>NZ_JBPYDF020000001.1:0-3267402 GCF_051847395.2 Psychrobacter sp. 1Y1
GATTTATCTGACGCGCAAGAAGAAGTGCAAGACGCTTCTGAAGAGCTAAACGAAGCTGCTGCTGAAGGCGAAATGACTGCTGATGCTGACGCTGCTGTTGCTGGCGCTGAAGCTGACATCGCTGATGCACAAGCTGCAACTGCTACTGACGAAATGGACGCTGAAGTTCCTGTAGACGGCGACACCACTAGCGTAGACGTAGCTAGCGAAACTGATACTGCTGCTGTTGAAGCTTCTGACGAAGTAGTAGTTGAAGAAGCTCAGTAATTTATTGTTCATACAATAGATAAACTGTAGTAAAAAAAAGAGAGCCTATGCTCTCTTTTTTTATGTCTATCATTTATGATTTTAGTAGGTTTCTACTTTATAGATAACCCTAATATGCGATGCGTGCTGCAATATCGAAATATATAGATGTACGCAAAAATAACTAAGTGCAAATACGCACTAGCATTCTTATAAACTCACGATAAAACAGACACACTATCGTTCAGCGCAGTGCCAAACTAGGTATTAGCTATCAAACAAACGCTCGTCAACCTTCTGACGAAATTTTTGCCCTGTCTTAAAAGTAACCACACGGCGCGCGGATACTGCAACAGGCTCCCCTGTTTTCGGGTTACGGCCTGGACGGCTGTTTTTATCTTTAAGCTCAAAGTTGCCAAAGCCTGAAAGCTTGACCTCTTTGCCATCAATCAAACTCTCTGACAGCTCATCAAAAAAGTTCTCCACCAGACAGCGGCCTTCTTGGCGTGTTAGGTTTAGGTGACTCATCAAATGCTCAATCATGTCAGATTTGGTTAAGGTGCTCACAGTACGACTCCTATGCTATGTCGTGATGTCGAATATCATGGTTTAGCGGTATGAGGGTTAAGGCTAGCTATTATAAAGGTTTTTTGACCGTTTTTTAACAAAGTCTTCATTAAAATCCTTTATTAATAACCACTTAACTTATTCTATGAATAGCAATGCTCCGTAGCCTCATGGTAAAAAGACTACAGAGCATTGGGTATAATACTTACTAAATGTTAGCTGTCGCGCAGCTGTACAGAATGCTGGTCAGTTAGCGCTTGTACCACTTTATCTGTGGCAGTCTTGACGGCTTCGTCAGACAGCGTTTGCGTACTGTCTTGCCATATCAATGCAAACGCTAGTGAGCGCTGGCCTGCTGGTACTTTGTCACCTTGATAAACATCAAATAACCAAAGATCAGTCAATAGATTACCTGCCGCAGCTCGTACTGTTGTCTCTAGCGTCTGCAAACTGATGTCACTGTCTACCAAGATAGCAATATCGCGGCGTACTTGCGGGAACTTGCTTGGTGTTGTGATAGCATGCTGCTCACGTGCAATCGTCAATAGCGGTGCCAGTGACAATTGAGCGACCCATGTAGTAGGCAGATCTAATTGCTTAGCAGTATTTGGATGCAACTGACCCAACCAACCAATATATACATCATCAATATACAACTCAGCGCTTTGTCCTGGATGCAGGAAGCTCAGCGTGCTACGCTCATAGCGAATACGTGCGCTATCGATTTGTGCTGGTAATAACTGCTCAATGTCATGCTTTAGGTCATAAAAATCTAACGCACGGTTTTGATAAGCTTGCTCGCTCCATATATCACCAACTGCAACTAAAGCAATACTTGGCGTTTGTACTAAGTCACTAACACTTTGTCCAACAAAGCTAAGACCCGTTTCAAAGAAACGTACACGTGGCTGTTGACGATTCAAGTTATATTGCACGCAAGGTAATAGGCTCGATAGCAAGGTACGACGCATAACCGCCAAATCACTAGAGATAGGGTTTGCCAGTGCCAACACCTCCCCTAGCGCTTCGTCATCAAGCAATGCTTCTAGTTTTGCATCACTAAAGCTAAAGCTAATCGCTTCCATATAGCCGTTGTCGACTAATGATAGCTTCATCTCATGCGTCAAATCTGCAGTATCATCATAATCCATGCTGACTTGCAAATGTGGCAGGACGCTTGGAATATTGTCATAGCCATAGATACGAGCAATCTCTTCGATTAAGTCTTCTTTGATACTCATATCAAAACGGTAAGATGGCGGCTTGCAAACTAGTGAATCGCTCTGCTGCTCTACGTCAAAACCCAGTTGGGTCAAGATACGTACCATCTCAGTTGGTTCAATATCAATCCCAATGACATCACGAACTTTCGCGATTGGCAATGTAATCGGTGCACGTGCTGGCAAATGCTCAAGGTTTTCGGCCGTGACTATTTGACCTGCTTCCCCGCCAGTAATACTGGTGATTAAATCACAAGCTCGTGCCAACGCCAATGCTGGTAATTCAAAGTCGACGCCACGCTCAAAACGCTGTGATGCATCCGTATGTAGCCCGAAACGGCGTGCGCGCGCAGCGATAGCTAGCTGATTAAAGAAAGCACTTTCTACAACGATATTGGTCGTACTATCGGTGACACTGCTACGCTGACCACCCATAATACCAGCCAGTGCCAAGGCACCTTTATCATCAGCAATCACAAGCTCATCACCGGTCAAGGTAACGGTTTGCTCATTTAGCAAAGTAATGGTTTCATCAGGCTGTGCCAAACGTACCACGATATCACCTTCGATCGTGTCTGCGTCAAACGCATGTAGCGGTTGACCCAACTCCATCAACACATAGCTGGTCACATCGACCAAGAAGTTGTGTGAACGTAGTCCTGATTGTACCAGCGCATCTTGCATCCATTTTGGAGTATCGATGCTACGGTCAATATTGTGAATCGACTGCAACAGATAGCGAGGGCACGCTTCCTTTGCATCAACTGTCACAGCCGGCGTTGCAGCAGTGCCAGCAGTATTGGCAGAGATTTCTGGCATTTGTACAGATAAATCGTTGATGACAGATATTTCACGAGCGATACCACGTACGCTAAAGCAATCACCACGGTTTGGGGTGATTGAGATATCCAATATTTGATTATCTAAACCTAGATATTCACGAATATCTGTACCAACTGGTGCATCTTCAGGCAACTCAAGCAAGCCATCTATATCATCGACTAAATCAATTTCAGAAGCGCCACATAGCATGCCATTTGAGGCCACACCGCGTAGTTTGCTTTTTTTGATTTTAAAGCCCGCTTTACCATTACTGGCATCATCGCTTGGTAATATCGCGCCAACGGTAGCAACCGGTGCTTTCATACCGACGGTCACGTTAGGCGCGCCGCAGACAATTTGTAGCGGCTCAGCGTCACCGATATTTACTTGAGTAACACGTAATTTATCTGCATCAGGATGCTGCTCAATGCTGATGACTTCACCGACAACCACACCGCTAAAAGCACGGGCAACCGCATAGCGATCATCAATCTCAAGACCTGCCATAGTCAACTGTTCGGCTAACTGTTCGCTAGTATTTGTAGGGTTTACCCACTGACGTAGCCACTGTTCGCTAATTTTCATAAATATCTCGGATCAGAATTTTATAATAAAGATGTTGGAGTAAAGCTTGGCGAATTCACTTGCTATAGTCAATCTTATATAAATTAGATACAGCGTCAGGCTCGCTCAGTCTACGATTGGTAGCACTTTCACTCATTTTCCTTGGATCTAAATTATCTTGAACTAACTATATAGGTATAAAGAAAACTCTAGCCAAATTGCTTTAAGAAGCGCACGTCATTTTGGAAAAACAAGCGCAAGTCATCAATACCGTAATACAGCATCGCAAAGCGCTCGATACCCATACCAAAAGCAAAGCCAGTGTATTTATCGCTATCAATACCGCAATTGGTCAATACTTGTGGATGCACCATGCCGCAGCCCATTACTTCAAGCCACTTGCCATTGTCATCTAAGATATCCACTTCTGCAGACGGCTCAGTGAATGGGAAAAATGACGGACGGAAACGTACGGTCAGCTCTTTGGCAAAAAATGCTTCTAGAAACTCACTGATTAAACCTTTTAGCTCAGCAAAAGTGCTCGACTCAGTGACCATAAGGCCTTCTAGCTGATGGAACATCGGCGAATGTGTTTGATCTGAGTCGTTACGATAAACACGACCTGGGCAAATGATGCGAATCGGCGGCTCATTTTTTTCCATGGTACGAATCTGAACAGGGCTAGTATGCGTACGCAATAGATAATGCGCATCAAAATAAAAAGTATCATGCATCGCGCGTGCAGGATGGTGCGACGGGATATTTAACGCTTCAAAATTATAGTAGTCGCTCTCGACTTCAGGGCCAGTTGCGACATTGAAGCCCGCTTGAATAAAGTACTGTTGCATACGCTGAGTAATCATAGTTACTGGATGCAGATGACCTTTTTGACCACCGCGAGCAGGCAAAGTAATATCAATGCTCTCGCTTTCTAGCTTGGCATTGAGCGCTGCGACTTCTAGTTGCTGCTGTTGGTCTGTCAGTGCTTGCTGAATGCGGCTACGTACTTGATGCAACCAGCCGCCATAAGTTTTTTTATCGTCAGCATCGAGCTTGCCCATCTGCTTTGACCAGCCCGTTAGCGGACTCTTTTTACCAGTCAACTGCACACGCAAATCTTGCAGTGTACGCGCATCAGTTACTTGTAGGATTAGAGCTTCAGCAGCACTCGCAAATTCGGTAAGCTGAGCTTCGTTAAGCTCATTGAGCTCTGAAGACAAGGTCGGTAGCGCCGACAAGTCGTTGGTGGCAGCAGGGTTAGTCATAAGACGCATTATTCCTGATTTGAACGGACTATTAATTGTAGGGATTTGACCAAATATTGCAAACCATTTATCCAGCTATGTTTATATAAAAGATTAATATAAAGGCTGGTTATAAGAATGGCTTGAATATTTAGACGATGATAAGCGTATTTTTACTCAATAAAGTTCAATATAGAGCACGCTTAAAATAATTTAATATAAAAAAAGCCACCGACCAGCGGTAGCTTTTATTAATATCATACTATTAATCAATATTAGTCCTATCCATTTAGACAATTGCTTATAAATAATTATTTAAAAGCATCATACCTAAAGGACGGTTAATATTTAGGCCAATTCCGCTTTTGCTTTTTCGACCAATGCTGTGAAAGTCGCTGCATCATGCATAGCGATGTCTGCTAGAACGCGACGATCGATTGCGATGTTTGCTTTTTTCATGCCATTGATGAAGCGGCTATAGCTTAAGCCGTTTAAGCGTGCACCAGCATTGATACGTGCGATCCAAAGACGACGGAAAGTACGTTTCTTGTTGCGACGGTCACGATAAGCATATTGACCAGCTTTGGTCACTGCCTGTACCGCTACGCGGTAAACACGTGAACGGGCACCATAGTAGCCTTTTGCGCGCTTTAAGATTTTTTTGTGACGGCGATTTGCCTGTACACCACGTTTTACACGGGCCATAATTTACTCCAAGATTTTTTAATCACTGTTAAGCGAGTGATGATGCTGTCAAATAACAAACATCATTGTCAGATTGCAAAGTCAAATATTTTCAATCAAAGATAGATGACGGTAGGCTATTAAATGTATGGGCACATACGACGAACTGCTGCTTCGTCAGACTTGTGCACCAACTTAAGACCACGCAATTGGCGAATACGCTTAGCTGATTTCTTGGTCAAAATATGGCTTTTGAATGCTTGCTTACGCTTGAAGCCATTCGCTGTTTTTTTGAAGCGTTTAGCTGCGCCGCTTCTGGTTTTCATCTTAACTTTCATGATGATTTGCCTCTTTTTCTGTTTTAGAACCTGGTCGTCAAATAGTCATACTGAATAATCGTTATATAAATAACCACTAAACCTCTATTTGCCTCGAGGTGGGAGGCGCTATTTTAGCAGATAGTGCCTTGTTTTGCCAAGTAAAGTTTTGGCGAGGTTTTAGTAGACAATATAGACAAGTAATCAGCATCAGATAAGCGATAGCAGCTCTCCTAAAATCACCAATAAAACGGCTGATTTTTATCCAAATAGATTGAATGTCAGCCTAAGCTGTGCTTAAGTAGAGACTGAGCTATATCTTCATATAAATACTATTAAAACCCACTTATTCACCATGAATATTTAAGCTAGAATGCACAGTCATAACGACGATAACAATAACAGTGCTGCTACCTACGGCATGATAAATAGAACCATATTTGGCCATCACTCTAGGAGATAGTGTGTCAAAACAAGAGTTAGTATTCGACGACGACTTGTTTGTTTTTGAGACAGTGATGCGTGTACGTCATACGGAAGCCGACGCAGGACAGCATATGACGGTAGAATCTCTGACAGCGCTATTGTCCGAAGCACGGCTAAGGTTTCTATACGCTAAAGGGGTCAAAGAAATCAACGCAGACCATCAAGGCTTGATTATTGATAAATTGCAGCTAGATATTGTAAGCCGTATCCGCGTACGAGAAGAGCTGTTATTTGAAGTTGGTGTTGAGCCAATATATGATAATGGCGGTAATATAATCCTAAAGGTCACGCGGATGCACACGGGCGAAATAGTAGCAAAAGCGCGCCAGCATTTTAGAGGTTACGACTTTAACCTCAATAAAGTGACTAAGCTTGATAATACGATTAAAGAAGCGTTGTATCCGCATTTATTTAGACTGTAGAATCGCTTATTATCAATAGTATGCTGTTCATTTAGATTTAGCATAATTGCACTCTATAGCACATTTAGCTGACATCATATTGCTAGCTGTCAGCATATTGCAGAGCATTTCAGATAATCTCCCCGCTTTAATCATAAGTAGTATAATTGCTTATCACTCTTTTTCACTTTCTACCTATAAGACGACAAATACATTATGACTTTACCTGCTTGGCTGACTGCCGTAACTTTTAATGATGATGGTTTGATTCCTGCAATTGCTCAAGATCATCAGACAGGTCGTATTTTGATGATGGCGTGGATGAATGCAGAAGCATTGCAGCTAACCGCGCAAACCCAAACAGCGGTTTATTTTTCACGCTCACGTGCCAAGCTGTGGCATAAAGGTGAGTCATCAGGTCATACGCAAACTGTGCATGATATTCGTCTAGACTGTGATGCAGATGTGATTGTACTTAGTGTCACTCAGGCTGGCGGCATTGCTTGCCATACGGGACGTGAATCTTGCTTTTATCAGCGGTTGGATTTATCAGGTCAAACGCCTGTATGGCAAACTGTCGATAAAGTATTAAAAGACCCTGCAGATATTTATCATTCTCATGACTCTACTAGCGAAACTCTTGAAATTGAAAACACTGGTTCGAATACTGACTCTGATACTATCCAAGCACAAGCTGATACTGCTCAAGCACAAGTCGATAAAGCCTCTGTATTGCAGCAGCTCGATAGCGTATTAGCAGAGCGCAAACAAGCCGATGCCAACAGCTCTTATGTGGCCAGTCTGTATGCCAAAGGATTAAATAAAATATTAGAAAAAGTCGGTGAAGAGAGTACAGAAAGTATCATCGCTGCCAAAGATTTTGCTAACTGCGATGAGAGTACAGACAAAGCAAGCTACGATGAAGCTCGTCATGAGCTAATCTATGAAGTCGCCGATGTTTGGTTCCATACCTTAGTCGGACTGGCCTGGTTTGATATAGAGTCGGACGCCGTATTAAACGAGCTAGGCAGACGTTTTGGGTTATCAGGTATCGATGAAAAAGCCGCTAGATAAGCCTAAATAAAAAATAAACGTCTATTTTATTGGATTATTGTTGCTTTCACCTATTTGTAATAAGTGCAGGTTATAATATAGCTCTGTTTTATCTCGCATTATATGTCGATGCTTTTTGTTTGCTAGATAGACCTTTTTGCAAACTAACAGCAGGCATATAAAGACTAAAATCCAAGTCACAAAACCAGGTCACAAGGATACCATTATGGGTAGTTTTTCTATTACACATTGGCTGATACTATTGGTCGTTGTCGTTGTCGTGTTTGGCACCTCAAAACTCAGAAATGCTGGTAAAGATTTGGGCGGTGCTGTCAAAGGTTTTAAAGAAGCTGTTAAAGATGAAAATACAGAGCATGCCAAAAAACACGCGGTTCTTGACCACGATGCAACGGCAAACACTGAAGAGCGCTCAACCACCAAGGTTGATGATAAGCATAACGTATAGCATCTAAACAGTGACATCGGACCATTATGTTTGATATCGGGTTTTCTGAACTACTTCTCTTTGGCGTTATCGCCCTAATCGTACTGGGCCCAGAAAAACTGCCGCAGGCAGCGCGCACGGCTGGGCAATGGTATGCCAAAATTCGCCGTACAGTCTCAACATTGCAGTCTGAAATAGAGGCTGAGCTTGACTTGGCTGAGACACGTCAGCAAATGCAGAAAGAGCTCGCCAAAATTCGCCAGACTGAAGCCGAAATGAGGCGTGAAATGGCTGAAATGCGCGGCAATATGAAAGCTTTTGAAAGCTCACATAGTCCTGATTCGATAGCTTCTGAAGCATCTACAAATGCTGAAAACAGCAAGGATGACGAAGCTCATGAAAGTAACCGCATACAAAAGCAGCAACCAGCCACACCAAAAGCCTTCGACTATGCTTATGCCACTGACGAGCAGCCAGATACATTAGAAAACGGTCAATTATCGAAGCGCGGTCACAACGGTGACGATGTAGATAATGCAAAGGTGAGTGATAATGCCAAGGCAGCGCCAGTTGTTCAGACCATCACTACCCGTCCATGGGAAAACATGTGGTTTCGACTGGGCGCTTATGACAAAGCACGTCGGCTCCCAATGCCGCCATATGTGCCAAACTATAAAGCGGATGCCCTACTCAACAGTCCTGCCAACATGCAGACTTCTGACCATAAGCAGGAGACTGATTGATGTCATTATTCAAGCGCAAAAAAAGTCGTCAAGAGAAAATCGCCGTTACTGACCCAAATGTCATTGATCAAGAAGCTATTGATCAAAAAACCCTCAATAAAGGTGCTGAAGCAACGACCAATACCACTCAAGATAAAAAATCAGAGGATATTTTAAGCCCTTTGGCTGATATGCCTATTACCGAGCATTTGATTGAGCTGCGTCGGCATTTGATCAAAATATGTGTGGCAGTACTGATAATATTTTTAGGCTTGGTCGGTTATTCGCGCGAGCTATATAACTTGTTGTCTGACCCATTGATTGCACAGTTACCTGCCAACTCGACCATGATTGCCACGGATATTACGTCAAATTTTATGGCGCCGATACGTCTGACCGTATTCGTAGCCGCGTTTTTGGCGATGCCCTATATCCTTTATCAAATTTGGTCATTTGTAGCGCCCGGCTTGTACAAGAAAGAAAAGAAAATTGCTATTCCAGTACTGCTATCCTCTATATTTTTGTTTTATGCTGGCGTGGCTTTTTCTTACTTTATTGTGCTCAAAGGGGTCTTAAAGTTCTTTATCATGTTTGCCCCGCAAAACGTACTACCCATGACGGATATCGATAGCTACCTCAGTTTTTCCTTGAAATTATTTATGGTATTCGGCTTAACCTTTGAGATTCCAGTTGTTACTTTGCTATTGATATTGGCAGGTATTGTCTCCATTCAGAGCTTAGAAGAGAAACGTCGTTATATCATTGTGGGCTGTTTTGCTGTGGCTGCCGTTGTCACGCCGCCAGATGGCGTATCGATGCTCATGCTAGCGATTCCGATGTGGTTGTTGTTTGAGCTTGGTTTGTTTTTGGCGAAGATTTTAATCAAAGAAGAGCCCAGTCCTACTCTCGTGTCGACAGACAAAGAATAAAACACTTATCAGTCTAATCCAGACTGAAATAAAGTTATTGATTACATATAGCTATGCGTTAAACTACCATTACACCGTTTTATTCTTGCCTCATTAGTAAGCTGATTGCTTATTATCACGTTTTAGCATCACCATCATCTATAAGCCATTGTTTACCCAGTGGCTTTTTTTGCCCCTTTTGTTTTTAATCAATTTTTGTATTTAGGTAGCTTTATTATGTCCGCATCTATGCCAGCTTATATGAGCGATCCCACTGACGAGCAGCTGAGCGCGCTGAATATGGCGATGGATCACAAGTCGTTTAAAGTGGTCGCTTATGCGGGTGCCGGTAAGACAACGACGCTCAAGCTAATCGGTGAGCGCTTACGTGGCCGCGGACTGTATCTGGCCTTTAACAAAGCGATTGCCAATGATGCTCGTTCAAAGTTTCCGCCGCATGTAGAATGCCGTACTTTTCATTCATTAGCTTATCGTCATGTCGCTCGTGATATTACCGCCAAGCTATCTTTGCCACGATTTTCACCCAAGCGCCTCGGTGATGATTTGGGACTACAGCCTGTACAAGTACGTCGGCAGATGGATGGGGTTAATAAATACATCACACTGACGCCAGCACGACTATCGCGTTTCGTCAGCGATGCAGTAAGTAATTTTTGTAGCACGCATGCCAGCTACCCTGCGCCAAGGCACATACTTTTCCCAAGCTGGCTCGATGACTCAGATGCAGAGCAGCTACGTGAGATGCTCTACCCTGCTGTTGAGCAGCGCTGGTTACAGTCGATTGATGCGCGTCATCCTGCTGGTATTGGCCATGATATTTATCTCAAGCTTTGGGCACTATCTAAGCCCAGTATTCCAGCGGACTTTATCTTATTTGATGAAGCACAGGATGCCGACCCATTGATGATGGGTATCTTGACTCAGCAGTCGAGACAAGTCATCTATGTGGGCGATGCTCATCAGCAGATTTATGAATGGCGCGGCGCGGTCAATGCCATGAAAAAACTGCCATTACCGCAGACATTATTGACGCAGTCTTTTCGCTTTGGTGAGCCGATTGCAGAAGTGGCCAATACCTTATTAAAAGCACTACAAGAGGACGTACCGCTAAAAGGCAATCCGAATAAACAGTCCTCTACCGATAAGGGCATGGTACACAGTAAGAAAGATGCTATTTTGTGCCGTACCAATGCTGCTGCCATGTCACAACTATTGACAGGATTAAAGCACGGGCATCGCGTGGCACTACAAGCGGATACCGATCGTATGCTCAAATTCTGCCAAGCAGCCGAAAACTTAAAAAATGGCAAATCGGCTTATGGTGTACCTGAGCTAGCGTATTTTTATAACTGGGGTGATGTGCAAGAGTACGCCGAAACCAATGAGGGTAGCGATCTCAAAACACTGGTCAAACTGGTCGATGACCACGGTACCAATGTCTTGAGCCAAGCGGTCAATAGTCTGACTAGCATTGAAAACGCTGACTATGTCATCTCCACCGCTCATAAAGCCAAAGGGCTAGAATGGGGCAAAGTACAACTAGATGATGATTTTTACTACGATGTGACCACCAACGCGGTCAAAATAAGCCCAGAAGAGTTGCGTTTGCTCTACGTTGCTTGCACGCGCGCGCAAAGCAATTTGGATATTCATAATATTAAAGACTTAATATCAGGATTACAGACGGGCAAAAAAGTGATTTTTGGTAATACTTAATTACCCTACACCTCGGTCAGCCTCAAGTTTTATTCAATCTTTTATAACGACTCTTTAGCAGTGAATCACTAGCATGAATAATAGCCAGCAACTTCAAACACGTCAAAATACTATTAATCAGTTATTTGCAGCTCCCGTGCGTTTGCTCGCACCTATGGAAGGCTTAACCGATCCATTAATGCGCCAAATCTTAACGCAAATTGCGACAGATTTGGGTCGTCCTTATGATTGGTCAGTGAGTGAGTTTATTCGTATCACTCAGCATGTCTTGCCTGCGCACGTGTTTTATAAATATGTGCCTGAGCTACATCATGATGCTAAAACGGCCTCTGGTACACCTATTCATGTACAGATTTTGGGTAGCGAAGCGCAGCTTATGGCAGAAAACGCCGCGTACGCTTGTGAGCTCGGTGCACCTGCGATTGATATCAATTTTGGCTGTCCAGCAAAAACGGTCAACAGCCATCGTGGTGGTTCTGTACTACTGGATGAACCTGAAACAATGTATCAGATTATCAGTGCCGTACGGCACGCTGTTCCCGTTCATATACCAGTATCAGCTAAGATTCGTCTGGGCTATACCGATACTAGCCGAATGGATGATATTCGCGGCGCAATTAACGATAGCGGCGCCGACTGGCTGACCATTCATGCACGCACTAAAACCCAAGGCTATAAGCCACCTGCCTATTGGAACAAAATCCAGAGCTTTAATGCGCTCAATATTCCTGTCATTGCTAATGGAGAAATTTGGAACTTTGAGCATGCGCAAAACTGTATGACGCAAGCAGGTACGCCGCACTTAATGTTAGGTCGCGGCGCAGTAACGCGTCCTGATTTAGTGGCACAGGTTGATAGTGATACTGAAAACAGTACTGACAGCGGAGAGAATACGGCTACATTGTTATGGCAAGATTTGATTGCCCATCAGATCAAGTTTTTAGAAGGGGAAGCAAAGAACGATGTGGTGTTAGTCGGACGCTATAAGCAATGGCTAGGTATGCTTACCAAAGGCTACGTTGAGGCGCAGACAGTATGGGAAGGTATTAAACGAGAGAAAAATAAAGCGGTTATTATTAGCGCCCTACAAGCAAGCGTACGAGATTAATCACCTGCTTGTATTTGAGCGTTTTGGCAGTTAGGAGTATTTTTACTAGGGTGTGTCCTCATTTCAAAAATGGAGATAAAAATGAGATAAATTGCCGTCAAACGAGAAAAATAGCGTAGATAATATCGAGATACTAGCAAGCGATTTGACGCTGTTTGGCAAAATTGAGCCATTTTTAATCCGTTTAGATAACTGTCGTTTGAATTGAGGACATGCCCTAGACGCTGACTCGTATCGCTAAATAAAATAGCATTAGACAGCAGGCCATTGATAATACCCAAAGGATAGAGCGGAACATTGCCAAATTAGTAATATATGCCACACAAAAACCAATTCGTATCATCACATACAGCCAAGCCAATACGTTGATAATCGATTGCGGTACAAAGAAAAGCATAGCTACCAATACTGCTGCCAAGAATACTGGCAAGGTTTCATAGCTGTTTTGTTGTGCTGCATTAGCACGTGCTGCCATGCCTGTCGCATTTTGAAAAAATTCGCGAGGATGTGCATTATTTCTGATTCTAAAGCCACCAGATACTTTTGCAACGATTGACACCGCCCATGGCAATAGACTTGCTACCACCATGGCTAAAATGGCAGACGCCACTTTATCAGTTACCAACTCAAAGAATGCACTTATCATTATATAAGTCCCTAGCCTGCAACCACTTCGAAGTCATGGGTGATATTGACCCCACCTGCTACTAACATACGGCTGGCAGAACAGTATTTTTCTGCTGATAACTGGATGGCTTTTTCGACTTGTTTTTCTTTGACATCTTGACCAGTGACAATGAAATGCATATGAATATCAGTATAGACCGCTGGTACAGTTTCAGCGCGCTGGGCGGTTAGCTCACAACGTACATCCGTCACTGCTTGGCGTGATTTTTGTAAAATCTCTACGACATCATAACTGGCGCAACCACCTAGTCCTAGCAAAATCAGCTCCATCGGGCTTGAGCCTTTTTCTTTATCAGCATCAATTTGTACATTATGTCCTGATGGTGACACACCCATAAAGGCTTTGTTCTCTTGCCATATGACGCTTGCTTTTGATTCTGACATTGTAGATGTTCCTTATTTTAAATGGCGTATTGCCTATTATTATTGTGTAGATGATATATTGCCCAGCTAGTGTAGCATAAGCCAAAGCAAGATTTTATAGGCTCATTGTTTTGCTGCTAGCTCACCAGTGAAACCTGTGCTTTTATCACTTTATACATATCGAAATAGTGGACTTCGATAGTTTACTGAATAATTGTATATCTATACGCCTATTACTACTCTTCAACACTTGCCTAAAAACTCCGTATAAAAAACCTACAAAAGTTTGCTTGTAAATAGTTGATTTTAAAAGGTAAAACTCGTGAAACATTTTATAGCAAAATACTGTTACACATTTTGCTTGTTTCTTGGTTTAATAACGGTAATGAATCTTGTTTTGAGCGGATATCGATAACAATCACCTTATAATAATTACGATTGCTGTCACGGTTTCAAGTCAAAACAAGCTATTTTTAAACAAATTAAAAGGTTTAGTCATGATAGATGCAGACGGCTTTCGCGCCAACGTCGGCATCATCTTGGCAAATACACAAGGGCAGGTTCTGTGGGCAAAACGTATTGGTCACAACGCTTGGCAATTTCCGCAGGGTGGTATCGACCGCGGGGAAACGCCGATGGATGCAATGTATCGCGAGCTCTGGGAAGAGGTCGGCTTACATCCGCGTCACGTAGACTTATTGGCAGTCACGCAAGACTGGTTGCGCTATCGTTTGCCAAAACGTTATGTACGTCATGGTCAGCATCCCTTATGTATTGGGCAAAAACAAAAATGGTTTTTGCTACGCTTAGATGAGCCAAATACCCAACATATCCGCTTTGACGAAGGGAAACCTGAATTTGACCATTGGCAATGGGTCAGCTACTGGTATCCACTCGGACAAGTGATTCACTTTAAACGAGGCGTTTATCGTCGTGCCTTGCAAGAATTGGTACGCGAACTCCCGCTAAAGCAAGAGCTGATCATTCCTGAGCAAAATAATCATTTGCTTATGTAATGAGTTACTTAATAGTACGATGCAAAACACCCACGATAGTAGCTAGAATGTTAGCAATTACCGTGGGTGTTTTTTTATTATCTACTAACAGTCATTGTTAGTGACTATCAAACTCTCGACTAACAATGTCAGCCGTGTAGTTCGCTCCCTTATCTCTCTCTTTGCGCAACGTTAAAATGCTTTGAGTGCGGGTACCATAAGTAGGTTTGCTAGTTTCAGTATCGCCAAAAGCGACGGGTTCAATATAAACAGACGATAGCATTTGCTCCACTTCAAATGCCACGCCAGTAACAGGCAATTTATCTTCTGGTGCTTTGGTACTATCTGACAAAACGTTAAAAGCCGCCGCTTGCCAGTACGCAGGTGAGCTATCCTCTGCAATCAATGGCAGCACTTCTTGACGTAGTCGCCCGCGCAACCGCTCTGTCTTAAACCAGCTGGCCTCTGGTTGACCATTAGAGATAACATGTAGACCTGCATATAATGGCGTGGGTGCATGACCGCGATTATTGACGATTACAGCTTGCGCAGCGTCACCAATGATCAGATTAAAACCCGCATAATCCTGCAAATCAATCTGCCGTGCAAAATCCATCGGACTTAAAGTCCCCGTTAGAAACTCGGTAACCAATGCACCACGTGAGCGCTCATCACTGCTTGCTTGCACTCCATCACGAAAATTCAACACCGCAGCCCAACGACCATTTTGTTCATAATACTCTGGACTCTGCGCTGGCGACGCTTGCTGATGAATGCCTAACCACGTGCCACCGCTTTGCTTATCGCGTCCAGCATAAATAGGTTGGTCAGACCACTGGTGAAGCGGCTCAGTTGGGCGCTGCAAAAACTCATCACGGTTAGACAGTAGTACTAGCGGTAACTCATCAAATAATTGCCAAGCAATAGCGACAATACACATAGCTTTCCTTTTATAATAATTTTCGTTATGCGAGTAATTTTTAATAAAGGCAAAAATATTATTTCAGACTTTACCTATTAATAAGGTAGCACTTACAGGCAGTAATTATTAATTGCCAGTCAGCAATTTATTGGCAGGATAAATAATCTGGGAGGTTGAACGTATTACTTGTGATTGTTTACTTGGTAAGTCAAACTCCCACGCCACCATACCTTGATTGTCATTCCAATCTCGCTCAGTCACAGGCGGCGTATGCGTCACCGCAACTTTTAAACTATCGTCACGACTGATAGGCTCACTGCCCAGTACTTGCAAGCGTACGCTACGATTGTGCTGATTGGTAAACTGATATGCTTTGGTGGTCGTCAGTGTTTGCGTACGGTTTAGCACACCTTTTTCACCTTGCTTATCTTCATTGGTCAGCTCTTTTACGAGCATATTTGAGTCACGACCAAATCCAATCCCCTGCTCTTTTAGCACTTGATAATTATAACGCGATTGACCTACATAGTTGTCATCACGGTACAGCTGTAGCGAACCATCGACCCAGTCTGGCGTCAAAAACGGCGCTGACGCATACCAGTAGGCAGCAGTCTCAACACTTGGCGTACTACGAATCCAGAGCTTACTGTTACCTGCCTGCTCGCCAATCACTGTGCGTACGCGTCTCCCGTCACTTGGAATACTAACCAACTGCGGTAAACGATACTCAATAATGCCATTTTTATTTTGGCTACTGACCGTAAAATTAGGTAGCGGTGCCATAGCTGCCCCTGCTCCTTTGTTATAAGTAGGCTCTTCCATCATAACAGGAGACGCATCCATCATAAGTAGCTCACGTCTTACTCGAGTATCTTCGCTCTCTTCATACAATGACAGACGATGCACATACGGCAATTGCCCCGTCGTACTTTGGTTAGGATTAACGGTACTAAGTATCAGTGGTACGTTTGTCCAGTTCTCGCCAGTTTGCTGAGCGATAATCGCAGAAGCTGTGATACTTAACTGCTCACTGTTTGTGTTTAGGCGAGCTTGATACGCAGGCTCCCAACCTGCACCTTGCACTTGATAATGCAACTTAATACTACTTGGCGAGCGACTTGCCGTACGTATACTCACCTGTGTCACCTTGTTAAAGGTCGATGTCGCGCTGCCTGACATAAGCTGATTAAGTGCATCTTGAGCACGCGCTTGTCGCTGTTGAATCTCTAAAATTCTTTGGTTAATACTGGTCGCTTGAGTTTCTATATCGCGGGCATTATTGGCAATCGTACTATCTGTATTGACTTGCGTGGCTTTGGTCAAATTCTGCAAGTAGGCCTTTGCTAACCGTGCTGCTTCTAATTCAGCATTGATATTGGCTAGGGTATTTTGTTGGGTCTGTACTTTGGCGTCACCTTGATATTGGCACTGGGCTGCCTGCTCACCTGTCAACTCTTCAATACTAACTTCCCCAACGCTAACATTACTCGTCGCTTGTACACTTAGACTTTCTTTATCTATATAAGGTGACAAGCACGAAAACACCACCATTTGCTCACCTCTATCTTTGATTGGCAATGCGCGCGTCACGCTCGCCAGCCCCTAATAAATGGTCACTTGCTCGACACTACTGGTGGCCGCTTGCGCCGAAGACAATCCCAAAATAGCACTACTACTAAGTACAAATGGCAGGATAGCAAATCTAGTCATTTGGTTAAGTGGCGGTAATACGCTGCCATGGTCTGTTGAGACAGACGAATCCGTTAATTGTGCGTTCATACATCATTCCTTAGCAATAAAATCCATCATGGCAGCCACGCATTGGCTCAACGCGCAAAATAGTAACTATCTTAGAGATATTACCGTAGCCGTTTTACAGGTCTTTGGCAATAAATGCTTTTGGTAGACAGCATTTTTAGTAAACAGCGCCTTTAGCGATAAATCTCTTCATATGATAGCTATTCAATTTTAAAAATTTGGTTTTTGATATTGCACCATTTTTTTGTTCATTTCCCCTTTATGGTGCAATTTATTTACCATCCTGCACTAAATTAATGAATATATTAATCAGAACTTAATTATTGCTCAATTATTACTCGATTATTGGCTTTTTTAACTTGGCACGGAACTTGAACTCTTAATAGGTGTTCAGAAACATTATTTTACCTTTTGTATGTATTAGGAGATGTCCATGTTTTCGTTACCAATTTTAGCCAATACTCAAGTAGCAGACCCTCAATCACACGGAAAAATAAAATCACGTTTTTCGTTACTAGCGGTGGCCGTTGTTGGCAGCTTAAGCCTTATAGGTTGTCAAAAACCTGCCGAAACTGCAGCATCAACAGAGACAACCACTGAAACCAGCACAGAAACAACCACCGAGCCTGCTGCTGATGGCGACACTATCAAAGTCGGCATACTACATTCGCTGTCTGGCACCATGGCCATCTCTGAAACCTCTCTAAAAGATACTGCATTGATGACGATTGATGAAATCAATGCCAATGGCGGTGTGCTCGGTAAGCAACTCGAACCAGTCGTCGTCGACCCTGCTTCTGATTGGCCATTATTCGCTGAAAAAGCCCGTCAGCTACTCACTCAAGATAAAGTAGATGTCATCTTTGGTGGTTGGACCTCGGTATCACGCAAATCAGTACTGCCAGTGGTTGAAGAGTTAAACGGATTGATGTTCTATCCAGTGCAGTACGAAGGACAAGAGCAATCAGAAAATATCTTTTACACGGGTGCGGCGCCAAATCAACAAGCTATTCCAGCAGTAGAGTACTTGATGAGTGAAGAAGGCGGCGGTGCAGAGCGCTTTGTATTGTTAGGTACTGATTACGTTTATCCACGCACCACCAACCAGATTTTAAAGGCGTTTTTGAAATCAAAAGGCGTGGCTGATGCAGACATCATGGAAGAGTACACACCATTTGGTTTCAGCAATTATCAAACCATCGTATCTAACGTTAAAAAGTTCTCAACGGGCAAAAAGACCGCGGTTATCTCGACCATCAATGGCGACTCAAACGTTCCGTTCTATCGTGAACTAGCGAACCAAGGTATCAAAGCGTCAGATATTCCAGTCATGGCATTCTCAGTTGGTGAAGAAGAGCTACGCGGTATCGATACCAGTCTGTTACAAGGGCATTTGGCGGCGTGGAACTACTTTATGTCGATCAAAAACCCAACCAACAGTGCCTTCACCAAACGCTATAAGCAGTATGCATTGGACCAAAAACTACCAAATGCTGAAAAAGTCGTGACCAATGATCCAATGGAAGCTACTTATGTCGGTATCAACATGTGGAAGCAAGCTGTCGAAAAAGCAGGTACGACTGATGTCGACAAAGTGCGTATCAGCATGGCGGGACAAACGTTCGATGCACCTTCTGGCTATACATTAAAAATGGATGAAGAAAACCATCACCTATGGAAGCCTGTCATGATTGGTCAAATTCGTGCCGACGGACAGTTTGATACGATTTTCAAAACGCCAGAAGTTATCCAAGCCCAGCCATGGAGCGAGTACATTCCTAAATAACTCGTTCTACAAATAAAGCGGTACTGAAAAGCACGTGGATAGTAATTGAATAGTAAGCGGATGGATAAACGACACCAATAACCGTCCTAACGCCTACTCTCCACATTTATTTTCAACACTTATTCTTAACTTTTAAATAACGTCAAACCTTACCAACTCTTCTATCGCTTAGTACGCTAGGCAGTAGTGGCTAAGGGTTTGTTGTCTGTGAAAAACAGGGAGCCGCACATGCAGCACCATACTTTATGCCCCTTTGCAGGGCAAATATCATCTAAGAATGGTAATGATCAGCAAGCATCAACGAGCGGGTTAATGAGGCACGCTGCGATTTTTTCAATATCTATACCTATGCGGCTACTTGCTCTGACTGCATTATTTATAACGATTTTTACCACTTCTGCATATGCTGACCATGATGGCCCAGCACATAATCATGATACGAATACTACTCATAGTGAGCCATCACAGGTCACACCTGTCAACGCAACCACTTCTACTCAAGCCAGTACCTCAACAGCAACCTCTATAAACTCAGGCGATGCCATTCAACAATTTGTAGCTGGCGATTTTAGTAAGCGCCAAACCATGTTAAGTGACTGGCCTGGATCGGTTGAGAGTCTAGATAGCTTGGTTGAGTTCATTGCCAATGATGAGCTATATCAAGGTAACGGTGGGCAAACTTATTTGCTTAATAAAGATGATCAGCTATTTACCTATCCTAATAAAGAAGAGACAGCTGACTGGCCTAGTGATTTATCACAAATCACCTTGACCAATGCGCTACGCTCGGCGCTCATCTTTGGACAGGCTAAGGTAAAGCTAGCATCTGATAAGCCAGCACAGCGCCTACAAGCTGTGGACATTTTGGCCAACAACATTGATCAAGTAGATCCAGCCATTATTACAACAGCAGCGGAAAATGAAGACAATACTAAAGTCAAAAAGGCACTAACTGCGTTACAAGCTCGTATTGATTTCAAAAACGGCGACCTACCCACTCAGATTGCAGCTGTGCACCTACTCGCTGATAGTGATAACCCACAAGTTTTGGTCGATATTGAATCTGCTCTCGCGGCTGATGGCTTAGATGCCTCGCTTAAAGCGGCGCTTATCGATGCTGAATCCAGTGTGTCACGGCGTATTGAAATAAGCACATGGACGGGTCATATTTTCACCGGTATGAGTACCGCCAGTATTTTACTGCTAGCGGCTCTTGGCCTTGCCATTACCTTTGGCTTACTTGGCGTGATTAATATGGCGCATGGTGAGCTGATTATGATTGGGGCTTATACCACTTATATGGTGCAAAACTTCTTTCAAGCTTATATGCCAGATATGGCAGGTTGGTATTTGCTTGCTGCTATTCCGGCTGCTTTTTTAGTCAGCGCTGTCATCGGCATGATTATTGAGCGCATTGTCATTCGCCCACTATATGGTCGTGAGCTAGAGACATTGCTGGCAACATTTGGGGTGAGCTTAATATTGATGCAACTGGTGCGGATGATTTTTGGTGCGCAGAACGTTGAAGTTAGTAACGTGGCATGGCTTAGCGGCGCATATCAAGTGTCATCCAGCCTTGTACTACCTTATAACCGTATCGCCATTATTGGTTTTACCGTCATTGTCGTGGCGCTACTGGTGTACTTACTCAACAAAACCCGCTTTGGATTGTTTATACGAGCCGTCACCCAAAACCGCCAAATGGCACGTGCTGTCGGTATCCCTTCTGCACGTATCGATATGATGGCATTTGGTTTGGGCTCTGGTCTGGCTGGTATGGCTGGCTGTGCCCTTGCTCAAGTAGGTAACGTAGGTCCTGATCTGGGTCAAACGTATATCATTGATACGTTTTTGGTCGTCGTCGTTGGTGGGGTCGGCCAAGTATGGGGCGCTGTACTAGCCGCCTTGGGACTTGGTGTGAGCGGTACGGTACTTGAGATTGGTATAGGTGCGGTATTGGCAAAGATTGTGTTGTTGGTTCTTGTGATTCTGTTTATTCAGAAACGGCCACAAGGTTTATTTGCACTCAAAGGCCGCTTTGTCGAATAAGGAGACTCCTATGATACTGACCAAATTACTGTCTGATACGCCGCGTAGTGCTGTTTTAATTGGCTTATGTTTTGCCATACTACTCATACTGCCTTGGCTACATCTTATGCCAGAGACCTCAGCCTTTCACCTTTCAGCCTACTGGATTACCTTGATTGGCAAAATCATGGCGCTAGCGATGGTGGCTTTGGCACTAGATCTCGTATGGGGCTATGCTGGCATCTTAAGCTTAGGGCATGGCTTGTATTTTGCGTTAGGTGGTTATGCGTTTGGCATGTACCTAACACGTGAGACAGCAGGCGATGCGCTTCCTGATTTTATGCGCTTTTTGAGCTGGACTGAAATACCATGGTATTGGGCTGGCACGCAGCATTTTTGGTGGGCAGTCGCACTGGTTGTATTAGTGCCTGGCTTGGTTGCTTTTCTCTTTGGTTTCTTTGCCTTTCGCTCAAAAATTAAAGGCGTTTATTTTTCTATCATTACTCAAGCCATGGTCTATGCAGCAGCCTTGCTATTCTTCCGTAATGAGACAGGCTTCGGTGGTAACAATGGCTTTACTGGTTTTACTACCCTTCTCGGCTATGACATTACTGCTGCCTCTACCCGCTCAATGCTGTGCTTTGTCACAGCCTTAGCATTGTTAATCTCTTATATGGGTTTACGTCATTTAATGAATCAGCCGTATGGTCGAGTCCTCGGTGCCATTCGTGACAGCGAGAACCGCCTGCAGTATCTAGGCTACCGTACGTTGTGGTACAAGTTATCCGCTTGGGTATTATCCGCTGTCATAGCTGGTATCGCGGGGGCACTATACGTGCCGCAGGTAGGTATTATCAATCCGAGTGAGATGAACCCAGTGAACTCAATTGAGATAGCCGTCTGGGTAGCGACTGGTGGTAGAGGAAGCTTAATTGGCGCGATTTTAGGAACTGGTGTGGTCAATGCTGTGAAAACCTACTTTACCGTCGCCTACCCTGAGTTTTGGCTACTGATATTAGGCGGACTATTCGTCGTCGTGACGTTGTTTTTACCCAATGGCATTATGGGCTTGTTCGATCGATTCAAAAAGGAGAAACAATAATGCTAAATGATAAATCACCATCGACCGAACAATCGACTAAGGCGCTGTCTGAATATGATCATACTGATGGACGTGACGGTCTCAGTCATCCCAAAAAATCTGGCGTCGACTTTAGCCATGGTATTGCTCTGTACTTAGAAGATGTGAGCGTTTGGTTTGATTCGTTTCGCGCACTCAATAATTTGTCGCTCTATATCGAAGAAGGCGAGCTACGCTGTATCATCGGCCCAAATGGCGCTGGTAAAACCACACTAATGGATGTCATTACGGGTAAAACCCGCCCTACGGAAGGCAGCGTGTTTTTTGGTCAGACTCATAACCTTGCCAGCTTATCTACCGAACAAATCGCTGAAGCAGGTATCGGCCGTAAGTTTCAAAAACCTACTGTCTTTGAAAATTTTACCGTAATGGATAATCTGTTACTTGCTGCGCCGAAAGACAAACGTGTGGTCAAGAGCTTATTCAACAAACTCAATGCCGATACTCGCGATACTCTCGACGCGACCCTACAACAAATTCGTCTGACAGACAAAATCAACAAGCCAGCTGGCTTGCTCTCACATGGGCAAAAACAATGGCTAGAGATTGGCATGCTTTTGATGCAAAGCCCCAAGCTAATTCTGCTTGATGAGCCTGTGGCCGGTATGACTGATGCAGAAACTGAACATACCGCTGAGCTGTGTCTACGTCTTAAAAAGAACCATACCTTAGTAGTAGTTGAGCATGACATGACCTTTATCGATGCTATCAGTGAAAAAGTCACAGTATTGGCACAAGGGGCGATTTTGGCCGAAGGTACGTTAGCGGAAGTGCAAGCCAATGAAGCAGTGATTGAGTCCTACTTAGGTCGATAGCTAAACGTATCATCTAGACGAGCCAAACGAACATTCCCTTTAAAATATTAGAAAAGTTTTAGAGTTTAGGAGACAGCCATGTTACAAGTGAACGATATCAACCAGTATTACGGCGGCAGTCATATTTTACGAGATGTCTCGTTTACAGCACCTGTAGGCGCATGCAGCGTGGTACTTGGACGTAATGGCGTGGGCAAAACTACGCTACTTAAGTGCCTGATGGGGATACTACCGATTAAATCAGGAGAGATTTTGCTCAATGATAAAGATATCAGCAAGATGTCTCCAGAGCAACGTGTCCGAGCAGGTTTGGCTTATGTACCACAAGGACGCGATATTTTTTCGACACTGACGGTAGAAGAGAACATATTAATTGGTATGGCAAAGTTTTCACGCAGTAAGGCCAAACACGTACCTAAGCATCTGTATGATATTTTTCCCGTACTCGATGAGATGAAACATCGTCGTGGCGGTGATTTGTCTGGTGGTCAGCAGCAGCAACTTGCCATTGCACGCGCCTTAGCCTCCGAACCGACTGTGTTAATTTTAGACGAGCCAACTGAAGGTATTCAGCCCTCTATCATTAAAGACATTGGCCGAGTCCTGCGTGACCTAGCAGATAAAGGTGACATGGCCATTGTACTGGTTGAGCAATTCTATGAGTTTGCCGAAGAGCTTGCTGACAATTACACGGTACTATCACGCGGCAAGGTAGTCTCACAAGGCGCAGGCGATACGATGGTCGAAAACAAAGTACAAGATCTGGTCGCCATCTAATTTCTTTTAATAATAGGTGTAATAATACAAATTGGTAGTGAACGCTCGATAATGCTAAAAATGGCACTTTTATCTCAAGCTGCTAGCTACCAAGATTACATATCATCACGAAAACACTCTCTAATTAAAGTCACTTTTTTACCTCACGTCTTATCTTTTTTGCCTCTTAGCCTATACATTCTGTACCATCTAAAAAACTCAAATCACTCATACACTATGATTGGCGTCATAGCAATTATGTATGCCCAGCGAACGAAATTTGCTATTATAGTCAGCATTTTATTATCAATATTATGATGCCCTTATGATGATTCATCCTCAGTACGATCCTGTAGCATTAGCAGTTGGACCTGTCGAAGTCCATTGGTATGGGCTGATGTATTTGTTGGCATTTGCCGCCGCCTACGGACTGGCATGGTATCGCAGTACCAAGTGTGAAGGCTGGACGACAGATATGGTCTCAGACCTAGTGTTCTTTGGCGCACTTGGTGTGATATTAGGTGGCCGTGTCGGCTATGTATTGTTTTATCAGTTCGGTGAGCTACTCCAAAACCCTGCTTATCTGTTCAAGGTCTGGGAAGGAGGCATGTCATTCCATGGCGGCCTGATTGGTGTCATGTTGGGTATGCTGTATTTTGCCCGCAAATATAAAAAGACACCTTTCCAAGTGCTCGATTTTGTTGTTCCCTGCGTACCAACTGGTTTATTGTTCGGACGTATTGGTAACTATATCAATGCCGAGCTATGGGGCCGCGTCTCTGACGGTGGCTATAACTGGTTGACCTACTTCCCGCAGGCCGCTAGTGTTGATATGCAGCAGCTACAAGCTAACCCTGCGCTACAAGACCTTATGACTGAAGTCAACGGTCAGTACCTGTTGCCTCGTCACCCGTCGCAACTGTATGAAGCCCTTGCAGAAGGTCTGCTGTTATTTCTATTCTTGTGGTGGTACTCATCAAAGCCCCGTCCTCGTATGGCAGTGACCGGTGTCTTTATGCTTGGTTATGGCTTTAGCCGTTTCATCATTGAGTTCTTCCGCCAGCCAGACATCGACCAAGGATTCATCTTGCTAGGTTGGATGACCAAAGGTCAGATACTAAGCGCCCCAATGATAATTATCGGTCTGTTCTTGATCGGTTATGCCTATAAACGCGGCATCTACGACTGGGGTAAGCAAGCTGCTTATTAAGCCTACCCTTTTGTGATAAAGGTTGATGACTTAAAATAGGATAAGCTGTCAAAACGCTTATCCTAGCAATACTTTCAATAATGACAGTGTATATATCGACTATTCATCTAGCCTGTATGTGCTGTCAGCAGTAACTAAAGAGCATTTTATGATCAATGGCATCCAAAGTAATAACGAGCAAGGCTATTTAGATTTGCTACGCCACGTTCTCGACAATGGCACCGAAAAAGGTGATCGTACTGGCACCGGTACGCTTAGCCATTTCGGCGCGCAGCTACGCTTTGACTTAGCAGACGGCTTTCCACTGCTAACGACCAAAAAAGTTCACTTTAAATCTATCGCTTATGAGCTATTATGGTTTTTAAGTGGCAGCACTCATGTCGATTATCTCCAACAGAATAACGTTCGTATCTGGAATGAGTGGGCGACAGCAGAACAGACCGCGCGCTTTAACAGACCTGCTGGCGATTTGGGTCCTATCTATGGGCATCAATGGCGTAACTATGGTGCGACCAAAAACGAAGATGCCAGTTATAACGCTGATGGCGTCGATCAAATCGCACAGGTCGTTGAACAGATAAAGACCAATCCGAATTCGCGCCGTTTGATTGTCTCTGGCTGGAATCCAGGTGAAGCAGAGCAAGTAGCCCTACCACCATGTCATACATTATTTCAGTTCTTTGTCGCAGACAATAAGCTGTCATGCCAGCTATATCAACGTTCGGCTGACTTATTCCTAGGCGTGCCTTTTAACATTGCGAGCTATGCGCTATTGACTCATATGATCGCGCAGGTGTGTGGTTTAGAAGTTGGAGAGTTTGTTTGGACAGGTGGTGATTGCCATATCTATCAAAACCACCGTGAGCAGGCTGAGTTACAGTTGACTCGCTCGCTATATAAACTGCCGACATTGTCTTTGAATCCTGAAGTAAAAGACATATTTGCATTTGAGTACGAAGACATTAGCGTCAATGACTATGAGTCGCACCCTGCTATCAAAGCCAAAGTTGCCGTATAGAGTTAGTCTGGTTAACTACGCTAAATAAGAGCAAAATTTAAGAATACAATAAAAAGGATATATTATGAGCTATGCCCATACCGAAGTTGCCCAAATCGCTGCTATTAGTAGCAATCGCTGTATTGGCAAAAACAATGAGCTACCGTGGCATATCTCAGCAGATTTGCAACATTTCAAAAGCATGACGACCAAAGAAAATGATAGCAAGATTCAAGGTATCGTGATCATGGGTCGTAAGACATTTGAGTCAATGGGTAGTAAACCATTACCTAAGCGTGTGAGCTTCATTGTCACGACACAGATGGATTATGCTGAGACAAATGGTCTCGCAGATAGTAGCAATGCTTATGTGGTACATAACTTAGATGATGCTCTGACACAAGCAGCTAGCCTTGCTCATGGCGCGCATCTTGATACGATTTGGGTGATTGGCGGCGAGCGAGTATTTAGTGACGCTCTGATGTACACCGACCGTATTGAGCTGACTCATGTAGATACTGATATTGCAGACGGCGATGCCTTTTACCCTGAGTTGCCAGAACGCTTTAAAGTAGCAAACGAATCTGAGCAGATGCACGATGAAAAAAGCGATTTAAGCTTTAAGTTTACCACTTATAAAGTAGAAACTGATAAGTAGTAAAAGCCTATTAAAAAGGGGCAGTCTTAGATAATTTTACTTATCCAAGACTGCCCCTTTTTTTAATCTCCACACAGTCGTATTTATAGACAACCAATAAAAACTGCTGCTTGATAATATCTAATCCATTACTCGTGCAATACTTTATAAACCGTCTTTGCGAGTACTGGTCCGATACCTTGTACGCCTGCCAACTCCTGCTGTGAAGCGCCTAACAGCTGCTGCATACCACCAAAGTGATTGAGCAAGTCACGACGACGTTTCTCACCCAGTCCCGGTATTACCTCTAGCACTGATGATGAGCGACGCTTATCGCGTTTTTTACGGTGAGCGGTAATCGCAAAACGATGCGCCTCATCGCGAATATGCATCAGCAAGTGCAATGCTTTGCTATCCATCGGTAGATCTAACGGCTCATGATTGATAAAGTGCAATACCTCAAGCCCAGCCTTGCGCCCTTCCCCTTTTGCCACACTAATGAGCAAGGTGTCACCAAGAATACCCAACTCAGTTAATACTTCTTTGGCAATACCAAGCTGACCTTTACCACCATCAACCAATAGCAAATCCGGCAATGGCTGCTTCTTATAACGTCTGGTCAGCACTTGCTTCATCGCTGCATAGTCATCGCCGCCTTGGATATCATGGATAGCATACTGACGGTAATCGCGACGGCGCGAGCCACCTTGGTCAAATACCACGCAGCTACCGATGGTCGCCTCACCCATCGTATGTGAAATATCAAAACATTCAATGCGATCAATCGTCCGATCGGTGACAGTCGCCAACACGTCTTTTAGCGCACCAAAGCGTGCATGCAGCTCTAAATAATCGCCAAGCTTGGTTTTTAGTGCATTACTAGTATTTAGTGTAGCTAAGTCCAGCCACTCTGAACGGTGCTCACGCACATTGGTCTTGATAACTACTTTATTACCGAAATGCGTTGCCAATGCTTCACTCACTGCCACCTGATCTGGTATCTGATGGCTTAATATGATTTCGGCTGGCAGATCATCGGTCACTTGGAAATAAAATGACGTAATGAAGGCCGATAAGTTATCTGCTAACGACTCACTACTATCCACATCTGGGAAATAATTTTTTCCACCCAACACACGCCCCCCACGTACTGTCAGCACGTTCACACAGGTCATGCCAGCCTGACTAGCAATCGCAATCACATCTGCCTCACCTTGTACTGTGTAGACTGCTTGCCTTGCTTGTACTTCGCGTAGCATGGACAGCTGATCGCGATAAAATACCGCCTTTTCAAAATCTAACGCTTCAGCTGACGCTTCCATCTTTTCAATCAGCGTACTATGGATGTCACTAGAGTCGCCTTTTAAAAAACGGATGGTATTGTTCACATCTTCTGCGTACTCTTCTGGCGATACCAAACCGACACAGGGCGCACGGCAACGTTTGATCTGATACTCAAGGCAAGGACGTTGACGCTGCTTAAAAAAGGTATTGGTACATTGACGCATTTGAAACATCTTTTGCATCAAGACCAACGTTTCTTTTGCCGCATGTGCAGAGGGAAACGGGCCAAAGAATCGACCTTTTTGATGATTGCCTTTGCCGCGACCGTAAGCCAAACGTGGATAAGGTTTATCGGCTGAGATAAATACATAAAGATAGGATTTATCATCACGCAGCAGCACATTATAAGGTGGACGATGCTCTTTGATTAGATTCTGTTCAAGCAACAGCGCTTCGGTCTCACTACGCGTAATGATAGTCTCAATATTATGAATCCGCGCCACTAGCGCCCGCGTCTTTGGATGATCAATCGTCTTGGCAACATAGCTATTTACTCGGCTTTTTAGCGACTTAGCTTTACCAACGTATAATATATCGCCGTTCTTACCCAGCATCTTATACACCCCTGGCAAGTTAGGCAGGCGTTTAATCAGATGCTTAAGACGGGCTTTTTTATCATCGACAGGACTCGATTCTGAGACATTAACCATAGAATTTATTGCTCTTAAAAACCTTAGTAATACTGCTAGTTATGGGGCGGGAGTCATTGTTTTACAAGCCAATTATTATCGCAGCGCTACCCATAAAAAAGCCAGCTTTCGCCGGCTTAGTTTGTTCTATTATCGTTTATCCAATCACATACTACTAATGACGGAAGTTAGCCATCAATGCTGGGATACCTGGCAGCATACCGACGATAGCCATGACGCCTGTCAGTACCACAAACATAATACCTGGTATAATCCAGCGGCTCATCTTAGTCAAATTAGCACTACGCTCTTTAGAGCCGATCAAGCCCAAGTTATCAAGCAACAACGTGAGCGACCAACCAAAGGCAGGATTCACCAATGCAGAGGCAAACACCACAATCGCAGCAGACTGCGTGGTTTTACCTTCACGCGTCATCTCCATACCAGCTTCTAGTAATGGAATAAACACCCCAACGATCAAGGCCACACACATCACTGGCTGCCAAATGGCCAAATCCATCGGATAGCCCCAAACTCCTGCGATAATACAGAATAGAGCCGTCAATAAAGCACCGGCAGGAATTGGACGTTTAGCAATCGCCGCAGGAACAATATACGTTCCCCAAGATGACGCAAAGTTGGCGCCACCCAATACAGAGCCGACTACCTGACGAAATGAAGCACTGGTCATGGTGTCATCAATATCCATAAGCACTTTTTCAGTACGCTTAGGATAGCTGATTTTTTGGAACACCTGATGGCCCAAGAAATCTGGCGACCACATTGCCACGGCCAAAATAGCAAACGGCAGTACTACAATGAAGCTTTCAATCGTCGGCAGACCTAACATCCAACCTGTGTTTTCGCCCCACCAATACATTGGATTCATGTTTGGTAGACCTGGTGCTGTTTTGAACGCAAAAGGTGCGCCCAATGCAAATGCAAGACCACCACCTAACACACAGCTTAGCGGAACCGCGAGCCAGCGTTTTTGCCAATGTTCAAGCAATGCATACAGCAGGATAGTCGCCAGAATAATAAAGAAAGCGATATGTGACATGCCAATCCCTTCTGCCCAAGCAAAGAGATTTTTGACCTGTGAGGTGGTTCCGATAAAGCCCAAGTAAATCAAGAGGCCACCGCACACACCCTTACTGGTCAAATTAGCCAGCAAACTCCCACCTTTACTAATCGCGAGGAGCAGACCAAAAGCTCCGATAAGCAAACCAAAAGCCATCGGGTGTCCACCAGCTGCTACCACAATAGGAATCAGAGGAATAAGTGGGCCGTGAGTACCTGCAAGGTTGGCCGTCGGCAGTAGAAAGCCCGAAAATAGAATGATAAAAAAGGAGACGATCAATAGCTCATAGCGCACGTTTTCTAAAACAAACGCATCACCTAAGCCGAGTGGACCTGCAAAGGTTGCTGCGATGGCGCCCACCATAACAACTTTACCAATGGTCGCGGCCATTGCTGGAATAGTATCTTCGTATTCAAAACGGTAATCACGGAATGGTAAATTAGGACGCCAACGTTTCGGCTGCATGATTTGTAATTCATGGTTTAAATAAGCATCACGACTGTCGAAACTAGAACTGGGCTTATGCAAATCTACATAACTGCCTTGTACTTGACTGTCGTGGTTTACGTTCGAGGTCGGCGGATTAGACCCTGAAGAGGGGGTCTGAGGGTTACTCATCACATTTCCTTGTGTCGATTACATCTTTGATTGACTACACACGCTCTGCTCTAATGTCATAGACCAAAGCGCCTATTACAAACTGCGAACTATTGTATGCCAAGACTTGATGAAATGCGAACCTAAAACCATTTAAAGATACTATGTATCTCATTATAATATATAAACTAAAGTTTCTATTTGAGACAAAATTAACCTTAATAGAAAACCATGAGTAAAAAATCTCTCTGTTATAGACTTTGAATTAGGATAAACGACCATTTTATTGATAATTGTTTACATCTAGGTAGATTTTTATCACATAGATGAATAGCAAAGATAGTTATAATAAATAACGATCGTTACTTGTAAGTGGGCATAAATATGTCATTTCGGTTACGCTTTAGAGCTAGCGGGCTGAGTACTTTTTAATTATGATAAATACTTTTTATCGATTTATTTCTCAGTGACATTGTTTAAAACCGCATTATTGATACAATCAAAAAATTAAAAAAAGGCAACAGGACAAGTTTATGAGCGTATTACCTACCAACCTTGAGGCCTTGAAACGTCGGGCCAAGCAAAGCATCATGCCATTGCTGACACCGCATTTATTAAAGCTGCGCCTTAATACTTATGCACCATACATTGGCGCAGGTATCAAAATCGATCATATCAGTCTCGATCAGGGTTTGTGCGTGGTAAGCATGGGACTAAATACTCTGAACAAAAATATCGTCGGTACTCAGTTCGGTGGTAGCTTATATTCGATGGTTGACCCTTTTTATATGCTCATGCTGATGCACCAACTGGGTAGCAATTACGTAGTGTGGGACAAAAGCTCACACATTGATTTTGTTGCGCCTGGCAATAGCAAAGTCACTGCGCGCATGAAAATACCTAGCTCTGAAATCATTACCATTCAAGAGCTAGCAAAAGAAGGCGAAGCGGTATTCCGTGAGTATAAAGTCGATATCGTTGATGAGCAGCAAAAGCTCATTGCGACCGTTACCAAGACTTTATACATTAGACTGCGCAAATACAGTAAGTCCAAAGAGCAAGTCAACCGCATCGATACATTTGATGCTCAATAAACTTTAGCTTATAACTGGCACTATCAGAGCTGATAAAACTCAAATTATTAATGCTATACATACAAAAACCCCAATCTAACTTTCGCATAGATTGGGGTTTCGTCTTTTTTGGTATGGCCCGCTTATTTATAAATAAACCTATGAATAAGGGCTTGTATCTACTATTACCTTGTCTTGAGCCAATCCTAAAATTATAGGACTAATTCAAAACGGCAAACTTGTGCTTAGATACCAGGTGCAGTATCAACTGCATCAGGTACGCCAGCGTCAGTCTTTTTCTGAGCTGGACGTGGCGCAAGTTTTTCGCGGATACGTGCTGATTTACCAGAACGCTCACGTAAGTAGTACAGTTTCGCACGGCGAACAGCACCGCGACGTTTCACTTCAATGCTATCGATGATTGGTGAATGCAATTGGAATGCACGCTCAACGCCAACGCCGCTTGAGATTTTACGTACAGTAAACGCTGAGTTTAAACCGCGATTACGCTTAGCAATTACAACGCCTTCAAAAGCCTGTAAACGCTCACGCTCACCTTCACGTACTTTTACTTGTACCACAACGGTATCGCCGGGTGCAAAGTTTGGGCGCTCAAGCAATTGAGCGTTTTCGATGACCTGAACCAATGGATGCTTGTTGCTCATGAGAGTTATCTCCTCACATTAGATAATAGAGGCTTAACGCATATCACCTGTTTGTAATAATTAATCGCATCTCTTTATAGTGAGACACAACGTAAATGGGTTATAACCAACGGCCACTATGTGATGACTCGTTTTATTATTGCTCAAAATTCTGTTTCTTAACTGTTTATCAAACTTGCTAACGATAAAGTCAGATTTTAAAAATCTACTTTTTATCTGCTTTGGCCAATGCTTTCAACCACTTCGCTTGCTCTACCGTTGGGGTAAACGCTTGCCATAAGTCTGGACGACGCGTTTGCGTACGACTGACTTGCTGACTAAAACGCCACTTAGCGATATTGGCATGATGACCTGAAAGTAATACCTCAGGAACTGCCATACCCGCAAACTCATGCGGCTTAGTATAGTGTGGACAGTCAAGCAAGCCATCGACAAAAGAGTCTTGCTCCGCTGACTTGTCATCACCCATGATATCGGGCAGACGACGTATCACACTATCCATCAGCACCATTGCTGGCAACTCGCCACCAGTCAACACGTAATCACCTAACGATACTTCCATATCGACATATTGTGATAGTAAACGCTCGTCAATACCTTCATAACGACCGCATAATAAAATCATGCCATCGTAATCAGTCATATTGACTACGCTACTCTCACTAAGCGTCTGTCCTTGCGGTGACATATAAATCACCGGACAGTGCTCACTATCGACACGGCAACCATGTTGACTGGCACGCAATCGTGCATCCTCAATGGCTTTCGATAATGGCTCAGCCATCATCACCATCCCAGGACCACCCCCATAAGGGCGCTCATCAATACGGCGATAATTATCGGTGGTATAATCACGTGGATTAATGCATTCAATCGTAACTTGCTCTTGAGTCACTGCTCGGCCCGTGATTCCAAATTCACGAATCGTGGCAAACATCTCAGGAAAAATACTAATTACGGCAAAATACATCTGATGTCTACTTGCGTTAAGGCTAAAACAATCGGTGTAAGTACTAACAACGTCTGACTAAAAAGCCAGAAACGCTATCAATAATCACTCGGCCATGCCACAAGCACTGTTTTTTCAGTCATATTGACTTCTATCACAGTCTGCTTATGCCATGGAATCAGGCGTTCTTCATTGTCTAAACTGTCTGAATTTGCCGTTACACGCATGATGTCATGGGCACCGGTTTCAAACATTTCAGTGATATTACCTAGATACTCATCCTGCTCGTTCATCACGCGCAGACTGACCAAATCCGACCAATAATATTCGTCTTCAGCTGTTTCAGGTAGGACGTTTTGTTCGACCCAAACGGTAACACCGTTCATAGTCTCAGCAACATTACGATCAGGAATCTGCTCAAATTGAGCCACAATTCCTGTTCCTTGCTCACGCCAAGCCTTCACAGTTAAAGGTTTCATGCCAGTGGCAGTTTTCATCCACCACGGCTTCATGTCGAATATTGCTGTACGGTCATCCGTATCACTGAATACCCAAAGCCAGCCTTTAATGCCGTAAGGCTTCTTAAGCTGACCAATTTTCATAAGGGCACTAGCGTTTGGAACAGATGACATAGCAGCTAACCTAACAATGATTAAAACAGCAATTGCAAAAACAATTGCGTCAAAAGCGATAAACAGTTAATGGCGCACCCTGGTCTGACCAGTTACGCTATGTATTCTAAAGTCTACTGAGTCATGTCATAGTTTTCTACGAACGTCTCAGCAACAACCAAAACTTAAGCAGTTGCTTCAGTTTGAGCTGCAGACTTGTTGTAAGCTTTTGCTAATGAAGCAACGCGATCTGAAGGTTGTGCACCTTTTGCGATCCACGCATTGTACGCTTCCATGTTTAGGCGTACTGCTTCTTCAGACTCTTTAGCGAGTGGGTTAAAAAAGCCGATGTTTTCAATATAGCGACCGTCACGCGCGCGGCGTTGATCAGCAACAACTACTTGATAAAATGGGCGTTTCTTGGCACCGCCCCGTGCTAAACGAATAACAACCATGTGAATTCTCTCTTTCGCAGGTATACCAAAAAGGGCATAATTATATCACAGTCTTTATTTATTGAAAACATAAACTGTGCATATTTAATTATTTATTAACAATAGCTTAAATGTCGACCTAAGTAAAATATAACTGATACTAATGGCTTATTTTTAAAGTTTTTCTTTAAGTTCTGTAGACTCCTATGGTTATTTCTAAAGGTTTTACAGTTATTAGATGGTCTCACCCTTAAGTTTAACTTTATACCTATTCCAATAACTATCTAGCTCGCTCGTCGATTGCATACTGTATCAGTACTATTTATTGATTATGCTATTCTATGATATACCGCCATAAATTAACGCACATACTCGCCTTAAGACGACTATGTTTAGAGAACTACAGGCTATATCACACTAACTTTTCTTTTACTCTGTTGGACACATATGATCTCTCCGAACCCAAAGCCGCGTCGTAAAGGTTGGCTGCCACGCTCTTATTCCAACACTTGGCTAACGACCTTGATGGTTGCCTTTATCGTGCTTATCAGTGTGAGCTTATCGATTTTGTTCTTTTGGCGCAGTCTGTATCTGCCAGAGTTAAAAAACCATGCGCGTTATTTAACGAGTGAATTACAGCTGATCAATAGCGTCAATAAAGACTGGCAAGGTCGTCCCGAAGTACGTCAATGGATTTACCAGCACTCTCATGTCGTCGTGGTAAACAATCCGAGCGACTTTCCAGAAGTCGCTGACAAGCCATTCGTGAGCTTTTTTACGGATGTATTACAACGTGAAATCGGTGCACAGCTCGGCCGCCCTGTAGAAGTTTATTTTAAATTTAAGCCAACACCCCAGCTATGGGTACAAGATAGCCGTGATAGCAGTTTTTGGATACGTGAGCCTGTGGTTTACTATTCACAATATAGCCCAACGTTATTGGTGCTGTTTTTGATTGGACTGCCTATCCTATCGTTACTCACGATTATTCTGTTAGCGCGTCAGTTGAATCGCCCGCTACGCTACCTACAACGTGCAGCTACTAACTATATTAGGCTTGGTCATGCAACCACACTGCCCACTCAGAAAGGCCCCACAGAGATACGTCAAGTTAACATGGCGTTTAACCGACTGTTTACGACATTGAATCAAGCGCAAAAAGAGCGAACTATTATGCTCGCGGGCATCTCACATGATTTGCGGACGCCGTTGACACGTATGCGTTTGACCGCAGAGATGCTACCAGATGACTTCTTTCGTGAAGGGCTAATCTACGATATTGAGGATATGGATGCTATTTTGGAGCAGTTCATCTCATTTATGAAAGATGGTTCTGATGAGCCAGTCAGTTTGACCAATCTAGACACTATATTTAACGAAATCATGGTGCAGTTTGCGCCCATGAAGTTTGTATATGAGTCAGAATGCGACAAGGTCGTTCCCGTACGTCCATTATCCATCAAGCGTCTGATTATCAACTTGGTCAACAATGCCAATCGTTATGGAAAGCCACCTATTTATTTATCGGCTACGGTTATACCGACATTTATCGAAACTATCGAAGACGAAGATACGGATGTGGTCAGCGAAAATGTAGTGAACAAAGAAGCTCAAGAACAGTTAGTGATTTGTGTACGAGATTGCGGTAATGGCGTCGCTGATGATCAATTAGAGCGGATTATGCAACCGTTTGAACGTGGAGAGACGGCACGGACTACTCAAGGTAGCGGACTAGGTCTTGCAATTGTTGATCGTATTGCACGATTACATCATGGTACTGTTGAAGCCATCAACCACCCTGAAGGTGGGCTACAAGTATGCGTACGTATTCCTCTACTCTCCAAAGTCGCTGGAGATACTACATTGGCGGCTGACGTAGAAGAGGCATCTGAAGTAGACAGTATAGCGCCAAACTCAAAATAGCGATAAGACTTTAATCTGAATAAGCAAAGAGGTCAACGCTAGTCTTTGCTACCAATAGCCGGCGGAATATACTCAGCACTGTTAGTGAAAGCTAGGAGCTGGGTAATTTCAGCCTGAGCTGTTTGTAGTGTTTGGGTCGTTGACGGCTGTTTTAAGAATAGATAATAGCCTAGCGTAATCGCATTCAACACTACCAAGCCACCAAATAAATATGGCATCCTATGCCCTCCTATGACATTGTCCAACTGTCTTAAAAATAGCGACGAGCGCGTCACCCAGCTATAAAGCTGTATCCTGTTATACCATTAAGATGACGCTGATTATCTTTAGCAAAATGACTAATAATTATGGCCTAGCCTGATAATTTAGTCTGATAGCTTGCTCTGATAGCTTAGCCCTATAACTTGACCTAATCTGACAACTTAGTATCGAAGTCGCGCTCGCTTTTCTCTTGCGTTAATTCATCAGCAGCAAGAATCTGCGTCAATGGTTTAATAGGCCACGTCATCACGAACCTTGCGCCGCCTAACTCACGACTCTCATCTACCTTCATACTACCATTAAACCAAAATGCAATGCGCGATACAATAGACAAGCCTAGGCCATAGCCACCTGACGCGCGTGTACGGCTGTCATCTAAGCGTGAGAATGGAATAAATACTTTTTCGCGATCTGCTTCAGGAATACCATGTCCATCATCTTCGACACTGACGAAGGCATTACCTTTTTTGACACCAGCACTAATGATAATGGTTGTTTCTGCATAGCGTAACGCATTACCTGCAAGGTTTTGAATCACACGGTGTAAGTAGCGTCTATCTGCCACTGCCGTTACTTTTGCATTTGGCAAACTGGTCACTATTTTGATAGGTTTACCTAGCGCATTGGTTTCGCGCTCGATCTGCTCTAACAGCTCTCTTAAGTTTACTGGTTCTAAATCTAACTTTGGTGACCCTTCCTCAAGCTTAGCATAGGTCAAGATCTCATCAATCAAACCATTAAGCGATTCAATATCTTCATCAATATAGTCACGCTGCATAAAACGTGAGTCTTCGTCATCCGTATCAGCAAGCATATCTACGGCAAATCGAATACGAGCCACTGGAGTACGAAGCTCATGTGAAACCGCTCGGGTAAGCTCGCGCTGTGATTCAATCAAACGCTTAATATGCGAGGTCATGGCATTAAAAGTCGCTGATAGACGCGCTATTTCATCTTGACCAATCACCTGTACTTGAATATCAAGGTTACCTTGGCTGACCTCATTCACACCTACCTGAATCAATTGCAGCTTACGCTCAAGCGGGAAGATGAGTGCATATACACCTAAGCTAATTAGGAACATACTGATAAGAATCATACTAATAATTAAGTTAAGCGGGAACCAGTTAAATAACGGTATAGGCCCAATTAAAATTGCCATATCATTAATTTCAGAGGGTACTATTACCCTAATAGCAGAGTTACTCGTACTACTGTTAGTATCTTGCAGTGATATGACGACTTCATCACGACGCAGACGAGCCATCTGATCTGAATCTAACTCAAGCGTATTAACTGCTTTAAACGCTAAAGGAAAAGAAAACTTTTTCTCCAATTCAGCCAAACGTGCGCGCTTGTCCGATAGTGTCATGTGATAAGACAAATCATCTAACAGAAATACCGCGATTGCCCGTACTTGCTGCTCAGTAACCTGTGAGATTCTCGCTGTTAAAACACTCTTGTTGTCCGGCAAACGATAATAAACATCTGCATATACAGGCTGGTTGAAATAACGTACAACGGTATTATCATTTTTAAAACGGCGTAACTCACTGGCGCTAAAATCTACTTCGTCAATAGGCAAGACTTTAAAAGTAGTACCAAACAAACTACTCGCATCTGATAACCAATATTCACGCTCTTCTTCGCTATTTTGGTGAGAGATTCCTTCACTCACCAAATGGAACGCCCCCATTGCCATATTTTCACGATAAGACTGCACACGCTCCTTATTAATGGTATCCATCAATAACTGCGCAAACAATGCCACACACAAGCAGACTATAAGTAGCCCAGCATAGATACGAACAAAAATACTGTGTTTTAAAGAAGAGACTAATGACATACGTGCCGTGACCAACTTAATAAATAGAGATTGCCAATATCATCAAACATATAGATAGTGCTATGTGTTTAATGATATCGAGCATGATCGAATAGGGATAGACTTTAACTTTGACTTTTAATGACCGCATTTTAATCCATATGCAGCAATCATCCAAAGACTTATATGTATGACATATATTTAGTTAGCGTCTATAATAATGAGTTAATTAAACCACATAACACTGCATTTAAGTTTAAAAATTAGAATTTAGCCACAAAAAAACCAGCATCGTTGCTGGTTTTTTCGAATAGTGATTAATAATTAATCAACCTATAGAAGCAACAATATTAGTTGCCTTCTTTTACGAATAGATAGCCTTTACTACGTACGGTCTTAATACGCTTTGGATTTTCTGGATCATCACCGATTTTTGGACGAATACGTGAGATACGTACGTCAATTGAACGATCTTGACCATCATACTCAATACCGCGTAGACGCTCAAAGATATCTTCACGTGACAAGATGCGACCTGCATTAGAAGCAAGTAACCATAGTAGATCATATTCAGCACTGGTGAAATCAACCAACTCATCACCTAGGTTAACTGAACGACCGCCGTTATCAATTACTAACTCGCCAAACTCCAGACGTTGTGGCACATCTTCTGATGGTGCATTTTCTGAGCGGCGCAGTAGCGCACGAATACGGGCAAGCAATACACGTGGCTGAGCAGGCTTGGCAACATAGTCATCAGCACCCATCTCAAGACCCAATACCTGATCCATGTCTTCAGTACGTGCAGTCAACATCAAAATTGGATTTTGATAATGCGGACGCACTTCACGGCATACGGTCAAACCATCGCTACCAGGTAGCATGACATCAAGTACAACCATATCTGGTTGCTCATTGACGATACGGCGAATAGCACGATTACCATCAGTTTCAATTGCCACTTCTAAACCATTTTTGACCAAGTAATCTTGAGTCAACATGGCCAGACGCTCATCATCTTCAACAATCAAGATTCGGGGGGTGTTGTCTTCTTCATTCGTTGTCATTGTTATATCCTCTAATACATCTAATTTAAAAGCAGTAAAAGTAAGAGCGGTAAAATTAATAGCACCGTATAGTGGCACAATTGATGTTCGTATAGCTGTTACAAACTTGGTAGCACAGTATACTATTAAATTATCAGCTTCCTGTACTATAGCTTATAGTCGGTAACAAAACCTATAAACTACCCCTATCAAAACTTTAGTTTGCGTCCAGAAATTACGCCAATTACTTCGTTAGTACATCGCAATTTGTATTATCTATCGTTTGCTAATTACCCAAACCATCGAGCCAACGTTATCGCGTACAGTTACTGCTCGTTGCTTATAATACGTTATGTCTAATATAACCATATATTACCGTTGTCGCCAGTGTCTTTTTAAGAAAATTCTAATGGAGGATGATTCATTGATAATAAAAGATTTTTCCTGAGAATAGATTGAACTGCCACAAATAATAGACAAGTCATAACCATGCGTATTTACCCCAAAACCGTTAATTTCATAATGAATAGACATAAAAAAACAGCCCATATAATGGACTGTCTTTTTATTATTACTTTTAGCGATAACTCTAAATGATTAGCTAGAGCTATCAGTAATAAATTACGCGCGGTTTTTGTACTTACGAATAGTCTGTAATTGTCCTACTGACTCTGCAAGTGAGGCCAAAGCCGCATTGGTTTGTAGCGTATCAGACTGGTTAACTAGCATTTGCTCAGCCTTTTTACGTGCTTCGACGATTTTGCTTTCGTCAAGATTGTGTGCACGCATAGCTGTATCAGCCAATACCGTAACCATCTTAGGCTGTACTTCTAGTACGCCACCTGAGACGTAAATTACTTCTTCTTCACCGTTTGGTGTTTGCACTCGCATTGCACCTGGCTTTAGCAAAGTAATAAGCGGTGTGTGACCTGGCAATACACCAATCTCGCCTTCGGTACCAGTAGCTATTAACATGCTAATTTCGCCTGAATACAACTCTTCACGAGCACTTACGACGCGACATTGTAACGTTGCCATACTTAATTCCTTACCATCAAAGCGCGATCAAAAAACAGTAAAACTGCGATGCGTTACTGAAGAGTAGATACAAGGTTTATATTATATCTACTCGTTAGCTTATGCTTATACAACTTACGCTGACTTAGACTTCATTTTTTCAGCTTTAGCGACTACTTCATCGATGCTACCAGCCATGTAGAACGCCTGCTCTGGTAGGTCATCATATTCACCAGCGATGATTGCTTTAAAGCTAGCAATGGTATCGCGTAGTGGTACGTATTTACCAGGTGCACCAGTGAAGACTTCAGCTACGTGGAATGGCTGAGACAAGAAGCGCTGAATCTTACGAGCACGATAAACAACCAGTTTATCTTCTTCTGATAACTCATCCATACCCAAGATAGCGATGATGTCTTTCAGCTCTTTATAACGCTGTAGAACTTCCTGAACACCACGAGCAACATTGTAATGATCTTCACCGATTACTTGTGGGTCTAGCTGACGTGATGTTGAATCCAATGGATCAACCGCAGGATAGATACCTTGTGATGCGATATCACGGCTTAGTACAACTGTTGCATCCAAGTGAGCAAACGTTGTAGCAGGTGATGGATCGGTCAAATCATCCGCAGGTACGTATACCGCCTGAACTGAAGTGATAGAGCCTGACTGGGTTGACGTAATACGTTCTTGTAGTAAACCCATCTCTTCAGCTAGTGTTGGCTGATAACCAACCGCTGATGGCATACGACCAAGTAGTGCTGATACTTCTGTACCCGCTAGTGTATAACGGTAGATGTTATCAACAAACAATAGGACGTCACGACCTTTGCCAGTAACAGGATCTTTGGTATCACGGAAGTATTCAGCCATGGTCAAACCAGACAACGCAACACGTAAACGGTTACCCGGTGGCTCATTCATCTGGCCATACACCATTGCTACTTTAGACTTACTGAAGTCTTCAGTGTTTACAACGCCAGCTTCTTGCATTTCGTGATAGAAATCGTTACCTTCACGAGTACGCTCACCAACACCAGCAAATACTGACAAACCTTCATGTTTTAGAGCGATGTTGTTGATCAGCTCCATCATGTTAACGGTTTTACCAACACCAGCACCGCCAAACAGACCAACTTTACCACCTTTAGCGAACGGGCAAAGTAGATCGATAACTTTGATACCAGTCTCTAGTAGCTCAGTGCTGTTTGACTGATCCGCGTAGCTTGGCGCTTCGCGGTGGATAGACCATTTTTCGTCAGCAACAACAGGACCTTCTTCATCGATAGGACGACCAAGAACATCCATGATGCGACCTAGCGTACCAGTACCTACAGGCACAGAGATAGGTGCGCCAGTATTAGTAACAGGTAGGTTACGCTTTAAACCTTCGGTTGAACCCATTGCAATAGTACGTACGATACCATCACCTAGTTGTTGCTGTACTTCTAGGGTGGTTTCGGTACCATCTACTTGCAAGGCATCAAAAATTTGAGGAACTTCATTACGGTTGAACTCAACGTCAAGAACCGCGCCAATAATCTGTACAATACGACCGCTACTCATTGCGTTCTCCTTGAACTTCTATATATAGGTGTAGTCAATTATGAAACAGCAGCAGCACCGCCAACGATTTCCGAGATTTCTCGGGTAATCGCCGCTTGACGCAGCTTGTTATAAACCAACTGTAAATCGTTAATAAGGTCACCAGCATTATCTGTTGCCGCTTTCATCGCGACCATACGTGAAGACTGCTCAGAGGCAATGTTTTCCATTACCGCTTGATAAACAATCGACTCGATATAGCGACCAAGCAATTCATCAATCAATGTCTTGATGTCAGGCTCGTAGATATAATCCCAGCTAAGTTCTGTCTGTAGACCACTGTCTTCATCACCAAATGACTGCTCTGGTAGAGGTACCAACTGATTAACCGTTGGCTTCTGAGTCATCGCATTGACGAATCGGTTGTAGACGACATAAATACGGTCAAGTTTACCGTTACTATAGTCCTCAAGCATGGCTTGAACCGGTGCATTTAATTGCTCAAACGTTGGTTTGTCACCATAATCGGTCACAGCCGATGTAACATTACCACCAAAGTTTTTGAAGAAGCTGACACCTTTGGCACCGATGACTGCAAACTCAGCTTGTACTGACTGATCTTGATAATCTTGGATACTTTTAGTTAAAGCTTTGAATAAGTTAATATTCAAACCACCCGCTAGGCCACGGTCAGAGGTGATGACAATATAGCCAACCTTATTGACTGGACGCGATACCATATACGGATGTTTATAGTCTGATGAGGCATGCACCAAATGCGAAATAACCCGGCGCATACTATCAGCATACGGGCGACCCACTTCCATGCGCTCTTGAGCACGGCGCATCTTGCTCGCTGCTACCATTTGCATGGCACGAGTGATTTTCTGGGTGCTTTTAATACTGGTGACTTTGGCACGTATCTCTTTTAAGCTTGCCATAATGATTCCAATATAAGAGGGTTAAAAAGCATTGGCGCATGCAACAATCGTTTGATATACAACATCACTTTTATAGAATAACATTTTATATCTTGTGGCATTACGCGATCTAATACCGATCATGGTTAAGACAGTGGCGCCAATATCTAGTCAGACAACGCGCCACTTTTCAAACGACAGTCATAACCACTTCGGCTTAACCCGTTAAATTAATAACTGTGATTTTGTTTAAAGGTCTCTAACGCTGACTTTAAACGACCTGCGATATCATCATTGTAGTTCGCAGTGTCATCAATCTCACGCATCAATTCACTTTGTTCATCATGCATATAGCGCAAGTACGCTTCTTCGAAAGAACCAATCTTTTCGACAGGTACGTCAGCTAAGAAACCTTCGTTTGATGCATAGATAACCGCCGCTTGCTCAGAGATTGACATTGGCTGATATTGCTTTTGCTTCATCAATTCAGTAACACGCTCACCATGATCAAGCTGTTCGCGAGTGGCGTCATCAAGATCTGAGGCAAACTGAGCGAATGCTGCCAATTCACGATACTGAGCCAGTGCGGTACGAATACCACCAGAGAGCTTTTTGATGATCTTAGTCTGAGCAGAACCACCAACACGCGATACCGAGATACCAGCGTTGACTGCTGGACGGATACCTGAGGCGAATAAGCTAGACTCTAGGAAGATCTGACCATCAGTGATCGAAATGACGTTGGTTGGTACGAATGCAGATACGTCACCAGCTTGTGTTTCGATGATTGGTAGTGCGGTTAAAGAACCAGTTTTACCTTTCACTTCACCGTTAGTGAACTTTTCTACGTAATCCGCGTTTACGCGTGATGCACGCTCAAGTAAACGTGAGTGTAAATAGAATACATCACCAGGATAGGCTTCACGACCTGGCGGACGACGTAGCAATAGTGAAATCTGACGATAAGCAACGGCTTGCTTTGATAAATCATCAAATACAATCAGTGCATCTTCACCGCGGTCACGGAAGTATTCGCCCATCGTACAACCTGAGTAAGGCGCGATATACTGTAGTGCTGCAGGTTCTGATGCTGAAGCTACCACAACAGTGGTGTATTCTAGTGCGCCAGTTTGCTCAAGCTTACGTACCACGTTAGCGATGGTCGAACGTTTCTGACCGATAGCCACGTATACACACTTAATGCCTGAAGCTTTCTGTGCGATGATCGCATCGATAGCCATTGCTGTTTTACCAGTCTGACGGTCACCAATGATAAGCTCACGCTGACCACGACCGATTGGGATCATAGTATCAACGGCTTTATAACCGGTCATCACTGGCTGATCTACTGACTGACGATCGATAACACCAGGGGCGATCTTTTCAACTTTGTCAGTCATCTTGGCATCGATAGGACCTTTGCCATCAATAGGATTACCCAAAGCGTCAACAACACGGCCTAGCAGCTCAGGACCTACGGGTACTTCAAGAATGCGACCAGTACAATAGGCTTTTTGACCTTCTTGTAATTTTAGGAAGTCACCTAGTACTACTGCACCAACAGAATCACGCTCTAAGTTAAGCGCCATTCCGTAGACTTCACCTTCAAACTCAATCATTTCGCCGTACATGGCATCTTCAAGACCATGAATCTGCACGATACCGTCAGATACTTTGACAATCGTGCCTTCATTCTTTGCAGTTGCACCCGCATCAAGGTCTTGAATACGCTGCTTAATCAGGTTACTGATTTCCGCTGGATTCAATTGTTGCATTGCCTTGTTTCCTTTAATTTATGATAACCCGCCCACTGACTCAAATGCTCTTACTGTCACGCAGACACTATATGACTGCGTCGATAAATGGCATTAGGCAGTTAGCTGTGTTTTTAACTGTTGTAACTTGCCGCGCATCGAATCATCAATGATTTTGTCACCGACTTTGATTGTAGCGCCTGCCAATAAACTTGGGTCCACTGATTCATGAATGACTATGCTTGCATTTAGTGATGTAGCAAGACGCGTTTGCAGCATTTGACGCTGTTCATCAGTCAATGGGTAGGCAGAGGTCACATATGCGTCAAGCTGCTTTAAGCTTATTGCCTTGTGACGGCGATAATGCTCATAAACTTCAGGAAGCAGCGCCAGACGCTCTTGTTCTGATAACTGTTTAACGAAGTTACTAAGTGCTACTGATACTTTTGGATAGCTTACGTTACTGTCAAGGCTAGTCCCTTGAGCTTCGCTTAATAACTGCTTAAAAGCAGAATCATTAGCGCTAGCTACTTGCGTATCATAAAGATCGACCAAAGCAGCTGACTTATGCTCAGCAGAAACAGCTGGATTGTCTAGCCAAGTACTGAACGACTTGTCATTGACAACAGTGCTAGCAACAAGTAAGAAGTTTTCCCACTCGTTGACTGCGCCGTTTTCGTTGGCATAGTCAAACGCGGCTTTAGCGTACGGTCGTGCTAAGGTTGATAAGTCAGCCATTATATCCTCACAATTACAGCTTCGCCGCCAGTTGGTCTAACATACTGGCATGTTTTTGCACATCGACTTTGTCTTGCAAAATCTTCTCTGCACCAAGTACAGCCAGTTCAGCAACTTGGGCACGTAATGATTCACGCGCTTGATTGATTTCTTGATCGATAGATGCTTGCGCTTGTTGACGAATGCGCTCGCCTTCCGCTTGGGCTTGCGATTTTGCATCTTCGACGAGCTGATTGGCACTCTTGTTCGCTTGCTCGATTAGAGCGGCAGCCTTGGTCTTTGCAAGATCAAGTTCCTGCTGGACATTTTGCTCCGCGGTCGCCAAATCTGCTTTTGCTTTTTCTGCGGCATTCAGACCTTCAGCAATTTTACGCTGACGCTCATTGATGGCACCGATAAGTGGTGGCCACACGAATTTCATGCAAAAAATCACAAATATTGCAAAAGCAATGGCTTGACCGACGAGGGTAAAATTGATATTCACGTGATCACCTCTTTGTTAATGAAAAATCAGTTTCATTGATCATGTTTGGTAGTCAAATCTTGACTATATTTGATAGAAAGTCTCCGAATACCAAACATTTACAACTGAGCTTTCGGATTAACCTGCTAGAGGGTTAGCGAACAACAATAGCATAGCAATACCAACACCGATCATCGGAATAGCATCAAGAAGACCTGCTACGATGAACATACGAGTTTGCAATTGTGAGCCAAGCTCTGGTTGACGCGCAACGCCTTCTAAGAATTTTCCACCTAGAATAGCAAAACCAATACCTGTGCCAAGTGCGCCAAGACCGATAAGTAGTGCTACTGCGATAACTGTGTAACCACCTAATACTGGATCCATTGATGTATCCTCATTTACCTATTGAATGTCTAATTAATGTTCAGTTGATGATGCAAGCGACATGTAAACTATCGTCAGCATCATGAATACGAACGCTTGAAGTGTAATAACTAAGATGTGGAAGATAGCCCACGGTACCGATAACGCCCATTGAATCCAAAACGGCATTAGAGCAATCAGTATGAAAATCAATTCCCCAGCATACATGTTGCCGAATAGACGCAAACCAAGTGATACAGGTTTGGCTATTAGAGTAACTGCTTCTAGGATGAAGTTGATGGGAATCAAAATCGCTTGTACGATTGGGTTCTTGGCGCCAAACGGATGTAGTGTTAACTCACCGATAAAGCCGCCCAAACCTTTTTCTTTAATGCTATAAAAGATAATCAGTGCAAAGACAGAGAACGACATGCCAAGCGTGATGTTAGGATCAGTCGTTGGAACAATCTTAAAGAAAACATGATGTGGATCATGGCCCATAGCGGCACCGATTTGCCCAGCAATACCTGGAATGAAATCAACAGGTATTAAATCCATCAAGTTCATCAAAAAGATCCAGACAAAAATGGTCAACGCCAGCGGCGCAATCAGTTTTGATGTACCACTGTATGAATCACGAACGTTGTTATCAACAAACTCAACGATCATCTCAACTGCTGCCTGAGTTTTTCCGGGCACGCCTGAAGTGACTTTTTTGGCAACCATCCAAAAGACGGCGCAAAATAAGATACCTAGACCAATCGACCATAGCATAGAATCAAGATGGATAGCGTTAAAGCCCATTGCCCCTGCTTCTTCAGCAGTATGAGCAACTTTCCAACCTTCGCCCGGCAGATAGCCATACGTCCAATTCGTTAAGTGGTGAGAGATATATTCTGATGATGTTTGCTCGGATGCCATAATGTAAGCTTCTTATTAATCAACGATTTAATCAACTACCAAAAATATGGTTGTCATCTGATGAGGTATAGTATTTATATCTATCTTGCTATTAAGCAAATAAATAAACCGTACTAAATCACTCATGTAACCAACAACATCCAACCCATAGTTCTATTACTAATATGCAGTATTTGATAGCGTGAGATAAATTTTAGCTATCAAAAAAGGGCTTATGATAACTCAGTAATAGCCCTTGCATTTTTATACGCAAAATTATTATATATGTGCTTGCCCACTGACCGTTTTTTACGATCGGCGCTTAATGTAGCGCTTATAAGCAAAATATTTAGCCGCCTATATTAATGCAGCGTTGTATTCGTGTAAAGTCAATTGTGATTTTTTTATCCACTGTATGAATAAGTTAGCCACCAGTTTCACTTGCTAATATAACCACTAACCATAATCAGATAACAGTACTCTAATTATCAGCGATACAGATAGTTGAATAACCCCTACCCTCTCACTGCATACTACGTCTAACATTGAGACTCATAGTGCGGTCTTTATAATCACTGGTGCTATCCTAAGACAGCGTTGTGCTTCGACTTTTCGAACTAGTCATAGAGAAGCTGGACGGCAGGGTGACTTGCCAGTACTATTAATAAACCATCTGTTTAGCGATCATTTATTAGCGCTAGCGTATATGCCACAACATCCAACTGTGACTAATTTGCATTACCATAAAACCGATAAACAGCGCTAGCGCAGATAGGGGTTGTACGGTAATAAAAATTAGTGCAAAACCAAACACGGTCAATAACCATTTTGACATTTGACCCCGATATAGCTGGCTAACGATGTGTTGGCGCGCGCGATATCCGGTGTACCAAAAAATAAAAAACGCAAATACTGCTTGAGTGATAAAACTTAGTAGCGCACCAATTGCAGCGCTTTTTGCTATCGTAAGTTCACTATGTAGCCAAATAGTATCTACTAACCAAGCAATGATAATAAGGATAAATAGTATCCATGCTTGTCGTTTAATATAGATGCCAATCTTGTCTTTTTGCGTGCGTTTGGCAGGCTTGGTCATCGGTATTCCTATAGCCCTTACAGCATTGGGACAATATATCATACTTATGATAATTTTATCCGTGAATGACTTACTCCACAGGCATTACCTTTCGGCCAAAATAAAACGCTACTTATTATAGGTAGAGCGTAACTATTAAGCAAGTAAAATATGACTTTTATCAGTCACCTAACGCATTTTGCTAAGATTATTATATTACGTAGTCTGTAATAAATGCTTAAAGCGAAGCTATACAACCAACTCAAACAATCCTAGCAAATTGCTGTTTTTGGCTACATTAAGAGATACATTACGAGATACATTGATATATCTGCTCGGCCATACTCTGCCAACCGCTGATAAAGTCATCGCTACTACTCATATCTTCAGGTTGTACCGTACTCTTCACTGGTTGCAATTTCGCAAGTAAGCCCTTTGCCGGCTCACTTGGACTAACCAAACACATTTGCTTGGCTGGGCGTTGCTCATTTAACCAACGGAGTTGGCTTGCTTTAGGTGATAGATGATGATCCACGCTAAGGCTACCGACGAGCATTAAGTGTAAGCTGTCTTCGATATATTGATACGCATCATGATAAGCCCAATAAGGTCGTATTTTTGAGGCACTTTGAATAGAGCTTTGCTCAAATGCAGTAACTTCTTTGTCTAGTTGCTGTGCAAATTTTTTCGCGTTGGCTTGATATAGGTCTTTATATTGCGGATTGGCATGGCTATGAATCACAGCCAATGCACGGGTAATGGCTTTGGCATTTTCAGGGTCTAACCAAATATGTGGATCTAGTGTACCCGCGATAGCGTCGCCCTTTACATCACGTAATGGATGACGATTGAATGCATCAAACTCAAATAAAGCAATGGCATTTGGGGCTGTTTTTAGACTTGCTGCTACATTGTTTTCTAGCGGCTCACCGAACCATACCACAAACTTGCTGTCTTTGATTGCTTTGATATCACCAGGGCTGATACTACCATGATGTCCCACCTCCCCCGCTTGCAATAGTCGATTGGCTGATGGCGCGCCTTCTGTTACTGCTTCACTCAACAAGAATAGCGGATAATTGCTAACACTGACCGTTGCAGCTTGTGCATTCAGTGTGAAAGACCCTATGACTATCAGTCCTGTCATTAGCAAGCGCTGTAATGTGATAAGCGAACGTACGGAGTAAGTAAAAACAGCGTTCATAGTAAGCTCTTTTATTGTTAGATAGCATTGTTGGATAACGAACGTACAAGTAATAGTGTCCTGCCCCACTCCTGTAAAAAGGGTAGATATACAAGACTACTATAAGACAATTCACTCAGTTCTTATTTTAGTATGTTATACTATAACAATAAAAAACGCTATCATAAAAAATGTCATGCGATTACCATGCTATTTTTAGGAGCTTGTACCATGTCTATTACTTCATCGATTTGCGAACATTTGCATGATGTGCAAGATCTGACTCCGCATGATGTTCATGAACGCTTAGCAGCAGCTAAAGAACATTGCCGTCTAAATGGCGCGCGCTTTACGCCTTTGCGTCAGCAGATATACCAATTGGTATTAGAGGCGGATCAGCCCGTTGGCGCTTATGACCTAATCACTCAGTTGCAGCAAATGCGATTATCTATACCTGATGGCAACGATATTCAAAAAGCAACGAGCTCACCCACACTATCAATAGACACTAAGACAACTAAAAAACGTGCGCCGAAAAATGTCGCGCCGCCAACGGTTTATCGCAGTTTAGAATTTTTGCTAAGTGAAGGGTTGATTCATCAATTAACCTCTATTAATGCTTATGTTCCTTGCTGTCATCCTCGTGCCCAGCATACAGCCGCCTTCTTAATCTGCGATCAGTGTCAACGCGTTCAAGAATGCAGCAGCCTGCCCGTTCAGGAAATGATGAGCTTTGCCGAGCAAGATGTGGGGTTTGTGGTTGAGCGTAGTGTCATTGAGCTTAGCGGTCGTTGCCAAGCTTGCCAGTAAAATTAAAACTACTGTGGTTCGTGTAAAAGTTTTAAGCATGATTCGTCGATTGTCTATTTACCTATGCGTTGTCATATTATGAATACCTCTACCCTACCTTCTAATCAGTCAAATACTGCTGTTACAAATGACAGTACTGTGAGTAATGCTGACAAATTATTGAGCTTAAAAAATATCAGTTACCATATTGGGCCTCAACGCCTGCTCTCTCACATAGATATTGACATTGCTGTTAACGAAACGGTCAGCCTTATCGGTCCCAATGGCGCTGGTAAGTCAACGCTAGTCAAACTTATCTTAGGTTTGATTGAATCAACTGATGGCTCTATGACAGCACATCAGCCGCTACAGCTTAGCTACGTACCGCAGCGATTTGCTGTGCCACCGATATTGCCATTGCGCGTTTGCGATTTGTTGGCGCAAGCAGATAAAAAACGCCTAACCTCTGAGCAGCGGCAGTTTATCTTTGATAACTTATCATTAACCCATCTACTATCACGGCAGATGTTGCATTTATCAGGTGGTGAGACGCAGCGCGTACTATTGGCCAGAGCGCTACTAGACAAACCCAACTTGCTTATTTTAGACGAGCCGATGCAGGGTCTCGATCCCGATACTGAAGTTTGGCTATACCAGTTTATTGACGAGCTGCCTGATTTCTTACGTTGCGCCATGCTGGTGGTGTCTCACGATTTGCATTGGGTCATGAAAGGCAGCCGCCGCGTCATTTGTTTGAATAAGCATATTTGCTGTGAAGGACAACCGAGCGAGCTGGCTATTAGTACTGAATTTCAAAAGCTATTTGGTCATCATTATGAACAACCATACGTGCATCAGCCCCATGCCTGTGAACACCATGCACCAAGCGAGTTATAGCGTTAATAATCAAGGCTCAAAATCGCCAAAATCCAGCTCATTAAAGCCAAAACTATCAAACATATAAATAATACGGCTTTACTCTTTTATAAAAAATTTTACGGACATTCATTATGACTGCTTGGTTAGCCATCATTGCGCCTGCTTGGATCGCTGGCAGTATATTAGCGTTATTATCAGCGCCGTTAGGTTGCTTGGTATTGTGGCGGCGTATGGCGTTTTTCGCTGATGCCTTAGCCCATGGCACGTTGTTAGGTGTGGCTTTGGCTGTTTGGTGGCAACTGCCAATGGGTATCGGCATTGCATTAGTCAGTGTCATGGTCGTGCTGGGACTGGTCTTGATTGATGATGAGCGTCTGCCAGTGGATGCTGTATTGGCAGTCGTATCAGTGTCGCTCTTGTGCCTAGGCCTGCTAGCCTTAACCCAATTGACTGACCAACAGGCCAATGTGCTCGGGTTTTTATTCGGCAATTTGCTAGATCTCGATTGGGCAGATTTGCCTTTGCTTGCTGGTAGCGTATTAGCTGGCTTGGGACTGCTTATCTATATTTGGCCTGCGCAAATCAAGCTTGCAACGCATGAAGCATTGGCACGTATTCAAGGTATCAACCCAACACGGCAACGACTGTTTTTTATGGGTGTACTGGCAGGGTTTTGTGCGATTGCTCTACAGGCAGTTGGCAGTCTATTAATCAGCGGATTATTAGTGCTACCTGCACTGACCGCACGTCTATGGTCGGCATCGCCAAAACAAATGGTGATTATAGCGTTGATAATCGCTCAACTGGGTGTGACACTTGGTGTGTGGGGCAGTATTTGGCTAGATATTCAAACGGGTCTTTCTATCGTCTTGATATTAGCGGCTTTATTTTTTACTGCACTCATTTTTTCAAAGTTAATAAAGATAAAACTTTAGTTAGCGTCGCTGTAAATACGTTATAATAAATAAAACATGACTGTTTTTCGCTATCTTTTTGTTCGACTTTATTTTATTAATATAATGAATACTTTAGTTCAATATTACTATAAGTTGGCTCTAACTTCGATATTACTAGTTGATAGTATAAATATCATTGATTCGAGTCAAAGTAAGCTCAAGGCAAACGCTGTGCTCTTTTATAGTAGATTGATAATAATTATAAATACCCAGTGAAAAATAGTAGCTCATTTATCCATACTCGCGCTAACAATACTTATTGTTGTGATCCGATAAGGGACTGAACCAATGCCAAACTATCCTGCCAATAAGTTAAGCACCTCTGACCAAACGATAAATATTTTACAGATTACTGATTTGCATTTATCGACGCCTGTCTTTGTTGATGAAAGTAACACCTATAGTGATGACGTAACTTGTCAGCGTAGTTTTGAAGCCGTGCTTCAGCAGGCGCTTAGTGAAGATATTCGCTGTGATTTGATTATTGTGACTGGTGACTTGGTCAATCGAGTAAAGTCCTCAATTTACGATCATATCTTTACTGTATTACAGGCGACCCAGATTCCTTTTGCTTGTATTGCTGGTAATCATGATGTAACGGATGAAAATGGTAAAGACTTGCCATTTTTTCAGCGAGAGCTTGTCGCTCAACCTGCTGACTCACGTTTGTTAAGTCGTCATGTCATTGAGACTGAATACTGGCAACTGTTGTTATTAGACTCATCCATTTCTGGTAAGGTCGCAGGCGAGATCACGCCCACTGATATCAACTGGTTATGTGAGAGACTCAGCACCTGTGATAAGCCCGCATTAATCGCCCTACACCATCATATTGTTCCAGTTGATTCTGACTGGATTGATACCCATATGGCAGAAAACACTGAGAGTTTTTGGCAGCATATGGCGCCATTTGAACAGCTACAAGTGGTGATCAGTGGACATACTCACCAAGAGCAAGTTCGACTGCGCCAAGGCGTCACGGTGTATAGCACGCCATCTACCTGCTATCAGTTCAAACCCTATGAAGATGATTTCTCTTATGATGAGCATGCATTACCAGGATATCGCTGGTTGCAATTAGCCAACAATGGAACAGTTGCAAGCTGGGTTGAAAGACTGGATACTTGATGCCCAGAATTATTGGGAATAGTATAACTCTTAGCCCTTTATACTTATAGCTTTCATCAATAATTCCTAATAAAAAATGCAATGATAAACAAATAAAATATGCATTCAATATAAAAAATCACTTCATTATTATTACAAACAATGATACAACTTATGAAATAAAGCAAGGGTGGCCAAATATCTAATATGAAGTCACTGCACGATAGCTAGGATGGCCCATTAACCACAAGCTCAGTTTTCACAATCAATGACCTACGGCATGCTTTAGACAGTATTATTCAAACCGAAGTTTATATAACAACTTATCTAACAATCGGTATATAACTGTCAGGATATAAAGTCTACGATATTATTTGATCAGCTGTGTTACTTGTATTACCAAGTGGTGAAACGTTTGATAAAAGGACAAATTGTAGCGTTTGTAGCATTAATAACGTCTTGTCTTTTGATACGTCGTTTTATTGAATTAATTTGAAAAAGTAGGATACCCATATGAGCACCCTGACCACGAATCCGAGTGAAGTTAAATTTACTCCTTATGTGCCGGCCAAAGACGAAGAGTATATGTCTGATGCGCAGTTGGAGCACTTTAAGGCTATTTTATTGGATTGGAAAAACCAACTGATTGGCGAAGCGGATCGTACCAAAAACTACATCCAAGATGAGTCAAGCGCCATGCCAGACATCAATGACCGTGCCACTCAAGAAGAAGAGTTTGCATTGGCATTACGTACTCGCGACCGTGAGCGCAAACTTATCCGCAAAATCGACAAATCTATGTTAGAAATCGAAAATGATGACTATGGATTTTGTGAGACTTGTGGTGTAGAGATTGGATTACGTCGCCTTGAAGCACGTCCAACCGCAACTCAATGTATCGACTGCAAAACCTTATCTGAAATCAAAGAACGTCAAAACCAAGGCGCTTAGATCAGATATTACAGATATAAATGTAAGCATAAGCGACCTTATAATAGGTCGCTTTTTGTATTTTAGACTGTCACTATTTTGCTGCATTACTAATTTTGCTCTGAAAAACACAATCGCTTGAATAATGACATGACTAACAAAACAATCTCATTTAATGAATATCTTTTGATACTTATATTTATTATTCTATCTTTATTACCTCTTATAGACAGCCATTTATTTTGAAAACAATGCCTACAGCCATGCCGACTCAAACGCCACCATCACAGCCCATTGGTCGCTTTGCTCCTTCACCAACGGGTGAGTTACATCTTGGCTCTCTAACCACCGCGCTTGCCAGCTTTTGCCATATCAAATCAATCGGTGGTAAGTGGCTTTTACGTATGGAAGATACCGATACTGAACGCTGTGATAGACAGTTCACTGAGCAAATTTTGATGGATCTTGAGGCACTTGGATTGCATTGGGATGGTGATGTTATTTATCAGTCTGAGCGCATTGATATCTATAACGATTATCTGTCATCATATCTGGAGCCGTTGACCTATGGCTGCCAATGCTCTCGTAAAGACTTAGAACAGTACTGGGCGCAAGAAGAGATAAATAAAAACCATAGTAGTGCCAGCTTAACCGCGGCGACCGATCAGACATTATTAGACGAACAAGTTTCATCAATTGGCCAAGTACAGCCAAATCGGCAGCGCTATCCACGTCGCTGTGTGGCAGCTGACCTTGATAGACAGCAGCATAAGCTACGTATTCAGCTACCAGACTATCGGATTGGCTTCAATGACGGTATTCAGGGACTACAATGGGATAATCCGCAACAGACGTTAGGCGATATGGTCGCTCGTCGTCAGGATGGCATGATTAACTATATACTGGCGGCCAGCCTCGATGATGGTCTACAGCAGGTTACTCATATCATGCGTGGCCTTGATATTCTACCTATGACGACCGCGCAAATCGGTATCATGCAAGCAGCCCGCCTACCCACTATTGACCAATGGTATCATCTGCCATTGATTAATAATGCCGATGGCCAAAAACTCTCTAAGCAAAATCTTGCTCAACCCATCGACACATCAGACCCGAGCCAACTTATTGCTGAAGCCCTATCGCTACTGCAGCAAGCAAAGGTCGATATTGATACCCCAGAAAACATGCTCAAACAAGCCATTGCTCAATGGGATAACTCCCCGTTACAAGGCAAGCAACAGTTAAACTTGTCCTACTGATAAGAGTTCAAAAGCTATAAATAGACAATAAAAAGCGCCACTATGAGTGACGCTTTTTATTGCAATAGTACTGCACACTATTTACCGAAACTCTGAAGTTACATTATGCCAAGCCCATGATATGCAAAGCCTATTAGTAATAACGGCATTGGCTTTTCTCGATTTCAGGGCTTTCTTTATATATCTTTAATAATAGCGCAACCATAACCAAGCTAATCAACATAGACGATCCACCATAACTAAAGAACGGCATAGTGAGACCTTTGGTTGGAATAGCACCCATATTCATCGCAGCGTTAATAATCGTCTGGGCAATAAATACCACGCCGATTCCGAAAGCGGTATAGCTCATACGCATTTGACGACGTTTTAGCGCATTGTAACTGATACGCATCGCACTACCGATGATCAACGCTTCAAGTATCAGTACCATACTGACACCGACAAACCCTAACTCTTCACCTGTAATGGCTAATAAAAAATCCGTATGTGCCTCAGGCAAATGCGACAGTTTCTGTACACTTTCGCCATAGCCGACACCCGTGAATTGCCCACGACCAAAGGCGATCAAACTACGTGCCAGCTGATAATCAGTATCTTGTACATCGTCAAATGGATCCATAAACGACATCACACGCACCAGTCGGTACTCTGCCGTAGTCACCATCAAGACTGCACCGCCAACAGCAGCAGCACCCAAGGCTAAGAAGTGCTTATAAGGTGCTCCAGCAATATAAAAAATCGCGAACAGCGTACCAATAATGACGACAAAAGAACCAAAATCTGGCTGCGACAATAGCAGTATGGTTATCAGCGCCACTACCAGCATAATTCGCAAGAAGCCATCTAAGCCATTACGAACTTCAAAAGATCTCCGCACCACAAAATCAGATACAAACACAATCATTACCAGTTTGGCCAACTCAGCTACCTGAAAGTTAAAGCCGCCTACTGTGAGCCAGCGTTTGGAGCCATTAATTGGCGTACTAAACAGTGTGGCAACAAGTAATAGCCCCGTAATGCCCAACAAAGCAAACTGGGTCTCAGTCTTATATAGGGTGCGTAAAGACACGCCATAATAAGGAATGACCGCAACGATTAAACCAATCGTCATATACAACAACTGGTTTTTGAAAAAATACAGCTCGGTCATACCACGGCTAAGCGCAAAAGGGATAGAAGCAGAAGCCACCATCAGCAGACTAAGCACCATCATACAGCCGACGCTTGATAATAAAATTGCGCGCGCTGACGGCATAGACAGAACACCATCTGAGCCAGAGGCTTGCTTGGTTTGGGGCGAGGAACGAAAAAAAGAAGAGAGCGCCATAATTTTATATACACTAACAAACGAAAAAACACGGCGTCTATGAAACGCCACCGTTTAAAAAATCATAAAATAAATCGTACTAGATAGATGATAGCAAGCCCTTAACCATCGGCAAATGCCTTAGCTAGCACCTATTTCAGCAATCAAGATTATATAGTTGACAGTAGCAGCAATCTATAAGCAAAACAATCATTTATCCAGAAAATACTGGCTGTTGCTAGAGAAGAGACATATGCTATGCCAATCTATATAGCTGCTTAATATATTCGACTACCTATCAAGCTTCTGATTGTGCGGTATCTAATTGATTGACCAGTTGGCTAAAGTGTTCACCGCGAGCTGCATAACCACTATATTGGTCAAAGCTGGCACAGGCAGGTGACAACAATACAGCCTGCACTTGCGATAAGCTACTGGTAGTGACTTGTTGGATGGTCGCAAAGGCATTCTTTAATGTCTGACACTGATGTAGTGCAACATCATCACTCAATTTCGCAGCTCTTAGGTGTTGTTCAATATGCTGACCATCCTCACCAATGAACAAGACTTGGCTCACATATTGATTGATAAAAGGCGTTAATTCACCAAACTGTTGCCCTTTGCCTTGCCCGCCTAAGATCAATAATAGCTTACCGTCTTTTGGCGCATAGACTGCGCCCAAGCCTTCGATAGCGGCCATGGTCGAACCAATATTGGTGCCTTTAGAATCATTGAAATAATCAATACCAGCAGCGTTAGCTACATATTGGCAGCGATGTTCAAGACCTGTGAACTGCTGCAAAGTGGTCAGCATACTCTCTAGCGGTAATCCTGCCAGTTCACCAAGTGCTAGAGCCGCTTGCGCATTCAGTAGATTATGACGACCTTTAATCAACAGTTTGTCTGCCGACAGTAATCGTTCTGTACCACGAGCAAGATAAGTTTGGCCTTCTGTGTCGGTAATCAGACCATACTGACCTTTATCAGGGGCATGAATACCCGTACTAATTCTCGGTAGGTTGTCTGCGACCAATGGACGAGTGAGTGCATCTTCGCGGTTAATCATCACCGACTTGGCACCTTGGAAGATACGGTGTTTGGCTTGATGATAGCCAAGCATGTCTCCATGACGATCTAAGTGATCAGGCGACATATTAAGCACAGTCGCTACTTTTGCGCCCAAATTGGTGACGGTTTCTAATTGGAAACTAGACAGCTCAAGTACCGCAAGTTCCATATCAGAATTATCTAGCAATGTTAAAGCTGGCACACCGATATTGCCACCGACGCCCACGTTAACGCCAGCATCCACTGCCATTTGACCAACTAGCGTAGTGACCGTACTTTTGGCGTTAGAACCTGTAATCGCTACGATGGGTGCGGTACACGCTTCACAGAACAGTTGAATATCGCTAACTACAGGAATATTGGCTTGGCGAGCAGCAGCCACAGCGGCAGTCTCAAGAGAAATACCTGGGCTAATAATAATACGTGCCGCTTGCTGTAATAAATCGGCATCTATCTCACCAAACTGACGAATCTCAATCTCGGCTGGCAACTGATCGGCCAATTTAGGGGTAACTTGAGCATCAGTGACTGCGACTTGATAGCCTTGCTTGGCCAGATAATGCGCGACTGACAATCCAGACTGCCCCAAACCCACCACGACTTGTAGACCACTACCCTTATGAAGTAAGGCTTCTGTTGCTATGTTAGTGGTCATATCTATTCCTTCTATTAAACGAGAAAAATTGCATCAAATAAGTCTGCTGTATAGCGACTCTAATCAACGCCGCTAAGATGTGCAGCATCTTAACGCCATCGTTCAGATTTCGGTACTGATTTTTTATGAGTTTATGCTATTATTCGCCTGTTTTTATATTAAGTGGCTAATGCTATAATAGTCAGCTTGATTAATATTTATCAGTATTTTGCTGAGCACATTGCTCAAGCATTTTAGTTTAGCATGTTGTCACATTTATCGCGCTATTGTCACGCCTATTCATTAACGATTCTCGTTGTGATAAGGGTGTATCAGACAATTTTGATAGTTTGACGAGTGATATATCACCTTCTACTACAGCAAGTGATTGCTGACTCTATATATTATTGTAGGTACATCTATCTAGTCGCCTATTTTAAGCAATCTTTTAAAAAATATTTTTAGGTAATTTACTGCCCTTATCATCGTATTGATTATTGATGAGCGTATTTTTGATACCAAAAAAATCAGTAGATATCTTGGTTATTAGTTAGATACTTTGGTTATTAGTTAGATATTTTGGTTATTAATTTCTCACAATCCAACACAGCAACATGACCTAGTGCATGTTGAAGTAAAAGAAAAATGAATAGCTATTATTAGCGACGCGATCATTTTATAAATGAGTAATGATTACTTTTTTTGCCTCTAACCCTATGTAGTTTACTTATGACATCTTTTATTGATAACTTGCGTGACGAGTGGTTTTCCAATGTTCGCGGTGACGTTTTATCGGGTTTGGTTGTAGCCCTAGCCCTTATTCCAGAAGCCATTGCCTTTTCTATTATCGCTGGTGTTGATCCAAAGGTTGGCTTATATGCCTCATTTTGTATTGCGGTAGTGATCAGTTTTGTGGGTGGTCGTCCAGGTATGATTTCGGCAGCGACTGGCGCGATGGCACTGGTCATGGTCGACTTGGTTGCTGACCATGGTCTGCAATATTTGCTTGCCGCAACTTTGCTTTGTGGTGCCATTCAGGTCGTGATGGGCATTTTAAAGCTTGGTAATCTGATGCGCTTTGTCTCCCGCTCAGTGGTTATCGGTTTCGTCAACGCCCTAGCAATATTGATTTTTGCTGCGCAATTACCAGAACTGAACCCAATGACTGAGCGTGTTGGCATGACCGTTTATATCATGACGGCAGCTGGTTTGGCGATTATTTATCTGTTTCCACTTATTCCTAAAATCGGTCGCATCGTTCCTTCGCCGCTTATTTGTATTATAGGTTTGACCGCTGTTGCAATGTATATGAACCTTGATATTCGCAACGTTGGCAGCATGGGTGATTTGCCAGATTCATTGCCAGTATTTTTGTTGCCTGACATTCCATTAAACCTAAATACCTTGTTGATTATTGCACCATACTCTATCGCGCTTGCCATCGTCGGTCTTTTAGAGTCTATGATGACAGCAACGATCGTCGATGAATTGACCGATACACCAAGTGATAAAAACAAAGAGTGTCGTGGTCAAGGTATGGCTAACGTCGTGTCAGGTTTCTTTGGTGGTATGGCAGGCTGTGCGATGATTGGCCAATCAATGATCAACGTCAAATCGGGTGGTCGTACGCGTCTATCTACTTTGATGGCCGGTGTCGTGCTTCTTATTATGGTCGTGTTCTTGAGCAAATGGGTCAGTCAAATTCCAATGGCAGCCTTGGTTGCAGTCATGATTATGGTATCGATTGGTACATTTAACTGGCAGTCTATTCGCGAGTTTAAGACGCATCCAATGTCGTTTAATATCGTAATGCTGGCGACTGTATTGACTACCGTCTTTACTCACAACTTGGCTTACGGTGTCGGCGTAGGTGTCTTACTATCTGCCTTGGCATTTGCTAATAAGATTGGTCAATTCCTAACCATCTTTAGTGAATATGATGACAGCAGCAATACCCGCTACTATTATGTTCAAGGGCAGGTATTCTTTGCCTCGACCACCCAGTTCTTGCATAGTTTCGATACCAAAGAGGCTGTAGATAGTATTCAGATTGATGTGAGCCAAGCACATTTTTGGGATGTCAGCGCTGTTGATACCTTAGACAAGCTAGTGATGCGCTTGCAACGTGAAGGCATTGATGTCAAAGTGGTAGGACTCAACAATGCGAGTCGAACACTGATTGATCGCTTCTCTGTTCATGACCGCCGAGACATTGGCTTGTTAGACTAAGCGACACTGCTAAGCGAATCTACGCGGTTGCCATATGGCTGTATTATTAGTCCATGGCTGATGTATCGGATATTAATAGACAGTTATATTGGTAAAAGGGTTGGATGTATTTTGCATACGCCAACCCTAAACTAAGATAGCAGATTTTTATTATTAAAATGATGTGGTCGTTTTATGAGTAATTTAAAACCAGATAGTGTGATTGCTTGCTTGGACTGTCCTGATCATGTTCAAGCGGTACTAGAGGCCAGTATGTGGGCTTCTATTCGCCTGCGCGCGCCTGTTGGCTTATTGCACTCGATGCCAAGCTTGCAGCAAAAAGCCGCTATTAATTATTCTGGTTGCCTCAATATTGATGACGAAAACGCTTTGCTCGAACAGTTCACATCTAAAGAGCATCTGAGCAACTGTGAACTAAAAGCGCAGGGGCGACTGCTATTATCTCAAGCAACCTCATATTGTGAGCAGCAACGCCATAAGCTAAAGACATACACACTGCATCGTCATGAGAACCTCAACCAAAGCATTGATTACGTCGATGACAAAGCACAAATGATCGTTATAGGTCATCATGTCACCTGCAAATCAACACTAAGTCAACTCATTCGAGTCAGTCACTGCCCCATTTTGGTGACACATGCACCATTTTTGCCCCCTACTACTGCTTTATTTGCGTTTGATAACAGTCCAACGTGCCATAAACTACTAAATTGGCTGTGTAAAACGCCACTGGTGCGTGCACTAACGGTTCATATCGTGATGGTTGGCAAGGAAACTTCTGATAACTGTGATGCGTTGCGTGAAGCCTACGCCAAGCTCAAACAGGCGGGTATCAAATCCAAAAAGACATTGCTAGATTGCCGTGATGTCGCGGCAGCTTTGAACTACTATCAAAACCAACATGATATCGGTTTACTTATGACTGGGGCTTTTGGCCAATCTCGTTTACGCGAATTACTACAAGGTAGCGATACAAAAAAGCTATTGGTCAGCACAAAAACTCCTTATCTACTATTTCCTAAAGCCTAACGACGTATATATAAACACGCCCAAACCCTTTATCTATCTAAGCCCAGGGGTCTGACTACTATGTTAGGCTCTGCCGCTTACCTCTATTCTCTCTCTACCTTCCCGCCATTCACCTTTGATACGCTTGCATGAAAAGGCCAAGCGAACGACCAAACTCAAGTTAGCAAATCGTCACATGAAATAAAGGGATAGCCTCCCCAAGCACTCAAAAAGTTGGTTATAATAAAGTTTTCGTTAACCAAATGCTAAAGATTGATTCACCTTTATTATGCTTGTAGCGATGGCTCTAATCGTTGCATCGTAGCCCATACTCTATGTTACTACTGTTATTACTTTTTAATGAACAACGCCAATTCTACCTCCCCCCTTGAGTAGGTTGGCACAGTTCTTGAATAACTTACAGTAAGCAAGGCAGAGATATGATGATGCACCATAGTACTTCTATCAATCTGCGGCATCACACAAATAAGGAATTTTTTATGAAGCTAATCACTGCGATCTTAAAACCGTTTAAGCTCGACGACGTGCGTGAAGCGCTTTCCGACATCGGTGTTAAAGGTGTCACTGTCACTGAAGTCAAAGGTTTCGGTCGTCAAAAAGGTCATACAGAGCTCTATCGCGGCGCAGAATACGTGGTGGACTTTTTACCTAAAGTAAAAGTCGAAGTCGCTGTGATCGACGAGATGGTTGAGCCTGCTATCGAGGCAATCACTCGTATCGCTAGCACTGGTAAGATTGGTGATGGCAAGATTTTCGTCACTGCACTTGAGCAAGTTATCCGCATCCGTACGGGTGAAACGGGACCTGACGCTATCTAAATTTGAAGACCTACCTACGGGCATAAACTTATAGGTACAGACTCTTACAGCATTTTATCTATCGGTAATGCCGATATCTATATTATAAATTCAAGGGGGAATTTAAATGGAAAGTCAAATCTTTGAGCTCCAATATGCGCTCGATACGTTTTACTTTTTGATATGTGGTGCGTTGGTCATGTGGATGGCAGCAGGCTTCACTATGTTAGAGGCCGGACTGGTCCGATCAAAAAATACAGTCGAAATCTTAACCAAAAACGTCGCACTATTTGCAACGGCTAGTATCATGTATATGGTATGCGGCTATGCGATTATGTATGGTGGCGATCTATTCTTAAGCGGAATTGCAGGCGGTGATACGTTAGTAGAAGACGCCTTAGCAGCCTCTGCTGAAAACGGCTTCGGTGGCGACTCTGTCTACTCTGCCGCATCAGACTTTTTCTTCCAAGTGGTCTTTGTAGCGACCTGTATGTCAATCGTATCAGGTGCCGTTGCTGAGCGCATGAAACTGTGGTCATTCTTGTTATTCGCTGTGGTCATGACTGGTGTTATCTACCCACTAGAAGGTAGCTGGACATGGGGCGGCAACGATGTCTTTGGCCTATTCAACCTAGGCGACATGGGCTTCTCCGACTTTGCAGGCTCTGGCATCGTGCATATGGCAGGTGCAGCAGCAGCTCTAGCAGGTGTATTGCTCTTAGGCTCACGTAAAGGTAAATATGGCCCTAATGGAGAGATACGCGCTATTCCTGGTGCTAACCTACCGTTGGCAGCACTCGGTACACTAATCTTGTGGATGGGTTGGTTCGGTTTCAACGGTGGTTCAGTGCTTAAATTAGGCGACATCGCTAGTGCTAATGCTGTTGCAATGGTATTTTTGAACACTAATGCTGCTGCTGCTGGTGGTGCTGTCGGTGCCTTAATCTTAGCCCGCATCATCTTTGGTAAAGCGGATCTAACCATGCTCCTAAACGGTGCACTAGCTGGTCTAGTAGCCATTACTGCTGAGCCTTCAACCCCTTCTGCATTACAAGCCACTATCTTTGGTGTTATCGCCGGTATCATTGTAGTGTTATCAATCTTAGCCTTAGACAAAATCAAGATTGATGATCCAGTGGGTGCAATCTCAGTTCACGGTGTGGTCGGTCTATTTGGTCTGCTAATTGTACCTATCACTAACCCAGCATCTACCTTTATCGGTCAGATTGTGGGTGCTGCAACCATCTTTGCTTGGGTATTCATTGCCAGCCTAGTGGTGTGGTCTATCATCAAGCTGGTTATCGGTCTACGTATCTCTGAAGAAGACGAGTACGAAGGTGCTGATATTGCAGAATGTGGTATGGAAGCTTATCCAGAATTTATAAGATAAGCGCCTTTCAAGTAAGCTAAAGACTGCTTTTAAATGCGCTGATACTACCTACTGTAGTATCAGCGTTTATAATTTTAGTGTTTAAAGATCTCCCCTATTGAATATATAAAATATAAGCTTGAATCTAAAACGTAAAAAATCCCGCGAGACCTTTCGGTAACGCGGGATTTTTATGTATTACGCTAAAACTAACTCTTTAGTTTATTTCTTTTTCCACTCTTGACTACGAGAGAATGGGCCAATATAGCCTTTTAGCTTCAACGTGTTGCCGCTTAAGCTTGCAGTCATACGATAGTCTTTGCCTTTTTCAGGGTCAGTAATCGTACCACCACTATATTTACCACCACCATCAGCTTGTAGACCTTTAATAATGGTCGTACCAACGTGCTTTTTGCCTTTAGCTGAGTTAGTAGCAATAAGAGTACCGGTCAACACACCATTTGACTCAGTGATTTTTACCGTACCTTTTGGCTTGCCTTCATCATATGTCTGCCAAGTAGTGTTGGCTAATGGGTCAGCGGCGAATGCCATGCTAGCAATACCAATACCAGCAACTGCTAAAGTGGTCTTTGTAAATAATTTCATAGATTGACTCCCTTCATACAATGATTACTCGAAACGTTATGTTTCTGTTGTCCTATGCTTATCCTTTGCTAGAACCTTTCATTACGAGCTTTACGGTTTCGACCTTTTTAAATGATAGTTACCATTACAACTTATAAGCTTTTAGTTAAAGATTCGAGCGACACAAGCGATGTCTTAACTCATTATAAGCAATTTTTAGGTTTTGCCTAGTAATTTTTTTACAGTTTCTTATTTCTATAAAAATAAAACCATATCAAAGACTTATAGGAAAGGATTGTCGATATCTTTATCTAATTGGTCATCATTTTCCTTTGACTTAGCATCGTTCTTACTATATAGATTTTTATCTGCAAATGCTTGTACGATTTTCTCCGACAGCTCATGTAGCTGTTGGGCTTGCTCGTATCCCAACTCGTCAAAAGTGAGATCAATATCACCATATATAATAATCTTGTCTTTTTGATTTTCAATGACAAGATCACCAATCTGCATGCTTTGATGGTCGTTGGCGAATGGCTCAATCATTTGATTATCCTTATTATCAGTAACATTTTATTTTTTTCGAAATGAGGTTATTTTTGGGTCTTACTGCCAAATTAAGCCTGCAACTGTGCAATCAACCATTCTAAAATAGCCCACACAAACAGCATCCACTCAGGCTCTTCTACTGGCGCCTCGGGAGTATCTGAGCTCTCACCTGCTTTCAATGGTAAATCAAATGCTTGAGATTTGGACTGACTATCTAGCATAGGTAATACATCGATGCCAATCTCAGTGGTCAGCTCATCGATACTGATCACATCGATGCGTTCTGACTCATCATTTGGTGCGTAATACACGCCTGCTTGATTGGTTGCTGGGATATATACCGCTTTGAAGAAGTGACTAGGCACAAGGACACGGTTAGCAAGCTGCTTTGTCTTTTTATTGGTAAATGCCACACCTGTGATGGTATACACCTCACCGTATTGCTGCGTTAAATACCGAGTGGCAGACTCAATATTACGCCAAATGTAGCGATTGTTACGTGGTGACTGCGGAGCGATATTGGCTAAACTAAAACTATCATACTGCTGGCTGCGATTGGCCATATTGGCATTGGGTGCCAAATGCCCTCGATCATAGCCAGAGCCTGAATAATCGGATAATGAGGCTCGTGCTGACTTTGGCAGTTTACTCTCTTCGTGAAAGCTATCTTCACGATCGATCTGCTTAGCTTGTTGTAGACGTGTGCGATCGAGATGCTCTGCTGACCAAAGCGGTGTACGCGATACCCCCGAGTACATGACCGCAAAGCCATCCATGCATAGCGCTTGTGTGTCTTTTTTTAGCTTGGTATTGGTAAATTCAGGATAAACACCCCCATAAAAAGACTGGCTACACTGGGTCAAATCATCAGCGTGTGCTTGGGTAATACCCGTCGCGACAAGCAATACTGCCATCAGTGCACTATTCTTACATCCGTACTTAAGCCTACTAAAACTTATCATTCAACTTTCAACCATTTATACTTGCCGTTACATACTTGCTATCCTAGCAGGCGCTTGCCAATAAAGAAAGATAGCGCGCAAGTCGTGACATTCTAAATGGTATCCGCTATACTTAGGCGTTCAAAAAACGGTGAAGTGGGTGAGTGGCTGAAACCGCACGCCTGGAAAGTGTGTATACGTTCATAGCGTATCGAGGGTTCGAATCCCTCCTTCACCGCCAATCTTATAAAACCTTAGTTTTCCTACCTCTTCCCATATATTCCTATATATACCTGTAACCCTTTATAAATAACGCGTCTAGCGTTTTTTTTATGCCTAACGTTTTCCTAATCCATCCGAACATAACCCACCTATCCCATGGCTTGTGTTGGTCTATCTGTTGGTCTATGATTTCATTAGACCTCAAAAAGACCAACATTTAGGCTTTATAATTCAGCTTTAGACCAACGTATTTGTTGTATCGCCTGAATTATATAGCTTACCACCATAGGGAATAGACCAACATGTTAAGCGATAGTAAGATCCGCAAGCTTAAACCCAGTGAGAAATGTACACCTTCGTGTCCTGACAAATATAGTGATCAGCAAGGGCTACAGCTTTTGGTACGTAATACAGGCACAAAGACATGGATAAGCGCCTATCGCTTTGATGGTAAGCAGACTCGCCTCACACTTGGCACTTACCCCATCATGTCACTTGCTGAAGCCAGACAAGCCAATACTGAGATTAAGGCGCTATTAGCAGATGGTATCGATCCAAAAAATAAAAAGCGTCAGGATAAGCTTGCTAATATCCACGCGCAAAAATTCAATGATTACGCGTTAGACTGGCTCGCTGAGCGTAAGCGTAACGTTAAGCTTCGTACTTATCAGCAAGACTATAACCGTATGCATAAAGACGTGCTGCCACACTTTGAAGGCATTGCACTAAAAGACGTGAGCTTTGAAGATTGTCGATCGATGGCAGATGAGATCGAAAAGCGTGTGAACAAAGACGGTGAACCGCCACGCGAGGTAACCAGACGTACTATCGATTTGGTTGCTAATGTTTTAAGACGTGCCAAACGTGAGCGCATCATTGAGCAAAACCCAATCGATGACCTAAAGGAACTCTACCCTAAAGCCAAAAGCCAGCACATGAAGCATGTAGACATCCATGAGCTGCCTGCCCTACTCCAAGCCATCGAGGGCTATCATGGTCATGATCAAACTCGCTTAGGTATGAAGTTTTTGGCTTATTCGTTTTGCCGAACCATTGAGCTACGTATGATGAAATGGTCACATATCGATTTTGCGAATCGCTTATGGCGTGTTGATATCGATAATCTTAAGATTGCGCGTAAGCACGTCGTACCGCTATCAGATCAAATGCTGGCAGTATTAGAAGAGATGAAAGCAATCACAGGGAAATATGAATATGTGTTTTACCACACGGGTATGCATCAGCCGTATAGTGAAGAGTTTATTAATAACGCGCTCGATATCTTGGGTTACGCAGGCAAACAGACAGGTCACGGCTTTCGCCATATCGCCTCAACCAATCTAAACGAACTTGGCTATATGGGCGATGCGATCGAAAAGCAGATGGCTCATGATAAAAAAAGCAGCATTCGCGCGGTTTATAACCACGCGCAGCATTTAGAAGAGCGCCGTAAAATTATGCAAGTTTGGGCAGACTTTTTAGACTTGCTAAGAGATAAAGGTGAGGTAGTAGACTTTCGAACTGCTAGGCAGCAGATTGAAAATTCATTGGATAGAAAAAAGCCTACTACCTTAGAAGATGCTGATAAAAAAGACCTGATTGAAGCACTTATTAGTAAAGGCCTCACTATAGATGAACTAAATGCTTTAGTAAGCATTAACTAAGGGCAAGTTAAGTATCCATGATGCCAACACAGCTTATTCATCGCTTCCTAAAATCTGATTGTATGTATCTTCAATAGCACTATTAATAAATTTGTTTGGGGTTTGTTTAGCATTTTTAGCTAATGCATGTAGCCGTTTTCGATTTTTATCACTGATAGTAAGAACAAGCTTCGCTTTAGAATTACTCGAATCCTGATTTAGCGTCTCCCAAGCTTTCTTCATGTTTTTTATCACATGACCTCTTTCTGTATTCCCTTTACTTTGTGTATCCTCATCTTTAGGATTAGCTTTAAAGCTTGATGCAAGTTCTAAGCATCTAACATCCGAGTTCTCTCTGTTTGACAACCTATCAAGGCTTGCAAGTATCAAATCATATTTATCCCTGACACAATCAGGAAAAAAAATATCCCTGAGGATGATGTATGGACGCTTAACATTATCGAGATAATTATAAGCCCATTCTATCTGTTCCTTGTTAGAAACATTGAGCCACTTCATATCTTTCTCATCAGTACGGTTTTTTAAATAACTATTTTTTACAGAAAGGATGTGAACAGTTCTCCACTCTCCTCTTCTAAAATCAATTCGCTCATAATCAGGGAGATACTCAGAATAGTAACTATTAAACATATGGATATCGTAACGTAAATAATCAGATATTTCTGCGATTAATTCAGATCTGCCTTTAAACGCTTCTCTCTCCAATAATCCCTCTACTAAACTTGCTAAAAAAATCGAAGAACGCAGGTCATTTTTAAACCAACCTAGATAATCCTCGGGTAGATGGTTTTCAATTTTATAATAGATTAAATCATTATATTCCCGCAGAGGAGCTTGGTGATTCCGCAAGTAATCTATTAATAGACTTTTATAATCGTCACTGTCAAAACTTATATTTTCCCAGCTTTTATTTTCTAAAAAATTCTTAACATATAGCAGTGATTTCGCATCATGATTGCTCAGTTTCTTTAAGGCTAAAAAAAAATCTTCAATGGACCTCCTATTTCTTCTGACATCTTTTATGTACTCATCCGCTACATATCTTAAAAGCTGAGAGTTTGCATACCTTACTGAAGCTTCATCAAAAATATCATTGTTCATCACTGTCACTTGTCGATCCATACTTTGCCTCATTTCCAAAAGCGAGATTAATATTGAATATAATTTTGTTTTTTTCTAGTGAATACACTAATTTTTTCTAGTGAAAAAGTGGATTTTAAAGACCTGTAAACCTTGTTGCATATAAGAGTAATACAAAAATATCAGATTAAATAGCTTAATTTCAATGCATTACTTAAAAAGCTAACTCCATTCCTCATGGCACTTCTCGTTTTCAGCAATTTCGTACAAGTGAGCATGAGGATATATGGGCGTTTTTACAGTGCAACTTGGCTATTTACGTAACTCCCCAAATTGAATAATCCCGTTATCGCTGTATAAATGAATTCTAAATCGCCACGATATCAATAGATTTTATAACTCAACAATCCGGTTATTAATATTATTAATAGATATACAACATGCTGTTTAGCTAATTGATGAACTCCAGTAATAAAATACCTAATCGCTTAAGACTATGAACATATAACCTTAGGCAGAATAAAATGACTATCCCATCTTTAAGCCACAACGTAGTCGTGGCTCAAATCGATACACTCGTAAGTGCTATCCTGAGCCCCAATGCTCGAATCAGTATTAAGCAAATTAGTAAACAGCTCAATATATACTATGAGGCAATGGCACTCCTCTCTGATGATGAATTGGACTACTGCAAAACCATAAATTGGTTCATGGGTAGTTGCTACCTTGTTTGTGGCAATCACTATCCGAATGAATTTATTTGGGATAGAGCAAATACAAAAAGGTTTGTAACCGCGCTACGTTCTTACCAATATGAATTTGCCACTGACATTGTTAGCTTTGCTAATCAGGAACGAAGTAATAGCAGATCACTTTACCGCTACATGAGTTATTTCTTAAACAAGTACGCACGCACGTTAATAGTTCGAGTCGATATTAAAATAAAGGCAGAGTTTGCGCATCTTGTGAATATCAAAACCTTTTACGATTTTATGGATGACTTCAATGATAAGGTAGGACGAAAGAGGGGCTGCTTTGAACATCTGAGGGGTCATGCTTGGGCTATAGAACAAGGGGTTGAAACGGGTGGTTTACATTGTCATTTATTACTAATCTATAATGGTGATAAGCGTCAGAATGACTGGTTCTTAGGGGACGCTGTAGGTAAGCGCTGGGTTGAGATAACAGATGGTATAGGTTGTTACTACAACTGCAATACTAAACAACACAAAGCATCCTATAAGCGGAAGGGCACACTTGGCATTGGCAGAATCCACAAAGATAATCCTATAGAGGTAGAGAGTGCTTTGGATACAGGGATGTATTTGGTTAGACCTGAAAAGTATGAGCAGCGTCTCAAAGCAAAGATGTCTGGCAGAAAAAGCTTTGGGCGTGGTATTTAACATTCAGCAAAGCGCAAAGACGTTGAGCGATAGTAAAATAATCTCAAACCTATATTACAGTAATGAGATAGCGCATTAGTCATTAGTAAAGCGCCAAACCCAACATATTAAGGTCTGCCTCGTGCAGGCCTTTTTTATGCCCAAAATAAATAGGAGCCCTTATGAAACCCATCTGTCCATGCTGTCGCTCATCTGCCGTCTACGAGCTGAGTGATGGTGCTAATAACACGCTTATCGAAAGCCTGTTCTCTCCTGCCATGCTAGTCAGTCTTGGCGTCAGTATCTGTAAGACCCTGAAGTTCCATCCAGCTATAGGTGCTGTGGCAGGTGTTGCCTTAGCTGCGGTGATCGAGCTTGCTCAACCAAATAATGCTTTACCACTATTAGCGAACAAGCAGTATCGCTGTAGCAACTGCACTCACGTTTTTAGTAGCTTTAATTAACCAACCAATTCATCCACCTAATTTATTCAACAATAAAAGGAATATCCTCATGGCACATTTAATCGAAACAATGGCATACATCGGCGAAACCCCTTGGCATGGCTTAGGTAATGAGCTGGCTCCCAAGCAGCCTATCGAGATCTGGGCAAAGCAAGCGGGTATGGATTGGCGTATAGAGTCATCGGACGTCAGCTACATGGCGAATAATGACAAAGGGCAGAGTCTGATTCTGCCCTTTGCTGAGCAGAAGGTGTTGTACCGTAGTGATAACTTTGAGCCGCTATCGGTGGTCAGTCAACGCTATCAGGAAGTACAGCCGCGTGAGATTCTAGAGTTCTATCGTGATCTTACCGAGCAATCCGACTTTGAGCTGGAAACGGCAGGCGTCTTAAAGGGCGGTCGTAAGCTATGGGCATTGGCTCGTACAGGCCAGTCAGCAACGCTCAAGGGTAAAGATGTCAGTAATGGCTACTTACTGCTTGCAACCGCTTGTGACGGTACTCTGGCGACCACAGCCCAGTTCACATCGATCCGTGTGGTCTGCAATAATACCCTAGCCATTAGCTTAGCAGATGGTTCAGGTGGCGTAGTGAAAGTACCGCATAGCACCTCGTTTGATGCGGACAAAGTCAAGCAGCAATTAGGCGTATCGGTGAAGCAATGGGATGAACACAGCTATGAGATGAAGCAGTTGTCTGAGCGCCGTGTTACCCAAGCAGAAGCAGCTAATTATCTTAGCCGTGTATTCAATGATCAGGACAATAACATCATTTTATTTAACAGCGCTAAGAAAGAGAAAGATGCTGTGCCTAATGCCAAGGCGATGAATCAGGTGATGAACATGTTTAACGGTCAAGGTCGCGGAGCCGATCTTGATGCTGCCAAAGATACCGCTTATGGCTTGCTATGCAGTATCACTGAATACGTCGATCACGAACGTAGGGCGATGTCGAGAGACCATCGATTAGACGGCGCTTGGTTTGGCTCTGGCGCTAAGCTTAAACAAAAAGGATTAGAGGAATCGCTGCTGATGTTGGCTTAACCAGCCACATTTAAAATCTGACAACACAATTGACCACGCCTTCGAGCGTGGTTTTTTATGCCGTCTTTTTAATAAACAGTGTTAATCAACAACCAATCTAACGAAGGAGTTCATCATGAACACAATCGCTTTAAACCATATCGCTCAGCTAAGACAAACCAAGCGTGCAACCGTTAAGGTAAAAGCGCCCATCAACACCATTCAACCAACCACCGCAAAACGTCTGGTCAATACCAAAACGCTCAGTCATGAGGAATGGCTTGAGGTACGCAAGCAAGGTATTGGCAGTAGTGACGCTGCTGCTGCGTGTGGTATCCATCCTTACTTGTCTATGCTTGAGCTGTGGATGATTAAGACGGGTCGTCTGCATTCTCACCTAGATGATGATATTGATGGCTATTCACCACTCTACTGGGGTAATACGTTAGAACCGATGGTGGCGAAATACTATCAACGGCATACGGGTAATAAAGTGCGTAGAGTAAACGCTATCTTGCAGCATCCTGTTCCTGATAATCACTTTATGCTGGCAAACTTAGACTACGCCATCACGGGTAGTGATGAGGTGCAGATCCTTGAATGTAAAACCGCAGGTGAACATGGTGCCAAGCTGTGGAAGCATGGCGTGCCTTTGTATGTGACTTGCCAAGTGCAGCATCAGCTAGCTGTCACAGGTAAAACGGCTGCGCATATCTGCGTGTTACTCTGTGGACATGAAGCCAGGATATTTAAGGTTGAGCGGGATGAGCGTTTGATTGAGTCCATCATCGAGCATGAGCGGCTGTTCTGGCAGTATGTAGAAACAGATACCCCGCCAACCCCGGATCATAGCGAGTCAGCAGCGAGAGCCTTAAAGTTGCTGTATCCAACCCCTGAGCCGTCAAGCAAGGTTGATCTAACGGATGATGACGGGGCTAATAAACTGTTTGAGCAACTGCTTAGCTATCGTGATTACATGCAGGAATTAGAGCAGCGTCATGATCAGGTAAAGCACCAGCTGCAAACACTGATTGCCGATAATGAAGTCGCTGTGTTTGAAAAAGGCGCTATTTCTTGGAAACGCTCGAAAGACAGCACCAGTCTTGATAGTAAAGCGCTAACCAAAGCGCATCCTGAATTGCTTGAGCAGTTTAGTAAGACACGCCCGGGCAGTCGTCGCTTTGTGATCTTAAATGATAACTAAGCCAAGACGCAGTCATTAATCATAATCCATAAATTAATCCACTCAATCAAATACGTGCATAAACGCCCACCCATCATAGGTGGGCTTTTTTATGGCTAAATAAAACACATAAGGAATATCACCATGATTAAAGGTCTAACTATTACTCCGCCAGTTTTGGGTCGTATCAGCATTGGGCGTGTCATTCAAAAAGATGGCAAGCGTTTACCTGCTAAAGACGATCAATTCACTATTACCAGTCAAGTGCAGAATAAAGACGGCTGGATCAATCATCCACTAGACGAAAAGCTACGTGCAAATAATGAAGGCAAGCTCAGACAAATACCAGTACGTATGCTGTTTAACGATCCCGAATTAAACCTACGAGCTGAGTACACGCTATTTGATAGACAAACTGGACGCCCGCTATGCGTAGGCGACGGTGAGCAATGTCAGCGTCGTACCAATAAAGGCATTGAAAATCATCCGTGTCCATCGCCTGATCGCTGCCCACTGGCTCAAGGTGGCGCTTGTAAACCGTATGGCAGGCTGTATGTGAATTTATCTGAAGACGATGAACTGGGTACGTTTATCTTTCGTACGACTGGCTTTAATAGTATTCGTACGCTTGCAGCACGGCTGAGCTACTTTGCTGCGGTATCGGGCAATAAGCTGTCTTGCTTGCCACTGCAATTAACCCTACGTGGTAAAAGCACCACACAAAGCTATCGCACACCGATCTACTTTGTAGATCTAACGCTACGTGATGGCATTACACTCAAGCAAGCGGTGCAGGATGCAAAAGCGATAGATAGTGAGCTGAGCGAACACGGCTTTGATCAGGCAGCGTTAGAAGAGGCTGCCACACAGGGTTATGTGAACTCTTGCTTTGAAATTAATGGCGATGATTTAGCAGAAGTCGCTGAGGAGTTTTATCCGATGGAAGTAGATGACGTAAGCAATAACCAGCAGGGGAATTATCAGAATGGATTAGCCACTCATAACGTGACTAGCATCGAACAAGGTCTACGGAAAAGTGTGACAGCAGTGAGCTGAAATAGTTTATGCTCATAAGAGGGAGCTAGATGATTCGGCTCCTTTTTTATTACTTCAAAGAAGTGAGGCAGTAGGACTACATGGGATGCAGTAAAAAAATATGGGACTCGGTAAGTATATGAGAGGAAACGCTCTCATTCACTTATAAGGAGCAAATCATGGAAAATTTAAACGCAAACACTCAGCAAAACACATCAACACTAAGCATGTCACAGATACCGCGAATGCTGCCGCTAAAACAGGTCGTACACTACACAGGGCTTAGCAGCACAACGATTTACGATATGCTCGATAAAAGATCGAATCGTTACGACCCCACCTTCCCTATCCAAGTTAAGCTATCAAAGGGGCGCGTGGCATGGGTTGAAAGCGAAGTTTCTCAGTGGATTGGAGGTAAGATAGCTGCCCGGGTTTGCTAAATCCCAATATGAAATAAGCTACTTAGTGTGGCTTATTTTTTTGTCTTTAGCCGATTCTAGCTATTCTTGTCTGTTTTTATGTATTTAGAACATATCAAGATTAGCCTTCAGAAACGACAGAACTATTATGGCACCCCTTTATAATATCATTCTATCATTTGAATTTGCTATAATTGAATACTCAATTAACTAGTATCATCGAGAGTCTAAGATGGCAACCGCTGAACAGATTAAGAACCTGATTAGGGCTCACTATCAGAACGATACTGGCCGATTCCAATCAATTTCATTACAAATTGCCGCTAATGAAGCGCGCTCTGGTCACCATAAACTTGCTAAAGAATTGAAATCTATTATTGACAAAGGCTCACCAGCTCAGAAAAACTTTGACAAAAATGGTATGAGTGCTTCGAATGTCAATGAATTAGATGGTAGCCTCCAACTCAAGTTTACTTCAGTTCGGAAAAATGAAATTGTTTTGTCGTCCTCTGTACAAGAACACTTAGATAAGGTCATTACTGAACATAAAAGCGCTGCTAGCCTTAGAGAATTTGGGCTGACTCCACGTAGGAAATTGTTATTCCATGGACTTCCAGGGACTGGTAAGACAATATCAGCATCAATGCTAGCTACGGAATTAAATATGCCATTCTATGCAATATTACTCGATGGACTTATGAGTAAATATATGGGTGAAACAGCCGCTAAGTTGAGAACTATTTTTAACTTTATTTCTAATAACCAGGCTGTCTACCTCTTCGATGAGTTTGACTCCATAGGGTCTTCTAGAGGTCAAGGGAACGATGTTGGTGAAATCAAAAGAATATTAAATTCTTTTTTAGTTTTTTTTGAAGAAGAACAGTCAAATAGTATAGTAATTGCAGCCACTAATCATGTTGAATCTTTAGATAAAGCTCTGTTTCGTCGTTTTGATGATATTATTGAATTCGACTTACCTAGTGAAGATGAAATAAAACGTCTAATTCAGAATAAATTTCTTTTGTTCAAATTTAAAATACATAAGTGGGACGCTATTTATGATGCTGCACAGGGATTAAGTTACGCTGAGATTGTAAAAGCTTGCGACGATGCCGCTAAACAAGCTGTCTTAAACAACAATAAGATTGTCGATGAAAGCTTTTTACTCCTGTCCCTAAACAGTAAAACAAAACTCTAAAGAGTAATGCAATGAATAATAAGCCTCATCTGTTCTATAGTAAAACTGAAAGACATGATTATTTCGCTAGCTCTGGTGGAGGTTCGCTTTCTTTTACCCCTAAAGAAAGATCAGTACATGGAGAAAAGTTAATATCTCAATACTATGAAGCGTTAAATATAATAAGTAAAAGTCAAAATATATCTCGTGACAACCAAGATGAAGTCAACCTCTTAACTAGCGAAAAAGGTATCTTTCTTAGCATTGTAAGTGATAATGGAACAGAGCTTGATATTAAAAAATTTGATAATCAGTCATTTGAACTTAAAACATTAAAGCTGGAAGAGGATCAGCAAGTCTTAACCTTTTATACAAGTAACGAAAAAAAAGATTTGTTTCGCAGTAGAATTGAGCAGTTTATTGGCGAAGATACTAGCAATGGAAACCCTAAAAACCTTTCAATGTTAAATAATATATTCTTAATAAGACCTTCTACGTTAGAAGACTTATGGACGGACGATATATCTTTACTGCCAAAAAACTCAGAAAGCATTATAAAGTGTGAAGTATGGATATCGTTCTATAATGAAGAAGCGAGAAATAAATTTTTAACGAAAATTAATGAGAAAATATATGATTATATAAACGAAACATATATATCACTGCCAACTGTTACCATCTTTAAAGTTAGTGCTAAAAGAGATCAAATTGAAGGTTTAATAGCTGAACACCCAGATATAGTAGAACTACGAACATCATCAGAAAACCCTAGCGTATTCATTGATATGGACGTACCATCCCAGCACGAATTTACTGATGACTTTAATCAACGAATAAAACTAAAAATTAATGAAAGCAATATTTTTGTTAGCATTCTAGACACTGGTGTCAACTATAATAACCCTCTGCTCCATAAAGTTTGTAAAGCAAGTTACAGTACCTCTTGGGATATGAATTGGGATCATTATACTGATAGCATACTTTCTTCGACAAACGTTTATCATGGTTCTTTTCAAGCTGGCGTGGCTGCTTTTGGTTCTAATATTTTAGATAGTTTAGTGAATAATCAGCCGATTGAGATTACCCATGAAATTGAATCAGGTAGAATTCTACCCCCACGAGGAACTAATCTTGAAGAAATGTATGGAGCAATTACACTGGGTACTATTAGTAACCTTATAATTGACCGGCCTGAAAGTCAAAGAGTGTATAGCCTAGCAGTAACTAATAAAGATTATAAATGTGAAGGGTACCCCACGTCATGGTCTGCAACCATTGATAATTTTTGTTATGAAAATTCAGAAACAAGTTCTGATGTTTTTATTATTTCTGCAGGAAACGCTTTCAATGTCCAGAAAGATTATTGGTCAAATGCGAGATCTGCTCAAGTTCAAGATCCCGCTCAAGCATGGAATGCTATTACGGTAGGTAGCTGCACTAAGCTCTATAACATTACCAATGTCCCTAATCCAAAAATCTGTTCAAAATTCGAAGATATTAACCCAACAACTTCTAGCTCTCATAATTGGGAATGGAGTGATGCTCCTTTTAAACCCGAAATATTATGTGAAGGGGGAAACAGAATAATTTATGATGACGGTACTATAGACTTTCATGAAGATCTATCACTTCTAACTGCTTCAGGTAAAACTCAAAACAATGTTTTTGGTTCACATACCGATACAAGTGCTGCTACTGCTGAGGCTTCCTATATAGCTGCAAAAGTTATGTCAGCATATCCAGAGGCTACCTCTGAAACAATTAGGGGACTAATGATTCATTCATCTGAATGGTCTGATTCTATTTTTGAAGAGTTAAACTTATTAGTTCAACAGCATCCACAAAAAAATATGCTTAAAGAATACAAAGAAAACATACTTAAAGTGTGTGGATATGGGATTCCTGACTTAGGAAAGGCTATTAATAGTAAGAATAATAGACTAAGTCTAGTTATTGAGTCTTCAATAAAGCCGTTTAATGAAGCTGAAAAATTTAAACTAAATGAGTTTAATCTTCATGAGTTACCATGGCCTGAACAAGTTCTAAGAGAATTACCTTTAGACTCTAAGGTTAAAATGACTGTCACTTTGTCTTATTTTATCGAACCCAACCCTCGAGTTTCAAAAATTAAAAGTAAGTATGTTTACAGATCACATGGCCTATCCTTCAATCTTTGTAAATCAGGTCAGAACAAAGAGGATTTTATAGACAGTATAAATAGAAGTAATAAGCGCGGTGAAGAATATACTAGCCATGATACACCACACAAGTGGTTTTTTGGTAGTGGCCTACAGAAATCTGGCTCTATACATAAAGACTATTGGGAAGGAACAGCAGCGGAGCTTTCTGAGTTATCTAGAATAATAGTCAAACCTGTCACGGGCTGGTGGAAACTTAATAAAGATAAGGAGAGATGTTCTAGAACAGTTAATTATTCTTTAATTGTTACGTTAGATGTTGATGATAATGAAGTTGACATCTATTCTGAAGTTGAAAACAAAATAAGAATTCTCACTGAAAATCTAGTACCAGTGGATGTTAAATATTGACTATCTAAAAAATACTATTTGGAATGTTACACTATAAATTAGACTTTCTATAGTCGGAGTATTTTTAAACCGCTATGGTGTTGCTAGCCCTAGATGTACTATCTGCGGTAGATCGCCTTGTAGCGATTTTAAAATTTCTTGACTATATTAAAATTCTAATCGCTTGAATCTAGGCAATTCTCACTCATTCAAATATAGCTCAGCCATCCCATCTAGCCTAGCCTTCACTTCTTTCCAGTTCGGCATCACTTGCGTTAGTAAGCGCCAAAAGCTCTCGCTATGATTATATTCGGCTATATGACATAGCTCATGCAGGATGACATAATCAATGCATTCTCTTGGTGCTTTAACCAAATGAGGATTAAGTATTAGATTGCCTTTTGTAGAGCAACTGCCCCATTGTTTTTGCATTACTAAAACTTTGTATAACGGAACGTCTTTTACCCATGAAGCCTTTGGTAGCAAGGCTTTTAGTCTGGCACTGAAGACAGTTTTAGCTCTATTTTGATACCATTTATCCACCATATTTTTTACTTTTTCAGCTTGTATTTTCTGGTCTATTTTGTTGTGACTTTGCTGCAAAAATACATTCAACTTACCGCGACTGAGCTTCACACTGGGTTCATTCTCAGAATCAGTAATCACTTTTAAAACATAACGACGACCCAGATAAAACTGGGTCTCACCGCTGACATAACGTTTAGGCAATACGTGATCTTGTTGCTTTGCAAACTCTTGTAGACTTTGCCATATCCAGCGAGCACGTTTCATCATAGCGTCATGTATCATCTTATCCGTAGCATCACTAGGCGCGGTGGCGACCACACGCTGATCAGGATGTACCTTGATGACCACTTTCCGAGGTTTGCTCTTTTCATTAATAAGCATATCGTTTTTAGGCTTATTCTTTGTGTCTTTACGCACTACTTCATAATGGATCTTCTCTTCACCATAATAAAAGCTGCCTGTCTCAGTCATTGCCTGCTACCCTCTTGCTGCTCGTGGGCTACTTGTCTCTCTCGACAGCCCAAGTCGGGTAATCTTTAGCACTTCTTCAATGACCTGTTGCGCTTTATCGATACCTAAGTCAGCAAACAGCATTGGCAATAAGCGCCTATTAATCGCATTTTCAATTTCACTGGCATTGATGGAATATTCCGCCACATTGGTTTTGACTACTTCATCAATCTCAAAGGCGTAAGCGACCAGCTTGTCATTATCTAGCTCTTTATCCGCTAAGAAATTAGCATCAAATAAGTGCTTAAATAAACCAAAGTAAGCCTGAGCATGCTTGTTTAATTTGCCATTATCAACGATAAAGTCATTCGGCACATCAGCGACATCACGATCTTTTACCATTTGCTCAAAGTCAGCAAACATCATGTACTGCTTCACCGGTGCATCAAACATCGCCTTAGCTTCTTCAATGGCGTTTTTTAGAAGCTTAGAAAAGTACTCTTGCGCATACGGATCATCAGCCAAATCTTGCTCTATCATCTTGGTCACACGACCTGTAATTTTATCGGTTTGGTTACGTGCTTCATTGTCACTCATTGCTTCAGGCTTAATATTTTTCCCTAGGTTATCGACTAGGTAAACGCCTTTTGCCTCACGAACCTCAAGCCCTGCAATGTGCTTATCAAGTAAGCTACGAATATCCGCTTCATACTCATCATAGTCGATGGTTTCATCAGCATCTTCACGAACTTGCTTACGTAGATTGATAAAGGCTTTTAGATCGGCTTTGTAGCGATCACGCTTGCTATCAAATGATTTATCTTCAAAGAAAGACGCCGATTGCAACGCAATCTTCATGGCGTTAGAAAACTCGGTCAAAGCAGCATAAAAGTCATCACGTTCTTTAAGCTTGGTATCGACTACCCTGCCATCTACTTCCTGCATCTTTGGTGCTAACACTTGTCTTAGCGCTTGCCCATCCTGTTTGTTTTTGACCGATGAAAAAATAGCCCACAGCTCATTATGCAATCTTGGTAGCTGCTTGTACTCAGTATCCATGGCGTTATACAGACCTTTGAGGTCTTCGATATCAAAGCCACCTTGCGTACGTTCCGCTAAGTCTTGATATTTCTCAATGGTGATATCCAGCTCTTTTAGGATGCCACGATAATCAATCAGATAACCAAAGCGTTTTTTCTCATGCAAGCGGTTCACCCGTGCAATCGCCTGAATCAGGTTATGCTGCTTTAGCGGCTTATCGATATAAAGAACGGTGTTCTTGGGTTCATCAAAGCCTGTTAAGAGCTTATCAACGACAATCATAATGTCAGGACCATCATCCTGACTAAATGCTTCAATAATGGCCTTGGTATAGGCTTTTTCATCACCGCCGAAGTCCGCGACGACATTATCTTGCCACCATCTTTGGACGATGTCTTTTGATTCGCCATCGACGGTGTCATGCCCTTCACGGGTATCAGGTGGTGACATAGCGACCACTGAGGTCACTTTGCCAATCTTATCTAATGCCATTTTATAGCGAATAGCTGAGGCTTTAGAATCACAAGCCAATTGACCTTTTAGGTGCTGCTGTTTAAAGTTTTGAAAGTGATCAGAGATGTCATGAGCGATCAGCTCAATACGTCCTTCAACCTGATAGATTTGACCTTTTTGGGAGAACTTACGTTTTAGGTCGGTTTTTTGATCATTGGTGAGCTTTTGGGTAATACGATCAAACCATGCATCGATGGCTTGATCGTTGGTATTCAGCTCAGGGATACGCTCTTCGTAGAGCAATGGGGTGACGGTTTTATCTTTGACCGCTTGCTGCATGGTGTAGGAGTGAATGATGCTACCAAATTTGTTTTCGGTCTTATCGTCTTTAAGCAGTGGCGTACCCGTAAAAGCAATAAAGGCAGCGTTTGGCAGCGCCTGGCTCATGCGAATATTATTCTCACCGTTTTGGCTACGGTGGCCTTCATCGACCATAACGATGATGTTTGGGCTGTCGTTATAGCATTCATCATACTTAACCGCTGAGCCAAACTTATTAATAATAGAGAAAATAACGCGCTCGTTACCATGACCGATTTGCTGCGCTAGACGGCGACCAGAAGTTGCCATGGCATCGGATTTATCGCGATCACTGAGCACACCACCAGAAGCAAAGGTTTGACTAAGCTGAGTTTCTAGATCAACACGATCAGTGACGACAATGACGCGGCACTTGGCGAGTTCTTCTAACCAAATAAGCGCTTTGGAGAAGAACACCATCGTAAAGGACTTACCACTGCCTGTAGTATGCCAAATGACACCGCCTTGCCGACTACCCGACTTACCATCAGAGCCGTCAAAAGTGCTGATACGTTCAATCAGTGCTTTGATACCAAAGACTTGCTGATAACGGGCAACGATTTTGCCCGCCTTTTTATCAAACAAGGTAAACATGCGCGTCATCTCAAGCAAACGCTGAGGTTTTAATAAGCTGATGATAAGACGGTCTTGATCGGTGACGACGAGATCACCAGCATTGATCAGTGACAGATATTCTTTTTTAGCTGCGGCAGGGCGATGATCAAATAGACGACTAAGCTGCTCATCACTGAGATTTTGGTTTTTTAACCCATGAAACTCAGGCTCAGAGATCTCTTCTTCGACCCATTTTGCCCAGAACTTCCTAGGTGTGCCGCAAGTGGCATACAATCCATCATGACCATTCACCGCCAGCAGTAACTGACTATAAGCAAATAGGTGTGGAATTTCTTTTTGATGTTGATTGCGAATATGCTGGGAGACAGCTTGCGCATTGGTCGATTGCCCCTCTTTATTAGAATCAGGACGTTTCGCCTCAATCACTGCCAGAGGTAGACCATTTACAAAGCAGACGATATCAGGAATGACGTTGCCTGTACCCTCAGCATTCTGTACGACAAACTCTTCGGTAAAGTGAAAGCTGTTATTGTCGATGTGATCCCAATCAATCAGACCGATGGTTTGCGAGGTTTTTTTACCATCGATAAACTCGGTCACCGTCACGCCATAGAGCATGGCGTTATATAGTGCCTCATTTGCTGCCTGTAAGCCTAAGTTCATGGCGGGATTTAGCTCATGCATGATTTTATCAATGGCGCTTTTTGATAAAGGATACGCTTTACCTTCAAAGGTAAGTTTTTGCTTTGCTAAAAACGCACGCATGATGGGCAATAACACCACTTGGTTAGTGGCTTTGTTAGCATTCGCCTGATTAGCTAGCAGCTTACTTGTACGCATGGCGTTGCATTGGTTGGGAGAAATAAACTCGTACCCCAAGGTGGTCAGCAAGGTTAAGGCAGGGATTTTTGAGCTGAATTCTTCTTGGAAGTTGATGCTTGCATTGGAATTAGGGTTGGTCATATCTGCCCACTTTAGACATAGCGTTTGTTTAGTTCTATCGATTGTAGCTGATACTGACATAAAAAAGACAACAAAAAACCGCCTTAGTTTCGCGTTACCTAAAGGGCATAGCGTGGCGGTTATATTGAATCTAGATTAGTTAATGATAACCTTTCTATCAACTCCCATTTGTTTGAATATTAAAATGTAATATTGAACTATATTTACTCTAGTGACTTTAAACGTTGATATTCACTTAAAACTTCAACAATGTCTTTTAAGTTCTTCGCGTTATATTCAGCATTTACAGTAAGCACGCTTTCACCAAACTCTCCACTTTCAAGCTCTTGCTCAATATTACTTAAGATGAATTCTGTTTTACTCAAAAGTAACTCAAGATCTTCAAAGTCTTTGACTTCATTTTTACTATAGTATTTAAGCAAATAGTTAAATTCTGTTATGGCTAATCCATTTACGCTGGCGGAACTATATTGCGTATCAAGATCAATACGTTTTTCCTGTGCAAATAACTCACTAGGTGTCATCCTTTTTGTTTTACTTGTAAAAAAACTTGAAATACCCTTGAAAAAACTCATCGTTAAATACCTTTTAGATTGTTATTTGAAATATCTACTAAACATCGTAAATCTGTAAAATTCAAAAAACAACATGTATGTATAGTGTGCTTTTTAACTACCGATTTTTAATTTTCAGAAGTACTGTAAAGTGTACCTTGTACTGCAGTCAATCGAAAGACATTAAGCTTTCAACTTCCAGCAACTTAATTTTAGTTTGACCGTTATGTGGAACATGGCCCATAAAACCTTCTATATACCTTTCCCACTCAATATGCTGATCTTCTGAAGGTGCATATTGCTTAACGTTAACATTACAATCTTTAGCAAGAATAACCATAAGAATTTCAAATGCATTCGGTCTAGCCCTAACTGAATGTCCAGTAGGGCTAGGGCTTTGCTGTTTAATATAACCGTTTTCGAGAGTTGGAGTTTTCTCAACATCTAAAAATCTACCTAGCTCTTTAGCATCGACAGTACCTGCTTTTATTTGACGAAGTATACTTGGTTCAAAGCAGACTAAAGCGACTCCAACTAAATTTAATAAAATTGTGCCAAAGTACTGCTCACTATCAAATGTTCTTAATTCAGAAAGATTTTGAGCAATTTCAATATGCAATATTAAAGTTTCTACTTCTCTTAAAGATAGGTTTAAGGATTTGATCAGATCTTCTACAGCGTTTTCGAAATGTTCCCCACTAAGCTTTTGGGTTGTTACTATTCCCTTTTGACGTGCAAGCTCGAAGAAATGCCTTTTAGCTGCTAAAACAGGAGCGTTGAAGCTTCTATCTGAATGTGGTGATAACTCAAACCTAAACTTTATAAACTTATCTAAATATCTTCGTGCGTCTACTGCTTGACCATAACAATGATTAATCGAAGCTTTAAGTTGCTGAGTATTAGTGATAAGTACAAAACTAACATCTTTGACATCAAAGGTATGCTTTATCATCTCAAGCATATCGATCGCAAAGTTCGGTCTACAGCGATCAAGTTCGTCTATAAAAATGACTATAGGATTTTGAGATGAAATCGCTGTTAGAGCAGCTTGCAATGTTTGCAAATTCTTTTCTGCTTCTACATGTTCTTTTAATATTAATTCAGCCGTAGCATCGATTGCTTTATCAGTCGCTTCTTCAATTTCATTGGTAAAGTCTTCTGCTACATCAGCAAAATCTTGTCTGAGCAAGTGAGAAACACCTGCTTTAGCTAATGCTTTAAGGCCAAACCTAACTGTAGGTAGTACTTTCTTTATGAACTTTTCACGGGCTGATTCGTCAGGTAAAATTTTTATTATTTCTGCGAGTACTGTCATCAAAGGTTCATTAATATGATCAGCTTTAAAAGCATCAATATAAATTACATTGTGCGTATCATTCTCTTTCATTAGGTTGATAAGTTTATGACAAAACTCAGTTTTTCCTGTTCCCCAACCACCATCGATCACCATTGGTGAAATATCTATATCAGACTTCAGAAGCTTAATAGCTTTTTCAGCGATACTTTTACGCTTAAACTCGTCACGATCATCAAACGTTTTCGTTGTGATATCCATTTCCATCAAACAACCTCCCCATCATCAACCAAAACCCGAACCTTACCCGTCAACAACACTTGCATCAGCGCCTTTTTCTCTTGCTGCAAATCCGCCAATTGCTGCTCAAGCAACTCAATTTCTTTATCGGCATTATTTGAAACAGCGGTAATTTTTTGCTGCTCTTCACGACATGGAAGTCCAATTACAATATTAGCGAATATCGAAATCCAGTGTCGCTGATGACCACCAATAGCATAGCTTAGTGCCTGCATAACCTCGAAAATATACTTTATCGAAACGCCATCTTTTGCTACTAACATTTTCATTGCACTAGACTTTGCTTTAAAGGGGAAGTCTACAAACTTACTAGCAGTAGTAAAGTCGTCGAAAATAATTGTAGGAAGATCTTCGCTAAATATTCCAAATTCTTCATCTGTATACCCAAGGATAAAGGTTTTACCCGCCGTTAATACTGGCGTAGGATATTCATCTGAATAATCGGTAGACTTAACCAAATAGGGTGTTGGCTGTTTATAATCTAATAATTTTCCTAACTCTATTCTTTCCCATTTTTTATCAAACGGCCTACCCGACTCATCAAGCAAGCGCTTTTTACCCGTCAGCAATTGCTGCATCAACGCTTTTTTCTGCTGTTTGCTGTTATCAATCAAACGCTCAGTGGTGCTAATCGCTTTATCCCAAGTGGATAGGATTTTGGCGATTTTGTGTTGTTCTGGGAGAGGTGGAGTAAGGACTTCAAGCGGTCTTAATACCTGCAAATTAATATTCTTTTGAGCATTCTGTGTTGCTTGTCCGTCTAGTTCCTTTTGACATGTCTCTAAATAGAAATATAGCCAAATAACATTCGTACCTTCTTTAGGCTGAATAGCTACTAAACTATCAGGGCAAGCAACATCAAACGAAGTGATTGCAACATCACCAATATTTGCTGCAATAGTGATGAGAATAGTATCTTTCGGAAATAAACGACTAACTTTCAACCCTTCTTCATTTAAGGTCTGACTGTAAGATTTTAAGTATTTTTTTGCGCCTGCAATATCGCCAGTTTGAACAAACGGTATTTCACCGCCATAATACTTTGGGTCATTTCTTGGTCTTGCCGAGAACTTTCCTCTCTCAACAGATGCTAAGTCTTCTAGCTTTTTAACCTCCCAACCATTAGGCACCATAACCCAACTCCTTTAAAAACCCTGCCATCTCAGTCTCTAATGTATCTAATTCAGCCTTTAACTCAAGACGCTCAGTACGTACCGCGACCAGATCAATCTCCGCTTCTTCCTCAAAGGTATCGACATAGCGCGGAATGTTTAGGTTAAAGTCGTTTTCTTTAATTTCATCAAAGCTGGCTAAATAAGCATATTTATCAACGCTTTCACGCGCCTTATACGTCTCAATGATCTTAGCGATATTATCTTCAGTCAGCTGGTTCTGGTTTTTGCCTGACTTAAACTCATTGCTAGCATCGATAAACAGCACTTTGTCATCAGTTTTGTTCTTTTTAAACAGCAAAATAGCGGCTGGAATACCCGTACCAAAGAACAGCTTTTCTGGTAAGCCAATCACCGTATCGAGCAGATTTTCTTCAATGAGCTGCTGACGGATTTTGCCTTCGCTTGACGCACGGAACAGCACGCCATGCGGCACGACCACACCCATACGCCCAGTGCTAGGTTTGAGCGTTTCGATCATATGACTGATAAAGGCATAGTCGCCCTTGGTCTTGGGCGGTACACCGCGATGGAAGCGACCATAGGGATCGCTACTGGCATCTTCATGACCCCATTTATCCAGTGAAAACGGCGGATTGGCGGTCACCACATCGAACTGTAATAAGTGCTTGCCGTCTTTGTCGAGTAGCAGCGGATTACGGATGGTATCGCCCCACTCGATACGGTGGTTGTCCTCACCATGCAAAAACATATTCATCTTGGCCAGTGCCCATGTCGAGCCAATGGCTTCTTGGCCGTATAGCGCATACTTCTTAGAATTTGAGTTTTTGCGTACCATCGCCCCGCACTTGATGAGCAGCGAGCCTGAACCACAAGCTGGATCACAAATCTCATCACCTTCGACAGGCTCAAGGATAGTCGCTAGTAAGTTAGATACTTCAGGCGGCGTATAGAACTCACCAGCCGTCGCCCCACTACTGGCAGCAAAATGCTTGATCAAATACTCGTAAGCATTACCGATCACATCGAGGCTACCAACGCGCTCAGCAGAGAGGTTTAGAATGTCTTTGCCAAAGTCTTCTAATAGGTGGCGTAGTAGCTCGTTCTTTTGCTTTTCTTGACCGAGTTTATCAGTGTTAAAACTAATATCTTGGAAAACGTTTTTGAGCTTAGTACCGTTGGCTTCTTCGATAGCGTGTAGCGCCTCGTCAATACGTTGACCATTGCCCGGCTGATGACGCTGCTCGTATAAGTCCCAAAAGCTGGCACCTTCAGGTAAGACAAAACGCTGCTTGGACATCATGGCATGGATCAGCTCAGGGTTGTCACCAAACTGCTCGACCAGTTTGTTGTACTCATCACGATAGACGTCGGATAGATACTTGAGAAACAGCATGGTCAAAATAAAGTCTTTATAGGTATCGGCGCTGATGACCCCGCGAAAAGTGTCACAGGCGTTCCATACGGCTTTGTTGATATCGTCTTGATTGATTTGGCTAGTGTTACTAGTAGTGCTGACGGACATTTATGATTCCTGAATACTTTGAAAGATGGGGATTTTTATAGTGGAATAATGATAGTAAAGTCTAAAGTGCTACGCAGAGGTTATTGCTTAAAAAATTAATTATAGTAACAATGATATAAGCTAATTAGACAAACTAGGGAGTTAACTCATGAAAATCTGGGCCTATGTTTATTAGCCGTTCTCAGCTTAAGGTTTGTGCAACTAGTGTGAATAATAACGCAGCGATGAATAAGTCCAATCAAACTCATAAAGCCATAACCCAATATCTCGTTGTGAATGCCATGCTCAATATCTATACTAAATAACATAGTGAACCATTGGTTGCTATTGTAGATAACCAAAGTACCTCAGCGGACTTTCAAATCCCGTCTAAGGGCCTCATTCAATTCAACAATAAAGCGGTGCAAGATACCGAAGTTAATAAACAAATCACTGATCAGTCAGTCGCTATTAGTTACTTTACCTTAAATCCACTAGTGCTTCATGCTTTTACAGATAGCAAGAGCAAATACTCACTATCAAACCAAACAACCATTATTCCTAAGATAGATTCATATAACCAAGGCTAGTCTCTTACTCGAGATACCAATAATATTGCATGGCTCAGTATAGAAAATTCAAAAAACTTATTACTTAGCTCTGATCCTATAGTCACTTTATCAGAATGCTACAAGATCAATGCTAAAGACGTTATTTTAGCGAGCAAGATGACACTAGGTCAGCCATCTATTAATAGTAGTAAGATAATAAAGTTTGTTAGTCAGTAGTGGTTAACTTTATCTTATAGCCTTTGTTATACAACAAAAAATAGCGCCTCTCGTAAGCGCTATTTTTGTATGTATGTTCATTAATATTAAATTCAAACAAGTGAGAATGCATCTACTAATCGCATGCTGCCACTTTGTAATAAAAGTACTCAATTGTTTATAGCCGTTCAGTGTGTAGGATTGCTCATGCATTCTGATTATGCAGAACTTTATGCACTATAGAGACCTTGACCCGAATTAAGACTATATTCATTTTCCTTGACCTGAATACACCTATCCTCGATAGTTACCATACGATAAAGTTAGTAAATCAAGGATGATCATGCCTTCGTTGCCATAGCTAAAGCATATCCATAACGAACTACGTGTCGCCTAGATAATGTTCTTTATATGCTCTAGGGGTCATCTCAAACCAACCCTTAAAAGCGCCAAAAAATTGGCTGCTAGAATTATAGCCAAGTAAGAATGCCGTATCAGTAGCTGACAACCCTTGTTCTATTAAGTATTTATGCGCTAAATTTTTTCGAACATCTAATAGCAACGCTTTAAAAGAGGTACCTTCTTCTCTTAGGCGTCTCTGCAAGCTACTAACACTCATATTGAGCACCTGAGCAACTTGTTCACGAGTTGGTTCATTTAGCCCCATGATTGTTATGAGTATATGTTGGCAACGTTGCGTATAGCTGGTAAGGGTAAAGTTTTTATCAAGCATATGGTGCAAAGGATTGATAAAAAATGTACTTCCTATCGTATTTTTTGCATGTTCCGATGAGTAATAAATGTGATCAGCCCTATCGATCCGATACGTTAAACTATTAACTGTTTTAGACATCTTTGCTGGAACACCTAAAAACTGTTTATATAGTTCAAACCCTTGGGAAGACTGACGATGTGCCAAGGTGAGTTCTACAGGTTTGAGTGAGTTAAATGTCGATATAATTTTATAAACAGAGAAAATAATACCATCAATTTGATGTTTATTAACCTGTTCAGGCACGCTTGGATTGAACTCAAGACGGATTAAATCTTTTCTCTCAAACAAATGAACCTCGATTGATTCAGTCATTACTTTGAAGTAACGCGAAATTAAGCGGCAGAGAACAATAAGAGGGATATCTATATTAGCGTTTATTAAAGGACTGATACATTGGCTTATTCCTTTATAAAAAGGAAGAGACTTGATCTCAATATAGTTAAAAACTTTTAGCCCTATATAATCATCTTGGAAGAAATAGGTAGCTAAATTGAACTCATTCGTGACGACAGCGAGTGGCATTCTATCGCCTTCAAAATCATCGAGATCACTAAATTGTGACATAATTTTGGGTATATCAGATGAGCGATTTATCTGTATTAGATAAGTTGCTAAGGCTTTTCTATAACAGAGTGCGGTCATTTTATGAACCGTATATTCATTGAGTTCCATAGATTTACTCTGTGTTGAATTTAACTTGATTTAAAACTGCCGCTCACTTTTTGGGTGTATTTAGCATCACGGTTAAAACACTTCTAAGTGATGATAGGTTATACAAAAGTACATGAATGAAAAATATTGATCAGTTTTATCAGTTTTATCAGTTTTATCAGTGTTTTGACTGTTTGACCCGTTAGATTATATATCTAACTTTAGCAAAAAAAGCCTAGTAGTAGCTAGGATAATCCAAGGAAGGAATTAACTAATCATGGAATTTGATTATATTATCGTTGGTGGTGGATCTGCAGGATCCGTGTTGGCAAGTCGATTAAGTGAAGATCCCCAAATTACAGTCTGCCTCTTAGAGTCAGGCGGCGACGGCAAAAGCTTAGTCGTACGTATGCCAGCGGCTGTCATTGCCCAAATGAGAGACAAGCCAATTAAGATAAACAACTGGTGTCTCAGTACTGTGCCCCAAAAGCACCTAAACAATCGTATTGGATATCAGCCTCGTGGCAAGTGCTTAGGTGGCTCATCAGCTATTAATGCGATGGTTTATACCCGTGGTAGTGCAAAAGATTATGACCGTTGGGCTGATGAGGGCTGTGTCGGTTGGGATTACGATTCACTCTTACCATATTTCAAAAAGGCAGAAAACAATGTCCGCGGTGCAAATCATTTTCATGGCGACAGTGGACCTTTGCATGTCGCTGACCCGCTAAGCCCTCGACCTATCACCTCTGCATTTATAGATGCTTGTGTCGCCAATGGTTTAGATAGAAATGACGATTTCAATGGCAAGAAACAAGACGGAGCGGGTCTTTATCAAGTCACTCATTTTCATGGTGAAAAACAAGGTCAGCGCTGTTCAGCTGCCGCCGCTTACCTGCACCCTGTAGAAGACAGACCAAACTTAACCATTATCACAGGTGCCCTCGCCTCTCGTGTTCTGATTGAGAACGGCATCGCATCGGGCATGGTGTATGTCAAGAATAATCAAGAAAATACTATCAAAGCTAACGCAGAAGTCATCTTGTGTGCTGGTGCTTTCGGTTCGCCAAAAATCCTAAAATTATCAGGCATTGGTCCCAAACATGAACTGGAACAACACGGCATTACTGTTGTTTATGATGCACCAAATGTAGGGAAAAACCTACAAGATCATCTCGATGTGGTTTTTGACTATGAAGTCAATACGAAAGACGTGTTTGGTGTAGGCTTTACCGCTGGCCTGAACCTCTTAAAGGGCGCTAGTGACTGGAGAAGAGATGGTACTGGGCTATTATCGACCAACTTCGCTGAAGGTGCGGCGTTCTTTAGTGCTACCAAAGCTACTCCTAATGACTGGCCGGATACCCAGCTTCATTTTGTGATATCTAGAGTGATAGATCATGGTCGCCAAGTTAAGTGGGGTTATGCAATATCTGTTCATAGCTGTTATCTACGGCCTGAAAGCCGCGGGACAGTTAAGCTAGCCTCTGCTGACCCTAGTGCAGCTCCGCTAATCGATCCTAACTACTTAGATCATCCAAAAGATGTTGAGATGATGATGGCAGGTGCGCAGCGTACACGCGACATTATGCAAGAACAACCTATAGCGAAATATATTACTAAAGATTATGCCGCGCCTTTCTTAAAGAAGGATGGCTTGTTAGGTTATATCCGTAATAAGTCAGATACGATTTACCATCCAGTAGGTACCTGTAGAATGGGCTCGGACACTGAATCAGTAGTAGACTTGGACCTCAAGGTTAGAGGTGTTATCGGACTTCGTGTAGTAGATGCATCTATTATGCCTACTCTCAATAGTGCCAATACCAACGCCCCAACGATAGCGATTGCAGAAAAAATCGCTCATGAAATAAAAGCTGAGCGCCTCACTCTAAATCAGGCTGTGAACAATACTGGGAAGGCTAATCCTCATAAGCTAAACGACCAAACACTGGAAATGGCGAAGGTTTAGCAAAACGTGTCTTATCTAAACGATAAGGTGCAGGACCGTTTAGACTGACAACCAGCTTTTCAACGACACTAATGGAATTTTTATGGTAAGGAATACCTCTATGCAAAACTCAACTACAGTCAAATTCATATCAATCAATCCTGGCCGTCTGCTATTGCTAGTAAGTAGTATGCTGCTTGCTGCTTGCACGACCTCGACCGCGCAAGTCAGTCACAACAAAGCAGCTACTGCAACGACGATTGCCGCGAATGCAGCGTCAGTTAGTCAGCTAGACTTAGACGACCCACGAGACTTTGAAGAGGCAACCCGTGGTCTCATCGCAAGCCCTGAAGACTTGCAGATACCATCACTAGCAGATCCTACAAAATACGTATGGGACACCAAAGCATACAATTTTATTAAAGGCGAAGCACCCGACTCAGTGAACCCCAGTCTTTGGAGACAAGCTAAGCTTAATAATATCAAAGGTCTGTTTGAATTTAGACCCGATATCTATCAACTGCGTGGTTTTGACTTATCAAACATGACATTGATTAAAGGCGATACAGGCTGGATTGTCGTCGATCCTTTAACCTCAAAAGAGACGGCAAAATATGCTTATGACTTTGCGATGCAGCACCTCGCAGATCGCTATCCTGATATGTCTACAAATATCAGTGCGGTCATTCTTACTCATAGCCATATTGATCATTTTGGCGGTACTTTAGGGATTATCTCTAAAGAAGAGATTGACAAAAACAACATCCCCGTAATTGCGCCACTTGGGTTTATGGAAGAAGCCACTAGCGAAAACATCTTAGCTGGTACAGCCATGATGCGCCGCTCGTCATATATGTATGGCAAAGATTTGCCCCGTAACCAATACGGACATGTCGGTAGTGGCTTAGGTAAGGGCCCAGCCTTTGGTCAGTTCAGTATCGTTGAGCCCAGTGTTTTGATTGAGAAAACGCCTACCAACTTAAAGGTCGATGGTGTGGATTTTCAGTTCCAATACACACCTGGAACAGAGGCTCCTGCCGAGTTCACCTTTTATCTCCCCAAATACAAAGCTTTAGCTGGGGCGGAGTTGGTCTCTCGTAATATGCATAACCTCTATACGTTGCGAGGCGCAAAGGTAAGGGACGCTCTGCAGTGGAGTAATTATATCGAAGAAGCTCGCAATAAGTTTGGTGATGCAGAGTACTATTTTGCCAGCCATCATTGGCCGATGTGGGGCAAAGAAAACATTCAAACCTTCCTAAAGCAACAACGGGATATGTATAAATTCATTCATGATCAAAGCCTACGTCGTATCAATAAAGGCATGACACCCGGTGAGATCGCTGAAGACATCAAACTACCGCCAAGCCTAGCATCTGAGTTTTCCAACCGTGAATATTACGGCACTGTCAAACACAATGCACGTGCGGTCTATCAAAACTACATCGGTTGGTATGACTCTAACCCTGCCCATCTGGATCCGTTACCAGACCCACAACGTGCCGCTGCCTACGTAAAACTCGCTGGAGGAAGTCAAAACGTCATGGCACAAGCCCAGTCTTCATTTGATGCTGGCAACTATAGATGGGCGGCTGAAATCCTAAACCACCTAGTGTTTGATGATCCCGATAATATGTCTGCCAGAGAGCTGTTGGCCAAAACGTATGAGCAGTTAGGGTATCAAGCAGAGTCTGGCCCATGGCGTGATAATTACTTAACTGGTGCGCAAGAGCTGCGCGAGGGAACACCAGACGTAGGAGTGGAGATGTCAGCGATGCGCGACGTTTTCTTACAGACCCCTGTTCCAAACTTCTTTGATGCACTGTCTGTCCGCTTAAAGTCTGAAGAGGTGAATGGTCTAAATACCAACCTGCAGGTCAATTTTATTGATATAAACGAAAACTATCTGCTATGGATTGAAAACTCGGTGCTACATTACCGTCTCCTTGATGGTTCAAATGCGCCGCAAAACGAAGTGAAAACCACCTTAAATCTAACACAGCCTTTATTCGTCGACCTGCTAATTGGAGAAATAGGGTTTAAAGAGATGTTGACATCGGCAGACTCCAGCGTAGATGGTAACCAAGGTGACTTACTGACCTTCTTCAGCCTATTTGAAACGCCAGACCCCTCTTTTGGCATCGTACTCCCCGAGTAATATTTAAAGAACATAAAAGCCTATTAGGTATGCCTATATGGCATCTTAATAGGCTAACGCAATACAACATATTCCAAGGACGAAAAAATGACTAGTACCCAAACCGAAGCTGACACCAGCTCTTCGATGAGCAAGTCATCCTCAATCATTAGCAACAAAGAGCAACTGCAAACGCAGTTTGCCACCCTCCAAACACTGAGTCGCACCAATCCGATACTCGATTGGCCAACCAGAAAGTCCCAGTTGGATACTCTTGAGCGCTTATTGAGCAAAAACAAAGACAAGCTGACTCAGGCAATCAACGCAGATTTTGGCCAGCGTAGTGAAGGCGAGACCAAGTTCGCCGAGCTATTCTCGAGTTTTACCAGCATCAGCCATGCTAAAAAACATGGCGAGTCTTGGATGAAAACCAGAAAAGCGCCTATCTCAGCAGTCTATCTGCCGGCCCGCAATGAGATTGAGCCACAGCCGTTAGGTGTGGTCGGTATTATGGTTCCTTGGAACTATCCATTATACTTAGCGATTGGCCCCATGATAGACGTGCTGACAGCTGGAAATCGCGTCATGGTAAAAATGAGTGAAGCCGCGCCACAGTTCGCGCAAGCATTTGCTGAAGCGGTGAGCCAGCATTTCTCAGCAGATATGGTCAGTGTCGTGGTCGGCGATGTGGATATCGCGGTGGCGTTTAGCCAATTGCCTTTTGACCACCTTATTTATACTGGTTCTACAGAAGTCGGCAAAAAAGTCATGGCAGCGGCGGCACCAAACCTAACGCCTGTCACGCTTGAGCTCGGCGGCAAGTCACCTGTGATTGTGCTCGAAGACACCAACTTAGAGAGTACAGTAAATAGGATCATGACAGGAAAAACCCTGAATGCCGGACAAACCTGTATAGCTCCTGATTATGTGCTCATCGATCGTAAGCATCATGCGCAGTTTGTGGCGCTGGCAAAGCAATGGATGCGCAAGCATTATCCTAACATCACAACCAATGAAGACTACACTCATATAATTGATAATTCTCAGTTTAATCGAGTTCGAAAGTACTTAGATCAAATTCCAGAAGAAAACATCCATCATACAACCGACGTCCAACCAGATATAGATTCGCGTCTCATGCCGCCCGTCATCATCACAGAGCCTGGCGCAGATAGCGAGTTAATGCAAAACGAAATCTTCGCACCGGTCTTACCATTGATACACTATGGCGAGCTGGATGAGGCGATCACCTTCATCAACGAGCGTCCTAGACCACTAGCGTTATATGTGTTTGGCAACTCAGATGAAGACATCAAACGTGTTCGTTCATACACCGTATCTGGCGGGGTATGTGTAAACGAGATTGTGTTGCATGCGCTGCAGCACGAGCTGCCTTTTGGCGGAGTTGGGCACTCTGGCATGGGAGCTTATCATGGCAAAACTGGCTTCGAACGCTTTAGCCATATGAAACCAGTTTTAGTGCAACCTAAAGTAAACGCTATGAACTTATTGCAGCCACCTTATGGGTTTATTTTTAATAAATTTATGTCTATGTTTATCAAGTAAGTAACTTCATTCATACCTATTAGAGCTCTTACGCAAGTAGTTTCAATACACAAAGAATATACCTAAACCTTAATCATTTAATAAATCTACCAAACATAACCAAGCTATTTGAACTAAATGAAGCAGGCTTTAAGCAGTACATAGATATTCACAAAACCACTATAAGGATATTCAGATGTTAGGAAAAATGATGTATCAACCGCTGCTCATTAGCAGCCTTATCGACCATGCGGCCAAATACCATAGCGATACCGCCGTCTATTCCAAAGAAGTCGATGGCACGATGACTCAGAGCGATTGGGCCACGGTCTCAGACAACTCAAAACGTCTGGCTAATGCTCTGCAAGCGCTTGGTCTTAAAGCTTCAGATCGCATAGCTACTTTAGCTTGGAACAACCGCCGCCACTTAGAAGCTTGGTATGCCATCTCTGGCAGCGGACTGATTTGCCACACTATTAATCCGCGGCTTTTCCCTGAACAGCTCACTTACATCATCAATGATGCCGAAGATCAAGTGCTGCTCTTTGACCTCACCTTCTTACCGCTTATCGCTGCTATTAAAGAGCATATCAAAGGTATCAAGCACTTTATCCTGTTAGGCGAGCGCAACGAAAAAGTGCTAGAGCAACTGCCAAATGCGCTATTTTTTGATGACTTAATCGCTAACGAGGAACCAGAGTTTGACTGGCCAGAGCTTGATGAGACGACCGCTAGCTCCTTATGCTATACCTCAGGCACCACCGGTAATCCAAAAGGCGTTCTCTATTCGCATCGCTCCTCAGTACTACATGCTATGGCGCTGTGTATGCCGGATGTCTCCTCATTATCGGCGCAAGATGTGCTACTGCCCGTAGTACCGATGTTCCATGTCAACGCTTGGGGCACGCCTTATGCCGCGGCCATAGTCGGCTGCTCATTGATCTTGCCAGGACCCAATCTCGATGGTGATAGCTTAGTGTCAGTAATCGACGATTACAAAGTGACTATTGCTCTAGGTGTGCCTACTATTTGGCAAGGCCTACTGGCGGCCGCGAAAAAGAGGGGCAGCACCCTTGAGAGTATGACTCGTACTATCGTTGGCGGCGCCGCTTGTCCACCCTCCGTCATCAGAACCTTTAGAGAGGATTTTAATTGCGACGCTATCCATGGTTGGGGCATGACTGAGACCAGTCCTTTAGGTACCATGAATCAGATTAAAGCTAAACATAAAGCGCTCAGCAAAGAGGAAATCAACGAGCTGCGTAAGTCGCAAGGGCGCCCGCCTTTTGGTGTTGAATTACGTCTGATGGATACCGAAAATCCAGAGCAACCGGTAGCCGAAGATGGCAAATCACAAGGACGCTTGCAGATACGAGGTCATTGGGTTATCGATGATTATTTTACCCATAGACCCGATGCTATTACCGAAGATGGTTGGTTCGATACCGGTGACATTGCGACTATCGATGCTGATGGTTATATGAATATTCGCGATCGCTCTAAGGACTTGATAAAATCAGGTGGCGAATGGATATCTTCAGTTGAGTTAGAAAACATCGCAGCCGGCCATCCTGACGTGAAAATGGCCGCTGCCATTGCTGCTAATCATCAGCAATGGGGCGAGCGTCCGGTGTTGATTGTGGTCAAAGAAGAAGGCTCAAGCGTAGAGGAAGCGCAGATTCTTGACTTCTATCAAGATAAAGTGGCCAGTTGGCAGATCCCCGATAAGGTAGTCTTCGTTGATAACATTGTCTTGAATGGCGCCGGCAAGATGATGAAGAATGACTTACGGGATGAGTATGGTGATGTTTTGCTAGAGTCATAATAATTGATTTGTACAAATAGCTGACCCTTAAACTAGAAATTAGGCCTATAAATTCATCCCATAAGTTTATTTAATTTAAAGGACAGATTTATAGGCCATTTTTTATTTGAGCTTTTAACAGAGGCTTATTAGTTTGTTGTTAATTATAAGCGTCTTTTGAAAAGCCCTTTGTGTTTCTGCTTCAATGGTTTTTTTAGAAAAGGATTGGTAACTCCTCTTAAAAACAAGAACACTAAGCAACAGAAATTAAATGCTGAAATATACCAGTAGGAGATGGTTGGAGTTGACTTCTCACTGCTTGCTCAAAGTTGTAATACGCAGACTGAATCAGCTAGCTTATTAAATGCGAAGCAAACCTATGCAAATAAGGTGTGATAACAAACCTTAGTACATCAGCAATGCACCCAAAGAATAGACGATAGAACAGAGCTTTATCTTGAGCTATATTGAGTCTGGCAACTCGCAGCAAAACGCTTATGGGGAGCGCTATAACAGAACGAAGCAATACGATGGGTTAGATCAGAAGCTGTTCAATAATCCAGATCTAATCCGACATCAAGCACAGAACTGCTTATACCATTACAATCATGAACGCCCGAATTTAGGCAATAACGACTTTACTCCAATTCGAAAACTAATTCAGACAGCTTAATTTTATTTGATTGATGTCTTATGCTTGCGAGGGTTACCGATTTTTTATCTTCTGTAATCAATTCTATTATGATTACTGCAAAATTCTCTTGTAACATTTGCCGCTTAATAACTTTAACTGGAATAATCAATCAATAATACGCGTATAATATTAAATAACTAGTTAGAAATACTTAGTTACAAATCGTTGTGAGATAAATCCTAATATCCATCCTGCATCCAATACCTGAAAGGTGTTGGTCTAATAGTTGGTCTTTAAATAAATTTTTTAATAATAATAATATAACTATCAATAACTTATGATTATAGTTTGACTTCCTCCTTCACCGCCAATCTTATTCTGCTTAAGCAAAACCTTTGTTTTTCATCCTGTTCTACCCTTTCCTAAATATTCTTTATATCTTTTAACAGTTTAACAGTAAGACTTTCAGTCTATACTCATCCTCTACTGCTGTCTGAAATATTTCTGTTTAGCCTTAATTTCATATGTCGTATAAGATTTAATAACTATATATCTAATTGAATACCACGTTTATTGGCCAAGTTCAAAAACTCGTATCATGGACTGAGAGTGACTTATAAAATGAGTAGATACTTTATTACCATTCGTTTTATTATCAGCTTAATTTTATCTCTAGACCCTTATACGAAAAGGCTTTGAGTTTTCCTGTGGCATTCAATCTAGCTTTGTATCTATATTTACCATCATTGCTATACCGTACAAAAATGTAATCACAATAGAGTCACTGATACTCGGCAGATGCCATTGTCCAAAAATTGGATTATAGTAGATATTGGTAATATTTATTTAAATAAACTAAAGGATACAACGATGAAAACACTAGGAATGTGTATCGTAGCAGGACTCGGATTGAGTGCTTGCGCTACTGGCATGGGCGGCATGGCAACAGGTAATACCAATCAAAATAACAACTCTGCTAACGTAGTCACTCAATACCCAGTTGAGACTGCCCTACTCAATATCTATACCAAACAACGTAGTGAAAAACTGATCGCTACTGTCGGCGGACAAAGCGTAGCCGCAGATATTCAAACAACCCCTAAAGGCAGCATGCGTTTTAATAATAGAATGGTACAAGGCGCAGAAGTCAGCACAATCAACACAGTGAATCAGCAGATTACGGATCAGTCCGTCGCTATCAATTACTTTACGCTAAATCCATTGGTATTCCATGGTTTTACGGATAGTACGGGGGAGTATTCAATCGCTAACCAAACAACGAGTATTCCTAAGATAGCTACGGTGGGCGATTCAAGTCAGCTCATCACTGAAAACGTATATGCTGACAGCAGTATGCGTCAGAAAACCGCCACTTATAAGCAGGACTGGTCGCTCACACAAGATACAAATAACACGGCGTGGCTCTGTATAAAAACTTCAGGCAATCTGCTTTTGGCTTCTGATTCTGCAGGTACGTCTTCAGAGTGCTATAAAATCAATGCTAAAGGCAATGTTTTGAGTAGTAAAGTCACACTCACTCAGCCCAGTAAAAATGGTGCAACTAAGTTAATGACGTTTATCAGTCAGTAGCATTTGTTCAACTAGTAACGATCAATAGTGTCATATAAAAATAAAAAAATAGCGCCTCATTAAGGCGCTATTTTTGGATGCTAGGATTGTATTTTTACGAGCGACGGTCATGGTTGTTTCTGTCATGATTGTTTTTGTCGTGGCTATTTTTAGCATTGCTGTTTTTAGCATGGACATTTTTGGCTATTGCTTTGTGCTTAGCTGCCACTACGTTCGCTTTGTGATGTGACTTTGCTGCCTTAGCTTTGGCATGCTTATAGTTATTACTCGCTTTATTGCTGCTGTGTTTTTGTTGCTGTACTTGAGCTGAATGATGCTTATCAAAATTAGGTGCAGCATTGGCTTGACCCACCATCGACAAACAAGCAGTAGCGGCTAAAATCGAACTAACTAGTATCTTTTTCATCATTTTATTCCTTTGAATTCATATTTAGAGTAGTTATAGATAATTCACTTAGTGTTAAATGAACTATCCTGATAAAGCTTTACTCTATCGACAAAGAGAATGATAAATGATTCTAGTATTAAGTAGATTTATGAAACTTGAAGAAAGGTTGCGATTGTTACGAAGGCATGCGCGCTTAAAGGCATGTTAGGTATTGGCGTAATGTATGGTTAAATGACAGCGTATTTATGCTTTATCGGTAAGCATCGTAAACAGGATATTTATAAAAACGCGAATGACTAGCTGATTAATGAAAAATGCAAATACGGAGGCGGTTAAGCTAAACTCTCTATATCGACCTTTCTGCTATTCGAAAAACCTAACTCATTAGAAGTTAATGGCTAATGTTTAAAGCGAACATAGCAATACTCCAGACTGCTATGCTCTAAATGTGCTAAACAGACGTTTTCTGCAAAATATAAACCACAAACTTTGCCTCTGTGCTAAATGCTACTGTTTCTACGGCAGCCAATAGTGCTTGCCTTTTTTCGCTGCGAGCACGGTACGCATAAGGTGTCATCGTCATCAAATCAGCCAAATCCTCTGCGGATAATGTCAGCTCTGTACTGACACGGCAGGTCTCAACCAACGTAAAATATGGTGCCAATTCTTGCAAGAATTTATCAGAATCATGCTCACGCACATCATCAAATAACGCATCACGCATCGTTGCCAAATGCCCGACATCAGGCTTGGCAATGATCAGATAGCCACCATCCATCAATACATTATCAAACGCCTCGGGCAAAATAGGGCTAAAAATACTGCTAATGCCCGTCATACTGTGCGGGCGTAATGGTAGATGTGCAGCACTGGTCACTAATGGATAGACTGCTGTCGTCTTGGCAGTATCTTCTTTGCGCGGCTGATACCATAGACGACCTGCTATTTTACTGACTTTGGCCAGCTCAACCACTGCAGGCTTACTGATGTCAGCGGCTATCAGTGTGTCTATGACATCCGATCCCATTTGCGCCATTGCTTGCGTGTAGTAACCTTCACCGCAGCCAATATCAAGCCAATTGACCGTCTTGCTATCTTGCTTATCTATTAACTCATCGTTAGACAGCAATTCTATCATTTTTTGGCTAATTAACTCTTGGAGCGGTGCATAGTGTCCATGATTCAAAAACCGTTTACGCGCATCGATAGATTCTTGGCTATCCCCAGGTGCTTTGGACTTTTTCTGTTGTACTGGCAGCAGGTTGACATAGCCTTGACGCGCTACATCAAAGGGATGTGAAGTCTGTTTGGAATTCAAACTGCCATCACAGCGCCAAGTATCGGCGGCAGGCTGTAGTGGTGACTGACAAAGTGGACAAATAAATAACGACACGGGCATCTCAAAGTGATAGCAATATGCTTCGCATTCTAACAAAATTCATCTATCTTGAGCGATAAAAAGCCGTCTCAATCATGATTGAAACGGCTTTTTGGATTTTTGCAAATTGATATCCATATAGATATTTGGCGGTTATAGCTTAACGCAGTTTTAGCGTCATTAGCCCAAGGATGACAAGGATAATGGCAATAATCCAAAATCTCGCCACCACTTGCGTTTCTTTCCAGCCAATTTCCTCAAAATGATGATGCAGCGGTGCCATACGGAAGACGCGTTTTTTGCGCAGTTTGTACGAGCCAACTTGCAACATCACCGATAGCGCTTCTGCGACAAACAAACCACCCATAATCGCGAAGGCAATCTCTTGGCGGGTCATCACGGCGATAGTACCTAGCATCGCGCCCAATGCTAGCGCGCCAACATCACCCATAAATACTTGTGCTGGATGCGCGTTGAACCATAAGAAACCAAGGCCTGCTCCGACCATTGAGCCACAGACGATGATGACTTCGGAGTTATAAGGAATATAAGGTACATGCAAGTAATCAGCAAAGCGTACATCGCCTGATACATAGGCCATCGCGCCCAAACCTGCAGCGACGAGAACGACTGGTAAAATCGCCAAACCATCCAAACCGTCGGTTAGATTGACTGCGTTAGAAGCACCATTAATCACAAAATAGGTAAAGATAATAAAGCCAATACCAAATGGCACTGCTGAAAATGGAATCATCCAGTCTTTGAATACTGGCAATAGCAGATCCTGCATCTCACGCGTGGTGTTGATATCGGGTTGTAGCGTGGCAATATAGTACAAAGAAACACCGACAAACAGTGCGCCCATAGACAACCAAAAGTACTTTTTGCGAGCGATTAAGCCTTTTGGATCTTTGTACTTAATTTTTAGCCAATCATCAGCCCAACCGACGGCACCAAAGATAACCATAACCACGAGCAAAATCCAAACATAAGGATTGTTTAGTCGTGCCCATAGTAGCGTCGATATACCAATCGCACTTAGGATCAATACCCCGCCCATGGTTGGCGTACCAGTCTTGGCCAAATGCGACTGAGGCCCATCATTACGAATGGCCTGACCGTATTTGAGCGATCGCAGGTGCCGAATGACACGACCACCAAACATCATGCTAAATACAAGGGCGGTAACAACGGCAAGCAATGCTCGCAGCGTCAACGAAGAAACCGCAGAAAACGGCGTATAATACTGGCCAAGCCAGCCGAACAACCAAACTAACACCGCCTACTCCTCTACTAGCGCATGAATAAGTGTTTCCATTCCCATGGAACGAGAGCCTTTGAACAACACAGTACAAGGCTTAGCTTGTTGCGCTTGCAAATACGGCTGTAAATACTGTAATAAACTGTCTTTATCGGCAAAGGCATGCGCACTGATATCAGACACTTCTTGCGCACCCGCAACGGTATAAGGGGCATATTCGCCAACACAAAGCAGTACGTTGATACCCGTGGTTGCGATAGTACGGCCCAAGCTTTGATGCTCACTAATAGCCGCCTCTCCTAGCTCACCGATATCGCCCAGTACCATAACTTGCGTACCGGTTTGCGCGGCCAATACTTTGGCGGCGGCACGTACCGAATGAGGATTGGCATTATAAGTATCATCAATGAGACGATGCATACCAAGTATCTGGCTATTTAGACGACCTTTAGCAGGACGCGCATTTTCAAGCCCAATGACGATATCACTCACCTCAATATTCAGCGCATGCGCACAGGCAGCAGCGGCCAAGGCATTATTGACATTGTGTTCACCTGCCAATGGTAAGTTGATATCATGGACTTGGTTACCGATATGTAGCTTAAATTCGCTACGCTCAGGCTCTACGTCTAGATGGCTTGCGCTTACATCCGTATTACCAAAGCCAATCACATGTGAGGTGTGCTTTTCAGCGATACGGCGTAGCTGATTGGTAAAATCATCCTTATCAGGAACAATCGCAAACTGCGCGTCCGTCAACGTATGGTAAATCTCTGCTTTGGTTTGGCAGATACCTTCACGGCTACCAAATTCACCCAAATGGGCTGTACCGATGTTTAAGATACAGGCCACGTCAGGCTGAACGATTTCAGTCGTATAAGCAATCTCGCCAATATGGTTTGCACCCAACTCTAAAATAGCATAGCGATGATGATCTGATAGCTCAAGCAGCATCATTGGTACACCCAAATCGTTATTGAGGTTACCACGAGTGATTAAGGTCGGTGCCAATCTACCAAAAATACTGCCTAGCATTTCTTTGCAAGTGGTCTTGCCGCTAGAACCCGTAATAGCAATCACGGTTAAATCTGTATGCTGCTGACGACGATAGGCTGCCAATTGACCTAGTGCCAAACGAGTATCGCTGACTACCAATTGCGGAATAGCATTTGGGCCAGACAACGAGGTAGGACGCGAGACGACAGCGGCAACAGCGCCTTTTGATATTGCTGTCTCGATATAATCGTGACCATCGAAATTATCGCCACTGAGCGCCAAAAATATATCGCCTGGCTTTATCGTGCGGGTATCGGTGGCTACACGTTTACTGGATAAAGCCGTCTGCTCTGCTCCATGGCCTCGTGGTAGTTGCCACTGCCCATCGAGCGACGTGGTCGCTGCGAGCAGATTGTCCATTTGCCAGACATAGAGCCCTTGCGACTGGGCAGTATTATCGGTGTCGGCTGTCATAATGATTACCTTATATGATGATTACTTAATTTTTATATTTAATGATCAATTTTTACTAATGCATGTAACGCGAGCCAACCAATTACACACGTCCCGTCTGATTCAATGCCTGCTGCAAAACAACACTGTCATCGAAATCATAGCGAACGTTATTAATCTCTTGATAGGTTTCGTGACCTTTGCCTGCGATGACCACGATATCATCCACACCTGAGTGACTAACTGCATATTCAATGGCCGTCTGACGGGCAGGCTCGATATGGGTTCGTTGATATTGCTCAGCTGTCATACCAGCCTGCATATCTTGCAAAATTACATTTGGGTCTTCGGTACGTGGATTATCCGCAGTCAAAACAACTTGATCAGCACCTGCCAGACCTGCTTGCGCCATCAATGGTCGTTTGCCTGCATCGCGATCTCCGCCGCAACCAAACACTGCCCAAAGCTGACCTTTACAGTGGGTTTTTAAGCTTGCCAGCACTTGGCTTAGAGCGTCTGGAGTATGCGCATAATCAACGATAAAGCAGCCATCATTTGACGGTACACGCTGCATACGCCCAACTGCACCTTGCAACTGTGCAACAGCAGGCGCAATACGCTCGATATTCATAGCTAAGTCAACATCGAGTGCTACGACAGCTGCTATCGCTGCGAGCAAATTGGCTACATTGAAGCGACCTAATAATGGACTGACAATCTCCATGTTGTCAGTTCTCTCATTACCAAACTCAATACGCAGTTTTATTTTGACGCCTTGCAGACTCGGCGTAATATCAGCGGCAACAAAAGTAGCCGCTTTTGATGAATCCAAACTGTATGTCCATACCGTCAAACCGCTGGCGTTTGCCGTATCTAACATAACCTGAGCGTGCTCATCATCGATGTTGATAATGGCATGGGTCAAATTTGGAAAATGGGCTTTATCAAACAGTTTTGCTTTGGCAGCGGCATATTCTGCCATATCAGCATGATAGTCTAAATGGTCACGACTCAAATTGGTATAAATCGCTACAGTGACTGGCATACCTTGTAGACGTTGCTGATCCAACCCATGAGAGCTGGCCTCTAATGCCAATATTTCTGCCTGCTCTGTTCCCATTTGATATAAGAACTGTTGGACAGCTAAAGCATCTCCCGTGGTATGACTGGCTTGCAACAGAGCACCAAGTCTACCATTACCTGCCGTACCCATCACCGCGCTACTCTGACCCATCAATTGAGTAAGCTGTGCTACTAATTGACTGATGGTTGTTTTACCATTCGTACCAGTTACCGCAACCACAGTCGGTAGAGTCACTGGCTGCTGATATTGGAGGCGCGCTTGAATTAAGCTACCTAAAAAGTCACGAATATTAGGAACATATAAGACAGGGCATGGCAATGCTGCTAGTTGCTGCTGTGCATTAGCAATACTATCTGTCTGCGGTTCACTACTGATATTTGAGGAATTGTTTGCTTCGCTAAGCAAAATACTAGGGTCAATCTCTGAGAGAATAAACGCGGCTTGTTCAGCGGCTTGCAGTAAATAGTCGCGACTTTTTTCAGAATTGGCTGTTTGACTTTTTAAAAGGACAAATACGTCATTCGCTTCCAACTGGCGATTGTCTAAGCGAAACTGTTGAAACGGAATATGGGCAATAGATTGAGCTTGATCTAAACTCGCCTGATTAGATGCTTCCTGAATCGATGTTGCTATCATCGCTGTAAGCTGCTCAGCCAGTTTTTGCTGCTGGCTTTTATTAGCATCTATAAGCTGTTGTAAAGTAACAGTAGCGCTATCTAGCGATGATATAGTCATAGATAAATCCTAAACAGTTAAAACGTGTCAGCTCAGTAGAACTGGACATTTAAAATAATTGAACGCTTACTGCGCTTCCGTTTTTAGTGGCTTATCCAAAGGCACATTATACAATCGCAATGCTTCTTTCATTACATTATGGAAGACAGGTGCGACCGTTAGACCAGCATAAATCTGACCGCGCGGGTCTTCGATAAGCATTACGCCTACCAGCTTTGGATTGGATGCAGGCGCCATGCCAGCAAAGACGTTACGATACTGATCCGTATAGTAACCACCGTCTGGATTGATGCGGCGTGACGTACCCGTCTTACCTGCCACGCGATACCCGTCAATGGCAGCGGCTTTTGCCGTACCACCAGGCTCAGTCACGCTCTCAAGCATCTGTACAATCGACATTGCCTGCTCATGCGCCATAATACGTTTGCTTGGCTGCGACTTGTCATCTTTAATTAAAGTTAATGGATGCATGACTCCACCTGCTGCTAGGGCTGAATACGCCTGTGCAACCTGTGCTAATGTCACTTGTAGACCATAACCATAACTGACCGTCGCGCGGCGCGAGGTTTCTTTCTCTTTTGGCGTAACAATCAGACCACTGCCCTCACCTGGAAACTGCAATGGTGTCTTTGAGCCAAAGCCAAACTGTCGTTGCATATTACTAATAGCATCGGCTGGCAGTGATAGCGCAATCTTGGTCGAAGCAACGTTACTGGATTTTTGTAGTAGCGTGGCCATGTTAATCATGCCCAAATTATTATGATCTCGAATGGTATAGCCACGTACGCGAATCGAACCAGGATTGGTATCAATCAAAGTCGTTGGCGTATACTTTCCCGAGTCTAACGCTGCCGCCACGGTAAACGGTTTCATCACCGAACCTGGCTCAAACACATCTAACAGTGCGCGGTTACGCTGATTTTCACCCGTCATCTCGTTAAGGTTATTCGAGTTAAACGATGGCCATGTCGATAGTGCTAATACTTCACCAGTTTGTACGTCAACGATCATACCCGTGGACCAACGTGCTTTTTGCAAACGCCCAGCTTTTTCTAGCTCTTTATACAGCAAATACTGTAAGCGCGAATCAATCGTCAATGCCACATCTTTGCCGGGTACTTCTGGCTCGATTTGCTTAATTTCTTTTAAGCTGTTTTGTTTGGCGTCTTTTAGAACCAGTACTTTTCCGTCATCACCTGCCAGATCTTTTTCGTACTGACGCTCAATACCAGCACGGCCTTCGTAGCCGCCTTCGGGATCCTTGGCGTTTTGACCCATAAAGCCCAGTAGCTGTGCATTGGACTGTGGCTGTGGATAATAACGCTGAAAGAAATTCTTTTCGTAGACGCCTGGGAAATCAAGTGAGCTGACGCTTTGGGCAATCTCAGGTGTGACCTTATTAAGCAGTGGCAAATAGTGTGAGCCCGCACCAGATGGTAAAGCAGCTTTTACCGCTTTCTCATCGGTCACATCAATACTGTCATCAATAGCAGTGACTTTTTTCAACTCATCGACCGAGATATTGGCAGCAGCGGCTAGCTTTGTCAGGTCCATATTATCTAGACGCTTTTGCATACGCGCTTGTAATTGTGGACTGCTAGGATTGGTAATGATAATGCGCTTTAGCTCGTAATATTCACGAGAATAATCATGCGGACTAAACGAAACTGTCGCGAGCGGCGCACTGACTGCAAGCGGTAGATTATTACGGTCGGTAATCATACCGCGATAGGATTTTTGGGTGCGCTCACTGGTAATGAGCTCATTGCCTTTGTCTTGATAGAACTGTGCATTAGCAACCTGAATATAATAAGCGCGGCTAATCAGTAGCGCTAATATGACCAGCGCTAGACCCCAGACCATACGAAAACGGTTTTTGTCTTGTTCGAAACCACCGAGAGCTGACGCACCTGACGCTTTGCTCGAAAAAACCATTTTACTTTTGCGATTTTTTACACTGGTATAAGCGCCTTGGGTGTCGCTTTTTTTGATGCGTCCAAACAATTTTGCCTTACGATTGCTTGCAGCTTTATCGGGCTTGCTGCTCGTCTGACCAGATTTAGCCGCACTGGCTCGGCGGAGAGGTTTGGTTACCTTGCCGCTGGCTGGTTTTTTACTGGTGTTTTTTGCGGTGGATTTAGGCTTTTTTGCACTCATTGTCCTGCCTCCGTCGCTGGTTCTTCAGGAGAGATGTCGGTAGAGGCACGTGGCCCAACTACGTCAGACATATCTTCCTCTGAGTCTTCCGTAACCACTGGCACCAATGCAGTCGCAACACCAGGCTGGATAATCAGCTTATCCTTTAATGTTGGCGAATACATGCCCAATTCAGCAACCGCTCGACTGGCAATCTGCGGCGTGGCGCTAAAAGTTTGTTGCTCAATCAATAGACGCTGATGCTCTACTTGTAGCTTACGTTCTTGTTTTTTCATATCTTGCAAGGTTTTGTAGTCCTGATGATATTGCTGAACTTCTTCGGCAGTTTTGATACCACTCCATACAATCGTGGCTGCCAATAGCAGTAGCACGACCACATAAATGCTCACCACATTAAACCGGCGCACGAACAGCTCGCCGACATCGGTATTATAAGGTGTAGCAGTGCGGCGATTCGCAGGTTTGTCAGATATTGCCATGACGATCTCAAAAAGGTGAACGTAAACGGTAGAGTAGATAACGGATTGCGAAAGATGAACGTGTCATTATTCGGTCATACCATCGATAAATATAAAACCAAAGACACTTATAAATGTACAAACTAAACTCAAAAAACCGAATGTAAAAAACACATTCAATAGCTAATATATTTAGGAGCCATAAGTCATCACAACTCATGGCTATCAATAGGTCATACCACAACCAAACACATTGTATGGCTATACTACATATAAATCCGTGCAACTATCATGCAGATAAAAACCAACTGCTGAGCCTAACAGACAATATTTACAGATTTTTAACAGTGGCGTAGCCATTAGGACATTTGCGCATCATTTAGACAAACATTAGCAATCTTATTCGACTATGGCTTGTGGCATCATGTTGTTCTATGATTTTGTTGTCTGCTCATAAGCTGTGTCGGTGCGAGTTGCCATACGCAGCCATGCACTACGCGCGCGCGGATTCTGACTCGTCTCAGCTTTGCTTGGGCCAACACGTTTTGGCTTGCTAAAATAGCGCGGACGATTCGGCGGCATCGGCAAGTTTTCATCTTCTGGATATTGCCCTTTGCTATGACGCTGCAAAAACTGCTTGATGCGGCGATCTTCTAATGAATGAAAACTAATGACCGCTAGCTGTCCACCTGACTTTAAGATAGCAATACTTTGCGCTAAAAAGTCGTCAACATCGCCCAGCTCATTGTTAATGAAAATACGCATAGCCTGAAAGCTTTGTGTGGCTGGGTGCTTGCCACGTTGCCAATTAGGATGGGCTACTTTGATCACTTCTGCCAGCTCAAGCGTAGACTCGTAGCTTTCCATCTGTTTGATAGCGCGCGCAATACGCCGACTATGACGCTCTTCACCAAACTCATAAAGCACATTGGCCAATGTCTCATCGTCAACCTGCTCAAGCCACTCAGCAACTGACTGGCCACGGCTGGTATCCATGCGCATGTCCACTGCCCCATCGCGCATAAAACTAAAGCCGCGACTACCGTCATCAATCTGCGGTGATGAAATACCCAAGTCCGCCATCAAGCCATCCACTTGCGTAATACCCATAGCAGCCAGACTGTCTGTCAAAGTCGCAAAGCTGTCATGAACCACACGCACACGGCTATCTTTACTTGCCAACTCTTGCGCCACGCTAATGGCTGTCGGATCTTTGTCAAAGACAATCAGTGTGGCGTCATCGGCAAGCTGACTTAATAGTAACCTGCTATGACCGCCACGACCAAAGGTCGCATCAACGTAGATACCGCTTATATTTAAGCCATTTTGGTCGTTATTGCTTTGAGTATCATTGCCTGTTTGCTTGGGCAAGGATTTTACGCCGAGTACTGCAGCGACAGTCTCTTGCAACAGTACCGCATCATGGACAAAACTTAATTCATCAGACGTGATATCGCCCTCATGACTGGCGTGAGTAACATCCAGATCGACATCTTGCGTAGACGCATCCTTTATAGCAGAAGGACTAGACACTGACTCAGAGAAATCAGCGGCGGCAGAAGGACTGGCTTTCGATTTTGGCTTAGACTTTGATAGGGACACAAACAACTCAATAGATGACGACCGTACTGGCCAGTAATTAGATGAAAATAAACAAGTTATGACTTGCTTAGCATTATTATCGCAAGGATACACCTGTAGTCAAGCACTAGAAGTGCTTTTCATTAAAAATATCACATGTCTCTGTTATACTAGCGCTATATTTTACGCTATTTCTTAACATCGACTTCATATCTTTCATCGCTATTTATACTAATAGCTTATATCGATAGCAAACTTTGAGACTTTTATCATGCAAACCTCTACTGACAGCAAGCGCCCTGTGCGCACGCGTATCGCCCCATCACCAACTGGCTTCCCACACGTAGGTACTGCCTATATTGCCCTATTTAACTTGGCCTTTGCCAAAGCACACGGCGGTGAATTCATCTTACGTATCGAAGACACTGATCAGACTCGCTCAACTGAGCAATCAGAACAAATGATTTTGGACGCTTTACGTTGGGTTGGTCTGGATTGGAGCGAGGGCCCAGATATTGGCGGCCCACACGCCCCTTATCGTCAGAGTGAGCGTAGCGATATCTACAAAAAACACGCCGAGATACTCATAGAAAAAGACCATGCGTTCCGCTGTTTTTGTACCCCTGAAGAGTTAGATGCTATGCGTGCTGAGCAAATGGCCAATGGCGAGACCCCTCGTTATGATGGTCGCTGTGCTCATCTTGCTCCAGAAAAAACTGAGCAACTGGTAAGCGAGGGCAAGCCGCACGTGATTCGTATGCGTGTACCGGCCGAAGGCACTTGTCAGGTACAAGACATGCTACGTGGCACCGTTGAGTTCCCTTGGACTCAAGTCGATATGCAAGTACTGCTAAAAACAGACGGCATGCCAACCTATCATTTAGCCAACGTCGTTGATGATCACTTGATGGAAATCACTCATGTGATGCGCGGTGAAGAGTGGCTGAACTCTGCGCCTAAGCATCAACTGCTATATGATTATTTTGGTTGGGAAATGCCGACCCTTTGCCACATGCCGCTACTGCGTAACCCTGATAAGTCAAAACTGTCTAAGCGTAAAAACCCAACCTCTATCACCTACTATCGTGATGCAGGCGTGCTACCTGAAGCATTGCTAAACTATCTCGGTCGTATGGGCTACTCAATGCCTAATGATGCTGAGCAGTTCACACTAGAAGAGATGATTGCCAGCTTTGATATTCAGCGTGTGTCGCTTGGCGGCCCTATCTTCGATATCGAAAAGCTAAACTGGCTTAATGCAGAATGGCTACGTGCGCTTACTCCTGAAGAATTGAAGAACAAAATCCTTGAATGGGCCAGCAACAGTGACAAGCTAACTGCTATTGCAGCGGCGATTCAGCCACGTATCGAGCTATTGTCTGATGCGGTGAATTGGGGTGGTTTCTACTTCCAAAATCTACCTGATATCACAGCTGAAAGCTTCACTCATAAATCGCTCACCCCTGAGCAAATTATCGAAATGCTGCAATTAGCGCTTTGGCAGCTTGAGACCCTACCAACGTGGTCAGAAGAAAATATCTACGCCACGCTAAAAGGCCTAGCCGCTCACCTTGATATTAAGATGCGTGACTTTATGGCGCCGTTCTTTATCGCTATCGCTGGTAGCACTTCATCGACGCCAGTCATGAACTCTATGGCGATTATCGGTGCTGATATGACCTTGACTCGCTTACGTCACGCCGTTGATGTACTGGGTGGTCTCGGTAAAAAGAAATTGAAAAAACTTGAGAAACAAGCAGCAGAATTGCCAGACTTCTTAGCTGCTGAATAGTTTATCGAGATAGACTAGTGTCAATAATGTAAAGGCGTGGACTCTGTTATTACAGAATCCACGCCTTTTTTTTAGAAGTTAAATTCTCTAAAAAACAAACTATTGTATACTATATAATTATTAATCTAATTCGACTAAATTGGAGATAGGGACTTGAATATTGCAAAGATATTTATACCACTATTCGTGAGCATTTTTTTCAGCTTATCAAGTCATGCAACAGGTTTTCAAATGCCCTTCTCTTGGGCAGAGCGTGAAAACGGAAGCGCTGCAGTCATATATACAAGTGACTACGATAATGATCCTAAATATTTTGAATCAGAAATAGGTCATTCGAGATCTGGACAGCAGGGGATCTACTTCCGAAATTATTATGTAGAAGATATGAATACATGTAGTTATGAAAGCTCACTACCTAAAAATACGACTATGATATTCAGTGGACAGGCTGTTAAGATGTTGAGTTGGTGTAAGAAATTCTCAGATACAGATCGTTATTATTTAGAGCTAACTCCAGCAACAGAACGTGGTGATCACTATGTCATAAACTTATTTAAAGTTGCTATCTTACCTATCGAGATTATGTATGATAATGACACGATAAGCTTCCCAGTAACAGGTTTTACTAAAGCATGGAGTAGTGCTGGTGGTAATGCTATCTAATAGTCTATTTCGAATGGTATTTTTATAAAACTCACAAGTTCTAGATAAGAACCTATAAAATAGTTGGACTATATATTTTATAGCTCGCTAAACCTTCTTATGAACTGGAAATAAACATGTCCGCCAAAACCGTCACAATAGAAAGCAAAGATTATGTCTTTAACACCCTAAAAGAAGCACAGAAATACTATGATGCCATCGTAAAGGAGCTGTTTAATGCAATTTTGACCCTGACCAAGGGCCAGGATTTTGAAGATTTAAAATGGATATACAGCACTTACTGCGGTTATACCAAACATAATCTAGATAAATTGGGCGAATATGACATCATTGGCGTCAAAGGTATCAGAACGATCCGAGAGAAAGGTGGTCAATATATGCCAACGGAATGCTGTGCGATTATTTTTTCTGATGGCAGCGAAGCAGAGTTTTATACCGATAAAGCCATCAAAGAGATTGCACTTAAGCAAAATCCACGCTAATTTGGGCTTATTGAGCCTTTAAAATAGGCGAAATCGCTTTTTTTTGCATATTTATGAATTATTTTTAAAATAGTTATTGACAAGACTGCCGCTCTTACATAAAATACGCACACTCTTAGCGAGGGGCTATAGCTCAGTTGGTAGAGCACTTGCATGGCATGCAAGGGGTCAACGGTTCGACTCCGTTTAGCTCCACCATACTTATTTATAGCAACGCTCAGTATTACTGAAACGTAATCATAAATACTCGCTAGTAGGACGATATCAGCACCTAGGCAATGCTTATTTACTAAGCTATCTGATATTGTGAAGTACCGTTGTAACCACTGGTTATAACACTCTATGCGTCCCCATCGTCTAGAGGCCTAGGACACCGCCCTTTCACGGCGGTAACGGGGGTTCGAATCCCCCTGGGGACGCCACTATTCGGCGTCACTTATTAGCACTTTTGCTTAGCATTAGATTAGACTAATAAGCGAACAATAAAAAAGCCCAGTCATCATACGGTGACTGGGCTTTTTTATGTCTGTCATTTCTCAAAATCCTCTATTCTATTGTCGTTAGCTTATTATTAATAGCTGCTAGCTTACTGTTAATAGCACTATTGCCAACCTATCTAATACTCGTTAATATCGACCTGACAAGCGTATTTATAAAGTGCAGCCACATACTATAAATGATGGGGCTTGGCGTGATTAAAGGGAAGTGATTGCGATGTTTGGTATCGAGAATTATCTAGGGTTTGTCTTGGCGGCGATTTTGTTAAACCTAACGCCAGGTACGGATAGCATGTACATCATCACCCGTAGTATTTCACAGGGGCAAACAGCAGGGTTTTATTCTGTTCTTGGCATTACTTCGGGTATTTTGGTACATACGTTATTGGCAGCACTAGGATTGTCCGTATTACTTGCCAACTCCCCTACCGCTTTTATGATTGTCAAATATGTTGGGGCCAGCTATTTGTGTTATTTAGGCTTTAAGATGCTGACGAGCAAAAACTCGAACTCGATTGCAAACAATTTATCCAAGGATCAAGACGTGACTAGCCAAAAGGCTGTAGATGGTTGGCAAATATATAAGCAAGGTGTGTTGACCAATACTTTTAACCCAAAAGTCGCTTTATTCTTCTTGGCGTTCTTTCCTCAGTTTATCGACGCTAGTTATGCTTATGGCACGCTGTCATTTTTGATGTTGGGACTGACTTTTGCCACCACTGGCTTTATATGGTGCTTATGTTTGGCGATGTTGGCGTCAAAGTTCAGCAAAAAACTAAGAGAGAATCCAAAAATTGAATCCATGATGAATAAAATAAGTGGTGTCGTATTTATGGGGCTAGGAATTAAGCTGCTGACTGAAAAGGCTTAAAAGGTAAAGTAACAGGAAGAAGAAACGTCTTCCATAGAAAAGCCCAATCCCCTACTTTGACGGAGATTGGGCTTTTTATCATATAAAGCTTAACTAACTACTAGCCTGCTTCTTTGCTCTCAGCTGCCAGTTGACGTAGTACATAGTGCAATACGCCGCCATGACGCACATATTCGCGCTCTTTTGGCGTTTGTAGACCGACATTTACCTCAAAGGTTTCTGCCGAACCATCAGCACGTGTAGCCGTAACCGTGGCCGTTTTACTCTCGCCATTATCTAGACCCGTGATGCTCAGCACTTCAGAACCATCTAGTTTATATGTTTCTGCATTTTGACCGTCTTTAAACGTCAATGGCAGCACACCCATACCGACTAGGTTTGAACGGTGAATACGCTCAAACGAGCTGGTTAACACGGCTTTTACGCCTAGCAGGATTGTACCTTTGGCTGCCCAATCACGGCTAGAGCCTGAACCATACTCTGCCCCGCCCAATACTACTAGCGGACGCTTGTCTTCTTTATACTTCATCGCTGCGTTATAGATAGGCATTTCTTCGCCATCTTGTAGCGTAGCGCTGTCATCTTTGAAATAATAGGTATAGCCACCTTCTTTACCGCCCATCATCGTGTTTTTGATACGGATGTTGGCAAAGGTGCCACGAGTCATGACTGCATCGTTACCACGGCGCGAGCCATAGCTGTTGAAGTCTGCTTCCATCACACCGCGCTCTTGCAAGTACTTACCTGCTGGTGAGTCTGGATCGATATTACCTGCTGGTGAGATATGATCGGTCGTGATTGAATCACCAAATAGACCTAAGATACGCGCGCCTTCGATATCAGGGATACCTTCTGGTTCCATGGTCATACCATCAAAGAACGGTGGATTTTTAATATACGTTGACCCTTCATCCCATGGATATAATTGGCTATCCGCTGAACTAATTGCGTTCCATGCGGCACTACCGTCAAATACTTCACCGTAGTTCTTGCGGAACATATCAGCATCGATATTGTTGGCAATCAGCTCGTTAATTTCTTCCGAGGTCGGCCAGATATCTTTTAGGAATACATCATTGCCATCTTGATCCTGTCCTAGCGGATGAGTGGTCAGATCGATATCAACTGTACCGGCTAGCGCATAAGCAACGACCAACGGTGGTGATGCTAAGTAACTGGCTTTGACATGCGAGTGAATACGACCTTCAAAGTTACGGTTACCAGACAGTACCGCCGCCGCGACTAAATCATTTTCTTCAATGCCTTTTTCGATCTCTTCTGACAATGGTCCTGAGTTACCGATACAAGTCGTACAACCATACCCTACTAGATAGAAGCCTGTTTTCTCTAGCTCATCCATTAGATGGGTTTTTTCTAAATAGTCAGTGACCACTTTAGAGCCTGGCGCGAGCGATGTCTTAACCCAAGGCTTGGCTTTAAGACCTTTGGCAGCCGCTTTTTTGGCCACTAGACCTGCACCAATCATTACCGCTGGATTGGAAGTATTAGTACAAGAAGTAATAGCAGCAATAACTACCGACCCGTCTCGTAGTTTGTGCTCTTTGTCATCGATGCTGACATTTGAGAAGACATTGTTAGCTGGCGCATAACCTGCATTATCATCACTCGTATCAACTTCGATATTCGGTTCAGCTGCCAAGTGTTCCGCTTGCTCTTGCTCACCGCCTTCTTGATCAAAGCGTACTTTACCTTCTACTTCTGACTTGCGATCTTTGGTCATTTTTTCGAGTGTTTCGCCAAACTTCTCATGCATATCAGACAAATTGATACGCTGCTGTGGCAAGTTTGGACCAGCAAGTGCTGGCTGTACTGACGACAGATCCAGTTCTAATTTGCTTGAATAAGTCGCCGCAGGTGTATCTGCATCGTGCCATAAGCCTTGCGCCTTAGCATACTTTTCAACCAGTTCAATCTGCTCTTCATCACGGCCTGATAGACGCAAGTAATCAATCGCCATTTGGTCAATTGGGAAAATACCACAAGTCGCGCCATACTCTGGTGACATGTTGGCAATAGTAGCGCGATCCGCTAGCGGCATGCTGTGTAAGCCTTCGCCATAAAATTCGACGAACTTACCGACCACACCATGTGCACGTAGCATTTCAACGACACGTAATACCAAATCGGTTGCCGTGACGCCTTCGGTTAGCTTTCCTTTTAACTCAAAACCGACTACCTGTGGAATCAGCATCGAAGACGGTTGACCTAGCATCGCAGCTTCAGCTTCGATACCGCCCACACCCCAACCAAGTACACCGATACCATTAATCATCGTGGTATGACTATCTGTACCAAACACTGTATCTGGATAAGCTGTCAGCTCGCCATCGACGTCCGCTGCCATCACGACACGGGCTAAATACTCAAGGTTCACCTGATGCACGATACCTGTCGCTGGCGGTACCACGACGAAGTTTTCAAAGGCTTGCTTGCCCCAATGCAAAAACTCATAGCGCTCATTGTTACGCTTAAATTCAATCTTCTCATTCAAATCTAGCGCATCTTCGCGGCCATAAGCATCAACCTGTACAGAGTGATCGACGACCAGCTCACTAGGGATAAACGGATTGATCTGCTCAGCCTTTCCGCCAAGCTCGACCACTGCATCACGCATCGCAGCCAAATCGACAACCGAGGGCACACCCGTAAAATCCTGTAATACCACACGCGCTGGCATAAAGGCGATTTCTTTTGACGCTTCAGCCCCTGCATCCCAGTTAGCAACTGCTTCGATATGGTTTTTACCAACTGACTGGCCGCCGTCTTCGTTACGCAATAGGTTTTCTAATACCACTTTCATACAAAATGGTAGTGTCTTGATATGCTCATAAGTTTCGGTCAGCTTTGGCAGGCTGTAGTAGGCATGTTCCTTGCCAGCAACCGAAAGGGTGTCTTTTACATCAAAAATATCACTCATGATAGCTTCCTTATCGTTGTTATAAATCCTGGACATAAATTATTATAAGTTTATGTATGACTGGTGGCTCAATAAATGATTGATCTGTCTTGAATCAATATCGCAGTTTCGCAAAACTGTCTGATATAAATCTTTGTTAACAAAAGAGATAATCATATCTGTAGTGATTAACAGAAACTCCCTTTTACCATAACAAACATATAAGGCTTTGTTAACGTCTGGACGTTGTCGAATCGTGGCACAATCGTAAACGTAACAACGGTTTAGCGAGCTATTGTTAAATGACTTATTCCTACTCAATTTTTATCTTTTTTACGTCGCCCACTGCGGAACACGTAGCTGTCTTCATAAAAGTCAGTATCTGCATTCTCTGCCCAAAAATGCGGCACTCCTAAAATCGGTAACGGCGCAAGCTGGCGCGGTTTGACGTCATCATTTGATAATAATGTGTCCATGTATTCGGCAACTCTGTCATCCAAATAGCGCATACGTTCAGCTAAGGATAAGGTAAAGAATTCTGGTGCAACGTGAATGACAATGCTGTGAGCGCATAGAGGTTTGCGTGGGTGTACCAACTGCTCAAGCAGGGCATGGCCAAAGATATAAACTGCTGCTTGAGCACTTGTATTCGGTTGTGCTGGGTTGTCCCATTTAGCACGTGGTTTCACCAAACTTGCCTGCCAGTCAAAATCAACCAATGCCTCACCGATACTAGCATCAGAAGTCACTAGCACTGCGCCATTCTCATCAAAGACAGTAATAGTGTCGCGCACACGCCCTCGACGCTCACTAATACCCTGCTTAGCGATTTCTAGCATATGGTAGTAATTGAGCATAGCTTTGGTCTTTGGAAAGGTCAGCCAGATACTGCCGTTAAATAAGTCATGTAAGTTATCACGCGTCGGGATATTGCCAGTTGTGCCGATAAATTGTTCATAGGCCTCCCCTTCAGGCAATGCATTTTGAGAGACGAATTGTAACGTCTGAGATTTGTGGTCATGAGCAGGTTTGGTATGCGGTAACGGCTGCTCTAAATGATTGGCCTGCTGCGTCATCGCTGTTTTTAAGACTTTGGCAATCGTGTCAGGCGTATTGATGCCAGAAGCATTTATATCGTGCTTACTTGGGCTTTTCACATTATCCAAACTTTCTGAATCACCCAAATTACTTAAACTATCCAAGCTATTTCTCTGTGATTTCGAGCGACTAAGCCGCTCAATCGTGTTGCTGATATAACTCAATTGAGTAATATGCGACAACCAAGGCACTTGCCAGTCAATGGTAGCAAAGCTGTGATCGAGCTGACCTTCTACTACAGGTAACTGCTTAGTATGAGTATCAGAGTTAAGTGTGGCGGGTAAATCATTGGCAGGCATAGAAGCTCTCTCTTACAGGCTATCTCTGTTAGACGTATGGACGGTCTATGGTATCATGGTGCGCTTTTTTACGGCTAGATACACCGCTCGAAAGGTCTTTTTGAGCGCTATGGATGAATGAGTTTTATGGCAAATTTTAATACCCACCTAAATGTCGCTTTTATGGTAAGCGGCACCCTGAGTTTGACGGTTTATAAAGCAGGATTGATTGATGATTCAGGGTTTTTAGTATGTGTGGCGCTTGGTACCATCGGTGGATTGCTACCAGATTTGGATTCGGATAACTCAACACCGATTAAGCTGGGTTTTAATATTACCTCGTTTGTCTTTGCCTTTGGCCTGGTCATGCATTGGCGTAGCGATCTGAGCTTACTGGCATTGATCGCATTATGGCTAGCGGGCTACAGTTTTATGCGTTATGTCGTTTTTCATATTTTTACTACGATGACGGTGCATCGCGGCGTCATCCACTCTGTGCCGTATATGGCGATACTGGGATTGGGTCTGACGTGCCTAAGTTATTATGGCTTGCACCTACCACTGACAACCAGTTGGTTTTATGGGCTGTTTTTATTTGGTGGCGCGATAGTGCATTTGTCATTGGACGAGCTGTATAGTGTCAATTTATCCAATATGAAAATGAAGCGCTCATCGGGTACGGCGATGAAGTTTTATCAGCCAAAAGACAAATGGTGGTATTTGCTTCTATACACTATCCTTGCGCTACTGGTATATGCCGCCCCGCCTTTTGAGATGTTTTGGTCACGATTGAGCGACCCTTCTGCATGGGCTCAGCTCAAAGTCGGCATATTGCCAGAATTAATAAAAAGCATGCTGCAATAAAGTTATCAAAAGACCATTAAGCCTAAACGAATAAGCCCCAACAAAAATTAGAGTAAAACATGCAATCTTACCCAGATACCTGCCCTTGCCAAATCAATCCAACAGCAGAGACGACAGACGCTCCACTATCCTATCAAGACTGCTGCCAGCCTTATCATGATGCTTTTTATAATGGTGCTTTTTATAATGATGAGGTTGACAAAGCAGGTGGTATAAAAGCGGAGACAGCCGAACGGTTGATGCGTACGCGCTATAGTGCCTTTGCATTGGTGAAACCAGAGTATATCGTCAAGACCACAGTACCTGCGCAGCAAGCATTACTTGATGTTGTAGCGATTGAAAGTTGGGCTAAAGAGACAGATTGGGCAGGATTAGAGATTGTAGAGCACACACCCAAGCTGGGCAAACGTCATGCACAGGTTGAGTTTGAGGCTTATTTTAAAAGTCCTGAGGAAACATCAGGTGGTTTAGAAGAAAAAACACAAGCGCATCATGAACTGTCCACCTTCGTAAAGGTTAAAAACAAGGCTAATAACGATGCGCACTGGTATTTCTTAGACCCGACGGTTGCGATGACTGTCAGCCAAAAGCAACCGTGCATTTGTGGGTCGGGTGAAAAGTTTAAACGGTGTTGTGGGGAGTATTTAGGTTAGTTTCTAGAGTATTTTGTCTAATTCATAGAGTTTATATAAATCTTCAAGTTGTGGTAAGTGCTTGTCATTGGATAATAGTTCTATACCATTTATCTTAGCTGTAGCAAAATGAAATATATCAAACTGACGTTTATCAATATTCTTGTTTATATTTTTTTTGCTAGCTTCGAATTTATCTAATCGATATAAATCTGCAGCCAAATCTGCTACATCTTGGCTAATGTCTAAAGTAGTTAGTCCATTCATGACATCAATATATTTTTTGATATCACTTTCTTGAGTTTTCCAAAGAAAATAGCGTAAGAACTCATAACGGATAAGTGGAGTTATGACTACCTCTACATTTTCTGATTTTATTTCATTGCGCAAATCTTTCAAATTCTGTAAAAGCTCAGTATCATCTCCATCACTTTTGCCTTCGAGCAGACCAATCAGATAGTTTGTGTCTAACAGTTTCTCTTTCTCTTTCATGATTGCCCTACCTCTAACTGCTTAATTTTTTCATCTAATAAGCTTAGTAATGCTTGTTTCGCCTCTGTTTGCTGTGGAGCATTGTCACGAGCCAGCTTAAGCTTGTTGATATCAATATCAAAAGCATCTTTTAGCAGGTCTACAAATGCAGCATTATTTGGATGTTCTATCAGCTCTGTTTTGACCACGCCGTCTTCTTTATCACGGTACAACTCATAGGCTTCGCCATGTTGTAACTGACTCAAAATAATAGCGGAATGGGTGGTAATATAAAACGTCGTATTCGGAAATAAACGCTTTAAAGTAGGAATAATAGTCGCTTGCCACTTGGTATGTAGATGGCTTTCGATTTCATCGATAAATACCACTCCTTTGACATGGGCGATATTAGTTTCGTTGGTGAAGTAGCTATAACCTGCGATGATAGATTGCATGATTTTAAGAATTGAAGCAAAACCGCTAGAAAGCTCGGATAGTTCGGTTTTTTTATCAGCAACTTTTATAAATACGCGGTTGTTTCCTGAGATTTCGAGAAATTTACTGTCGATTCGTTCGTCTACTTTGTTAAGTAAATTTAGCAGTGTAGTGATTTCAACTTCGCGATTATCTTCGGCGGTTTGGTAAGGGTTAGCAGATTGAGCACGCTGAATTATCCATTGGTTTAATAGTTCACCCATTCCTAAACTGTGCATTTTTTCATTATTCAAAGTCGAAAAACTTTCATCAATATATTTTTTTAAACGAGTATCCCGAGTACCAATGTTCTTATTTACATCTACTTCTTCATAATCAATGGTTCCACGGTTCAAAGCACCAATCATAACTACAGCTGAATTATGACTTTCAAAGCCCTTTAAGCTTTTATCGGAGATATCATTAAATGTACGTTCATCAGAAATTATATTGTTAAATGCAAATAGTTCGTCACTCATAATACTTGCATAAAGGAGTCCGTTGGTAGTGAAGCATAAAGTAAACAAAGCCTCCAAACACTTAGTCTTACCAATACCATTTTCACCAATCAGGCAATACACTCTTTGATCAGGTTGAAAACTGAGATGTACATCACCGACACCTACTAGCTGTTTTATTTGAATGTCATTGCCTAACATGGCTACACCTAATTTTTATTAAACTATTAGTTTGATAATGAAACAGCGAGTTTAGAAATACAAGTCAATTACCCTAAACACTCGCCCCAACGGCTCGTGCAATCGCAATGCCTTCGTCCACTGTCAAAAACTTGCGCTGGCTTGGGCTGTCTTTATAAATGACATCACCGTCTTGAAAGATTAAGCATTCATTGACAGCCAATTGCTGCCATTTCTCATTTTCAGTAAGTGGCACAGTGACCAAAATCGTGACTTTATCTGTGTCTGTAGTCACATCACCAAAGTTAATCGCCATATCATCATCAGCCAGTTTGGCTTCACCAAATGGCGCTTTACGTGTGAGATAAAACAGCAAGCTACCCGCATAAGCCAGTTGCCACCTACCATTTGATATTAAGCAATTAAATAACCCATTGGCAGAGAGATAACGACATTGCGTGGTCAAAAAATTAAACAGTGTTTTGTCATCAGGACGCGATTTAAAGCTACTTTTTAGACGATTGACCAGATAGCAAAATGCCATCTCAGAATCAGTTGAACCAACTGGTTGACAGTGTGAGGCATTGCCGTTGTCTTGCAGGCGTTGACAGCGTTTGATAAATTCGCTATTCATCTGCCCATTGTGCGCAAATACCCACTGTTCGCCCCATACTTCACGGACGAATGGATGAGTGTTGGCCAAGCAGTTCTGCCCTTGCGTCGCTTTACGAATATGCGCAATGACATTCATGGCTTTGATTGGGTAGTTATTGACCAAATCGGCGACTGGCGACAGATGGCTTGGACGATTGTCATGAAACAAACGCAGACCCGTTGAGTCATTTGCCGTCTCATCGTTGGTTTTGTCGTTATTGCTGCATTCGCTGCGCTCAAAAAATGCAATACCAAAGCCATCTTCATGACTGTCCGTCATACCGCCGCGCTTGCGAAACCCTGCAAAGCTAAAGCCAATATCCGTTGGGGTATTACAGTTCATTCCTAAGAGTTGACACATTTAATCATTACCGCCGTTATTGTCGTCTATTATCGAGTTGCCTTGAGGAGCATTGCTTTGAGTGGCAGATAGCGCATCAAAGTCAGCATCACTCATCTCATCTAGTAAGGCTGCACCATCGGTTGGAATGGTCGCTAAGATACGCTGAGCTTCTACCAAATCCGTATCCTCTACCCAGAGAACGATACCCGAGTTCATACCTGGAATAGCGCTTAGCGGCTGCAAGGACACGGTAATGCCGTTATTACGTAGTAGGTTGGCGTGCAGCTCACCTTGCATATTGGTATCGTAGCGCGCCAGTTTGTGCCAGTTATCAACTTGATCGGTCATGGGGTCGCCTCTAAGGTTTCGGTGCTAAAATTAGTACTAGCATTAGTACTAGAATAAATGAATAAGCAATTCTTACGATAATTGATCGAGCCTATATTCTTTGATTGCGAACTCACTACTATTTAATGTTTCCTGCGCTTGTTCGGCTTGGGTGATACTGCTAAACACGCCGACTATTTGATTATCTGGTTTGCTTAGTAGTACAAATACGGTATTTTGCGACTTTTCAACATGCGCCCAATGGTAAGCGGCCAGACGTTTCATTAAGTCAGGGTTTTTGACCATGATGTTATCACCCGTACGGCCTTCGGTACGGTTGTAGTGAATCACATTTAGGCGTAATAACCAGAAAATCACCGCTGCTTTTGCTAGCATAACAGGTAGTGCACGGTTTTCATCACTGTTTAGCGGGCGTATCGATTCATAACCTTGTAAGAACGCTGCCATTTTACTGCGATCAAAGTTAACGGATTCGCCTTGCTCTGCAACGCCCCACGTGGTGCAAAAATCATTGATGGTAATAGCAATATCCATCACATAATGCTCGACACTGACTTCGGTAAAGTCCAACAGGCCCGTCAAACGCGCTTCGCCTTTTTGTAGATTCCATAAAGTATTGTCAGCAAACATGTCTAGATGACACAGGCCTTTTGGCAAGGTTGCCAGTGGTAATTCCGAATAAGAGCGCCAGATATCGCTCATCAGCTTGGCTTCGTCACCTGGCATAAACTGCATTTCACGGTCGCGCACATCTGCCCATGGGTACAAAGGCACGCCATATTGCTCACTTGGTTGTAGTGCTTGTAGCGTTTCATGCAGCATCGCTAATGCCGCGCCAATATCATGACACATTGCTTGCGTGGTTTGATCTGGATGTGAACCTGTTAGACACGGCACTAGCGTAATCGCTTTGTCTTCATAATGGATGACATAACGCTTATCATCGTTATCCGTTTGCGAACCATTTGATTCAAAAACGGCTAGCGGCGCGGCAACTGGTAATTTGCCATTTAATTGATTAAGAATAACGGCCATTTTTTCGATATCAGCAGGTGGACGCTCTTCAAATAAAGTGAATACGTAAGAGTATGTACCATCTACATCGTCAGTCGTTTGAATAAACCAGTTTGAGTTTTTAATACCTTGAGTGATCGGAATCGCGCGGGCAAACGACACGCCAAAGCTTTGGCAAAAGGTGGCAAACTGATCATCGGTTAACTGGGTATAGACGGACATGACATCTCACTTTTGGCAATTGAATAACAAGTTAAATAGGATAGATTTATGCGGTAATGACAGCAATTGTACCGCGCATGATCAAACGATAATGAAAAGCGTAATAATCTTGCGAAAACCTGCCTGAAATAGCAGTGATTTTGCTAGACTAGCGCCTATGAATTGATTATAAGGTGAAAGACCCTATGTTAGCAAAGCGTATCATTCCTTGCTTGGACGTTGACAATGGCCGCGTGGTCAAAGGCGTGCAGTTTGTCGACATCAAAGACGCAGGCGATCCTGTCGAAGTAGCTAAACGCTACAACGAACAGGGCGCTGATGAGATTACTTTTTTGGATATTACTGCGACCAATGATGAGCGCGATACCACTTATCATACTGTTGAGCGCATGGCAGAAACGGTATTCGTTCCGCTGACCGTTGGCGGCGGCGTACGTAAAATCGCTGATATCCGCAATTTGCTCAATGCTGGCGCGGATAAAGTTGCCATTAACTCAGCAGCCGTATTTACACCGGAGTTCGTTGGTGAAGCCGCGCAGAAATTTGGTAACCAGTGTATCGTCGTTGCTATCGATGCCAAACGCGTCGCTGATATCAAAGTCGATGGTATTGCCGTACCACGTTGGGAGATTTTCACCCATGGTGGCCGTAAGCCAACGGGTATCGATGCCGTTGCTTGGGCGAGCAAAATGGCAGAGCTGGGCGCTGGTGAATTACTGGTCACCTCGATGGACGGTGACGGTACCAAAAAAGGCTACGACTTGGCGCTCATGCAGCAAATTACGAGCCGCGTTAATGTACCAGTTATCGCTTCAGGCGGCGTCGGTAACCTGCAACATTTAGCAGAAGGCGTACTAGAAGGCGGCGTCGATGCCGTACTTGCCGCCAGTATTTTTCACTTCGGTGAGTATACGGTATTGGAGGCCAAAGAGTATATGGCAGCACAAGGAATACAGATGCGTCTTTAGCACGCTCGTAATATACAAATAAAACCTAAAAAAATGCTATCATAGCGCTAACCATTTATTTTCGTTCAATTAACTAGGGCAACGCCAAAATAATAGGCGACCGAATCGATTGAACGCATCAGACTATTTAGCTATTTATTGACGCCTATATTTCAATTGAACGCTTATTAAGCAAAGGATTTTTTATGTCGAATATACAACAGCAGCGCAACGACGTGACTCATATCGATGGTAACCTACATCAAAACGCTGATGCTCGCATTGGTATCGTTGTTGGTCGTTTTAACGGTTTTGTCGTTGAGTCATTGGTTGATGGTGCAATCGATGCCCTACTCCGTCATGGTGTATTGGGTAGCAACATTACCGTGGTCCGCGTTCCTGGTGCATTCGAGCTACCACTTGTTGCCCAACGTGCTGCTGAATCAGATCGTTTTGACGCTATTGTGGCACTGGGTGCAATCATCCGTGGCAGCACGCCGCATTTTGATATTGTAGCTAGCGAGTCGGCCAAAGGTTTGAGCGCTGTGGCAATGGATTATAATATCCCTGTTGCCAACGGTATCATCACTACTGATAGCATCGAGCAAGCCATTGAGCGCTCTGGTACTAAAGCGGGCAACAAAGGCTCTGAAGCTGCGATGGTCGTACTAGAAATGATCGCTGTTTTGTCACAGCTAGATATTGATGACAGCATCGATGAAGCATAAGCTTTAAAGCTCAAATTTATTAGTTTAACTGGTGCTGCTATCTAGTAATAACAGCACCTTATAGCACTAGCCAGCTATCGAAACAATTGGCTATTTTTTGAATTTTCGCCTTATTTCTATACCCTTTAAAAATTTAAATAAGCATAGCTAAAAAGCTACTTTGTTAATTTATATTTTGACTGGGTATCATCTCAAAAATTTAGGTACAGACCCCCTATGACTGACCAACTCAAGCGCGCTATCAGCGCTGCGAAAACCGCACAAGCCAATCAAGCTGAAGCTACCCGTATAGCGAGCAGTAGTGCAGGTGATCAAACCTTCGATATGAGTGAGTCTTCTTATAAGACCAGTCACACTGCTATCCGTAAGGCGCGCCGCTTTGCCATGCAAGGTCTATACGAGTGGCTCGTCACCGACCGCCGCTTTGATGTAGATGGCAAGCTTGGCTGGAAAGACAATGCACCGCACGATATTGCTGCTCGCACGCGTGCAACCAATGCCATGCATACCGTCCATATCGGTTATTATCATGAAATGATGCGCGACATCCCAGAGCAAATTGAAGCTCTCGATGCGCTTATCAGTCAGCATCTCGATCGTGAGGTTGATAAGCTAGATACCGTTGAGCACGCTATCTTGTTGATTGGCGCGTATGAGCTACAAAACCGTGTAGAGATTCCTTACAAGGTCGTGCTTGATGAAGCAATGAAGCTAAATAATCACTTTGGGGCGACTGACGCTCACAAACTGATTAATGCGGTACTGGATAAAATGGCTGGTGAGCTGCGTGCTTTAGAGGTACAAGCAGATACTAATGCCAATCTACGTACGTCACAAAAAGCGGCGGCTAAACAGCCTGAAGTAAGTTCAGCCGATAGCATCGAAACTGCTGCTGAAACAGAAAGCGCTATCGTCGATGAGCCGACTGCATCAAATAAGCCGCGTATCAGTGCTAACAAAGCCAACGTTAAACGCAGTAGTGCCAGTAAAGCCAGTGCAAATATCAATGACTTTAAGGCGAGCAAGAAAAGCGCTAACGATACCAAAGACTAAGACTAGCCATGAACGAGTTTGAGCTGATTGAGCGTATATTCTCACAGATGCAGGCCACGCATGCACCATCAACTGGTATCGAAAAAGGTATCGGTGACGACGCGGCTGTGATGGCATTACCAGCAGGCTCACGCTTGGTTAGCTGTATTGATACACTGGTTCAAGGTCGTCACTTTCATGCTGACTGGCAAAAAGTTGATGAACTAGCATTTGCCATTGGCTATAAAGCCGTGGCCGTTAATGTCTCAGACATCGCTGCTATGGGTGCATCGCCACATAGCATTATGCTAGCGTTGGCATTACCTGAACGTTTGGCAAAACACGAATGGCTTACTGAATTTGCTAAAGGGATGTTTCATGCGTGCCAGCTGTTTGGCGTGACGCTGATAGGGGGTGATACCACGCGCAGTGAGCGTTTAATACTCAGTATCAGTGCTCAGGGATTGCTGTCCGCAGATACACCTGCCATTTACCGCTCAGGTGCGCAAGTGGGTGATAAGGTTTATGTTTCAGGCACCCTTGGTGATGCCGCTTTCGCCTTAAAGTATCCTGAAAGCGCACAAGGTATCGAGTTGGCGCATCGTCTACATATGCCAACGCCGCGTATTGCACTAGGTGCAGCGTTGGCAAAGCTCGGTGCAACAGCGATGATAGATATCTCCGATGGTCTTTACCAAGATCTTGGCCATATCTGTCAGCAAAGCTCTGTATGCATGCGCATCCATTTAGACAAGCTACCGAGTAGCGAGTTATTATCTACTGTCGATTTGTCTGATCGCTTGTTAGGTCAACTAGCGGGCGGCGATGATTATGAACTGGCATTTACTTTGCCTGCGCATATCAAACCGCCTACTGGCAACACACCTGTCACTTGTATCGGTGAGGTAACTGCACTATCAGATCCTATAACGATAGATACCAAGTCTTCTAATAACTCACGTCTTGAACTGTTCTATCAAAATCAACCAGTGACGCCTACTCAGCCCGCACCGTTTTCAATATGGCCCAATCTTACTGGTTACCAACACTTTACAGGCTAATCCATGACTGATCACGATTTATCTAAGCCTGACATCCGTAAAGCGAATGACTGCCCACCATTACCGGTTGGTGCTAATATTCTTGACCGTATGGTTTATTGGCTTGGGCTAGGTTTAGGTAGTGGTCTGCCGCGCCGTGCACCTGGCACTTGGGGTACCGTTGGTGGGTTAATTATTGCCATACCATTGTTGAGTTTGGGCTTTATACCTTTTCTCATTTTGACAATTCTATCTTGTATTTTGGGCGTTTGGATTTGCGGACGCACTGCTGAGCTGATGCAAGGTCATGATGATCCGCATATCGTTTGGGATGAGTGGGCAGGTATTTGGATTACCCTACTACCCTTGTCTTATATGGGGATTGCTGACGATAACTTCTGGAAAAATGTGTCTCAAGAGCTTTCTATTTTCGCCATTGTTTTCGCTTTTATCTTATTTCGATTTTTTGATATCGTTAAGCCGCCACCGATTGGATGGGCTGACAAAAGAGTTGCTGGAGGGTTAGGCATTATGCTTGATGACATCATCGCCGGTATCATGGCAGCAGTAGTATGGGTAGTGGTTATGTTTGGTGTGCTGTTATAAGCTACCCTAACTACTATGATGCTGAATTGGCTACTCTACAACCGCTAATCCTAGCAACGTTATCAATTTGAACGCTACTCTTCTGCATAGATGATTGATTTATTGTCAGCAGGTTGCATTACAAAGCCTGCACATCACAGTGTTTTTCTAACTGAACATTTGCGCTATAATCCAATATTATATTTTGTTACATTTGCGAGCCTATTATGACATCTCCTCTTTCTGTAATTATTTTAGCTGCCGGTAAAGGCACACGTATGCAATCGGCAAAGCCAAAGGTATTGCAGACATTGGCTGGGAAGTCTTTATTAGGCCATGTACTAGATACGTGCCATCAGCTCACTGTTGATGAAACCATCATTGTTCATGGCTTTGGTGGCGATCAAGTAAAGTCAGAAATTACCAATCAATATACACAAGCATCAATTACTTGGGTTGCTCAAACTGAGCAATTGGGAACTGGCCATGCGGTCAAGGTGACACTGTCTGATTTACCCAAGTCAGGACAAAGTCTCATTCTTTACGGTGATGTGCCATTGGTCAGCTGTGAGACGCTAACGGCATTAAAAACTGCCAATACTAATGGTATGTCGATGCTGACGTTGACTGTCGATAATCCATTTGGATTGGGTCGTATTAAACGCGACCAAGCAGGTAATATTGAAGCCATCGTTGAACAAAAAGATGCCGATGCTGAAGAGCAAAGTATTAAAGAAATTAACAGCGGTATCTACTGCGTCGATAATGCATTACTGCACAAATATTTGCCTGAGCTTTCTAACGACAATGCACAGCAAGAATATTATCTGACGGATATCGTCAAAATGGCTGTTGCCGATGGTATTACTATCGCGGCAATTGAGCCTGAGCATACGTTTGAAATTGAAGGGGTTAATAATCGTCAACAGCTTGCTAGTCTAGAACGCACTTGGCAACGTAAGCTAGTTGCTGACTTACAAGAAGCTGGCGTACAGTTTGCCGACCCTACTCGTGTCGATATCCGTGGTACGTTAACCGCTGGTCAAGATGTGTTTATTGACGTTAATGTGGTATTTGAAGGTGACTGTACCTTAGGTGACAACGTCTATATCGAAGCAGGCTGTGTTATTAAAAATGCCAAGATTGGTAATGCCTGCTACATCAAACCTTACTGTGTGATCGATCGCGCTGATATTGGTGCTGGTGTTGATATCGGGCCTTTTGCGCATTTGCGTCCTGATACCATACTATCTGATAACAGCAAAGTTGGTAACTTTGTCGAAATTAAAAAATCAACTATTGGTCAAGGCAGTAAAGTAAATCACTTAAGCTATGTCGGTGATGCAACTGTCGGTACAGGCGTGAATATCGGTGCTGGTGTCATTACTTGTAATTATGACGGTGCTAATAAATCGCAAACCATCATTGAAGACAATGCTTTTATCGGCTCCAATGCTAGCTTAGTCGCGCCAGTGACGATTGGCGATACAGCTACCGTTGCCGCTGGTTCTGTGATTACCAAAGACGTTGATTGTAGTGCCTTAGCGTTTGGTCGTGCGCGTCAAGTACAAAAAAACGACTTCCAACGACCCACTAAAAAATAATTGCTCATTGGTGGTTTAGCCAACCTCAGTCATTGTTGAATAAACCTAAGCAGTACGGCAATCTTTGTGGTGCTGCTTCATCATATTTATCTGTTGATGATTCATCATTAGTGACCAACCAAATTTTTTGATCTTGCACCACTATATATTGAACTACTAAAATTTAAATCTAAGGAATAGCCATGTGTGGAATTGTAGGCGCCGTTGCTGAGCGAAATATCGCTAATATCTTACTTGAAGGCCTAAAGCGTTTAGAATATCGCGGCTATGACTCAGCTGGTCTGACCGTTATTCGTGATGGTGAACTACACCGTGAGCGCCAAGTGGGTAAAGTACAGGCACTGGTTAATGCCGTCGCTATCAATCCAGAGTTTTTTGATGGTCATATCGGTATTGCTCATACGCGCTGGGCAACCCATGGCGAGCCAGCACAACGTAATGCGCATCCACACGTGTCAGGCAAAATTGCGGTCGTTCATAACGGTATCGTCGAAAACTACGCTGAACTAAAAGAAGAGCTAATAGCCAAAGGCTACGTGTTTACTTCACAGACAGATACTGAAGTTGTGGCGCATCTAATCCATGATATCTACAAAAAGACACCTGACTTGTTAGAAGCAGTACGCACTATTATCCCGCTACTGCACGGTGCTTTTGCATTGGGTATCGTCCACGTAGATTGCCCTGATGAGCTCATTACTGTACGTCTAGGCTCACCTTTAGTGATTGGTGTTGGTATCGGTGAGAATTTTATCGCATCAGATCAGTTGGCTTTGCTGCCAGTGACTAACCGCTTTATGTATCTAGAAGAAGGCGATATCGCCAAATTAACTCGCAATAGCATTCAAGTTTATGCAGATGGTGTTGAAATCCAACGTCAGATACATGAGATTGATGCAACCCAGCATAATGCAGATAAAGGCGAGTTCAAGCATTATATGCTCAAAGAAATTTACGAGCAGCCAGATGCCGTCGCTCGTACGATCGAGATGGCTTTGGACAATGGTGAAACGACTAAACTACGCGACGATTTTTTACAGCGTCATGAGACACTGTTGTCAGGTATTCGTCATGTACAAGTGATTGCTTGTGGTACCAGTTATCATGCCGGTATGGTCGCAAAATACTGGTTTGAGAACCTTATCCGTATACCTTGTTCCGTCGAGGTTGCCAGCGAATTCCGCTATCGCAATCCTGTCGTGGTCGATAATACTTTGGTCATCTGTATTTCTCAATCTGGTGAAACGGCTGACACCTTATCAGCATTACGTGATATCCAGAAGCAAACACCAGCAGGCTTAGTCAGCTTGGCACTATGTAATGTACCGACGTCATCGTTGGTACGCGAAACAGATATCTTCTTGCCAACGTTAGCAGGGCCTGAGATTGGCGTTGCCTCTACCAAAGCATTTACCACTCAGCTTGTGGCCTTGATATTGTTGATATTAAAAGTTGGTGTCACGCAGCAGCGCATGACTGACGAACACTTAAATACGTTATTAAGTGAGTTACATCAATTGCCAGGACAACTCTACGCCAGCTTAAACCTTGATGCTCCTATCAAAACCATGAGTGAAAGCTTTGAAGATAAGAAAAGCTGTCTATTTTTAGGTCGCGGGCTACAGTTCGCGATTGCGCTAGAAGGCGCGTTAAAGCTAAAAGAAATCTCTTACATTCATGCAGAAGGTTATGCCGCAGGCGAGCTCAAACACGGTCCATTAGCATTGGTCGATAAAGACATGCCCATCGTCGTATTGGCGCCCAAAGACAGTATGTTTGATAAATTAAAAGCCAACATGCAAGAAGTGCATGCGCGTCATGGCGAGCTATTTGTATTTGCTAGCGAAGCCAGTCAAATGGTCGCGGAAGATAGACTACACTTAGTATATGTACCCGATGTTTGCGAGACGCTTGCCCCTATTGTCTACAGCGTGCCTGTGCAGCTGTTGTCATACCATGTAGCAGTAATGCGTGGCACAGACGTCGACCAACCACGTAATTTGGCAAAATCAGTCACGGTAGAATAAGAAAAATTACTCTACGACAGCTCTGAAAAAGATAATTATTTACCCCTGCTATTGTGAACTCAGTAGCAGGGGGTTTTTATAATTTTAGAACGACCTACTAGCAGTTTAGAAAAAATAGTAATAATTGCCTGAGCAAAAATTAAATAAAAATACTTAGATCCAGTTCCAAATAATTCGCATGTATTAAAAACTGGTAGAAAGTAGAATTTCAATACAAAAAAATAGTGACACTCTATCTATTAATTAGAGTATCACTATTATTGCGCTTATTTGGTGGCTACATTAAGTTGCCTGTAACGACGTTTAGTCTCTCTCTAGCACCACTCTATAGCGAGCATTACCACTCTCTAATCGCTCAAACGCTTCATTAATCTCAGACATTTTATAAGTTTCAGTGACTGGCTGAATATTATGGCGCGCAGCAAAATCTAGCATTTTACGCAGCGTCGCTGGTGAGCCAACTGGCGAGCCTGATAGACTGTTTTGAGCCATAATCATTGGTGCAGCCGATATCTCTAGTGGCGCTTCTAACAGTCCAACAAAATGCAGCTTACCTTTTGGTCTTAGCGTCTTGATCACGACATCCCAGTTCATATCAACGTTCACTGTTGAGATGATTAAATCAAAAGAACCTGCGGCTTTTTCAATTTCGCTATCGTCTCTTGAGTTTAGTGAATGGTGAGCGCCCATCTCTTTTGCTTCCTCCATTTTTGATTCACTGGTAAATGCCGTCACTTCACAGCCCCACGCATTGGCAAACTGCAATGCCAAATGACCCAAACCACCAATACCAATTACAGCCACTCTAGAAGTTGGTTTGATGTCGTACTGCATAAGTGGGTTGAACACTGTGATACCGCCACATAACAGTGGTCCTACCGCGTTAAAATCAAGTCCTTCAGGTATCTTGATGACGCTAGTATCTTTTGCGCGTACTTTATCTGCAAAGCCGCCGTGGTTACCAATGATCGTACCTTCTTGCTCAGGGCATAGGTTATGGTCTCCATCGATACATAGATCGCAGACGTTACAGTACCCTTTATGCCAACCAAGTCCGACTTTGTCGCCCAACTCTAAATGCTTGACGTGCTTGCCTTTATTGAGGACTTTACCTGCAACCTCATGCCCACCGACAAACGGATATTAAGTCATACCCCATTCATTTTGCCACATTGATAAATCACTATGGCAAATACCGCAGCTATGTATTGTCAGTTCAATATAATTTCGATACAAGGAAACGGAGTGCAAGTTATACATTAGTATGCTTAGCGAGGATGACGCTGTAGCGGATTTATATAGACTTGACTATACTTCGATTTCTACTTCGTGATCGCCTAGAGCACCTGGGTCATATTCATAAGGCTCAAACTTGCCACCTTTTTCTTTTGCTGCGTATGCATTAATCATAGTTATTCCTTATTTTCTAGTTTTTTAGAGATTAGTTTGTAGAGATTGGTTTATCGTTCTAGCAGCTACTCACCTATTAGTAAAATTAAAATAGTGCTATAAGATATAAACAATTTCTTCAATTAATTTGATTGGACAGACTATAGAAAAGACTAACCCAACTAATCCATTCAACTTACCAGTTTTAGACTAACGTCATACAAAGAGTCATACTTAATAGGCAGTAACTCATCAAAAATACTGCTTATCGTCAGAAATATTGCTTTGTTACTTATATTGCTTTGTTACTTGTACAGTGCACGCCTTCCTCGATAACCTGTCAGTTTTGGCGTCTTTATTACTTGCAGCAAGAGAAAGATTATCATGAGTGACATTCCTAGCCAGCCGATAGGAGAGAATGTTTCACCGATTATAATGATAGCCAATATAGTGGCTACAATAGGTTCTAATAACGTAATAAGCGTCGCTTTGCTCGCCTCAATCACTCTCAACGCTTGACCAAAAAGTAAATAACCAAAGAACATCGGCGCAATTGCCAAATATAGGGCAACGCTTATATGTTTTGCATCTAAAAACAGGTTTTCCCCTGTTAATAATAATGATGGCAACAATAAGATTGCAGACAGACCAAACATACTGGCCATCGCTGATTTTGAGTTTACCCCGTTCTCTATCATTTGACGTGCTGTCCATGAGTATGTGGCATAGGTCAATCCTGCAACTAACCCTAACAACACGCCTAGTATTCGATTATTTGCTTGTGCGTTTATATCTAAAGATTGGGTTTTACCTAAAGTCAGCAAAATGACGCCCACCACACCAAATATAAAACTTATCACCCATCGACTAGTGACTCTTTTATTGCTAATCAGACGCTCCATGATAACAGTGAAAAATGGTGCGCTAGCAATTGAGATCACTGTACCAATAGCGACACCTGCCAACCTCATAGAGGAATAAAAAGCTAAAGGATAGATAGCAACGCATAGGCTACCGATGAATAAGAGACTGGGCTGAGAAAGTAGTTTCTGTCTATCGCTTAGTAAATTATTCTTAGCATTCAATACTAGCAATACACCACCTACCCCCATAGAAAACGCACCAACGGCTAATGGACTAACCTCAGGTATAAAAGCAGAGGCTGTACCTGTCGTTCCCCAAAGGACACTGGCAGCTATCACACATAGAACAGCACTGAAACTAGATTTATTCTGCAGCATAGTAGCTACCTCTAACGTTATAATGAATAACATTATTATAGAGGGTTACAGAATAGTATTTTTGCAGATTAGACGGTTTGTATGTCTGGTTAGACGTGTTTTAATTTGGAAGGGGCAATACCAAAATATTTAGAAAAGCGGCGGCTAAAAGCACTAACATCCGTATAACCAACCAGTTCGGCTATGATAGCGATAGGTGAATCAGTATGCAGTAACAGAGCTTGCGCCTTTTGCATTCTGATCCTTGTGATGTACTCAGTGACGGTCTGGTTTGTTTGCGATTTGAAGTTCTTTTTAAACTGTGTGGCACTGAGACAAGAGATATCCGCCAATACTTCAACAGAAAGGTTGTTAGAAAAATTGTGGTGAATATATGCGACGACTTCTCTAATTCGAGCGTCGTATTGCACAAATAGATTTTGTTGTTCTAGAAGCTTATAAAAGGTATCAAACATCAGTCTCTCAACTTCAGGATTGATTTGATACCTTAACTGACTTTCTGAAAACTCCAAAAATGCCAACAATGGCGAACTGATAGAAAAGACAATTTGTGATGAATGAAACACATTTTCTGGCAACAGATCTGTATCTACAACGATAAACTTTGCATTCTCCTCAGCGCTAAAGTAGTGTTTTTCATTTGCCTTGACCACAACACATTCGCTCGGAATAACTTTTCCAGTATAGCTTCCAACTTCGATATTGATTGCCCCTCGCAAGGGCAAAACAATCTGATGAAAGTCATGAGAATGTCCTCTAGTCTGACGAGTGTATGACCTAATTGAGAGCATGTTAATCATACATCGTTTTCCAGATTGCTATTATTGTGTCGTGTCTTAGCTAACTATTTGGTTAGCTATTTGCCTCACTATTTGCCTCACTATTTGCCTCACTATTTGGCTCACTATTTGGCTCTCTATGAGAAGTGACTATTAGAAGTCACTAGGTTTACCATGTGGAGCTAGCCACTTAGCAAACCATCCAGATAAATCATCCATCAAGGTATAGACGACAGGAATAACAACCAAGCTCAATAGCGTAGAAGTTACTAGACCACCCAATACCGCTGCTGCCATCGGTCGTCTAAAGGTAGGATCTGCATCGCCCCAACCAAATACTAATGGCAGCATACCTGCACCCATCGCAATGGTCGTCATGATAATAGGCCGTGCACGCTTGCGACACGCATCTACAATAGCCTCAAAGCGTGCCAGCCCTCGGCGCTGGGCAATCAACGCGTAATCGACCAATAGAATAGAGTTTTTGGTCGCAATACCCATGAGCATAATAAAACCAATCATCGACGGCATCGATAAGCTACTATTGGTAATAACCAAGCCGACAAACGCCCCACCAATCGACAGAGGTAACGCCATTAAAATGGTAAAAGGCTGCAACAAACGACCAAATAGTAGAATCAGCACACCTAAAATACAAACCACACCGACGGACATCGCAATGATAAAGCCACTAAAGAGGTCTGCCATGTTTTCGGCTTGGCCTTGATCAATGATGGTAATCGAAGGCGGCAGTTGCTGCATGGTCGGTACTGCTTTTACCGCCTGTACCAAATCGCCAAGCTCGCCACTAGCAGGTTGTACCGTGATACTAATAGCACGCTCTCGATCCAGTCTGCTAATTTGTGCAGGCCCAGTGCCAAAGTCTAGCGTAGCAACCTCACCGACGCGCACGCCTTGACCTGCAGGCATGGTAGTCGGCACGTACAAACCTTCTAGTTGGCTAACATTTTGCTTAGCCACATCAGGTAAACGTACCACGATTGGTACTTGACGCGTATCAAGATTGAGCTTGGACAATTGCTGTTCGTAGTCGCCTACGGTCGCCACACGTAAAGTCGTAGCGATATCTTGCGTGGTGACCCCTTTATCCGCCATTGCCAACCTATCTGGCGTTACCGTTAGCTCTTGACGTGGCAGACTGCGATCGCTGGTCACAGCGCCTGCACTTGATAGCCCTCGAATCTCAGACATGATTTTTTGTGCAGTTTGTTCAAGCAATTGCGGGTTAGTACTGGTTAATGAAAAGTTATAGCCACTTTCACCACCACTCGATAGCCCAACTGTAAACCGTGCTCCTGGCACTTCTGTCATTAGTTTGCTAATTTTGCGTTCTATCTCTTGCTTAGTGTCTCGTTCTGCACGCGGAGCAAGCACGATATCCAAACCTGCGATGTTTTCAGCCTTGCCGCCACCACCATCTGACGCACCCATCGATGCCTGTGCCTCTCCCACTGAGGTAAAGATATTGGTCACCTCAGGCATGGCCAAAATACGAGCACTTGCTAGCGCCGCCACGCGCTCAGTATCTGCCAACGATACGTCAGGTGTCAGCTCAATAGCCACTCGAGTTTGATCGATATCATTATCAGGGATAAATGACGTGGGTAGCAGCTTAATCAGAGCTAATGAGGCTACAAATAAAACAAGTGTTGCACCCATGGTTATCCAGCGATGATGTAGGGTCCAAGACACAATCTTAAGATAGTACTTCATCATCGCGCTTTGTTTTTCGACATGCTTTTTCTCAGGTCGCAATATATAGGCCGCCATCATCGGTGTAATCAGGCGAGCTACCATCAGCGAGGCAAAAATTGATAAGGCAGCCGTCCAACCAAACTGACGGAAAAACTGTCCAACGATACCGCCCATAAAGGCTGTTGGTAAAAACACCGCAATCAAAGTAAAAGTGGTGGCGACGACGGCGAGACCGATTTCATCAGCGGCTTCCATCGCCGCTTCATAAGGTGTTTTACCCATGCGTAGATGGCGTATGATGTTTTCGACTTCAACGATTGCATCATCGACCAGCACCCCAATGACTAATGATAATGCCAGTAATGAGATAATATTAAGACTGAAGCCAAATAAATACATGCCCAAAAAGGTTGGAATCACTGATAACGGCAAAGCGACCGCGGCAACAATAGTCGCTCGAATATTGCGCAAAAACAGGAAGACTACCACTACAGCCAACAGACCACCCTCGATGAGCATTCTTAATGAGGCTTCATAATCTTCTGCAATGGGTGTCGCTCGGTCATAGACTTTTTCAATACTGATATTACCGACATCCGCTGTCAGCTTGGCAAGCTCCTCATCAACCAGCTCCATCACATCGACTTCACTGGCACCGCGCGAGCGAGTGATGTTAAATGCCACCACGGTTTGACCGTCCAGCTTAGCAATCGAGCTTGGATCTGCTGCGCCGTCAGTGATTTCTGCCATACGACCTAAAGCTTGTGTGCCCCCCGTAGGAACAGCCACTTGCAAATCGTTTAGCTCATTTGCTCGCTCAACAGCACCGAGAACACGGATGGTCTGAGTCGTATTGCCAACTTCCGCCTCCCCACCAGAACTGTCTTGCTGGATACCAGCGATTTGCTGCGATAATTGCGAAATAGAAAATTTCAAACCACTTAACGCAATCGGGTCGGCAGCAACCGTGATTTCACGCTGCAACCCGCCAACACGGCTCACGGTACTAACGCCTGGTATGTCTGATAGCCGCTTGGTAACGGTATCATCAACAAACCAAGATAAATCCTCCACGCTCATATTCTCAGCAGCGACAGAGTAAGTAACCACTGGAAACCCAGCAGTAGATACTTTGGTAATAATAGGATCATTAGCCGCAGCTGGTAGATCACCACGTACTTCACCGACTGCTGACCGCACATCGTCTACCGCTTCTTGAATGTCTTTTTCTAAGGTAAATTCAGTGGCAATGGTTGCCGCACCCGTCTGTAGCGTGGTGCGAATATGACTCACGCCTTCGATACTGGTCAGTTTATTTTCAATCTTTTTGGCGATATCGTTTTCGAGCTGTGAAGGCGCAGCACCCGGTAGCGTCACCGTGACTACCACCGCTGGCAAGTCTATATCCGGAAACTGCTGGACTTTCATTTTCATGAAACCGTAAATGCCGCCCAACGTCAGCAGCACAAATAGCAAGATAGCAACGAGCGGGTTCTTTATCGAATAAGCGGAGACGTTTAAGCTCATGGCTGTGCCTGCACTGGCTTACTAGTTTGAGTTACACCATCAACAACGCGCACTAGGTCACCATCATTTAAGAAGCTACCGCCCTGTTTTACGATACGACTGTCACTTGGCAAAGGCTCTAGCACTGCTACGCTCTCGCCCAATCGCTCACCCAATGTGACTCGCTGCTGCTTGATACGTCCCATCGAGCGATCGTCTCGAGTAGTCGACTCGGTAACGAGCATCACATAATCATAACCATCATTGCTGACCACGGCGCTATTAGGAATCGTTTGCGTACTGGTACTTCCTAATAGGAATTCACCTGTCTGATACATGCCTGCACGTATCTTTGAGTTGGCAGCTAGGCTAGCATAAATCGTAATTTGGCGGTTGTTGTCTGCGGTGGGTGCGATGCGATTTACTTGCCCCATCACTGTATCACCACCCGGCAGACTGACTTGTACAGGCGTACCGACGTTTATATCCCCGATAAGCTTAGGATCTATATCTGCTCGCCATTCCAACACACCGCCTTTGATAATCGTAAATAGCGGATCTCCGCCTGCCACTTGACCGACTTCTACCATTTTTTCACTGATAATACCACTGACAGGAGCGACGACTTTTGCGTTCTCTAATGTCAAACGCTGATTGCTCAAACGGGCTTTGGATGCTTGCAAAGCGGCTCTGGCACGTACTTCCGAGGTACGGTAGCGATCAGCCTCTTGTTTGCTGATGGCATCGATATCGATCAATGGCAACACACGTGCAGCGTCGGCGCTGGCATTGGCAAGGGTGGCTTCCGCTTCTGCGACATCTGCTTGCGCCTGTAGCACTTGCTGCTCCATGGCATCAGTATCGAACACGGCTAAGACTTGACCTGCTCTAACGCGGTCGCCTTCTTCGACCAAAATACGCTCGATAGCCACACCATTGACTTTTGCACTGACATTCGCAGTATCTTTAGCATTGATGGTTCCATCGGCACTGAGGGTGCTGCCGATATCATTTTGGCTTGGACTAACTGTTTCTACTGAGAGTACTGATTGCTCAATACTGGCGTCACTGCCGGTTGCTTGATCGTTTGCGACAGAATTAGAAGTTGCTGACTCATCTGTAGCTGCATTACTATCATTGCCCCAGTACTTCCCAAGCAGCACCCCAATCACTAGTACGGCTGCTAACACGGGCCACAACCATATTGGTGGTTTCGCAGATGGCCTTTGAGATACAGTGTCAGTTTGACGATATGGCGGCAGCTCAGATTCAGCTGACGGCTTAGAATGGGTTTCTTCAAAATCGCTCATGATAACTCTCTGTAGGTACAGTCAATATTGAAATACTCGATATAGAATGACTAAAAATATCAATCAGTCACAGCAATAATAAAAAGTGACACGCAATTGAAGCAATGTTTGGATAGCCTGATATAGGGCTATGAGCGTTACTTACAGAGAGTATTACGATGTTCTCTAAAGCACTGTTTATTATTATAATAGTTCATCAAACTATCGAGAATAGCATATATTTAGCCATCATCTTATTTATATATATAGGGTCTAGCGTTCATAAATTTAATTGAAACTTAGACCGAATATCTGTGCAATGTTCAAGGCATATCGACCAATTTAAAGAAATAAGAGCGCATGTAGTCAATCGCTGAATCTCTGATGTATTCAACGGCTGACTATGGATGGAGTGTTGTCTATAAATAATTTTAACCTTGCGGCTATACTGTTTGATTATATCCAGAGCTAGGTTCGATGACGCAATGAACCTATTTGCCAATACCGGTACTACACACTAAGCACTGATTACTAGACACTGGGTACTAAACGCTAGGCATTGGTATAGCGACTTGCCTCAGGCATCCAGCGATGAATCAATTGGCTGACATCTGCTTTTCGCGCAGGGTCTGCTATCAAATGCTTCGCTAATCGCTGAGCAATGGCAAATAATTGCTCATCACGGATCAGATCGGCTAGATAGTAGCCAACGTTACCCGTTTGACGTTTGCCTAACAGCTCTCCTGGCCCACGTAGCTCTAAGTCTTTTTGAGCAATGACAAAACCATCAGTACTATCGCGTAGGACATTTAGTCGCTCAGTACCTGTCTCTGATAGCGGTTTTTGATATAACAGTACACAGAAACTTTTGGTCGAGCCACGTCCGACTCGCCCGCGCAGCTGATGCAATTGTGAGAGTCCCAAACGCTCCGCATTTTCGATAACCATTAACGATGCATTGGGCACATCAACCCCTACCTCGATGACAGTCGTCGCAATCAGCAAGTCCAAATTACCTGCTTTGAACTCCTGCATGATGGCTTGCTTATCAGCAGACTTCATCTTGCCATGTACCAGTCCAATACGAATATCTAGACGTTCATTTAAATCCTCATAAGTGGCTTCGGCTGCCTGCGCATCCAAGACACTAGACGCTTCTACCAGTGAGCATACCCAGTACGCTTGCCTGCCCGCTTCGCAATTAATCGCAATACGTTCTATGACTTCATCGCGTCGATTGCGATCGATAGTTACCGTTGTAATTGGGGTACGCCCCGGTGGCAATTCATCAATGATTGAGGTATCCATATCGCCATAGACACTCATCGCTAAGGTTCTTGGAATCGGTGTTGCGGTCATGATTAGCTGATGCGGGGTACTGTTAGCCACGCCTTTATTGGTCAATGCCATGCGTTGCTCAACACCGAATCGATGCTGCTCATCAATGATAACCAAACCTAACTTAGCGAACTGAACTTGCTCCTGAAACAGTGCATGAGTACCGACCACCACTTGCACGGTATTTTCTGCAACCGCTTCCAAAGCTTCACGGCGCTGTTTGGCCGTTTGCTTACCGGCGAGCCAACCGACACCAATGCCCAATGGCTCAAACCATTGCTTAAAATTCAGTAGATGCTGCTCTGCCAAAATCTCAGTCGGTGCCATTACCGCGACCTGCCAGCCACTATCGAGCGCATAACCCGCTGCCCCTGCTGCCACCAACGTCTTGCCAGCACCCACATCTCCCTGTACCAGTCGTAGCATCGGAATTGAGGTCGCCATATCCGCAGTAATGTCTTTCATCACTCTTTTTTGCGCACCCGTTAGATCAAAAGGCAATGCAGAAAACAACTTGTCAGCAAGAGGACTATTGGTAGTGCATTTGGGCGCTTTATGCTGATGTAGCTGCTGGCGACGATATAGCAAACTGAGCTGATGCGCAGTCAACTCTTCAATAATCAAGCGCTGGCAAGCAGCATGCGTACGGGCACTGAGTTGAGTGAATAGTTTGTATTGCTGAGACGCGCTGGTATAAGTAGGCGGCGTATGCAGCAGTACCAATGCTTCAAATATCGTTAAGTTATAGACATTGTGCTGAGCAATACTGGCAGCGACGTTATGTATGTCATTATCTGCCTGATAGTTAGAGGGACTGGGCTTGTATACGCTATTGCCAATCGCGTTATCAGGTACGCTGCGTGCTAACGTCGAAAAAATATCTTCGGTATATTCGGCCTCTGACACCGCTGATTTAGATGGCTCAAAAGGCACTAATGCCAAATCAGATACAACTGCAAAATCTTCAGCCGTAAACAATGTCATCGGCAGACCTTGGCTCCGAACCGTTTGCAATGCCAGTTTAATTAAAGTACGCAGCTTGTTTTGATGTAAGCCTTTGACAGTAGGATAAATAGGCTGCAACCCCGTATCAGTCATGACTGTATTGTCAGTGATGACTTGATATTCAGGATGATGTATCTGCTTGCCGTAGCGGCTGACTTTGACCTCACCAAATAGCTGTAAGCGTGTTCCTAAATTCATAGTCTGTACCAGACCACGATAGACCTTGAAAAACCGCAATGATATCGTACCCGTATCATCGTCCACCGTCACAGTCATCCCACTGCGCTTGGTATCGACATGGACGATATGACCAGTAATTAGCGCTGACTGTCCATGCTCTATATCGGCGATTGATACCAGTCGACTACGATCTTCATAATCACGGGGCAAATGTAATAGCAAATCGAATATCCGCTTGATATTCAATTGCGCCAACTGCTCTGCGACTTTTACCCCTACACCTGCTAGCGCAGACACTGGCATATCTAGTGCTGACAGCGGCATATCAGATCTAAAGTGATCTAATGAGTTAGATGAGGCATGACTCTCCGATATTGGCATTAAAGATCCTAACAATATTATTTTTAATTTTTGTATGCTAAATCGAGCATTTTTAATAGGCTGTACATGATGACTTGTACCACAGAATAGCCATAACGATAGTACGTATAACAAATTCGACTCATTTCATTATAGCTGACAATACAATTGCTTATGCTAGGCTATTTAGTAAAATAGCATCTATACAGTCCATCTACTATAGATAAACCGCTTCTTCTCATCATATCAATAACTGATGTCTTATTTTTTGAATTCTGGCAATTTCGTAAGGTGTTTTTCTATGCTTATTTCTATTTTGCCTCGTCAGTTTCGTCACAATCTGATTCGTCATAATCTAAAACTACTGAGGTTGGGCTTAATACCAATTCTCGGTTTGTATATTAGTGCGTGTAGCACGTTGCCATCGACTACTCCTGCTACACTAGAGCCTGTTATTAAGGCTCCTACTGTCGCACTGGTTTTGGGTGGTGGCGGTGCGAAAGGGTTTGCCCATGTGGGGGTCATCAAAGCTCTAGAGGAAAATGGTATCAAACCAACATTGGTGGTCGGTACGAGTGTGGGTAGCTTGATTGGTAGCTTATACGCCAGTGGTTACACGCCTGCACAGCTTGAGCAATTGGCATTGACCACTACTGATAGCCAGCTCACAGACTTTACCTTGTCCAATCAAGGATTTATCGAAGGTATTAAGTTAAAAAACTTTATTAATAACAAAGTGAATGCGCGTGCCATAGAGGATTTCCCCATTGCTTTTGCGGCAATCGCAGCAGAAAAACACACTCTAAAAAAAGCGGTCTTTACCACTGGCGATGCTGGGCTTGCCGTACAAGCATCCTGTAGTGTACCCAATATTTTTATTGCCCCGCGTATTCCTGAAAAGGTTGGTAAAAAATATATCGATGGTGGTGTGGTCAGTTTAGTACCAGTAGATAGCGCCTATGACTTGGGTGCTGACATTGTCATTGCTGTAGATGTGACGGGAGCTCAAGGCAATGGTAGTACTAATAATCAAATACCGACTATAAACTCATTGAGTGACTTTTGGGGCTTTCTAGAAACCAATATTCTAGCTACCAACCTGACTGCTAATCGCGCCGCATCAATTCAAAGTGAGCGAGATCGAGCGGATATTATTATTACTCCTAATATCGGTCATAACAGTTCGATAGATACTAGGCAGCGACGCAGTCTAATACAAGCAGGTGCTCAAGCTACAACGCCGCAAATCAATGCAATTAAACAACTTATCCAAGAGAAATCTAATAGCAAATATGCCACGCTATAATTGAGTATTATTAATTACTTATCAGTAAAATTATCAAACGTCCTGTCACACCATAAAAAAGCACCGCAGCTATAAACTGTGGTGCTTTTTTATTGATAGCTTTCAGTACTAAATTGATAGTTTTCAGTGCTAGCTACATCAATACTAGCTAAGTTCTGATCCAAAAATTCAGGACTATTTAACGCGCGCGCGATATTTTACTAGGCACAGCGGCAAAACCAACAACGTAAGCGACTATTTAACGCGCGCGCGATATTTTACAGCGACAGTATCATTTAGGCCTACACCTTCTAAGTCCCAACGTACCGCTTTATAATATTTAAGCGCGACATCTTGTAGTTGATTATCTACCTTGGTACGTAATGGCATACGAGCAAAATTATTGCCATCTACACTGCCATATGGGAATTCAGGAGCAACGGTTTTTAATAGTTCTACCTGCTCTGGAATGCTCATCGTGACGGTCATTTTACGGACGCGATCTGCATTGGTATTGGTAAAGTACCCTTGATATTCCAATACATTACCTGACTGCAAACGAGTATTGGTATCTACAGGGACGAGTACTTCTTGACCATTGGCATCAACGCTGACCAACGACGCTGTAATTCTGCTGTTAACGGCTTGAGCACTTGAGTTGCTGTTCTTGTTGGCATTTGTCTGAATAGCCATTGAGCTATCAACCGCTTGCTCTGGTGTTGGTAACATCGCTGAGGCTTGTGTAACTACCATTGCACCGATGAGCGTACCGGCAACAACGTGAAATAAGCGGTGGCCGCTCCAAGCACTGAACGGGCTAGCAAACTGGTTACTTTTTTTCATGATTTTCATTATCCCTGGTTGATATATCGGTAAAACACAGATGGTGCAACTTAAGTTATTTTTATAATCTGTTCAACAGATAAAAAGCATTACGATGTATATAAGATATCTCTGTGAAATAGTTCATGCAATCTATGAAACACATGAACTCACTTATCTAACCTGATTATCTTCGCTCAGCATCTGTAAAGCAATAGCGCTTAGCATAACAAAAAGCATTTGTGCGTACATTAACCCAGTGTTGAGGTTGTGTATATCAGCGATTGGCAATCAGAATGCTTGAATACAGCTGAAATAAAAGATAGCTCATAACCGCGTTTTTTGCTATGGTAAATCTTTAGCGTTAGGCATTTTTTTGCTGCGCCCTTTTTCTTATTCTAACGACTACTGCTCCCATTATGACTACTAGCTCCATGCCCCAGATTAACCCTGAATACGTCCATTGGTTCCGTAACTCTGCACCCTACATTAATACCCATCGCGGCAAAACTTTCGTGATCATGTTTGGTGGTGAAGCGGTCAATCATGCGAACTTCAGCACACTTATTCATGATTTTGCCTTGTTGCATAGCTTGGGTATCAAGCTAGTACTGGTACACGGGGCACGACCGCAAATCGAGAAGAACTTAAAAGACGCTAATATCGAATCTCCGCTACATCAAGACATCCGTATTACGCCACGTGCAGCGATGCCATCTATCTTACAAGCCGTTGGTGCTATTCGTTTACAGATTGAAGCTCAGCTATCCATGGGGCTGGCCAATTCTCCGATGTATGGTTCGCGTATCGATGCGATTTCAGGTAATTTCGTGACAGCGCGCCCATACGGTATCCGTGAAGGTATCGATTACCAAATGACGGGTGAAGTGCGTTCTATCGATGTAGAAGCCATCAAAAACAATCTACTTCACGACCATATCGTTGTACTAGGCTCGATGGGCTATTCTGCGACTGGCGAAGTATTTAACTTATTGGCTGAAGATGTGGCTCTAAGCGCTGCCGTAGCACTGGGTGCTGATAAGCTTATATTCTTAGGTGAAGAAGCAGGTATCAACGACGACGATCGTTTATTACGTGAAATGATTCCTAATGAAGTTGATCGTTTCTTACGTGATCGCGATTTAAATTGCGAAATTAATTATTTCTTAAACTGTGCAAGTTTGGCCTGTCGTCAAGGCGTGCATCGCACGCATATTATTTCGTATGCCAAAAACGGCGCATTACTAGAAGAACTATTCACACGTGATGGTTCTGGTACGCTGATTAGCCATGATCCTTATGAAGAAATTCGCCGTGCTAATATCGATGACGTGGTTGGTCTGATTGAGCTGCTGTCACCTCTAGAAGAACAAGGCATCTTGGTCAGTCGTTCACGTGAGCGCTTGGAGCAAGAGATTGATAATTATAGTGTAATTGAGCGCGATGGTATGATTTTGGGCTGTGCAGCATTGCATACGCTAGACTCAGAGTCAGCGGAAGTTGCCTGTGTTGCCGTACGTCCTGAGTATCGTAGTGGTAGCCGCGGTGCAGATTTATTGGCATTTCTAGAGCAGCAAGCGCGCAGTCATGGTTTGTATAAGCTGTTTGTTTTGACCACTCGTACCGCACATTGGTTCGTCGAGCAAGGCTTTGCTGAAGTTGAAGCCAGCGCTTTACCTGAAGCACGTTTAGAAAAATACCATAATGGCCGTAACTCTAAAGTCTTTCAAAAGAATCTATAATTTATCGCCAATTTGATATTTGCTTTGTAAGCTCGGTATCAGTCTGAGATAAAATATTAGTCGTAAAAAAGCCTTCATAACTATATGAAGGCTTTTTTTAAGTTAAGTACCTAAACAATATTTGCTTTAGATACTTATTTTACTTTTAATAGCTCAACAGTAAAGATAAGCGTGCTGTTAGGCTCGATACCAGCGTTACCCGCTTCGCCATAAGCGATGTCTGATGGGATATAGAACTCGTATTTTCCGCCTTCTTTCATCAACTGTAGACCTTCCGTCCAGCCAGCGATTACTTGGTTTAGTGGGAACTCGATTGGCTCACCGCGCTCATAAGAGCTGTCAAATACCGTACCATCAAGCAATTTACCTTCGTAATTTACTTCAACCACGTCAGTTGCTTTTGGTGATTTACCAGTACCTGCTTTGATAACTTTATACTGTAAACCAGACTCTGTTTGCTTAACGCCTTCTTTTTTGGCGTTTTCTGCTAAGAACGTAGTACCAGCGGCTTTATTTTCTGTCGCTTTGGTTTCCATGTCTTTAACAAACTGCTCTTCTTGCTCTTTTTGATAGTCCATCAATACTTGTTGCATCTGCTCTTGGGTCAATGCTGATTCATTGCCTTCGTAGCCATCACGGAAGCCTTTTTCAAAAGTATTTAGGTCTAGATCTTTGACAGCGTCTTTATTGCCTTCTGCCATCATGAAACCTAAGCTATAACCTACTTTTTCACTAGCTGAGCTTTGTTCAGTAATGGAAACGCTTTGAGCGGCTGTTTCTTGATTGCCATTGTTGGTGCTACAGCCTGTTACTAACAACATAGCGCTAGCAAGTGCACTAACGCCTAAAGTAGTGATTTTTTTCATAAAGTACTCTCTAATTGTAAGAATAGTGGCGAGATGTCACATTCCTCTATAATAACAAATCTTAGTTTTGGGAACCACGCTTTGCACGAAATTATCGGGTCAATGTATAGTCTATGTTAATATCTTCTATCATAATAACAAGTTATCACACAAATATAGTAACAGGTAAAGCTTTCTGTCTTTAAATCCATCAATACATCAGCTAAGCTGATTTAGTTAAGGAGATAAGTAACCGAGCGTTAATTTTTATCAAAAATAAGCAGATAACGATAGCGAAGTCACTGTAATATAAATAAGAGATACTGCTGATAATAATTTATGCTCAAAAACGATAATATCTCTATATAACTGATTCTAAAAATACTATTTATGACAACCATCTGTATGTCTTGCTCACTAATCGCTGTATGAACATTGTTTTTGGCGAGTTATATAAGATGCTTCAAGGAGGATAAGATGAACCCAATGTACACATCTTTTAACGGCTATCTTGGTGGACCTATCGGCTCCATCATTGGTGCTATTTTGATATTCGTTATTGGTTGGCTAATAGCCCTTGGTATCGCAGCACTGGTACGCGGCGTACTCTCTAAAGTTAATCTCAATCAGCGTATGAACTCTTCAACTGGTAAGACCTACGACCTTGAAGGTATCATCTCCAAAATTGTTTTCTGGTTTATTTTCATCATTGCTATCTCAGGCGCACTTAGCCAATTAAACTTAAACTCTATCTCAGCACCATTCGCAAATATGGTTAATCAAGTATTGGCATTTATCCCTAATCTTATCGGCGCTATCGCACTTGGTGTGATCGGTTGGGTCGTGGCTACTGTCGCACGCACAGCGATCAACGCTGCACTCGCGAAAACCTCTATGGATGAGCGTTTAAGTGCACAAGCTGGTGTAAAACCAATGAGCAGTACGATTGCTGATATGGTTTACTGGTTCATCTTATTGGTTGTGTTGACCATGGTACTTGGTCAATTAGAGCTTGATGGTTTGTTCGCCCCACTGACTAATATGGTCGACAAAATCTTTAGCTTTATCCCTAATATCTTGATTGCTGGTGTGGTCTTCGTCGTTGGTTATATCATTGCCAAAGTCGTACGCGGCATCGTCACCAATCTTGTTTCTACTTTTAATGTACAAGAATTGGCGTCAAAAGCAGGTTTAAGTGAGCAAAACAGCTTACCTAATATTGCAGGTTCATTAGCATTTCTTGTGGTTATTATTCCAACCATTATTGCTGCTCTAAATGCATTAAAAATCGAAGTGATTGCTCGCCCTGCGACTAATATGCTTAACAAAATTATGGAAGCCTTGCCAAACATCTTTATGGCAGTCGCTATCCTAGTAGTAACTTTCTATGTTGTACGCATGGTTGCCAACATCATCAAAGGTCTGATTGAGAACACTCAAATCAATCAATTACCTGCGAAAGTTGGTCTACAAGAAACCATGGGTGACAAGAAAATCTCTGACCTAGTTGGTTATGCGATTATCTTCTTCGCTATGCTATTTGCTGCCATTGCAGCTGCTGACTTGTTAGGTTTCGAGCCTATCTCAGCTATTATCACGATGTTTATCGCATTCGGTGCAAACATCATCCTAGGCGCAATTATCCTATTCATTGGATTCTGGCTTGCCAATATCATTGCAGGTGTGGTTGAACGTTCAGAGCAAGGTTCACAATTCCTAGCAAACATCGTACGTGTATTGATCATGGGCCTAGTATTAGCAATGGGTCTAAAAGCGATGGGTATTGCCGATTCGATCGTTAACCTAGCATTTGGTCTAACACTAGGCGCGGTAGCCGTTGCCTTTGCCCTATCATTTGGTCTTGGTGGTCAAGAAGCTGCAGCTCGCTTCCTACGTAAAATGCAGGATAAGATGGATCATGAACGCACTGAAGCGAAAGCAAAATCTGCGCTACAGCCAAGTTCATCAACTCAAGAAAAAGTTGCTGATTCAGTTCGTGAAAACACGCCCTCTGCTGCTAGCACACCTACCACTGATTTACGTACCGATGTAGTTGATACACCACGTGTTGATACTAATGACATCTACAACAGTGATAACGTACTTCCTGGTAGCGGTCTCAATGACGATATCAATAAATAAGTATTTTTGATTGTTTAGTTTAGATACGAAAAAGACAGCCTAGGCTGTCTTTTTTTATGTCAGTAAATATATTAATAAATCTATGGCTCTTCTTATTAATAAACGGGTAGAAAGCTAACTACGTCTATCTACTGCTTATCTTTACGCGCTGGAATCGTTAAGCTCATTTGTACTTGAGGCAATTTTTCTTTTTGTGCCTTCGCAGGTTTACTATCTTCTACGCTACTAGCAGGTGGTGTATTTTGCTTATTCATCTCTTGTTGTTTTAGTTTCTGCATTTGCTTAGTAAGTTGGCGCTCCCTTTGAGTCATCGCATCAACTGGCTGAATCCACAAATCAATATCGAAAAAATTCTCATTATTCTCAGTGATAAAGTCGATACCAAGCACGACTACATGATGTAGCTCAATAATTGGCAAACGTGTGGCAACGTCCTGTGCGATCTTTGCTAGCTTTGGTTGGACAGCGGCTTTACTATTAGGCCCTTTTGACTCCTGACCATAAAAAACCAGTACATAATGACGGCCCAAACTTTCATAAGAATGTTGATGTACCACATAGCCATCTTTTTGCAGCGCTGCGCTTTGTTTAGGGTGTCTATATAGCGTACGGATAAGCTCGTGACGTGAAAACAAAGACTCATCTAGCAGTTGTTGTTGCCAGTGAGCGAGCGGTATTGCTGTTTGGTCGTCATTATTAGCTGCGTGCTTTTTACCATACGTATCTATCATCTGCATACTTAGCTGAGACCATATCGTGGCCGCTTGTATCATATGCTGATGGTACATTTGAGCAGTTGAACTTTGGTTTTTGTAGGCAAGTGTGATGGCGACCAGTGCTGAGTTAGGTTCGTCTTGTACTTCATTTTTGATGAGCGCATTGTCAACTACAATGGCAGGAGCAAACAGGTCTGGGCTTTGCAAAAAGCGCTTAACCAAAGCATCTTCCGATTCAAAACTTGGAATATGATTTACAGCCGACTGCTGAAGCTGCTCCAGATGATAAGCTAAGAAACGCCACAACTCACATGGGGTGCGTACTGCTGCTGCTATTGAGTACCAATCATCCCAGCTAAAGACCTGCAGCTGCTGCATGCTTTCGCTCATGTCGACAACTAAGTCTTCTAAAAAGTAACGAACACCAAAATTGTGTTTAAGTCGCTGTAGAGCACTGTTTGAATGGTTTGCACTGTCATTGTTATCATATTGATTAAGACTGCTACTTCCTCCGACAAGCTGAATATCAAAAATCATAGCTTCGTAACCAACTGAAGCATTTTCTTCATTTTGAGACGATAATGGCTTGTACCATGTAAGTGCTGACTTGACCGCAGTCATGCGTACAGCCTCAATATCAACTGACTCTGTATCATAGGGTAGATATAGTGTCAGCTCCAACAGCTGTAGCTTGCCAAGTGGCAACTGATATTGATAGTGACGAGCGATATACTGAGCATTGTATTCATGCTCAATCGTATGCATGCCTGCTAAAGTCACTGCCATAGCATCTGCTTGTAAATAACTGACTAGCTCGGTCGTCAGGTAGCCCCAGTCGGGCATGGTAGTAATCGAATGGGACACAAGTTCCAACCTTCTATTATCGTATGGTGAATATCGCACATGCCAGCTCGTAATGATAACAACATCATTATCGCGTATTACAAATATTTGAATGATGCAAAATTATGCTACATAAGCACTATCAGAGACAGTCGCTTTCAAAGCGATCACTTGTTATGATGATATCAAAGCAGTATTGCTTGCGTGCAAGTTTATGGATGACAAACTGTACTTAGTTGTATTTATCGAAACCGTAGTCATTGAAATTTTAATCATCGAATTTTTAACGACTATTATATAATAATAAGGATTAAACATTATGAAGCGTTTTAAAGAAAAGACCGTCGTTGTAACGGGTGCAGGCTCTGGTATTGGCCGTGCAACTGCTATTCGTTTTGCCGAGGAAGGCGCTAGCGTGGTTCTAGTAGGACGTACGGCAGCAACACTAGAAGAAACTGCCAAAGAATTACCACAAGATCGTACTTGGATTCATACCGATAATTACCTCATTATTACATGCGACATTAGTGTCCAAAGCCAAGTACAAGAGATGGTTGAGCGCGCTATCGACAAATTTGGCAAAATTGATATCTTGGTAAATAATGCAGGTAAAGCAACCCAAGGTAAAATCACAGAACTATCTGCTGACGATTGGCGCTCTGCTATCGATGTAAATCTAAACGGGACTTTTTACGTCTCTCAAGCGGCTATGCCTCACTTGATTGCATCAAAGGGTAATATCGTCAATATCTCATCGCTTTCAGGCGTGGGTGGTGACTGGAATATGGCTGCTTACAATGCTGCTAAAGCAGGTGTGACTAATTTAACCCGTACATTGGCATTAGATCATGGTTCGGATGGTGTTCGTGTTAATGCGGTTAATCCAAGTGTCACCAAAACCGATATGACTACGGCTATCCAAGACAATGAGTCTAAAACGGATAAGTTCTTAGCTCGCTGTCCGCTTGGACGTTTGGCAGCTCCAGAGGATATCGCCGCCGCCATTACCTTCCTAGCGAGCGATGACGCCTCTATGATTACTGGTGTAAACCTACCTGTCGATGGCGGTGTTAGTGCCTCTAATGGACAGCCACAGTTCTAAATTGTTAAGCTGATAGGTATCTAAATATTATTCAAAAAAAGCCCCTGATACCATCATATCAGGGGCTTTTCCAATAACAATCATTAGAACTTAGTTATAGACAGCTTTGAGTTTTCGTACCTGTCATACAACCAATGATTTTAACTTAACTAATTGAACTAATATTTATACTATCTAGCTTATTCAGCTGTATTATTTATGTCTTGTAGTGGCTTCGACAAACGCTCAAGGTGTCTTGGTAGCACCCCTTTATACTGAGAATATATTTTTGGTAAATCTGCTTCGATATCACCTGTAGGATAAACCAGCGACATAAACCGTATTTCTTTAGTATTGTAGTCCATCGCTACTGGCAAAATCGGTACACCAGCACCCACCGCTAAATAATAAAAGCCTGTCTTCCACGACTCAGTATATTGCCGTGTTCCCTCTGGTGATAATCCTAAAAATAATGGTTCACCAGTTTTGAACTTATCTATACTGGCTTGCAGCACAGAGCCTTTATTACCACGATCGATAGGAATAACCCCTATCCAATTTAATAATTGCGCAAACACAGGCACTTTAAATAGTGTGTGCTTGCCCATAATGCTGATTTTGATATCTAATGCAAACAGACTTGGAATCGCATAAATACCATCCACATTAGAAGTATGTGGCAGAGCAAGCACTACAGCTTGTGAGATATTTGGAATCTCGCCTACCGTACGCCAACCTGACGCCTTTAACAGCGCGGATGCAATAACAGGCGCAAACTTGTTGCCACGCTTTGGAACCTTGTCTCCCAAATGCTTTTTGCTAAGTTTTGGGAGTACTTTGGAACGCGCAGGTTTAGAAACAACAGACTTAGAACGGTTAAAAATCTTCGGTATCATGACAGCACAATATAATGAAAGGTACTGACATAATACCATTAAGCCTTTGTGGCTAGGCTGAATTTTGCGTGCTTTTATTATGTGATAGATCGTTTAGCCATAAATATAAGTAATGACCTATTTCGATATTCTGCACCCATATTTCTTTAGATTCATTGCTAAGTGTTAAGAAATATCGGCCAAATCACCTTTGCTCTCAAGCCACGACTTGCGATCAGAGGCACGTTTCTTAGCCAATAGCATATCCATCACGCTATTGGTCAGTACCATGTCATCCATATCTAACTGTACTAAGCGGCGTGTATCACGGCTCATCGTTGTCTCACGTAGTTGCTCAGCACTCATTTCACCAAGCCCTTTAAAACGTGTAATCTGAGCTTTTTTATTGCCCGGTACGTTAGCCAAGATATGTGCAAGCTCTGGCTCATCCAATGCATAATGAACTTCTTTACCCACATCCACTCGGTATAATGGCGGCATGGCCACAAACAAATGACCCGCATCCACTAGTGCAGGGAAATGCTTCACAAACAAAGCACAGATCAATGTCGCGATATGGAGTCCATCAGAGTCAGCATCTGCTAAGATACATATCTTGTCGTACCGCAGCTCGGACAAATCGTCAGAGGCAGGATCGACACCGATAGCAATGGCAATATCATGAATCTCTTGGCTTGATAGCACCGTATCTGATGATACTTCCCATGTATTTAGGATTTTACCACGCAGAGGTAATATTGCCTGATAATGACGATCTCTTGCTTGCTTAGCACTACCACCCGCAGAGTCACCCTCTACTAAGAACAACTCAGCGCCATCACGCAAATCACCACGGCAATCTGCCAACTTGCCAGGTAATGCTGGACCTTGAGTAATTTTCTTACGAGCGACTTTTTTGGCAGATTTCAGACGACGACCTGCTTTATTAATCGCCAATTCAGCGATTTGCGTGCCCATTTCCGCATGCTGGTTTAACCATAGGCTAAAGGCATCTTTTGCCAATGTCTGTACAGCGCCCGCCGCTTCGCGGCTAGATAAACGCTCTTTGGTCTGTCCAGAAAACTGTGGCTCAGAGAACTTCAGAGACAGAATATAGTTCACCCCATCCCAGACATCTTCTGCGGTTAGCTTCACACTACGTGGTAGCAAATTATGAATATCACAGAACTCACGCAATGCCTCTAAGATGCCCGTACGCAGTCCGTTGACATGCGTACCGCCTTGAGCTGTTGGGATAAGATTGACATAGCTTTCTTGAATCGGCGTGCCACCATCAGGCAACCAAGACAAGGCAAAGGTAATAGCCGCTCGTTCGCCTGCTTTCGCATCGTAATTATAATAAAACGGTGCTTCAGGTAATGTTTCCAAACCATCTAGTTGTTCGCTTAGATACTCGACTACCCCATCCGTAAACTGCCAAACGACCTTTTCATCATTGATATCATCAGTAAATTCAATCGTCAGTCCGGCGGCCAAAACAGCCTTTGCTTTTAGATTGTGCTTGAGCTGTTTTACATTAAATTTGGGCGTATCAAAGAAACTACCATCTGCCCAAAAATGTACTCTGGTGCCACGTTTGCGCTTATTTGAGCTAACTGCTTCCGTCAATGGCGTAACTGGTGCACCATTTTCAAATGCCATATCAAACTGTGTGCTATCACGCCATACCGTAACTTCAACGCGAGTTGATAACGCATTGACGACAGAGATACCCACTCCATGTAGACCACCTGACACTTCATAATTAGAAGTCGAAAACTTTCCACCTGCATGCAAGCGGGTCAAAATCAGCTCAATACCAGATTGACCAAACTCAGGGTGAATATCAGTTGGCATACCGCGCCCGTCATCTTCGACAGACAACGATCCATCACTATGCAATTGCACCTTGATGGTTTTAGCATAACCAGCTAACGCTTCATCAACTGAGTTATCAATGACCTCTTGCGCCAAATGGTTCGGGCGCGTGGTATCGGTATACATACCTGGACGACGACGGACTGGCTCAAGACCTTCTAAAACTTCTAACGATTGCGCATTATATTGACTCACAAATGCATCCTTAACTGTTCGCGTGCGTTTAATTCTATTAAACCATTATAACGAAAAATAGCGACGTTAACGTCAATACTCCATCGCTTACGTCATATAATGTCGTCTATTTAAGGTTGTACTCACCTCTGTAAGATATTCATCACCATCGGTAGCTGCTCATCAAAGTCACTGAACCGATGATCGCCACCCTCTTGCACCGTTACCGATGCGCCCTTACCTTGATAAAAAGCTTTAGACAATTCAGAATTTAACAGCTCGTCGCCCTCTTTTAGCAGTACAGCAACTTTATCAGGATAATTTACTGATAAAAGTTGATTATCTGAAAACCACTGTAAATCTGCAGGCATAATACTCCAGCCACCCGCTGTCGTATGCAGGACTTTGCTAGTAGATGACTCATTTAAGTTATCTTGATTTGATACTGATTGATTAGAGAAACGCTGTAAAGTGATATGGGGCTGGATACTAGGGTTAAGCAATAAAACTGGGCAGCCTATCTGGTTGCTTATCAAAGTAGAAAAATACCCACCTAGCGAGCTGCCGATTAATACCGTATTTGATAACTCAGTCTGTTTATCTGCTGATTTTCCATCTTCAGTATCATTTAGCGCTTTGATTAAAGACAGTAGTTGCTCACACACTTGCGCAGGGGTTTTATTTAAATCAGGACGCAGCACATCAATATCAGGATAATGAAGCTGGCAATATTTTTCTAACAACACCCCTTTGGTCGAGTTGGCATCACTGTCCAATCCATGGATATAAATCAAGTTCACGTATCATCTCACTTATTAATTTTGTTATGATTATCTTATAAAGGCTATCAAAGCTAAGCATAGCACCCGCTAGACGGAAATAATAATAATAAAATGGCACACTATTAGTCAGTATTTGCGACATAATAATGTTGTACAGTGATTTTATGCAGGTCAAAGGAATGACGGTAGTCATTATGGAGGAGTCATGAATCAACAGTTTGAGCTGTTCGAGATTGCCAATCCATGTATTGGTCTTTGTCAAAGCAATAAGAAGGGTTATTGCTTTGGTTGCCTGCGTAGTCGAACTGAGCGCCAGCGATGGCATGATATGACGACAGAGCAGCAGCGCGAGGTGCTACGGCTTATCGCAGGACGGAAGCTGCGTATAGAACAAATGAAACAGCGTAAAGATGAACAGTTAGGTTTTGATTTTGAAGAGATACCTGAGATAGGTGAGTTGTTTTAAGAAGTAATTAATCAGGCCAGACATGCCAACAGTATCCTCAAAATGTGTTAAATTTCGCTAAAATATATGCCCAATAACCTAACAGTAGAATCAGTAGTACCCACGGTATGGCGAAACACCAATAATATAAATCGCTAGTAGTAAATACGTAAAAATAAACAGCCATTCCAACACTGATTACAAGCGAAGCTGCATATCCAATCAGCAAGGTAAAGAGAACATTATTCTCAGTTTTGGTTAAGCTTGGGCTTCCCTCTGCACACATATAGAAAAGAAACCCGAAGGCAAAAGCCCCGCCAATAGTAATATGCATAAATGATATTAGAACTAGCAACCAAATTGACACGCATACTTCCTTATTAGTCTAATGATGGCTTTGTCTTTAATACAGTGCTTTTTACAAGTTAGAAGCGCTTTCAATAAAAAATAGCATACCTTCAAGTTTTTCTATAATCAATACTGAAATACGCTTGCTAGAATAAATTAGACTGAAATCAGTAGATCTGCCACCAACCCGCACACAAAGAAAATCCCCCGACAAGCTAATGTCGGGGGATTTATCTAGAATAGAGAGCTGACGATGACCTACTCTCACATGGGCGAACCACACTACCATTGGCGCTACGATGTTTCACTTCTGAGTTCGGGAAGGGATCAGGTGGGGCCATCGCGCTATTGTCGTCAGCAAAGGGGGTTAGATATGAGTCTGTTGTTGTTATTGTTGACTTCAAGTTTAAGCTTGTTGTCGATCAACTTGTAACCTAACTGAATCAAGGTTAAAGGTGATATCGAAATATTCTTTCTTTATTCTATAAGCCACTACAGCTTATACAAGATAGATTAATTAGACTTGTATACAAACCACTTGGGTGTTGTATGGTCAAGCCAAACGAGCAATTAGTACAGGTTAGCTACACGCATCGCTGCGCTTCCACACCCTGCCTATCAACGTCCTAGTCTTGAACGGCTCTTTAGGGAAATCTAATCTTGAGGTGGGCTTCCCGCTTAGATGCTTTCAGCGGTTATCCCATCCGAACGTAGCTACCGGGCAATGCCACTGGCGTGACAACCCGAACACCAGAGGTTCGTCCACTCTGGTCCTCTCGTACTAGGAGCAGATCCTCTCAAATTTCCAACGCCCACGGTAGATAGGGACCGAACTGTCTCACGACGTTCTAAACCCAGCTCGCGTACCTCTTTAAATGGCGAACAGCCATACCCTTAGGACCTGCTTCAGCCCTAGGATGAGATGAGCCGACATCGAGGTGCCAAACACCGCCGTCGATATGAACTCTTGGGCGGTATCAGCCTGTTATCCCCAGAGTACCTTTTATCCGTTGAGCGATGGCCCTTCCATACAGAACCACCGGATCACTAAGACCTACTTTCGTACCTGCTCGACTTGTGGGTCTCGCAGTTAAGCGCGCTTTTGCCTTTATACTCTTCGACCGATTTCCGACCGGTCTGAGCGCACCTTCGTACTCCTCCGTTACTCTTTAGGAGGAGACCGCCCCAGTCAAACTACCCACCATACATTGTCCTCGGTATTGTTATACCTGAGTTAGAACCCCAACATGACCAGGGTGGTATTTCAAGATTGGCTCCACCAAGACTAGCGTCTCGGCTTCAAAGCCTCCCACCTATCCTGCACAAGTCAGGTCAAAGTTCAATGTAAAGCTGTAGTAAAGGTTCACGGGGTCTTTCCGTCTAGCCGCGGGTACACAGCATCTTCACTGCGATTTCGATTTCACTGAGTCTCTGCTGGAGACAGCGCTGCCATCATTATGTCATTCGTGCAGGTCGGAACTTACCCGACAAGGAATTTCGCTACCTTAGGACCGTTATAGTTACGGCCGCCGTTTACTGGGGCTTCGATCAAGAGCTTCGCTTACGCTAACCCCATCAATTAACCTTCCAGCACCGGGCAGACATCACACCCTATACGTCCACTTTCGTGTTTGCAGAGTGCTGTGTTTTTAATAAACAGTTGCAGCAGCCTGGTATCTGCGACTGCCAACAGCTCAAGGAGCAAGTCCTATCACCATCAACAGCGTACCTTCTCCCGAAGTTACGGTACCATTTTGCCTAGTTCCTTCAGCAGAGTTCTCTCAAGCGCCTTGGTATTCTCTACCTGATCACCTGTGTCGGTTTAGGGTACGATTCGTTTATAACTATTGCTTAGAAGCTTTTCCTGGAAGCATGGTATTTGCCACTTCGCTGTACAAGTACAGCTTGCTATCAGATCTCGGTATAGAATAGCCCGGATTTACCTAAGCTATAAACCTACATCCTTTCACCTGGACAACCAACGCCAGGCTGACATAACCTTCTCCGTCCCTCCATCGCATTATAAACAAGTATCGGAATATTAACCGATTTCCCATCGACTACGCCTTTCGGCCTCGCCTTAGGGGTCGACTCACCCAGCCCCGATTAACGTTGGACTGGAACCCTTGATCTTCCGGCGTGCGAGCTTTTCACTCGCATTATCGTTACTCACGTCAGCATTCGCTCTTGTGATACCTCCAGCATGCTTTACAACACACCTTCACAGGCTTACACAACGCTCCCCTACCACTTGAAAACAAATTCAAATCCGCAGCTTCGGCTCCTAGTTTGAGCCCCGTTACATCTTCCGCGCGGGCCGACTCGACTAGTGAGCTATTACGCTTTCTTTAAAGGATGGCTGCTTCTAAGCCAACCTCCTAGCTGTCTATGCCTTCCCACCTCGTTTCCCACTTAACTAGGAATTTGGGGCCTTAGCTGGCGGTCTGGGTTGTTTCCCTCTCCACGATGGACGTTAGCACCCACCGTGTGTCTCCCGGATATCACTCATCGGTATTCGGAGTTTGCATCGGTTTGGTAAGTCGGTATGACCCCCTAGCCGAAACAGTGCTCTACCCCCAATGGTGTTCGTCCGAGGCGCTACCTAAATAGCTTTCGGGGAGAACCAGCTATCACCGAGTTTGATTAGCCTTTCACCCCTATCCACAAGTCATCCCCTGGCTTTTCAACGACAGTGGGTTCGGTCCTCCGGTGCCTGTTACGGCACTTTCAACCTGCTCATGGATAGATCACTCGGTTTCGGGTCTATACCCTGCAACTAAACGCCCTATTAAGACTCGGTTTCCCTACGGCTCCCCTAAACGGTTAACCTTGCTACAGAATATAAGTCGCTGACCCATTATACAAAAGGTACGCGGTCACCCAACAAGTGGGCTCCCACTGCTTGTACGCACACGGTTTCAGGTTCTATTTCACTCCCCTCACAGGGGTTCTTTTCGCCTTTCCCTCACGGTACTGGTTCACTATCGGTCAGTCAGGAGTATTTAGCCTTGGAGGATGGTCCCCCCATCTTCAAACAGGATTTCTCGTGCCCCGCTCTACTTAATATGTTAACGCTAATGTTTCGAATACAGGACTATCACCTACTACGGTCAGCTTTCCCACGCTGTTCTTCTACATTAGCATTAATCGGCTTCTCCCCGTTCGCTCGCCGCTACTAGGGGAATCTCAATTGATGTCTATTCCTAAGGGTACTGAGATGTTTCACTTCCCCTCGTTCGCTTCCTAATAAATTAGGATACCTACCTTATGGTAGGTGGGTTTCCCCATTCAGAAATCTCCGGATCACAGGATATTGCCGCCTCCCCGAAGCTTATCGCAGGCTGTCACGTCTTTCATCGCCTCTGACTGCCAAGGCATCCACCATGTGCGCTTCATTACTTGACCATACAACCCCAAGTAGTCTTTCGACTTCTAAGTGTCATACAATCTAATTATGATAACGATATCACCTATGTTTATACGCTTGATTCAGTTCTCTTTACTTTTTTTAGTAATCAACCCCTGGGATAACAACTGATGTCGTTAAGAGGTTAATTACTAAGGTTAAGAAGTGCGCGTGAACACGCTCTTCTTAACCCAGACTCATATCTATGTTTTTAAATAGTCTCTATGCTCTCGTCGAGTCACAGATTCTGTATAAAACAGAAAGAAGTAATCAATCACAATCACTTGTTTCTATTTGATACCTATTTTATTTATTAGCATCTAAAGCTTACTTAACCGTCTTAGTAGTGGTGGAGCCAAACGGAGTCGAACCGTTGACCTCCTGCGTGCAAGGCAGGCGCTCTACCAACTGAGCTATGGCCCCATTGTAAAATGGTGGGTCTAGGTGGACTTGAACCACCGACCCCCGCGTTATCAACACGGTGCTCTAACCAGCTGAGCTACAGACCCTAATACGTTTGTTAAAAACGTAAGCTTAAACTAAAGAACAACTTGTTGTGAATTCTTGCTGACCGAATGCGTCTATAAGGAGGTGATCCAGCCGCAGGTTCCCCTACGGCTACCTTGTTACGACTTCACCCCAGTCATCAACCACACCGTGGTGAACGCCTCCCCGAAGGTTAAGCTATCCACTTCTGGTGCAATCAACTCCCATGGTGTGACGGGCGGTGTGTACAAGGCCCGGGAACGTATTCACCGCGGCATTCTGATCCGCGATTACTAGCGATTCCTACTTCATGGAGTCGAGTTGCAGACTCCAATCTGGACTACGATAGGCTTTTTGAGATTCGCATCACATCGCTGTGTAGCTGCCCTCTGTACCTACCATTGTAGCACGTGTGTAGCCCTGGTCGTAAGGGCCATGATGACTTGACGTCGTCCCCGCCTTCCTCCAGTTTGTCACTGGCAGTATCCTTAGAGTTCCCGGCTTAACCCGCTGGTAACTAAGGACAAGGGTTGCGCTCGTTGCGGGACTTAACCCAACATCTCACGACACGAGCTGACGACAGCCATGCAGCACCTGTATTCTAATTCCCGAAGGCACTCCCGCATCTCTGCAGGATTCTAGATATGTCAAGACCAGGTAAGGTTCTTCGCGTTGCATCGAATTAAACCACATGCTCCACCGCTTGTGCGGGCCCCCGTCAATTCATTTGAGTTTTAACCTTGCGGCCGTACTCCCCAGGCGGTCTACTTATTGCGTTAGCTGCGTCACTAAGTCCTCAAGGGACCCAACGACTAGTAGACATCGTTTACGGCGTGGACTACCAGGGTATCTAATCCTGTTTGCTACCCACGCTTTCGAGCCTCAGTGTCAGTATGATGCCAGGAAGCTGCCTTCGCCATCGGTATTCCTTCAGATCTCTACGCATTTCACCGCTACACCTGAAATTCTACTTCCCTCTCACCTACTCTAGCCTAACAGTTTCAGATGCAGTTCCCAGGTTAAGCCCGGGGATTTCACATCTGACTTATCAAGCCACCTACGCTCGCTTTACGCCCAGTAATTCCGATTAACGCTTGCACCCTCTGTATTACCGCGGCTGCTGGCACAGAGTTAGCCGGTGCTTATTCTGCAGCTAATGTCATCGTCCGTGGGTATTAATCACGGAGTCTTCTTCACTGCTTAAAGTGCTTTACAACCAAAAGGCCTTCTTCACACACGCGGCATGGCTGGATCAGGGTTTCCCCCATTGTCCAATATTCCCCACTGCTGCCTCCCGTAGGAGTCCGGGCCGTGTCTCAGTCCCGGTGTGGCTGATCATCCTCTCAGACCAGCTACAGATCGTCGCCATGGTAGGCCTTTACCCCACCATCTAGCTAATCCGACTTAGGCTCATCTAATAGCGAGAGCAGTAAACTGCCCCCTTTCTCCCGTAGGTCGTATGCGGTATTAATACGAGTTTCCCCGTGCTATCCCCCACTACTAGGTAGATTCCTAAGTATTACTCACCCGTCCGCCGCTCGACGCCTGGTAGCAAGCTACCATCGTTTCCGCTCGACTTGCATGTGTTAAGCCTGCCGCCAGCGTTCAATCTGAGCCATGATCAAACTCTTCAGTTTAATCTTGCTATGAAGCTCTTTAAAGAAGCTTCTAAACTTGGCTCATCTAATCTGGCAAAATCGCTAAAAATTATGTTCGTAATGAATTAACTTTGAGTTTTTCTGCTGTCTTAAATGATAATTTTTATAGTTAATAATCTTCCCGAAAAGAAAAGATAGTCAACTTTATTTTTTAGCATTCTGAATCAGCAAAAATCCACACAAGTTGTTCTTTAGTTATGCTTTTAAATAATGTCTGACACTGTCGTCCAGTGCTAGTATTTCAAACTAAGTAAGTCGGCCAATGTGGCTTATCCTATTTAGCGTGCTGACCATCATATCATGTTTTAATAGTCTGTCAACTTCTTTTTTTAATTTGTTTCAACAAGTTAACTGGGTTATTAATGTGTAATCTACACATCTCTCACTGCCAGTCCGTCTGATGAGGGCGTATTATAGACGCTATATTTATTTAGTCAAGAAGTATTTGCTATTTAATTTAAACAATTTGCATTGCTCGAACCTGTAACCTACTTCCCTTTCGACTGGGTGGCATTATACGCTTGTTTGAGACTGGGTCAAGGTTAATTGAGCTTTTTTTATGATTATTTTACTGTATGAGATTATTGGCTGTTGATCGAAGCATCCAGCACCTAGCACTGGCACCAAACCGAGCACAAAGAAAATCCCCCGACAAGCTAATGTCGGGGGATTTATCTAGAATAGAGAGCTGACGATGACCTACTCTCACATGGGCGAACCACACTACCATTGGCGCTACGATGTTTCACTTCTGAGTTCGGGAAGGGATCAGGTGGGGCCATCGCGCTATTGTCGTCAGCAAAGGGGGTTAGATATGAGTCTGTTGTTGTTATTGTTGACTTCAAGTTTAAGCTTGTTGTCGATCAACTTGTAACCTAACTGAATCAAGGTTAAAGGTGATATCGAAATATTCTTTCTTTATTCTATAAGCCACTACAGCTTATACAAGATAGATTAATTAGACTTGTATACAAACCACTTGGGTGTTGTATGGTCAAGCCAAACGAGCAATTAGTACAGGTTAGCTACACGCATCGCTGCGCTTCCACACCCTGCCTATCAACGTCCTAGTCTTGAACGGCTCTTTAGGGAAATCTAATCTTGAGGTGGGCTTCCCGCTTAGATGCTTTCAGCGGTTATCCCATCCGAACGTAGCTACCGGGCAATGCCACTGGCGTGACAACCCGAACACCAGAGGTTCGTCCACTCTGGTCCTCTCGTACTAGGAGCAGATCCTCTCAAATTTCCAACGCCCACGGTAGATAGGGACCGAACTGTCTCACGACGTTCTAAACCCAGCTCGCGTACCTCTTTAAATGGCGAACAGCCATACCCTTAGGACCTGCTTCAGCCCTAGGATGAGATGAGCCGACATCGAGGTGCCAAACACCGCCGTCGATATGAACTCTTGGGCGGTATCAGCCTGTTATCCCCAGAGTACCTTTTATCCGTTGAGCGATGGCCCTTCCATACAGAACCACCGGATCACTAAGACCTACTTTCGTACCTGCTCGACTTGTGGGTCTCGCAGTTAAGCGCGCTTTTGCCTTTATACTCTTCGACCGATTTCCGACCGGTCTGAGCGCACCTTCGTACTCCTCCGTTACTCTTTAGGAGGAGACCGCCCCAGTCAAACTACCCACCATACATTGTCCTCGGTATTGTTATACCTGAGTTAGAACCCCAACATGACCAGGGTGGTATTTCAAGATTGGCTCCACCAAGACTAGCGTCTCGGCTTCAAAGCCTCCCACCTATCCTGCACAAGTCAGGTCAAAGTTCAATGTAAAGCTGTAGTAAAGGTTCACGGGGTCTTTCCGTCTAGCCGCGGGTACACAGCATCTTCACTGCGATTTCGATTTCACTGAGTCTCTGCTGGAGACAGCGCTGCCATCATTATGTCATTCGTGCAGGTCGGAACTTACCCGACAAGGAATTTCGCTACCTTAGGACCGTTATAGTTACGGCCGCCGTTTACTGGGGCTTCGATCAAGAGCTTCGCTTACGCTAACCCCATCAATTAACCTTCCAGCACCGGGCAGACATCACACCCTATACGTCCACTTTCGTGTTTGCAGAGTGCTGTGTTTTTAATAAACAGTTGCAGCAGCCTGGTATCTGCGACTGCCAACAGCTCAAGGAGCAAGTCCTATCACCATCAACAGCGTACCTTCTCCCGAAGTTACGGTACCATTTTGCCTAGTTCCTTCAGCAGAGTTCTCTCAAGCGCCTTGGTATTCTCTACCTGATCACCTGTGTCGGTTTAGGGTACGATTCGTTTATAACTATTGCTTAGAAGCTTTTCCTGGAAGCATGGTATTTGCCACTTCGCTGTACAAGTACAGCTTGCTATCAGATCTCGGTATAGAATAGCCCGGATTTACCTAAGCTATAAACCTACATCCTTTCACCTGGACAACCAACGCCAGGCTGACATAACCTTCTCCGTCCCTCCATCGCATTATAAACAAGTATCGGAATATTAACCGATTTCCCATCGACTACGCCTTTCGGCCTCGCCTTAGGGGTCGACTCACCCAGCCCCGATTAACGTTGGACTGGAACCCTTGATCTTCCGGCGTGCGAGCTTTTCACTCGCATTATCGTTACTCACGTCAGCATTCGCTCTTGTGATACCTCCAGCATGCTTTACAACACACCTTCACAGGCTTACACAACGCTCCCCTACCACTTGAAAACAAATTCAAATCCGCAGCTTCGGCTCCTAGTTTGAGCCCCGTTACATCTTCCGCGCGGGCCGACTCGACTAGTGAGCTATTACGCTTTCTTTAAAGGATGGCTGCTTCTAAGCCAACCTCCTAGCTGTCTATGCCTTCCCACCTCGTTTCCCACTTAACTAGGAATTTGGGGCCTTAGCTGGCGGTCTGGGTTGTTTCCCTCTCCACGATGGACGTTAGCACCCACCGTGTGTCTCCCGGATATCACTCATCGGTATTCGGAGTTTGCATCGGTTTGGTAAGTCGGTATGACCCCCTAGCCGAAACAGTGCTCTACCCCCAATGGTGTTCGTCCGAGGCGCTACCTAAATAGCTTTCGGGGAGAACCAGCTATCACCGAGTTTGATTAGCCTTTCACCCCTATCCACAAGTCATCCCCTGGCTTTTCAACGACAGTGGGTTCGGTCCTCCGGTGCCTGTTACGGCACTTTCAACCTGCTCATGGATAGATCACTCGGTTTCGGGTCTATACCCTGCAACTAAACGCCCTATTAAGACTCGGTTTCCCTACGGCTCCCCTAAACGGTTAACCTTGCTACAGAATATAAGTCGCTGACCCATTATACAAAAGGTACGCGGTCACCCAACAAGTGGGCTCCCACTGCTTGTACGCACACGGTTTCAGGTTCTATTTCACTCCCCTCACAGGGGTTCTTTTCGCCTTTCCCTCACGGTACTGGTTCACTATCGGTCAGTCAGGAGTATTTAGCCTTGGAGGATGGTCCCCCCATCTTCAAACAGGATTTCTCGTGCCCCGCTCTACTTAATATGTTAACGCTAATGTTTCGAATACAGGACTATCACCTACTACGGTCAGCTTTCCCACGCTGTTCTTCTACATTAGCATTAATCGGCTTCTCCCCGTTCGCTCGCCGCTACTAGGGGAATCTCAATTGATGTCTATTCCTAAGGGTACTGAGATGTTTCACTTCCCCTCGTTCGCTTCCTAATAAATTAGGATACCTACCTTATGGTAAGTGGGTTTCCCCATTCAGAAATCTCCGGATCACAGGATATTGCCGCCTCCCCGAAGCTTATCGCAGGCTGTCACGTCTTTCATCGCCTCTGACTGCCAAGGCATCCACCATGTGCGCTTCATTACTTGACCATACAACCCCAAGTAGTCTTTCGACTTCTAAGTGTCATACAATCTAATTATGATAACGATATCACCTATGTTTATACGCTTGATTCAGTTCTCTTTACTTTTTTTAGTAATCAACCCCTGGGATAACAACTGATGTCGTTAAGAGGTTAATTACTAAGGTTAAGAAGTGCGCGTGAACACGCTCTTCTTAACCCAGACTCATATCTATGTTTTTAAATAGTCTCTATGCTCTCGTCGAGTCACAGATTCTGTATAAAACAGAAAGAAGTAATCAATCACAATCACTTGTTTCTATTTGATACCTATTTTATTTATTAGCATCTAAAGCTTACTTAACCGTCTTAGTAGTGGTGGAGCCAAACGGAGTCGAACCGTTGACCTCCTGCGTGCAAGGCAGGCGCTCTACCAACTGAGCTATGGCCCCATTGTAAAATGGTGGGTCTAGGTGGACTTGAACCACCGACCCCCGCGTTATCAACACGGTGCTCTAACCAGCTGAGCTACAGACCCTAATACGTTTGTTAAAAACGTAAGCTTAAACTAAAGAACAACTTGTTGTGAATTCTTGCTGACCGAATGCGTCTATAAGGAGGTGATCCAGCCGCAGGTTCCCCTACGGCTACCTTGTTACGACTTCACCCCAGTCATCAACCACACCGTGGTGAACGCCTCCCCGAAGGTTAAGCTATCCACTTCTGGTGCAATCAACTCCCATGGTGTGACGGGCGGTGTGTACAAGGCCCGGGAACGTATTCACCGCGGCATTCTGATCCGCGATTACTAGCGATTCCTACTTCATGGAGTCGAGTTGCAGACTCCAATCTGGACTACGATAGGCTTTTTGAGATTCGCATCACATCGCTGTGTAGCTGCCCTCTGTACCTACCATTGTAGCACGTGTGTAGCCCTGGTCGTAAGGGCCATGATGACTTGACGTCGTCCCCGCCTTCCTCCAGTTTGTCACTGGCAGTATCCTTAGAGTTCCCGGCTTAACCCGCTGGTAACTAAGGACAAGGGTTGCGCTCGTTGCGGGACTTAACCCAACATCTCACGACACGAGCTGACGACAGCCATGCAGCACCTGTATTCTAATTCCCGAAGGCACTCCCGCATCTCTGCAGGATTCTAGATATGTCAAGACCAGGTAAGGTTCTTCGCGTTGCATCGAATTAAACCACATGCTCCACCGCTTGTGCGGGCCCCCGTCAATTCATTTGAGTTTTAACCTTGCGGCCGTACTCCCCAGGCGGTCTACTTATTGCGTTAGCTGCGTCACTAAGTCCTCAAGGGACCCAACGACTAGTAGACATCGTTTACGGCGTGGACTACCAGGGTATCTAATCCTGTTTGCTACCCACGCTTTCGAGCCTCAGTGTCAGTATGATGCCAGGAAGCTGCCTTCGCCATCGGTATTCCTTCAGATCTCTACGCATTTCACCGCTACACCTGAAATTCTACTTCCCTCTCACCTACTCTAGCCTAACAGTTTCAGATGCAGTTCCCAGGTTAAGCCCGGGGATTTCACATCTGACTTATCAAGCCACCTACGCTCGCTTTACGCCCAGTAATTCCGATTAACGCTTGCACCCTCTGTATTACCGCGGCTGCTGGCACAGAGTTAGCCGGTGCTTATTCTGCAGCTAATGTCATCGTCCGTGGGTATTAATCACGGAGTCTTCTTCACTGCTTAAAGTGCTTTACAACCAAAAGGCCTTCTTCACACACGCGGCATGGCTGGATCAGGGTTTCCCCCATTGTCCAATATTCCCCACTGCTGCCTCCCGTAGGAGTCCGGGCCGTGTCTCAGTCCCGGTGTGGCTGATCATCCTCTCAGACCAGCTACAGATCGTCGCCATGGTAGGCCTTTACCCCACCATCTAGCTAATCCGACTTAGGCTCATCTAATAGCGAGAGCAGTAAACTGCCCCCTTTCTCCCGTAGGTCGTATGCGGTATTAATACGAGTTTCCCCGTGCTATCCCCCACTACTAGGTAGATTCCTAAGTATTACTCACCCGTCCGCCGCTCGACGCCTGGTAGCAAGCTACCATCGTTTCCGCTCGACTTGCATGTGTTAAGCCTGCCGCCAGCGTTCAATCTGAGCCATGATCAAACTCTTCAGTTTAATCTTGCTATGAAGCTCTTTAAAGAAGCTTCTAAACTTGGCTCATCTAATCTGGCAAAATCGCTAAAAATTATGTTCGTAATGAATTAACTTTGAGTTTTTCTGCTGTCTTAAATGATAATTTTTATAGTTAATAATCTTCCCGAAAAGAAAAGATAGTCAACTTTATTTTTTAGCATTCTGAATCAGCAAAAATCCACACAAGTTGTTCTTTAGTTATGCTTTTAAATAATGTCTGACACTGTCGTCCAGTGCTAGTATTTCAAACTAAGTAAGTCGGCCAATGTGGCTTATCCTATTTAGCGAGCTGACCATCATATCATGTTTTAATAGTCTGTCAACTTCTTTTTTTAATTTGTTTCAACAAGTTAACTGGGTTATTAATGTGTAATCTACACATCTCTCACTGCCAGTCCGTCTTGATGAGGTGCGTATTATAGACGCTATATTTATTTAGTCAAGAAGTATTTGCTATTTAATTTAAACAATTTGCATTGCTCGAACCTGTAACCTACTTCCCTTTCGACTGGGTGGCATTATACGCTTGTTTGAGACTGGGTCAAGGTTAATTGAGCTTTTTTTATGATTATTTTACTGTATGAGATTATTGGCTGTTGATCGAAGCATCCAGCACCTAGCACTGGCACCAAACCGAGCACAAAGAAAATCCCCCGACAAGCTAATGTCGGGGGATTTATCTAGAATAGAGAGCTGACGATGACCTACTCTCACATGGGCGAACCACACTACCATTGGCGCTACGATGTTTCACTTCTGAGTTCGGGAAGGGATCAGGTGGGGCCATCGCGCTATTGTCGTCAGCAAAGGGGGTTAGATATGAGTCTGTTGTTGTTATTGTTGACTTCAAGTTTAAGCTTGTTGTCGATCAACTTGTAACCTAACTGAATCAAGGTTAAAGGTGATATCGAAATATTCTTTCTTTATTCTATAAGCCACTACAGCTTATACAAGATAGATTAATTAGACTTGTATACAAACCACTTGGGTGTTGTATGGTCAAGCCAAACGAGCAATTAGTACAGGTTAGCTACACGCATCGCTGCGCTTCCACACCCTGCCTATCAACGTCCTAGTCTTGAACGGCTCTTTAGGGAAATCTAATCTTGAGGTGGGCTTCCCGCTTAGATGCTTTCAGCGGTTATCCCATCCGAACGTAGCTACCGGGCAATGCCACTGGCGTGACAACCCGAACACCAGAGGTTCGTCCACTCTGGTCCTCTCGTACTAGGAGCAGATCCTCTCAAATTTCCAACGCCCACGGTAGATAGGGACCGAACTGTCTCACGACGTTCTAAACCCAGCTCGCGTACCTCTTTAAATGGCGAACAGCCATACCCTTAGGACCTGCTTCAGCCCTAGGATGAGATGAGCCGACATCGAGGTGCCAAACACCGCCGTCGATATGAACTCTTGGGCGGTATCAGCCTGTTATCCCCAGAGTACCTTTTATCCGTTGAGCGATGGCCCTTCCATACAGAACCACCGGATCACTAAGACCTACTTTCGTACCTGCTCGACTTGTGGGTCTCGCAGTTAAGCGCGCTTTTGCCTTTATACTCTTCGACCGATTTCCGACCGGTCTGAGCGCACCTTCGTACTCCTCCGTTACTCTTTAGGAGGAGACCGCCCCAGTCAAACTACCCACCATACATTGTCCTCGGTATTGTTATACCTGAGTTAGAACCCCAACATGACCAGGGTGGTATTTCAAGATTGGCTCCACCAAGACTAGCGTCTCGGCTTCAAAGCCTCCCACCTATCCTGCACAAGTCAGGTCAAAGTTCAATGTAAAGCTGTAGTAAAGGTTCACGGGGTCTTTCCGTCTAGCCGCGGGTACACAGCATCTTCACTGCGATTTCGATTTCACTGAGTCTCTGCTGGAGACAGCGCTGCCATCATTATGTCATTCGTGCAGGTCGGAACTTACCCGACAAGGAATTTCGCTACCTTAGGACCGTTATAGTTACGGCCGCCGTTTACTGGGGCTTCGATCAAGAGCTTCGCTTACGCTAACCCCATCAATTAACCTTCCAGCACCGGGCAGACATCACACCCTATACGTCCACTTTCGTGTTTGCAGAGTGCTGTGTTTTTAATAAACAGTTGCAGCAGCCTGGTATCTGCGACTGCCAACAGCTCAAGGAGCAAGTCCTATCACCATCAACAGCGTACCTTCTCCCGAAGTTACGGTACCATTTTGCCTAGTTCCTTCAGCAGAGTTCTCTCAAGCGCCTTGGTATTCTCTACCTGATCACCTGTGTCGGTTTAGGGTACGATTCGTTTATAACTATTGCTTAGAAGCTTTTCCTGGAAGCATGGTATTTGCCACTTCGCTGTACAAGTACAGCTTGCTATCAGATCTCGGTATAGAATAGCCCGGATTTACCTAAGCTATAAACCTACATCCTTTCACCTGGACAACCAACGCCAGGCTGACATAACCTTCTCCGTCCCTCCATCGCATTATAAACAAGTATCGGAATATTAACCGATTTCCCATCGACTACGCCTTTCGGCCTCGCCTTAGGGGTCGACTCACCCAGCCCCGATTAACGTTGGACTGGAACCCTTGATCTTCCGGCGTGCGAGCTTTTCACTCGCATTATCGTTACTCACGTCAGCATTCGCTCTTGTGATACCTCCAGCATGCTTTACAACACACCTTCACAGGCTTACACAACGCTCCCCTACCACTTGAAAACAAATTCAAATCCGCAGCTTCGGCTCCTAGTTTGAGCCCCGTTACATCTTCCGCGCGGGCCGACTCGACTAGTGAGCTATTACGCTTTCTTTAAAGGATGGCTGCTTCTAAGCCAACCTCCTAGCTGTCTATGCCTTCCCACCTCGTTTCCCACTTAACTAGGAATTTGGGGCCTTAGCTGGCGGTCTGGGTTGTTTCCCTCTCCACGATGGACGTTAGCACCCACCGTGTGTCTCCCGGATATCACTCATCGGTATTCGGAGTTTGCATCGGTTTGGTAAGTCGGTATGACCCCCTAGCCGAAACAGTGCTCTACCCCCAATGGTGTTCGTCCGAGGCGCTACCTAAATAGCTTTCGGGGAGAACCAGCTATCACCGAGTTTGATTAGCCTTTCACCCCTATCCACAAGTCATCCCCTGGCTTTTCAACGACAGTGGGTTCGGTCCTCCGGTGCCTGTTACGGCACTTTCAACCTGCTCATGGATAGATCACTCGGTTTCGGGTCTATACCCTGCAACTAAACGCCCTATTAAGACTCGGTTTCCCTACGGCTCCCCTAAACGGTTAACCTTGCTACAGAATATAAGTCGCTGACCCATTATACAAAAGGTACGCGGTCACCCAACAAGTGGGCTCCCACTGCTTGTACGCACACGGTTTCAGGTTCTATTTCACTCCCCTCACAGGGGTTCTTTTCGCCTTTCCCTCACGGTACTGGTTCACTATCGGTCAGTCAGGAGTATTTAGCCTTGGAGGATGGTCCCCCCATCTTCAAACAGGATTTCTCGTGCCCCGCTCTACTTAATATGTTAACGCTAATGTTTCGAATACAGGACTATCACCTACTACGGTCAGCTTTCCCACGCTGTTCTTCTACATTAGCATTAATCGGCTTCTCCCCGTTCGCTCGCCGCTACTAGGGGAATCTCAATTGATGTCTATTCCTAAGGGTACTGAGATGTTTCACTTCCCCTCGTTCGCTTCCTAATAAATTAGGATACCTACCTTATGGTAAGTGGGTTTCCCCATTCAGAAATCTCCGGATCACAGGATATTGCCGCCTCCCCGAAGCTTATCGCAGGCTGTCACGTCTTTCATCGCCTCTGACTGCCAAGGCATCCACCATGTGCGCTTCATTACTTGACCATACAACCCCAAGTAGTCTTTCGACTTCTAAGTGTCATACAATCTAATTATGATAACGATATCACCTATGTTTATACGCTTGATTCAGTTCTCTTTACTTTTTTTAGTAATCAACCCCTGGGATAACAACTGATGTCGTTAAGAGGTTAATTACTAAGGTTAAGAAGTGCGCGTGAACACGCTCTTCTTAACCCAGACTCATATCTATGTTTTTAAATAGTCTCTATGCTCTCGTCGAGTCACAGATTCTGTATAAAACAGAAAGAAGTAATCAATCACAATCACTTGTTTCTATTTGATACCTATTTTATTTATTAGCATCTAAAGCTTACTTAACCGTCTTAGTAGTGGTGGAGCCAAACGGAGTCGAACCGTTGACCTCCTGCGTGCAAGGCAGGCGCTCTACCAACTGAGCTATGGCCCCATTGTAAAATGGTGGGTCTAGGTGGACTTGAACCACCGACCCCCGCGTTATCAACACGGTGCTCTAACCAGCTGAGCTACAGACCCTAATACGTTTGTTAAAAACGTAAGCTTAAACTAAAGAACAACTTGTTGTGAATTCTTGCTGACCGAATGCGTCTATAAGGAGGTGATCCAGCCGCAGGTTCCCCTACGGCTACCTTGTTACGACTTCACCCCAGTCATCAACCACACCGTGGTGAACGCCTCCCCGAAGGTTAAGCTATCCACTTCTGGTGCAATCAACTCCCATGGTGTGACGGGCGGTGTGTACAAGGCCCGGGAACGTATTCACCGCGGCATTCTGATCCGCGATTACTAGCGATTCCTACTTCATGGAGTCGAGTTGCAGACTCCAATCTGGACTACGATAGGCTTTTTGAGATTCGCATCACATCGCTGTGTAGCTGCCCTCTGTACCTACCATTGTAGCACGTGTGTAGCCCTGGTCGTAAGGGCCATGATGACTTGACGTCGTCCCCGCCTTCCTCCAGTTTGTCACTGGCAGTATCCTTAGAGTTCCCGGCTTAACCCGCTGGTAACTAAGGACAAGGGTTGCGCTCGTTGCGGGACTTAACCCAACATCTCACGACACGAGCTGACGACAGCCATGCAGCACCTGTATTCTAATTCCCGAAGGCACTCCCGCATCTCTGCAGGATTCTAGATATGTCAAGACCAGGTAAGGTTCTTCGCGTTGCATCGAATTAAACCACATGCTCCACCGCTTGTGCGGGCCCCCGTCAATTCATTTGAGTTTTAACCTTGCGGCCGTACTCCCCAGGCGGTCTACTTATTGCGTTAGCTGCGTCACTAAGTCCTCAAGGGACCCAACGACTAGTAGACATCGTTTACGGCGTGGACTACCAGGGTATCTAATCCTGTTTGCTACCCACGCTTTCGAGCCTCAGTGTCAGTATGATGCCAGGAAGCTGCCTTCGCCATCGGTATTCCTTCAGATCTCTACGCATTTCACCGCTACACCTGAAATTCTACTTCCCTCTCACCTACTCTAGCCTAACAGTTTCAGATGCAGTTCCCAGGTTAAGCCCGGGGATTTCACATCTGACTTATCAAGCCACCTACGCTCGCTTTACGCCCAGTAATTCCGATTAACGCTTGCACCCTCTGTATTACCGCGGCTGCTGGCACAGAGTTAGCCGGTGCTTATTCTGCAGCTAATGTCATCGTCCGTGGGTATTAATCACGGAGTCTTCTTCACTGCTTAAAGTGCTTTACAACCAAAAGGCCTTCTTCACACACGCGGCATGGCTGGATCAGGGTTTCCCCCATTGTCCAATATTCCCCACTGCTGCCTCCCGTAGGAGTCCGGGCCGTGTCTCAGTCCCGGTGTGGCTGATCATCCTCTCAGACCAGCTACAGATCGTCGCCATGGTAGGCCTTTACCCCACCATCTAGCTAATCCGACTTAGGCTCATCTAATAGCGAGAGCAGTAAACTGCCCCCTTTCTCCCGTAGGTCGTATGCGGTATTAATACGAGTTTCCCCGTGCTATCCCCCACTACTAGGTAGATTCCTAAGTATTACTCACCCGTCCGCCGCTCGACGCCTGGTAGCAAGCTACCATCGTTTCCGCTCGACTTGCATGTGTTAAGCCTGCCGCCAGCGTTCAATCTGAGCCATGATCAAACTCTTCAGTTTAATCTTGCTATGAAGCTCTTTAAAGAAGCTTCTAAACTTGGCTCATCTAATCTGGCAAAATCGCTAAAAATTATGTTCGTAATGAATTAACTTTGAGTTTTTCTGCTGTCTTAAATGATAATTTTTATAGTTAATAATCTTCCCGAAAAGAAAAGATAGTCAACTTTATTTTTTAGCATTCTGAATCAGCAAAAATCCACACAAGTTGTTCTTTAGTTATGCTTTTAAATAATGTCTGACACTGTCGTCCAGTGCTAGTATTTCAAACTAAGTAAGTCGGCCAATGTGGCTTATCCTATTTAGCGAGCTGACCATCATATCATGTTTTAATAGTCTGTCAACTTCTTTTTTTAATTTGTTTCAACAAGTTAACTGGGTTATTTATATGTAAATGACATATAAGCTTTCCAGCTCGTCTTGATGAGGTGCGTATTATAGACGGTTTAACTTTTGTGTCAACCCGTTTTATTAATGTTTTTAATCTTATTTTAGCAGATAAATAAATCTGTATTTTTTTCAATGGGTTATAGAATTGAGGTTCTCTATTTTTTAAATACTAGTGTGCAATATGTTTTAATCCACCAATTTTCATTGAAAACAAGCTTTATCTAATATTCACAACAGGGCTTATTCGTCCTGATATTCTTACATATCTCTTCTAAGTAAATTGTCTCTCATATTTTTCAATGTTGATATTCATATAATCAGCACTATATATAAGCTAAGTTATTCAGGCTTATATGACGCTTTCAATATACTGTCCTATATAGTGCAGTATTTGATACTACCTTTATCATAAGATATGGCTCTCATATTAGTCGCCACGCAATCCCTTGATATCTAGTGTTGAGAGACGGTTTTTGCTATAATAGGTATTTTGCTGCATTACTTATATATGTTGGCTGTTATATTACTTCTATAGCGAAATGCATTTTGCTGCAATGCTATTGATTGACTGGCTTCGAGCCATACATTATTTCTAGCATATATAGTCATATTAAGACTCTAGGTAATGCGTCTCTCTCACAACATATCACAATGATTAGATATAATTGACGTGGTCTCACGGTTATATGATTGATGGTTGCAATCATCACTGCCAACGGACCCAATAATAGGCGAATAGATTATGGTAGCGATTACTTTACCCGATGGTAGTGTAAAAGACTTTGAAGGTCATACAACAGTCATGGAAGTGGCGCAAAGTATTGGGACAGGACTCGCTAAAGCGACAGTTGCTGGACGTGTAAATGGTCATCTGGTAGATGCACATGATCCTATCGTCGCTGATGCCAATGTTGAAATCGTAACGCCAAAAGACGACGACGGTGTCGATATTATTCGTCACTCATGCGCTCACCTATTAGGTCATGCTGTTAAGCAGCTATACCCTGATGTGAAAATGGTCATTGGTCCTGTTATTGATGATGGTTTTTATTACGATATCTTTAGTGAAACGCCATTTACGCCTGAGCATATGGAAGCCATTGAAAAACGCATGATGGAGCTGATCAAGCAAGATTATGACGTTATCAAAAAAATGACGCCACGTGCCGAAGCGATTGAGATATTTGAATCACGTAATGAAGACTATAAGTTAAAGCTTATTAATGATATGCCAGGTGAAGAAGCCTTTGGTCTATATCATCATCAAGAATACGTCGATATGTGCCGTGGTCCGCATGTGCCAAACACGCGCTTTTTGAAAGTATTTAAACTGACAAAAATGTCAGGTGCTTATTGGCGCGGCGATGCGAAAAATGAGCAGTTACAACGTATCTATGGTACTGCGTGGGCTGATAAGAAACAGCTAAAAGCTTATATCCAACGTATTGAAGAAGCAGAAAAACGTGACCATCGTAAAATCGGTAAAGCGTTAAACCTATTTCATATGCAAGAGCAAGCGCCAGGTATGGTGTTCTGGCATGCGAATGGTTGGACGATTTATCAAGTACTTGAGCAATATATGCGCAAAGTACAATACGATAATGGCTACGAAGAGATTAAAACACCTCAGATCGTTGATCGCAGCTTGTGGGAGCGCTCAGGACATTGGGGCAATTATGCAACCAATATGTTCACGACTTCTAGTGAAAACCGTGATTATGCGGTAAAACCGATGAACTGCCCTTGTCATGTGCAAGTATTTAACCAAGGTCTAAAGTCTTACCGCGATCTTCCATTGCGTATGGCTGAATTTGGTTCTTGTCATCGTAATGAGCCATCAGGTTCATTGCATGGTTTGATGCGTGTACGTGGTTTTACTCAAGATGATGCGCATATTTTCTGTACGCAGGCACAGATTCAACAAGAAGTCGCTGACTTTATTAAGCTAACGCTTGCTGTCTATGAAGATTTTGGCTTTGATAATATTATTATGAAACTGTCGACTCGTCCTGAAAAACGTGTTGGTAGTGATGAGTCTTGGGACTTTGCAGAAAAAGCGTTGGCAGATGCGCTTGATAGCTCAGGGCTAGACTGGGATTACTTGCCTGGTGAAGGTGCTTTCTATGGTCCAAAAATTGAGTTCAGTCTAAAGGATTCATTAGGTCGTATTTGGCAGTGCGGCACCATTCAGGTTGATCCGAACATGCCTGAGCGTCTCGATGCTGAGTTCGTCAATGAGCAAAATGATCGTGAAGTACCTATTATGTTGCACCGTGCAATCTTAGGTTCGTTTGAGCGTTTCATCGGTATTTTGATCGAAAACTACGCAGGTTGGATGCCAGTATGGCTAGCACCGCAGCAAGTTGTGGTCATGAACATCACTGATAAACAAGCTGATGCATGTGAAAACGTGGTTAGCGAGCTTAAAAATGCAGGTTTGCGCGCTATTAGCGACTTGCGTAACGAAAAGATTGGATTTAAGATACGAGAGAAAACATTAGAACGTATTCCCTATATGCTAGTATTAGGGGATAAAGAAGTCGAATCGGGCAGTGTTAACGTCCGAACTCGCGAAGGTGAGAACCTTGGCGTGATGAGTGTTTCTGAATTTATTACATTAGTACAGACCGCTGTCAGTAAAAAAGGCCGACAGACCCCAAAAACAGATGAGGAGTAATACCTATTAAACAGTCCAACCGTTTGAACATCAACGAAGATATCAATGTCAAAGAAGTCCGTCTCGTTAAAGAAGATGGCGAGCAAATGGGCGTGGTTGATATCGCAACCGCGATGAAAGCGGCACGTGATGAAAATCTAGATTTGGTTGAATTAGTTCCTGAAGCTAAGCCGCCAGTATGTAAGATCATGGATTATAAGCATTTCCTCTATGATCAAAAGCAAAAGGCTAAAGAAGCTAAGAAAAACCAAAAGCAGACTCAGCTCAAAGAGATGAAGTTACGTCCTAGTACCGAAGAGGCCGATTATCAGGTTAAACTGAGAAAAATCGTGAGCTTCTTGGAAGATCAAGACAAAGTTAAAATTAGCATCCGTTTCCGCGGACGTGAAATGGCGCACCAAGACATCGGTCGCAAACAACTTGATCGTATCATTGAAGATACTGCTGATATCTCAAACGTCGAACAGTACCCTAAGATGGAAGGTCGTCAAATGGGTATGTTGCTCGGACCTACAAAGAAAAAGTAATCTGTTCATTGGGTTACTTTGAGTAGTGGCTGTTAGTCCATATAGCTATTTATAACTCTAACCATCAATATGCTACGGGATATTGATGGTTTTTTATTATTTGGACTGCCTACTGTCTCTTTTAAATGTATTTAGCCAGATATAATTGGCTGACGCTATTTTACAAAATCTACCTTCTCAACTTTCTGATTACGCGGTAGTCTAAAGGTCTGTTTTATATTTGCTAATCAGCATTTATCAAAATTTTTAGTCAGTGTATAAAAATAACGTATATCGCGACCGCTAGAGTCACGGATAAAAAACACTTCCCTTCTCCGATATCAGAGGATATTTCATGCAAGAATTGACGCCACCAGAAAACGCTACAACGCCTAGTATCTCTCTAACAGCACCTGAACCTGTCAAAGAAATACAGAAAAGTGAAGCAGATCAGATGGTCAAATTGGATGAAAGCCAAATTCCTGAGCTCGATGCCAAGGTTGATGCTTTTGTTGATCATGTGCTTACCAACTCTGTGCATAGCGATGAGTTTCGACAAAATGTGCAGTCTATTCATAATCTAGGTACCAAAGAGATTCGTGAATCTGCGCAAGTATCTAATCGAATGTTAGATTTGCCTGCAAAAAGTCTTAATGACAGTTTATTCGACAACTCTCCTATCGCCAAATCATTGACGGAACTACGCGGGATTGTCGAAGACTTAGATCCGAGCAAAAAAGAGCTGACCAGCTCACGCAAGTTGTTCGGTCTCATTCCGTTCGGCAATAAGGTGCAAGATTATTTCCGTCAGTATGAGTCAGCGCAGTCGCACATCAATGCCGTTGTGACTAGTCTCTACAATGGTAAAGACGAATTGCTTAAAGACAATGCAATGATTGAGCAAGAAAAAGTAAATATGTGGGAGCTGATGCAGTCTATTCGCCAGTATGTCTATGTTGGCAAAAAGATTGATGAGCAACTTGAGCAGAAGGTCTATGCGATAGAAGCAACAGATCCTGAAAAAGCGCGCATCATTAAAGAAGAGATGTTGTTCTATGTCCGTCAAAAAAACACTGACTTTTTAACCCAGTTAGCAGTGAATGTACAAGGCTATTTGGCGCTTGATACTATTCGCCGTAATAACTTAGAGCTGATTAAAGGTGTCGATCGTGCAACCACGACTACTGTGTCAGCTTTACGCACGGCTGTTGTTGTTGCCCAAGCAATGACCAATCAAAAATTGGTATTAGATCAAATCACTGCGTTGAATAAAACCACCAGTAGTTTGATTGAATCAACTTCAGCGATGCTCAAGCGTCAGTCAGGTGAAATTCATGAGCAAGCGACCAGCAGTAGTATTGAGCTTGATAAACTGCAAAATGCCTTTAATAATGTTTATGACACTATGGATATGATTAGCAATTACAAAATTGAAGCGCTAGAGAATATGAAGCAAACGGTCAATACACTGACCACTGAAGTAGATAAAGCACAAAAATACTTGGATAAATCAAATCAGACTACGGTGTTAGAAGTCTCAAAAGAGTTAGATAGTAAAAAAATCACTAACCAATCAAGCAATGTCGATATTGATATTTGATTTATCCCTATAGCGGTCGCCAGAAAACTGACCGCTTCCTGCTACCGAATACACATAAGACAATTGACGCAAGATATTGCAACGTCGTTCGTGTTAAGATAGCCACTATTAATAATTTTAAAAATAGATACGGTAATTTATGAGTTGGAATGATCCAAACGCCTCAAGTGAGGCAAAAAAATATGACAACCCGATTCCTAGTCGTGAGCTGATACTCAGCACGATTAATGAGCATGGGGAAGTCACGCATCAACAGTTGGCAAAAGCCTTTAACATTGATGATCCTGATCAGTTTGATGCTTTGGGCAATCGTCTAAAAGCAATGGCACGTGATGGCCAAGTGAATCGTGATGGTCGTCCTTATCGCTATCGCACAGTGACCAAGCAAGATATCGTCTCAGGTACAGTCTCTGCACATCCAAAAGGTTTTGGTTTTGTGGTGCTAAGTGATATGCCAGATTTGTTTTTGCATGAAAAACAAATGCGCTGGGTATTCAATGGCGACACGGTAGCAGCTGTCGGCACTTCGACAGACAATCGTGGACGTACCGAAGGGCGTATCGTCGATGTTGTCGAACGTCGCCAAAACAACTTTATCGGTACACTTGCTCGTGATGAAGACGGCTATTGTGTTGAGCTTGGTAGCCCGAACAATCATCAACCGATTACGGTTACTGATGACAATGTTCAGGCGCTAAATATCAAACAAGGCGCTCCTGTCAAAGTCGATATCATCGACTGGCCAAACCAGCATGAATTTGCCACTGGTAAAATCACTGAAGTGCTGTCTGATGACAATGATCGTGAATTGATTATTGAGACTACCCTGCTCAACTATGATATTCCATCAGATTTTAGTGAAGCTGCACTTAAGCAAGCTGATGATTATCAAGAGCCAACCGAAAAAGATATAAAAGGTCGCACAGACATACGTCATCTACCGCTTGTCACTATCGATGGCGAAGATGCTCGTGACTTTGATGATGCTGTATTTGCTGAAAAGCGCTCTGGTGGTAACTACCGTGTTGTGGTTGCGATTGCGGATGTCAGCTATTATGTGACACCGAATTCACCACTTGACCAAGATGCCTATGAGCGTGGTACTTCAGTATACTTCCCGCATCGCGTGATTCCGATGTTGCCTGAAGTGTTATCTAACGGTCTATGCTCATTGAACCCTAATCTAGATCGCTTATGTATGGTTGCTGATATCAAGATATCGCGCGCCGGTAAAGTGACTGGATATGAGTTCTATCCATCAGTGATGCACTCACAAGCCCGTCTCACATATAATCAAGTAAATGATTATCTTGTGAATCCGAATGATAAGAGATTACCTAAATCACTGACAGGTAATAAAGACGTTAAAAAGTCTGTTGATACGTTACATCAGTTGTATGAGCTACTGCTTAAAAAGCGTGAAGAACGTCATGCAATGGAGTTCGAAACAGTTGAAACGTATATCAAGTTTAACGAGAAAGGCGGAATCGAAGCGATTTTGCCACGCACTCGTGGCGACTCTCAGAAGCTAATCGAAGAATGTATGCTGCTTGCCAATACTTGTGCTGCAAACTTCGCGCTTAAGCATGAGTTACCAGTTTTATATCGTAACCATGATAAGCCTGATAATGAAAAGTCGATGCGTATTCATGAATATGCAAAAAACTTTGGCTTACCATTCCCGGAAGAGAATCCAACTCAAGCGGATTACCAGCGCATAATTGAAGCGACTAAAGATAGACCAGATGCTATCAGTATTCATAGCATGCTGCTGCGTTCAATGATGCAAGCAAACTATGCACCTGACAATATTGGTCACTTTGGCTTAGCATATGACGAATATAGCCACTTTACCTCGCCAATTCGTCGTTATCCAGATTTGATGCTGCATCGCGCGATTAAGGCAAAAGTCACCAACAGCCAACAACCTGTTATGGAATTTTCTCTTGAAGGTGCTGGTACACAAACATCAGATACAGAACGCCGTGCAGAAAAAGCATCACGTTATGTAGAGTCTTGGCTTAAGTGTCATTATATGACCGATCATGTGGGTGAAGAGTTCGAAGGCGTTGTGACTACGGTTACTAGCTTTGGTTTATTCGTCACATTGACTGACTTATATATCGATGGTTTGGTTCATATCTCAAACGTTGGCGATGACTTCTTCGTCTATGATGAGCAGCAGCAGCAGCTTATCGGTAAAGATAAAGGTACGATATTTGGACTGGGCGATTCAGTTAAAGTGAAGGTTGCGGGTGTCAATATGGATCTGCTACAGATTGATTTTGATTTGAAAGCTAAATTGCAATCTAGTGCAATGAACCAAAGCAAAAAAGGTCAACCGAAGAAAGAGCAGCCTAAGAAAGCTCCAGCAAAAAGAAGCAGCAACCGCAGAGGCGCTGCTAAAAAAAGCTAAGCTTAGGCTGATACTTAGATACTGATGTTGTAATACAATAAAAAAGGCTAACGTAATCGTTAGCCTTTTTTATGCTGTGTACTTTTCAATCATCAACGATATAGCTATTTATTGTGCCTATTGCGCATCGTCCAATTGGTCTACACGGTCTTGCTCAGCTTGCTGTGCTTGATCAATTTTGCTAGTAGCACTATCTACGATAGCTTTCGGCTGTTGACTAAGTGGCTGGCTAGTAATATCTGTATCAGAGGTAGCTATTGTAGAATCAGACTGTTCAGCGGCTACACTACTGGCTGCAATCTCTCTATTTTGTTCGCGACTATTGCCATTGATAATGTTAAAGCCAAGCAGTGCCACGATACCAATTACTGCGAAGATAATAACGTGTTTCATTTCCATAAAAAGCCCCGTATTTGAATAACCATCAAATATAGATTCTGTTGCACTTTTTATGCCTAAACCTTATTTAATGTCTAATACCTATTCTTGAGGACTATTATTATTCAATAAATCCGTCTCATCTGAGCTTTGAGCAATCTCTTGCTCAACCTTTTCCATCAGCTTGTCGTCAGGACGGGCGTCGAGAACCTCATTAGCACTGCGACCTTGTAAAATGGTTTTGGCTCGAGCCTTAGCTTGTTTTTTATCTTGGTCATCCGTATGACTCTCGCTGACCTGATTTGTTTCAGCAGGTTTAGGAATCGTCGGCGTAATCGTTATATCAGATTGAACATTATTAGTATTGTTGGCACTGCTTTGCATGTGCTCAAAGGCTTTTTCTAACTTGTTGTTAAAGCGCAGACGATAAATAGGCTCAGGTAAGCTAAAGCCTTTATCTTCTAGTGCGTGCTTGGTCTCACGAATAGCGATACTGCGTGCTTTGGCAAAGTCAGTCTCTGATTGATCCACCCAAACCTGAAATTCCAAAATAATATTAGAATCGCCCACATTAGTAATGACCGCAATCGCCTTTGGTTCATTTAACACAAACGCCAGCGTATGTATCGCATCTAGCCCTACTTTAATTGCTGCTAAAGGATCATCATTGGCATCAACGCCCAATTCAAAAGTAAATCGGCGCTCAGGGTTTTTGGTGTAGTTTAGAATGGTACCTTTAAAGACTTCAGCATTAGGAATACGTAACTGATTACCATCTAATGTCATCAGTATCGTCGCGCGCGAGGTCAAACGAACCACGATGCCCTCTTGCCCATTAATCACGATATGGTCACGAGCACGAAAAGGTTGGCGAATGCTCAGCATTAATGAAGCGATATAATTTTCAATGGTATCTTTGACTGCGAAACCAACCGCAATACCAATGACACCTGCCCCACCAAGCAATGTACCTAAAATAGTCTCTGCACCTATTAGACTTAGTCCTAGAATCAGACCAAAGATAACAAAGATGACTTTGACCGTTTGCGACAGTAGCTCAGCGACAAATGGATTGGGCGTCAGACGTTGCCACATCTTTTTGCGATTAGATAACCAACTGCCAAACCATGCTACCAAGGCAAATATAACGATGCCGACCAATAGTAGCGGTAGCGCCTTCACAAGATTGGTCACCTGCGCTTTTAGACCTTGATAGACCGTTGAGACATTCTCTTGAACATCTAGTGTACGGTTAATTCTATCTTCTACAGTGACGACATCTGTTAGTCGGTTGGTTAAGTTGATAGCTTGTTGTGCTTTTTTTTCGTTGGCTGTTTCTCCCGTTAGGGTAACAACCCCTTGGGTAACACTAACATTGACGGCTTGTAAGCCTTCAATTTCAGAGAAAATACCGCTGATACGTTGACGAATATCGTTGTCTTTTTGCGGTGTGGGTGTGGTCTCGATTTGAGCATTATTAGTGCTTTCGCCACTGATTACTGGCGGTGGATCAGGCGTTGGCAATGAGCTGGCGGGTTCTGTGGTATCACCTGTTGATGTCTCATTTTCTGATATGGCAGAATTATCGTTAGATACGCTTTCCTCTGTCGTCTCTACACCTTCAGTTGTCTCCATACCTAACGCCGTTGCGATACCAGAAATTTCTTCACTGGCAGCATGCGCTGAAAACGCAAAAAGGATGCTTAGTAGCAACACCATTTGACCCCACGCTTTTATAGAACTGCGTATTATTGGACGGTCAATGTAAGTGGCCATAAGCATCCTTTATTTTTTACGGGTTTTTCTCGCTTAACTTGTTGCTGATAATTAGCTGTCTGGTTTTAACCGACTAATTTTTGATTTATTTAGCTATCTAAGTAAAGCTGCGCTTCGCTTAAGTTCAGCGTGCCTTCATAGATAGCACGACCAGTGATGATACCTTCGATACAGTCACCGTAAGGCTTTAGCAGCTCGATATCTTTCATGTCAGTAACGCCACCTGATGCAATCACAGGTAATCCGCCTTCACGCGCCAAATTAACAGTTTGTTCAACGTTGACGCCTTGCATCATTCCATCGCGGGCGATGTCAGTATAAACGATTGATGACACACCGACGTCTGCAAAGCGCCTAGCAAGCTCAGTCGCCTTGGTGTCTGTCACGTTTGCCCAGCCATGAGTGGCTACCATACCGTCTTTGGCATCGATACCGACGATGATGTGCCCTGCAAATTCGCGACAAGCTTCCGCGACGAAATCAGGATCTTCAACAGCTTTTGTACCGATAATGATATACGTCAAACCTGCGGTAATATACTGCTCGATAGTGTTCATGTTACGTACACCGCCGCCCAATTGAATAGGCAGGTTCGGGTAGGCTTTGGTAATATCATTGACCACTTGTCTATGTACTGGCACGCCATCAAAAGCACCATTCAAATCGACCAAATGTAAGCGACGCGCGCCTTCATCTACCCAACGCGCTGCCATAGCAACTGGGTCATCAGAGAACACCGTATCATCTTCCATACGGCCTTGTTTTAAACGTACACACTTACCATCTTTTAAATCAATAGCCGGGATAATGACGGGCACAGCACACATATAGCATTCCTTATAAAGCACAAGATTGGCAATAAATTTAGTAAATTGAAGTTTTGAGAATGAAACGTTATTGAAGCGTCAAATAACGAGAGAAAACGCTGCTTAAAAGTAGCATAAATTATGAACAGATCGAAAACCAAGACATCGCTAAGTTAGCAATCTGTTTAAATATAAATAAGAAAGACAGAAACTAGACAATCATAACCATAAGTTTTAGTACGTAGAATCACTACCAACAATCGTTAAATTCTATTACTGACTGGCAATTTTAGGTCAATTTAGCGTATAATCCTAGGTAAATTTTTATTTGTTTCTATGTGATAGTAACCAGGTGTTACGCTTTTTGTTGAGTTGTTACAACTCACTAATACAGCATGGTGATCAGGATGGATCAAGCAATCGCTCAATACGCCAATAAAATATTGGCTAAGAAATTGCTAAAAAGGACTATCTGAAAAAATCTCAACCAATAGTCTCTAAACCATCGATTCTGCGGTATTTAACCTTAATTAGATGTCTTGCAAGTCCCTATCACTAGCTAACTATATTAAAACCGTTACGATTAAAACTATAGCAGCTTATAATAAGTGAGGTTTGCTTATCAGTTGCTTAGCTAGTTTGTCTTTTAACCAGTATATCATCTACCTTAATAGATCGTTATTTGGCCACACTCTTATTCTATTGAATACTTTTAGACGGTATTAGTGAGCGAGAGATGGTCAAACATACTGGTGTTACAAGTTTTAAATTTCAATGAAACGTGTGATAAAGCCATTTGTATTTAAACCAGTCTCTTTTAGCCATGCGCTGTAGCGATTGATTTCGATGAAACGGTTTTAGCATACACCTTGGTAGCCAGTCGCCACTTTGGTAATTCGAATAAGACATTAACGTGTTGTTAAGGAGTCTAAGGTCAGCGTTAATACTCTTACTAGTAGTTATGATCATGTATTGTCTTCACAGAGCTTTCATCCCTATTTCACAATAAAGGAAATAGACGATTGAAGGCTTTATTGAGTGATACAAATGTTCATGCTACCGATATACCAAACAGGACGTCTGGTATCGTTTTAGACTATGGACTAAGTTTTCGCTTATGATTACCATCAAAAAAGGTTTGGATTTGCCCATCACTGGTGAACCCTCCCGCGAGATATCTGAGCACCAACCGACACATGTAGCACTTGTTGGCTATGATTATGTGGGTATGAAGCCCACTATGAATGTCAAAGAAGGTGACATTGTAGCCAAAGGTCAGCCCGTTTATGAAGACAAAAAACGTGTTGGCGTGATCTACACTGCCCCTGCTGCCGGTAAGGTCGTCGCTGTTAAACGTGGCGAACGTCGAGTGTTTGAGAGTCTTGTGATTGCGGTCGACCCAAATGGTGAAGAAGTAGACTTTGAGCGCTATGACTCACAGCAGCTTGCTGACCTAGACTCTGAAGTCGTTGAAACCCAACTGATTGCCTCTGGCGAATGGACCGCGTTCCGTACGCGTCCTTATAGCCGCGCACCCGAAATCGGTGCTCGTCCACATGCGATCTTTGTCACAGCAATGGATACCAATCCACTTGCCTTTGACCCGATGCTTGTGATCAATGAGCAGCTACAAGCGTTCAATGATGGACTTGCTGTATTATCTACGCTTAGTCCAAAGACCTTTGTCTGCCATCATGGCGATACCCAACTGACGCCAGTTGCAAAAACTGCAGCGAATAACGTCACTGAGTATCATGGTTTTGCTGGTAAGCATCCAGCTGGTCTTGCTGGTACGCACATTCACTTTTTGCATCCTATCAGCCGCGGTGTAACCGTATGGACGATTGGTTATCAAGACGTGATCGCCATCGGTAAATTGTTTACGACAGGTCGTCTATATACGCGCCGCATGGTGAGCTTAGCAGGTCCTGCGGTCACTAACCCGCATCTGGTTATGACTGAACGTGGTGCTGATATTACTGCATTGACCAAAGGTAAACTGGCTGCTGGCGAGAACCGTATCATTTCAGGTTCAGTATTGTCTGGTCGCAAAGTGTTTGAAAACATCGCCTATTTGGGTCGTTTTCACAATCAGATCAGCGTATTGACTGAAGGCCGTGAGCGTCCTGCGTTCCACTTCTTTACTCCAGGTAAAAACCGCTTCTCAAAACTGCCTATCTATATTTCGCAGTTTTTTGGTGGCAAAAAATACGACTTTACTACCACAAGTAACGGCTCACCACGAGCGATGGTACCAATCGGTGTCTATGAAGAAGTCATGCCACAAGATTACCTACCAACTCAATTACTACGTGCATTGATTGTCGAAGACATCATTAGCGCCGTAGATTTGGGTGTGCTTGAACTGGACGAAGAAGATTTGGCACTATGCACCTTTGTATCTCCTGGCAAATATGAATTCGGTGATATTTTGCGTGATAACTTAACGCGCATTGAGCTGGAGGGCTAACCACGATGAAATTTTTACACAATATGTTCGATCGTATGGAGCCATCTTTCACCAAAGGCGGCAAACACGAAAAGTACTACGCTATTTTTGAGATGTTTGATACGTTCTTACGTCAACCAAGCTCAACCACTTATGCATCATCGCATGTACGTGACGGTATTGATCTGAAACGTATTATGATTACCGTATGGCTATGTACGTTCCCAGCGATGTTTTGGGGTATGTACAATATTGGTCATCAAGCACTAACCGCTATCGCTCAGCTTGGCTTGCAGCCAGAAGGTTGGCGTACTGTGATCACTAGCATGGCAGGCTATAACCCAGACAGTATCTGGGCAAGTTTCGTCTATGGTGCGATGCAGTTTTTGCCTATTTATATCGTGACGTTTGCGGTAGGTATTCTTTGTGAGATTATCTTTGCTGTCGTCCGTGGACACGAAGTCAACGAAGGTTTCTTTGTGACTTCTGTTCTATTTGCATTATGTCTACCACCTGATATTCCTTTATGGCAAGTTGCCCTAGGTATTATCTTCGGTGTGGTTGTCGCAAAAGAAGTGTTCGGTGGTACTGGTAAAAACTTCCTTAATCCTGCCCTATCGGGTCGTGCATTCTTATACTTTGCTTATCCAGCCTATATGTCTGGTGACTCAGTATGGACAGCAGTAGACGGTTTCTCAGGTGCGACGCCTCTTGGCCTTGCAGCCCTTGGTGTGGTTCCTCAGGACTTCGTCGATGTTTATGGTAATGCCATCACGTGGAGTGATGCATTCTTAGGTAATATGCAAGGCAGTATCGGTGAAGTATCGACGCTAGCTATCCTAATGGGCGCTGCAGTGTTGCTATGGACGCGTATTGCTTCTTGGCGCATTATGGCAGGTTGTGTGGTCGGTCTGATTGCTACGTCTCTTGTGTTCAACATGATTGGCTCTGAAGACAACATGATGATGAGCTTGCCGTTCTACTGGCACTTAGTTATCGGTGGCTTTGCTTTCGGTGCTGTATTTATGGCAACTGATCCAGTATCAGCTGCGCATACAAACAAAGGCCGCTGGGCTTACGGTATCTTGATTGGTTTTATGACCGTATTGATTCGCGTCATCAACCCTGCTTTCCCAGAAGGTATCATGCTGGCCATTCTATTCGCCAACTTATTTGCTCCATTGTTTGATTACTTTGTGACTCAAGCAAATATCAAACGCCAAACCGCTCGGAGGGTTCGCTATGTCCAAGCCCAAAAGTAATAACGCGAAAACCATCAGTGTGGCTTTGACGCTATGCTTGGTGTGTTCAGTGTTGGTCTCAGCAGTGGCTGTTGGTCTAAAGCCTGCGCAAGTCGAAAACGCACGTTTAGACCGCAACAAAAACATCTTAGTCGCGGCTGATATGTATGACGCTGAGTCTGATACAGCAGATGATGTCGCCGAACGTTTTAAAGATTTTGAAGTAAAAATCATTGATCTAAACGAAGGTACTTATCTCGATGACGATGCGCTAAAAACTGCTGGCATCCCTGATCGTAATGCTTATGACGCCAGTCAAGCAACAAAAAACCAAGCTTTAAGTGAAGACTTGGGTGACAACGATCCTGCTGGTATTGGTCGTAAGCCAAAATATGCCAAAGTCTATGTCAAAAATGATGACGCAGGTCAGCCAGAAACGGTTGTATTGCCAATTCAGGGCTACGGTCTATGGGGCACTATCTATGGTTTCTTAACGCTCGAAAGTGATATGAATACCATCAAAGGTATCAGTTTCTACGAGCATAAAGAAACCCCAGGTCTTGGCGCTCGTATCGAAGAGCCAGAATGGCGTGCAAAGTGGAGCGGTATCGAGTCTTATGACGAGAATGGTAACGTTGCTACTGGTGTAACCAAAGCTGGTAACCCAAAAGAAAACTGGGTTGATGGCATCAGCGGTGCGACATTGACTAGCCGCGGCGTCAGCAACATGATTCAGTTTTGGTTAGGCGAGCAAGGTTATAAGCCTTATCTAGATACGCTACGCGAAAAAAGCGGCCAAACGGTTGAAGGTGCAGATACGCAAGCAAATCAATCAAAGCCAGCAGCTCAACCTAAAACCGAATTGGCAGCCAAGCTACCAGTAGCAAACGGCAAGGAGGCATAACATGGCTGACACTAAAAGCATTTTAACCACGCCTATCTTTGATAATAACCCAATTGCCCTACAGATCCTTGGTATCTGTTCGGCATTGGCTGTCACCACCAGCATGGCTAACGCTATGGTCATGTGTGTGGCATTGACCTTGGTAACGGCATTTTCAAGCTTTTTTATCTCTATTATCCGTAAGCAGATTCCATCAAGCATTCGTATCATCGTACAGATGACGATTATTGCTTCGTTGGTTATCTTGGTTGATCAGGTACTAAAAGCAGTGGCTTATGACGTCAGTAAAGGTCTATCTGTCTTTGTTGGTCTGATTATCACTAACTGTATCGTTATGGGCCGTGCCGAAGCATTTGCTATGAGCAACCCACCAATCCCAAGCTTTTTAGACGGTATTGGTAATGGTCTTGGTTACTCAGCAGTATTACTATTCGTTGCAACTATCCGTGAGCTATTGGGTGCTGGTACTTGGTTCGGTATTACGATTCTACAGCCAGTCACTGATGGCGGTTGGTACATACCAAACGGTCTATTACTGTTACCACCATCAGCGTTCTTTATCATCGGTTTGTTCATCGCTGTTGTCCGTATCTGGAAACCAGAACAAGTTGAAGAAGCTGAGTTTGTAATGAAGCCGCAGTCTAAAGGCATGGCACATGGAGGCGGTCACTAATGGGACATTATGTTAGTTTATTTATAACCTCAGTCTTTATTGAGAACATGGCGCTTGCCTACTTCTTAGGCATGTGTACTTTTTTGGCCGTATCCAAAAAAGTCTCTACAGCGATTGGTCTAGGTGTTGCGGTTGTTGTCGTAATGGCAATTACCGTTCCACTAAACAATTTACTATTCCAGTTCATCCTAAAAGATGGTGCGCTGGCATGGGCAGGCTTCCCTGATATCGACTTGAGCTTCTTAGGATTGCTAAGTTATATCGGTTTGATTGCAGCTACCGTACAGATCCTAGAGATGTTCTTGGACAAGTTTGTACCGAGTCTATATAACGCACTTGGGGTATTCTTACCACTAATCACCGTAAACTGTGCCATCTTGGGTGGTGTACTATTTATGGTTGAGCGTGACTATAACTTTGGTGAATCTGTTGTCTATGGTGTGGGTGCAGGCTTCGGTTGGGCACTTGCTATTACAGCATTGGCGGGTATCCGTGAAAAGCTAAAATACTCAGATATTCCAGCACCGCTGCGTGGTCTTGGTATTACTTTTATCACGGTTGGTCTTATGTCGCTCGGCTTTATGTCGTTCGGTGGTATGTCCATCTAAACCGCTAAGCTCAAAGCTTTCATTAGCTATTTGACTTATTTAATTCATTTATTCGGTAGAGGTTTGGGTACAGCATAGATTATGCCCCCACACCCCTACCCCATAGATTAAGGATACCTACCATGGATTACGCTACGGCGATTGGTGGCGTTGCTATGTTTACCTTGATCATCATGGGCCTTGTCGCTATTATTTTGGCGGCGCGCTCAAGACTGGTCAGTTCAGGCGATGTCACTATCCATATTAATGATAATCCCGATAATGATGTGGTGACACCAGCTGGCGGCAAACTACTACAAACGCTAGCGGGCGAAGGTATATTTTTATCTTCAGCTTGTGGTGGTGGTGGTACTTGTGCGCAGTGTCGTTGCCGCGTTATTGAAGGTGGTGGTTCTATTTTGCCCACCGAAGAAGGCTATTTTACCCAAGGTGAAATCCGCAATCACATGCGCTTAGCTTGTCAGGTAGCTGTTAAGCAAGACATGAAAATTGAGATTGATCCTGAGTTCTTTGATGTACAGAAATGGGAGTGTGAAGTTATCTCTAACGATAACGTTGCCACTTTCATTAAAGAGCTGGTGCTAAAAATCCCAGAAGGCGAAGAAGTAAACTTCCGCGCTGGTGGTTATGTGCAGCTTGAAGCGCCACCGCATGAAGTACATTATAAAGACTTTGTGATTGACGAAGAGTATAGAGAAGACTGGGAAAAATTCGGTATCTTCAACTATGTCTCAAAAGTTGATGAGCCCGTTATCCGTGCTTACTCAATGGCCAACTACCCTGAAGAAAAAGGCCTCATCAAATTCAACATCCGTATCGCAAGTCCACCGCCACGTGGTCCTGACGGCATTCCACCGGGCAAAATGTCTTCATGGGTGTTTAGTCTGGTCCCTGGCGACAAAGTGACGGTTTCAGGTCCTTATGGTGAATTCTTTGCCAAGAAGACCGAAGCTGAAATGATCTTTGTTGGTGGTGGTGCTGGTATGGCTCCAATGCGCTCACATATCTTTGATCAGCTCAAACGTTTGAATACTGACCGTAAGATTAGCTTCTGGTATGGTGCTCGTTCTATTCGTGAGATGTTCTACGTTGAAGACTATGATCAGCTAGAAAAAGAATTCGATAACTTTGAGTGGCATGTTGCACTGTCTGACCCATTACCAGAAGATAACTGGGAAGGTCCAACAGGCTTTATCCATAACGTATTGCTCGAAAACTATCTGAAAGATCATCCAAACCCAGAAGACTGTGAATACTACATGTGTGGGCCACCAATGATGAACGCTGCCGTAATCGACATGCTACACAGCATGGGCGTGGAAGACGAAAACATCATGCTTGATGATTTCGGTGGTTAAGTTAGAGACTTAATCTGACAGCACAAATCTAAGAATAAAAAAAGAGTCTCAATTGAGGCTCTTTTTTTGTGCGATTTTTACACATAACTGTGGCTTTATAGGCTACAAATCTAGCTAGTAGAGTCGCTTTATTATCCTATATTATGGACTATCTAAACATTGAGAAAGGACTCTTATGAAAACGAAATACAAAGATTTGACCATTTGGATCACAGGCGCTTCTAGCGGTATTGGGCAAGCATTAGCCGTTACCTTCGCCAAACGCGGGGCTAGAATAATTCTAAGTGGACGTGACAGTGATAAGTTAGAGGTGGTCAAAAATAGCTGCAAACGTGCTAACAAACATATCGTTGTTCCTTTTGATATTAGCGATGCCAAACAAACCAAAGCCGCTTATGCTACTGCTAAAGCTCAGGCAGGAAAAATCGACTGGCTCATCAATAATGCTGGTATCAGTCAGCGTTCGCTCATCATGGACACGGCTGAAGAAGTTGAACGCCAAATCATGGAAATAGATTACTTTGCTCAGACGCGTCTTACCAGACTTGCGTTGCCTGATATGATTGCACAAGGCGGCGGCAAAGTAGTGATGGTCTCGAGTGTGGCAGGTTTGTTGGGTACACAATATCGCGGCGCTTATGGAGCAGCCAAAGCAGCGCTGCATATGTGGGCAAACAGTTTGCGTGCTGAGCTACATGACCAAGGAATCGAAGTAGCCACGATATTCCCTGGGTTTATTCAGACTAATATCTCTATCAACGCGTTGACTGGCGACGGTAGCGCACAAGGTACGATGGATGAGGCAACCAATAATGGTCTAACTGCGACTGAGTTTGCTAAACAAGTTGTGAAGGCGCTCGCCAAGGAAGAAGAATATATTATCGTCGCTGGTCGCAAAGAAAAACTGGCAACACGGGTCAACCGCGTCTCTCCGCCAAAACTCTATAAGCTCATACGTGAGTCACAAGTAAAATAATCCACTCAACCGAACGAATTGTCGCTGAATGGTGCCTTCATTAGTATTTTTGGGTTCAAGGGGTGTAAAATAAGCATGGCTTGTTTTACACCCTACTCATTTCTACGCCATACCGAAAATATTATGAAAAACACTATATACTGCTTATCTTCCAAAAAAACTCTACACCGTACCCTAGTTGGCGTCGTTGGTCTTGCCAGTACTTTGGGTCTCAGCGCTTGCCAACAAACCCCAGACTATAACTATCTGATCGGTGAGACGATGGGGACGAGCTATCATATTAGCTATCAGTTGCCTGATGATGCGGACGAAGCTGCCATACAAGCTGCGGTAGACGAACGCCTAAAACAAATTAACGATAGCATGTCTACTTATCAAAACGACTCGACGATATCTACATTCAATCGTTTGGGCAAAGACAAACCTATCACCATCGATGCTGATTTTAGTCGTGTGCTAGATGTCTCGCAAATTGTCTATCAGCAATCTGGCGGTGCCTTTGACCCTACCGTTATGCCACTCGTAAACACATGGGGCTTTGGGAGCACCATGACAGTCGAGCGCCTACAAAGCCCACCGACTGCCGTTGAGATTGCGCAAGCTAAAGCATTGGTCGATTTTGAGAGCATCATAAAGAAAGACAACACCATCTATAAAACCAAAGACGGCGTTGGTTTAGATTTCTCTGCTGTGGCCAAAGGTTATGGCGTCGATGTCATCGCTGATGTGTTGAGAGATGATTATCAAATTCGTAACTATATGGTTGAGATTGGCGGTGAAATTGCCACCTCTGGTGTGAATAACCAGCAGCAGCCATGGCAAATTGCGATTGACGCCCCTATTGAAGGCAGCACGGTCAGCGAACGTCAAACCATATCTGCTATTCGCCAGCCGAAAAACACGGCTAGTCAGATGCATCTAGCGACCTCTGGTAACTATCGTAACTCTGTCATATTCGATGGCAAACGCTATAGCCATACTATCGATCCAACAACGGGTAACCCTATTGCAGGCGGCGCACCTTCGGTCACTGTCGCAGCTGATTCGGTTGCATTGGCGGATGCGTGGGCAACTGCCCTTACCGCGATGCCTTATCACAAGGCACTAAATGTCGCTAAAACGCAAAATCTAGCAGCTATGTTTGTGGTACTAGCTGACGATGTAAAAGCAAAGGGTTCTGACGATATATTTGACGAAGCTACTGCCGATGATATTGACGACTGGCAGGTGGTACAGACACCAGCGATGAAAGCGTTACGTGCTGATAAAAAGCTCTAAACGTTCTCTAAGCTCTAGACGGTATACTCTACAAGCCACTGGTAAGTGATAGATGTGAAACAAGAGAATACGTTAACGCACAACGAGCTGCACTAAAATTTGCTATACTATTATACAGTTGTTATTAACGGTGCTTAGCTGTCATGAACTTAGACAACACTACTAATAACTGCCCTATTTTTTAAAATGAGGTTTCCTCTATGCTTAGCCAACTGCTTCCTATGCTTGCCATTACTTTCACCGTATTTGTCCTATTCTTCATTTTTATGGGCGTCGGTTATATGGTCAAAAAAAAGCCGCTTAGAGGATCTTGTGGCGGTGTTGCCAAATTGATGGGCGACGAAAATTGCTCGTTTTGCGGCAATGATCCCAATAAGTGCGATTCACTAATCGCTGAACAGCAAGAGAATGCATTGAGAGCTGCTCAATTGGGTAAATCGGTTTAATAGCCTATTGGTTACCATACGCTGGTAGCATTTACCTGACATATGTTCTTATAATAGCGTCAAGTCATTCAAAAGTGACTTGGCGCTATTTTTATTGTGCGATAAGACTATTTATTTAAGATTACTAATTATCGCCATCTCTTATTATCACTGTTCTATAGCCGTAACTCGAAGTAACCACACATACATTTTGACTAAGCTGCCTGCCAATTCAGCAAAGTCAGTTCAGTAGATTGTATGTCTTACGCGCTACATATATTTTTCGGTCTAACTTACGATATCGATTACCGTTTAGGTACGTGTCTGAGTAAATGCTCTCTGGTGTTATTTTATAGGCGGCGATTTCTTGGCGCTGTTTAATAACGTGTTCTTTTTCGCTGTCATCGTTGTGCTGCTATGTCTACCTCGTCCAATCTATCTGCTTCATCTAGCCTGCCCTCCTCACGCTTTACCTTTTGGTTGGTACTGTGTGCCATGGTTCTACTAGCCACCAATATGCGTGCACCTATCGTTGCACTAGGTTCTATCGCCCCAGTGGTAAAAGACGCGCTTGATATCTCTGAATTTCAGATAGGTTGGCTAGGGGCAGTGCCTATGCTGAGCTTTGCTGTAGGTGCGCTGATTTCTCCAACAATTGGTAAGCGATTCGGACTAGAAAACACACTGATTGCCATGATTGGGCTGTTAACGGTAGGGATGATTATCCGTACTGCTATCCCGACGTGGAGTGGGTTTTTAATTGGTACTTTGTTGCTTACCCTTGCCATCGGCTTCGCTAATACTTTAGCAGCACCGGTCATTAAACAGCGTACCCCGCAACATATTCCGCTGATTACAGGGTTGTTCAGTCTTACGATGACCACAGCAGCAGGTATCGTCGCAGGCGTGGTGCTACCGTTATCGGAGCAAGTTGGTTGGCAGTGGGCATTAGGCGGTTGGACAATACTAGGTGTTTTTGCCTTTGTTATCTGGCTGTTCTTACGTGTACGGTTGGGTTCATCTAACCATCAAGCGATCATCCCTGCGGCGTTAGGTTCTTCTGATATCTCTATGTGGCGAACCACCTTTGCGTGGCAGATTGCTATTTTTATGGGATTACAGTCATTATTATTTTATACCGTTGCCAGTTTTTTACCATCGATTTGGGTGAGTAAAGGGCTATCTGCCGTCAGTGCTGGACAAATGGGTTCTGTATTTCAGTTTATGGCACCAGTCTCTATCTTAAGCTTAACTTGGCTAGTCAATCGTGGCCGCCCCATCCAAGCGCTAGCAGTGTTCGCCGCTGTGCTAAACGTCGTTGGTATATTGGGTGTCAGCTATCTATCGACTGACTTGGCATGGCTATGGTCAGGCATGATGGGCATGGGCTGTTCGGCGATTTTCACCTTGAGCATGATGCTGTTCTCTATGCGTACCTATACGACCAATCAGGCAAGCGAGCTGTCTGGTATGGCTCAAGCAGTTGGTTATGTCATTGCGTTTTTTGGACCATTGGGTACAGGCTGGCTGCATGAAACAACGGGCAGTTGGAGTGTGCCACTTTTTATTATGCTGATACTGATGATTGTCAACGTCGTGATTGCTTGGCTTGTTAGTCGTCCAGTGATGGTCGATGGCAAATATATTTGATTGCTATAAGCCTTTGTTATTCATAAGGCCATAATTGCTAACGCGCAATAAAGCGGCTTTAAATTAACCTTAGGGCAATATAGGTCACTGTCTTATTTTGCTATAGTCAGTTCAATATAACTTAGATACTTAATATAAGCTGGATACTCAATATAATCTGGATAAAAGGAAGGTGAGTGACAGTACTACCAATAGTAGACTGAGCGAGCCTGACGATTCATCCGACTGATACCGTATCTGATTTAGATAGGATTTGACTATACCTTGGTTTGATTGCATATAGGACATAACACCCATGATGAATTTCCCTTCTCGTTTTGCTCAGCCCTTGCCTGCTATCGCCATGCTCGCAGCTGTAATGGCTATCAGTGGCTGTCAGAAAGATGCTGAAACCACATCTGCTACTGATACGCAGAGTACCAGTACTGAAGCGACTAACAGTCAAGCCAGCACTGCTCCAGTAGCAGCTGAAACCGCAGCAACAACTGATCAACAGGTCAAATCCTCATCACTTACTATTTTAGCGCTTGGTGACTCTCTGACAGAAGGTCTGGGAGTGGACAAAGACGACAACTATCCTGCTCAGTTAGAAGATCGTCTACAAGAGATGGGCTACGCTAATGCCAAGGTTATCAACTCAGGTCTAAGCGGTGAAACCAGTACGGGATTGGTCAATCGATTGGACTGGGTGTCGCAAACCAAACCCGACATCACCATATTGACTATTGGTGCTAACGATGCGATACGCGGTATCGATGTAGCGACCATTGAAGCCAATATTCGTACTGCGGTTAAGCACCTGCAAGACAATGGTAGTGTCGTCATCTTAGGCGGTATGTCGATCTATGACAATCTAGGCAGTGATTACGTCGCCTCGTTTTCAGCCATTTATCCTCGCATTGCCAAAGACATGAATCTAACGCTTATTCCGTTTTTCTTAGAGGGTGTTGGCGGTGACCGTGAGCTTAACCAAGCAGATGCGATTCATCCGACTAAAGAAGGCTACGAGATTATCGTTAACAACAATATCTTGCCTATTCTAGAGCCGAAATTAAATGAACTAGAAGAGTTAAAAGAGTTAAAAACAACCGATACCGATAACACAGCTGCAACGGCTCAAGACAATACGACAAACGAGACTACTTAACGAGACACTGTAATGACATCATCATCTTCGACTGCCATAGCAACGCCACAAGCAGACGCTAAGACACAAGCACTACTGACCGCTTCACAATTAAATAAAACCGTACAAGTTGGTGAGCAAAATCTGTCCATCATTAAAGACGTAGATATCTACGTTAATGCTGGCGAGTTTGTGGTCATCATGGGTAAATCAGGTTCGGGTAAATCTACTTTATTAGGGTTACTCGCAGCATTGGACTATCCCGACAGCGGTACGGTGTCGCTAGCAGGCCAGATGCTTAGCAGTCTTGACGAAGATGCGCTAGCCGTCATTCGTCAACAGGATATGGGCTTTGTCTTTCAGTCATTTCATCTACTTCCCACACTGACAGTCGCTGAAAATATCGCCTTTCCACTTGATATTGCCAGACGTCCAAACCCAGCACGCGTAGACGAGCTGATAGATGCGGTCGACTTAGGGCATAGACGTAACAGCTTACCCAATCAGTTGTCAGGTGGTGAGCAGCAGCGTACAGCGGTGGCACGAGCACTGGTATCGCACCCAAAGATTGTATTTGCTGATGAGCCAACGGGTAACTTAGACGAGCAAAATGCTGATCAAGTCATGCAGCTGCTATTAGACTTACGCCAACAGGTTGGCTCGGCACTGGTGATCGTGACTCATGATCCTGCACTTGCCGAGATGGCAGATCGCGTCATCACCATGCATGACGGCCGGATTGTACCGACATGAATGAAAAGCTGACAGACAACACATCAACTGATATAAAAAAGACTGATACCAGCATGCTCAATCAACTGTTTACCAAAACACTAGGCTCGCAAGCACTCAGCCGTAGCTGGTGGCAGCGCTGGGTGTATCCAGTGTTGTTTCTACTCACATTGACCTTGTCACTTGCAACCTACCTAACCCTCGACTCTGTGCAGCAGTCTGTCGATAGCTACATCAATGACAATCAGCGCGCGCTCGTTGGTGGGGATCTAATCCTAAACAGTAAGCAAGACTGGCCAAGCGAAGTATTGTCACAGGTAGAAACTATCCCTGATACACAGACGGTGTATGACTATCAGTTTAGCGCCATGCTGGTCAACGATGAGCAAACCTTGCTTGCCAGCGTCAAAGCCGTCTCGCCGTCGTATCCCTTATACGGCACAGCGGAGCTTGCCTCGGGGCAGCCGCTGTGGGATCAGCTAACATCTGACAGTGTGATCGTCGCACCAGAAGTACTCAGTAGTCTACAGGCCGATGTTGGCGACCGTATCACCATTGGCGATGCGCAGTTCACAATCAGTGATGTACTGACCAAAGAGCCTGACCGTCCGCTGACTACCTTTGGTTTTGGTGGGCGTGTGTTGATGAAACAAGATGCACTCCCGTCAACCAACCTATTGGGGCAACGCAGCCGCATAAACTATCGTATTGAGATGGCAGGCGATCCAGAGCTGATAAGCACGCAGCGTGAACAGCTTACAGATATCCTGACCAATTATCCTGATATCGAGCTCTCTGATGCAGAGTCCGCAGATACTTCTGTCTCGCGTATATCTGATAATGTGCTGATGTTTTTAAAATTGCTAGTCATTGCGGTGTTGCTACTATCTGCGGTTGCTATGTATGGCGTCATTAGTGCATTTGTCAGTAAGCAGCAGTCCAATAACGCGATTCGCTTGGCGTTAGGCGAGCCGCTGGGCTCACTCAAACGTAGCTACTATCAATTGCTTATCGTCACGACTGTCATTGCTTGTGTCGCAGCGGTTGCCCTTAGTCTGGGCTTACTTAAAATCGGACAACCGTATCTAGTGGCTATCTTGCCTGCCGATGTCGGTCTAGCCATCAATCCAATCAGTGCTATCAAAACTATTGTGATTGCTTTAGCCCTGACGCTACTGATTGCACAGCGGGGTCTAAGCGCGCTTAACACAACCAAACCCGCCACCCTACTCAATCAAGGGGCGAGTACGCAAACACAAAACTTGCCTTGGTATCGACGCGTGCCGCTACTATGGTATGGCTTGGTGCTGGCAGGACTGTATGCCTTCTTTGCCTATGAAGTTGGCTCACTGTCGTTAGGCGCACAGCTATTGGGCGGCTTGATTGGCTTTGTGGCGATATTTTGGCTATTGGCGCGTGGGTGGCTCTGGCTACTTAACAAGTTGGCAAGCAATACCAAGGTCAGTTGGATGCAGCGTATCGCCATTCATAACCTCGCGCGTAAAGGCAACCAATCAGCGTTATTCTTTGTCACTTTATCACTATCGGTGGCAGTGCTGACGCTTATCACCACACTCAATCACAGTATCAATGCGCAGTTTATCAATGCCTATCCTGAAGACGCACCCAATCTGTTTTTGCTCGATGTGCAGAGCGATCAACATGATGAGATTGATGCGATCATTGAAGCGCCCGTCACTTATTATCCCGTCATTCGTGCGCGTGTAGAGACGGCCAATGATGTGGCAGCAAAAGATATCGAGCCTGCTGATGGGTTTGATGATCCCACGCGTGTCTTTAACTTGAGCTATGCAGATACGGTCATGGAGACCGAATACATCACTGAATCGCTCACAGACGATGCGCTGTATACGCCTATCGATGATGCCGATCAGCAAGTCAAACCTTTATCTATCTTGGACACTGCCGCCAGTATGCTCAATGTCGGCATGGGCGATCAGGTGCGCTTTAACATTCAAGGTATCGAAATCGTCGGGCAGATTACCAGTATTCGCACGCGCTATGAGCGTGGCCCAAGCCCATATTTTTACTTCTTGTTTGAGCCATCGGTACTGTCCGCTGCCCCGCAGATTCAATTTGCCACTGCGCACGTATCAGAAGACGCCATTCCAGAATTACAAGGCAAACTGGTACGTGAGTTCCCTGCTGTCACTACCATTGATGGGACTGCCATTGCCAAGCAAATTCAAGAGCTGGTGGTACAAATGAGCCGCTTGGTCTATGTGTTTACCTTGCTTGCTCTACTCACTGGCGTTATGGTGCTGATCAGCTCGCTGCTGTCTACTTCGCAAGATCGCATGAAAGACAGCGCGTCATTTAGACTGCTCGGTATGCAAAAGCGCGATCTGTATATGCTAAATATCCTAGAGTTGGGCGTGCTTGGGATTAGCGCGGCGATATTTGCCGTTGTGATCGCCAGCGTTGGCGCATGGGCGGCCATCACGCAGTGGTTTAATCTACAGTTTAGTGTGCCGTGGACAAGCTTGGCTATTGGCGGTGCCGCGTTAGTCGTATTGCTGTTTGCCATTGCCATTATTTATGTGAGACTGGTAATTGGACGCGGGATTATGGCACGGGTACGGGCGATGATTTAGGCGTATTCGATTTTTTTCTTTATATATAGAATTTATTTTTGCTCTAAAAACTTTGATACTCTTGAAAAAAAAATTATTTACCCAACATTAGTAATGCAAGCAACGAAATTTTCAATAATACAAATATAGGATATAAATAATGAGTGAAAATCAGCCTAAATATAATATCGGTGACCAGGTACAGTTAAAATCTGGTGGCCCCTGTATGACTATCAAGGAGTTACTAAAAGACTATACTAGTAAAGAGTTTGATGGTAGTTATAGATGTCAATGGTTTGCAGGTAAGAAGTTGGATGGTGGTGTATTTCCTGAAGATAGCTTAATGCCTTATGTAGCTCCGAAGGTTGATTCAGAAGTAAAAAAAAAGTAGTTCCAGATAGCGTTATTTCTTGGATGGTTGATAAGTTAGAAATGGATGGGTGCCTATATCAGGATGATATTGTCGATTACTTAGTAAGAAATGACAATGAGGATTTTTTAAGAGAAAATTCTGATGGTAACCTTGTACTAGACAGGTCTTTATTAAAAAGATTTAAAGACCTTACTAGCGATAATGTAGTTTGGGTGCAGTCAGATTTTTACTGGCGTTATAGAGTTTTAGAAGATGATACTGGAAGAAAAGCTAGGGGTTAAAAACAGTGACTAACGAATTATAATACTTTATGATATTTAAGATTCTCTACAAACGAGGGCAACTATGGCAGATATTTTAGTTGCTACTAAGAATGATTTAGAGCTAGACGCGGAACTTAGAAGTCTAACACAGGCTCCTGTATCTTTTCTCGATCCTTCACATCCAAATATATCACCTGAAGTTAAATTTCTGATTTTAAAAGCTCGCTATCATGATCAGCTAATTGCAGATGGACTTGAGACTGGTCATTTAAAAATAGGGATCAATGGATTAGTACACTTTACGACTAAACAACCGATTTACTCTATTGCAGGTTTTATATTCGAGGCTTTTATAGTTAGACTAATTAACGAGAATATGTTAACTATTGGTAAAAAAGCTTTTGAATGGTGTACAGAAAGAAGAAAAACGAAGTTAGACTTCATTCAACAGTTTAAAGCTATTGGAACTGGTTTTACCACAACTAAGTCAGTTTATCCTAACTATTACGTTGCTCAGCACAATTTAGACGTACTATTTCTCAGAAAAAATAAAATAGACATCGTTGAGCCTGCCACGATTTTAAATACAAATAATACTGCTGGGATTCAGATAAAAGCTATTACAGGTAATGAAAAGCAAGAAATTATTGAGCCTATACTAAAAGGAAAGTATAAAAGAGTACTTACTTTCTTGCGACATCCGAATAATATTCATAGCTATGAAATTTGCTTAAACATTATTAATCAAATGTATTTAAATGGTGAAATTGGTTTAGACGAGAAGAACGACTTATCAACTCGTATTTGCTATCCTGAGATGCTGGGGATTGATCAACGTGATGTTGATGATTATTACTCCTATATAGTGCGTTGGTTCCATGGAGAAGCCCCAATAATTGAAGACATTAACTTAGGGATTGGTCTCGAGATTAAAGGCTTTAAATATGCTAATGGTTTATTACTACCAGAAAATTAGAATAATTTTTTCAAAATAATCTACGTTTTTAAGGAAGCTTCATGGTGTCACCTAGCACACAATTGAGAGTTCCAATTTAATCTCATAAATAATCAAGATTTGGTCGCATCTGTTTGAATTTATAGATTGTTCAATTTATAGGTGCCTTGGATGCATCCTACCTACTGCCCAAACCCAAGCTTATATTTTTATTATCTTAATAAACTTTACTATAGGTGCGGTTTAGCCCTGATTGAAGCGATAGCTTCGTAGACTGTGGCGCTTACATCACCTTATACAGAAGTGGTCGCTCAAACGTTGAAACACGTCTATGCTTAGATGCTATGCGTCACAAACTGCCAACTACAAGCAAAAAGTGGGATTAGCTACAAACCTCAAAACAAAACGCCTTCTACTCACCTAGAAGGCGTTTTTTACTTCACAACCTGTATAGACATATAAACCAATATCAGCCATGCACTTTGCTTATTTTATAGCCCTCATTTGCTATACTAACGCCCATATTGTCATTAGGGGTATGCGTGCCTATACCTCATTAACACCCTCTCAAACAGCATGGTAGCCTTATGAAATTCTCAAAGTTCGGTCAAAAATTTACCCAACCCACTGGCATCTCACAATTGATGGATGATCTGGGCGATGCGCTAAAAAGCGATCAACCTGTCAACATGTTGGGCGGTGGTAACCCTGCCAAAATTGATGCCGTTAATGAGTTGTTCTTGGAGACCTATAAGGCGCTGGGTGTTGATAATGATGCAGGCGTGCCCAATAGTAGCGCGATTATCAGCATGGCGAACTACTCTAATCCGCAAGGTGATGCCGCTTTTATCGACGCCTTAGTTGGCTTCTTTAACCGTCATTATGATTGGAATCTTACTTCAGAAAACATCGCCTTGACCAATGGCTCACAGAATGCATTTTTCTATCTGTTTAATCTGTTTGGCGGTGCGTTCACTGATGAGCATAACGAATCTGTCGACAAGTCCATTCTACTGCCATTGACCCCTGAGTATATCGGCTATAGCGATGTGCATGTGGAAGGTCAGCATTTCACCGCGGTATTACCGCATATCGATGAAGTGACGCATGATGGCGAGGAAGGTTTCTTTAAATATCGTGTGGATTTTGACGCATTAGAGAACTTACCAGCGTTAAAGGAAGGTCGTATTGGAGCGATTTGCTGCTCACGCCCGACCAATCCAACTGGCAACGTGCTGACCGATGACGAAATGGCGCATTTGGCCGAGATTGCCAAACGTTATGACATACCGCTGATTATCGATAACGCCTACGGCATGCCCTTCCCCAATATCATCTACTCTGACGCGCACCTGAATTGGGATAATAATACGATTCTGTGCTTTAGCCTGTCGAAGATTGGTTTGCCTGGTATGCGTACTGGTATTATCGTGGCCGATGCCAAAGTAATCGAAGCGGTCAGTGCGATGAATGCCGTGGTCAATCTAGCACCGACACGCTTTGGTGCAGCGATTGCCACGCCATTGGTAGAAAACGATCGTATTAAGCAATTATCTGATAACGACATCAAGCCGTTTTATCAAAAGCAGGCGACACTCGCGGTGAAGCTATTAAAAGAAGCCTTGGGCGATTATCCTTTGTTCATTCATAAGCCTGAAGGCGCGATATTTTTATGGTTATGGTTTAAAGACTTGCCGATTAGCACGCTGGATCTATACGAGCGCCTAAAAGAGAAAGGCACGCTTATTGTGCCAAGTGAGTACTTCTTCCCCGGTGTCGATGTCAGCGATTATCAGCATGCGCACGAATGTATCCGTATGAGTATCGCGGCTGACGAGCAGACACTGACTGATGGTATTCAAGCCATTGGTGAAGTCGTACGTGAGCTGTATGATGAAGCCAAAAAATAAGATGAGCTGCTAGAATTATAAATTCAAATAGCAGAATGAAAAAACGGACTATTAATTAGTCCGTTTTTTTATGGCGTTTGGTCAGTGAAGTCGATTTATTGGTTGGTCGAAATATAGTCGTCCACTTATTCAGCGCAAAAAGCACGTACGGCAGCATACAAGTATTAATCAAATCACGGATACTCGCGAGTATCTGATCACGGCTCAAGCCAGTTAAGCCAAGCGATTCAATTGTATCTCGATTGTCCAGATACTCACCCAACAGCGCAATGCAAGTTACGACGATCAGAGCGATAAATGATCGAATACCTTGGCTTTTGATAATAGGTCGCAGCGCAACCAGACACAGCAGATAAACACCGACACCGACATAGATATGTAAGGCATCTTTGGCAAGGCCAGTTGTTTCCACAACATTCATTTTAAAGGCAGTAAAATCCACTGAGATATTCCAAATATAAGCGAGTAGAAAATAACTGAGCGTATCACTAAACCATAATGGCTAAACTATAATAGCTAAAGAATAGCAGCTACAAAGTGATCACTGAGCATAAAAAAGGCAGATTATACAATTGATAATCTACCTTCTACTAAATTAAATATTCACTTCACGTTTATCAACTACTTACACATTCCACTTTACGAAGTTCTTGAGCAGTTGCAAGCCAACAGTATGGCTCTTTTCTGGATGGAACTGGGTAGCAAATAGATTGTCTTGGATCACACTGGCACAGAACGGTTGACCATAGTCACATACCGCCGCTACTTGTGAGCTATCAGCAGGATCACAGTAATAACTATGTACAAAGTAAAAATGCGCGTTGTCTTCGATACCGTGCCAGAGCGGATGGTCAAAATCCATACCGCTAATGGTATTCCAACCCATATGCGGTACTTTTATCGTTGCGCCCTGCTTGTCTTTCCACTTAGGGTCAAATGCTTCTACAGTGCCGTTTAAGATGCCTAGGCAATCCGTGCCACCATTTTCAGCTGACTGCTCAAACAACGCCTGCATGCCCACACAGATGGCCATAACGGGCTTGTTAAACACTGCATGGCGTATGACCTCATCAATTCCTGCTTCATGCATACCAGCGATACAATCACGCATCGCACCCACACCAGGGAAAACGATTTTATCAGCCGCCGCGACGACTTTTGGATCATTGGTGATAGAGACTTCTGCCCCGACTACCGACAGGGCTTTGCTAGCAGAGTGCAGGTTGCCCATACCATAATCTAATAGTGCTACTTTAGTCATCGATTGGTTCTCATTTTTAAATATTTCGACTACTGTACTATTTATATTATTGACCATTTATATTGTTGGCTATTGCCCTTTCTATTATCGCGGGTGTAGATAAGGTTTCGCTACAAGGAAGTCAAGCGCAGGCTGTACAACTAGTACGCCAAGCTTGACTGACACCGTAGAAGAGCCTTAAATGCGCCTTAGAAAGCTTCTTTGGTCGATGGCAAGGTGTTTAGCGCACGCTCATCGTACTCACAAGCCATACGTAATGCACGAGCAAAGGCTTTAAAGGTTGATTCGATTTGATGATGGCTGTTTTTGCCTTTTAGATTATCCAAATGCACCGTCATCCATGAGTGATTGACGAATCCGTAAAAGAACTCACTGAACAAATCAACATCGAAACGGCCGACGTGCGAACGCGTAAATGGGATATCCATGTGTAGACCAGGACGCCCTGACAGATCGACGACAGCACGGGTCAATGACTCATCTAGCGGCGCATAAAAGTGCCCATAACGACGAATGCCTTTTTTGTCACCCAATGCTTTGTTAAAGGCTTGGCCAAGGGTAATGCCAGTGTCTTCGACGCTATGATGGTCATCAATAAACGTATCACCCGTACATTTGATATCTAAGTCAAACAAACCGTGACGCTTGATTTGATCAATCATATGATCCAAAAATGGTACGCCAGTGTCTACCGTGCCTTTACCCGTACCATCTAGATTAACGGTACAAGTGATTTGCGTTTCGGCAGTGATACGTTCAACGGTCGCGATACGTTCAGGGCGACCATATAGATTTACGTTTTTTGACTCAGTTTGCTCAGGTGTGGCAGCAGTCGTCGTTGCATTGGCTGTCATGGCTACTCTCTATCAGTTTTTTATCAGTGAAAAGCGGTCAATAAATAAGGCAAAAACCTGCCCAAAATATTTTACTAGTGTCTGGGGCAGACCTTAGCAGAAAATGATATATACAAAAGATATCAACATATTAGGGTTTATACATACTAAATATTATATAGCCTCATCATAGCAAACCCTAACATTTACTGCCACGACCAAGCGGTAAACCACGCACAAAATCACGTCATTCTGCTAAAATAGTGTGTTCAGTATTATCAATCATGACTCGCGCTGACTTTGAAGACCCTTACTTACGGCACTACACGCTATGACATCGTGCTGTCTCATATTGCTAATTTATACTATAGAAACCCTCTATTTATAGGAACTGCTATGCCTTTAGAAGCGATCGCCATTAATAGTTTGGATGCGCCACTTATCAAAAAACCTGCCCGCGACAATGAGCTAGCAGAGCGTTTGCAGGCGTTGTACGATAGTGATGATGCACAGCCTGACGGTATCGAGGTATTAAATATCGTTGAGCAAGGGTTTAAACGTGGACAGTACCTGTATGTTGGGATGTTCAATGATAAGCCTATCGCTGCGGTCGCCTGCTTTGATGATGGGCAGACCAATGCTAAGCGTCTGCAATATCTCACTGTGCATCCAGAGAACCGTAAACGTGCTATCGATGCCAAGTTTATTAAACTGGTCTATGATTGCGAAGTTAGAAAAGGCGTACGTGAATTTGTCCCTGTTGACGCTGATATTCACCGTATCATGAGCGAGTACGAACTGTTACGTGTAAAAGACTAAAACGAGCGCTAAAACGGTGAATTTTGCCAATATTTGATTATTTATCGTCTTTTATCAGATATAATGCAAAAACAGCTTGACAGAAGCGCGTATATTTAGTTTAATAGCGACCTCAACGAAGACGGCTCGATAGCTCAGTAGGTAGAGCAACGGATTGAAAATCCGTGTGTCGGCAGTTCGATCCTGCCTCGAGCCACCATTCGTTAATAGAATTCTAAAAGCCCTGAACAGCAATGTTCGGGGCTTTTTTTATGTTTAAAATTTATCGTATTCTTTAGCGTTCATTTGATTCATGTGTTGCTCTTATTCGTATAGCCAATCGCTATTCGTAAAACCGACCACGTAATATTAAATTACAGCGCTCACGCGAATCCAAGTCGTATATAGTTGCGCGGTAATCAATACCGTGACGCCCCTCAAAGAATATCACTCGATCACCCACTGCCAAAAAACAAGACGTGCGCGCATCATAGATAAAGCCATCTATCACAAATGCCAAATCGCGATCTATCTCGCGCACTGTGTAGGTCTCACCTTGCGGAATCAAACGTTCAAACCATGCGCTATGGGCAGTCGTATTGGTTAGTATGCTTGTCGTTAGCAATAGCCACGCTACTAGTATATTTTTGGGTAATCGCAAACGGCTCAGCTCATTTACACTTATTTTATTTCTCAACATAACATCTCTCGTAGCATTTTATTCATCATACTCATAGCCTTCATACGTCTCACAGCTAACTTTACCATAACCATTTCTACTGAACGCTCTTGATGCTAACTACCTACTGTCACGGTTGCATAACATTTTTGTGCTTTTTTCCAAACAGCTTGGCTAAGTATACTCAATAACCATATACGAATAGATAAAAATAATAGGTTATAGACATGAGAGAGTTTGATTACGACTTGGACTATAAGAGTTTGGATTTGCGCGCTCAGCCTGAGTTGTACCGTGTCGGTCGCGGTGAGCAAGGCGTATTACTGGTAGAACCTTATAAGTCTGAGATTCTGCCCCATTGGCGTTTTGCGACTCCCGACATCGCCCGCGAAAGCAGTGAAGCTATCTATCAGATGTTTTTAGATTACTTGGCTAACGACGACTTCGTCGGCGCAGATATGGCACGCAAATTTATCCAAATGGGCTATATCCGCGCTCGACGCTATGCCAATCATAAAGGCGGCAAAAAATATAAAGGCGCAGTACCTGATGATAAAAAAGGTCAAAGCGGCGCTCATGGCCGCGAAGAATTGCCACGACAAGAGGAAGACCCAGTCAAAGCAGAATCCGCACGAATCTTTAAAGTTAAATGGGACGAGTGCCGTGAAAATGAAGATTATTTAAGAATGAAAAAAGAGCATCGTGAACGCTACAAAGATGTCGAATAGTTGCTAATACTCAAGATATTAAGCACAACAGATAACTAAAGTGACTGGTCTCAAAATGCTACTGTGCTAAGGTATGGCCAATATAATAAATATAACGATTTTTAATAGTGAGGAACAATGAATAAGCAGCTTTTAATTTTTGATTTTGATGGCACGCTCATTGATAGCGTACCTGATTTGGCCGACGCAACCAACGCCATGCTAACCAAATTGGGTAAAGTCACCTACCCTATCGAGACGATACGTAACTGGATAGGAAATGGCTCACGCCTGCTGGTAGAGCGCGCTTTGGTTGGTAAAGTGGAAGTAGCAGAAAGTGAGCTAACGGTCGAAGAAGCCGATCACGCAGAGCAAATATTTTTTGAGGCTTATAAGAATCTTAGTGGCAGCAAAACCGTTGCCTATCCAGATGTCGATGACGGACTCAAAAAACTGCACGCAGCTGGCTATACACTTGCTTTAGTCACCAACAAGCCCATTCGATTTGTACCGAAAATATTACAGTCATTTGGCTGGCAAGATTTGTTTAGTGAAGTGATGGGCGGTGACAGTTTACCTGTCAAAAAACCAGACCCAACGCCCCTACTGCATGTCTGTGAGACTCTCAATTTTAGTGTCGAGCAAGCAGTGATGATTGGAGACTCTAGAAACGATATGTTGGCTGGCCAGAACGCCAATATGGACACGCTCGGCCTGTCTTATGGTTATAACTATGGGCAAGATATTCGAGAGCTAAACCCGACCGAAGCATTTGACCACTTTGCTGACTTGGTTGCTTGGATTATGAAAGATAAAGCCTAGTCTTATAAAGAACCTATCAAATCTTCATGATGTAACTTTCTCAAACAGAGGTTATGCTTTGCTGCGATAGCTCAGCGCCTCAGATACGTGGGCGCTGTTGATATCGGTACTGTTAGCCAAATCCGCGATTGTACGCGCCACCCGTAATACTCGGTGGTAGCCACGCGCTGATAGATTCAAGCGCTGCTGAGCAAGTTGCAATAACTGCTTTTCATTGTCGCCTAGCTGGATGTATTCATCGATTTCGCTAGGGCTAAGCTCATTATTAACCTTTTGCTGGCGCTGCATTTGATGCTGATGCGCTATTACTACGCGAGCCCGTACTTGCTTGGAGGTTTCACCTACCTGACCATTTTGCAGATCGGCAATCGGTAATGCAGGCACGGTAATATGTAAGTCAATACGATCTAAGAGAGGACCAGATAACTTATCTTGATAGCGTTTGATCTGCTCAGGTCGACAGCGACAACGTCCTGATGTATCGCCATCATAGCCACATGGGCAAGGATTCATCGCAGCAACCAGTTGAAAATTCGCCGGAAAGGTCATTTGAGAGTTAGCGCGACTAATAGTGATTTGTTTGGCTTCTAGCGGCTGACGCAATACTTCCAGTACGCTTCGATCAAACTCAGGTAACTCATCTAAAAACAACACGCCTTTATTAGCTAGCGTAATTTCACCTGGTTTTGGCCGTGAACCACCACCGACCAACGCCACAGCTGATATTGTATGGTGTACTTGTCTGAATGGCCGCGTCCCATAGTCATAATCGCTGTCTGCCACCGAATAGGTACTGGCAACCTCTAGTGCATCCTCATCACTTAAGTCTGGCAATATCGTTGGCAATCGTGATGCCATTAGCGTCTTACCTGACCCTGGTGGCCCTGTAAATAACAATGAATGACCACCAGCGGCGGCAATCTCTAACGCGCGCCGAGCATGGTGTTGTCCTTTGACATCAGCTAAATCCACTTGATAGCCAACATGCTGCTGTGCAGGACTAGGCTGTACCACTGCTAAACTCTCATAGCTTGTACTTGGGTCAACGAGCGACTGTAGATGGTCGCAAACTGCTTTTAGACTCGGTGCAGCTAGTATCGTTACGCCTTCAACGCGGCTGGCCTCATGACCATTATCAATCGGCACGATCAGTTGCGGTGTTATCGGCGGCAGGGTATCTGGATTATTTTGCTCTTGATCACTCGCTGCTGCTAACTGCGACAATGCTAATGCCAACTTCTCAGCTTTGATTGCTCGTGCGACTGCCAAACTACCAGTTACTTGTCGCAACTGGCCATTGAGCGCTAATTCGCCGATAAACTCAAATTCTGATAGCACCTCTGGCTCAAGCTGTCCGCTTGCTGCCAGTATGCCGATAGCAATTGGTAAGTCTAAACGCGCGCCATCTTTAGGCAAATCAGCAGGGGCTAAATTGATCGTGAGGCGGCGATTAGGAAACTGAAAACCTGAATTGAGAATGGCGGAGCGCACCCTGTCTTTACTCTCACGCACGGCGGCCTCAGGTAGCCCAACGATGGTCAATGCAGGCAGTCCTTGCGATAGATGCACCTCAATGATGACCTTGGGAGCATGCAGACCAACCACCGAACGGGTATAGACTTGGGCAAACGACATCAGCATCTTCCTAATACAGAGTGTCATTGATAATAAAGTATTATTTATCAACGCGCAAACGTCGTGTTTGATTGCTGGTGTAGAGAGAATCATCAAAACCTCAGCGTCGTTCTGAGGTTTTTTATGTATAAATAACGCTCTACTTCAATAATTAAGAATACTCACCGACCACCCCACTGCTAACAAGGATTTGTTATACTATCTATTATACATTTAGCGATACATACTGCTGCCAATGATGTATTCGAATCTTATTATTAATCGTTGATACAAGCGAAAAATAAACACCAAATCCGAAATCATTGACTATATAAAAACCAGCAGTATCTAGAGTAAAAACGAGGAATATCGCATGACAGACTATTTAGAACAGAACACTCAGCAGCCCTACAACCGTGCGGACGAGCCGCCCACGACTGTGCGCCCTGTTATGCAACCTGACAACCCTTATGCCAGTACACGCGGCAGCATTACTAGCAAGCAGCTACCAGCATTTGATGAGGCAATCATCAATAAGTACAATCGCTCAGGGCCACGTTATACCTCTTATCCGACTGCTTTAGAATTTACTCCAATACCGGATAGCTTTGAGGCTATCGGTCTTGAGACAAAAATCCTGCAGAGTCGCGAAGCGCGTGCTCCTTTATCGCTATATTTTCATATACCGTTCTGTCGCCACCTTTGCTACTACTGTGCTTGCAATAAGATTATTACCAAAAAAAATAGTGATTCTGGTGATTACTTACAGTATTTGATTGCTGAAATTACGCATAAGCGCCGCCTGTTATCTACGCCAGAAGGCAGCGACAAACCATTGGTCAAACAACTACATTTGGGCGGTGGTACGCCAACGTTTTTGCATGATGAAGAGATGGTGCAATTATGGGAGTTTTTACAGACTCAGTTTGAGTTTTTGCCAGAAGACGAAGGTGACTACTCTATCGAAATTGATCCTCGTGAGCTGAGTGAAAACACTCTGAAAATATTGCGTAATCTCGGTTTCAACCGTATCAGCTTAGGTGTGCAAGATTTAGATGAAACTGTGCAAATTGCCGTTAATCGTGTGCATTCCGCAGAGCTTATTGAAAGCGTGCTAACAGAAGCACGTGAGCTTGGTTTTCGCTCTATCAATATTGATTTGATTTATGGTTTACCGCATCAAACGCCTGATACTTTGGACAAAACCGTAAATCGTATCATCGAGATGTCGCCAGATCGCCTGTCGGTCTTTAACTATGCGCATTTGCCTGAGCGATTTAAAGCTCAGCGTCAGATAAAAGATGAAGACTTGCCAAGCCCAGCTACCAAACTGACGATGCTCGGCAGTACTGTCAATACATTGACCGAAGCCGGCTATCAATATATCGGTATCGATCATTTTGCCAAACCTGATGACGAGTTGGCTATCGCCCAGCGCGAAGGTAAATTACATCGTAACTTTCAGGGTTACACCATCATGGGTGACTGTGACTTATTGGGCTTTGGTGTCTCATCAATCAGTCAGGTTTCTAATGCCAATACGCGCTATATTTTGCAGAACGATACTGAGCTACAGAACTATCAAGCCAAGATTGATATGGCGAAAATCAATCCGACTGTCATGCCTGCGGTCAAGTATATAAAAACCTCTATCAAAGACCGCTTGCGTGAATATGTCATCATGAACTTACTATGTCATGACTATCTCGATTTTAAAGATGTGAATCAAAAATTTGGTATCGATGCCATCACCTATTTTATTAGTGAGATTCAGCAGTTGGGCGCTATGCAAGACGACAGATTGATAGATATGGATGCAGCAGGTATTCGCGTCTTACCCAGAGGTCGCTTGCTTGGCCGTAACGTCGCTATGGTATTTGATGAATACTTGGACAAGAAACATCAAAACCGCTTTTCAAAAGTTATCTAAGTTAGCGAGTCATTCCTCAATTATTAAACATAAAAAAGACCTCAAGCGAGGTCTTTTTTTAATATTGCTATGACTTTTTACACTTTTAATTTATCACCGACCATACCTTTTACAGTGCTTAAGATATCTGCTGGTAGTACCACCATTTTAGAGTTGTCAGATTCAGCCAACTCTCGTATCGCTTTGATATATTGCTCACCCAGCAAGTATACGATCGGCATCTCTTCCTCGCCCATCGCACTAGTAATCAAACGAATCGACTCTTCAGAACCTCTGGCTAGTACTACCTGCGCTTCAGCATCACGGCGTGAAGCTTCCAAGCGACCATCCGCTTCTAAGATAGCAGCTTGCTTTTGACCATCAGCACGGGTCACAGTTGCACGGCGTAAACGCTCTGCCGCTGCTTGCTCTTCCATGGACGCTTGCATGGTCTGCGAAGGGTTAATATCTTGAATCTCTACCGTCTTAAGGGTAATACCCCAATCTGCGATATCTTCTGAAATTGCATGTTTTAGCTTGGTTTTGATCTCGTCGCGACTGGACAATGCACTATCAAGATCCATCTCACCAATGATCGAACGCAATGACGTCTGTACTAGATTACGGATACCGTACTCATAATCTTCAATACCATAGACCGCCTTATCAGGACGCACGATATTAATATAAGCGACAGCGTTTGCAATGATAACGACGTTGTCACGAGTAATGACTTCTTGTGACGGAATATCAAGTACGATGTCTTTGGTCGTTACCTTATAAGCCACATCATCTACATAAGGGATGATGAGGTTGAGTCCAGGCTCTAGCGTTTGGCTATATTTGCCCAGTCTCTGCACTACCCATTTATAACCTTGCGGTACAATACGTACGCCTTTAAACACGGTGAATACCACCAGTGCAATCAATACCACCATGACAATACTAAAGCTTTCCATAACTCATCCCTTATTATTATACCTGCATACTTTTATGCATCGCTGCCTGCGCTTTTGTACTGCTCACAATCAGCTCGTTACCCACGATATCCGTCACTACCACTCTATCGCCGATTGCCACCTGCTCCCCTCTCGTACGGCACATCCATTCAGCCGCACCAACGATAGGAACACTAAATCTAACCGTGCCAGCTTTATCTAGCTGCGGTGACACGATAATCATTCCGACCTCACCAACTATGACACTACCGCCTAGCCCAGCTTTTGTACGATCTACTGACAACGGTTTGATAAACTTAAACCAAGCTAGCAAAAACACAGCAGAGAGCACTAACCAGACGATAATCTGAACAGAGACAGAAATAGGCAACAGCCATGATAGCGCTGCAACGATGATGGCAGCGGCACCAAACCACAGACTGGCAAACGTCGGTACAAACATCTCAACGATTAGTAACAAGAAGCCTAATACTAACCAATGCCAAGGTTCAATCATCCAAAGTATCTCCATCCTGGCCACCATTCCTATCTTTATCATTCCAGTTTTTAATGTAGCACATTTTTAAGGATAACAACGCTTTAACGATAATGATATATTACTTATTAGGTGCTTATAAATTACTAACTTAAAGGCCTCAACATAAATTTTAAGCAAAAAAAACGACCACTTAAAGTGATCGTTTCTTTATTATAGCTGTTTAGCTAAAAGCTTATTTTCTAAGTCATTAGAATTTTAGCTGTGCGCCAACAGTCATAAGATCAGCGTCGCTACCTAGCATGTCGTATTCAGCTTCAACACTGAAATCAGAGTTTACTGCGTAACCAAGACCTACACCACCAGCGATGTTAGTATCGTCGTCTGAGAAATCAGAAGCGCCAGCAAAGTTAGTATTGTTAGCTTCTACTTCAGTTTTTGCAACACCTAGCTTACCTTTTGCGTATAAGCCGCTATTTGGGAATGCATAACGGTAAGTACCATAAGCGCCGTATGTCTTAGCATCGATGTCGCCGCCTCTATAGTCAGCATCATCTGAACCTACGTATTCTGCTTCGATACCAAAGTTAGGATCAAAGTTATAACCAGCAGTTACACCGTATGCAGTTGGGTCATCAGCACCATCAACATCTAGATCAAACTGACCAACTTTAGCAGCAACATATGGCTGACCTGTGTAGCCGTTGCCATAGTTAACAGCAGCTTGTGCACCTACAGAAAGTAAAGAACCAGTTGCTAGTGCAAGTATTGTTTTTTGTAGAGTTTTCATTATTAGCTCCTTGAAAGAAATTTGGACAAACAAGTTATTTATTTATATTGGCCTTGTGGCCCTATCGCCTTGTCTGCTAACGATGAATACATAGTAACAAACTATTTCAGACACTCTGTCAGTGTTTAATGGTATGAGAGTTAAGATTTGAAAGCGTTTATCAGTGGTTGGGTTACAAAGGCCTAGATATGAAACTTTTTGTTACATCCACCCAGTTTATGCAATAATCCGTACTCATTTCACAGTTTTCTTGCTAGCTAAGTCAGCTAAACATGGCTGATATAACAATAATTAGAGAGAAGAAATGCAAAATTCTATCACTGAGCGTGTGCAAAGCGCACTTGCAGACTTAAAAGCAAAGCAGCAGTATCGTCAATTACCAGATCTGCAGCACGATGGCCGATACGTCGTTAATGCAGGTAAAGCTTTACTTAATATCGCGAGTAATGATTATTTGGGTTTAGGCGGCGATACCGAGATGCAAGCTGAGTTTCTTACTCAAGTGGGACAGCTATCTACTACGCACACTCCTAAAATGAGTGCCACTTCCTCACGCCTATTAACAGGCAACGATATACAGTTAGAAGCTCTAGAAGAAGAACTACAAAGCTGGTATCAAAGCGCCATAGAGAAACAGAGTTCAACCAACTCCAAGTCGGTGCTGGTGTTGAACAGTGGCTACCACGCCAACCTAGGTATCTTGCCAGCATTAACAACTTTGCCAGTCAAAACACTCATTCTGGCTGACAAGCTAGTACATGCCAGCATTATCGATGGGATGCGCTTGAGCCAAAGCAAACTTGTCACCTATCGTCGTTACCGTCATAACGATTACGAACATTTGGCCAAGTTTATTGAACAAGCAGACGAGACGGTCGAACGCATCATTATTGTCACCGAGAGTATATTTAGTATGGATGGTGACCGTGCTGACTTACTTCAACTAGTACAACTAAAATCCAAAGATGCTCGTATTGAGCTATATATCGATGAAGCACATGCTGTTGGAGTGCTTGGCGATACAGGTCTAGGGTTGGCGGAAGAAACGCATACCTTGGCGGATATTGACTACTTGGTGGGTACCTTTGGTAAAGCATTTGCTTCAATGGGTGCTTATATCATGTGTGATGCATTCGTCAAACAATGGCTGATCAATGCCATGCGTCCACTGATTTTTAGTACTGCACTCCCTCCTATCAATCACGCATGGACACGATTTATCTTAGCAAAGATGCCGACCTTAACTGACCAACGTGCGCATCTAGCACAGTTGTCTATCACGCTTAGCCAAGCCATTAACCCACGGCACCGTGTATCGCCAACTTTGCAAGATATAGATTATCAATCTCCTATTATTCCTTATATATTAGGCGATAATGCGAGTACTCTTGCCAAAGCGCAACAGTTGCAAGCCGCTGGATTTTACGCGCTGCCTATCAGGCCGCCTACTGTGCCTACGAATACTGCTCGTATTCGCCTAGTTATGAATGCCAAACTGACTAACGAAGACTGCGAGCGATTGATACGGCAGTTGTAACTTTATCGTTTGACACAAACTTTATTTCTACTATTGATAGATAACTGGCGCACTTGGATATAATGAAGCCTATGACAACATTCGACACAGCTGACGACCTCAGTGTTAGAAAACAAACCATCGCTCGCCACTTTGCTAATGCAAGCGATTATGACCAGCATGCCAATGTCCAGCAGATCGTTTGTCAGTACTTATTAGACAGTATCGCTCATACCAAGCAAAGTAGTGTGTTGGAAGTGGGTGCAGGTACAGGTCAAATGACGCGCCTACTCGCTGAGCATATACAGAGCGAGCACTGGCTCATCAATGAGTTATGTAATGAGCAGAGTGCTACATTGCAGTCAATACTGCCAACTGCTGAGATCATTATCGGTGATGCTGAAACCATAGATTTAGCAGAAAATCATAGTTTGATAGTTAGTGCCAATGCCGTGCAATGGTTTGATAGTCCGTTGAGTTTCATCACACAATCAGCGCAGCGGTTAAAATCAGGAGGTCAGCTGCTCTTTAGTACTTTTATGCCAAATAACTTTTTGCAAATTAAGACTCTTACTGGCCAAGGACTTCACTACCCAGATATTGACGAATGGCAATTGGCATTAGATAGTGCTGGCTTTGAGAATATTGAACTCTTAATTCAGCGCTTTGATTTACCATTTCCTACCCCCTACGCTATCTTAAAGCATATGAAACTCACCGGCGTATCGACCAATCAAACGCAAGTTAAATCAGAGGATAGCCAAACCTTTGTATGGACAAAATCGCGTCTACAACAATTTGAGTCAGACTATTGGCAGCAATTCTCAGAAAAGGACGAAACAGGACAGCTCATGGTTAATTTAACCTATGAAGTGCTCATAGTGAGCGCGTTTAAACCATAAGCACGCATCTTATTAAGAAAAATAATAGCTAGCAGGAATAGTAGCTGATAGAAAAACAGCCATAAAAAAACGCACCCCGAAGGATGCGTTTTTTAATTTAACTAGTTATCGATTTGTATCGACTATACCATTTTCAAAAACTTGAGTAGCAAGGAAAACAAGCGTAAGTACTACATCAAGTAGACTAAGCGAGTTTGACGTAGCTAATCGCATTTTTGGATTTGGTATTATTTTTTGTCTTCGTCTACTTCAGTGAACTCAGCATCAACGACATCGTCATCAGCTTTGTTGCTACCAGCATCGTCAGCACCTTGTTGGAACTGGCTTGGATCCATGCCTTCTGCGCCAGCGCCGCTATCAGCGTAGATTTTTTGGCTGATTGGCAAGAATGCATTGTCTAATGCTTCAAGCTTAGCTTTGATTTCGTCATGATCGTCTTCTTTCGCCGCCGCTTCAAGCTCAGTGATGGCAGATTCTACTGTTGATTTTTCTTCATCAGTCACTTTATCTTCTGCTTCTTTCAGCGCTTTTTGTACCGCATGGATACGACCATCTGCTTCGTTACGAACTTGCGCTAGGTTAGCGAACTTCTCATCTTCAGCAGCATTGGCTTCTGCATCACGAACCATTTGTTCGACTTCTTCGTCCGACAAGCCAGAATCCGCTTTGATCTGGATGCTTTGTGCTTTACCAGTACCTTTGTCAGTTGCAGAGATGTTCATGATACCATCAGCATTGATGTCAAAAGATACTTCGATTTGCGGTAGGCCACGTGGTGCTGGTGGAATGTCCGTCAAGTCAAAACGACCAAGCATTTTGTTTTGGTTAGCGATTTTACGCTCACCTTGATATACCTGAATCGTTACTGCTGGCTGATTGTCTTCAGCCGTTGAGAATACCTGTGATTTCTTAGTAGGAATCATGGTGTTTTTCTCGATAACTGGCGTCATGACACCGCCCATCGTTTCGATACCTAGGGTCAATGGCGTTACATCAAGTAGCAATACGTCAGTTTTGTCACCAGACAATACGGCACCTTGAATCGCTGCACCAGCTGCAACTGCTTCATCAGGGTTCACGTCTTTACGTGGCTCTTGACCGAAGAAGTCTTGTACTTTTTGCTGTACTAGTGGCATACGAGTCTGACCACCGACCAAAATTACATCGTTGATGTCGCCAATTTTTAGGCCAGCATCTTCAAGTGCAGTCTTACAAGGACCCATTGTACGTTGTACCAATTCTTCAGTTAGGCTCTCTAGTTTCGAGCGGCTGATAGTAACGACTAAATGCTTAGGACCACTGCTATCAGCAGTGATGTATGGCAAGTTTACTTCAGTGCTTTGTGCACTTGATAGCTCAATCTTCGCTTTTTCTGCCGCTTCTTTTAGACGCTGCATCGCAAGAGAGTCACCTTTTAGGTTCACGTCTTGCTCTTTTTTAAATTCAGCAACTAAGAAATCAATCAATGCTGAGTCAAAGTCTTCACCACCTAGGAAAGTATCACCATTGGTCGCTAGTACTTCGAATTGTTGCTCGCCGTCTACGTCTGCGATTTCGATGATTGAGATATCGAAAGTACCACCGCCCAAGTCATATACAGCAACAGTGCTATCGCCCTGCTTCTTGTCCATACCATAAGCAAGTGCAGCAGCAGTTGGCTCATTGATGATACGTTTTACATCTAGACCAGCGATTTTACCCGCATCTTTAGTTGCTTGACGCTGTGAGTCATTGAAGTAAGCAGGTACAGTTACAACTGCTTCTGTCACGCTTTCACCAAGATAATCTTCTGCTGTTTTTTTCATTTTTTTCAAGATTTCAGCAGAAACCTGTGGTGGCGCAAGCTTTTTACCGTTGATTTCTACCCATGCATCGCCGTTGTCTGCTTTAGCGATTTTGTAAGGAACCATGCCGATATCTTTTTGCACGACTTTGTCATCAAAACGACGACCGATCAAACGCTTAATCGCAAACAAAGTGTTGCTTGGGTTGGTTACTGCTTGACGCTTAGCTGACTGACCAACAAGCGTTTCGTCATCTTTATAAGCGACGATTGATGGTGTTGTACGAGTACCTTCAGCATTTTCGATGACTTTAACTTTGTCACCTTCCATTACTGCTACACACGAGTTAGTAGTACCTAAATCAATACCAATTACTTTACCCATAATCAATTGCTCCTAATTTGTTTTTAACTATAAATACTTATTTATCCAGACCGTAGTCGGTCACTTGTTGCTATATATCGGTTTACCCGTCGTATTTTTCAAGGTGATAATCACGCAAAAACTGTGTTTCATGTCATTTTTTGTGAAAAACCTTCATATTAGTAGGGTTTAGCCCTAAAAATATTACTGACCAACACGAACCATGGCCGGACGCAATAGACGACCGTTTAGGCTATAGCCTTTTTGTAAGACCGTACCAACTGTATCTGCCGCTGCTTCTGGGTCAATACCCACTGCTTCATGGAAGTCAGCGTTGAATTTTTCGCCTTGTGGATCGACCACTTCTACGCCGTTTTTGGTCAATACTGCAACCAATGCTTTGTGCGTTAATTGCACACCCTCAGCGACTGGATCATTGGCATCGGCATTTTCGATAGCGCGCTCTAAGTTGTCAACGATGTCTAACAATTCTTTAGCAAATTTCTGTAGTGCAAATTTTTTGCTCTTATCCGCTTCTTGCTCCATGCGTTTTTGCGCATTGTAAGCTTCAGCATTAGCGCGTGCAGTACCTTCTTTGGCTTGTTTTACTTCGCCTTCTAGCTCAGCAATACGCGCTTTGAAAGTATCAAGGTTGATTTCGTTTTCGATAGTCGTTTCTTCACCTGAATTATTCTGTGGATCAAACTCTTTCATGGTTTCTTCTAAGATACTGTCATTGTGATCAATATTCTCATGTGCCACATTTTGGTCAAGATTTTCGTGGTTCGGGTTTTGCTCGCTCATGATAGCTCCTTGGAATTTCAATAATGAAGATTAAGAGACGGCATAGTAGACCGAATAATTACTGGTCCTACTATGCCATTATTAAATGCTCGATGTTTCTAACTCATTGTTTTTTTAATACGCTTTAATAGCTGCTTGATAAAGGTGATAAGGACAAATTTCAAGCCTAAAGCAAAGGAATTTTTACTATTTATGACAAATATTAGTGAAGTCTGATTAAAGAGATGCATCTAACGTTTTTGTTCCTTGTCAATAAATCTCAATATTTGCTCACAAAAAGAACAAAAAACCGCTATTTATTCCAATTGCTTTACGCTTATTAATCAAGCTACTACCAAACGACACGCTATTACTCTGCTAGCTATTTTATCATTGCTATAAATATTATCGCCTACACTCAAATGCACGCTAAAAATCATTTATGAGAGCTGTTATGTCTAATACAAAAAATTTATCTATCAATACTTTGCTTAATAAAGCATTGATGACATTGCACCTAGCGTCAAAAGAACATCCAGCGTCAAAAGAGTCATCAAATCAAGATGTGCAAGCGTATGAATCATTAGAAAAACGTCTGAGCGTTAAAGAGAAAATACTTGCTTGTAACCCTGTGGCAAACTACCAACCGCATACATTGCACTATGCAATGAAAAGTCTCGGTTACTTACCAGACCCTATTTTAGAAGGGGTGATAGGATACCTTAAAGGCCCTAATTCAAAACAATATCTGCATGCAAACGCTCACCTGCGTCTCATCCTTGCAGTAAATAGCTACCTCAAAACACCGTTAGAACTAACTCCAATGCCGGAGTTGCGTGAGAGATTTACTGCTGATGCGGTAGCCATGCAGTCACCTAGAGTATGGCAGCAAGCCAATACGACTATGCTAAGCAATATAAAGCCCTTCACTAAAAAAAATGATTCACCTGTTAGTTGGAAAGATGAAACGATTGCCAATGCAGATGATGGCGACATGACTGTCCGTTGTTATAAAGCCGGTGGCAAAAAATCTGGTTTTAGAAGAAAACGTATCCATAATCCTGATGAAACAGTCATGCTGTTTTTTCATGGTGGCGGGTTCTGCATTGGTGATGTCGATACACATCATGAGTTCTGTCATGCGGTATGTGAGCAGACTGGCTGGTCTGTGGTTAGTGTCGATTATCGCTTAGCGCCTGAATGTCCTGCTCCAGCAGCATTAAAAGACTGTATTACTGCGTATGATTGGTTGGTTGAACACTGTCAAACATTGGGCGCATTACCCTCTCGTATAGTCTTGGCTGGTGATAGCGCAGGTGGTGGTTTATCAACTTTGATTGCGCAGCAGTTGACCGCACCGAGTAAAAGCGCATGGGCAGACCTAGGGATAGAAGGTCAGAAAATGTTTAATCTATTAGAAAAACTACCCGAACCTCTAGCGCAGATGCCTTTGTATCCAGTCACTGATATTGAGACAGACTATCCAAGTTGGGAGTTATATGGTGAGGGTCTACTATTAGATCATGCTGATGTAGCAGTATTTGATGCTGCTTGCCTAGAGAATAGTCCGCTGCCTCGCTTACACATACTGAACTCACCTATGTTGGGTGATAATAGTAAAGTTTGCCCAACTTACATTGTAGCTTCTGAGCTCGATGTATTACGTGATGAGGCATTTGCTTATGCAAAGCAGCTAAAAGGTTACGGCGTTGCTGTAGAGACCTATACTGTGCTTGGTGCACCGCACGGCTTTATTCACTTTATGAGTGTTCATCAAGGTCTTGGACAAGAGACAAGCAATATTATTCATGGCTTTAGCAGCTTTGTACGTGAAATCGTCAGTACACAATCCCAGTTAGCTGCATAGACCGTTAGTTAGTTAGTTAGTTAGTTGTTTAGTTAGCCAGCCAATTATTGATTTGTATAACTAATTAATTTGTATCGCCAGATAGTGTAATTAACCAAATCTCTGAGCGCGATCCCAATCGAAAGGGAATGCCCCAAAATCCATAGCCAGAGGACACGACAAAGTGTCCTTTACCAATCTGCTCATAGCCATAACCTATTCGATTAATAGCATTTACGATGAAATTAGCGGGGAATACTTGACCGTTGTGGGTATGTCCCGAGACTTGTAAATCTATAGGTAATTGACTGTGATTATCTATATCACTCGGTCTATGGTCTAACAATATCACTGGCTGCGATGTATCTACTTGCGCAAGCAGATCGGTAGTTGCTACACGTTGACGTTTATGATTATCAAAACGTCCAACTAACCATACTGGTTGACCCTCGTGCTGGATACAGAGCACCTCATCGTTCAACAGTTGTATACCTGCATTTTGCAGCGCTTCGCTAATAGGTCGCTCGTGACCATATAAATCATGATTGCCCAATGTCGCATAGACACCACCTGGTAGACTATTGCACAATTCTGCTAGGTTTTGCTCCATATGATATTCATTAAAGGCCTCTGTATTATCATCCATAATATCCCCTGGCATCAGCAGCATATCTGCACCAGAGCGAATTATAAGTTGCTGCAATCTATCTATGGCTTTTACACCAAATAATCGGCCTATATGCAAGTCACTAGCGACTGCAATACGCAGTGGCTTGGCTAAAGGCTTATCTATATTAATAGACAGCTCGCGTATAACAGGAGCATAGGCACTATATAACGAATAAATAAATAGTCCTATAAATAGGAATAGTGCTAGTACTCTTAGCCCTATAGTCATCTCATTCGATTGATGCAACGTACTACCTGATAAAGCAACTACTAGCAGATATCCTCCGTAGAGTAGACTCACTGCCAACGCCGTCAGTATCATAAAATGCATGATTAGCATCCAGCCGCTAACCCAGCGATAACTGTTGGCAAATGCTCTCTTTACGCTCAATACTAATAGGCCATTAGTAATAATGAATACACTGGCCCATATCATTGTCTGTAATGTTGGCGTTATCCAAGGCTGGAGCCACCACTGTATGCTCAATACTGTACCTAAGCTAAATAACTGCAATAACAGAAAGACGGTGAAGAAAAATGCGTAACGCATGGACTGCCCTTAGACATAACTACGGTTCAGTAAGTGATTATCAGAAGATAGTTTGTGATGTTTCACATGAAACAACTGCTATATAACTATTTCTGATTTTCTAATGCTTGCTGCAGTGTCGAGTGTTTGAACGAATAACCTGCATCCGATAGCGCTTGTGGAAGCACCTTTTGACCATCAATAAGTAATGTGGACATTTCGCCAAACATCAGCTTGAGCAAAAACTCTGGTAAAGTAAAAAACGTGGGGCGATGTAGCCATGAGCCAAGTGCTTTGGTAAAAGTATGATTGGTCACAGGATTTGGAGCAGTAAGGTTATATACGACTGTATGTGTATCATTTGCGGTACTGTTTGTAGTCTTGATAGTGCTGTCACTAATAGGTGTACTGTCTTGGGCTAAGCTTTCGATGTGATTAACGTCTGATTCTTGAGTAAGTTTAAGCTGCTGCTTGATAATAAAGATGACCGCATTGACCCAATCTTCACGACTGATCCAGCTCATGACTTGCTGTCCATCACCTAATTGCCCTCCGACACCAAATTTAAACGGTAGCAACAATTTTGCCACCATACCGCCCTCAGGATGAATAACCACACCTGTTCTGACAATAGCTACAGGAACATCATGATCGGTCGCTTTAAGTGCTAACTGCTCCCATTCATCACATAATGTATGGGCAAAGTCTGTCTCATAATCGCTATTTTCAGTCAGTGGCTTGTCGCCTTGCGTACCATACCAACCGATTGCTGAGCCGCTTACCAGTAACTTGGGTTTTGTGCTAGCACGTGCGATAAAATCCAATATCGACTGAGTAGGTTTGATACGGCTCGCCATCAACTCTTCTTTTCGCTCATCGCTCCAACGAGAGTCAGCAATCCCAGCGCCTGCTAAATTCAGTATGACATCAAAGCTCATATCAGACACCGCAAACTCGTCATAAGTCATCATATTGATATCATCGGGATGTGGTTGACCGCTATTACGAGTTAACCAAGTAATCGCCACGTCTTTATTCTGCGCGCGATATCGTGCCATTAGCTCTCGACTAAACGCACTTCCCAAAAACCCTGAACCGCCACTAATCAAAACCTTCATACCCTACTCCCTATATGCCTTAAATATCGCCAATATGACTGATCGTTAAATTATTTGTTGTTGAAGTACTTATCGTTCAATAAAAACCAGACCGTTACAACCATCGTCTGCTTTTTTGTGGTTTTTATCAAAACGACTTTTACATACTTTTGGTAAAGGAAGGTGAGGAATGAAAGGTTTACGAGGTCAAACATTGCACTTTGATAATTACTGTCAAAAATAGAAGTTTTTTTATTAAAAAAGTATCCTAATTTTTTGGCTAATATTGCAGACTTTGTTTAGGTTTAGGTAATGCGGACATACCCACAATCAAAGCACTTATACCTCCTACTAAGCTAATAGCCAACCATGTACGAGCATCTTGACCAATAAAAAATGTGGCATTGATAGAAAAACCAACAAAAAAAACTCTTACCCACCATCTTTTAGACTTATATGTTTGTTTGGAAGCAAGCCATATACCGCACAATAATGTAGGCATTCCAATAAGAAATACACCTGCAATAAGGTAAAAAGGTATGGCTACAGCGTATGCCAGACCTACATCCTTATTCCACATTATCAGTGATACTAAAATAGGGAATAAGATCAACTGATATAGCGTACCTAAAGTTAAAAATAAAAATATCACCATTTTTTGGATAGTGGCTGTTGTTATCTAACATTAGTTTTAACTCATAAGTTGGTCAATTTGTGAATGGAAATAATATAGCTGTTATAACCCGTTTCGAACTTTCTTGACCATCCAAACGCATCATAATATTTCAGAAATAGTTTGATCAGCTCTTTATTTAATGGCTCAGCCTACGTCTTCAACATTTTCTTTTAATACTGGCAAAGCTGACATACCTGCTAATACGGCACTTACTCCTCCAGTTAAACTGATAGAGAACCATATCACCAAACCAAATTTAGAAAATATAAACCAAACAAAAAATAAAGCATTAATAAGAACTCCCATAAAAAAAGTTCTTATCCACCACCCATCTTGTATGTATATTTCTTTATACGAATGCCACTTTCCCATCATTAATGTAGTTGGCATCGCAAACAAGCCACCTGCAATAAGATAAACTGGAAAAAACAGTATGAACAATAGACCTATGCTGTCATCTGGGCTAAGAAGTGTCGCTATCCATGGAAAGATAATGAGCTCATACAGCGCTCCTACGAATAAAAATAACTTAGTAACCTTCATTTTTGGATATTCAGCCAAACTTTCGTTCAAACTATGACTTGGCTGATTTAATTTATTTTTCATATGACTGCCTAAATCCTATTCAGGGCTACCGTCAGTATGTGATAAACAGTATTTGTGCCAGCACTACTGTAAAATGTAGCTCATACAATAGAAAACATGTTGAGTAAGGCAAACAGGTAGCAAAAAAAACGTCTACATCTTTCTTGTCCACTAACGAATAACCAAGCCTGTCGTTGCGTCACGAATTTGGCTAGGTAAGGTGTAACCCAATGTATCACCCTGCAAATAACCAATTTGCTCTTCGAAATAAGCATAGGCGGCTTCAAAGGTGCTAGCAGGCGTTTGTCCTGATCGGTTGCAGCTTGTAGAAACCAATAGACCAAATGGATTCTGCTCACTGACCAGCTGCTGGCAAAGCTGACGAACTGTAGGATGCGAGATAACTCGAACAGCAATAGTCTGATGCTGACCCGTAATCCACATGGGCACAGTGCTTGCAAGCGACTGAGGAATCGGTAATAACCAAGTATGTGCTTGGCGATTGTGCTGTTCATTTCTACTATCATCTGTCTGCCAACTATCAATAACCTGCGCGCGCTGCACTTCGTCTAAGGATGCTAGTAAAGGGGCTAAGCGAGAGACACTATCAGTGACGACTATCATACCTTTGGCTTGTGGACGTTGTTTGATATCCAAAATACGCTGAACAGCCACTTGGTCATAAGGATCGCAACCAATACCCCAAACGCTTTCTGTGGGGTATGCGAGCAGTTGCCCTGCTTTTAGCCACTTAGCAGCTTGGATGGCAGAATTAGTAATAAGAGGTGTAGGTTGGCTCATGACTTAAATGGTTCGTAGAAGTAAATTCTAATAATACCACAAGAGAGATATTGTCTAGGAGAGTCTATAACTAAGCACTACCTATGCCAGTGTCTAATAGGGAATATTTACAATACTTTAAACGCGCAAATATCGTCCACCTTGTTCGCTGATAAGACCCATTAACTCAAGCTCCATTAGCTGACCAATCAACTGCGGCGGTGCAAGCTTGGTTGCACTAATAAGCGCATCTAAATCTTGCCCATGCCAGTCAAGCTGCTCATAGATTGCAGTTAAATGCTCAGGCACAACGACTGTACTGCGCGCAGGTTTTATCTCAGAGGATGGTTGCCGGCTAGTAGATTTGATTGAGTTTTTCTCTATCTCAAACGTATCGGAAGTCTGAGTGACATTCGAGTGATTGCTATTAGAGTTGGTAGCGTTTGCTGTTCTATAAGCGCCTTTATCGTAATCAAGCTGACCATTGACGTCTTCTAGTACTTGCTGCGGATGATAAATCAAGGTCGCACCTTCACGTATCAAATGATGGCAACCCTCTGCATTACTATTATCAATATGACTGGGAATAGCAAAGACCTGTTTACCTTGTTCAGACGTGAGACGTGCTGTTATAAGCGAGCCGCTTTTGATGGTCGCTTCCGTCACAATGGTCGCAAGACTCAGCCCAGCTACCAAACGATTGCGACGCGGAAAAGTATGTTTATGCGGCTGCGTGTGTGGTAGTAGCTCACTGATGATGCAGCCACCTTGCTCAATAATTTGAGTAAATAACTGATCTCGATGATTGGGATAGTTCACATCGATCCCTGTACCCATTACACCAACCGTCCGTCCCTGATAGTCAGGGTCTGCCTGAGCTAGCGCGCCTAAATGTGCGCGTTTATCTACACCCATAGCTAGACCGCTAGTAACGATATAACCTGCTTGCGCTAAGTACTGCGCCATATCAAACGTGATTTTTTGCGCATGCGCGGTGGGTTTTCGGCTACCTACTATAGCGATTTGTGCTTGATGTAGGCGTGCGCTATTCCCACGATAGAATAATAAGGGCGGCGGGTCGTAGATTTGTGAGAGTTGAGCAGGATAATCGGCGTCATCAGCGAATAGCAAGCCATAACGCCCCTCTATCAATGCTTGCTGAATCTTATCGATATTGGCGAGTGTTTGCTCTGGCTGTTCATGACGTTTGAGATGGGTATGATGAATACCGAGCTGCTTCCATGCCTCTACTTTGGCTTGCCAAGCAAGCTGCGGATAACCGAAAGAAGTGATCAGTTTGTGATAAGCAGATAACGACGCATTCACCTCGTACCACAGCGCTAAGATAGCGCGCTGATCGTCGGATAAAGAAGAGGTGACTGCCGTCATTGTCATCTGTCTCGTATAGGCAAGTTTAGATTAGTATTTAGTTTAATATATTGCTTAATATAGCCTTATAGCTATTTATAAATAAGGGGGTGGTAATAACTGATCACCAATATTAAGTGGCAGCTCGGAGTCAAGTACGTAAGCATAGCTGATGTGGTCAAAGGTATTAAAAACCATCACCATACCACTTGGCTCGTTTGGTAGACGTACCGGTGTGTCATTGTCCTTAGTATCACGTACCAAAGGTCCTTTTTGATAAACCGTCAGCACATCACCTGGCTTAGCACCTTGCAAGCTACCCAAGTTAATGGCGACCACACTACCCTTCGCAGCCGAGCTGATAGAGTCCATGACACGCACGATCATACCGCCGCGACTGACACTTGCAGGCGTTGGATAAAAAACAGGAGGAATAGCGTTGTCTAACTCTACAAAGACGCGATCCCCTTCACGCACTTCTTTGCCATAGCTATCGATAAGCTGCAAGCTAGTCACACCATTACTTTCTGTAGAAGTAACGAGACCCGTCGCTACCTGCGTAACTTCTAAGCCTATCACTTCTTGCGTTTTGGGGTCTACATATAGCTCACCCTCACGGTAGACGCCGTAACGCTGGCCTACGATAAGCGGTACGCCTTTAGCATAAACTTTATCACCGCGCGCAGTAATTAAGTTACGGTTTTTAGAAGCTAAAATATAAGGCGTGGTATTAAAGTCTTGGGGATTTACGATAAGCGTTTTATCAAGCCAATGCTGAATAGCTGACCACGGAATAGGAGGAATGCTATTGGCCGTCGAGGTAATCGCGACCGTACTTGTACTTACACCTCCAGTAAGCTGCTTTTCAACGCCAGCACAGCCTTCACCAGTATCAACGCCAATCAGCGTTTTTCCTTGAATCACACAAAGGATAAGAACGTCATTGGGGTAGATAAGGTTTGGATTTTTGATTTGCTTATTGGTGGCCCAAATTTCTTCCCAGCGCCAAGGACTGTCTAGATAGCGACCTGAAATATCCCATAAGGTATCGCCTTCTTTAACGATATAACGATTGGGCGCATCAGCTTTGATAGTTGGCGGCGGATTGTTAGCTTGAGCCGTGCTCATCAACATGGCACTACTAAACGTCGTCATTAACAGTGCTTTTGCTATCTTTTTTAAGCTCATCTTCATCGTTATATCCACAATATGTACCACTGTGTTCGACATAAAGAACTGTACTTAACTTATCACTGCAAAAACCTCTAAAATTAATAAAAGTTTAATTATATCAGCAATTTACAAGTAAAATTCTCATGGCAATTATAGGGTAACTGTTCAGTGTAATTGGCTAGAATAATTCCTAAAAAAGCGCCTAGCACGATGATGACTTGCTGACGCTGTTTCTAATATTACAATTATATCTACCATAACACAATCATAAACACTTTATTACAATGGTGTAACTTTTACGCGGATACTTTTCCTTGTTGATGATAAGCCTTAAGACCGTAATTACTCAAGCAGGATTCGGCGTAACATGTTGGCGGATTTGTTCAGCAACCAGTTCAGCCTTATTATCCAGTACCACTACGTGCTGCGGTAAATCTTCTAACCCTTCAGTGTGCGCTGGACGCTCAATGTCTATTTGACCTACTGCTTCCACAATAGTGTCAGCGAATTTAACGGGTAATGCTGTCTCTGCACAAACAATAAGTTCGCCATCTAACTGTAGCTCTTTGGCAACTTTAATGCCGTCTGCAGTATGTGGATCAACCAATTCACCATGCTGCTCATAAAGCGCTTTGATAGTCTGCAAGCGGTCGCTATGAGTAGATTTACCAGCAGCAAAGCCATAACGCGTATTAACTGATTCCATCAACTCAGATAAGTCGAAGCCTCGACCTGATTTTACGCCGTCAAATAACTCATGAACGCGTGCGCTGTCTTTTTCCAGTAGTAAATAAACAAAACGCTCAAAGTTAGATGCTTTTGAAATATCCATCGACGGACTAGAGGTTACGTAGGTTTTTTCAGTCGGACGTGGTTGATAAGCACCTTGGTTAAAGAAATCATTTAATACGTCGTTTTCATTGGTTGCAACAATCAGACGGTCAATTGGCAGTCCCATTTCGCGAGCGATGTGACCGGCACAAATATTACCGAAGTTACCTGATGGTACGCTAAAGCTGACTTTCTCATCGTTACTCGTCGTGACCGCAAAGTAAGCTTTAAAGTAATAAACAATCTGCGCTAGGATACGACCCCAGTTGATAGAGTTTACCGTGCCTAGGTTATAAGCGGCTTTAAACTCAGCATCTTGCTGTAGCGCTTTAACGATGTCTTGGCAATCATCAAACATACCATCGATAGCAATGTTATGAATATTTTCATCGGTCAAACTATACATCTGCGCACGCTGAAATTCACTCATTTTGCCATGCGGTGACAGCATAAACACTTCGATATTTTCTTTGCCGCGCAATGCATACTCTGCTGCACTACCGGTGTCACCACTGGTCGCACCAATGATCGTAATACGTGCGTCTTTTTTCTTAAGCACATATTCAAAGGCATTGCCCAAAAACTGCATGGCAACATCTTTAAATGCCAATGTCGGACCGTTTGATAATCCTAGAATATATAAGTTATCTTCAAGTTTGCGGACAGGAACAATCTCGTCGGAACCAAACACATCAGCAGTGTAAGTACGCTCAATGATATCTTGCAAATCAGCCATAGGAATATCAGTGGCAAAACGCTGCATAATCGCCATCGCAAGCTGCGGATAGCTGAGCGTACGCCATTCATTAAGGGTTGCACTATCGATATTTGGATAATGCTCAGGCAACATCAAACCACCATCTGGGGCAAGACCCATCAAAAGCACATCACTAAAATCCATTGGTGCTGTCTGACCACGGGTACTGATATATTTCATTAGATTGTCCTGTCAAAGAATCATATTCATTTAAAATAGAAAAAGAGTAGCATATATTTAGCGACAAACTCTATTAAATAGACGGTCTATACTGTTTTGTGAATAAAATCTACCAACCTCTACTACAAGTATTGAAAAACCACCGATAAGTCATAGCTCTTTTATAGAAGAATAAGATAATATGAGCCTAAAATTTAAACGATTACAGGTAGTCTAATGTCTTATAAGTCAGAATGGGTAGCAATACTAGCTAATTTTAAGACTAAAATAAATGCATATCTAGCTAACCCAAACAGTATCACTGTTAGAGATTTAGAAGAAGTTCAAAATGAATTTATAGCTTTCGTAGATGGTTATTCTGTACTACTAAGCAATGATGCTTGCAATACACAAGCGATAGACGCATTTAACCAAGTGTATTTGGATAGAAGCAATACAGTATCTGATAATGATACGATAAGTAAATTACAAACATTGATTGACAGTTTTGATACTGCTATCACTCACAATAAGGAAGAAAAAATGACTACAAACTATAATGTTAGTGGAAATGCTCAATTTGGTAATAACAACAGTCAAACCAATACTCATAACGCCACTGATATTAACATCAATCTACAGACCTTAATCAATGAGATTGAAAAAAGTGGCGATCCTGAAGCAAAAAGCAAACTACTTGATCTTCTTAATAACGGGACTATTGCAAACATTTTGGGAGTGACAGCTGCGGAAGCCGTCAGGTTTTTTAGCTAAATCTAATAGTCTTCGAAAGACTCTAAACGTTGAACCAAACTCATTAGGACTTTGTTTTGATTTCGTCCTATGAAACCAGCAAAGTTATTATAGAAACTTGCTTCTTGAGAACCATGCTCAGATTCTTGAAAGCCATCAATGGTAAGGAAACTAAGCTTAAGAAGGTTCTGAAGCGTTTCAATATTAAAGTCATCCTGCCCTCTAACTTCTAAAGCATTCTCAACTAAGTCTGTATAGGTAGCAGTGTTGTTTCTTATTTTAGAAATTAAATGCCCATTTTTTACTTTAAGTATGCTTATAAAAACCATTAAAAACATTTTAGGATACAAGTTATCAAAATTAGTATTTAAGCTAGCTAAAAGATACTTATAATTCTGCAGAGCTTTATTTAACTGTCTATAGGACAGGTCGTAACGAATCGAAAGTAGTAGAAACAGTTCATATGAACTATTCATAGAACTAGACGGACGTGTAGGTAGTCCTATAAAATCTACTTGATTATAAAAGTATTTTCTACGGTTACTACTATTAGATAAATCAGCTTTTGGCAGTCTAGTCGGATAGTCGATGAATTTTTGTAAATAGGTGTGAGCATCTATGTTCTGACCGTATACCTTTTTAATAGATTCTTCTAACTGTTCATGATGCATAGATAGAACAAAAACGACCCCTTCTACTAAAAATAAGTGCTTTATCTTTTCTAATATCTCAACAGCGAAGCTAGGCTTACATCTATCTAGTTCATCAATTATGATAATAAGAGGTATATCTTGATTTGAAGCTTGAGTTGCAAGTTGTGATAGGGACTTTTTAAAATCTCTAAACACTTCTTTCTTTTTCAATGCTTGTTCAAAAGCATTGTCTAATGAAAAATTTAAATTATCCTTAATAATTTTAGCAATATCAAATGGTTGATTCTCGTTATCTACTAGCTTTTCCTGAAGACTTGAGTCTATATTGATAGGTGAGGTTTTTGCTATTATAGCTTGTAGAAGGTGATAAGTGTTCTTAGACTTGTTTAGATAATCCTCTTGTGCAGTAAGACCATTTACCTTAGCATAGTTGTATATCTCAATAGCTAAAGATAGAAACACATCTTCTATATAGTCATATTCAAACGCATCAAAATAAATGGAGGCAATGTCTTTGTTCTCCATATGCTTTTGCCACATTTTTACAAAAGTTGTCTTACCTTCACCCCACTGTCCGCTAAGACCTATAACTACTTCACCTTGTTTATTATTCTCAACGATATTCGTAAGTTGGATAGCAAATCCCTTGCGTTCCAACCAATCATTTGCAAAAGGATCAGCATCATTAACTTCGACGTTATGTCTTCTTAATTCCATTGCCTCATCCTTAAAGTCTTAATGCACAGGTTCTATCAAATTAAAATATTAGTTACATTAGCTCTTTGCTACGCTACGGTTTATTCAGCAGTTTTTTGTAGCAACGCATAATAAAAACCATCGCCGCTTGCGCTATCAATTGGCAAGCACTGACGACCGATTGCTTGTTCGATACCCCAGTTGCAATCTTCGGTAAACTCAATCACTACTGCATCATTATGATGAGTGATAAAGTCCTGCATTTGCTCAACGTTTTCTTGCTTTAAGATAGAACATGTCACATACAACAGATAACCACCAGCTTTGAGTTGTGGCCATAAGTTATGCAAGATATCTGCTTGCAACAGTGCCGTTTGCTCGATGTCTTCTTCAGTACGTAAGATACTGATATCTGGATGACGGCGAATCACGCCAGTCGCAGTACAAGGAGAGTCCAATAATATCGCATCAAATACGGGTTCATTTGTCGCCGCTTTTTTATTTTTTCCATGCTGCCATCTGGTCGCATCTGCACAGACGATATTAAGTGCAATGCTGTTATCTGCTTGCTGCAAATCATGCTGACTTAAATTTAGGCGCTGTAAATTCTCACGAATACGCTCGATACGTGGTGCTTCGTTATCGATAGCTGTTACTTTGATGTTGGTATTTTCAGGCGACGTTTCAGATGATATCTCATTATTGTCTTGTTTCACGTGAAACAACGATGACTGGTCGTTAGCACTTATAAGCTCTAACCAATGAGCAAGCTTACCACCAGGGGCTGCACAAGCATCTAGAATATGTATCTCTTTCCCAACACTATCACTGTCAGTATCGTCAGCACTTTTACTTTCAACGCTGAGCTTAGCCATCAATGCTTGATTAATAATCGGTGCAGCTAGTTGCGCATGCATATCTTGAACGCTAGCTGTTCCTAAAGCAAAATCAGGCAAAGCGTTAACGGCAGTGCTTTGATGTAGTCTAAGACTTTTGGTTGATAGCGTGGTGGAAGTGGCAGACCCTGATGAGTTTGCTACCTTAAAACCAGTCGTTAGCTCAACGATATCTGCATCAATTTCTGCGCCATCCAATGCATGCTGATAATCCTCTACCGAAGTAACCGCCGAATTCACTCGTAAAAACATCGGGGCTGGTTGGCGCAAGCCTTGTGTCAGCTCATCATACTGTTCGCTCCAATCTTGTTTAAGCTGATAAGCGAGCCAATTCGGTAGACTATGCTTTTTATCGCATTTCTTACGGAATTTGCTTGGATTCTTGGCGACTTTACGCAAAATAGCATTTACTAAACCAGTTGAATGAGCGAACTCAATTTCTTTGGCAGCTTCAACGGTTTCGTGAATTGCAGCATGGTCAGCCACTTCTAAATATAGCAACTGCACTAAACCTACTTGAATGGTCGTACGAACCTCAACTTCATCAATAGGGTTGTCTGCTAAGCTATCGAGCAAACGTGCCAACGCATGCCACTGGCGCAATGTCGTGAGCAGTAATGCATGGGCAAAGCCTTTATCACCATCGTGCAGACTGTTTAGCAATGGATCAAGGACGCTTGAGAGCGACTGACCGTTTTGGATAGCCAGTAAGGTACGAATCACACGCACGCGTACGCTGCCATTCATAATAAGATTGCTTGATGGTTTAAGCTTATTGTTTCTAGGCGCAGTACTGTTTTGTCTCATTAAATTTCATTTCCTTGACGTATAATCGATAGCGTCTTGTGCAAGTAGGTTAAATATAAGTAAAAGTTATTTTGATTCTGACGTAAATTGATCGCCGTCATTTAATTGGTTGCCGTGGCAAACTTGTTCAGCAGTCATCGGCTTGCCACCAGCAAACTGTAAATGAGTAATGGCTAAAGTAGTAGCCGACGACTCGGTATAATTATCCTTACCACAAGCGACTAAAATCGCTTTACGTCCGACACTGATAACCGTTCCAGCAGGTTTATTCGTTTGCTGCGATGTATTTACAGGTAAGCTAGCCAACACTTTGACGCGCTGCCCTGCTAGGAAAGTATAAGCACCCGGCCATGGTGTCAGCCCACGAATTTGGCGTTCAATAGCGGCAGCAGGCTGCGACCAATCAACTTCGCCTTCGGTTTTGACCAGCTTTTCAGCGTAGTTGGCTTGACTATCATCTTGAGCGATAGCTTGAGCTTGATAAGCAGCTAAATCTTTTAGCACCGTACTAATGGCTGTCGCACCAAGTGCAGCCATCTTATCATGTAGGCTAGCAGCGGTATCATCAGAGGCAATACTTTCGCTAACTTTATAAAGCATGTCACCCGTATCAAGACCTTTGTCCATCTGCATAATGGTAATGCCGGTCTCATCGTCTCCGGCCAAGAGTGCTCGATGGATAGGTGCAGCACCGCGCCAGCGTGGCAACAGTGAAGCGTGAATATTCAAGCAACCATGAGTAGGCGTCTCTAATACACCGATAGGTAAAATCAATCCGTAAGCGGCGACAATCATCACATCTGGTTGGTAGGTGCGCAGGGTTTGCCTAGCAGCTAGCCCTTCTGCACTAGACTTTTTAAAAGTGACTGGTTGCTCTACAGCGATATCATGTGCCAATGCAACTTCTTTTACCGCAGATGCTGACAGCTTTTGACCACGACCTGCTTTACGATCAGGCTGCGTATAAACAGCAACTATCTCTATATTCAGCGCTTCTTGCTGATTAATTAACGATTCAAGGCTAATAGCAGCGAATTCAGGTGTACCCGCAAATACTACCCTTAATCGGTTAGTAGTTGGGTTATCATGGTCAGTAAGCGAGTTGGATGTATCAAAGGTAGGAGCAGTTGTAGTCATAATCATGCATTATATAAGGTTTATTTGTTCATTATAGGTGAGTTTACGGCGCAGTGCCATGATTGTAATGACCTCACTTCATGATAACCAATGACATTATTTGCCTTTATAATATCAAGGACATCGAACGTTCTATTTATATCTTTTACAAAACAATTTGGTGTTAATAACCACTCTCTGTAAACAGTAAGCCGTTATTCTGCTATAAATAGAAGGTAACACTAAAAATGTTAGACAATTCAACTGTCGTATAATTCACCTACTATATGTAGAAACCTCATTTTTATTTCACTATATTCTTTCGTGTCGAGATAGGGCCACGCTTTCATGCAACAGTTTCAGTCCTTACAGCGCTTATTGATTTTCTATACCTTGTCTCTCACGGTTATGTTACTGCTGTACTATGTCACACTGTTTGATGGGATAAAAAAACATAGTGAGCAACATAGCATAGATACTTTTTATTCCCTACAGCACAGTATTATTGAGCATGCAGCACCTGTAGATAGTGAAATAAAAAAAATCTTAGAACAACCTACTTTTGATCAACTGAGTTATCAGCTGATTTTGATGATGCCTTCTGGGCAAACCTATATTCATCATAATACTCGTCCTAATGAATCTGCTTTTTCTACCGTTGCTTTCCCTACCATCGGTACATCAGCTTCTAGCAGCAGCGACCATAGCTCCTATACAGTTAATAGCAATGAACTAACAGGAATCATTACTCTAAGAAGCGGACACCAGATTTATATCGTATTACGCCACGAACCTTTTGTTGTTGACTGGATATCTTACCGTTATTGGCTTCCTTTGATGGTCGCCATCATACTATTCTTCATGGCATTGCTCTATATGCTTAATCGTCGCACTAACTGGGAGCAGTTACTGGTTTATACGGATAATTTGAGTAGCCGCGCAAAAGAATCTTATACGCCGCCGCCGTTTTTACAAAAGAAATCTACTACAGAGTTCATGCTGTTAGGTCATGCATTAAGTCGCGTCAGCTACCAACTACATAATGACTATCGGCGTATAAAAACATTGACTCATCGCTTAGAACGCTTGGTTGATCAGGCACCCTTACCGATGTTGATGAGTATACGACATGGTCAAATTAGTTTCTATAATCAGCGTTTTGAGCAAGTATTTACCCCTTCTACACAGAGTGAACAGAGCTATGAGCTGACTGATTTCGTTGAAGGGAAAGACGAGGCCACTCAAATACTGTTAAAAACCATCTCAAATTTACGCGTTACTCGCACACTGATAGTTTATGGCTTGGAGAACAAACAAGCCTACCAACTACACGCAACACCCTGGTTTGGTGAACATGGACAAGTTCACGGTTTTACTGTGATTTTTAATAATGTTGATGAAATTTTCCATCAATCTGAACAACTACAGCTGCACAACCAACAACTGCAATTACAAATTGATGAATCAAACGAAGCCCAAGCATTTATAGGTCGTAAGTTAAGGTTACCACTAGAGAAGATAATTGATTCGTTGGAACCCATCGACCCTTTAACATTGACAGCTCAAGGCAAAAAAACTCTAAATACATTGATTACAACCAGTCAAAGCATGTTGACTGTGCTCAATGAGACGCTAGCAACAGAGGAAGTTGAAGTCAGAAAAACACGTCTAAGTATCGAAACGGTTGATATTTATAAGGTAAGCAAAGAGGTTAGCAATTTAGTCACAAAAGAAATAAGACAACAAGGGTTAGAATTAATTTATTTCTTTGCGCCGGACTGTCCTCGTTACATCGAAACTGATTACATTCGACTGCACCATATCCTATTAAACTTATTGAAAAACGCTATTAGTTTTACAACATCAGGCTATGTCGCGCTCACTGTTGATCGTATACCTGAAGATAAAGTAACGCGAATAAGTAATCAGGATTTAACTCCTAACAATGACACGACAGTGCCTGCGCAGACATCTTATTGGATTCGATTTAGCGTAAAAGACACTGGAGTAACTATTACTCCTGAGAGACAAAATCAATTAGTCAATATCTTGAATCAAAGCAATCATAACTTAGTTGAAGACAGTAATATTGGCTTGAGTGATGCCAATAGCTTTGCTCAGTTACTCGGCGGTTTTATCGAACTAAGTAATACGGTGGATAAAGAGACGATATTTAGCCTCTACCTTCCTTATCCTCATACCACTTATCAATCGGTATATCATCGTTGTTCGCAGCTGCCCCATATTCACCTTATCGCTATCATCAATCAGCCTCTAGTTGCTGAACATTTACAACGTTTGTGCGAGTACTTAACGATATCCGTGACTATCTACAGCACTTTAGATAGAGCCACTGTACAGCAGCTAAAAAATAAATTAAAACAAGATGAGCAAACCATCATTCCTGTCTTGTTATTAGATTATGAATACAGCGAATCCATCACCTTATCAGCTCATGCGAGCAACAAGTATAGCGAGCAACAAGAAGTGTTAAACGACCTAGTCGCTACGCCTTCACTACCAAAGATATTACTTAGCATGAAACTTGAAAGGCATATACCCTCTATTTTACTAGGCCAATATGATGGATTTTTGACCAAACCCTTGGACGCAAGTTTATTACTTTCTGAACTGCTACGCTTAACCTTGTTTGCAAGGAAAACATTAAACATACTGGTCAAACATCAATATGACAGCAGTCTATCTTTTGTAGAAGATACACCTAAGAAAGAAATCTTGTCTCCACTGATTTTGGTCGTAGAAGACAGTCCTACTAACCAAAAGATAGCCTGTAAGATGTTAAGTAAACTTGGTTATCGTAGTATCGTTGCAGAAGATGGACAGCAAGCACTCGAGAAACTCAAAAGCCAACGTGAAGAGATCTCTTTGATTTTGATGGACTGCCGAATGCCCGTTATGGATGGCTTACAAGCCACACAAGTGATTCGTTCACAAGGCGATAAAATACCGATTGTGGCGCTAACTGCGAATAACACAGAAGAAGATCGCGAGGCTTGTATGCAAGTAGGTATGGACAAGTTTTTATCCAAACCCATTAGTAAGAAAGACTTAGAATCCGTTTTGCAGAGTTTTATACAATAAATCTCTAGTGCAAATAAAAAATACCCTATCGATATCACTTAATCAAAGTAATATCGATAGGGTCAAAAACTTGGTACGAGGATAATATTTCGGTAAGCTTAATTGTTATTTCATAAACCCATTATCGGCCAAAAATGCTTCTGTGATTTGGCTTTGCGGGCTTGACGCATTCATACCCCCAGATTGAGATTTATTTAGTAGACGTTCTAGATAACGAGCCACGATATCTACTTCAATATTCACTTTGTTGCCTACTAACCAATGCTTAGCGATATTCGTCACTTGAGCAGTATGCGGAATGATATTTAGAGAGACAATATTGTCACGCACTAAATTGGTCGTTAGGCTAATACCATCTACTGTGATAGAGCCCTTGGTCGCTGTATAGTGTGCTAGCTCTTGCGGTACCTCAATCTCAATATAGATAGAACGGGCATCTTGTTGTAATTTACTAACTACCCCTACTCCATCTACATGACCAGCTACTATATGACCACCAAAACGTGTTGTCGGTAGCATGGCTTTTTCTAGATTGACCGTATGACCTGCTTTTAACCCTTCTAATGCTGTTCTAGCAATAGTTTCACGTGAGACATCAACAGAGTAGTAGTTGCTTCCGAGCTCCACCACAGTTAAACAAATACCATTTGATGCAATAGAGTCGCCTAGCTTCACGTCACTGAAATCCAAGTCATCAGACTCTACTGTCAAACGTATGTCACCGCCTGTCGCCTGCATCGATTTAACTTTTCCAACGCTTTCTATAATTCCAGTAAACATATTATCCTCATCTCATTACTGTATTGCCTTCGTAGGCGAATATTTTAGTTTATCAAATCATCTATCAATTCTTTATCACAATTTGCTCAAATAGCTGACAGTAAAACATAAATAAATTTGACCTTTAATAGGATAGATTGTGGATAAGTAGGGATAAATCAATAGAGGTATAGCTAGAAGTCGCTATAAACACATAGTTATCCACAACAAATAAAAATTTCACATGGTACATACTCATCTAAAAAACAAATTGTAAGTTATTGATTTGAAGAAATATTTATTAAAATACTTAAAATAAAAACAGCTACTCTGTTTCATGTGAAACAAAGTTATACACAGTTCCATGTGAAACACGTGAATTAATGATTATTTTATCCACATTCTAAGCTTACTTTTATATTTTGTGGACAACCTACTTATACGAAGAATATTTATAAAGGTAATAGGGTTAATTTGAGATCTGGACCAAGCTGCTGATAATCTTCTATATCAAACCGTAACTGCTGAGCAAGAGACATAGGGTTGAAATCAACCATTGGACGTGCCTGTCTACCAAGTAAACAAGGTGCTTGATACACGATTAACTCATCTACCAACTGTTGACTCAAAAAGCTACCTGCAACGCTAGCACCTGCTTCTACCAACACGTCATAGCATTGATGCTCATTAACCAGTTTCGCCAACAACGTCGACAAATCGTCTTCATGCCAATAGATAGTATCTGGATGCCGGCACAGCTGATAATCAGACTGCAGGCTGTGCTTTAAACGCTGACGCCTATCAAGTATGACTATTTTGGGATTAGGTATTTTTTCAGGTGGCATTCCCAACTGTTCTGAGCGCACATTGAGCTGCGAGTTATCAGTTATTACAGTTTCACTACCTGTAATAATCGCACCACTTTGTGCTCGTAGTTTTTGTACATCTTCGCGAGCAGCTGTCGAGGTAATCCACTTTGATTCACCAGATGCCATCGCTGTACGACCGTCTAGACTGGTTGCTATTTTCAATCGTACATAGGGCATTTTAGTACGCATGGCTTTTAGAAAACCACGGTTTAGTGCCTCTGCCTGCTCTGTCAGGACACCGACCGTTACCTCAATACCAGCTTGTTCTAATAGTTTCACACCGCGACCTGCGACCTGCGGATTTGGATCTAGACCTGCAATCACAACGCGCTTCACCTTAGCGGCAACCAGCGCCAACGCACATGGCGGTGTACGTCCCGTATGACTACATGGCTCTAATGTAACGTAAGCAGTTGCCCCTGCTGCCTGTGTACCAGCCTCTTTAAGTGCAAACACTTCTGCATGTGGCTCACCAGCTTTAGGGTGAAACCCTTGACCAACAATCTGCTCTGCCTGAACAATAACGCAGCCTACTGCAGGATTGGGTCGAGTAGTATATAAACCGCGCTTCGCTTGTTCGATAGCAAGCATCATAAAGTAGCGGTCTTGTGCATCTTGAGCATGGCTTTGAGTAGACATAAGGCTAGGCTTAATAAATGATTAAGGGTTCTATATAAGAAAATAAGGTTTGAAAGCTGATTGGTAATTAGAAATTACTTATCAACTAAGGATTACTTAAAAGCTTGCTTCACTTACTTCTCATTTGGACGAATATTGGCAATTTCTTGATGAAATGCATCGATATCTTGAAAGTCGCGATACACACTGGCAAAGCGTACATAAGCGACATCATCCAAAGTTTTGAGCTCACTCATGATGATTTCACCCAAGACCTTACTACTGATTTCTCGCTCACCCATCTGCCTAACACGCTTTTCAATACGACTAATCATCGCCTCTTGTTCATCGATAGTGATAGGACGCTTTTGTAAGGGTAGTAAAATAGAACGGCGCAGCTTTTCATTGTCGTAAGGTTCAATCTTGTTGCTTGATTTGATAATCCTTGGCATAACAACTTCTACCATCTCAAAAGTCGTAAAACGTTCTTGGCAGCTGTTACACGAACGGCGTCGACGCACTTGTGCCCCTTCCGCAGCAAGACGTGAGTCAATAACCTTGGTCTCTGACGCATTACAGTACGGACAGTGCATAGCATTTCCTTATTTTACGATTGAGAATAAGAGCAGTATTTTAAAGATAGATAATTTATCAAATAATAAAGAACACCGTTTATCCGTTATTTACCAATACAAAAGCTACCAAATATTTTACCCAATAAGTCATCGGCACTGAACTCACCTGTTATTTCACCCAAGCTCTGCTGTGCCTGACGTAAGCTATCAGCAACCAACTCACCTGCTTCAAATACGGTTAATTGTTCATGAGCTTCTGCCAAGAAATTAGCAGTTCGTCTAAGCGCGTCGAGATGTCTGGTACGAGCAATTAAGCTATTCTCTGGTGGATGAAAGCCTACTTTCTCACATAGCGCTTCAACCAAATTATCGATACCAACATCTGTTTCACATGAAACATTAACTTGCTGATAGCCTCTATTTTTGATTTCAGCTTGGGTCACAGCCGCACTTTCTTCTTTATCATTATCGCTCAATAAGTCGCTTTTATTAGCAATGATTAATAAGCGTTTAGCTTCTGGCAGTTCACCAAATAACTGTTCAGCAAGCTGTAACGGTGTGCTTTCTTCTTCAACATCGCGAGTCACATCGTAGACCATCAGTAGCATATCAGCCTGCGTGATGGCAGTACGGGCACGCTCAATTCCGATACGTTCCACAGTGTCTTCTGTCTCGCGTAGGCCTGCTGTGTCGGTCAGATGTAGCGTCAAACCATTGAGCACAACTGTCTCTTGCAGCGTATCACGTGTAGTACCAGCGACATCAGTCACGATAGCACGCTCTTGTCCTGCAAGACGGTTGAGCAAGCTAGATTTGCCTGCGTTTGGCCTACCTGCTAGCACGACATGGATACCATCGCGCAAAAGCTGACCTTGCTTTGCCGTTGCTAAGACTTGTTGTATCTTATCTTGCGCTTGCTCAAGTTTGCTTTGTATGACGCCATCAGACAAAAAGTCCACATCCTCTTCATCAGGGAAATCAATCGCTGCTTCAACATGTAAACGAAGATGAATGAGTTGTTCTAATAACTGGTTAATTTTTTGTGAAAACTCACCGCTTAGTGAACGAATTGCACTACTGGCCGCGGCAGCACTGGTCGCATCAATCGCATCGGCAATTGCTTCTGCCTGCACCAAGTCCAACTTATCATTATCAAAAGCACGGTAAGAGAACTCTCCTGCACTTGCTTGCTTAGCACCTAGCTCAAATACCCGCGCGAGCAACTGGTTTTGTAAAATAACACCACCATGCCCTTGCAGCTCAATAACGTCCTCGCCTGTGAAGGAATGCGGACCTTTGAAGAATAATACCAATCCCTCATCGATGACAGTGCCATCAGCCTGATAAAAACGACAAAAGCTGGCCATTCGCGGCGTAAAAGCAGACTTACCTGTTAACGCACATGCCATATCGTAAGCACGGCTGCCTGATAGACGTATGACACCCACACCCCCTCGCCCGAGTGGCGTTGCAATCGCAGCAATTGTGGCCAATCCAGATGTATTAGACTTTTCAGAAGAATTAGGTACGGCTAATGCTGTCTCTAAGGAATCCACAATGACTCTCAATGTTTAAAAGCTCCATTATAGACGTCTGGACTCATACTGACAAAGCAAACTTTGAAAGGTAGCCGCAGCAGACATATTTTCGTTTCAATATTTATAAACTGTGGATAATGTTGATAAGCTGTGGATAACATTTACTATTTATCCACCATCTATAAAAAAACCACCGCTTGCGCGATGGTTTTTTATATTTCTGACAAAGAATTAATTAATCGACCACTTTTACCGTACGACGCTTCTGCTCTTCATCTACTTTCTTATTGACGATATATTGCTGAGTCATACTAAACAAGTTGTTGACTGTCCAATATAAAACCAAACCTGCTGGGAAGAATAGCATGAACGCAGTAAAGATAATCGGCAAGAACTTCATGACTTTTGCTTGCATCGGATCTGCTGGCTGCGGGTTCAACTGCTGCTGTACAAACATCGACGCACCCATTAGCAACGGCAAGATAAACCATGGATCCATCGCTGATAGATCTTGAATCCACAAAATCCATGGTGCATGACGCAGCTCGACACTCTCTACCAATACCCAATATAAGGCTAAGAAAATCGGCATCTGCATCAAGATTGGCAAGCAACCTGCCATCGGATTGACTTTTTCTTCTTTGTATATCGCCATCATCTCTTGCGACATTTTCATACGATCATCGCCATGCTCTTCTTTAAGCACTTTGAGTCTTGGCGCAATGGCACGCATTTTAGCCATCGAGTAGTAGCTCTTATTAGAGAACCACATCAAGGCAATTTTTACTAAGATAGTCAGTAAAATAATTGACCAACCCCAGTTACCAACAACCTTATGCACACCTTCCAAGATAGCAAACAAGACCTTTGATATTGGCCACAGCAGACCATAATCAACTGTTTTGTTAAGGCCTACCGCAACGTCTTTTAGCTCAGACTGAACTTTTGGACCTGCATACAGTGTTGCATTCAAGGTAACTTGCTTATTTGGTGCCACATTCACTGGTTGGCTATTGAAGCCGATAAAGTAATCACTACCTGTTTCACGAGTGAAGAATTTGCCAGTGAAGTTTTCAGGTGTCCAAGCAGATACGAAGTAATGTTGTACGATACCAACCCAGCCTTTATCGCTAGTGGTCGTCAACTCGCCGTCACTAAAGTCACCAAATTTCAGCTTATTATAAGGATCATCTGGTGTGCCCCAAGCGCCGCCTAAATAAGTCGCCATGCTCAGCGCGCCTTTATCAGACATGCCAGGATCTTTACTATCATCACGCTTTAACTGTGCAAACATCTGACCTTGCCAAGCATTGGTAGACGCGTTTTGAATCTGATAACTAATATCGATTGGATATTTATTTTCAGTGAAAGTGAAAGTCTTGGTAATCGTCACGCCGTCTTTCTTATAAGTAAGCGGCACTGACAACGTTTGCTGTCCATCTTCCATCACATAATTGTTAGCAGTATGGTTATAAGTCGCTCTGCCTTCTGCTGTATCAATACCGTTCTGACCAATAAGTCCAGATTGAGCCACATACACACGGTTACTGTTGTTTTCTAACAATACGAAAGGCTTATCGCTATCGAGCGTTGCGTCATACTGCTTGAGAGCAGCATAAACAATATCACCACCTTCTGGATTGATTTTTATATCATAGCGATCAGTTGTTACCGTGATTAGACCAGCGTTTTTCGCAGGAGTCGCTGTCACAGCACTATTATCCACAGGTAATGTCTGTACCGGGATATCACCTGCTGCACCAGTAGTAGAAGGAATGTCAGCACCTACCGAACTCGTAGTTTCTGGCACCGCATCTACAGCTGGAGCATCGGCATAATCATCTCGCCATGCCAAAATCAGCAGATAAGCGGTAATTAGCATCGCAATGATGATCATCACCCGAAATATCTTTTGCATAAACCTTTCCTAGATTAAAAAATTAGGGAATGAAAAATTAGGGCATGTGTCATGACTGTACTACACAGCTGTCCTGTAACATTGCAACTGCATCAGTAGTCATTTACATAAAATGTGCATCATTTTACTAAAAATCTGTCTCAAATGATACCAAGAGTGTGGATAACTTGTGGGTAACTCAACAGAGTATCTATCTGAGACTAGAGAAAGCTACTTTATGTTGATTTCATCAAATAATTGAGCTGTGAAACATAGCTAGTATTGTCTCGATAGACACCCAAACCTTGGGTGTCAGTATTTGGTACATTAGTAAAAGATATATATTGATAGCTATAAGAAGCTAATGGTAAGGGTACAAAGTCTATGCCATGCCCACCTAAAGGGTGACACCTGCTAAGACGTTTTAACAGCAACCAACTACCCTTATGAGCGCCGTGCCATGTTAAAGCTTGTTTGCCATAATTTGAGCATGTCGGATAATAGCGACAACGAGCAGGTATTACAGGACTAACTATTTTTTGATAAAAAACAATTAAATTAAAAGCTATATTATAAAAAACACCTTTTTTAAATTTATTTTTTAATAAAAAATTCATTTTATTTTTTTTCTATTTTTTTAAAGATATTAATTATTTGATTTTTTAATTCTTTATTATCTATATCTTTAATAGATTTTTTAACAATAAAAACAATATCTTTATTTTCCATCTTAAAAGCTTTGGTACGGAACTCTTCACGCACATATCTTTTGATTAGATTACGAGCGACAGCAGTAGGTACTTTACGCTTGGTAATAGCCATACCGACTCGCGGCTGTGCATGCTCGTTGGCACGTACAAAAGCCATTAAATGACTCTGATGAATCTTGCGCTCAGGTGCGTCAAATACCTCACGGAAGGCTACAGGGGTAAGCAGGCGTTGCTGTTTAGTGAAACTAGCTGCAGGTGTATCTGATAGAGTATTGGACATAGTACAACCTAGTAGAATAACGATAGAAGAAATAATAACAAATTATAGAGACAAAAAAAGCGCCTATGTGGGCGCTTTTAATATATGGCTAAGTGTCAGTTGTGATGATTGACTATCGCAATCTATAAACAATAAGAACACAACAAGCACTATTAGCCATGCTTATCGCAATCTACTGATTATACAGTAAGGCGATGACGTCCTTTAGCGCGGCGACGAGCTAAGACCTGACGGCCTTTTTTAGTTGCCATACGAGCACGGAAACCGTGAGTACGTTTACGCTTGATCACGCTTGGTTGGAATGTACGTTTCATAACTCACCTATCAAAATAATGGACTAAATTCGTAATAACGGAGGATTATACCATTCAGTATAGTTTTGGTCAATAAACTAATTTGCTTTGTCCCTAAATAGGAAGTACCTCATACGAATCTAGTAAAGATATTTCCTTAGAAACATATTTCTAGTTAACCAAATTTTATAGTTATATATTCTATAATTTACAAAGTTATCCACAGGTTGGTTCAAACACTATAATAATAATTAATTAATATAAATATAGTATTGTTATTATTGGGACCATGATTATCTGTGGTTAAGTCTATTTTTCTTTTTATTATCAATTTACTAGGCTATGGGTAAGCCTGTGGATAAACTGTGGGTTAAATATGGATAACTAACTTATGAAAGTTATACACAAAACTATCCACAGTCTTATCCACAAAAAACAAGGTTTTATCCACAGGGTATCTGTGTTAAATTAGGCGCTACTTGATATACACCTTTGTATAGGATATCAGTACGAACTCTTTGGTTAGTTGTTACGTGTAATATCGAGGCTTAGGTAGCAATTTATATTGCTAAAAAATAACTATTATTTCAGATTACAAGGTCAGTACTTTTCATGATAGACACAGCAAATATTTGGGATAAATGTCTAAACGATTTGCGTTATAACGTCAAAGACAACGTTTTTACTATGTGGCTGAGACCTCTGTCAGCTCATCAAGAAGCACAAACTTTGATTATTCTTGCTCCCAATGATTATTTTGTGACGTATATCAAGAAGAATCATCTTCAAGATATTCAGCAGTTGGTGACCAAACACAGTCAAGGTAGTATTGAAGAGGTCGTCGTACGTGTTGATAATACTGGCCGCAATGCAGAAGATAACAGTCAATCAGGTTCTTTGTTTGTAGAAGACAACGTCTCCCCTACCCCATCCGAACATAAATTTGAATCTATTCATCATAACAACGCAAAAGCAGATATCGACGCGAACATGCGTCATAATGAGCCAGTTGAGTCTGCTGATACAAAATCATTAAGCTATCTGAACCCCGAATTTACTTTTGAAACCTTTGTTACAGGTAAGTCCAATAACTTGGCTTACAAGGCTTGTTATGAGCTTGGTAAGCGCCAATCAAAAAATCGTCACAATCCTTTATTTATATACGGCCCTTCTGGATTGGGAAAAACGCATTTAATGCATTCTGTAGCTCATCGCTATTTAAAAAATAATCAAAGTTTTTATTATTTCACTTCTGAAAAATTTATAAATCAATTAGTTTATTCATTAAGAAATAATAAAATAGAAGATTTTAAAAAGAAAATTAAAAAAGTAGATTTATTAATTGTAGATGATATTCATGTATTGGCAGGGAAGACTAAAAGTAGTAATGAGTTTCTAACATTATTTGCAGATTTTACTAGTGGTGATAAACAACTTATTTTAGCCTCTGATCGACATCCCTCTCAAATGACGGAATTTGATGAACGATTTAGATCGCGGTTTTCTTGGGGTTTGACAGTCGCCGTTGATCCTCCTGAAATTGATACTCGAGTGCAAATTCTGCAGAAAAAAGCAGCCTCCTACGGTATGGTATTGCCGAAAGAATGTGCACTATTCATTGCACAAAATGTGGTGTCTAATGTCAGACGTTTAGAAGGTGCCTTAAATCAGGTGTTTGCCAATGCTAACTTAACAGGAGCACAGATTACTCTTGAGATGGTGCAATACGCACTAAAAGACATCGTTGCGATGCGTGTGCAAGCAGTGAATATGGATAACATCCGTAAGATAGTTGCTGAGTACTATGATGTCACGGTCAAAGATATCATGGGGCGTAAACGTACGCGTAGTATTGCAAGACCACGTCAAATAGCGATGGCTTTGTCGCGTGAATTAACAGGCGATAGCTTCCCTGAAATTGGTCAGTCGTTCGGTGGACGCGACCATACAACGGTGATGCACGCTTGCGATAAAGTAAATGAGTTAAGAGCAGCAGATCCTGCATTTGATAAGGATTATAAAACCCTAGCTCTGATGTTACAGGCAGGATAAAAGCGTTAGATATCGTTGTATTCTAGTAGATACAGATGGTTTATAATATCGAAAATATAAGTGCACAGATGCTCTGTAGATTATCGTCAGCAGACAAGGTATTATTGAGTCATTACGACAAATTTTTATAAAAGAATCATTCAAATAAGAGTAACTAAGCATGCAATTATCGATCAATCGAGAATCGTTACTAAAAGCTATCAACTTGATCGCCAAAGCCGCTGATAAACGCCACAATATGGTCATATTGGGTAATATCAAGCTACAGCTATCAGAATCTGAGCTTATCTTAACAGCGTCAGATTTAGAGGTAGAGCTGACATCGACATTGAAATTGCCTGCTGGCGCTTGTATAGAAGCAGGTACAACGACACTTCCTGCAACCAAGCTAAAAGATATTTGTAAATCGCTACCTGCACAGGCGCAAGTTACTCTAGCAACTCAAGCAAATGAGCGTTGCTTGTTAACTAGTGGTAAGAGTCGTTTTACATTAGGAACATTGCCAAGCGAAGACTATCCGAGCTTGGGTAACCCTGAAAATATCACACCTCTGACTATTAGCCGTAATCGTTTGACAGATTTGATTCACAAAACGCAGTTTGCAATGGCAATTCAGGATGTACGCTATTATCTAACAGGTATGCTCTTTGACGTTTCACAGCAGCAACTAACAACGGTAGCAACAGATGGCCATAGATTGGCATTAGCCCGTAGTGTGATCAATGTAAGCGCAGATCTCAATATGCAGGCTATTTTGCCACGTAAGGCAGTGATTGAGCTTGAGCGTTTAGCTTCTGAGCTTGGTAAAATGTTGGGTGATCAGGACAACGCAGTTACTCTGAGCTTCGGTCGAGAATTTCTACAAGTAAGCTTGCCATTTGGCGATGTAGATAGTGCAGGGCAGGTTAGTCAAGATCTAATGGTGACATTTACCGCGCGTTTGATTGATGGTAAGTTCCCTGATTATCGCCGTGTGATGCCGAGCAATACTGACAAGCTGGCTTTATTTAGTCAAGAAAAAATGACCGATGTATTACGCCGCGTTGCCATTTTGAGTAATGAGAAATCTCGTGGTGTGGTCTTTAATTTTGCTAGCGATGGTATGGTCGAAGTACGTGCTAATAATGCTGAGCAAGATGAAGCAGTTGAAATGATACAAGCTAAGTATCAAGGCGAGCCGATGGAGCTGTCGTTTAACGCTGCGTATCTGCAAGATGTATTGGGCGTTATCCAAGGCGATTTACAGATGCATATGAGCCAATCGAATGCCTCTGTATTGGTCAATCAACTAAATGATGAGTTCCATCAGTATGTCATTATGCCAATGCGTATATAGTGTGTTTTTCTTTGGCAATAAACAAAACTGAATAGAAATAGTACGTTTCAAAGAGCTTTGTTTTCAGTACTAAATATTGATTTTTAATGAACTTTTGCCCGCTAAGCTAGCAGGCTTTAATGGGCGGCTATCGATACTATGATTGAACGTCTACAAATATCCCACCTTAGAAACCTTACTCAAATTAGTTTAGAGCCTACTGCTTGCAACATCATTATCGGTGCAAATGGCAGTGGTAAAACCTCGTTGCTTGAAGCTATATTCTTGTTATCAAGAGGTAAGAGCTTTCGTCATCACCAGCCTAAACGTTATATCCAACATCATCAAAATAACACGACTGTTCATGCTAAGCTCAATGATAGTCGTACTTTAGCTATTCAAAAGCAAGCAGATGCTACGACCATCTTACGCCTCAATCAAACCACTGTGTATAACCAAAGTATCTTGACAGAGCAGCTACCTACATTGCTGATAGATCCATCGACGATGGATATGTTGGAGCAGGGAAGTGCGAGCCGTCGACAGTTGCTAGATTGGTTGGTGTTTCACATGAAACAAGGATTTCATCCACAATGGATGGCTTATCAACGCCTCCTAAAACAGCGCAATAGTTTACTAAAAATTACTCGTCACTTAACACAAGTACAGTTGGCTGAGCTGAAATCTTGGGATAAGGGACTGAGTAACCATGCTGCTTTGATTCATCATTATCGCGAGCAAGTATTTACTGAGTGGCGGCCTTATTTTGCCAAGAGTATCGTACAGCTATTGCCCTCTTACGCTGAGCAACTGAGCCTAAGCTATAACGCTGGGTATGACACCAGTGTTGCGCTAGATGTGCAGCTTAACGAACGGTTAGAGCAGGATTTGCAATTGGGATATACCCGCATAGGCAATCATCGTGCTGATATTCATGTGCATTGGCGTTCTGATGAGTCTATAAGCGATCAAACGACAGATGCCAGAACAGCAGCTTCAGCACATAGTGTTCAAACCAAATTACCGATTTTAAAAGAGCAGGCAGCAAATGTATTGTCTCGCGGTGAAAAGAAACTGCTCATTACTGCATTGCGCCTATCGCAACTACCACTGTTGCTAAACGATGAAGAGCGCAGTAACTCAATCAAGGATGATTTATCATCGAGAGCAACCCCTGTTGTACTTCTAGATGATATCACTGCAGAATTAGATGACAGAGCTATAGAAATACTGCTATCGACCCTCGCTAAACTCCCTTGCCAAGTATTTATGACCAGTCTAACAGACGATATTTTACCTTTAGTCAATGAACTTTGGTTACAACCAAATGTGTTTCACGTGAAACAGGGTAAGATTCTGTTTACTAACTAATATTTCATTCTTTTGCTTATACTTTTGATGATTATCCATCTACTTTCACATCTCATTACTCAGTACACTAGCCACTACTATTTGTCCTAACAGTTACTATGTTAAGACGACCTTTCACAGACCGTAAAACTCTCAGTAAACAGTGACTTAGAAGCAAAAAAATGTTAAAATAACCCTTTATTTTTGTCCTGTGCTCAGCAATTTATTTGATAGCATCATAGAAAAGATTTCTATTTTTCAATTATTCATAAGTGTTTGATAAATTTGTATTTTATTTATTTCAATAGTTTTAACAAAGGTTAGAAAAACAAAGACTATTACTAATAAATAATTTACTAATTTTATCTCTGTGCGGCCTTTTTTGAGGCTACCGGTGGTTAGTGGTTTAGCTGCTCATATGCACTTTAGATTATGAATAATAGACGTTAATTCTAAGATGCCACTATGTAGCGGACTTTTTATAAGTGCGCTAATCGTAAATGGCTGATTATGGCTAGATTAAGGAATGTACATGAGTGATTCATTACCTATTGACCACGAGCAATTGATAGACGACAGTGCTACTGAAGCCACCGTGCCTACTGTAGTTTCAGAAGTATTGCCTTCTGATTATAGTTCTAAAGATATTCGCGTATTGCGTGGGTTAGAGGCCGTACGTGTGCGTCCTGGTATGTATATCGGCGATACCGATGATGGCACAGGCTTGCATCATATGGTCTTTGAGGTAGTGGATAACTCTATCGATGAGGCGCTTGCTGGTCACTGTGATCAGATTGATATCGTTATTCACGAAGATGAATCTGTCAGTGTGATGGATAACGGTCGCGGTGTGCCTGTTGATATTCATCCAGAAGAGGGTGTATCAGCGGCGCAGGTTATTATGACGGTCTTGCATGCAGGTGGTAAGTTCGATGACAATAGCTATAAAGTGTCAGGTGGCTTGCACGGTGTGGGGGTATCAGTAGTTAACGCTCTGTCTCAAAAACTTGAGATGAATATCTGGCGCGAAGGCTATCACTACCATCAGACTTATACTGATGGCGTACCTGATAGCGATATCCAACAGATGGAAGCAACCGATCAGACGGGCACACAAATCCGCTTTTATCCTAGTAGTGATGTGTTTACCGGTACGATCTTTGAGTACGATATCTTAGCAAAACGCTTACGTGAGCTATCATTTTTGAACTCTGGTGTGCGTATTGTTTTGACTGATGAGCGTATTGATAAGCGTCATGAGTTTGAGCATAAAGGTGGCTTGCTAGAGTTTGTTAGTTACATCAATGCTGGTAAAGACGGTATCAACGAAGTATTTCATTTTACCAGTCAGCAAGATGACGGTATCAGCGTAGAAGTCGCGCTACAGTGGACAGATACATATAACGAAAAAGTATTGTGCTTCACCAACAATATTCCGCAAAAAGATGGTGGTACTCACTTATCTGGTTTCCGTTCAGCATTGACGCGTTGCCTGAACAGTTACATGGATCGTGAGAACTTATTTAAAAAAGAGAAAGTAGCCGCAACCGGTGATGATGCTCGTGAAGGCTTAACTGCAATTGTCTCCGTAAAAGTACCAGATCCAAAATTCTCAAGTCAGACCAAAGATAAGCTAGTATCAAGCGAAGTGAAATCTGCTGTTGAATCGGCTATGCATGATAAGTTCAATGACTATCTGTTAGAGAATCCAGGTGCTGGTAAAGCCATTGCTAACAAGATTATTGATGCAGCGCGCGCACGTGATGCGGCCCGTAAAGCGCGTGAAATGACACGTCGCAAGACCACTTTGGATATTGCAGGTCTGCCTGGTAAATTGGCTGATTGCCAAGAAAAAGATCCAGTATTATCTGAACTATACATTGTGGAGGGTGACTCTGCAGGTGGCTCAGCCAAACAGGGTCGTAGCCGTAAAACACAAGCGATCTTGCCATTAAAAGGTAAGATTCTAAACGTCGAGCGTGCTCGTTTTGATAAGATGCTATCATCTGCTGAAGTGGGTAACCTGATTACTGCATTAGGTTGTGGTATCGGTCCTGATGAGTATAATCCTGACAAAGTACGCTATCACAAAATTATCATCATGACCGATGCCGACGTTGATGGATCGCATATTCGTACCTTGCTATTGACGTTCTTCTTCCGTCAAACACCTGAATTGATCGAGCGTGGTTATGTATATATTGCTCAGCCGCCGCTATACAAAGTGAAAAAAGGTCGTCAAGAGTTGTACCTAAAAGATGACGAAGCGCTTAAAGCGTATCTATTGTCTTCAACAATTGACAATACCAAGCTGCATATCAGTGCCGATGCGCCTGCGATTACGGGTCAAGCGCTTGAGACACTGCTTAACGACTACAACCAAACGCAGTTGATCAAAGCACGTCTGCAGATTCGCTTCCCAGCGGTGATTTTAGACGCATTGACACATACGCCAAAACTTAGCACTGACATGACTTATGATGAGTCTGCCATGCAGGATTGGAAAGCAGCGATGCAGACTAAGCTTGATCACTTCGGTAGCGATCTAAGCCCTGAGATTGAATTGGTTAATATCCATGCGCCGCAGCCAAAAAATATGGATGCAGCCGCAGCAGATTTATTGGGTATGACGCCAGTAGTAGGTACTGAAGAAGGCGAAGCGTCAGATAGTGAGGCTTTATCTACCAAGGCTCAGTGGCTGCCACGCGTCACGGTATACGTGCATCAACTGGCACACCATTATTTGTTAGATGCTAGCTTTATCAACTCTGGTGAGTATGGCAAGTTGCTGCGTTTATCAAGTGAATGGAATACATTGCTTGAGAGCGACGCCTTTATCCGCCGTGAAGCAAGTGCGGGCACAATAAAAGACATTCCAGTACGTGACTTCGATTATCTATGGCAACAAATGATGCTTGATGCACGTCGTGGTCTAGCTATCCAACGTTACAAAGGGCTAGGTGAGATGAACGCCGACCAGCTATGGGATACAACGATGGATCCTGAAAACCGTCGTATGCTACGCGTTACGATCGAAGATGCTATCGCCGCTGACCATATGTTTACTTGCTTGATGGGTGATCACGTTGAACCGCGTCGTATCTTCATTGAAGAGAATGCACTAACAGTATCGAACTTAGATATCTAAATTTGAAACTGGTTACTGACAATTTATAAAAATACCGCTTTAATATTCAAGGCGGTATTTTTGTTTCACGTGAAACTCATTTTTTAACGTTGCTATTATTTAATAATTATAATTTGTGGGAATCAAATGGTTGAAGTAATTTTACTCGCTATTGCTTTAGCGATGGATGCGTTTGCAGTGTCGATAGGGTTGGGTGCTAAGGCTCAAAAATATAGTCATCAATATGTACTGCGCTTGGCTATTTATGCTGCGCTTTACTTTGGTATCGCTCAGGGGATAATGCCTCTTATTGGATACTTATTAGGTGCGGCAATGTTGGGTTGGCTGGCCGCTGCTGCACCTTGGATTGGCGGTACTATATTGATTGCTCTAGGTGGGAAAATGCTTTATGAAGTGTTTACTGCTGATGAGTCAGATACTGACAGTGATGATCTGGACGTCAATGATGATGCTATTAACACTGATAGTGATACAGTAACAGCCACGAGTAAGCATGGACATATCAATCACCGCACTATGTTTACGTTAGCGGTTGCAACTAGTATTGATGCAATGGCGGCAGGGTTTACGCTGAATTTATTGGCACTGAATGCGTGGCTAGCTTGCTTAATTATCGCTGTAGTAACTGCTATATTTGGCTGGATCGGGGTCTATTTGGGACGTCGCTCAGGCACATGGCTAGAGGATAAAGCTGAAGCATTGGGCGGTATCGTGCTTATTGCAATTGGTCTAAAAGTGATGTTTTTCAGCTAATTTATTTAGATTCTTACTGAGTATTTATACAAAAGTACCACTTTGAATATCAAAGTGGTACTTTTTTGTTTCACGTGAAACTCGAGTTAGTAATTTTGCTTGATGATTACTCTTCGTCAGTGTCAAAGCGCCAAGCTAGTACGCGAGTGCTTTTCTGACCTTGGCTCATCTCGATGATACGCATTTGAGCGACGTTTAGCTGCTTTAATAACAATTGCAATGGCTTAACGTTTTCAGATTTTGATACTAAGGTTGTGAACCAACCAACGTGTTCTGCAAAGCTCTGGCTTTCTTTTGCCATTTTGGTCAAGAACGCAATTTCGCCACCTTCACTCCATAGCTCTTTGTGCTGACCGCCAAAGTTCAGGTTTTGCGCAGCGTTGCCTGATTTGGTTGAACTGCGGCTGATTTGCTCGCTTTCATTCTTACCACGATGGCGCTGCAAGTTATGTTGCTTTCGGCTATTGGCTTCCATCGCTTCTTCTAATGAAGCATGAAACGGAGGGTTACAAACCACGACATCAAAATAGTCTTGACGACCAATGATGTTTTTAAAGATAAACTTAGGCTCAGGCTGCAGCTTTACTTTGACCGCACTCTTTAGTTTTGGATTAGCTTCACAAATCAGCGCTGCGGTGTTGACTGAGATAGGGTCAATGTCACTTGCTGTAAAGCGCCAGCCATAGCTTTGACTACCAACGATAGGGTAGATAGCACTGGCACCAGTACCGATATCAAGGGCGTGAATTTCTTTACCCGTTGGCGGTGTGTTATCGGCGTTTACGTGAGTGGTTTGCGCCAGTAAATCCGCGATATAGTGAATATAGTCGGCACGTCCAGGAATAGGCGGACATAGATAACCTTCAGGAATGTCCCAAAATTTAACCCCGTAATAGTTCGCCAACAGTGCTTTATTTAGCACGCGAACAGCCTGATGATCCGAGAAGTTAATCGTCGACTCACCTTTAGGGTTGGTAATGGTGTGGTCAGCAAGCTCTGGTAAGGCGCGAGTCAGTATTGCAAAGTCATAACGACCTTGGTGCGGGTTGCGTGGGTGCAGCTGACCGAGTTTTTTCGCGGTCGCAGGAGATCTATTTCTGTGTTTACTATTTGCAGGGTTACGGGTCATGGGCTTACTTGTCATAATGTCAGGCTACGATATATGGATATAAGTAACCAGTGTAGCAGATTTCGCAGGTTGCTAATTGTTTATCCGCGCTTTATCGGTCGCTTATCGGTGACGTAATATCAAGTTAAGCCCTAATACGATCATCGCAGTACCCAATACACGGTCGATCCAATGCTCAAATCGTTGGAAGCGTCGATGTACCGCAGGGATAGAGAGTAGCATGACGACCGTACTAAACCACGCCATCTGTAACACCATCATCCATACACCATAAATAGCCAATTGCCAAAGCGGGATATCAGGCGACAATACAAGAGTAAAAATAGCTACAAAATAGATAGGCGCTTTTGGGTTAAAGACATTACAAAGAAATCCGCGACGCAACGTGGCAAAGGTAGATTCGCCATTACTAGACGATTTTTTGATAGTGGCTTCTCTTGTTGTAGGTGTGGTTTGGCTAGTAAGCGAATCTTGCGAAACGTGAGCGCTTGAACCTACTTGCGAGTCTGTTTTTTCTAAAAGGTGAGCTGTGTCTAAATCTGCTGGTTTTTCAGGCTTAGCTTGGATACCTTGCCAACCTAAGTAAATCAGATAGCCACCACCCAACCATTTAATAGTAGTCAATAATGGCTGCGAATGAGCAATGACAGTCGCCAGTCCTAATACAGAATAGATAATATGGACGGCAAGACCCAAGGTAATACCGAGACTACAAATCAAACCTGTGCGTCGACCTTTTGCTAATGTCTGCTGTGAGACTAAGACAAAATCAGGGCCAGGTGAAGCCGCAGCCAATAGATGTACGCTAGTGATGAGCAAAAAACCGTGCCAAAATTCCATAAAATACTCTGAACCATATTTAGACCTGCAACATAGTTGCACTTATCGTAAATTAGGTCAACTTTTATCGATTTTTGCACTATGCGAGTCATCTCTATTGCTTGTGTTATAGAACGAGGGTGTCTATATTAAAGGTGACTTATCGCTCAATCTCTACCGATAAATTATTGAGATTCGACTATATAACCACTCATTATATGCAAAATATGCAAATAATTACTTTAACAAGGATGGAACCATGACTACGGATAGTAACGCCACAGAAAACCGCATCACTTATAACACGCAAGGCCATGTTTGCCTTGTCGGGCTAAACCGTGCCAACAAACGCAACGCCTTTGACAGTCATATGATTGCCCAACTGTCTAACGCCATGACTCGCTACGAGCAAGATGACAACTTACGTTGTGTATTGATATTTGCCCATGGAGATCACTTTACCGCTGGGCTAGATTTGGTAGAGCTACAAGACAAGCTAAACGATGGCGTGTTTGAGTTTAATGACGATCAAATCGACCCATGGGGTATTAGTGGAAAACTGCGTACCAAACCCGTGGTCGTCGCGGTAAAAGGTACTTGCTTCACCGTGGCTATCGAGCTGATGCTAAATAGCGACGTGGTCATCGCTAGTGATAACTGCAACTTTGCCCAAATGGAAGTCCAGCGCGGCATCATGCCGTTTGGCGGTGCGACGGTACGTTTTGTAGCCGCTGCTGGTTGGCAAAAAGCTATGCCGTATTTGCTGACAGGTAAAGCATTCGATGCGCAAACGGCTGATAGACTGAACTTAGTCAGTGAAGTGGTAGCTAATGGTACTGAATATGAGCGAGCATTAACGCTAGCGCAAGAGATCTGTAAAGCCGCGCCTTTGGGTGTGAGAGGTGCATTGTCGTCAGCACAAGATGCTAGCCGTAATGGCGCAGCAACGGCATTGGCCAATATCCATAGCTATCTGCCGCCACTATTTCATTCAGAAGATGCGAAAGAAGGTGTAATGGCAATGGTTGAGAGACGTGAGGCTGAGTTTAAGGGGCGGTAGTTTTAGGAAAAATACTAAAAAATTATTAATTTATAGGAATAAATATGGAGCAGGTCGTCGTTAGAAGTGATGATTATAATTCTAAATCGCAAGTTACTAAGTATGAATGGTTGGAGATATTATCTGACGATAATTTTATGACCAGTAACTATAAATATGTACTGAGTATCTTTTTTTTAGAACCTGAGTACAAGGCAACCTGTAAATATTTAGCAGAAAAATATCATACACATTCTAACTCTCTTACTGCTCTAGTAACACATTTTAGTAGAGTTGTTCAAGAGCGTTTAAATAGGTTTGAAATAACTACTGAGGAGGGAGATAAGACCTACTGGCTAGTTACAATGCTTGGCAAGAAGGTAGCGGGTAACTTATTTGAATGGAAACTACGGGACGAGTTAGTTGAAGCAATGAAGGAACTCGACTATATCAATGCCAATGCTATCAAAATAGATAGCATTGGTCATTTAGTCAGTCTTATAAACAAAGACGTTGGTGATTTAAAAAGAGACTTTCTTATAGCGAGAAAAGAGCTGACAGGCAATCAAAGAATCACTAACTCTAAATTGCTGTTCAAATATGATAGCGAAGACAGAGAGTGGGCAATTAACGAAGGGGCTGGTACCGAAGTTCAGTACCATATTTACTTGTCAGACAATAGAATTGGTTATGGACTGGGGTTTAATACGCTGTATGTCAGATTCAAAGAAGAAAAGACTCCGATAGAGTATATCAAGCCTTATATAGATGCTTTCATTGCTTTGAAAGACAGTGACGAGATGATCAAGCTTGCCAATAGAGACTTTGCATTAAATACGGATGAATACGACTTCCAAAATCCTATTAGAGACGAGCATTACTTATTTGGTCGAATAGTAGCGTTAGATGATGAACAAAAACTGCATTTAGTCGAATACTACAATATTATAAATGATCTAAAAGGCGATCTATTTAATGCCTATAAAAATATTTTTAAACTCGCCAATGAATTAAATATGACTGAAAAATCAAGTAATCAAAATCATCAGCCATTTATCACTAATCCTTTGCTACAAGAAATTAGCGAGCTATTACTTGCTAATAAAAATCTCATACTTACAGGTGCACCAGGAACAGGTAAAACCTATTTAGCTAAAACGTTGGCTGAGGAATGGGATGCAGAATATGAACTCATTCAGTTTCATCCATCTTATGACTATACTGACTTTGTAGAAGGCTTACGACCTATTCAAAATGAAAACGGAGAAGTTGGTTTTGAGCTACGAGATGGAAGCTTTAAAAAGTTCTGTAAAGAAGCACGAAAATATCAAAATAATCAACAGTTAAGCAATTTTGAAGAAGTTTATCAAAGATTTATAGATGATATATCCGAAAGCGCTATAGACTTAGTGACGCCTAGCCAAGGAAGTCCATTCACAATTATTGTGAACACGCGTGAAAATATCACAGCTGTTTTATCAAGTGAAACACAGAGACAAATCACGTTAACTAAATCGTTGATACAAAATTACTTTGAAACAGGCAAAGCGCTCAACTGGAAGCCTTATCTGATTCCAGTATGCGAATACATCAAAAAAAACTATGACTTAACCCTTACCAATACAGATAATCAGAATAAAAAATTCATTATTATCTTGGATGAGATTAATCGTGCTGAAATCTCTAAAGTATTAGGTGAGCTTTTCTTCTCTATTGACCCTGGCTATCGAGGGGAGAGTGGTAGAGTCACTACTCAATATGCCAATTTGCAAACGGACGAAGATGTATTCAAAGAAGGTTTTTATATACCAGATAACGTCTATATCATTGGCACAATGAATGATATCGACCGCAGTGTTGAGTCTTTTGATTTTGCTATGCGCCGTCGTTTTGCATGGAAAGAAATTAAATCAGCAGATCGACTATCTATGTGGGAAGGTCAAATTGATGATTGGGCAGAGGAAGCAGAACAACGCCTAATGGATTTAAACAAGGCTATCGAATCTGTGCAAGGATTGAATTCGGCTTATCACGTTGGCCCATCTTACTTCCTAAAGCTTGCCAACTATGATGGCGATTTTGATAAGTTATGGACATATCATTTAGAGTCGCTACTTTTTGAATATCTGCGTGGTTATCCTAATGCTGAGCAACAGATTCAAGGATTAAAAGATGCCTATAATCTACAGTTAGGGTTTGATGATGATCGTAACGACGGATAATACCTCATTAATTTTAGGCTCTAATGAGCCAAACGTTAATAAAATTATAGATGATTTATCACTACTCGCTAGTAAAAATATTGGCGAGCTAGTGACCGCACACCCCAATTTATTGATTTTCCCCACACATTTTGAAGATAACGAAGATGATATTGCCAGTAAGCCAATCTTTGAATTAAATGTTAGTGAGTCTCAGACCGTTTTAGAGACAGGCAATGTCATGGGCTTTATTGGTGTAAAAGGTACACAGTTGAAAATCCAGTCCCGTTTTGCTCGGGCATCTGTTGTAGGTAGTGATGACCAAGCCAATCAAGAAGAGGCTATTGAAGAAGATTATTTTCTACATTATATGCTGCAAAAAGTATTGTGTATTAACCTGTTTGATTTAAAGCACAGTAGAAATCAAACCAACCTATTTGATTTTTTAGTATATTTATTTCCTCATTTTCTTAAAAAAGCGCTCTCACAAGGCCTGTATAAAGAGTATCAAAAGCAAAGCTATAACGACAGTAGTCTCAAAGGGGCTATCGATGTCAAAGCCCATCTGCGACAGAATCTGCCGTTTCGAGGCAATGTTGCCTACAGTGTGCGTGAGCATAGTTTTGATAATCCAATTTCCCAGCTCATTCGTCACGCCATAGAGTTTATCAAACAAAAACCCAATCTGAGAGATGTGTTGCATAGCGACAGCGAAACACTTGATTTCGTCAATCTGATTGTCCAACATACTCCGTCATATCATGTACGTGACCGGCATACTATTATCAATACTAACCGTAAGCCTTTTGTACATCCTTACTTTACGGAATACAGTGGCCTGCAAAAAATCTGTCTGCAAATTTTACGTTATGAAGGTTTGAAATACGCTAACAATGATGATAAGGCTCACGGCATTTTGTTTGATGGAGCGTGGTTATGGGAGGAGTACCTCAACACACTACTACGTCCTATCGGATATGACCATCCTACTAATAATAACCGACAAGGTGGTATCAAGGTCTATGCTCAAAAATTTTCAGGTAATAACGTCCGTCGTTATCCTGACTTTGTGAAAGACAGTCGTATTATTTTAGACGCTAAATATAAGCGTATGAAATATAACAAAATCGATAGAGATGACCTTAATCAAGTCCTGTCATACTTGTTTTTGTATAAAGCAGATATCGGAGGTTATGTTGCCCCTACAGAAGAGGATGACTTGGCGCTAAATATGGGATTGCTTAATGGTTTTGGTGGCAGTATCCACAAATTTAAGCTCTCCATTCCGCAAAAAGTCACAAGCTATCAAGTGTTTAAAAGAGCTATTGCTGAGAATGAAGTGAGGTTGATAGAGAATATTGGTGGATTATAAGGTACTCAGAGTAATAAGGAACTGTTTGTGACTGCTTAAAGCTTGCCATTATATAACATGAGCTTTAAAGCACGTTTTAGCCCTGAGGTAATGTCTAATGGCAGGATTAGCTCCAATTTTATAACAACTCTGATAACCACGAAATCTAACACAGCACTCCAAAACACCACCAAGCAAACCAAAAAAACCTCGCAATCGCGAGGTTTTTTGTTTTATCTAGTATGACTGACTACAACAGCATCAGTGTTGACCACTCAACTATAATTATTTAGCTTTTTGGTAGTAGTCAACCATCATAGTGCCTAAAGTGCCGTTGTCATCGATTGTGACGATTCTGACCTTACCTGATTGTGCTGCGGTACTCGACTGAACTTGTCCGGCGTTACCTAGGACGACTTGGTTGTCTTTAGATGCTTTTGCCTCATTACCGATAGCGATACTGTTCATGCCGCCTGCCATAGATTTATTACCGACTGCGACCGAAGTTGCGCCTTGTGCCATAGCTGCCTCACCGACAGCGGTAGAGCGCATACCGCTTGCATTGGCTAGATGACCAAATGCTTGTGCACGTTCAGCAGTGGCTTTTGACTGCCAACCGATAGAGGTTGAGCCTAGACCAGCAGCATTGGCTTCACCGCCAACAGCAGTGGCTGAGTTTAGACCTGCATTGGCTTTATTACCGACAGCAACCGTATCGTTATTTCCACCTGCCATAGCTGCTTCACCGACAGCGGTAGAGCGCACACCACTTGCATTGGCTAGATGACCAAAAGCTTGCGCACGTTCGGCAGTGGCTTTTGATTGCCAACCGATAGAGGTTGAGCCTAGACCAGCAGCGTTCGCTTGACCGCCAACGGCAGTAGCTGAGTTTAATCCTGCATTGGCCTGACTACCGATGGCAACGGTATCATTGGTGCCGCTAGTTGTGGCAGCGTTGCCGAGAGTGATGGCGGTGCTGCTAGTTGCGTTTGCAGTCTGATGGTCAGTTCCTGTTGCCATAGCAGTGCAAGAAGCGGTTGCGGCAATGGCAAAGGTGAGGGCACTAATCTTTAGTACTGATTTCGGTAAAAAGTCCATTTTCATTCTTCATTCCTTTTTGTTAGCCTTGATGGCTTATTAGATAGTTTGGGTAGATGTTGATAGATTATAATCATGGCAACATCAGCGCACTCTGGCACAAATAACTTTATGATAGATAGAGTCCGAAACCTTAATGTAGCATTATTTTTTAATCATTATTGAAATAATGTTTACTTTATATCTTTGAAGGTTATTTAAGCCGATAAATGGATAATTAGAGTCTAAAAGCACTTTAATTATTTGTAAAAAATCGAATACGTCTTAATCGACTAAAGCAGATAGCGTAGCGTATATTGATAATACAATGCATATATTGCGCTGTATTTTTTACGTTCCAAACCATTATTATTCCAAATAAGAAGAGTACCAATGCAATATAACTTTGATGAAATAATCGACAGACGCGATACCGGCTCACTCAAGTGGCACTATAGCGATGACACGATTGCGCTATGGGTAGCAGATATGGATTTTAAGGCTGCCGCACCGATACTAAGCACGGTTGAGCAAGTCATGCAGCATGGCATCTTGGGTTATACCAAACCTACTGACGCTTTATATGACTCAATTATTAACTGGCATGGCAGTCGTTATGACTTGCAGTTAGAGAAGCAAAATATCTTGTTTTCCCCTGGTGTCGTGCCAAGCCTAGCGCTGATGATGAATGTCTTTACCAAGGTAGGCGAAGCAGTATTGGTCAATGATCCTATTTATACACCGTTTATGACCAAGGTTGAGGGCAATGGCCGCAAGCTTGTGCTCTCTGCATTACAGGAAGTCGAAGGTAAATATCATCTGAACTTGGTTGATATCGAAGCTAAAATCATCGAGCATGAGGTTAAGCTTTATCTACTGTGCAATCCGCATAATCCTGGCGGGCGCGTATGGACGAGGGACGAGCTAGAAGCGCTACTTGCGATTTGCAGAAAGCATAATGTGGCAATTGTGAGTGATGAAATTCATCAGGATTTAACCCTGACTGGTCATACTTTTACGCCATTTCTGACGCTGGCAGAAGGCTATGAGCACAATGTCGTCAGCCTGACTTCGATGACCAAAACCTTCAACATCGCAGGTATCAAAGGCTCGATGATATTTGCTAAAGATAAAGCGCTAATCAAAAAAATCAGTCAGCAGCAGCAATTAAACGATGAGTACGAGCTGAACCTATTTGCGTATACAGCCATGCGTAGTGCTTACGAGCACGGCGGTGAGTGGCTAGATCAGGCGCTTAATTATATCGAAGCCAATATTGAATTGACCGTGCAATTTTTAAATGAGCATTTGCCTGATATTAAAATCATGTGCCCAGAAGCATCGTACCTAATCTGGCTAGATTGCTCAGCATATAGCCAAGACGATCAGGCGCTGTATGACGCGCTTAGAGCTGCTAAAGTTGAGCTAAACGCCGGTATTAAATATGGCGAGGAGGGACATTTAAAGATGCGTTTAAATGTTGCCTGCCCTAAAGAAGTATTGATAGAAGGGTTGAGTCGTATTCATGCAGCGTTGGGTGATATTACGTAGTAAACCTAGCAAATGACTGATGAATAGAGAGGAAGACAGTTTGCTCATAATTGGGTTTGCTGTCTACTCTTTGCTTATTTTTGTCCTTACTTAGGGAGTAATTATTCAAATTGAAGGTATGCGCGAATAATAATCGTGAATAATTAACCATCTAATAGCCAATAGAGGGCGTAAACTTGTTAAAATAGGGCACCAATTTATCTATTGATGGATATCGATTTATGACCACTGCTGCTGCCACTCCTGCAATCAAAGAAGATCGCATCTTAATCCTCGATTTTGGCTCGCAATATAGCCAGTTAATCGCCCGCCGTGTGCGCGATTCTGGGGTGTTTTGTGAGATGTTCCCTTATGATATCGACACTCAGCGCATCATCGATTTTGGCGCAAAAGGCGTCATCTTGTCAGGTGGCCCTGAGAGCGTCCACGCAGAAAACAGCCCACGTATTAACGATGCGGTATTTGATCTAGGCGTACCAGTACTAGGTATCTGCTACGGTATGCAAGCGATGGCAGATCGTTTCGGCGGGCAAGTTCATGCCAGTGATATTCATGAGTTTGGTGCGGCGACCATCGAAGTAAATGGTCACTCGCAGCTGACTGACGGTATCGAAGACAGCAAGACTGACGGCGCGGCTGCCAAGCTAAACGTTTGGATGAGTCATGGTGACAAGGTCATCGAAGTACCTGAAGGCTTTGACATCATCGCTAGTACGCCAAGCTGTCCGATCGCGATTATGGCCAATGATGACAAGCAATACTACGGCCTACAGTTCCATCCAGAAGTGACGCATACGCTACAAGGTCAAGAGCTGCTTGGTCGTTTCGTGCATCAAATCTGTGAGTGTGCAGGTGAGTGGACGCCAGACAATATCGCTGATATGCGTATCGCACAGCTGAAAGAGCAAATCGGTGACAAGCAAGTATTGCTAGGTCTATCAGGCGGTGTGGACAGTTCAGTCGTTGCCGCGCTATTGCACAAAGCAATCGGTGATCAGCTGACTTGTGTGTTCGTTGATAACGGTCTGTTGCGTTTGCATGAAGGCGACCAAGTCATGCAAATCTTTGCAGAAAACATGGGTGTAAAAGTCATCCGTGTTGATGCTGAAGATTTGTTCTTAGATGCGCTAGCAGGCGAGTCTGATCCAGAGAAAAAACGTAAAATCATTGGTAAAACCTTCATCGACGTATTCGCTGATAGCGCGCGTCAAGTGAGTGAGCAGAGCGATGGAAAAGTCGTTGAGTTCTTGGCACAGGGTACGATTTACCCAGACGTGATCGAATCTGCAAAGTCGCATCAAGGCAAAGCACACGTCATTAAGAGCCATCATAACGTAGGTGGTTTGCCAGATGATTTGGCATTTAAGCTGATTGAGCCGTTGCGTGATTTGTTCAAAGATGAAGTACGTAAGCTTGGTATTACCTTAGGATTACCAGCCAAAATGATCTATCGCCATCCGTTCCCAGGTCCAGGTTTGGGCGTGCGTATCCTTGGTGAAGTTAAAAAAGAATATGCTGATATCCTGCGTTTGGCAGATGCAATCTTTATGCAAGAGCTTGAGCGCTCAGGCTGGTATGACAAGACTGCACAAGCATTTGCGGTATTCCAACCAATCAAATCTGTCGGCGTGGTCGGTGATGGTCGCCGCTATGCATGGGTAATCGCGCTACGTGCAGTTGAGACCGTAGACTTTATGACGGCTCGCTTTGCGCATCTGCCATATGATTTGATCGAGACAGTATCGAACCGCATTATGAATGAAATCGCTGAAGTATCACGTGTGACTTATGATGTTTCGAGTAAGCCGCCTGCAACGATTGAGTGGGAATAATTATTCATATGCTATGATTGTAATATCAACGCAAAGGAGTGATGGACTATGAAACTGGTTCATGTGGGACAAAACGAGTGGATGTTTGAAGATGACGTTAGCGATAAGTCGGCTGACAATAGATCAAATGCGCTTGGCGCTGGTAGAGCGCTTAATCTTAAAATAAAAGCCTTTGTAGATGCCGAGGTAAAAAGAGGTCGTGATATCAACGATATTATGAATGAAGTCATGACCAAATTTCAGCATGAAATTGTGCAAGACTTTGATGAGCAGCCGCCAACCTCATTCCAAGTGATACAGATGACGCTGGAGAAAGAAGGTTATGAAGTGGCTCGTGATATTGCTCAGTTTTTAGTATTAGAGAATATGAATGACCCTGATGCTTACTTTAACTTAGCATTTTTGTGTGAGCAGCATGATGACAGCTTTTTAGCACTATTGAGTAGCCGCGAATGTATGCGCCTATACTTAGAGTATTTCCCCAAAAACTTTAATTGGCAAAAAAGTAAGCTGCCATGGGGCATCATGGAGAACCGTCCCTTTTTGCGAGCGCTGTTTCAGCTGGCAAATGTCTATGCTGACAATATGAGCTTTGATGAAGCCTGCGAGCAGGGAGAAAGGCTGCTACAAGTTTGCCCTAATGACAACCTAGGTATGCGTGAAGCGCTGATAGAATGGTACATGTTTACCGAAGAGTATCAGAAAATAATTCGAATTTGCGACAACTATCCAGAGGATATGCTTGCAAATATCGCTTTCGGTAAGGTGCTGGCTTACTGTTATCAAGATAAATTAGATAAGGCTGAAAAAGAGTGGGATATCGCAAAAGATAACTTGCCTGAAGTGGCGCATGAAATTCTTAAAAAGCGTCATCCTAGACCACGCGGTATGGGTATCAATAGTTATGGTATCGAAATTGGTGGTAAAGAGCAGGCTTATCTCTACTGGCAAGATATGGGCGATTGGTGGGAAGAAAATACTACCGCTCAAACCCTGATTGAGAAAAAACGTGCTGAGAAAAAGAAGAAAAAATAATTTGATTTAGCGGCACTTCTCTTTAGTTAAAACACTCAACTTAGTTGGGTGTTTTTTGTTTTAAACATAAAAGTTTTACTCGATAAGTTTTGCTTCGATAGCAGCAACTTTGTTTATTAACTTATTATTAAATTCTAAATGGCCTAAAGAGTAGTGAGCTTTTCGATGACAGGTAGGACATAACGCAATAACGTTTTGAGGTAAGTCCGCACCACCATCTGCCAATCTAGTTAGATGATGAACTTCCAGATAAGGTCCAGATTTAGTTTCAAATGGCGCTGTCTCATTACATCCCTCGCATAAACCATTAGCTCTTTTTTTAGCATACAGCTTAATTGCTGTACTACGGTTTTGAATAGACTGAATTTTTTCTTGAGTGCTTGCGTGGGTTGGTGTTGAACTTAAGGCAATTTCTCGTAATTGCTGTAATGATTTACCTTTACTAGGCTTAATGATATAAACGGCTTTAGGGGCTTTAACTACTTTAGATGGCAGGGTTTGAGTTGTATCAATATTTTTAGTATTAACCATATCTAGATGAAAAATGATAGCGACACGAAGCTCACCATTTCTATCTGGCCGTTCTTCAATATGATGAAAAACGTAATTACAATACCCTAAAAACCGTACAAAGCCTCGTGATGTTGATTCGAAAAGTAGAATTTCTTTATTGTTTTTTTGATGATCATGAATTGCCAAATTACCTTTGGTCATTTTCATGTCACCTTCTTGGCCTTCACCCGTATATTTAAAGGTGCCGTTAGGGTCAAAATCATCAATATAGCCATATTCGCCGACAGCATCGCCGGTAAAAATAAATATATAGGGATGCTCGGCAGGCGTTGCTATGCCACCATATTGTTGCCCTTTATATATACCGTGTATATCAGAACGACGGTTATAGATTTTTCCTATTTTAAACACTATGGCTTCCCTATTTTTTTATTAAGCTAATAGAGTTTACTATAGTTGATAACAGTTGTTCTGTTTCTTGCCTTTAATTGTAAGTTTTGGAGTTTATAAAAGCCTATGATGTGAATCTAAAAAAATAGCGGTGCTCTCCAAAGTAAAGAGCACCGTTACGGCTTGCAAAGTTTAGCTGTTAAAAACCTAAATCCTACCCCCGCACATTCACTACATAACGCCCAACCACCTTACTCGAAATAAAGCGATCTAAATATTCAGGCGTTTGCTCAAGGATAATTTCTTCAGCATAACTCTCAAGGTCAGGCAATTTCATATCGGTTGAAACGCGCTCCCAAATGGCCTTTTTATCGTCCAATGGAATATAGACCGAATCGATACCCAATAATGACACTGCTCTGGTGATAAATGGCATGACCGTCATCGAAAACTCCGCACCGCCCGCTAGGCCGCAACTGGTCACTGCACCGCCCGCTTTGGTTTGCTTGAGCAAATTAGCTAGATAATCGCCACCGAGCGTATCAATGGCATTGGCCCACAGCTCACGGCCGATAGGTTTGCTACCGATTTCATTGATCGTATCGCGATGACGGACTTCACTCGCGCCAAGATCTTTTAGATAATCGCTTTGTTCAGGCTTACCTGAGAAGGCGATAACCTCGTAGCCCAATTGACTTAATATCGCGATACTGATACTACCGACGCCGCCCGTGGCTCCTGTGACCGCGACTGGGCCATCACTGGGTTTTGCGCCCATTTTTTCTAATTTTTGAATGCTCAAAGCCGCTGTCAAACCGCCTGTGCCGTATATCATCGCTTCTTTTAATGTTAATGATTTTGGACATGCTATCGCCCAATCAGCGGGTATCGAGATTATCTGGCCAAGCCCGCCTGCGGTGTCCATGCCGAGATCATAGCCGAATACCAACACTTCTTGCCCTGCGCTAAACGTGCCTGATTTGTCACTGACGACGACACCTGCCGCGTCAATACCAGGGGTATGCGGATAGTTTCTGGTGATTCTTTTATTGCCCGTGGCTGACATGGCATCTTTGAAGTTCAATGATGAATAATGCACTTCGATGAGCAAGTCATTCTCTGGTAAGTCACTGACTTTACGCTCTTGAATGCTTTTTTTGAATTCGCCGTCGTTAGTTTCTTCAACGACTAAGGCTTTAAACGTTTTCTCGTTTGACATAGTGATATCCCTATTACGTTTTATTGTTTATGTTCATGAGTCATGGCTTAACTATCGCATGCTTCATTATCTCATGACTGCAAAGTCACTAAAGCAAAAAAACCCACTGTACTTTAGGATAAATACAAACGGGCTTCTTCTTATTTTATGCTACCTCTGATGACAATAGTCATTGAAAGGTTAGTGTGTAAATTATAGTTTTAACAGTACTTTAAAGGTACTAAGGTTTTAATAGTACCTTACCTTTTTTGCCAGATTGCACATCACCTGAGACGGCTTTGGTAATCTCATCAAGCCCATAAACCGCTTCAATTGGTAATTTTAGATTGCCGTTGGTCGCGCGCTCTAGTAGTTCATCAATCAGACGCTGCTTGTTGTCCAGATCCATTTCTTGGCTGGTTTTGCTGCCCCAGAAGCCTTTGACGATAGCTTGCTTAAAGATCAGGCTGCCAGCGTCTAGTGCCATTGGTTTGCCTGACATGATACCAAATGAGACCAGCGTGCCTTTGCTGCCAAGTAACGATAGTAGCTCGTTGCTCGATTCACCACCGACTGAATCGACGGCTGCTGTGATCTTGTTATCGCCGATGATAGCGCGAACTTGGTCTTTCCAGTCATCATCAGCGGTGACGACATTGTTTTTAATACCGAGCGAGGTCAGCTCTTCTATCGCGTCTTTACTACGTACGAGATTGATCGTATTTACACCGCGTGCTGCTGCTAGCATCGCAAGCGTTTTACCAACAGCGCCGTTTGCCGCGTTATGAATAATCCATTGACCTTTATCTACTTCTAGGAACTCTAATAGCATTAGGGCAGACAGCGGCATAGCAATCAGTTGGGCAGCCAACTCATCTTCAATACTATCAGGCATGTTAAATACCATGCTGGCAGGGGCGACAAAATACTCTGCCCACGTCTCGTGTACACTAGCGCACGCCACACGTTGGCCGACGCTTAGGTCTGTGACGTCATCACCCACAGCATCGATAATACCTAACGCCTCACTACCACCGATGGCTGGCATCTCAGGCTTATAGCCGTATTGACCACTTACGGTTAGCAAGTCATGGTTATGAATAGGGGAAAGAATGGTTTTGATACGGACTTCGTTGGCAGCTGGCTGCGGCATGGGACTGTCGGCAACGCTCAATACGTCAGAAGGTTTGCCAAAGCTGTTATGAGTAGCACTACGCATAATGATTTCCTTTATATATTTATGATTTAATTTATGTATAAGTGTATGAATAACCGACTATAAACATCATGTCATTGAGATCACTCATCGATGTATTTTTTCTTCTAGTAGAAACGATACCATGATAATGATGCTTAGAGGTTATCGACTAACAAAGACACTATACTTAAAAATAGACTGGTCGTCTAGGAGTCGGATACATTTGCGCTAACGGAATTTTGTTATAGAAAGTTTGGCTTACATCGGTCATATTCTCTAGCGTTAGATAGCCAAGCTCATATACATGGGATACAGCATTAGGCCAGTTCAGTCTATGCTCTGTAGAACTTTGACTAGCTTGCCTTATATCTAAACTATCTTAGAATGACGATGGCTCAGACTGATGATGACTCAGAGTGACTATGGCTTAGAATGATGATAGCTATCGATACTGTTTAATAAAACTCTATCCTACTCAGTACGTGCTCTTGTACTAGATAGGCGCAGATGTATGCACTTGGCCATGCAAACATAAAGGCCAGTCCCCATGAATGCATCAACTCCATAAAAAATCCGTCGATAAAGCCTTGTTTGACCACCAATAGGGCTGTTGAGATAATCAGTGACATCATCATCGCCATCAGGCCTGTAAAGATAAGGCGGTAATATTTGCGGCGCGTACGTATTCTGATAGTGGGGAAGTTGGCCATAGTATTCGGTTGTCCTACATAGTGTTAGCTACGCCCAGCCTATGATGCGGGCATACGGTATAAATATAATAGTCAGGTAATGAGTAGTTGTAGTAAATGAAGTGATAATTATCAGTGTTCATCATACTCCGTGATGCCGAACGGGTAAAATCGTTATTATCAATGGTAGGGTTTGCGATATGTTATTAATATGATTATTGTCTTTAAAGCAGCGTTTTAAAGCTTTTTGAAGAGATTATTTCTAAAACGAATATCTCTAAAAATAGCGCGTTCTCAACAGTCGATTTTGCTACGATAACCTACTATAACTAAGACCAAAAACAACTAGGAGTATAGTATGGCAGTTCAAGAACAACGAGGCTCTCAACAAAAAACATTAGGAATCATCGGAGGTATGAGCTGGGAGAGTACCGAGAGCTATTATCGTCTGATTAATGAAGGTATCAAGCAACAGCTTGGCGGACTACATTCAGCAGATTTGTTGATTCATAGTGTGGATTTTGCGTTGATCAATACGTTACAGGAGCAAGGCAGATGGGACGAGCTAGGCGTGATAATGGCTAGCAGCGCTCAGCGTCTACAAGCAGCTGGCGTACAAGGAATCATGATTGCCTCTAACACGATGCACAAACTGGTCGATGACGTGCGCTCCGCCACAGACTTGCCATTGACTCATATCGCTGATGCGACTACTGATGCTATCAAAAAACAAAATCTCACCAAAATAGCCCTGCTTGGTACTCAGTTTACGATGACTCAAGATTTCTATAAGCAGCGTCTTATTGATGCGGGTTTACAAGTATTGATACCGGAAGATGAGGCGAGAGCAGAAGTACATCGCATTATCAAAAAAGAGCTGTGTGTCGGTGAATTTAAAGACAGCTCACGAGCGTATTATCGTCAAGTGATTAAAGATTTGGCAGCGCAAGGGGCAGAGGGTGTGATCTTGGGCTGCACAGAGATTGGTCTACTTATTAAACAGGCTGATAGCCCGATACCTGTATTTGATACCACAGCGATTCATGCAGCGGCGGCGGTAGATTTTTTATTAGAGTAGTGCGAACTGATAAAAATATTTTAAGCCTATAACGTTTTTACCAGTCGCTCAAGCAGTTCAAACGTGCTCTCTTGTTTGACTAAAGTTACCCCTTGTCCTGCCCATAAAGATTGATGTTCTGCATCCATATTTTTAGAGGCATGAGCTCGCATAGATTTGGACATGGCATTTAATTGTGGGTAGGGCGGTAGCTCGTCAGCGCTTTCAAATTGAGCAAAATCACGTAGATAATCGTTTAATAAACCACGAGCGAGCTTACCTGAAAATAATCGAGTTAAGCGTGTCTCTGAGCTGCGCCTGCTGTGACTGGCATCGAGTAAGGCTTGTTTATAAGTATCATTGATACCGCATTGGTCAGTGGTCAAAAACGCCGTCCCCATTTGTGCAAGCTCAGCACCTGCCGCTTGTACTGCCTTGATATCCTGTCCTGTCATAATGCCACCTGCTGCAATCAAAGGAATATCAGTACAGGCGCGCGTTTGGGCAATCAAAGTCAATAATCCCAATGGATCGCTTTCACTTTGCGGTAACCAACCACCGCGATGTCCACCCGCTTCGACCCCTTGTACACATACCGCATCTGCGCCAATATCTGCCCATGCTTTCGCTTCTAGTGGATGATTGGCAGTGCCGATGACGCGTGTGCCGAAACTTTGCAGACGCTGAACTTGCTCAGCACTGATAATGCCAAAGGTAAAACTGGCAACAGGAACGGGATTGTCATAGAGCACTTGTAGCTGCTCTGCGAAGCTCTGCGCTGGGCGTTCAGGTAGTGCAAATTCGATATTATTGTCTTGATAGTATTGACTTAGCCAAGCGGGAATTTCGGTATCAAAGGTTGTAGATTCTTGCTCAGACAATACCATGAGATTGATCATAAACGGACGGTCGGTGAGCGATTTAATGGTATCAATTTGGCTGGTCAAAACATTTGGCGCGGTCATACCAGACCCTAATGAGCCCAGTCCACCAAAGTTACTGACCGTCGCTGCCAGTTCAGGTGTGGTTGCTCCTGCCATTGGTGCTTGAACGATAGGGTAGGTTAAGTTTAGAGTATCAAGTAAGGTCATGACGGGTAGCCTTTTGTTAAGGTGTTTGCATGACTTACTTTAACAGAGCTGGGCGAACAGTACGTAAGATAGTGTTTATTTAGTTGCTAAATAGGGTGGTGGGTTTTTGCATTTGAAAAACTATCCTAATGTTTTATTGAAGCTGTTAAAGTGTTTGTATATAAAATCTAGGAGTTCAAAATGTCTTATGATGATGCACTAACTAAAGTATTCGATGCTTCTCATACGAAAGTCTTAGAAAATAAAGAGTTAGCTTTATATTGTAATGCAGATTCTCCACTGTTTGAACAGGCTGAGCAATATTTTGCAAGGTTGAAAAGCCTGAAAACTGAAATATTTTCGTCAAAAATAAATTACAGAAACCAAGTTGTTGATGATAGCTTGAGAATTATAGATGCTTTTAAACCGGAGCTAAGTATAAGTACAAAAGATGTTAAAGAAGAACAGAAACCTTTTATTAAGGATCACTACTTTGATGTACTGAATAAACTTAACAACGCTTTAAAGATAGCAAATTTCAACCTAGAACTATTTAGCAAGTTCAACTTTTTCCATAATAATATCGTAGCAATAGGTGCAAATGGTAGCGGTAAATCTACTTTATCAGCAAAATTAAAAGAGTACTTACCAAAGTCCGCAATGACAATTTCGGCTCAAAAATTGCTAATCATTCCTGTTTTTAAGAATGTTACTAACCCGATTGACACTACAAAAGACTTACAAGAGTCACAGTCTCATGAAAAATCTACTAGATTCAAGTCAGTTTCAGATTCTAACTATTCTCCAGAAACTGATGTAATCAAAAACGAGTTTAAAGTTCTGTTGAATAACTTGTTATCAGAAAATAATACGTTAAATAACGAATATGTCCAGTCTGTGAGAAACGGAGAGAATTGTAGTGTGCCAGAATCTAAGCTAATTAAAGCTATAGAAATTTGGAATTCACTTATTGATCATAGAGTTTTAGAATGCTCTGATGGGATTAATATCAATCTCAAAACTAAAGGTTCTGAAGATAGTTATCCTGCATATCAAATGAGTGATGGTGAAAAAGTTGTTTTATACTATATAGCACATGTACTACAAGCACCTCAGGATGGTTTTATTATTGTTGATGAACCAGAAATATATCTCCATAAAACACTTCTAAGTAAGCTGTGGGATATCCTAGAAACAGAGCGAGAGGATTGTATATTTGTCTATCTTACTCATGATTTAGAGTTTGCTACCAGCCGAAACACTGCTAAAAAAGTATGGATAAAATCTTTCAATCATCCTGATAAATGGGAGATAGAAAACATACCAAGTAATGAGCTTCCTGAAGCCTTACTTTTGAAACTCTTAGGTAGCCGTAAACGTATTCTATTTTGTGAAAGCGAAAGTGGTAAAATCGATGAGAAAATTTATAATATTTTATTACCGAACTTCACTATTACGCCAGTTAAAACATGCTTCGATGTTATCAATTATACAAAAGCGTTTAACGAGCTACCTAACAAGACAGCAGAGTCATTCGGCTTGATCGATTCAGATCACCATGATCCTGATAGGCTATTAAGTCTACAAGCTCAAAACGTGTTTTCATTGAACGTGTCAGAAGTTGAAAACTTACTATTTGACGAAGGCTTTCTAAGAGATTTTAGTAGGCAGATGATGTGTAATGGAGATGTGGTTTCTACTATAAAAAGAGCCGTAATAGAAAAGCTGTCTAATACTAAAGAGCTACAAGTCGCAAACTATATATCTGCCAAAATAAATTACTATTTTAAAAGCTCTCATGTTTCTAAAGGGAATACACGAGACGAAGTCAAAAATCATTATTCCCATTTTACGGATAATATCAATATCGACAAGTGGCATGATACTCGAGAAATTGAATTACAAGATATTATAGATAGTCAAGATTATGATAGAGCATTATTTGTGATTAATGATAAAGGCTTAAAAACTATAGCTAATAGAAACTTCGACATAGGCAACTTTCAAGAAAAAGCTCTTAATTACCTACAGTTCAATCGTGATAGCCATCAGCATTTACTAAAACATTTGCCTAGTGAGTTAACAGCAGGGTAAATCAAAAAGGGTTACCAGTTCAAACTGATAACCCTTTTTAAGGTATTTAAGAAAACTGACCCATTCTTATAACTTTATTAACTGATTTTGCTTATATTTTAATTCAACTGCAACGACCCTTTCGCATTCATCAGTAGCTCAACCACATCATCACCACTAATTACTTCAAAGCGCTTGTCGATATCTGACTCTTCTACACCGTTGTGTTTCATGCAAGCGCCGCAGACCAATACTTGACCACCTTTTTCGATAAAGGCTTCTAGTAACTCACCAGCTGGCTCAAACGGATCGCCGATATCTACATTGTCTAGCGCGTTTGGTTTTGCCAGATGTACGGCATCCACCATTAATATCACAGTAGCAGAATGGCCTTTTTTCAGTGCCACGCCTGCCATGGTAAACGCTAAGGTAATTTTGCTTGGGTTTGACTCGCTATTATCAAATAACGTACCGACATAATTTGTTGTATTAGCCATATTATTCTCCTTATAAGACTATATTTGTTTTGTCTGAGTATGTACTCACTCCTATCCTAATATTTATTATATGTATTTATATAATGAGTTGTTATGGAATAGTAGCTATAAGGTTGCTTGCTTGTACTATCTGCTAAATAAGTTAAAAGTAATGGATTTCTAGCTTACAAAGTTAAGTTAGTCAGCTGTATCGACAGGTGGCCACGGACGATCAGCATCACTTTTGATCCATTCAGCCACGTAACCCGTTGGCGGTAGATCCCAGTCAGATTGGCCAAGTGCAGCTAGTACTTGTGCCGTGTCGATCACTCTGCCACCTTTGGTCACACCCGTACGCAGTAGTCCAGATGAGCAGGGCTGTCCTTTGACCCACATAGATTGCTCAATATACAGCCAGCGCGCGTCGATACCGACGATTTTGGTCTTGAGCGTGACTTTCTGAAAGGCGCGAATACGCTTACGGTATTGAATAGTGCTGCCAGCGATGACCAAACCCCAGCGTTGTTTTAACAACTGCTTGCCAAGACCAGTCCGTACTGCAAAGTCCATACGACCCAAATCATAAAGCGTAAATACGCGGCCGTTATTCATCTCCAAAAAATTATCTATATCGGATAAGCGGCAGCGAAACTGAATCTCACTGGTATCTTTAAATGTCAGTGTGTCGCCCTTTTTTTCTTTTAAGGCAGCATGAGCAATGGTGCTAGCATAACGGATAAATGGGTACATAAAACACTCTCAAAAGGTTATAAACATTGGCGTTATTATTTTGTCATTGATGACAGTAATTATTTATTGTTAGAGACTACATCTTGAGATGTTTCGCTAGTAGAAGCCACACCAATCCAATTAAAATAAGCGCTGACCGTCTCAGGTATCCAGTTAATATCGAATTTTGAAGTCTTCGACTCTTTATCATTGGTGACAGACGATTTGCTTTTGGAATGACCGTTGTCTGAGCGATAACGTAGATAACCGATGTGCCCACCGTGCTCAGTATCTAAGATAGTGACACTCTCAGAGACATCATTTGGTGTCGCGGTAAAGCCAATAAACGGATCGTCCTTTGCACTGATTAATAGCAGAGGGTGAGTGACGTTGCGCAAATACGGCATGGCGGATGCAGTATGGTAATAGTCGTTTTTGGAGCGATATCCGTGACGCGGCGCGGTAAAGATGTCATCGAAATCACTGATACGATTGGCAGCTTTGATAGAGTTGATTTCATCCTGCGTGAGATCGTTTGCCAATGCTTTTTTGATAATTGGGTTAAGCAGATAAGGCGTATAGATACGATGACTCAAGAAGCTGTGCATAGTAATGGCAGCTGAGGACATATCGACTGGCGCGGAGATAACCACTGCACCTTTACAAAGAACATTGTCCTCATATTCGCCCATGTATTTGGCCAGTGCATTGCCTCCTAATGAGACACCAACGGCATAGATATTGGCATATTGCTCACGCAAATTCTGTAGCGCATGATGCACCTCGTCAGTGTCGCCTGCATTATAAAATACTGTGCCACTAGCAGGAATACCACCGCAGCTACGGAAATGTGCCACCACAAAATGCCATCCTTGCGCATGCATTTGGTACGCCAGTGCGCGTGCGTAATGACTGTCACTACTGCCTTCCATGCCGTGGAAGAGGACAATCAATGGGGTTTGCTCAAGCTCACCATCTTTTGATGCCTCTACAGGGTGCGCATCATAGAAGTCATAAGCAATATCGCTCTCGTCCAATGAGTCTTTTTCGACCACGCGGCGGTAGGTTGGTGCCTTTGGCGCAAAAAACTTAGGCAAGATGCTTTGCAGATGTGGATTGGTTAGCCAAAATGGCGGCTTAAAAGGTGCTGGAGAAAAAGGTTTGGTTGAAGTTGACATATATTGGTCTTATTTAATAATCGTGGAAAAACAAATAGAGTAGCGTGGTAAGGTTTTTTTATCATAACGCCAGTACCTGTGAAAACCAATAATTTTCAGTGAACGCATGATTACTGAAAACAGCTACTGAAAGCAGTTACTGAGAAGTAGGTGCTAAAAATTATTAACCGAGAAACAGTTACTGAAAAAGCTAACGAATAAATATACTGAAAAAAGAACTATCTAAAACGGCCGATAAGTAGTTAATCAGAAATTTTTAGTCTTCTGAATTGTCCAATACGCGACCATCCATTGCTAAGCGCGCTTTTAAATTTTCGACATCTGCTTTAGCGAGTGTGGCGGTTAAGGTCACTTGCTTACTGTAGGCGACATCGTCGATATGACCACCAAGGATCTCTATCATATAGCGGCATTGCGCTTCGGTCGCAAACTCTGCCAGTATTTGAATCTGGGTCATCGGTACATAAGGGTTCAATATCATCTCGTCGACGGCCGCTTGAGCAGAGCCCGCATAAGCACGGGTGAGACCGCCAGCACCCAATTTGATACCACCGAAGTAACGCACCACGATGATAATCACATTACCGATCGACTTATGCTGAAGGACATTTAATATTGGCCTGCCTGCCGTACCACTTGGCTCGCCATCATCATCGAAACCGGCACTGGTGGTATTATCTGGATCACCGATGATGTATGCCCAACAAAAATGCCGTGCATCGGGATATTGCGCGCGCATTTGTTCCACGTGAAACATTGCTTGCTCGCGAGAGGTCACCGGATAGGCGTAAGCGATAAACTCAGATTTTTTAATTTCGAGTCGCGTAGTAACGGCACGTTTTAACGTTTGATAGCTCATATTTCATCAGGCTTAGGTTGGATATGTTAAACTGGTCTGACTTTCACTGGCTTTTGTATTGAGCACAGTGTTCATTTAATTTTTCATTATAGTACCATTTCTAACCATCGAAGATAACGAGCCGCTCACGGCTGAGTGCTGGCGTCGTTAGTTTCTGATTTAGGGCTGGTATAATAAAACCGATGGTAGTAAATAGTATGCGTTTAGATAAATTCATTAGTAAAGCCACCGAGCTGTCGCGTAAAGAGTCAAAAAAGATCATGCACGCCGGCGAGATTACCGTAAACGATCAAGTGGTTAAAGATCCTGGTCTACATGTCGATGTCGTCAATGATGATGTGATGTGGGCGGGCGAGCCATTGTCGGTTGCTGCTGGCAATCGCTATATCTTGTTATATAAGCCTGAAGGTTTCGAATGCACGCTAAAAGTTAAAGAGTATCCAATCGTCACCGAACTGATTGCTGTACCAGAATTGGGTAGCTTGCGTATCGCTGGACGTCTCGATGTTGATACTACTGGTGCGTTACTGATGAGTGATGATGGTGGCTGGCTGCACCGTGTCACCAGTCCTAAGCACGAGCATGCAAAGGTGTACGAGCTGACTTTGGCAGATGCAATGGATAGTGATGCACAAGAAAAAGCCGTTAAGAAAGTGGCTGAAGGCATCTTGCTTGAAGGGGATTACGAGCCAACCAAGCCTGCTGTTCTTGAGTTCATCGATGAAAAACATGCACGCCTAACATTAGAGCAGGGCAAATATCATCAGGTCAAACGTATGATGGGTTACTTCGGTAATCGAGTCACTGAGCTGCACCGCGCCAGTATCGGTCACATCAATCTAGAAGGCCTAGAAAAAGGCGACAGTCGTTTCTTAACGCCAGAAGAAGTTGCCAAGTTTTAATAAATGAGCACTGAAACTATTAAGCTTTGGCCTTAGTATTTGTCTTGAAACTATCGTTTTAAACCCATTAGCAGCCGCTACCCAGTGTGCTGCTTTTTGCGGTCTGCTATATTGTATTTATGTCTACTACCTACCTGTGTTGCCTATCTCTTAAAGCCAAGTAGCAGTTTTGCGACATTAGCCATTTAGTGCTTTGCAAAACTATCCCATATGCTACAGTCTTTTTTATCTATATTTTTATGACAGACAACCCTTAAACCAACTCTAAAAATCTGACTAATCAGAAAATGTATTGCTACCTTTGAGTTAGTAATAGCTTTGGAATTGGTCTTAATATTGAAAACTGCCATTATTAAAAACCGGATAGGAATCTCTCTGTGACATTACCTGTATTAAAGTCCATTAGTCTAATCAGCGTCATACTATTAGCAACCACTGCTTGCGCTCAGCCAAGTTCAGCGGATGCCAACAGTAATAACGTAACGCAAAGCACTACAAATTCGCAAGCAGTTCAAACAGTGAGTGAGACTGTCGATAAGCGATTGCGCCAAGTACTGACCCAAGCAGGCATCAAAACACAGATTACTTCTATTGTGCCATCCAAACTGCCTAATATGTATCAAGTGAATTTGGCCGGCCAGTTGCCGCTGCACATCACCGAAGATGGTCGTTACGTCGTTCAGGGTGAGCTACAGAAAAACCCAAGCAAACGGGTAGTGACTAAAACACCAGTACGTAGCACGAGTGCGCAGGTAGGCGAACCTGTCAATACGAGTGTCAAGTCTGACATGCTAGCAAATATGGCTGCGCTTAAGAACATGAGCGCTAAAACGCCATTCTTTTATACCGCAGTACCGGGTGTTATCTGGGGAGCAACGCTAGAAGGGGTGCCGTTTTTACTATCGGACGATGCGCAGTATATTACCGATGGTGAAATATCAGTCATCGAAAACGGCCAATTTATCGGCCTCGATGAGAACTTTGAAAAACGTAAAAACCAGTCTGTGTTCGCGTCATTGGATAAAAGCCAGCTGATTACTTATCCAGCAACCACTACTGAGAGAGCTGTTATCTATGTGGCGGATGATGTGAACTGCCCTTATTGCCGCCGCTTGCATCAGCAAATGCCATCGCTCAATGCAAAAGGTGTGACGGTCAATGTCATCGGCTATCCGATATATGAGGCGTCACCGAAGCAGATGCGCGGTATCTGGTGTCAAGCGGATAAAGACAGTCGTCGTCAGGCATTTGATAAGGCGATGCTACAGGGTGAAATGACACCTGCATCAGAAAGTTGTACAGTTGACCATGTGACACCCAATCGTGAAAAAGCAGCTGGACTCGCGGTAATGGCGACGCCTGCCATCTATCGTGAAGATGGCGTGCTGTATCAGGCGAGTTTTGAGAGTCCAGAATTTTTAGAATTCTTAGGTGTTGAATAATTGATTGGTATGGTTAAGTGTTTCAACAGTTCAAAAACTTAAGATATTGGACTGCTAAACAAAGTAAAAAAACCGCCTTATGAATCATTTATAAGGCGGTTTTTTATGGTTCTATTCAGACGTTTTTGCATATCAGAAGCTGTCTTAAATAATTTATGGTAAGACGATATCAACGATTTTCCAATTGATAAGCCCTTCACGCTGCATCTCGATAGTAAGAGGGTAGCCTTTTACCTGACCACTAATACTAAAGCAGTTAATACCGCAGTAGCTCAACGTTGGCTTTTCGCTGTCATTGCCTTGGGCGACTTGCTGCTCAAGTTCTGCCGCTTGTTTTTTCATGACTTGCTGCATTTGGCTTTTGACCACGGCATCGACATCACCGCGCTGAATGATTAAGCTCTGAATTAGGTTTTTCAAGTCAACTTGATCGCTAGCGATGGCCCATGCTGCGGCTAGCTCTTTGGTTGCTGTATTGGCTTGACCTTGGGTATTAATCACCTTTTCGATATTCTGCGGAGTGATAGCACCTTCAACTGCCTGCGCGATAAAACCATTCGCGGCTTGGGTCAACGGCTCACCGCCCAATTCAGAAATTAGTGGATACTTAGTCATTGTCGTCGCAAATTGGCTGGTTAGCTGATTTTGGACGCTTGGTCGCACTTGCTCATAATCAATAGCCGCTGCGATAGTGGCACCGTCTTTATCGTCATAAGCGTTTTTGAGCTGATAAGCGCTGTAATAAGGCGAGCCTGCATATACTGCTACCGCAATTATGATTAATAGAATAACCAGCTTTTTCATAAGACTTGATACCTTGTCGCAAGCGTCATCACTATGATTATAAATGACCGTAGATGTGGCGGTAAATATTAGCACGACTGGGCACCGCTCAGGTACGAAAAGCTTTGCAGTAACCTTAATGAATCGTTTGGCTTTTGCCGCAGCGATGCCAACTGCTAATTTCATCATTTAAGAGCTTGATAAATCAGCAGACCATCTCCATAAATAGCGCAAACTTTTTATAATTGATTTGGCTAAGCAGCCTTCACCGTATTTGTTGGTTAAGTCTAAGCATTATGGTTCTATAGCATGGTGAGTTGTGATGTTTCATGTGAAACGCTATACATATCCGATAGCTAAGAGTCATGAATAAGATTAAGACAATTATCAATTGAGCTGATTATTTGACGCGCTGGTGTGGCTGTAAAGACGATAGGAGAGAGCATGAGTAAGCGCGATTTTTATGAAATATTAGGTGTCAGCAAGACCGCTGACAGCAAAGAAATTAAGCGAGCCTACCGTAAGCTTGCCATGAAATACCATCCAGATCGCAACTCTGATGATCCTGATTCGGAAGACAAATTCAAAGAAGCTTCAATGGCTTATGAAGTATTGAGCGACGAAGAGAAACGTTCGGCCTACGACCGTATGGGCCATGCAGCCTTCGAAAACGGCATGGGTGGCGGCGGCTTCGGCGGCGCAGGTGGCGGTAACTTCCAAGATATCTTTGGCGATATCTTTGGTAACTTCGGTGATATCTTCGGTCAGCAGCGTGGCGGCGGTGGTGGGCGTTCGCGTCGCGGCTCTGACTTGCGTTATGTGATTGAGCTGACATTAGAAGAAGCCGTACGTGGCTGCAAAAAAGAAATCAGTTTCACGGCTCCTGCGCCTTGTGATACCTGTGATGGTAAAGGGGCAAAAAATGCTTCTGATGTGGTTACCTGTCAGACTTGTCATGGCCAAGGTCAAGTACGTATGCAGCAAGGTTTCTTTGCGGTACAGCAAGCTTGTCCTCATTGCGGCGGTACTGGTAAACAGATCAAAAACCCTTGTTCAGACTGTCATGGTAACGGCGTAAAAGACAAATCACGCACGTTAGAAGTCTCTATCCCTGCAGGCGTCGATGATGGTGATCGCGTTCGTCTAGCAGGCGAAGGCGAGGCAGGCGGCGCTGGCGTACAAAACGGCGATCTATATGTCGAAGTACGCGTCAAACAGCACAATGTCTTTACCCGTCAAGGCGCTGACCTATATATGGATGTACCAGTAAGCATTACTGATGCAGCATTAGGCAAAGAAGTCGAAATCCCAACCTTAGATGGCAAAGTAAAAATCAAAGTGGCAGAAGGTACGCAAAGCGGTAAGTTACTGCGTGTACGCGGCAAGGGCGTAACGCCAGTCCGTACTACCATGAAAGGTGATTTGATTTGTCGTGTGGTTATCGAAACACCAGTGAATCTGACTCGTGAGCAAAAAGACTTGCTACGCCAATTCCAAGACACGTTGGATGACGATAGCAAGCATCAACAGTCGCCGCATAAGAAGTCATTCTTCAAGAAAATCGGTGATTTGTTCGATTAAGAAACAGTCTAACTAATTAGCTAGTATTGAACTAAGCCCAAAGGTTTCATATGAAACCTTTGGGCTTTTTATTGATGGTATAAAAAGCCCTCCATGTGATGATATTTGCTAAACTTACGATAAATGATAGTCAAAAATAGTTTCACCAAATATAAAACATCTAAGGTAAAAACATGAGCGAACAAGCGAATAATAAATCTATCAACGTTGGGGTAATCGGTGCAGGCGGACGTATGGGTCGTATGCTAATCGAGGCAGTACAGAATAACCCGCAAACTACATTAAAAGCAGCGATTGAGCGTCAAGGCTCTAGCCTAGTCGGTGCTGATGCAGGCGAAGTTGCTGCTATCGGTCATTTAAACGTACAAATCGTTGATGACTTAGCCGCTGTGATTGATGATATCGATGTACTGATTGATTTTAGCTTGCCTGACGCCACTGAAAAAAACATGCAAGTTTGTGCTGAGCATAATGTCGCTATGGTCATCGGTACCACAGGATTCAACGAACAGCAAGAACAAGTACTGGCAAAGGCAAGTGAGAAAATAACTATCGTATATGCGGGTAACTATTCGACAGGCGTTAATTTATCATTGAAGCTACTCGGTATGGCCGCCAAAGCGTTTGGTAACGATGCTGATGTAGAAATCATCGAAGCACATCATAAGCACAAAATTGATGCGCCTTCTGGTACCGCATATATGATGGCCGAAGCAGTCGCAGAAGCACGCGGACAGAACCTAAAAGACGTCGCTATCTATGGCCGCGAAGGACAAACTGGCGAGCGCGAATCTGGGACAATTGGTATTCACGCAGTACGTGGTGGCGAAATCGTAGGTGATCATACTGTGATGTTTATCGCAGATGGCGAAGTGGTCGAGATTACCCATCGTGCGCGCGCGCGCATGACATTTGCCGCTGGTGCCGTACGTGCCGCAACTTGGGTCGTTGAGCAAGAAGTAGGTCAGTACAATATGCAAGACGTGCTTGGATTAAGTGACTAACGACTATTTATAGTTGACGGTCAAGTTTAGCGTTATGACTGATGGCTCGATGACTTGATAGCAGTAAGGGAGCAGGTATGAATAGTATCAAACGTTATATTAGTCATAGACTGATTGGTGCTACTTGTACCATCAACCTTGCAAGCATATCAGCTTTTGCACTGAGTCTAGCGGTTCTACCAATTACCGTACAAGCTGGTACTGCTCAAACCTATGTCATTCATACCTATGGTGGGGCTAGTCTGTTACCTGCAGTAAGACAACAATTAAATAGTAGCGCAGACGGTGGCACGGTGACTACCTATCAAGATAAATTGGTACTGCGGACGACGGCACGCAATTATCAGGCGGTACAGCAGTTATTGTCTCAGATTGACCGTCAGCCACAGGCATTGACGGTCGCCGTACGTGTTGGCAATAGTAGTAGAGGGCAAGGTAGTATTCAGCAGGGTCAAGTCATTATCACCAATCGTGGTATTCAAGGTGCAGGGGTCATTAGTCAGCTTAGCAGCCAGCAGCAGGGTAATAATCTATATCAAGTACAAACATTGTCTGGCAGTGCAGCGAGTATCAGCACAGGTACTCTCTACTCACTGACTCAAACCTATAATGCTAATAACTATTCAACTTATCATCGTTCAACTAACAATAATTTCAAACCACAGATCGTGATTCAGCAGCAAATATTACTGCCAACGACACAAGGGATTGCCGTCACACCAAGACTACTGCCCAATGGACAGGTGGAAGTACAACTTTCCCAAGTGGAAGAAAATTTAGTGCAGCCGAATTCACCTTATAATCAAATGACTTCTACTAACAATTCTACTAACAGTGCTAGCAATGCTATTCGGGGTCAAAGATTGAACAGTACGATTATCGTACCACGTGGACAGTGGGTGACGATTGGACAGATTTCACAAAACTCAAGTAGTAGCACCAGTAACGGTAGCCGTAATACTAATAATAGCGTGCCTATTTCTTTGCGAGTTGACTAGTTCTTAATTCGTTACGCACAAAAAAGCGCGATACGGGTATTAACCATGCCGCGCTTTTTTGTGGAACAGTATTAAGTACTAGTCAATATAGACCACTTCTAGCGGTGGGAAACCATTGAACTCTACCGATGAGTAAGAGTTGGTATAAGCACCAGTGGTGAGCCAATAGATTTTATCACCAATCTCAAGCTCTTCTGGTAGCTGATAACCCGCTTCTTCATACATAATATCGGTTGAATCACAGGTTGGGCCTGCCAGTACTACTGTACCTTCACTGGTAGACGTTTCCATCTTAGGCGTATAGACAGGGTACTTGATAGCTTCACCTAGCGTCTCGATTAAGCCTTGGAATAGACCAACATCGGTATATACCCAACGAGTCAAATCGGTATCAGACTTACGAGAGATCAGTACCACGTCACTGACCAATACGCCTGAACCACCAACCAACGAACGACCCGGCTCTAAAATAATCTCCGGCATCTCGTCATCATCATAATCGTCAGTCAGATAGCTGGTAATCTCTTCTGCATAGACTTTGATAGGGTTAACTTCGCTGATGTAATTGGTCGGGAAGCCGCCGCCCAAATTGATCATTTGTAGCTTGATACCTTCTTCGTTCTTCATCCAATCAAACATATATTTAACTTTGGCTAATGCATCATCCCATGCAGCGACGTCTTTTTGCTGGCTACCAACGTGGAATGAGATACCATAAGGCACCAAGCCCAGCTCGCGTGCTTGAACCAGTAGGTCGATGGCCATATTAGGATGGCAACCAAACTTACGTGATAATGGCCATTCTGCTGTCTCTGAGCCTTGCACCAAGATACGCACAAATATTTTAGAACCTGGAGCGTGTTTGGCAATGTTTTTTAGATCTGCTTCTGAGTCAGTCGCGTATAGATCGATGCCTTTTTCAAAGGCATATTTAACATGTTCAGCTTTTTTGATGGTGTTGCCATACGAAATACGAGATGGCTCAACGCCGCAACCAAGTACACGATCAAGCTCATAAATAGAGGCACAGTCAAAGTTTGAACCAAGGTTTGCTAGTAGATCGATTACTTCCACCGCAGGGCTAGCTTTCATTGCATAATGCAGTTTTGCATTAGGAAACAGGCTTACCATTTCGTGGTATTTGGTTTCGATACGACTAAGGTCAACTACTAAGAAAGGCGTCTCGCGACCTTCAGCAGCCTTGGTAAATTTCTGCCAGCTGGCAGGTTCAAAATATTGGTCAATTTTGATCATTGTCATAGTAGTAAACCTTTTGTGGAAACTGTATCGGTTATAAAAGTTATCGCCAAACAGTGAATGTTAAATATTAACACTCACTGTAGACGTAACTATGTGAAGGATAAAGACGAAATAAAAAAGATAAGAATAAAGAGTAGGGCTTTAAGAATTGACGGCTTGTGTCTGTTTTTCTGCTGATTGAGCTTCTTGCTTTTCACGTATTTTGAGAACTTTGCGAACTTTATCACGAGCACGAGTCTGTTTAAGACGAGACAAGTAGTCAACGAAGATTACGCCATTTAGGTGATCCATTTCATGTTGGATACAAACAGCAAGCAGTCCTTCGACTACCTCGTCGATGACTTCACCGTTACCGTCTAACGCTTCGATACGGACTTTATTAGGACGTTCGACTTTGTCATAGACATCAGGTACAGATAAGCAGCCTTCTTCATACGGTTGCTTTTCTTCTACCAGTGGCGTGACTTTTGGATTGATAAAAACTCTAGGAGAGCTTTTGTCTTCAGACAAATCCATAACGATAAGCTGAATATGATGATCCACTTGACTGGCCGCAAGCCCTATGCCTTGAGCATCATACATCGTCTCGATCATGTCTGCGATTAAGGTTTTGATTTCAGCAGTCACTTCCTTGACAGGCTTGGCAATAGTACGCAAGCGAGGATCTGGGTAACTTAAGATAGGGAGTAGTGCCATAACGCTCACCTCAATGATAAGGACAAAATAGGGTTGATATTATAAGATAAATGGGGACAAAAGTAATGCTTATCAATACTTTCGCAGTCATATGATGCTATATGTATATAGAAAGACTAAATTTCGATGATAAATGGCATAAAAAAGCCCTGCTTAACGCAAGGCTTTGTTTATATAGTATTTTAATTATCTAGTAATCATTTATGACTAAACTATGCATGGCTTATAACTAGTTATGCACGGCGTTTGTTTACAATCATTTCATATAGGAATAATAAGATAATTGCACCAATTACTGAGAATATAAGACCAGTGAAACCACCATCAGCGTTGATACCGATTAGGCCAGCTAGGAAACCGCCTAACATTGCACCAACGATACCCAATACGATAGTCATAATCCAACCCATAGGGTCATTACCTGGTTTGATAGCACGTGCTAATAAACCTGCGACTAAACCTACAATAATCATCCAAATAAAGCTCATGTTATTCTCCTAATATTATTAATATTTATAATGTGTTACAAGTTTTGATAAATCTATTGTAAACACTCCTCGGACGCAAAAGTAAGCATAAAATGTTACTACTGTAGGGGCTATGTGAGGAAAAAGTCCGATTTGCTATCGAGTAAGGGCAATAAGTAAACGAAAGGTTACAAAGGTAGCAGTGGTGCTAACAACGTTTATCAACATGGTACCTGTAGTGCCGAACTCATATAAATATTAGAAGTAAAAAACGCAGCCATCTATTAGATGGCTGCGTTTGTATAGAGGAAAATAAGAAGAGCTGTTTCTTTATAAGAGCTGCTTCTTTATCTTAACTATAAGCGTTAGCCGTTATGCAATGCGGTTAATAAACGCTGATGAATCCCTTCAAAACCGCCATTTGACATAACCACAATCGCGTCACCTGCTTTTGCGTGACTGCTGATATGCTCAATGATATCAACAATGCTTGATAGCACTTGTTGGTTGCCGATAGAGTCGCTAGTAGCCTTAGCTTGTTCGATGACCTCTTTTAAGCCCCATTCCAAACCAGTAGGCTCGTACCATAATGTGTAGTCAGCAAGTGCCGCTGATTGAGCCAAGCTGTCTTGATGAATACCCATTTTCATGGTGTTACTACGCGGCTCAATGATAGCCCAAATGCGTCTATCAGCTAGCTTCTTTTTGGCACCATCTAATGTGGTCGTAATAGCTGTTGGATGATGGGCAAAATCATCAAAGACTAAGATGTCATTAACGTCGCCAATCAGCTCCATCCGGCGCTTGATACCAGCGAAATCTGATAAGGCAGCACAAGCAGTCTCAACACTGACACCAATGTCATAGGCAGCAGCCACAGCAACTAACGCGTTATTGACGTTATGGATACCGCTCATTGACCAGTTTACGATAGCAGAGGCATCTTCATTAGCGGCAAAACTGACTTTGAAATGGCTGCCGTCTTCTTGAATCAGCTCAGCCTGCCAATCGCTACTATCTTTTAGGGCACGCGTATTTTCACTCGTATCGGCTACAGTAGAGTCGATGACGGCAGTACGCCAGATCGGTGTCCAAACCCCTTTTGCTAGCGTGTCTTCTAAACTGATGGTCGCGGCTGGCATAATGATTTTGCCAGTGCTTGGAATCATACGCACCATATGGTGGAACTGAGTTTGTATTGCATTAAGATCTGCAAAGATATCTGCATGATCAAACTCAAGGTTATTCAAAATAGCAGTACGCGGACGATAGTGAACGAACTTTGAGCGCTTATCAAAGAAGGCAGAGTCGTACTCATCTGCTTCAATCACAAAGTAACCAGCTTTATCATCATCGCTTTTATCAGCACCTAAATAGCTGCTATGGGCGAACACTTGCTGTAGCTGCTCGTCAGTTGTATCAACTAATGGTACACCGCCAATCAAAAACCCTGTATCAATACCAGCATAATGTAATATCCACGCAAGCATAGTCGTGGTTGTGGTCTTGCCATGCGTACCTGCAACGGCGATTACGTGACGTGACTGCAATACTTGCTCAGATAAAAACTGCGGACCTGAGGTATAGCGCAAGCCATTATCTAGCATGTACTCAATCACATCCATGCCACGCTTCATCGCGTTCCCAACGACGACTAAGTCTGGCGTTGGTTGCAAATGTTCTACCAGATAGCCTTCTTCGATAGTTACGCCAGCATTTTCGAGTTGAGTGGACATAGGAGGATAGACATTGGCATCTGAACCTGTGACCGTATGCCCAAGCGCACGTGCTAGCAATGCCAGTGAGCCCATAAAAGTACCACAAATACCAAGGATATGAATATGCATAGACGTTCCGTACGCGCTTGAATGAAAAGAATAGAGAGCGGATAAAATAAAGTATGAGGTGCCTAGCTATTATCAGTAAAAATAAACACTCTGATAAACAACGACCAATATATCAGCTTGGCAAACAAGCAATCATTGTAAAGTAAACCCTGTTCGATGACCAATAAAAAACGCCTAACAAGTAGGCGCTATGTAGCTAATGTAATTTGGTCATTTTAGTATGTAGCGATACGCCAACTAATAGTTAGCATGATGACGCTTTTATTTGCGAGATAACGTATAGTCATCCTCTAAATTATCGTGTTCATCAATCCGTATCAAGTGGTTGTCTTGGATATGATAGGTCTCGATATTTTTTCCTTCATAGACAATGGTGATCTTATCATTGTCTTGTCGGTAGATACCCGATTCGAGTAGAGGTGTTTTTGGTTTTTCAGGATTATGATAATAACTTGATTTTAGTACGGAACCATCAGCGAATAGGTTCAGTGTAACGTCGATACTGTCGCAATCTATACAAGAGACCATACCGCCATAATCGCCCATCAATGTCGCTTGCAGCATACTGCTTTTTGCTTCTGATCGCTCCATAGAGCTGTCTGCATAAGTATCTTTATTTGACTGAGCAGCAGCAATTAATGATTGCCCTTCCACCATTTCGCCTGTCTCATCATTATTCGCTAGCTCAGCACTCTCAATATTGTCATCTTGCAATGATTGTGAAGCCTCCTGCGATTCAGAACCAGTCGACGCAAACGTAGATACCATGTCTTTATCGGTATTGGACGAGGCACTATCACAGCCTACGAGTAGCACACATAGTGACGCTACCAGTAAAGAAGGACGCCACCGTTTTACGATAGCAAGCGTGGTAGAGCGAACGGGAGCAAAATATATCATGGTCATACCAAAAACAGTTTTTAACAAGTATTTTTCAAGCTCATCTATACTATCGACAACGTAAAGCCATTGTCAAAGATAAGGATAATAAGGCATGGGCGCGTAGTAATAATATAAATTAAGAACTTGATAGCATTATCTTATATTCAAAATACAGATAGCTTATGAGTAGAAAGCGGCAAATATCTAATGCTTATCCGTTTATAAGGTAAGCTGACTAAAGATATCAAAGGCTTCAAATTATCTCTGTGGGCTTTTTGTTGTTGCCCATATATCTAAAAGACATGAATAGGTAGTAGAAAGTCCTGTTGGTAACGCTAATATGGTTTATAAGGGCGGGTTAATAGTAGATAAAAAAACAGACATTGTATCGAAGATAGCAATGTCTGTTTTAAAAGCAGAACTAGGAAAGAAACCTAACGTTTTATTAAGTCATAAGATACTAATTGGCAGATTTTACGATACGCATTACTATCAAGACATGTACGATCAGCAGCATACTAAATAGAATCAACGACTGCTCAGGGATACTTAATCCCATAAGCGTCCAATCAATAGAGGCACATTCGCCAGATCCTGCAAATACTTCTTTGAATACTTGTAAGATAGGGAGGGTATCAAGCCAATAGTTCAGTCCTGGACCACAAGAAGGTACTTGGTCAGCAGGCAAGTGTTGCAGCCATACATGGCGTGCTGCTACTGCGGTTGCCCAGCCGATACCTAATAGGCTACCAAGCCATAATAGTAGTCTTATCACTTTAGACTTAGGATTAAACAACGCTGATATCAGGGCAAATCCGCCCATGACGATTAGACCAACACGCTGAAAAATACAGAGCGGACAAGGTGAAAGCCCTAAATGACGCTGTAAATAAAACAGCGCAAAGCTCATGCCTATCACGGCCATTATCACCAAAAATACTTGCAGGTTACGGTAAGTGGTTAGCTGTCGCATTGTGCGGTTACTCTTATGGGTTTATCTATAATAGATGTGGGGTAGCAAACAAAATTAGGCAGTCAGACTTTAACAATGAGGACTTAGCAATTAATAACTAGCAACTTAGCGATATTGCTGTAAAAATTCCGCAAAGTCTTCTGTTTCAGACTGCTCAATCTCAGCTTGCTGTAAGATAGATTTTTCTGCCAATACTTCGTATTTAGCTTGAGTATTTGGACTAAGTGTCTGCTGTAATAAAGACTCGCGATGCTGCTGAGCCAACGTAAAGCCAAGCTGCCATAAGCTGCCTAAGCGTTTGCTATCGGAATTTACTTGTGCGGAGATAGTCGACTCAGAGTGTCCTGCTTTGCCTTGCATCAATGCTACAGCCGCGCGGTAATCGTTACCACCGTAGTGAGCATCAAGCAATGCAGCAAGCGGCTGCATACGCTCTAGATGAGTGAGCATCCAGCTTTCAAGTGACTGCTCTTGACCATTATTGATAATGTGCAAATCATCACGGCGACCTTCATTGACCACACGCTCAAGATTGATAGCGAGCGTGTCTTCTTCTTCAGGTAGCAGGTCTGGTGAGTCACTGAACAGGCAATACAGCGCCATCACTTCCAAGAAACAAGCGCTAGAGAGGCGAATACCAACGTCACTATATGGGTCAAGATCGATAGCGCGGAACTCAACATAGGCGATACCGCGACGCTCAAGCGCTTCGGTCGGTGTTTCACCGCTCATCGCAATTTGTTTAGGACGAATAGGGCTGTAGTACTCGTTTTCTATTTGCAGAATATGATTGTTAATTTGTATTGGGTTACCATCTTCGTCTTCTAAGCCAAGCTTAGCAAAGCTTTCGTGCGGTGTTTGAATGGCACGGCGTAGTCCAGCGACATACTCTGGCAGATAGTTGTAACGGATATCAAGCTGCTCTTGCACGCTATTGGTATAGCCAAGCTTACCCATACGTAGGCTAGTCGCAGCAGGTTTGTAATAGGTTGAATCATTAAGCAATTCTAAATCGTGCTCACGCCCTGCCAAGAAACAAGGACAAACGCTAGGACTGGCACCCAGTAAGTACAAAACAAGGCTAGTTAGACGTTTAAAGTTACGAATCAGCCCTAAGTATTTCTCGTTTTTGAACTCTGTTAACGTTTGGCTTTGTGCGGTCGGCGTTTTGGCTTGCCATGTCTCAAACAGCGTATCACCAAAAGACAAGTTGTAATGCAAACCAGCAATCGTCTGCATACGGCGACCGTAGCGGATACCAAGTCCACTACGATATAGGGTTTTTAGCTTACCCGTATTAGAGCTACCATAATCAGCCAGTGGAATATCTTCATCTTTAGAAGACAACATACAGGGCATAGATAGTGGCCACATCAGCTCGCCGTCAGGCATGCCTTGATACACCAATACATGCAATTGACGCAGCATATTGAGTGTCTCTTTTGGCGAAGCTTTTGGTTCGGTGATAAGCTCAAGCAGGCTTTCTGAATAATCGGTAGTAATAAAAGGATGGGTCAATTTTGATCCGAGTTTGGCTGGATGCGGCGTCTGTGCCAAAAAACCATCAGGTTTTACGCGCAGGCCCTCTTTTTCAATACCGCGGAGCATACCCGTTAAATGCTGGCTGTCAAACCAATTGGGAATGTCAAAATTAACAAAGCTACTCGCAAAATTACTCATAATAGTCATCTATTGTTATTTATTATGGCGGATCAAAACACGATAAGCGTTTGTCCATAAAATAGGTAAATGTTAGGTCAATAATTCCGTCAGTTTAGCTCAAAGCTGTCTTGAAAACCACGGACAATTACAAATACGATAAGCTTTAGGCAACGCGATTTGTGAGGATTTTGACCCTGTTTTTAATACAAATTCATCTCGAATATAGCGTTATTCTGGCCAGACAGTTTGATAAAAAAAGCATCTACCTGAGAGATAGATGCTTTGTTCATTATGCCTACCAGCCATTTGACATAGTATTGGCACAATATCGCATTATCTTAATAACCATAGCGCGACCGCGTCTATTTAGCTTATATAGAGAATGACGAACCGCAGCCGCACGTGGTCGTGGCATTTGGATTGGTCACGACAAAACGTGCCCCTTCCAGTCCTTCGGTGTAGTCAACGGTAGAGCCTTGCAAGTATTGATAGCTTAGCGAATCGACGACTAACGTCACATCACCATTATCAAAATTGGCATCGTCTTCGTTTAGATCGTTGGCAAAGTTAAACCCGTAAGAGAAACCAGAACAACCGCCACCCGTCACATAGACACGTAGCATAAGATCGCTATCGCCTTCTTCTTCACGTAGACGGCGTACTTTTTGCGCCGCACTATCAGTTAGGCTTAATACGGTTGGGTCTACTGGCTGGCTTGAGCTTGGGCTAAATTGGTTGGCTGATTCGTTCATATCTACCTCAGTTGCTAGGATCAAATGCGGTCGTCGTCCTGTTTGGGTTTGCAATAGGATACTTGCAAATAAAGATACGCACGGCGTTTGATTTAATTGGGTGCTGTCATTATGGCAAAGCTATTGGTGCATTATAAGCTGTTTGTACAATTTCAAAATAGTATTTGTGCCACCACAACGTTTTATTGGCTCTATTGATAGTGGGCACTTATCTTTTAGCAGTATATCATAATGGGGGTGCTGATTCGTTTGTCAAGAGTGATGCAACTACTGAATTTTACTAATGAATAGCAGTGTCCCAATTTTGATAATGTGTTTTTTAAAATAACTGCGTCAATGGGCTAAACCAATAACCAGACTAAAAAATAATAGCGTGTGACTGTATAAAACACTACTTAATAATATTAGGCAGTCTTAAAGCTTATTAGTCATATTACGGTATTTTACGGCCATAACCTTTATAATAGTAACAACCATGTATGAGCTCAAGAGTCGCTTGTACAACATAAGGTGTTTGGCGTAATAAATACTTAGTTTTGAAATAGTTATTTAATTGTTTGCCTATGTGGCAAGCGTTTGAAATAATAGCCGCCAGTTGGCATACCCTATGTGTGTTTCTTATTGCCCTATATCTATATTATTGTTGAGATGAAGAAATTATATGATCGAATTTAAAGACGTTGGTGTTCGCCGTGATGGTCGTGAATTGTTTGCAGGTGCAAGCTTTCAGCTCCATCCAGGTCACAAAGTTGGACTGACGGGCAACAACGGCACAGGCAAATCTACTTTATTTGCGCTGTTACTGACGCAGATGGGTACAGGCGATACAGAAGTCACCCTTGATAAAGGTGAAGTCAGTATTCCTGATAGCTGGCATGTGGCGCACATGGCACAGGAAGTTGGTGCTACGACGCAGTCTGCAATCGATTATGTATTGAGCGGTGATGAGCAGTGGTATGAAATTAATGCTGCGCTAAATGATTTGAGCAGTGTCAGTGATGAGCAAATTGGTGTGCTACACCAGCAGTTCGATGAAATCGACGGATATCGTACGCCGACCAAAGCAGCACAAATTATGGCAGGTCTTGGTTTTAAGACTAGCCAGCATGAGCTGCCTGTAGAAGGGTTTTCTGGTGGTTGGCGTATGCGCTTAAACCTTGCCAAAACCTTGATGAGCCGTGCTGATTTGATGTTACTCGATGAGCCAACCAACCATTTGGACTTGGACGCTATCTTATGGCTTGAGACATGGATCAATGCTTATATGGGTCTGGTCATCGTCATCTCGCATGATCAGGCATTTCTAGATGCGACAGTCGGTCATATCCTGCATGTAGAGCAGCAAAAAATCACTCTATATACTGGTAACTATCAGCAGTTTATCCGTACCCGTCACGAGCGTATGGCGCAGCAGCAGCAAGCGTTTGAAAAGCAAGAAGCGACAAAGGCCCACTTGGATGACTTTATTCGCCGTTTCCGTGCTAAAGCCAGTAAAGCCAAGCAAGCACAGAGCCGTATTAAGCAGTTGGAGCGCATGGCAGAGCTATCACCAATGATGGCTGACAACCCATTCTCGTTCCAGTTCTACGAGCCAGCAAATATGAGCTCACCGCTGATTGAGCTGACCAACGCAGATATTGGCTATAGTGAGACACCGCTTCTACACAATGCCAATGTACAGGTGACCCCCGATACCCGTCTTGGCTTATTGGGTATGAACGGCGCTGGTAAATCAACGTTGATTAAAGCATTAGTCGGTGAGCTTGGCGTACTAACAGGGAAATATCGTGTTTCGGATACTCTAAAGCTAGGCTATTTCAATCAGCATCAAATGGATATCCTAGATGCCAAAGCCACGCCTATAGAGATGCTACGTCGCCTAGCAGGTAAAACCTCTGATGCGATGCTACGCTCGTTTTTGGGTAGCTTTGACTTCCGCGGTGAGCGCATTGATACGCCAAGCGAGCTATTCTCAGGTGGTGAGCGTGCGCGTTTGACCTTGGCACTGATCGTTTGGCAACGTCCAAACGTTCTTGTACTCGATGAGCCAACCAACCATTTAGATTTACAAATGCGTCAAGCATTGACTATCGCCTTACAAGGTTTCAAAGGTGCAGTAGTACTGGTCTCGCATGATCGAGAATTGATTGCTAATGTCTGTGATGAGCTGTATCTGGTACATGATGGCATCATCGAAGAGTTCGATGGCGACATTGGTGACTATGGTAAATGGCTAGCAGAGAAGCGCAAGCAAGAAAACGCATCAGATAAAAATACTGGTAAGAAAAAAAGCAAAAAAGAGAGTAAGAAGTTTGTTTCACGTGAAACAGATAATAGCCAAGTAAACAACAAGTCATCTGATACTTCGTCAAACAGTAAAGCGGCGACACCTGCACTTAGTAAAGAAGAGCAGCGTAAGCTAGCCGCTGAACAACGTAAAATGACAGCACCTATCCGCCGCGAGATAGAAGAAACAGAAAAGACATTGGCTAAGATTGATAAGCAGCTCGTGACGCTTGAAGAAAAACTGGCTGATACAGATCTGTACGAAGAGAGTCGTAAGTCTGACTTGCTTGTGTTACTCAATGAGCAAACAGCGCTACAGCAGCAGCATAGTGATAATGAAGAGAAGTTACTACTATCAATGACGACTTTAGAAGAGATGGAAGCTAAGTTCGCATAAAGCGTTCTAGATAGTTAGTTATATAAGCAGACATAAAAAAGGGATGGCATAAGCCATCCCTTTTTTATTACATTATTCCTTACGATATTTGCCATCACCATACGACAGTATTTCCATCGTGGTCGTACAAAGCTGACAGTTTATTTCACCAGCAGCGGCTTTTGATAAATCAAGGATACGACCTCTAATAAAAGGTCCTCTGTCCGTGATTTTTACAACGACGCTCTGCTTTGTCTTTTGATTGGTTACTTGTACCTTCGTGCCGAACGGTAACGTGCGATGTGCAGCGGTTAAAGAGTTCATGTTGAAGATGCTGCCACTCGCTGTGCGCTTGCCATGAAACTTACTACCGTAGTAACTGGTATTGGCAGCGAAAACTGTGGTGCTAAGTAGTAGCGATAAAGTGACAACCAAAGACTTGATTAAATAAGACATTTAATACCTTTAAGCAATTAATAAAATAGACAGATGCTCTTGCCTACGTTATCTATACTCCCTATGAGTATGAATAATAGGGGATTCTACAAGAGCTAGCTTGTCATATTATTACTGCCGTGTAAAAAACTCATGAGGTCAAATAGCTGTTTTTTAAGGAAAAATAGCTATTTTTTAGCAAAAATAATGATGACGTAGGTACTAAAATTAGTCTTATAAAGAGTGATTCTCATAAAGAAGCCGACAAAATACTGGAAAGCCAATAACGTAATATAAATAGGTAATATATAAAGACCAAATCTATCGATATAGCATAATTATCGTTATGAAAGCTCAAATAGTAATAGATAATATAATGTAAAAAAACCTTGCTATATTCTTACTATTTTGTAGAATGCATAAGGTTAAACATTATTCTAGAGTATCTATGAAATATACTCATAATAAGTTTGATTTTTGGTCAAATAATCTATTTTTTATCGTCTTTCGAGGAAGTTTTATGTTAAAGAAAATTGCGTTCGCTTCAGTTGTTGCGGCAATGATTCCATTTAGTACAGCGAATGCTGATCTTGGTTCTAGCTTTAAAACAGCTGATACTGGTCGTACTATCGAGCAAGTATATAAAGAATGTGGTCTTGGTGGCGCTTTGTTTGGTAATTCAAGCCCTATCCTTGCTATTATCTCTAACGTGACTTGGGATTTAGGTACAACAGCTGCTACCTCTGACTCTATGTCTCCTGCTACTTGCCAAGGTGGTAATGTTAGAGCAGCTGTTTTGATCAAAGAAGCCTTCCCAAGTGTGGAAAAAGACTTAGCTTCAGGCCAAGGTGCTCATTTATCTGCACTACAAAGCGTTGCTAACTGTGATTCAGCTGCTAGTGTACGCGCACAATATGGTCAATATACTCAGACTTCTGCCTATCGTACTGCTACGCAAGATCAAAATGCTGAGACGCTATTTAGCATCGTTAAGCAAAGCTGTACTATCTAAATATTGAAAGTGCTAGGTATTAAGTTTTTAGTTTAATACTCAAAATTTTGATGATTTAATGATAAAAACACGTAAACCTAGTGCTTACGTGTTTTTTATTGCTCATGTATTTATGGTATCTAAATAAAATGCAAAAAATGTTTTTATGGGTGGCTTGCTTGGCTGCAACGACTATTTGCAATGCGGAAGTTGATGAAACGAATGCCTATGCTTCAGATCCAGTAACAGTAGATAAAGAAAATAAATTCTCTTCTAGTAATGCTTCGTCTATCGCAGTAGATATGACTTCAAGTGATCGCGAGAACTTGTCAGATATTGTGCAAAGCGTACAACGACTCACTGACTCGCAGATACAAGAGCAAAACCGGAACTCTCAAAAAGATACCGCTATTGACCCCATAAAACTAAAATCATTGGCTAAGCACTCCCAGTGGCAACATTTATTGTTTTATAAAAATGGCAAGGCTGAAGTCATCTCACCAGATTTTTATTTAACCAATCCTAAGCCTCGTTCGAAACGTAATTTTGACCCCTATGCAGAGCTTATAGCAACGATAGAGCAAATGAATAATGAGGGCGTAGTTTGTAAGTATCCAGCCAGATATTTATGGCTTAATCATCATTTACCAGAACTGAACGTCGATCTCAAAAACTGCTCAAAATTACCCGATGCGAATCAAGAAATAAGCTTGATCCTAGTAAGCAGCTATTTAAAAAACCCAGCTTCTTCATTTGGTCATGTACTGGTCAAAACCAACACGTCTATAGATAATATAAATAATACGAACAGTGATGTTAGAGAGCTATCTAGCGAGGACTTACTTAATAATTCATACAACTTCGGCGCTCGTATTCCAGAAAATGAGAACGGTGCGATGTATGCGCTAAAAGGACTATTTGGGTTTTATGATGCTGGGTTTTCAGAGACGGAATTTTTTAAACAAGATGCGGTATACTCCAAGAACGAGCAACGTGATATGTGGGAGTACGTGCTCAATCTAGATACCTTTGAAACGCAATTATTGAACTATCATTTGTACGAAGCAAAGTCCGCTCGATTTGACTATTACTTCATCAAACAAAATTGTGGTTATCGCTCAGGAGAGATACTTGAGCTGATAAGCGACATAAAAACGACTGAGCGAGTAGGTCCTTGGTATGCGCCAGACTATGTATTCGATCAGCTATTAGAACACGACAACGGCGCTGATTCCTTAGTTTCTTCAGTACGCTATTTGCCCTCTGAACAAACGCAGCTGCGCGAGAAGTTTGTACAATTATCTAAGCCAATACAAGCCGTCATAAACTCTGTCATTCGTACAGAAAGCACTGCCCCGCTTGCTACTTTAAACGCGGACGATAAGGCAGTTGCTCTTGATTTTCTGATCTTACATCGTACTTATAAAATCACGCAAGACGATACACCGAAGCAGAGAGCTCTCAAAAGCGAATTGCTCAGTCAGCGTTTTGCGCTACCAGCTAGCAATGGTTTGGCTCAGCTGCCTGTACCAAACAAACCCTCTCCAGCATTGAGTAACAAAACCACGCAGACTACCGTCGTTTTATCTGAGGAGAGGGCAGAAGTTGGTTTATCGTTATTTGTAAAAGACCCACTGAACGCTCATACAGATATTGATAAACGTTTTGAAGCCGTAAAAGCGTCACTGGGTTATAGCTTTGATATGCATCAATGGACATTGACGGATTTCGTATTTTTAGACATGCAGCAGATTGAAGATCTTAGACAACCGTTATCAGGCGAACCGAAACTGTCTTGGCAACTAAAAACAGGCGCTCGTATAGACATGTTTACTGGTAATCGACATAGCCCTTATGCACAAGCTGGCGTTGGCGCAGGCGCTAAGTTTGGTAAACATATACTTGGCTATGGTATGGTCAATGCGACGGTCCATGATCAAGATAGACACGCAGATATCGGTATTGAGCTTGGCTTACGTATGAAACGTAATAGCCAAAGTGCTGAATTGTCTTACGTCACTTCAAAGCGAGAAGGGCGCACTGCTATTGATGTTGCCAAATTGATATTACGCCAGCAGCTATCAAAGAATAACGATGCTAGGCTTATAATGACATATTCAGACACTGTGATGGCCGATAATAGCGTAGTGTTAGGTGAATCAGATAAGATAGATGCTGCAGTCGCTTGGCATCACTACTGGTAATATTTATATAACGGTGTTTGTGGTAATTATTGTTATGATGATAAGTAGGCTACAAAAATTGCTATAGCAAAATCTAGTAGCTATCTATACCGTATCGTTTGAAATTGGCAGACTGATACCACTAATATGTTTTTATTTTGGGGGAAATAACATGGCAGAGAAAAACTACTATGACATTTTAGGGGTCAAAAAAGACGCCTCAGACGCTGATATCAAAAAAAAATACCGTAAGCTCGTTCGTCAGTATCATCCCGATGTCAGTGATCATCCAGACGCTGATAATAAAATTGCAGAAATAAACAACGCTTACGAAACGATCAGAGATAAAGAAAAGCGCGCCGAATATGACGCTATGCTCAATAATCCATTTGCTGGTCAAAGTAGATCAAGTGGGTTTGGTGGTAGTGGGCAAACTGATGCGGGTCAAGGTGGTTTTCGCTGGGAAGATATCAAAGACCAGTTTGGTGACGGTGAGGCCTTTGGTGATGGTGGTTTTCGCTTCGATGACATTTTTTCAGCATTTGGTCGCGGCGCACGTGGGTCAACTGGTGGACAAACGGGCAGTCGCTCTCAAAGCAGTGGCTTCGATCAATTTGGTGGTGGCTTTGGGACGCAAGATAGCAAAGGTCAAGATCAGCATGCCGAGATTACCGTTGATTTATCTTCAGTCTATAGTGGCGACGACTATAGTATTAAGTTAAACGTCCCTGTTCGTCAGCCCAATGGCAATGTCGACTACGACAATAAAACCCTTAAGATAAAAATCCCTAAAGGTATCACTGACGGTAAGCAAATTCGTTTAGCAGGGCAAGGTGCTGCTGGTAGCAGTAATGGCAAAAATGGTGATTTGTTTTTGAAGGTTAAAATTCGTCATGATGCCAATATTCGTATAGAAGGTGCAGACGTTTATCAAACTGTGAATATTGCACCGTGGGAAGCGGCATTGGGTGAAAAAATCAACGTCAGTACGCCAGCGGGTACGCTTGGTGTGACCATTCCTAAGAACAGTAAGTCCGGTAGCAATTTACGTCTTAAAGGCAAGGGTATCCCTGCCAAGCAAGCAGGTGACCTGTATCTAACTCTAAATATTGTCAACCCTGATGTCAGTAGTGATGCGTCGAGACAGGCTTATGAGCAGCTAAAACAAGCCTTTGCAGATACCAATATTAGTCGTTAAACAAGATTATGAATAACCGTTACTCATTATTGAAGTAATAAACGAATAGCAGAGATGAACACGATACCGATGAAATAAAGAGAAAACGAGGATAATAGCTATGAACCACTCGACTGAATTTACAGACATCATCATGAGCTTAGATGAACTGGTCTCTGCCTGTGGCCAAGAGCGCCAATGGGTCATCGAATTAATCGAAGAAAACATCATTGAGTATGATGTACCAGAGCATGAAAAATTTACTGGTTATCAGCTGACGACAGTGCGCCGTGCATCGCGACTGAGTCGTGACTTTGAAGCCAGCGTACCAGCAATTGGTTTGATACTTGAGTTGTTAGATGAGGTTGAGCAACTGCGCCAACTCAAACGTCAAATAGAGCAGCAAACACCAGTCATCGAAGTCGACATAGACAATCTAAAGTAACCAAATAATCAAAATAACACATAAAAAAAGGGCCCTTTAAAGGCCCTTTTTTATGTCTATATAAAACACTTCAGCAGAAATTAACGCGAATACGTCGGATCAGCTGCTGCTGTAAATAATACATCAGTAGAAGAGTTCAATGCAGTCTCAGCTGAATCCTGAATCACACCGATGATAAAGCCAATCGCAACCACTTGCATCGCGATATCATTTGGAATGCTAAATAAGCTAGCAGCGAGTGGAATCAATAGTAATGAACCACCAGCAACACCAGAAGCACCGCAAGCACTAATCGTAGCAACCAGACTGAGTAGCAGCGCTGATGCAAACGTCACTTCAATACCCAACGTATGAGCAGCAGCAAGCGTTAAGACATTAATGGTAATCGCAGCACCAGCCATATTGATCGTGGCACCTAGGGGAATGGTCACCGAATAAGTGTCTTCATGCAATCTAAGCTTACGGGCAAGATTCATGTTGACTGGAATATTGGCCGCTGAACTACGTGTAAAGAAGGCAGTAATTCCTGATTCGCGCAGACATCTGAACACGAGTGGATAAGGGTTTTTACCCGTTTTAATAAGGACGATAAGCGGATTGGCAACCAACGCAATGAATAACATACAGCTGATTAATACCATCAAGATACGTGCGTAGCCTGCCAAAGAAGCAAAGCCTGTCTCCGCAACCGTGCTAGCGACTAGGCCTAAGATACCAAATGGCGCTAAAGCAATAATCCATTTAACCACTTGTGAGATGGCATCAGCGAAATCACCGACAACATTACGAGCAGTATCACTGGCTTGGCGCAATGCAAAACCAATAATAATTGCCCATGCTAAGATACCAATATAGTTGGCTTCAGCGATTGCATTGATCGGGTTAGCGACCAAGTTCATGAGCAAGTTCGTCAAGACTTCTTTTAGGTCAGCAGGTGGTACTTGTGCGATATCGGCGTTGATCAAGACCAGCTCAGTCGGGAATAAAAAGCTGGCACCGACTGCTGTTAGCGCTGCCAAAAAAGTACCGAACATGTACATAATAAGCACCGGCTTTACGTAGACTTCATTGCCACTGCGATGTTGACTAATTGCTGCCATAACCAGAATAAATACTAGGATGGGAGCGACTGCTTTTAGTGCGCCGACAAAGAGTGTACCAAGCAACCCTATGGCGGTGCCGATACTTGGCGCCAGCCAACCAATCAATACCCCTAATACCAAGCCAATAATAATAAGCGACACCAGCCCTATACGCTGATACATCGCAATTAATGAACGCATCTGTACACCCTCAAGTCCGTTAAAAGTAAGTGAATTGTCACAACAGAAAATCTATCGAAGGATGGTAGCATTTTTTGACATATTCGCATACCGCTCATAGCAGTAGCTGTTGCATGCAAATAGAGGAATAGTAGAGTTATACAACTAGTACAAAAAGAATGCAGCACTTATAGGCAAGGGCTAGCTACTCAGAATACCTCATTTATAGGAGAGTAAAAGCAGCGATATAGGCAGTGATATATAGGTAGGAAGACATGTCGCTGTAAGAGATGAAGGGAAAATAAACGGCAGAGCTACACCTTAAAGTGGGTCAGATCGTAACCTAATTGCTGGTAGGCTTTATATTTATTGCGACCTTCTTGGGTACTTGTGGCATCAGGTCGGATCAACTCAAGGACTCGGGAGGGTTTTGAATTATTAGTAGCGGCCATAAAATCGTTGACCGGACGTGTTGTCGTATTGAGCACGATACCATTAAAATCTGCTGGCATATGATTGCCTAGTAGTACAGGCGCTAATGATTTATGAGTAGCGATGTTGCTATCATCAGTACCTCTATCATCAGTACCTCTATCATCGGTACTTTTATTGTCATTATCAGAAAGACATTGATGCGGTATAAAACTCGTAGAATCTTGTGCCCAAAGTGCCGTATCTAGATTTGCTAGTAATGTCTCATCTTCAATTAAAATCAGCAAAGACTGAGCGCTTTTGTTAAGCGCCGTCTGAGTCAGCTGACAAATAAAGCCCAAGAAATCTTGGGCCTTACTTTCACTTAATACATAAAAACTAATTTTCATAAATGGATTAAGCCATCTCTGCGCTGTTTTTTAGATATTGCATAAACAGTGGTACAGGACGTCCAGTGGCTGCTTTGTCTTTGCCTGAGTTCCATGCAGTACCAGCGATGTCTAAATGGGCCCATGCTTGACCTTCTTCAATGAAACGCGACAAGAAGCAGGCGGCAGTTACCGCGCCAGCACCTTTACCACCGATGTTTTGCATATCAGCGATTGGTGAGTCAAGCTGAGCTTGATATTCATCATCCAAAGGCATATGCCAAATAAGATCGCCTGATAGGTTACTGGCATTTTCTAAATCAAACAGGACATCTTCATCATTACTAAATACTGCTGAACGAACATGGCCTAGCGCAACCACACAAGCGCCAGTCAAAGTGGCAACATCGATGATGGCTTTTGGCTGATAACGCTGCACGTAGCACAAGGTATCTGCTAGTACTAAACGACCTTCGGCATCAGTGTTCAAGATTTCAACTGACTTACCATTCATTGCTTTAACGATATCGCCTGGACGCGTGGCATCACCTGATGGCATGTTTTCAGCACAGGCTAGCGCACCAACGACGTTGATTGGTAGACGTGCTTCACATAAGGCTTTGATTGTACCAAGTACTGACGCCGAACCACCCATGTCAAACTTCATCTCGTCCATCGCCGCACCTGGCTTGATTGAAATACCGCCTGAATCAAAGGTCACGCCTTTACCGACTAATACGATAGGTGCGTCGTCATTGGTCACTTGTGCATTGTCATTGCTATTTTTGCTTGCATTTTTAGCTGACTTTTTGGTTGGTAGTTTATCCGCCAATGCTTTTAAACCACTTACTTTTGCGTTGCTAGTAGTTTGCTCGGTAGTGCCTGCATTTGAACTAAATTCTGATTTACCACGGTATTCCATGAGCACCAGCTTACCTTCTTTGGTAGAGCCTTGTGCAACGGCCAAGAAGCAATGCATACCTAGCGCTGACATCTCGTCTTCACCTAGTACTTTCACGGTTAATAGGTCAGGATACGTTTTTGCAAGTTCTTGAGCTTGTTCAGCCATATAAGCTGGGAAGCAAATATTACCAGGCTCATTGGCCACATCACGAGTAAGGCTCTGACCAGCAAATACTGATTGAGCAAATGCTAGCGCAGGCTGTAGTGACTCATCAGCTAATAGATAGACATCAGTCAATACAGGACTCGCTTGCTCAGACTTATACTTGTCAAAGCGGTAGCTTGCTGCCAATAGATTAAGGACAAATTGACCAAAGTGGTTTTCTTCTAGTGCATCACCCAAGGCGACAGTGATAGAAGATACACGCTTTTGTGTGCTGCTATAGATAGTGTTGGCGATTTTTTGCAGCACTGTGTTGTTGAACTTATCAGTGTTACCTACACCGACCAATAGCAGTTGTACAGGGTTTTGCTTAGTGGTTTTTTTATCACCTGCCAGCGCATAATCAGCAACAGTCTCACAAGTAGTACCCTTGAAATGTGATACTTCAATCAGCTGCTCAATGCGAGCGGTATATTCGGTCAGCACAGATTCAGCCAGAATGTTTTTCTTGTCATCGACCAATACAACCAGACAAGCATCGTCTTTACTTTTGGCTTCTTTTTTCAGGATTTTCTGCGTATGGGTCTTTGGTAAATGCTGAGATAATTTGATATTCATATAGTTATCCTTATTAGAGTTATGAAAATTGCAGGATTTGGATGACTGCTTATACCTGTCAGATTATTAGATTATTTGGTCTGTTGAGCAATCACAGTAGTGTAGCATATTGCGATAATCGTGCGCAGTTAGCAAGCCTTAGGTAATACGTTTGACTTATTATGCTGTGCTAACTTACGCTATGGTTTAGCGGTTACATTATCATTTTTCGATGATGCCAACATACTAGTCATTGACCAATTCGTCGGTCGTTACCATCGTGGCAAACCTGTCTTGCAGTGCTGCCATGCTAGTATCATGCATGATTTCAGCGCTTATCGGCTCTCTAGTAGCACTAGGTAGATCGCGCGTGGCACAGGCATCATGGCAGACAAAACTATCAAAACCTAGGTCAAATGCGGCGCGGACGCTTGAGCTGACGCACATATGACTCATAAAACCCGCAAAAACAATCTGCTTTTTTTCTGCTGCTGAGATTAATGATTGTAATTGCGTATCATAAAAGGCATTTGGATGCTTTTTGGCAATCACTGTTTCGCCATCTTGCGGCTGCAACTGTTCGACGATCTCAACGTTAGCTGATAAAGGGTCAAAGACATTGCCATTTTCTGCACCGTGATGAGTTATGTGAAAGATAGGTAGATCTTGCTGACGCGCTTTATCGAGTACTAGGCGTGCATTGGCGATAGCTTTTGCCCCAGCGTCCCCTAATGGCATAGCGCCATCGACATATTCATTTTGATAGTCGATAAGAACGAGTGCGCAATTTGACCAATCAAGCGCATCAAAAGTGCCGCCAGCGAGTTCAAGTAGGGTAGAAGGTGTAGAGGTCGTTTTATTCATTAATATTATTCTCCGTTTGACGATATAAGTATATTTTTCTATCAGTCAGTCTAGCAATTAATAACAGAGATAAATGTTTGATGATACGAATGACAAACAAACCTTTCTAAAATAAATAAAGCAAAAACTTAGCGCTATAAATACTATCAATTCGATATAATTTGAGGTTTTATTAATTATTTATCCAATATTTGCTATATTTGTTACTTACTGTCAGTAATGCGCTCTCAGCAAGGTGTAGGTAATGTTTTCAAACACATTTCACAGCCATTTTTGGGCAAAACATGCTAGCATTAGCGGTTATATCTGTCGCTTGTGTTTATTGAGTATGACTAACCAGTCGCTTAGTAACGTTTACCGTTATTTGAGTATGTAGATGACCCATATCATGCTGGTGATATGTCGTCGTACGACCTAAATAGTCAATAAGCTCATCATCAATTGCGCACATACCAACCGTTTAAGAGTACCCATTGTGATATTACGCCGCTACATGACACAACAAGTTGCCTCGACCACTGCCTTAGTGTTGGGGTTTTTGGTAGTGATGATGCTTGGCGGTCGTTTGATACGCTATTTTGGCATCGCTGCTGAAGGTCGTTTGGACGTCAGCCTACTGTTTACTATCATTGGGTATAACCTACCGTATTTTTTAGAGCTCATTTTACCGTTAGCATTCTTTATCGCTTTGATGCTGGTATTTGGTCGCTTGTATGTTGATCAAGAAATGGCAGTGATCAATGCTAGTGGCGTGTCTCGAGGTCGGCTTGCTCGATTGATGACACCATTAATATTAGCGTTGTTCGTCGGCGAAGCGGCGCTATCTGTCGTTGGTAAGCCTTGGGGCGTACGCTCGTCTGAGGCTGTGTGGCAGCAGCAAGCATTGACCAGTGCGTTCGACTTGATTCGTCCGAACGAGTTTATCAGTAGCGGTAATTATCATTTATATGTGGGTAGTCTCAGCGATGATAAGAAAAAGTTGCAAGATGTGATATTGATACAATCAGAACCTGCTAAAAAAGGTGGTGCTGCTGAAGATGTCGATGCTAATGTCAATGCTACTAATATGAATAACACGATTGACAGCGAAACAGCTGAACAAATTGGCATCTCTGATATTCCAAAAGATATTATAAGTAGTGGTGCAAAGGACATCAGCAAAGACACGATCACGTTGGCTAAGCGTGCTGAGCAAGTAGATACTGGCAATAGCGGCGTGACTCAGTTGGATCTGTTCCAAGGACGTCGTTACGAAGTCGGCGCAGGCAGTCTGAAATATAATCAAGTCGCTTTTGATCGCTATCGCATCACCTTGACTGAATCTTCACAGGAAGTTATCACCGAAGACAATATTGAAACGCAAAAGATAGGACCATTGTGGCAGGCCGCCACGAGTAGCTCACCATCAGGCTCTAACAGTGCAATGCGTGCTGCACAAGGTGAGCTTGGCTATCGTTTGGCGCTACCATGGCTGATGATTATCGCGCCTATGTTGGCCGTGCCACTGGCGCAAGTCCGTCCGCGTCAAGGACGTTGGCTACGCTTGTTTCCTTCTATCTTATTATTTGTCAGTTGTGCATTAGGTATCATTTCGCTAAAAAACGCAGTGAGCAAAGACAGCATCAGCGTATGGGCATATGCATGGCTTATTTTAGGATTTATGGCATTGGCGCTTTATATGAATTGGGGTAGCCGTGTGCAACATCGACTGCGCTTTCGCAAACAAGAAAACAGGCTAGCCGCTGCCGCAACTAGTTCAGTTAGCGACATAGATAATCAGAACAACAGCTCACAAGGAGGGCAGTCTTAATGCGCTCTTTATTTGCTAAGTCAGCCAAGTCTAATCAATTGGCTAAAAAGCCTGCCAATCTAAAAGTCCTCAGTCGTTATGTCAAACTCAACGCTCTATTGGCTATTATCGCTGCCGTTATTGGTTTGTGGGCGTTGCAGCTGATTTTCTCTTATTTATCAGAGCTTGATTCGTTAGATGATAACTACACCATGGGCGAGGCGCTCAAATATATCTTTTATCGTTCGCCTTACTTTTTAGAGCAATTTATCCCAACGGGTGCGCTATTGGGTGCTGTCATAGGGTTAGGTTTGCTGGCCAATAAAAGCGAGCTGGTCGTCATGCGCGCGGCTGGGGTCAGTATTTATCGTATCGTCGGCTGGGTATTGCAGCCCGCTTTGATATTTGTACTATTGGCATTGGCTATCAACCAATTTGTCCTACCGTCTTCTAACCAATTAGCGAAACAGATTAATGATGAGGACAGTACCTCACTGGTCACTTCGGTACGCGGCTACTGGACGACACAACCACGATTCGAAACCGCAGAAGATGGCAGTGCTACACATGATGGTAGCGACGTTTTATATATTGATTATGCTGATGTAGCAGGCAATATTGGCGAAGTGAAACGCTGGCATTTGGATAACAACGGAAATTTGCAAACCGCTGTCCATGCGGAAGGTGGAAAGTATACTGGCCGTGAACCAATTGATGTGAATAGTGAAAAGCCAAGCGAGCAGTATCGTTACGAGTGGCAGCTAAATGATATGGTTGAGCTCTCTATCAATCAGGGCTTTGAGAGTAGCCAAGCTATTTCACCATCAGATACGTTAAGCTTACCTTTTGCCCCAGAGTCTGTCTATCTGCTAACGCGTAAGGCAGAAGATTTGTCATTGACGCAGCTGTATGAGCATCGCACGTTTATGCATCAGCAGGGCAATCGTTCTTTAGATCATGAAGTCGCATTTTGGCAAAAGCTACTATCACCATTATCGATATTGTCGCTGGTGATTGTCGCTTGCTCGTTTGTCTTTGGCTCGCTACGGACGCACAGCTTAGGCTTGCGTATCGTCGTGGCATTGTTGTTTGGACTACTATTTAGCTATATTCAAGACTTAGTCGGTTTTGTATCGCTAGCCACAGGTTTTTCACCAATGCTCATGGTGCTATTGCCGATTATCGGCAGCGCGCTATTGGGTGGATACTTGATAAAACGTCAGATGTAAAAAGACAATTGGTCATACCAAATAAAAAGCACGCTAAATTAGATTTAGCGTGCTTTCTTATGTCGATTTCAATTTAAGCTTCAGTTTAAATGGCTGAAACTCAATCAGGCAAAGCTAAAACTAGTCTTTGGTCGCCATCGTAATCGTATAGGTTTTACCTTGTTTGATTTTGTCGCTATTGCCAAACACTTCGGTAAACGAGCGTTTCACAAATTGGCGCAGACCGTTGATGGTGACGACATAAAAACGGCCACCTTTACGCATGCGTGCATAGGCATCGAGGAAGTATAAATAATGCTGCTCTTTACCGACTTTGGCTGGCAAGTTCGACATCACAAGGCTAAAGTCTTTATCTTTTGCCACATGATTAAAGCCATTTGATAAATGCACATCGACATTGTTTAGACCATTTTTCTCACAGTTACGACGTGCGTATTCTACTGCCATAAAATCTTTATCAATCAGCGTATGCTGACCATTCGGACATTCACGCGCTGCCGTCATACCAAGTACACCATAACCACAGCCCAAATCAATCGAATCATCATCTTGCTCAAAATCTACATAATCAAGTAGCATCAAGCTACCATCATCGAGCTTTTGCGGTGAAAAAATGCCCCACGTGGTCGCAAAATCAAACGGCTTACCCAGCACTTCTTGGCGAAAATTGATATCTTCGCGCCAGTGTTCGGCGTTTTTTAACAGGTCAGAAGGTGGCTTATGATTTAGTGGGTGGCTCATAGGATTCTCAGATGATGAATAGGAAAAAGGTAGTGCGCAGCCCAGTTAGGCAGCATGTATATCATGACGCACTTTAATAAGGGTATTGTAACGAGAAAAGGATGGGTTTGCAGCTATCTATTTATGGAACTGCATTTTGCTATGTCGTAAAAATTTTTAAGAAAAAATGCTAGAGATATTAGATAAGAGGTATCGCTTAAGATAGAATCAAATCTAACCTGATAGTCTCTAAGTGTTATTTATGCCAGACATTATATTCGTATCCAAAGTAGACTTCTGGCTTGCACTGTTACTTTGGGGTTTGAGTTTATTTACGGTGTCTGTTCCATTATGGCAGTGGAAGCGAGATGCTCAAAAATCCCTCATACAAACTATATTAATGACGGTTATTCTCATCCCTTTTGCAGCACTAATGCTCATCCCTTTTTTCGGTACTAAGTACATATTAACGAATGACCAACTACAAGTAGATAGTGGGTTCTCTGTTCAAAAAATTGAAATTACAGATATCACCTATATTACGCCGACTCGAAGTATGAGTTCTGCGCCAGCACTATCATTAGATAGGATTAAAATATTATATAACGATGAAGAAATACTAATTTCACCAAAAGACAAATCACGTTTTTATCGCGAGATACGGGCACGTAATCCTAGAATAGTGATAGATACAGCAGGCGAATAGAGTGTCATTATAGTTAGCCGCATTCAGCTATACATCGTTCTTGATATTGAAGGTTTCTTGAAACTACTTCCCCAAACTCTTCTTCAGTAAATGATCAAATATAAAGGGCCCAAATGGCAAAAATGAGCCAAGCACACCAGCAGGCAAAACCCAAAGCGGCATTCTTATTCTACTCGCGGTGATGATTAACACCATGACATAGGCAACGAATAATACCCCGTGCACTGGACCGACATAGCTTACCGCTTCTGGAATATCGAGCATATATTTGAGTGGCATCGCGATACCAAGTAACAATAGAAAAGACGTACCTTCTAAATAACCCATGATAGTGAGGTTTCTAAGTGCAGAGTTTTGACTCTTTGTTAAGGTAGACGGTTGAGCTTGCGACACGATATATTCCTTTTACAATCATCAATAATATTAGATTTCAATGCTGCCCATATGACAATATGGTAAGGCTACCCACGTGGATGATGCTCGGCATGTAATTTCTGCAATCTTGCCGTTGCAACATGAGTATAGATTTGCGTGGTGGATAAATCGCTATGTCCTAGCAATAACTGCACACTTCTTAAATCTGCACCATGATTGAGCAAATGCGTGGCAAAGGCGTGACGTAGCGTATGCGGGGATAACTCTTTATCGATACTGGCAACTTTGGCGTACTTCTTAAGTAGATACCAAAAGTTCTGCCGCGTCATATAGCCACCTTGCGCCGTCAAAAATACCGCTTGGCAATTGCCTGATTTTAAATGAGCAATCAAGTCGCCACGCCCATGAGACAGATAATCTTCCAATGCATCCGCTGCATATTCGCCGAGGGGCACCAATCGCGTTTTATTGCCTTTCCCCGTGATTTGTAGCCAGCCTGAGTTTAGATTCACTTGCTCTAATGAGAGGTTAATCAACTCACTCACCCGCAGACCGCAAGCGTATAAAACTTCTAACATGGCTTTATCACGGAGACCGAGCGCGGTGCCGGTATCAGGTGCAGCAAGTAGATTATCGACGTCAGCCTCGGCTAAGTCTTTTGGCAGCGGACGTCCGAGTTTTGGGCTTTTGATACGCTCACAAGGATTGTCTTCGCGCAAATTGCTGGCGATCATCCATAGATAAAACTGGCGCAAGCTTGAGAGCATGCGTGCTTGTGTACGTGGGGTTTTGCCATCTTGAGCAAGGAGTGACAGACAGTGCAGCACATCATCAGGCTGCCAGCGTGTCAGAGCGATAGGATTGGTCAGCTCGCAGGAGCGTAGGTCGCGGACGTACGCATTACGAGTACGCGTCGCTAGACCGCGTGCCAGCATGGCTTGACGAAACTCAGTCATATAAGCTGGCTCATCATCGACCGCCAATGCTTTAGGCTGTCGTTGTTGCACGGCACGATCACGGCTCATAGGATGATACTCAGGTAGGGGTTAAGTTAGCAATAACAGACAGTTATTAAAATAATGCCAAACTTATCATGCCATTTTTTTCTTAACCAGATAGCGATATAGCGTTACGCTTGCAGGCGTATCCTCATCGCTATCGATGGTGATTTCATCAGGATCAGCGTCTAAGCTCACGTTCTCAGCCAGTGTTTCTTGGCCTACTAGTTCATGACCTAAATGACGACAGAAATTTGGAATATCGCGCGTGGTAGCCGGATCTGTCGCCAATATTTCAATCACTTCACCGCCATCTGCTTTGCGAATGACTCGGTGTAGCATCATGACGGGCTCAGGACAGATCAGCCCTTGAGTATCTAAGTGATGGTGGATAGGCGTGTCTGGTATCGAAGTGGTCATAATCATTATCGTAAAGCTAAATAAGTGGGTTTAAGGACAAGTAGGGTAAATAGTTTGCTTAAGTACTTATCATGGCGTACTTTGTAGGTCTTCTATGCTTCAGTACTTTCAGCCTCTTCGTCGACTTCAGGTACATCAGCTACTTCTAAAAAGTTAAAAAATCGCTTAAAACTTACTTTAAATAAGAATGCCACGCCTAGCCAACAAGATAGCCCTAACCATGCAGTATCGGCAAAAATTAATCCACCAACCAATATAATAGTTGATACACCAATACTCATGGCAATCATCGACGGTTGATTTAAGCGATAACGATAAACGACCAATGCATCGTAAATAGTAATGGGTATCGTGAGGGCTACTAAGGCATAGGGCAAATTGTAAAATAACTGATAAAGCAGCTGGTTATCATGGAATGCTTTGATACTAGCAATCGTGCCAAAGACCACAAATGCAAAAATAGCCGCATAAATGAGATAAATCGCTATTTGGTTGGCACGCTGTGCGCCTTTAATACGGGCAATAGCAAGTGGAGCAAAACCATGCTGTGACTTATGTTGCGAAGATTGGTCTGAGACAGTGGTCATAGTAATCAGTCATTTATCCGTTGAGAGGTATGATGTATCGAAGTGACATTATAGCTGCACACGTGTCTTTTACCTATTTGGCTGCTTTATTCTGCTTTGATTGCATCGATAGCGATACTGCTATTAGGATCAGCAAAATAGGTCGACATCAGAATACAAGCGGAGATATCATCGATTGGGTCGCGTTCGTTTTTGATCCAACCATTGTCCCATGCTATTTCTCTTGCTTCGACTGAAGTCAGCCGCTCATCACACAGTGATATGGTCACTGGCAAATGTTGCTCCATCACTCTATGGGCTAGACGACGAGCGAATTTGTGTGCTCGTTTTGAAAGCATGGAGCTAGTGCCATCCATATTAAGCGGTAGACCGACCACGACTTGCGCCACGCCCCAGACTTTGATGATACCAATTAAATTGTCCCAATCTGGCTGGCCGTTATTCATTGCCAAAATGTCAAAGGCACGCGCCGTCTGCGTAATGGTATTACCGAGCGCCATGCCCATCTTTTTGACGCCGTAATCTAGTGCCAAGATAAGATGCGGCTTTACTTCTGGCTCGATAGTTTCAGCAGTGATATTGCTATCGTTATTAAGAGTATCAATACCAATATCAATGTCATTATCTATAGCGTCTGTGCTATTGGCTGTAAAAGTGCTATCTACCATAGTAATGGGTGTCCTTTATGTCTTTATCTAAATTCGCAGAGCGTATGATATTACGCATGACCTATGTCACTACTAAGATAGTCGAAATTGACTCCGATTTTGTCGGCTGCGATTTGCCAGCGTTCTTCAAACGGTGTATCAAATAATAAATTCAGATCAGCAGGGCAGACTAACCAGTCACCATTACTGAGCTCTTGGTCTAGCTGTTTTTTGCCCCAGCTGGCATGTCCGAGGCACAGTTGATAGTGACCGACGCCTTGGCCTGCGGCAATACGCTTTAGAATATCTTGGCTAGTTGTGATGCAAACGTTCTCTGAAATAGCAAAAGAAGACGCCCATTCTGGCTGACCAGTATGCAGCACAAAACCAACCTCCGGATACATAGGGCCGCCCTCTAATGCCACATCTTCCATCACCTGTGGATTGGTCACTTCAATATCTAAATCTTCTAGCAGTTTACCTACGCGAGATTGCTCAAGCGGACGATTGACCATCAGACCTAGCGCACCATGCTTGTCATGACGGCAAATATATATAAGTGCCTGCTCAAACCTTGGGTCTGACAGCTCGGGTGCTGCAATCAAAAAATGATGGGTCAAATTGGTTTTAGACATAGAAACAAACGCAACCTAATAATAAGGGTGAAAGACCACTATATGGTGATAATCAATAGAAAAGCAAGATTCGCACTAATTGCTACTGACCATCATACAGACTCAGCTAACCATCCGTTTTAATGAAAACGAATGATTATTTAACGTTAGATAGGTCAGGTAGAGCGTTATTTAACATCGGATAATAAGCTGCGGGCATGATCACGCGTGACATCAGTAATAATGACACCACCAGACATACGCGCCAGCTCGTCTACTTGCGCACTGTTGGTCAGTATGAGTAGCTCGCTTTCGGTCTGTTCTTGATGGTGCTTTTGTACCAAGATATGTTGATGCGCTTGCGCTGCGACTTGCGCTTGGTGCGTGATGGCCAGCAATTGCTGTGTTTGCCCAAGTGAGCGTAGCAGCTCGCCAACCACTTGTGCAGTACCGCCACTGATACCGACATCGACCTCATCAAATACCAACATAGGCTTGGCGGCGTTGTTATCAGCATTGGTCGCTTGTAAGACTTGCATCACGAGTGCCATACGTGACAGTTCACCACCTGAGGCGATTTTATGTAGGGGCTGCATTGGCATACCGACATTGGCGCTGAATAATAAATCAATATCGAAGCAACCTTGGGCATTGTACTGACTAGGTTCGGTTTTTTTGGTAAAGACAAATTCACAGCGAGCATTGGGTAGCGCAAGCGGTTGTAGTTGTTTGATGAGTTGCTTACTAATTATCGGAGCAGCTTTTGTGCGCTCTTTATTTAACTGTGTGGCCAGAGCGAGATAGTCTTGCCAAGCCTGCTCAATTTGCGCTGCCATTGCATCACTGCTTGGCTCGTTCTCTAGCTGCTCTAATTGCGCTTCCCAACCTTTTGCTTCATGAATTAAATCACTGGCTGGCAAGCTATGCTTACGTGACAAACGATGTCCTAAGCTGATTAAATTGTCTAGTGTTTGCAGGCGTTCAGGATCAGGTAGCTGCTGTTCGGCATAATCTGATAGCAGGGCAGTCACTTCAGTGATTTGCTGCTGTGCTAAATGGAGCTGTTCGGAAGCTTGTTCAAACGTTTGACTAACGCTTACTTGATTGTCACAGAGTTTGATCGCTTGTCCGAGCAAGGTCATGACGTCTGGCTCATCGGTATCATTGTCGAGCAAATACAGACCATGACTGGCCTCTTGCATTAACGCTTCAATATTGGAGAGCTCTTCGTGTTCAGATTCAACTTCTGCGTAATCCACAGCCAATAACGGCGCAATATCTGCTAATTGGCTTTGCAACAACTGAATACGATCTTGACGCTGGGCTTCGCGGCTCGCGATGTCGTCCGCGCGACGTTTTAGCTGCTGATAGGCTTGATAGCTACTGGTAGTTTGGTTGGCTAGCGGTGTTATCTGGGCCATCTCATCAAGCCATTGCACCACAAATTGCGGCTTGAGCAATGCTTGCTGAGCATGTTGGCTATGTATATTGACCAATAAAGTGCCTAAACTCTTTAGCTCCGCTAAGCTAACCGGTGAACCATTTAGCCATGCTTTTGAGCGGCCAGTATTGCTTAATTGTCGACGAATAAGTACTTCAGGTTCTTCTAGCGGTCGATCATTTTTGGCAAACCAGTCAGCGACGACGCTATTATTTTCTACATCGAATTGAGCGTAGATATCCGCATGCGCAGCGCCATGCCTGACCATCGCACTGTCTGCTCGCTCACCGACACATAGTGATAGTGCATCTAGCAATAACGACTTGCCAGCACCTGTTTCACCAGTGATGACATTAAAACCTTCAGCCACGCTCAGCTCATGCTGAGCAATCAACGCAAACTGATGTAAAGTTAACGATACTAGCATCAACGCCTCTCAGGACAGACAATGGACATCATATAAATCTTAGGAAGCCATCTATAAATAGGGTAAATAAGGAAGTGAAAATATCTATTTAAACTTGCTAATTAGATAAATATTGTAGGCAAATAGTATGGTGTTAAATGTGCGTAAATACAAACTTTAAGACGAGGTATAACAGAATTTATTATTGGAAGATTACCATAAAACTATTAAAAACTGACAATAAATCATCGACATAATACCTATAATATTAATCATTAGGGTCATTGGATATCCAAAGATAAGCATAGTATGAGAAGAAGTATTTTGACTGATAACGATAAAAAAATACCTAAGTTAGTGGCCTAGCATCCGCCTAGAAAAATACTAAATAAATATTAAATGAGCGAATGGGATACTTGCCATCAAATAGAATTTTCCTAGTCGCTTTAACAAACTTTATAGATATAATGTGGTAGCATAATCTCACATAATGATAAACTCTTCTTATGAGTTTGATGCGCGATGCAACCTAATAACGAGTCATAATTTTGTAAAATTGTAGGCGTATAGTGGTGAAAAATATGCCACTCAATCATTATTCAAAAGCGTTTTCATAGAACCTGTGGCTACCTTTAGCGCGCAGATATCTACTATAGAGGGATAAGGTGCCTAAAGCAGGCGTGTTTGCTTACTGGTCGCGTATTCGAAGCCCAGTGCAACTCTGTCGGTACTTTAACCCGTTACTTATTTTTTAGTTTTGCCATAATTATTTGATAAGGAAGCCACTATGACAGCGGCGCAATTTACTAACGTAACAGTTAATGCCCAAGCGACAGTATCTTATGATGGTCGCTGCTCAAGCCATACCATTATGTTTGAGGATGGTCGTCATAAAACGCTAGGCGTTATCTTACCTTGTGACAACTTGGTTGAGCATTATCACTTTAGCACCAATACCTCTGAGCGTATCGAAATCACCAGTGGTGAGTGTGAAGTGAAGATCAATGGTGACGATGAATTCAGCTACTACCGTGCAGGTCAATCATTTGTCGTTGAAGGCAATAGCGGTTTTAACCTACGTACTGAAGAAATTGTTCAATATGTCTGTCATCTAGAAGGCTGATATTATTAATAGGGCGCTCAAGCTTTCATTCTAGCGCCTGTTCTATCACACATTAGTGTTTCGAGAAAATAAACAATATCGGATTGGTATTGTTTATTTCTTTTTTGACGTTTGGTTTACTGTTCTCTCATCATCAATGAGCTATGACATTTAAAGCCGACGTTATCCTCTTTTATCCCGTCGCCTAGTGCGATATCCACTTTATATTTAGTAGGCCTATTATGGCAAAACCCATTTATTTTTACGGCATTCATGCCATTGATGCGTTACTTGAACATCGTCCTCTTGATGGTCTTAGTTTGTTTGTGCAGCAAGGGCGTGAGAGTGACAGTCATGTACAAGCTATCATGGCCGAAGCGGAAGCAAACGGCATTAGCATTCAACCAACCCAAAAAGACAAGCTAACGCAATTATGTGGTAGTCCGCAGCATCAAGGCGTGGTGCTCAATGCTCGTCCGTTAGGTTTCGCTGATGAAGGTTTGCTTGATACTATTATTGGCCGTGAACAGTGCTTATTATTGGTACTAGATCAAATCACAGATGCACATAACTTTGGCGCTTGCCTACGTACCGCAGTGGCTATGGGTGTGGATGCAGTGGTTTGTCCAAAACACCATGCAGCGAGCCTAACGCCAACAGTCGCCAAAGTATCAGTTGGCGCAGCAGAGATGATGCCGATCGTCAGCGTTACCAACTTAGCACGCACGTTGTCGCAAATCAAAAATGCAGGCGTTTTCGTATTTGGTACGGCACTTAGTGAAGAGGCTAAACCAATACATGCCGCTGACCTAACTGGAAAGACTGCTATCATTATGGGTTCAGAAGGAGAGGGTATGCGTCGCCTGACAATGGAAAGCTGTGATGAGTTGGTTTATATTCCAATGTCAGGAAACGAGCATGGTAACTTGCAAAGCCTAAACGTGAGTGTTGCTACTGGCATGGCATTGTATGAGGTTAATCGCCAGCGAACTTTAGCTGCTGGGCAAGCGTAAGGTACTCTTGGTGTAAAGGTTCTAGTTGTAGATATAGAGAGGCAAGGTCGCTCTCATTGAGTATGACATTGTCTGCATGACGATTACGCTCTTCACGACTCAGCTGATTGGTCATAATGGCCTTAATTTTTTGTATGCTTTGATCATCACGCTGACTGGCACGCGCAAGCTGCGTGTCTTCGGTGGCATCCATGACTAAAATACGTTGACATAAATTAGCCAGTCCTGCTTCTGCCGCCTCTATAAGTAGGGGCGCAGACAAGACTATATACGGTGAAGTACTAGCATCTAGCTGTGCCTTTGCTGTCTCACGTATCGCTGGGTGAGTGATAGCCTCAAGCTCAATCAGCGCTTCAGGATTTGCAAATACGTGTGTACGTACAGCAGCCCTATCCATGACACCCTCATCCGTCAGTATCCAATCACCAAACTTTTTCTGGATTTTCTGCAGAGTGGTGCTACCTTTAGCGACAGTCTCATGGGCGATCACGTCTGCATCAATAATATCGATGCCTTGCTCAGCAAACCAAGCACTAGCGGCAGATTTGCCACTACCGATACCACCCGTCAAACCAACCACGAGCTTCTTATTTTTTGGTTGCGTGGTTTGTGGTTGGTGTGAATAAGAGTGCGATATATTTTTTGACATAATAGTGGCTTATCTGATAGATAGAACAATGAATGCAGCTTTGAACTCACAATCGGCCTTGTAAAGCTTTACTTATGAGTCGCTGCCGAAAATTTCCTACAATGATATTTACTACAATAATCTAATGTGCGCTGTCAGTTATTAGACATACATACCGAGATACCAGCTGACGATATCTGAGCCGTATAATAAGGCAGCAATACCTGCAATAGCGATATAAGGCCCAAAAGCAAAAGGTCGGCTTTCACCCTGTTTTTTCATCAAGATCAGCCCAACGATAGAGCCGAGTAAAGATGATATTAGAATAATCAAAGGTAACATCATAGGTCCGAGCCAAGCACCTAATACTGCTAGTAATTTAAAATCCCCTTGACCCATTCCATGTTTTTTAGTTATTAAGTAAAACACCTTGACTACTATCCATAGCGACAGAAACCCAAATAATAATCCCCATATGGATTGTGTTGGCGAGACAAACCAGCCTTGCGAGTTCACGGCCAACCCTAAGCCCGCTAGAGGGAAGGTTAAGCGATCGGGTAATAACTGGGTATCGAAATCAATACCCGTTAACGCAACCAATGTCCATACCAGTACCAGTGCAGATAAGCCTACTACACCGACACCGAATTGATAAATTACCAATACTGATAGCAAAGCGGTGATGAGCTCAACAATAGGGTAGCGTATACCAATGGGTGCTTTGCAGTCTGAGCACCGCCCACGCAGTGAAAGCCAGCTTATTAAAGGTATGTTTTCATACCATTTGATTTTATGAGCGCAATGCGGACAGCGTGAGGCTGGGCGACTTAAAGTAATCGGTTGGTCAGTAGCGACAATATTTGCTATGGGTAGCGTATGCTCGCGTGGCATATCTGCCTGTTCAGACATAAACTGGCTACACTCCTGTCTCCAACCATACACCATCATCAGCGGTATGCGATGAATCACAACATTTAAAAAACTACCAACGCAAAGACCTAATAGGCCAAACACGAATAAAGCTAGGGTGATGTTTTCTTGTAGTAACTGTATAAACTGCATCAAATCATTATCCTACTACTGAGCCCATTTGGAAAATTGGCAAGTACATTGCGATGACTAGGCCACCAACTAACACACCTAACACTGCCATAATTAACGGCTCCATCAAGCTGGTCAATCCATCAACAGCGTTATCAACTTCGTTTTCGTAGTAGACAGCGACTTTATCTAGCATTTCTTCTAAGCTACCAGACTCTTCGCCAATACCAACCATCTGAATGACTAGACTGGGGAATAAGTTGGTCGAGCGTATGGAAAACTGTAATTGCTGACCAGTGGATACATCATTCTTAATTTGCTGAGTGGCATTATAAAATACAACATTATTAGTCGCACCGGCAGTAGAATCTAGGGCATCAATAAGTGGAACACCCGCGGCAAAAGTTGTAGATAGTGTACGAGAAAAGCGTGCAATAATCGCTTGATAGGCGATATTGCCGAATATTGGAGCTTTTAAGACAGCACGGTCTAAAAAGTCACGAAATTTCTTAGATCTTTTTTTAGCTTCTGAAAAGCCGATGATTGTACCGCCGATAGCAATGATAAGGATAAACCACCATGCCTGCATCCATTCGGACATGCCAACAACCATTTGCGTAAACGCTGGTAGCTCTGCGCCAAATGATTCAAATAGATCAGAGAATACTGGTACTACTTTTATCAATAGAATCATAGTAACAATGATAGCAACTACGATAACAGCAATAGGATACTTCATCGCCTTTTTTATTTTTGCTTTCAGAAGCTCGCTTTTTTCTTTGTAAGTAGCGACTCGTTCAAGCATCGTCTCAAGTGCACCTGATTGTTCACCAGATTCAACGAGTGAGCAGAATAAATCATCAAAATAACGAGGATGTTTGCGCAATGCAGAAGCAAAAGTACCACCTGCTTCAATGTCTGCTTTTATTTTCAATACTAAGTCTTTCATACTCGGATTATCGAGCGAGTCGGCGACAATCTCAAAGGACTGGGTCAACGGTACACCTGCTTTCATCATTGTTGCCAACTGCCGAGCAAAAATAGCAATATCAATGGCTTTAATTGCTTTTTTGAAGGTATAAAGAGGTTTTGGTTTTTTCTTAATCCCTTTAACCGTGATGCCTTGTTTACGTAGGGTTGCTTTCGCTAGCTCTAAGTTACGACTGGTGGTTTCTCCCTTAACTTTCTGCCCGCGTCGGTTCACACCGTCGTAAACGAAATCTAATAACATGTCGGTCTTAGCTTTTGCCATACTACTACCCTCAAAATTGTCCAATATATATTGTAAATTTACAATAGAATACCAGACTTAAAATACCAGTCAGGCATACTTTATTTTAGCGTAAAAAACCAGTGTTTATCTGTTTTATTTTTAAAGATATAAGATAAAGGACATTGCTGGTTTATAAATCAGTTACCAACTAATAGTTAGAATACTAAGACTTATAATATAAATTTTATTTATTATTCAGAAGTCACCCGCATCATTTCTTGAATACTCGTGACACCTTGCAAAACTTTTAAGATCCCAGAACGTCGCAAGTCGCGGAAACCATTCTTGATGGCAGCGTCTTTGATATCTATTGCGTTACCATCTTCCATAATAATGCGTGAAATATCAGGGCTGACCTTCATCACCTCATAGATACCTACACGGCCTTTATAACCTTCACGGCATTCATTACAGCCGACTGGTTCATAAATGATATTATCAGTGTTATCTAAATCAGTATCGGTAAAACCAATCTCTAATAAGCTCTGACGCGGGATGTTAATAGGTTTTTTACAGTTCTTACAGAGACGTCGTGCCAATCGTTGAGCAATGACTAGGTTGACTGACGTGGCAATATTAAAAGAAGCGACGCCCATGTTGCGTAGACGCGTTAATGTTTCAGGCGCTGAGTTGGTATGCAAAGTAGAAAGAACCATATGTCCAGTCTGTGCTGCCTTAATAGCGATCTCAGCAGTCTCAAGGTCACGAATCTCACCAACCATGACAATATCAGGGTCTTGACGCAAAAAAGACTTGAGTGCATTGGCAAACGTCAAACCAACTTTGGCATTGACATTGACTTGGTTAATCCCTTCAAGGTTAATTTCGACTGGATCTTCAGCCGTTGAGATATTGGTTGCGCCAGTATTCAAGATGTTGATACCAGTGTAAAGTGATACTGTCTTACCAGAACCAGTAGGACCAGTGATAAGCAACATGCCTTGTGGTTTGTGTAATGCCTCTAAAAACATTTCCTGCTGATCTGGTTCATACCCCAATGCATCAATACCTAGCATAGCTGATGATGGATCAAGGATACGCAAAACAAGCTTTTCACCGAATAACGTCGGTAATGAGTTTACCCGGAAATCAATGGCTTTATTCTTAGAAATTTTTAGTTTAATACGCCCATCTTGCGGTACCCGACGTTCTGAGATATCCATTTGCGACATGACTTTTAGACGTGCTGCAATTTTATTCGCAAGTTGAACCGGTGGGCTGGCCATTTTTTGCATGACGCCATCGACACGAAATCGTACTCTGAAAGACTTTTCGTATGGCTCGAAATGTAAATCAGAAGCACCCATACGGATAGCATCGACTAGCATTTTATTGACGAATTTTACGACAGGTGCTTCATCAACGCCGTCGTTCAGCTTAGTTTCGTCATTCTCTTTATCTTCGTCACCGTCTTCAAAGCCAACATTTAAATCACTATCAGAGAAGCTATCAAAGCTCTGCATCGTATCTGCGTATGCACTTTCGATACGCTTTTTAAGCTTATTTTCTTCGACAACAATGGTTTCTATCGACAGTCGAGAGTTAAAAGCAATCGCATCAATAGCATCAACGCGTGTGGGATCACTCAGTGCGACAAACAGGCGTTGTCCTCGTTTAAAGAGTGGTAATGCATTAAACTTGCGAACGATTTTTTCATCCACCAAGTCTTTTGGAATAACATCAACGTTTAATGCATCAAGATCGAATAGAGGGTCGCCGAAAGCTTGGGATAGCATTTGGGCAAGTTGATAAGCATCGGCCAATTTATTGTCTACCAGATAGGGTACCAGTCCTATTTGCTGCTGTTGCGACTCAATCTGCGCCGTCTTCATATTCGCTTCGCTAACGACACCGTCGCTAATCAGTTGCTGCGCTAGACCGCCGTACTTACTGGTTGCGATAGACATTGTAACCTCTCCTTTGATACAAAATATTCTGTAGAAATGCTTGATATTACACGCTATACACTTGTCGTTGATAGTCGATAACTGGCTATAACTGTCTTGCTTTGTTTATCCTATCTACCTGTATATCTATATATAGAACCAGCAATAATATTTGATTTTATAAACTCTGTAGTATAGAACTTTACTTTAGTTTGAAAAAATTATATATACCATTAGACGACTAGCTCGTAAAAATAAGGGTCTATTGATGTATTATCTGTAGATAAGTTTGCAGAAGTGATTCTGCTCATGGTGGCACGCTACTATAGCACTTACGAATTATTTGTTATACTGACGCGCATATTAGCCGAATTGGCATGAATACATGAGACAAGGTAAATAAGTATGCAAGCTTGGGTAATTGGCAATTGGAAACAGAATCCTGCGACTAACAGTGCTGTCAATGCACTATTGGACGACTTATTGACGAAAGTTAATACTGAAGAACAAGCCAACTCTCAGACATCAAAAAACCGCTGTAAATTAATGGTAGCGCCCAGTTGTGTTCATTTAAGTACAGTGAGTACGCGTCTAGCAGATAGCTCAATACTTTGTGCAGCACAGGACGTTAGTACCTATAGTGCAAGTACAGGAGCCTATACTGGTGACTGCTCAGCCCAACAGGTAGCAGATGCAGGTGCTACTTGGACGCTACTTGGCCACTCTGAGCGTCGTCAATATCATAAAGAATCTCATGAATGCCTGATAAGCAAATTGTCTCATGCGTTTTCTCAGAGCTTAGGCGTGGTGTTTTGCATCGGCGAAACACAAGAGCAGTATGACAATAGTCAAACACTCAACGTTATCAATGAGCAACTCTCGGTTATTAAAGACTTACTGACTCAGCAGCCAGATTTAGCATCATCGTTATCTGAACAGCTGCTCGTCGCTTACGAACCTGTATGGGCCATTGGTACAGGTAAAGTGCCTACTGTGGCAGAAGTGAGTAAGACTCATCAGTACATCAAACAAACGGTTGCAAGCTTTGCTGATATAACAGATACGATTACCGTGCTGTATGGCGGTAGTGTTAATGCTGATAATGCTAATAGTTTTGCTTCTGACGCTATGATTGATGGTGCGTTGGTGGGCGGTGCTTCATTAAAAGCAGAGAGCTTTCTAGCGATTGCCGATGCATTTAACCAAGCCAATGTTTAAATGAATAAATAACGCTCAGATATCAAGATCATAGCTTATAGACAGTATGGTTTTATCGGTTGGTAAAAGTAGGTTTAACACTGCCCTTGCAATCGTGTACAATGCGCCTTATTTATATAGTCGATTTGGCATTTGATCATGCCGATTGTCATTCTATTAACCTTACGTTTTATTTTCCGTTATCAGTCGTCATTACGCGGCAAAAGAGGCCACCATGTTTACGTTTATATTAGCCCTGCATATTATTGTGGCCATTGCCATGATCGGCTTGATTCTGATACAGCATGGTAAAGGGGCAGACGCTGGAGCTTCTTTTGGTGCCGGTTCATCAGGTACCGTGTTTGGCGCAGCAGGTACTGCTAATTTCTTGACGCGTGCTACGGCAGTACTAACGGTCATATTTTTTATTACGAGCATGACGCTTGCTGTTCATGCTCGTAAGCAAGCAGAAGATCAGTTTCGTCTAGATGCGCCAGTTTCAGCACCGCAAACGCCGCGTCCATTGACTCAAAATCCTGAGTAAGCCTCTTTTAAGTAGGCAGCGCTTGCTATTTTGGTAGGTTAGATTTACAATGCTTTCCTGTTTTCGCAACTCCTGTTCTATAGATGCCTACCTTAAGCATTATTGATTATAGACTGGATGATAGAAGCAGAGCAGTACAATGCGATTGTGGTGGAATGGTAGACACGCCATCTTGAGGGGGTGGTGGCGAAAGCTGTGGGGGTTCAAGTCCCCCCAATCGCACCAAGTTTTACAGACGCAGCATAGCGTCAGGTTGGATTTTTAGCAGATAATACTTAATTTATAATTAATTTAAAAAAAGTATTGACACTTCTACGAAACTTCCCTATAATATGCGTTCTAGATTGATGCGGGGTGGAGCAGTCTGGTAGCTCGTCGGGCTCATAACCCGAAGGTCGTTGGTTCAAATCCAGCCCCCGCTACCACTTTTTATACTGATGTTTTGTACACTAAATTTGTCAGTACCGATTAGCCCACCATTATGTTTGTGGGTTTTTTTGTATCTGAAGGTCAGTGTTATCGCGGTATCTATCCTACTTATGCTAAGCTCTAAGTCTATAGAGTACGATATTACTCGTCACTGGTCATCATCGGCCGCTACCGGCACGATGCTTCTTAAGCAACACTATCTTTTATTCCTCATACTTTTATCGATAGTAGTGCTTTATAAATAATAAAAGCATTGTTTGGCCGAGCTTGATGTTTTTTACGCTCGTCCCTATATAAATGCACAATATGTATCATATATTTGTGATTTAAAATTATATACTGACCGTGATTCTTATCATCATAAGATTGTTATATATAGATAAGAGTCAATCTTTAATACGGTTTACTAAGTACGATAGATAAGTGAATAGGAAAATACAAAGAGATTATGAAGCTTTCGACTAAAGTTGCAGAACTGACTAATATTATTGCCCCTGCCGTGGCCGCTTGTGATGTGTCACTATGGGGTATCGAGTTTGCGCCACAAGGTCGTCGCTCTTTACTACGTATCTATATTGAGGCATTGCCAGAAGAGCAAGCCCAAGATAAACAAGTAACGATTGAAGATTGCGCGGCAGTAAACCATCAAGTAAGCGGTATTTTAGAAGTTCATGATCCTATCGCTGGTGAATACATACTAGAAGTATCTTCACCTGGCTTTGATCGTGCGTTTTTCTCAGATGAGCAAATGCATGCATATGTTGGTCAAACTGTGAGCTTGCGTCTGATTCAAGCCATCGGTACAGGCGATCAAAAACGTCGTAAAGCCACAGGTACTTTAGATAGTATTGATGAAAACTCTTTAAAACTGACGTCAAGTGATGGCGAGCAGTTTGAGATTGCACTAAGTAATATTGATAAAGCCAATTTGATTTATGAAGATGCCTAGATTCTTACTAGGGTAACTGTTTATAGATAGACAGTTTTATCTTCCAATAGCTTATGTGGCTTATAGCAACTATATAATAGCAGCACCCAAATTATAAAATTTAAGTCAATTAAAAAATGATAGGACAGGTATAGCATGAGTCGTGAAATCTTAACGGTAGTAGAAACTGTCAGTAATGAAAAGGGCTTAAATCCTGAAGATATCTTTGAAGCAATTGAAGACGCTTTGGTGGTATCGACTAAGAAAAAAGTATATACCGAGCAGCCAGAAGTGGCTGTACGGGTAGCGATCGACCGTGCAACTGGCGATTACGATACTTATCGTTACTGGACAGTGGTTGCAGATGAAGACCATGAAATGCCAGCTTGTCAGCTTGCTATCACCGATCTTGATCAGGAAGAATGGTCAATTGGTGATATTAAAGAAGAGCAAATTGAATCAATCGAATTTGGTCGTATTGCTGCTACTCAAGCCAAACAAGTCATCATCCAAAAGATTCGTGAAGCTGAGCGTGCATTAGTTGCAGATGCTTTCGAGCCACGTGTTGGTGAGATGATGTATGGCGAAGTCAAAAAACAGACTCGTGATGGCTATATCATCGATTTGGGTGACAATGCTGAAGGTTATTTGTCACGTGATCAAATGTTGCCACGTGAACAACTCCGTGCAAAGTCGCGTATCAACGCTATCTTGTACCATGTGAACCGTGAAAACCGCGGTGCACAGTTATTGTTATCTCGTACGCATCCTGAAATGCTATCAGCATTGATGCAAAAGGAAGTACCTGAGATTGCAGAACAAATTATCGAAATTCGTAACGTCGCTCGTCTGCCAGGTACTCGTGCTAAAATAGCCGTGAAGACTAACGATCATCGTATTGATCCAGTAGGTGCTTGTATTGGTATGCGTGGTACACGTATCCAAGCAGTACAGCAAGAGCTAGACGGTGAGCGTATTGATGTGGTGGTATGGTCAGATGATCCTGCCCAGTTTATCATCAGCTCTCTAGAGCCTGCTGACGTAAGCAGTATCATTTTAGATGAAGATACGCAAACAGCAGATATTATCTTTAGCACCAATGATCAGTTGGCACGTGCTATTGGCTCACAAGGTCAAAATGTACGTCTAGCGTCTGAGTTAACAGGTTATAAGCTTAATATGATGCTTGAAGAAGAGTATCAGCAACGTCAACAAAACGAATCAAAAGCGTTTATTGAATTATTCTATGAGCGCCTAGAAGTAGATAAAGATTTAGCACAGGCATTGGTTGATATTGGTTTTACCAGTGTCGAAGAAGTGGCCTATGTACCAGTTGAGACTTTCTATGATATCGAAGGTCTAGACGATGAAGCGATTGATATGATTCAAGAGCGCGCTAAAGAAGTTGTCATCGCTGATGAACTGGTCAAACAACAGAACATGAAAGAGCCAAGTCAAGAGCTTCAAGAGCTTGAAGGTATGACAGTCAGTTGGGCTTATAAAATGGCGCAAAAAGACATCATTACTGTTGATGACTTGGCAGAACAAGCCGTCTTCGATCTAGAAGATATCGAAGGATTAGACTCTGAAACTGCAGGAAAACTCATCATGAAAGCTCGGGAATCTTGGTTCGATGAATAAGCGGTAACTGCATATCGCTGTCTTTTGGTGATATGCTATTGAGAATAAAGCGCTGATATCTATTTATAAGTATCAGCCTTAACCCAATCATTTGTAGCCAACAACTGAATTGAACATATAGCAAATAATAGACAGTAGGTGATAATAAATGGCAGATAAGACCGTCAAAGAACTGGCAGAAATGGTAGGCAAAACTACAGATGCTGTAAAGCAGCAATTAGTAGATGCTGGCCTGCCTGCTCGCGCAGAGGATGACCTAGTCACCGAGCTTGAGCAAGAAAAGCTGGTGACGTATTTAAAGCAAAGTCATGGTCAACAAGAAAAGCGTCGTATTAGTCTTAAATCTAAGACGACCAGTACTGCACGTGTGACCGGCTCTTCTGGTAAATCTAAGAGCGTCAACGTAGAAGTGCGTAAAAAGAAAGTATTCGAAAAGCCTGATCCAGAAAAAATGGCTGAAGAGCTAGCCGCTCGTGAGCAGGCTCTAATTGAGTCTCAAGAACGTGCAGCAAAAGAAGCTGAAGAACGCGCCGCTACTAAGAAAAAAGCGGAAGAGCGTCAAGCAGCAACGCTAGCAGCAATGCGCGCAAGCTTAGGATCTAGCAAAAAATCAGATGACAAAAATGATGATATTTCTACATCAGTTGTCGTCAAAAAAGGCGGTAAAGCGACGGCTGAAGTTAAGCCTAAAGAGCAACCGAAAAAGAAAGTTGCTGCTACTAAGCCTAAAGTTGAAACCGCTGCTGAACGTAAAGCTCGCGAGACTCGTGAGAAAGAAGAAGCACGTCTGCGTGAAATCGAACTAGAAACCCGCCGCACACAAGCTGAAGAAGCGCAAAAGCGTACACTTGAGCAAATGCGCAAAATGGCTGGTAAATATACAGATCGTGAGCCTGTTACTGAAGTACGTAAAGATGAGCCATTGGCTGAAGGTCTGGTAGGTGATGCACTAGAAGAGTCTTTCGAAAAAGAGCGTCGCGAAATCAAACGCGGTTCGAACAGTACTGGTACTCGTGGTCGTCGTCGTAAGAACCAAGATGAACGCGAAATCAAAAACCGCAAAAACGGTTTGCGTTCAACTCAGGCATCACAGCATAAGTTCGAAAAACCTGTTGAAAAAATCGTCTATGATGTCGAGATTAGTGAGCAAATTTCAGTTGCCGATCTTGCACAGCGTATGGCGGTTAAAGCTCGTGAAGTCACCAAATTACTTATGAAAATGGGTGAAATGGCTCGTGAGTCAGATACGATTGATCAAGCAACCGCAAGTTTGCTTGTTGAAGAAATGGGTCACAACCCAGTACCAGTTAGTGATACTAAAGTCGAAGATGACTTACAGTATGCAGTCGATGAGCGTAGCAGTAACATCCAAACTCGTCCACCAGTAGTAACTATCATGGGTCACGTCGATCATGGTAAGACATCACTACTAGATAAGATTCGTGAAACGAAAGTTGCGAATGGCGAAGCGGGCGGCATTACACAGCATATCGGTGCTTATCATGTAAAAACTGATCGCGGTGTTATTACTTTCCTTGATACTCCAGGTCACGCAGCGTTTAGCGCAATGCGTTCACGTGGTGCTCAAGCGACTGATATCGTTGTATTGGTGGTTGCGGCTGACGATGGCATGATGCCACAAACAGCAGAAGCAATTGATCATGCACGCGCAGCTGGTACGCCAATTATTGTTGCTATCAACAAAATGGATAAGCCAGGCGCTGATCCTGACCGTGTTCTTAATGAATTAACGACGAAAGAAGTTGTTTCAGAAGAATGGGGTGGCGATACACCAATGGCTCGTATCTCGGCCAAAACAGGCGAAGGTATCGAAGACTTACTAGAATTTATTAGCTTACAAGCTGAGCTAATGGAACTAGAAGCGCCATTAGACGGTGCTGCTCAGGGTGTGGTTATTGAGTCAAGACTTGAAAAAGGTCGTGGTCCTGTCGTTAGTGTCCTAGTGAAAAAAGGTACATTGAAACAAGGCGACTTGGTTCTAGCTGGTGAGCATTATGGTAAAGTTCGTGCATTAACAGACGAGCATGGCCAACGTATCAAATCAGCTGGTCCTTCTATTCCTGTAGAGATTTTAGGTCTGCCTGAAACACCTGCTGCTGGTAGTGAGTTCCTAGTTGTAACGGATGAGAAAAAAGCTCGTGAAGTTGCGGACTTTAGAACCAACCGTGAGCGTGAGCGTCAACTTGAGCGTCAGAATGCCATGCGTTTAGAAAGCATGTTTGATCAGATGGGTCAAGGCGATGTGTCGTTCTTGAATATCGTACTAAAAACAGACGTACGTGGTTCACTTGAAGCACTACTAGCTGCCCTAAACGAATTGTCTACTGACGAAGTAAAAGTCAGAGTGATTAGTTCAGGCGTTGGTCCTATCTCTGAGTCTGACGTAACCCTTGCAGAATCGAGTGAAGCAGTACTGTTAGGTTTCAACGTTCGTGCAGATGCGACCGCACGTCGCAAAGCAGACACTGCCAATATGGATATTCGATACTATAGCGTAATCTATGGTTTGATCGATGATGTGAAATCAGCAATGAGCGGTATGCTTGCTCCTGAACATCGCGAGAAAATCCTTGGTGTTGCAGACGTTCGTGAAGTATTCCGTTCTAGTAAGTTCGGTGCTGCTGCTGGTTGTATGGTGGTCGAAGGTACAATCTATCGCAACAAACCTATCCGCGTATTGCGTGATGACCAAGTTATCTTTACTGGTCAATTGCAATCATTGCGTCGTTACAAAGAAGACGTCAATGAGGTACGTACTGGTATGGAATGTGGTTTGGCCGTTCGTGGCTATGATGTTGAAGCTGGCGATAAGATCGAAGTCTTTGAAATCCAAGAGTTCGCACGTACTATCTAAAGCTGCTGTTCGATAGCAGAGTATGTATTAATGCAATATGCGTAATCCGCTGAGCTGTTTAGATACTTTGCTAATATTCAGCTGTACTTAGGCCTAACAGGTACATCCTGCTAGGCCTTTTTTAGCACATATCAGTGCAACATCTATTAATCAGCAGACTTATACAGTAATAAAATAAGCCCATTAAAGTAAGGTAACAACATGAACCAACGTTTACAAAGATTGTCGGATCAGATTCAGCGTGAGCTTGCTGTTCTTATTCGCGATGAAGTCAATGACCCTCGTCTAACAGGTTTTGTCACAATCTCTAGTGTCAAAGTTAGCCCAGATTTAGGTTATGCGGACGTCTATGTCACTATCATGGAGCCTGAGCTCAATGATGCTATGAACAAGACCAACCATGAAGAAAGCATCAAAGTACTAAATAAAGCAGCAGGGTTTTTGCGTACGGAATTAAGCCATAGCTTAAAAACACGTACTACGCCGCGCTTACGTTTTCATTATGATGAAGTAACGGCTCGTGGTAACTACATGATGGACTTGATTAGTAAGGCCGTGACTAAAACCGAGCAAAACGAGAATGACGAGTAAATTATTATTATGTCTATAGCGTCTAAGCAAGTTGATAAAAAAGCCAATAAAGTACCTGAAAAAGTAAAAGTTTCAGGTGTCATATTGGTGGATAAACCCAAAGGTATGACCTCGCAGCAAGTTGTGTCAAAAGTGAAGTATTTATTTAAATCACCGATACACGATAGTAAAAAGGCAGGGCATACAGGAACGCTTGATCCGATGGCAACTGGCTTATTGCCTATTTGCTTGGGTGAAGCCACCAAGTTTAGCCATTATCAACTGGATGCTGATAAATCCTATCAAGCGACTATCTTGCTAGGTAGTCAAACCGATACTGGTGATGCTGATGGCCAAATCGTAACGCAGGCATCTATCCCAGAATTTGATGAAGCGTCATTGGCGACTATTGCCCAGCAGTTTTTAGGTGCTCAGCAGCAGATACCACCGATGTATTCAGCGCTAAAAAAAGATGGCAAAAAACTGTATGAATATGCTCGCGCTGGTATTGAGGTTGATAGACCACCTAGAGATATTACGATTAAAGCAATCAATCTGCAGATGATAGATGATACCCAGATTAATCTAACGGTTACTTGTACGAAAGGTACTTACGTACGTGTATTAGCGGAAGATATTGCAAAGCAGCTAGGTACGCTAGGACATTTGACAGCATTGCGTCGTACACAAGTGGGGAACTTCAGCATTGATGATGCGATCGCTTTATCATCGTTAGAAGAGCATAGTTTAGAGGAGCGTCAGTCTTGGCTACTGCCTATCGATGCTTGTATTGATATCGATGCTGAACTGACGCTGACAGAGGAACAATGCGTCCGTGTACATATGGGGCAGCGCTTAAACGTATTTGATGAGCTAACAGGTAAGCTCAAGGATTATGTTACTAATATGGTTTCTGACCAGCTGTCTAATGATAGTTCTGTCGGTATTGATGGTGACGCTAGTATCAATGGTAAAACTGATACTGATCTTGATGCGCCTCAGCTCCTAGAACACGAAATACCAGTTGATATACGTTTACTTAATGAGCAAGGAGAATTTCTTGGTTTGGGGTCTGTGAGCTTAAACGGACGTTTACAACCTAAGAAATTGATTCAGCGCTAATAGTGACGTTTTCATCAATGTTACTTAAATAGAGAAACTACCACCTAACGTTGGCCTGATTTACTAATAGTTTACACTAATCACATACCGTCACATTTTATTGCAGGTTTCGCCTATGGTGAAACCTGTTTTTTTTGTACTCTAGATTCATCAGATAGGGAATACTGAGCTAAAAAACAAAACGGACAAATATTATAAAAATAAAAAATTGCCATAAGTTTAATAATTATAATAATAGACACTTAGAAGTAAAAACCAATGCAGAAAGGACGCATTTGAACAAAAATAAAATAGTTCAAAGGAGAATGTACTGCCAAACAATAATAAAACTAACTTATAAAAATATACTGGCTCACAAAAACTAATAGATAAGAAGAAGGAAAGTTATGAAAACGATCGCTTTTTTACTACATAACCACTTTGAACAAGCAGAGTATGAAGACGTCAATAATCAGCTAAAAGACAAAGGCTATAAAACACTTCTCATAACAACAAATGATAAGAAAGAAGTGCAAGCCATGCAGCAAGACGTAGATAAGAGTGATACTTTTACTGCTGATATCTTTGTAGAAGATGCTAACGTTTCTGACTATGATGCATTGGTGTTACCAGGTGGTACTGTCAACGCTGATACTATTCGTGGTAACGAAAAGGCTCATCAAATTATCAATGCTATAAATGAAGCAGGAAAGCCACTAGCTGTTATTTGTCATGCTCCTTGGGCTCTCATCAATACGGGTATTGCTAAAGGCAAAACCCTTACGGCTTACCCTACGTTGCAACTAGATTTAGAAAATGCTGGAGCAAACTACGTAGATAAGACAGTACAAGTAGATGGTAACCTTATTACTTCGCGTAACCCAGACGATATTCCTAATTTTGTTGATGCCATAGATAAAGCATTATCTTAGAATTTTGACTTCTAATTAAACAAGTCTAATCAACTAAGTATTATTAAATTTCAACTCTGTACAACTAATATTCATAATCATAACTAAGGAAGATACTATGTCAAACTCTAACCCAAACGATACTAAACTTGAGCAACAACGTTCTAATTCAGCAGAAGCAGCACTTAAAGGTCAAACTGAAGACAATCACAATGAAAATAGCGAAGCAGCAGCAGAACGTATCGCAGCTAACTTAGAAAGCGCGAAAGAAGATAAGTAGGTTTTTAATATGCCACCTGTAATAGGTGGCGTTGATATGTTTATAGTTTGCACGTCTTATGCTCGATGAGTGCAACTACCGTTAGTCCAAAAAATAATAATTCAGGAGCTAATATGAGTAATTCACTGAACAATATGGACGAGCAGGAAAAAGAGATTGAAAAGCTTGCAGAAGAAATCAATCCAAGTGAGCATACCGTCCCAGATAGTCTAGCGGAAGTTACTACTGCTGCGCCTCTTGAAGATGATGAACTAGGCGGCAATGCGACAGAATCTAAAATTAATAAGTAGCCTAGGTAGGATCTTAATAGATAGTTATCTATCAAATACTAGTTACTAGAAATTAAATATCGCTTTACAAGTATTATGAAAAACTGCTGCTAGTTCAGCAGTTTTTTGTTATAATTACCCCCACATTTAGATTAGGTTCTGAATGAGGTACTGTAGTTAGCCCATTACTTTGATTAAGTAGTGCTATAGTTAAATACAATGTACGATTCAAAACATACTAAATGGTTGTTAACTGAGCTTGTCGTACACTAGGTCAACTCTAGTAATGCAGGGTTGTCCTGAATGGCGTACAGGTTATTTTATTTATTATTCTATTGCTTTAATACTGACTCAAATTGCAGTCCGTTTTTTAAAGTTTTTAGCATTGCCGGAGATATTTATGCTAACTAATACCGATCGTGAACAAATCATCGCTCAATACCAACGTGGCGAAAATGACACTGGTTCTCCAGAAGTTCAAGTAGCTTTGTTGAGTGCTCGTATCAATGATTTGCAGAACCACTTTAAAGCACACAAAGCTGACCATCATAGCCGTCGCGGTCTTATCCGTATGGTTAACACGCGTCGTAAACTGCTTGATTACTTAAAAGGTAAAGACCTTGGTCGTTACACTACTCTAATCAGCCAGTTGGGTCTACGTCGTTAATCTAACGACAATAGTACGAGTGGATGCTGAATTTTTTGCTAAGTCGCTTGGAACTTGTTTGTTATTATCGATAAAATAGATTTTTCTAAAAACGGTGTGGAATAGTTTCACGCCGTTTTTTTATGCTTATTCGTTTTAGATACCGTGCTCAAATAGTAAGAGCTATAACTCCTTCTATAGAATAGTTAAGAGGAATATTGGTATAAACTGTACTAACCAAGCCTCAAATACGGTATTTTCTGACGATAATTGCGCTACTGTGCAATTAATTGGTCAATGGCTATAAATCACTGTAAAATAATGCCTTGTGAGTTTGATAGCGCATCTGCTACAGATATGGTGATTATTGATAGAATACTTATTATTTGGCTTGGTAATCAGCGCAGATAGCTGATATTTGAAAGTTCAGAAAATAGCCTGTAGGGTTTTTAGCATCGAAGTCTTTTGACTTAATGTCTTTTTGATAGTATTTATAGTAAAGCCAAAATTGCACGACCGAATATACATAATAGTACGATGTCTAACTCAGACAGATATATGAGACAACCAAGTAACGTTATTGGCATCGCAACTGATAGCCATATACACAGAATTTTAATGACAGATATCAGCTTTTTTTGACGCTGATATCAGTTTTGTCAGTCAACATTAGGAAGATTATATGACAATGTTCAACACCATTAAGCGTGAATTTCAGTATGGCAACCAGCAGGTTGTTATCGAGACAGGCCGTATTGCCCGTCAAGCAAACTCTATTTTAGTACACATGGGCGGTGTAACCGTATTAGTTGCAGCAGTCGTAAAATCAGAAGCTAAAGAAGGTCAAAACTTCTTTCCGCTAACGGTTAATTATCAAGAAAAAATGTATGCAGCGGGTAAAATCCCAGGTGCTTACGGCAAACGTGAAGGCCGTGCGAGCGAATTTGAAACTTTAACTTCACGCTTGATTGACCGTCCGATTCGTCCGCTATTCCCAGAAGGCTACGTAAACGAAATCCAAATTACCGCAACAGTTGTATCATCAGATAAAACTCAGTCTGCAGATATCGCTGCACTAATCGGTGCTTCAGCAGCATTGGCTATTTCTGATGCACCATTTAATGGTCCTGTTGCTGCCGCTCGTGTTGGTTTCATTAACGGTGAATACGTTCTAAACCCAACGTCTGAGCAGCTTGAAACCAGTGACCTAGATTTGGTTGTGGCTGGTACTAAGTCTGCGGTATTGATGGTTGAATCTGAAGCGGCAGAGCTATCAGAAGACCAGATGTTAGGTGCAGTATTGTACGGCCATCAGCAACAACAAATCGTTATTGATAACATTGTGTCAATGGCTGAAGAGATCGGTACTGCTAAGCAGCAATACTCTGCTCCTGAGCGTGATCAAGCACTTACTAGCAGCATGAAAGAGCAGTTCGGCGAGCAAGTTGCTGACGCTTATACCATTACTGATAAGCAAGCACGTTACACGAAGCTTGATGAAATTAAGCAATCAATTATTGATGCACTTGCTGGTGATGCTGAGTCAGAAACTTATGCTGATACCGTATCTGAGCTTAAAGAAATCTATAACGACCTTAAATATCGTACCGTTCGTGACAACATTTTGTCAGGTAAGCCGCGTATCGATGGTCGTGACCCTGAGACAGTTCGTGCGCTTGACGTACAAGTTGGTGTATTGCCATATACGCATGGTTCAGCACTGTTCACACGTGGTGAGACGCAGGCATTGGTTACTACCACACTTGGTAACAGCCGTGACGTCAACATGATTGACTCACTAGGTGGTACAATTCGTGACCATTTCATGTTGCACTACAACTTCCCGCATTTCTCAGTTGGTGAAACGGGCCGTGAAGGTATTCCAAAACGTCGTGAAATCGGCCATGGTCGTCTAGCACGCCGCGGTGTACAAGCGATGTTACCAGATAGTGAGCGTTTCCCGTATGTGATTCGTGTGGTATCAGAAATTACTGAATCTAACGGTTCATCTTCTATGGCTTCTGTTTGTGGAGCAAGCTTGGCATTGATGGACGCAGGCGTACCATTAAAAGCACCAGTTGCTGGTATCGCGATGGGTCTGGTTAAAGAAGGCGATCGTTTTGCTGTATTGTCAGATATCTTGGGTGATGAAGATCATCTAGGTGATATGGACTTTAAAGTAGCCGGTTCTAAAAATGGTATTACTGCACTTCAGATGGATATCAAAATCGAAGGTATTACCCCTGACATCATGGAGCAAGCGCTTAAACAAGCTCATGCAGGTCGTATCCATATCCTAGAAGCAATGAACCAAGTATTGCCTGAGAGCCGTACTGAAATCAATGCTCATGCACCAAACTACGCGGTTATCGAAATCAACCCAGACAAGATTCGTGACGTTATCGGTAAAGGCGGCGCAACTATCCGTCAGCTAACGGAAGAAACTGGCGCGGTTATCGATATCGATGATGCAGGTACTATCCGTATCTTTGGTGAAAACAAAGCAGCGACCAAGGCAGCTATCGGCAAAATCGAAGCACTAACTGCTGAAGTTGAAGTTGGTAAAACTTATGAAGGTACCGTTGCTCGTATCGTCGACTTCGGTGCATTTGTAAATGTCTTGCCAAACACTGATGGCCTAGTACATATTTCACAAATCGCAGAAGAGCGCGTAGAGAATGTATCAGACTATCTAAAAGAAGGTCAGGTCGTTAAAGTACTCGTACAAGACGTTGACAACCGTGGTCGTATCAAACTGACTATGAAAGGTGTTGAGCAGAACTAATACTCAATATCTGATGTGGTTTAAGTAATAAAAACCGCTTTGAAATACTCGTCATGAGTATTCAAGGCGGTTTTTTTATGTGTCCAAAAAGATGATGACTGTCTAGCTAAAAGGCCATTTATAAATCAATGCTTTTAGGCAGGTGTATATCGATACGAAGTTTTGGTAGGTCTTGTAAGTACTCAGTTAGTAATGGCAACGTATCAGCATGCCAGTCTAGGGGCAGAGTATCTGCTGTAGTGCTTTCATTGGATACGATATCACGTGGTTTGCCTGAGATAAGCGGCCGAGCAAGTAATGCAACTCTGCGTATGCCTTGGTAACGTATAAGCGGCATTATTTGCTGTTGCAAATCAATCAAGGCAGCAGTCAGCCAACGTGTGCGCGCTGGATGATAAGGATGGTTTGATATCACAAGGTTGGCAATATAGTTTGGCTGGTTACCGTTACTACTGATACCAAGTCCGACCTGCTCACGTGTACGCTTATTAATTAAGCAGCTACCAACATTCAGACTACCATCGCGGCACGCACGATGATAGCGACTATAATTATCAGGAAATAGAGTTTTTGCTCGTGTGAGTACAGGATCTAAAACGACACCAGCATTGTTGACAGGTAAAACAAGCAACTGTGCATTGCTATTTAAAATAAAGGCATGTGTGAGTTGTAAAATCGCCATCGTAAGCCTCTCTATAACCAAATCAAGTATACGGTTATTGAATCGTCGATTTATTAGAGTCGTTTGCTTCTAATTGAGCAATTTGTTGTTCGAGTAGCGCAATTTGTTCGGCCTTCATATCAGTTAATTGCTTATTCATATCCACTTGTTCAGCGGCTAACTTTTCTTGTTCGGCCAGTCGCTGACGCTCATCTTCTAAACGATCAATCTCTTCTTTCGCCAAGCTGTCATTTTCTGGTAGAGGCGCATCTAATATAGCAGTAGGGTTTGGTATCGCAATACTGTCATTGTTGGCTGCTCCAGAGTTTTCATCCATGAGCACACCGTCGTCAATCACAGAATCATCTGATACTTCTGAAGTGCTGTCTGTGACTAATTCTGTCTGTGCTTGCTCAGTTACTGGTGCCGAAGTGGCGTCATCTACAGGAAGTGTGGACTGAGTGCCAGACCTTCCTACGATAAGGTAGACAATGACGATAAGTAACAATATGGAGATAAGTACTGCCAGAATTTTCTGACGTGATTTAGTCTGTTTTTTCTTAGAAGTGTGTGTTGATGAAGGCCGGATGTTGTCTGGTTTCATATTGTGATCGATTCAAGTCAAGAATATAAGTAGCCATACTATAGCAAACTCAAAATAAAAAGCCTATCTATTGATAGATAGGCTTAATAGACCATTAAATAATAAAGGATTTAATCTGTTTTTAGATATGAAAACTAAATAACTAAGGCTTAAATTTTACAGTACCGCTGGTGCCAGTTGCCATCGCATCACGAGCCATTTGATCTTCTAAATGGTTCTTGGCGCTAATGGCATCAGGATCCGGACGGTGTTCTGTGTGTCCGCACTGAGTACATTCAATATACTCATCTGGGGCAGGGGTGACGATATTAACTTGCACCACAGCGTCCATCTCCTGACATTTCGGACAGCGCACCCCTGCTAAAAATCGGCGCTTAGGACTAGATGACTGATAACGCATTTAAATGACCTCGCAAGTCGTTTGAGTATTTGCGGTATCAATATTTTTAACATCAGTGAAACCATTATGACGTAGCAAGGCGTCGATACTGGCGCTACGACCACGGAAGTTTTCAAAGTTGGTTTTCGCTGGGAAACTGCCGCCAACAGATAAGATAGATTCACGGAACGCTTTGCCTGTCGCTGGGTTGAAAATACCGTCTTCTTCAAACTTGCTAAACGCATCAGCTGATAGCAGTTCCGCCCATTTATATGAGTAATAACCTGCAGCATAACCACCCGCGAAGATATGACTAAAACCATTAGCAAAGCGGTTATAGTCAGGTGTTTGCATAACGGAGATATCATGACGGACAGTATTGAGCGTCTCTAAAATGCCATCGTAACTCAGTGCTGGCGTATGAGCATGAATGAGTAGGTCAAATAGAGCAAACTCTATCTGACGCAGCGTTTGCATGCCACTTTGGAAATTTTTGACTGCTAGTAGTGCATCGAGCTTGTTTTTAGGTAATGGCTCACCAGTCTCAACGTGGCTGCTGATAAGGGCGATACCTTCAGCGTCCCAAGCCCAGTTTTCCATAAACTGACTAGGAAGTTCGACTGCATCCCACTCGACGCCATTGACACCAGCGACATCGCCCACCGTCACTTGGGTCAATAAATGATGCAAGCCATGACCAAACTCGTGGAATAAGGTTAATACTTCATCATGAGTCAATAAACTAGGTTTGCCATCAAGTGCTGGCGTGAAATTACCAACCATAAAGCAGACAGGCAGCTGCTGATGGTTCTGTTCTTCGTAGCTATAGCGAGATTGAAAACCACTCATCCATGCACCGCCACGCTTACCGCTACGTGCAAACAAGTCAAAGTAGAAGCCACCGAGCAGGCGATCATCAGCATCGAATAATTGATAAAAGCTTACATCGTCATGCCAGCGAGAGACTGAGTCACTTTCTGCATTTTTATGGCTTTGCTCTTGTACTTTAATACCGTATAGACGCTCAACGATAGTGAACAAGCCATTAATCACTTTGGGTAATGGGAAGTATGGACGAATTTCCTCTTGCGATAAGCTGAACTCACTTTGTTTTACCTTTTCAGCGATGTAAGCGCTATCCCACGGTTGTAACTCGTCAATGCCATAATCGCTAGCGTATTTTTGTAGCTGTGCCAAATCTGCTTTGGCAGCAGGGGTTGCTTGCGTTGCTAAGTCACGTAAGAACGTTTCAACTTCTAAGACGCTGTCTGCCATCTTGGTCGATAAGGATACTTCAGCATAATTTGCAAAACCAAGTAGCTTAGCTTTTTGTTCACGTAATGAGAGGATTTGACTCATATTGTCAGCGTTATTTAATGAGTTGCCTTTTGCATTGGTATGCGTATCAAACTCAGAGGCGCGTGTGACGTAAGCATGATACAGCTTCTCACGTAGGCTACGATCGTCCGCATGAGTCATGATCGCTAGATATACAGGAATATTTAAACTGGCCACATAGTAAGGAGTAGGAAGCGCATATATATCAGCTTGGCTAAGGGCACCGCTAGCAAGCTCACGCGCTTTGTATTGCTCGCCTGCATCTGCCAATAGTGCCAAACCACTCTCTGTTAACCCCTTTAACTGAGAGTCTTCTAAAGGCAGGGCAAATGCTTGCGTCGCATCCAAGATATTGTCCGAAAAGGTTGCAGACAGGGTCGATAACTCACTTTGGATAGTGGCAAACTTTTCTTGCTCAGCTTGAGGTAATGCAACGCCTGATAACTCAAAGCTACGTAATGCCAGTTCGATTGCACGTGCACGAGCAGGCTCTAACGTAGCAAAGAAATCTGTGTCATTGACGATAGCTTGATAACGATTAAACAAAGGCTGATGTTGGCCCACTCGCGTACCGTAAGCAGATAGTTTTGGTAGCAGTTCATGGTGAACATGGCGAATCTCATCGTTGCTCATCACGCTATTGAGATGCGACAAAATACCCCAGCTACGATCTAATGCCAAATTGATATGGTCAAAGCTCATCACATCTGCTAAAGCTTGTTCAGCGCTTATTTTTTCAGCACTTGTTTTTTCAGCACTATCGCTTTCTACCACGGTTAAGGTATCTAAAAAAGCATTGGCAGCATCAATGGCATCAATTACTTGGTTTTGTAACGTATGTGGCGCAGTGTCGGTAAAATCGACAAGGCGTAAATCTAAAGGAGAAGGTGTCATATAGTTATCCGGTATCAATGAATTATTATTAATAAAAATGAGAATGAGATAAGTCTGGCTACTATCGAAATATACAGTGTGTTCTTATTTTATATATAGATTATATAAAAGATGGGTTCGTTTGGTAAAAATACAACCTAAGCACTTTTATACGATTCAACTAATTAGGACAGTGCTAGCAATCTGAAAGTAAATGTCGAGATTCTGATATTTAGATTCAACTTCTCAAGATAATTATCTGAATATGTAGCTATGCTCGTTAAGGCAGTTCTTTAACAATATAGAGTGCTCTACTTACAAAGCGCTATCATTTGCTTGCAAATTAACCCTACAGGGAGTGGGGTATAGCTGTTAGCATCAAGGTAATGGAATTCAAATATTATGCGTTAATGAGATGCAAGAAAAACATGGATAGAAATTTCTACACTTATAACAGTATATGAGTGAAGAAATACATAAAGTTAAAAATGAACGATAATAAAACAAGGAGCAATATATGAAAGCGACTCTTAAAAGTTTACGTGAAACTAAAGCTAACCCTGCCGTAAGTATCTTTGTTAAAACGCATCGTGAACATCCAGCTAATGAGCAAGATCCTATCGCTCTAAAAAACCAATTGAAGGTTGCCGAAGATCGTTTGACGAAAGAGTACGACAAACGCACAGCGACTACCATTCTAGATAATATTCAAAATAAGATCAGTGAGCTCAATCACAATTATAACCTCGATACTTTAGCTATATTTGCTAGTACGGATGATGTGCAAGTTATTCGTATGCCAATTGATACGACAGAGCGCGTTGTGATTTCAGATAGATTTGCGACGCGTGACTTGGTTCGTGATATGGCAAGTGCGGTTCATTATTATACTGTGGTCTTAACTCGTGATAATGCGCGTTTGATTGAAGCGTCTAACGACCGCGTTGTAAGAGAGTTCGATAAAGATGATGATGCACAAAACAATATGGAGAACATTCAGTTCCCTGTTGAAAACAACGGACTATACACAACAGGCGACGGTGGCTCAGATCGCTCATCAAACAATGAAAGCAGTCACTTAAAAGAATTCTTTAACCAAGTTGATAAAAGTGTCCAAGAATTGTGGGGCGAGCATAAAATGCCTCTTGTTATAGTTGGTGATGCAAAAAATATTGGCTACTATAAAGAAATCTGTGATCGTCCAGACAATATCATCGCTACAGTATCGAATGCGACCAATCTAGAAGACGGTAGTGCTCAGCATATCGTAGATAGCGTGCAAGAAGCCGTAGAAGAGTATCGCACCTCATTACATAAAGCTGCATTGGGCGAAATCGACAAAGCTCGCGGTGCGAATATGTTGCAGACTGACTTGCAGGAAGTATATCGAAGTGCTTTCCAAGGAGCTGGCGAGACACTTTATGTACGCCGTGGCTATATACAATCTGCTAAGATTGATGAAAAGGCACAAACGTTAAGCCCTGCCAATGATGCTACTACGGAAGGCATCACAGATGATGCAATCGGTGAAATCATCGAGCACGTCATTCACAATGGCGGCGAAGCTGTATTTATGCCACAAGATATCATGGGTGAAGATCAACCAATAGCGCTAGTAACTCGCTACTAATCTGACGATGCCACCTATGTGCGATATTCATTTATGAATCAGCCATTTATGAATTAGCCATTGATAATACATAGGTGTAATATGAGAGCATTGGTTCAATACGAGCCAGTGCTCTTTTTATGTCTGTCATTACCATCACTATGGATGCTATCGTAGCTGAGCTATTGATCTTTACTCCATAAATAATGAGCGTACAACTAACCAAACTATGACTACCACCTCTTTTGTTTTAACTAGCTACAACATCCATAAAGGCATGTCACCGCTGAATCGCCAAGTGAAGATGCAAGGTATTGCTCAGGCGCTAGAGTCTGTGGGTTCAGACGTCTTGTGCCTACAAGAAGTGCAGGGCCAAAACCTCAAGCGTAATATGCAATATAACGAGTACCCAGATCAATCACAGCATGAATGGTTTGGCGAATTTTTAGATTTGCAAAACAGTTACGGTAAAAACTCCGAATACGAAAACGGCCACCACGGCAATGCAGTATTGAGTCGCTTCCCGCTAGACCCCAAACACAATGTAAATATTACGGTCAACAAGCTTGAGCAGCGCGGTGTCTTGCACTGTGAGGTAAAACCTGTCGGTTGGGAGATGCCAGTTGTCGTATTGTGTGCACATTTGAACTTGTTTGAGCGCGATCGTATCAAGCAGTATCAAGCGATTAGTGACTATGTGCGAAATGAGATTGCGCCGGATCAACCACTTATCTTAGCAGGCGATTTTAATGATTGGAAAAAGATGTCTTGTGACAAACTGGCGTCAGATCTCGGTATGATAGAAGCGTTCAAACATTGTCATGGCAAGCTGTTGCCAACCTTTCCCGCAAAACTGCCAGTACTCAGCTTAGATCGTATCTATGTGCGCAATTTGCTTGTGAAGGATGCTTGGGTACACACTGGAAAACCTTGGTCATCGCTATCAGATCATCTGCCCATTAGCGCAGAGCTGATGTTGCCCTAATACCTAACTATAATAATTCGTCTAAATGTATTATATTGGCAATCTATCGATATATGAACAATTGTCTTTATTGATCATATTATTAATTAACTATGTTCTCGATTGAAAGTGATATTAACAGCACAACGTTTCAATAAAATGAAGACCAAGTACAGCCTAATAAACAAAATATAAGGATATTCTATGATGGCAACAGCGTCTACTACTGATAATAATCAACAAGCTAACCACAACATACCTAAGACTCAGCACGCCGTACTCATACGCGAGTTCGGTGAGCCTGAAGTAATGAAATATCAAGATGGTGCTGATGTCCCTGAGCTACAGGACGACCAAGTACTGGTGAAAATTGCCTATGCTGGAATTAACCCTGTCGATTATAAAACTCGCCAAGGTAAAGGCTGGGGTGCGGAAAACATTCGCAAAGACAAGTTTGAGAATGATCAGCCAGCTATTTTAGGATTCGATGTATCAGGCGAAGTAGTCAGCAGTAATAGCGACGAGTTTGCTGTTGGCGATAGAGTAGCGGCTTTGACCTTTAGCGGTGGTGGCTATGCGCAATATGTGGCAGTAGATGCCAAGTTGCTTGCGAAAGTACCAGACAATGTCAGCTTAGAGCAGGCAGGGGCTTTGCCTTGTATCGGACAAACGGCACTACAATTCGTAGATTTTGCTGATATAAAAACAGGCGAACATGTGGTAATTAATGCACCAGCAGGCGGTGTCGGTCATTTGTTGATCCAACTGCTCATGAATAAAGTGGCGCAAGATAACATCAAGGTGACGGTAATTTGCTCACCAGAAAAGTACACCAAGCTTGATGAGTTAATAGACGTATCTAAGCTAGCGGGTTGGATAGATTATACAAAAGATGAAGCGTTCCCTAACTTACAAGCCGACGTGCTGCTTGATTTAGTCGGTGGTGAAGCAGGTGTCCGTGCGCTTAGCGTACTCAAGTCAGGTGCTCGAGTAAATGTGTTGCCAACTATCTGGGTTGATAAGCTCAAAGAAGCCGGTCAGCAAAAAGACTTGGCAGTAGCAGGCTATAAAGCGCAGCGTAGTGGTCAAGATATGGCGCGTGTTTTACAGGAAGTGGCCAATGGCAAGCTGACTTTAAAAATTCAAAAAACTTATCCACTCTCAGAAGTTGTTGCAGCGCACCACGAGCTACAAAAAGGCGATGCTTTTGGCAAGATTGTCTTAGCGGCAGCTGAGTGAATGTCAAGATTGCCCAAGTATTAGGTAGTGTTCGATAGGATTTATTAGTAAAGGGATGTCTGTTGAAACGCAGTAAACTTAACTGATGATTTAACAAATCATACAAAAGTTTTATTTTGGACAACAGAACGTCCCTGTAGTCTTCGCTTATTTATCATAGGATAGAAAGCGAACGATACTAATGAAGGAAATAATATGACTACCAACAATAAGACTATGAATAATAAGACCAGCAATGAAAAAACAGATGACCACATTGCTTATGAATCCAAAGTCCGTGCAGAGATAGAAGCGTGGAAGAACCCTGATAAAGGGATTTTGGATAAGACGCTAGCAGTGCTTAATACCCCTGTGGTAGCAGCCGGTGATGCGTTGATGGAAGCTCCACAATTTGGCGATTCTCTAAAAAAAGCAACTGAGGAAACGATTAGTGCTTTGAGTGACGCAGCCAACTGGACACTAGATACTCAAGACGTTATCGATAGCTATCAAGAGGAAGCAGATGTTAACGACTCCTCTATCAAAACGCTTGGTGACATTAAACGTCTACCCATTGCGGTTGTAGATAAACAAGTTAAGCTTTTTAAAAGCAAATATGTAGCGCTAACCAGCGCGCAAGGGGTGACTACAGGGATTGTAGGCTGGGCAGGTATCCCTGCTGATGTCGTTGGGCTTATTACAGCCAATCTACGTGCGATTGGAGAATATGCAACATACTATGGCTTTGATATCAATGATGAAGGCGAGCAGCTATTTGCGATGTCTTTGTTGGCTGTGGCAACTTCTGCCTCTGTTGAAGAGCGTAAAGCGGCGTTAGATGACACTCATGCAATGATTAAAGATCCAGAAACTCAAGCATTCAATCAGATTAATGAAGAAGTCATGTCTCGTGTACTGCGTCAGACAGCGACTAAAGTAGCCACTAACATCGTTAAGACAAAAGCGGCGCAAATCATTCCAGCGGTGGGTGCAGTAGTCGCAGGTGGTGTTAATGCTAGCTACACTGCCAATGTTTGTGAAGCTGCTTATCAGTGTTACCGTGAGCGTTTTTTGGATCATCTAGCATAAGAGTTAGATGACTCGTTAAGTCAGTGATAGTATCAAGATGTAAGCATATGCCGAAACGTTAGACTGATTCGCCCAGCATCGACCGTCTTTGTCTTAGTGATCGTATGTTTCCAAAAGGTCTGTGTGTCACCATGCATCACAACGAGCTGACCAGACTCAAGATAAAGTTCAACTTTGTCTTGAGTTTTTTTATGCTTAAAAACAAATTTGCGTGTGGCACCGAGCGATAAGGAGGCGATGACTGGTTGATGACCGAGCTCTTTTTCGTCATCGGCATGGTAGCCCATACCATCAGCGCCAGAAGGATAGTAATTAAGCAGGCAGGTATTAGAATTGGCAGTTACGCCAACCTCTGCTAAAGCTTGTTCGATATTCTGTTTCACGTGAAACACTATGTCTGACCATGGAACAGTTTGCCGCACGTGTCCCGAGTATTGATAGTCTGCATCTGTATCTCCCATCCAAACGATTTGCCGAGTAGTTATATGGGTCTTACCAAATAACGTCACGATGTCTGGCTGCCAAGGTAGCTCATTTAGTAGAGTATTATAAAGGGCAGTGGCATCGTCGATAATCACGCCTAGATCATTCACCTTACCATCATAGGGTAGTAAGTTATCCGTGGGTGCAGGGGCAAAGAGGTCAGTCATAATTCAGTCGTTATAAATCCTTATTTACTGCTTTGATAGTGCTCGTTGATAATTTGAGCACATAGTTCAGGCGCTTCCATTGGCAATAGATGACCATAATCTGACAGCGAAATAAGACTGCTATCTGGGACAAACTTTTTCCATTGCTTTCGTACTTTATCATTGATGAACAGGGTAGGCTTGCCTGTAATCAAGGTGTAGGGACAGCGTAGTTTCTTGAGCGCAGCATCGATATGAGGGGCGCCAAAATAATTGGCCAGCTCTTGTTCTGGTGCAAACATAAGCGTATAGCTACCATCTGCATTCTTGCTCAAGCTTTGCTCAGCAAACACTTGCAAATGCTCATCGCTGATACGCTTATAAGCACGCTGCGCACGTAGGCTCTCGTAATAACTATGGGTACTTGGCCAAGTAGATTGCTTGGTTAACGTGCTTTTGAAAGGCTCGCGGCTCAGTAGGACAGAGCGTGGCAAAAGGTTATATAAGGTAGCTTGGTATTTGGTAAATGTGACAGGCTCGATCAGGTACAACTGCGAAAACAACTCTGGACGTTTGGCAGCTGCCATTGCTGTAGCCGTTGCCCCTTGCGAGTGACCAATACCTATGACAGGCTTGTCTTGCGTCTTTTCTAAAAATTCAATCAGCATATCAGCATCTTGATCGCGCGTCAGACGACGGCTTTGCGGCTTATCATACCAGTAGCCACGTAGGGCAAGTGAGCTGATATCAAACGCAGTAGCTAGCTTACTTAATAGTGGCGTATAAGTACCAACAGTAAAACTATTACCACTATAAAAATGTGCTGGAGCGCGGGGAGTAGAGCTGAAATCTACCGGCTGATTAAACTGGCTAAGGTCATAGTAGCGTGCCTGTTTTCCGCCAAGATTAATGCGGTTTGTGAATGCTTCCATAAAATAAACACTTCCTTGTGACTTATTTTGAGTGATTTTTTTGTAGTTTGTCTTCTTATGATTGAGCTGACTTAACAAGTCCTAGTTATCTTCACCTAAGAAGCCACCGCTTTGACGTTGCCACAGTCGAGCGTAGACACCATTCAATGCCAATAGTTCATCATGACTACCTTGCTCAATAATACGGCCTTGATGCATAACGACCAGTCTATCCAGTGCGGCAATAGTAGACAAGCGATGGGCAATAGCAATAACGGTCTTGCCGGTCATGATGTCATTTAAGCTTTCGGTAATAGCATATTCAATCTCAGAATCTAACGCACTGGTGGCTTCATCTAAAAGTAAAATCGGCGCATTTTTTAGCATAACACGTGAGATAGCAATACGCTGACGTTGACCGCCAGATAGTTTGACTCCGCGTTCACCCACTTGGGTATCAAGTCCTGTATTGCCTTTATCATCGTACAAATCTTTGATGAAATCCCATGCCTGAGCTTGTTTGGCAGCGATCATAATCTCTTCGTCAGTAGCATCAGGACGACCATAGGCGATATTTTCACGCACGGTGCGATGTAGCAATGACGTATCTTGAGTCACCATACCAATCTGTTGACGTAACGATTCTTGCGTGACCGCATCAATAGCTTGACCATCAATCAGAATCTTACCGCTATCGACATCAAAAAAGCGCAGTAACAGATTGACCAAGGTCGATTTACCAGCACCTGAACGCCCAACCAAACCAATCTTTTCACCCGGCTTAATATCTAAGTGGAAGTTGTCCAACAGTTTGATATATGAGTTAGGAGCGCGTTTAGCAATGTTGGTACTATCAATAGGTTTATCAGTTTGGCCATTGTCTTCATCATCATTCTCATAACTGAAGTCAACATGGTCGAACACGATACGCCCGTCTGTGACAGCTAGGGCTGGCGCGTCAGGTTTATCAATGATTGTCTGCGGTGCTGACAACGTACGCATACCATCTTGAACTGTACCGATACTCTCAAACAAACTGGCTGTCTGCCACATAATCCAACGCGTCAAACCATTTAGACGTAATGCCATCGCAGTCGCAGCAGCAATGGCACCAACACCAACTGCGCCTTGTTGCCACAAGTACAATCCAATACCCGCGGTACTACTGACCAAGATCACACTGATAAGATGGGTCGATACTTCTAAATAGCTGACCCAGCGCATCTGCGCATGTACCGTACCTAAGAATTGTCCCATGGCATTTTTGGCATAGCCTAGCTCACGACGAGAATGGCTAAATAGCTTAACGGTCATGATATTGGCATAAGCATCAGTGACTCGTCCTGTCATCAAGGCACGGGCATCCGCTTGCACAATCGCTGTTTGTTTAAGCTTAGGGATAAAGTACCAAATGGTAATGGCAACCAAGACCAGCCAAATGACAAATGGAATGAGTAGTAAGCTGTCTAAATTAAACAAAATCACCCCTGAGGTGATAAAGTAGACAGAGACATACATAAACATATCGGTGACGGTCATTACGGTATCGCGTACTGCTAGGGCTGTCTGCATTACCTTAGCTGAGACACGACCCGAAAACTCATCCTGATAAAACTGCATGGATTGCCCAAGCATTCGCTGATGAAACCGCCAGCGCATCTGCATAGGAAACACGCCTTGCAAGGTCTGAAAATGGATAAATGATGACAAGGCGATCCACAATGGGCTCACTATCATGACAGCGAGCATGATGAGTAGCATATCGCCTTTTTCTACCCATAAGTTTTGCGGCGTATAAACGCCCAACCAATCGACGATATTACCTATCCAAGCAAACAGCATGGCCTCGTAGATACCGATACCAGCGGACAAAATCATAAAGATTAGTAGCCAGCCGCGTAGGCCATTGGTACATGCCCACAAAAACTTCAGCATGCCATCGCGAGGTGATGGCAATGGCATAGGTGTATCTGGAAAGGCGGGTAGGCGATTTTCGAAAAAGCGAAATAGAGCATTCATAGGCAGTAATAAAACATCAATAGCAGTACGTCAAGATGAACGAGAGGACTCGTTATCTAGAATCTTTACTTTTGTGATTGGGATTAGGTGCTATTTTAGCAAAATTACTAATCATACCTGCATGCTAATTGTAATTTGCTTAAGAATAGCTATGTTTTGAAAGCTTCAGTTATAACCATAATAAATAGATTGCTGTAGAAAACATATTTTGTTACATTCCACATCCAAACCTATTCATATTTTAAATACTGATTTTATAAGCATGATTTCATTGCAAATATCAGCTGATTAGCAGGCATTTTATTTAATGGTTTTTATAAATATACGGACAGTAATAACTCAACATTGAAGTTCAAAAGGTAGCAGTGAATGATGTATTTAATAATAGCGGTGCTATGTAGCGTCGCTGTCTCAGTACTTTTGAAAATATTGCGCCAGAAAAATATAGATATTCGTCAGACCATCGTGGCAGGCTATCCTGTGGCTTTTTTACTGACTTGGGTATTACTAAAACCTGATGTAGGTGCCATTCATGCGCTTGATAGCGCTTGGGCAATCATCATCGCGCTTGGGATACTATTACCTGCCGTATTTATTATTCTGGGACGAGCTATTGAAGCGGTGGGGATGGTAGCAACCGACGCGTCTCAGCGCTTATCACTTATCATTCCTATCGTAGCGGCTTTTTTGCTATTCGGTGAGGTACTGACTGGTACACGTATACTTGGACTGGCGTTAGGTTTTCTAGCATTAGGTGCGCTTGTCTATCGACCACAGCATAACGATGTTACTCGGCAAGCAAAGCATACGCCACTGTGGTTATTCGGGGTATGGGCAGGCTACGGCATTATTGATATTTTGTTCAAACAGGTTGCCAAACAAGGGGCAGCTTTTCCATTGACTCTACTGGTAAGTTTTGGCGTAGCAGGTGTATTGCTTTTAATCTATTTAATTGTCACAAGGGTACGTTGGCAAAAACAAGCACTTATGACAGGCTTGCTGCTCGGTACATTAAACATGGGCAATATCTATGCCTATGTACGGGCACACCAAGTACTGCATGATTCTCCTAGTATTGTTTTTACTGGTATGAATGTCGGTGTTATTGCCGTAGCGACATTGATTGGCGTAGGAGTGTTTAAAGAGCAGCTAAACCGTATCAATATAATAGGATTAGTATTGGCAGTCTGCTGTGTAGGGGTACTGTTTTTGGCGTAATGGACTCTGTCCAAAAGTATTGGTTTCATAATTTTTTAGCTATATTGTCACGTATCCTATATAGGCATATAAATCATCCTATGATAAGGTTATCTACAAATAACACGGCTTGTATGGAATAAAAAAGCTTAGTTTATGATATTTAACTTAACCAATAAAAATAGGATACAGGCTCAATGGAATACGATAAGCAATTACAGCGTATAAAAAATAGTTCAGGTTTTATTGCTGCTCTTGATCAAAGTGGTGGCAGCACACCAAAAGCGTTAGAGACTTATGGTGTCAGCAGCGACGACTATGATAACGATGAGGCCATGTTTGATTTGGTTCATGAAATGCGTGCTCGTATTATGACGTGTGACTGTTTTGATAGTGAGCGTGTACTTGGTGCAATTTTATTTGAAGACACCATGGAGCGCGAAGTCAATGACAAGTCGACGGCCAACTACCTATGGGAAGATAAAAATATCGTACCATTTTTAAAGGTAGATAAAGGTCTGGCTGAGCAGATGAGCGGTGTACAAGTCATGAAGCCGATTCCGAATCTAGATCTATTATTAGATAAAGCAAAAAACTATCCCGTATTCGGTACTAAAATGCGCTCAGTCATTTATGAGCCAAACGTCGATGGTATCGAGCTTGTGGTACAGCAGCAGTTTGATGTGGCTAAGCAGATTATTTCAAAAGGTCTGATGCCTATCGTCGAGCCAGAGGTCAATATTGATAGCACTCAAAAGCATGAGTGCGAGCTACTGTTAAAAGCAGATATTTTGCGCAATCTAGAACGCTTAAGTGACGAACATCAAGTGATGCTTAAGCTGACTTTACCTGAAGAGGCTGGGTTTTATCAGGAGCTGATTGACCATCCTAAAGTGCTCAAAGTAGTGGCGTTATCTGGTGGCTATAGTCGTAGCGATGCTTGTGCCAAGCTTAAACAAAACCCAGGTATGATTGCGAGCTTCTCGCGTGCCTTTACTGAAGGCTTGAGTAAACAGCAAAGCGATGAGGCATTTGCGGCAATGATTGATAGCTCAATCGAAGAAATCTATGAGGCGTCGAAAGTTTAACAGTTGCATTTTAACAAATAGAGTTTAAAAGCTATAATTTGGTGCTCACCAAAATCTCAGCAGGCAAAATATCTGTTGGGGTTTTTTGTTTATTTGTATTGATTTAGTATCTGTTTCAATCTATTATTAGCGAAATTAAGTTCACTTCTATGTTGATTGACCGTTAACCTAAATGGATATGTATTGATGAATAAACGTTATCTAAGTTTGGCTTTGGCTTCTATGTTGGCACTTTATGGCTGCGGTGGTGGTAGTGATGGCGGTAATAAAAATAGTAGTGTTACGCCAGAGACACCAGTCATACCAACTACTAAACCAGATAAGGTTGAACCACAGGTTCCAGATGTCACTTTTTCTAACGAAATGGCAGCTGAAGATGACGAGGACGTCGATCAGTACATTCGCGCACCTGCTAGGTTCGATAACGAAACTGGGAAAATGTATAAGGTTTTGCCAATTTCTGGAACACATCTTGGAAACTTATATAACGCTGACAGTATTGAAACCACTAGGGTTTTTTATCTTGAAAGCGATAGCTATGTAACGGTCAACAAAGGCAATCTTGCTACCATGGCATCTTTTGAAGATTTGCTACAAGATAAAAACCCAAGTCTACCTGATATTTTCAACATGTTATCTGGCAATCTTGTAGACACCAGTAGTAATAGCTACAAACTCTATAAAGGTAAACGTGAAGCTGAATTTCTTCGCTATACATGTTCTCGAGCGTTAACGCTTGGTGAGCAAGAGCTATCAATGCAGTCTCAGGATTTATCAAATTTTATCAATCATTTAAACAACAATCCTTTGTGTAAAGAGGATACAGTAGTACTGGCAGCTAACTTACCTGAGGATAAAAGCAAAGCTCTAAAAGCTCTGGGTGTAACTATTGAACCCTATCTCACTCAAGAAATAGCGTGGGGGAAGACAATGGCATGGATTGGCGTGGCCTATAGTGATGACGTCCTTGGTACTACTAACTCAGTACAGCAAATTATTGATGAGCTATCTCGCAAAGGTATTCATCATATTGGTTTGCTCAGTGCGATGGGAGGCACTAACGACAAAGTTATGCTGAACTCTCTGACAGAAGTAGATGTTGTTTTGGGTAATTTAGATACTTCAGCAAACGAGACAGATTTTTCAGAACTGAAGACCAATTTAAATCAAAAATTGGATAGCTATAAGTTTGAAACGATGAACAGGGGTGGACAGAAAGTCTGTATGAGTTATAACAGCAACAAAATATTGACGTCAAGCTCCTATGAGGCTGAGACAAATATCAAAGGTGAAGTAACACAGTGCGAAGGTTCGGTATACCTCTATATAGATAAACCTGATACTCGCTACAATGAGGAAGTTTATTCTTACTCAGAGTTTTATGAGTACATAAAAGGGCTTAACAATGCCTTAGATAATTTTGGCAGTGACAAAGAGTTTTATATTGTCTCCAAGCTAGAATCTACAGGTATTGAGGAAATTCGAAAAATCGAGAAAAAATATCCACTGAATTGAGTATTCAATTTTTAAAGATATTGAGAGTTATTTTAAAAAAAGCTCGAACCTGATTATCAGGTTCGAGCTTTTTTGACGCGCTGCTATATAGTTTGCCTACAGCTCTTTATGCCACTGACGTCCTTCGCTAGTATGTTTATCACTTCAATCAAATGATTCATATCCGTTAAGTCGTCTATTTATTTTATGATGCAGCTTTTTGATTAGCAGCATCTTTATCCAGTCCTGCTGCATAATCCCGCACGTTTTGAGTGATCTTCATTGAACAAAACTTAGGGCCACACATGGAGCAAAAGTGTGCCGATTTGTGTGCGTCTTTTGGCAACGTCTCATCATGATATTCACGTGCAGTATCAGGATCGAGCGCTAGATTGAACTGATCATCCCAGCGGAATTCGAAACGTGCTTTAGATAGCGCGTTATCACGTGCCTGTGCTCCTGGATGACCTTTAGCAAGGTCAGCAGCGTGTGCAGCGATTTTATAAGTGATAATGCCGTCTTTGACGTCTTTTTTGTTTGGTAGACCTAAGTGTTCTTTTGGCGTGACATAGCACAGCATCGCTGTACCAAACCATCCAATCATCGCAGCTCCGATGGCGCTGGTGATGTGGTCATAACCTGGAGCGATATCTGTGGTTAATGGCCCTAAAGTATAGAAAGGCGCGTCCGCACAAAGCTCAAGCTGCAAGTCCATGTTTTCTTTGATGCGGTTCATCGCGACGTGTCCAGGGCCTTCGATCATTACCTGTACATCGTGCTCCCATGCCACTTTGGTCAATTCACCAAGCGTACGTAGCTCACCGAACTGCGCTTCATCATTGGCATCTTGCAAGCAACCAGGGCGTAGGCCATCACCTAGACTAAATGCTACATCGTACTGTTTCATAATCTCGCAGATGTCTTCGAAATGCGTATATAAAAAGCTTTCTTTGTGATGGGCCAGACACCACTGCGCCATGATAGAGCCGCCGCGTGAGACGATACCTGTCAGACGCTTTGCGGTGAGCGGTACATAGCGTAATAGCACGCCAGCATGAATGGTAAAGTAATCTACGCCTTGCTCTGCTTGCTCGATCAACGTATCACGGAATATCTCCCACGTTAGGTCTTCAGCGACGCCATCGACTTTTTCTAGTGCTTGATAAATCGGTACCGTACCAATCGGTACAGGAGAGTTACGGATTAGCCATTCACGGGTTTCATGAATATGATTGCCCGTTGATAAATCCATAATGGTATCCGCACCCCAACGTGTTGCCCACGTCATTTTGGACACTTCTTCATCGATAGACGAACCCAGCGCTGAGTTACCGATATTGGCATTGATTTTCACCAAGAAATTGCGCCCGATGATCATCGGCTCAGATTCAGGGTGGTTGATGTTGTTTGGAATAATTGCGCGTCCAGCCGCCACTTCATCACGGACAAATTCAGGGGTGATGATTTGAGGCGTATTGGCACCGAAGCTTTCGCCATCGTGTTGACGCATATCGGTCAGTTCATGCTGCTTTTGCGTTTCGCGTATGGCGATATATTCCATCTCAGGGGTGATGATGCCTCGGCGCGCGTAGTACATTTGCGTGACGTTCTGTCCTGCTTTGGCGCGACGCGGTTTATCAATATGGGCAAATCTAAGGTTAGCAGTGCTGATATCGCGGGCACGTGCTTGTCCGTATGAGCTAGATAGGCCACTTAATTGCTCGGTATCATCGCGTTCTGCGATCCAGTTCTCACGCAGTTTTGGCAATCCACGTGTGAGGTCGATATTGACATTAGGGTCGGTATATACACCTGAGGTGTCATATACATAAAACGGCGGGTTGTGCTCACCGTCTTTATCTCCAGTACCGCCAACAGGCGTATCAGCCAAGCTGATTTCACGCATCGGTACTTGGATATCAGGTCTTGAGCCTTCGATATAGACTTTTCTTGAGGCAGGTAAAATACGGTGCAAGTCGCGCGCATCTTCTTCGAAACGGGCATCACTTGCGGCACGGTGAGCAGGGGTTTTTAGCGCATCTGCTTTCTTATCTGCTTTGACGTTATTCGTGTCAGCAGCATTAGAAGCAAGCGTTGAGTTGTCGGCTGGGTTATGCGTTTGGGCTTTCGGTGCAATTGAGGTGGTGTCTGCAGTAGTCATATGCTGTCCTAGCGTGTTGGTTTTTGAATAAAATCAACACCGCCAGTATCTGCGGGGGTAGGCATCCATCATCTAGACAAGTTTATATCATGAACCCACAACTTCGACCAAAAAATATCGTCGCGCATGGTGCTCATCAAATATTGGACGCAGCTTGATATCCTCTCTTCTTATCTGGCCATGCATTACGCATATCAAGACAGTAGTGACGATAAAAATGTATTTCTACGCGCCCTTTGTCATAAATAACAAAGTGCTTAAGACTTCCCTGCGTCGGTACTAACCGCATCAGGTTCGGCGGGTGATCTCTCAGCGAATGTATCAAGGCGACTACTTTAATAAAGCAAGTTTAATAAAGTGAGCCAAAAATACACCGCACCCCGAGTCTGTCAGTGTTGTAAATCAGCCTTCATACTAACAAAATTCTGTACCAACGGCTAATGGTATTTGGATACAAATATTCTGCGTCACACATACAGTTCCATATTTTCGTGAATATTTTTTTGAGTGTTGATAGATGAGGGTGCTTAGTACTATTAGGCTGTAGGCAAATCGCTGTTGGACTGTAGATAAATTATTCAAATATTATGTAAAGCGAATGAAGGATTCTAGAAGTTGTCATTAAACTGTCATAAAGATTTGGCAAGATAACACGCATATCACGAGCAATGCTTTTTTATACCGTTGTTAAACTTCAGGAGTCCTACATGCGTTATTCGTTATTAGCAGTGGCCGTCAGTTGTACATTAATGCTTACGGCGTGTAATAAGTCAACAGATACGGCGGAGCCAACTGCTGATACTAGCAGTAGCGCTGTGACAACAGCTGAAACAACCTCTCAGACAGCATCTTCTGCTACGTCAGATTTTAAATCTGCTGAAAATATCGCTATGAATATTACAGGTGCAGGTGCGTCGTTCCCGCAGCCTATCTATGCGAAATGGTCATATGACTACAATGCTGCGACCGGCGGCCAAGTCAACTATCAATCGATTGGCTCATCTGGTGGTATCAAACAAATTCAGTCAAAAACAGTAGACTTTGGTGCTTCTGATGCCCCAATGACGCCTGAAGAGTTAGACGAAGCAGGTTTGATTCAGTTCCCAACAGTCATCGGTGGTGTTGTACCAATCGTCAACATTGATGGTGTTGAGCCTGGTGCATTGAAACTAGACGGCACAACGTTGGCTGATATCTATTTGGGTAAAATCAGTAACTGGAATGACCCTGCGATTAAGGCGATGAACCCAGATTTGACCTTGCCAGATGCCCCAATCACAACAGTATTCCGCTCAGATGGTTCAGGTACGACGTTTAACTTTACTGACTATCTTGCCAAGGTTTCACCAGACTGGAAAGACACCGTTGGTGTTGATAAAACCGTCAAATGGCCGACTTCTGCTACTGGTGCAGGCGGTAAAGGTAACGAAGGCGTATCAAGCTACGTCAACCGTATGAAAAACTCTATCGGTTATGTTGAGTATGCTTACGCTAAGCAGAATAAGATGTCACATACTGCGCTGAAAAACGCAGCTGGTAACATCGTACAGCCATCTGCTGAGACGTTTGCTGCGGCAGGTGATATCGATTGGTCACAACAAGAAGGCTTTTATAAAGTCATCACCAACTCTGAAACTGACCAAGCATGGCCTATCGCTGCTGCGACCTTTATCTTGGTACATAAGCAACCAGAAAATCCTCAGCAAGTCGCTGGCGTATTGAACTTCTTTGACTGGGCTTATACCCAAGGTGATGACAGCGCCATGGAACTAGACTACGTACCATTCTCTGACACGGCAGTAGCCTTGTTCAAAGAGAAGTGGAACGAAGTGAAAGGTAGCGATGGACAGCCTGTCTACAAGCCAGCTCAGTAATTTGTTTTTGCTAAATACTATTTAGCAACTGACAAGTTATCCTCTCGAATAACTATTCTCCGGTAGTTGTTTGAGAGGTTTTAACACAGCAAATTTGATGGATACATCTCGATAAATATGCTTACTCATACCGTTTAAGTTTGTTGTGTTAAAACCTGATATACATCTTTTTAATATTTCGATTCATCCCATTCAATGCTGAGACACTTATGACAGACTTAAGGTCCCAACTGGCTAAACAAAAACGTTACGACGCTTTATTTGTTAACTCTACTAAAGCGTTTGCCATACTCGTCCTCCTATCTTTAGGGGGCATTTTGGTGTCTCTAATTGTTGGAGCATGGCCGAGTATTCAAGAGTTTGGTTTGGGGTTTTATACCAGCAATAACTGGGATACAGTCGCCAATGAATACGGTGCATTAGCGCCTATTTACGGCACCCTAGTCACGTCATTTATCGCTATTGTTATCGCGGTTCCAGTCAGTTTCGGTATTGCGATATTTTTAACCGAGATGTGCCCTAAGTTCCTCAAAAAACCACTTGGTATCGCCATTGAGTTGTTGGCTGGTATCCCATCTATCATTTATGGCATGTGGGGATTGTTCGTATTTGCGCCATTCTTTGGTGATCACATTCAGCCATGGTTTATTGAGCACGTCGGGCCTTTGCCTATTATCGGTAAGCTGTTTGCAGGTGCGCCTATGGGACTGGGTATGTTTACCGCATCCCTAGTACTTGCCATTATGATCATACCGTTCATCGCCGCTACTATGCGCGATGTTTTCTCTGTCGTACCAGACTTACTGAAAGAGTCAGCATATGGCATGGGCGCGACGACTTGGGAAGTCATGTTCAAGATTATCTTGCCTTATACCAAAGCTGGTGTCGTTGGTGGCGTGATTTTGGGTCTTGGTCGTGCATTGGGTGAGACGATGGCAGTTACTTTCTTGATTGGTAATGCGTTTAATATCAGTCCAAGCCTATTCACGTCTGGTGTGACGATTACCTCGGCCTTGGCCAATGAGTTTGCTGAAGCGTCAAGTGAGCTACATCTTGCGTCTTTACTACATCTAGGCTTAATCTTATTTGTCATCACCTTCATTGTGCTGTCTTTAGCAAAACTGATGCTCATGCGCATGGATCACAAAGCAGGTAACCGATAAATCTGTTACCGATTTATTGAACCTTGATAGATATTGATAAAAGATATGGGAAATAAATATTATGCCTGCTAACAATGCGATCAATGCACCACTACCTACTAAGCCAAACGGCGCTACCCGCTACAATCAAAGCCTTTATAACAAGCGTCGTTTGACCAACAAGTTAGGTCTAGGCTTTGCTATGTCAGCGATGATTTTTGGCTTATTTTGGTTATCATGGATTTTGGTGACTTTGTTTGTTGAAGGCTTCCAAGGTATGGTGCAGTTGCCAATCTTTACCGCTGATACGCCGCCACCGATGAGTGCGGGCGGTTTACGCAATGCTATCGTTGGTTCGGTCATGTTGGCGTTTTCAGGATTATTTATCGGTGCACCTATTGGTCTTATGACAGGTATTTACTTATCTGAGTTTTCTAAAGGCAGTATGCTGGGCAAGGTCACTCGCTTCTTAAATGATATTCTATTGTCAGCGCCATCGATTGTCATCGGTCTATTTATCTATGCACTGATGGTAAAAGGTCAAAGTTTCTCTGGTTGGGCAGGCGCGTTGGCATTGGCATTGATTGTTATTCCAGTGGTCGTACGTACGACAGAAAACATGCTGAACCTAGTACCCAATAGTCTACGCGAAGCGGCCTATGCGCTAGGTACCCCTAAATGGAAGTTGGTCACTCAAGTTACGGTAAAAGCTGCGCGAGCGGGACTGACCACAGGTGTGCTATTGGCTTTTGCTCGAATCACTGGTGAGACAGCGCCGTTACTATTTACCGCACTTAACAATCAATACTTCAGTACAGACATGGGTCAGCCCATTGCTAACTTACCCAATACCATTTACCAGTTTGCGATGAGTCCTTATGACAACTGGCATACATTGGCTTGGGCGGCAGCATTGCTTATCACCGCGTCTGTCCTAGTGTTGAATATATTGGCAAGATTTATCGGTGGTAGAGGTCAGCCCAAATAAGAGCTGAGAGCAGACCGTAGTACATTAAGCATTTACTTAAACTTATATGAAATTAATTGAGCTAGGTTGAAATATTATGAATGATGTCCTAAGCAACGTCCGTACGAACACGACTGCTGACAACTTTAATACGGCAACAGGCAGCCTATTAAATAGACCCATGTCTACTAGCGCCCAAGCTCAGCAACCAAACACTGCTGATTTTAATAAACAAACGATTCAAGATATTCCTAAAAACATGCCTGCTGCAAAAATGGAAGTTCGAGATCTAAACTTCTATTACGATGACTTTCAGGCATTAAAAAACATCAATATCGATATCGCGGATAAAAAAGTGACCGCTTTTATTGGTCCTTCAGGTTGTGGCAAGTCTACGCTACTGCGTACCTTTAACCGCATGTACGATCTATATCCAGGTATGCGTGCAGAGGGCAATATCAATCTAGATGGCAAAAACATCTTGGGTAAAGACATCGATGTGAACTTACTGCGTGCACAAGTTGGTATGGTTTTTCAGAAGCCAACGCCGTTCCCGATGTCAATCTATGACAATGTTGCCTTTGGTGTACGACTGTATGAAAAATTAAGCAAAGACGAGCTGGATCATCGCGTCGAGTGGGCACTGAAAAAATCAGCGCTATGGCCAGAAGTGAAAGACAAGCTAAAAGCATCGGGATTGTCATTATCAGGTGGCCAGCAGCAGCGTCTGTGTATCGCTCGTAGTGTGGCGACCAAGCCTGAAGTGCTGTTGCTTGATGAGCCGACATCAGCGTTGGATCCTATCTCAACGGGTGCTATCGAAGATTTGATCGAAGATCTGAAAAACGACTATACCATCGCTATCGTCACTCACAATATGCAGCAAGCAGCACGCGTATCTGACTACACAGTCTATATGTATTTGGGCGACATGATTGAAATGGGTGAGACCGATCAGATATTCACCAAACCTACCCAAACCGCGACAGAAGACTATATTACAGGTCGTTATGGCTAATATTGATTGAGATTGAAGTCGGTACAAGCAGACAAAGCTGATTAGCATGTCATAAGCCGACTTTCTAACTTCACAAGCACACTGCGCTATTAAAATATAGATTCTAGGGAATACCTCTCATGCAAAGTGATAAGCATATCTCCAAAAGTTTTGACCAAGATCTTGATGAAGCCATCCGTTTATTTTTATACATGGGTGATAGCGCGGCTAACCAAGTGGCCAAAGCTATTCATGCTCTGATCGATAAAGATGAAACACTGGCGCAAAAAGTCATCGATATGGACTTCGATATCAATCGAATGGAAGTCGAACTCGACGAGCACATTTTGTTATTGGTCGCCAAGCGCCAGCCAGCAGCCAGTGATTTGCGCTTAGTCATGTCAATCAGTAAAGGTGTGGTTGATTTAGAACGTATCGGCGATGAAGCGGTAAAGATTGCGCGAATGGCCAGTAAAATTGCGGCAGAAGGCAACTCAGCATACGGCTATGCTGAGGTTCAGCACTTGAGCAATCAAGTTCGTCTAATGCTAAACAACTCGCTAGAAGCTTTTAGTCAATCGAATGCGGAGCAAGCGTTTGAAGTGATGCGTAATGACAGCGTGGTCAATACCGAATATCAGTCAGCCATTCGTGCCTTGATGACCTATATTATGGAAGACTCACGCCATGTATCAAAAGTCATTAATATTATGTGGATACTACGATCGCTAGAGCGTATCGGTGACCATGCACAAAATGTCGCAGAGCTAGTCATTAACTATATCAGTGGGCAGGACGTGCGTCATTCAGACTATGCGATGGTCGAAAAAGCGGTGCAAGAAGCCAATGACCGATTGGCTGCTCGTCAAGTTAGTACATTGTCAGCCAATGATCTTGAAACGTCAGATAGTGATGAAGGCTGCTAGGAATGACTGTGATCTTCACCTTATAATAAAAAAACGCGCTAAAGTAAGCGCGTTTTTTTATAATTACTAGACCTCTTGCAAAAGTAGTTGTAAGACACAACGTATATTATTGAACTCTACTTACTTAATAGATATGCCAAACATAGATAAGCTACTCAAACAAAGTGACGCTGGTTTTAAACGCTACACTGGCATTCATAAAGCCACCTTTTATGACATGCTTGAGGCCATGCAAAAGCATGAAGCATCTAAGACCAAATCAGGTAGACCAAGTGTGCTCAGTCTTAAGGAGCAGATACTACTAGCCCTGACTTATTGGCGTGAATACCGCACGCTTTATCATATCAGTATGGACTTTGGTATTCATGAGTCTTCTGCTAGCCGTATCATTCGTAAAGTAGAAGACACACTGATTGACTTTGGTAAGTTTGAATTGCCCAAAAAGCTGCCTAGTCGTGTCGATGAGGACATCAATTGGTCAGTCGTCATTGTCGATGCCACCGAAACCCCTATTGAGCGTCCAAAAAAAACCAGAGAGACTACTATAGTGGCAAGAAGAAACAACATACCTTAAAAGCGCAGGTTATCGTTCATTGGCAAACTGGTTTGATACTTGATGTGCAAACCTGTAAAGGGTCAATCCACGATTTTAAGCTGTATAAAGATACTTGTCCTGATTGGTTACCTGAGAATACTAACTATCTAGCAGACAGTGGTTATCAAGGGTTAGCAAAGCTACATAACCAAACTTTCACACCATTTAAGAAACCTCGTGGTGGTCAGTTATTGGAGATATGCAAACAGGCCAATCAATATCTGGCAAAGTTCCGTATTGTGGTTGAGCACAAAATAGGCTTAATCAAGTTGTTTAAAATCGTGGCTCATAAATATCGCAACCGTCGTCAGCGCTACGATCTTAGAATGAAGCTATTTGCTGGTATCATTAATTCCGAGCTTAGACTATGACTTTTGCAAGAGGTCTACTAAATGTAGCTAGTAGAAAGCTAGTAAATACTAACTTTCTGGTGTCCAGCCTTGTGCACGCTCATAGTCTTCGTTGTCTAAGAACTTATCACGCTGCTCTATTAAGAACTTTTTAGCAGCAGGATCCATCATGCTTAGGTGATTCTCATTAATAAGCATCGTTTGATGCTCAAGCCATTCTTTCCACGCCTTTTCAGATACGGTCTCTTGCAGCTCTTGACCTTTTTTATTAGGGAAGGGTGGATGCGGCATCTTTGGTAAATCTTGCTTATATTTACGGCAAAACACAGTATTTGCTTGAGGATTAAAAGTCTCAGTCATAAGGCATTCCTTATTCATTATATTAAGTGGTTAAATCAAATATCATATGAGTCTATGATAACGGTCTTGGTAGATTTAGCAAAGGGTACTAATGTATATCGTTAGACCTCTATCCATTTGTTATACAGTCTCTGGTAGTTGGTGTATGACAAATATTATCCACGTTCAGCCTTTTTATTTGAATTTTCAAAGCTATTGATATTTTGATAATGACATTGGCCAAACCAGTAAAGGTCATAGGACAAATAAAAACACCCGCGTAAATAGCGGGTGTCAAATTTAAATTAGCAAGTTGGCTGTTATTTGCAAATTAATGATTAAGCAAAGGCTTTTAAGCGAGCACGGCCATTGATCACCGCTTGCTTGACTTGGTTTGGTGCAGTGCCACCTAAATGGTCACGAGCTGCTAATGAGCCTTCTAGCGTTAGATAGTCGAAGACATCCTCACCGATAGCATCGCTAAATTGCTGTAGCTGTGCCAATGACAAATCACTTAGATCAACGCCCTCTTTGATGCCTAAAGCAACAGCGTTACCAACGACTTCATGAGCGTCACGGAATGCCACGCCTTGACGTACTAGGTAATCTGCCAAGTCAGTCGCAGTCGCATAGCCTTTCATCGTCGCGGCACGCATGGCATCGACGTTTGGCGTGATATTTGGTAGCATATCAGCAAACGCTAATAGTGAACCTGTCAACGTATCAACGCAATCAAACAAAGGCTCTTTGTCTTCTTGATTGTCTTTGTTGTAGGCGAGTGGCTGGCTTTTCATTAGGCTAAGCAAAGTCATCAACTGACCAAAGACGCGTGCCGCTTTACCGCGTACCAACTCCGGTACGTCAGGATTTTTCTTTTGCGGCATGATCGATGAGCCCGTACAGAAGCGATCTGGTATCTGCACAAAATTAAATTGTGCTGACATCCAAAGAATAATCTCTTCGCTCATACGCGACATATGCATCATCAAGATAGAAGCCGCTGAAGTAAACTCAATCGCAAAGTCACGGTCCGAAACAGCATCGAGTGAGTTTTGACAGATACCTTCAAAACCTAGTAGTTCGGCAGTGATGGTACGATCGATTGGGAAAGTCGTACCAGCAAGCGCTGCACTACCAAGTGGCATCTGATTGATACGGCGACGTGCATCGACAAGACGCTCGGTATCGCGATACAACATCTCAAACCATGCCATCACGTGATGCCCAAAGCTAACAGGCTGTGCCGTTTGCAAATGAGTAAAGCCTGGCATGATAGTATCAGTATGTTGCTCAGCTAAATCAAGCAAGCCACTTTGTAAGCGTACTAATAACTCAATAATATTATCAGTCTCTTCGCGCAACCATAGGCGAATGTCTGTGGCTACCTGATCGTTACGGCTACGTCCAGTATGTAGCTTTTTACCAACGGCACCTATAATGTCAGTCAAACGTGACTCGACATTCATGTGCACGTCTTCCAGAGCGATCGACCAGTTAAACTCACCCGCTTCAATCTCGCGCAATACTTGCTGCAGGCCATCAATAATATTGGCAACTTCATCAGCAGTTAAAATGTCACATTCTTTTAGCATCGTTGCATGCGCAATCGAGCCTTGAATATCGTGACGAGCAAAGCGTTGGTCAAATCCTACAGAGGCAGTAAAGGCAGCAACGAAGCTATCTGTCGCTTCACTGAAGCGCCCGCCCCACATTTGTTGACCTTGGCTACTAGCAGGCGCAGTCTGCGTTGTGGTACTTGTTATAGAAGCATCTGTGCTAAAATCAGAGTCAGATGAACTTTTACTTGATTCAGGATTACTAGGTTTTGAAGAATTGGCGTTCATATCGGTACAAGACAAGTCAAGAGAATAAGAACTCGAGTATAGCAAATGATGAGGTTGCCTTACTAGCTACACGCTTAGAGTTTTTTATTCCTAAACTCATGGAAATCATGAGGCCTTGGCAGTGGCTGACATATATCTTTTTTTGGTCACTGTTTTTGACGGTGATTGAGCGCCATGGTCTATCAGGCTGGTCTGATTTTATTATCAAGTTTTTTTCTCGCGTGATACAAAATGCACTGACAGTTATTCCCGCACTATATTTGGTCGATTATTTGCGTCCTGTCTTCAAAAACGCGAGCATTCCTAGTGTGAGTTTGCGTATTGTCATGCTCATGATGTTTTCTGCCACGGTCTCTATGGTGTTGGTGGTTTTGGTTATGATCAATCTAGGGTGGATGGAGTATAACCGTCAAGCTTTTGTCATTAATTTGCTTTTCAACACAGTGCTTACCGGTGGTTTTACTGCTGTGTTCTTATTATATTTTCTGCGCAGCTACCGTGAGCTTAATGCGCTAAAGCTGTCTTTTGAATATAAACTGACTGCACAAAACGACCTGATAAAAGCCCGTACGGCACCGCACTTCTTCTTTAATACTATCAACACACTCGTATCACTGATTGAATCAAACCCGCCAAAAGCCGCTGACTTATTACAGCACGTCTCTGCACTATTCCGCGCTAGTTTTAGTGGTACACGCGAGATTAGCTTTGAAGAAGAAGTTGATCTTTGTGAGCATTATTTGGCAATCGAATCTAGTCGTTTAGCAGACAAGCTCGAAGTCAATTGGACGTTACCTGAAGAAGATATCATGTATGACATGGTTATCACTGCACTAACGCTACAAAGCGTGCTAGAGAAAATACTGCTCAATGTGGTAGAGATGACGACAGAAACTATCTGCATTAATATCGAAGTCACGTGGGAACAACACCGAGTTAAAATTATGATTGATGTTGCGCTTCCCAAAAAGACATTAATTATCAATCATGATTTGCGCCAGCATATGAATTTCTATATTCAAGCTGATCGTTTGCGCGCCCATTTTGGACAAAGTGCTGACATTCAAAGCTCGGTAGCCAGCACTCAAATTATCACTATCATCGACTATCCTCTACAAGACGTCGGTTTATAACCTACTGTTCTTTATTAGCTTTCTTCATTTTTTCAACTCTTAAAAGCCTATGTGGCATACTTATTGCATCACCATGTATAGACGTCATAATTTATGTTTGATAAATAATGAGTACGAATCAGTAATATCATAACTACCGTGAAACACAATTACACCATATAAAATCTACCGATAGCAGGAGTATATTGTCCGCTATAAAAATTGGTAGTTTTTGTCAAAATCTTATTAAATAATTTAGATTTTATATTCTAAGTGATTGATAATGAGTGCTAATATAGCCGTAATACTATTGAAAAAAATATTAAGTATGTCCTTGGATGGGAGTTTGCATGCGTATCGTAGTTTGTGATGATGAGCCCCTAGCGCGTGAGCGCTTGGTGAGAATTGTACAGGAGTCAGGCCATGAGGTAGTTGCTCAGGCCACAACAGGTGCAGAAGCCATCGTCGCTGTAAAAACCCAGCAGCCAGATATTATATTATTAGATATCCGAATGCCTGAAATGGACGGAGTACGCTGTGCTCAAGAACTTGCCAAACTTGAGCATCCACCAGCGATTATATTTGTGACGGCATACGACCATTATGCGATCGCAGCGTTAAAAGCCAATGCAATTGGCTATTTGTTGAAACCTGCGAACAAAGATGAGCTACTAGAGGCATTAAACAAAGCAAAGAACCTAAATGCTGCTCAACTGAACGAAATTCGCAAGCTTGAAGACCCGACAGCACGTCCGATACGTGAACATATCGCTGCTCGTACGCATCGCGGTGTTGAACTGATTAAACTAAAAGATATCTACTATTTTGCAGCAGATCAAAAATACGTCAAAGTGCGTCACAAAGATGGCATGGTATTGATTGATGAAACGCTAAAAGAGTTAGAGCAAGAATTTGATGATCGTCTGTTCCGAGTACATCGCAATGCCATTATCAATCTTAGTTATTTGGACTTTTTAGAAACTTTGGATGCAGGCCAGTATCAGATACGTTTTAAAGGTATTGATGAGACGCTAGCGGTCAGTCGTCGTCACTTACCTGCCTTACGTGATAAAATCCAAAGCATGTAATAGGCTGTCCTGGATAGCGACCAATCATTCCATATCATCAAACCCTTATTTATGCTTAAATAGGGGTATTTTTTTGCGTCAGCATCTACTATTAATCATTTGAGTTGCCTATTCTTTGGCAAATTTACCCTATCGAGTAATATCGATATTATTCAGTATAAAGATGAACAGTACTGACATAGGGACTATAGCCATTATAGTATTAGTATCGAACTTATTGAGGCCCTTTATGAGCAATCCGCAGCAACCTGTTTTGACTACTTTAAATATCGCCACACGTCAAAGTCCTTTAGCCTTATGGCAGGCTGAGCATATTCGCGATCGTTTATTGGCGTTGTATCCTAATCTGACGATTAATTTACTGAAAATTGTCACTAAGGGTGACAAGATTTTGGACACACCTTTGGCCAAAATCGGTGGCAAAGGATTGTTTGTAAAAGAGCTTGAACAAGCGCTGTATGATAAACAAGCCGATATTGCAGTGCACTCGCTAAAAGATGTACCCATGCAGCTTCCCGAAGGCCTCACATTAGGCGTCTACTGTAAACGCGCCTCACCAACAGATGCCTTTGTCTCTAATACTTATAATAGTATTGATGAGCTACCACAAGGCGCAGTCGTTGGGACATCGAGTTTACGTCGTCAATGCCAGATCAAAGCCTATCGTCCTGACCTGCAAATCAAAACGTTGCGCGGCAATGTCGGCACTCGTTTGGGCAAGCTGGATGCAGGTGAATATGATGCCATTATTCTGGCAACGAGCGGCTTGCAACGTATTGAGTTGGACGAGAGAATACGCGGTGAGCTTGACATTGCAGCTTGCCTACCTGCAGTTGGGCAAGGTGCCTTAGCAATCGAATGCCGTGAAGGCGATGAGGAAGTCCTTAAATTGCTTGCACCACTCAATGATGATAAAGCTCGTATTCGACTTATCGCTGAGCGTGCTCTGAACCGTCATTTAGAGGGCGGCTGCCAAGTACCGATCGCCGCTTATGCAGTTCTGCAGACAGCTGAAGAAACCAGTGTTAATAATGATAACAATGGTGATAATGGCAATAACGACAGCGGGAATGTGCTGTGGCTACGCGGTCGAGTGGGTCAGGCTGATGGTAGTGAATTGTTGAAGGCGGACAAACGAGCTACGTTGGTTGGGACACAAGCCGAGCAAGAAGCCCAAGCCAACCAATTGGGTATCGATGTCGCAGAAATGCTACTTGCTGATGGCGCAGGAGATATTTTGTCAGCCATTTATAAGCCTGAGTAGTACAAGTACAGTTGCTATAGGTTTGATTAATCGCAGGATAGACTGATCTAAGCATCAGCCATTTTTGTATACTTAAGCCTTTTTCATTCGTTTTTTGTCATGGTATACCTATGTCATCAATGCCAAATCAATCTACATACACAACTTCTCATAAAAATTATGCTAATGAGAAGTTAAAAGTCGTGCCGCAAATTGTCATTAATACTCGCCCAGTAGAGCGAGCAGCACCGTTGACGCAGCATTTGCAAGCGGCAGGATTGACAGTGATTGAAATGCCAATGTTGACGCTACGACCACGTCCAACAACTGATCTAGATATTACATTAATGCGTCAGTGGATGGCGGGGGAGTACAAAGCGCTTGTTATCGTCAGTCCAACTGCGGCAGCTTCAGGGCTAGTCGCTTGGCAATCACTTGAACATGAATTTAAAGAGTGCGAATACAAAACGACAGACAGTTATGCGCAGAGATTGTCAGAAGGTTTATCATTACCTAGTCCTCTGGTTGCGGTTGGTGAAGCAACGGCGGCAGAGTTCAGTCAGGTGCGTATAAATACAACAGACTATCAAATACTTCAGCCTGAGACTGCCAATAACGAAGGCATGCTAGCAATGCCTGAAATTGATAACTTACAAGCAGGCGATAAATTGCTGATATGGCGCGGGCTTGGTGGACGACGATTATTGGTTGATACATTGCAGGCGCGCGGTGTACATATCGATAGTATTGCTTGGTACGAGCGTACAATGCCTATCGATGCAATGGCTGAATATCAGCAGTGGCAACAAGCATTTCTTACTCATAGTACTACGTCAGATATTGCCCTACCAAAGCAGCCAAAGCCAATTGTCGTAATCAGCAGTGCGGCGGCTTTTGAGCATTGGTCAAATATCGTAAATGATGGCCAATCAAAGATAATAAACAAAGAGCAAAATTCTGATGCAGTGACTGATACAACACAGCGTCTATCGCTTACTCTAAAAGATTTTTCTTACGTTGTCTTAGGGGAGCGTCTTGCCAATATGGTTGCCGCACAGCAGTTGAGCTACTGGCGAGTAGAGGATTTATCGCCAGCTACGATTCTCTCAGCCATTAATTCCAAAATATAATACCTTAAACTCCTCATTTGCTTTAAACATGTTTATCTATACCAATAACGGTACTGCCTTATGTCAATGAATTCTGAGTCCTTATCTAAGAATCCTTCTACTGTTCAGCAGCGCCGGCAAGCAAATATTTTGCTGCTACGGATGCAATGGCTGGTTATCTTATTACTGATCGCTGCATTATTGTGGCTATATATTAGTCAGCAGCGCTTTCAGCATAGTGTCAACGATCGTTTGCAGAGTAATGAGCAAGTAATCAGTCGATTAAACGAAATGGACGATCGTCTATTTGCCATGAGTCAGCAGACGCTGCCAGAGCCTAGAGTTAAGGCTAGTAGCCAAGCTCAGAATCAGTTGGACCTATTGCGTATCCAAATCAAAGCGGCTGATAGACTGTTGGCAGATAGTAATGACAGTGCGGCGATTGAGTTATTGCGAGGTCTACATTGGCAGTTGTCGCAAAGCAGTAATGAGATTGCGCCTGCGTTAACCATCGTTATTAAGCAAAGTTTGCTCAAAGATATTGAGCGTCTGCAGGCCCAAAGCTCGCAGCCAAGCCCGTGGCAAATACAAAATCTGGCGATTCAAAATATTCAGGAATTTTTGCACAGTCATGAGCGTCTTGGTAGCTACGAAGGTACGGATCTACAGCGTCGAGAGCTAGTAGATGCAGCTACTGAAAATAAACAGCAGCTCAAAGCAACTGATACTTCAGCGACTAGTGATACAAATTTAACGCGTCGTCAGCTCACTATCCATGAAGTCATCATGACACTGAATCTAGCAAGCCAAGCCAGCAATATGCGTAAGCAAGATCAACTTGTCAGCTATTTGACGCAAGCACGCAGACAGTTAAAAACGTTGGTGCCTCAGGCTTCAACTAGCGATAATAAAAAGTCAGCACAAGCTGGCGCGATTGGCATTGTACAAGCTGATAAAAAACCAATCGATGGTCAAAGTAATCTTGAGACAATGAAAGCACCGAGTGACATACCAGAAGTAATTGTATGGCTAAATCAGTTGATCGCTCATGCACCAAAACCAACGCCATTATTGACGACAGAAATCTTAGACAAGCCGCAACGTTAATGAGAGCTAGTCACAATAGTTAATACAGAAAATATAAAACGTAAGGTAAGCAATGACCCATTTTAATGAAAAGTCAGCATCTATGTCTGATGCAACAAACGAACACCGCCCTGAATTATTAGCTCATTATCCTGTTATTCATTATCAACCTATACAGTGGGGAGAGATGGATGCCTTTAATCACCTGAATAATGTGGTTTACTATCGTTACGCTGAGTCAGCACGCATTAGTTATTTGCATGCGCTAGGTATGTTTGATGGCAGTATGGTCACTGTTTTAGCCCAATCTAGCTGTCAGTATTTACGACCAGTTACCTATCCTGATACGTTATTATTAGGAGTTCGTTGTAAGCGTTTGGGCAATACAAGTATGGCGATGGAATATAGTTATTATAGTACCGCACAAGAAACAATCGTTGCTACGGCAGAGGCAGTGGTAGTGCGTCTGGATAGTGGTGGAAAAGGCAAATTGCCGTGGACGGCGGCAGAGCGTCAACAGCTGCTAGAACTGGAAGCCAAGTTTGGTCATACGCCTGAGCTTTAGATTGGTTTCTATATAAATCGATGATTCATTTCTTCGAAGAAGCTATCTTTAATTAAAATCTAAAAACAAAAAAAGGCACGCTAACATAATGTTAGCGTGCCTTTTTTATCACTCATTCTGCAACTAAACTCTTAAACAGTTTTTAGTCTTGTTGCGGTGCATGAACAAAATCAACCACATTTAGATCAAAACCTGACAATGCAAAAAACTTCATTGGTGATGATAATAAGCGCATATCACGGACACCTAAATGACGTAATATCTGTGCACCAACACCGATACTACGATATGGCTGTTGCGTAATGGTTGATTGCGACTCGTTGTCTGCGGCTTTGTCCAGCGCATCTCCTAAATCAACTGGCTGATTGCTACCAATCCATACCAGCACACCACGATCTGAAGCACTGATTTCTTCTAGTGCTGACTGTACGCTCCAGCCACTACGGCCAGTCATATCGTTTTTAGCTGCAAACAAATCGCGTAATGGGTGGAAACCGTGTACACGTACAGTGCTGACGCCTTCGCTGACATCACCTTTTACCAAGGCTAAATGTGTTTCTTCAGCCCCAAACTCACGGAAGCGATGTAGCGTAAAAGTACCGTGTTCAGTTTCAAAAGGATGTGACTCAATCTCTTCGACCGTTTGCTCATTAGCGATACGGTAGTTGATAAGGTCAGCAATCGTGCCTATCTTGATGTCATGCTCTTTTGCAAATATTTCAAGGTCGTCACGGCGCGCCATCGTACCATCTGCATTGATAATCTCTACAATCACCGCTGCAGGCTCTAGACCTGCTAAACGTGCTAAATCACAACCCGCTTCTGTATGACCTGCACGGTGAAGTACACCGCCGTTTTGTGCCATAATTGGAAAAATATGTCCAGGCTGAACGATGTCTTCAGGCTTTGCTGACGAAGATACCGCCGCTTGAATAGTACGTGCACGATCACCAGCAGAAATACCCGTGGTGACGCCTTCAGCCGCTTCAATCGAGACAGTAAAGTTGGTGCTAAATTTAGCCTCGTTACGATCTGACATCAGTGGCAGTGCCAATTGCTGGCAACGTGCTTGTGATAAGGTCAAACAAACTAGACCACGCGCGTGAGTAATCATAAAGTTAATATCTTCAGGGCGCACATGCGTCGCTGCCATGATGATATCACCTTCGTTTTCGCGGTCTTCATCATCCATCAAGATGACCATTTTTCCAGCACGAATGTCTTCGATAATCTCAGGGATTGCATTTAAACTCATAGTAAATCTCAATATTTTATTATTTATAAATAGGTGTCATTTAGAATATAGGGCTCTATCTGCTTATTGTAGCAGTAGATAATACAAAGCGCTGTTACGGTCAAGCAAAGCGCTACTACGGTCAAGTAAATCGCGCTATAAGCAATATAATTTGATATAAAAGTGACTTGCTTAATTGCTTGTATATATCATTATGAGGTTATTTTAACGCTTTTCAGCGTCATGTGCTGCGCCATCTTCCCACTATATCGTTCAGTATGTCAAAAATAGTCATAAATATTATCAATGACCATTAAAACTGACTCATAAATCTAGGCACCATCTTTTTTATTAATCTATATCACGGTTAATCATTGCTCGCAGCTTGGCCTTTTAGCCAGTCCATAAATTGCTTACTGTGCTGCTCACGCTGATTATCTGCAAACTCGTAGAAACTGGTACCAACCAAACTATCTGGTAAGTAGCTTTGAGGATAGTAATGGTTGGGATAATCGTGCGGGTAAGCATAACCTTGACCATAGCCTTGACTACGCATCAGTTTGGTCACGCCATTGCGCAAATGTAGCGGTACAGGCGAGGCATCTTTTTCAGCAAACGCCATTGCAGCATTGATCGCTTTATAAGTGCTATTGCTTTTGGCGCTGGTCGCTAAATACACCACAACTTGCCCTAAAATAATACGCGCTTCTGGCATACCGATAGATTGCACACTACGCAATGCCGCATCAGCTAGGAGTAAGGCATTAGGATTGGCATTACCGATATCTTCACTGGCCAAAATCACCAAGCGCCGCGCAATAAAATCAGCAGGTTCGCCGCCTACGAGCATACGTGCCATCCAATACAATGCCGCATCCGGATCGGAGCCACGGACTGACTTTATCATCGCTGAGATAATATCGTAATGCTGCTCACCATCTTTGTCATATCTTACCAAAGCAGTCTGTGCCACTCGGCTGACCAATTCATCATCGATAATCACTGGCGACTGCTTGGCATCAGCTGTTTGAATGGCTAACTCTAATAAGTTTAGCGCTTTTCTAGCATCACCGTGGGCCAGCTGACTGATGGTATCTTTTGCTTGTAAGTCGACGGTTAGTTTTTTGAGTATATTATCTTCTGAAAGCGCTCGTTGTAGCACGGTACTTATCTGCTCAGGTGTTAACGGCTCTAAACGATATACTTGGCAACGTGATAGTAGAGCGTTATTGACACTAAAAGATGGGTTTTCAGTGGTAGCACCAATCAAAGTAATATCACCAGACTCTACCGCACCTAATAGAGCATCTTGCTGTGCTTTATTAAAGCGATGAATTTCATCAATGAAGACCACAGGTGATTCAAACGCCAACGAATCTTTATTATCTAGGACTTCGCGTAACTGTTTGACACCAGTATTTAACGCGGAGAGCGCATGAAAAGGTCGATTAACGGCATCGGCTAACAACATCGCAATGGTTGTTTTGCCAATACCTGCTTCACCGTGCAAGATAATAGATGGTAGGTGTCCTTGCTCTACCAAACAGCGTAACGGTGCACCAGCTGCCAGCAAATGCTCTTGACCAATAATATCAGTAAGAGAAGTAGGGCGCATACGCTGAGCAAGTGGGGTATCGGCGTGGAAGTTAGGTGGCATAAGACTCTCTATCGGAAAATAAAAAAGCTATTTACTAGCTGCAAAGGTAGTAACGGCAAGGTCTTTATAGTTAAATTTAAATAACAGCATACTAGGCTAACTCCACCATTCTCATTGGATTTTAACACTCGTATACGTTTGGCATGATTTTCGCAGCAATTTTATAATGGCAATGAGTATTAGACATCAGCAGTAAAAGTAGGCTAGTTTATAAGTATGGTACTTTTTATAGGTTATACACGCTAGGCTAACGCAAAAATATGTTAATGAAAGCTAACTAAGCGTATAGCTTGTGTCCGGAGCACTTTAGTTTTCATCATTCATCTATATTAACGGCTCTACTATTAACAGCTTTACCGTATCGATGGCAAAGGTTGGCCAATCGCGACCATTAACTATTAGAAGTAGCTTACCAAATATGTAGCTTATCAAATATAAGGTGTTACATTTACGATGTCTGAACCGACTCTTAAACGCTTATTCAATCGTTACTTGCGTAGTGATATAGGCAAGCAGCAGTCACGTTATCTGACAGCTGGCGAGATAGCATTGGCGCATTCAGTATTTGGTAATAGTATCAAACTCGACGAAGTGCAGTTAAAGACAGCATGGTGGGTACTAAAACATTATGCAGTCAGCCCCAATGGCAATATTTATTTTAACTCAGTCGATTGGATTACGGATTTTAGCGAAGCTCCATTGAGCAAACAAAGCTGGCTTATACATGAGCTAACGCACGTATGGCAGTTACAGCAAGGCTTAAAAGTGGTACGCGGAGCAATTATCAACCGAAAATACGACTACGTGTTAGAAACAGGTAAATCATTTTTTAAGTATGGTATTGAGCAGCAAGCACGCATGGTTCAAGACTATTTTGTACGTCGTCAGCGTGGTCAGAACTGCCAAGAGTTGGAAGCTTGTATTCCATTTTTGACGATGCAGCCTATTGTTAAGGCAACAGGTACTGATGATCCATCAGTCATCTAGTTTTCAAGAATAAGATTAAGCTTGGCTATGATAAGCCATAACCGAGCTATAGAACGATTAAACTATATAGCAATTGAGATACAGGTCAGTCGGATAAATACTGGATAACTATATTGGACAATTTAACAGTTAGTTGTGTCGCTAAAAATCAAAGAATAATGAACCGCAATTGTAATTTACCCTTTAATAATTTTGCTTTACCAAAGGATATATACTCTCATGTTTAAATTTTTGTCAGTAAAGCCTAATGTTGATACCTGCTACCCACCGACTTTGCTTATAGCCGCACTGTCAGGAGTGTTGTTTTTGACAGGCTGTCAGCAGTCTGACACATCACCTGTAGCTGATGACAGTCAAACCAGTGAAAAAACAAGCGTAGAAGACAGTCAGCCTATGCCAAAAAGTGACTCAGCTGCGGCGCGCATAAAACAATTTCAGCCTATATATGTCGCACAAGCACAGAGTTTACAGAGACGATTGCAAGCAGAATATGAGTCATTGCAAGCGGCAGATGCGTCAGACAGTGAGGAACTATTATTACTGAGTACTAATAATAGTGAAAATACAGATAGTAATAACGAAGTAGCGACCGATAATACCGCTCCTAACGCGAATACTACTGCTACCAGTTCTGAAGAAGTGGCGTCATCAAATATCGATATCGACCCGATAGACAGCAATTCAAATGTAGATGCAGAGGTTGACGTCAATACTAGCACTGAAGTTGGTGAGCGTGATTTGACGGTGTTAAAACGTATCAGTCTTGAGCCGCGTAAACCTGTTATGTTGACCGAGGATCAAATCATAGAGCGATATCAGCAAACTATGGACGCTTTATATCAACCGGTGACAACACCGCTGAGCGCAGAGGATTCTGATACATTAATCAATATGGCGACGTTGGTTCCGCAGTTATTTGAGCATGCAGAGATTGCTGGCAGAGTAAGTGCAAAAAGTCCGGCTCTTGCCCGTTTAATTATTCAGCATCAGGTATGGGAGCAAATAGAAGCACAACAAGTGGTTGATATGCAGCAAATGAAACAGAAGCAGCAACAAGAGTTTGAAGCTTTGATGGCTAAGTTTAATGAAACCATCGAAGGATACGATGAGCAGATTGCCAAATATGAGCAAACGTTAAAAGAGTTTCAGTAACTGACTATATTTTTATGAACTGATTGAATTCATCATTTCTCATAAAACAATCAATATTAAATAACGAGAGTTAAGACAATAAAAAATCCCGCACGATGGCGGGATTTTTTATTGGATAAATATTATTTTTGCTTACTTGCGATCTTCGACTTTTACAAAATCACGGCGCGTTTCACCAGTGTATAACTGACGTGGACGACCGATTTTGAACGGTGCACTGTGCATTTCTAACCAATGGCTGATCCAACCTGAAGTACGAGCCAATGCAAAGATTACGGTAAACATTGACGTTGGGATACCAATGGCTTTCAAGATGATACCAGAGTAGAAATCAACGTTTGGATATAAGTTACGCTCGATGAAGAACGGGTCTTCTAACGCAATTTTCTCTAGTGCCATTGCTAATTCAAGCTTAGGATCGTTGATACCTAGTGCTTCTAGTACTTCATCACAAGTCTCTTTCATTACTTGAGCGCGTGGATCAAAGTTTTTGTAAACACGGTGACCAAAGCCCATTAACTTCACTTCACGGCTCTTCACTTTTTCCATGAACTCAGGCACGTTCTCAACAGTACCGATTTCGTCTAGCATCTCAAGAACAGCTTCGTTCGCGCCGCCATGTGATGGTCCCCAAAGGGCTGCGATACCAGCAGCGATACACGCATAAGGGTTTGCGCCAGTAGAACCAGCTAAACGTACCGTTGACGTAGAAGCGTTTTGCTCATGGTCAGCATGCAAAGTAAAGATTTTGTCCATTGCGCGAGTGATAACGTCGTTTTTCTCGTAGTCTACGTCAGCAGGTGTTGCAAACATCATGTATAAGAAGTTTTCTGCGTAGTTAAAGTCATTACGCGGATACATGAACGGTTCGCCTTGTGAGTATTTATAACTCATCGCAGCAAGCGTAGGCATCTTAGCAATCAGACGAATAGCTGTGATTTCGCGATGCTCTTCATTGCTAACGTCTAGGTCTTCATGATAGAACGCTGATAAGGCACCAACAACACCAACCATGATAGCCATTGGATGCGCGTCACGGCGGAAGCCTTCAAAGAACTTACGCAATTGATCATGAACAGGAGTATGCTCGCGGATTTTTTCAAAAAATTCTGCTTTTTGCTCAGCAGTAGGTAGGTCACCATGTAAAAGTGCATAAGCAACTTCTAGGTATTCAGCATTGTTCGCTAGCTCGTCGATAGGGTAGCCGCGGTGTAATAACTCGCCTTTGCCACCATCAATATAAGTAATCTTTGATTCAACAGGAGCAGTTACTTTAAAACCAGGGTCATAAGACCAAAATCCTGATTCTTGTAAAGCAGCAATATCGATAACTGGGCGCCCTAAAGTACCTTTAATAATAGGAAGTTCGTATTCTTCACCATTCACGGTTAGTTTGGCATTAGTATCAGCCATAAATTGCTCTCCATTGGTTTGACTTGTTAGAATAAATTACTACAGACGCATACCCTCGCGTCATTGTCGGTTGAACGGTAAAAGTGCATTCAACTCATTTATAGTACGCAGGGTATATTAGCAGCAATTCTTGATGATTTGAAAAAACTTTTATGGACCATGTGTCCAATTGGCGCGGTGTGGCGGTAGTTATTCGCTGTAATTTTTGTATCAAAATATGTCTGTCAGGTTATTTTGCTTAAAATTCCTCTGTTTTTGAGCAAGTTTATAGCAGCATTATCGAGCCAATATTTTGGGTTTCTAAATATATTTAAGAGACAAAACTCATAAATAATGACACCAAAAACTGGCAGACTATGCCTAGTAAGCGGATTAAAGTTTGTCATAATAATCACTGTTAAAACCAGTATTATCCTTATCCATTCATTTATTGATTAAATATGTATATATTCTTACTGAATGGATAAATTTGTAATTATTGCTCAGGCATTTTATAATTGTAGGAATTAACTGGCATTAGCTTTGCGCGAATTAATAAATGACCATGTTATAGTGTCGTTCAGAGCGTCTTCTATTCATGCTTGTTTACGATTGTCTGATGTTACGATAGACCAAACCGCATTCTATGGTTTGAACTTTCTTCTTAACCAATCTTTTTTATTTGTTTAGCACAAGATTTTGAGTGCCTAATATAAGGTTTGCTCTGATATAGAAGACATAGTAACGTTGTCTTACTATTCATACGACCTCTAAAATAGACTGGTTAGTCGATGTTACTCATGTTTATTTTCTTTGTTGTATAATAGATAGGTTGTTTGATAGGCCTGTCGATTCGACAAGCGACATTGAACAGTCTATCAATACCTTTATATACATGATCCTTTCTTCATATTTAGCGCAAACTAAACGAAGTCAGCTAGCTCTTCCTTACTTTATTCGTCTCGTGTGTTGCTCAATGCTCAATTGGCACTATTTATGTCAGGCGTTGATAGCAGATACAGGAGTATAACCGCAAAAGGATGCCCGCTGTGAAAAGCAACCGACCTATTGATCTGCCTTTAAGCCAAGTGATTAGCGTTAATCGCTCACCGATCGCGATCGCCTCTATCTTGCATCGTATCTCTGGCATTATTTTATTTTTATTGATTCCTGTCATGTTATGGATACTACAGAACTCATTGGCATCGCCTGAGAGTTTTGCGACCGTATTTGACAACGTACTTGTGCGCTTTTTGGCATGGATATTTGTTGCCGCCATTGCATATCATTTTGTAATGGGTATCAAACATTTATTTGCTGATATGGGCATGAACGAAGAGCTAAAATCTGGCCGCACTGCCTCTATGGTCAGTTTTGTGATTGCAGCGATTTTAGTTGTCGCGTCATTTGTATGGGTGATGTTCTAATGATAAAAAATGATTCAGGAATCAAAAGTGCTACTGGTCTGACAGGTTCAGGCTCACGTGATTGGATTATTCAGCGTATTAGTGCTGTTGTTTTAGCCGTTTATAGTGTGGTATTGCTGGGCTTCTTTTTGACCCATGGTGATGTCACTTTCGTTGAATGGTCATCATTTATGACCAGCCTACCGATGCGTCTATTCAGCTTGGTTGCAGTACTTGCACTAGCTGGTCATGCTTGGGTTGGGATGTGGACAGTATTTACTGACTATATTACGACGGGCAAACTAGGCTCAAGCGCAGCAGGTTTACGTTTAGTACTACAGTCATTGATGATTATCGCTATTTTAGTATTTCTATTTTGGGGCATCATGATTTTTTGGGGTAACGGTTTCGGTATCGCTGCCGTTTAACCATCTCATAAAAAGCTCTGATATCTATATATAACGACGGATGCATCCAACTGCTACATTAGTTGGCAAAGTATTTTAGAGTCATCCGTTGATAGCCAAGAATAGTCATAGCATTGGACTAGCATTACTGATCAGCTAATCTGATTATAGTTGAGTAGGCTTAGTTCAGTATAACGATAGATATGCAAATTAAGTGGTTAACGACTATTAAGACTCTTTATTTTATAAGCGTAGAAATGGCCAAATAGTAAGCCTTTATAGCTGTAATAGAGATGTCTTAAACAGTCTTTGATTTACTTTTACGCATTAACAGGCATTAGGAAAACCGTAATGGCAACTAGACAAGACAATACCATTAGTAATATCAAGACCCTAAACTACGATGCAGTTATCGTTGGTGGCGGCGGCTCAGGTATGCGTGCTTCATTGCATTTAGCGGAAGCGGGCATGAAGGTTGCAGTCCTTACCAAAGTATTCCCAACGCGTTCGCACACGGTTGCCGCTCAGGGTGGTATCGGTGCAAGTTTGGGTAACATGAGCAATGATAACTGGCACTTTCACTTCTATGATACCGTTAAAGGATCAGATTGGTTAGGTGACCAAGACGCTATCGAGTATATGTGCCGTGAAGCGCCAAAAGTAGTCTATGAGCTTGAGCACATGGGCATGCCGTTTGACCGTAACGAAGATGGTACGATCTATCAGCGTCCGTTCGGTGGTCATACGTCTAACTATGGTGAAAAAGCAGTACAACGTGCTTGTGCCGCTGCTGACCGTACAGGTCATGCACTACTACATACGCTATATCAGAAAAACCTAGAGCAGGGCACTGAGTTCTTTATCGAGTGGATCGCCCTTGATTTGATCAAAGACGAAGCTGGTAACATCAACGGTGTCGTCGCGCTTGAGCAAGAGACTGGTACTATCGCTGTATTCCAGTCACCAATTACTGTCCTAGCGACAGGTGGTGCTGGTCGTATCTTCGCCGCTTCTACTAATGCTTATATCAATACTGGTGACGGTATTGGCATGGCAGTACGTGCTGGCATTCCATTGCAAGACATGGAGTTCTGGCAGTTCCATCCAACTGGTGTTCATGGTGCAGGTGTACTATTGACTGAAGGTTGCCGCGGTGAAGGTGCTATCTTGCGTAACAAAGATGGCGAAGCATTCATGGAGCGTTATGCACCAACCGTGAAAGACTTGGCACCGCGTGATCTCGTATCGCGCTCAATGGACCAAGAAATCAAAGAAGGCCGTGGTTGTGGTCCTAATGCTGACCATATCGTAATGGACATGACGCATTTAGGTGTTGAAACCATTATGAAGCGTCTACCATCAGTATTTGAGATTGGTAAAAACTTCGCCAACGTTGACATCACTAAAGAGCCAATTCCAGTAATCCCAACCATCCACTACATGATGGGCGGTATTCCAACCACTATCCATGGTCAAGTGATTGTACCGGATCTAGAAGCAGGTACTGATGAAGACGGCTTATATGCTAAAGGCAATGTGGTCAAAGGTCTTTATGCAATCGGTGAGTGCGCTTGTGTCAGTGTACATGGTGCTAACCGTCTAGGTACGAACTCTCTACTAGATCTATTGGTATTTGGCCGTGCAGCTGGTAAGCATATCGTTGATGAATTCCATCATGCTGATCATAACTACAAGCCACTTGATCCACGCGTACTTGATTTTACAGTGAAGCGCTTAGACAAGTTGCAACAGTCTACTGAAGGCTACAACGCGCAAGACGTGGCTGATGAGATTCGTGCTACGATGCAAAAACACGCTAGTGTATTCCGTACGCAAGCGATGATGGACGAAGGCGTTGAGAAGATTTTAGCGCTGGGTGAAAAAATCGACAAGATTCATCTTGGCGATAAATCACAGGTGTTCAACACAGCACGTATTGAAGCATTCGAAGTTGCTAACTTGTATGAAGTAGCAAAAGCGACAATGATATCTGCAGCTAAGCGTCATGAAAGCCGCGGCGCACACAGTGTATCTGACTATGATCGTCCAGAAGATGATGATTACGCACCTAACGGCCGTAATGACCACGATTGGATGAAGCATACTTTATGGTACTCTGAAGGCAATCGCATCATTTATAAGCCAGTACGTAAAGTGCCATTAACCGTTGATTATATCGAACCAAAAGTCCGCGTCTACTAATTCTAGACTGCATACTTTATATATAGTTGATAGATAACAGCAGTGTTAACGTTTTATCCCTTATTAATTTATTAAAAAGGTGACCGCCAGCTACATGCTCATGCCAGCGCTACGACGCTATTAATTGGTATCCGATATTGGTTATCAGTACTGATTAATAGCTAGCGCAAATATGTTGCAATCTTTGTATGCCCGCCATCACCTACGTGTGGAGTTTAGCATTATGAGCCGAGGTACTCGCACCATCGAAATCTATCGCTACGATCCTGATCTGGACGCAGCGCCACGCATGCAAACTTATACGATTGAGCTACTTGATTCAGATCGTATGTTGCTTGACGTACTATTACGCCTAAAGAAAGAAGATGAAACGCTTACTTTCCGTCGCTCTTGCCGTGAAGGTATTTGTGGCTCTGACGGCATGAACATCAATGGTAAGAACGGTTTGGCATGTCTAATCAACATGAACACACTACCAGAAAAAGTAACGGTTCGTCCGCTACCTGGTTTGCCAGTGGTTCGTGATTTGGTTGTTGATATGAACCAGTTCTATGAGCAGTATGAAAAAGTACATCCGTACTTGATCAATGATCAGCCAGCACCGCCAACTGAGCGTCTACAGTCACCTGAACAGCGTGAAAAACTGAACGGTCTATACGAATGTATTCTATGTGCTTGTTGTTCAACCAGCTGCCCATCTTTTTGGTGGAACCCTGATAAGTTCCTAGGTCCATCAGCATTACTGCATGCTTATCGCTTCGTTGCTGATAGCCGTGACGGTGATACTCAAGCACGTTTAGCTCGCTTAGACGATCCGTTTAGCTTGTTCCGTTGCCGCGGTATCATGAACTGTGTATCAGTTTGTCCAAAAGGCTTGAATCCAACCAAAGCGATCGGTCATCTACGTAATATGTTGATTGACCAAGCTGGTTAAGCATAAATAATTGATCTTTATAGTTACTATACGAAAAACACCACCTACATATTAGGTGGTGTTTTTGTTAGTTAAAAAGCTGATACATAGGTTTACTACTGTTTATAGTTGGCTTGTTGTTTAAAAATATGGTGAATTTAGTCTATTGAAAAATAGGTATTAAATGATTTAAGAGTAAAACTGTATGGTCAATACGTTGGTCGTATGTAAGAAGAAATAATATATAGACAATCACCCTATATAATCGAATATAGACATAGTCGAATTTTGGTATAATTGTATTTGGTATTTAATGAGATGGTTAGAGCGTCTTTTTTAGCGCTTAATATGTGCCGTTTGAACACATTATGACATTATCGGGCTAAAATACTATGCGCACAATGATTATGCGTTTATAATTGATGATAGATATTCATTACATAAATACCTAGTATTGAACAAACAAACTATGTCGCAAAAAATGGGCATGATAATCTATACAGCAATGTATGTCTGTCTGAAAAGGCAGGATTTATCAGCAAATTTAGGGTAATTCAGCATCAATAACCAGTTTATAGGTTAGCTGAAAATATAATTATCTATTAATAGCTTATCATTAATGGATTGGTTATGACTCAAAGAAGTATATATAAATTAATGTTGTGAAACGAGCTAGATAAGAAAACTGAGCGTTCACAAATAGTTTTATTTTTAGACGGGTATTGCAATAAGACTTGTTACCACTATTTAGCATCACTTGCTCTTGTAGACAATGACAGCAATATTCTATGGTGATGGCAATACTTAGGGATAAAAGTGTTTTATCGAATAGTATTTAACAGGATATGACACATTGTCTAACTACCTGAGCATACAACGACTGACACAATAATAAGCACGATTCCATTCATTTATCTATCAAATAGACGATTATTATGAATAGTATAACCAAAGAAAAATCTGGCCAAGTACATACTGAACTGGCTGCCGATAACGCCAACTATATAGAAGCTCTCTACGAGCAATACCTAACAGACCCTGATAGTGTTGATACTGACTGGCAAACGTACTTTGAACAGTATAAGTCGCAGAACGATGCTCAGCACAATGCTATCAAAGATCAGTTCTTACTACTTGCTCGTAATCAAACGGCAAATAAGAGTAGCAGTACTGATACCGACTCTAGCAGCTCTGCCAACTGTGACCCTAAGCAGATGGGCGTACAGCAACTAATCTCAGCATACCGTCGTCGCGGTCATCGCCGTGCCAAGCTTGATCCTTTAGATTTGCATCCACGTGCAGAAGTAGAAGATTTGACGCTTGCTTATCATAATTTGTCAGAAGCTGATCTCGATACCGTATTCCCGACCAATGATTTAGTCATCGGTAAAGATGAAGCAACATTGCGCGAAATCATCGAAATCATGGAACGTGTTTACTGTGGCCATATCGGTGTCGAGTATATGCACGTTACCACCAGTACCGAAAAACGCTGGATGGAAGAATACCTAGAGACCAATCTAGGCTATATCAAATTCGATAAAGAAAAACGTTTATCTATTCTTGAGCGCTTGACGGCTGCTGAAGGTCTAGAAAAATACCTTGCTCGTAAATATACGGGTGTTAAGCGTTTTGGTTTGGAAGGCGGCGAGAGCTTCATTCCTGCGATCAATGAAATCATTCAACGTGCTGGCGGATATGGCACAAAAGAAATGGTCATTGGTATGGCTCACCGTGGCCGTCTAAACCTACTAGTCAACATTTTAGGTAAAAACCCTGCAGACTTGTTTGATGAGTTTGATGGTAAGGTACAGCCAGAAAAAGGCTCAGGTGACGTTAAATACCACAACGGTTTCTCATCTAATGTGATGACACCAGGCGGTGAAGCGCATTTGGCTTTAGCATTTAACCCATCGCATCTTGAAATTGTCGCGCCAGTACTACAAGGCTCAGTACGTGCTCGTCAAGTACGTCGTAACGATCAGCCATTACTAGACAATACTGGTGGTAATTCAGTATTACCTATCGTGATTCATGGTGATGCTGCTTTTGCTGGTCAAGGTGTGGTTCAAGAAACTTTCCAAATGTCACAGACCCGTGCTTATACCACTGGCGGTACTGTGCATATCGTAATCAATAACCAAGTTGGCTTTACTACTAGCCGTCAAGAAGATGTTCGTTCAACTGAATATTGTACTGACGTTGCCAAGATGGTTCATGCTCCTATCCTACATGTAAACGGTGATGATCCTGAAGCAGTCGTATTTGCCGCTCAGTTAGCATTAGATTATCGTCATAAGTTTGACAAAGACATCATCATTGATTTGTTCTGCTATCGTCGTAATGGCCACAACGAAGCAGATGAGCCATCTGCAACTCAGCCATTGATGTATGCTGTTATTAAGAAGCTTCCGACTACTCGTACTCTTTATGCGCAAAAACTTATCGCAGAAGGTATCTTAAATGCCGAAGAAGAGAAACAGTACGAAGATGATTATCGTGAGTCGTTAGACCGTGGTGATTATGTTGTTAGCTCATTGGTTCAAGAGCCTAACGAGCAGTTATTTGTAGATTGGAAACCTTATCTAGGTCATGACTTGGTTGATGACTGGGATACCAGCGTTGATATCGAAAAGCTCAAAGGTTATGGACGCCGTATGGCAGAAATGCCAGAAGGCTACAAGTTACAACGTCAGGTTCAAAAAGTTGTTGAGCAGCGTCTAGCGATGCAAACGGGTGAAGAGCCTCTTAACTGGGGTGCAGCTGAGACATTGGCTTATGCATCATTGGTTGATAACGACGGCGTATTAGTACGTATTACTGGTGAAGATGTTGGTCGCGGTACTTTCTCACATCGTCATAGTGAAATATATAATGTGAATGATGGCAGCATGTATGTGCCGTTGTCTCATTTGAGTGAAAATCAAGCGCGCTTTGCTACTTACAACTCATTGTTGTCAGAAGAAGCGGTACTAGCCTTTGAATATGGTTACGCGACCACCGTACCGAACGCATTGATCGTTTGGGAAGCACAGTTTGGTGATTTCGTTAACGGTGCTCAGGTTGTGATTGACCAGTTCATCTCAAGCGGCGAGACCAAATGGCAGCGTGTTTGTGGTTTGACGATGTTGTTACCACATGGCTTTGAAGGTCAAGGCCCTGAGCATTCATCTGCACGTTTAGAGCGTTTCTTACAGTTATGTGCTGAAGACAATATGCAGGTCATTACCCCAACGACTCCTGCGCAAATTTATCATGCATTACGTCGTCAGGCAGTACGTCCTATTCGTAAGCCACTGATCGTTATGTCACCAAAGAGCTTATTACGTCATAAGCTAGCGACTTCTAATCTAGAAGAGCTAGCTAATGGTAAGTTTGAGACGGTATTGCCAGAGATGGACGATCATAACGCAGATAAAGTGACTCGTATGGTTCTGTGTGGTGGTAAGGTTTATTATGATTTGTTAGAGCAGCGCCGTGCATTAGGTCTTGATCATGTGGCTATCGTTCGTATTGAGCAATTGTATCCATTGCCAGAGACTCGCTTAATCGCTGAAATCGAAAAATACAGCAACCTAACTGAAATCGTATGGACGCAAGAAGAGCCATTGAACCAAGGCGCTTGGTACTACTTAGCACCGCATATGTTCCGTATTGTCGTACCGCATCCAACCAAAGCAAAAGTCATGGAGCCAGTAGCGCGTCCTCCTAGTGCAGCCCCTGCAACAGGATCACCGAAACTGCATGCTCAACAACAGCAAGCACTTATTGCTGGTGGCCTTGGCATAAGTGTTGATGAATTAGCTCAGTAATACCTTGTTTAATCAAAAGATTATAGAAGATAAATGAATCAGGCGATGACAGTCAGTGTTTTTTAATAAAATATAAGCAAAGTTATTAAAAGATTACCGGCTGCCTATCACGACTTAATAATAAGTATGAATATCCAAATCTAAGGAGTATATCGATGGCTGACATCAAAGCCCCCGTTTTTCCAGAATCGGTTGCCGATGGCACAATCGTTGAGTGGCACGTCACTGAAGGTCAACAAGTTAATCGTGATGACCTATTGGCTGAAATTGAAACTGATAAAGTTGTATTAGAAGTTGTAGCACCTGATAATGGTGTATTGACCAAAATCGTAAAGCAAGTTGACGATACTGTATTGTCTGATGAGCTTATCGCTCAGTTTGAAGCCGGTGCAAGTGCTGGTGCTAGCGCAGAAGAAGCGCCAGCAGTAGATCCAGACCAACCAGCTGCGCCAGTTCAAGCAAAACAAGCTGCTGATGGTGGCGAGCCTGTTCAAGCAACAGATAAGAAAGGCGAAGCTGATCATAAAGATCAAAGCCCAGCAGTTCGTAAAGCAGCAAAAGAGTCAGGCGTAGATCCTAAAGAAGTTGAAGGTAGTGGCCGCGGTGGTCGTGTAACCAAAACTGATATGGCTAACCCAACATTGAAATCAGACAGCAGCATCAAGTCTGATAGCGGCCGTCCTGTTGCTGAATCAATGGGTGAGCGTACTGAAAAACGTGTTCCAATGACTCGTCTTCGTAAGCGTGTTGCTGAGCGTCTACTATCAGCATCACAAGATACTGCGATGTTGACGACGTTTAACGAAGTGAATATGAAGCCATTGATGGACATGCGCGCTAAGTACAAAGAGAAGTTTGAAAAACGTCATGGCGTACGTTTAGGCTTTATGTCGTTATTCGTAAAAGCAGCGACAGAAGCGCTAAAACGCTTCCCAGCAGTAAACGCTTCACTAGATGGCGATGACATTGTTTATCATGGTTTTTATGATATCGGTGTAGCAGTATCTTCAGATCGTGGCTTGGTTGTTCCAGTACTACGTGATACTGATCGCATGAGCATGGCTGATGTTGAAAGCACAATCCGTGAGTTTGGCGGTAAAGCACAGCAAGGTAAGCTTGGTCTAGAAGACATGACTGGCGGTACGTTCACTATCTCTAACGGTGGTGTATTTGGTTCATTGATGTCAACACCTATCTTGAACCCACCACAAACTGCTATCCTAGGTATGCACGCTATCAATGACCGCCCAATGGCTGTCGACGGCAAAGTTGAAATCTTACCAATGATGTACTTAGCATTATCTTATGACCATCGTATGATCGATGGTAAAGAAGCAGTACAGTTCTTGGTAACTATCAAAGAGTTGGTCGAAGACCCTGCAATGCTACTACTAGACCTGTAAGCTTTTAAGCTTGTATTGGCAACCGCTGATACAAGCTTTTTAACTTTGGTATAGATAATGATTTTTATTAGTCAGCGATCACTTGATGCGCTGATAACCGTATTTAAATGAATTTAATAATGGTGACTTGCTATCGATGAGTGAGTCTATCTCATTGACATAGTGTATTAACTATTCAGTGTAGATAACGCTGATCTATCAGCAAGATAACAACCAGTTTAAATGACACATACAATTAAAAATAGGAACGTACTATGAAAGACAATTATGATTTAGTCGTCATCGGCGGCGGTCCTGGTGGTTACGAAGCAGCTATTCGTGCAGGCCAGCTCGGTATGAGTGTTGCTTGTATTGAAAAGCGCGTTTACAAAGGCGAACCAGCACTTGGTGGTACTTGCTTAAACGTTGGTTGTATCCCATCAAAAGCCCTACTTGACAGCTCACATCGTTACGAAGCTACTAAGCATGACCTTGACGAGCACGGTATCAGTACTGGTGACGTTGCTATCAATATCGAAAAAATGATAGAGCGTAAAGAAGGTATTGTTAAGCAGTTGACTGGTGGTGTTGCAGCGTTGCTAAAAGGCAATGGTGTTGACTGGCTACAAGGCTGGGGTACTTTAGTTGATGGTAAAGGCGCTGACAAAAAAGTCAAATTTACTGCTCTAGAAGACGAAAGCGAAACGACGATCACTGCTAAGAATGTCATTCTTGCGGCCGGTTCTGTGCCTATTGAGATTCCTGTTGCCAAAACTGACGGTGACCGTATTGTTGATTCAACTGGCGCACTTGATTTCACTGAAGTACCTAAGCGTCTAGGCGTTATCGGTGCTGGTGTTATTGGTCTTGAGCTTGGTTCAGTATGGCGTCGTCTAGGTGCTGAAGTAGTTGTGTATGAAGCACTTCCTAGCTTCTTAGCTGCTGCTGACAAAGACATCTCAAAAGAAGCTGGCAAAATGCTGAAGAAGCAAGGTCTTGATATCCTTGTCGATACCAAAGTAACCAATGCTGAAGTCCAAGGTGACCAAGTTGTGGTTACTAGCGAAAATAAAGGCGAATCTTCTGAAGAAAGCTTCGACAAGCTAATCGTTTGTGTCGGTCGTCGCGCTTATTCTGAAAAATTGCTTGGCGATGATAGTGGCATCACGTTGACTGAACGTGGTCTTATCGATGTCAATGACCAGTGCAAAACCAATCTTGATGGCGTTTATGCTATCGGTGATTTGGTCCGTGGTCCTATGCTTGCGCACAAAGCAATGGAAGAGGGCATGATGGCTGTTGAGCGTATTCATGGCGAAAAACCTCAAGTTAACTATGACACTATCATCAATGTCATTTATACTCACCCAGAAATCGCATGGGTAGGTTTGACTGAGCAAGAAGCTGAAGAAGCTGGCTATGAAGTTAAAACAGGTTCTTTCAACTTAGCTGCTAACGGTCGTGCATTAGCGCAAAGCGAAGCGCAAGGTTCTGTGAAAGTAGTTGCTGATGCGAAAACAGATCGTCTATTAGGTATGCATGCTATCGCTGCTGGTGCTGGTGATATCGTCCATCAAGGTATGATCGCGATGGAATTTGTGTCTAGTATCGAAGACTTGCAGTTGATGACATTTGCTCATCCAACTATTTCAGAAGCAGTGCATGAAGCTGCTCTATCTGCAGATGGCCGTGCTATCCACGCTATCCAGCGCAAAAAACGTAAGAAATAAGTAGTTGCTCGTTTAGTTATTATCGATTTACAACCTGATTGGGGTATCGCTATTTTGGTGATGCCACAATCATGAGTGCGTCAGACGTATGATTAATATGTATATGCGCGCACTTGATTTCACTTTTTATTAATTGTAAAAAATAAAGGATACAATCAATGAATTTACATGAGTATCAAGCAAAAGAGCTATTAAAAAGCTACGGTTTGCCAATTCAAGAAGGCATCATCGCTCATAACGGCGAAGAAGCTGCTGCAGCTTTTGATAAAACCCCAACTGACATTGCGGTCATTAAAGCGCAAGTACATGCTGGTGGTCGCGGTAAAGCTGGTGGTGTAAAGCTAGTTAAAACTCGTGAAGAAGCTAAGCAAGTTGCTGAAGAGCTGATCGGTACTAACTTAGTAACGTTCCAGACTGATGCTGATGGTCAGCCAGTAAACTTCGTATTGGTTGCAGAAGATATGTATCCAGTACAAACTGAGCTATATCTTGGCGCAGTCGTTGATCGTGCAACTCGTCGTGTAACTTTCATGGCATCTACCGAAGGTGGTGTAGATATCGAAGAAGTAGCACACAGCACTCCAGAAAAAATCTTCAAAGTAAATGTTGATCCTTTAGTTGGTTTAATGCCTTTCCAAGCGCGCGACGTTGCGTTCAAACTTGGTCTAGAAGGTAAGCAAATCAACCAGTTCGTTAAATTGATGACTGGCGCTTATAAGGCATTCGTTGAAAACGACTTTGCTCTAATGGAAATCAACCCATTAGCTGTTCGTGAAAATGGCGAAATCGTTTGTGTTGATGGCAAAATCGGTATTGACTCAAACGCACTGTATCGTTTGCCAAAAATCGCAGCGCTACAAGACAAGACTCAAGAAAATGAGCGTGAGCTTAAAGCCGCTGAATTTGACCTAAACTATGTTGCTCTAGAAGGTAACATCGGTTGTATGGTTAACGGTGCTGGTCTTGCAATGGCGACCATGGACATCATCAAATTGTATGGCGGCAAGCCTGCTAACTTCTTGGACGTTGGCGGCGGCGCAACTAAAGATCGCGTTGTTGAAGCGTTCAAAATTATCCTAGAAGACAGCAGTGTTGAAGGCGTTCTAATCAACATCTTCGGCGGTATCGTACGTTGTGACATGATTGCAGAAGCTATTATCGCTGCTATCAAAGAAGTTGACGTACAAGTACCAGTTGTTGTTCGTTTAGAAGGTAACAACGCTGAGCTAGGCGCACAAATCCTAGAAGAGTCTGGTCTGAAATTGATTTCAGCTCAAGGTTTATCTGACGCGGCTCAAAAAATTGTCGATGCTGTTAAAGCGTAAGTCTTTAAACATAAGTGTTTAGAGATAAATGCTTAAGCATAGTAGTCAAATCGTAGTAGTGGTTTTATAGCAAAGATTGGTTATCAAAATTTGATAAGACTAGTTATAAAGGCCACTGTTACAAGACAACCGAATACAAGGAAAATATAATGAGTGTATTAATCGATAAAGATACCAAAGTATTGGTACAAGGTTTTACTGGTAAAAATGGTACGTTCCATTCTGAACAAGCCATCGAATATGGCACAAAAGTTGTTGGTGGTGTTACTCCAGGTAAAGGCGGCCAAACGCACCTAGGCCTACCAGTATTTAACACTATGGCGGAAGCCATGGAAGCGACTCAAGCTGACGCTTCTGTTATCTACGTACCAGCACCATTTGTACTAGATTCTATCGTTGAAGCAATCGATGCTGGCGTTAAGTTGATCGTTGTGATCACTGAAGGCGTACCGACTATCGATATGCTAAAAGCAAAACGCTATCTTGAAGAAGCTGGCGACGTACGTTTGGTTGGTCCTAACTGCCCAGGCGTTATCACTCCAGGTCAGTGCAAAATCGGTATCATGCCAGGCCATATCCATCAGCCAGGTAAAGTAGGTATCATCTCACGTTCTGGTACATTGACTTATGAAGCCGTAGCTCAGACGACTAAGCTTGGTTTTGGTCAGTCAACTTGTATCGGTATCGGTGGTGATCCTATCCCTGGTATGAACCAGATTGACGCATTGAAGCTATTTGAAGCTGATCCACAGACTGAAGCTATCATCTTAATCGGTGAGATCGGCGGTACTGCTGAAGAAGAAGCTGCTGCTTACATCAAAGACCATGTGACTAAGCCAGTTGTTGGCTATATTGCTGGTGTTACTGCTCCAGAAGGCAAGCGTATGGGCCATGCTGGCGCTATCATCTCTGGTGGTCAAGGTACTGCTGAAGAGAAATTCAAAGCGTTTGAAGATGCTGGTATCGCGTACACACGTGACCCATCTAAGCTAGGCGATAAGCTAAAAGAAGTTACTGGTTGGTAAGATAGGCATTAGTCTACTAACTACCAAAACTCTATTGAATTACTGATAAGACACCCCTACAATGGGGTGTCTTTTTTATATCTGAATCCCTTATGAAAAACAAGATACTAGTTACGGGCGGTGCTGGATATATCGGTTCCCATACCTGTATAGCATTGCATGAAGCAGGCTATGAGGTTGTCGTATATGATAACTTATCTAATAGTAGTCGTGAAGCGATTAACCGTGTCTCTACGCTTATTGGACAGACAATTGAGTTTATCGAAGGTGATATACGAGATGCTGAGTCACTTAAAAAAGTGTTTGCTGCATATCATTTTTTTGGTGTGATTCACTTTGCTGGGTTAAAAGCAGTTGGGGAGTCAGTAGCAAAGCCACTCATGTATTATAATAATAATGTCAGTGGAACCATCACTTTATTAGAAATGATGTCAGAGTATGATGTCAAAAATTTAGTTTTTTCATCATCTGCCACTATTTATGGTGATCCTGAATCCTTACCTATCGATGAGAGCTCGAAGCGTTCTTGTACCAATCCTTATGGACAAAGTAAGCTTGCTGTCGAATACATATTAGAAGACTTAGCTGTGTCTGATGGCAGCTGGAACCTGATTGCTCTTAGATACTTTAATCCAGTAGGCGCGCATCCATCAGGACAAATTGGCGAAGACCCTAATGACATTCCTAACAACTTGATGCCTTATATTTCTCAAGTAGCCGTCGGCAAACTTGATAAGCTCAGTAGACCTCTTGCAAAAGTAGTTGTAAGACACAACGTATATTATTGAACTCTACTTACTTAATAGATATGCCAAACATAGATAAGCTACTCAAACAAAGTGACGCTGGTTTTAAACGCTACACTGGCATTCATAAAGCCACCTTTTATGACATGCTTGAGGCCATGCAAAAGCATGAAGCATCTAAGACCAAATCAGGTAGACCAAGTGTGCTCAGTCTTAAGGAGCAGATACTACTAGCCCTGACTTATTGGCGTGAATACCGCACGCTTTATCATATCAGTATGGACTTTGGTATTCATGAGTCTTCTGCTAGCCGTATCATTCGTAAAGTAGAAGACACACTGATTGACTTTGGTAAGTTTGAATTGCCCAAAAAGCTGCCTAGTCGTGTCGATGAGGACATCAATTGGTCAGTCGTCATTGTCGATGCCACCGAAACCCCTATTGAGCGTCCAAAAAAAACCAGAGAGACTACTATAGTGGCAAGAAGAAACAACATACCTTAAAAGCGCAGGTTATCGTTCATTGGCAAACTGGTTTGATACTTGATGTGCAAACCTGTAAAGGGTCAATCCACGATTTTAAGCTGTATAAAGATACTTGTCCTGATTGGTTACCTGAGAATACTAACTATCTAGCAGACAGTGGTTATCAAGGGTTAGCAAAGCTACATAACCAAACTTTCACACCATTTAAGAAACCTCGTGGTGGTCAGTTATTGGAGATATGCAAACAGGCCAATCAATATCTGGCAAAGTTCCGTATTGTGGTTGAGCACAAAATAGGCTTAATCAAGTTGTTTAAAATCGTGGCTCATAAATATCGCAACCGTCGTCAGCGCTACGATCTTAGAATGAAGCTATTTGCTGGTATCATTAATTCCGAGCTTAGACTATGACTTTTGCAAGAGGTCTAGTATCTTTGGCAATGACTATCCTACTGTCGATGGAACAGGTGTCCGTGACTTTATTCATGTTACTGATTTGGCTCAAGGTCATGTGGCTGCGCTAAATTATTTAGAGAAACAAATTAGACTAAACGAAAGTGGTACGACACAACAATATTCAGTAGGCTTTTTACCTATTAACTTAGGTACTGGCAAAGGTGCGTCTGTATTAGAATTGGTATCTGTATTTTCTGACGTATCTGGCCAGACTATTCCTTATCAGTTTATAGATCGTCGAGCAGGTGATATCGCGAGTTGTTATGCCCGTGCCGATAAAGCGAAAACGTTGTTAGGGTGGCAAGCTGAATTATCGATTATTGATATGTGTCAAGATACATGGCATTGGCAGAGCATGAACCCGAATGGTTATGAGTAGATTTTTTCTATTTTTTGCAGTTGAGTGACATTTTTTTCTAGAGTAAAAATATAAAAATAAGGAGTTTTCCATAACTTTAGCTGAAAATTAAATTACGAGTCAGTTATAATATGAGAGTAAACAATTATTTAAAAGCACAATCACCTAATTAACATAGGTGATTTCCATTTAGACATATACAAATATCTGAGGTTAAGAAGAAATGTTAAGTAATTCAACGATTTTGGTGACAGGTGGTACAGGTTCGTTCGGACATAAATTTATACCTATGACCCTTGAAAAATATAATCCTAAAAAAATCATCATTTTTTCAAGGGATGAAATGAAACAATGGGAAATGGCTAAATTGTTTCAAGATGACCCACGTGTGCGCTTTTTTATTGGCGATGTAAGAGATAAAGAAAGGCTATATCGTGCTTTAGATGGAGTTGATTATGTCGTGCATGCTGCTGCTACTAAAATTGTTCCAACAGCAGAATACAATCCTTTTGAATGTGTAAAAACAAATGTACATGGGGCAATGAACCTAATTGACGCATGCATAGATAAAGGTGTTAAGGGTGTAGTTGCGTTATCAACCGATAAAGCAAGTAGTCCTATAAATCTATACGGTGCTACTAAACTCACTTCTGATAAATTATTTGTAGCAGGAAATGCTTATAGTGGACAGCATGTGACCAAATTTTCTGTCGTAAGATATGGTAATGTGATGGGATCACGTGGATCAGTAATCCCTTTCTTTTTATCAATTAAAGAAAGAGGTGAGCTACCTATTACTGATGATCGTATGACACGTTTTATGATTACCTTGGAAGAAGGCGTTGAGCTTGTATGGCATGCTTTTGAAGATATGGAAGGTGGTGAGATTTACGTTAAAAAAATTCCATCAATGAATATTATGGATGTAGCAAAAGCTGTGGCGCCAGAAGCTACCACTAAGGTAGTTGGTATTAGACCTGGTGAGAAACTACATGAGCAAATGATTGGTGCTGAAGATTCTTATTATACTTATGAGTACCCTGAACACTTCAAAATCTTACCTACTATTAACAACTGGGGTCATTCACCTGAAAGAGTGAAAGATGGTAAATTAGTTCCAGAAGGTTTTGTTTATTCAAGTGATAATAATACTGAATGGATGCCAAGAGAAGAGCTCGAATCTTGGATACAAGAAAACAAAGATAATATTGGTAAAATCTAATGAATTTTATTCCCTACGGTCGCCAAAATATTACAGAGGAGGACATTGACGCAGTCGTCAATGTCCTCAAGTCTGATTATTTAACGCAAGGCCCTAAAGTGCCAGAGTTCGAAGATACAATCAAAAAACATTGTAATGTTGAATATGCTCTGGCAATGAACAGTGCTACTTCAGCCCTCCACGTTGCGTGTTTGGCTTTGGATGTGGGCAAAGGTGACATTGTTTGGACGACACCTATTACATTTGTAGCATCTGCAAACTGTGCTTTGTATTGTGGTGCTACAGTTGATTTCGTAGATATTGATCCAAGGACCTATAATTTATCTACTCAGTCTCTAGAACATAAGCTTAAAGCTGCTAAAGAGCAAGGTAAATTACCGAAGGTAGTGATTCCTGTGCATTTATGTGGTCAACCTTGTGATATGGAGAGGATATATCAACTTTCTAAAAAGTATGGCTTTTATATTATCGAAGATGCTTCACATGCTATAGGTGGTAATTATAAAAACCAGCCAATAGGTAACTGCCAATATTCGGATATTACAATTTTTAGCTTTCATCCAGTGAAAATAATTACGACTGCTGAAGGCGGCGTAGCGACCACGAAAAGCAAAAAGCTAGCACAAGAGATGGAGTTGTTACGTAGTCATGGTATTACTCGTGATTCTGATCTAATGACTCATGAGCCAGATGGCTCTTGGTACTATCAACAAATTACGCTTGGTTTTAATTATCGAATGACTGAAATGCAGGCTGCGTTAGGTGTTTCTCAAATTAAACGTCTTAATACTATTACTGATAGACGCCACCAACTTGCTAAAACATACGACAGCTTATTGGCTGATCTACCTGTAATAACTCCTTATCAACATTCAGATGGATATTCAGGACTACACCTTTACGTGATACGTATTGAAACTAAACAGGTGCAAAGAACCCAAAAAGAAATATTTGATGATTTACGGGCTGCGAATATTGGTGTCAATCTTCATTATATCCCTGTACACCTCCAACCTTACTATCAACAAAACTTAGGGTTTACGTTAGGGGACTTTCCTGAAGCAGAGTTATACTATGCACAGGCAATTAGCTTGCCTATGTATCCTGAACTTTCAGAACAAGAGCAGGAGTATGTAGTAAAAACGCTAAGGAGTATTCTAATATGAGTAGTGTAGCTTTGATTCCTGCTCGTGGTGGAAGTAAGCGTATTCCTAGAAAAAATATAAAGAACTTTTGTGGAAAGCCAATTATTGCCTATTCTATCGAATCAGCCCTAGAAAGTGGTTGCTTTGATAAGGTAGTTGTATCAACAGACGACCAAGAAATTGCAACTGTAGCTGAAAAATATGGTGCCGAAGTTCCTTTCTTGAGGCCTGAATACATCAGTAATGACTTTGCAACAACGAAGGATGTAATTAATCATTTTCTAGAGTATTTAAAAGAAACTGATGATGACTATGACTATCTTTGTACTATTTATGCTACAGCGCCACTTCTTCAAAAAAAATATCTTGTCGAAGGTCATAACAAGCTACAGAATTCTAATGTAGTAAATGTATTTAGCTGTACAACGATGCCATTTCCTATACAAAGAACTTTCAAGTTAGGGCATGATGATCGATGCGAAATGTTTTGGCCAGAAAACTTCAGTAGTCGTAGCCAAGATTTGGAAGAGGCTTATCAAGATGCAGGTCAGTTCTACTGGAGAAATCTAAAAACCACCTCTACAAAAAACATGTTTGGCTCTGATAGTGCCGGGATAGTTATACCAAGACATTTCGTACAAGATATTGATACATTAGAAGATTGGGAAAGAGCCGAATATATGTATCAGCTAATCAATAGATAGGACAAATAATGAATAATACAATATTAATTCTGGGTACAAACTCAGGGCAACTTGATTTAATCAAAACAATGAAAGAGTTGGGTTGGTATGTTATTGGTTGTTCAAATAGATCTGATGAAGTTGGCGTTAAATACACAGACAAATTCTATGAAGTTGACATTCGTGATATTGAAGCAGTATCAAAGATAGCAGTAGATAATAATGTTAACTTAGTATATTCAGTATCATCAGATACAGCGATTAAATCAGTAGTACAGGTGTCTAGCAAACTCAACTTGCCTACTTTTTATTCAGAAGAGCTAATCCGATTACTTGATAATAAGCAAGATTTAAGAAGTTTTTTGAATAACATTGAGCTTAGTATTGTTAACTATGTAGAAGTTGATGACATTGATGAAAGTAACAAATGGAATACGTTCCCATGTATCGTAAAGCCATCTAATGCACAAGGTCAGCGAGGTGTAAAAAAAGTTAACAATGCTTATGAGCTAAAGAACTCAGTTATAAATGCTAAACAATTTTCGTCAAACAACACTGCAGTGATTGAAGACTTTCTAGATGGAGTGGAGATATCGTGTAATGTGCTAGTTTCAGAAGGCCAAATTGTATTTGACATACTATCTGAACGTTTAACTTATAACGATGAATATTTTGGTATACCAATAGGACATCTAATTCCTTGTGTAAACATTGACGAAGATACTAAGAAAGAAGCTGTTGAATTGGTTTCTAATGTAGTAAAAGCATTAGAAATTGAAAACGGACCTTTATATTTTCAAATGAAAGCGACTACGAACGGAGTCAAAATTATCGAAATCGCTCCGAGATTGGATGGCTGTCACATGTGGAGACTTATTCAGCATGCCACAAATAGGAGCTTTCTAGTTGAAACAATTGAGGTGTTATTAAATAAGCATCAAAGTATGCAGCGTGTGCAATTGAAAGATAATAAATACTACGAATTGATTTTTCAACATTCACAACCGAGTCAAACATTTGAAGAAGAACGTTTCCCTATTCCAGTAGATGCTCTATATCATGAATATAGATACTCTAATGGAGAAGCGATTAATATCATCAATGGCAAAAAAGAAGTAGTAGGTTACTACGTTGCTGAATTTCCAAAAGATAAGTGGGAAGATGAATGAGACTCATAGTCACAGGTGCGACAGGTTTTATTGGTAGGCATTTAGTTGAGTCCGCTCAGCAGAATTTTGAAATTATCTGCTTAACGAGAAGTAACGAAAAAAATGGTGAGAATCAAAGCGTAAGTTTTGTTCAGACAGACTATGAGCTAAATAGTCTAGAAAATATTTTTCGAGAAGGTGATGTGTTGGTTCACTTAGCTGGTCAAAGATTAACTAGAAGTGAAGAAAAACCTAAGCTAAGTGGCTTTATTGATTCCAATATAAAGATGACCGAAAACTTGCTTTTAGCAGCATGTGATGCAAAAATCAGGCAAATTGTTCTGACTTCTACCATTGGAATATATTCCGAAATGGATAGAACGCCATATTTAGAAGATGCGGTTACACATCCCAATACTATATATGGATTGTCAAAGTTAATGGGGGAGCAGCTAGTCACCTATTACTGTCAAAAAAACAATGTCAAAAGTACTATTTTTAGACTGTCTCAGTGTTTTGGTGTAGGAGAAAAGGACTCTCCAGTCTTAATGAGGTTTGTAAAGTTAGCTAGAAACAAAGAAAAGCTTACCGCCCAAGATAACGAGTTTTATTTGGATGAGGTGTATGTTAAGGATGTTGTTGAAGCAATAATCTTATCCATTACTAAAGAAGTAGCAGGTACTTTTAATGTTGGCGGTGGTAAAGCATACTCTATTTTAGAAATGGCAGAAACAGTTAATGAAGTTTTTGATAATACTGATAACATTGAAATCATCTCAAATATAAAAATTAGAAACGTAGATAATTTTCTATCAACTCAGAAAATAGAGAATCAATTAAATTGGACACCTAAGTTTAATTTAAAAGAGGCTTTAGTTGATATGAGAAATACTTATAATGCAAATAAGGAGTTGAAATGAATACATTGAAGGAAGTTCTATATAAAGGTGATGCTAAAGCAAATGATCCAACTCCGTTTATCATTGCAGAAATGTCAGGGAACCACGGAGCCTCATTAGAACAAGCACTAAAGATTGTCGATCACGCTTCACAAACAGGTGTAGACGCTCTAAAGTTGCAGACCTTTACACCAGAATCGATGACCTTAAATTTAGATCACGACCATTTCAAAGTGACTAACAAAAAGTCATTATGGTATGGCAGAAGACTTTACGACTTATACGAAGAAGCCCAAACAAAGTATGAGTGGCACAAGGCTATATTTGATAGAGCACGTGAAAAAAATGTTTTATGTTTTAGCACTCCTTTCGATGAAGAGGCAGTAGACCTTCTAGAGTCGTTAGAGGTTCCAGCTTATAAAATTGCTTCTTTTGAATGTGTTGATATTCCTTTGATTAGATATGTTGCTCAAACAAAGAAACCAATGATTATCTCTACTGGAATGGCATCTATTTCTGAAATCGACCTGGCTGTGAATACAGCTCTAAAAAATGGCTGCTCTCAGCTGACGCTTTTACAGTGTACTAGTAGTTATCCAGCTCCTGCATCAGAAGCAAATTTAAGAACCATTCCTCATATGAGAGAGTTGTTTGGTTGTCAGGTGGGTTTGTCTGACCACACGCTAGGCATAGGTGCTGCAATAGCTGCTACAACGCTAGGTGCAACTGTTATTGAAAAACATTTTAAGCTAGAAGATGATGAGGGTAGCATCGATGCAGCATTCTCTTTGACACCGAGCCAGTTTAAACAGCTTGTGACTGAATGCAAAACTGCTGCTGAGGCTATGGGTTGTGTATCTTACGGAGTAAGTGATGCTGATACACTAGCAAGAAAAAATAGAAGATCTATTTATGTTGTTAGTGATATCAAAGCTGGTGAATTGATTACAAGTGAAAATATTAGAAGAATAAGACCGGGACATGGTTTAGCACCGAAATATTTTGATGAAGTAATTGGTAAAAGGGCTGCATCAGATATGAGTATAGGCACACCGTTAGATTGGAATAAATTAGAGAATTGATTATGGCTCATTACTGGCTCAAAAAAGCAAAAAAAAGTCTTTTAAAATCTAAAGAGTTTTCTAAGGCGAAAGAAATCTTGGAGACGAATAATTTTTTAGAGAAGAAGGAGTTTGCAAAAGTAAAAGAACTCTTAGATTCTAAAGAGTTCTCGAAAGCAAAAGAGTTCTTAAAAGCTAAAGAATTAGAGTTTTTCAAGGCCAAAGATTTCTTAATCACTAAAGTGAATCAAAGTCCTAGTCATGATATAGAAGAAACATTGCAAGAGTTGGTAAGTAATGAGCAGCTACGGGTTACTTCTCAAAGAAAATATGGTTTGCATCTTGAAAAGCTATTGAACTCAGAAGAAGGCCTAAAAGACTTAGGCGCAGTTGCCGAAAGACTGATAGGCAATAACCCTGATAGTATTCTACTGATATATTTGTCAGTTATCTCTCTAGCTAAGCAAGAGAGATTTGAAGAAGCATCTGATTTAATTTCAAGTAAGGTTGTCGAGCTCAAGTTAAATAAAGCTAAAAATATTAAGGTCAGAGATAAACAATTAGTGGCCTTGCTAAAGGTTTGGAGAGTTCTCGATCTTGTAGCAAGAGAAAATATGAAGTGGGCAGATGGTGATAATTTAAAGAACAAAAATTACGATGAGTTAGAGTTCTTGTTATCTGATCATGACTTAGAAGATCCTGAGTTGACCTCTGATCTTATTCTATTTTATGCTGAGCCATATTTGCAGGGTAAGCTTCATCATGATTATTTGAATATATGTCAATTAGCATTTGATAAAGCAAAGACTTTAGATAAAAAGCTCAAAGTTATTTATGCTTCTAGACGAGAAGGTATTAGGCGTCTTCCTAGCTATCATCAAAACTATGAGTTGGCGATAGCTTTATATGTTTCATTAGAGGATGAAATTAACGAGTTTGTTAATCAATCTTTGCTAGACAGAACCTTGAAAAATGTAAAAACTCTAAGAACAATAATGAATGTAGGAAGGTCTTTGGGGCAGGATGCTATATATAGACCGGCTAAAGAGGCAATTATTCAAATCGCAATGTCAGATGCAGGTCAGTCAACAGTATGGACTGCCGCCTTTGCACTTATGGAAGATGGTAAAGACAATTATGAAATATCTAAAAAAATACTGAATTTAAATGATAAAAAACCTCAGCATGCATCAGATATTCAGCATTTTCTGGATTGGGCTATATTAGCAGAAGAGTATCAATTAGCTTATGAATTCTTTTCGAAGCAGCCAAGAAAAGTAAAGGAGTCAAAGAGTGCTCTTTCTTATGTAAAAATTCTTCATAGACTTAAAAAGTTTGAAGAAGCAGAAGATATAACTAGAGGAGTTCACATTTCTCTCTTATCTCGGAGCCATAATTTATGTCCGTATACTAGTTGGTCATTGGTCAAAAGGTCAGGCGAGCTTAAATTTTTAAAGGATACAGCCGTACTGTATCAAAGTATTCCACAGCCCAAAAATCCACAGGGAGTAATTTTTATTACTCCAAGATCTATAGAGCAGTTGAGAAAAACGCCTATCGTTCTTCTCATGGAGCTTAAAAGATTGGGTTGGGCCGTCATACCTTTATCAGAAGGTCTTTTGCCGACAGAAAAAACGAACAATGTATATATCAATGAGTTCATTGATGTCATAACGATGAATCGAGAAATAAAGAGGGACTCTAAGCTTGAACTTGATACAGAATTCGATATCAGTTTGAGTCAAGGTAAAATGCAGTGGAAAGATATTGATCTATCTCATGTTTTGTGGGAAGAGTCAGCTATCAACAAACGTATCTATGACGTAGATTACACTTGCCCGGCATTAAACCATTACTTAGAAAATATTTATACTACAACAAAGTCGGCAGCGACTGTTTTAGACAATATTCATAAGCTAAAAGACGATATTGGATTAAGAATCGGTTTTATCGTACAGTTTAATGCAAGATTACCAGATGCGCTCTATCGTTTTTATTGCGAAGAATATGGAGATCCTAAAGATTTCTTTTGCATACATTCTGCAAATGGATATCAAAATTACTTTTCTAACTTCTCTACTAATATATCTTCTAAGTGTGTTGTTAGAAATATGACGAAGTACCCTCATACACGGTCTGCTAGCTTCCCATTACCAGAGGAGTTTGAGGTTTTTTACCAAGAAAACAAATATCGTGCTGAAGAGATTTTAGAAACGGTAAGTGGCGTTACAAATGTAAAGAGATCCGTCTCTTATGATGACGATTCTGTTGAGAAGAGAGCTGCTATTCAATACATTAATAGTTGGAGAGCAGCTGGCAAAAAAGTAGTTTGTGCATTTGGCAAGGTTGTCTATGATTCAGGAGTTCCATTTGATGGAGGTGCTGCACATTCAGACATGAAGGACTGGATCAATCATTCTATTGAAACGGTTAATGGTACAGATACATTACTACTTATCAAGCCTCATCCACATGAATTAAATCAGCAAATTTCAACATTTGGGAATGCCGTATTTAGAGATATTATTCAGGAAGAAAACCCGAATATAATATTTCTAGATCATAATTGGTTCAAAATGCATGACTTGAAAGATTTGATAGACTTTGCAATCGTTTATAACGGTACTTCTAGTATTGAGCTAGGTGTAATGGATATACCCGCTATTCTATGTGGACATTTCGGAACGGTCGATTACCCGGTCGGGCACCCTTCGCCAAACGATAGATTGCATTTCGAACAAATGTTAAAAGGTGAAGTCGAACTTGAATGTGACGATGAGTTGAGATACAAATCAGCATTATGGCTTTTCTATATGGGGAGTAGTTTGTTCACGACAGACTATAGATACCATTCAAGACCTGTCACCAATAAAGTGCTATATCCTCCATATTGGTTTAATAAGGATGTAAATCGTTATTTGACTAAGGGCGATCAGAATGTAAGAAAGCTTGCATTAGAAATTATTGAATAGGATTATAAATTGGATATAGTCGTTATAAGATGTTCAGCAAGTACTAACGTTGGATTTGGCCATTTGGTTAGATGTAGAGTGCTTGCTACGGAGCTATGCAAAAGAGGATATGGCGTGATTATGATTGGCCCACCTTTTAGCTTAAAAGATAAAACTGACAAAACCAATTTTTTCGAATGGATTCCCAGAGAGAATTGGTTAAGCTCTGAAAGTGAAGCTGACTTTCATCTTAGTGTTTTGAAAAAATACAATTCAAGGCATATTATTATCGATGATTATCGATCTGATGGAGAACATCAGAAAAGATTGCGCGAAGAAAATGTAAGGATCGTTCAGCAATATGATGCTAGTAAAAAGCAAAATTTTGCGGCTAATCTGGTAGTAAACGGTAGTCCACATGAAAGAGCGGAATTTTATAAAAAAGATGTTTTATATAATGATGTAGAGTTTTTATTAGGTCCTAAATATTGCATACTGCGACCAATATTCTTTAATGATGAGCTCAAAGAATGCCATAAGCAAAAAAGAATCTTGATGACTTTTGGTGGCGGTAGTGATAGAGGTGCAATTCTCTATATTTTAAAAAACTTCTATCAAATTATTGCAGACAATAATTGGAAATTAACTATAGTAGTTAGTGATAAGAATGAAAATATTGGAGACATATCTAATTGGATAAACTCAAAGGGCTCTAAAGATATTGAGCTTATGATCAGTCCTGAAAATATGGCAGAAATAATGTCTACCTGTAGTTTTGCAGTCTTAGGTGGTGGAACTACTATATTTGAAGCTGCCTATCTAGGTATTCCGGCACTATTGATACCTATTGCTGATAACCAAACAAATCAATGTATAGGTTGGGATAAGTTGGGCGGTATGACATATGTTTCAAACTTTAATGAACTTGATGATGCTAAGTTTGCAGAGGATCTAAGAAGTTTCTTGAGTGAGCCTAGCTTAATTGAATCACATAGACAAAATCTAAAGACTATTATTGATGAGCATGGCTATGAAAGAATACTCGATAAGCTGTTGAACGATGAGTAATAGTGAATTTCCAACACCTTTGAAAGGTGATAATCATTCTATATTTGTCAGACCAAGTTCGTCAAAGTTAGTTATTTTCTTTGCTGCAATTAATATGAAAGAAAATCAATTTAATTTTTGGCAACTAGGCAGAGAAATTGATGAGAATGTCATTTTTGTAAACGATCCTTCTAATCAATGGTATCTAAATGGTATTCCAAGCTTAGGAGTAAGTTTGGATCAGACAATAATATGTCTCAAAAAATGGATAAATCATTTAGAGGTGAAAGAGGTGTACACTGTTGGAACTAGCATGGGTGGTCATGCATCCATTCACTATGGGATAGAATTAGATGCCAATATACTATCATTTCCAGCTGAGATTATATTGGGAGAGCCGTATTCTAGAAGCATTCAAAACTTGGAGCAGGATATAGTAAAGAAAAATTTTCTATTAGAAAAAATAGCCAATTTTGATAGAACGATACATATGATAATCGGTGAATCTACACCTAAAGACCTGATTAATGCAGGTTATATAAGGGGTTTTGAAAACGTTAAAGTTTACTCATTATTAGGAACGGATCATTACGTACCTTCTGTGATTTCACGTTCTAGTAAGCTATACACATTGTTGATGAATTTTGTCTCTACGGGTATGGTTCAAAAGGAGCTGTTTTCGAACTTAGGAAATTTCAATCTATACGATGATGAGTTATTTGCCGATCTTGCTGAAGCATATCAGAATTTTGGTTCTGCCAATTTTGAAAAGGCCATCTTTTATGCCAAAAGAATACTCACTAGGTTTCCCGCTTTCGAAAGTGCGTTGTATATAATTGGAGACAGTTATTTTCAGAAGGAAGAGTATCAGTTAGCAACGAATTATCTGGCAAGTGCCGCCATAGTAGCTCCCAATAATGCAGACTATTTATTTAAGTATTCACATGCTATTAGAATGCTAGGTGATAAAAATACTAGTCTACATATTTTAGATACTTTGATTCAAAAATTTCCAAACTATGCTAAAGCTTATTATGCTAGAGGTAATATGCAAGTAGAAGAGGGTAATGAGTTGCAGGCTCTAGAGTCGTTCAAGTTAGCGTTCTCTTTAGATAATAGAAATAAAAAATTTGAGAGTAGATATTTGAAGTTACGTAATAAACCCTTCATATAAGTTGTTGTTAGTTCTTATATATTCATCAGTGGAAGTCAATCAATTAGTGCTTTCACGAGAGAATTAATAAACTCTACTTTTCTTAGGTTGATTATGGTGAAACACATTCTTAAGAAACATTAAAATTATTAATGCTGCTATATGCTGAAATAAACGTACATCATCAAAATCAATTAAAATTTAAGAAATTAGGTAGTTTTACGGAGTATTAAGAATGAGTCATGATAAGAATATCATAGCGAAAAAACAAGACAGTGTACCTACTTCTTACGATATAAAAGACGACGAAAATATTTATTTCAATGAGGTTGATGAAGGCCTAACATGTAAAGTTGAACCGTCTTATAAATTATTACTTTCTCTTGCACAAGAGTTAAAGTCAAAAAAACAATACCAAGATGCTAAAAAAGTATTTCAACAAATCTTCGAAAAATATCCTGAAAAACCTCAAGGTTTACGAGGGTTGATTCAAATTTCTCAGCAGACTAATGACTGGCAACAAGTAATCAAACTAACAAGTCTACTTATTAATAAATTTCCTGAAATATGTCAAGGTTATTGGGCTAAAGGTAATGCCTATTTGAAACTTAAAAAACATACTCAGGCAAAAAATCAGTTTGAACAATTACAAGCACTTTTCCCAAATGAAATATTAGGTACAGTTGGATTAATAAAATTAGCAAAAGAACATAATGACTTGCAGCTATTGGTTAAGTTGATAGAAAATTTTATCGATACTTTCCCAAGTATTTGGAATAGTTACTGGTATGATTCAGATATGAAGAGTAAAATGCATATTGATTATATAAGTGCATTACTAGATACAGGGAAAGTTAATAAGGCAGAAAGTATAGCCTGTCATTTCCAAACTATTTACCCTGAAAGTATTTCAATACATCATGCCTTGATTTTAGTATATCAAAAAAAACAAGAATATAACAAATCATTCAATAATTTTGAATTATCTTTAAAGCTAACTGACAATAGCCTTATCAAGAAAGATATAATTATATTATCTAAAGTTACCTTTATGAAACTAAGGTTTTTTAGTGAATATGAAGTCCTAATTAATGAGCTGATGGAGAGCTTCCCTAATCGAGTAGATGTACTAACAGCTTGGTTAGAACTACCTGTCCTAGGTCTGCCTTTAATACGGTCTTGGGAAATTGATATTAAGAAGCTTGATGAGATATTAGATAGAAAGCCAAATCATATAAAATTTTCAGATGAACGTGCAAGTTTACTACTTTCTACTGGTAGACTGAATGCGGCTGAAATATTCTTACGTGAGCAGATTCAAAAACGTCCACGCCATTTAGGTCTCAATAGAAAATACTGTATTTGCGCTCATCATAGAAAAGACTGGAAAGAAGCAGAAAATAGATTTGATAATTTTTACAAGATTTTTCCGAATGATAAATCTGATGTGTTCTTTTATTATATACATGTTTTGTACAAACTTAGTAAATTTGATAAGCTGCAAGCTGAGTACAAAAAGTTTAATTCAAAAAGATTTAAGAATTTTGATAATTTTGATGCACTAGATGAGCTGCAAAGCAATTTACTGCTAGGTAACTATGAGAAGGTGGAAGACCTAGATGATTACAACCACTATAAAGTAAAAAACAAGTTTGAACACCTTTATAAGGAAGAAAATCTATCTATAAAGAAAGTTATAAATAACCCAAAAAATGAGGTTTTATTTGTATGCCTTGGAGGCATACATGAAAATGCACCAAAACAATATGCGCTAAACAAGTTCGAGAATACAAATTATTTTGATAAAACTATTAGTATAAAAAAAGACAACCATTCATTTCAAGGGCTGGCAGATAAGACAACGCAATTTAATTACTTACTAATAAATGATTTTAGTAGCAGCTACTGTTTAATAAAAAAGGGGCTGTAGTAGATAAGGATTAAATATCACACCATTTTCTCAAGGTTTTCAGCTGATTAGATGGTGAGCCATAGTTGAATCTAAACTCGCACTCTTTTAAAAACAAATGGAAGTTCTTCTTATTAATCCCATTATACTTTCTGAGTGTTCGTTTGGACTGATTCCAGAAGTTCTCAATGCCATTGATGTGATTGTTCTTACCGCAAATGAACTCTATAGAGTGATTGACTCTGAAATGTTTAAACTCACTCACATCTAATGCATTGTAACTTCGATAGCTATCCGTATAAACAAAGCTGTCAGGCTTGATTTTACGCTTAATAACAGGCATTAGGGTAGTCTGTTTGGTGTCTGCTACGACAATGGTATAAACCTTACCGTTTCGTTTTAGAATACCAAATACAGCGGTTTTACCAGCAGCCCCGCGACCTCTTTTGCCTTTGCGTACACCGCCAAAGTAACTTTCATCTAATTCGACCTCACCATCAAAAAGCTCATCAGCTTCTAATGAGAGATGGCAATCTATCACAAGTCTTATTTTATGATAAAAAAGTGCAGCAGTATTAGGCTGAATATCAAGCAAATCTGCGGCTGTTCTAGCAGTCACTTCAGCCGTAAAAAACTCTAACAGCCTTCGCTGTGCTTTTTTACTTAGTTTACAACGGGTTATCTTCATAAAAGTAGTCTAGCATAGTGCTTATCTACTACAGCCCCATAAAAAAAGATAAATTTTTGGAGAAAATTGAAAATAGTATTAAATCTATAGATCACAAATATTTAGTGTGTATTGGAAGCTCTGCTGGTGCTTTTTCTAGTATTATGATAGGGCAATCACTAAAAGCTGATATTGTATTTGCATTTATGACAAGAACCCAAGCATTTTTTAGCCGATCTCACGAGTTTTATAGAGACCTACAGATTAGTACAAAATTATTTAAACCAAAAGATATTGATATTGGTTATATTCAATATAAAGACAAAGGATTTTATCCTAAGATTTATATGACTCTATGTGAAAATGAGCCTCTCGACATGATGTCTACATATAGTCTCAATAAAAAAGATCCAAATCTACATATTACTTATTGTCATAGTGATGTACATAATGTTATGAAATATTTAGGCGCAAAAAATGTGTACAGGGAAATAACAAAAGTAGTTGAAAAAGAATTAATGAATAAATTTAAATTACCAATGCAAAAAAATATCTTTGCGCATTTAGAAGGTTATAACTATAATAGTTAAAAGATTTAAGTACTCAATATAATTTAAAATGTTATCGAGTACACTATATTCACATAATTTCAAAAGCAATATTGACTTAAATAGAGCAGATATAATTGATTTTTCGATAACTTAACAGCTAAATGTTAACTATATTTTTTTTGTTAGAATATATTTGATTCGTTGTAATATCTATGATTAAAAAGTGATTAAAATGACTATAAGGATTATTGATGTATCAACCAATTGACAAGCTCCTAATTGAAGCTCGAGATTATAGTGTTCGACTTGAGGCCAGCGCTGCCCAAGATCTATCAATGAATCTTGACAATTATCTTAGCCCTTCTTGGACAGTGCGTAAGGTGCTTGAAGGCTATGAGCGCTATGCTAAGACAGGTATCAATGATGAGCTAACTTATATGCGTTTCCGAGAAGCTTTTAGTGAAACTGAAGGTAGTAGTAATCGTGTATTCAGTAATGTGATTGCTGATCATATCGGTAAGACAGAATATGACTTTTCGCAGACTATTTTTGGCGAAGACGTGGACGCTGCTAACACTGTTAAAACTGGTCTTTATCATCTTAAGCACCATGGCTTTTACAAAACAAAGCTTCAAGTACCAACTGAAATAGTTGAAAGCCTGAAAAATAAAGTTTTGAATAGCATGGAAGCTGACCATGGAAGTGATGTTGGAAAGGCTATTTTTGGAACGGACGATGCTCCTTTGCAGATTAAAGGGAAGCATGGTCCGCTAACTACGTTTGAAGAAATGTATGAAATTTCAAGTGACCCTATATTGTTAGCAATGGTTCAAGAGTATATGGGTGTGCCACCAATTTTCAACACTCCTGTCGCTTTCTTAAATTCGGCCCGTAAAGTCAAGTCACAAAGAGAACTTTCAGATACGGCACAGCTCTACCATCATGATATGCATCGCTTGCAGTTTGTGAAACTTTTCATATATTTAACGGATGTAGATATGGAGTCTGGTCCACATACATTGATTCCGGGTACACACCGTAATAGGCCTTCAGAAATGTGGGCAGACGGCCGGCATACAGATCAAGCGGTAATAAAATCAGGTCTTATGGAAAATGAAGTTAACATCACTGGTCCAGCGGGCACAGTTTTCCTTGTAGATACAAGTGCATTGCACAAGGGAGCCAACCCTATTAGCAAGCATCGTTTAATGGCACAGGTGCAATATACCAACTCACTATTTGGTAGACCTTGGCCTGAAACAGAGCGGAAGATTTCTCGTGTTGCAAGAAGTGAAAATAAAACATTAAATCAATCTGCTGAACTGGTCCGGAAATACGCCCAACGATCAGGTGTGCGTTTTATGCAGAACTATATTTAATATAAGTTTGAATAAAATTGTATTGTCAGGCCAGCTTTTGCTGGCCTGATGTTTTAGGATGAATTGAAGTTCGGCTATAGATTAAATTTTCAACTACATTATTATATAAAGTTTACGGGTTTTCGATTTTTAGCTATAGCAATTACTTAATAGGTTCTCAATGGTACTATATCGCTTGACCCGAAAGTTAGTATTAAATCCCAAGCAGTTCCTTATTGATTTTATCAACAATCGTAAACATCTTAGAGTAGATCCGAAAGATACTGTTTTTGCATTCAATATTAAGGAGTGGAAAAGACCTTACTTAGAGAAATTTTATCCAAATAAAACAATTGTATATATTCCTATAAACTTGAATGAGTCTTTACTTAAAAGAAAGTATCTGCCTCATATTATCGATAATAATATTGAGGTTTTGGTTTGGGGTATGACTTTACCTGAAATCATTAAAGACAGTAGTGCAAAAATTACATATGTCGAAGATGGTTTTATACGTTCAATAGGTTTGGGTTCTGAGCATACTCCACCTATGTCATTAAATTTTGATTCCAAAACAATCTATTTTAATGCACAACAAGTATCAGAGTTAGAAGATATCCTCAATAATTATGACTTTGCTTCAGATTTAGAGTTATTAGCCCGTGCTAGACGACTAAAAAGCACACTATTGAATACTGGCATAAGCAAGTATAACCATAGTTCTGATGTTGACATAAATAGTATCTATGGAGAAAAAACTAAAAAACGGGTTTTAGTTCTTGGACAAGTTGAGGATGACGCATCTATAAAATATGGTTGCGCAAGCCCGATTACAAACAATGACTTAGTACGTTTAGCAGTAAGTGAAAATCCTTCCTCTCAAGTTATCTACAAACCTCATCCAGATGTTTTGCTTCAAAAGCGTAAAATGCTTTCAGACCCAAAGGAGGTCGCCGATATTTGTGAGGTATTAGTAGATGATATTCCACTTGCACAGTCATTAGAAACAATTGATCATGTGTATACGATAACCTCTCAAGCAGGGTTTGAGGCGCTACTAAGGAACATATCAGTTACAACTTTCGGTTGTCCTTTTTATTCTGGTTGGGGTGTCACCGATGATCGTCAGCCAAACTTGCGGCGGAAAGTAAAGCGAACAGTTGAAGAGATTCTTGCTGCTGCCTATATCCTGTATCCTAAATATTTTGATTTTGATAAAAATGAAACAGTTGAAGTAGAAGACGTTATTAAAAAGTTATTGGCTGAGAAAGTGGCTTGTTCTGATCTTGAAGGCTAAGAAGTAGGAAGTTCAAGCGATATTTTAGTTAGGGCTTATTGGAGTTATTATTACTTTTAAAATAATGATATTCTTTTGAAAGATAAAACTTTTCTTAACAAGGTGCTGTATTTATATGATTGGACCTAACAACATCACTCACGCCGTTATTCCTGTCGCAGGCTTTGGCACCCGTATGCTGCCATTGTCGAAATCTGTGCCAAAAGAGTTGTTGCCGCTTGGCAATCGCCCTGCTATTCACTACGTGGTCGAAGAGGCTATCGCTGCTGGTATCAAGCATATTGTCTTGGTCGGTCATGCACAAAAAAGCGCGATAGAAAACTATTTTGATATAAATGCGGAGTTGGATAATCAATTACGTCATAAAGGCAAAGATGAGTTGGCTGATAGCTTAAATTGGTTGCCAGAAGATGTGACTGTGTCGATGATACGTCAAGGTAAGGCGTTAGGTTTGGGACACGCAGTACTGGCAGCGCGACCAATCATTGGTGAGCATGACTTTGCCGTATTATTGCCTGACGTCGTGCTTGATCCATTTACCATTGATATGTCTGCTGATAATTTGGCCTTTATGTTAGATGCCTTTGCTACAGATGGTCACTCACAGATATTGGTTGATCAAGTAGCGGATGAAGACGTACATAAATACGGTATTGCTCAACTAGATGAAAAGCTTAGCAATACTAATGATATTAATGAAGAAGTAAATACTAACGCCAGCTTTAAAGTGGCTGGTTTTGTAGAAAAGCCCAATTTAGATGATGCTCCTTCAAATCTGGCTGTGGTAGGGCGCTATGTATTTAGTAACCATATCTTTGATTACTTAGCCAATACTAAAGCATCTGTCGGTGGTGAGATTCAGCTGACAGATGCGATTGATGCGCTCATTAGTGAATATGGTGTCCATGTCACAACTATGCGCGGCAATAGCTACGACGCAGGCGATATGCGTTCATATATGCAGGCATTTATCTACTTTGCTGAACAGCAATTAGCAGATGATGAGTAGCTGATGAATGAGATAAAGGGCGATAAGGCATATAGCAGTGCTCGACATTCTAAATACTGGCAGCAACTACAAACGCTTGCAAAGCATCCGTGGTCGCTTGCACAGTTATTTGCGCAAGATGATAAGCGTGCCAAGCATTTCAGTGTGCAGACTGGAGCGCTGTATATGGACTTTAGTAAGCAGCGTATCGATCAGACAGTATTGTATAACTTACTGAGTTTGGCCGATAGTTGTGAGCTGGATGCTCGTATTGATTCGTTACTACAAGGGGCGATGGTAAATACCAGCGAGCAGCGTGCTGCATTGCACACAGCATTACGATTGCCAGAGACAGCGATATTACAAGTCGATGGACAAAATATCGTCGCTGATGTACATCATAGTTTGGCACAAGTAGCACGCCTATCTGAGCGCGTGCGCAATGGTATATGGCGCGGGTTTTCGGGCAAGGCGATCACGGATGTTGTCAATATTGGGGTTGGAGGTTCTGATCTTGGTCCACTCATGGCAACTACAGCGCTTGATGAATGGGCAGATACCAGTATTGAGGTGCATTTTGTCTCCAATATGGACGGTACCCAACTTGATAATCTACTCAAGCATCTAAATCCTGAGACCACATTATTTATTATCTCTTCCAAATCCTTTGGTACGGTTGATACTTTATCAAATGCCAAGACAGCATTATCTTGGCTACTTGCGACGGCAAAACTCCGTGCAGGCACAGAAGATAGTGTATTGCGTCGACACTTTATCGGCATCTCAGCCAATAGTGAAAAAATGAGTGCTTGGGGAATTCATCCTGAGCATCAGTTGCAGCTTTGGGAGTGGGTCGGCGGTCGCTTTTCTCTATGGTCGGCGATTGGCCTTGCCATTGCTATTCGTATTGGTATGAGTGGCTTTAAGGCATTATTAAGTGGTGCTCATAGTATGGATGAGCATTTTGCACAAGCTGACTTTGCCGACAATTTACCCGTACTGTTAGGCTTGCTGGCAGTTTGGAACAGTACTTTTTTACAAGTAAATGCGCATACCGTATTGCCTTATGATGGCCGATTGGGCTATTTGCCGAGTTATCTTACCCAGCTAGAGATGGAGAGTAATGGTAAGTCAGTTACTCGGAACGGGGATCATATTGACTATGATACGTGTCCAATTCTATGGGGTGAAATCGGCTCAAATGCGCAGCATGCATTTTATCAGCTGCTACACCAAGGCACGCAGCAGGTTTCCTGTGACTTTATCGCTTGTGTACGTCGCTACGGTGATGAGGCGCGAAACTCCTCATTGCAACAACAGCACGAGTTGTCTTTAGCCAACTGTTTGGCGCAAAGTCGAGTGCTGGCATTTGGTAATGCTGCTGTAACAGATCTGGTCAATCCACAGACAGTTTCCGAAGCAGACAAATATAAGTACTACCGTGGTAACCAACCGTCAACCACATTACTGATTGATGAGCTGACGCCGCATAGCTTAGGAGCATTGATAGCGCTCTACGAGCATAAGGTCTATGTCATGGCCAGCATTTGGGATATCAATCCATTTGATCAATGGGGCGTCGAGATGGGCAAGCAAATGGCAGACTCCGTACACCATGCTATGCAGCATATCCAGAAAGACTCTCAAGGTCTATTCGATACATCTACTGACCAATTACTACAGCGTATTAAGCAGCTGTCTTAGTAGTATTGATACGTCAATAATATAGGAAAGCACTCTCATGGAGACGGCTCTAGATGGTAGCCATATGAATAAAAACAATAATAAGTCTGAACCAAACCAGTTAACTGATGCCGCAGTTTGTGTGCTTATTGGTCACAGCATAGAGGCGATTACCAGTGCAGTGGTGCTGGCAAGTCTCGGTCAGTGTGTGCATCTTTACGCAGACAAGGCGCTACTGAAACAGCAGATACAACAGTATGGTTTTGAGCATCACTTGCAGGCATTATGGCAAATGTATGAGCAGCAGAAGGTCATTATCAGTAAGGAATTACCAGCTAGTGCCGATATGCTAATAAGAGGCTATGAAGCAGCTGGTCATAATGAAACTGATGTTCAAAGTACGGTGACTCTTTACTGGTTGTTTTTAGAAAGTATTAAGCCTGTGTGGACAGAAGAGAGTTGGATTACCGCTTTTAATCGAAGCCATCAGCAGGCGCTACCTGTGATTATGAGCGGCATTGAGCAATTAGGCTATGTAGCCGATTTGGCTCAGCGTTTACAGCGTGCTTGGGTCTATTATGTGCCATTTGTATTCTTACAAGATGGCGATGCGTATAGCTCGATGTTGAATCCTTCGTTATGGCTACTGGGTGAAAAGACAGCAAGTAGTAGCCAGCACTTAGATGTCTTGAAGCCTTTAATGCAGCATGCACGCGCCACTCATCATGCTGATATCGCAACGATAGAGTTTGCTCGCAGTAGTATCATGGCGATGCTAGCAACCAGAGTGAGCTTTATGAATGAAATGTCACGTTTGGCTGATAGTCAAAATGTCGATATTAGTCAAGTCAGTCGTATCATGGGACTGGATGAGCGGGTAGGCAGTAGTTATCTAAAAGCAGGGTGGGGCTTCGGTGGTAATACTTTGCCCACTGAGCTGGCTAAATTGCAACAATCAAGCCACACACACAGTTTAGATATGCCTTTATTACAATCTATTGTGCATATTAATGAAGATCAAAAAGAGCTGATATTCCGCAAATTTTGGCAATATTTTGATGGGTTTATTGATAATAAAACGGTTATGATTTGGGGTGGTAGTTATAAGTCAGGCTCAGGACGTACCGCTGGTTCAGCTATACATCCGTTGTTAGCATTACTGTGGTCTTATAATATTCGAACACTGGTTTATAGTGACAAGGCACAGCACGAGCTTGCCGAGCTTTATCAGCAACAGCCATTGCTTGAGCTGATTACTAGTCCCTATCAACAGCTTTGCGATACCCATGCTATTTTTATCGTTAGTTGGTCATCACGAGATCAATTAGATATCGCCCAAATCAATCAACAAGCCATGCCCGTATTTGATGCGCAAAATGCCCTGACACGCTCACAAATTAATAGCTTAGTAGGTGACTATATGGGTATTGGTCGAACTAAATAGTTTGATTTAAGGTTTTCTGTGTATAGAAAAAAGGCTCGCTAATACTCATTAGCGAGCCTTTTCGACTGACAATCAGAATTATTTTTACTGGGCTAATGACTTTATGCTGGTACGGCACCTTGCGTTGCTAGCCATTGCTGAATTTTTTGAGTTTTAGCAGCCAGTAACAGTTGCTCACCGCGACTTTCGATATTCAATCTGATAAGCGGTTCGGTATTCGATGCTCGCAAATTAAAGCGCCACTCTCCAAAATTCAGACTTAAACCATCAAGTGTCGATTTAACTGGTTGCTCGTTGCTGAATTTATCTTCAATAGCGCTGATAATTGTTGGTGCGTCATAGGTTGTAAGACGAAAGTTTAGCTCGCCTGAGCTGGGATAGGCGGCGATATAGCCTGTGACCAATTCAGACAGTGTTTTACCAGTGATAGACAACAGCTCAATGGTCAATAACCATGGAATCATACCACTATCGCAATAGAAGAAGTCTCGGAAATAGTGATGGGCAGACATTTCACCGCCATATACAGCGCCTGAGTCGCGCATGACTTGCTTGATAAATGAGTGTCCAGATTTACTAATGACAGCCCTACCATTATGTTCTTCTATCACTGCTTCGGTGTTATAAATTACTCGTGGGTCATAGACGATTGATTCATTCGGGTATTTGTTTAAAAAAGCTTGAGCGAGCATACCGACGATATAGCTACCATCGATAAATTCGCCACGTTCATCAAATAAGAAGCAGCGATCAAAGTCACCATCAAAGGCGATGCCAAGATCCGCGTTATTTTCCAAAACGGCTCGCTGGGTAGCCACTCTATTGGCTTCAATCATTGGATTGGGGATGCCGTTAGGGAAGCTACCATCTGGTGTATGATGCAATTTAATCACTTCAATCGGTGCATCTGCTTGTGCTAATTTATCGATTAATAAATCGACCACAGGACCTGCACTACCATTGCCTGAATTAACGACCAGTTTGAGTGGTTTTAATTTATCAGTATCAATAAAAGTCATAACATGATCGATGTACGCGCTTTTATCCGTCAATAACTGCAATTTGCCTGATTGATTATCCGTAGTGAACTGCCCAGATTCTGCCAGTGCTTGAATCTCTGCCAACCCATCATCAGCGCTGATTGGTTTTGAATGTTCTTTAACCAGTTTTAGGCCATTATAATTGATAGGGTTATGACTGGCAGTCACTTCGATACCACCTAACGCCTGATAGTGACTGGTGGCAAAATATACTTCTTCGGTACCACTCATGCCCAAATCAATCACATCAACGCCAGCATCCATCATACCAGTGATAGCGGCTTGTTTTAATTGCTCACTAGAGTGGCGAATATCACTACCGATAACGATAGCAGGTTTTAGAGTTGCTATATCATCGGCTTGAGTTTGAGCCGCTGCCTGATAACGTTGATATAAAATCTGTGCAAACGCGCGCCCGATACGGTAGGCAATCTCTTCATCGAGATTGACCCCAAGCTCACCCCGAATGTCATAGGCTTTAAATGAGCTGATAGTAATAGGGTCGAATGTCGCAGTTGGTTGATAGCTGGTGGTCGCAGAAGTGGACATAATGATAAAATTCCTCGCGCATGAGCGGTGGTAAAATGAAGAGGTTAGTAGCACAATTATAAGCCAAGCCGTGTTCAATGATACACTAACTATTAGACGAATCAGCAAACAATACATAAAACGATAAGAGCCATCCTTATGAGTATTTCAGACAATAAAGTTACCGTGCCTAAGCCTGTACAAGGAACACCAGAAGCCACTGGCCAGCTTGATGATTTGTTAGCGTTGATGGCACGACTAAGGACAGACTGTCTGTGGGACAAAAAGCAAACCAATCATAGCCTTATTCCTTATGCCATCGAAGAGGCTTACGAGCTAGGCGAAGCGGTACAAAGCGACGATGATGAAGACATCAAAGGTGAGCTTGGGGATGTGCTGCTGCAAGTGGTATTTCATTGTCAGATGTATGCGGAGCAAGGGCGCTTTGATATGAGTGATGTTATTACGACCTTACAAGAGAAGTTAGTTCGCCGTCATCCACATGTGTTTGAAGCCGAAACGCTTAAAGACGATGCAGCAGTAAAAGTACGCTGGGACGAAATCAAGCTTGAGGAGCAGCAGGCACGCGAAGCACGTGGTAAATCAAAGCGTCGCTTAGATCAAGTCAAAGCGGGTAGTGCTTTGATGCAGGCGCAGGATGTACAAAAGCAAGCGTCAACGCTGGGTTTTGATTGGGAAGGTATTGCAGGTGCCGTAGATAAGCTAGACGAAGAGATTGCTGAGCTAAAAAATGAGTTGATGGATAAACCTAACGAAGCTGCTAAATACAACATGAGCAAAGCAAATATCAGAGAAGTCGAAAAGGAATTAGGCGACTGTATGTTTGCACTCGTGAACGTTGCACGCAAATTAAATTTGGATGCAGAGACAGCAACCTTAACCTGCGTGCACAAGTTTAAATCTCGCTTTGGTTATATTGAAACGCAATTGGCTGCTACTGGCAAGCGTATTGAAGACAGCGATATAACAGAAATGGATGCACTGTGGGAAGCAGCGAAACAACATGAACGCTCATCGTAAATTTTCATTTGCCAGCTTACTGACGACCACCGCTTTTAGTCTCCTATTGTCTGTGGTCGCACTCAGTAATGCGAATGCAGATCCTTGTTTTGACGACCCTAAACGTGCCTATGAGTATTTAATCGCAAGAGAAAAAGCTGTTGCACAAGCGCGTGAGCAGAAAGTCATCAATATCAATCGAGCCAATGAAGGTGAGCTGGTTTCGTTAGATGGTATCGGTAGCAGTAAAGCGCAGGCGATAATTTTATATCGTGACATGTTTGGCGATTTTAAGACGGTGGATGAGTTAGCAAAGGTGAAAGGTATCGGTGCAAAAACAGTCGAAAAAAACCAAAGACGTTTAAGCGTGCGCGATTAATGACGGTGTTTTGCATTAATTAACCCCAATATTGACAAAATAGCATGTAAGTAAATGTCATAACACCCCCAGTAGGTCCAAAATTTGTTAAACTAGCGGGTACATCCGCCTGATAAACGCTGTGTTATTCAGGGGTAGTTAAAGAATACCGGCGAGGAGTAGATGCATGGCCGAGCGTGCCGCCAAGCAGTTAGAACTGAACAAATCTGAATTACCCAATTCCATTACTGAAGTGATTGCCACATTGACCCGTGCTGGGTTTGATGCGTATATCGTCGGGGGTGGTGTGCGCGATACTTTATTAGGTCTGCGCCCAAAAGACTTTGATGCCGTCACCGATGCCAAGCCACATGAGATTAAAGATGTCTTTGGTAAGCGCTGCCGCATTATCGGTCGCCGCTTCCAGTTAGCGCATGTGTATTCAGGTCGCGAGTTGATTGAAGTTGCTACTTTCCGTGGTCCACCAACCAGTGATGCTAATACCAATCAAGACGGTATGATTCTGCGCGACAATGTTTGGGGCGATATCCAGCAAGATTTCTCCCGTCGCGATTTCTCTATTAATGCGCTTTATTATCAACCGCTCAAAGGCATCGTCCATGATTTCTGCGGCGCGCTTGATGATATTGATAACAGAATCATTCGTCTATTGGGCAATGCGCCAGTACGTATCGAAGAAGATCCTGTGCGCTTGCTCCGTGCCTTACGTTTCAAAGCCAAGTTAGGTTTTCAGTTTGATGAAGCGTTGTCTGCGCAATTTAATGACGGGAACTGGGCGCTGCTTGAGCAAATATCACCGCATCGTCTCTATGATGAAACGCAAAAGATGTTTACCGGTGGCTATCTAGTACCCCTATTGCCATTATTGTTTGAATCAGGTGCGATTGATAGTCTCATTATCTATCCACCGTCTGAGCCAAGCGCTTTAGTCAATCAGGTAGCTATCAATACCGATAAGCGTATTGCAGCGGGCAAGAGTATCAACCCTGCGTTCTTCTATGCTGCCTTACTGTGGGAAAATTACCTACATCAATTGGCAAAAGCTAAGAAGCGCAATATGCCGTTTGCCGAAGCGCAAATGCATGCTGCTGGTAAAGTCATCGACCGTCAGCGTATCAAAACCGCTATTCCGAAATTTGCTGAGCAATTTATCCGTGATATCTGGATATTGCAGCCAAAACTTGCAGCTCCGCGTAGCAAACAAATTGTCCAGCTATCTGAGCATCCGCGTTTCCGTGCTGGCTTTGACTTTTTGTTATTGCGTGAGCAATGTGGCGATGCTGAGCATCCGCTATCAGAGTCAACCAACGATATGGGTGACTGGTGGCAGACGTATCAAACCTTGTCTGAACAAGAGCAGCAGCAAGCGATTGATGAATTTGACGAAAATATTCGCCGAGGTGCTTATAAAAAAGGGCAACGTGGGCGCGGACGTAATCGTCAAGAATCAAAAACACAGACTACTGATAACGTAACACCTAATCAGAACAGTACAAAGCAAAATAAAGCCGATGACCGTGCTGAAAAAGGTAGAAGTGATCAAACAATGGTAAATGATTCGTCAAATATTCCAGCTCGCCGCCGCCGCGCTGCCAGCCAACCTAAAGCTGGCCGCAACGACAGTAGCAGACACAATGTGCAGCAAGTAGAGCAAGACAATAACGAGCTTGCTCAGCTACAGCAGTTGTCTCTTGCTAATAACAAACAATCGGCAAGTCAACAGGTAAAGCCTAAGCCATTATTTGTTATCGAGCACGAGAATGTTGTGCCGCCATTGCAGAAGCAACTGTCAGCTGACGATACGTCGAAGCGCAGCAAAGCACCTGTACGAAAGCCAGCATCAACCGATCAAGATGCACCACAGCAAGCGGTTAAGTCTGAACGCTTAAATAATGTTCAGCCGTCTAATACTGACCAGCCAGAAGCTCAGGCATCAGCTAGACCAACTCGCTCGATCGCAAGATCACCTGCGCTAGTCAGTATGAATAATGAGCCGATCCCACACAAGCGTCGCCGTCGTCAACCTACTGTAGATAGTACGAGCAATATCGAAATACAAGGCAATAGCGATGCGAAGGGCAGTAATGGCAAAGCACAGCCAGCAGCGAAGTATGCGAAAAAAGCGCCTAAACCTGCAATGGAATCGACTGATAAAAGCGATACTAAAAGTGTAAAGGTAGCAGCTAGCAAGGCAGTAGATAGCAAAGACGCTACAAAAACTGCTGCACCTGCGAGAGCCAAGAAATCGGTGAAAGCAACTACTGCAAAGGCTGCTAAAGCGAAGCAAGATACGAATGATCAGATGCCTGCTGTGAAAGTCACTGATAACAAAGGCCCTGTACCATCGAAGCGCCGCCGCCGTCAGCCTAGTACTGAAAGCGTATAATATGGATAACAGTACAGATAATAGTAACTGGGTTACCTGTTATGTGGGCTTGGGTAGCAACCTCGCTAATGAGCTAGGTTCGCCTGCCGATCATTTGCAGCAGGCGCTTGCAATGATGCAAGCACATGAGCAGGTACGTGAGGTAAGTGTATCTTCTTTTTACGCTTCAGCACCGATGGGTCCGCAAGATCAGCCGGATTTTATTAATGCAGTAGCTGGTTTTGAGACAACGTTTGCCCCTTATGAGCTGCTTGCTTTTTGTCAGCAGTTAGAGAGCATGGCCAAGCGGGCACGTTTGCGCCGTTGGGGTGAACGTAGTCTGGACGTTGATATTTTGCTATACGGTGAGATACAGATTACTGATCCAACACTGACAATACCGCACGCTGGCTTAAGTGAGCGCAATTTTGTCTTAATACCACTGCGAGAGGTGGCACCAAATTTAACCATCGCAGGTAAGTCGATAAGTGACTATTCACAAAGTCGTGATTGGACAGGTTTAACATTACTATCAAGCGATTGATTATAAATAACTAATGCTAAGTAATAGGTGATTGGGATATTGGTCTAAGAAATCTCAATCATAGCTAGAATAGTAGCAATATTGATAATCAAAGGCATTGCAGATTAATTGAGGGTCATATGACGACATTATCTACTCTAAATAAGTTTAAAAAAGAAGGTACCAAGTTCACTTGCTTGACCTGTTATGACTCGATGTTTGCACGAATGATGGAAAAAGCCGAAATTGATACGATTTTAATTGGGGATAGCTTGGGTATGGTTGTACAAGGCCATGACTCGACACTACCTGTGACAGTCAATGATATGGCTTATCACACTGCCAATATTGCTCGTAGCAACAAACACGCGTTGATATTGGCTGACCTGCCGTTTATGAGTTATGTGACACTACCAGAAGCCGTTGCTAATAGCCGCACGCTAATGCAAGCAGGGGCGCATGTCATAAAAATCGAAGGTGGTAGCGAGCTGTGTGAATTGGTAACGACCTTGGCGCAAGCAGGTACACCAACTTGTGTGCATCTTGGTTTGACTCCGCAATCAGTCAACGTATTTGGCGGTTATAAAATTCAAGGTCGCGGTGATGAAGCAGCTGACAAACTACTTGCAGATGCCAAGGCAGTCGTCGATGCTGGTGCTGCATTACTAGTACTAGAGTGTGTTCCAGCTGCGCTTGCAAAAGCCGTTACTGAAGCTGTTGCCGTGCCAGTCATTGGTATTGGTGCTGGAGCTGATACTGATGGTCAGGTATTGGTTATGCATGACATGCTAGGTATGGCGCATGGCCGAGTGCCACGTTTTATCCATGATTTTTTAACAGATGAGCGTAATAGCGCACACAGTATCGAAGGTGCTTTTGCGCTCTATCAGCAGTCAGTACGCGAAGGTAGCTTCCCGTCTGAGCAACATCAATTTAGCTGATTTTGACGTTATTAAAGTTATTTAAGCTATTGAACAACAGAACGTTTGAATAGAAGAAAAGTAATCATGTCTCCAATTATTTATCATGATATCTCGTCATTACGTGAAGCGCTTCAGCCTTATCGTGGCCAGCAAAGTGACAGACAAGACCGTCAGCAGCGCATTGCGCTAGTACCAACGATGGGTAATCTGCATGACGGTCATCTCGAGCTGGTAAAAATTGCCAAGCAGCATGCAGATGTAGTGGTGGTCAGTATCTTTGTTAACCCTACTCAGTTTGGCGTTGGGGAAGATTTTGACAGTTATCCCCGTACGCTAGATGCAGATGTGGCTAAGCTTGCGACAGTGGATGCAGATTACGTGTTTGCACCTAGTATTGATGCAATGTATCCAGTATTACCACCACCTACTGCTGTATTGGCTGGTGCCATTGCCAATCAGTTATGTGGTCAATCACGTCCTGGACACTTTGATGGTGTGGGCATTGTTGTCTCCAAGTTATTTAATATTGTGCAACCAGATGTGGCAGTATTTGGACAAAAAGACTATCAGCAGCTTGCTATCATTAAGCAGTTGGTACGTGACTTGAGTTATCCTATTAATATCATTGGTGCGCCTATTGTTCGTGCTGATGATGGCTTAGCGCTATCATCGCGCAATCAATACTTAAGTGCAAATGAGCGTCAAGCTGCCCCTGTATTACATCAAGCATTGCAAGAATTAGCGCAGAGTTTGAAAAGTACGGCTCTTAGTCAGCAAGCATTTGATAAGCTATTAGTAGAGACGCGGACACGTATTAGTGACGCAGGTTTTATTATTGATTATCTGGAAATCAAGACTGAGGAGTTAGGTTCTGTCGTAAGTGACTCTAAAACCTTTAATACAGAGAACAAAAATATCGTTATTTTAGTCGCAGCATGGCTAGGAAAAGCGCGTTTGTTGGACAATCAATCGGTAGCGGTAAATTAGCTTTTATGACATAGCAGTAGACTAGATATAATAGACTTGGATGAGTAGATCATGGGTGTAAGTCAGGATCAAAATAGTAATGCGGCAGCAACAATAGCGGATCAGACGTCTACGAATAAGCTCAGTATATTGGTGGTCTCAGGGCGTTCAGGATCTGGTAAAACCTCAGTATTGAATATCTTAGAAGATCTAGGCTATTACTCTATTGATAACCTACCGCTGTCTTTGTTGCCTAATGCTGCTCATAAACTGGTCAATGAAAGCGGCATTTATCGTATTGCGCTGGGTGTCGATATTCGAACGCCACGTGCTGATTTATCTAACTTTGCGGTGACGTATGCTTCTCTCAAGGAGACTTATGGGTCTCATGCGGTACAGATTTTATATGTGACTGCACAAGAGAGTACGCTGATAGCTCGTTTCAATGCGACGCGACGCGTACATCCGCTAATGTCACAAGATATTGATAGTGATAACGCTAAGCATATTGCCTTTAATTTACCCGCTGCTATCAAAAAGGAAGTTGAGCTATTAGAGCCAATTGCTAGTCACGCTGATATTAGGATTGATACCAGTAGCCTAAATATTCATCAGCTCAAAGACAGCTTGCGTGAACACATAGGTATGGACAACCAGATTGTCATCAATCTACTGTCTTTCGGTTTTAAATACGGTAGTCCTATCGATGCTGACTTTGTATTCGACGTTAGAATTCTACCGAATCCGCATTGGAACCCTGAATTACGTGACTCGACAGGTCTGGATACTGAGGTAGGCGCATTCTTCTTAGATTATCCAGAAGTAGCAGAAATGATGGGTGATATTGATAAGTTTTTGACCCGTTGGCTACCAGAGTTTTTGCACAATAACCGTCATACGGTCACGGTTGCCATAGGCTGTACGGGCGGCAAACATCGCTCTGTTTTTATCACTGATCATCTACAACGCCGCCTTGCTGAGGCCATGCCTAAAGGCGTGAAGGTATTGGCAAAACACCGCGAAAAAAGTCGTTGGTAATGATATCAGACACTATTTAATTTATTAATTATTATTTTGGAAAGCTTTTATGATTGACTGGAAAGAACAGGATATGCGCGTTTCGCGCACAGAACTCAAAAAAGCCCATGAGCGCTTGCAGCAATTATCTATACCGCTTGCTAGCTTATCGAAAAAACAGCTAAAAGCCTTACCTGCCAGTGATTATTTTATGGCGGAGCTAATGGCATTGGCTGATATTACTAGCGCCAATGCTCGTAATCGTCAGACCAAACGTGTTGGCAAGCTTATGATTGAAGAGAATCGTCATGAGCTGATAAAGGCACTATTTGATGCCTTTTTTCCTAAAGAGCAAGTCTCAAAAATAGAGAGTTGGTACGAGCGTTTAAACATCAATGATGAAGGTACGCTCAAGCAGTTTGTGAAGCAATATAAAGCTTCTGAGCACCACAGTATGTATCAGTTACTATTGTGGATAGAGTATGCCAAACACATGCAAGATGATGAGTTGCTAGCAGAATCTAAAGCAGATTTGGCAAGCTATATACGTGAAGTGGCTATTTTATCGCAGCTGAAGAAATAACATCTATATACCAAGCTTGAAATCTATTAATTAGAATTTTATTAGTTGAAAGATTAGTAGTTAAAAAACGGGTGATTAAAAGGCGTATAGCTAAAAGGTTAAGATGCAAAAAAGCCAATCAATTTATGATTGGCTTTTTTATGCACGACATACAGATATGCTGTACGTCATGTGAGTTATTCAAGTACTTATGGCTCGAATTATTTCTTTTCAGCGCGGGCTTTGTCGACCAAGTAGTCGACGACTTTAGGTACTTTAGCACTCTCACCAGTGACTACATATTTGCCTTGCACCACCACAGCTGGTACGCCAGAAAGCTGATAACGTTTAGCGCCTTCTTGTGAGCGACCAATTTTTGTACCAACGGCAAATGAGTTATATAGGCTGTTAAATTTCTTTTCATTCACGCCTTTTGATGCATACCATTTGCTCAATGATGATTGATCAAACAGTTTTTTACCATCTTTATGGATAGCATCAAATAATGCAGAATGAGTTTTGTCTTCGAACCCTAAAAGCTGAGCCGCATAAAAACCGCGTGCATTGGCTTCCCAAACAGGGTTAAGTGCCGCTGGTGTTTTGAAGAATACGACATCTTTGTCTTTAGTCTTTGCCCATTTTTCCATATGCGGATCAAGCACATTACAATGTGGGCAACCATACCAAAAGAATTCACGAACAATGATAGCATCACCGCTGATTTTCTCTGGGTTGTCTAGCACACGGTAATCTTTTCCAGCGACATAGTCTGCAGCTTGTGCGCCCATAGAGGCAAGTCCAATGGCCATGGCTAGACCAGTCAGTGTGATGACACGTTTCATACTTTATCCTTGAGGTGTGGAGACTTAGAATGGGTTAAGAGGTTTGTGTCTATATGGTTGTTAAACATGTGACACTCTAAAATATATAGCTTTTAAAGCGTCTAAACCAGACAGTGTCGAGTATAATCGAACAATAACAAAGTATCGACTATGATAACGTAAAATGTATGTACTTGTGAATCGCATTCTTAACCGATAGTTGTAAAGCTGTTAGCTAGTATTTAAGGTATATTGCTTGTTACTTTTTGAATCTACTGTTTCTCAAGTGTCTGCTTTATTTCTATATGGAACTTAAGAGATTCAAAAGTATCAGAATGCGATATTGTCACAAGGATACGTATCTTTTCTATATCAAGATACTGCCCAAAAAACAGGGTAAAGTTTAAGCCTATTCACAATCGCTGACGATGTGCTTACGACAAAACTGCTACTCTCATGCTAATATTAAGCACATAATCGTGCACTGTAAACGATAATAACGATAGTGACAATCAAGGAATATACCATGAGCTCAGCTTTAAATTCTTCATCAACTTCGAGTGATCAAAATAACAATAGCACTTTCAATAATACAGAGTCTAACACCATCAACGTGGATCCTAGCGAAGTCGAAAAATTTAATAACTTGGCGAGTGAGTGGTGGAGCAATACAGGTGCCTTTGCAACGCTACACGAGATCAATCCATTACGTCTAAATTGGATAGAAGAAAACATCAAACGTGGCTATCAAAACGCTGCTAATAAAACCGCTGAGCAAGGACTTTCTGGCAAAAAAGTACTCGATGTAGGGTGCGGCGGCGGAATATTGTCAGAATCTATGGCACGCCGCGGTGCTGATGTGACAGGGATTGATTTAGGTACAGAAAACCTAAAAGCTGCTGCGTTACATGCAGAGCAAAGCCAGTTAGAGAGTACGCTTCGTTATCAGCATATACCCGTTGAAGAGTTGGCAAAAACACAGGCTGGTCAGTTTGATGTAGTGACTTGTATGGAGATGCTAGAGCACGTGCCAGATCCTAGCTCGATTGTGCAGGCTTGTTATGAGTTACTGGCTCCTGGCGGCGTCTGTGTGTTATCAACGATTAATCGCAATCCTAAGTCTTATCTGTTTGCCATCGTTGGTGCAGAGTATGTGCTACGATTGCTTGATCGTGGTACCCATGACTATGCCAAATTTATTACGCCAGCAGAATTAGACAAAATGGCACTTAATACTGGATTTGTTCGTCAGGATATTATCGGTTTGCATTATAATCCGCTGACCAAACGCTACTGGCTTGCCCAAAACGTCGATGTTAATTATATGATAGCCGTACAAAAGCCATTGGTTTAATGCTGCACGCGGCCATTTATTTGCCGTACTTTCACTAAACACGTCATCAATCTCAAGAGCATTCACTATGACCCAATTTGTAAAAGCTGTTTTATTTGACCTTGATGGGACATTAATCGATACTGCTGCTGATTTTGTTCGTATCATTGGTAAAATGAGTCTCGAAAATGATTGGCAGGCACCGCCTGAAGCGGAAATCCGTGAGCAAGTCTCTGCGGGTGCCTCAGCCATGGTGCAATTGATGCTAAGACATAATGATCAACTCGAAGTCAGCGAAGAAGCGTTGCTTGAGTTTCGTCAGCAGTTCTTAGATGATTATGAAGCAGATATCTGTGTCGATAGCTGCGTGTTTCAGGCGCTTGAAGCGGTACTGACTGAACTTGAAGCAAAGGGTGTGCCGTGGGGTATCGTTACCAACAAGCCGCGTTATTTAGCCGAAAAGCTATTAAGTGAGATGCAACTGGATCAACGCTGTGCGGTTTTGGTCTGTCCAGATGACGTATCACGTACCAAACCAGACCCAGAGCCAATGTATATGGCGCTAGAAAAACTTGGTATTCCGCGAGGCGCGGCAGGCTGCGTACTCTATGTCGGTGACCATGTGCGTGATATTGAAGCTGGCAACGCCGCTGGCATGCCCACGATTTTGGCCGCTTATGGATATATTCCACCTGAAGATCAAAAGTCTTTGAAAAAATGGGGCGCCGACTATATTACGGATACACCTGAGCAGTTAAATAAATTACTGCTATCGTCTGGTAAATTTGAGTATTTATAGACTGCTATATATCACCAGATTTACAACCATAAGCACATATCCTCAACGATTTAATGATAAGTAGTGAGCAATGCCATGAGTGACAATAATAACCAACCAGTCGACCCACAAGACAATAAACAAACTGTTCAAAGTCCTATTCAGCCTTTGACTCATGATGATATTCGTAGCTTTGTACCGTCCAGTAATTGTCTAGATGGTAAGACTATTTTGGTAACAGGAGCAGGTGATGGTATTGGCCGCGTTGCGGCACTGACCTATGCTCGTTATGGCGCCACTGTCTTATTGTTAGGACGCACTAGCAGCAAGCTTGAATACGTCTACGATGAGATTGAGAGCCTTGGAGGTAAGCAGCCTGCTATGTTGCCAATGAATCTAGAAGGGGCGACTTACGCCGAAATGCAACAGCTCGAAGGGCTAATCAATAAAGAAGTTGGCCAGTTAGATGGCATATTGCATAATGCTGGTGTATTAGGACAACTGACGCCGCTTGAGATGTATGACGTCGATACTTTTGCCCAAGTGATGAAGGTCAATTTTACAGCGACCTTTATGCTGACTCAAGCGCTATTACCGCTATTAAAAGATGCTGATCATGGCTCTGTTGTCTTTACCTCTAGCACTGTAGGTACACATCCTCGCGCATTTTGGGGTGCTTATGCACTTTCCAAACAAGCAGTAGAAGGGATGAGTGATATCTTTACTCAAGAGACGCAGAACACTACCAATCTACGTTTCAACTGTGTCAATCCGGGTGGTACTCGTACCAACATGCGCGCACATGCGTATCCAGGTGAAAACCCTATGAGCTTAAAAACACCTGAAGATATCATGGCAGGCTACGTTTGTCTGATGAGTGATGAGAGCATTGGCGTACGTGGTCAAGTGATTGAGTTACAACCTAAAGATTAGTAGCAAAGTTTGTGAATTGATCACGTCATTCTTTATGGATGATTTTATACACTATCGCAGGTTGCAATTAACCATAGCTAGCCCCATCTATTTGTTATTAAAGATATTTATATTGTCTAATTATAATGAATGAAAAATAGGATAAAATTATGGCAGGTGGCTGGTCAAGAGATGGTGCTGAGCACGAACAAATGGATGCAACGGTCAATGATGCATTGGAACGCGCGCGACGTTCGTTACCGACAGGTGTGAGTGCTGAGCTGTGTGACGAATGTGGTAAGCCTATTCCAGAGGCAAGGCGACTAGCGGTGCCCGGTATTCAGCACTGCGTTAGCTGTCAGACGGAGCTTGAACAAGAAGCAAAAGCGGCTGAACTGTTTAATCGTCGTGGTAGTAAAGACAGTCAGTTGCGTTAAACAATAGTTAGGGCGTGTCCTCAATTCAATCGATGGTCATCTAAATGGGTTAAAAATGGCTAAATCTTGCCAAACGGCGTCAAATAGCTGACTAATATCTCGATATTATCTGCGCTATTTTCCTTGTTTGACTGCGACTTATCTCATTTTTATCACCATTTTTAAAATGAGGACACGCCCTAGTTGCGTTGAAAAAAGAAAGGGCGGACATTGCTAGATAAAATAGCAATGTCTGCCCTTTTTTTGTCTGTTGCTATATAACCAGTGCCATCAGTTCGCGATCGCACTCTTCCCAATCTATCAATACTGATGACGCTTTGGCACCATTCTCAGTTTCTGATTTTTCTGTAGCTGTATCGACAGTATTGTCTAATTGCAAAATAATTTCCAATCGACTATCCGTCTGTGGGTCGATGGTTCTGGTAGTTAGACTACCAGGGTTAAAATTGATCTGCATCCAGCCATCAGAAGTATGTACCACGCCTTTAATGCGTTGCCAGTTTGGCAGTGCTAATAACCAATCCTGTAAATCATCAGCGTCTAGTACATAGTGTGCAGGTAATCGCCATCCAGCCAATTGAAAATCTTGCTGCTCTTCATGGTAGAGATAGGGCAGATCACTATCAGCACTAGCCTGAGCTTCGGTCTCATCGGTAGATGAACTCGATGATGGCACAGTTGCTAAAGAGCTAGCTTGAGACTGTAAACCAATCATCGATTTTTTAGGATTAGAGATACTGACTTTTCGTTGATTCGAAATGATAGAGCTAGGCTGATTCAGTTGGTCGTTTAACGTTTTAGAGTATGCATCTGCTACAAGACCATCTGATGAATGAACGTCTGATGAATGAACGTCTGATGAATGAACGTCTGATGAATGAACGTCTGATGAATGAACGTCTGATAAATGAACGTCTGATGAGTTAGTTGTCTTAGATGTCGTTAGTCCTGATGCTGCCCAAATAATTTTTACTTGTGAATTTAGCTTGGTTATCCATTCTACCAAGACCTGTTTTTCGCTAATATCTAATTGGGTATAACGATTGATTATCAGCACATCGGCATCACGGACATGCGCTTGAAAACCATCATGATCACGATACTTAATCTGTTGCCACTGCTCGCCACTCATTACAGTTATCACAGCATTCATCTTTAGAGCAGTTTGCCAATACGGCGCACTGAGTTGTAGTATCAGCTCACGTGGATGAGCCAACCCTGTGGGCTCAATGAGTAATCGCTGTGGATGATGCTCACTGAGCAGACGACTGATTTTAATTTGTAAGGGTAGCTGACTGGTGCAGCAAATACAGCCACCACTGACCTCACGAATGGCGATATTTTTTTGCTCAAGATCGTTATCTTGGGAGCTTGCTAGGAGTGCGCCATCAATACCGATACGGCCAAACTCATTGATTAAGAGAGCCCAGCGTTCGTCATTCGGTTTCGAGGCCAGTAACTGATTAATTACGGTGGTTTTGCCAGCACCTAAAAACCCTGTCACTAACGTGCAGGGTATGTTTTGAAAAATAATTGGGTTTTTCACAAATAGGCTCATCATATTGGCGCGTGTTTGTGAGTAACCAAACACGGCCTATATTAAAAGAAATTAGATCAGTCAAAAGTTATTCACTCTTGATGGTTTCTACCTCAGCTTCATCAGGAACGAACACATAACCAACGCCCCAGACGGTCTGGATATAACGCGCTTGTGAAGGATTGTCTTCAATCAGACGACGCAGACGTGATACTTGGACGTCGATAGAACGCTCCATCGCACCCCATTCACGACCACGAGCAAGGTTCATCAATTTATCACGGGTCAATGGCTCACGTGGATGCTGTACGAGCGCTTTTAGTACTGAAAACTCACCTGTCGTCAAAGTGACTACGTTACCATCGCGTTTGAGCGTACGAGTCGATAGATCTAGTGTCCATGGACCAAACTCGACCACTTCCATTTGATGACTTGGTGCACCTGGCAACTCACGGTTTTGACGACGTAATACAGCTTTGATACGAGCCAACAGCTCTTTTGGGTTAAAAGGCTTAGGCAGATAATCATCTGCACCCGCTTCTAGACCTGCGATACGGTCAGCATCGCCACCTTTGGCAGTCAGCATAATGATAGGAATATCTGCATTGTCTTCACGCAGACGCTTACAGATACTGATACCGTCTTCGCCTGGCAGCATCAAATCAAGCACGACCAAAGAGAAAAGCTCACGTTGCATGAGTTTGTCCATCTGACTGCCGTCATGAGCGGTACGAACGACAAAGCCGTCGTCTTCTAGGAAGCGTTGCAACAAAGAGCGTAGACGAGCATCGTCATCGACGACTAAAATACGCTGAGTCAACGTGTCAGGGCTGTTGTTATCAGTCATACAGGCATCCTTTTATAAAAATTATTGTTATCAGAAACTACAAGTAAATAGCTATGAGCAAAAACACTGCCACTAATTATCATTATTTAATTATTGGTTACGAATAAGCACTTCATAAAATTAAAAACTATTGTTCAATATGTCAGCACATATCAATATTTGTGTTATTGATACTTTAGTGTATAAGATTGCACCGAGAATTGCATCACCCATGGTAATAAATGCTGTATGCGTTTGTTTAACAAGTCCATAGGATGTGTGATATAGAACGATTTGCGTCCTAAAATGCGCAATAAATAACGAAAAGATAAAAAGGATTTTTATTCATGCAGCTTTTGCTATAATGCAAAGCTACATTTCTCAACGATTGATACGTATATGAGTAGCACTGATACCTTAACGTCATCTCAAACCTCGACAAATGCACAGGTTTTAGATGCAACCACACACGCGAATATTCACGACAAGCTTGCTCGCGCGCTTGGCATTAAGACTGCTCAAGTCAATGCGTTTGTCAAACTTTATGATGAAGGCGCGACGGTTCCTTTTATTGCGCGTTACCGCAAAGAAAAGACTCAGAATCTTGATGATGCGCAGCTGCGTGCTTTAGAGAAGTCTCTTAACTATGAGCGTGACATGGCAACACGTCGCCTCAAAATTACTGAGCTACTAAGCACACAGGGCAATCTGACTGACGAGCTACAGACACGTATCGATAATGCGACGTCTAAGCTTGAGCTTGAAGATATCTATCTGCCATATCGTCCGCGTCGTCGTTCACCTGCTGCCAAAGCTCGTGCCGCTGGTCTTGATACTGCTGCCAAAGCGGTCTTGACCCAAGAAATCACTCCGACGGATGCCTTGGCTGATTATCAAGTCCAGTCAAGTATCACTGATGACAGTGGTAATGAAATCGAGGTTGATTTTAGCGATATCGAAAAGCAGTTGGCTGGCGTACAAGCGATTATCGTTGATGAATGGACACAAGCATTGGGCTTGTTGGACAATTTACGCAGTGGCTTTGCCAAAACTGCCAGTATCGTATCGAGCGTTGCGAGCGAAGAAAAGCGCGAAGTTGGCGAAAAATTCAAAGACTATTTTGAGCATAGCGAAAGCCTTGCTCGACTGCCAAATCATCGCCTATTAGCAATGTTGCGCGGTCGTCAAGAAAACGTCTTGGGTCTAAAAATTGAAGGCGAAGACGCACCGTTTATCGAAAAAATCATCAGTCATTTCGATGTCGATGCCAAAGCCCCAGCAGCACGCCGTGAGTTTTTGGCAGAGGCAGCCAGTAGCTTGTGGAAAGACAAATGGCGTCCGCATATTGAGCATCGCCTATTAACTGAAAAGCGCTTAGCCGCAGAAGCGGATGCGATTGATGTGTTCGCTAGCAACTTACAGCATTTGCTAATGTCTGCACCTGCAGGTCCTAAAGTAATCTTAGGTGTCGATCCTGGTATCCGTCATGGCGTGAAAATGGCTATCGTTGATGCGCAAGGTCATGTGATGTCAGATAGCGAAGAGAAACCTGTCATAGCGACAGTGTATCCGTTCGCACCTGATAATAAGATGGATGAAGCTAAAAAAGTCATCGATGCGTTATTAAGTACTTATAACGTTGATTTGGTCGCTATCGGTAATGGTACGGCAAGTCGCGAAACAGATGCGATGATCAAAGAGATTTTGGCTGCTAATGATGCATTAAAAGCCAAAGCCGTTATCGTTAATGAGTCGGGCGCGTCGGTCTATTCAGCGAGTGAACTTGCTAGTGATGAGCTGGCCAATCTAGACGTTTCTGTACGCGGAGCGGTTTCTATTGCTCGTCGCTTGCAGGATCCATTATCAGAGCTTGTTAAAGTTGATCCAAAAGCCATTGGCGTTGGTCAATATCAGCATGACGTCAATCAAAACCAGCTTGCAGACAGTCTGGATAAAGTCACTCAAGATAGCGTGAATGCCGTGGGTGTGGATGTGAATACAGCCAGCCCAGCTATCTTGGCTCACATCGCAGGTCTTAACCGCAATGTGGCGCAGCAAATCGTCACCTATCGCAAAGAGCATGGTGCATTTGATAGCCGTGAAGCGCTTAAAAACGTCCCACGTCTAGGCGCTAAGACATTTGAGCAAGCAGCTGGTTTCTTACGTATTCATAATGGTAGCAATCCATTAGATGCCACTGGTGTGCATCCAGAGAGCTATGCTTTGGTTGATAGTTTACTCGCACAAGCGGGCAAGCCGTTGTCAGAAGTCATCGGTAATGATGGTGTGTTAAATACTATCGATACGACTACACTGGCTGCTAATGACGATAATGTCAGCGTAAAAGCGATTATCGAAGAGCTTGCTAAACCTGCTCGTGATCCTCGTCCTGAATTTAAAACAGCCAATTTCCGTGATGACGTCAATAGTATCAAAGATTTGAGCGAAGGCATGACGTTAGAAGGGGTAGTCACTAACGTAACGGCCTTTGGTTGTTTCGTTGATGTCGGTGTGCATCAGGATGGCTTGGTACATATCTCGCAGATGGCCAATGACTTTGTCGCAGATCCTATGAACCGTGTCAAACCTGGCGATATCGTATCGGTACGAGTTATCTCTATCGATGAAAAACGTGGTCGTATCGGCTTTAGCATGAAACCTGAATCTGAAAAACCTGTTCGTACTGCTGCCAAGTCTACGACAGCTAGTACAGATGGCGAGAAAACCAGTCGTCCACGCAATAATAATGCAAATAGTGACCGTCCAAATAATAGCCGTCCAGCTGCCGACAAACGTCCGTCTAAGCCACGTGGCAAGCGTCAGGATAGAGATAACGCGAGCAATCGTAGTAAGCCGGTAAAAAATGATAAAGCTGAAGCCCCAAGTAAAATGGGTACACTCGGCGCTTTATTACAAGAAGCTGGCGTGACTAAAAATAAGAAATAAATACTGCTAAAAATAACTAAAATTTATAGTCATGTACAATAAAAAGGCAGCCATATGGCTGCCTTTTTATATAAGTAATACGCTTACAAACTAAGCAAATAAACTAGTTATTTGCTTAGCGTGATACAGCGATACGACGGTTCTCTTTGAACTGTACGTTTGCTGGCTGAGTAGCTAATAACTCACCACGCTTGTCTTTTTTCTTTTCCTGCAACGTACTAGCAGCATTTGCAACCTTATTCTCAGTAGCCGCTTCACCGGCGATCAAAGGCTGATAGTCTGCATTACTGTGTTGCATGTTAGGCGCTTGAGCGTTCTGTACAGGAGCCTGAGCAGTTGTAGCAGTAGTCATTGTTGCCGCATTGGTTGTTGCCTGAGCGTTATTCATCAAAGCTGCATTATCATTGCTTGCTTCATTATCCATATCGTCAGTTTCGTCGTTCATCTCATCTGCTTCGTTACCCATGTCCATATCGACATCAGCAGTAGTTGACGCTTCGACATCTACAGCGCCAGGTTGTGTCGCTAGCAACTCACCATCAGGACCTTCTATTTCGGCTTGCACAGTGCTCTCGACAGCAGCATTACGCATATCTGCTGGCATTAGATCGCTATTGTTAATGGGTGCTGCCATTGCCATAGTTGGTAATACAAGGGTAGCGCCGACGATTAATGATAAAACATTCTTTTTCATTATAAAACTCCATGATACATAATTAGCAATAGTTAAAAACGATAACTCATATTCAACAATGAGCCGTTTTTACTCAAAGGTGTCTGTAAATACTGTATGCAAATTATCAACGATGTAGTTTATATTTCAGTAGCGAACTCATTAAGGTTCTAACAGTTTAATGTTTTCTTGTGACGTTATGAAACTGCCATACTTAAAGTCTAGTCGTTATATTAACTTCTAGATTTCCCCAAAACTCATTAATAGTAAAGGTTTCTTGTGTTATTAAAGCTGTTAATAAATGAGTCTGATAATAATAAATATTTACCGATGTCTCTAGTATTAAAAATATGGATATTTGATTAATTATAGTTATTATTCGAACTTAGGTAACTGTTATTAATAGTTTTTTGAGTGCGATCTGTCAGTATTATAGAAATTTTTATCAGTAGTTTTTATTCATAATTCAAAGCCAGTGTTTAGATAATTCTTAAGTTCTATTATATAAATCCTTTGATAACATATACTTCATTAAAATAATGTTTACATATAATTTTTCTACAATATCTATAAAACGATAGTAGCAATATTGGATTAATGGTTAGTATCATAAAGTATTAAATAATCGGTAAACAGAAACATTGTTCACCAAAAAAATACGTTGTTCTTAATTTAATCTTCGTCTAAATATTTAGAGTAGACCATAAAAAAACCGTATCTCGAAACCAAGATACGGTCATAAAGACATTGAGCCTTTGTCATCATGCGATAGATTAACTATCAATCACTTCAAAGCTAAGACCAGAATGCGCTTCTAAGCGTGTTATTAGCTTATCTCCCATCGCAGATGCTGGTGTCCAGAACCCACCGCCAATGTCCTCTTTGCTAATATCTTGTGCCAGACATAATGCCGCCTGCGAAATCATACGAGAGGTACTGCCATAACCAGGATCTCTATCACCTGTTACCTTAACAGTAATAGTGTCATTTTTGGCCGTTTGTCCAAAGTGACGAATATCAAAGTAGCCGTTCTCTTGCTCGTCTTTAGAAGGGCCTGAGCCAGCTTTTGGTAAGACGTGCTTGGATAGTAACTCGCGACTTGGTTTAATCATCATCGCAGTGGCAAAGCCCAATAAACCTGCGCTCATGGCATAGCTAGACAGTTTTCCTTTGACGCCATCTTTCATCCACATTGCTTCGTCATATTTGAAATCGCGACCGTACTCATAGCTGAGCAATTGGTTAGTACGATGGACGATACGCGTGTTGATGGTGGCCATGACGAAGGGCGCTAACCAGCGCTTATGATTACTGTCATATACTGGTTTGCTGACATTGTCCTGACGTACGTTTGGTGCATCAGTATCATCGTTTAGCAAATAAGGATTGGCCACTTGTTTGCGACGTGCTTTGTCCTCACCAGCTTCTTCAAATATCGATGCCATCGATGCGATAGTACCGCCTGAGATACCACCTTTCGCTGCTTTGACACGCATATGAATGACATTGCAGGTCTCGCCGAACTTTTCTTCTGCCTTGGCTTGGGTAAAGTACGCGCCCAAATCTGATGGGATAGAATCAAAACCACAAGAATTGACGATACGGGCACCACTTTGCTTGGCAGTGTCTTGGTACTTGTCCATCATATCTTTAATAAAAATAGCCTCACCAGTAAGATCGACATAATCTGTACCGTTTTCAGCACAAGATTTAATCAGTGGCTCACCATATTTCAGATATGGGCCTACAGTAGAGATGATGACTTGAGTTTGCTTTGTCATCTTATCAAGGCTGTCAGCATCGTTACTGTTGGCAATAATAATGTCTACCTTACTCTCAAGTTTGGCCTGTAGCTTATTGAGCTTGTCTTCATCACGACCTGCGATCGCCCATGATACGTTTGAGCCATCTTCGTTCTTATTATTTGATAAAAAATTGGTTAAATAGTGGGCAGTGATCTGACCGACGAAACTTGTCGCGCCATATAGAACGACAGCATAAGGGCGAGTGTCGCCGCTGGTTTTTTGTGTAGGGTGTTCAGTATCCGTATTGGTATCCATATATATTGTCCTTAATAGATTTGAGAATAGGTGGATAGTAAACTATAAACCAAGTCGTTTAATTAGGTTAGAGGTTTGTGAGGTCGCTACAGTTTATAGTTTGCAGCCTACCTCACATACAACATCACATATAACGTGAGGAATTTAAAATAGTTCTGCATACAGCTGGAGAAATAGAGTTCAGTAAAAAAACATGTAGTTAAACAACTCTCAGTGAAATAACGCTGCATTCAGAAATATAATTCTATTTTGAAAATATCATCTATTAAAGAAAAAGAGGTATGAGACATTAACAGTTACTACAAACTTTACATAACCTACCGATATTATTACTAAAATGAACGTTTTTTGCAGACGAACATTGCTAATCTATAAGCGTAAACAGTAATAACTAGCATTAAATAAAAACAAGTTAAATGGATGCTATATAAATTCTAATATCTGTTTTTTACCATTATTTGAGGAGAAGATTATGTTTCGTTGGGCTATTATTTTTGCAGTGATTGCATTATTAGCGAGTTTCCTAGGTTTTGGCGGTGTCGCAGGATTGTCTGCTAATTTGGCATACATTTTCTTAGCAGTCGCTGTGATTTTGTTTATTGTTGCCTTTGTCAGTCGCAAGATGTAAACACAGCTTATCGTTATAAATACCTACTATAAAAAAGACCCTCAATTGAGGGTCTTTTTTTGTCTGCTTTAACTAGGTTAATCAATAGAGAACTCGGATAATTGGCGTAAAGGCATACGTTGTAGACTTGCTACTACAACCGTTTGGGCTGAATGATATGCTCCATGCGTTTGGCTAAACGAATATCCAGACTAGATATACCACCTGTATCATGATTGGTTAAACGAACCTCTACGATATTGTAGGTATTACGCCATTCTGGATGGTGCTCAAGCGCTTCAGCATGAAATGCCGCTTGATTCATAAAGCTCATAGCCTCGATAAAATCGCTAAAGTGATAGGTCTTGACGATGCTATTGCCGTCACGTTGCCAACCAGCAAGCTCTTCTAGCTGTAGATTGATTTGTTTGTCAGATAAACTACTCATATTAATAACCTTTATTGTTATGTCGAATTGGTTTATTAAAAGTGGTGCTGTGGTATCTCTCCTATGCGAAATAAATATTTACACACATTTCCTGCTTTGCCCGATGTCACGTAACTGAGTCTCGTTAACGAATTAGTTGAGCCTAATTATGTAGCCAGTTAAATCAAATCTTGATACTCAGGATGTTTGCTAATGTATGATGCGACAAATGAGCATTGCGGTACCACTTTTTTATTTTGCTCGCGTGCATAATTCAATGCGTGCTTAACGAGTGCTGAACCAACACCGCGTCCACCCAACTGCTGCGGTACGATAGTATGATCGTAGACCAACTTGTCAGCACTGTCCTGATAGCTAATATAACCTGTCTGACCATCGATAGAAGTCTCAAAACGTTTTGCTGCCTGATTATGAACAATTTCTAGATTTGGTTTAGAGGCTTGATTACTCATTAATATACTCCATTTCTTATTATCAAATTTTTATTATGAACTAAATATTTATTCATTTAATAGTGCCAGTTTAGTATGTAGTTTTGACGCTCAATTATCTAGACTCTTACCGTAATGGTTGATAGGACGACTGTTAACGTCATCTATATCTTCCGTCCTACCTTATCATGGCCGTATCTGGTTGCAAATCTGAATATGTCACCATGCATAGAATATAGCTTTACGAACGACTGGAGGTAAAAAGCGAGTGAGACCACTAGTGTTTTCTATCGCTAATTTGTCTTCTAAATCGGCCGCTGACCTATCATCTTTATGAGTAGTACTATCTGCATTTTCCATTGACTGTACATAGGCTTGCCATTCTTTTTCACTAGGTTTGCTAAAGTGATAAATACGTCCCAGTACTTGCTTGAGTTGTGTGCCAAAGCGGCCAGTGTTATAGCTTAAACCATACTTACGGCATATGGCCTGTACCTGCGGTGCAATCTTTGCATAGTGGGCAGCTGGCATATCAGGGAATATATGATGCTCAATTTGATGAGACAAGTTACCTGTCAAAAGATGGAACCGTTTACTGCCTTTGATATTGCTAGAGCCGAGGATTTGGCGTACGTACCAGTCGCCTTTACTTTCATTGGCATCGAGATGGGTATAGATATGCGCTTGCTCAGTGAAATGGCCACAAAAAATAACTGCCCACGTCCATAGGTTACGGACAGTGTTGGCAGTCATGTTACCGCTCAATGTACTAAAGGCGCTACGACGACCTAGTGTCATCGCTACTATAGACGGCAGTGCGATATAGTCTTTGCCTATTTGTCGTCCAATTTTGGCAAATAACGCGCGAGACTTTTGCTGCATGATTTTGTGCAGATCAGGGGAGTCAGCGTATTCATCTGCACTGATTTGGATGTCATGAAAGGCTACCGCCCATTCAAATCCAAATGCCAGTACCGCTGTACTAAACATATTGTAGCGATCTTCTGGCGTCCAAGGCTGCTCATCAGTCACTCGAATCAAGTGATAGCCTACGTCATGATCACGGCCTACAATATTGGTAAAAGTATGATGTAAATAATTATGAGAGTGTTGCCATAATGGAGCAGGGCAGACAATATCCCAGTCGAATTTTTGACTATTAAGGTGCGGGTGTTGCATCCAGTCATATTGACCATGCATAACGTTATGGCCTAGCTCCATGTTGTTCAATATTTTGCTAAAGCTAAGTAAAGACGTACCTAGTAGCCAAGTAGCGACCAGACTGCGTTTCGATGGCATACGCCCAGCCGCTGCGAGTAAACCACGGGCGATAATTTCACTATATACCACGGTGGCAAATATCCGCTGTATATAGCGTGCATCCTTACTTCCTAGCGAGTCCATAACGCTTTTGTACAGGGCGTTGAGCTCTGCAGCTAAAGCATCGCTTTGAGACTTTGATAAGGGGGCATCAGTCAACGTTGGGTAGCGAGTCCGTATTAACGTGTCTGACTGATCGCTATCATTGATTGGTTCAACATTAAGCTGCGAGTACGGCGTTTGCGGCGTCAAAGGCAGAGGCGCGTTTTTCGCTAGCTGTGTATCGGACAGGTGCGTCAAGATAGGCACAGCAGATTGTGGCGTAGTAACGGGTGGTAATAAGCGCATAAATAAATCCTTAACCGAAACGGCATGAATAAGCAGCACTGCATCCGGTTTGATAAGTCATCTGAGTTTTAGCCTATAAAGTAACGCTTGTCTTCTATTTCTTATAGGTTGTTTGGCATATGCTTTCTATTGAGCCGGTCGTTCTATTGAGCCAGTCATTAAACATCGAGAACCACATCAGTCATGGCAATACTAATGCAAGTCTGAATAGACTCGTAACCATCCCCGCTTACTTTCCCTGTCTGGACGTTTTTGACCACGCCGCTGACTTTATTACAGCGGCATAACTGGCAAATACCTTGCCGACAACCATATGCTAGCCGTACATCTGCATTTTCAGCCGCAGCCAGTATGGTCGTGTCACTGCTAAACTGTCGTTGCCGTGACCGCAAATAGACAGTGTGTTCTTCTACAGGTATCGTCTTATCGAATGTTTGATTGCTGCCATTATCAACATCAGCTAGGGCATTACCAAAGTTCTCTACTATGATGTTATCGCGCAGCTGTTCGTCTGTAGGTAAGGTTATCTCTGCGGCAGCTTTATATAAGCCAGCTAATAACGCTTGTGAACCGCAGGCAAATATTTGCGTGTCTGATAGAGGTAAGTTTAGCGACAGCAGACCCTCTGCACTTAAGTATCGTGTGCCAGCCAAATAGGTAGTCGGCTCTTCAGTATGGATTAAATGATAAGTGAAGTCTGGATGAGTATCGTTCAGCTGTTGCCACTGATGTTGCAGTTTGGATGAAACAGTCCGACTATAATGCAATAGCGTCACCTGATGTCCATTACTCAGGGCTTGAGTAGTAAGTCCGAGCATAGGGGTGATACCGCTACCACCAGCGATGAATAGCAAAGGAGTGAGCTGCTTATTATCTGATATTTCCTGCCCTACTATGGAGGTCTGTTCTAATGTGAAATGACCAAGTGGCAGACTCGTATCAACGACGCTAGCCAGTAGCATTTGCTTGGTTAAATAGTTAGATACCAACCCTTGCGGTTTAATCGCGATAGTTACCGTATGACGTTGGTCTGCCGTATGGCTCTCGGTATTATCGTCGAGCCACCAGAGGGGTTGATGCGCCAAGCCCACTATCGAGTAACTACGTTGGTGATAGACTCCATCGATACAAACACGCAAATCAAGATATTGACCGCCTTGCCAACCACCCATCAGCTCAGAAGTCTGCTGTTTAAAGGCTCTATTGCTCTCAAAACGAAGTGCTATCAAATCATCACTTAATGTATAGCGGGCGATCAGGCGTAACTTAGGAGTCGTCAATGACCAAAACGGATGTAAGCGCGATCCGATAAAATCGACAAACGCACGTTGAATAATTTCAGGGCGATAGCCGTTGGCCATATTATCAGTACCTGTATGATTGTTATGAAAGTGAATGATGTAACGCATACAAAGTCAGCTTATAAGTCATTTTAATAATCGAAAATGAAATCGAGCCGATAGACCTTGTTAAGCCACACTAACATGCTAACGGCTATTGATTAAATTTGCGAAAGTTTTGATGCTATTTTTTGTGGTCTTTATAAAACGCTAATGAATCAAAATGTTAAGTTAGTTCATTAGGATAAGACCTCCTAAGTTATTTTTTAAAGCGTGTTTTATAGTTAAAGGGCATAGCCTGCTGTCAAAAACAGTAAAACAACTGGTAAAACAACCTGTCAGCTTGCAGGGTATGCGCCACAATGCGATAATGACCTATAATTTGTAACCCTGATTTTGAGGTACGGCACGCTTGGCATCATCGCTGAGTTGCATTTGCTGTTCTCTTCTATGCAGTCTATCGGAGTGTTAATGGCTCAATATATTTACACGATGAACAACGTGTCAAAACTTGTTCCCCCTAAGCGTGAAATCCTAAAAAATATCAACCTATCGTTTTTCCCTGGTGCCAAAATTGGTGTTTTGGGTATTAACGGTTCAGGTAAATCAACCTTGCTCCGTATCATGGCAGGTGTGGATACTGAGTTTAGTGGTGAAGCACGCGCCCAAGCAGGTACCAAAGTTGGCTATCTGCCACAGGAACCACAGCTAGATGATAGCAAAGACGTTCGTGGTAATGTCGAAGACGGCATGCGCGAAGCACTAGATGCGCTAGCACGTCTAGATGCTATCTATGCTGAATACGCAGAGCCTGATGCTGATTTTGATAAACTTGCTGAAGAGCAAGGCAAGATGGAAGACATCATCCAGTCTTGGGATGCGCACAACTTGAACAACCAGCTAGAAAAAGCAGCCGATGCGCTACGTCTGCCACCATGGGATGCGGACGTTAGCAAACTATCAGGTGGTGAAAAACGCCGTGTGGCACTATGTCGTCTACTATTGTCTCGCCCTGACATGCTATTACTTGACGAACCGACCAACCATTTGGACGCCGAGTCTGTTGCATGGCTAGAGCAGTTCTTGCAGAATTACAGCGGTACTATCGTTGCCATTACCCATGATCGCTATTTCTTGGATAATGTTGCTCAGTGGATCTTGGAGCTTGACCGTGGCCATGGCTATCCGTATGAAGGTAACTATACCGAATGGCTAGAGCAAAAGAACACGCGTCTAGAGCAGCAGAACAAGCAAGAAGAATCATTTGCTAAAGCGTTGAAAAAAGAGCTTGAGTGGATTCGCAAAAACCAAAAAGGCCAACAGGCCAAGTCCAAATCTCGTGTACAGCGTTTTGAAGAATTGAACTCAACTGAGTTCCAAAAACGTAATGAGACCTCTGAGATTTATATTCCACCTGGTCCACGTTTGGGTAACAAGGTTATTGAGATTAATGACATCTCTAAATCATTTGGCGATCGTCTGCTATATGAAAACCTAAGCTTTAACGTGCCAGCGGGTGCTATCGTTGGTATTATCGGTCCAAATGGTGCGGGTAAAACCACGCTGTTTAACATGATTACTGAGCGCGATACGCCAGATACAGGTTCAGTTGATTTGGGTGAAAGTGTTAAAGTTGCCTATGTCGGTCAGGTACGTGATCATCTAGATGACAACAAAACCGTGTGGGAAGAAGTTTCTGACGGCCTTGATATCATTACCGTTGGCGACTACACCACGCCAAGCCGTGCCTATATCGGACGTTTTAACTTCAAAGGCTCAGATCAGCAAAAGCACGTTGGTCAATTATCAGGTGGTGAGCGTAACCGTCTGCAGTTAGCGAAAACGCTAAAGCAAGGCGCAAACGTATTGCTCCTCGATGAACCATCAAACGATTTGGATATCGAAACCTTACGTGCGCTAGAGGATGCGATTCAAGTATTCCCAGGTACAGTAATGGTCGTATCGCATGATCGCTGGTTCCTTGATCGTATCGCGACTCATATCTTGGCATTCGAAGAAGAAGGCCCAGTTTGGTTCGATGGTAACTATACTGAGTTTGAAGCGTATCGTAAAAAGACAATGGGTGATGATGCCAGTCCTAAACGTGCCAAGTATAAGAAAATTACCAACTAATACGGCTGTTTAATATAGGCTAATCCAAAAAAAGACCGCTAATGATTAGCGGTCTTTTTTTGTTTAGCGTAAAATTTCAAAGGGTGTGGGTAGTTGTTAAGACTAACGCTTACGCCCAAACTTACGCTGCTTTTTATTACTAATCTCAGTAATGGCGTGAGTGATTTCTTCTTCGTCCAAACTAGCGACTTGTTGCAAGATTTGCATCATATCAGGCGTTAGCACGTACTTAGCATGATGAGCAATGTCATTAATACGATGATCAAAGGTCAGTATGCCTGTTTCATCGTCTTTTTGTAGATAGTCAAGACGAGTCAACGCACTAATGAAACTGGTAAACAAGGCGCGATCAAAGAAGTCAGGAATATCATCTGCATAGAGCACAGATAGGCGCTGCCCAAGCAGATGACATAGGTCAACAACTTCGTTTTCAGTTAAATTACCGGAGCCTTGCTGAGCAAGTAGGGCAAGCGTCATAAAGTAACGCTCAAGACTTTGACCAACTGGAGTTGCCAGTACTTGCAGCTGCTGATAGTGCTTGCTATTAGATTCAGGAACGCTGAGCGTATCATCACCCAAGTCAACGATGAGTCCATGAGACAGCAGGTTGTCAACTTTCTTATTAAGCGTATCAGCCAAGCCATGTGCTGGATAATATAAGAATAGCTCACTTTGTAAGAACGGATATAGCTGCTCAGCGATGCTATCAAGACGGCTGCGTTTGATACGTCCGTTGCGTGCGACTAGTGCAGACAGGAACGACAGCAAAATAAAGACATGTAAGATGTTATTACGGAAATAACTGAGTAATGCTGCTTGCTTGCCTGCGACCTGAATGATATCGCCCAAGATGTGCGGTGTACGCTCAATGAGCTTTAACTTAATACCATAATCAATGATTTGCTGCGGCGTCATATCAGTGATAACTGTATCATCCGAGTAGACCAGCTGCTGAGCCAGACCTTGGTACAGTGCGATTTGCTCACGGCAGATATTTTCGTCCAATGCAGCTTTCGGTGCCGATAGTAAAACCAAGGATAGCAGCGATACAGGGGTTACGACCGCAGCTTTATTGATATGCTGCATGACTTTCACACCGATGTTATCAACCATAGCGCTGGTTTTTTCATCAAGAGGCGAGTCAGTACGATCGGATGGCAAACTATTGGCTGGCACATCGAACTTTGTCATAAAGTCGCTAAGATGCAACGGCGTACCGAAGCTCAAGTGCACATTACCAAAGATACGTTCGATTTTACGACCAACTTTGAGCAGTCCGATTAAAGACTCTGATTCTTTTGGTTTACCTTTTAGCTCACCGACATACGTGCCGCCTTCCATAATACGCTCGTAACCAATATAAGTTGGAATAAATACCACAGGCTTATTGGTTTGGCGTAGCTGGCTATGGACGGTCATCGCTAGCATACCCATCTTCGGCGGTAGTAGGCGACCTGAACGTGAGCGACCCCCTTCGATAAAGTATTCAATCGGGGTGTTGCGCGTGATAAGGGTATGCATATATTCGCGCAGTACAGCGGTATACAGCGCGTTACCACGGAAGCTACGACGAATATAAAAAGCAACGGCACCGCGTAATAGTGGGCCTAATACAGGCACATCTAAGTTATCACCTGCTGCCACATAAGGGATACTCAGACCGCGTTTGTAGATGACATAAGACAGTAATAGATAGTCAACATGGCTGCGATGACAAGGCACATAAATCAGCTCATAATCGGTCGCAAGGTCACGTACTCGCTCGAAATGATGAACTTCTACGCCGTCATATAACTGCGTCCATAACCATGTCAGAAATTTATAAAAACCACGGATGATAGAATGAGAGTAGTCATTGACCATCTCATTAGCATAGCCTCTAGCCTGACTACGAGCTTCTCGAACGCTGGTCCCTTTTTCTGCCGCTTCCATCTCAATTGCATGTTTGATCGCTGGCGAGTACACCAGCTTGTCTACCAAGTTGCGTCTATCTGATAGATCTGGGCCAAGCATACTGGCGCGCTGTTTATCTAAATAAATCGACAATTGCTGCTGCAACATACGAACCAGTTCACGATTACTATCAGCTGATGCAACTAGCGCATAGCTTGGTGCTTGCTCAGCATCAGTTGCTAGATCACTGTTAGTAGCCATTGACTCTGTATCGACTGAATCCGTCGCGGTTAAATCTGCTTTAAGAGCATCTGTAGCAACTGAGTCAAAGGTAGCAGGTCCTTCCACATCGCCTTTTAGATTATCGTTGATAATGGTACGTAAGTCTTGCGGTGGGTGGAACTGTACAAAAGTGTCGCGGCCCATCACCCCGATATTAAATAATTGCTTAGTGATGCTAGGATCTTGCCAGTTGTCAGCAGTCAGTAGCTTAAATAACGAATCTTCTTTTTCAGGTGCGCGTCCCCACAGAATCGATACGGGTACTAGACGTACCTTTAGCTCGGGGTATTGCAATACAGCAGATACTAAGCGAGAAAGGCGAGGAGACAATTGACTGTCTTTGGCACTTGGGTGATTCAAAAATATGATGGCCGCATTTTCTTTAATATTATGGGCGGCATCATTTACCCCAACCAGTGCTGGCGGTAAGTTGTGCTCTTGCGTCTGCAAGTCAATCAGAATACTGTTGGAACGAGAATAGTCCTGCAGTACATAAAACCGTAGCGTCTGATCGTCATTGTCGAACTCAGGTAACTCGCCTAATAACTTAGGCTTTACGGCGATATCGAGCATCTGACCTGACAGCTTACGATACAGCTGATTGATTGGTGCATTAGAATAAGGCTTAGTAGCGATTGCATTGCCATCAGTTTCAGCAGTGTCAGTTTCAGACGCACGGTCAGTCGCGACCGGCGCTTTAAAAATCCGTTTTTTTAGGAACTTCGGTATCATAATCAGTATCAAAAATAGTCAAATATGTTGCGCTTATGATGCCATAAAAGCCACCAAAGCGATATATAGTGTCTGTATATACTACCAATATTAATACGGTTTGGTTACGCTGTAGTGAGTGACCAATTATACAAAATGCTCAAATATTTGAAAGTTAATATGTTTAGGGTAATAATATATTTTTATCACTGATGACTCATAAATATAGTGTCCACTTTCCGATTTCATTTTACTAAGCCTAAAACTTATGACTCCAGCTATCGATCTTGCCAAAAAACGTAACCTTGATTACCAAGTACACGAATATATTCACGACAGCAATGCCGCATCGTTTGGTTTAGAAGCCGCAGAAAAACTCGGCGTAGCGGTAATACAAGTGTTCAAAACTTTAGTAGTGACTACCGATACTGGTGTACTCGCTGTGGCGATATTACCAGTTGATAAAACACTTAATTTTAAAAAAATGGCGAAGGCGCTATCTTCTCATAAATTGCTATCCTGCAAAAAAGTGCAGATGGCCGACCCAAAACAAGTAGAGCGAAGTACAGGCTATGTGTTGGGTGGCGTCAGTCCACTGGGTCAAAAAAAGCGACTAAAAACCGTGATAGATAGCACAGCTCAGGATCAGGCCACTATCTATGTAAGTGGTGGTCGCCGCGGTCTAGAGATTGAATTGCCGCCTACACAATTGGCAGCAACGCTTGATGCTTGCTTTGACGCTATTACGGATGAGTAAAATGTTATACGGTGGCTATAATCTGCCTATTATAAAATGGTGATGTCGACAATTTCGCTAAGCATATTTATGAGTAATCTATACTGGTTTTGCTTGTATTGAAGATATTTTGGCGCAAGATTGTTGTAGATTGACCATAGCGATAAGGCGTAGACTTATACGTCAGCTTATCTATTATTTTTATCTACATTTAAGGACATGCTCATGCCACATTTAACCATTCAAGTAACACCCAACGTCAGTATCGCTCACGAAGAATCACTACTCAAATCGCTAAACAAAGCATTGTGGGATAGTGGTCAGTTTAAGATGCCTACTGATATCAAAGCACGCATTGTACCTATTAAGTCATTTCTAGTAGGTGTTGAAGACGATGAACAAGCCAATGGATTTATTTATGCTCATCTAAAGCTCATGAGTGGACGTGATATGGCCACTCGTGACCAGTTGGCTGAGCTGTTGGTTGCTACTATCGAAGAAAAAATAGGCGCAGAGCAGTCAGGACGTGCGGCATTGCAGATATGTGTAGAGGTTGAAGAGATAAGTGCGGTCTATCATAAGAAAATGCTTGGTGACTAACAGTACTCGCCTCAAACAGCTCATTGCTGTGTATTCTGTATAAACAGATTTTCAGTTGAGCATAAAAAAGCGCCTAAATGATAGGCGCTTTTTTATTGTTTATAGATGCGGTTTTAGTCAATTTTAGTCTAAGAAAGCAAAGTGATCGATTTCCATTGATGTCATGCTTTCGCTTGGTGCAACCATCGCTTCTGCGTGACCAGACGTGCGTGGTAGCAACTTATCAAAGTAGAATTCAGCAGTCTGAATTTTTGCTTTGTAGAATTCTGGTGCTTCTGTGCCGCCATTTTCTAGCTTTTCATAAGCGACCGCTGCCATACGGGCCCAATGATAACCCATCATTACGTAGCCTGAGTACATTAGGAAGTCCTCTGACGCGGCTGAGATGATTTCACGATCTTTACGTGCCATCAGCATCAAGCGTACCGTCAAGGTGTTCCACTCAGCACATAGCTTAGTCAGTGCCCAAACGAATTTACGCATTTCTTTATCGAGTGCGTACTCGCCACACCATTTCATGATACTTGACGTGTAGTCACGGATAATCTTACCTTTAGACTGTAAGATAACCTTACGGCCTAATAGATCAAGTGCCTGTACGCCAGTAGTCCCTTCATACATCGTTGCGATACGGGCATCACGAGCAATTTGTTCCATGCCCCATTCTTTGATGTAGCCGTGACCACCATAGACTTGCTGACCATGCTTAGCAGCTTCGATACCTAGCTCAGTTAAGAAGCCTTTTAGAATTGGCGTATAGAAGCCCAATTTGTCATCCCATTTTTCGAACTCTTCGTCATCGCCATTGACAATACCTTGTGCCATTTTGTCGGCATAACGTGCTGAATGATAAATCATTGAGCGACCGCCTTCAGCAAAGGCTTTTTGCGTCAGTAGCATACGGCGTACGTCGGCATGATGGATAATAGCATCAGCTACTTTTTCAGGATCTTTAGTACCAGATAGTGTACGCATAGAACGGCGTTCTTTGGCATATGGTAAGGCGTTTTGGAAAGACAATTCAGTATGCGCTAGACCTTGGATACCAGTACCAATACGAGCCGTGTTCATGAATGTGAACATGGCTTTTAGGCCTTTATGCGGTTCGCCGATTAGATAGCCTGTTGCACCATCAAAGTTCAATACACACGTCGAAGATGCGCTGATGCCCATTTTGTGCTCAATTGAACCACAAACTACGGCATTACGCTCGCCAGCTTCACCTTCAGCGTTTGGCGTGAACTTAGGTACGATAAATAGTGAAATACCGCGCGTGCCTTCTGGTGCATTTGGTAGACGTGCTAAAACAATATGGACGATGTTATCTGTTAAGTCATGCTCACCGCTTGAGATAAAGATTTTGGTACCGCTGATTTTGTAGGTACCGTCATCTTGTGGAATGGCTTTCGATTTAACTTGACCCAAATCCGTACCACACTGTGGTTCAGTCAGACACATGGTACCTGCCCATGAGCCTTCGACCAACTTAGGTAAATACAGTGCTTTTTGCTCGTCAGTACCGTACTGAAGCAGCGTGTTGATACAACCTGTTGATAGACCAGGATACATTGACCATGACCAGTTAGCAGTACCGATCATCTCAGATTTGATAAGGTTGATTGACGTTGGCAGATTCATACCACCGAATTCTTCAGGGTATGAAATACCTTGCCAGCCGCCTTCTACAAACTGGTCATAAGCCTCTTTGAAGCCCTTTGGCGTGGTCACGACGCCATCTTCGAAATGACAGCCTTCTTCACCACCTGATTGATAGAGCGGGGCAATGACGTTTTCAGCAAAATCAGCCATACCTTGTAGAATCATGTCTACAGTTTCAGGATCAGCGTTTTCGCCGTTGTCTAAGCTTTTATAATGCGTCTGATAGTCAAATACATCATTAATCAAAAATTTGATATCACGTAAGGGGGCTTTGTAAGTTAACATAATCGCTCTCTTTGGTTAGTTCGCTATCATAGACTTATGGCGCAATATTTGAGTCACAACTTATGTAAGCGATATTTACTTATTTTAGATGAGCTAGACGTTATATTAGTCATCAAGTGAATTATTAGTGGACAGCTTTCCAGTGTATTAGTTATTAGAATGCCTTTAGTGGCGGACAGCTGTTATAGCGTTGATATGATTATAAATCTTCTACAGCGACAAATATACAACTAATAACTATTATTCATGATTAATTATGTTATTAATTCATTTTAGTTTGTATAGGTAAATTGTATCTTCGCTTGAAATTATTCTATAAAGGGCTATGTAGACTCATCTAAATTTAAAGACAAATGGACTTATCAAATAGGAAAGCCATTTATGAGCACCTCGAAAAAGCAACAGCGAGCCTCTTGGTTGGGCACACTATTAACTCGTATCAAGTGGTTAATCGATGGTGAGCTAAGTCATTTACTGACAATTAATCGTAGTCACCGACCATGGCATATGCCCATCATCGCGGCGATTGCGATTAGCTTTCCGGTGTTTGTAGGAGCTTATTTTGGTGACTTATCTTCAGGTATCAAAGCCTCGCTAGGCTCAATGATTATTCTAAACCTACCGTTTGTAGGCGGGCTACCACATCGGCTAGTGACGGTCATGGCTTGGGGGTTTGCGATGATACTTAGCTTTGCACTGGGGCTGATCGCGCAGCTGATGCCAGTGTTGCGGCTGCCTGTGTTTATGCTGATTGGGATTAGCGTGGTGATGTTAGGTCGTTATTATCGGCAACCACCACCAGCGGGATTGTTTGTGTTGATGGCGGGTGCGATTGCGTTGTTTATTCCTGTCCCGATTGATCAAGTGCTTTCAGCAATAGGACTTGTGATATTGGGTAGTGGCTCCTCGATGTTGCTAGCGCTACTATATAGTCTGTTTTTGTTGGCGACGCGTTCTGTTGCTTTTGTACCTGTCTATGACTATCAGCCGGATATGATTAGCGATAGTCTGATCGTGGTAAGTTTTGTTAGTTTGGCATTGGTCGTTGCCGTTCTGTTAGAGCTGCCTTATCCCTACTGGGCAGCGATGAGCTGCTTTATTATCATCCAAGGTATGCAGCTACGAACCATGTGGATCAAGCAATTGCATCGATTATTGGGTACGTTGGCTGGCATGGGCGTGGCAGGTTGGATGCTATCTTGGGGACTATCAGGATGGAGCATCGCTATAGCAATACTATGTATGATGTTTTTGATTGAATCGTTTGTCGATCGGCATTATGGACTGGCGGTAATATTTATCACGCCGCTGACGATATTTATCGCCGAGTATGGTAGTACGATGTCAGTGCCACCAGTCGCTGGAGACGTTATCCAAGCGCGTATGATTGATACGGCGCTCGGCTGCGTGATTGGATTGAGCGGTGGTCTGGCGATACACTCTACGCGATTGCGTGTACCGCTGCGCCGTTTTGAAAATTGGCTATTACTACGTTTTAGTTAATAGGGTAGAGCTTTGCAAAGACTTTTCTTTGATTAACTGTTTTTATTTAGCGCTGTTGTCGCTTGTGCTACATCGATAGTATGCCCAGTCCAACGCTCAAAACTTAAAGCAGCTTGACCGATAAGCATACCGTAGCCTTCAGAGATCTGTGCGCCACGAGCGGCAAAATGTTGCAAGAACGGTAGCGGACGACCATACATCATGTCGTAAGCGTACTGACAGTTTAGAGTATCATCTAGTGGCAACGTATCGCCTGATAGACCGATAGAGGTGGCATTAATGATAATGTCAAAAGAGCCACTGAGTTCATTGGTGGCACAAACCTCGATATGTTGGTCATCAATCACTGAACTGGCCGCACTGAGCTCATTTACCAAATCGGCTGCCTTAGACACGGTGCGATTAGCAATCGTGAGAGAGCCGATACCTGCTTCAAATAATGGCAATATCACGCCACGAGCGGCCCCGCCTGCACCTATTAGCGCCATACGAGCATCGGTCAGCGGCCAGTCCATACTCATAATGTGATTGATAAGTCCTTGTCCATCCGTGTTATCACCATAGAGTGCTTCAGTGATTGGCACGCCGCTTTCTAGTAGTGCTTTGTTCAACAGTAATGTATTGACCGCGCCTGCCGTCTTGGCATGTTCTGATAAGCCACCACGCGCCGCACAGCAGTCATAAGCGACTTGTTTAAAAGGAACTGTCACGTTAGCGCCCACACCGCCACCACAAAAAAACGCCTCAACGACAGCTGTAAAACTGGCGGTATCATCAGGGCAGTACTGCCGCTGATAGCTAATATCAATCCCTGCTTGGATAGCAAACTGCTCATGAATTTCAGGAGATTTACTATGGGCGATTGGATTGCCAATAACGATAAAGTGTTGGGTCATAAATAGTCCGCTGGCTAGAGAATAGAAATACTATCGAAGAAGCAATAAGTGGCGCTCAATCATCATAAGGGATAACGCTATGATTGACAAACCAAGAGGCCATCACCAATCAATGATTAGAAAGTGACAGCGTTAGTCAGAGGCTGCCTTATCGCTTTTGAAAATAAATTATGATATTGAAGCAGCTTTAGGTAATTAGTACGCAAGCAGTTTTCCACTTCCTATCAAAGAAAAGACTATTTTGGTACGTTATATATTTAACAAATCTGTACTCTCGGGGAGTGCTCCGCGTAACGTAAAAGGTAGTCAAGTGCTGAGCAGTTGGGTAAACTATAAAATATGGAAACCTATATCAATATGCTGTAATGACTGCTAGATTATAATGTTTGTGAAATATGCTCTTTATTGAAAACTATTCGTTATCAGCGGCGTTCCTGCCAGCTCGTTAATACTATTTCGAGATCAATCTAAAAGTGTGAGTAAATTATCCATGTGGAATCCTAACCTACAGACCCTTCTAGTCGGTACGATAATGGCAGTTGGTGTGACGCTCAGTGGCTGTGACAGCACCAAAGAAGATGCTCCAAATCCAGATGCTGAGACCACTGAGCAGGCAACAACGAATGAACCAGTACAGGACAGCGCCAATAAACCTGTTTTGGATGACGCAACTGCTCCGCAACGCACACCAGTAACATATGATGTCTCAGCATGGGGTACTGACGAGGTGGAATCACTCGCTGTAGATGAGTTAGATAGTATAAAATCTGTGTTTGGCGAAGTGATGAGCACTGACGAAAACAGCCTAGACTATGCCAGTAATCCAGCGGCAAAATATCGCTTTATGAAAACGGACGCGCCTTATCTAGATATCATCGACTCTGAAAAATATCTAGAGCTTGGCTGGTACTATGCCAATCCTACTGATACAGACGAAGAAAAAGAGCTGAGCCAAAACCACGCCAAAAAAGCCTATCAACTATCGCGTCAATTGATGGGTGATGATGGCGGAAAAATGGTTGCTGATATGCTCAATAGCCAAATCATCAAAAATAGAATCGTCGGTGGACAAAAAATAGAGCTGGCAAAATGTGAGTTCTACAGCTGCATGCTAGTTATCAATAAAGCCGCTGCTCAAACAGACAATAGCTAAATCATGATCGATATGACGTCAGTGCCAAACGGTTGGGTGTGTCTGTACCCACAAGTCAGCAGTTTGATCGAAGATAATAGGTCGACTAGCCAAACGGTAACGATGTCTTTAGATAATCGCGGGCTGGCATATGCTGATGGGTTTTTTACCACCATGGGTGTCATCGATGGGTTGATACTATGGTCAGATTATCATTATCAGCGGCTTGTCTCTCATGCTGAAGCCTTGCAGCTAAACATAAATAGCGAAGAGCTATTAGCCGTACTGCAACTGTATGCCCAGCAGTTAGAGCAGGGTATGCTCAAGCTAGTGGTCACTCGCGCTGCGCAGGATGTGCGTGGTTATGGCTATGCACCTAGTGCAAATGGTAGCGACTGTGAAATATGGCTAAAGGCTACCACAATGAAAGTTTCTACGGCGCTGCAATTGTCTTTGCCTAATGGAAACTTAGTACCCACCCAACCTTATGCTTCGGCAATATGTTTGGCTTCTCAGATTGCTTGCTTACCGCCACCGCTGGCAGGTCTCAAGAGCCTTAATCGTTTAGACAATGTCCTCGCTAGTGGTGAGCTACAGCGGATAAAAGCTGAGCCATTGGCATCAAAGCTTGCTTCAACACTTGGTGAAGGCCTGCTACGTGATATGAGGGGGCAGTGGGTTGAGGGTACGATGAGTAATGTATTCTATCAATTGGCAGAAGCACCACTATCAGAATCCAAAACTGCCTCTAGCGTTCATAAAGACAATGAAAACTACCTAACCACCGGTCAGTGGTACACCCCTTCTATGGCTCAATCGGGTGTCGCTGGCGTCATGCGTCAGGTAATTATAGATGCACTATCCACGACGCAATATCCAGTCATAATCAGGTCGCTACGAGATGAAAATTTGCCTAAATTAACGCAGCTTTTCTTTTGCAATGCACTGCGCGGTATCATGCCAATGAGCAGTCTGACGTTATTGTCAGGTGATGTTGTGGATTTTGAATCTGCCTAGCTGTTATTGAAAGATATTGAATTGGGTATCAATAAAATCATCTGGATATAAAACCACTTGCTCATTTCTATACATCTCTTGCGCTTTCAAAAGGGCACTTTGCTCATCTTCTGCGACAACATCCACGATAGTGCTTAATGTTTCGACAATTTCAACTTGAAAGGTTTGTGCTGCCTTTTTATCTTTTATTATTATATTCACACTCGATTCTCATATATCACTTCAGTCATTTATAGCAAGTAGATTAGCAAAAGTCCTCAAAAGAAGTGATCGTCTTTTGTTACGCAGACTTGTGTCATAAAGCAAATCGATCAATGCTGCTTATCTAATAAGGAGATAAGCCAATGTACGAAGTTTATGAAGATGAAAGTATCCCGCTACAAATCCGTCGTTTGATGGTTTTTGATGAAATCTGTAAATTAGCGAAGAAAGAACCTGATGAAATTATTCATTTATCAAAATTTACTCAGTTATCACTCGGAGTTATGTATCTAAAGGATTTCAAGAAATTTATAGCCTTTGGTGGTGTGTTTGAGTATGCACAAACACCTGAAGAAGTTATTGAGCAACGTATTCGCATTTTTCCTAACGACGAGCCAGTAAAGTGTGCGCTGACTGTTAATCTAAAGCAGTTTACTCGCCCAGCTAGTACACCTATACAATTAGTGTGGTATTGGAATAAATATGTAAAGAATAGAATGCATGCTTATGTTGACTATCGTGAAGAAGTTTTTTTTCGGATAAATGATGAAATCGATTCGGATTATCCACCGCATAAGTTTCATGACCGTCTAGTTGCGACAGCTCGTCTGCCACTATGGGATGATAGAGATGAGTTAATTGCAGATGTATACCGTGACAATCAAGGCGAACCTAGACCTGAACGTTATAATGAAAGGCGTCTGTTATAATTCGAAATAATTACTATGTTATACGAAACTCATAATTAAGTTACTACTTATAGTTATAGCTGCTAATAAATTTTAGCGGCTGTATATTATGATCTTGATACTGTGTTTATATGACGTATCAGCCTTCTTACATAAATCACCACTCGCCTTTGAGGCTCCGACAATCGAAGTTAATGCACTGGTATTTTCGCAAGAAGTCTATTGAGTGATGCATATCTCCAATAACGTTCTTCATAATTGATCGTCTTTTGTTAATGAGTATTGCGTACTGATGTTAATCGATCAATGATTGCATTCTATCCAATACTATCTAACAGGGGATAATAAATGCGTACTACATATGAAGATCAACGAATTCCACTACAAGTTCGTAGATTGATGATATTTAATAAAGTTTGCTGTGCAGCGAAAAGAGACCCTGATGAAATAATTCACTTACCTTGTTATTCACAGATAGCATTTAGTATTGTTTATTCTAAGAAAGATAAAAAATACACAGCATTTGGGAGTTTGTTTAAGTATGCGCATACCCGTCAAGAAGTCATTGAACAAGGTTTAGATAAGCAGTTTCATGAAGATACTGTGATGTGTGCAATCACAACCGAAAGACAAGCCTTTACTAAAGCTTCTCGCACTCCGTTAGGGCTGTTAATGAGCTGGAATAAACAGGTAAAAAATCGAGCTTATACCTGTCTCGATGGCAATGTGAAACACTTTTTCAAGATAAATGATGAGCTCGAGCTAGATTACCCTCCTCATAAATTTTACGGTCGTTTGGTTGCTGCCAAAGGTTTACCATTATGGGATGATAAGTGTTCTTAGTATAATTTTCGATAGTGACCACGGCTTACAAATTCAATGATGCCTTTATCTCGTAATATTTGTAATTGTTGGCGGATTTTATCTTTTACGTGGTTGTTTTCAGGATGTTTGAGCTGCAACTCGTCAGCAAAAGCATAAACTTGATTGAGAGAAAAACTGACATCGAGACGGTCGATACATTGCCAGACATCGAGTGTCCAACCGCGTGAAGCCATAGATTGCTTGCGTAAAAACAAAGTCTTTTGGAACTGTTGGGTGACATTTTCACGCGGTATAACTTGTTGGTCTTTGACCAAAAATACTTTGCCCGATTCGGGTACGTGGCGTAAGTCAATATTGCAACCAACCCAACCTGCTCGTTTGGCATTCACTGATAAGGGTTTACGCTTAACAATAATATCGGGCGTAAAGAAATGCTTGGGAATAATTAGAAAATTATTAACGGTGTATTCTTTTGAGTAGGTCAAAAAGAAGAAGCTGGGATTATTCTTACTATTGATACGCTCAATCATCGTCTGATAAGCACCATCATTGACAACATTGCTTAACTTGGCTTTTTTACTTTTTAGCTCATATTGCTCATTACAATTTTCGCAATAAAAATCAGCGACAGGTTTGTTATTAGCAAACTCAGCTAGCGATTGGGCGCTACAATTGGTGCAGTAACTATTTTCTTTTACCCATGCTTCGCTGAGTACACGAACTTTTTGAGGTTCAGAGTGATAGTTTTTAGCAAGACTTTGGTTAAAATGTAGGTTCATAAGATATTTTCGTTATTAATAGATAAGCTGAGAATACTGAAAAAAACACCTAAGTATTAAGCCATATAAACTGCTATCAATAGCAAGATAATTCATAAGCTAAGCAAATACCATTGAAAATCGCACGGTTCAGTGCTAAATTCTAGCAAACATCTGCCTCGCGAGTTGCCATGAGCAAGCCTACACCCAATATACCACCTGAACGTCCCAATGAGTCGCCGTCAAACAAACAAGATGGCACAGTCGAGGAGCGTGTCGATACCACGCTGCCGGACGCGCAACCAGTGGTAGATGAGGTGGAAGACACATCAGCAACGCCAGCAACCAACGTCTCGCTTATCAGCGGCAACAGTAAACCGCGCCAATATAAAGTCAATAACCCATCGTTTTTTATGCAACGTGGCTATCAAGTGCTGCTAGTGCTAGGGCTTATTGCTGCATTTTTCTTAGTCATGGTTTATCAGACGTTGTTTGGTCGTATCGAGCAGCCGCAGCAAATGGTCACGATTGAACCAGGTCAGACGTATTATGGTCTACTACCGCAGTGGCAGCAGCAGATTCCGTTGTTTTCGGCAGGCGTGGCTAAGCTATATATCAAGTCACAAGTCGATGCGCCGTTGCATGCTGGTACGTATCAACTGCCCGAAAACCCAACTATCGCTGAGGCGCTACAAATACTAGGTCAAGGCGCAAAAGCGGCTATGGTCAAGGTGCAGATCATCGAAGGTAAGACATCTAAAGACCTTTACCAAGCACTGCGTGACAACGACAAAATTGAGAAAGAAGTACTGACCGCAGATAGTGACAATGCCAGTATTGCCCAAGCATTGGATTTGACGGGTGTATTGCCAGACAGCGTTGTTAATAGTAGTGACCCGATTGTTAACTATAATCTTGAAGGTTGGTTCGCGCCTGATACTTATTATTACGGTGAAGGAACCAGCGATAAAAAAGTATTGACTGACTTGTATAAGCGTCAGCAGCAGGTACTGACTGATGCGTGGGAAAATCGTGCACCGAACCTCCCTTATAAGAGTCCATATGAAGCGTTAGTGATGGCATCTATTATCGAAAAAGAGACCAGCGTTGCTGATGAACGTCCTTTAGTCTCTGCCGTATTTAGAAACCGCTTGAACAAAAACATGCGTATGCAGACGGACCCGACCATTATCTATGGTATGGGCAGTCGTTATGATGGCAATATCCGCCGCAAAGACATCAATGAAAAAACATCTTACAACACTTACCAAATTGATGGTTTACCGCCAACGCCAATTGCGCTACCATCAGCGGCCTCTATTGAAGCGACTTTACATCCTGCCGATAGTGAAGCATTGTATTTTGTGGCAACGGGCAATGGTGGACACAAATTTACCAATAGCTTGGCTGAGCATAATCAAGCGGTAAAAGACTATCTCAGTGTCATGCGTGAGAAAAAATCTCAAACGCCGCCGCAGTAATATTCCTTCTTAATCTTCTCACAAAACTTATCGTTTATTGAGTGCTACAAAGTAGAGGTAGCGCTCATCAATGACATAAGGTCATATCATGTCAGTATCTATGCACACCAGCGCAACACCTTCACGTAGCAGCATACCATTATCTAATCTACCTGAATCAAGTGCTTCAAATACAGAAACGGCACCGACGTTAGGCCGCTTTATTAGTTTTGAAGGCACTGAAGGCGTGGGCAAAACCACCGCGATTGAACAGTTGTGCTTGCGCTTAGAAGCTAATGGCATTCCATATCTGCGTACTCGTGAGCCGGGTGGCAGCCCATTTGCCGAGCAATTGCGTGACATATTATTGGACCCAGCGACTGATATCGAAGACGATACCGAGTTGCTACTATTGTTTGCGGCGCGCTGTGATCACATGCAGCAGGTCATCTTACCAGCGCTTCAAAATGGTACTTGGGTGATATGTGACAGGTTTACCGACTCTACTATCGCGTATCAGGGTTTTGGACGTGCGTATGGCGACGAGTTGGTACGCGGCAAAATCGATATGCTTATCAAACAATTTGTGACGCAGCTTCCTGAGCTAACATTGTGGTTGGATTTGCCAATAGCAGAGGGCATGAAACGTGCCAATAAGCGCAGTGCAGCAGATCGTTTTGAGCAGCAGGCTACCGAGTTTTTTACTTGGGTGCATACTGGTTTTAGTCAGCTTGCAAGTGATTATCCTGAGCGCATACAGCGTATTGATGCATCGGGCAGTACGGATAATGTGAGTGCGCGTATATGGCAGACTGTTATGGACAGATTCGATATCAAATAATTAAATTTTGCCAAGTAGATTTATAAGGCAGTTAGATGTATCGATATTTAGTCAGGCAGTCAGCTAGTCAGTTAGTTAGCACCAACAAAAAGCCCCAGCATATTGTTGGGGCTTTTTGTTAAGGTAAATATTTTATTTTTAAGTCAATAAAGCAGATAACAACACATACTATTTGACGTCTGACTTATCTACTTTTACATCCCCAGTAGTAGCGATAGAGGCGTCGCTATCTTGAGCAGAGTCAGGTAGACGATTTGGGTCAAGCGCCCCTTTTTTGTTTTTAGGCGCACTACCATTGCCATTACTGTTCGTAGAGGTTTTGGTCTTCGAAGTCGCTGTCGAATTTGCAGACATGACGCCTTTATTATCCATATTAGTAGCAGACGTTTTTGGCTCTTCTACTGGCTCATTTTTCTCTATGGTAGTGCTAGAAGGTGACTTAGTCTCGGTGTTACTGCTTTGGGTGGCTGATGACGGATTAGCAGTGTTTTGTTCATCATTTTTGTCACTATCTACCAAAGACTCTGGCGCTGCTGTTTGACTGTCATCAGGGCTAGGCTCCTGCTCTTTGCGCTTTTCAGGGGCTTTTGAGTTGGACTCAAAGTTAGCATCAGCTGCCATGCGAGCCTGCTCTTGCTTAGGCGTTACATCGACTGGCTTTGGCTGTACTTCATCGTCTACCACTAGCGATATAAGCTTACGGTCACGAGGGACAGTACCGTCAAATTTATCGGTGATGACGTGCAGCTTGCCTTCTTTGTCGACGGTATATAGCGGTACGAATTGCTTATTATCCGCTTTATACTGCTCAAAGCTGTAGCTATCCGTAATATTGGTAATCTTAATTCGAGCTTTTTTGGACAGCATACTGGCAAGCTTGGTATAGGTCACATCTTTGCCAAACAACCACTGTGAGTGGAAGTTCGATTGCTTATCATCACGCTCGCTTTTGACTTTTTCGTCACTGAATTTAAGACGATATAGCTTACGCTCACCAAATTCATGACGATAGTGAATCTCGGACAACGTGTTCATTTCTTTGTCCATACTCATCGCAAACAAGCGACCAATACCGATCAGATCCAGATGATGATCTGCGTGATCAGAGATAGGGTTGCCAAAGTAAGTACGTAGACCGCTCATGCGTGCGCGTGCAATATTAGTGTAGTTATTGTGCGCAACGATGACGTCAAAACCTTGGTCTTTGAGAGAGGTAGCAATCAATAACGCAATTGGGTTTGAGCCAACGATAAGGATACCGTTGGTCTCAGGCTCACGTACGCCTAGTAGATTACCGACGACCTTTGCACCTAGGCCCTGAATCATGACCGTACCGATAATGACCATAAATACCAGAGGTACAAGTAGCTCTACGCCTTGAATATCATACTCTTGCAAACGAATCGCAAACAGGGATGAGATAGCAGCAGCGACGATACCACGTGGCCCAATCCAGCTAATCATCAGCTTTTCATTGGTCTTAAGGTTCGAGCCGATAGCCGATGCCCAGACCGATAGTGGACGTGCGACAAACATTACAATCGCGAGGAGCACTAGCCCTGCAAAACCAACACTAAGCAAGCTTGCCAACTCTACACGCGCCGCCAGAATAATGAACAGCACTGAAATCAGCAGAATGGTCAACGACTCATTGAACTCTAAAATCGTCTCACGGGGAAATTTTGGCCAGTTTGCTAGTGCTACGCCCAATACTGTGACGGTCAATAGACCTGATTCATGCTCTAGATGGTTCGATATCGAAAATAACACCAGTACAAATGCTAAGGTAAAAACATTACGCAAGAACTCAGGAATCATATGACGACGCATAAGGAACGCAAGTAGCCAAGCGCCCGCCATACCCATTGCCGTTGCCAATACGACAATTTTAGCAAACAGTAGAATACTACTGGCTTCACCGCCTGAGATAATGTACTCATAGACCAATACCACAGCGATAGCGCCGATTGGGTCAATGATAATACCTTCCCATTTCAAGATATTGGAAATGGTTTTGTTAGGGCGTACACTGCGCAGCAGCGGCATGATAACCGTTGGACCAGTCACACAGACCAGTGCACCGAAGAGTAGAGCAATCAATGGATCGACATCGAATAGTAAATAAGTCGATAGTGCCACGATAGCAATGGTAATCAGTACACCGACCGATACCAGCATCTGTACCACGGTACCATGTTGCTTAATCTCATCGAACTCTAGCGTTAACGATCCTTCAAATAGGATAATCGCTACGCCCAAAGAGATGAAAGGAAACATCAGCTCGCCTAATACCAAGTCTGGGTCAAATACACCCAGCACTGGGCCGACGATAATACCAATCAGTAATAAAAATAAAATGGATGGTTGCTTTAAATACCAAGCCAACCATTGGGCGGCAATGCCAATCCCAACCACGCCGGATAGCAAAAGGGCGGTATCCATAAATTAATCCTTTTATAATCTTGTCATATTTTATATCTATCGATAGCTGTTATAAGATAGTTGCTACCGTTTATTTAACATTAAGTTGTTATCCGTTTCTGTTGTAGCCAAGCCATCGCACTGATAGCCCTCATGAATCACAACACAAGCTAGATATGATATAACTACTATAAAGTAGCAAAGACAAAAGCGCTTCTAGATAAATCACAATACGCTAGAAATGCAAAAGATGGAAAACAAGAGTGATGATAGCCAGTATATAAACCTGCAATAAACAGTCTTATATACAAGCTAACTTTTGTTTGTTTAGTAAAATATTTGGTTTGACATCATACCATGATTTTATTTCAAGCTGATGTAAGCCGTACCTGCTAAAAAGCTATCTCACGGCCATAAAAGTATACGAAGCCCGTATGAAATAACGCTGTCTTGGGGTATCCTGCACTATGCAAAAGGCATCAGCACAATACTTCAAGTTTTTATTTATCATACAGTAGCTGCGTGGGGCATGCACGTCACGCATAGGATAATAGTGTTGGCGTCATAAAATGTCATATACTGATAGCTGAGAGTATTTATTTTTATAAGACGCTATTAATCATGTTCTACACTATTAACCATCTTCTAAAGACAGGCACTCTATAAATATTCAAGTAGTGAGTAGTGATAAAAATAAGCGTAAAGTAATTGCTAAATAGGTATGACAATAAGTTCGAATAAAAGTGCTGCGTAGCATAAATAGACAAGATAAATAGATAAAAGAATATAATTTCACCAAATAGTAACGAATAGGGACATGCCGCTTGGTGTAGTCGCTATCGCTGACAATCATAACGTGGCTGTTAATAGCAGCGATTACTCATATGGAGGACACAAAATGCCTATCAATATGTTCAAAGGACAGACCACTGCCAATATGCAGCGCTGGTTACAACGTAGTGCGCTGGCACTTGCTGTTAGTACCGCGATGTTTGCTAGTATTAATGTCACGACGATAAACAGTGCTCAGGCTGCAGTCACTACGGCTGATTTCTCTGGTTTGGTGCAACAAGTCACGCCAGCAGTGGCACGCGTCAATGTCACCAAAACGATTAGTGAAGCCGAGCTTGCTAAGGCTCAGACTGCTGAAGTGTTGCGTCAGTTCTTTGGTGATCGTCTACGTATCCCTGATCGAGTCGCGACGCCAGCAATTGAACATGCTTATGGTACGGCCTTTTTTATTACCTCCAATGGATATATGCTGACCAATCATCATGTCATAGCAGGTGCGGACAAAATCACTGTGACGCTCAATGATAGAACTGAGCTTGATGCAACTTTGGTCGGTAGTGACGAGCGCTCAGATGTGGCCGTGCTAAAAGTTGAGGGCAATCAATTTCCAGCCCTGCCTATTGGCGACTCCAGTGGTCTAAAAGTAGGGGAGCCAGTGTTAGCAATTGGTTCGCCATTTGGTTTTGACTATTCAGCCTCTGCTGGTATTGTCAGTGCCAAGTCGCGTAGCTTCTCGCGTGAGACCAGTGTGCCATTTATCCAAACGGATGTAGCACTAAACCCTGGTAACTCTGGCGGACCACTATTTAACCAGCGCGGCGAAGTGATTGGTATTAACTCGCGCATCTTTAGTGGTACTGGCGGTTATATGGGACTGTCATTCTCTATCCCTATTGACGCTGCCATGGATATTTATGAGCAGCTGAAAAACGACGGTGAAGTGGCGCGTGCATATTTAGGAATCTATCCACAAGATATCGATCGAAATCTGGCCGAGGCTTATAATTTAGAGCGTCCTCAAGGTGCCTTACTGACTCGTGTATCACCAGACTCACCAGCACAAAAATCAGGCCTAAAACCTGGTGACATCATTTTGCAATACAATGACGTACAAATCATGGAGGCATCAGATTTGCTGAACTTGCTCAACCGAGCGCGTCCAAGCGATCCCTTCCGTGCACGGATCCAGCGTAACGGTAAGCAGATGGTGATTAACGGCAAGCTCGCTTATGCTCCCAGTGATGTAAGAGCACAGAGCGGTGATGAGCAAAATGATGATGTACAGTTGGGCTTGCGTTTACGCGATTTGACGGCAGATGAACAAGCAGAAATCGCAGTCGATAATAAAACCGGTATATTGGTTACCACAGTGGATCCTACTGGATTGGCCGCGCGCTCAGGTATTCTGGCAGGTGATGTTATTACTAACTTTCATCAAAAGCCGATTGAAACAGTGGCAGACTTTTCAGGTGCTATCTCATCTCTTCCTAAAAAAGGCGTGGTCACTATAGAAGTTATACGCCAAGGTATTCCTGCTATTATTGGTCTACGTATTGAGTAAATGTCATGATTAAAGTGTGACTGTTAATGTGATTGTTAATGTCACTAATAATGTAACTCAGATTACGGTGCAGGGTATAAAGGCAGCGCGCACGTCAATAATTGTGCTTGTCTATCATGGAGGTCGACCTCTATAATGTTTGGTTTTTTATCAAACAGCTAAGAGTAAGACCTCAACAGCAATCCATTCGTTAAGTGAGTTATTGATCAATCAATAGGCTCTAAGGTGGGCCGAGTCGCTTAGTAGGCTCGTACCATTATGCAACCGCTAGGTAATTATGACTGACCCCGCTCTACATACGCTTATTACGACAACGTCAGCAGCACTGCTAGCGTACATTGCACTGTGGTCAGGGCTACAAACGTTTAATGCCAATCCTACTAAGCGCTTTATGCGTATTTGGGTGAAGCTCGCATTGTATTATGCCGCTTATACGATGCCTGTTTGGGCGATATTGCTTATCATGGCTTGGTCACAGAACCTGATGCCGATGTTAGTGCAGCTATCACTACCTGCTGTACTGATGGCAATATTGATGATGGGCTTATACTTTTATACTGTCATTGTACAACCCAATCGCTTACGATTAGAGCATCATTCTATTGACTTAGACTTGTCTACACCGCTCAAAGTCGCCGTATTAGCAGATTTACGTATAGGAATATACGGCGGTAAGCCGCGTCATATTCGCAAGTTGGTCTCTACTATTAATTCCTTATCCGCAGATGCCGTGCTGATTACGGGCGACTGGCTATACTATCCAAGTGCAGATTTAGTGGGTCAGTTAATGCTGTTTAAAGGGGTGAATAAACCTGTTTATACGGTCATGAGTACCTCGGACTTGCGTTATCAATCTATGAATACGACCAAACAAGGTCAGCCACTATTAGAAGATACATTGGCCAGTACTTTTGATGTACTCGATATTAACTATATCGGTCAGCAATGTACGTCATTGCCACTCAAGTGTGCAAGAGCAACAAATAAGCAGTCAGTCGTCAATCAGTCGACTAATCAAACTAATAATCAAGACAATGTTGAGCAAGAAAACCCGAATATAAATCCACTAGTAGCGGTGCTTTGCGGCTGGCAAGATGTGCCTAAGCAATCTACAGATATTGAAACGTCAGAGGCGACTGATAAAGCAATGCTTGGATCGGAGATTGCCAATGCCGCCAGTCCAGTGATTATCTTAGCATCACGATTTGATAGTATCAGTGATCTGCCAAAATCTTTACAACCACGCCCTTTGTTGATAACAGGCGCTGCAAAGGCTATTCAAAAAAATATCCTGCTTGCTCAAAAACAAAACGATATTCGACGTAGTAGTGAGCAATCAGCATTGCTATATAACAGTCGTATGGGTAAGCAGCGCGGCTTATATCAACATGCAAGTGCACAGATATTTGTGAGTAGCGGCATCGGTACGAGAGGGTTGCCTTTTCGATTCTATCGACCTACTATCGATGTGTTGACGATTCGTTAATATTACATAAGAGACTTATCAGCGTACATTGATTGCGCTAAACTGCTCCTTTAATGATGTAACTATTTATCTACAAGGTTTTAGGCCAAGCTTTATAAGTTCAAGTAAAAAATAATTCCCGTTTTTTGGTATTAAATTTATGGGCTGACTGCCAATTGATTGATAGCGGTCAAATCAAAATATGCTACACTAACGAGCACTCTTATTATTATATTTCTGTCGGTTAGTAGGTACGCCCATTACTCTTGGTAGATTGCCATCACGATACTGATATCGTAGATATAATCATCTATGGTACAAACAATATTATAGTAAGTAGAGACGCAGCATTAACATCAAGTAAGTTACGCCATTAGCGTTTATCAACGCATAGAAAGCAATGGCCACTTGCAAACGACCTATCATGTGACAGCTTTAATAAAAGCTAGGATAATACAGTAAGGCACGGTTATGAGCACAGCATACGACGAGATCAAAACCCGACTACAAGGCTCAATGGTAGCCTTGGTAACGCCCATGCACCCTGACGGTAAGGTCGATTATAAACGTCTCGCAGATCTCATAGATTGGCAGATCGAGCAGGGCACGCATTGCCTTGTGGCTGTTGGTACTACTGGCGAATCAGCGACCCTATCTATGCAAGAGCATAGCGATGTTATTCGCTATTTCGTTCAGCATGTCAAAGGTCGTGTACCGGTCATCGCGGGTACTGGTGCCAACAACACGATGGAAGCCATCAAGCTGACTCAGGATGCTGCCGATGCAGGTGCGGACTGCGCGTTGCTAGTCGCTCCTTACTACAATAAGCCACCACAAGAAGGCTTATTCCAGCATTATCAAGCCATTGCCAAAGCCGTAAATATACCGCAAATGCTGTATAACGTGCCTGGACGTACAGTGGTTGATATCGCTCAAGAAACGGTTGAGCGTTTGTGCGATATCGATAATATCGTTGCTATCAAAGATGCGACAGGATCTGTCGGTCGCGGTGAGCAATTGATCAAAGCTGTTGGTGACAGAATGGTTGTGTTATCTGGTGATGACGGCACTGCACTTGATCTAATGAAAGTAGGCGGCAAAGGCAATATCTCAGTCACTGCTAACGTGGCGCCAAAAGCCATGAGTGAGACTTTTTCTGCGGGTTTACGTGGTGACTTTGAAGCGGCTGGTAAAATCCATGACGTGGTCAAACATTTGCACCGTGACCTATTCATCGAATCAAGCCCTATCCCAGCTAAGTACGCATTGCATAAAATGGGTATGATCGAGACGGGTATTCGTCTGCCATTGGTTTGGCTCGCGGAGCAGCATCATGCGACTATTGATGAAGCATTGGTTCGAGCAAACATAAGATAAATTGATATTTAGCCAATTGATATTCGGCGATTTAAGACTTGCTGCATATTAGATGAGAGCCATTCGAGCTAGCAGCAAGTCAACTTATCACGATAAGTCCATCGCCTACATAAGCAATAACTGCTAACTCAGAGAGACAACATGATGACAGTAATATCGAAGACAGTATCATCAACGACAAAATTATTTCCAGCAATGCTGACCTTGGTTTTGGGTAGCACTTTGGTATTGAGCGGCTGTCAAGCAACTAAAAACTTGCTTGGTAAACGTGACAACGGTAGCTTAGATTATCAACAAAGCAAAAAGCTTGCACCGATAGAGCTACCTGCCGCCCAAGAAACGGCACCTTTTGTCCCTTTATATTCAACACCTAATGCTGGGGCAAACACGCTCCAACTACAAAATGAGTCAGGCAATCAGTATCAGCTGCCAAAACCTCAGCGTGCTGTTAGTAACACTTCGAACTAAACTTATTCTCTTATCTATATCGCTGACTGTTGCGTTTTTTATCATAGCCGCAAGCCATGTATCTTACATCAGTCAGCGGTAGCTGCGCGTTTTTACCACATAAGCTTGAACGAACAGGAACCCCCATAATGCAAAAGCAACAACTGCTGTATAAAGGTAAAGCCAAATCTGTCTATGAAACAGAGGACAATGATCTTCTGATTTTGCACTTCCGTGATGATACCTCGGCGCTTGATGGTAAGCGTATCGAACAATTAGCACGTAAAGGTGTGGTTAATAACCGCTTTAATGCTTTTATCATGCAAAAATTGTCTGACGCTGGTATCGAAACACATTTCGAGAAGCAATTGTCTGATGACGAAGTGTTGGTTAAACGCTTAAACATGATTCCTGTAGAGTGCGTGGTGCGTAACTTTGCAGCTGGTAGTTTGGTGCGTCGTTTAGGCTTAGAAGAAGGTCAGGCATTGACGCCGCCAACGTATGAGCTGTTCTATAAAGATGATGCGCTAGGTGATCCGATGGTTAACGAATCACTTTCTGTATCTCTTGGCTGGGCGACCAAAGAGCAACTGGCTAAGATGGAAGAGCTGACCTATCAAGTCAACGATGTATTAAAAGCATTGTTTGATGCGGGTGATTTAATCCTAGTTGATTTTAAACTAGAGTTTGGCGTATTCCATGACCGTATCGTATTAGGTGATGAGTTCTCACCAGATGGCTGCCGTATCTGGGACAAGAACACCAAGAAGAAACTTGATAAAGACCGTTTCCGTCAGTCACTAGGTGATGTGATTGAAGCTTATGAAGAAGTGGCTAACCGTATTGGTGTGCCATTAAAATAAGCATTCGATAGGTAGTATAAAATAAAAAAAACTGAGCCATGTGCTCAGTTTTTTTATGGCATTATATTTATGATGGTTCCCTAGTGAGGACTTGAATCTTTGGCTGTGAGCTAATGGTATTAAGGTTTCAACTTGCTGAGATAGCCACAGTGTACTTCATGATGTACTTACCATAGATATTCTATCTATGATCGGTGCGCTAGTGAGGACTTGAAGAGACCATCCCAGATTCTGTGTAACTGACGTTTAGATTAAATACTTACACAAAATTTAGGAAGGTCTCCCAGATTCTTATCAAAGACTTCATCATCTATTATTCGCCAAACGGCAACTTGCTGATGGTCTTTGGTGGTGACTAGATTTAAAGTTTGTTCAATCATTGCTTGAGGTCTCATATCCTTATGATGTTTATTTGCTTCAAACCCAGTTACTTTACACTTAGCGGTTTAATTAAGCTACTTACTTGAGCTATTTGCTTCAGTTATTAGGCTTGGCTACTTACTCAACTTCAATATTCTAAAGGCGCCCTGAATAACTACAGCAAATACGATGCTACCAATAATCAAATCAGGCGTACTAGAGTGTAACCAATTAACCAAAATCCCTGCAACAATTACCCCTAAATTGATAATCACATCGTTTGAAGTGAAAATCATACTGGCTTGCATATGGGCTTCTTCTTCTTTGCTTTTCGATTTTTGTAGTAAATAGAGGCAAATCAAGTTTGCAATTAGCGCAAGAATCGATATGACTATCATGGTAGAAAAGTCAGGTAACTGCTCATTGCCAAAGAAACGTCTTAGTACTTCTAAAAAACCAAGAATCGCTAGCGTAATTTGAAAATATCCGGCAATTCTAGCAATCCGTTTTTTCTTAATGACCGTTCCACCGACCGCAAATAAGCTAATTCCGTACACGAAGCTATCTGCTAACATATCTAAGCTGTCGGCGACCAACCCCATCGAACGAGAAATCAGTCCCGTGCTCATTTCAATAATAAAGAAAGCAAAGTTAATGACCAGCACTATCCATAGTAGCTTTCTTTGCTCAGCATCTTTTTTGTGACTAGAGTCAGCATCAATTTTAAAATTATTGTTGGGATCAGAGGGGTCAATGGTTTCGGTCGAGAGTAGGGTGTCTCCTAATTTTAGGTCATGAATAGCAGTCTCTATCCCTTCTATATTGTCATGATGAAACACAGTTAATTGACGGTTAGGAATGTCGAACTCAAGATGTTCAATATTCGAGTGGCCCTCTAATTTCATTCGGATTAGGTTTTCCTCCGAAGGGCAGTCCATCTTCGATATTTTAAAAGTTGTTTTATTCATAGCTACATTTATATCCGGGTGGTGGTTCAAAAAGTAGAAAAAAAACAGGCTGAGAAATTGATAAATAACCCCAGTTCGGGATAAGCGCTCAAAAAAAAGATAAAAAAGAAGTCCAAAGTTGCTAAAGTAAGTTTACCAAGACCACTTAAGCAAAAAGGACTTCTTACATGGACAACCTAACCGAACTATACTGCCATATTGACGACTTTTATCAGCAATTCAAACCTGAGTTTGACGCTCATTTAATCGCAACGGGCCGTCAACGGCTAAGAGCATGCCAGATAAGTGTAGCAGAGATTATGACCATCTTGGTACTGTTTCATCAACTGCGGTATCGACAGTTTAAGGCGTTTTACTACCATCACATGCTTGGCATGATGAAACAGGAGTTTCCAAACCTGCCGAGCTACTCACGATTTATAGAGCTTATGCCGCGCAGTATCATACCACTGTGTGCCTACTTGCAAAGCATGATGGGCGACTGTACAGGTATCAGCTATATTGATTCAACCAAGATAGCAGTTTGTCATAATAAGCGTATCTACCGTCATAAAGTCTTTAAGGGACTTGCAACCCGAGGCAAAAGCAGCATGGGCTGGTTCTATGGCTTTAAGCTGCACGCCATCATTATCAATCATAAGGGCGAGCTTGTATCTGTTAAAGTCACTGCGGGTAATACGGATGACAGAGTGCCTGTTAAGGATATGGCAACGCCTGTGTTTGGCAAGATGTTTGGGGATAGAGGCTATATCAGTAAAGCCCTAAACGAGTGGCTCACAAAACACAATGATACCACGTTGATAACCAAACTTCGGCGTAATATGAAACCCCAATTACTTGAGCCTATGGATGAGGCACTACTCAATCATCGCTCTTTGGTTGAAACGGTGTTTGGGGAGCTTAAAAACTTGTGCCAAATCGAACACTCACGCCATCGTAGTGTCACGGGGTTTATCACAAACTTGCTGTCAGGTTTAATTGCTTATTGCTGGTTTCCCTATAAGCCCACCATCAAAAACATGCCTCAGCAGGGACAGGTAGCCACATTGTAAATAGTATCAATGAGTTACAATGTGGCTTATCCCGAACTGGGGTTAAGTAGTTAAATGAATAGTAATAAATAACGTTAAACCAAGGATTTAGCGTCTATATTAAAAAGGCTATTTAGTAAGATTGAAAAAGACAACGTCCTATTATCAAAGGACGTTGGCTTTTTAATGGGTAGAAATGATGTGGAATTTATCTACATTTAAACGATTAATTTAGCGCGGTTAAGGTTTGCTCAAACGCTGCGCGCCCGATTTCACCCACTTGCTGATTGACCAATTGCCCGTCTTGATAATACAGCAATGCTGGCGGACCAAATAGTTTATAACGCGCTAAGATTGCTTTTGAATCAGCCGTAGTCTCCGTGATATCAAGTCTGACCAATTGCCAATCTTGCATTTGCGCAGGGCGATTATGAAATAAGTTTTTCTCCATAATCCGGCATGCAATACACCATTCGGCGGTGACATCGACCAGCACTTTAGGATTGGCGGCGACAATGGCATCTAACTCAGCCAGCGTCGTGACCGTCTTATCGGTTGCATTACTGGTGGCTGGTTGACCAGCAGTTGTCTGCAGCACCGGAACCGCAGTTAGGGAGGCAAGCGGATGCAAGCTGTCGTCATTGCCCAATGCGGCGCCGACGATTAAACACGTCGCCCAAATACCAGCGATTAAGCCTAGCGCTTGGGTCAGCATCCGACCTTTGCCTAGCCAGCTCCACGCCCACATCGCCACGACCATAAACCACAGCGCCCAAACCATCAGCATCACAGGCGAGATAAAGACGCGTTCAATTAATAACAATGCCACGGCAAAAAGCAACAAAGCAAAGCCCTGCTTGACCCAGTTCATCCACTCACCCGCTTTTGGCATGATTTTACCTTGGGTCGCGCCGATTAAAATAAGCGGCGCTGATAAACCAAAACCGAGCATAAATAAAGCCGCAAAGCCAAGTAATGGACTTCCAATCGTTGATACAGCAAGCAGCGCCCCAAATAAGGGTGCCGAAACACAAGGCGATACCACGAGCGCCGATAAGAATCCCGCAATTAAACTGCCACCCGTACTACCAAGTTTGCTATCCCCCGCTTGGCTTAGACCCTGCATTTTACTACTGATGAATCTTGGCAGACGAATGCTAAATACGCCCAACATATAAAGGGCTAATAAGACAAAAACGATGGCAAAGGCAATTAGTATAATCGGGTTTTGTAGCCAACCGATAATGCCTAACGATTCACCAAATATAGCAATGACCGCACCCAAAATACCATAAGCGATGGCAACACCAATAGCGTAGCTGGTCGTTAAAATAACACCGCGTTTTACCGTTGGATTGTCTTCACGCGCGACGATATTGGCAACAATCGGTAGCATCGGTAACACGCATGGCGTCAATGCCAAGACCAACCCTGCCAAGAACAATAACACCAATGCCAACCACGGATGCGAAGCTAAGCCAAAAGGGTCACTATTAATGGCGTTATCAACGACAACGGTATTGTTTGTTGCAGCAGCATTATTTATGACAGCGTCATTGTTCGCTGCTTCACTTGTGACATTATCGCCTACCACTTCTTCATCGGCTCCAGAGATGGTATTGATTGCACCAAGCTCTGCATCTAACGCTTCGTCATCTAACAATGCATAATCAATCACCTCGTCATCTGGCGTAGTTTGCTCTGTAGCAAGACTATTGGTAACTGTCCCATCTGTAGAGGCTTGCGCAGTTTCTACATTGCTGTTATTGCTCGCAGAAACTGTAGCAGTACTACTTGAACTATTGGCTGCCGATTGTGACGCAGCAGCGATATTGACCGTGGTTTTTATTTTCTCCGGTGGATAGCATAGACCCGCTTTGGCGCAGCCTTGCCAACCTATTGTCACGGCGGCATTATTTATCGCCTTGCCATTACTACTACTCAAAATGGTAGTAGCAACCATATTGGCTTGGTCAAATACCAATACTTGCCCAAAGGTCGGATCATCAATGGAGACTGGCTTTTGGCTAAAGCTAAAAGGTGCGGCACTCACGCCAGCAGGCAGCGTTAGCTTAATTTGGTCTTTATAAACATAGTGCTCAGGCGTAATGTCAAAGTTAATGGCTAAGCGCGTGCCATTATTGGTCGGTTTGCTGCTACTGCTAACTTGAAACGCTTCATCAACAGGCAAAAATTTCGGTTGGGCAGCACTTTTATTACCAAATAAATCACCCAATCCTGCCGCTTGCGATGCCACTGGCACGGCCGTCAGCCCAGTAGCTCCTAGCCCTGTCAATAATGAGCCCGCGCTGAAAGCGAACGCCAACAGATAAGATTTTTTTGACGGTTTATTTTGCGTCAATGACGGAGACTTTTCTGCGCTCTTAAGGGACATGAAGGGCTACCTATTATTTCCAATATTCGAATTGACCAATTCACTGTCTGTATGGACTTGTCTATTTACAACCCCAGTTCGGGATAAGCCACATTGTAACTCATTGGGGGCTGTCCTAGATAAGTAAAATTATTTAGGATAGCACTATGAGAAAGAGTAAACTAAGTTGGTATAAACAAAGCAGACTAATCGAGTTATTTGTTGCCGGTTCTACCGCGAGAACAGCAGCAAGCTTAGTTGGTGTTAATAAAACCACAGCCAGTTATTACTTTCATAGGCTACGAGTGCTTATTTACGAGAATAGTCAAGACCCTGGTCTATTTGAAGGCGAAATCGAAGTAGACGAATCATACTTTGGTGGCACTCGTAAAGGCAAGCGAGGGCGAGGTGCTGGTAGCAAAGTGCCCGTGTTTGGTCTATTAAAGCGTAATGGCAAGGTCTACGCTTGTATTATACCCAATGCTAAAGCAGATACTTTGATCCCCATCATAAGAGAAAAAGTGAAGCCTGATAGCATTGTTTATACTGACTCATTTAAAAGCTATAACGCATTAGATGTCAGTGAGTTTACTCATTATCGTATCAACCACTCCAAAACCTTTGTTAATGACAAGAATCATATTAATGGTATAGAGAACTTCTGGAACCAAGCTAAACGGCATCTACGTAAGTTTAACGGAGTTCCAAAAGAACATTTTCACCTCTATTTAAAGGAATGTGAGTGGCGTTTTAATCACAGTGACCCAAAGTCGCAATTACTACAATTAAAACAATGGGTTAAACAGGGTTTGAACTAGTTATCTAGGACAGCCCCAAAAATTATTACCGTAAGTTTCATAATACCAGAGCGGTAAGTGGAGCCGTTTATGAAAGTGGCGCGATTAATAATCGTATACCAAAAACATATACGTTTAACATTGTTCATTGTATAAACATAGATAAAGGAAACAACTATGACTGAATCTACCGACAGATTAGATAGTACTAAATTGAATAGCGTTGAATCGGCTAGTACTAATATTGCTGACAAGAAGGTACCTATAGCTGTGAGTAGTACTCATCAATCGATTGACTCTAAAACCATAAATCATACGCCTAAAGCTATGTACGTGACTTCAGGCAACTCAATAACACCTAAAGATAAGTTGGACAAAATGCCAAAAATGGTTGCCAATGGCAGTCGCGCTTTTATCTGGTATTTGTTGGCGATAATGGTATTAATACTTGATCAATGGACTAAGTGGTTGGCCCAAACCACATTAGCGTTCAATGACCCCGTACCGGTCATTGAACCATTTCTCAACTGGACACTCGCTTATAACTATGGGGCAGCATTTAGCTTTTTAGCCAACGCTGGCGGTTGGCAGAAATGGTTTTTCTCAGGCTTAGCTTTTGTAATGGCTATCTTTTTAACGGTTTATTTAATCAAAGCGCCACGTGCAGCCAAGCTATTATCTATGGGGTTGGCCTTAATGCTTGGTGGTGCGATTGGCAACTTAATCGATCGTTTAAGAATTGGTAAAGTGGTTGACTTTATCCATGTGCATTATGCTGATGTCTGGAATTATCCTCTTTTCAATGTTGCAGATATAGGTGTCTGTGTCGGTGTCGCATTGATTATAATTGACATGATATTTTTAGAAAGTAAGCGTAATAAATAAGCACATTGATGCCGATTATCACAAACAAAATGAACTAGCGTCGTATTCACTCTATACGGAAAAATACTTTTTATACTTGAGTATGTTTATAAAATGTGAACTGGAAGGTAATGTATGACTGGTATAGGTACTCACTCATTTTAGGTCTTAAAACTCAATACTTAAAAGCTCTGCGTAGAGCCATTATTATAGAGACATTGAATAATCCATAAATTCTTTATTGATAATAACAAAAGGAAAATACAGTGTCACAGACTCAGCCAACTATTGAAAAAATTCACAGCCTTAGAAAAAAAACAAGAGACAGCGTTAAAAAGTCTTACCCTTATATAGTCGATACACTCTAAAAATGTCATAGCACTACTGGGATGAATTTTGCGCAGCCTCTGGGAACGCAGCACGCAAGTAAAATTTATACCAGTAGCGCGTTTAAATCCATAACATTTTTACATTCAGCTGACTATAGGCTATCTAGAAGGCACCTCTTTCTTATTATTGCTCTTCATCGCCATGCCACTAAAATATATGATGGACATTCCAGAAGGTGTGAAATACATCGGTATGGCACACGGTATGTTGTTTATTACCTATATCATAATACTTATAGGCTCAGCTATCAAAATGAAAATGCCTCTTTGGGCAATACCTGCGGGCGTACTCGGCTCACTCTTACCTTTTGGCCCATTTATATTCGATCATTTACTAAAAAAGAACTTGCAGGAAAATGTAAGTAAAGAAGCCTAGAACAAGCTCTGCTATAAATGCCACAAACGTATCTTATTACTCAAGATTATTTTTCCTAACTAAATCACAAGCCGCCATCACTCATCGTGGCGACAAATGAATAACATTGAGCAGAAATTAATCACAATAAAACTTTAATTCAGACCCAGTATGAATAGTCTCACACTCCAGTTACTTTTCGAACTTATCTTACATACTATCGACAAACCCGTTTTGTTTAAAAGCTAAACAGGTTTTGTCATCCGCGATGGCTTTCCTGTTATCGTAGGGTATACCCCAACAGAACCAGTTATCTCACCCTTCAAATTTATGAACAGACCACCTAAAACAGACCGCTATAATAGAACCACTTATAACAGACTATAATTCCTATCCATTTATCAACAGTATCACTCTTCAGCCATAGGCTTATCATTTAACTCGTATAAAAAATCAAACATAGCGCCAACACTGTCCTCGATACCTTGTCTTACTTTTATGCTAATTTGTTAGTACTTACTCATATCAATTAGACCATAAAAATAAGAAAAGGTTTCGCTAATGTCTACTGCTTCATCAACTGTTTTAGAGCCAGCTTGGTTTACGCGTCCAACCTGTGTGGTGGCCGCTGATTTGGTGGGTAAGGTGGTTTGTAGAAAGCTGATCGACAGCGACGGATCAGAAAAAGTTTTGCGAATGCGTATTTCTGAGACAGAAGCCTATATTGGTCAAGATGACCCCGCCTGCCATTCACATGCAGGTACTCGAACGGCGCGCACAGAGATTATGTATGAGCAAGGTGGCGTGTTCTATGTCTATCTGACCTATGGCGTGCATCATATGCTAAATTTGATTAGCGGCTCTGTAGAGTCACCTGAATCGGTATTGATTCGCGCTGGGTTTTTGACTGATGATAGTGACCGTCTGATCGAAGAGCAACAACTCAGTCCGGATAAGCAATTTACACATCCTAAGCAGTTCGCAGGCCCTGGTAAATTGACCAAACGCTTGCAAATTGATCGCGATTTATATGGCAAGCCTATTTCGCCGACATCAGACGTTTGGATAGAAGATGATGACTGCCAGCCACCTGTATCACTACGCCCACGTATTGGTATTGATTATGCAGGTGATGCCAAAGACTGGCTGCTACGTTATATATGGACCGATCATCCTTCTTTATCTAAGAACTAGCAGATTGAGATTCAAAACCATTCTATGAGGTAAACCTATGTATAAGTTGACTGTTTTTATTCCTGATGCAGCGTTAGACCAAGTAAAGTCTGCTCTGTTTGCTGCTGGCGCTGGGAAGATTGGAAACTATGAGCAATGCTGTTGGCAGGTACGAGGAGCCGGTCAGTTTATGCCATTATCAGGCAGTGAGCCACATATTGGTACACAAGATAGCTTAGAAATGGTCGATGAGTGGCGAGTTGAAATGGTAGTGGATGAAGCATTTATCGATGCTACCATTGCCGCACTAAAAAAGGCACACCCCTATGAAACACCAGCCTATGATGTGATAAAAGTCTTGGGTTTTTAGTCTTATATAGAAAAATATTAGCTTATTGAGTGTAAGAATTCTCATAAAAAAACCAAATAAGCCATTTGATGACTTATTTGGTTATAAAGTTTTCGCTGTTTCAACTGAGTAGTAACAGTGAATATCAGATCTTGATGAACGATTAATCTTTTTCAAGCTTAATCACGTTGTAGCTTGGATAGCCTAGCTCAATTTTATAATCGTCGCGTCCACGTTCAGCCTTTATCTTAATTTTACGATCACCATTTTTGTATTTGACGTCTTTGACACGGTATCCCATGCTACGGACTTTACTAGCAGCTCGTTGCTCGACAACGGAGACATAGCTGTTTTTATCGTTCTTTTTGTCTTTGTGTTTTTTATGGCCTTTATTGTCCTTATGAGTATGCTCGTATAGGTCGTCATAGCCATTGTAGCCATTGTAGCCATTCGGTGCAGTCACACAGCCTGTGGTCACTGCCAATAAAGCTGCGACTATGCTGCCAGTCGCTACCGTTTTTAATGTTGAAAATGATAGGGTTTTCATAATGATCTCCTAATAATATATTGTTGCTCAATATGGGTAAGAGTTAAACGTACCGAGGTAATTAGCTAAAAATGCTAAAAGTAATTAATCTTTTGTGACTTTGATAACATCTAAATTTGGATAACTTAATAATATTTCGTACTTCTGTGAACCGCGTTTGGCCTCAATCTCAAAGACACCGCGCTTATTTTTTTCTTCAAGATCTATATCTTCGACACGATAACCCATAGCCCTTACTTTGTTGATAGCACGGCGTTTGATAGCTGGGTAACGTGATTCTCTTTTAATAGTGTCTTCGACATCGCCTTTTTTATAGCGCTGACCATTTTGATAATTATCTTTATGCTTGTTTTCTTTATAGCGGTCATTATTCTTTTGCGACTTATTATTGTCCCAGTTATCTGGCCATGCTTTTTTGCTTGAGCTGGTGAGTCTTAGGGTAGGGTAAGTATATTTTAGCTCGTAGGCTTGGTTGTTCTTTTTAGCATAAGCCGTAAGAGCTCGATCACCACGGTAACTATCAGCTCTGATATCTATAACTTGATAGCCTTTGCGCCGCAAGTCTTGTCGAAGCTGCTGACTTACGCGATTAAAATTATTGTTCTGGCTATTATTATCACCACGATAGACAGGCTGATTGTCATATCCTGGACCTACAACCGCACAACCCACTGTCGTACCCAATAATGCAACGACAAGACCAGTAGATACAGTGGCCTTAATAGAGAAGGGTTTTATCGTTTTCATGAGGCAATATCCTATGATGGTATTAAGTAGGCGATATATGTTGGAAATATCTATATCTGCTATAACTATAAGATTTTAAAGGTATTCTGGCAAATTAAATTAGATCGTAATCAATAAGTATCTCTAGTGATTTATTTTTCGAAATATTTCCTTACATTATCTATAATAGAGTACAAAACTTTGCGGTAGGTGTCATTTGCGTTAATAAGTTGTAATAATTGGGGTAAGTAAAATAGTTTGTTGTAAGCATATGCTTACACGCAATGACGTTTACGCGACTTAACATACGAGTGAGAGTTAGGCATTATAGTCACACGGCATTAGGGAATGTGAATCAAGGATTGAGTTGACCGCATTAAGGATAATGATTCGATAACTAGCGTCAGGATGACAATAGCGATTGAAGTAAGGACACATACCCTTTGCTGATAGCAGCAAGTAATACTGAAGCTGTAGTGTAGTAAAAAGGGCAGGATGCCCAGTATCACAATATACTGAATATTTGTGCAAGGATGCATGAAAAGCAGTCGTGATAGATAACATGGATAGTTAACAATAAAACCGCATAACAATTGATTGCTATGCGGTTTTATCGTGTCTGGAGAATGGTAATTTATTTCTTCGACAGCTTATCTGAGCCCATCCCAGATTCTGTGTAACTGCCATTTAGATTAAATGCCTGCTGATGCGATCATCAAACATAATCATAAAGCGATTAAGAGCAGACGTCCAGTTACGGATTGGCATCGACCACTTTTTGGATGCCTGCTGGGTTGCTAGATAGACTACCTTGAAAGCTGCGTGATCAGATGGGAACACCTTACGCTTATTCACCGCTGTCCGAATCACACTGTTCAGTGACTCAATAGCATTGGTAGTGTATAGTCATTGCACTACAAAAGAGTTATGATTTGGATGGATATCATAAAACAATTTAGATAAGTCATTTTCCATCCAACCTTGGCGCAAAAACTTCACTTGAGCCCATTTTTTCTCGATGGGATTTAAGTCAGGACTATAAGGTGGTAAAAATAGAAGCCTGTGACCATGCCTGTTAAGCAGCTTTTGAACGCGCTTATGAAAGGTCGCATTATCCATAACGATCACACATTTTTTCTTAAGCTTTGGTATCAGCGTGAACTTGCACCAGTGATAGAAAACCTCTTTATTGATGTTGGTCTTTAAGCAATCGAGTGCAAACAGCATTCTGCCATATAGCGCACCAATGACGTTGGTTCGCTCTTTGGCTTGCCAGTTGTAACTGCCAATGCAGGGGCTACCAATGGGTGCATAACCACAAGGACGCATCGTTTCACTCTCAAACCCACTTTCGTCCATATAGACAATAGCAAAGCCTTGAGCAATGTAGTGGTTAAGCTTGGCTAGATAAGTCGCTCTTTTCACAGGACAGGCTTTGGGATGCTCAAGTGTCTTTTTTTTTGCTAACACCAATACGCTTTAAGGCTTTACTGATGCCTGTTGGGCTACAATCAAAACGCTGTGCTCGCTCATAGTGATAATCGTCAGGGTGGTCTTTGACATCTTGAGCTAAGGCTTCATCCTCTATTTTGTAGGGCTTAATATATCGAGTGGTTTTACTATGAAGACGCTTTTTCCACTTCTGGATAGTCGTTGGACTGATATCATAGAAAACAGCAGCTTCAGCAAAGGTCATGCCCTCATCTAAGCTTTTTAAGACTTGTTTGCGATAATCTAGGGAGTAAGTCATGGTTATTTATTGTGGTAATCGTTTAGTTGATTTATTTTATAACATTTTTGTGGTCAGGTGACTATATATGACTTTTCTGATGTCTTTAGGGTACTCAAAGAACACTGTTAGGCCCTCCCAGTTATTACGCCAAGACTTGATGACATGCGGATATTCCTTGCCCCAAGTCTCATCAAAGTGCTCAAGATTGGCCTCTGCCATCTCAAGGGTATCAGCGCCGTAAATGGCCTTTAAATCAGCCGCTACGGCCTTTTTATCCGTCCACGGCACAAACTTCATTGAATAGCGCACCATATGCACGATACACAGCTGAACCTGAGCGTTGGGATAAACCGTATTGATGGCATCAGGGAAGCCCTTTAAGCCGTCGACACAAGCGATTAAGATGTCTTGCACCCCGCGGTTTTGAAGCTCGGTAAGAACGCCCAGCCAGAACTTAGCGCCTTCATTCTCTGAGAGCCACATACCAAGCAGCTCTTTTTTACCGTTAAGAGCAACACCTAGCGCTAAGTAAATGGCTTTGTTGATGATCTGCTTGTCTTGACGTACTTTAACGACAATGCAGTCCAAATAGACGATAGGATAAACACTATTCAATGGCCTGTTCTGCCAAGCGGTGATGTCGTCTAAGATATTATCGGTGACTCTTGAGACAAGAGAGCTTGAAATGTCGACATCGTAGAGCTCTTTAATACTCTCTACAATCTCGGTGGTGGTTTGACCCTTGGCGTAAAGGAATATGATCTTGTCATCAAGACCTGAGATACGGGTTTGATGCTTACTGACCAGCACAGGCTCAAAGCTGCCACCGCGGTCTCTTGGGGTGGATATCTCAAGATCGCCTGTGTCACTGCGGACGGTCTTTTTAGTGTGGCCGTTGCGCTTATTGGGCTTGTCTGCCTTCTCATGTTTAGGGTAGCCGAGATGCTCTTCCATCTCAGCCTCTAAGGCAGTATCAATAAAGGATTGCATGAGCTGCTTTTGGAAGTCTTTGATGTCATCAAAGCTTTTCATGCTACCAGCCATTTGCTCGGCCAGTTTTTTAATGTCAGATTGAGTAGTCATTGCTTATTCTCCAGTTAGTGGATTATAAGCAGTTACACAGTTTTTAGGAAACTCCCGCTTATCTATACAGTATGAATCTGCCATAAAAAAACCGCATATATTTCTATGCGGTTTTTCAGTTTATTTAGTACAGTAACTATGCAGCGAATAAATATGCAACGAGTATATTAGTACTTGTTTTCTACACGCCAGTCATCTACTTCACGCTCTGCGTCTTCTTTTGCATGACCATAGCGCTCTTGTACGCGGCCTACTAGCTTGTCACGGCTACCTTCGATATGAGTAAGATCGTCGTCTGTTAGCTCGGCCCATTTTTGTTTAACTGAACCTTTCATTTGGTTCCATTCGCCTTTTAGAGTATGTTCGTTCATTGTATTATTCCTTTTATTGAACTTATTGTGTTTGATTTATTTTTTAATCACTATTTCGGTTCTTATTTCACGATATCGGTTACTGATACTACTATTTAATTTTTATTCTAATTGTATTGCACAAGGATAAATGATTGGTTCCAAATATCTTGTGAGATTAAATATAGGACTTTTCAATTCAGCTGTCTGTATATGCTATGTTTATAGTGTTACTTAATTATAGTGAGCGTTTACTAAGTGTTATATACAGGACTGCTGTAGTAGTGCCACGTAAATTGCGTCTATTGTGCGTGATAATAATTCCTTCTATGAACTTGTTTTTTATATGAATATTAAGAAAATATATTATTTATTCAAAAATACTTATGTAGATAAAAAAGCAGCTATTCAAAAATAGAGTAGCTGCTTTTTTATTGTCTTTGAAATTGATTGAAAGTTATTTCGTCGAATATTTATTCAAATACTGATGATAGCGTTTGGTGAGTTTTTTTATTCGTATACGATCAGAAATCAATGAGAAAATTGGTGAGGCATTTGGTTCGGGCGACTTCCCTTGTCCCATGCGTTGTAATTGTCGCTTGATGACCGCCATTGTAGCAACTGCACTTAAGGTTTTATCTTTCCAGCGTACCACAGGATTGTGAGCACTAAGCGTACTATCATTTTTCCAGTCATTCGGTAGAGCAGGGTTCATGGCTAATGCGGTTCCCATACCAACCACTTCAATCCCTTGCGCCAGTATATCTTCTGCGACAGCCAATCGCCTAACGCCACCTGTCGTCATGATAGGCATGGTAGCGACTTGAGCAATCTCCTTTGCGAAATCTAAAAAGTAAGCTTCTCGTTGCAACGTGCGACCATCTGCTGTGCTGCCTTGCATGGCTGGGCTTTCGTAGCTGCCACCTGATAATTCGACCAAATCTACGGCCAATTCATTCATCGCTGAAATAACCACTTTGGCATCATCTGCATCAAATCCTCCGCGCTGGAAATCGGCCGAGTTTATCTTCACAGCGACTGCAAAGGTAGGCGCAACCTGAGCACGAACGGCTTTGATTACTTCGATTAATAGTCGCATCCGATTCTCAATCGAACCACCATATTTATCTTTACGTTTATTGGTAAGCGGTGATAAAAATTGAGAAATTAGATAGCCGTGGGCAGCATGAATTTGTACACCATCGAAGCCAGCTTGTTCTGCTTTTAGTGCACTATCGGCAAACCGCTGGATCAATTGATCGATATCTTGCTGCGTCATCGTACGCGGTTTGCCAAATAGATGAGAGTGCTTGCCCAAGTCAATTGCCACGTCAGAAGGTGATAGCACATCGCCGCCCATGGCAGCATATACTTGACGGCCAGGATGGTTGAGCTGCATCCAAACTTGTGTATTGTTGTGCTTGGCAGCGTTTGCCCACGCTCTAAAAGGCGCTATCTCACTGTGTTTGTCTAATACGACACCACCAGGCCCTGTCATAGCGCGGCCATCGACCATCACGTTTCCCGTGATTAACAGACCTGTCCCGCCTTCGGCCCAATTTTTGTATAGACAGAGCAGAGTAGGGCCAGGGACTTGACCGACATCAGCCATGTTTTCTTCCATGGCAGCTTTCGCTAAGCGGTTGGGTAACGTAGCGCCACAAGGCAGCACTAAAGAGAAGAATACAGGTGATGTCATGATGGTGGCCTAGAAATGGTTGTTTTGTGAAGCATGAGTTCTACTATGGATTTGGCTATAGACATCTGGTTTAAATGACTATAACCTTATAGCTAAGATATTGGCTGTCGGCAATTAACCATTATCATCACATTTTTTTGGCACAATAGCACCTAAGGTAAATTACTGGTGTGTCGATATAATTATCTATTGAATAGGAATACCTCTGCATTGAATGTACTAACGCAAGATTTGACAGTCCCAGTAGAATCTAAACGTGAGCTGGCAAAAGCCAAGACTCGGCGTGCGTTATTAAAAAGTGCCTTACGGTTGTACAGTTTGAAAGGTGCTCAGGGCATGAGCATGAATAAAGTTGCCAAAGGTGCAGGTATTGCACAGCCCAGTTTTTACAACCATTTTGAGAGCCTAGAGGCACTACAAAACGAGCTGAGCACCCAACTAAAAGACAACTACCTATCACCGATGCGACTGGCATGGGTCAATATGCTCAAAGATTATGATGTGTTGAGCAAAGATCAGTTTAATCAGCAATGTCGACAATGTCTGATTATGATTTTTGATTCTGCATTTGAGAATATCGCGCTGTTTCAGCATTTGCTCGAAGACCGTCCTAGATTTAGTGACAATATAGAAAACCAGTCATCATTAAATAATGGACTGGGCAATCTGATTACCGAAATACAAGAAGAGTGGACAGAGATATTTATTCAGGGATTGCAGTTATCTAATCGTACTTGCGAGCGCAGTGCTGTCAATCTATGCGTCGATATGGCGGCGGCACAAGTACATGAGTTGATATTGGGCTGTCATCAGCAGCGTTACTCAAGGCAACAAGCGATTGCCACGTTGAGTATCAGCTTTGATGCACTGTTCGCCAATTTTTTGCACGGAAGCAATACTAGTCAGTAGTGATAATAAGCAAAAATTATTGTCATGAAGCCTAGAACAAAAAAACACAACAGGGAGAGTGACTATGGCCACAACCACGGCTACACCAACGTTAGGCGAAACGCAAACGCATTTTAGAACTTGTACATTGTGCGAGGCAATGTGCGGCGTCGAAATAAAGCACGATGGCGAAAAAGTCTTGTCGATTAAAGGGGACAAAAACGATCCCTTTTCGCAAGGCTATATTTGTCCGAAAGCCACTGCTTTGCAAGATTTGCATGAAGATCCTGACCGTTTGCGTCAGCCTGTAGAGAGAACGGCAGACGGTTGGAAATCTATTAGTTGGCCAGAAGCGTTAGATAAAGTTGCTGCAGGTATTCAATTCATACAGCAAAAGTATGGTCAAAATGCGTTAGGTGTTTATCTAGGCAATCCTAACGTACATAATATGGGTGGTATGTTGACCATCAAACAACTGCTGACCAGCTTAAAGACGCGCAGTCGTTTTTCTGCCACCTCTATTGACCAACTGCCACATCATATTATTAGCATGCATCTGTTTGGTCACATGCTGCGTATTCCAGTTCCTGACGTCAATAACACACAATATATGCTTATCATCGGTGGTAATCCGTTGGCTTCTAACGGCAGTATCATGACTGCGCCCAACATGCGCCAAAAGCTAAAAGATATCAAAGCGCGCGATGGTAAGGTAGTAGTAGTTGATCCAAGACGTACCGAAACTGCAGACATCGCTAGCGAACACCATTTTATTCGTCCAGCGACGGACGTATTGCTGCTATTAGCTATGCTCAATGAAATCTATACGCAGGGTTATGCCAAGCTCGATACTAGAGTGGCAGCCTTGACACCTGAGATCGATCGACTTGCTTTGTTTGCTGAACAATACACGCCTGAGTCAGTGGCAGATATCACGGGTATTACCGCAGCCGAAATCAAACGTATCGTCAAAGAGTTTTGTGAAGCGGAAAGCTCAGTTTGTTATGGCCGTATGGGCATCTCGGTGCAAGAGTTTGGTTTGCTAAGTCAATATCTATCTATGGTCATCAATATCGTCACGGGTCGTTTAGATGAAGTGGGCGGACTCATGTTCCCAAATCCTGCTGTCGATGTTGTGAACAGCTCAGGCCCAGGCTATCTGGGTAAACGTCATAGTCGCGTCAGCAACTTGCCAGATTTTAATGGCGAGTATCCAGTGGTTGCGATGGCAGATGAGATGTTGGTCGAAGGGGAAGGCCAGTTAAAGGGATTCGTTACGGTCGCTGGCAACCCTGTTCTGAGTACCCCAAATGGTGAAAAGTTAGACGAAGCATTATCACAACTAGAGTTTATGGTTTCGCTTGATTACTTTGTGACTGAGACCAGTCGCCATGCCAATATTATTCTGCCGCCTGTATCGCCGTTAGAGCGCGACCATTATGACATCACCTTTAATGGTTTTGCCGTGCACAATGTCGCCAAATATTCGCCTGCTTTGTTTGATAAAACCGACGACACCAAGCATGACTGGGAAATTTATCTAGAGCTGGCAGAGCGCTTAGACAGCGATGCACCAGAAGCAACGCAAAAAGAACGTGCCGCGACAAAAGCATTTGGTCCTAAGTTCTTGTTAGAGCAAGGCCTAAAGTATGGACCTCATAAGGAGGTGACATTTGAAGCCTTAGTCGAAAATCCACATGGTATCGATTTGGGTCCACTACATCGTATGTTGCCAGAGGCCATTAAACACGCCGATAAACAAATTCATCTTCATGTAGATTTTTATCAGTCAGATTTGGTCCGTGTCAAAGAGATGGTGCAAGAGTACAACAGTAATGAGATTTTGCTAATCGGTCGTCGTCATGTACGTAGCAACAATTCATGGTTGCACAATAGCCATCGATTGGTAAAAGGTAAATCTCGTTGTACATTAATGCTGCATCCGCAAACGGCAGAGCAACATGGTATTGCAGACGGTCAAGATGTCAGAATAACTTCTCGAGTAGGGAACGTGATTATCGTGGCAGAAGTGACGGATGAGCTGATGCCAGGTGTGGTCAGCATTCCGCATGGCTTTGGTCACGGTCGTAAAGGCGTTAAGCAAAAGATTGCGCAAGCGCATGCAGGTGTCAGCGTTAATGATTTGACTGATGAGACGTTGATTGATCAGTTGAGTGGTAATGCCGCAGTCAACGGTGTGCCTGTGCAATTAGAAGCATTGGATATGGGTGTAGATGGTTTATCTACTGCTACAGAGACTGTAGCGGAAGGCGCACTAGCATAAAGTTAATCATACCTTTGTAAAAGTATAAAAAAGGCGTTCACGTAAAGTGAGCGCCTTTTTCTGTTTGCAATCTGCATATATTGCTGAGCCGATTAAACGCTCATACCAACGAAATCAAAATCGACGTTGGGCGTTTCACCTTGGATTAGCAAACTAAGGGCTTTTGCAGAGCCGCAAGAGTGCGTCCATCCCAAGGTACCATGCCCTGTATTGAGCCATAAATCATCAAAAGTGGCTGAAGCGTTATGACTGCCATGTTTGACTTGACCGCAGTGCGCGCGACCAATAAGGGGCACGTTCGATGGGGTCATCGGACGCAGTCCTGTCCAATATTGCACAGAGTTTGCGATGATGCCTTTTGGAAATAATTGCTGCACACGCCGAGTGATGGCTTTACAGCGCGTGGCATTTAAGTCTAGGTTGTAGCCATTAAATTCAGCCGTACCAGCAACACGTAATTTGTCACCCAGTCGTGAGGTAACCAGTTTGAATTCATCATCAATCAAACTGACAAAAGGCGCTAAGTGGGGCGCACGTGGATTCACCGTATAAGTAGCCGAATAACCTTTTGCTGGAAATATTGGCGCGTGTATTCCCAAAGGATTTAGCAGAGGTACGCTATAGCTGCCAAGTGCTAATACATAGGTATCAGCCGTAAAGGTTTGGGCATTTTCACCTGCTGGGCGAATGGTGACACTGTGCACGTGCGGGCGCGAAGAGTCTGTATCGGTATTTAGTGCCAAAATTTCAGTATCATATAAAAACTGTACGCCAGCATCGATGCAGCGCTGCGCTAACCGTTGAGTAAATAGATGGGCATTGCCAGACTCATCACGACTGGTATAGGTTGCTCCAGTGAGCTTATGCGCAATTGGATAAAGGGCTGGTTCTAAATTGACAGCATTATTAATATCAATCACGTAGCGCTCACAACCGAGCGCTTGCATACGTTCGGTTGGCTCGATGGCAGCATCAAACTCTGCCTGATTGGTATAAAAATGCATAATACCGCGCGTCTGTTGCTCGTAATTAATACCGATATCTGCACGCAGCTGTTGTAAAGTATCTCTTGAATATAGACCTAAGCGCACCATTTGCACGAGATTGGCATCGGCTCTATCGGCGCGGCACTCTTGCAGAAACTGCATGGCCCATTTGAGCTGAGCTTTGTCAGCTCGCAAACGATACAGTAGCGGAGCATCCTCTTTAAACAACCACTTGAGCGCTTTCATCGGGGTCGCAGGATTGGCCCAAGGCGTGGCATGTGAGACAGATATTTGACCGCCATTGGCAAATGACGTTTGCATACCTGCTGCTGATTCGCGCTCAATCACAGTCACATCATAGCCTGCCTGACGTAGATACCATGCGGTGGTCACACCCACCACGCCTGCTCCGAGTACCGCAATATGTGTCATAGGATTCTCTATGCTCATGTTAGTCATGACGGTAACTCTTTATTGAACTACCGTCACCTTTGCTGTGTCGCTTGCATGATTCGATGTGCTTTTATTTTGGGCGTGCGACATCTACTTGTAGGGCAGCTGGCAAGTCCAATATGCTCAAATCGCTTTCTGCCAATTGTTCAGGACGCGCTACGACCAAAGCGGTAAAGCCATCGTCATTTTTCATCGCATTGACCACTTGGATTTTATCGATTTTGTCACCTGCGCTTGGTGCTTCACCGGTACCTTGCACATAGTGCAAAAATGCTTTGGGTGCAGATTTAAAGTAGATGCGAGCGATGACTTCTTGGCCTAAGTAGCAGCCTTTATCATAGTCCATGCCGCCGCGTTGATGTAGACGCAGCTCTTGCGGTTGGAATTCACCTTGAGTGGTAGCTACGATCCAATAGTTACCAGTGGCAATACTGCATTGCATCCAAGCTTGTGTATCCTCAGTCATATTATGGTCGTCTTTATGACTAAAAGTTGGTACATTATCAAGGACACAAGGATAAATTGGCGTCGGCGCGCTGGTTTCAAATTTAGAAAATGCACCATATTTTTTAAGGTGGGCTTGTAGAGCATCCGCGCAGTCAGCACTAATGACCACATCATATTGCTTTTCTGCTTGTTTCTTAATCCAAATACCAAATTCAATGCGTCCCTTTAAATTACCAATGGCAGCAGCTTGATAGCTGAGGCCAAGCTTAGTGACATCACAGGTCAATTGTCCTTGAAAGAATTTTTCGGCATCCTCGCCTTGAATGGTTAATTGTGAAAACTGCGGCAGTGCTGATGTGTCTGGAGACTGAGTCATTGTTATTATCCTTCTGATGAGAGCTTATTTATTAATAATATAGAGGGTAAATCGAAGTGATAAAAAATTATACGGGCACTTTTATCATTGACAGTATATGTGCACATTAAACTAAATGAAGCTAAGAAGAGTACCACAAAAAACACGGTCATAAAAAAGCTCGTGGTTAAGTGGTGAGTTAACAGTTAAATTGGGCTCAGTACCCAGTTTTCAACCGTACAAATTGGTTAAAATTGTCGAGTTACGGTACAATGTTGGCTCTAGTAAAAACCTAATCTGTCATGGCTGCCGAGGAAATAATGAGCTTACCAAATTGCCCTAAATGTGATGCTGAATATACGTATGAAGATGGTGCGTTACTGGTATGTCCAATGTGTGCTCATGAGTGGACGGCGGCTGAGACCGATGCTGCGCAAGCTGAAGAGCAAGATGCAGTTATTCGTGATGCTGTCGGCAACGAGCTACAAGACGGTGATGCCGTGACTGTAATCAAAGACTTAAAAGTCAAAGGCTCTTCAATCGTGATTAAAGTCGGGACGAAAGCGAAAAGCATTCGCCTGTTGCCAGATGCTACTGACGGTCATGATATCGACTGCAAACTTGATGGCTACGGGCCAATGAAGCTCAAATCTTCTGTTGTCAAAAAAGCCTAGCGCTCCAAACGTGCTTGAAAAATTGGATAATAAACAAATATAAAATAGAAGTTTAGTCAAAAAATACAGAAATTATAAAACATAGAACCTATGAGTAGAGAATAACTATGAGTACTAAAAACGAACAGCTCTTTGCACAAGCCAGCAAACATATCCCAGGTGGCGTTAACTCGCCAGTCCGCGCCTTTTCTGGAGTTGGTGGTACGCCAATCTTTATGCACCGTGCCAATGGTAGCAAAATTTATGACACCGAAGACAACGCCTATATTGACTATGTTGGCTCGTGGGGACCAATGATTTTGGGTCATGCGCACCCAAAAGTCATCGATGCGGTGAAAAAAGCGGCCGATGACGGTTTGAGCTTTGGTACACCAACGCCGTTTGAAACCACCGTTGCTGACAAGATTTGTGACATCGTACCAAGCGTTGAGATGATTCGTATGACCAGCTCTGGTACAGAAGCGACCATGAGTGCGATTCGCTTAGCACGTGGTTATACTCAACGTGACAAAATCGTTAAATTTGAAGGCTGTTATCATGGGCATTCAGACAGCTTGTTGGTAAAAGCAGGCTCTGGCATGCTTGATATTGGTGAGCCAACGTCGAAAGGCGTGCCAGCAGATTTTGCTAAGCATACGATTACGATTCCTTATAATGATCCGCAAGCGATTAAAGATTGTTTTGAGAAATGGGGTGAAGAAATTGCCTGCGTTATTTTAGAGCCTATCGCTGGTAACATGAACATGGTTATCCCAACACAAGAGTTTCATGATACGTTGCGCGCAGAATGTACTGCTAATGGCGCAGTATTGATTTTTGATGAAGTCATGACGGGCTTCCGCGTTGGTCTTGGCGGCGCGCAAGCCCATTTCGGTATCGACCCTGATTTAACTTGCTTTGGTAAAATCATCGGTGCTGGCTTACCCGTCGGTGCTTTCGGTGGTAAAAAAGAAGTCATGTCTTGCATCGCGCCACTTGGCGGCGTCTATCAAGCTGGCACGTTATCAGGTAATCCACTAGCGATGCGCGCTGGTATCGCTATGTTTGAAGACTTAACGGCAGACGGTTTTTATGACGAATTAGCAGCGAAAGTTGATCACCTAGTAGACGGTTTCCAAGCAGCAGCTGACAAACATGGTATTCATCTACGTACCAATAAGCTTGGCGGCATGTTTGGCATGTTCTTTGTCAAAGACAGCGCAACCGAAACACCAAAGAATTTCGATGACGTGACAGAGTGCGATATGGACGTATTCAATACTTTCTTCCACGGTATGCTAGATCGCGGTATTTACTTGGCACCGTCAGCTTATGAAGCAGGCTTTATGTCTATCAAACATAGCGACGAAGATATTGATGCATCAATCAAAGCGGCTGATGAGATATTTGCAGAAATGGCAAAGGCATAGTTTAGCCATTTAAGCTCTTAGCTAACTAAAAAGTTAAAGTTTAAAAAACCAGCAAGGTCATCCCGTGATCTTTGCTGGTTTTTTTGTTTATCGATATCTTATTTATAATCGTATTGGGAAGAATATAAAGTTTGTCATTTAATTTATACGACGACTAAACGTTATCGTACTTTATCGAACTTGCGATTTCTCAAGCTTAGATTGCCTCGTAGCACATCGCTATACATACGAAAATCGCTGACAAAGCTTTTCAATGGAAACTTAAAAGAAGCGGGTTTGTTCTTTTCAAAGAAAAAGTGTCCAACCCATGCACAGGCATATCCGGCGGCAATGCCCTTTACCAAAGGTTTGGCTGAGCCAGTTTTGACAGACTTTGCCAGTCCTAATAAGCCAAAGCTACTACCTGCAAAATGTAGGCGGCGACAAGCTATGTTTTGATGCTCATCTAAGTAAAAATCATAAAATGCCTGTTTGGGCGAACTTTCAGTTTTTACCATGTCTTTTTTAGAGCTACTGATAGGGGTCTCAGTATTTTGGGTCGCGTCTTTTGTGATGGTCTGATTCATGTGACTAGCTTCCTTGCTGGTGAGGTTGATAACTATTAATTGCAGATGGTTTTTAACCGATTAGTTGGTGGCTTTTGAAGTAAATTGTACGGATAAAAATTCTGTAAATAACGGTTTTTTATCATGATATTGATAGCTTTCAATGTAGCAAACCGATATGCGTAACACAAGCGCTAGATGCTGAGCCGATACCTGTCAGTTTATAAGGTGGTCGTCGATATCCCTGCTACAACTTTGCATTGCTTGCGAGTGTTTGGCATAAATGCTTTAATGACAAAATTGCCCTGATTTTTGTGGTTATGACTTTTTTCTATACATGTGATTTTATAACTATATAGCACGTGATTTTGGTAAACTATCCACTCTCTCTAACACGGTGACGACTTGTCCTATGCCTATTGACTACCTTACGAATCCGCCAATTGGCGATGATGAAATGATGGCAGCCATCGATATTGGTTCCAACAGTTTCCATTTAGCTATTGCTCGTCTTGACCATGGGGAAGTGCGAAAAGTAGTCTCGATGTCTGAAAAGGTACAGCTCGCCGCCGGTCTGGACGAAAATAATATTCTAAGCGCAGCTGCTGAACAGCGCGGTCTTGATTGTTTAAGCCGCTTTGTGGCGCGCTTGGATTCAGTACCGCCAGAGCGTATTCGTGTGGTCGCGACCAATGCATTGCGTCAAGCCAAAAATGCCAACGACTTTATTTCCCGTGCCAATGAAATTCTGCCAAAACCTATTGAGATTATCGCGGGCCGCGAAGAGGCGCGATTGATTTATTTGGGCGTCTCGCATACCAACGAGAGTAGTGATAAACGCTTGGTTATGGATATTGGCGGCGGTTCGACAGAGTTTATTATTGGTCAAAAGTTCGACCCATTATTGACTGAAAGTTTACAAATGGGCTGTGTTTCTTTTACTCAAAAATTCTTTGCTGACGGACTGGTTACTAAAGAAGCTTTTAATAGTGCGATTTCAGGTGCACGCAAAGAAGTTTTAGCGATTAACGGTCGTTATCAAAAGACAGGCTGGAGTAGCGTAGTCGGCTCAAGCGGTACAATCAAAGCGGTGCGTAATGTTTTAGTATCAAAAGGTTGGGCCGATGAGCAAGAACGCATTACCTATAAAGGTGTCAAAAAATTAGAGAAATTGCTGATTAAGATTGGCAATATTGATGATATCGAGTTAGAAGGCGTCAAAGAACATCGTAAAGCTGTATTTCCTGCTGGTGTGGCAGTATTGCGCGCGGTAATGAAAGTATTGGGTGTTGAGACCATTACTTACTCAGATGGCGCGTTACGTGAAGGCGTTATGTACGATATGCTCGGTCGTTTTGCTAGTGAAGATGTGCGTGACCGCAGTGTATTGGCGTTAATCAAGCGTTATTCAGGGGACAAAAAGCAAGCCAAGCAAGTGGTCAAGACCAGTCGCCATTTATTTGAACAAGTAAAAGACAAGCTTGCGCTGTCCAATGATGATTGCGACTTGCTCAGACGTGCTGCTTTCTTGCATGAGATAGGACTGGCAATCAGTCACAGTAGCTATCACAAGCACAGCGCATATTTGCTTGAATACTCTGATATTCCAGGATTCTCGCAAGTTGATCAAAAACGCATGGCGCAGCTGATGCTGAACCATCGTCGCAAGCTCAAAGCCGATATGCTAGAGCAGACTTGTCAGATTGGTGGCGATCAGTTGGTTTACCTTTGCTTACTGTTACGCCTCGCCGTACTGGCACATCATAGCCGCAGTGATTATGCGCTACCAGAGTTAGAACTAAAGGTAGTCGCTGAAAACAGCTGGCAAATCACCTTAGCGGATAGTAGTGAGCATTATGCGTTCTTGCTCGCAGATTTACGTACGGAGATTGACCAGTTTGCTAAGTGGGGCGTACAGCTTAGTGTGATTGAAGCCCAAGAGGCCGAGACTCCAGAGGTTGAGCAGTTACCATTGTAAGTATTGAGTTAAAGATTAACGTAACAAAAGCGGCGTTGTCGATAATGTCATGCTATTTAAGATGTGCTACTATAGCTCCTATTGAGTTTACAACTGTACTTTCATTATCTGAATACGGATAACGATATTATTCTTAAACATAAATACATTAAGTATAATTATTAAAGGGAAGCGTCTATGAGCACTGTCTGGGATAGTGTGCAGCTTGCACGACACGCCAAGCGTCCATTATTTATGGACTATGTTAATCAGCTTTTTACCGAATTTGACGAGTTGCATGGCGACCGTGCTTTTGCCGATGACAAAGCCATTTTAGGTGGTCTTGCGCGTTTTGATGGTCAGCCTGTGATGGTAATTGGTCAGCATCGTGGTCGTAGCACCCGTGAGCGTATTGCTCATAACTTTGGTATGGCCAATCCTGAAGGCTATCGCAAAGTGATTCGTTTGGTCAAAATGGCTGAGCGCTTTAACATTCCAGTGATGACCTTTGTGGATACCCAAGGTGCTTATCCTGGTATTGGCGCAGAAGAGCGCGGACAGGCGCAAGCGATTGCAGAAAGCATTGCTGTATTTTCTAGTCTGAAAGTGCCTGTAATTGTGACTATCATTGGTGAAGGCGGCTCAGGCGGCGCACTGGCAATTGGTGTTGGCGATAAAGTAAATATGCTACAAAATAGCATCTACTCAGTGATCTCGCCAGAAGGTTGTGCTTCTATTCTTTGGAAAACTGCTGAAAAAGCACAAGACGCTAGTGAAGCACTAAAACTAAACGCCATTAACCTTTATCAAATGGGTTTGATTGACGCTGTCATTGAAGAAGGCGAGGGTGCACATGTGCAGCCACAACCTGTAATGAATGCTCTAAAAGCATTGATTACTGAGCAGCTTGATGAAATCAAAAATTTAGATCCTCAAGAGCGTTGTGAGCTACGTTATAAAAAGCTAAAGTCTTTCAATTCAGAAGTGATGTTACCTGCTTAATTGGTTGTTATGGCGCCTTTATTGTTAAGTCGCTATTATTAATAATAGGCTTTTCATATTAGAGTTTGAGTCTTAATGCTAAAATAAAAACGTGTCATTTAATGGCACGTTTTTTTATGGCTGTTAGTATATGAAGCATCTAAAATAACGAAAAATAAGGCTGACTATGACCAGCAGCGCAATCATCTCACATCCTATTAAATCAATTGCCGATTTGCCAGTTGATAAGACACTAGCAACCGCATTATTGAGCAGTATGTCTGTTTATAGTGATCAGTTGCATGGTCGTCGTCTTTGGCTGGCATGTAGTGGTGGGCGTGATTCATTGGCACTTGCGGCGCTGTGTGTGCAGCTCTATCGACAAGGTAGATTGCCATGTCTGCCGCAGCTGTTACATGTCGATCATGGATTACAAGCAGACAGTAGCGCTTGGGCAGCCCATGTCGCTGATTGGGCAGAGGCTCAAAAAATACCGTGTTATATATTACGTGCGCAAGTAAACGGTCATGATGAACAGGCAGCACGGCAAGCTCGCTATGAGGTAATGCGCGCACATATCAATCAAGGTGATGTTTTGCTATTGGGCCATCATGCTGACGACCAAGCTGAAACGGTGTTAATGCGGCTCATTCAAGGAGCTGGAGTTAACGGCCTGTCTGGTATGCAGCCATGGCGGGTGCAAACGCAGGGCGTACAGCGCAATATCCTGTGGCGACCTTGGCTCACGATACGACGTGCAAACATTAGCGCCTATGCTAAGCGTTTAGAGTTGCCTTATATAGATGATCCTACGAATGACAGCGGCGACAACGTACGTAGTGGGCTACGCCGCGATATCATGCCAATACTGGCTACATACAACCACAATGTCATTGATAATATTGCTCGCAGCGCGCAACTGTTAAGTGATGCACAGGAAACAGTCAATGCTCAAGCTATGCAGGATATGCAGCAGACAGAAAATACAGACCTGCAACTTTTACCTGCACAGCGCGTGCTAAATATCGATACGTTGCAAAAGCTACCCATGTATCGTCAACGTCAATTATTGCACTATTGGCTCGGTCAAGATGAGCCGTTACCACCTGCTAAGCAACTCGTCGATGATGTGTTAACTCTAAGCCAACGTGATAACCAAGATCATCAAACAGAACTGTTTTGGCAAGGTCGTAAGGCATCTTATACCATTCGCCGCTATCGTCAGCAGCTCTATCGTATGAGCAGCGAATGGATGTCTTGGCTGAAGCTACCACTGACCGAGCAGGTACTGACTTTATCTAGTAATTTATTTAGTCATTCAGCTAATAATTTAACATCGCTCACCATACGTAGCAGTGATCGTTATACTTGGCAGTTGCAAGTAAAGGTAGATGCGCTGGTACGATTGTTAGAAAATAGTGCGGACGGTATAGCACAACAGATAGTGTTAAAAATAGTGCCATTAAACCGTGAGCAACGGTTAAAGACCGAGATGGCTGCGCGCCCACAAGCAGGAAAAAAACTGTATCAAACGCTTGGGATTCCACTATGGCTACGAGACAGCTTAATGGTAGTCAGCATTACCCTTACAAAAAAATCTGAAGATGGAAGCGACATACAAACTGATATTCCTCTGTTACTAGCATCACCATTTGAGAGTTGGCTTTTGAGTTCTGAGCAGACCGATAACGATACCGATAGCGATGCTAAAAGCAATCAATTAGCCGAGTACATTGCAAGTGAGCTTAGTCTAAAATAAAAAGTGTCAAAAGTTTAATATCTGTTGGCTGACTCGTTGATTTTTATCAGGTTGATGTCAGGCGCGACATTTTGAATTTATCAAACGGCGATAGTGGCAGTATGATAAACTGAGTGTCGTTTTACATATCAGTATGTTAAGTTGAATACCTTTTGAATTTTGTGACTAGGAGACAAGTATGTCGGTATTAGATAATAAAAAAATCAGTTTTATTGGTGGCGGAAACATGGCACAAGCGCTCATTAGCGGGCTTGTGGGTTGCGGCATCAAACCAAATTTGATCACGGTCGCCGATCCTAGCAGCGATGCACGTGAGCAATTAGCCGCCAAAGGTCTAAATACTGTTGATCCAATGGCTGATCCAAAGTCTGCTGTGATCGGTGCAGATATAGTGGTACTCGCAGTCAAACCACAAATGATGAAAGTAGTGGTAAGTGCTTTTGCTGACGTATTAGACACTCAACTGGTCATTTCAGTGGCGGCAGGCTTATCGACTGATCTTTTATCAAACATGTTGGGCGGCTATAGCAATATCGTCCGTGCAATGCCAAACACGCCTTCTATGATTCAGATGGGTGCGACAGGCCTTTATGGTACAGATAACATCTCAGCAGAACAGAAACAGCTAGCAACGGCTGTTATGGAAGCCTCAGGTTTGGTGATGTGGGTCGATGACGAAGAGCATATGCATGCCGTTACAGCCGTATCAGGTTCAGCGCCAGCGTATATGTTTTATTTCATCGAATCGATGGTCGATGGGGCAGTTGCATTAGGGCTAGATAAAGAACAAGCCTCAGCGCTCGCTATGCAAACCATGTTAGGTGCTGCAAAAATGGCGATGAATAGTGATGATGCACCAGCTGAGTTACGTCGCAAAGTCACTTCACCGAACGGTACTACTCAGGCAGCGGTTGAGTCAATGCAAGCCAATGAGATTGGTCGTCAAATCAGCGAGGCCATGCAAGCTTGCTATGATCGTAGCCAAGCGTTAAGTGAAGAGATGAGTAAGTAAACACTGACAAGGTGTGCTGTGAGTCACCACTGACGACACACCTTATGTAATCATCAGCATCTGATAATGACATTTGTCATCCTAGAATCTGTTAATAATGTCACATTGAGTAGCACTTCATGAACAACATGTTATTTCAAATTTTTGATTTGGTCACCACATTCGCTATGATGCTGGTGTTTATTCGTTTTATGTTGCAGTTTGCAGGGATGGATGCGAGCAATCCGATGATAGCCCCTGCTTATAAAGCGACGCATATCGTCGATGTATTCGGGCGTATTTTTCCGACTGTTGCACAAGGACGTATTAGTATTGCCGCTATCGTGCTGATGTTTTTGATTCGTCTAATCGATATCTCTGGAAAGGCCGCATTGACGCATAAAGGTATTGCCCCTGTACCGCTATTCTTTACAGGTACCACTAGCTTATTGTTAGACTTTTTACGCATGTGTCGCTACTTGGTGATTGGTTCTATCATCGTTAGCTGGATTGTGGTGTTTACCAGATCTGAGCATCCGATTATTGGCATTATCATTAATTTGGCTGAGCCAATTTTGGCCCCGTTTCGTCGCATTACGCCGAATTTAGGTATGCTAGACTTATCGCCAATGGTTGCTTTCTTAGCATTTTATTTGCTGGAGATATTCATCGGTGGCTTGGCTGCGAGTGTGTTGCCAACCTTGGGTTAAGTCTAATCAAATTTAAAAACTGTCATAAAAAAGGCGCTCTATATTTTTATAGAACGCCTTTTTTGCGTTTGCTACTTGGGTAAGCTATGGCTTGTTAGATATGCTAAAAACGAACAAAGCGATTTGGTATGAGCTGAGCTTGCGCATCATCAGGATGCGGTGCATCAGCTGCCCGCAATGTCTGGGTAATCCAACTGTCTGCGGCTTGCACAGCATCGATGAGAGCATCGCCTATTGCCAAGCGTCCAGCGATAAAGCTGGCAAGTGAACATCCTGAGCCATGGAACTCACCATCTAAGCGCGGTAAAGTACTTTTATGGACCATTTCCCCCTGTATATATAAGTACTGCTCGATGTCACCGCTATCAAAATCATGTGAGGTTTTTACCAGTACGGCATGAGCACCTTGAGCACATAGCTTTTGTGCCCCGACATGCAGGTCTTGCTCACCGCTAAGCGCACGTAGCTCATGAGTATTTGGAGTGATTAAAGTGGCGTAGGGCAGCAATTGTCTAAAGGCGCTAACCAGCGTTTTTTCATCACCCAAACTGCCCCCACTATTCGCGACTAGTACAGGGTCTAAGACAAATGGGGTATCCTTATCGATAACTTGATCAGTAAATAGTTTGGTCAACATTGCGATATTATCAGTGGTACCTAGCATACCTGATTTGATAGCACTAACAGGTAGATCATCAAGCACCGCAGTAGCTTGAGCTTTTACCAATGATGCCGCACAAGCCTCAAAGCCAAATACCTGCTGTGAGCTTTGGATAGTGACCGCCGTACACGCGATGGCTGCATGTGCCCCTGACTGTCCGATGGCCTCGATATCCGCTTGTAATCCAGCACCGCCTGAGGGATCTAATCCTGAAAAACACAGTACGACAGGTCGCATAACAGCTCCTTTTGAGATATTTTGAAAGTAAGTGACAAATACTATAGCCACCTACTACTAAAAAATCTATTATAGTCTTATGCTTGTGGGTGAGGTATAAGACGGTAGAGTGAGCAGACCTAACATTAATAAGCAGTTTGATTGTTATATTTAGCGATGATATGTCATAATTTTCCGTATAAAAATGCAAGATAAGTACTTATATCTATAATTTTGACAAAAGCCGCATTAAATCTGTAGACAACGCTTGCAATTCGTTTTGGCTTTGTTATAATACTCGCCCACGACATGAGACGTATTGTTAGCATCAATACTATGTTTATAGAAATTTTATAAATGTCTTGAATCGTTAGGTGAAGTGGGTGAGTGGCTGAAACCAGTTCCCTGCTAAGGAACCATACGTGTAAGCGTATCGAGGGTTCGAATCCCTCCTTCACCGCCATTTATTCAGTTGTTATTAGAGTAATAACGCAATATACTGCGTTAAACATTTTAATAATTAATTCAAAAAATAATTTGTTTTAATTAAAAAAGATGTTGACACAAGCGATATTATCTATATAATGACCAACCTAATTTACTGCAAAAGATATTATCTTCGCAGTGGATAAAGTGCAAAATACGCGCCTGTAGCTCAGTTGGATAGAGCACTTGGCTACGAACTAAGGGGTCGGGAGTTCGAATCTCTCCAGGCGCACCATTTGCATAATAGCTTAATACAAGCTGATAAAACATTAAAATGATCGCCTGTCTTATGACAATTGGCGGTTTTTTTATGTCTGTAGCTTTTACCCTTCTACTTATTTATTCTACGACCATCCCTTGTTTTTAGCATGATTGGATAGCCAACTAATAATATTAAAGAGCAATCTATGATATTGGACAGCCATCTACGATGTTAAATAGTCATCTAGGATAATGTACGATAGCCCCACCATTTACGGTACAATAGCGTTACTATTCACTGCTTGCTATGAGCTTGTACCATGTCAAAAAGTCCATCTAAACGTCCGTCAAAAACGACTCGCAAATCAAAGCCTCAATCGAGTGCGCCTGTACAGCAAGATCCTAACGAAGAGCCAACCATCGCTAAGCCTATGATTCGTGTCGTGGCGATTCTCTATGATGGTATGCTGATTTTAGCGTTATTGTTTTTGGTAGGGACGATACTAACCGTCGTCGGTACGCTGTTAACTATGGAGACGGGTACTGAGTCATCACAAGCTCAGTCACTGCCACGCTGGTATCAGAACGCCATTATGACGCCATCATTTGTACTGACGCTCGTGGCATTCTATGGGATATTCTGGCGCCGTGGTGGTCAGACATTGGGTATGCAGACGTGGCGGTTAAAAACGATCAATGATGCGGGTCAATGGCTAACGTGGGGTCAGTCGTTTAAGCGTATTTTGGCCGCTTGTCTGATGCCGCTGATTTTTGGCATTATTGGTAGTCTTATTGATGGATCACGCGCCGCCTTATTGGCCAGCGCGTTTCTTGGTTTGGTATTCAATTACGTGTTCTGCCTGTTCAACCCTCGCGGTCTGGCAGTACAAGATATGCTGTCCAACACCATCACCCTAAAGATGCCAAAAGTGGCACATGAAGGGTTATGGCGCGGTTTTAAAAATCGTAAGAAAAAATCTTAGTCTGATTTTATTGACCTAATAATTTTTATTGAACTAGTAACTCTTATCGACGTAATAATTTAGTTGTACCAATGCTCAGTTGCTTTAGCCTAAAAAGTTACATACTAACGCTTTGAATCAGCCATGCAGTGTAGCCCATAAAGAACAACACTAATGTGGCACCTGACGTACGACCGAATTGTCGCTTTGTTTTAAAGGCAAATGCGCATAGTGTCACTAGCAATATCGTCAAGACTCCCATCGCCATCACATCACGCGATAGAATTACTGGATCAGCAGCGATAGGAGCAATGACGGTTGCTAAGCCGACAACTGCCAAAGTATTGAAAATATTAGAGCCGATGATATTGCCAAGCGCCATATCATGCTCGCCTTTACGGGCGGCTGACAAGCTCGATACCAGTTCAGGTAGTGAGGTCCCAACTGCGACAATCGTTAGACCAATGATAAGCTCACTAAGCCCCCATAGCGTTGCTAACTCGACAGCGCCCCAAACGATAGCGCGTGAGCTAGCTACTAGCATCAGCATACCGATAATTAAACTGACAAGACCACGCGTTACGCTTGGTTCTAGCTTTTCTAAGCTCTCTGAGTTATTTGAGTGCTCTGAGTCAGCATTAGCCACGACTATATCGTCTTCGTGCTCATGATAGCCTTCGCGTATACTCATTATGAACTGTAGCCCTAAAACGGCGACCAACAAAATTAATAATACGATACCATCAGCTTGGCTCAGTGTTCCATCACGTAGCTGCCAAGCAGCGATGATAGTAATCAGTAGCAGCAAGGGCAAATCGCGCTTTACGATGCCTCTACGGATGATAATAGGGCTAATCAATACGGTTGCACCGAGTACCAATGCGATGTTGATGATATTTGAGCCATAAGCGTTACCTAGAGCCAGCTCAGGGCTGCCTTCTATTGCTGCTAGCACTGATACCACCATCTCAGGCGCTGACGTACCTATACCCAATATTAAGACACCAATTAAGAAGCTAGGCACACTAAATTTCTTTGCTAGTGCTGTCGCCCCATCAATAAAGACATCGGCACTCCAAACTAAAATTGCTAACCCAATCAGTATTGCAAGCGCGGCCAACCACATCGGTATGTTTCCTTATATATGATGAAAAATATGAGTTTAATAGAGAAAAATTGCATAAAAAAAGCCGAATCTTGATTTAGATTCAGCTTTCCCTTTAACATCGAGATTTTTAGTAATAATAGCAGCTAATTCAAAAATGTAACTTTGTGTTTATCTTAAATTTACCAAAACCTCACCATCCTGTCATATTAAGCAACTTGTACAGGAATGATATTTGCTGTGTCTTTAACGGTGTTGTCTTCGTTGCAATAGACCAGTTTTGGCTGATACGTTGACGCTTCAACTTCATCAAAATGCGCGTAAGCACAAATGATAACGATATCGCCCAAATCTGCCATATGAGCCGCAGCACCATTTAATGAAATAATACCAGAGCCCGCCTCAGCACGGATAGCATAGGTGCGAAAGCGCTTACCGTTGGTCACGTTATAGATATCAATAGATTCGTTTTCGCGTAGACCAGCAAGATCTAATAGATCGCCGTCGATACCGCAAGAGCCTTCATAGTGAAGTTCAGCGTGGGTAACACGGGCACGGTGTAATTTGCATTTAAGCATATTAAGTAGCATAGGTTGGTTCCTTGGCGTAACTGATATTAATTAACTAAATCAAAAGGTTAATGGGGATAAAACTGCCAAAATAAAAGGTCATTATCATTGAACGACTATATTATTCTGGTAGTTTAAAGCCATTGATTTGTGAACGTGCTTTTTCTACATCACCATCTAACAATAATGGGAGTGCTTCAAAAGCAGCTGTCAGCGCGCTATCAATCGCAATCTGCTCATCAGGAGATGCTTTAGAGAGAACGTGTCCACTAACTTTAGACTTGTGACCAGGATGGCCGATACCCACACGCAGGCGATGAAAATCATTGCCAATATGCGGCGTGATATCACGTAGGCCGTTATGACCACCATGTCCACCGTCTGTTTTGAGTTTGATACTACCAGCTGGAATATCGAGCTCATCATGAGCAATCAACAATTCATCATTTTTGATGCCATAGAAATTTACCATAGGCACCACTGACTGACCAGATTTATTCATAAACGTCAGCGGCATAAGTAAACGCACATCAGATCCATGAATCTGCCCACGCCCTGTCACTCCATGAAATTTCTTATCAGGGGAGAGCGTGATATTAAACTGTTGAGCCAAATGATGGACAAACCAAAATCCTGCATTATGACGCGTAAACATATACTGCTGACCAGGATTACCAAGACCGACAATAAGCTTTATGGCCATAAAAACACCCTGCTTGAATTTGATAAATAGGGGTAAGGATTGAAGTACTGATAGACAGTTTATTTTCAAACCTTACTTACAAAAACAGCAGGAGATTTTAATCACCTGCTGTTTTATTGACTAAACGAATGTATCACTAACCAGCACAAAATAATGCACTAGTTAGAAACAGTTATTACTCGCTGTCTTTGTTTTCTTCAGTACCGTCGTTTTGCTCAGTTGCTGGTACTTCATCAGCATCAACGTCAGCATCAGCATCAACTTCTTCTACTGTTGGTGGCTGCATGTTAACGATAGTACGGTCATGGCCGTCTTCTAGCTCAAGCTCATGAATAACAACGCCTTCAGGAAGTTTGATGTCTGATAGACGGAACAAATCACCAATTTCCATGCCAGACACATCTACTTCTAGGTATTCAGGAAGTTGTGATGGTAAGCAGATAACTTCGATATCAGATACTAGAGTAGATAGTACACCAGCAGCAGCAGTACCAGGCGCATCTTCACGACCAGTGAAATGAACAGGAACGTTCATGTGGATTTTCTGACCTTTTACAATGCGCTGGAAATCAGCATGCATTGGAAAGCCTTTAGCTGGATGGCGCTGCAAGTCTTTGATAACTGCTTGATGCTCTTCACCGTCAACGTTGATAGTCAAGATGTGTGAGAAAAACGCTTCGAACTCTAGTGATTTTACTAATTCGTTAAGCTTGATAGAGATAGCTGTTGGCTCTTCGTTACCACCATAGATGATAGCAGGAACTAGGTTCTGCTTACGTAGGCGGCGGCTCGCACCTTTACCTTGTAGTTCAGCAGCACGATCAACGGCGTTTAGTTCAAAATGATTAATGCTCATGGATATAATCCTATAAAAAAAATGATGAAGTGTCTGGTCATAAAAAAGTGGATTTGCGACCAATCCACTAATACGTGATGATAGCTAATATTATGGTTACGAATAAAACTCGTAATGTCTAAGCTTAGCCATTTGCTTATAGCAGCGCTCGCTACGATAATTACCATAACGATGGTTGCTGTTAAGCATGATCAGCACTTTTGATAGTGCTGGCCTAATAAAAACAACGAAAAGGTCAGCACAGGCGCGCATTATACGTGATTCTGTAGCAATAATAAAGACCTACGCAAAACGCCTACACAAAACAAAGCGCCAAGTAATGATACTTGACGCTCTGTTTTTTAACTATTCAAGATGTCTTACTACAGTCATTGCTACTAAAAATTACTGCAATAACTGTTTTAAAAATAACTGTATCAGGTTAAGCGTCAAACATCGCGCTAATAGATTCTTCGTTATTGATACGGCGTAAGCTTTCAGCAAGCATTGGTGCGATGCTGACTTGACGGATTTTGCTACAGGCTTTGGCTTCAGCAGATAGTGGAATCGTATCGGTCACAACCACTTCATCTAATGCAGATTCGCTGATGTTTTTCAGTGCGTTACCTGATAGGACAGGGTGCGTGATGTAAGCCAAGACGCGACGCGCACCATTTTCTTTCAATGCTTCAGCTGCTTTACACAATGTACCTGCAGTATCGACCATATCATCAACGATAACGCAATCACGGTCACGAACATCACCAATGATATGCATTACTTGTGACTCATTGGCACGAGCACGGCGCTTATCAATAATTGCCATGTCGGTATCGCCTAACTGCTTGGCCATCGCACGTGCACGAACCACGCCGCCTACGTCAGGTGAAACAACCATGATATTGTCATAGTCTTGCTTTTGTAGGTCGTTTAGCAATACAGGTGTGCCGTAGATGTTGTCTACAGGGATATCAAAGAAACCCTGAATCTGATCTGAGTGCAAATCAACAGTCATTACGCGATCGATACTGACGATGTTTAACATGTCAGCGACTACTTTAGCCGAGATAGGTACACGAGCTGAGCGTGGACGACGATCCTGACGAGCATAACCAAAATACGGCATTACAGCTGTAATACGGCCAGCACTAGAGCGACGCAAAGCGTCAGCCATCATCATGATTTCCATCAAGTTGTCGTTGGTCGGTGCACAAGTAGGCTGCATGATAAACACATCTTTACCACGTACGTGTTCTTTGATTTCCACGGCAATTTCGCCATCAGAAAAACGCGTGATGTCAGCTTTACCAAGAGGTATGTGAAGATGATCGGCTACGGTTTTTGCTAATTCTGGGTGGGCATTACCCGTAAAAATCGCCAAATAAGGCATGACAGAAGTCCTATTGATTGACTCAAGCAGCGACCGCTAAGCAGTGTCAAACTGCTCAAATTAAGAAAAGAGTGGTGAAGGTGTTGAAGTATACTATTACAGTAAAAAATGGCAGGGGTAGCTGGACTCGAACCAACGGATGTCAGGATCAAAACCTGATGCCTTACCAACTTGGCTATACCCCTGTAATGTCTAGGCTATGAACAACCGATATTTAATAGCGACTAAGTAGTCGTTCTTAATATAGTGTCATGACCTGTCAGTTATCTAAAAAACGGATAAACCGTTTAAAACATAACTTTTCCCTAGCGGTGTCCATTGCGAACTATACCGAAACTGGGATAACGTTGTCAATGACAATAAGATAAGTGGCTGTCTATAAACCGCTTATACTCGATGTATCTCTAACGCTTCGTACTAAAAAATGGCAGGGGTAGCTGGACTCGAACCAACGGATGTCAGGATCAAAACCTGATGCCTTACCAACTTGGCTATACCCCTATTGTGGCGACCTATTATAAGTAAATTTTCAGATTTTGCAAGTCATTTGCTGCTTTTTCTGGTATTTATTCATCATAGGTTACTGCTGGCGCTATTTTAGCAAATTAAAATCGGCAATCCTACCACTGTCATTATTTAGATGATAAAAAATCTAAAGGTTATATGTGCTATTTTAAGTTTCCAACGATATATGCCGTACAAGGCGCATCTGCAATCCACTTCGCCACAAGCTTTTCATTAGTAGCCACACTCGCATCCAACGGCAAAAACACGGCACTACCAGAGCCAGTCATTCGTGCTGTGCCGAGTGTTTGCGCTTCTAACCCCTGTAGATAACTTAAGGCATCTGCAACAGCAGGAGCAAGGATTGTGACCACTGGGGTAAAGACATTATGATAAGGCGTAGTGAGCGTTTGTACATAGTCAGCGTATTGGTTTTGGATAGTTGCAACCGATAGGGGTGCGATATCTCGCTGTAGTTTAGGATGGGCAAATAGTTTGGCAGTATTTACATGAGCGTTAGGCGTTAAGATTAAATATTGCTGGTCAGGCAACTCAATCGTAGTCAGTTCTTCACCAATTCCCATGGCAATAGCGTCTTGCCCAAAGATAAATATCGGTACATCCGCACCTACAGTCGTGCCAATCTTTATGAGCTCAGCACAAGTAAAGTTAAGCTGCCAAATCTCATTGAGCACTAGCATAGTCGTTGCTGCATTAGATGAGCCACCGCCTAACCCTGCACCCATTGGCAAGTGCTTGTCTAAAATGATGCGCACTTGTGCTAATTGCTCAGGTAAAGTGTTTGACTGTATGGCAAATGCTAGCAATGCGCGTGCCGCTTTGAAAATTAAATTGTCTTCTATATTAGTAGTGATAGCCTCTGCACTATCTAGTATCAGTAGCTGATGACAGAATTGGTTAGCACTTAATTCACTAGCTATAGTAGAAATCACAGCATCATCACTGACCGAAAAATGCAAGTAATCGCCCCAGTCAAGCAGGCGAAATACCGTTTGCAAATTATGATAGCCGTCGGCACGTTTACCCGTGATGTGCAAAAACAAATTGAGTTTTGCAGGTGATAAACGAGTAATTTTAGAAGCGAATGATGAAGCTATATTTTCAGTCATATTTTTTTATCATAAGGTGCAGTTATAAACAGCTATTTTAATTAGCAATAATGATTTTTAGCGTAGTTCATATCATTAATCAATGATGGATTAATGATTAATCGTCATTACAACTTTGTTGCCTTGTGGTTGTACTGCGCTAATTTTACTAGGTAGCTTATCCGTACCTTTATAAGTAAAGCTGGCTGTCCACTCACCATTGACTGAGCTAACTAAACGGTTCTGATCATCCATTTGTGGTGCGCTGTCTGAAGGTGCCGGGCGACCAGAAATCCAGTAAGGCATTTGTGAAATTGGTGCTTGCCAACCAGTGGCTTTCTTTAGCAAGGTTTCGGGATCATCAGCGGTCAATGTACCTGTCTTTTCGCTAACTAGAGTAGCGGTCTGACCATTGTATTCGATGTTGGTTTTACCAATACCAAGTGCGCCAATCAGCTCAATGGCAAATCGGTCATTTTGCTGACCCCATGCATAGAACGCACTACCACCTTGGGTACCGGTCGAATCATTCGCAGGCGTCGTTACCCCAATTTTACCGGTGATATTGAAGCTCTCTAGCTTTTTTGGTTGTTCAGCGTTTTGGCCTTGTATAGTCGTCGTCGGTTGGTTAGTTGCGTTGGCCGTTTTTAATGACTGACAGCCAGAGGTTATGACCATTGCTGCAGTTATAGCAGTGAAAAGAGCCAGTTTATTTGGTTTAAAAGAAGTGATTAATGCTGACATAATGGTTTCTCAAAATGGAAAGATGAACAAAGATATTAGCTTAAGCGTTATTTGTTGCTCGGTTATGCACGGCTGTTAGCTTCTTATAATGACCTTGTAATTTATAAATGCTTCGTTATTTATAAAAACCTTATCAACTATCATATCTCTGTGACTACAAAGCTCAAATAGCACATACAAAATCAGCGATATTAATACAGCTGTATGCGGTCATTGATATTATGCTGTCCGAATGAGAAGCGTTGCTGCAAGTCGGCGAGTAACGCCTCAACTTTGTCATTGTTACCTAAGCCTTGATAGGCGCGCAATAACAGCGTGCCTGAGCGCAGAGTTGGCAGCACATCATAAGGTGTCTGTAGATAGTCGATGACCTGCTGATAGTTCTCTTTGGCCAATGCATTACCTGCCAAGACATTTAAGGCTTGCAGATGTAGGTCGTTATCATAACGTGGGTCATCATAGCGAATCTGAATAATTGCGGTAGCTAGTGCCAAACCTTGCTCTGAGCTGCGCTCATTTGCCAGTAGCAACTGTGCATAGCTCAACTGATAGGATAAGTTACTAGGATCTAAAGCCTGCAAATGGTTGAGCAGGGCGCGCTTAACGACATAGTCTTCTTTATCATCTAGCAGCTGAGCCCGTGCAAAGAGTAGCATCTCATTGTCAGGATATTTACGAGCGGCACGAGTTAGTAGACGCAGTGCTTCATCAGATTCGTTTTGTTGCCACAAGATATCGGCTTGCATGACAAAAGTGTCAGGCGCGAATACTGTGAAGTCTTTGCGCAGCTTCTCTAACGTCGCGATTGCCCCATCGACATCGTCATCGAGTAATTCAAAAGCCACTACTTTTCTACGTGCTTCTAATACCAAATCCTCTTGCATGACGCCATTGAGATAGGTTTTGGCTTGATCAAATTGCTGCTGCCGCTCGGCACTAATACCAAGATAATAGTAGGCTTGGTCAAGATAAGCTGGACTCTTAGCAAGCATATTGAGTAGCTCATCGGCACTAGCGTACTCTTCAATATCTAGGCTTACTAAAGCTGCGAGCAGCGTAATCTCAGAATCATCATTGAAACGGCTATGCGCTTCAAGCAGTAATTTCCAAGCTTGCTCGCTTTGTTTTAAATCTAATAGATAACGAATTTCGTATAAATATAAGCTTTTGCTATCAGGATTGCGTAGACGAGCTTGACTGACATAATTGATGACAGTCTCTGCGGTGACGATTTTGCGCAATATGTCGGCCTTTAACGTAATAAAGGGCACATAGTCAGGCTGACGATCTAAGGCACGGTTGATATGTACGATGGCGACTTCAGGCTCATTAAATTGATAGAGTAAACCCGCTTTTAATACAGACAGTGAGGCATTTTGCTCGCTATCTAGTGGCTGCAATGCGGCAAGTAGCTCGCGTTTGTCATCGTCATTGTTCGGATAAATACCGATAAGGATTTCGCTTAAGTCCGCACGCGGATCATAACGCAAGATGCGATTTAGAGTCTCACCCGCTAAGATATAATCATGGGCGCGTAAGGCCAAATGTGCGACATAAAACCAAGCAGGTACGTGATCAGGGTTTTGATCTTGCCATGTTTTGGCAAATTGCAAAGAGTCTTCAACCCTTTCATTACGCAGAGACAGGCTGAGTGCTCTCTCAAACACCGCTGTCGCATCTTCTTTAAAAGACTGTTGCTTATAAATAGAGACCGCGCGTCGTTTGTCATCGCGATCGGCAGCAAACTCGGCATCCAGTAGAGCGTATAAGCTTGGTTCACTAAGCTCAGGCTGCCATAAACTGGCTGGCGCTAAGCCATTAATATTTTTTACGTTTTCTATAGTTAGCGTATCTTCATTATAAGGTGTATCAATCGCGGCATTACTATCATTTACTTTATTGCCATTTAGCTTATTGTTAGCTGCTTTATTCTCAGTAGCAACGGATACCTTAGGAATCTTTGTTTCTAGCAATACATCGGGGTGGCTAGCATGAACAGGGGCTGCCAAACACAGGCACACGGCTAGAGACAACGCTAGCTTATATCGTTGACATAGGCGCTCAATAGCGACATGCAATAAAGCACGGAAGCTAGAGTATTCGCTATAGGGATGTGGTGACCGAAGTAATGACCCAAAAAAAATCATAGATAGCCGTATTCGCCCATGGTTTACCTACACAGATAAGGCAAGTTTGTTTTAATCATTTTACGTTAGATATTGGCAATATGTACCCATGACAAGCATTATAAGAGTAGACCGATGAGATAAACAATAGCATCCGTGTTACTCAGATATTGGCAGGTCTGGCTGTATGAGTATGCTACTAGTAGCGAGTACGTTGCCAAAGAACGATACTGAAGATGATTAAATATAGATAGGTCTGTCGAAATGAATATTATAGAAATATAACAAGTTAAGATAGAGTAAGCGAATGATTTAACGTTATATTATTGACCATAAGTCAAAACCCAGCTATTGATTTTATAAATCGTATGAGTAGTTGATTTGTTACATTTGCGACCAGATACAGAGATATGGTCATCATAGATGGGTGAGTGTTAATTAAAGCCCGCAATAATGATATAATAGGCGGTTTTTAGGGTCTTCCTTTTTAGCGCTGTCGTCAAAAACTGTCTTTTAAAAATAATAAGATAGCGTAAGGGGCAACTGAGCGTCATGTTTATGGTCTATCGATAATGAGATTAGTGGTCATTGGGGTCAATCACAAAACTGCACCAGTCGCTCTGCGAGAGCGCTTGGCGCTTGTGGGTGACGATGTAAATGTCGCGCTCAAACAAATAGAAGCCTTTACTGATGGTAGCGTGATTGTCTCTACTTGTAACCGCACTGAAATCTATGCGCTAGTGCCGCACACTTCAACGTCGCAGCATGTTAACGGCCAACTATCTGACTCACAATTATCTAATGTGCAGGATGTCAAAGCTGCTGATCAATCATCATCCAATAATACTTTTAGTAGTAGCATGAATATCTCGTCTGCTTCGATTAGTGCGCATATTACCAAAATCAAAACGTGGCTGGCTGACTTCAAGCAATTGCCACTCGTTGATATTGATCCTTATCTCTATGTACATCGTGATACCCATGCATTGACTCATTGGTTAAGAGTAGCGGCTGGTCTCGATTCTATGATACTGGGCGAGCCGCAGATTCTCGGGCAAATCAAAAACTCTGTGCATCTGGCTCAAGACCAAAAAGTACTCAGCAATCAGCTCGGCTGGATCATCGATCAAGTATTCGCTGCTGCCAAACGAGTGCGTAATGAGACGCAGGTTGGCGCACAGGCCGTATCGCTTAGCTTTGCCGCAGCTAAACTGGTCACTCAGATATTTGATGATTTACCTAGTCGTACTTTACTGGTCGTTGCGGCAGGTGAGATGAATCGCTTAGTTGCCACTCATATCGCAGGGTTAGGGGTCGGACGAGTCATTATCTGTAACCGTAATCCCGAACGTGCCGAAGCATTAGCGGCTGAGCTACGTGGCCCTAATCGCCGCGTAGACGTTAGACCCTTACAAGAGTTACCGCAAGTATTGGCGGAAGCCGATATCGTTAGTAGTTGTAGTGGCAGTATGGATTTGTTGATTGATAAGACAATGACCATACAAGCGCTAAAACGTCGCCGTTATCAGCCAATGCTTATGATAGATCTGGCCGTACCGCGCGATATCGATTCGACCATTAGCCGTATTGATGATGTTTATCTGTACTCTGTCGATGATTTGCAGCATGTGATTGCAGGTAATATCGAGCAGCGTCGCCAAGCCGCAGTGGATGCTGAGCTGCTAGTGAGTCAATTGGTGGTTGAGATAGATCGCCGCTTTCAGGTTCGCCAAGTTGGCAAAGACATTCAGCAGTATCGTGCGTGTACTCAAGGTCAGGTGGATAAGCTGCTGCATGAATCTATTGCTAAGCTGCAACAAGACGATGTCAGTCCAGAAGATATCATCACTGAGCTGTCAAGACGTTTGACTCAAACACTGACCCATGCACCATCGAAACTGATGCGCAAAGCCGCACGCGAAGGCGATAGTGAGTTGCTAGACTTCGTAGTGTCAGGACTACAAGATGCTCATCGAGGGCATTGATGCTTTCATCGTGGCTTTATAAATCAAAACTTATCAATCAATCAATACCTACCAATAAATGCTCGATAGCGCAAGTCATATCGTTGCCTGAGCGTATCGTTGTCAACCTTCAGTATCAGTGCTAATATCAAGCTCTCATGGATGGCTTAGGTCAAGATATGTGCTGGTGTTTGCTCGTAATATGACTACAAATATATTAACTTCACGTTAGTAGACCTCATCAGTGTCCGTTGTTTTTTGTTTGTTTAAAAATAATGCATCTCTAGACAGCGCAAGATCTCACCATCAAAAATAATAGTACTTGATTATAGTGCTATCTAATCCATGTCGCATATTATCTAACCATACACTAGGAGTGTTCAATGCCTGCATTACGTCAAGATATCGATCCAAACGGCTTATTAGAGTATTCAGTGGTTTACACCGATCGTGCGCTGAACCATATGTCAAAAGCCTTTCAGCAAGTGATGAACGACCTATCTAGTGACCTAAAATCTGTGTATAACGCGGACACCGTGGTGATCGTTCCTGGTTCTGGTACTTATGGTATGGAAGCAGTCGCTCGCCAGTTGGCAAATGATGAAGACTGCCTAATCATTCGTAATGGCTGGTTCAGCTATCGTTGGACGCAAATCTTAGAAAAAGGCAAAATCGCCAAGTCATCTACAGTGCTCACGGCCAATCGTGCTGATGATAGTGAGTCGCCAAAGCCGTTTGCTCCAGTCGATATCGACGTTGCTGTAGCTAAAATCAGAGAAGAAAAGCCAGCAGTTGTATTTGCGCCGCATGTCGAAACCTCATCGGGTATCATCTTATCAGATGACTATATCAAAGCGTTGAGCGAAGCTGTGCATAGCGTCGGCGGATTGTTAGTCATTGATTGCATCGCTTCAGGCTGTGTATGGCTAGATATGAAAGCATTGGGCATCGATGTGCTGATTAGCGCACCGCAAAAAGGTTGGAGCAGTACGCCGGGCGCTGGTTTGGTCATGTTAAGCGACGCTGCTGTCAAAAAAGTGGACAGTACTGAGTCTGATAGCTTTAGTATCGACCTAAAGCAATGGTTGAATATCGTGCGTGCTTACGAAAATGGCGGTCATGCATACCATGCGACTATGCCGACAGACAGCTTACGTCAGTTCCGTGATGCCGTGAATGAAGCCAAAGCAATTGGTTTTGATAAATTGTGTGACGCGCAGTGGGCACTTGGCAAACGTATCCGTGAAGTATTAGAAGCCAAGGGCGTTGAGAGCGTCGCTGCCGAAGGTTTTAAAGCACCTGGTGTGGTCGTCTCTTATACCGATCGTGATGACATGCATAAAGGTAGCGCGTTTGCTGAAATCGGAGTGCAAATCGCTGCTGGCGTACCATTAAAAGTGGGCGAGCCCGATAACTTCAAAACTTTCCGTTTGGGTCTATTTGGCTTGGACAAATTAACTGATATCGATGGCACAGTAGAGCGTTTTGAAACGGCACTTGATAAAGTGTTAGGCCAGTAAAGATACCAATTAAGAGGGCTGATAAAGATAGTAATGTGATAGCTTATTAAGTCTTTTTCACTGCCCCTTTTAAAGCCTTTGCAGGGCAGTCTTTACAGTTATAAAAAATACTGAACCATTAGTGTCATGCTAGGTTCAGTATTTTTTTACCTTTTTATTATATTTTATAATATAATGTATTTTTATGAATTAATATTCAAATACGTATTGAATAAACTTAATTAGGTAGCCCGTTATGAGCATACAAATAGACTGGCAAGCATTTACGCCGATCTCCTTAGTTGGGGGTCTAATGCTAGGCGTAGCGACGGTTATCTTACTGCTAGGCATCGGCCGTATAGCAGGTATCAGTGGTATTTTTTCAAGCCTACTAAAACCCAAACGTGTAGAGATGTGGCAGGTGCTCTTTATACTGGGTTTGGTCATTTCACCACTGCTATATCAGTTGGCAAGACCGCTACCTGAGGTAGCTATCAGTACTTCCGTGCCATTATTGATTGGTGCAGGGTTACTGGTCGGCTTTGGCACGCGCTTAGGTTCTGGATGCACGAGTGGACATGGTATCTGTGGTAACGCACGGCTGTCTCCACGGTCATTGGCAGCGACTGTCACCTTTATGCTGTTTGGGATTGTGACCGTTTATATCGGTCGTCACGTACTAGGCCTACTATAGCGAACTCATGGCAGATTGCCAGATGAAGACTGATGGTCGGACTCATACGCGAACGACATATGATGGTTAATAAAAGATAATAATAGCGAGATACGACGATGCTAAAAAATATAATCGGATTGCTAGCAGGACTGCTGTTTGGACTGGGACTACTGGTGTCAGGTATGAATGATCCTATAAAGGTACAAGGGTTTTTGGACGTATTTGGTGCATGGGATATCTCCCTTGCTCTTGTGATGGGCGGTGGTCTGATTGTCGCTTTCTTCGGTGTACGATTAGCAAAGCGTCAACAAAGCAGCTGGATTGGTACACCGATTGATATGCCAAGCAAAACTGTCATTAATAAAAAGCTGCTGATTGGTGCGATGTTGTTCGGTATCGGTTGGGGGTTGGTTGGTATCTGTCCAGGACCAGGAATCGTCTTGCTCGGTACGGGGCAGTGGCAAGCCTATGTCTTTATTCCTGCCATGATTATAGGAATGCTAGTTTATCAATGGCTTGAGCCTAAGCTTGGCTGATATAGTTAGTTCTCTATAAATTGGATACGGTGTCAGCCTCGCTTAGTCTACTATTTGTAGTACTTTCACTTGGCTTCCTTGTCTCCAAATTATATTGAACCAACTATAGTATAAATAGGCTAGCACTCGAAAAAAGGTCAGTCACTTATACGTGATTGACCTTTTTTATGAATATTAATTTGTGACAGGATTTAATATATTGTCAGATCATTTAGCACTGGCAGTTACTTTTGGCGTTTCGTGTGCCAACGATTTAGCCGCTTGGCGTAGCTCAAATTTTTGCACTTTACCGGTACTGGTCTTCGGTATTTCTGCAAAGACAATATATTTCGGCACTTTAAAACCTGCTAGGTGCTGACTACAATGTTCCATCACCGTATCACGTTGCAGAGTACTACCGGCGTGAATTTCGATAAAGGCGACAGGTACTTCGCCCCATTTGTCATGCGGCGCGGCGACGACAGCACAGCTTTCAATCGCAGGTAATTTATACAAGACGTTTTCTACCTCGATACTAGAGATGTTCTCACCACCTGAGATGATGATATCTTTGAGTCGATCCATAATTTTGATATAGCCATCAGGATATTTGACGCCCAAATCGCCTGTACGGAACCAGCCATCAGCGAATGCCTCTTCGGTAGCCTTGCGGCTTTTTAGATAGCCTTTCATCACCATATTGCCACGTAGCGCCAGCTCGCCCATCTCTTCCCCGTCAGCGGCGACTGGTTCAGTCGTACCTTGCTTAAATACTTCAAACCCTGCCATCAAGTGTGACGTTACGCCTTGACGTGATTTCTTTTGGGCACGGGTAGCTACATCAAGCTCATTCCATTCTTCCTGCTCAGCGCAGACCGTCACTGGCCCATATACTTCAGTGAGACCGTAGACATGCGAGATATGAAAGCCCATTGCTTCCATTGCAGCCAGCATGGTTTCAGACGGCGGTGCACCCGCGACCCAACCTTTGACCGTATGGGTGATAGCTTCTTTATACTCTGGTTTGCCGCCAGCAATCATATTGTGCACGACTGGCGCAGAGCAATAATGGCTAACTTGATGCTTGGCAATCAGCTGCAATATCAAATCAGCATCAATTTTTCTCAAGCATACATTGACCCCAGCACGTTCAGCGATGGTCCACGGAAAGCACCAGCCGTTACAGTGAAACAGCGGCAGCGTCCACAGATACATCGGGTGCTTGGGCATGTCCCAATCTAAAATATTAGAAATAGCATTGAGAGTTGCGCCGCGATGGTGATAGACCACGCCTTTGGGCTTGCCTGTCGTCCCAGAAGTATAATTCAGCGCAATGGCGTCCCACTCATCTTTCGGCATCTCCCAATTATCCAAACTGTCTGAACTGGCTACCAATGCTTCATAACTCATGAGCCCAAAACGCTCGACATCGACAGCCTTGTCCGTTGAGTGAATGACGATTAAGTCTGGAAAAGTCTCATCGATGATTTCAGCATGTTCAGAAAACTCGCTATCTAAGATTAAAACCTTTGCTTCGGAATGCTGCAAACAAAAGGTAAGTGCATTGATATCAAGGCGCGTGTTCAAAGTACAGAGTACGCCGCCAGACATAGGAACACCAAAGGCGCATTCGACCATGGCTGGCGTGTTCGGCAGCATCACGGCTACGGTGTCGTTTTTGTCAATACCCAGTTTGCGCAGGCCATCAGCCAGTTGGCGACAGCGAGTATAAGTCTGTTGCCACGTCTGAGTCAGGTTGTTGTGTTCTAGGTCGTCATAAATGATGGCAGTCTTATTAGGATAAACTTGCGCGCTGCGAATGATGAAATCAATAGGGGTAAGTGGTTGATGGTTGGCGGCATTTTTGCCGAGACCTGTATGGAAATCTGTCATGATGATAGTCCTTTATCGTATTTCTATAATGCGTCAGTACATTAACGTCAGTATATTATTTAGTACAGTAATCTAGCATAGAAATTATAGGTATAAGTCGATATTTATCGATTTATACCTTAATCTAATCTCTCAATGATATTAAGTTAACGGTATATAATCTACCTCAAAAGTTGGCTGGGTTTTGTGGTGTTTGCTTAACCATGTGCCACAGTACAGCCTGATACACAGTCCTGCTCGTTATAGCAATTAATATAGTGCTCACTCATCAGTCGCTTGTCTGCATAGCTGACAATAATCGCGGTGTGTTACGATATCGATGATGCTAAACCCCTTAGGCCCACTAATTCTAAAAAGCCGTTGTTAAGAAGTAGCCTCATAAATTATTCATAAGGAAAATGATATGTCTGCCAGCCATAGTGCCAACACGATCCAAACCGCTAGCACCAATGAACACTATCCGTATCTATTTGAGCCGCTAGATTTGGGCTTTACTACGCTAAAAAACCGTCTGGTTATGGGCTCAATGCATACTGGGCTTGAAGACCGTTTTTATAATTATGGCAAGCTGGCGGCGTATTTTGCAGAACGTGCCAAGGGCGGCGTGGCAATGATGATTACTGGCGGTATCTCGCCTAACCGCGAAGGTTGGTTGTTGCCTGCTGGCGGAACGATGAATACTAAAGCTGACGTGATTAATCACCAGCGTGTCACCCGTGCTGTGCACAAGCACGACAGCAAAATCATCATGCAGATATTGCACAGTGGTCGCTATGGCTATCATCCTTTTGCCGTATCCTCTAGCCCGATTAAGTCACCAATCTCACCATTTAAACCGCGTAAGATGAGCATCAAAAACATCGAGCAAACGGTAAAAGACTATGCTCGCTCAGCCAAACTTGCCAAGCAAGCAGGCTATGATGGCGTTGAAATCATGGGTTCTGAAGGTTATTTACTCAACCAGTTTTTATCAAGCCATGTGAATAAGCGTAAAGACATCTATGGTGGTGATATTCATGGTCGTATGAAGTTCGCTGTCGACGTGGTCAAAGCGGTACGTGAGGCGACTGGCGAAGACTTTATTATTCTATTCCGTTTATCAGTGATTGATTTGGTCAAAGACGGTAACGTCATGGATGAAGTCATTACCGTGGCCAAAGCGCTAGAAGAAGCGGGTGTGACTATCATGAACACTGGTATCGGCTGGCATGAAGCGCGTGTGCCGACTATTGTGACGAGCGTGCCACGAGCCGCTTTTGTTGATTTCACCGCTGAAATCAAAAAGCATATTAGTATCCCGATGATGGCGGCCAACCGTATCAACATGCCAGAAACAGCAGAAGAAATCGTTGCGACTGGTCAAGCTGATATGATTCAAATGGCGCGTCCATTCTTGGCTGATGCGCATTGGGTCAATAAAGCTAAAAATGGTCAGACAGATCGCATTAATACCTGTATCGCTTGTAACCAAGCCTGCCTCGACCATACGTTCGAAAACAAACGCTCGACTTGTTTGGTCAATCCGCAAGCTTGTTATGAGACTGAATTAGTCTACAAGAAAACCAAAAAACCGAAAAAAGTCGCCGTCATCGGTGGCGGTGTTGCTGGTATGTCAGCCGCTCATGTGGCGGCTTTACGTGGTCATGACGTGACTCTGTTTGAAGCTAAAGACGTGCTTGGCGGACAGTTTAACTACGCCAAAGTCATCCCTGGTAAAGAAGAGTTCTTTGAAACTATTCGCTACTATATCAATGAGCTTGAGCATCTGGGTGTTGAGATTAAACTGAACACCAAAGTCGATAAAGACATGCTCGAAAAAGCCAAGTTCCATCATGTCATAGTGGCAACGGGTGTCGTACCGAGGAGTCTAGAAGGTAAGCTCGAAGGTGCTGAGCTGCCACAAGTCATGAGCTATGCTGAGCTTCTGTCTGGCGAAAAAGCAGTGGGTAACACAGTAGCGGTCATCGGTGCTGGTGGTATTGGCTTTGATGTAAGTGAGTATCTGACAGCCAATCATGGTAAGTCACTGGATGAGATCGGCCCTGAGGGACTAAAAGATCCAAGCTATCGCCCTGAGCCACAGTCAATCAATGAGTGGCGCGAAGAGTGGGGCGTGACCAATGATACCGACTATCAAAGTGATGGTGGTCTGGTCAGACCAGCAGCGATTAAGCCGATTCGCCAAGTGTATTTAATGCAGCGTAGTAAAGGCCGTCTGGGCAGTGGTCTAAACAAAACCTCAGGCTGGGTACATCGTGCGCATATCAAATCTCACGGCGTGATCCAAGTCGCAGGCGTGCAATATGACAAAATCACCAACGAAGGTATCTGGGTAACTAACCCACAAGGTCAAAGCCAGTTATTACGTGTCGATAGCGTCGTTGTCTGTGCCGGTCAAGAGTCAGTCGTTGAGCTAATGCCAAACGTTGGTGATGCACCAGACGCGCAATACCATCTAATTGGCGGTGCTAAGCTCGCTGCTGAGCTAGATGCCAAACGTGCGATTCGTGATGGGGCAGAGGTTGCAGCAGGGATTTAATGGTTAAATAAGAAGTAATTATGAGGCGGTAGGAATATTATTTCCTGCCGTTTTTTTTGCTTTTTCCCTGAAATGATCGTCATAAGTATATTCTATTCAAAAATTTCTATATTGTAACCAAATGCTAGCAGGTGTTGCAGCTCCATTTGTTCAAAATTTTGAATGGGAGAGTTATTGTGTTGTAAGAGTTGATCAAAGAAACTATTTCTACACACTTTATACCTTTGCTTGTATGATCTTTCACGGCATCTAAAATTACTTTCAAGTCTCATGTTCTCAATAAAATCAAGAATAAAAGCTTTGAATGTTTCACTGTTTGAACAAACATCTGAATCCATTGAACTTATTTTAAATTTAAATTTTATTAGGTAATTGTCATATGTATCTGTCGTTGAACTACCGATGACCTCAAAACTAGTAATTTGCATATAATGTAAATTATCAATTTCTATAAGGCTCTTTACATCTACAAGTCTACCCTCGCCTCCAGTATTATTTATTTCCATGGAAACGATGATCTCCGTCAATGCGTAAGAATTTTTTTCGAAAGGCAATAATTCTATAGATTCTTGCAAAAGATCAATTTCGTTTGAAATTTGATTTTCTATGTGTAAGATACTAACCACGAAAGTATGTATTTGGAAAAGGTTGAAAATTGGTATTTTTGCTTTTGCCTCTAATAAGTACAGATTAAACTGTTCTTCACTAATTTTGAGTTGAGATTTTAGTGCTTCTGACTGCTCTTTAAGCGCTATTTCAGAACCTTGCTGAGCTTTAATAGATTCTTTTAGCTCAAATCGCTGTAATTTAAGCTCCTTACTTTGTATAAGGTAAGCTTCTATAAACCCGTAGAAAGCTAATACAGAAAATATGCCTGACAAAAATGCACCAATGTCACCAAGTGATAGGGAATGTACCGTATTATCAGGAGAAAAATTTAGCCAAGAAGAAAAAATGATTCCACAAATAAAAAGCCAGCTTATAGCAATGAATTTAGCTCTCTTCGGTATTTTTATTTTTAGCTCATTATCTATAGAGTCTTGATTGTCCGACATTGTCAGTCACCTTAATAGGCCAGTTATAAGGGAGTATAAATATATATTTCATAAGAATTTTAAACTATCAACTCTGCAATCTAACCTTCCATCTCACTAACTAACCACTGCTCAAAATCATTCACCTGCGCTGCCAATTCAGGTTGCGCTTTTGCTAGCTCGGCAAGCGCATCTTGAATCTCTTTCTTGTTATATTTAACACTCGTCAATGTCTCTTTGAGCAAATCAATCAGCTCAATATTTAGCGCATCAGAGAAGATGACAACTTCGGTGATCATCGCCTGCTTCACATCCATATGCACATCCATCATGCCCCAATCAAAGCGCGTCTCGATATGATGGGTGAACTCAGGCGTTTTACCAAAGCGCCAATCCCAGTCTGCCATCTGCTGATAGTAAGCGTTTAGCGTGGGCTGCTTAGCAAGACTGGCTTCATCTAATTGCTCAACTGGCGCAGTCTCTCCGTAATGTTCGCAAAACGCCTCAATAATCGCATCAGAGAGAGTTTCATGATTGATAGTCTCATTAAAATCCACCAAGTTTGCGACGCGTGCGCGCACAGATTTGATGCCTTTTGCTTTTAGCTTTAGCGGATGCGGGTTTAGATAATCGCCAAGCTTTTGCATGTTGGCATTGACCAGCAATGTGCCATGATGAAAGCTGCGATCGGCGGCATGTCTAAATGCGCTGCCCGATATTTTGCGGTCGCCGACCTGCATATCGTTACGACCAGACAGCGTGGCGTCTATGCCGAGTTTCTTAAGCGCATTAATGATGACGGTGAAGTTTGCTTCTTGGTCGTAAGCATCACTGGGTGATAAAAAAGTAAAATTGGTATTGCCCAAGTCATGGAACACAGCACCGCCGCCACTCTGACGCCGCGCTAAAAATACATCGTCTGCTTCCATCTTATCGGTTTTGCACTCTACCCATGGATTTTGCGAGCGTCCAATAACCACGGTTTCAGAGTTACGCCATAAAAATAGGGTATGAGAGTCGGGGTTGAGCGTATTAAATATCCAATCTTCGGTGGCAAGATTAAACCAAGGATTGGTCACAGCAGATTTTAGGATGCGCAGTTTCATGTATTTGACTCGTTAATAGACTGGGTTATTGAGCAGGTTTTATAAATAGGTAGCACCATTCTTACCGATGCAAGCTTGTAATTCAATGGCTGTCTAACAGGGAGGGGGATTTTATCAGTGGCTTTGACAGTGGTGAAGACGTTGAGTATATAGAGAAAACGGTGAGAAAATTTCACAGAAGAGGGCGATAAGGTTGATGTTTCAGTTTTTAGCGGGCGGAAATAAAAGCCAAGCAAAACGCTCAGCTTTATTGCACTATAAATTGCCAGAGTACTTTGTTCTATTTAGCACAAATCTCCCACTGCGATTTTGTACTAAGATAACATTGCATAACTGCTTTACCAGACTGCGCATAGGCATCACTGACGATACGCTGATTGGTTGGCAGACGATATCTGATGATCGCTGGCTCGTCATTGACGGTGGTCGTCCATCCAGTCACTTCATTACGGTCATTATAGTTTGCACTGGTAGAGGTCGCCATTTTGCCAAACCCTGGCAGGTTATAGGAGACCTGTCTAAAACTATAACTCATCGCTGCACCCTCAGCGCCCTCATACTGACAGTTTAGCTTTTTTTGTAGTTTATCTTGTTTATAAACATAGCAAGTGGTCTCATCTGAGAACTGACCAACCCCGCAAAAACCTGCCGTTGCAACTGATATCATACCGACAAATAACGCTATCCTTTTCATAATCATTCCTCAATAATTTATAAATCCTACTAATGATGTTTGCCATCTATTTTTTGTATTGCCAAATACTAACCAATACCTTTTAGATAGTAGAAAATTAGTGAACAAATATCAACTAATATATTTTGAGAAAATCTTGAATTGATTTATCAGAGCTACTTTTAACAACAGTATTATTAAGAGTAGCTGTTATAGGGTAGTGCTATAAGCAGGATTTACTATGACCGTGGATCTGTTTTTATAGGTATTGAACGGATGACTTACTTAAGGGTGACTTTGGAGTTCTTTAGTATGTGAATAGAAAGGTGCTGGGATAGGCTAAAGTATAAGAAATATAGGATAGGCGCTGCTTACTGTATGGTGCTCAATAAAAGGGATTTGTCCAAATTTACAGATTATCAAAAAGGTGAAAATCTTAAAACTGTGCTAAAAAAATCAATAAGTGGATAAAAACTCACTATAAATTTTATAAAAAATTACCCATCAAACAATTAAAAAGTTATCATCATGAGTTTTTAATCACATGATAATTTTTACAACGCATCAGACGCTTATGACCGACACGAGTTGGTAAACGCAGTCTAAGCGCTTAATAGGATTACCCAATGACCAACCGTGACCTCATCATCTTTGTGACGCTCTCTTTTATGTGGTCACTCTCTTTCGTTTTTTATCGTATTGGCGTGCCTGAGTTTGGCTCATTGGCATTCGCCAGCTTGCGTGTGATATTCGCCGGATTGGTCATGTTGGTCTTTGTATTGCTCAATAAGAAAAACAGAGTAGGCATCAAGGAGCATTGGAAAATGCTAGCGCTCGTTGGCTTGTTTTCAGCAGCGCTGCCTTTTGTGTTGTTCTCGTTTTCCGCGCAATCAGTGAACGCAGGCGTGCTAGCCGTGCTAAATGCTTCTGTACCGATGATGAGTGGTTTTATCGCTAGAGTCTTCTTTAAAGATAGGCTATCGAAAAAACAAGCACTCGGTTTGGTCATTGGGGTGATTGGGGTAATCATACTGATGAGCGAAAGCTTGTTTGGTGGCGGCGAGCCAGGCAAAGGATTGGTCGAAGGGCTACTACCAATGGGTTACGCGCTACTAGCCTGTGTGGGTTATGCGCTTGGGGCCAACATTACCAAGAACTATCTGTACGAAGTATCGCCAGTCGCTATCACTGCAGGCTCGCTCATTATCGGTAGTATCATTATGCTGCCTGTGGCTTTTAATGAGTTCCCTTATGGCAAAGATATCAGCATAAAGGCATGGGTTTCGGTGATCTGTATCGGTGTGTTTTCAACCGCCATTGCCCTTATTTTTATGAATCAGTTGATCAAAAATATTGGGCCAACGCGTGCCACGAGTATCACGTTAGTCATTCCAATTTTTGCGATTATTTTGGGCTATCTATTGCTTGGCGAGGCGCTAAATATACAAGCCATCATTGGTTCGATTGTGATATTGATCGGCACGTATTTGTCATTAGAGCTGTCAATTAAGAAAATGCTAAAGCCAAAAGACAAGACTCAGATGAACAGTATTTAAGGCTTAGTAAACAGTCTTCGTAGTAAACGAGTACGGAGATTTGTATAGGTGAATGTTGTTGTATCTGTTTGTAAATATTGCTTGGAATAATGAAATCTGTTCCCTATAAAGGTAGGCGCTAAACGTAGATTTACTAATGATATTATAAGTTTTTCTAAACAGCATTCGATAATAATTAGTATGATTGATGGTTGCTATAACTAAAGATCATAGATAGCAGCAATAACCAATAGGACAGATTATGGCACACGATATTTTATTTGAGCCTGTAAAAATGGGCACACAAACGCTAAAAAATCGCATTATGATGGCCCCACTGACACGTCTGCGTGCCGTTGAGCCAGGCGATGTCCCTATCACATGGGCAGCAGAGTACTACTCGCAGCGTGCAGGGGCGGGCCTTGTCATCACTGAAGCGACGCAAGTATCGTTTCAAGCAAAAGGCTATGCAGGCGCACCAGGGCTACATACTCAAGATCAAGTCACTGCATGGAAAGCCATCGTTGACAATGTCCACGCTAAAGGTGGCAAGATCGTCGTCCAGCTATGGCACACAGGACTTGTCTCACATGAAAGCGTACAACCTGAACGCCGTGCGCCAATTTCAGCCTCAGATGTCGATGTAGGTATCCGTACCTCATTGCGTGATAGTGACAACCAAGCCATTCGCGCGGATGCCACGCCGCCGCGCCCAGCCAGTCTTGATGAGATTCAGCAAGTGGTTACTGACTTTGCGCATGCAACCAAGTGCGCGCAGGAAGCGGGGTTTGATGGTATTGAGATTCATGGCGCGCATGGTTATTTGCTGCATCAGTTTTGGGCCGAGCATACCAATCAGCGTGACGATGAGTACGGTGGCAGCCGCGAAAACCGCGCGCGTCTAACCTTGGACGTGATTGATGCTTGCGTAGAGGCATGGGATGCTGATCACGTGGGTATTCGTATTTCACCACTTGGCACGTTCAACAATGTTGAGGGAGGCTACGAAGAAGACGATAACATTTGGCTGATTGAGCAAATCAACAAGCGTGGTCTAATGTATTTGCATCTGTCAGAGCCAGACTGGGCAGGGGGTACGCCTTATAACGATGAGTTCCGCCAAAACGTACGTAATGCTTTTGGTCAACTGATTATTGCCGCTGGTGGCTATGATGCGGACAAAGCTGAGAAGAACATCAAAGCAGGCTATATCGATGCGGTAGCATTCGGTCGTGATTATATTGCCAACCCTGATCTCGCTGAACGTATTCAAGAGGGCGCACCGCTCAACGAGCAGCATCCAGAGAGCTTCTATGGTGGCAGCACGGTTGGCTACACTGATTATCCGTTTATGAATGAAGTGTAAGCAATTATCCATCCGTCAGTATCACTGAATAGGCAGACAAACGCGTTATAAAAAAGCCCTTTGACTATCGATAGTTAGAGGGCTTTTTTTTACGCATTTATTTTGATTAATATCCAAAATTGCCTGTTTGATAATCACGGAACGTTTGTCGTAGCTCATCTTGGGTATTCATGACAAAAGGACCATGACCTGCGATAGGTTCACCGATTGGCTCGCCGCTTAGCAGTAGCAATTTGATAGGTGTGTCTTCATCGGTAGTTGCAGGGTAGGTCAATTCGATAGTATCAGTAGCAGGTAATGATGAATGTTCAGATTGAGTGCCTACGTGAGCTTGGATAGGCGCTGAAAACTGAATTAAATTACCTGCATTGACTAACGTACCATTGATCAATATCTGACCTTCTTGTATCAGCAGTAGGGTGTTATGCGTTTTCGGTACTTGTAGCGAGGTTGTACCTGCTGTATGTAGCTCAATATCCCAGAGATTGATCGGGGTAAATGTCGTTGCTGCGCCCGTTATTCCGTGCCAGTCACCTGCAATGATGGCAGCTTGGCCGATGACAGTTTGCTCATCGCTATTGTCTATCAGATCGACCATAGGCATATCAGCACGTTTGATAGATTGATATTTGGGGTCGGTCAGTTTGTGGGCGCTTGGCAAGTTGACCCATAACTGCACCATACTAAATATACCACCACGTTGCCCAAAGGCTTCAGAGTGGAACTCTTCGTGCAGAATGCCGCGTCCAGCAGTCATCCACTGTACATCACCTTCTAAAATATCACCGCGCCCACCTGTCGAATCTACATGACTAATCTCACCTGCATAAGCAATGGTGACAGTTTCAAAACCTTTATGTGGGTGTTGACCAACGCCATGTGGCTGCATTTTATAAGAGGGATTGGGTGAAAACGTTGTTGGCTTGGCATAATCTAATAATAAGAAAGGATCAGTATGGCTATAATTAAGGTCTGGATTGTCATCTAAATGACTGATCAGAGTTTTTACAAAAAAGCCGTCACCTACCCAGTGCGACTCTTTTTCACCGTGAATGTGTTTAATTGAACGCATGGGTCACCTTATTAGTCTAATTAGAATTACTATCAATAGAAAAGCTATTATTAAGTAATACTACTATGAATATAAGAGTAGATTGTATGAGTTTTTATTACTATTTCATTCCTAGTGCTGTCAGCAGCGATTAAGCAAATGTTAAACACTTATAAGTGTCCATGATTAGACGGTCTCACCACTCACAAAACCACTTGCCCATGCCCACTGAAAATTATAACCACCAAGCCAGCCGGTCACATCAAGCACTTCACCGATAAAGTATAAGCCGTCTTGTAAATTGCTTTGCATCGTTTTTGAAGAAATCTCATCAGTTTTGACGCCGCCGCGTGTGACCTCAGCGGTACGGTAGCCTTCCGTGCCAGAAGGTTTGAGCTGCCAACCATTAAGGGTAATACCAAGCTCTGTGAGACGTTCGTCTTTAATATTAGCAAGCTCCGTATCTTTGATGTCTTCCCACAGATGCGTCTGTAGTGCTGCTAATAGCTTCTTGGGTAATGCATTATCTGTGTTTTCTGCCAATACGGTACGAATAAGCTGGCGTGGATGTGACTTTTTGCGAGCAAGTAAAAGCTCAGTGACGTCTATTTCAGGCAACAAATTGATACTGATGGTTTCCCCAGTCTGCCAATAGTTGGAGAGCTGTAGCATGGCAGGGCCAGAGAGACCACGATGGGTAAATAGGACGGGCAATTTAAAAGAGATACGCTCATTACTGGCAATAACTGGCAAACTGATACCAGCCAAAGCACGGATAAGCTCGCCTGTTTTGTCAGTGAAGGTAAAGGGTACAAGGCTAGCGTCAGTTGGCACAAGAGTATGCCCGAACTGCTGCGCCAACTCATAGCCGATACCACTTGCTCCCATGGTCGGGATAGATAGTCCACCAGTGGCGATGACTAAAGACTCACAGCTATAGCCTGTTTGCGAAGATTGAGTGCCGTTCGCAATGTCTTTTTTACCAAGCTTTTTACTCGTCGTTAGATAAAAGCGCTCACCGTTATCATGAGCAGCAGTTTTAACGTGATCAATCTGAGCATTAAGCTTTACTTGTACGCCTACAGCCGTGCATTCATCTAGGAGCATAGACAAGATATCTTGTGCCGAGTCATCACAGAACAGCTGACCGTGTTCGCGTTCATGGTAGGCAATCTTATGCGACTCTACCATGCCGATAAACTCCCAACTCGGGTAACGACTCAGCGCTGATTTGCAGAAGTGGGGATTGGCACCGATAAAATGCTCAGGCTCTACAAAGTAATTGGTAAAGTTGCAGCGACCACCACCTGACATCAAAATCTTTTTACCAGCTTTATTGGCATGATCCAAAACCAATACGCGGCGACCGCGCCGTCCGGCAGTCAGTGCACAGTACAACCCTGAAGCGCCAGCACCAATAATAACGACATCATAGTGAGTATGGTTTTGTGCATTGCGTTGATTAGTCATTGCGGTCTCGTAAAACGATGGGGTGAAAAAAGTATAACCAGGCCAAGCATTGTTTTTATTAAAAACGCGGCTGACATTTTGTTAAATGAAGCAGTATGTTTAGTGTAGCTATTGTCCATATTTCACTAAAGGTTACAAGGATTAAATGCCCTAAGCCATACGCTGTTACCGTGTGATCACAACCAGCTGTCATTTTAGTACTATCGTTATGATAGCTGCCCCTATAAATAGCATTATACGTACCAGTATAAGTACTAATATAATTATCTAAACATACAGATGTACAGTGAAATTGTTATGTTTGGCTTTTGATGTCTTGCAACCGTCACGCTTATTTGTCAAACTAACGATGAGTGTCACACATTATGGAAGATGACTCTTATCGCTTACATGGGGCGCGTCATAGACGTTTGTCCGTGTAGGTCATAATAATTAAAAGGGACCCAACATTATGACTCAGAAATCATTTCCTATCTCAGCCGAGTTTATGGCTGCTGCTAATACCACACCTGATAAGTACGTTACAGACTACCAGCAATCTATCGAATCACCCGAAGCCATTGATGCTTTCTGGGCGAAGCGTGCTGAGCTAATCGATTGGATAAAAAAGCCGACCAAAGTCAGTAACGTCAATTATGATTTAGATGATTTTCGCATCAAATGGTTTGAAGATGGTGAGCTGAACATCTCAGTCAACTGTCTCGATCGTCACCTTGAAGAAAACCCATACAAGCCTGCTATCATCTGGGAAGGTGATCACCCTTCATTGCACAAAATCATTTCTTTTAAAGAATTGCATGAAGCTGTCTGCCGTTTGGGTAATTCATTGCGCAAGCTTGGCGTTGTAAAAGGTGACCGCGTAACGCTATATATGCCGATGATACCGGAAGCCATGGTAGCGATGCTGGCATGTGCGCGTATCGGTGCGGTACATTCAGTGGTGTTTGGTGGTTTTTCTGCCGAGAGTTTGGGTAATCGCTTGATAGACAGTCGCTCAAAAGTTGTTATTACCGCTGACGAAGGTTTACGCGGCGGCAAGCACACACCGCTCAAAGCCAATGTCGATCACGCACTCGACATGGATGGCACTGAGAGTGTCGAAAAAGTCATTGTCGTTCATCGTACGGGTAACTCTATACCGATGAGTGGGCGCCGTGATGTGTGGTATCACAATTTGGTCGATGGTCAATCAGAGATCTGCGAGCCTGAAGTTATGAATGCCGAAGACCCACTATTTTTATTATATACTTCTGGCTCGACTGGTAAGCCAAAAGGTGTAGTGCATACTACAGGCGGCTATATCACCTATGCTATCTCAACGTTCCGTGATGTTTTTGATATCAAAGAAGATGACGTCTACTGGTGTACGGCAGATGTAGGCTGGATTACTGGCCACACGTACTCAACCTATGCACCATTGGCCAATGGCACGACAACGGTAATGTTTGAAGGTGTACCAGAGCATCCAACATGGGCACGTATCGGTCATATCATTGATAAGCATGACGTGACTATTTTATACACTGCACCGACAGCTATTCGCGCGATGATGAAAGAGGGCGATGCTTTTGTTCGAGAGTCGGACCGTTCTAGTTTGCGTCTGCTAGGTTCGGTCGGTGAGCCGATCAACCCAGAAGCGTGGGACTGGTACTACAATGTCGTCGGTGATGGTAAATGTCCTATCGTCGATACATGGTGGCAGACCGAGACTGGTGGCATCTTAATGGCACCAATACCAGGCACGGTCGATCTCAAACCGGGCGCGGCAATGACACCACTATATGGCGTCAAACCAGAAGTCGTCGATAGTGATGGTGCGATTTTAGAAGGCCCTGCAGAAGGCAATTTGGTGATCAGTAGCGGCTGGCCAGGGCAGATGCGTACTATCTACAATGACCATCCACGCTTTTTGAAAACCTACTTTAGCGATTATCCGGGTCATTATTTCACGGGTGATGGCGCTCAACGTGATGAAGATGGGCATTACTGGATTACTGGTCGTGTCGACGATGTACTCAACGTGGCAGGGCATCGCTTGGGCACAGCAGAGATCGAGAGCGCCGTGGTTGCGCACCCTGCAACTGCTGAAGCTGCGATTGTCGGTATGCCGCATGAGATACGCGGTACAGGTATCTGTGCATTTATCATTCTAAAGTCAGGTGAAGAAAAGACCGACGATCTAAAAGCAGAATTAAAACGCCATGTGCGTGCCGAGATTGGACCAATTGCGACTTTAGATGCCATCTATATGGTTGATGCACTACCAAAAACGCGCTCAGGAAAAATCATGCGCCGTATCTTGCGTAACCTTGCAGCAGGTCAATATGTAGGACTGGGCGACCTATCTACGCTTGCCGATAGCTCAGTGATTAATGACTTGGTTGAAGAAGTCAAAGCGGGCCGCGGAGAGTAAGTTAGCCTGATAACGAACCTGCAGTATTAAGGATAGTTATTCAGTACTAGCCATCAATATTTGCATATCAAAGTTAAATAAAAGCCATGTTATCGAGAATAGCATGGCTTTTTTACGTAGACGATATTGATATTGAGTCACTTTAAAGGTTCAATAATACTAACAAGACAACATCGCTACCATTTCAATTGAGGATTAATTGACGAGCCACTCGGTACTTACTAGGCTAGATAATTAATATAGTAGCGACTCATAAATACTTTATAAGGTCTACTGTCATTATGACTGATCATGCTTTGTGCTCAACTGTTCTATCTGACCCAAAAATTGCCATCATCGGTGGTGGCCTAACTGGATTGCTCACAGCAACACTATTAGAGCGCGCGTCAAACCAGACAGGCAATACCCCGCAAATCACTATCTTCGAAAAATCACGTAGTGTGGGCCGTTTAGCGACCCGCTATCGCAGCGATAGTGAGACTGGTAAAAACTGGCAATGGTCGTTCGGCGCACAGTTTTTTACTGCGAAAACTGCTGACTTTCAACAGTTTATCGCGCCTTGGTTAGATACAGGGTTGCTACAGCCGTGGTGTGCCGAAGTGGTTGAATTAACTCCTGCAAGTAACAATGAGCAGTCGCCTAATATCCAAAGCAAAGAGCAATGGGACGCGGTGCATGCACGCTATATCAGTAAACCAAAAATGACCAGTTGGGGCCGTGAATTGGCCGCCGCGCTCAAGCATACGACCATAGTGTTTAAGACCCGTGTCGCACCGCTTGCTCAGTATTTGCACCATCAAAACCCGCAGCAGTCTCAGCATCAGATCCAGAACCAGACTCATAATCAAGACAGCAAGCAAACTGAGCTATTTGACGAAACTGGAGCCAGTCTGGGTTGGTTTGATTGGGTGATATGTACAGCGCCAAATGGTCAGGCGATAGAGCTGATGTCAGATAGTGGCTTTGCTCAACAAGACAAAATTACTAAACCGCAAATGCAAGCCTGCTATACGCTGATGCTTGGCTGGGATGATGTACGAAAGCTACCTGAGACATTAAATGGCCAACTTGCACCGCAGTGGGATGTCGCTTATTTAAATAGCGCTGTTCTTGATAGGGTATTTATTGAGCATCAAAAACCTGCTCGTGATGAGCTACTACCAAGTGTCATCATTCATGCACGTAATGACTGGTCAGAGGCCCACGTCGATGATGATATTGAGTTGGTAAAAGAACAGTTATTACAGGCGGCAAAACAAGCATTAAATTGGAATGAAGACAGCGCACCTAGCCAAACAGATTGCCATCGTTGGCGCTATGCAGCTACTATTGTAAATAAGGATGCTGAAGAGCTAGGCATATTAATCGATGCAACCAAACAATGGATCGTCAGTGGTGATTGGTGTGCAAAAGGTAATATTGAGAGCTGCTATCGAATGGCGCAGCAAACTGTTAAGGCAATCATGTAAACTCGGCAAGCGTAATATCTATGCTCATTATTTTACATTGTTTAGAACTGAGGCTTATTTTAAAGCTAGTGTTTAAGCGATATTTGGGAAGTATAAAAACTCGATATTTAGCAAAATGTAAGCAAAAAAAGGCCCACAGAGGAGGTACTGTGGGCTGAGGAAAACGGGTCATGTATTAGCTACACAGGCCGTGGTCAAGAGTTGTTGTAATTATTGGTGCTCTCTACTGTTATTTATAAGGGTAATAATTATCAATACAATAGGTGGAGATATTTACTTAGCTATTAATATTTACTGATATTTACTAATTTAAGTGTACAAGTGTTCTGGTACAGTCGCTATGATAGCGCAATTGAGTGCTGTCTAGCGGTTTTGGTTACAGTATATTACGTTGTAAAAATCCAAAAGACGCAAAGACTGGTATGAAGCACTGATATTTAGAGTAAGTAGCGCAGCTTTATGGTGAAATCATTCATAAAGGCTGCCAATAATTTCAATAGCTTATGTCGATAAGAGGACATCTAGTCGATCTTGATACCTTTCTTGATATCTTTGATAACTCAATCGCTGCAGAGATGGCATGACGCCTTGTCCGAAAAATGCTAAGCTATCTGCCATTATTATGTTCATATTAAACTGGGTTTGCCATGACTGACAGCACGCATTTGCATACGCAGGAAGAACCGCCAAGTTCGCAAAATACCAAGAGTATTTTTAACTTGCCTAACAACCTTACGATTGCGCGTATCTTGATGATTCCGCTATTCGTCGCGATTGCTTATTGGCCGCCAGCCATGGGTATTGGTATGCCTGCGATTTCAGACAATGTCATTGCGCGCGTTGGGATGAGCGAGTTTAGCGATAGTTTGTTACGCCATTTATTATTGACTGGGGTCTTTATTATTGCCGCGATTACCGATTGGCTCGATGGGTACTTTGCTCGTAAACTAAATGTCATGTCAGCCTTTGGTCGATTTTTAGACCCTGTTGCTGATAAATTAATGGTGGCCGTCGCGCTTATCGTTCTTGTACAGTGGCATCCTAATATCATTATGGCGATAGCGGCTATCGTCATTATTTCGCGTGAAATCGCAGTATCAGCGTTACGTGAGTGGATGGCAGAGCTGGGTAAGAGTACTAGCGTCGCAGTATCTTATGTTGGCAAACTAAAAACTACGTTCCAGATGGTAGCGATTACCGTACTACTGCTTAATTGGCAGTCGCTTGAAACCATCGGTTATGTATTAATGGTCGCCGCTGTGATACTTACCTTATGGTCGATGATGATTTATCTAAAAGCTGCTTGGCCTTATTTAAAGCAAAGCGGATAATTCCATAAAACGAAAATAATCAGCATAAAATTTAGGTAATAAAAAACGCCAGTCGCACTAGCTACTGGCGTTTTTTTTCTACTATTTATGGATTAGATAACTTATAACGTCACAGAGTTATTTTCACCTAAATTGGTTGCTTTCTTGCCGTCCATTACTGCAGCAGTAGTCATCTTAAACATATTAATTACTGAGCTACCGCTTAGCCAGTACTCGGCACCATGTGGGACGACTTTGATTAACTGTACATTTGGATCTTCTTTACCTTGCTCATAAAACGCATTATAAATTGGCGACCATAGCTCATCTAGTTTCTCTTGGTCTTCGACCAATTCTGCTTTACCGTTAATTGAGACATAATCTTTTGAATCTTGACTGACATAGGCCAAGTTCACTTGTGGGTCTTTTTCAATATCTTTGATAGTTTCTGTAGTCTTATCACCAATAAACCAAATCTCTTTTGCGCCAATGCTCGTCTCGCTAGTGGTCATCGGGCAGGCATGTAAGTGGCCTTCGTGAGTACGAGTGGTCATCATGGCAAATTTCACTTCTTTTACCAGTTCTTGTACTTTATCAATATGGTCTTGTCTACTCATAATAAATTTCCTTTTTTATAGTGTTTTAATTGGGCTCATGTAGCGTTGTTTTAATTAGCCGAATTGAACAGTTGATTATTTATAGTAATTTTTCTTTAGGCTAGATATGTCTAACCATTAAATAAATCTAAAAGTTAAACGTCATCGTCGCCTTAACAACTGAGACTAGAATACCGAGTTGTCACCCTACATTTATATAGGTTCCCAGTAATGCGATGTGAGTGTTTGTAAGGAATATGAAGGTTAGGTAAAAATTGTGACAGCGTAGATTTGAGCGTTCTATTTTTCAATGGATAATTCAAAAACGACTTAAAAAGATACTTTTTTTAATTATCGATTCGCAAATAATAAGTCGCGATAGAACGCAACTTATCGGCAATTTATCTTGGTTTAGACCTGCTTATTACAGGTCTTCTTGTTATAATACCCAGACCATTTACTTAGCATGGCAGAAATGCCTTGATCTTACGGATTATGCCTTTATGATGACCATCGCCGGACAACCGTTTCTTACCGATTTTCAGACGCAGCAACTCATCAGTCAGTTTCAGCAAAAAACCGAGCTAAATGTCAGTCAAATAAGTACACAGCAAGTGTATGTGCTATCACGAGAGCTATCTGGTGATGAACATAAAAAAGCGCTAGATCTACTGGCGGTTGATCAGTCAGCAACGCTAAATGCGCCGCAAGACAACCAACTACAAGTCATCGTTGGGCCACGTTTTGGTACGATATCGCCATGGGCAAGTAAAGCGACAGATATCTTTAATAACTGTGAAATCGAGATCAATCGTGTTGAGCGTGTCGTTGTTTATACGTTAACCCTTGATGAAAAAACAGACGGTGAAGCAGGCGAAAAACTACCAGTAGACGCCGAGCAGTTATTGTTTGACCGTATGACTCAGAGCTTGGTTTATGACTTGAGCGATGTCAGCAAATTGTTTGATGATCAAGCGCCAGCATCACTGAACCATATAGATGTAATAGGACAAGGTCAGGCAGCGCTAGAATCTGCCAATACAGAGTTCGGCTTTGCGTTATCAAGTGAAGATATTGATTATTTAATGAATGCCTATGTCAATGAGCTAAAGCGTAATCCAACTGACGTTGAGCTGATGATGTTTGCACAGGCAAACTCAGAGCATTGCCGTCATAAGATTTTCAATGCTCAGTGGACAGTTGATGGCAAAGCACAGCCAAAATCATTGTTCCAAATGATTAAAAACACTTACCAGTCTAATCCACAAGGCATATTGTCAGCGTATAAAGACAATGCTGCGGTGATGGCAGGGTCTGATGGCATGCGTTTTTATCCTATCCCGACTGAAGCGATGGATGCCAATTCAGCCCATCCTTACGATTTCCATCAAGAAGAAATCGACATCTTAATGAAAGTCGAAACCCATAACCATCCAACGGCGATTGCTCCTTATGCCGGTGCAGCAACGGGCGCGGGCGGTGAGATTCGTGATGAGGGCGCAACGGGTCGTGGCGGTAAACCAAAAGCCGGTTTAACGGGCTTTCATGTGTCACATCTTCATATCCCAGAGCTTGCGGAAAAATGGGAGCAGTCAGGTCAACTAAGTACGCAGGATTATGGTACGCCAGATCGTATGGCGACCAGTCTTGAGATTATGACTGAAGCGCCATTAGGCTCAGCCAATTTCTCAAATGAGTTTGGTCGTCCAAACTTATGCGGTTATTTCCGTAGTTTCCAATTGGACACGTCAGCGGCAAAAGATGGCAGCCAAATGCGCGGCTATCATAAGCCCATCATGCTGGCCGGTGGTTACGGCAATATCAAACGTAACCTCATTGAAAAAAATGCCATTCAACAAGGTGATTTATTAATCGTCCTTGGTGGCCCTGCAATGCAAATCGGTCTTGGTGGCGGTGCAGCATCTTCGGTCGATAGTGGTTCACTGGATGAAGGCTTGGACTTTGCTTCTGTACAGCGTGATAACGCTGAGATGGAGCGTCGCTGTCAAGAAGTTATCGATCGCTGCTGGGCCTTAGCTGGTAATGATATTGACGCAAGCAATAATAGTAAAGATGGCAACCCAATCGTCTCGCTACATGATGTCGGTGCAGGCGGTCTATCAAATGCCATGCCTGAATTGGTCAATGACCATGAAATGGGCGCGGTGCTCAATCTACGGAAAATTCCATCGTTAGAAGCGGGCATGTCACCGATGGCAATTTGGTCAAACGAAGCACAAGAGCGTTATGTCCTTGCGATTCGCCCAGAGAGCAAAGATCAATTTGATGCCATCTGTGCCCGTGAGCGCTGCCCGTATGCCATCTTGGGTGAAGCGACTGAAGTACGTCAGCTAGTCGTTAATGACGAATTGCTCCCTGAGCAGCCAGTCGATATGCCGATGCAAGTATTGCTTGGTGGTACACCGCAGATGCAGCGTAGCTTTGAGCGTCAAGAAACTACTTTACCAGCATTAGAGCTTGGTGACATCAATCTAGCCGAATCTATCAAAGATGTATTACGTCATCCAACCGTTGCTAGCAAATCATTCCTCATTAGCATTGGTGACCGCTCTATCACGGGTATGGTCGTTCGTGATCAGTTCGTTGGTCGCTACCAAGTGCCGGTTTCTGATTGCGCGGTGACTGCTTCAGGCCTGATTGCGTTAGATGGTCAGCCAATGAGCGGTGAAGCGATGAGTGTCGGTGAACGTACGCCTGTTGCGTTGATTAATCCAAAAGCTTCTGCACGCTTGGCGGTTGGTGAGGCGATTACCAATATCGCAGGCGCGCGTATTACTCAGCTATCTGACATTACCATGTCAGCGAACTGGATGGCAGCTTGTGGCGAAGACGTAGAAGATGCCGCATTATTTGACGCCGTCTATACCGTTGGTGAAGAGCTATGTCCGGCACTTGGTATCGCTATCCCCGTTGGTAAAGACTCGCTATCGATGCGTGCTAATTGGACGGATAGCAATGCTAAGCAAGGCAGCCAAGATAAATCAGTCGTTTCACCGATGAGCTTGGTTATTACTGCTTTTGCACCTGTTGTTGACGTGGCAAAAACTTTAACACCTGAGCTAATCAATGGTGATAGCGCCTTTTATCGTATTGATTTATCAAAAGGTAAATTGCGTCTAGGCGGTTCAATCCTGGCGCAAACGCTCAGCCAATTAGGTAATGACTGCCCAGATTTAGCGCAGCCAAGTGACTTGGTCGACTTCTTTAACTTTATCCAAGCGGGTAACGCGCAAGGCGTCATCAGCGCCTATCACGATATCGGTGATGGTGGCTTGCTTGCAACGATTGCTGAGATGCAATTCACCAGTCGTCAAGGTATCAAGCTGTCATTGACTGATGATAACTTACTCGGTCAACTGTTCAGCGAAGAGCTGGGCGCAGTGATTCAAGTCTTACCAGAAAACGTCGCCGCTTTAATGCAATTGGCAGAAGAGTTCAACGTCAGTGATATGCTCAGCCTAGTTGGTCAAAGCTCGGAAGAAGATAGCTTAATCATCCAAACGCCAACACTGATGGGTGATGATACCTTACGCTTTAAGCGTTCTGAGCTGCAACAAGAATGGAGTCAGGTCAGCTATCAAATTGCCCGCCGTCGTGACAACCCAGCCTGCGTACAGCAAGAATATGACTTGATTAGCGATGCTAGCCATCAAGGTCTTATCGCTGCGCCAAACTTTGATCTCAATCAAAAGGTTGAAGAACCGTACTTAAACAGCCGTGACACTCAGCCAAGAGTCGCTATCCTGCGTGAGCAAGGCGTCAACGGTCAGTCCGAGATGGCAGCAGGCTTTACCCAAGCTGGCTTTGAAGCGGTCGATGTGCACATGAGTGATTTGCTTGAAGGTCGCATCAATCTACGTGATTTCGACGGTCTGGTCGCTTGTGGTGGCTTTAGCTACGGTGACGTATTGGGCGCAGGCTCTGGCTGGGCAAACTCTATCTTGTTCCATGACGAATTGCGCATGCAGTTCGTGCGCTTCTTTGCCCGTCCTGATACCTTCTCACTCGGTGTCTGTAACGGTTGTCAGATGATGGCGCAATTGAAAGACCTCATCCCAGGTGCGGAAAACTTCCCACGTTTCGTCGCGAACAAATCAGCTCGATTTGAAGCACGTACGGTCAATGTAAAAGTTGAGCGTACCAAGTCGATCCTGTTCAAAGGGATGCAAGACAGCATCTTACCAATCGCTGTGGCGCATGGTGAAGGCTATGCCACACTAGACAATCCCGAAATCGACGGTATGGCTAAACACGGTCAGCTCGCGATGCGTTATGTCGATAGCCAAGGTCATCCAACCGAGACGTATCCGCTCAATCCAAACGGTTCGCTCGGTGGTGTCACGGGTCTATGTAGCACCGATGGTCGCGTCACTATCATGATGCCGCATCCTGAGCGTAACCTAAAAGCCTACAACCACAGCTGGAAACCAGAAGAGTGGGACGAGGACGGCGCGTGGATGCGTATGTTCCGCAATGCCCGAGCTTGGTTGCGCTAGTCGCAAATCAGGTCTCTAGTAATTGCTTATAGTTTTAGATAGCTGTTTTTTAAAATAAAAAGGTGGGCTTAGGCTCACCTTTTTTGTGTTTACAATTTGAGTGTTTGGAAATAAAGGCTAGCGTTTATAGCGTGTTCTCACGAATATAAATAATGACACCCATGCTAAAATTGCGGTGAACAAAGATTAAAATCAGGCAAATAAGGAAGAATAACATGTCAGGAATTACAGATATCAATGAGCTATTGAGTTCGATGCAGCCAGCACTGGTTGATGAATTATTCGTGTTCTGTACCGTAAAAGGTCAATTGGCTGAATACGTAAACCTAGCGCCAATAGCGACGTTTATAGAGTCAGAAGGGCTGACTCTGGTGTTAACAAAAGACAAAGCTGACGAAGCAGGTTTACAGTATGAAGGCGTGTTTCAGCAAATCACTCTGACGGTGCATTCAAGCCTAGAAGCGGTAGGTCTAACCGCAGCCGTGTCAACCAAACTGACCTCAAAAGGTATCAGTGCCAATGTGATAGCTGCCTATTATCATGACCATATATTTGTGTCGAATGATAAGGCGGAGCAGGCGCTATCAGCGTTAAAAGAGCTGAGTAATATATAACGTTTTTTATAAGTAAGTGAGCTGTTTCCCGCCTTTCGCTTGTATCTCCCAGTCTGGGCGCGGCGCTGGCTACGGTTTGGGTCGTCGCTTGCTTCGCCTCGCCACCCCAAAACCTAGCCATCACAACTCACCCAAACTAGCAGGATACCGCTACAGTCGGGGCTAGCGGTGACATCGTGTTCTTGCTACTATCTATTGTGGTTGAGAAATTTTATCTTATAAAGCCATGATTTTTATTTCATTGAATTTACGTTATGGATACTATTTGGATGACAAAAATAATCGACTATATAAATGAATTCCCTCTACCAATGAGCTGTGTACCGCTAACTTTGAAGTCGCTTCTTTCACAAGAGAGCATCGATATACCAGATAGTAAAATAAATGTAACTACTCAATTTGAAAAGAATCAATATATGAATGGATATGAGCATCTGCATATGCTCATGGCTTGTATTCCTGAGAAAGATATTCAATCTCTTAAAGTGCTACCAGAAAGTGCAGAAGGTACAGTTAAATCATCTACGCCAATCTGTGATGAAGTAGGTGGCATTTATCCAATTAAAATAACTGTATCAGGATACTGACCCCTGCCGTCAATCCCGTAGAATTAAACTTGGGAGATTTTAGTTACGCAGCTTGACGATAATAATCAAACCACACCTGTCTTGGCGATTGATAGCCCAAACCCTTTTGAATCCTCGTCTGATTGTAGTACAGCTCGATATAACTGATAATATCATTGATGGCTGTGAACCTTGTTTTATAGTCTTGATGATATACCAACTCATTCTTTAATACGCCCCAGAAGCTTTCTATCGGAGCGTTATCGAAACAGTTGCCTTTGCCGCTCATTGAGCCTATGAATTGATGCTGCTTAATGGTCTTGTGGTAGGCGTGACTGCAATACTGGCTGCCTCTATCAGAATGCACAATTAGTCCCTTGCTTGGGCGTTTATTCTTAATTGCCATGTTAAGCGCACGACATACTAAATCTGCGGTCATGCGCTTGTTAATAGCGTAGCCGACAAGCTCTTTAGTGTATAAATCTTTGACTCCAGCTAAGTACAGCCAACCTTCGTTTGTCCAGATATAAGTAATATCGCTGACCCAAGACTCATTGGGACGCTTGGCGTCAAACTGCTGATTCAGCACGTTGTCATAGACCAGTTTATTGTGATTGGAATCAGTAGTGACTTTAAAGCGCTTATGACGACGGCACTTGATGCCGTGTTCCTCTTTAATACTTCTAACCATGTAGGGACTGATGTCATGGCCTTGATCACTTAGATGCGCATGTAGACGATCTACACCATAACGCTCATATGTTTCAGTATGAGCGGCTTTGACTAGTAGCTCGCAGTGATTACGATGTATCTGCTGATCACTAATGTCACGACTTGACCAGTCATAGTAACTTGATGATTTAACCTTTAATACACGGCACATAGTTGTGATGCTAAATATCTGCTGATTGTCTTTGATAAAAGCGTACTTTACTAGCTGTCACTGCGTGCATAGCCCTACGTCTTGCGTCACTAAAACAGTCTCCCAGACTGTTTCTTAACGCTCCTCATTGGCGAAGTACGCCGTCGCCTTTTTTAATATCTCGCGCTCCTCCTCAGCAACTTTAAGCTGGCGCTTTAGCCGTTTTACTTCTTCAAGGGCGCTCATAAGATCAGGATCGTATTGCTCAGTGCCCATAAGCTTGCCCTGATTGGCTTTATTCTGCCAGTTAGATAAGGTTTGCATGGCGATCCCGAGCTGCTTTGCAGTAGCTGAAATATTGCCATTATTATCCGCTATCTTCTTGACAGCTTCTGCTTTAAATTCTGTGCTGTAAGTTCTAACTTTCTTGGTCATGGTAAACTCCTCGTTGAGTCGTTAGTTTACCAAGTTTACTTGTACGGTTTCTTCAGCATAGCTCAGTAGAAGAGGCTATAAAAGTTCTTGAAAAATTAGGTTTCGATACATCTACAGTCAGTAGTGGGTATGGTAAAGCTTTAGATTTCTTACTTGACGGAGTCATTGGTTCTATTGAATCAATTAACCGTAATATCACAGATGTACTCAGTCGTTAAGTAATTAAAACACTTTCTATCATGCAACTAGATTAAATTTAGAGTAATGAATAATATGATTTCTATCAAAACTATAAAGAAGCACTGGTCGGTAATAATTCAATATCTATTTTGGACGACAGTTTTTTTTGCTTATACATATATATCTACAGACTGTTTAAAAAATGTAAAAGATTTAGAACTTAGTTTGAATTTAATAAATAATCTAATGGAAAATCGAGTACTACAAGTAGGTGGAGTCGCCTTGTGTCTTTACTTTGTCTTTTTATGCGTTGATAGGTTGTTAGCCGTATTTGCTGACCACGATTTAAAAATAGGTACACACAAAATTTTTGATTCAATAATTAAGGTCACTGTTGTAGGGTCAGGTTCCACAATATCTGGAGTAATGTATGCTACAACTTTGTATTTGCTAAAAAACCCCCAGAAAACACAATCTTTTAAAGAGTTTTTCTGGGTAACAACCTCGTTTACATTTATGATAATTTTATTAGCAGTTTTATGTTATTGGAGCTTAGATAAAATGAAAGAAAAATGGGGTTTAGAGCTACCTTAGTTCTCTACGTTAAATAGTAAACGCTATAGGTTTAATGAGTTAAATTTAATTCGAATTACGCAGCTATATTTTATTTGAAAAATTTTCTATCTAACTATTTGTTCTCTAAACTGTCTTTAGGTTTTTCCTGTGCCCCAGCAATCAACTCGTGAATTTTAGCACTTTCTTTTAATACACAAGCATCATAAGCAGAAAGCGACTCAGACTCTTGTTGTTTTTCCTGATCTTGTTTGGCTTTTTCTGCCAAATATTTTTCAAGTTTATCGGCTTCAGAATCGCCCATAGTTCATCCTCCATATGATTTTTACCATATAAAAAACGGCACTGAAATCAGTGCCGTTTTATAAGTCGTGACAATGTAAAAGTTAACCACGATTCCTAAAATACTGAATCGCCAAAATCAATCCCAGCTTAAAATCACCTTACCGCATTGTCCGCTTTCCATGATATCAAAGCCTTCTTGAAAGTCATCAATGTGCATGCGATGGGTAATGATTGGTGTCAAATCAATACCGCTAATCAGCATTTGCTCCATCTGATACCACGTCTCCCACATCTCGCGCCCATAAATGCCTTTTAGGGTTAACGCCTTAAAAATAATCTTGCTCCAATCCACCGTGGTGGTGTTGGGTAAAATACCCAAGAGCGCGATTTTAGAGCCGTTATACATGTTAGTAATCATCGAATCAAAGGCTTGAGGCGAGCCTGACATCTCAAGCCCAATATCAAAGCCGTGCATTTTTAACTGATCGATAGCACCTTCGATGGTTTCACCTTTGGCTGGGTTGATGATCATCGTCGCGCCCATTTTTTTGGCAAGCTCTAGGCGATAATCGCTGATATCACTGACCACGATATTACGTGCCCCTGCGAAGCGGCAAATCGCCGTTGCCATCGAACCAATCAGACCTGCACCTGTGATTAGCACATCTTCACCAAGGACAGGAAATGAAAGGGCAGTATGAGTGGCGTTGCCAAAAGGGTCCATAATGGCAGCCATCTCATCGCTGATACGCTCATCGAGTTTGATGACATTGTCGGCAGGTATCACCAAATATTCGGCAAATGCGCCATCGCGGTCAACGCCCACGCCTATGGTGTTTTCGCACACATGCAGCTTACCTCGGCGGCAGTTACGGCAATGTCCACAAGCGATATGACCTTCGCCTGTGACTCGGTCGCCCACTTCAAGATGCTTGACGCCATCGCCCATTTCACTAATGACACCGACGTATTCATGTCCGATAATCATCGGCGTGTTTATGGTCTTTTGTGACCATTCATCCCACTTATAAATGTGCAAATCTGTCCCACAAATAGCGGTTTTTTTAATTTTTATTTTAACGTCATTGATGCCGACCGTTGGTTCTGGCATGTCTTGCATCCAGATGCCTTTTTTGGCATGAGCTTTAACCAGTGCTTTCATACTTTTCTCTTATTTAGCTGTGTTGTACTTGATTATTGAATTTAGATAAGTTCTGAATGACGCTTAATCAATCACCTTCATTTGCTTGGCGACTTTGATAAAGGCGGCGATACACTGGTCGAGCTGCTCACGAGTATGAGCGGCAGAGAGCTGCACACGAATGCGAGCCTCATTTTTGGGTACGACAGGATAGAAGAAACCAATCACATAAATGCCCTCGCTAAGCAGTGCGTCTGCCATCTGTTGCGAGACATTGGCATCATAGAGCATCACCGCACAGATTGCCGATTCGGTAGGCTTAATATCGAAGCCTGCATCTTGCATTTGCTTCACAAAATAGGCGGTATTTTCATGCAATTGGTCTTGTAAGGTATTGTCTTGCGATAGCATCTCAAACGCTTTTACCCCAGCAGCAGCCACCATAGGAGGAATAGAGTTTGAAAACAGATACGGGCGTGAGCGTTGACGCAGCATCTCAATCATTTCTTTTTTACCCGTGGTAAAGCCGCCAATAGCACCGCCAAACGCCTTGCCTAAAGTACCAGTGATCAGCTCAATATCGCCACGTAGATCAAACAATTCAGTCACGCCGCCACCAGTGCGACCGACCACACCTGCTGAATGTGACTCGTCAATCATGACCATGGCATCATATTTTTGTGCCAACGCATAAATTTCATCCATCGGCGCTACATTACCATCCATTGAAAACACGCCATCGGTAACAATCAAACGAAAACGCTGTGCTTGCGCTGCTTGCAATTGCGTTTCTAAATCTTGCATATCTGCATTGGCGTAGCGATAACGCGCCGCTTTACACAGGCGCACACCATCAATGATTGAGGCATGATTTAACGAATCAGAAATAATGGCATCTTCGCTGGTCAATAGTGGCTCAAAGGCACCGCCATTGGCATCGAAACAGGCCGCATAAAGAATGGTATCTTCGGTATTAAAAAACTTAGAAATCGACGCCTCTAATTGCTTATGCAAATCTTGCGTACCACAAATAAAACGCACCGATGACATGCCGTAACCTGAGTCTTCAATGGCTTGGATCGCCGCCTTTTTAATCTCAGGATGGTCAGACAATCCAAGGTAATTATTGGCACAGAAGTTAAGCATCTCACGGCCATCGGCGATCTTGATGAGCGCATCTTGCGGAGAGGTGATAACGCGCTCGGTCTTATATAGTCCTGCCTCGCGTATATCGCTGATTTCTTGTTGTAGGTGTTTTTGAAAGGCTTGATACATAAATATTCCTTTTTTAGTATTATTGGTGTTCGTTTGATAATAAAGATATTGGGACTGGTCATAGAATCAAGTTATCAAAGCCAAGTTATCAAATCTGCGCATCATCCTAGCCATCATTAAAACCAACGATAAAACTAAAGAGGCAGGAAGCTAACGAGATGGTGCGAGCAGTGATACTATCTATAACCCTGTGAGCGGTGATTTTATCATTAGCCTATCGCAATAAATAGCCTAAATAGTTGGTAGATAGGCCTTCTTTTATAAAGCTATATAGTGCTGTTTAATTGTGGTATTGGTTTCATAGCGGCTTAGCTATGTCTCAAAACATAAGACATTAACTTGCGCATTTCTATAATCTTGATTGGTAAATACTGTTTATCCAGTTATTTATCTTTGGGACGCTTCTGAGCCTCAGCGATTAACTCATGAATCTTGGCGCTTTCCTTTAGCACACAAGCATCATAGGCAGAAAGTGGCTCAGGTTCTTGCTTCTCTTTCTTTTCCTGCTCTTGCTCCTGTTTGGCTTGTTCTTCTAAATACTTTTGCAGATCGTCTTGCTCATTTTTTTGAGAGTTATTCATGGTTTATGTCTCCTAATAGCCTGTATTCTTTAATAAAAATCATCCCGACCAGCATACTTTTTATTTAGTGCCTGCAATATCGCATAGGTTTCGCTATCCATATTCCCCGTTGGTTGCTGCGCTCTAAAGTGCAGCTGAAACGCATAGACGACATCGCGACTGGCCTTGTCCCACGTATCGGTATCGTTGATTTGATAGCCATACTTGCGAAAGGCTTGCTTGATTTCAGGTATCGTGGCCGACGCAAATCCATCTTGATTCATAAAGAATTGCTTATCAAATTCATCATACCAAGCGCCGATACCGTAATCGAAATACAGTCGCTCCCACGGGAATTTGGCACCGGGGTCTATCTTGCGCGAGGGTGCCATATCGGAGTGACCGATGATATTCTTTGGTGAGATGTCATAGCGTGTGGCGATATCTTGCACCAGTTGTGCGACTTTTTTAATCTGCAATTCATCAAATGCCACATAGTGCGCATAAGGATGATAATCGAGCGTGCCATTTTTTAGCGCGTCTCGATATTCAGGCTTGATACCGCTATTGACAATCTCGATACCGATAGAGGTATCGTTTAATATCGTCCGTCCTGCAAAGCCGCCATCACCTGCATGCCATGCGCGCTCGCTCTCTGGTACTAGGTTATAGATTTTATCGTCATCATTGTCTAATACTAAATAGTGCGCGCTCACATTGCCTGTGGTCAATGTCTTTATCGAGCGCTCATTATCAGAGACTGTATAGTGCAGGACGATGGTTTTGATGCGCTCGCTTTTGCCAGTTGCTTGGTAGCTATCGCTATCGATTACATACTGCGGCGTTGACGTTGTTACGCAGCCAACGAGCGATAGCATAGAGGATGATATTAATACTGATGCCAATGCAATCGAGGAAATGTTTTTTGCCATGAAATGCTCTATATAGGAAGAGTTGCGGTTATAGCTTCGTTTGCGTTTGATGCTACTGGTGTCTATCTCTCTCGACAGGTAAATGCTATTTGCCGTTAATTAATGACAGAATCAACGTTGGAATTGACTGCGATTTTTTTATAACCAATTGCCCCAAGCAGAATAAAGAATCCTAGCAAGACATAAGCATTAAATGACAGCGCTGCTGGTGAAAATGGTAGCAGTAATAACGATATAAAGACCACACTGATTAATACAGAGAGATAATTTAGCAAACTTGCCTGTTTCTTTTTTCGCTCATTGATGAGGTCGGCGGTCGTGACATAAGCAAAGCCAACCGTGATGCCCAAGGATGCCATTGTCACGATATCGAGTAGGTAGTTTCTACCCAGCCAAGGAGAGAGTAGGCACACCAAGCATATCAATATAACGGTCTTTTGCTTACTGAATTGGTTGTGTTTATCCGTAAATATACTGGGCAATAACGAAGTGTCGCCCATAGATTCTAAGAGCTTGACCGATGACAATATAAAGCCGTTGATACCACTCATTATCGAGCCAATCATAGCGATCGATAGCAGCCAAATGCCGATGCTACCAATCCGATTGTCTATGCCTTCACCTGTCGCCCAGTGGCTGTCTTTGATCGCTTGATAGTCAAAGCTCATGTTTAGCGCGGTAAAGTAGTTGATTAAAAAGTAAAACAACACACCGGCGATAAGTGAAATTAGGATAATGCTTTTGGTCTTGGTTTTTGAATCACTAATCGCTTTTGAAATCTGCGGTGTGGTCTCAAAACCAACATACGCCCACGGCATAACGGCCAAGATAGGTAACCATGCCAGACTGGTGATAGAGCCGCTAGACATATCAGTTGGCAAAAATGCTTGGGTAGTTGGTGTCATCCAAAGTGAGGCAAAAAACAGCGCAGTGACTGATAGAATCATAAAGAGGGCGATATAGAGTTGGATTTTTGCGCCGACTCGTACGCCTTTTAAGTTGATATAACTGAACAGAATAATAGCCGCGCTGCATAGGAACACTTCACTGGCGTAGACTTCCCAACCAGCAATCGTATACAGATAGCCTAATTGTAAGCCACTAGGTAGCAGATAGCGCAGTAGCAAAGCGACAGCTGATATATTGAGCGCGATAATAGAAATATAGCCTATCGTGACGCCCCAACCATAAATATAGGCATGCTTGCGATTGATGTATTTTTCAATCCAATAGATACCGCCTGACTCGTTTTCTGGCGTTTGGGTCAGCAAATTAATATAGGCACGCGCAACCATATAAATGGCTAAAGTCCCGATAATAATAGCCACAGAAGAGCCTAATAGCTGTGACTGCGGCAAAAACAAATCGCCTGGCATGACATACGCACCCCAGCCGATAATCGCGCCGACGCTAATCGCTATCGCTTGTAAGTAGCTGATACTTTCTGTCTTTTCACTCATAGAGTGCTCCTTCACGATCAAATATAGAGAAGGAGAGAGTGTTTATTATGGAGCTTACATAGAACATGAAAAACCTTGTGACGCCATTACGCAGGGTAGTGGCTATCTTTTATAAATAGAAAAGTCATATTAAAGGTTTTTGTTGAGTGTTACCTTTTCAATCCTGTTGGATTTTTTTAGCCAGAACCTTTTTCCAACTGTCCTCTAAACAGTCAATCGCGAGCCACGGTTCAATCACATTGGCATCATATTTCTCTTTAGAGTTTGCCAGTTGCCACAGTGTCTCAAGTGTTGCAAACGAATAAGGGCGCTCAACCAAATACACCGGTAAATCAGCGTCTATAACGCCATCACGGACGACTTGGAAGTACCAACCAGAGATGCCTTGCTTGCTGACCCATGCCGCGATATTAGGTGCTTTGGTAAATTGGCCAATTTGGTCATTGATTTTGTAGCAGGGGCGGCGTGGTTGGACGATACGTAATTGAACGTTAGCATCATCATTACTAGTGTCTTGACCGTTTCCAGAATGCCCACCATATTGAAAAACATCACCAATACAAACGGTAGACTCGGTCATTTCAGGCAAACCATCGACAGCTTCAGTCGTAAGGTTTTCTCCTAGTGTACCGACGCGAACCTTTAAACCGAACTCTGCATTGATTTTTTCATACGTCGCAGGAGCTAGTTGATGCACGGCTTTGAGTGGGCCACCATGATGTTTGCGATCGGCTTGCTCATCAGTGGCGAGGCCCATGAAGTTGACCGCAACAGGCGCTTTGATGGGTGCTTTATCAATGGCGCTCATTTCTTCGCGCGCAAATGGCATAGATTTGCCAGCACGCACACAGGTTAAGTTGGCGATATGTAGTGGCAAGTTTTGGTTAAAGTCTGTTAGTGTTTGCTCAGGTAATGACGTGTTCGATTCTGCGCTCATAAGGTTTCCTAATAGGTAAAATGAATAGGCTAAGGCGGCTTAATTTTGGCGGTTTAATATTAGTGGCTAATAACTATTAATATGAAATGAGCTTATCTGTACTCAATGATGTATCTGATTATACTGGTTCATCACCATAAAATTTACATAAAAAAAGACCAGAATAAGTATTCTGGTCTTTTTGATGGAGCGTTTCTTAATCTTGAACGAATATCGTCACTGACAAGCTTATTTGTTTTTGTTACGACGACCCGCAGTTTTCTTTTCGCGAGGGGTAGCAACTAGCTCAGCCAACTGCTCAGGTGATGACCATAGGCCTTCTAAGTCATAAAACTCACGTGCTTGCGGCGTCATCATGTGGACGACAACTGCGCCCAAATCAATCAACGTCCAGTCAGAGTCGATGCCACCTTCACGGCCAAGTGGCATAAAACCAGCTTGCTTAGCTTCAGCGCCGACGCTATCAGCCATCGCACGTACATGACGCTTTGAGGTACCATCAGCGATGATGATGCGCTCTGTTACGTCAGTCAACTCTTCTACATTCATTACAGTGATGTTCTTTGCTTTCATATCATCTAGAGCGCTTTGTACTAGGGTCAAGCATTCTGTTAGGCGTTCTGCAGTCATGGTGTTGGTCATAAATTTTAATCTCTTGAATCGTAAATATGTAAAATAAAGGGGTAAAACGTCAATTTGTCTTATCCGACTGATCATATGTTGTCAGTCACGCATAGAGACAGGATAGGCAAAATGACATAGATAAGGCGATTTTAACGGAATTGAACAGCAGAATATAGCTGATGGGCGATAATATAGTGATAAACAGCAGGATTTAGCCATTTAGCTAATGGATTAGATTCAGTATTGCTAATGATATCATTTATTGATGCTATAGATGCGATTTGCCGTTGAGCGACTGGCATTTTATTTGTTTGATTGTCTAGTTTCAGTAGCTGCTCGCGTATTTGTGTGCTTGATACCGCAGTAATAGGTCGCGAATCTATATAAATGCGTCCTTGAATGGCGTTTTTCAAGTCAGTGCTTTTTAAGTCAGTGCTAGTCGGATCAGTGCTATTTGAGCTTGAGCTATCTGACGAGCGCTGAATGGTTGGAACTAATAGTTTGATAGGTGAGTCTGTTATATGTGCTTGTAATGACAACGGCAATTGCGATTGTAGAGTAGCAATATCTTGCACGGACGCTATTTTCTTTCCAGAAAAGATAATACTGTCAGAAAATTTTTCGCTAATGCCATCGCTCATATGAGTACTGCTCTGACGATTAAACACCCATAGATTGACATGGTCAGTGAGACGTAATCCATCTTTCCATTTATCCAAACTATGGGCGCTGTCCATACCCATAATAAATATCAAGCTGTCATTAGGGTATTGCTGTCTTAATGTGCGTACGCTGTCGATCGTATAGACAGGCGGCCCTTGCCATAGTTCCAGCTCACTAATCTGTATCGGCGTATTCTCTGTCGCTAGTTTTAGCATGTTTAAGCGATGGTTAGGGTCTGTACTTTGCGTCTTAAATGGCGAGCGTGCATTGGGTAATAAGGACACATGCAGTGTGCGCTGTAGCTGCGTTGCAATTGGTAGTAGGTGCTGATAGACAGACATTGCTACTTCTAAATGACCATTATGTACTGGATCGAACGAGCCACCAAGATAGGCACGAATGGCAGGTGCAGGTGTTTTTTCTTGAGGGTTGTTGCTCGTATTTGGCATAAATAAATGTATAAAAGTAGATAGGGCGCACGTGGTCGTTGATGCACCTTGCTCTTTCACTGTCTGACCTTTTTAGGTTAAATAATTTGATGATAGCGCTATTGTAGAGGGCACGCGAGCATCTGTCACCATTGTCTGTCACCAAAGCACCAATAAAAAACCGACCATCATAATGATAGTCGGCTTTGTATAGAACTTTAATTAGCGAGTCTTATAGCGATTAAATCAAATCGCTATACGCTTGGATAGCGGTTAACGCGATGGTATAGACGATATCGTCGACCAAGGCACCGCGTGATAAATCATTAACGGGTTTATTCAAGCCCTGCAGCATAGGGCCGACACTGACGACATTGGCACTACGTTGTACCGCTTTATATGTGGTGTTACCAGTATTGAGGTCAGGGAAGATAAAGACATTGGCTTGTCCAGCGACAGGTGAGTCAGGCGCTTTTTGCTTACCGACGCTCATGACAGACGCCGCATCATACTGTAGCGGGCCGTCGACCTTGAGGTCTGGTGCGCGCTCGCGAACGATTTGGGTTGCACGGGCGACTTTTTCGACATCCGCGCCTGCGCCTGATGAGCCAGTAGAGTAGCTGATCATCGCAACTTTTGGATCGATACCAAAGGCAGCAGCAGACTGTGCTGATTGAATGGCAATCTCTGCCAGCTCTTCAGCGTTAGGATCTGGGTTGATCGCACAGTCACCATAGACGACCACTTGCTCAGGTAGCAGCATAAAGAACACTGATGACACGAGCGAATATTGCGGCGCGGTCTTGATCAACTGGAATGCTGGGCGTACCGTATTGGCAGTGGTATGAATCGCACCTGAGACCAGACCATCTACTTCGTCTAGTTGGAGCATGATAGTACCTAAATAGACCGTATCTTTTAGGTATTCAGCAGCGACTTCTGCAGTGGTTTTGCCTTTACGGCGCTCTACGACAGCAGCGATATATTTGCTCATATCTAGGTTGTCAGGATCGATAATTTCCAACCCTTCAGGTAGCGTTAGATCACGGTTTTTGGCTACTTGTTCAACTTCACTACGTTTAGCAAGTAATACGCAGTTGGCGATACCACGACTCTGACAGATACAGGCAGCTTCAACCGTACGTGGTTCCGCGCCTTCTGGCAGCACAATACGTTTCTTAGCGTGCTGTGATTTTTTGACCAACTGATGGCGAAACGCTGATGGTGACAGACGCGGCTCATGATTACGGCTGAAGTATTCTTTAATCCAGCTTAGATCCAAATGCGCAGCCACATAACGAGCCACTTCATCAGCACGTTCTGTATCATCACTTGGAATCTCAGAACTCATATGCATCAGGCTCTGTACTGTCTCGTAGCTGTCGCTTTCGACACTCATGACAGGGATGCCAGTTTTGAGCGCTGACTGCCAAAGCTCAGCAACTGTATCGCTTGGGGTAATGCCACCTGTCAATACTAGACCTGCCAATGGAATCCCATTGATACAGGCCAATCCAGCGGCTAATAGCAAGTCATCACGGTCGCCGGGCACGACCATTAACGTACCACGCTTAAAGACTTCATTGACGCGCGCTACTGAACGAGCGGTTAGGCTGATACGATTGATACGACGTGTCTTTGCTTCACCAACATTTAACCAAGTCGCATCAAGCTCTGTTGCGATATCCCATGTACGAGGCACAGACAACGAGTCACTAAAAGGAACAACACCGATAAGGCGGAACACTTCGGTATTGAACGAAGGCGATAGACGCTGAACCTCTTGCAGGAAGTTTGGATCTAAGCTGACAACGGCCTCACCCGGCGCGACAGGTTGATTATCAAACGTGTTCGGCACGTCTTGTACCCGCATCAATATCACGCCTAGCGTCCGTGAATCGATGACACCGCCAAACTCACGAGCATGGACATCCAGTTTGTCTGCTAAATAAGCAGGTTTACTGATGTCAGCGGTACTGACAAATATAATCTTGGCATCGAGCGCGTGGGCAAGTGCACGGTTGATTTGTGAAGCATAAGAGGTCTCAGTGGTTGGCACCAGACCTTCACAGATAATCACGTCATGACCATCATCGATCGTATGAAAATTGGCAATCACTTCTTCCATCAAGTCATCAAGATTGTCATCGCCTAGCATACGCTCGACGTGTTGACGGCTGATAGAATCAGGCGGATTTAGGCCAAATGCGTGCATGGTCAATGCGCTTGAGCTGTCTAAGCTGTGCTGTTTGTCTAGCGTATCATCTTGCAAAAACGGCTTCATAAAGCCCGCTTTGATACCGTTGTAATCAAAGGCACGGATTAGCCCTAGCGCGGCTGATGTCACACCGATACCGCGACTAATGGGAACAAGTAAAATGGTTTGCATAATGTGTCCTACAATTTATTTTATTTTAGACGTCGAGTCATTTTGAGCAGCATAAGTAGTGCAGTATAAAAACACCAAGCGCTTTATCTTATTCGTTCTCAGCTTTTTATAAGCGTCTAGAATAATAAGCGCTAGGCATTATAATCAATCGTCTTATACTAAGTTCAATGCTTGACGAGTCTCTTGAGCGATGCGGTATTCTTCATCTGTAGGAATGACCCATAGCTCGACACTGCTACCTTCTGCTTGGAAGCTGCCTTCTTGGCCACCGTACAATCCAGCGTTCTTTTCAGCGTCCATTTTGATACCGAAATGACGCATGACGGCTAAAATACTTGCGCGCGTGGTGACAGAGTTTTCGCCGATACCACCAGTGAATACAATACCGGTGAATTCAGGCAGTGCACAGCTTAAGCTGGCGAGGTATTTACCAGCGCGGTAGCAGAACATCTCGATGGCGAGCTGCGCATCTTTATGGCCTTCGCTCGCAGCTTGTTCAATAGTACGCAAATCATTTGATAGACCAGAGATACCAAGCAGACCACTTTCACTATTTAGCATTTTATCCGTTTCTTCTAGGCTAATACCGAGCTGACGCTTTAGATGCATATGTAAGCTTGGGTCGACATCGCCGCTACGTGTGCCCATCATCAGTCCCTCAAGTGGGGTCAGACCCATACTAGTATCGAGGCTCTTGCCATCGTATACGGCGGTTGCTGAGCAACCATTACCTAGATGCGCGGTTATCCAGCCATGAGGACCTTTTGCTTCGGTGATTTGGCTAGCACGTTCTGAGACATAAGCATGAGACGTACCATGGAAGCCGTAACGACGGATTTTGTGCTCTTCGTATAGATATTTTGGCAACGCATAGCGGAAGGCGACAGGCGGCATGGTTTGGTGAAAGGCGGTATCAAATACCACAACTTGTGGAATGTCAGGGTAAATAGCTTGAACCGCTTCAATACCCAAAGCATTTGCAGGATTATGTAGTGGAGCCAATATCTTTAGGCGTTTCACTTCCTCTAACGCATGCTGATCAACACGAACCGCTTCAGAGTACTCACGGCCGCCATGTACCACACGGTGCCCGACTGCGATAAAGTGATACTGCTCTAGTAGCTCTAGAATTTTTTGCAGGGCAAGTTTGTGACTACCACCAGGGATAGAAATCTCTAACTTATCGCCATTTAGCGTAGTATGTTTGATACGGGCTGTATCGAGACCTAAGTTTTCGGCAAGACCGGTGATACGGGTAGAGTTGTCATCGCTGATCAACGCGTATTTGATAGAAGACGAACCGCAGTTGAGGACTAAAGTGGGGCTGGTTAGGGTTGATGTTTCACTGTTCTTATCATCAAAAGTGGTACTTAGGTTGGCGCTCATACTCTATCCTTAGATTGGTTTTTATAAAGGGCAAATCAATGATATCGTTCGTTCGATACAAAAAAGACGTCTATTGCCACGTCCTGTTTTATTATCATCAAATGCTACATCGCTGATATCTCAAGTGCTGTAGTAAGGCTCACTGAGATGTGATGTCATTATTATATGGAATTGATGAAGTTGATAACCGTCGAGTAAATAAAAATCAGCCATATATATGCTGATCATATCAAGCAAGCATATTGATGATTTTGTTTATACTTGGGCTACTATTTCTGACAGTGCTATGCATCCATGCTTATGAGGTAATGCGTCTGCATCTCAGGCTAGCATCCTATTGCCGCCGCAAACTGGGAATATAATGTAACACATTTTTGTTTCTACACCACGACAGGGGTAAGGTTTAAAATGTGTGATTAATAAATGGCTAAATACAGAATAAATCGATTATATTCAGTGAGTTATAGAGCTATAAGTGGATAACTTGTATGGGCTACATAACAGTGCTCCGACTCACAAAATTGTAAGAAATATTGTCGAGACACCCATATGTCATACATTCATATCTAAGCTCGCAGACGATATTACTATAAAAATTCGACTAATGTTTTAGAAAATATCCAACATCACGCAAATTTATTCACCAATCATATTCAGTATCCGTACAGCTTTATGTAATAATGCTATGATGAAAATAGTCATAACGGCAGTGCTTTCGCTGTCGGTTTGGCTGTCCATTTGTTTTTTATTTATCACGATTTACTATCGACATTATGCCGTCGTAAGCTCATAGGTTATCTATTATATGTCTACTATACACAGCCCCTCAGCAGCCAAGCATGCTAGCTCGTTCGCTCGTACCAGTCGTCAGGCTGTCGCCACTTTATTTATTGGCAGTGTGGTTATGGTAGGATTGTCAGGCTGCGGGCAAAAAGGCGATCTATATCTGGCAGACTCTAGTAGTCAAACGATAGAGGGCAGTGCGTCTGTACTGGATAGTACTAGTCATCCACAAGATGCAGCCTTTGCGGGTATCGACGATGATAACTATCAAAAAAACCGCTACCTAGAAGAGCAAATGGTGCTACCTGAGCCTAGTACTGACCCCAACGACTATTAATTGCTAAGCCAATAACTGCTAGGCTAATAATCGCTAAACTGAGCCAATAGTTAGTGGTTAGGTGCTTGTTAATTAACAGTTTAATTGACTGCTTAACTAACCATCGATTCTGTTATGGCTAAATAGCTTTGCTACCTAAATTTAATTTTCACCCTTGATAATCTGATTATATTAGAGATGTTTATATGAGTCATTCTGAACTACCTGCTGACTTGACCGATTCTGCTACTGGCGAATCCGTTACTATCCAAACTGAGCAAGGGTTGTATGTTGACCCGAAAGCGTTGAGTGCTCACTTGCCAGCGCTAAGCTATCGCGGCGATGCGCTGTATATGGAGCAGGTCAGTATTGATGAGCTAGCAAAACAATATGGCACACCATGCTACGTGTATTCACAGCAAGCAATATTGGACGTTTATCAAGCTTATACCGATAGCTTTGCCAGTCTGAATCATCAAGTATGCTATGCCGTAAAAGCAAACTCTAACCTTGCCGTGCTTGGTGTCTTGGCACAGGCAGGCGCTGGGTTTGATATTGTCTCTCGCGGTGAGCTTATGCGTGTGTTGGCGGCAGGTGGCGCAGCATCACGTGTGGTATTCTCAGGTGTGGGCAAAACGTACAGTGATATCGAATACGCGCTGACTCAAGGTATTGGCTGCTTTAATGTTGAGTCTATCAGCGAGCTGACTTTAATCAATGACGTGGCAAAGTCACTCGATAAGCCTGCGCCAATCTCGTTACGCGTCAACCCTAACGTCGATGCCAAAACCCATCCGTATATCTCAACAGGTCTTAAAGACAACAAGTTCGGTATCACTCACGAAGACGCACTAGCGGTCTATCAGCAAGCGGCCGATTTATCACATATCGACATCGTTGGTATTGATTGTCATATTGGCTCGCAGTTGACTGAAGTAGAGCCGTTTGTTGCAGCATTAGATAAAGTTATTGAGCTGATACATAGCCTGCGTGACGCAGGTATTGAGTTACAGCATATCGATTTGGGCGGTGGTTTAGGTGTGCGCTATATTGATGAGACGCCTGTATCTATCGATGAGTTTGCCCAAGCCTTATTGCCAAAACTTAGCGAGCTTGGCTTGACTGTGTTCTTTGAGCCAGGTCGTAGTATCGTTGCCAATGCTGGCGTGCTATTGACTCAAGTTGACGTACTCAAGCCGACTGAGCATAAGAACTTTGCGATCGTTGATGCCGCGATGAATGACTTGATTCGTCCTGCTTTATATCAAGCTGAGATGGCGGTGATTCCAAGTGTGTTACCTAGTGCTGGTATCGATACGGATGGTACGCAGCCGTGGGATATCGTTGGCGCGATTTGTGAGACGGGTGATTTCTTGGCAAAAGACCGCCTACTATCATTGGCCACAGGTGATGTACTGGCCGTTACGGGCGCAGGTGCTTATGGTTTTACCATGAGTAGTAACTATAACTCACGCCCACGTGCTAGCGAAGTGATGGTATCTGGCGATAGTCATCAGCTTATCCGCAAGCGTGAAACGATTGAAGCATTATATGCAGATGAAGCGTTGTGGCAGGGTGAATAGTACTATAAGCAGCGTAGATTGATGTTGATATGGTCATCGATGGCTGTTTTAATTAAATAGCTTTTTGCTCATAGCTTTATTGATTGAAGAGAACCCATTGTGATAATGACAATGGGTTTTTTTATGACTGGATTTTGAGGAAAGCGTTTCTTAATTAAAGCTGATTCTTAATTGAAGGCAACACCAATCCCAAAAATTAGAGTAGCAAGGAAAACGAGTGCAAGTACTACTCACTGTAGACTAAACAAGTTTGACACCGCTAATCGTATTTTTTGGGATTGGTATTATTATGATTGTATCTGACAGCGTGCTAAGATAAGGCATACATAAAAATAGGATAGGACATCAAAGATATGCTAATAGAGTTTACTAAAATGCATGGGTTGGGTAATGATTTCATGGTCATTGATTTAGTGACCCAGCGCTTAGATTTGACCAAGGATTTGGTGCAGTTATTGGGCGATCGTCATCTAGGTATTGGTTTTGATCAGCTGCTCGTAGTCGAACCACCCATGCGCCCTGATGTTGATTTCAGTTATCGTATCTTTAATACTGATGGCACCGAAGTCGAACAGTGCGGCAATGGCGCGCGTTGTTTTGCACGTTTTGTACAAGCACGTAAACTGTCATTTAAGCAGCGTCTACGCGTTGAGACGGCCAGCGGTATTATTTCTCTGACCACTGATCGCTACGGTTGGGTAGATGTCGATATGGGCAAGCCTAAATTTGAGCCAGATGAGATTCCGTTTAGCCCAAGAGCGACGACCAAAATCCAAAACACCTATCATCTTGATGTAAATGGTACACCGGTACAGCTGTACGTTGCCAATATGGGTAACCCGCACGCTGTGATAAAAGTCGATGACGTACTTGATGCTGAGGTTGAGACTTTAGGCAAAGCAATTGAATCGCATCCTGCCTTCCCAGACCGCGTCAATGTGGGCTTTATGCAAGTGATGAATCAGCGACACATTCGTCTACGTGTGTACGAGCGCGGTGTGGGTGAGACCCAAGCTTGTGGTACCGGCGCGTGTGCAGCAGTAGCCGTTGGTATACGTGAAGGCTGGCTTGATGAGGGTGAGGAAGTTCGCGCACAGCTATATGGTGGCAGTATGATTATCAAGTGGCAGCCAGGCTATTCAGTTACGATGACGGGTCCGACCGCTTTCGTCTATGAAGGCGTATTTAGTCCAGATGGCCTGATGGCACAAGCGGGGCTTAAACCCAATGCTGAAGGCTGATAACTGTTTTTAGGCCAATCGTATAAATGCCAAGGATGGTTCTAGTATGGTTATGTCTACTAATAAAGACACTCAGGCGGCGAGCTCAGCACCTTGGCTGTCTACTGAGCTGGCCGCCACTATAGAGTCAGACGCTGCATTGCTAGAGTTACTCGCACCTGTGCATCGTTGGCTCAATACATTGTCTGTGCGCAACCATTCGCCGCATACTCTGACCGCTTATTTCGCTGGTTTAAATCAACTGGCGTTATTTTTGCGTGGTAAGCGTCTAACGTGGACACGCTGTGATAAACGGCAACTTGCCCAGCACATCAGTCAACGTCTTGATGAAGATAAGTTGGCGCTTGCCAGTGTTCAGCAAGAGTTGTCTGCGATTCGGCATTTCTATGGTTGGATGATTGAAGAAGAGCTAGCACGTATCAACCCAACCACTGGCTATCAACTTAAGCGTAGTCCTAGACCGCTGCCTTCTATCGCTGATGTCGATTTACTGACTCAGCTACTCGATCAAGAGATTCCTGATACGCCAGAGCAAGCGCGCTTATGGTTACGTGATAAAGCTATGTTCGAATTGCTCTATAGTAGTGGCTTGCGTGTTGGCGAATTGGTTGCACTTGATATGGCAGATGTAGATTTGTCTGAGTTACGGGTACGAGTCACGGGTAAGGGGAATAAAACACGCCTAGTGCCATTAGGGATAAAGGCAGCAGAAGCGATTAGTCGCTACCTGCCGCATCGTAACCTGTGGGTAGAGCAGATGGATAACGCATTGTTCATCAGTGAAAAGCTCGGTACCAGATTATCAACACGGGCAGTGCAGCAGCGTTTAAAAGTCGCTGCTACTCGCGCAGGTATCGCACAGAATATGTATCCACATCTATTGCGTCATTGTTTTGCATCACATATGCTGTCAGGCAGTGGTGACTTGCGCGCCGTACAAGAGATGCTCGGGCATAGTGATATTAGCACCACGCAAATTTATACCCACGTTGATTTTGCAAAATTAACGCAGGTTTATGATCGCGCGCATCCACGAGCAACTCATGCTCAAAATGAAGAACTGCCCTAGCAATTAAGCACGAAATTTACCGTACTTACTAATCTACGCCAAACGATGGCAGTCAAAAATAGGCAGTTTTTGGCGGCCTTGCTCTTGCGCTTGTTTGTCTAATGACGCCATAACGATGGCATATTGTTTATCCAGTTCGCTATCGTCATAGCTTGCGATAACACTACTATCAAACGCTGTAATGGCTGCATGTCCCCATGTCTGACGGGTACTACCATCTTTGTAGAGATGATCACCACCTTGTGCTGCGCCGATGACCATACATTGACTATCTAGAGCACGCGCTCGTAACAGCAGCGACCAGTGTGCTTGCCCAGTTAAGTAAGTAAAGGCAGAAGGGGCACTCAATAGTTCAGCACCTGCTTGTCGCAGACGCTGCGCCAATGCTGGGAAGCGCAAATCAAAACATACCATCATGCCGAGTTGATAGACTGTATTGCCTACTGCTAATGGCGCAATTACGGTCTGGGTACCTGGCTCAAAGGTCGCCGCTTCGTTATAGCTGCCATGCTTATCGGCCACAGTTGCGGTAAATAGATGAATCTTATCGTAGCGTGCGACACGGGTGCCATCTGGTGCAAACAGCTGGCTCACTTGGCGCAATCTACCATCAGGAACGACAGTACCATCAGGACGATAATGGCAGGGTAATGAGCCTGCTAGTACATGTATACCAGCGGTGCGGGCGTAATCTGCTATCGTCGCTGATAAGTCGTCAAAACGCTCGGCAGTAGCAGATTGCTGTCCCATACTACAGCAGTTCTCAGGCAATACAACAAGCTCAGCCCCTTGAGTTTGTGCATCTATGATAGCGGCTTTGATATCTGCTAAATTATCCTCAACATTCTGCTGACTGTTCATTTGAATAGCAGCGACGTTAAGTTGATGGTTATTTGAATTCATGACAATATTCCTATTGGGTGTGAGCTGTATTGGTCATTCACCGTAATTTATTATAATATTTTCGCGGTAATGAGCAGACTGCTCGTATTTATGGGTTACTCATCCTTGCCAAGATGTTAGTTTACTAGCGATAGCAAACCAAACGTATCCGGACAAAACATAAATTATCATAGCAAAATTGTGGCAAAAAATGCTATCGTCATGTCCTGATAAGATTTATGTCGTTACCTTTACTGACAGAATAAACACAATATCACTAAGATCGGAGTGCAATAAGCCGCCCATGAGTATGTCGTTCGGATTGGCGACCACGCTGAGCAACTCACAAAAGCTAACCCCGCAAATGCAGCAAGCCATAAAATTGCTGCAGCTCTCTAGTCTTGAGCTCGCACAAGAGGTTCAGGCAAAACTAGATAGTAATCCATTACTTGAACGTATCGAAAATGATGACGAATACGACAGTGGTGACGATGAAATAGAGGAATGGAACGAGCCGTTGACGCTTGATAGCTGGAATCAAAGTAGCAGTGACTCATTCGACTCAGTACCTACTACCAGTATAGAGTACAGTAGCGATAGTAGCGATAGCTTCAGTGATAGTTTGGATAAATTACAACAGCCTAATATCGATGATAGTGCAATAGATGTAGATAGCTACAGCAGTTCTGATGCCGATAGCTTTGATATAGGTAGCTTTGACACGGGTAACTATGCTTCTACCGCAGCGGGCTCTGGCAATAGTAGGGGTGATGAAGATTTTGATAGTTACCAAGGCGGTACATCGTCTACCATTCAAGATCATGTGCGCTGGCAGCTGAACTTTAAACGTCTATCAGAGGCCGATACGCTGATTGCAGAGTATTTAATAGACTCCATGGATGATATGGGCTTTATTCGAATTGATATAGATGAGCTGCTACAGAGCTTTGATACGATGGCAAGTTTCTATCAATGGGATGAGCGCGTTGAGAAAGAAGAAGTCTTGACGGTATTACATATTATCCAGTCCTGTGATCCAGTTGGCGTAGGGGCGCGTCATTTAAGCGAATGCTTATCGATTCAGCTATCCAAGTTAGATGTTCACACTGAATACCTACAGGAAGCCCAAGCGCTGCTATCAGCGAGCGAGCATTTAGTCAGTAATAATATTAAAGCACTGACTGAACGCACAGGGCTTGCACCAGAATATATTACACCTGCGCTTACCCTACTACGTACCTTAAACGCTTCGCCAGGGCTACTGTTTCAGTCTAGTCAGCCTGATTATGCCCAGCCGCCTGAGAGCTACGATATTCCAGATGTGTTGGTCACCCCTGTTAGGAATAATAAGGCGACAAGTAACTCTGAAGTAGAAGAGGATGGCTGGTATGTACGCCTCAATCCAGATACCTTACCAAAGCTACGCGTAAACCAAGAATATGCCAATTTGGTCAAGCGTGGCGATGACAGCCCTGACAATCAATATCTGCGCGAAAACCTCACCGATGCTCGATTGTTTATTCGTAGTATCGAAGAGCGCAATCAAAACCTACTCAAAGTAGCGACTAGCATTGTACGCTATCAACAAGAGTTCCTGCAGCATGGTGCAACCGCCATGCAACCCCTAATATTAAAGGCAATTGCTGAAGAAGTTGACTTGCATGAATCTACGGTCTCACGCCTTACCACCAGTAAAACCATCTTGACGCCGCAAGGGTTGTTCTCTTTGAAACACTTCTTTTCCTCTCACGTAAGTAGTGCTGATGGAGATATCTCATCGACCGCTATCAGTGCCATGATTAAAAAGCTCATCGCTGACGAAGATCCCAAAAAACCATTATCAGACAGTCGTATCAAAAATGAGCTGTTAGCAGATGGTATCGATATAGCCAGAAGAACCGTCGCCAAATATCGTGAAGCAATGAATATTGGCTCGTCTACTCAGCGCAAACAGAAATACTAACTATCTAGTCTTACCTTGCTATAAGGTTAATGGTTACCTGTCTGTATAGTGTAATACAGATATAAAAAATAAAATTTTTTGATTATATAGAAACCAAGTAGAAATAATAGGTATTGTTACACTTAATTACAATTTAACGGCTTGCTACTAGGCGATTTTCATGACAAATTAGAGTCATACCAACAACGAAAACCAAGCGCCGATTTATAGTATTTATTTATAACTAATAAAGGAGACGATAAAAGGATACGTCGACACATTACTAGAGGCTTTGGTGTAGTTAGTGGTAAGGCAGGATGATAAGAGCAAGAATGCTACCTCATCTGTTGATTGTAAGTTACAAATAAAAGGACAACAATATGAATGTTTCTATCAGTGGTCATCATATCAGCGTTACCGAAGCTATGGACACAGCAGTACGCGAGAAGCTTGAAAAAGTAGAGCGTCACTTCGATCAGATACAAAGTATTCAAGTGATTTTATCGTTAGACAATAGCGGTGCTAGCGACGGCGGTAAAAAGAGCCATAAAGCTGAAGCAATTATGCGTGTCTCGGGTCAAGAAATGTTTGTCCAAGCGTATGAAGATGATATGTATAAAGCCATTAACGAGATGGCAGACAAGCTAGATAGACAAGTACGTAAGTATAAAACCCGTCAAGAGCGCAAAAAGACTCAGGGTGCAGGACGCGATGGCCGTTATCAGGATCTAACCCCTGCAGAAGCAGTACCAGCAGCATAGTTCGAGTTTAAAAATTTGAACACTATCGTTACAAGCTAGTGAAAGCAGACTAAGAGAATAAAAAATTTATAAGTAGCTGCTGCATTATTTTGCAATTGACATAAAAAAAGACCTCTAACGTGTAATACGTTGAGGTCTTTTTTAGCATTAGTAAACTTAGAACGAAAATGAACTAGCTATCAGCTCAAGCTTATCTGTCTAAACATTATTAACCACCGCCGACGGCTTGTACTACTTCTATATTCATACCTTCTACGATACGCAGTTGAGCAAGCTCGCTCTTTGGCATCAACTCGCCGTCTACTTCTACAGCGTAACGACCTTGGCTAAGACCAAGCTCATTGATAACCAGTTGCACAGTCTGATGAGTGGTTTGCAAGCTTTTACCATTGACACTAATGGTGCTCATATTAAATACTCCCTAATATTTCAAAATTCCTGTTTATCTGCTATTCACTGCGTATCTTTTGCTTTATTACTGATAGTTTGTCGCAGCTGATGCAAAGAGCTAACAATAACTATTCTATTAAACAGCTCAGCTAACTGGGTCCTTCAATCGAAAAGCAGAGACGGCCAACCATAGCCAACCTGCAATAATAAGAACGCCGCCAATGGGCGTAATCGCACCGAACCAGCGCGGTGCACCAAGCGTCATTGCATATAAGCTACCAGCAAAGATGATAATACCAATTTGTAGCAACCAAGCGGTAGTCTGAGTAATATATTTCAAACGAATCAGTAAACCGACAAGCAATAGTCCCAGCGCATGTACGAACAAATACAGCGTTGCCGTATGCCACCACTCGAGCTGTTGGATGCTGATACGGCCTTCTAGACCATGCGCACCAAATGCGCCCAAAGCAACAGCAATAGCCATATTAATTGCTGCAATACCGATCCAATTTAACATTGAACAACTCGTATCATCTTAGGGCTACTGAATATCATCTGGCAGAATCACACTATCAATGGTCATCGCATCACGGATTTTGTCCATGGCATTCTTTTCAATCTGACGGACTCGCTCAGCTGAGATAGAATAAACTGCGGCTAACTCATGCAAGGTGGATTTTTGCTCAGACAACCAGCGCTGTTCGACGATATCACGCGAACGATCATCTAAAGTACCCATAGCAGCGATAAGTGCTGATGAGTTGTTTTCTTCCCAATCCGCTTCTTCTAATTGCTCAGCTGGATCAATACCGTCTTCCAAGAATAGCTGAGGGGCATAGCGGCCATCATCATCGTCGCTTGACTGCGCCTCGAACGAAGCATCATAAGAGGTCAGACGTGATTCCATCTCTAACACTTGCTTGCGCGTGACATTCAAGTCATTAGCAATCGCATCCGCTTCTTCTAGTGTCAGCTGATTGTTGGTCTTCTTAAGGCTGCGCAAGTTAAAGAACAGTTTACGATGAGCCTTGGTAGTCGCAACTTTCACAATACGCCAGTTGCGAATCACAAACTCATGAATTTCAGCTTTGATCCAATGTACGGCAAAGGATACCAAACGTACGCCTTTATTCGGGTCAAAACGTTTGACGGCTTTCATTAATCCTAAGTTACCTTCTTGGATTAAATCTGCTTGCGGCAATCCGTAACCCGAGTAACTACGTGCGATATGAATTACAAAACGTAGATGCGACATCACCAGTAGACGAGCGGCTTCGACATCACCTTCATCATAATAGCGATGCGCCAGCTCTTGCTCTTGTACTGGCGTCAAAATAGGGATTTGATGGACAGTATTGATATACGCGCCCAAGTTAACCCCTGGCGCTGACAGGTGAGTTGGCATAGCTGGTACTAAGTCGCGAGTACTGGTATTGCCCAATGCACTCGCGTCATAGGGCGGTCGCTGAGCCGCAGCCTTTAATGCAGCATCGCGTGCATCGTTTTTTATAGGAGCTGAGCCATCTTTTTTATTTGTATTTACAGCATCAGTAGAAGTATTAGCCATATTCTTGACCTTGGTTAAATAGTTAAGCAAATAGTCAGATAAAAATCTTTATGATTTAATTGTAAAGGATAGCAGCGCTTAGTTGCTATCAGTTTTGGTAATGATGAAGTGATATATTGTAGCGAAACGCTGTAATGATGTGCTATCAACTGACGAATGGTCAGTAACTTCATTGACCACTAGCTCTAAGTAATCTGCCGACTGTGATTGCTGACTTTGTCTACAAAACGCTGTGATATCAGCTTGCGAGTTGGGGTCAGTTGCAACCACATACAGTGATTCGCCAACTGTTACGTCACGTAATGCGACTTTAGTTTTTAACAATGGCATCGGGCATGCAAGACCGCGTCCATCAACGAAACCTTTTATATCTAGTTCAGATTGCGATGTAGCTATATTATCTGAGTTATGACTTTCAGTCGGTAGCAGCTCTAATAAACTTGCAATGTCGTTCTGCTGTGCATCAGTTAAATTCGCTGACAATTGCATAAAGTGCGATACACGTTCGATGACTAATTCACTAGCAGCGGACATAACTTAAACCTTGTAGATATCTATATTTTAATTTGCTTTATTAATAACAGGCTTTGATATTGAGTACGAACATAATCCAGAAATTATAAATTATGAGGTCGCCATCACAGTCATCTAAACCTACTATCATTGTTGCTTATTATACCAAATAGACAATGTATAGTTGCAGTTGAATATAATCAACGCTGTGTTCGGTTCACTAGAATCATATAACCAAGAGTTGCACGATTAGCAATTGCTCGATTAATAGTTATACGATTGAGACTCACTGCATAAATAATGGCCCAATAAATAATTACACAGCCATGTTGCGCAATCGTGACGGGTGGCTAAGTTATTGGTAGTTAAGTTCATTGTAGAATTGACCTTGTATAAACAAGCTCGTATAGTCGAAAAGACGTCGTCAATCATCTTATAGGATATACACTTGTACCACGCTCATAGAACGAAGCGACCCAACAGCAACAACTCTTTAATAGCCACCAACTCTGTAGGCTTGCCGATTATGCTGTCTAAGCAAAAAGGTAAACGTCATTTTATGAGTGTAGCTTTGCCAAATAGTATCAAGGTAGGGCTGTCAATGATGCTACTAGCCATGGCTAGTGGTGCACATAGTCGTGAGAGTCAAATGTTGCCATTTGCTGATAGCTCGTGGCAAGTCACAGATCCGCAAACGCTAGATCTACCAAACCTGCGCGGACAAGGCTTAAGCTTTGCTGAGCAATATCAAAATAAAATGCTTGGCGAGTGGTCATTACAGAATATCAATGGCCGCGTCAGAATGGAACATGATCCTTGGGTACAAGAAACGATAAAAGACATGACGTGGCGTCTCAATGCCCAAGCTCGTCAGCAAGCACCACTTGGCGTCGTTATCATTGACAACCCCAGTATCAATGCCTTTGCAGCGCCTGGCGGCGTAATAGGTATCAATACTGGAACGATACTGTCAGCTAGTAGCATGGATGAGCTGGCGAGCGTCGTCGCGCATGAAGTTGCGCATATCAGTCAACGACACTACGAAAGCGGCGCTGACGAACGTAAAAAAGCCTTGCTGATGCAGCTAGGCGGTATGCTAGCCGCGATTGCTGCCTCAGCTGTCGATGGTGATGCCGCTGCGGCTGTGATGATGGGCAGTCAGACGGCTTCGATGAATAGCAGCATGGCGTTTAGCCGTAGTAACGAACGTGAGGCTGACCGAGTAGGAATGCAGATTATGACCCAAGCGGGTTATGATCCTCGGGCGATGCCACGGTTCTTTGCCACGATGAATCAGCAGAGTCAGTTAAATCAAGTTGAGAATCAATTCTTACCGAGCTTTGTACGCTCACATCCTCTGAGTAATGAGCGGTTGAGCGAGTCACAAAGTCGCGCCCAGCAGTATCCAGCGCTCTCATTGAGCCAGCAGCAGCGCCATCAAGCATTGTTTGATTTGTTGTATTGGCGTGTGCAAGTGACTGGTAAACATGCATCCGAAGTCACACTGACAACGGCTGCTAAAAACAGTCTCGGAGCCAAACTTGCGCTAATGCATTGGTATGGAGAGCAGCAGCGTTTTACAGATGCTAATAAGGTATTAGCTGAGATAAATGCGTTATCAAATACGCAGCGTCAAAATTTAGAGCCTCTATTGTCGATTACCCACAGTCAGCTATTGAGTGAACAAGGTAAATGGCAACAAACCGTAGATGTATTGGAGAGCCAGCAGCGCCTATATCCTGAGCGCCGTGATTTACGTCTTTATTTGGCCGAAGCGCTGACTAACAGTAATCAGCCGATAAAAGCTCAAGCGCTGTTGAAGCCACTAACAGAACAGCAGCCAAGCGATCGCTATGCATGGCAAAGTTTGCAGCTTGCTAATGAAAAGCTCGCTAAAACCGCAACGTCACCACAACTGGCTAATATTGCAACGATCAACGCATTGCGTTATCGCAGTTATGATCAACTTTGGAATGGGCGCTATGAGAGTGCGTTGACATCACTGACGCAGGCCAAGCAATTGACTGAAAACCTGCAAGCCACAGCACAAAGCAATAGTGCGCGCCCATTGCTAGCCAATATCAATGCAGAAATCAAAGCAATAAAAACCGCCAAAGACTTTGAGCCTTAGGCGGTTTGTAAATAGTCAGTTTTTTGTACAATAACGGGTGCGTTTGACGACATCATTTTCAGTAATAGCAGCTCATATGCCGGCTTGCTACCCAAAATGAAAAATTAGCCTTGTAGTGCATCTTTAACCATTTTAGAGATCAACGCAGGATCAGCACGACCAGCGGTCTTGTTTTTCAGTACACCCATCACGCTGCCCATATCACGCATAGAAGTGGCACCTTGCTCTGCGATTTCCGCGTTGACCAATGCCATGATTTCATCTTGATTCATTTGCTGCGGCATAAACTCATTGATAATATCAATTTCAAACTGCTCTTTGGCCGCCAAATCATCACGGCCATTTTCAGTAAAAATAGTGAGCGACTCTTGACGTTGTTTTAGCTGCTTTTGTAGCACTTCTAATACTTGCGCGTCATCAAGCTCTGTCTGACGATCGATCTCAATTTGTTTGACCACTGATTGTACGTTGCGCAGTATTTTGACACGCTCAAGCTCACGAGCTTTCATAGAAGTTTTGATGTTGTCTGATAACGTCTGTTTAAGTTGGCTCACTGCTATTATCCTTATTCGTTTGTTAAATGCTATTTGTTGGGTACTGTTTAATAAGTTTTTTTGGGGTAAAACCTGCTGAGAGCGGGCTTTGATAAAAAATTGCGTCAGCAGTAACAACAAAAATTGTAGCATAAAAAACGCCACTGATATCGATGGATAACAGTGGCGTTAGTGTAGCACTTGTACTTAACTAATCAGATTATTGATTAGTACATACGAGTAGTACGAATAGTTTCGCGTTGTAACTTCTTCTTATAACGCTTTACGGCAGCAGCTTTTTTGCGCTTACGTACTTGCGTTGGTTTTTCATAAAACTCACGCTTACGTACGTCTGATAATACACCAGCTTTTTCACAAGCGCGCTTGAAACGACGGATAGCGATATCAACTGGTTCGTTTTCTTTAACCTTAACTGCAGGCATGAAGACTCCTCGATTAGGATGAGATATAAGGGCATTAGTTTGGCTGTGTATTAGTATTTAGCCGTAATATCTCAAGATTACTGGCATCAGCTCAAACTAGGACAATTCTCACGCATTAGCGTAAGGGCAGGTATTTTAATAAAAAATACCAACAAAGTCAATGATTTTAAGCATTTATTGCCGATAAGGTATTCAATTAGATGGCTATTTGAATTTGGCTCTCAAACTATGAATTCGACATATATACAACGCTTTATCAATAAAAAACCCCTACCATCTATAACGGTTTGATTGGAGTTTATGCTATGATAATTCCCATATTATAGTAAGCCTATGAACCGTTTTGTGTGTATTTTATTGAGGATGTTGGAATGAAAAAAACAGTATTTAACACGGCATTAAGCACGGCACTTATCGTAGCTTTAGGTGTGAGCGTGAGCGCTTGTAGTGGCGGCGAAGAGCATGAAGAAGTAATGGCAACCGATCGCGTTGACGAAGCTGCTGAACTTGCCATCAAAAATGCACCACCAGCTGAAGAAATGGAGTTCCCAGAGACAGCACCAATGCCAGCGGCTGATGCAGTGGGTACAGAAGCTGACGCTGATACTACAGAAGCAGCAGCTACCGATAGTATGGATACAGCCGCTGCTCCTACTGACAGCGCTGATATGGCGGCTACTGACGATACAGCTGCAGCCATTGCTGAATAATTTAGTGGTTAATGGACTATTAACTCAATGGACTATTAAACAGTCGTTGGTCGTATACGTAAGTACTTTAAGCTTATATAACGCACCTCTAATTGATTGCAGACTGACTAAGTAAGGGTAAAACCATGATTGATATACAACCGTATATGAACAAGCTGAAATTGTCTGTGATCAGCATGAGTGTGGTATTTGCTGTGAGTGCTTGTAGCGGTGATAACACAGCTACGGAAGAGTCTACAGCAGCCAATGAGCCTGTTACCGCTATAGAAGAGAAAGCTGTAGCAGAAACCGAAGGCACGACGCCTGAGTCTGTGGTTGAGCCAGAAACAGATACAGAACCAAAAGCAGCAACAGAGTCTGCCGACATAGTAGATGACGCAGTGGCAACACCTGAAACTGATTCTGAGCCTGAAGTGTTGGCAGCAGATGCAGGTGCCAAACTGTATGAATCAAATTGTCAGGTGTGTCATGCTGCAGGTTTGCTCGATGCGCCAAAGTATGGTGATACAGCGGCTTGGACAGCTCGTCTGACCAAAGATAAAGAGACGTTGTACATGCACTCGGCTAAAGGCTTTAATAAAATGCCAGCGCAAGCAGTAAACGGTGTGACCGAAGCACAAGTTAAAGCAGCTGTTGATTATATGCTAGCGTCGGTAAGCTGATACTCTATATTAGAGTATGTCAGCTATTGAAATTTGCTAAACTGGCCGTCATTGTGACTGACAATGACGGTTTTTTTATGCACGTTTTTTGTCATGTCAGTCTGAGAATATACAGCTGTATCAAGCGAATTCGAGATAGTGTGTGGCTGATTGTATTATAGTCGGTGAACTACTAAACCGCTACGGCGTTACCCTCCTTAGATGTACTACTTGTACAATCTGCAGTCGGCTGCCTTGTACTCATTTTAGAGTTCTTTGACTATAGTTATCCAATTTCTCAAAATGATGTAAGATAAAAGTGCGACAAAAGTAGCACGAAAACGAAAGTATAAAGGCAAAAGTATGAAAGTATTGGGCTTAGAGACCTCTTGTGATGAGACGGGGCTAGCGATTTTTGATAGTGAGCAAATAAATAGCGACAACCAAGGTTTGGTCGGGCAAGTACTGTACTCTCAGATTGAGCTGCACGCACTTTATGGCGGCGTTGTGCCTGAGCTTGCCAGTCGCGATCATATTCGTAAGCTTGTGCCGTTACTCAACGAGCTGCTAGAACAGTGCGATATGAAAAAAACCGACATTGATGCGATTGCCTATACTAAAGGACCTGGTCTTATTGGTGCATTGATGACAGGCGCACTGTTTGGTCGTAGCTTGGCATATGGTTTGGATATTCCAGCGATTGGTATTCATCATATGGAAGGGCATCTTTTAGCGCCGCTTATGGGCGCGAACCCTCCGGCATTTCCTTTTGTCTCGCTACTAGTATCTGGTGGGCACACGTTACTGATTGCTGCTCACGGTGTTGGACAATATGAGATATTGGGCGAGTCGATAGATGATGCGGCGGGTGAGTGCTTTGATAAAGCAGCTAAAATGCTAGGCCTGCCTTATCCTGGCGGCCCTAATATTGCCAAGCTGGCAGAGACGGGCAACCCTGATGCTTACGCACTGCCAAGACCAATGCTACATCGGGGTCTAGACTTTTCGTTTAGTGGCATGAAAACAGCCGTACATAATCTGATCAAAGATACGCCATGTTCGGGAGGATCGGGCAATGGCGCTGACAGCGATCCGCAGGTTCGTGCTGATATTGCCGCGAGTTTTCAGCATGCAGTGGTCGATACGCTAGTGAAAAAATGTGTCAAAGCACTCAAGCAAGCAGATATGAGCCGCTTAGTAATTGCAGGTGGCGTCAGTGCCAATACTCATCTGCGCGAGACGTTAGAAGCGGAACTGGCTAAGATCAATGCGACGGTTCATTATGCACCGCCTGCGCTATGTACGGACAATGGCGCGATGATTGCTTATGCAGGGTTTGAGCGCTTGCAAGCAGGACAATCTGATGATTTGGCCGTTAGCTGTATTCCGCGTTGGCCAATGACAGAGTTGCCAGCCGTATAACTGAGCACTTGGTCCAACACGTTTATATGAATTAAGGACAGTCTATGCAGTGGCTTGCTATTGGTTTGGGCGCAGCATTCGGTGCTTGCCTGCGAGCCTGGCTATCGCGTTTTAATGCCTTGCACGGTTGGGTGCCACTCGGTACCCTGAGCGCTAATATCTTAGGTGGATTGCTGATAGGGCTGGCGCTAGTGTGGTTTGAGCGTATGGGAAGCAACTTATCTGATCATGTACGCGTGTTTGTGATAACTGGTTTTTTGGGCGGATTGACTACTTTTAGTACGTTTAGTGCAGAGGTATTTGGCTTTATCCATGACGGGCGGCTGCTGGCAGGCTTAGCGCTCATCGGCTTGCATGTTGGACTGACATTATTAGCAACCGCGCTTGGCTTTTATTTCTTTAAGCTAGTTTTGTAGGCGTTGATAGATATTAATCGTTTAAGAGTCTGTTATAAGTGGTTCCATTATACCAGTCTGTTTTAAATGGTCTGTTAATGAGTCTAGAGGGCATAATGACTGGTTCCGCTGGGGTATGATTGGGTAAACCAGATGCTACGTCATTAAGGCAAGGTAAATCTGATAGCATACATAACAAATTTAAGACGATTGTAGAGGTTTTTAGGTGGCTGATAAAAGTAGTTACAATGAAATAGATCTTGAAAATATCGCCAATTTCAATGAACTAATAGGAACAGATCACTCTTTTAAAGACGGTGATGTTTCAGTCTATTTTAGAGGGTTAAAAGATAGGTTAATATCTGAGATTAACAATTCAGAGATAGTTCTTGGCGCAGTAGCATGGCTCACGGATTATGATTTATTAGAAGCTATATCTAAAAAACCTTGTCAAATAGTACTGCAAAAAGAGGATTTTTTACGACCAGATATGGAAGTAATATTAAGCCGTAGTTCAAAATTAAAGTTAAGAGAAGCCTATAATAATCTTTCATTCGAATATACATCTGTAAGCTTTTCTAATAAAATCTTTGAATTATCCTATGATGAGATTTTTGATATTGAACCTGTAAGGTGCTTTGGTCTTCTTACTGAAAAAATGAAACATTGCTCTCCGAAAATGCATAACAAATTCTTAATATTTTGCGAATTTGATACTAATACAAATAAAATAAAGCCTAAAAAAGTTTGGAGTGGATCAGCGAATTTAACAGAAATGTCAATGTACTCTTTAGAAAATGCTATTTTAATAGATAACGAAACCATAGCCTTACAGTATCTTAAGGAGTATGAATATATTTATTATTTATCAGAAAGTTTAAACTGGGACTCCACTTGGGTTTCTCCATTTAATAATAAGTAATTCAAGGATTAGTTATGAAAAATAGACCACTTATAACTGAGCAAAAAACGGTTAAAAAAGAAGATAGACCACTTAGAAATATATATAGTATTGAAGCACTAAGAAAGAAAATCGGGTGTGCCTCATACGATGACCTAAAGCCGTTGGGCTATGACGTTGACGGTTATTTTTCTCGGAAGGAAGAAGAGAGGCTAAGAGCAATTACAGATCCATATGTACCAACAGACTACGATAGTAATGGGTGTTACTGGGGGACGTAACAAAGAATTGGGACTAGATGGTGGATTGTCTATTTAGTGCCAGACGTGTTTGGCAGCTTGCAACTTGCCCACTCTGCTAATCCACTAGCCTGTGCTTCGTTTCCTTGATGCCTTGCTGCCCTAAGTCTTTTTAACGTTTTACGAGTTGGGTGTACATTATAATATGATACACCTACACCTGTAATAACAGCGCGACCATTATTTTTATCTTGCAGCCTGATTTTATTGGTATTAAGTTTAAAATTGAAGTAGTTGCATATTTTAATAACCTCGCTGATTATAAAATGAACTTTTTCTTTTTCATCAAAGCTAAAAGTTAAGTCATCTGCATATCGGCTGTAAATAATATTACTATCGAAAGATCTCAGGTTTTCAACAATCATGCGATCCAGTTCTATTACTGCAATGTTAGCGGCATAGGGACTTGTAGGGTAGCCTTGAGGTAGCCTACTCTTAATTAGAATAAAATATAAAATATCTTCTGAAATATATTTTTCTAGATGCTTTGAGGTAATATTATCAAAGAAGTCTTTGATATCTAAGCTTAGGATATAGCGGTTTTTAAGGTGACAAGAAGCATTCGTGACACAGTTTCTACCCTTAAAAAAAGCATGATCACAGTCATAAATATGTTTTTTTTCATATATATATGCGAGAGGTTTTAATAAAGTATTAAGATGTTTTTTAAAAGATTCATCAGGAATATATATGTCTCTGAACTTACCATTTTTTTTAGATAACTTTATTTTTCGATAAGTATAAACCTTTTCTTTTTTAGCCAAAATTTACACCTCAAATTTCATACCACCGAAATAATGTAAAACCCTATCGAAGTTACGTATCTCCAATCTGCCGTAGGTAGATTAGAGTTTTTCCAAGTACCTGCATGATCCAAGTTTTAAGCGGACGAAACGTCTACGCCAAGATCATGCCATAGCTAACTATGATAGGGCAAATAAGATGCTACTTCATTTCAATGCAAATGTAAATTAGAGTCTTTATTGGATTGACAACAGCAAAAAATATCCTGGTTAGTTAGCGGTGAATTGACCCGATAATTAAGTACATTCAGATGGACATTAATTCAACCTAAAATCCCACATGCATTGAAGTTAATTGGCTACTTCCAAATTTTCAAGCACTCACTAGGGAACCATGCTTTGTTCGTACAACGAGTGTTATGACAAATAAAGCTCTAAACCGGCTTCACTATCCCTTCCAATAAGCTCGCAAATCCCTGCATATACGCCGTATCTCGACTTGAGGTACGCGTCGCTGCGTACAGCTGACAATGAACCCCTTCTCCTAGTGGTCGTGATACGACCCAGCCTTTTTTCTCGTATTCAGCAACCACCCAATCAGGCAATGCTGCTACGCCGCGTTCACTGGCGACCAACTGAATTAGCATCGCAGTCAGCTCTGTCGTACGAACACTCTCAAAGCTTACTTGTGCTGGCGTCATAAAATTGGCAATGATGTCGAGACGTTTGGCCTCTACGGGATAGGCAATCAAAGTCTCATCAGTCAAATCCATGGGCTCAATAAACTCTTGCGCTGCCAAATCATGCGTTGGTGAAAGAACCAAGCGACTTTCATACTCGAATAGGGGCTGATAGCTGATACCGTCTATCGGTAAATCACTGGTAGTAATCAATAAATCAATATCACCTTCCATCAACAAATGATGCGGCTCAGGCTCAAAGCCAGTCGCAAAATCCAGTTCCACATCCGACCACTCACGGCGATAGTGGTTAAGTATCGGCATAAGCCAATCAAAGCAGCTATGGCACTCTGATGCTAGGCGTAATCTACCTGCTTGGCCGTGAGCCAAGCGTTTAAGGTTGGATTTTGTGCGAGTAACTTGTGGTAGGATATTGTCTGCCAATGCCAATACTGCTTTACCTGCTGGCGTAAAACTAAGCGGGCGCGTCCGACGATTGACTAAGCTAATGTCGTAATAGTTCTCAAGCTCTTTTAATTGATGCGAAACGGCCGAGGCAGTAACGTGTAGCTCATCTGCCGCTGCTGCAAGTGAACCATGCGCTCGTAGCGCGGTTAACGTATTAAGATGACGTAGCTCAAGCATAATATAACCTAACCGCTAAGGTGAGAAAAATTCATTATAGTCAATATAGCGCTGACTTTCACTCATAGTCCATTATTAATAAGCAGTTCATAAGCAATTAGTCAGCAATCAATATCTAGCGCTTGCGTAATAATAACTGTGAGATAACCACTAATACTAGCGAGGCAACTAGCAATAACGTACCAATGGCGTTGACTTCTGGCTTGAGTCCTACGCGCACCATTGAGTAAATCCGTAATGGCAAAATCTCATAGCTAGGCCCTGTGACAAAGGTCGAGACCACCACATCATCTAGCGATAAGGTGAAGGCCAGTAACCAGCCTGCCATAACCGCAGGCAAGATAACTGGAATCAGTACCGTACGCACCATGGTTGATTCGTTAGCCCCCAAGTCACGTGCCGCTTCCATTAAACGCTCATCCAAGCTACTTAATCGTGCAAAGACGGTAATAACGACGAAGGGTAAGCAAAAAGTAATGTGCGCCAATAGCAGTGAGACAAAGCCCAATTGCAAACCAATCAATAGAAACAGTGCTAGTAATGAAATAGCCAATACAATCTCAGGCGACATCATCAGGACAAATAGCAATCCATTTAATAAGCCTTTACCACGAAAATTATAACGGTGTAACGCCAGCGCTGTAAGCGTGCCTATCAAAGTCGAGACGGTGGCTGCCACCAATCCTAAGACAATAGAGTGCCAAAAGGCCTCGAGCATTGCTTGATTATTGAATAGTGATTCGTACCACTTTAAGCTAAAACCGCCCCAGTTATAACCGATTTTTGACTTATTAAAGGACATTACCACTAAGACAATGATGGGCAGGTACAACAAGGCATAAATCAGTCCGAGATAGCCTTTAGCAGCGATACTACCAATCTTGAGCAGACGAGTTTTGTTGTTCGGTGAGCTATAAGACATTAGGCCACCTCGTTAAAGTCAGTCTTGCCAATGCGGCGGCTACTGGCACGGTAAGCAAGTAATAATACTGCCATCGCTAGTGTCAACAATACGCTAGCTGCCGCGCCAAAGGGCCAGTCACGCGCATCCAGAAATTGGTTTTTAATAATATTACCGACCAATAAATTACGAGAGCCACCCAAGATATCTGCTACATAAAACATGCCCATTGCAGGCAATAGCACGAGCAGTACACCAGAAATAATACCAGGTGTCGTTAGTGGCAGAACCACATGCCAAAAGGTCTGTGTTTTAGTTGCACCCAAATCCTGAGAAGCCAATAGCATGTCATTACGCAAGTCAGTAAATACTGCATATAGCGGCAGTACCATAAACGGGAATAACAAGTAAGTTAGTCCTGCGATCACCGCACCTTGGGTATATAAAATATCGATTGGCGTATCGATTACACCGATGGCTAATAGCAATTTATTAATCAAACCATTATTGGCAAATAGCAATTTGAGCGCATACGTCCGTACCAAAGAGTTGGTCCAAAATGGCAGTATCAGTAGTAGCATCAGCAACGGCTGCCAGCGTACTTTTGCTTTGGAGATCAGCCATGCAAAAGGATAGCCAAGCAGCAGACAGATAACCGTTGTGATACCTGCCATCCATAATGAGTGGACAAATACCTCAAAATACAACGGGTCAATCATCCGCACATAGCTGTCGATGCTAACAGGTAAGCTAATAAACGCACTGCTATCACGGGTCAAAAAACTGACAGCGATGACTAGGATATTTGATAATAGTGCAAATATCAGTAGCCAACCCCAAATTAGCCAAAGTGTGGCGGTACGAAATGGACTTTTACTGCCTAAGTGGTTGCGCGCCATCAGCTACCATCCTTTTGTACAGTCGTGTCTGGCACAGTTTCAGAGTCTTCTGGCAAGACCCATTCCCAGCCATCTACCCATGAGACTTTGACGCCTTCATTTAGTTTGTAATCAAAGCTCGGGTCGTCCTCATCAAAAAACTCAGAGGCCTTAATGATATGACCATTTGCCAGTTCGATAATTGAGTCTAAAGTGCTGCCTTTATAGTTACTCTCAATGACACGGCCTAACAGTCCGCTATGCTCATTGTCTTTTGGATCGTATATTCGTAAATCTTCGGGGCGAAGTAGTAAATTGACGATATCGCCCACTTGCACATCATTGGCAAAATTGGGACGACGTAAGTTGCGTAATGTGGTTGGCCCTTCTTGCGCTTGCGCTTCACAGACTTCGACCTCGATGCGTCCGTTAGTCACTTTGCCATCGCGATCTGGCTGGTCTGGATGGACACCTTTGACCTCAGCTTTGAACAGATTGGTTTCGCCGATAAATTTTGCAGTAAATAGGTTGGCAGGGGTTTCATAAATCTCGATAGGCGTACCGATTTGTTGGAACGTGCCGTCTTTCATCACGGCAATACGGTCTGACATCGAGAGCGCTTCTTCTTGGTCATGAGTCACGAAGACAAAGGTGATGCCTAGCTCACGCTGCAGACGCTTAAGCTCGGACTGCATTTGCAGGCGCAGTTTATGATCGAGTGCGGATAACGGTTCATCAAGCAATAGCAGTTTAGGGCGGTTAATCACCGCGCGTGCAATGGCAACTCGCTGCTGCTGACCACCAGACAAATCTTGCGGCTTGCGGTTGGCCAAATGCTCTAGCTGTACCATCGCTAGCATCTCGCTAACACGTCTTTGGATTTCATCTTTTGGTACTTTTTTTAGCTTTAGGCCATAAGCCACGTTTTGGGCGACGCTCATATGAGGGAACAATGCATATTGCTGAAATACGGTATTGACCGGACGTTTATCAGCGGATAAGCCTGCCATCTGTACACCATCCAAATATATCGCTCCAGCATTAGGCTGCTCAAAGCCTGCAATCAAGCGTAGTAATGTCGTCTTACCACAGCCTGATGGGCCAAGCAGCGTCAAAAACTCACCATGTTTGATATCAAGGTTGATGTCTTTTAGGACTTCGGTTTGATCATAGGTTTTTTTTAGACCAGTCAGTTGCAGCAGCACCTGATCATCATGAGGTGACGCAGAGGTGTTATGCGTATTTTGAGATAAATCGGTCATAATATCTGTTCCTGAGCGTCCAATAGCTATATGCAGCTGGCTGTCATTATAAGGATTGGCATGAGCGTAAGCATGTTCGGATTACTGTCTGAATGCTGCCTGAATGCTGCGTATTATAACAAACCCTTGGTATAAGTCAGTGCAAGTTCATTATAAGTTACGCGAGTAATACTGTCGTAGCAGCGATATATACAGCTATATTTTTAAATGTGACTACATTCACCTAGCGATATTTAGACAAATTTTTTTACCGTTTTTGGGTTTTTATTCCTATACAATCACGTTATGGCTGACAAACATTATTAGCCTGATAGTTTGACGATAATTAGTCAGTCTGTGCTGGAATACATGTATGCAAAACAGCTTATAACTCTAATATTATTGATGATAAAGGATCTCTCATGCCTACCGATATACGTCCAACCACAGGTCAAGAAGCACTTGAGCTTTTAAAAGCAGGTAATGCACGCTACGTTGATAGCCTCACCAGTACCGATGAGTATATGCAGCGCCGTCCAGAGTTGGTCAAGGATCAAAATCCATTGGCCATTATTTTGGGTTGCTCGGATGCACGAGTACCCGTTGAGATTGTCTTTGATCAGGGTTTGGGAGATTTGTTCGTTATACGAGTCGCAGGTAATGTGGTTGCACCATCGCAGATTGGTTCAATCGAGTTTGCAGCCGAAGCCTTTGGTACGCAACTGGTGGTGGTACTTGGACACTCGAAATGCGGTGCTGTCACGGCTTGCGTTGAGACGTTGATTAACCCTGAGCAGAACTATTCACCTAACTTGCAATCTATCGTTGATCGTATTCGCCCAAGCGTTTATAACTTACACGAATTGGCAACTGCCAATGGTCAAGACGTCGATGCAGACGAGCTGGTCGACCGCTCTATCCGCGCCAACGTGCGCATGTCAGTCAGTCAGCTAAAGCATGGCTCACGTGCATTAGAGGACTTAACCAATAGTGGTCAGCTATTGGTAGTCGGCGCTGAATATGATCTAGAGACCGGAAAGGTACGATTCTTAGACAGCTAATATATCTAAATATGAACATATTTTGTTCATATCCTTACAAAACCCTATCAATTATTTTGCCAATTTTTATTATGATGAGAGACAGCAGTGAATCATGACAGTCGTGATTCGCTTATTTATAACACTCTTTTTTGAATTATATTAGGATAATTATGTCTACTTCATCTAACAACAATAACGACGCAATAGACCAGCCTGCTAGCAGCGTTAATACGGATGGTGTTCAGCCAATTTCATCACAGACGACCGGTTTTACTTTTAACCACACCATGCTACGTGTCAAAGATCCTGTTAAATCACTAGAGTTTTACACTGGTGTCTTGGGTATGACTTTGCTTGCCGTTAAGAAGTTCCCTGACATGGGATTCGATTTATATTTCTTGGCTAAATTGACCGAAAGCGAGCGCGAAAACTTGCCAACTGGCGATGATCTAGAAATTTTTGCTTTCCGCCAGCGTGGCATCTTGGAGTTGACGCACAACTACGGCACCGAGACAAAAGCTGACTTTAGCTATCATGATGGCAATCAAGATCCACAAGGTTTTGGTCATATTTGTTTTAGCGTTCCAAGCTTGGATGAAGCGGTTGCTTGGTTTGATAAAAATGACGTCGAATTCAAAAAACGTCCAGAAGATGGCAGTATGAAAAACATTGCCTTTATCAAAGATGTGGACGGTTACTGGATCGAAATTGTTCAGGCCGATTTGATGGGCTAATTGTCAGAACGACAGCACCTATTAAGATAAGTGCGTTAATAGAAATAAATAGAATAAAGGAGTATCACCCAGATGCCTACCTCTGAGGCAGACACGACACTGAGTGCTGAGACAGCTGCGCAGTCTACGACGACAGATGGGTTGACCTATCAAAGCATTCTTGGTTCGGCAAATGAGATATGGGTTGGCTTTGTTGAGCGCATCCCATATTTTGTCGCATCAATTATCGTTATCCTGATTTTTTGGTTTTTATCGATTGTCTTCAAGAAAATCGTTCACAAATTATTAGGTAGCCGTAGTCGGCATCAGAACTTAGTCAAAGTGTTTCAGCGGGTAGGCGGGGCACTCATTTTCTTTATTGGTTTTATGATAGCGATGGTTATTGCAGTGCCAGGGTTCACCCCTGCTAAGCTGATTGGCGCGCTCGGTATCGGTTCTGTGGCTATCGGTTTTGCTTTTAAGGATATCTTTCAAAACTTGCTTTCTGGTATCTTGCTCCTGATTTCAGAGCCGTTTCGTATCGGTGATCAGATCGTTTCAGGTGACTATGAAGGAACGGTAGAAGATATCAAAATCCGTGCAACCACCATCAGAACTTATGATGGCAGGCAAGTAGTGATTCCAAACTCAGATCTTTATACTTCGGCGTTGACCGTCAATACCGCTTATAAGCAGCGCCGTCTGCAAGTCGCAGTTGGTATCGGTTATGAAGATGATATCGAAGCGGCCAAAGCTGAGATTATCAAGGCGTTAAATAAGATAGAGAGCGTCTCGAAGAAAGCAACGCCAAGCGTGATTGCTACTGGTTTTGGTGGTTCGTCCATTGATCTCATGGTACGTTGGTTCATCGAAGATGGTACGCAAGCCAATAAGGTTGCCTCGATTCATCAAGTAATTGTAGGTATCAAAAACTCGTTGGATGCAGCGGGCGTAAACATTCCCTTCCCAATACGTACGATTGATTTGAGTGATCCTTCAGTAAGTGCAATCGTTAATAAAATAAACGAGCAGCAAGATGTTATGGATGTGAATAAAACAGTAACATAAAGCGTGCTCGGTGAAATATTTAATTAGTGTTAAAAATGTGATATCTAATAATACTTAGAAAACTAAAAAACCGCCACATCAATTGATATGGCGGTTTTTTTTACGTGTCGACTTGCTATAAATATAAAGGCTTATTCGTCTTTTGCTCTAAAGTCGGTATGGCATGATTTACAGCTTGCACCAACTTGTCCAAAGGCAGGCTTAACATCGTCCATGCTAGTGGCATTTTGGGCGGCGGCGTTTAGCTCAGCAGTAACTTTTTGAAAGTTTTCAGCTTCAGCACTGAAGCCATCAGCATTAGACCAAACCGCTTCGGTAGCATTACCTACCGCTTCTGGGTCTTCAAAATGACTCCAAGGCTTGGCGGCATCTTCTGCCAAAAACGCCGCTTGCTCTTTAAATACATCGGCATCAAATGTGTCAGGTGCTTTTGCCATATCACCCATGACGCCCATTGCATCGCCCCAGTTTTTCATGGTGTCTTGACGCGCTTGCACGTCAGGGTTAGATCCTGTTGAAGTGCTACAGGCCGTTAGACCCAGTGCAGCCGCCATCAAAGTAACGCTAAACAGAGATTTGAAAGATTTGTTGGTATGAACCTGTGCCATATGACTTACTCCTTTAAACTTGGCTAATAGTAAGCGCGATTACAAACGCTCGCTTTGACTTAAAATATAGTTATACAAAATACTGCCTAAAATTCTTTTGAGCACAGTTGCTAATAAAGAACGTCTTCTATTGTAACGGTTATCTGGGCGATGGGAATTATATAGTTGTTATATCCTCGTAATATTTTAAATAAGCATACCTTAACTTGGTTGTTACTGCTTATAATTGGTTATGATGATTGTATTGGTAAATACACGACATGTTTTTACAATAATAACGTGAGAGTTGCTCGTTTGAATGGTACTGACAATAAAAAAGGCCGGCGATAGTAGCTGACCTTTTTAATATTTTCCAAAAATATAAATACCGTGATATTTACGAAACTTATAGTGCCAACCAATCACGCGGCTTTAGATAATAATCGGTCAACTCAAATTCTGGCGTTCCTTCAGCAGGCTCAAAACGATAATGCCAGCTGGCAAGCGGCGGCATACTGACTAGAATGGATTCAATACGTCCGTTGCTCTGTAGCCCAAATAGCGTTCCACGATCGTAGACCAGATTGTACTCGACGTAGCGACCACGGCGATAGAGCTGAAACTCGCGCTGCGCTTCAGTATAAGGCGTATTTTTACGCTGTTCAAAAATCGGCATGATACCGTCAAGATAACCGTTGCCCACGGCTTTCATAAAGTTAAAACAGGTCTCGAAGTCCCAGCCGCGACTCTCAGTACTGACGTCATCATAAAACAGACCACCAATACCGCGCTGCTCATCACGATGGCGCAGATGAAAATACTCATCACACCACTGTTTAAAATCAGCGTAGATATTGTCCCCAAAAGGCGCACACAAGTCATGACAAACTTGATGCCAGTGTACACAATCAGCGAGTACTGGATAGAATGGCGTTAAGTCAAAACCACCGCCAAACCACCAGATAGGAGCTTCGCCTTCGGCTTCTGCTACGAATAAACGCACATTGGCATGGCTCGTAGGCACGTTTGGATTTCTGGGATGGACAACCAGTGACACGCCCATTGCTTGAGCTTTACGTCCAGCGATATTAGGGTGACGCGCGGTAGCAGAGGCGGGAAGGTTATGTACATGAATATGGCTAAACATGACGCCCGCTTTTTCGATGACTTCACCATCTGCCAATACGCATGACCGACCGCCGCCGCCTTCAGGACGTTCCCATTCATCAGGTACAAAGGTCGCATGCTCGTTGTTATTAGTGCTGCCGTCACGCTCTTGTGCTTCTAGCGATTCACAGATACGTGCCTGTAAATCAACCAAAAATTCACGCACTCGCATGATGTCGTTATTGGTTGGCGTCGTCACTGATGCTACCGTTGATAAGTCTGTTTCGTTATTTGTATTTGTAATACTCATAAGATATCTATTTATTCAGGTGTATGGCGGTATTAAGGTCTGTATCGAGAGAAGCGTCTATATCAAGATTGATATTTTTATCAAACAAGTGGCCCATGCGGTCACGTTTGGTTGCTAGATATTCCGCATTCATATCATTGACACCGACCAACAATGGCACTCGTTCGACAACATCAATACCATGCTCAGTCAGATAAGCGACTTTGTTTGGATTGTTGGTAATGAGCCTGACAGCGTCGACACCGACATGGGCCAGCATCGGACCACACATATCATAGATACGCGCATCAGCAGGCAAGCCTAACATGAGATTAGCATCCAGCGTATCATGCCCTTGATCTTGAAGGGCGTACGCACGAATCTTATTGGTCAAACCAATACCGCGGCCTTCTTGGCGTAAATACAAAATCGCACCGCAACCTGACTCTTGGATGGCTTGCATGGCAGTATTGAGCTGCGGACCGCAGTCACATTTCAATGAGCTAAACGCGTCGCCTGTAAGACATTCAGAATGAATGCGAATGAGCGGTACTTGCTTCGCTATCGATTCATCTTTTTGGTTCAATATCGTGTCGTTTGAGGATTGGCTAGCCATGACATCTGTCTGTTGATCGACCACAGCTAGACCAACGGTCAGCATGACATGCTCTTGACCTTCGCTATTTTCAAAGATATGAATATCAAACTCGCCGTGACGAGTGGGTAATTTGGCACTAGTGATAAATTGATATGACATTGCTGTCCTACATAAGCCTAAAGTCGTGGCGGTGAAAAGTATGTTATTGCTGTTCGAGATGAGCGCTGTTAGAGCCGGTTACTGTTCGAGATAACTACTGTTTTCGAAATAACTATTAGTTGAGATGAGCATGTCATCTAAACTTTACTGCTAAGATTAAGATGATACCAGTATAACCTGTTCATAAAGACAGTGTGCTCATTGTATTTTTTATAAAAACACACAAAGTTCACAGACGACGCACGATGATTAAAGCGACAATTAAAAAAAAATGCTATTATGCCATACTATTTTGACGGATACAGTGACAAGTCTTTACCCTTACATTACTATGTCGTCACTAACATCCGGTATTGATGCAAAATAATAGGGCATAATGTCACCCCTCAGTTGTCAATAGTATAAAAGCATCAATAGTTTGATATCAAAACGTTGGTATTGACGCGCAGCCTATTGTGCTAGCGTGTCTACTGTCGTAAGTAGCGCAGCTATACAAATACGAAAGTTGCATGAATAATTATATGGTCGATTACATCAATAATGATGTAGGTATTATTGACGTCTTTTGATTATAGTCACCGCTATATTTTAAAGACACGTCTTGTCAGCAGATTGGTAGGTATCGTACGGTTTATGCAGCAGTCACCTCATTCTCCAAAGTCTCAGTCCCTATCTACATCAGTGCTGGATTCTGCTGCTCAGTTATCGAGCTTACAGCAGACCTATACTGTGATTCCACGTGTGCGTCCTCATACGCCATTGCTTGATGCAATTGATACACCCACTGACCTCAGAATGCTTTCGGCTGCCAAGCTTATTACGCTGGCTGATGAATTGCGCCTTTTTCTATTGTATTCAGCTGGTCAGAGCGGTGGGCATTTTGGTGCCAATTTGGGCGTGGTTGAGCTGACCATAGTATTGCATTATTTGTTAGATACGCCGCAAGACCAAATCGTCTGGGACGTGGGTCATCAAGCCTATGCTCATAAAGTACTGACAGGTCGTCGTGAGCAGCTAGGTACTATCAGATCTAAAGATGGTCTGACAGCATTTCCTGAGCGCGCAGAGTCTGTCTACGATACATTTGGCGTAGGGCATTCATCGACCTCTATCTCAGCTGGTCTGGGCATGAGCCTCGCACTGCGTTATCAAGGCCGCGAGCAAACGGTTGCTTGCATCATCGGCGATGGTGCAATGACAGGCGGTATGGCATTTGAAGCGATGAATGACGCAGTACAACAAGATGCTGATTTGCTGGTCATCTTAAACGATAATGATATGTCGATATCTTGCTCTATTGGTGGATTTTCACGACATTTAGCGATGCTTTGGGAGTCAGGTTATCAAGTGGATATCTCTGAGTCAGGTGGGCCAGTACTCTGCCACCGTCCTGATATGCAGGCGTTCGATCGCCGCAAACGTCACAAAGAGATGCGTGATGTTCCGCAGCTAGAAGATAACTTATTCAAAGCCATTGGTTTTACCTATTTTGGTCCATTTGATGGGCATAATATCCCTGAGCTACTGCGCGTATTGTCACTGGCGAAGCAAGTAAAAGGCCCAGTATTGGTACATATCTATACTACTAAGGGTAAAGGCTTTGCCCCAGCAGAATTAGATCCAGTGGGCTATCACGCAATCAGTAAGTTGCCAGTCGAAAATCATAAAGCGTCTAAAGCTGACTCCATAGAGCAGCTAAAAAAACAACCAAGTACAAAGCCAGCGTTAAAATATTCGCAAGTATTCGGCCAGTTCTTATGTGATAAAGCGGCCGAAGACGATAAGCTACTAGCTGTCACCCCTGCCATGGAAGAAGGCTCAGGGATGACGGACTTTGCCCGTCACTTTCCAGAGCGTTTCTTTGATGTGGCCATTGCTGAGCAACATGCTGTCACGCTAGCGGCTGGGATGGCGACTCAAGGTGTCAAACCTATTGTTGCGATTTACTCGACGTTCTTGCAGCGTGGATATGATCAGCTGATTCATGATGTGGCTTTACAGAATCTCGATGTGATGTTTGCCATTGATCGAGCGGGCCTAGTCGGTGAAGACGGTGCCACGCATGCTGGCGTGTTTGATTTTGGATTTTTACGTTGTGTGCCTAATATGGTGATTGCAGCGCCAAAAGATGAGAACGAATGCTACCATTTGCTCAATACTTGCTATGAATATTCAGGCTGCACGGCGGTACGTTATCCACGTGGTACAGGCACAGGTGCTGATATTGAGCAGCCAGCTCAAACTTATAAAGTTGGTGAAGCGGTTGTCGAGTCAGTATTAGGTAAAGCTAATGCGCCTTACAAATTGGCACTATTGGCCTTTGGTACGATGGTAGCAACTGCTCAGCAAGCAGCAGAAAGCTTAACAAATAACGATGCAGCGTTAGATTGCCAGATACAGGTGGTTAATATGCGCTGGGTAAAACCGCTCGATACGGTAATGCTTGAGACGCTATTAGCACAAGAGGTCACTCATATAGCCACCCTAGAAGAGCATATGATTATGGGCGGCGCAGGTAGTGCAGTGAATGAGTATTTACTCAATGAGTCGGCAACCTTTAAGCAAAGTCGTCCAGCTATTGCTAATATCGGTATTCCTGATCGTTTTATCGCTCATGGCTCCCAAGCAGAGCAATTGGCCGACTGTGGTTTAGATGTCAAAGGCGTAATTAAACAGCTTAAAATACTTTTATCGTAAGCATTACAATATTATTTTAAAAAATTAATGCACTAAAAATGTGTTAATTAAAACCGATATAAGCTCCTTAAACAGAGCAAACGCCTACTAGCCGTAGGTGCTAACTTTTTTACAACTTGCGCAGTTTAGATGATCGCCAAGGTACTGGCTTGGTCAGCGTGACGTTTTTTTCGTTTTTATTGAATAATTTTAGTATAATGCGGGTGTCTTTTATAAGTTTTCGTTTACAAAAGACACGTTTTTAATCGCATAAATGTGGTGTGATGCGGCGGCTGTTTGGCATGTTGTGGGCACAGAGTTAGTCTTATTTTTTATATTCATTCATCAAGCAAATAGGTTATTTATGGAACCCATGGTCGTCATCGCAGCGCGTACTGCTGAAAAAGTTGGTAAAGAGATTTTATATGCGCATCAAAACCGCCACAAAATCGAGTTAGATATCGAGTCTAAAGGACTTGATGGTTTGGTTACCCGCATTGATCGCTTTAGCGAAGAGCTCACGATTGAGACGCTAAAAGCCAGCTATCCTAATCATTCATTTTTGGGTGAAGAGTTCGGTATGCAAGAAGGCCGCGGCGAAGATGCGGACTGGTGCTGGATTATCGATCCACTAGACGGCACTAAGAACTTTGTTCACGGTGTACCGCAGTTCTGCGTATCTATCGCAGTCCAGCATAAAGGTGTCACCCAACATGGTGTGGTCTATGATCCAGTACGTGATGAGATGTTCTCAGCGAGCCGCGGTAAAGGCGCGCGCTTGAACAATCGCCGTATGCAAGTGAGCGAGCGCAAAACCATTGATGGCGGTTTCTTTACGACCGGTCATCCGCTTGAGCGTAAGCGCAATGGCGAAGTTATCTCTTATGCTAAACAGCACTTTGAGAGCTTACAGAAGATATCTGAGGCAGGTGGTCAGGTACGTCGTATGGGTTCAGCTGCGCTTGACTTGTGCTACGTTGCTGCTGGTCGTTTTGACGGTTATTTTGAGATGTCTATTAAGCCTTGGGACATCGCAGCGGGCGAGCTTATCGTAACTGAAGCACGCGGTGTGGTGGTTGATCATACTGGCGCGCACAACTCTATGACATCAGGATCTATCTTCGCTTGTAATGTGAAATTGCTTAAGCCATTGATGCAGACGGTTGTACCAATCTGGGGTGACGCAATCTAAACGTTAACCTTAATGGTATTAACGTTTAGCGCTGGCAAGATTTAAATTCAAGTAATATCTAGATTGAGTATGAATGAAAAAAGCTGGTTCCATTATGGAGCCAGCTTTTTTGTTTTATCATTACCCTGATTGCCAGCTTTATCTTCGACGGTAATACCTTTGAATGCTAACTCTTTACTGGTAGTTTCTAGCAGCTGCAACTCTTCTTCTATCAGCATCAGCATATCTTGTACGCGAGGTAATGCCTTGCTACAAGCGGTAATACCAAACTCAATCTTATCTAAATAACTGGCTAAAGTGATATTCATCGCTTGACCATTAAAGACGATAGAAGCGGGGTACAGTGATTGCAGACGTGCACCATTCCAGTACAGTGGTTTTTCAGAACCAGGTACGTTAGAGATAATCAGGTTAAATGCCTGCTTTCTAGGAAACAGTCCTGTCGCCAAATTGATGCCTTGCCACGCGTATGAGACGATACTGTAGTTAATGACCTGCGCTTGGTTCATGCGGCGAAAGCGACGTTTGCCGTTATTCATACTACGGTGAATGAGTTCTATCCTGCGCAGTGGATTATCCAAATGCGTACCCAAGTTCGCCAGTACAAATGACAACTGATTGCCCGAGATACTGTTATCTGTACGCAGTGACATCGGTACAAACGCAATTAATGGTTTGCTTGGTAACGCATCCATTGAGATTAGGTAACGACGAATAGCACCTGCACAGACCGCCAGTACCACATCGTTTCTGCTAATTTTGAGCCTTTCAGCAATATCGTTAAATCGTTTTATATCATAAGACTGTGCGGCTATACGTCGTGAGGCTGATATACGTTTATTCAAGATACTCATTGGGGCGTCAAAAGTACCGACGTACCCTTCATCACCGTAGTTTTTCACATTATCTAGCAGTTCTGTAAATACAGGTTTGATGGTAGATATCTGCTCTTTTATGATGCCCCTGATAGATCGTTCGGCAGGTAATATAGCGTTTACTTGGTTGCGATGGCGTGCCATCAGCGACCAGACAGGAAGGGTAACTGGTTCGATTGGCGATTGTGATAAGGACTTTTGAACCAAACGCATCGCCGCGATACCATCAACCAAAGAGTGATGAATCTTAAAATACCATGCAAAACGTTCAGGTCCACCCTCGACTTCTGGTTGTATACCTTCAATAACATGACATTCCCACAAAGGCATGGCGCGATCTAATAAACGCCCATGTTCTCTTGAGACGTACATCAATAGTTCACGTACGCGTCCAGGACTTGGTAGCGCGACATGGTGCAAATGATGCTCGACATCAAAGTCTTTGTCTTTTTTCCAAAAGGCTAAATGCTCAAGTACCTGATTAAAAGGAAAGCTGGGCGGCACATCAGACTCTTGCATTTGTTTTACCAATTGATAGACAAAATCGCTATCCGCATTGTCTGGTAATTCAAATACAAACAGTCCACCAACGTGCATGGGCTGTTTACGCGACTCAAGAAGTAGAAACAACTGGTCGACTGCTGTGAGAAGTCGCATAATAAATCCTTTTATGACGATAAGTGTTATGTGAAAATTATAATAAGTAGATATTCAATCAAATAACATTTTTTATTATTTTATAGAGCGTGTTAAGCAATCAACCATAGCACTGACAGCACTATACGTAAATACTCAACACGCTCTATTATGACATGTCATCTATACTTCAATTTATTGAAAGAAATACCCAGTCTGTGGTGAGCTGGCAGTAGCCATCTTACGCATTGGCATACGACCTGCCAAAAACGCAGCGCGACCTGCCCACATAGCATGTTTCATTGCGTGTGCCATCATTACTGGGTTTTGTGCATTGGCAATGGCTGAGTTCATCAGTACGCCATCACAGCCAAGCTCCATCGCAAGTGCAGCATCAGATGCAGTACCGACGCCAGCGTCAACCAATACAGGTACTTTAGCGTTTTCGATTATCAAGCTAAGCGTATGACGATTGAGTAGACCAAGTCCTGAACCAATCAAGCTGCCAAGCGGCATAATAGCGACACAGCCCATGCTCTCTAATTCTTGTGCGACGATAGGGTCATCTGACGTATAAACCATCACTTCAAAACCATCATCGATCAGTACTTTGGCGGCTTTTAAGGTTTCCATAACGTTTGGGTATAAGGTTTTTTCATCCCCCAATACCTCAAGCTTAACCAAATTATGCCCACCCAATAACTCGCGAGCAAGCTTACAAGTGCGAATGGCTGTTTCGGCGTCAAAGCAGCCAGCAGTATTCGGTAATATCGTATATTTATCAGGTGAAATCACATCTAATAAGTTAGGCTCATCACTATTTTGTCCAATATTGACACGGCGAATGGCGACGGTCACGATTTCGGCTGCTGAAGCGGCAATGGCTTCTCCAGTCTCTGTCATGTCTTTATATTTACCGGTACCGACTAACAGACGCGAAGAAAAGGTACGGCTACCGACAGTAAAGGTATCTTGTAAAAGTGGTGTTGGGTGAGTAGTGCTAACGTTCTCTGACATAACGGAAAATCCTAATATCGAGCGGGAGAAGGGACAGACAAAATATGATGGGTAATCTAAGTAATCTAAAAGGTGTAATAGACAATGGCAAGCGGTCTGCAAAAAAATCGCATGATATGCTAACTCTGATAGTAATAATATGTGCTGGGCGATAGACATAAAGCGCCAGTCACATAAAATAATACCCGTCTAAAACAAAATGCTATTATAACAAACTCATGCAACCTTACTGGCAGTCTTTTTTGATTCGAACTGTTAAGGACAAGGCATCCATCATGTCTTGGCGTGCGTACTTCTTACCTTCTCCTCACTTATTGGGCCGTCTTTATGATGCAGTTGCCATACAGCTTTGCGAAACGCCATCAGATTTTGGCCATACTTACGATAGATCCTGAATTACCGCCGACATTGGTACTCACCAAAGCGACTCCGTTATCAGCGATCAACGAAGCGGTACGGTTTTTACAGCAGCAAGGCATTCGCGATGTACCGACTTACGAAAGTGTCAGCGCGGATGATTTTGAAAAACGTATGAACGCAGCTTATGCTGGCAATACAGGAGAGTCTCAGCATATTGCTGCTGGACTTGAAGACCATCCTGATCTCGATAGCTTGGCAGATAGCGTCCCTGAAACTGAAGACTTGATGGATCAGCAAGATGATGCGCCCATTATTCGTCTGATCAATGCGCTGTTGTCAGAAGCCATTCGCCTAAATGCCTCAGACATTCATATCGAAACTTTTGAAAAACGCTTGGTGGTTCGCTTTCGTGTCGATGGTGAGCTAAAAGAAATTATCACACCAAAACGCCAATTGGCTCCATTATTGGTCTCGCGTATTAAAGTAATGGCTAAGTTGGATATCGCCGAAAAGCGAGTGCCGCAAGATGGTCGTATTAGTTTAAGACTGGCAGGGCGAGAAGTCGATGTGCGTGTATCGACCTTACCATCAAGCTTTGGTGAGCGGGTGGTGATGCGTCTATTAGACAAGCAAGCTGGCCGTTTGAATATGACGTATTTGGGGCTGTCTGATAATGACTATACTGAGCTAAAACGCTTAATCCATCGTCCACATGGCATTATTTTGGTGACAGGGCCGACTGGTTCGGGTAAAACTACGACGTTATATTCTGCATTGACCGATTTAAATGATCAAACTCGCAATATCTTGACTGCTGAAGATCCGATTGAGTTTCAGCTTGATGGTATCGGGCAGACGCAGGTCAACAATAAAGTAGACATGACATTTGCTAAAAGTTTGCGCGCGATGCTCCGTCAAGATCCCGATGTGGTGATGGTTGGTGAAATTCGTGATTTAGAGACAGCAGAGATTGCCGTACAGGCCTCTTTGACAGGGCATTTGGTATTATCGACGCTACATACCAACACGGCTATCGGCGCGGTCACTCGCTTACAGGATATGGGTGTTGAACCGTTTCTGTTGTCGTCATCGCTTATTGGTGTAGTAGCGCAGCGTTTGGTACGTACTTTATGTTCACACTGTCAAAGCTGGCAGGCTGCCGATACCGAGCAAGCCAAGCTATTTACCGAAATTGGCATTGGGTCAACGCTGAAAAGTGATGCCAAAGATATAGCAAGTGAGTCGATTCGTTTGCCCAAGCCAGTGGGCTGCGATAAATGTAATCAGTCAGGGTTTAAAGGCCGTACCGCCATCTATGAAGTCGTGCCAATCGACGATACATTGCGCCGTATGATTCATAGCAATACGGCTGAGTATGAGCTGGAAGAGTATGCGCGCCAGCAAACACCGTCGATACGTGCAGATGGTTTGCGTAAGGTCATAGAAGGGCGCACAACATTGGAAGAAGTGCTGCGAGTGACGAAGGAGAGTGCGTTAACGGATGACACGATACTGGTATAAATTTGCGAACTGGATCTTGCAGACTGGATATTGGCCTAGCAGATAAAAAAATAACTGGCGTGAATAGCCAGTTGTTTTAAGATTTTTCTAGTTTTGGAGCTTTAGAGTTTTTAGTCGCTATTATTTTGCAGCCATACATTCAATCTCAACGCTTGCTCCAGCAGCCAGTTCTGATACGCCAAAAGCTGAGCGTACAGGATAAGGCTTTATCATCTCAGCCTTGTAGACCTTATTAAAGTCATCAAAGTCATCCATATCAGTCAGCATGACCATACATTTAACGATATCAGACTTTCGGTAGCCATATTTTAATAGCGTGCTATGGATATTATCTAGCACTTGCTTGGTTTCAGCTTTGATACCGCCTTTGACCAGTTTGCCATCTTTAAAGCCAATTTGCCCCGACATATACAATGTATTGCCCACGCGTACAGCCTCTGAAAAAGGATAAGTACCGCCATCGCCCAAGAAAGTAGGGCTAGATTTAGCAATGCTGACAGCCGTCGTTGTGTTGGCATTAGCGCTATGAACAAAACCCAATGAGCACATAGTGGCTAGCGCTAGCGTAGATAGGCAAGTACTAGGTTTGAACATACTGTTTCCTCATTGGGTTTGTTATCAATTTTTCACTAACTACTTATCAGTACTATTATTTTGAGTAGATGAGGCATCGCTTTCTTCGATTGCTGCCTCGGTTTTAGAGTCATCTTCTGCGACTTTTTCAGACGCTTTACCTTGGCGGCGTGCCTCTAGCTCCGCTTTTGGTATCCATGCCCACGTCATCTCAACCACAATTGGATCGCGGTCACTATCAGATTCACGATCTTTGATGACACAAGGAATAATCATCTCACCTTTTGGTGTGTTTAGGATATCCAAACGCTGTTCATCAGACAAGCTTGCAATAGCAGCAATTTGACCTTTTTTGATCGGGCGATGGAAATTTACCGAGTAAGATTTAATCAGTAGGATACGATCAGATGGCAAGTTTAAACCCAAAATAAAACCCGTTGCTGTCTCTGCCAGTAACGTGATGGCGACTGCATGGATAGAGCCGATATGGTTTTGGACGGCTTTATTGTTGTTTAAACTAACGACAACTTGGTTTGGTTCTACCGTCTCATAATAAATGCCAGTCGTGCCGACATATGGGACGACCTTGCCAAAAGCTTTGGATAAAATGCTTGAGCGTGCTCCAGCAGGCAGATATTTGGTGACTGATAACAGTTTGGTAAATTGATTGCTAATTGGTTTTAGCGTACTACTGGGTTTCTCAACTGAAGGTTTTGTGCTGTCAGATACTTTGGCTGGCAGTTTATTGGTCAACTTGGCGGGTAGTTTTTTTAATAATCCTGACATACAAAATTCCTTAACGTAAATGAGTTGAATGACATTCTTAGCATGGCTTTTTATGATAGCGACACAAATATAGATAATGAAAGTCGCTACAAATACTATGGTACATCAACCATTGCCTTCCTACTATTATTAGCATGAACTGCTGCGCTTACAAAACAATAGTAGCGTGGCTATGTTGCTAGGTTATGTCATCAGTTTAGATCGCCACTTAAAGTAGCCTAGTCATCTTATCTATCAGCGTCATTTGGACAAAGGAAGCTAAGTGAAAGTGCTACAAGTAGTAGACTAGGCGAGACTGACACCCTATCTAATTTATAGAGGGTTGACTATAGTTACCATGCCAATAGATAGCCACGTTATAATGACAAAATGTTAGCATGTCTATTTCAAACCTGTTTTCAATGCTGCTGGATAATGTTATGCCTGATATGTCTACTCATGAACCGACCAATATTGTTTATACGGGCGTTGCTGGTACAGGTAAAACCTATAGATTGCTGCAAATCGCGAAGCAATACACCGACTATCTACCCAAGACTGAAAATGAGGACTTATTAGAACAACTGCTGCAAGGTCTAAGCTGGCGCGAAGTATTGTGTCTGGTGTTTTTAGATTTACGTGCTGAACAACAGGATTTGTTAAAGGTACGAGAAATTATTGATCATCCTTTTTTTATGACCAAAGCTGCTCAGAACTCACGTGATAAAAATTTGGATAGTACAGCTTGGTTAGAGCTACGCAGACATAGTCCTACGAACTCTCAAACAGTCAGCTTTGATAACCGCGCTAGCCAAGCTTATTTTGATAAAGACAATAGTGGAGCATGGTATTTATTACCTGAGTGTATGGTGCTACTAGAAGATTTATCGCAGCAATTAGCAGAGTTTCAGCAGGCACAGCGCGACAACCAACCCCATCAAAATCAAAACATTGCTCAGCAACGCTTTAGTATGGTGAGCTTCCATCAAGCCTACGGTTATGAAGAATTTGTAGAAGGTATACGGCCTGTCATGAGTAACGCTGCACAAGCAAATAACAGCCCTTCTAATCAAAATCAAATGAGTTACGCGGTGCAAGATGGAGCATTCCTGAGGCTATGTCAACGCGCAGCTCGTGACCCTCAGCAGCGTTATGCAATGCTGATTGATGAGATTAACCGTGCTAACGTGTCACGAGTATTTGGCGAGCTTCTCAGTTTGATAGAGCCTGATAAACGAGCGGGCAAGCCGAATGCGATGACAGTGAGTTTGGCGTATTCTGGGCGTGCTTTTAGTGTTCCTGCCAATGTCGATATTTATGCCACTATGAATACCCAGGACCATTCTTTAGCGCCACTTGATATGGCATTACGCCGACGTTTTCGCTTTATGGATTGTCCGCCGCAGCCTAATTTACTATCAACAATTCGAGCCAGCAATGACACCGACACTGGACTGTCTGAAGACTTAGAAGCAGGTGCGATAGATTTGAGTAAATTACTAACAGGCTTGAATAGACGTATCGTGCAGACACTGGGAGTAGAAGCGCAGTTGGGTCATGCGTTTTTGTTCGCAGTCACTCAGTTAGAGCAATTACAAACGGCGCTCGTCGAACAAATTATCCCTCAATTGGCTCAAGCAGCTGGTGGTCAAATTATGGTACTGCAGTATATCTTTAGAGATGAGCAGCAACCGACGAGTAAGCAGTTCGTACAGGACAGTCAAGCATTGGTAAATGACGACTTGTATCATCAGATGAACAGTCAAAACAATGCTTCCGCTGAACACCAAATGTTTGCAGGGCAGGGTTCTTTTCTTGGTCAGTCTATGAGTATGAATAGCTATACTATCAATGCCGATTTGATCGCTAGGGATGGTGAGTTTAATCATGCTGCTATCTATCAGCGTTTGTACTAGCAGGGTAACTGTTCAGTGATAACAAATAATCCATATTACGCCAAAGAGCACATTATTAAGGCAAACAGTCGCCAGACTCGTGTCCCTAACAGTAGTGTCGCTACCATGAACGTTATCACCGTGTTTGAGCATCAACGTTTGACCGTGCATGATTTTTTGCAAGCATCTGATTTCGATTGGCTAATAGCGCAAGAGTTTGCAGCATTTACTATCAAGCGTAAGCGAGGGCAATGGCAGCTTAAGGTTGGGCACTATATTGGGGTTATTCTCCTACCTAGTGGCATAACGCTTGAGATATTGCCAAAGCTCAATCCGTCTATTCAGACCAATGATATCGTCCAGACTCGTCATTGGGTACAGGGTATGCTATCGGATTTGATACATCTTGATGCGCATAACAATCACAAGTTACCCAATACGAAAAACTTTGGTCAGTTTAGTTCCCAGTCCACTCCTTTACCGTTGAAAGTATTGCCTATATCAGACTGGCTGATCGAGCAGTTTTTGCAGCGTTTAATGGATTATCAACCAACCAAGCATTATCAGGCTCAGATTGAAAATCAAGCATCCCTGCAAGGTCGATTGCTCATCAAAGAACAACTGCGTCATAATAGTATGCAACCGCATAAGTTTATCTGTGAAAGTAGCGTATTCAGTCATGATATGTTGGCCAATCGGCTGATTAAGAGTGCATTGGTTTACTTGATGACTTTATTGCCCCAGTTTATTTCTTCAAAACTGTTGCAGCCGTGGCAGCAAGTGTCTACGCTCAACAACCGCGAAATGCAGCAGATAGCATTAATATATGCTCAAGCGAAGCGTCAACTAGACGTTCAACCACTCCAAAAGCAAAAACTGCATGCCGCGCAGCAGTTAGTAGACTTGGCATACTGGTTATTGAAACAGACGACGGCTGCGACAGGTAACGGTATTGATCCAAATAGACAAAACTGCTCTCAGCTAAGATTGTGTTTGTTGATTGATATGAATCAAGCTTTTGAGCAATGGGCAAGTCAGCGTATCGCGTCGATGTTTCAGCAAGTGAGTAGCAATTATCGTCCTTTTTACCAAACCCAAAGTGTCTGGCTCAATGATAGCGAGGGTCAAGCATGCGTATCGATACGACCAGATTTGCTGATATACAAAACGGCTGATAATGATAATAACCAAAATCAGAGTGACACCGCGGTTAGTAAAGAGACAGTAAACGGTTGCTATAGCCACGTCATCGATATCAAATGGAAATATCTGCCTCATGCTGGTGCTATTACTGCCAGCGATGCCTATCAGTTGACCAGTTATGCACAGGCCTATCAAGCAGGGCAAGGTTGGATGGTATATCCTGTATTAGGAGACAAGAGACGACCAGTGGCGCTTAAGCAGCAGATTTATCGTGACAATGGCGATAATAAAAGTAACATTAGCATTGACATTAGCGATGGTACTAAAAGTAACCACTCAAACCATGCGGATTTATGGCTAATACCGTTTGATGTGCTGACAGGTATGGTCAACGGTGATTTACCTGCGAATTTGAATGAGAAATAATGATTCTATCAATCATAAGAATCATAATTAACGAAGGTTTTTAAAGAGACTATTTTTATAAGAATGCCTTTTTTGAAAGAATTTAGAGATTATTTGAAATTAATCGAAAATAGGTGTTGACACAATCGCCTTTACCCCTTAATATGTGCACCTCGATAGCGAGGAACATTAACAAGTTAGCGGCATTGCCAACAACGAGTTGATTAACAAACTATCGTGATAATAGAGAATTTCGGAGTGTGGCGCAGTTTGGTAGCGCATCTGGTTTGGGACCAGAGGGTCGTAGGTTCGAATCCTATCACTCCGACCATCTATTTTAAGAGCCTTACAGGCTTTTTTTTATGTATAACGGTTTAGTTTCTGATATAGTAAAATATATCGCAAGGTAAGCTTAGTATATAAAAGTCCTCTAAGAGCGCCTGTAGCTCAGCTGGATAGAGCATCTCCCTTCTAAGGAGGTGGCCGCAGGTTCGAATCCTGCCAGGCGCACCATTTAGCCTGCAAATCTTGCCTATTCTTTGGCAATAGTTATGGCGGTTGTAGCTCAGTTGGTAGAGCCCCGGGTTGTGATCTCGGTTGTCGTGGGTTCGAGTCCCATCAGTCGCCCCATATTTTATTCTGTATGTATCTACATACAAATCATATCTTAATCTAAAAATATATCAGTAATAGCACTCGCCCTTGATGGCGATTTTTTTATGCCTATTCGATTTTATCTCTATATTATCTTTATAATATTAAATAGATTGAGTTTGATAGCACCTTCAATACTAGATAATCCCCCAAATTCTTATCAACATTTCCTGTAGGTTTTCCTTAAGGCCTAGCGTGACCGTGTCTACTCTATTATTGTTTAGTAATTCTAATAAGTAAATAGACATGACGTTTTAAATGATGCATTATGCTTAAATGTTATCATATTCATTGTATTTAATAAAAATTATTTATTGGAGCAAGTATTGGCATAGAGCAAACCGACAGAACTTGTTATTAAGAGTATTATTTTTTTAAGATGAATCGTTATTAATCTGCATTATTGAGGAATTGATTGATGGACGCACTAAGTGTATTGCTACAAAACGTGCATTTATTTGAGACTAAGTATTATCGTCTAAATGGCACTGGCAATTGGTCTTATTCTATTACTAGAAAAGACACCATTTTATTTTACTTGGTAATGTCTGGCGGTTTTTGCATTGATGTTGGTAATGGTCTACGAGAAGCTCGCGCTGGCGATATGATCATGATTCCGAATGCACACAAGCATGTGAGTTATGCACTCAACCATCATGGCGATGTTGCTGAGTCGCTTGATGAGCTATTGAGTAATTGTACCGAGCGTACACTTGATATTGATGGCGATGGAGACCCCAATTCATCTTTGATACTGATCGAATGTAAGTACGACAAAGAGATGATTAATCCTCTGTTGTCAGTACTGCCACCGATATTGCCTGAACTCAATGATGCTGCTGACGGTCGGTTTGAAGTGATTGATGTAGAGATAAAGCTGCTAACACTAGAAGCTGAGCGTGAGCGTATGGGCAAAACGGCCGTAATCAATCATTGGGCAAGCATCATGATGATTGAATGTTTGCGCGTATATATTGAAAGCTTGCCTGAAGCCACAGAAAACTGGCTCAAAGCCATGAAGGATCCGTTTTTGACCAAGGCGCTAGCCGCAATGCATGGGGCACCGAGTGAAAGCTGGACTATTCATCAACTTGCCGAAGTAGCAGGGATGTCGCGTTCCAGCTTTGCACAGCGTTTTAAAGATACCGTTGGTATGCCGCCACTGACTTATCTGATCGATTACCGCTTACGATTGGCGGCTCGCTATTTACGCTTACAGCAAAACAGTATTAGCCGTATCAGCGAGATGGTGGGCTACGCCTCAGATTCGACTTTTAGTCAGGCATTTAAGCGTGTGTATGGTGTCTCGCCAAAAGCATACCGTCAGCAGTATCGACAGAATAATCTTGCATAGCTTTAGTTGCTGTTTATTTAAGTTATTTAAGTAGAGTTTCGATAAGAAGCGCTAAGGTCATTTATATGTCCTTGGCGCTTTTTTAGTTTGTGAATAAATATTGTTTATAAACGTTGAGTCGCTTATATCTATAATACCTTTGGTAACTTGCTATGGCTATTTTAGTTAAGGGCAGCTGACATTGAGTCTGTGTTCAGGTACTATGGGTTGATGAGTCGTCAAGACAAAAGCGTTGATGTTATAGCGCGTTATATGTCCTTATAGGATAGGCATATAAAAGGATCGAGACGATGTTTATTTTCGCTGCTGATGGTATGTTATGACTGAACCGACCGCAAAGCTAAATGCAGAAAGTAATGGCCAACAAGAGGCTGCTGCAACTGCTAAAACAGAAAGTAATGTTGATAAAAACACTGCTATAGAGAACCCGCATGTCAGCAAAGATGCGCCGAAAAATGAGTCGGTAGAGACACCTGATAAGGCGGCATTATTGACGATGTTTACCTTGTCAGATATCGAGGCGGTAGCAACTGAAGCAGTAATATCTGAGTCATCCGATAGTCTTACAGTAGCTGCAAAACCTGTGGCTCAAGAAACTAATGTCGCTACGCAGCGTGTTGCGCTTTATCGTGCTCAGCATGAGCGTACTCGACTGTTATATATGGCATCTGCCAATACGCGTCCTACTTATTTGGTACAAACCCTGAAGCCGCAATTCGCAGAATATCAGCAATATTTACTTGCGCAGCAGCTTGATAAGCGTGGGTTGATGGATACGGATACGCTCGAAAGACTCTGGCAGCAGCTGCATGTGGTCGATGACATTATTGCAGATATCGTACGTCATATGCCTGCGCAGCAGCCCGCCGGTTGGCAACTGACGACTCAAGATGGTCGCAATCCATTGTGCTTTGCTACGGTCGGTAAATTAAAGCACGGCAAGCCAGTTCGTGACCAAGGTAGCCTCAACAGCTATGTACTTGGGCACTTTGGCGTGAGTAGCTTTACCTACGATCGAGGCTATTATATCGGTCATGTGGTTGGTTATTTATTCAGCTGTTATTATTGTGCTCACTTGTCGATTACTTATGGCGTCACAGCCCTTGGCCAGCAAGTCGTGGCTGACTATGATTATGCCAGTCTTGAAACCCCGCATATGGTTAGGTTATTACAAGGCCTTGACGGTTATTGCAAAAAACGTATTTATCAGTTGGCCGTTATTTGTGCGCGCTTGAGCGTTTTTGCGAGTGATAAACGTATTGAAAGAATGCTAATCGCTGAGGTCAATGACTTCGATAAAAAGCTACAGCAGCAGCATTTGGATGTCTTGTTATTACAAGGTTTGATGCCTGATAGTAACGACTCAACGCCACTGCTCTAAGCGTTGAATGTCAAATTAATAAATTTCTATTAAGTCATAAATTATAACTGTCTACCTGTAAGCCTCTTAGGATATCTTTTGCCATGCCTGCCTATCATTTCAAAGCGCTTGACGACCACGGTGTTGTCCAAAAAGGCTTGCTAGAGGGGGATTCTGCGCGGCAAATTCGCCAGCAGTTGCGCGATAAGCAATGGACACCCGTTGAAGTCAACCCGGTCAATGACAGACAGAGTCAGAGCAAAAATCGCTACAAAAAACCGTCTGCATACGAGCTGGCATTGCTGACACGTCAGTTATCTGTATTATTGGCAGCGGGTATTCCACTTGAGGAAACCTTGGCAGCGGTTGCTAAGCAATCCCCAAAGACTCATATCAAATCCTTAATGCTTGCAGTGCGCTCACATGTTTTAGAAGGGCTCAGCTTAGCACGTGCCCTGCAACAAGCTGCTAGCTTTCCACCGTTATACATCGCTACGATTGCCGCAGGCGAAAAATCTGGCCATCTTGATCTTATCCTCAATCAACTAGCAGACTACACCGAAAACCGTTTTGCCCTCCAAAAGAAAATCCAAGGGGCCATGGTCTATCCAATTGTCCTGATGGTAATGGCAATTGCGGTAATTATGGGGCTAATGAGCTTCGTCGTGCCCAAAATTGTTAAAGTCTTTGAACAGTCTGAGCAAGCTCTGCCTTTAATTACTCAAATCGTCCTCACGCTATCGAATATCATTACTCAATGGTGGTGGTTAATATTATTGGTATTTGCAAGTACCGCATTTTTATTCTACCGTTTCGCCCAAACGCAAGCAGGTAAATTAACCATTGATAGCGTGGTGCTTAGACTACCGATACTCGCCAGATTGTCGAAAGGATTAAATGCCGCGCGATTTGCCAGTACCCTTGCGATACTAGTACGCTCAGGAGTGCCACTGATTGAGGCATTACATATCGGTGCTGCGGTCACGACTAATTTGCATATCCAAAAAACCATTATCACTGCGGCTGATAGGGTGACAGAAGGCTCTAGTTTGTCTAGCCAGCTAGAGAAATCTACTTACTTTCCACCAATGATGGTACAGATGATAAAAAGTGGAGAAAACTCAGGCGATCTTGAAAATATGCTCAGCCGTGCCGCCAATATGCAGGAGGCAGAAGCAACCAATTTTATCAGCACCTTATTATCATTACTTGAGCCTTTAATGCTGGTGTTGATGGGCGTAGTAGTTATGATTATTGTAATGGCGGTTATGCTACCTATCGTTAATATGAACGATTTAGCAGGCTAGGTTCAGTCGCTAGCCGATGTTTCATTGTGTCATTCACATACAGACAGCTTCCTATCTCCAAAACCTCTATTTAGTTCTCTTTTACTCTATTCATATCACCTAACTTGCTTGCTAAACCTTGGACTAGCTTTCTTAAGGTTTGCTTACTGTTGTATATTGTTGAACGAACGCTATTTTTGCTATGGCAAACACCAGCGCCGCGCTATAGTAAGCACGGTTTAACAGTCATACATTTAGAGTCTGCTAACATTTAACTTCGGCTGAAATAGCAAACCCAAACTAGGTACAGCGCTGGATAAAAATAAAACCATGGTTTATAGTGACAATAGTTTCAAAGCTCATTGATATATCATTGATGAGAGCCACAATAGAACGCCACTTTTACTATTTACATAACTGTGATGACCAAAGCGATGACTATGACTGACAAATTCCAAGTAAATATGACGCCAAAAAGTGCTATTCAGAATATGCAATCCCATTCAAATATTGTAACTGACCATAAGACCGCTTCTTCAGCTATGCGGCGCAATGCGATAAAAAAGTCTGGTCAAGCAGGATTCACTCTTATCGAGATTATGGTCGTTATTGTGATCCTAGCCATTCTTGCTGGATTAGTGGTACCAAAAGTAGTTGGTCAAAGTGATAAGGCCCGTGTGAAAACAACTGAAACGGCGCTTGCCACTGTCTCAAATGCGTTAGATATGTATAAGGTTGATAATTCGCGCTATCCGACGACCGCTCAAGGGTTAGAGGCGCTTACGACACCGCCAGCTGATGCAAAAAACTATCCTGAAGGTGGGTATATTAAAGGTGGCTATCCGACCGATGGCTGGGAAAATGAGATGCAGTATGTTGCACCAGGTAGTGAAGGGCGACCTTACGATTTATTTTCATTAGGTGCTGATGGTCAACAAGGTGGTGAAGGTCAAGATGCGGATCTTTATGCTCAGTTATAAAGCTTAGTAACAGACGTATAGTGAACAAATTCTGATACTGATATAGCTTTGTAGAATGAAACATTCGTTCATCCATGCACTTTCAACAATTTATAAATATCAACCAATATTCCCTTATTGGTTGATATTTTTTATTAGTAGATAAACTGCCTACTGTTCAATACAAGTTTGATAGCCAGTGCTATAAATATATCTAAGCGCTCAGCAAAACAGTCATCGCAAACTGCAATTAGAGGTAATCATCTATGTCGATTCAACAGTCTAATAAATATTTTTCTAAAAATCTTTATAAATTGGTCCTAACCGTCGCAAGTACTTCATTAGTAACGGTCTTGTCAATGACATCGATCAGTGCACAAGCAGCAGGGTTAAATGACTTATTTAACAATAGCTCCTCGGCAAAATCAAAGTTCTTACCAGTGGATGAAGCCTTTCAGGTGGTCAGTAATACCAAAGCGACTTCCAAAGGCACGCGGCTGTCGATCAGTTTTGAAATTACACCAGGGCATTATGTCTACAAGGATAAGCTTACGCTGATCTTCCCTAAAGGAATAAACGCTACGCCGTTCACTTTTAATCAATCACCAGTATCAATCAATGATCCGACCTTTGGTCAGGTTCCTGTATTTACACAAAGAAGCGTCATTGCAACCACGACACTGACGACCAGTAATGGTAAGGGATCCAAAAACGCGCCTATTATTATTGGTTGGCAAGGGTGTGCAACAGCAGGACTATGCTATCCACCAGAAAAAGTTAAAACCAAGATAGACATTGCTGCGACACGCAGATAAATATCGAGCAGATTGATTAAAATATCGGTAATAATAGGTAGCCATTCATGTCCATCAAGACATCACCAAAGTCCTCATCATTTAGCGTATCTACTCATTCGAAAAAATCCCATATCTTAGCGCTTGCTATCGCTAGTGGCTCATTGCTGACAGGTTTGTCAACGACATCAACGGTACAAGCGGCAGGGTTAGGTGACCTTTTTGGTAGTAGTGAAAGCTCATCGAAGTCAAAGTTTTTGCCAGTAGATCAAGCGTTTCAGGTGAGTACAGATAGCACCCCTGTTAAAGCAGGTACGCGGTTATCTATTAATTTTGATATCACTCCTGAACATTACGTCTATAAAAAGCAAATTAAGCTTACGCTACCCGCTGGCGTTACGGCTGCACCTTTTACCTTTAGCCAGACACCATATTCGATAGATGATCCGACATTTGGCAAAGTACTGGTATTTGATCAAGCAAATATGGTCGCTACCACCACATTGACAAACAATAGTGGCAAGAGTATAGATGGTGCCGCTATCGTCGTTGGCTGGCAGGGCTGTGCAAAAGCAGGACTGTGCTATCCACCTGAAAAGATTAATACGACTGTCGATATTGCAGCTGCATCGACGCAGGTATCAGCAGATAGTGCGAGCTCGACCGATTCAGAGAATAGTGCTACGGCGACACCAGAGGAAGCAAGCTCAACAGCTCTTGATAATACTTTGCCTGATGAGGCGCAAGCACTGACAGACGATGGGGCTATTGATTATGATCTCATTGATGACAGCGCTGTAGAGTATGATTCTTTAGATAGTAATGCAGCGACGAATACGATTTCTGCAGCAAATAGCAGCGTAACAGGCGAGACGGCCAATAGCGAAAACGCATCAAACAATAGTTTTGTTGATAGCGATCCTTTTGGTTTGGCTTCTCACCCTTGGCTGGCATTAGTACTATTATTTTTAGCAGGCTTAGGCTTGGCCTTGACGCCATGTGTGTTACCGATGTTACCTATCGTGGCCAACATTGTAGCCCGCGAACAAAACCCAACGGTCAAACGCGGTGTCATCTTGACCACCAGTTACGCGATTGGGGTAGCGACTGCTTATGGTATTTTGGGCGCTGTCATTGCAGTATTCGGTGAGTCTTTAGGTATTATTGGTTGGCTGCAGAACCCGATCATTCTCATCAGCTTTGCTATCGTTTTTATATTGCTCGCGCTATATATGTTGGGGCTTTTTAGTATACGTTTGCCGCATACAATCAGTCGAAAGATGCAAGGCTTAAGCCAAGCAGGTGACAGTAAGCTTGGTAGTACAGGCGGCAGTTTAATCGCTGGGTTTCTATCAGCACTAGTCGTGTCACCTTGTGTTTCTGCGCCATTATTTGGGGCATTATTAGCGGTCTCTACCATTGGTAGTCCGTTGCTCGGCTTTGCCGCTTTATTCATGCTGGGTTTTGGTTTATCAGCGCCGCTTATCCTAATCGGTGCTACTCAAGGCAAGATTATGCCAAAAGCAGGCGAGTGGATGAATTGGGTTAAGCAAGGCTTTGCTTTACTACTATTTGCTGTGGCACTGCTATTGATTGAGCGCGTCTTTATATCGCCAGTCATGCTTATGGTATGGGCATTATGGTTTATGGTCGTGGCAACATGGGCATGGAGTTGGCTAGGTAAAGGTCGTATGCTGACCCAAGCACTAAGCTTTATCGCTGGTATTTGGGCGGCTTGCCTAATAGTTGGCGCTGCATTGGGCAATGACGATAGCTTACATCCACTAGCGTCATTGGGTGCAGCACCGATGATGGTACAGTCAACGTCTGGTCAACCAGTGAATAGTGATAGCACCACTGATAAAACGATCACGACGCTTGCAGAGCTAGATGCCATTGTCGCAGCCAATCCGAATGTCATTGTCGATCTGACAGCAGAGTGGTGTATTGAGTGCCGGATTATGGATAAGAACCTGTTTCATAATCGTCCAACTCAAATGCAAGATTGGCAGCTAGTGAGGCTCGATATTACAGAGACAAATGAGGACTCAAAAGCCGTGTTGTCTCGTTACCAACTCTTTGGTCCACCAGCGCTACTATATTATATTGATGGTCAGCTAGTAAATCAGCAAGTTGGTGAGATTGGTCGTTCAGAATTTGAGCAAACATTATCGGCGTTGAACAACTAATATCTAACAATCAATACTTAAGAAACCATTGTAATATTTCGAAAATTCTTAAGAATGTTAAGAAGGCCAGTATACTAAGAAAGTATGCTGGCTTTTTTGATGCCATTAAATTCATACTATGGAATGTTTATTAAGTATTTGTTATATAAGTAATTATATTGATATACGCTTATTTTAACTATCGATAAAGCTAGTATCGTGCTTATATTTTCATTACAATAAAGAAACAATGCAGCAGGGGCACTAATTGTCATTTTTTTCGCTCCTAATATCTGCGATTAGCTGATAGTCTCAGTCAATTCTATTTTAGCGATAACGCTAATGGCTATATTAATTACCTCATATACTCTGCTAGCGCTAATGCTAGTTAGATAAAGGACACTTATGTTTGCCCATACCATTACTCAGCGTCACCAGCAGCCGTCTTACCAGAAAGCACATATGCCTCTTCGTATTGCAGTTGCGCTTGCGTTGGGTTTTACCGCGATACAAGTACAAGCTGCTGATGATTCTCAAACCTATAACGAACTGCCAGCACCTGAAGCTGCGTTTGAATATGAGGATCTTGACCTATCACAGAGTCTCGATAACAGTGCGATATCTTCTGACGTGGGTACACAAAGTGGCAAAATAATTAGCAAAGAATTTATTGCCCAGCAAGCCAAGCTGTTTTCTGAATGTACTCAAGTCCAGTCTAGTGCTGCTCGACTCGCTTGTTTTGATAAAGTAGCTGACCAGGGTAAGACGCCAAGCTATACCTCAACTAAACAACCAATTGATTTGGCAAAAACCTTTCAAAGTACGGTCTCAGGTAATCCAAAAGTGGTATTGGCTGAGTCTCAAACGGCGATGAGTGGGACAACAGTTGAAGATGCAGATACCATTTTGATGACCAGTCAGCAAACAGCAGCCAGCAAATTGAAGGCAAATGGCAACGTAGAAGTAGATGCTGAAACGAATAGCGAGGCACAAATTTTAGAAAATATAGGTGTCACTCAAACAGACATCGAAAAATTCTCGCCACTCAGTCTATCTTATGACCTAGATAAAAACAGTGAGCGTGGTACTTGGACGGTCAGACCATATCGACCAACGTATCTGTTGCCATTATTTTATACCTTCGATCCCAATTTAAATCCAAGCACACCATCACAAGAAACAGATCCTTTTGATTCTAATGACATACGTGAGACTGAGTTAAAGTTCCAATTATCCTTAAAAACAAAAGTCGCAGAAGATTTGTTTGATACCAGTGCTGACCTATGGTTTGGCTATACCCAAGAATCACATTGGCAAGTTTATAACGAAGACAACTCGCGTCCATTTCGTGCTACCGATTATCAACCTGAAATATTCTTAACCCAACCTGTGACAGCAGACCTGCCTTTTGGTGGACGTCTGCGTATGTTGGGCGCAGGTGCTGTGCATCACTCGAATGGACAAGATGACCCATTATCACGTTCATGGAATCGTGCTTATCTCATGGCAGGGGCAGAGTGGGGTAAGCTGTCCGTCATACCGCGTCTGTGGGCTCGCGTAAATAATGAAAGTAGTAGTGATGACGATAATCCAGATATCGAAGACTACATGGGCTACGGTGATATCAAATTCTTATATGATTTGCCGGCTGATCAGAGCATTAGCGGTACCTTGCGCTACAATCCAGGTACCAATAAAGGTGCTGCGCAAATCGACTATATCTATCCTATCTCAGAGAACGTTAATGGTATGGTTCAGCTATTCCAAGGATATGGTGAGTCGATCATTGATTATAATCATGAAAATACCTCTATCGGCTTCGGTATCGTACTGAACGATTGGAAAGGGCTTTAATTCAAAACGGACATCATTTTAGGAAAGGCTCTAACATAGGTGGAATTTATTATAAGTTATGACAAATAATAGTTTATGCGCTGCTTAGCGCCTTATCAAACTGGACTGTGGTTGGCAGAGTATATGGATATGCGCTGCCAACTATGCCGTATTTATCGTAGTACACCACAATCTCAACTACTGCACCATCAAACACAATCTAGCCTAGATAATATAACGAATGCGCCGCCTACACGGATAGCCTTAAAGAAACACTCTTTTCTTACTAATATCGTTCATCAAGTAAACAGCCATTTGAGCAGTGGTTTACTTTGTACTCACTGTCACAACGATATTACTTGGTTGCCAAGACCTTTTGAAGTGGATATCGCTCCTAGTATATCTCTATCTATCCAAGCCTCTACTTACTACGAGTATCCAATACGTCAAGCTATCCGAGCATTTAAGCATCAAGAAGATATGACGAAATTGCCATTACTGTTACATGCCATACGTCAATTACCGCGTCCACACGGTTGTCATCGCAATAACAGCGTGATTGTTGCTATGCCAACGACCAGTCAACGATTGGTCAAACGCTGGTTCGATCCTGTCAGTATTCTATCTGCCCAATTGTCTAAACATTGGCAGATACCATTGTGGCATGGGGTGCAGCGTATTGATAACACCATCAGTCAGCAAGGACTGAGCCGTGCTGAACGCTTGAATAATTTGGACAATGCCTTTGCCTTAATCGAAAAGCCAGCCGTCAAGCGTATTATCTTATTCGATGATGTTGCCACCACTGGTGCTAGCCTGCAAGCATTAGGACGTACACTGCACAGCTCATTCGGCGTTGCACCGCTTGATCAGCATCAACCCTCCCATGGATATCATCTTTTTGCCTATGCATTAGCGCACGGTAACCAGTGATAGATTATCACTAATCTATTGGTGTCTACTATTATGTTGCTAATGTGTTACCTTACCGCTATATTATGAATAAAATGTAGATAAATTTGTTATTTCTCTGTACTTTTCGACATAATCGTTACTACGACACTGTTTATCAAGTCAAATGGAATAAAAATTGCAATACAGTATTGTATAGAAGTCTTATAGATAATCAAAAAATGAGGCGAGATATACTAGCTTCATTACTATAAAAATTAGGTATGTATTGCCCTTAAGAAATTAGAGCTGCACACAGCCATAAATAGGATTTGATGTGAACGCATCTAAAAATAATCTACCATCTAAACTACAAATGAGCAGCTCAGGATTTACCCTGATAGAGCTGATGGTAACGATTGCCGTGTTTGCCATTATTGTAGGTTTGGCTGCGCCTAGTATTAGTACACAGCTGGCCAATCAACGAGTCAAATCAACAACAGCCACGCTGGCTAATGCCTTAAAAGAGGCGAGAGTTGAGAGTGTCATTCGCCGTCAAAATATTACTTTGAGCTACAACAATGCTAGTACACCCAAAGTAATCACCATTACGGCTCCTAGCTCTACTGCTATCTCAAGTTATAGCTATAACAGCAGCAGCACTATCAAACCAGATACAGCGACGACAACCGTTTTTGAGCCCAGTAAGCGTGTCACCACAGCACGTACTTATACCATTTGTGATAGCAATGACGCTGCTAGCCCTCAACAGATTGAAGTAAATGCACTGGCTAATATCTCAATAAGGTCTGGGGGGAGTTGCTAATGAATATCAAAAGTTCCCAGCGAGGCGTTGGACTGGTAGAGGTATTGGTTGCTGTCCTTCTGCTGTCAGTTGCCGTTTTGGGATTTAGTGCCTTGCAACTACGGGCAATCAGCGCAACAGATGAAAGTCTTGTACGCACACAGGCGATGAGTGTCATACGAGGGTTATCAGAAAACATGCGATCTAACTCTTTGCAGTTAGATACTTATGAAGACGCGGTCAATGATCCTGTAACGACCGAGCCCACCATTGGTGTTGGCAGCTGCTTATCTTTGGCAGACAGCTGTACCGATGTGCAAATCGCAGCCAAAGAAGCCAAGATAGCAGTGAACAAGCTAAAGGGTTATGGTATAGAAGCCAAGATGGTTATCTGTCCAGGCACAGCAACGGTTAGTTTTTCTGAAGTAAAATGTATTATTGCTGCGTGGGGAGATACCAAGCCTCTACTGAGTAACAGTGATGACAAGGCATGCGCTACAGAGAGTGGTATATATAAAAGTGGTAGCACCTGTAGCATAATTGAGGCTTATTGATTATGAGTAATAACTCACCAGCTAACCAAAGCAGTAGTATCGCTCAGCAAGGGTTTACGCTCATTGAGCTTATGATATCGCTGGTATTAGGCTTGCTAATATCTGCAGCTGTCATACAGGTTTTTATCACTAGTCAGCGTGTCGATCGTATTCAAACGGCAGGCTCAGACATACAAGACAAAGCGGTATTTGGCTTACAAGCGATTGAGCCTCAAATTAGGCTTGCCAATTTGGGTAATGCTGGTATCGCGATCAATGATACCACGGCATTAGGCGGTGTAGTGCTCACAACCAGTAAAGATGCCAATGCTACTGTTAACCTAATCACCAAAGATGACTTGGGGGTAAGTTATTTAACCCGTAGTGAAGACATGGATGCAAGTGGTAGCGGTGATGATAAATGGAACGGCACTTTATCCAATACGGACGTGAAAAGTGATCAGTTAACAATTCAATATATCAATAGAACTGGACGCCCATTATTTGACTGTGAGGGCGCAGAGATTCCAGTAGATGCGCGAGTCATCAGCCGTTATTTTGTGACAGAGGGCAGTGCGGTACCGACAGGCAGTGCCAGAAAAAACCTAAACCTCAATTGTGATGCTGGACGTATAGCAAGTGATGGCACTGTCTCAGGCTTCACCGATGCAGGGCAGACCATCATCGAAAACATAGACCAGTTCAATATTCGCTTAGGCATACAGCGCTCATTAGTGGTAGGTGGTGTAACGACAGCGCAGTATGCAGATATGACGGTTAAAGACTATATGGCTTTAGGTGCTGGCAAGCCACCTATTACCAATATAAAGCTGGCCATTCTCGCTCGTAGTACTGCAAATAGTCCTGAAACTAGTACTGAAACCTTTGGTATATTAGGCAATACACAAACACTAAAAGCACAAACTAACGCACCAAAATATCTACGCCGTGTCTATGAGTCTAATATTTTATTACGTAATGCTCGCGTTATGCGTGTGATTGACAATGCTACAGGTACAGGTACAGGTACAGGTACAGGTACAGGCACAGGCGGATAACAGTAACGATGAATACCAAGCGTTCAGTTTCATCAAGTGGCTAAGGCGCATCAGTTAATGTTTGATTTATCGATATCATTAAATACCATATACTCGTTATAGCTACCTAAATAAAGGCAGTAATCAATTATGAAAACGAATCACTCATACCCCACAGGGTTATCTCATCAGCATGGCGCTGTCTTGATTGTAGTGCTACTGTTTTTGGTATTGATTATGCTTGTGGGTGTCATTGCAGTACGCAACAGTAGCACTGACTTAAAGCTTGCGACCAGCGATCAGATAAACACCATCTTGCTGCAATCTTCTGACAGTGTAAATAACAAGATTGAAGTCACGGTAAATGGACCTCCTAGCGGTGATGAGCACATAAAAATCATGGGTTTTACGGGCATTTTTGGGCATTATATTCTTAATGATGGTGCCAATAATGATGTTATTGATTTCTGCTACCGTCCGCGCTCAGCATTTTTTAATGTCGATAATTCTGTGATACGCCGTGGTTCGGGTAAGTTGTTATCGAATAATGAGGGCTACTGTAATCCAGAGAACGCAGGTGACTATACCAGCGCGCGTAATACCACGATGACGCAAGTCATGATAAAAGACGTCAGCAGTACAGCAAACTCTGAAGCATTTGAACATATGGATTTAGGCTCAGATTCAGATGCCAAAACATCAAAAATGCATACCTTTGAGATGTTCTCGACGTCAGTTCTTCCTGCTTATGGTAATGCAGATACTACCAAGATTTATGATTGTTTTGCCAAAGATGCTTCGATAGATAGTGGTGGTGTGACAGAGTGTATGACTAACAACAACATACCCAATAAGATGGTGGTAGAGCAAGTCGACGTAGTTAATACAAAGAGCAGTGAGTACTGCACCTATTTTGGCAAGAGTAATGGCACAGGCAGTGCTAGCTCATTATGTAATGATATCTAATAGCAAAGACTCACAAATACTGCGATGAGTCAGAAGATGTTTATTTAAAGGCAACAATATAACTTCGTTTTATTATTGCTTTATACCAAATATACAATTAATTTTTATATTATATTTGCATTACCCTATATATCATCGCGTCTATCTTAGCCGTGCTCAGGAGATAACCTTATGAAACTCAAACGCCTCAATCGTTATCATGCATCAGCAGTGACGGCTGCCCAACCTAATCCTCAGCAGGTGCGTAACTCATGGTGGCGCATCTCTAGCTTAAGTGCTGCGGTACTGGGTATGATGTGTATGACGATGTCTCAAGCAGCGGTCAATCAAGATGGGTCTACTAGCCGTATTGGTGATTTAAGTATTTATCAACCTGCAGCAAATGCTAAGACTAATTTAATGATGATGATCGATACCTCAGGTTCGATGGGTCTAAGCTCACTAGTCATACCAAAAATAAATCCTTATGGTAGCCCTGGTGATGTCACTGTATCATTATGTAAGTTAGAGAGCAGTAGAGAAATTAGTGGTAATAGTACTACACCCAATGATGTCATAAGCGTATCTGCTTATGACGCACCTTCCCAGGCTAAGACTGTAACTATTAATGGTCAGACAATTACCTACTATATGCGTGGTTGCTATAATAAAACGGCTGAAGGCCAATATATCAAAAACACAGGTAAGCCGAATCAACAAATTGGGGTAGCCAAAGGAGATGCAGATATTATCTATGATCGGTTGTCGCGACTCAAGGATGCTATGATTCCATTACTAGCTGATACCACTAGCGATAACAGAATTAAAGATGATATTGTGATGGGTCTAGGCCATTTTTCTTCTAGAACCCCATACAAAGTTGGTGCTTCTCAAAACAATCTCGTGGATAGCCATTCAGGTACTATATTAGTGGCAGCTAAAGAGTTAAATGCCGTGCAACGATATAAGCTAGCATCGAAACTGGCTGAGTTCAAATCTGTTGATCCAATCACTAATGAAAATGGTTCTAATAATAGCCAACGTTATATCTCAAGTTGGAACCAACCTGACGAATACAAGGCTTCCGGTGGTACACCAACAGCTCAGGCTTATGCTGAAGCAGGGGCCGCTATGCTTGGTACAACAACTGGTAGCGTTCAATCCTATCTATCATTTGGTAACACTGCAGACCTCGTTTATGACGGCTATGCAATTATGCGAGATATTAATAATAGACAAACCTATTGGATATGTACCAATCAAAGTACTGGATCAACTACTCACGCGCTTGGTAGGACGAATAACGTAGTTCAGTGTTCTAATGCATGGCAAGGAGGTACGGTAAATGGTGGGTATATTTCATATAAGGATAAAGATAATAACTCTTTAACAAGCTCTCAAATACTTAATATAGCAGGGTATTGGGGATTTATGCATAACCTTCCCGTGGGATATCGAATGGGTGGTTGGCAAAAAGTAGCATATGAACCACTAGATATTGAACCTGTTACAGGAAAAGTCTGGGGACAGCCCGAAGGAGCGAGTAATCAAGGAACAGGTAAAGGCTTATTTGTGTATCGTACCAGTCCATTTTCAATGAAAACTAATGGGAGTATTAATTTAAAAGGTGGTTTTGATTATTCTGTTGCCGACTCTAAAAATGGTAGTAATTATAAACGAATCGCAACAACTGGACAGTGTGATGGAAACGGAATTTTCTTCTTAACTGATGGCGCACCTAACTCTACTAAACCTGAGATGGCTAGTGCCATCATGAATTCATCATTAGGCAATAATGGTAATCTGACAACCACACCGCCAGCTAATGGATTGGTATCTCCAGCGTTACAATCGAACCTGTTTGCTGGCGAAAATGGTGGTTGGGAATATATTGGTGAATATGCCAAAAGACTAAATAATAAGACTAAAAACCCTGCAAGCGCAATTGTAAAAACAGCAGTCGCAGGATTTGGCTCATCATTTGCTGGTATTCCTAAAAATGTAGATGGTACTTATAATTGTAATGCAGCTCCCAATGATGATGCTAAAAATGCTTGCTTATGGGGAGGTGAAGGCTATGGTGATGGTGGCTTTTTCTATACAAATAGCTCGGATGATATTTCTCATAGCGTAAAAACCTTTATTGCTGATCTAGAAAAAACTATTAATACTACGCCTGCGGGTACAATTAGCGTTCCAGAAGACCCTTATCAAACCGGCACCACTTTACCTTATGCCTATCTGCCGATGCTTGAGCCAAAAGTTGGTGATACGCTAATGGTATGGCCAGGTAACCTCAAAAAATATGAAACCAAAAACGGTACCTTATACGGCAAAAATGGCCGCTTGTATGCTGATAATAGCGGTGCATTGAGAGATGCGACAGCTGATATATGGCAGCAGACCTCAGTGCCTGGGCTAGCCAACTCAGCCATCAACAGTGGTGGGTTTTATGCCAAGTTGATAGCCCCAGATCTTAGCTCGCCTGCTAGTACACGTAATGTATTTTTTGAAAATTATAATGACTTAGGTTCTGTCAAAATTGCTGATGGTGTTGTGAAGGTGGGCGTTGGAGACGATGGGGTGCCAACTGGTTTTCCACAGATTAACGATGCTGTTTATAACTCTGGAGGCTTTAGCCTTCTGCAATCAAAACGTATCATGCTAAATTTTTTGGGCTACAACGTCGATTATTTGTTTGACTATAGAGATAGTGACGGTACGGTTACCTATATAGACGAGATGAAAATGCAAAACCACCTTCCAACTGACACTATTCGTCAAGTAGGCGGTATTATTCATTCAAAGCCCACCTTGGTTTCTTATGGTGCCGAAGTCGATGAGATGGGTAAAGTAACGGCTGATAACCGTGATGATTACCTGTTATTTGGCTCTATGGATGGCGCGCTGCACATGGTAGATGCAGATACTGGTGAAGAGAAGTGGGCACTCGTACTGCAGGAGATGTTCCGCAAGCAGCCAAAAGCGTTAATCAAAGGGGCTGAAGGCACTTTAAGCTTTGGCGTTGATGCCCCTTGGCTTGTGAGTGCAAAGTATCGCTATCAAGCGACTGGGACAGGCGATAGCAAGAGTCGCAAAGTCGAGCTGTATAAGCCAACAGGTGCTGACTTGGATAGTGCAACCAATACCAGTAACTTTTTGCCGATGTCTGCTTATGGTGGCTTTCGCATGGGCGGTGACGGTCTATACGCTCTAGATTTGGCTGATAAAGATAAACCAAAAGTATTGTTCAGTATTACCCCAGACGTCGATAGCCCTGATACTGCGCGATTGCATCAAAATAAATCTGGCGTACAAACCAATGTGGCCAATACAGCCAGTAAGAGTTATGCCAATGTCGGACAAATATGGAATCAGGTAACCACCGCTCGTCTAAATGAAGGGGCAAGTGACACCAAATTTAAAGATGTCATCATATTTGGTGGTGGTTATGACATGAAATATGAAGACCCAGAGTATGTGCCAACTAAAGCCGCTAAAGCCAAAGGCAGCTCTATCTATATCACAGATGCCAAGACTGGCGAACAGTTATGGGCATGGGAGAGCGATCAATACCATAGTATCGTCGCTGGTGTCACACCGCTCGATCGTAACAATGATGGTTTGTTCGATCACCTATATTTCGCTGATTTAGGTGGCAACGTCTTCCGCGCTGACTTTATCAACGAAAAAGACAAGGCGTTTAAAGAAGTACGCGTGGTAAGAGTCTTAGATGCATCAAGTAAGGTACGTGGCAATACCACAAAAGGTCTGTCTTATCGCTTCTATAACCGTCCAGTAGTCAGCTTCTACAAAGACAATCAAAACAAAATATTTGCTCTAGTCAATGTCGCATCAGGCGATCGTAGCTCGCCACTATCTGAGCGCCGCGATACTCAAGCAATTGCCAATCGCTTGTATGGCATTATGGATACAGATGTCACTCATGCAGACATACTAAACCTCGGCGATGATGGCAAAGCGAATGCAACACTCGCGTTAAACGATTTGAATGAAGACAATCTAGAACAGCTCGGTGGCGCCAAGCTTACCACTGCTAGCACCGATGCAAATATGATTGGCAAATATTGCAGACCAGAAAAAGACACAGCAGGTAACGACAAGACTGACGCAAGCGGCGCCTTTGTTTACTCTACTCTTTGTAAGCAAAAGCTGGGTCTAGCGAGCAACATGATGCTCAGTACAGGCAGTAATAAAAAACACGGTTGGTACTACCCACTCACACGCTTTGCTGGTTTTGAGAATGTCCCAGATGTCAAAGCGATGGGAGATTATCGTGTCATCAACAATTATCTGTACATGTCTGCCTATGACCCTAATATGTCCTACGGCGAAGACAACACCTGTAATGCACAGACACTAGGTGGCTCAGAGTATCAGCTGTATTGCCTACCATATGGCATCTGTATGAACGATACTTCTACAACAGGTACTGGTGGCTTTACTCCAGCAGGTAAAGGTATCCAGGAGCTTAGTCTTGGAGCCGTTAATAAAGACAATCTAAATGCGACAGTATTGCTCGGTAACCGAACGCTTGATGAGCGCGCACTAGATGCCGCGCGAGTAGGGTATGGAGCAGATACCAATAAAGGTACTAGCCCTAGCGGTAGTGGGGATGGCGATAACAACCCAGCAAATGATCCAAAGCAAGCTTATGGTGATGGCTCTATGCCTGATCTGGTCAATACAGAACGCTTCGTCCTAAAGCCAACACAATGGTATGAGGGTAAATAATGCATATCAAGGGTAGCAATATAGTCCGTCGCGGTAGTCAAGGCTTTACTCTCATAGAGCTAATGGTGGTCGTGATGATTATCGCTGTACTGGCGGCTATTGCCATTCCTAGCTATCGGCAATACGTGGTCAAAAATGCTGAACGTGATGTGCAGGCAAAGATGCTGCAGCTGCAGATACAATTGGAACGTTGGCGCTCATCCGCATTGACTTATAAGGGTTTTAGACCGCAAGTCATCAACAGTGCCAATAACGAAGCAAGCTACGGTTATGATGCTAGCAACACGATTATCTATGTGCCACAAGGTAGTAATGCCACTAGTCATCGCTATCAAATTACTTTAGTCGATGGTGCTACTCCTACTCAGTCTTTAGTAACCACTGGTACAGCGATCGATAATGCAACGGGTAGAACGTGGAAGATGCTGGCCACACCGAATGGCGCAGGTATATTTAAAAACGCAAACAATATGCTAATGACCAGTACAGGCGTACGCTGTCAAAATACCACTAGTATCACCATTACCGCAACTACCTGCGGCACAGGTCAGGAGGAGTGGTAATGGTAATACATCACTATAAGCACAACAGAGTTTCTAAAGATCAGCGCGGTTTTACCTTAATAGAAATGATGATCGTAGTCGCTATTATCGGTATATTAGCTGCCATCGCCTATCCTAGCTATCAAAGTTATGTCATCAAAACCAAGCGCGCTGATATGATGACTGAAATGCAAAACATTGCCTCAACTATAGAAAGCCGCAAGCTAGCACAAGGCAGCTATAGCAACGCTCTAAGAACAGGGCTTACTGGTAATTATCCTCAGCAAGGCACTGCGCTTTATAACGTCACTGTTGAAACAATAGTTGCACCAGTTTCGCCGCCACCAGATCCACTACCTCCGCTAGGTCCTCTTACGTCCAAATGGATCATTACCGCAACGCCGATAACAGGGACTCAGATGGCCAATGACGGCAGAATGACACTCAATTATGTTGGCGTAAAGTGTCGAGTGATTAAAACAGTTAATACTTGCGGTACAGATGGCGAATGGAATAAATGATAAAGCTTACAAATTTTGTAGAGAAGTGACAAAAATTGTCAGATGCGTTTACTTTTCACTACTGAAATACATTCAAATTGACAATTTTCAGTAGTTTAGTAGCAACATTAGTAATGGTATGTAAGGATAACAAGACAATAAATGTCTAAGTGATGCTAGAACTAGGAGTTATAGCCTTGTTTTAGCTATAAAAACAATAATAGTGATGTTTTGGCATGTTACCTGCAATAGTTATAGTAAGAAAGAAACTTATTATATCCCTAAAGATAAAGCATGCTAGTAAAACAATAGACACTTATCTTTATATACCCCTAAAGGAGTTCTTATGAACACTGCACAAAAAGGTTTCACCTTAATCGAACTGATGATCGTTATCGCTATTATCGGTATTTTGGCTGCGATCGCTTTACCTGCTTATCAGGATTATACGACTCGTGCAAAAATGACCGAAGTAGTGTTAGCAGCAACTGCTTGTAAAAACACTATTTCTGAAGCAGCTGATGCAGGTCTTAAAGCTGCGCCGGCAGCTAATGCTTGGGGATGTGGTGAAAGCACAACGGCTGGTGGTACTGATCCTGCTCCTGCTCCCGCTTCAACTGTGGTTCCTGTAAGTAGCAAATACGTTTCAAACCTTACTACTACTACAGCTGGTCAAATTGCTGTGAAAGTTCGTGGTATCGGAACTACTGTTAATGACAAAGAAGTTAAACTAACTCCTTATAGTGATTCTGCTGGTCAAACTCCTATGATAGCAGCAGATTATGTTGAAGGTACTAACAAACCTATCCGTACTTGGATATGTACTTTCACTGGCGACAAAAAATATGTACCAGCATCTTGCCGTTAATCTTTAGCTTAATAATAAGCTACTATATATTTTAATTTTAAAAAGGAGCGTAATTTACGCTCCTTTTTTATGTGCTTAAATAAAATATTTAGAATTATTTGTTAAGATACTTGATAGGTGCATAGCTGTGAAAAATTCATATAAAAGTAAAATAGCCCTATGGCAAGTGATTATTTTAATTTTTGCTGTCGCAGGGTTAGCTGTTGCTATAGATCAATCGCCTTATCCCGATAAAGCTTATGATTGGTACCAGCTGCAGCAACTGCAATATGATTTACGCTGTCAGGGTGAAGCCTCATGGTTACGTGAGGCTGCAATAGAAGTGATGAAACAGGCCAATCATGACCCTTTAGAAAATATATCGTTAGCTTATAAGTCGCCAAGAGGCGTTTTATCTACTTGTGTGTCAGGCTTGATAAATAATTCGAACACGCCGATACCAGTACAGCCGACTACTATCTATCAATTTGCTAGTGTAACCAAAGTATTTACTGCAGACCTCATTTTAGACTTAGTACGTCAGGGTAAACTCAGCCTTAACGATAAGCTAGTTGACCTATTGCCTGAGCTACGCAATAAAACCTACAAGGATGCTAGGGTTACTGACATTGAAATTAAGTATTTGCTAGCACATACTGCGGGTTTTGATCGAGAAATACTTGGAGTTGGTGATAATATATTTACGGCTAATCCCTGGTGCCCTAATCATGTTGAGCAGTTAGCGGAAACTGAATTACAATTTTCCCCTGATGAAAAAATGATTTATTCCAATATAGGCTACTGTTTGTTATCGCGTATCGCCGAGGAGCAGTATCAACAATCCTATCGTGATATTATAAGGCAACGCTATCATTTATCTGACTTTAATCACTTTGATTTTATCACTGATAACGAAACCCTACCAATTGTGGATAACGCTATAAAGCCGTTATATAAGTTTTACAACTACCAGTCATTATCTTCTTCGGCTGGCCTGTATGGTGATGCATCTTCCTTAGTTGCTATTGTTGATGATATGGAAAAGTCTCAGCAGCCTAATATTACTAATAGGCCTAATAATGGCGCATGTGATATCTCTGTAGCTAGAGGCTGTCATGGTTTTATGGGTTATGAATACAGTACCGATTCGCACTTACGCTTTTATTGGCGAGATGGTTCTATGGTTTCGGTAGCGGCTCTATTAATCATTGATGATAAAGGTGGGACTATGGCTATGCTAACCAATGTTAGAAAAGATCCAAATCATATATCGCAATTAGTTGAATACATCTACCAATATCGGCTTGCTAATAACATATAGCATCTCTAAAAAATAATTTTACCAATAAAATCAACTAAGCATTGTTAGCGGATTATTGTTATGGAAAAGAAAATTACAGCGATATGTCTTATTATTGCTCTGCTTGAAGGTTTTGCTGGTCTCGGTATTGAAATATATTCTATTAGAATATCAGCTACTTATATCGGATCTTCAATTTCTATCACCGGTGTAATATTAGCGATGGTATTAATTGCAATTGCTATTGGTTATTGGTATGGCGGTCGTTTATCACAATCTACCCGTACGCCAAGAGAAGCATTATTAAAAGCAGGTTTCGTATTGTCATTATCTGCTGTTTCCCATGCTATCGCTTGCATCATACAACTGCCATTATTAGCAGCGATGACTTCGAGTACTGATAACCCTATTGTGGCGGCTATGGGTGTAGGGTTACTGTACGGAGTAGGGCTAGCATTTGGTTCAACTTGTATACCCTTGATTACCCAGTTTTTGACCTTGCAGTATGAGAGTCAAGACCATGTCGATGCCGGGAAGAATGCAGGAATGATGGTCGCTGTTACTACTATCGGTAGCGTATTTGGTTCAACCGTGACCCCAATTCTTTTACTTCCCTATATTGGTCTAATGAGTAGTTTGGCTTTATTTATAGCAGCATTAGCGACAAGCACGTTGCTTTGTACCCGATTAGCTACTTACATCCAAAATAAAGATGCTGATACCAAAACTGCTAAACCCAGTTTACATTATAAGAACTATATATTAGCTATGCTAGCTTTTATCACTACCGTAGTTTTTATATATATTAATAAGGTAGATACCGGTTATCAAACGTCAACAGGGGCTTGGTTTATAGGTTATTCTACTTATGAGGGTAAAACTGCAGTCACTATTTCTGATAACCCTACTCAATCAACAAGCAGTTGTTGGATCTACGAGACTAAAAAGAACTGTCATTGGTATGGAGAGATTACAGTACAGGGCATAAAACAAACCTCACCTGCTAGCCTAGTATTCTTAGGCGGCGCGGGTATGGGGACGCCTAGCGAAGTCGCTTATCATAATCCTGATACAGTTCTTACCGTTATTGATATTGATAAAGACTTACCAAAGATTATCGAAGCTCATTTCTTACAAGCACCTATAGCCAAAAACATCGATTTTATAGGTGATGACGCTAGAGGTTATCTAACTCGTCAGAATGATCTTACTTATGATTTTATGTTAATTGATGCTTTTCAAGGTAGGTTTGTGGCCAGTAATTTATATACACTTGAAGCACTTACTAAATTTAAAGCTACTAGCAAATTTATTATGGCAAATATAATAGGAAGACCGGTAACAGAACATGGGTATACCCAAACCCTTTTTAAAAATTGGTATGAAGTGTTTGGCGAGTCGGCATATGTCATTACTAGAAATAATAGCGCAGATTTGCAAAATCTTATGCTGTGTAATTTTGCTTGCCCAAATGGTCAAAAGCTCTCGCAAGTGGACTTTTTCAATAAAAATCAGAAAGTACATACTGATGATTTGCCCAGATTGGATAAGTATTACTATCATTCAATTGAAAGTCTTTAACTACTTGATATTAAAGATAATACATTAGGAGTGTGACAGGTGATATCAGCAGTTATCAAAGATAAAATGAAAACGACTTTTATTCACTTAGGTGTTAGCGCTATCCTAGCAGTAATATGCTATATGATTATCACCAATGTTTGGTATCCTGCGCCTTTGTTCAAAGCTACTGATGTCAGTAAAATATTTATAATGATGCTTGTGGTAGACTTGATATTGGGGCCGTTATTAACGTTTATAGTATATAAAAAGAATAAAAAAACTTTAATAATGGACTTATCAGTTATCGCATTATTTCAATTGAGTGCTTTGATCTACGGCTTATATTCAGTGTATGAAGCGCGACCAGTTTGGATAGCCTATGTGATCGATAGATTTGAGTTAGTTAGGGTTAATGAGCTGATTGATGACCCAGAACATCCTATGGTTTTGCCTACATTTGGTCCTGAGTATCGTTATGTCGATATTTCTACCAATAATCCAAATGAGCAACTTGATATAATAATGACAGAAACAAATTATGGTATTAAACCCACACAGCGTCCAAAGCTTTATCGAGACTTCGAAGCTGCTAAATCACTAGTTATAAAAAATAGTTTACAGTTAGCAGCGCTAAATCAGTACAACTCTTCAATAAAGATAGATGAAATACTTAAAAAATATCCCCAAGCTGATAGCTTTTTACCCCTTACTTCAAATAAAGACATGACTGTTCTTATTAATAAAAATAAGGGCGGTACTGTGGTTGCTATTGTTGACTTACGTCCTTGGTAATAATTATACCTTTGTTTATAGAAAGAACGCTTAGTTCAAAAAATGAATATCGCCATGTGAAGCGGAGTGGCATATCTTGTGCAATAAGAGAGTATTACTCATTATCTGATTTGCTACTATGCTGTTATTAAATTCAAACCGTTATCTTTCATCCGAGTCAGGATTTACCTTGTTAGAACTAATGGTAACTATCACAATAATTGGTATCTTGGCAGCGATAGCTACAGTTAGCTATCAAGTAAATATTAGAAGAACTGATTTAGTGATAGTTTATCAAGAATTAAATCACTTCAGACTACCATATGAGATATTGATTGACGAAGGAGAGAGTGTAGTAGATTTTACAGTGAGCGGTTTGAATATGCCAACTGATAGCGATTATTGTCAGTTTAGCGTGACAGCTCCGAGTATAAACGGCATAGCCCAAAATGCTATAACTTGCCAAATTAAGAAATTAAGCTATTTATCTAATCAAAGTCTTATTCTTGATCGAGCTGCTGATGGTACTTGGCAATGCCGAGCCTCAACAGGTATTCTTAAAGCTTATTTACCGCCCGCATGCAAGTAATTTTATCAATCATAGTAATAGAGTATTAAGATAATAAAAAACCACCTAGCAATATATATCTGTTAGGTGGTTTTTTTATCTTCAGAAATCTAAAGAGCTGTAATCGGTTATCTACTTCTCTAAATACTGAATCTTACCTTCCACACCATCCCACTTTGCCGCTTCTGGCAATTGCCCTTTCATTTCAGTGATATTCGGCCATTTTTGGGCCAGATCAGCATTTAGCTCCGTAAACATCTCTTGCCCTTTGGGCACTTCATCTTCTGAGAAGATGGCATTTGCAGGACATTCAGGCTCGCATAGCGCGCAGTCGATGCACTCATCAGGATCGATGACGAGGAAGTTCGGGCCTTCATAAAAGCAGTCCACAGGACAGACTTCTACACAGTCGGTGTATTTGCAAAGAATGCAGTTATCTGTAACGACAAAGGTCATAGTGATGTCTACCTGTTATTGGATTGAGCAAAATAGAATAGTTGAAAAATAAGGCATATTTTAGCGCCTTTACGGCTATTTGACAATTCCCTTTAATGACTAATGAATTTCTTAAGATGATAGAGCAGGTCATGCGCTTGCTTGGGTGTTAGGTTGTCAGGGTTAATAGCGTTAAGCTCATCTTGCAAGCTAAATAGCTGATTTTGCTGTGGATTATTATTCGTAGTTCTAGTTTGGCTATTACTGCTGCTATTTGCTTTTTCTGCCTCGTCATTATAAGCCTGCTGGCGTTTATCCTTTACTGACTTAGCTAATTCATTTTTGTCATCAACTTTATCGATAGCAACTTTTTCGTTTTGCGCTTTTAGGGTGTCTATTTTTAAGTTGTCTACTAAATAGCGCTTGGCATCATTCAATACCTGAGTTGGAATACCAGCCATCTTAGCGACATGTAGTCCAAAGCTAGAGCTGGCAGCGCCTTCACGTATTTGATGCAATAGCAATAATTGGCCATCGACTTCACTAGCGGCGACATGCACGTTACGAATATTAGCATGGCTGCTTTCAGCGTGATTTGTACTCTGCGCCAATTTTGTCAGTTCAAAATAATGGGTGGCAAATAATGTCAGGCAGCCAATCTCGACCAAGCGATTGACGCAAGCGTGGGCGATTGCTAGCCCATCCGTAGTAGCGGTGCCGCGTCCGACTTCATCCATCAGCACGAGCGATTTATTCGTTGCTTGATTTAAGATATTAGCTGTCTCAATCATCTCTACCATAAAGGTCGATTTGCCACCAGCCAAGTCATCAGCTGAGCCGATGCGTGTAAAGATGCGATCGATATCACCAATATGAGCACTAGCTGCTGGCACAAAGCTGCCGCAATGCGCGAGTAGGACTATCAAAGCCGTTTGGCGCATATAGGTCGACTTACCACCCATATTAGGTCCAGTAATAAGAAGCAGCCTTTCGGGATGCTCGTTACTACCTAGTGCACAGTCATTGGCAACAAAGTGGTTTGTACTTGATGAATTACCGTTCCTACTATTCGCATTTGTTTGATTCAATGCCGCTTCGACCACAACGTGACGACCTTGACGAATATCGATATTGGTTTGACTTTTGGCTACTGATTCGCTTTGGTCTTTTGTATGTAGACCCATGGTTGGGCGCTGCCAGTTATACGTCATGGCAAGTTGGGCCCAATTGCTTAGCACATCTAGTTGGGCGATAGCAGCGCTAAGCTGTTGTAGATCAGCCAAATGTTGGTTTAATTGATTTAGCAGCTCTTGATACAGCTGCTTTTCACGAGCTAACGCTAAGGACTGGGCACTTAGATATTCTGTCTCGACTTCCTTTAGCTCATCAGTGATAAAGCGCTCACTACTTTTGAGCGTTTGCCGAGGGATAAAGTGGGCAGGGGCATTCTTCGCCTGCATTTTGGGCAGTTCGAAATAGAAGCCGCTGACTTTATTAAAGCCAACTTTTAGACTCGGTAATTGATTGTCTTGACGGGCACGCTCGACCATCTCGTCTAGCGTCGATTGAATATTGTCATGCAAATGAGTAAGGCGATCAAACTCTTCATCAAAGCCCGCTGCTAGCATTCCTCCATCGCGGATATGCGCAGGCGGTTCAATGACAATAGCGCGTTCGATTAATTCGGCGACGGATTGAACAGCAGGTAGTTGATCTGGCAATTGCTGCATCAACATTGGTAATAGGCCAGCGTCTTCAGGACTGATTCCCGATGCTATTAATAAGGTAGTAAGCTGGGCGCTACTAGCGATACCATCGGCAAGCTTGCGTAAGTCACGAGGTTTAGCACTCATTAGCCCGATTCGACTGCTGATTCGCTCAATATCGCCAATGGTATTCAGCATTTCTCGTAAACGTGTAACCAATAAGCTATCTTTTACATCTTGGTTTGATCCAATTGAGTCACTCTTTGGGTTTAGCAAACAAGTTATCGCATTTAGACGCATATTGATACTTGAATGCTGACGCAATGGGCGCTTCATTTGCTGCACCAATAAACGACGTCCCATCGGCGTCTGACAGTGATTGAGCACGGATATCAGCGACGTTCCATTGCTGCTGACGGGGGTAAACAGTTCAAGATTTTGCTGACTATTGGCATCAATGATTAGATAGTCATCGCTGTACTCGACGATAAGCTGGTTAACTTGTGGCACATGGCGCTGTTGGGTTTGCCGTGCATAATGAATAAGGGCGGCACAGCTAGATTGGCTAAGCGTGGCATCGCTAACTCCTAGACCATCGAGGCGTTGTACCTCAAACTGCTGACAAAGAGTTGCGCTGGCATGCTCACGGTGAAAGTCATTGGCAGCGACTTCGATGATAGGGCAATCAAGATTTTGCCGTAGCCATGTCAACCAATCTTCGCCATTACCACTACTATTTACATCGCTGTGACTGAGTGCCTCGCTAATGATACATTCACTCGGGGCAAAGCGTGCGAGCACCGTCAGCATTTGAGTTTGTAAGCCTTCGATATCGTCATTATTAGCATTTACTGTTTGCGTCGTTAACGTCCCAGCGGCTAAATCCATTTGACTAATGGCGGCTTGCAAAGCTTGGTTGCTGTTACCTTTTGGCATTGCAATATCAATCGCGACCACGGTCGGTGTATGATTGGGCGCGATTAACGCATCATCGGTAATCGTACCAGCGGTCAGCGTTTTAACCACTTCACGGCGCATGATGCTACCAGCAGCAGATTTACTTTTGTCTTTCTTTTGCTTCTCGCCCATTGTCGGTGTATTGGACGGGCTGCTAGTGCCAGTAGCTGATTCGTCAATTTGTTCGCATACGACTACTGTCTGACCAGCAGCGATCAAGCGTGCCATATAGCTATCGGCTGCATGGAAGGGCACGCCCGCCATGGCTATCGTGTTACCTGCTTTATCCGTACCACGGCGGGTCAATGTGATATCCAATATCTGTGCCGCACGCTTAGCATCGTCAAAGAACAGCTCATAGAAGTCACCCATCCGGTATAAGAGCAATGCTTGTGGATAGTTGGCTTTCATGGTTAGATATTGCACCATCATCGGCGTATGGTCTGCTAGGTTGTAGACGTCATCGCCTATATTTAAGCAGTCAGAGGTCTCTTGTTTTGATAAGGGTTTTTCTGATGAATTAGGATTTGACGACTGATTTTGTACAGATGGCTTTACGGTCATGCAGAGTCTCTTATAGTGCTTTAATGGGTTGTAATGAGTATTTTGTGATAAGGATGCTAAAGGGTCATTTGTCTTATATATGAGTTTGATAGATAGCTTTGGTTTTATCAAGAAGCTAGTCACTTATAGATAAATGGCTCCACGACAAATTTTGAGCCAAGATACAGCGATAGCAAGCGTATAGAAATCAAACCGTGACAAACAAATAAAGTCGCTGAAAAAGCTAAGAAATTTAACAAGGTATTCGCTATTTTAACACGTCCTACTAGGTTTTTACTGTGGCAAATATCTACTCGCTGCCCTTGTATCCATCAGCGTCATAACCATATATAATGACGGCACACTTAATTGGGCGATACTAAATTAGGTAGTACTTAGTCGGGTGATGACAAGGCAGAGAGCTAAGCTTTGGCTAATGCGCACTAATTATCGAATATTCCATAGGTCAAAAAATTATGTTATCAAAGATTATAGGCAGTGTGGTTGGCACCAAAAATGACCGCGAATTAAAACGCATGCGTAAAGTGGTCAGCAAGATCAACGCACGAGAGGCTGAAATACAAGCCCTGTCTGATGAGCAACTACAACAAAAAACTGAAGAATTTAAAGCCAGACATCAAAAAGGCGAAAGCTTAGATGCATTATTGCCAGAAGCATTTGCTGTCTGCCGCGAAGCATCATTGCGTGTCAATGGCATGCGTCACTATGACGTGCAGCTGATCGGTGGTATCACCTTGCACGAAGGTAAAATCGCTGAGATGAAAACTGGTGAAGGTAAAACCCTAATGGGAACCTTGGCCATGTACCTAAATGCGATCAGCGGTAAAGGGGTTCATCTGGTCACGGTCAACGATTATTTGGCCGCGCGTGATGCTGAGCTAAACCGTCCGTTGTTCGGGTTTTTGGGTATGACTGTTGGTGTGATTTACTCACAGCAGCCGCCGCAAGAAAAAATCGAAGCTTATCAAGCTGATATCACCTATGGTACCAATAACGAATACGGTTTTGATTATCTGCGCGATAACATGGTCTTTAGTCTTGCTGAGAAAAAACAGCGCCCGCTAAACTTCTGTATCATTGATGAAATTGACTCTATCTTGATTGATGAAGCTCGTACGCCGCTTATTATCTCGGGTCAAGCTGAAGATTCATCACGCATGTACGCGTTGATTAATACGATTATTCCTGTGCTGATTCGTTCAAAAGACGAAGAAGCAAACAAGAATAACGAAGAAGAAGACTTCTGGATTGATGAAAAAAATCGCCAGATTGAGATCAGCGAAAAAGGCTATGAAAAAATCGAGCGCTTCTTAATCGAAGTGGGCGAGCTGGGTGAAAACGAAAGCTTATATAGCCCAAGTCGTTTGCCACTTTTGGCTCACGTTCAAGCTGCCATTCGTGCGCATCATGTGTTTGTCAAAAACGTTCACTATATCGTGGATGAAGGCGAAGTGGTCATCGTTGATGAAAATACAGGCCGTACCATGCCTGGTCGTCGCTGGTCAGAAGGCTTGCATCAAGCAGTAGAAGCGAAAGAAAACGTTGAGATCCAAGCAGAGAACCAAACGCTTGCCACAACGACCTTCCAGAATTACTTCCGTCTATATGACAAGTTATCTGGTATGACGGGTACCGCTGATACCGAAGCGGCAGAATTCAAATCTACTTACGATCTAGATGTCATCGTGATTCCAACGCATGAGCCAATTGCTCGTATCGATATGGATGACCAGATTTTCTTAACCAAGTTAGGCAAATATAAAGGCATCATTCGCGAAATTAAAGAAATTCAAGCCAAAGGCGCGCCAGTACTGGTTGGTACAGCGACGATTGAGGCCAGTGAAGAGTTGTCTTACTTGCTCGACCAAGAAGGCGTTAAGCATAACGTTCTAAACGCCAAGCAGCATGAGCGTGAAGCAGAAATTATTGCACAGGCAGGCAGTCCAAAGTCAGTCACGATCGCCACCAACATGGCGGGGCGTGGTACGGATATTATCCTTGGTGGTAACTGGCAGTCGTTTATCGAAGATATCGATGCGGTGAGCCCGGAAGAGATGCAGCGTCTAAAGTCTCAATGGCAAGTCAAACATGACCAAGTCGTAGCAGCTGGTGGTTTACATATCATCGGCTCTGAGCGCCATGAGTCACGCCGTATCGATAACCAGTTACGAGGTCGTGCTGGTCGTCAGGGTGACCCTGGTATGTCACGCTTTTTCTTATCGCTCGAAGATGATCTTATGCGTATCTTCGCAGGCGATCGCGTGGTCAATATGATGCGTGCGATGGGCCTCAAAGAAGATGAGGCCATCGAACATAAAATGGTCTCTAAATCGATCGAAAACGCGCAAGGTAAAGTTGAGAGTCGCGATTTTGATGCTCGTAAAAACCTACTGAAATACGATGATGTTGCCAATGAGCAGCGTAAAGTTATCTATGGTCAGCGTGATGATTTATTAGCAGAGATGGACTTATTAGAAGCCATCGAAGTGATGCATCATGAAGTATATAACGCGATGATCAATCAGTTTATTCCGCCTGGCTCTATTGACGACCAGTGGAATATTGACGGCTTAGAAGACGAGTTAGAAGACGAATTCAAAATCTCGATGCCGATTAATGATTGGTTAGATGAAGATCGCCGTCTGGATGAAGAAGGGCTGCGTGAGAAAATCGTTCAAACGGCGATAGATCGTTATCACAGTCGCCGTGAGCAGATGGGTGAAAAGGACGCCGCTCAGCTTGAGCGTCATTTCATGCTACAGAGTCTAGATAAGCATTGGAAAGAGCACTTAACGCAAATGGATCAGCTACGTAAAGGTATTCATTTGCGTGGTTATGCACAGAAAAACCCTGAGCAGGAATATAAGCGTGAGTCGTTTGAATTGTTCCAGATGATGCTTGGTGCGATTAAGTCTGAGACCGTACAAGACTTGTCACGTGTTCATATCCCAACCAAAGAAGAACTAGAAGCATTAGAAATTCAGCAACGTGAGAACGCTGCCCATATGCAAATGCAGTTTGAGCATGACGATGTAGATAACTTGGATAGCAATGCGAGTGGTTCAGCTGCTCAGCCGCAACCACAAAGCCGCAATATAAACAGCGGTGCTGCGGCAGCTGGCGTTGGTGCTGCTATACCAGGTAACGGTAGTAATGCTAATGAACCAAATCCATATGCAGGTATGAATATCAGTCGTAATGCAGCGTGTCCTTGTGGCTCAGGTCTCAAGTACAAGCAGTGTCATGGTAAAATCTAGTCGTTAGTCATAATAATTTAATAGCTATGTATTGAAAGGCTGTTAAAGCAAGCTCTTACTTGAAAAAGCCCTTATCTTAAGTAGATAGGGGCTTTTTTATATCTGTTAGATAACTTATGCAAACTTAAAACTTGCTAGACTAAGTCCAACAAACACTTTGTATTGATTACTTACAAATTCAGCATAGGCGTGAATTTATGGACACGCTATAGTGTTTAACATATTTATTTGGGAGAGTGTCATGAGTGTAGAATTCTTAAAAAAAGTACGCAGCTCAGTAATTTTAACAAGTTTGTTGGCTGGCGCCTTGACAGTTAGTGCTTGTCAGCAACAGGCAGAGCCAGAGTCGGGCATGGAAGACGGTGCTAATACAGAAGAGTCTGTTCCAATGTCAGCGGAGCCTGCTGAACCTAGTGATGTCGTTGTCGATACCGAAGATGCTTCACTTAACGAAGTAGAAGGTGATACCACCGCTTCAGTAAACAGCGGCGTGATGCAAATGTCATATCTATGTACACCTGAACTAAAAGTTGAGGCGACTTATAAAGAAGATGCCAATCAAGTTGTTGTCGCAACCGACATGGGTACAGTAACGTTGAACCAGACCAATGAAGGTAGTAATCCTGAAGTGTTTGAAGTGGCGACCGCAATTGATGGTGGTCAAGGCTTCACACAGTGGCGTGTAGGGCACGAAGCTCGTAAAACTGGCGTCATGCGTACTGCGGGTGCAGATGAGTCAAATGTTAATACATTCGAGTGTAATGAAGCTTCGTAATTTGTCTTCAATATTTAGTAAGTGATAGGCATTAAAAAAGCAACGCTAAGATAGCGTTGCTTTTTTATGTTGTGAAATAATCTTTATCAATCATACAATTTCGTAGTGGCTAAACTATCAGCGCTTATTTTAACGGAGTTGTATCAGAACCATGAGCCAACAGACCTTCTTCAGTCACATCTAACTCTTCATGCTTGAGCTCTACTTGAATGCTATCAGTATGCACATGGGTGCTTTTGTTAATTTCGATATCTTGAATAGCGTAGGTGTCTTTGGTAATAGTAGCCACTTGGCGAGATAGCACAATATCAATCGGTGCATCGCCAATCTCTATTTGTTTACCATTAATGGTCACTACAGCTTTGCTATCCAAAGAAGGCTCGACGTGGCGCAATATATCTTTTTCATCGTAGTTACCAGAGAGTAAATCTTGGCTTTCTGCGTCATTGTACCCAGTACGAATGGTGATATATTCTTCTACCAACTCAATTGGCACTTCAACAGTCTTAGTACGTGAATGCTTGGTGACGGTTACTTTACCCACATCTAAGCGTTCTTTGTTAATGACAGGACGCTCTTCTAATAGCTCTAAGTGTCCAACATTGACGGTATTATTCGTCTGCTTCGTTGAGATATTTTGTTCTTTATCCAAGTCATCTTGGTAAAGGCTGTTTCCATTTTCAGTAGTCATTGTTGTTCCTTTATAATTATAAAATGATGAGTTTTCAACAATCTAAAACGTTATATGCCAACTACATATATTAACTAGCTACATTTAATACTATAAACCATTCGCTCATGTTATGAATACAAAAAAGACCAGAGACATGCTCTGATCTTAATGGCCAAACATATGAGTTTAGCTGATTATTACTATCATATTTAACTGACGATATAGGAAATTTACGTCGTTAAACTATGACTTATTAGCATATTACATGCCACGAGCACGGCGTACATCTTCTGCTGTGATACCATCACGGTCTACTAAGTTACCTTCACGGTCAACCACGTTGCCGTCACCATCAACATCTAGCTCTTCGCGTTGAATGGTCTCAACCACAGTTTCAGTGTGATGATCGGTCGTCTTGCCAACATTTACTTCTTCAGAAACATAGGTTTCTTTGCTGACGCGAGCACGTTCGGCCTGTAGCTCAACTTCAACTGTTTCAGTAGCATCGAGATCACCAATACGACGATCTGTTGGGCGATCTACGCTAGTACGTTGGATATTGGCATGTTCTTCTTCTAGATCTACATCGACATTGCGCTCTTCAGTAACGACATGCTTACCTACTTTTACTAGACCAGCAACGATACGGTCTTTGTTTACCGTTAAACGCTCTTCTAATAACTCTAATGTATTTGGTGCATCATAAGAGTGGTCTGCAATATCGACGCGATCTTCTACAGGGAGTGTATCAGCAGTAAATGCTTGACGATCTCTTTCGTACTGCTCTTTATAGCTGTATTGATAATCGTGATCGTATACTTCCATGGCTTCTACTTGTGTTTTGGTCAAGCTATCAAAGAAGACATCATCACCAACGATACGGGCTAAACCTGCTGGTACCAGTACTTCTTTTGAACTAAACCAGCCGCCTGCATCTACGATTAAATAACGAATACGACCAGTAGTGTCTTCTACTAAGGCACCTTCGATTTTACCGATTTTTTCTTCATTGATACCGTAAGCAGTTTTGTGCGTTGGGTCATAATAGTCATCACCAATTAAGTCTTGATGAGTAGCTTGAATATCTTTTAAACGGATTAGTTGACTCATTGTTATATTCCTTTTTTGCGAGTTTATTTTTTATAATGTAATGGTTGATGTTGTTATTAATTTTTAGTAGAACCGTATTTATTACAGTTAATGGTAAGCCAAATGAATAGCTTCCCTATCAACTTGTAGCTATCCTAACACCGTGATTTTTGATGAGATATATAAGCAAGGTAGCAAAGTGTGCACTTGCAGTAATTGCGTGTAATAGGCTGTAAGTGGCATAACATAGGAGGGGGTAGAAGTTAACGAGTCTTTACACAGAGTAATATTCAACATTCATCGAAAGAAAGCAGACACAAAAAAACCGCATTACCATTAGCAATGCGGTTTCTCAATAAACAATAATTATCTAAGTATTATTCAGCTAACTTACTTTAAGTCAGTTAGACCTGCTTTATTTAAGCAAGTTCAATAGCAACAGCTACCGCTTCACCACCACCGATACATAGCGTTGCGATACCTTTTTTGCCACCAGTACGTTTTAGAGAGTTGATAAGCGTAATTAGAATACGAGCACCTGAACAGCCTACTGGATGACCAAGGGCACATGCACCGCCTTCGATATTTACTTTAGCATGGTCAAGTTTCAGCTCGTCCATTGCAGCCATAGTAACCATCGCAAAGGCTTCGTTAATTTCCCATAGATCCACATCATCTACTGACCAGCCAGCACCTGTTAATACTTTTTCAATGGCGCCGATTGGCGCAATGGTGAACTCGCTTGGGTGACGTGAGTTTGAGGCAGTAGCAACAATGCGAGCTTGATAATCAAGACCTTCAGCTTTCGCTTGTGACTCTTTCATTACTACGACGGCTGCAGCACCGTCTGAGATTGAGCTAGCGTTTGCAGCAGTAATCGTACCGTCTTTAGCAAATGCTGGACGTAAAGTAGGAATGCGATCAGCATTAGCAAGGGCAGGTTGCTCATCGGTATCAACAGTTTGCTCACCTTTACGCGTTGCAAACGTAACAGGCTCGATCTCATCTTTAAAGTGGTTGTCTTTGATAGCAGTCAGCGCACGGTTCAATGACTCGATAGCAAACTCATCCATTTGCTCACGTGTATAGCCTTTTTCATCGGCCATTTCTTGAGCAAACATACCCATTAGCTTACCAGTATCAGCATCTTCTAGGCCATCTAAGAACATATGGTCTTTGACTTCTTTGTGACCCATACGATAGCCGCCACGTGAACCTGGCATGATATATGGTGCATTGGTCATTGACTCCATGCCACCTGCAACAGCGACGTTGAAGCTGCCCGCTTTGATACCATCATGCGCTTGCATGACTGCTTTTAGACCTGAACCACAAAGCTTGTTGATTGTGACAGCACCAGTCGCATCCGGTAGACCTGCTTTGCGCATGGCTTGACGAGCAGGGCCTTGACCCAGACCTGCCGTCAAGATACAACCCATAATGACTTCATCAACACTGTCAGCACTAACACCTGAGCGTTCGACAGCAGCTTTGATAGCGGCGGCACCCAGCTCGGTAGCACTCATGTCTTTTAGTGCGCCTTGAAAGCCACCCATTGGTGTACGTGCGCCGTTTAGGATTACAATTGCATCATTTGACATCGTTATTATTCCTTGTTGTGCGTTTTGATTAAGTATCTACCAAGAAATCAGATGCCGATTGGCTAGCTTTTGCTTATATTATAAGCATCTGTCTTCTTCAGTATGTGGTTTATGCTAGCTCATCTAATCGTATGCGTACCACTTTATCAGTAATGGTCTCTAATTTTTCAATTTTTTCGATAGCAAGATTCATCTGACTCTCAACCACAGGTAGCGTCAGAATAATCACCGGCACTTGACCTACTTTATGCGCAGGCTTTTGCAAGATTGCATCAATATTGATACCGGCATCACTTAGGATGCGCGTGATATCTGCCAGTACGCCTGGGCTATCATAAGCATGCACACGCAAATAATATCCAGTTACCATCTGATCAGCGCGCAATATAGGTGTGTCTGATAGCTGGTCAGGGATAAATGCTAAATGCGGGACATGATGTCCAGTGTTGCTCTGATCGTCGCGGTCTTTGCTACCCAGCACACGAACCAAATCCATGACGTCAGCCATTACGGCAGAAGCGGTTGCACCAGCACCAGCACCATCGCCGCAATAGAGCGTCTGGCCTAGAGGATGTGAGTTGACCAATACTGCGTTTTTTACACCATTGACGTTCGCCAGTAGCGCATCTTGTGGAATAAGTGTTGGATGTACGCGTAGTTCAACCCCTGCGTCACCACCGTTTTCACTATCTCGGCGTACGGCAAACCCTAAATGCTTGATACGGTAGCCAAGCTCTTCGGCATAATTCACGTCTTGCAGGGTAATACCAGTAATACCTTCACAGTAAACTTTATCAAACTGTAGCGGAATACCAAAAGCGATAGAGGCGAGTAGCGCCAATTTATGAGCAGCATCAATACCTTCAACATCAAAAGTAGGATCTGCTTCTGCGTAACCTAACTCTTGCGCTTCGCTTAATACGTCGGCAAAAGGACGGCCCTTATCACGCATTTCGGTCATGATAAAATTGCCAGTACCGTTGATGATACCCGCGAGCCAGTCTATTTTGTTGGCAGCCAGTGCTTCACGCATTACCTTGATAATCGGAATACCGCCTGCTACCGCTGCTTCATAAGCAACATGCACATTGTTTTCTTCAGCGAAGGCAAAGATCTCATTACCGTGTTCAGCGAGTAGAGCCTTGTTTGCCGTGACTACATGCTTGCCGTTTTTGATGGCCTGCATAATGACGTCTTTGGCTAAGGTGGTACCACCAATCACTTCGATAACAATATCGACGTTATCGCTTGCGGCAATTGCCATCAGATCGCTGTTTTGCATGATATTGGTATCAATATCATCACGCTGACGACGCGTACCGACTTCGGTAATAATAATGTCGCGTCCGCTACGGCGTTTTAGCTCATTTAAATTGTCATTGATCAGATTGATCACGCCCGTTCCGACGGTGCCCAGACCAAGTATCGCTAGTTTGATGGAATTACTCACAGTATCCTCAAGAGGTTAAATACAATGAAGTCATTATAAGCGGTGACAGTGTCAAATGAGTCTGCGACATCAAACATAACGTCTGTGCGCATTGTCTAGTACTGCCTGCCTATCTACTTCATCATAGTTGAATAAAAAAAGCTCAAATAAAAAGGGTGTTGCTCATTTTGCATCGTGCTTTATCGTATCATACCGACAAGGCATTGTGACGTCTATACAATCTCATAAAAGCCAATGTTATAAAGGCTAATACCATAAAAGCCAATGTTATAAAGACAACGTCATCAAGGTTATATCAGCTTACGATTATAAAAAAGCAGTAGCTTCAATCTTGTTTGGCATATGTATATATCATTTATGCTTGATTGCCAATATTAGTTGTTAATATGAGTAACTAATACTGGTAACTCAAATGATTAGTTAGCACCTATTGCTTGTGCCAATTCTGCTGCAGGCAAGTAGCCACCTACTTGTTGTCCTGTCTCGGTAAATACCGCAGGCGTACCACGCACACCAAGTCTTGAGCCTAGAGCCATATGTTCTTGGACAGGGGTGGCACAGCTAGGGGCTTGTACGTTGGCACCGATTTTTGCTTGATCCATTGCCGCTTTACGATCCTGACTACACCAGATCGCTTCCATCTTTGGTACAGACTCTTGACTGCGTGGCCATGCCAGATAACGAACCTCGATACCACGCGCATTGATATCATCCATTTCAGAATGTAGTTTACGACAGTAGCCACAGTCTGCGTCGGTAAAGGCATAGATGACAGCCTTGGTTTCACCGTTTGCTGGATAAATCACCATGTCTTTTTTATCGACGGCTTTTAGCGCTTCTTGTGCTGTCGTAGCAACTAGGGCGGCACTGATATCAACCGGAGCGGCATCACCCACAGCGATGATCTGACCTTGAATAATATGCTTGCCAGCTTTATCAGTAAAGAAAGAAGGTAGACCTTCAGCGGTCACCCAATAAATACCATCCATATCTGTCGGTACAGCCGAGACAATAGTTTCCTCGATACCAGAGCTTTTTAGGTTCGCCTGTAACGCCTTCACCACGGTTGCATCATTACCAGCTGAGGGATTAGTAGTGGCTTTTGTCTGGGCAGCGTTTACAACGCTAGTATTGCTGGTTGCATCAGCGGCATTGTTTGAGCAGCCAGCAGCGATACCAACTAACAGCGCACTCATCATAAAACGAGATAGAACGGTACGAGAAAGAGGATTACGTAAGGTGGTATTTTTGATAGTGGGGAACGGCATACGGGTTTCCTATAGGCATCGCGCCTAATCATGAGTTCGTTATAAAAACGCTATAAACTTTTCTATATAGTAATGTGTCTTGGCAGTGTTTTAAAGGTCTAACATTGAAGAAGTTTTTATAACTTATTGATAATAAAAGATAGGTAATAACATCCTTCATATTACCATATTTACGCCAAATAATAGCGAACGGAAGACTGCCAAGAAGTATCAATAAAGCCAACTTTGAAGAATAGCTATCAACATAAATTCAAAAAACAAGATACATTTGTGCTATTTAACATAGTTGCTTGAACTTGTAGTCTAAGGCTAATCGCATTGTTTTTATAAAAATCTATATAAAATGCGTTGTATAAACTATTTGAGAACGACTTACTTTAACAAATTTGCTTTAAGGAGCACACATGGCAGGTGCCAGTTTATTAACCTTACTCGATGACATCAGCGTTTTAATGGATGATGTGAGCGTCATGACCAAAGTTGCCGCCAAAAAAACCGCGGGCTTAGTTGGTGATGATTTAGCACTCAATGCCGAGCAGGTCACAGGGGTTAAGCCAAATCGTGAGCTCCCCGTCATTTGGGCAGTTGCCAAAGGCTCTGCCGTGAACAAAGTGATTTTAGTACCAGCGGCGCTATTGATCAGTTATTTTATACCGTGGTTGATTACTCCGCTATTGATGATCGGAGGGTTATACCTGAGTTATGAAGGGGCTGAGAAGGTCATTCACAAGTTTTGGCCGAAATTGTTGCCTCATGATGAAGAGCAAAATGCCCGTTTAAAGGCTAACGCAGATGAGTCGGTAGATTTGGTCGCGTTTGAAAAGGACAAAATCAAAGGTGCCATACGGACCGATTTTATCTTGTCAGCTGAGATTATTGTTATCTCTTTAGGCGCAATTACAGCAGCTGGTGGCGATATTGTCCAAAAAGGCATCGTACTTTCGATAGTGGCTGCTGTCGTGACCGTCGGTATCTACGGCTTAGTTGCAGGCATCGTCAAGATTGATGATGCGGGTCTGCATTTGATTGAAAACTCACAAGCAGGTGATAGTAAGCGCAAGTTTGGCGAATTTATGCTTGCAGCTGCGCCAAAGCTTATGAAGTTTTTATCCATAGCGGGTACGATTGCGATGTTCTTAGTTGGTGGTGGTATTATCGTTCACGGTATAGGCTTTTTGCATCATAGTGTAGAAGACATTGCCCATCTTACTGGGGTATTTGAAGGGTTAACCGCGTCATTGTTAAATGGATTAGTCGGACTGATTGTTGGCGCTATTGTAGTAGCTATTGTTACTACTATTGGCAAAATGCGTGGTAAAGATGACACAGCGTCTTCTGCGCACTAAGCTTATCTGCTTTTTATTGTCTCTCGTTTGAATTAGCAAGTAAGTTTGACTGTATTAAAATAAAAAGTCCCAAAGCTACGAATAGCTTTGGGGCTTTTACGTTTGAGCTTATATGACTAGCTGTCGCTGTCTGTATCATCAGATGCAAGCTTTTCAGCCTGCGTCGGCTTCTTATGATCCGTCTTAGGCTTACGACTGCGCGCCTTTGGTACTTTTGGCGTAGTCAGATTGAACATACCGGTCTGTGGTAGTAATTGCTCAGCCACATTTTCGATCATGTTTTTATAGCTGGCTATAGTCGTCTTAGACTTAGCTGCCTGACTGTCTTCTTTGCTAGCTTCTTTAGTAGCTTCCTCTACTGCCGATTCAGTCGTCTGCTCAGTCTCTACAGCTATGTTTTCTGCAACAGCTTCTATCTCATTGACAGTTTGCTCTGTAGAGATTTCGACTTCTGCATCCTTAGCTTCTGACTGAGCACGCTCGACTTCTAGCAATTGCTCACTATCAGCACTGACATCATCAGTTTGAGCCTGATTGGCGAGGGCAGTTGCTTCAACGTCATGCGCATCGACTTCGCTATCAGTTTCGGTTTGCTCGACGATATCTTGTTCAGCAGGCACGCTCAATACAGCAGGTTCCTGATAATCAGGGTGTTGTCCGCGTGGATCGTTGCTAGCACGCTTAGTGATAACACGTGGCTCAACGTCTGTCTTACCTTGTGCGGCTGCGAATTGACTGACAGCTTGGGTCATCGCTTCAAAGCGTGCGAGGTAGTCGGCAGCCAGGGGTTGATAGCCATAGTTGCTAAAGTCAAAGTTCTGGCTAGCAGCATCAGAGCTATTATGAGCATTCTGAGATTGCTCATTATGCAACGCAATAGTCGCGATAAAGCAGTTGATAATGCCTTCTTCTGCTAAGCGCGTTTGCGCTTCTGGTAGCGTGGCACGAATAAACTCACCAACCGTACCACGTATTGCTGGCACATTAGTAGCAGCTGGCTTATCCGCTTGAGCAGCTTGCTGAGCGAGTACTACACGTGGATCGTTACTCGCTTGACCAAATTTCTCAGCAGTCACGTAACGTGCGCCAAATAGTGCTTCATGGGTTAGCTCAAGTGCTGAGTTACTCACATTACCTGTGCTTGCACTATTACTATCAGCCTGAGTGTTTTGAGCTTCATCACTCTTACTCACATTTTCAGCAGTCTTGGTTTCCTGCTGTTTTGGAGTCTGAGTTTCTTTAGCTTCCTCTACGTCAGCAGTTGCTGACGTTGGAACTTCCGCTTTACTTTCGGTGTCACTCGTAGAAGTCGATTGAGCTTCTACAACTACAGGTGCTTTTTTCTCTTCAGCAGCCTGCTCATGCTTAGGAGCATCGTTTTGCACCTTAGCTTGTTCGGCAGATGCACGCTTATCATCATTTACCTGATTAGCATTTGCTTCCACCGTACTTTTTCCGTTATCGCTTTTCTTATCAGCGTTCGGCGCACTGGTGTTTTGCTTATCAGTGTTCTGCTCATTGCTACTATGCTTATCAGTAGGTTTTTGAGCAGCTGTTTCGTTTGAACGCTCATCTTTTGCTACGTTATTTGTCGCGCTTTGCTTCTCACTAGGCTGAGCTTTGACCTGTGTGGATTTACTATCATCTAAAGATAGATGAACCACTTCAGGGGCTTTTAGCTCAGTTGGCGCTTCATTGACCTGTAGCACGACCTCGTTAGGGTCTTGATTGCGACGTGCGCTATGCTGATTTTTGCTATTGGCAGCATCGTTGTTTCTAGCGTTCTGCTGTTTGCTGTGCTTAACGCTGTCAGCCGTTAATGTCTCACCGCGCTCTAGCTTACCGCGTGAGCCGCGTTGGCTATGCGATTTACGCTTAGTCCGAGTTTGCTCATCTGCTTTAGAGCTGTTTTCGTTATCAGCATCACTGCGCTCGCTTGCGTTACGATTGCTGCTCTGTTGATTGCTATCTTGGCGGTTATTACGATTGCGATCGTTCGTACGTCTGTTATCGTTCTGACGCTTGTCTTGCTGTCTTTGATCTTGAGTATCAGACGATTTGTCATCAGCATTGTTTGAGTTAGCACTGTTTGAGCCAGTATTTTCTGAGCTACTGTTTACGTTGCCAATATTCTCGTCAGTTGTCTCTTTTCTTTGACGCGGCTTAGAAGATCTAGACTTACGCGGCTTACGTCTTCTTCTGTCTTCATTACTGCTGTCGTCAGTATCGCTGTCATTACGACGCGTTTGTTGACGATTAGCATTGCTATCTGACTGTTGGCCGTCGTTTTTCTGACTGTTGTTTTGTTGAGTTGGCTGCTCACTAGTTGCAGCGGCACTATTCAATGCATTGCTATCAACTTGACCAAACGAGCCTAAGCTTTGCGCGCCAGTGTTTACTAGCGCTTCGATTGCTTCAGCGGCATCTCGGCTACTGACACTAGGTGTCGTAGTGGCTTGCGGTGCTTGAGCAAATAAGTTTGATAACCACGCAACGGCTTTTGGTTGAGCAGTAGCTTCGACACTATGTGTCTGCGGTGCTACTGGAGCGGCAACACTAGCAGTTTTATTGGCTTGCGGTGCATGTGCAGGCGACACGTCGTTGGTATTTTTATGATTACGACGATCATTGCTATGATTTACCGTATCGTTCTGTGCTTGCGTGGCTGCATTTTGCTGAATGTTTGAGCGGCTCTGCTTATCATCTGCAGTTTTACGAGGTTGGCGAGTAGGCTGCTGTTCAGGACGCTCTTTTTCAGCAGTTTGCCAGTCAACGTTGTAGCCAAGGTCACTGTGCTCTTGCTGCTGAGTATCAGTGATACGCTCATAGCTCGATGGTGCAAAGCCATCACGGTTGAAATGAAGCTTAAAGTTTGGTGATTCTAAATGCGCGTGTGGCAAAATAGTGATACGCGTGCCACTGTCTTGCTCAAGATAAACCAAGCTGTCGCGCTTTTCATTTAATAAGAATGCCGCGATGTCTGTCGGGACTTCTGCTTGTACTTCACCTTGACGTTCTTTAAGGGCGATTTGCTCAATTTGACGCATGATAGATAGCGACAATGAGCGCAAGTCACGAATCATACCGTTGCCATGACAACGTGGGCAGATATAGCCTGTTGACTCCTCTAATGAAGGACGTAGACGCTGACGGCTCATTTCCATCAAACCAAACTTAGAGATATCACCAAACTGAACGCGCGCACGATCATATTTGGTCGCGTCGATTAGACGTTTTTCTACTTCTTTTTGGTGCTTATTGTCATTCATGTCAATGAAATCAATAACGATCAAACCACCCATATCACGCAAACGAAGCTGACGAGCAATCTCATCAGCTGCTTCTAAGTTGGTATGGTAAGCGGTCTCAGCAACGTCTGAACCTTTGGTTGACTTAGCTGAGTTAATGTCGATAGAGACCAGTGCTTCTGTTTGGTCAATAACGATTGAACCACCTGATGGCAAGCGTACTTCACGCTGATAAGCAGTTTCGATTTGCTTTTCGATATTGAAGCGCGAAAACATCGGCTCATAATCGGTATATTTGCGTAGCTTTTCGGCTTGTTTTGGCATTACCGCATCGATAAACCCAGCCGCTTCAATATAAGCGTTTTCGTTATCAATCCAAATCTCAGCGATATCATCACGCAGATAATCACGAACAGCACGAGTGACAACGCCCGCTTCTTGGTGAACCAAGCGCGGTGATGGGTATTTTTGGTTTTGTTCTTGAATAGCTTGCCAAATGTTGAGCAAGTGATTTAAATCGTGCTGTAAGTCTTCTTGCGTTTTACCAATACCAGCAGTACGGATGATGACACTCATGCCTTTTGGTAAATCAAGATTGCTCAGCATACGCTTCATGTCTTCGCGTAGTTTGCCCGAGATTTGACGTGAGATACCACCGCCGCGAGGGTTGTTTGGCATCAATACCAGATAGCGACCGGCTAATGACACATACGTCGATAGGGCAGCGCCTTTATTGCCGCGCTCTTCTTTTTCGACTTGGACGATTAGCTCGTCGCCTTCTTTAATCAGCTTTTTGATGTTTTCGTCACGTGGGTTGCCGCTTAGGTATTCAGCAGAGATTTCACGGATTGGCAAAAATCCTTGGCGTTGAGAACCATATTCAACGAACACTGCTTCGAGCGATGGCTCGACACGGGTCACATGACCTTTATAGATGTTAGATTTTTTTTGCTCGCGAGTACGGTTTTCTAGGTCGAAATCGTACAGGTGGTTGCCTTTACATAAGGCGACACGAATTTCTTCGTTTTGAGTGGCGTTGATCAAAATGCGTTTCATATTTGTATCCTATGAGTACGCATGACAACGATAAGACAGTCTTTAGGACATAGTGGCAAGTGTGGCTAATATTGTGATTAGCGTGTGTAGATGTTCATTAACGGTAGAACGTAAATCGTGGGTTTCATAAAGCACATGGGCTTTTTCAATGGCTTCTTTTTTACCTGAAGTAATGAGCGGTGCTCACGTTAATATCAGTAATATAGGGTGTAAGGCTATGGTACTTATATTTTATCATCAGTAAACTTGGTACATATATGATTGGGTCAGCGAGTCAAAGCGCTCTTATTCTCAGTACGTTCTATTGGTAGTGATTTCAGCGCACGTTGTAAGCGTGGGCGAGGGTCAGTTACAGTTCTAAAAAATACTGATATTAAAAAGGCGTGGCGCTGTTGCCATTCATCCATCAAAGTCTAACAATAATATCGCGGTCATGATTGCTACTATATAGTGGCGTCATTCAGCAGTTGTTTATTCAGGTGAAGCAATTGGTTACTCTTTGTTTATCGTTCTTTGTATAACGTCAATAATATCTTGGGCGTCTCAAGGTTAGGTGTCGCAGCTTTTGTTATCAGCGGGGCGTACTTGGCAAACAGAGTAATGGACCAGCTTGTCAGCGTGGTATCGTATTTACATTGTTATCGTCATCTGTTTGACCACCAATACTTAGGCAGCTATCGATATACTTTTCGATCCTAACGCTAAACTACCCATACTTGCTCAACTATGTTTACATAAAGAACCATCAGATAAATAGTCATTAAATAATGATTGATTATCAAGTGCGGTCGTTGTCATGCAATTAGTGAGTCAGTGTTGTGTTGTAATCGGTTAATAAGCTGATTTATTATCAGCGTCATTAACGCGAAGGTATTTAGTGTCACTATTTATTTTATGGTACCGAATAACATTCAGTACAGTATCTTTAATTTGTAGGGATATATTTGGTAAGTAATACCTCTAAATAAAGCGCCCTAAAATCAGATGAAACGTGTCAGGTCAGCAGCATAAATAGTGTCAACCTCTTTACTGGCAAGTAGTAGAAAACTGACAAGCAATAAAATGGTGGTCAACTATTTGTAACAACAATGATTATTGCTGTCGCCTCTGCTTAATTGTCGCTCAACATGCTAAACTATAGCAAATCTTTGTGTAAATACCTAACTAAAAATGACAAACTCAAAAATGACTGACGACGCTACTACCCATGAAGCCCCTGCTATTTTTAATAGCAAAACACGCCCACAAAGCGCTGATGATGAGATTAGCAACTTCGGTAAGGTGAACTACCTCGAAGTAACGCGCCATCAACACGATCAGCGTTTGGATAATTTTTTGTTAAACCGTTTAAAAGGTTTGCCAAAATCACATATCTACAAAATGATTCGCTCAGATGAGATACGCGTCAACAATAAACGCTGCAAAGCACACGATAGAGTGCAGCGTGAAGATGTGGTACGTATCGCCCCTGTAGAGCTAGCAACGCGCGAGAAACCAATTATTAGTACCGAGTTCGCCAAAAGCTTGCTGGCGCGCGTGGTCTATGAAGATGACGGTTTGCTAGTGCTAAATAAACCTTCTGGTATCGCTGTGCATGGCGGTAGCGGCTTGGACTTTGGGGTTATCGAAGCCATGCGTGAAGTGACGGGTAAAAAATACCTAGAGCTAATCCATCGCATTGATAAAGACACATCAGGGCTACTGATGATTTCCAAAAAACGCTCAACGCTCAAAGTGTTGCAGCAGCATTTGGTAGACAAGACCATTCAAAAGCACTATCTATGTCTTGCCAAAGGACAACCTGCGCTTAATGAGCAGCGTATCAATGCGCCGTTGCTACGTTATACACTTGCTAGTGGTGAGCGCCGAGTGAAAGTAGATAGCCAAGATCTACAAGCGAAAGAAAGCCAGACTGATATCATTATCCATGATCGCTTTACGATTAATAGTCAGCCAGTCAGCTTAATTGAAGCTAAGCCATTGACGGGTCGCACTCATCAAATCCGTGTGCATTTGGCGCATATCGGTCATGCTATCTTGGGTGATGACAAATATAACGTTCATGATAAATCAGGCGTCCATCGTCTGTGTCTACATGCATGGCGCTTAGATATTCCAGGCTACAAGACCATTACTGCGCCATTGCCAGACGATATGGCAGATTGGCTACCAGAAACAACGAAATTGCCTGAATAATTTTTCAAAATAAACTCTTAAGCCAAACTATTTTGTATTTTCCTAAACGTCACGATATCTTATTTTTACGAATAAGCCGCCGTGACGTTTTAGTATCTGCTATTTATTATTAATATTAGACCTCTTGCAAAAGTAGTTATAAGACACAACGTATATTATTGAACGCTACTTACTTAATAGATATGCCAAACATAGATAAGCTACTCAAACAAAGTGACGCTGGTTTTAAACGCTACACAGGCATTCATAAAGCCACCTTTTATGACATGCTTGATGCCATGCAAGAGCATGAAGCATCTAAGACCAAATCAGGCAGACCAAGTGTGCTCAGTCTTAAGGAGCAGATACTACTCGCCCTGACTTATTGGCGTGAATACCGCACGCTTTATCATATCAGTATGGACTTTGGTATTCATGAGTCTTCTGCTAGCCGTATCATTCGTAAAGTAGAAGACACACTGATTGACTCTGGCAAGTTTGAATTGCCTAAAAAGCTGCCTAGTCGTGTCGATGAGGACATCAATTGGTCAGTCGTCATTGTCGATGCCACCGAAACCCCAATTGAGCGTCCAAAAAAAACCAAAGAGACTACTACAGCGGTAAGAAAAAACAACACACCTTAAAAGCGCAGGTTATCGTCCATTGGCAAACCGGCTTGATACTTGATGTGCAAACCTGCAAAGGGTCAATCCACGATTTTAAGCTCTATGAAGATACTTGTCCTGATTGGCTTCCTGACAATGCTAAATTACTAGCAGATAGTGGTTATCAAGGGTTAGCAAAGCTACATAAGCAAACCTTCACCCCTTTTAAAAAGCCACGTGGTGGTCAGTTACTGGAGATATGCAAACAGGCCAATCACTATCTGGCAAAGTTCCGTATTGTGGTTGAGCACAAAATAGGCTTAATCAAGTTATTTAAAATCGTGGCTCATAAATATCGCAACCGTCGTCAGCGCTATGATCTTAGAATGAAGCTGTTTGCTGGTATCATTAATTCCGAGCTTAAGATATGACTTTTGCAAGAGGTCTATTCATTAAGGTGACTTCATGACCAAACCAGCTACAACTTCAGAGCGTGTTATAAATGCTCAACCATTAGCAGAACATCGGTTGTCTGATAAGACATTGATTATTTTTGATTGGGACGGCACGCTAATGGATTCAATCGGTCTAATCGTTGATTCTATGCATGTGGCTGGGGAGGCACATGGGTTTGAGACGACTGATAAAGCCGTAAAAGATATCATTGGTCTGAGCTTAATGAATGGGATTAAGATTTTATATCCGCAGGCAAACGATACGCAGTTGCTTGAGATTCAGCAAACCTATGCAGAGTACTATATTGCCAATAGTCATAGTACGCCGCTGTTTGAGCCTATAGAGCATATGTTGCAAACTTTGCAGCAGCAGGGAAAAACGCTCGCCGTAGCAACTGGCAAAAAAAGAAAAGGGCTAGATCGTGTATTAGATGCCTCCGATAGCCATGATTATTTTGCGATTACGCGTTGTGCTGATGAGTCAGGCTCAAAACCTGATCCGCAGATGTTGACCGATATCTTGGATTATACGCAGCAGCAGGTTTCTGATGCTGTGTTTATCGGTGACAGTATCTATGACATTCAAATGGCAACAGCATTGGGCATGACCAGTATAGCGGTGAACTATGGTACGGCAACGAGTGCAGAGCTTGCGGAGCAAAATCCAACCTATCAAGTTGATACTCCACAAGCGCTAGTGGATTTGCTATGCGGGTAGAGCTACTTTTATAATTCTTATTGTTTTTATAACATAACGATAATAATAATGAGTGAATAAACAGGCAATAAAAAAGGGTTTATCGTAATAGCGATAAACCCTTTTTATTAAAGACAACGATATTTATTTGTTTTCTTTATCAACGCTCTCTTTTTCACCGCTTTCTTTTTCAATAGCGTCTTCTAATTCAGCGCCTTCTAGCAACGCAAAAGAAGACTCGATAATTTTATCTGCATCAAGCTGATACTCATACCAGTTGCCCATTATCCCAGCCAACTCATCAAGACCTTCTTTTCTGAGAGCCGAAAACAACTGAATGGTACAATTTAAGCCCAGTTTTTTCAGTCTTTTACGAGTCTCAAGGAGGGCGTTCTTAGAAGCACCGTACTTCAATTTATCTGCTTTGGTCAGCAGAATATGTACTGGTAGCTCACCATCGTTTGCCCAGTGCAGCATTTGCTCATCGAAAAACTTAAGCGGATGGCGAATATCTGTCATCAGTACCAGACCTGCAAGGCTTGAGCGTGATACCAAGTATTCTTCTAGCTCAACCTGCCATTCTTTTTTCATCTCTAGCGGAACAGCGGCATAGCCGTAACCAGGCAAATCAACCAAACGTCTGTCAGTATCACCGATACTAAAAAAGTTAATCATCTGCGTGCGTCCTGGTGTCTTAGACGAGCGAGCTAATTGACGCTGATTGGTTAAGGCATTGATGGCTGATGATTTGCCAGCGTTTGAGCGACCTGCAAAAGCGACTTCCAATCCCATATCAGGCGGACAGAGACGAAAAGTAGGTGCTGACATCATAAACTCAGTTTGCTGAATTTTCTGACGAGATTTGGTATTGAACAAGGCATGTTCAGCGGCGACATCGTTAAACGGGGTACTCATAAATGGCTCATTAATCTTAAAAAATTGGATGCGATTATAAAATTTTAGTCAGCTGATGATTCAAGTCATCGGTGCGGTCAAGTAATTGGTCAAGAAATAGGTAAATCAAGGTAAAAGGCAGTTCTTTATCAATACAGTTATGTGCAAATCATAAAAGTAGCTATTTAATATTACTGGCTATTCTATACTATTCCGTGTCTTACTTATTGAAATAACTGCGATTAGCATCATATAAATAGTAGGATAACATTAAAGTTGGCCAGTCATTACGACAAGTTCTCAGCTTTAACAAAGCCATATCCAAATTCTCTATGTTTATATGACATATATTGTTACAATGTTTAACGAGAGACGTTTAATAGAACGATTGATGAGACACGTGAAATATCACGAGGAGGTGCTCTATGTTTTCAATCAGTAAATTTCTTAGCACGAGTTATCGCACTATAATGGCTAGCAGTGCTGCACTATTATTAAGTGGTATTATGATTAGCAGCGCAGGTGCGGCGGATATCGCCACTACCTATAATAACTCATGTGCAGCCTGTCACGATAGTGGGGCATTGAATGCCATCAAAAAAGGTGATAGTGTCAAATGGCAACAGCTGATCAAACAAAAAAGTATGCCGACACTCATTAAGTCTGTCAAAGGTGGTATGCCGCAAATGCCAGCAGGTGGTCTTTGCGACAAATGTAGTGATGACGACTATCGTAAACTTATCGAATATATGAGCAAATAATCGACTTATAAATATAATTTGAACATATAAAATAAAGCGCTGGGCTAATAACCTATCTGCGCTTTTTGTTTTTGCGTCATATTGTATATTGTGTTGCCAGAAAACTGATGGATACTATGATTAAGTAGGCAAATGATACAAAGTCTTGCTATAATAATCGAAAATAAACCCTGATGTTAGTAAGTACTTTCAGACTGCTTGTGTCCAAGACCTCAAAATATACGCCATTCTCATGATTAAAGAGGCGGCTATATCAGGTATCTTACCAGTGCAATCACTCTAAATAATGCTTACGCCGAGCTAGTAGGATTTGTATCAATGAAAAAGTTAATCGCTGCTGCCAGCTTATGCGTTGCAAGTTTCAGCGTACAAGCTGCTATTATTGTTCCTGAATATGACGTCAATGCAGGTCAAAAAGTTGCAGAAACCGTTTGTGCCGCTTGTCATGGTCTTAATGGCGTCAGCATTGTTCCTGCACAGCCAAACCTTGGCGGCCAAAACGTAAAGTACCTATATAAACAGCTAGTCAACTTTAAAGCAGGTTATCGTAAAAACGGTATCATGCAGTCACAAGTTGCTAATCTGTCTCAGCAAGACCTAGCCAACGTAGCAGGTTACTATGCCAGTCAAGCGCCTTGGGGCGTTGGCTACGGCAATCCTGCAACCAACCAAGAAGCGACTAAGCTATTCTTGGGCGGTGATAAGTCGCGCGGTGTCATTGGCTGTGCCGGCTGTCATGGTCCAGATGCTGCAGGTAATACTTGGGCTGCATTTCCAAAGCTAGGCGGACAGCATGCTCAGTATATTGCTACTCAGCTAAAACTATTCCGTGCTGCTGGACGTGTTGATGATATCGATAGCGATGATCAAAAACGAGTCAATGATGCAGCCAAAGAAGGCGAGATGGGTATGATGCAAACGGTTGCATCGAAACTATCAGATCGTGACATTCGTATCCTGTCAGACTATGTAAGTGCTATTCACTAATTGAGTCGCACTGATTCAGTATCTGATACATGCTTTGCGTTGCACAGAAGGCCATTAAATAAAGCCACTGAGTACTGAATCGTATATTGATTATATCTGAATGACTAAACCCCGATTTCGGGGTTTTTTTATAACTGTTTGTCCCTTATATTAAGACAGTATTTAGCTGAATTCATTTACAGAAGCCAGTCGTTGCTCTGTATAATTATAAATTATCGTTATTCACTTTATACCGATTTTCAAAATACGATTAGCCTTGTTAAACATGTTCAGTCTATTATGCGTGGTACTTGCACTTGTTTTGTTTGCCAATCCAGTTTTTGTGAATGGTATTAGATCGTTTGGATTGAAATTATGATGATCCGTTATGCTTCTTATTTTATCGCGGCGCTACTACCGTTATTGCTATTTCGTTGGTTTGCACCTGCGTCAATTGGTGAGATTGACTTTTGGTTACTATGGTTATTAGCCATGGTATTGGTTGCGCTGCCAGTCATTTATGCTGAGATAGCACTGGCCTATCGTAGCGTTGAAGGCCCTCTAGCGGGTATGCAAAAGCTCACTCGTGAAGCAGATGTCAGTCCGATATGGCGTAGCTTTGGTTGGTTAGCGGCGCTGGTTTCTATAGTGATTGCAGCGTTGGTCATATCTGGTGCAAGTACAGGTATATTGTCTGCATTAACTGAGCTAAATAGCGTACCCGATGTACCTAGCTTCTCAGTGGCTGCAGGCCTGATGGTCATTGCGTTACTCTTAAGCTTGCTGGGTGTTACGCCTTTACCTATTGGTTTAGGATTGATGGTAATAGGGTTGCTGCTAGGGTTCGCAAACGGTGTGCCCAATGCTGGTTTTGCTATGACTGATGTCAGTTTGACGGAATGGGCTCGCGCAGTCGCGTTAGCATTAGTCAGTGTTGGTGCAGGTACAGGATTATACTGGTTCGGTCAGAACTTGGTGAGTAAGCAGACAATCACAGCGGTAGAAGCAAACAGTCAGCAAGCAAAAAACAGAGCAGCTACTCGTGAGTACCGTGCAACCAAGTTAGTGTTACCGATTTGGATATTGCAACTGCTGATAGGAGTAGTGGCTTTATTTACTAGCGGTATGTCGCTACCGCCAGTTGGACAACTATTATATTGGGGCGGGGTGTTATTTGTAGCCAGTTACTTGCTACATTACAGCACTCAACAGTTAACGCATAAGTTTGGATTATTAGTTAGTTTGATAATCACTTTTGCTATAGCGTTACTATTAGTGATTGCGATTCCGACAGCATGGTTAGTTGGCATCTTGGTCATTATTAGTAGCATTGCTGTACTACTATTATCAGTATTTGCGGGTTGGCAGATGAAGATTAGCCATCTACGCAAGTCGTTAAATTTTAGCAATGAAGCAGTTTATAACTTGTGGCGAGTAGCGATACGTTTAGTCGTACCATTAGCATTGCTGCTAGCATTGATAGGTTGGGTGATGCAGTGGTTGAGCTAACAGTCGAAGGTCGTGACAGCAGCGTGCCACAGTCTACGCAAGCCAATCTAATGACCGTATATCTGGCGTATGCTGAAGATGAGCAGCGCCAACATTATCTAGCTTTGCAGGTCAAACAAAGTACTAGTTTGCATGAAGCATTGGCGCAAGCAGGATGGCTTAAAAAATTTGCAGAACTGGCAGCGTGGTGTGAGCAAGTAATAGATATCACCACGCCAACTGCGAAACGTTGGCATGTGGGTATTTATGCACAGAAACAGCCATTAAGCTATTTGCTACAGCCTTTTGACCGTATCGAGGTGTATCGTAGTTTAAGCGCTGATCCTATGTCTCAGCGCAAAAATAAATCTCGTAGCTAAACCGTTAACCATCTAAGCTAATAGTTTCGCTAACTATGATGCTGGCAGACTCTCAATACCTTCGACGCGCGTGACCAAACCATTATCATCAAAGTAAACAACTAAATGCTGGCTAGCGTTTTTAACATCTGCGATGCCTTTACGGCTACCTTCAGTGCCTGCTTTGTAGTCATAGATATAATCCCAGCGTTTAGGCTCAAGCGTATCTCGAATCGCAGGGCTACCAAGAGTATAAAGAACTTGGTTTTGATTCATACCCACTTTTAGCTTTTGAGCTTGGGTTTGCGTAATCGCTGTGCCTTGTGGCAAATCAATCTTATAAACACTCAATAATGAGCAGCCAGACATAGCAACAGTAGCGCTAAGCATACTGGTGATAACGATCTTACGTAATGCGCTTGTGTGGCTTAACGGACGGAAATTTAATGTCTTTATCATGGTAAGATGACTCATAAGAAATGAATTAGGTGTGGCCAGCGTTAGGTCGTACCAGTCTGACCGACAATCTTGGACAAATGATACGTCATTTACTTGCAATTGCCTACCACTTACGACATTATTTACCAAACACAATCTGAATAGTTAGATTAATTATATTTTAAATTCATAGGCTTGCATCTCGATATTTAGAAAATAATAAGAGAGATGTCTGCATAAGTTTCATCAGTTTATTATTGATCATTTACTTTATATTAAATAAAAATAATCTTTGTTGATTATTTATCTCATATTTTCTATTTGTTAAGGCTGTCACAGTCAAAAGGGATATTATGGCTTCTTTTACCAATCAAGATTTACGTAGAGCAGGACTCAAGGTCACGTTACCTCGTATCAAAATTTTAGAGCTATTAGAAAGCGCAGAGCTGCATCACATGAGTGCAGAAGAAATATATAAGGCACTTATCGAGCAAGGTGAAGATGTAGGTCTTGCCACTGTCTATCGTGTCCTAACACAGTTTGAGCAAGCAGGTATTGTTGAGCGTCATAACTTTGAAAACAATCTATCTGTATTTGAGATTACCCAAGAAGAGCATCACGATCACCTAGTTTGTGATGTGTGTGGCAAGATTATAGAGTTTCATAATGAAGTCATCGAAGAAGAGCAGTTGAAAGTAGCAGAAAAACATGGCTTTAAACTGTCTGGGCACTCTCTTGTGCTATATGGTATTTGTGCGGATCAGGCCTGTAGAGATAGCGCGAAGTAATTGTCTAGCGTACTAGTAGAAACGCTTATTTCTATCAGTACTACGATATCGAACAATAAAAAACCCTCGTTATAAATAACGAGGGTTTTATATATATTCTATTCTGTATTGGAAAATCAATAATTTAGCTCACATCTAACGATAAACTATCAGCACCTTCATCTAAATTAGCCTTACCGTTTTTGCTGCTGAGCTTAATTTTGAGGCGTAGATCATTAGGGGAGTCGGCATGTAGAATCGCTTCTTTATACGTTATCTCTCCTTGTTCGTACAAATCAAAAAGTGCCTGATCAAAGGTTTGCATGCCACTGTCTCGTGAGCGTGTCATTACATCTTTGATTTCATGGACTTCCCCTTTACGGATATAGTCACTGATCAGCTGCGAATTTAGCAAAATCTCAATAGCAGCGCGTCGTCCTTTACCGTCAGGTGTGGGGATAAGTTGCTGCGCGATAATAGCTTGTAGGTTCAATGACAAATCCATAAACAACTGATTATGGCGATTGGTTTCAAAGAAATGAATGATACGATCAATTGCTTGGTTAGCATTATTTGCGTGCAACGTTGCAAACACTAGATGGCCAGTTTCTGCGTACTGAATAGCATAACTCATGACTTCACGGTTACGAATCTCGCCGATTAAGATGACATCGGGTGCTTGGCGTAACGTATTTTTTAGGCCCGCTTCAAATGAATGGGTATCGATACCAACTTCACGCTGGGTAATAATACAGCCGCGATGTTTATGGACAAACTCGATAGGGTCTTCTATCGTAATAATATGACCATGAGAATTTTGATTGCGATGTCCTATCATTGCTGCAAGGGTAGTAGATTTACCTGTACCCGTTGCGCCAACTAATAGAACAATACCGCGTTTTTTCATGGCCAATTCTTTTAGCGCTGGCGGTAAACGTAATTCTTCGACCGTTGGAATATTATTTTCAATTTTTCTTAAAATCATTCCTGCCATGTCGCGTTGTACAAATGCACTGACTCGAAAGCGTGCTTGCTGCGCTTCATCAGAGATCGCAAATTGACACTCGTTGGTTTCTTCAAACTCTTTTTGCTGGCTTGGCGTCATTACACCTTTGACCAATCTCATGGTTTGCTCAGCACTCAAAGGTGTTCTACCGACAGGTAAAATTTTTCCATTCACTTTCATGGAAGGTGCTACGTCAGCAGTAATAAAAAGGTCAGAGCCATTTTTGCTGATCATTAACTGTAATAGTTTATCAATGTCCATATCGCACCTGCACCAGATGTAAGTCAATTAAAATCATATTTTAAATACGTCAATAAAAAGTAATAAAAAAAACAGAAACCATAAGTTGTTGGTTATTTTTAGTGGTATCTGTCAATACTATCTATCAGTACTACAAAAATGCCTCAGGTTGCTTGGCATAAGGACGTGCAACATCCTTACTAATGGTTCCCTTACTTACCAAGTTCTTTAACGTTTGATCGAGGGTAATCATGCCATCGCCTGCACCTGTTTGGATGGCAGAATACATCTGAGCGATTTTGTTCTCACGTATCAAGTTACGGATAGCAGGGGTGCCTATCATTATTTCATGGGCGGCTATACGTCCACCTGCTTGACGCCGTAATAACGTCTGTGAAATAACAGCTTGCAACGACTCGGATAGCATAGCGCGGATCATATCTTTTTCAGCAGCAGGGAATACATCAATAACACGGTCAATTGTCTTAGCCGCTGAGCTAGTATGCAAGGTACCGAATACTAAGTGACCAGTTTCTGCTGCCGTCAATGCCAAACGGATAGTCTCAAGGTCACGTAGCTCACCAACCAAAATAACATCGGGATCTTCACGTAGGGCAGAGCGCAATGCTGGCTCAAAACCCAAAGTATCACGGTGTACTTCACGCTGGTTAATCAAGCTTTTCTTAGATTGATGCACAAATTCAATCGGATCTTCGATAGTTAAAATATGCTCTTTACGGCTTTCGTTAATATAGTCAATCATCGCCGCAAGTGTTGTTGACTTACCTGAGCCTGTTGGGCCCGTGACCAATACCACACCACGCTTAAAGTCTGAAACGCGTCTAAAGACATCGCCCATACCTAAGTCTTCCATCGTTAATACTTTAGAAGGAATGGTACGAAATACAGCGCCTGCACCGCGATTTTGATTAAAAGCGTTGACACGGAAGCGTGCTAGATTAGGAATTTCAAAAGAAAAATCCGTTTCAAAAAACTCTTCAAAATCGGCACGTTGCTTATCATTCATGATGTCATAAATAAGCTGATGCACGACCTGATGGGTCATCTCTGGCATATTGATACGGGTCATTTCACCATCAACACGTATCATTGCCGGCATACCCGCTGAAATATGTAAATCTGACGCCTTATGCTTAACGGTAAAGCGCAGTAAGTCTTCGATATTAAGATTGTTTTTTTCGGCCATAATTTGATATTCCTATCACTTAGTCTAGGTAAGACAAAACACTATAAAAGTACGTGGTAAACTATTCATCGATAGCCTTAGTATAATAAGAAATGGCAAGAAGCTTACTAGTACAGGTCTTTACCATCACTAGCATATTCAGCAGCATATGTTAAAGCATGTAACAATATCATAACAAGACTGTGAGTATTTAACCATCTACTAAATTAAGAAAAACCAGAACTGTATCGTTTTAAAATAATTCTTATAGAAGTTATTTCTGATTTACTTTAAAAATCGGATAGTTGTGTTTTTTTATAATAAAAATTGCAGAAAAAATCTCAAAAAATCAATCAAGCAGTAAGGGCAGAATATGAAGGAAATGAATGGCAATATTGATGAAGTGACACTTATCGATAACTGGCAGCAAGTTAATACGCAGATGAAGCAAGCATGTGATCATACTGACAGACAGACTGATAATGTTATGCTGCTGGCTGTTTCGAAAACGAAACCTGCCGATATGATCGCAACTTTAGCGAAGCAGGGACAGTGTGATTTTGGTGAAAACTATCTACAAGAGGCCATCGAAAAAATTACTGCTCTTAAAGCTCAACCTGTAGGCGAGAGTATCGTTTGGCATTATATCGGTAGTATTCAACGTAATAAGACACGTGACATTGCAGAGCACTTTGATTGGGTGCAAACGGTTGAGCGCGATATCATCGCTAAACGGTTAAATGACCAACGACCAGCTGACCTGCCACCGTTGAATGTGTTGATTCAATTAAATATCGATAACGAAGATAGCAAATCCGGATGTTTGCCAGCCCAGTTGCCAGAGCTGATAACAGCGATCAAAGGGTATGAGCGCTTACAACTGCGAGGTTTGATGATTATTCCTGCTAAAGCAAATACGGATGCCTTTGCTCGAACTAAGCAGTTGTTTGAAGAGGTCAAAGCCGATTGTCCAGAATTAAATAATTGGGATACGCTTAGTATGGGTATGAGTGGCGATATGGCAGAAGCGATAGAAAACGGCACAACAATGGTACGTGTCGGCACCGCTATCTTTGGTCAACGTGCTTAAAACAATGTGAATAGGCTAGTTAAGCATTCTTTAACTAGCCAGTAAATTAAATGACATCTTCTAATTTGGTGACTAGCATCTGTGTGATTTTAAGATTATCAGTCGCAATAATCTCAAATCGATAATTGGCATACTCAATTGTGTCGGTCTTCTTAGGAATTTTTCGGAGCATATACATCATAAATCCACTGATAGTCTCGTAATTTTGACTGCGTGGTAGGTCGACGATATCTAATGCACGAATTACATCTTCGATAGGGGTCATGCCATCGATTAGCCACGAGTTGTCAGTGCGCTGGACAATAGGTTGTTCTTCTAGCGTTACCAACTCACCCATCACAATGCTCATCACGTCCTTTAAGGTGATAACACCAACGACTAGGGCATATTCATTCACGATGACCGCAAAATCAGCGCCAGTAGATTTAAACATTTCTAATACTTCAAACAAAGACAACGTATCAGGCACGAAAAGTGCTGGTTTTAATAGAGCTTTGTTTGTCAGGCTAACTTCTTGTTGGTTCAAAACCAAAGCTAAAAAGCTACGAGATTCCACATAACCAACGATATGTTCTAAATCGTCATCATGGCAAACCAAAAACTTATTGTGTGGCTGCTCAATCATGATATTCACGACTTCTTCGGTACTTGTCTTGGTATCAAAGTAAACGATATTTTCTCGAGGATTCATCACTGAGGTGACGGTACGCTCCTGCATATCAAAGATGTTTTCGATCAAGTGATGCTCTTGCTTCTTTAGTACACCTGCTTCAGCACCTGCATCCATCACTGCATAAATATCTTCTGGTGTCATATCATCTTGACGTATGGTTGAGATGCCAAAAAGCTTAAACAGGATATTCGCGGCCCCATCGAACACCCATATAATGGGCTTTAGTATAAATATCAACAACATCATTGGGCGTACGAGCCGTACCGCTATCGTCTCAGCATTTGACATGGCCAAACGCCTAGGCATTAGATCAGCAAGTAGTGAAAACAAACTCGTGATAAGTACAAATGATATAACCGATGCTATCGTTTCACTATTCAATAACTGCTCGAGATAAGGACTAATGGCCGACTCACCCACGGCACCAGCTGAAATAGCGACCGCATTTAGTACTATTTGTACAACGGTGATAAAACTACCAGGATGCTCCTGCATATTGATGACATCAAGTGCGCGAACATCGCCTTCTTTTGCCATAATTTGCAGCTTGATTTTGCGGCCTGCAGCGATGGCAATCTCAGCAGCAGAGACAAAGGTACTTAAGGCAAGCAGTAAAAGAAGAAAAACACTAGCGGTTAGCAAACTCATGACGTACTCGAAAAAGAAATAAAGATAATTAAGGCAAAATAGTTGGTGAAACTGTGTGGAAAAGAATATGGCTAGGTGTAAAAGTTTTTGGTGGATAAAAACCAAAAAAGCTGGGCAAGCACCCAGCTAATAGTAAAAATTCGATATCTTGTAAAACTAGTACCTCTCAACTTATAGATAGCAGAAATCGAGAGGTGTGTAGTAATTAACCTTTAATTGACCACTTATTGACCAATGGGTAACGACGCTCACGTCCAAAAGCTTTGTGGCTAATCTTAGTACCGATAGGAGATTGCAAGCGTTTGTATTCGCTGTTGTCTACCATTTTGATGACTTTGGCGACCATCTCAGCATCGAAGCCTTTATCAATAATTTCTTGATAGCCCATGTCTTCATCGATATATGACGTCAAAATACCATCTAACACATCGTAGTCAGGCAAGCTGTCTTGATCTTTTTGATCGGGACGTAGTTCAGCCGATGGCGGACGAGTAATAACGCGCTCAGGAATAACCGGCGTATCTTCTAAACGGTTACGATAGCTCGCTAATTTATAAACTTGAGACTTATATACGTCTTTTAGTACGTCAAAGCCGCCAGCCATGTCGCCATATAGCGTTGAGTAACCAACAGCCAATTCTGACTTGTTACCAGTCGTGATAACCAGATGACCGAATTTATTAGATAACGCCATCAAAATCACACCGCGAGCGCGCGCTTGGATGTTTTCTTCAGTCGTGTCCGCTGGCGACTTATTGAATAACGGTGCTAGCGTATGACGGATGCCTTCGACAGCGTCAAAAATAGGGCAGACGGTGTAAGAAACATTTAAGCGGCGCGCCTGTGCTTGAGCATCTTCTAGACTGATTTGAGAGGTATACTCGTATGGCATCATGACTGCATATACCTTGTCAGCGCCTAGAGCGTCAACAGCGATACAGAGTGTCAATGCTGAGTCAATACCACCTGACAACCCAACAATAATGCCAGAGAATCCTGAGTGATTAACATAGTCGCGTAGACCGACGACTAACGCCTGATACATTTCAGATTCACGGCTTAAGGTTAGAGGCGCTTTGGTCTGCTCGTTGAATTTAGCAGTTTTGACGTCTAACGTAGCTAGTAGCAACTGGTTCATAAAGCGCGGCGCTTCATGAGCAATACTACCGTCAGCTTGTACAGCCATAGAGCCACCATCAAACACTAGATCGTCTTGCCCGCCCACTGCGTTGACATAGACGATAGGTAGCTTGTTTTCACGGCTACGCTTGGCCAGCATAGTTTTGCGATTGTCCTGCTTTTCAATCTCAAAAGGCGAGGCGTTTAAGCTTACGATTAGATCAGCACCTTGCTTTTTAAGCTCAGATATAGGACCTTTTTCCCACAAATCTTCACAGATAAGCAGACCAATAGTAATGCCTTTATAGTCAAATAAAACTTGATTGCGACCTTTATCGAAATAGCGACGCTCATCAAACACGCCATAATTTGGCAAAATTTGCTTATGGTAAAAGCCTTTTTGATGACCATTGTGTAGGATGGCAGCAGAGTTAAAAGTACCGTGATGATCGACATGCGGATAGCCGACAATCATGACGATATCATCGATATCACTCAAAGTAGACAAAGCGCTTTTGACGCGACCTGACAAGCTTGGACGTAGCAATAAATCTTGTGGAGGGTAGCCTAGTAGCGCTAACTCTGGGAATACGATTATGTCAGCACCTTGTTCGCGTGCTTGTAATGCTAGGGTACGCATTTTTTCGACGTTGGTTGAGATATCACCGACCAAAAAATGTGATTGGGCTAAAGCAAAAGTGACAGTATCTTGTGGTTTGTTGTTCTTACTGGCTTCGTTTGAGGTGTTAGAGTTGGGGTTATCAGTGTCTTTTGACATTGTTATTGTTCCTATCGATATATTATTAAAATTTGGTGTGTCTGTATTGATTCAAATAAAATCAAATCCGAAATTAACTTAAAACTGCGATCTTGCATATCAAGCTCAAATATTGAGCTGATATGCTGAGTCTAAATCTCGTATAAGCCTTTATAAAAGACTTATGATTTTGCTCAAGTAACTCACTCTAAGTGATAGCGACACCCTGAAATTAGAACTTATGATAGTCTAAAAGAAGACGGTATAAGCGGGTGTTGAAATCTGGCTCAGAGGATTCGACGTCTGTACGACGATGTAAATAAATATGTGCAAATAAACTTAACTACACTGAAAAGCTTAAAATAATTGCTTTAGTATAACATCAATTGTCGTGACAAATAGAACGCACCAGTGGATTCCCTTATAAGATAACAGTTTAAAAGCTGTACATAAAAGCAGTTTTCAATACATCATTTTTACACATTAAATTCATGTATTATGCGCTAGTCATTATCGTCGTCATCTAGTAAGCTTGCATAGACAAAGTTGTAAGTAAAGATTACAACAACGCGTTATATAATTCACATGCTTTATTGCATAATAAAGCGTGCTAGCCGTATTTTTATTATTTTATTTACAATAATAAATGGCTGTGAATTCGTGGTATGAAACTGGGCATAGTCATACTATTTAATTGTCATATTACTTAATCCTCATATGACTTCATAAGTCCGACCCAATACTTTTTTGTATGATTCACAACTCTCGCTAACGGATATGGCTTACAGACAGTGTCTAAGAGCTGATATTCATCACACATTTATAAACTCGCCAGCAAAATTATCGTTTGCTGTCCGCTTTTGGTTTATACGCTATGATTGAAAACTGGACAAAAGAATTTATTATTCAGCGCTTATTGGCAATTACGTTGCTAGTGGTACTGTTCGTATTGTGTTTTCAAGTGGTGCAATTTTTTATTGTGCCAGCGCTGTGGGCAGCGATTTTGGCCTATGTGACCTTTCCTATTTATAATTTCTTCCATGAAAAGGTAAAGCTAAGCCCAGACTTTAGCGCCGCTATTATGACGGTGAATATTTCACTGATAATTGGTGTGCCAGTGGTTATCGGTGTGTTTATCTTGCAGCAAGAAGCTTTAAGTTTAATCAGTAATTTGATTTACCGTATCAAGGTAGGTTACTTAGATGTGCCTGACTCCCTCAAAGATTTACCTATCATCGGTCAGCAAGTCAAAGACGTGCTGTGGCGTATCAATAAAAACCCAGAAGGGACGCTAGAAGCTTTTCGCATTTGGGTTCAGTCGCATTTATATTATGGCAAAATAGCATTTGATGTGGTGTTCAGTAGTTTGGCCAAACTCGGTATGGCGTTAATGACGCTTTTCTTCTTTTACCGAGATGGCACCAGTCTGGTTCGGCAGATTCGTCAAGCGCTGCGTAACATTATCGGTAATCGCATCGACGGTTACATCGATTCTGTGGGTACAACTACGCGTGCCGTGGTATACGGCATCGGGCTGACGGCATTGGCTCAGGCTTTATTGGCAGGTATCGGCTATTACTTCGCTGGTGCACCAAGTCCTATTTTATTGACCATCGTTACTTTTATTATTGCCTTGATTCCGTTTGGCACACCATTCGTTTGGGGCAGTGTATCGATTTGGCTATTGAGCCAAGGCCATACTGCAGAAGGTATTGGCTTGGCACTATGGGGTGTATTGGTGATTAGCTGGGTGGATAACTTGATTCGTCCTATCGTCATTAGCGGCGCGACCAAAATTCCTTTTATCATTATTTTTATTGGGGTATTAGGTGGTCTTACAGCATTTGGTTTTGTTGGTTTGTTTATTGGGCCTGTCGTGTTGGCTATCGGGCTTGCAGTATGGCGCGAGTGGATATCGCAGCATAAGAATGAGATATTTGCTCAGCAAGAGGTGATGCTTTCTGACCCTCGTGCGATAGATCCTGTGCACGAACCAGAATAACAAGTCGCTAGCAAATACGATGTAAAAAATTATCGATAGAGACGATGAATAATGACAAATGAGAATATGGCAGAATCGACGAATAATAAGATCGATAAATTAAGCACAATTAAAAATATCACTATTTTAGCGGACAGTAACATCGCCAGTCTGAATGATTTTTTTAATGATTCTATGCTTGGTCAGCTGACTGAGCATACGGTTGATATCATTACTGTCGCTGGTCGAGATATCGATGCAGCGTTACTTGCCGATGTACAGTCAGATGTATTGCTGATACGGTCGGTGACGAAAGTAGACGAAACGCTATTGATTGATAATAACAGCGTGCAGTTTGTCGGGTCTGCGACTATTGGTACCGACCATGTAGATCAAGATTATCTAGCGTCTCGTAATATCACTTTCGCCAATGCGGCCGGTTGTAGCAAGCATTCTGTGGCTCAGTATGTGTTGACGGCTGTTTTTACTTTGTGTCCGCAGTATTGGCAGCAGTCGGCGTCATTAACATTAGGTATCATTGGCCTTGGCAATATCGGCAGTACGCTTGCTCAATATGCCTATGATCTGGGTTGGCAGGTGCTAGGTTATGATCCCTTGTTACCAGCCTCTAAAACTAATAATGCTAGCTTGGAGCAGGTGCTTAGCCAAAGTGACGTGATCAGTCTTCATGTGCCTTTGACTAATGAGAAGAATGCGACGAATCCTAAAGGTAGTGATTACCCAACACGTCATCTGATTAATGCAGCTGCATTGGCAATGATGCCTGCGGATACGATATTGATTAATAGTGCGCGCGGGCCTGTGATTGAGGAAAGTGCGCTTGAAACAGACATTGAGCGTACTGGACGTCAAGTGGTGCTAGATGTGTTTGAGCATGAGCCAAAGATTGCAGTAAGCTTGCTATCCAAACTTGCTATTGCCACACCGCATATCGCTGGCTATACGCTAGAAGGTAAGCTACGTGGCACACAAATCATTTATGATGCCTTGTGTGAAAAATTATCGATACATCCAGCTCAATCTATGTCCAATCTGCTACCGCTAAATATGTTCTTATGGTCTGAACTAAAATCATATCCAGATAGACTGCCAAAGTTTTATGACATCATGCAAGATGATACCTCGTTGCGAAATAAATCAGTTGGTGGGCAAGTAAATGGTGCTGACTTCGACGGTCTGAGACGTGATTATCACTTGCGCCGTGAGTGGCAGTTTTAATTAAACAAGATACTGAGCAACCAATTATTCATCAGTCGCAGTAGAGCCCAATGACTCAAGCAAACAACATTTCTTCGCAGCCTATTACTTCTAAGCCTAGCTACGCGCCAACCATGACACTTGCAATGGCACAACAGCGTGCGCAATTTATCAGCAATATTCGTCAGTTTTTTACCAGTCGACAAGTGCTAGAAGTGCAGACACCGCTATTATCCCAAGCAGGCAATACAGACACTTTTTTGCAGTCTGTAGCAGCTCACGTGACCTATCAAGACCGTCCACACACTTATTATTTGCATACCTCGCCTGAATTTGCGATGAAGCGTTTATTAGCCAGCTGGCAAGTACCTATTTATCAGATTTGTCCTGTCTTTCGTGATAACGAAATAGGCACGCGTCATAATATTGAATTTACGATGCTTGAATGGTATCAACCTCGTTATAGTCTGGACGACATGGCAACTGAACTTAATGAGTTGTTAGAGGCACTTTATGGCCATTCAATTGTGATGAGTCATTATCGCTATGTCGATGCCTTTATGGATTTTGTAGGTATCCATCCGTTGACAGCGAGTTTAACTGCATTACAAGCCGTGGCAGAAGATATGGGTTTGACAGGATTTGATTTTAATAATGCTGACGATAGCGAAGAAAACCGTCGTCAGAGCTGGTTGGATTTATTGTTCAGTCATGCCGTAGAGCCAAACCTAGGTCATGATTTGCCGACATTAATTATAGAGTATCCACCTGCGACTGCTGCGTTAGCGAAGACAGCTGTGGACAAAGACGGTAATAAAATCGCAAAACGTTTTGAGCTGTATATTAATGGCATTGAGATCGCCAATGCCTATGATGAGCTAGCAGATGGTCAAGCATTGCGTGACCGTTTTGAACAAGACAATCAATTACGCGCGCGTCATAATCTACCTCAAATGCCAATCGATGAGCATCTATTAGCTGCCTCCAATGATTTGATGCCATGTAGTGGTATTGCAGTCGGTATGGATAGATTGCTTATGGTGTTAACAGGTGCGAAAAGCTTGGAAGAAGTCATTTCTTTTCCTAGTGGGCAAGCATAATTGAGCGTGCGTCTTTTGAATTAGCTATAATCTAAATATATAATAAAAAGGTCGTTGCCGATTTACCAATTAGATATTGGCGAATCGATAACGACCTTTTGTATTGGCTGCTTTTAAAATCTAGCAGATACAACCAATTTTGCTACTGCTAAATTTATTTATACCGTAGAAACTGCTTCATTGATATCAATGTCACCATTGTGTAGGTTGAAGACTTTGCCTATGGTGTTATCTGCGGTTAGCACCGCGGCTAGCGTTGTCGCTACATCTTCGATGGCATTCTCACCAGAGCTGGTATCATTAATAGTGATTTTACCTGTACCAGCGCGTTCTTTTAGTGCGCCTGGCTGTACGATAGTGTAATCAAGCGAGCTGTTATTCACTAACCAGTGATCGGCGTAGTGTTTAGAGATGTAGTATTCTTTTAGATCTGCAATACCAGGGTTTTCGTCCCATTTTTCAGTTTCTAATGAAAAGACTGAGCTCAGCATAATATAACGCTTGATACCTTTATCTTGTGCAGCCTGCATCGTTTTTACAGCACCATGCAAATCAACTTCTAAGACGTTCTTGCCACCAGATCCTGCAACAAAGTAAACAGCTTCGATATCCTTATCCATTTGCTTTTCAATAGAGTCTTTACTGGCTGTAATGTCTAAATCTAGCTGGGTATAGTTGTCATTATCAAATAGTTTTTCTTTCTGACGAGTCGTGCCAATAACTTGATGGCCATCAGCCAATAACTGCTTAACCAAATCACCGCCCACTCGACCACTTGCACCAACGACTAAAATTTTCATAATCATTCCTATTTTTATTTAAATTCTATTGTTTAAATTATTCAGTAAGTTTATTTATCTTAAAAACTGAATATAGAGTAACAAAGATAGGTAGCACGCTTCGTTATAAAGCGTGCTGATTGAATAGTGTTTGGTTATAGAGTGTATACAGTTTGCAAGGAAGCAAACGTTGGCTAAATAATGTTACTTAATAGAAGACAGGATGGGTAGGCGTCAGATAGAACGATAAAAGGCATTAACGAACCAAGCGATTGAGACCATCCGCAAAGGCTTTTTTATCCCGATCGCCGTAAGGTTTTTGCCCGCTCATTTCCTGCAATTCTAGGACGCCAGTACCGCGCATGGTATCCATAAAGTCGCGCATATTGAGCTTTTGCTTGATGTTGTTCTTATCATAGATCACGCCGCGCGTCGTCAATACCATACCACCTTTGTCCAAAATGTCATTGGCCAAAGGGATATCGCTAGTGATAGCCAAGTCACCAGCCTGTATCTGCTCAACGATATAATCATCAGCTTTGTCGAACCCTGATGGCACGACTGTCATGACAAGTAAGGGCGACTTGCGTAGCTTAATCGGCTGATTGGCCACAAATATGGCCATGGTCTTGGTACGTTCAGCCGTTTTAATAATTAGGTCTTTGGCAATCAATGGCACCGAGTCTGCGTCCACCCATATCTGCATTATTTTTTGGCCTTCTCAGATTTTAATGGAGTAGCAGTCAGGCTGTCTGCTTGGCTGTCTTTATTGTCTAGTTCATCAGCTGTGGCATCATTTTGAGCACTGTTCTGAGTACTGTTTTTAGCATTACTCGTAGTATCGACGTCTACTTTACTAGGCTGAGTATCTACGTTTGCATACTCTTTATCCAGACCAACCTTGTTTGGCAAGATAGCGACCAATTTTGCCATAGCAGGCTCTAAATCTGTCACGTCATTAGGCATCAGGGTTATATGAGCAATCTTGCGATCGTCACGCTCAGCCTTATGATAGCTATGGTAATGAGCGCCATCGATGTTTAGCACTGCACTGATATCAGGATATTGACCCAGTACATTCACCATAATCGCAGGATGCACATTATCTGTATCGCCTAATGGCAAGTTGACTACAGCACGGATATGATTCTCAAACTGACTGGTAATAGCGCCTTCGATACTCCAGTGTCCAGAGTTGTGGACCCGTGGTGCGATCTCATTCGCCAGTATCGCGTTATGACCGCGAGCATCTTTGGTGACGAATAATTCAAGCGCCATAACGCCGACATAATCCAAGTGATTCATGACTTTAGTAATGGCATCTGTTGCTTGTTGAAACAGGTGACTCGTGCCAACAGCAGGTGCTTGAGTTTTGGCCAAAATACCGTTGTGATGATGGTTTTCGACCAAATCGTAACAGCGTACCTGACCATTTTGCGCTCTTGCTGCAATGATAGACACTTCACGACTAAAGTTAATAAAACCTTCAGCAATTAATGGCGCAGGTGTTGGCGTAAGTGAGCCTTTACCGCTGACGGCGTCTTTTAAATCTAGCCAAGCAGCTTTAATGTCACCGTCTTGCTTGATGACGAACTGTCCCTTACCGTCGTAACCGCCTCGGCTGGTTTTTAGAACGATAGGCAGTCCTAACTCTTTACAAGCGTGCTTGAGCTCAGCTTCAGAATTGACTTCCATAAATGGCACGGTTGCGATATCAAGCGTGTTGAACATCTGCTTTTCTTTTAGACGATCTTGAGCGATATCAAGCGCAATCAGTGGTGGGAACATGCCTTGCTTGCTACCAGATTTTGACAAGCTAACCAGCTGCTCAACAGTAGACGTTGGCGTGTTTTCAAACTCTAAGGTAAATACGTCCGCTGCTGCGATAAAGTCTTCTAATTGATCGCTATGAAAGACACGACCGTATAAGCTGGCAGGGCATTCTGGATTGTCTTCTAAGAATACGCATTGGTAACCCAATGGCATAGCGGCTTCGGCAAGCATCATACCAAGCTGACCACCGCCTAAAATACCGATGGTACGAATGGTTTGGGTAACGGGATAAGCGTTTGCTGTAGTCATGGCAGGCTCTTTGGATAAAAGTGAATAAGGTGTTTGGTCTATGAAAATCTAAAACTCAATGGGTGAAAATAGGAAAAGGTGCACTGTATGCACCTTATCTCTACTCGGAATTTCTTAAAAATTATATATTGATAGCTTCAATCGGTAAGCTATCAATATAAAAGACGCTGCTATAAAAGTAGGTCATTTTATATTTATCTAAGGATTGATAATACCTGGTGTTGGGCTAGCAAGAATAGTCTCAGTCTGAGACTGGCGCATTTGATCAAGCTTGGTAGCGATCGTATCATCATGCAATGCCAATACTTGAATTGCAAGTAGAGCAGCATTATAAGCACCAGCAGTACCAATCGCCAAAGTACCAACAGCGACGCCTTTTGGCATTTGTACGATAGACAGTAGACTATCCCAACCGCTCAACATAGATGACTTTACAGGGACACCAAAGACAGGTAGCGGCGTTTGACTGGCACACATACCTGGGAGATGAGCGGCACCGCCTGCACCAGCAATGATCACTTGTAGACCATTATCTTTTGCGCTTTTGGCATAATCAAATAATCTGTCAGGCGTACGGTGTGCAGAGACCACTTCACAATCAAAAGCAATGTCAAAGTCTGCAAGCAATTGCGCAGCAGCACTCATAGTTGCCCAGTCAGACTGCGAACCCATGATAATGCCGACTTTCGGCTGACCAGCAGGGGAGGTGATTGGACCGTTCTGGTTAGCAGCAGTATTCGTGGTGCTCATGATTGGATATCCTCAAAAAGACCATCATACAAAAATTTTGCTATGGTCGTAAAGCCAAGTTTGACTTTTAATACTGGTATGGCGCTAATTGCATCGATATCACGATTTTATATATGTTTTTCATCGTGATAATGCTGAACAAAGTGATTGGCTGTCAATGGTAATGGTTGTTCGGTATCCAATTGATAGCACGTTAGATAGCCGCTATCTACTGCAGCAGAGTAGTCAGTACAGGCAACTTGTGGACTGAGTGGCTCAGGTGTGCCAGTGAGCCAATAGTGCCCGACAAACACAGGTTTATGAGTTTTTAGCGCAAATTCAATATTTTCAGCCAACGCATCAGGCGGTATCTGTGCCAATGCGGACGATGGAGCACGAGACACTTCACGAAGTGTGCGTGTATTTAACTCATCTAGCCACCAGCGTACTCGTACTCGTGTACGCTCAGTACCTTCTTTATCTACCATCACAATGCCATCAGGTAAGCTTGTTTCAACCCCTTTTAGTACTCGCTCTAAAGCGTCAAAGGCGATGGTATCTTCTTTAGCCGTCGCGATTAAACCTGCTGGAGTCAGACAGTTATCGTCAGTCAGAAGGGGTTTTAGTATTGCCATGCTATCTGTATCCCAGCAAGCATGTACAAAACAGGCGTAGTCGGTCTCAATCCATAATGGAATTTCGTATAAACGCTGCAACCAGTACTCATGTTGCTCTGAGCCAAATGGTATCTCTGCTAAAAACGCCTCGTGTTGGCGTCTGTGGATGTCGTTGTGCGAGCGTAAATACTGGCTAGTATTATCGGGATCGCGCGTGGCATATGCCAATGCATTATATTCATGGTTGCCCATCACTGCATCGGCTACATCGGCATCTAGCATTGCAAAGACAATCTCTAACGTGGCTAATTGCTGCGAACCACGATCGATCAAATCGCCGATAAACAACGCCCTGTGACCTGTTGGTGGCACGAAATGCTGACCGTTATGCTCATAGCCCAACTGATGCAGCAGACCGATCAGTTTGTCTGCATAACCATGTATATCACCGATAATATCTATAATCATAATGTATTACTAAATCTCAAATGTAGAAGTGTACCCTGCGCAAAATAGTATTTATAGAGTATAACCGTCTTTAAAGTGATAGCTTTACTATACGTAGAAATGTCTAAAATCCTGGTGATAGCAACGCATTGATAAAGTGCGGTAGTACTTTTGGTTCCAAAACAATCGTGGCGATAACGCCAAATGCGCCGCCCCACATATGAGCCATGTGATTGATGTTTGAACCACCGCGTCGATCCGCATAGATACTATAAAATATATAGGCCACGGCAAATAGTATTGCAGGAATAGGAATCACGGCAAAGAGATAGATTCTCTCCCATGGTGCTAACAGAATAAAAGCAAACAGCACAGCTGATACGCCGCCTGATGCGCCTAGACTCAAATAACTGGCGTTGTTCTTATTTTTCACGTAACTTGGAATCATGGCAACAATAATTGCCAAAACATAAAAAACCACAAAACCGTAGCCGAATAAAAACGGCTGATATAGTCCTTCGATAGCACGTCCAAAGAAATACAAAGTAAACATATTAAAGAGCAAATGCATACTATCAGCATGAATAAAGCCGTGGGTCACAAAGCGATCCCATTGCCCATTGTTGACTGCTGGCGGGTAAAAAATCAATCGATTAAATAGCGTCTTGTTTTGCCAAGCCAATAAGCTGACAATAACGGTAATTATGATAATAAGCGTCGTATGGTTTAACAAAGGAAAATCCTTAGGCCGTGCCTGATATGTGACAATGTTACAAATGACAAGCTACAAATGACAATATTCAAAGCCTAAGCGTTACGGCTGATTAAAAAGTAAGTTTGACGTCTGATCCGTATTAAGTACTAACCATTAGCAATAGACTAATACTAACAGCAGTTGCGATAACGCGAATACCTATTGTGTGACAAAACGATGCTTTTTTATGCGGTTATAGTGAATAATGTAGCAGTGTACCATCAACATAAGTGAAACTTTTAAAGCAAGGTTAAAGACGAGAGTAGTGTTCATTCATCCGCGCTGAGATTAATCTTTTAGATAAAGAAGCAACGTACACAAGTGACATGGATAAAAATAAAATAAGTGCTCAATTTTGCACATTCAAATAAGGCTGATAGAGGCAGTGGAATATGAACATTATTGACCAGCTAGAACAAACGGTAACCCCAGCTGTAATGGGTAATGATGACAGCAATAATGTCGCCTATGTCAGTCTACTTGAGCAGTTTTATGCTGTTTTGGCTGCGCGCCTAGCTGTGCCACAGGTTTACTCACAGTTGCTGCGTACTGATCAAGTAATTACTAGCACTAATAATGAAAGCCCTTTATTTGAACAAATATGGCAAGATAAAAGTCTGCAAGAGACTATAGTCCAAGAGTTGTCAGCCACTCATCACATTGATGAGCAGACAACTGAGCAATTACTAATTAGTGCCGCGCCGTTGGCATATCGTGAACTAAAAATATTGGCCAATGGGCAGTTTTTGCCAGCATTTTTACAAGAAAAGCAGGCTGCTTTACGTCCATATTTACCTATTTGGGCAGCCGCTGTGATTACTGCTACTCAAAGCGTTAGTCAGCAAATACAAAAAAGCTTTGGTTCAGATGATGACCATGTGCCAGTACATGTGCCAGTAAGTGACGACATATCGAATAGACTTGACGACGCTACTTTAGATACTGGCATAGTCGCACCAATAACAAATAATGATGTAGAAAGCATAGAGCAAATATCAACTGCTGAGCGCGCAGACACTGAAGCCCTAGATGACAATACGATGGCCAATAGCGATGCTATTCATGCCAATCCAGCAGCCTACCACTTGGCAGAAAATCGTAACTTAAAACATGCACAGGTGCGTACTCGTAATCAACGAAACGATCTACTAATACGTGTATTTTTATTAATAGTAGCTCTAGCTGCGCTTGCACTAGCAGCATGGGCATTATTAGTGAAACCCAATAATGAAATACCAGTAGAGCCTGTGGCCACGGCACCTGTTGAACCACAGCCAGCACCCGTGCCTCCTGTACCAACAACGACTCCTGTTGAGCTTATTGTCGGTGTAGACAACGGCGGTAACTTGTACACTTGTAGCGCGACCGTTGGCGATGCTGCACTGCAAAGCACGTTGCAACAGGCACTCAATACAAGCTTTGGTGAGCAGGCAAGTATTTGTGAATTAAACATACAGGATGGGGTAGCAACCACAATCGCTAATATGCCTGCCGAAATACTGTCCAATGTCTTGACGATGCTTAGATCAACACCATTTGCACGTTTGCATGTGCAAAATGATCGTCTCACACTGGAGGCGCCAGACAATATGCTGCTGCAAAAACTGGTTACAGAAGTACGCAACTTAGCACCAGCGATGGTGGTCGAGAGTACAGCACCATTACCGTTGCCTGATAATAGCAATATTGGTGATGCTACGAATAACATGGCAAACGCAAATAACCAGTTTGTAGATGATGGGGCGGGGATTAATAATCAATTCAATAATAATGGGGTAAATAGTAACTCTGGCGAATACCAAGCATCAGATGATGATACTGGAGATCGTGTGATACCAATTCCTTTGCCTAACAATAATAATAGCTTTAATAATGCGCCTAACAATCTGCCTACTAATGGCGCGAGTAATATTCCCAACAACTTTCCTTCGAATAATCAAACGACCAGACCGCCAGGCCCTTTTTCACCTTCAGAAGTGGATGAGATGGCAAACACGGTTATCGTTGCTGAACCAGCTCAAGTTAGGTAGTTTTTATAAGGCACGCTGTTTTATAGGGCGTGTCTTTTTATATGGCCTATCTTTTCATGTAGCTTGGCTATAGTTACGTGTGCCATCCGAAACATTACTTACTGTATCATTTGCACAACAACGTACAGACTGTGAATAGCAGCTTAAGAATTTTATAATAATCAAAACCAAATAAAGTAGTTTGATGGATTTATCGCCACCATGACTACTATGACGATTGAATACAAAAGAATGAAATAGCTGCTTTTTGAGCAAACGAATCATATAAATAAAAATTAAGGGGAGAGCCATATTATGGATATTATTAGCCACTTGACACGCACCGTCAGCCCAGCCGTATTGGAAGATGACCGTAGCCCAGCTAAGAAAAATCTACTAGAACAGTTTTATGCCATTTTTGCTGCTCGTCTTGCAGACAATGATACTTTTAGCCGCTTTGCCAATGAAAACATTGCCCGTGATGACAATGCTTTTTATGACCGTGTATGGACAGAAGGGGCACACCGCGACCAAATCTCTCGCGAATTAGCAGGCAAACATAATGTCGATGCAACGGCCTCACGTGGTTTGATTGCGATGGCAGCGCCATTGGCTTTTCATGAGATCAAAAGCTTAGCTGGTACTACGCCCGTTCCTCAATTTTTGAATGATAACCTAAATAGTTACCAGCATCATATCCCTGCATGGGCGGGTACTGTTTTGCCTGCTAGTGCAGTCGCTGCCACTTCTACTACGGCTGGCACACCAATTTCTGATACCACCAGTACAGCGCCATTACAAAAAGAAGAAGAACCAAAAGAGAGCTTTATGAAAGCGCTGCTACCTATTATTGGTTTGATTATCTTGGGTGCATTGGCTTGGGCACTACTCAGAGGCTGCCAAGAAAACCCTGAGCCTGTAGCAACGCCAGCGGCTACAGTACAGCAAGGGGCACAAGGTAATGAGGCATTAGCGGTTGCCGGCGCAATTGAGCCTGCATCACTGAGCATCGCAACTGGTGAAAATAGCGAGCTGTATGCTTGTCGTATGAGCGTGGGTGATGAGACATTACAAACCAATGTTATGAATGCTTTGACTGGTGCATTTGGTGATGAAGCCAATAAATGCCGTGCTGATGTTGATGATAACTTTGCAGTAGATATGCCAGCATCTGCTCAGTTGGCAACGATATTACCAATTATTAAAAATGTACCGAACGCGAGTATGATTATTAAAGGTGATAACATCACTGTCAATGCTCCTGATAAAGCTGCATTGGATAAGTTGGTTGCTGACTTACAAGCAGCTGCTCCTGCCATGACCGTGCAAGCTGAAGGTCCATTAGACTTGCAAGGTGAGATTGATGATAGTCTGGCTGCTGCAGATGTGGCGATGACCAATCTTGGTGAAAACCCAGATCCACGTGATGTTGCCCGCGCTTTGAGTATTCAGGTGATTAACTTCCAAGTAGATGAAGCGGTTATACCTGAAGTCAATAAAGCGCTGTTAGACCGTGCTGCAGAAATCATCAATAACGTACCTGATATGAAGCTGATGATTGTCGGTCATACAGATAGTCAAGCCTCTGATACCTATAATATGGAGCTGTCTCAGGAGCGTGCTGAGTCAGTGAAAGCATATCTAGTGTCTAAGGGAGTTGATGCCAGTAAATTAGCTACCAAAGGCATGGGCGAATCAGAGCCAATCGCGGACAATTCAACCGAACAAGGTCGCTTCCGCAATCGCCGTATCGAGTTTATGGTCAATGACGAAGTGGTCAGCGCCAATGATGGCATGATGATAAACAGTGATTCCCTAGATCCAGATATGAACCCATTAGATAGTAATAATGATGACTTGTTACCAGATGGCGATGATGCTACCCAAGGTACTGCGGTAGACCCAAGCAATTAATCTATTTGTTCTTATTTTGATTATAGCTACGCAGTAGTAGTTAAATGACAAAAACCGCATCTTATAAAGGTGCGGTTTTTTGTATGCTGCTCGATGATAGTGAAGTAAGCTATTATTTATACAGAGTAGGATCTGTTGATTCCTTAGCAGTCTGACCATCAGCTTGCGCATCAAAAAAAGTCTGAGTAACATTTTGCTTGGCTTGCTGCCAATATTCAAACTGCTGGCAGGTAGATTCAAGATCGCCTTGCCATGTTGGGATATTGCCGCGCATGGTTTTGATACGCTGCTGGTTAGGGTAAGGCAAATCTTGCGCAGCTTTAGCAGCTTCATGAGCAGCCACACGGTCGTTGCATACGAGAGCAATATCACAACCGGCATCAATGGCCGCTTTTACGCGAGCACTGACATCACCAGCCGCCTTTGCACCTGCCATCGATAAATCATCAGAGAATAATACCCCATCAAATTTAAGCTCATCTCGAATGATATCTTGTAGCCAAATTTTGGAGAAACCTGCTGGCTTGTCGTCTACCTGCGAAAATATCACATGTGCTGGCATAAGAGCGTCTAGACTATGTAGTGTTTGAGCAAAAGGTTGCATGTCGCTATTAATGATTTCATCCAAGCTACGCGTGTCGATGGCTTCTGATACGTGCGAGTCAGGAGCGATGGCACCATGACCGGGGAAGTGTTTACCAGTGGTTGCCATACCAGCTGCCTTCATACCGCGCATAAACTGTGTTGCAAGCGCAGTGATGGCTTGTGGCTCATGATGAAAGCTGCGGTCACCAATGACTTGGCTAATACCATCTCTATCCAGTACGGGTGCAAAGCTCAAATCGATTCCTACAGCCAGCACTTCAGCCGCCATTAGATAACCGCAATCGTAGGCGCAGCTGAGTGCTTGGCTTGGGTCTTGATTGAATAGCTCACCCAATCGACCCATAGCAGGTAGGGGCGTGAAGCCTTCACGTAGCCTTGCGACTCGTCCACCTTCTTGGTCCACACCGATAAGTATGTCTTGATTGTGATAACGTATATCGTCGCACAGTGCTCTGACTTGGGCCGCATCTGTGACGTTACGACCAAACAATATCACTCCGCCAACCTGTGCTTGTTTAATCAAGCTGACATCTTCAGCGGTCAAAGCAGTACTATCGATATCTATCATTAAAACGCCGTACATCGCGTATTCCTTATTATTTTATATATGTTTATATTATGAGGGTGACTGATTATCTATCTATGGCTATCTTATCGCTTATCAGTCATTGTTCAGATATCTTATTATGACAGCTATTATTAATTGAGCATAATGTGGCAGATTATTGGGGTCAAATCAATTTGCTAATAGCCATTAGATTTAGGCATTAAATCGATGTTGATAGCCCTCAATTACTATGTATGATAAAAGTGATAGAAAGTTTGGTATGTACAGACGTAGCGTGTAAGATTGCTTATACAGTTTGAGACAATTCAGTATTTATGCGCGTGATAATATTGATTGATTTTTGACTATATATCAGTATTTAATGATGCATAAAATATAAGAATAAAACACAGCATTTAGAGGTCATAACAGATTCGAGCATTTCTAATTCTGATGAATTACCCAATACTATTAACTTCAAATAACTAGGTACATATGATGAAAAAACAACCAGCACAGTGGTTACTCAGTGCGGCGTCAGTGGGCATCGCTGGTATTATCCTGACTCAAAGTTACGGTACTGCAGTCGCCGAGACCAATACGGGAAGTTTCGTTCAGACTCCTGAGCAAAAGGTCACCACCCGTCAAGTAGCCGCCTTGCTGGATCGCAGTCATTATCTTAATCAGCCTTTAGATAGTAAGACTGGTAGTGAAATTCTATCAATGTATATCGATAGCCTTGACCCAAACCACACGTTGTTTTTGCAATCTGATGTTGATGAGCTGAAGAAAAAACACGCTGAAGATTTTGGCGCTCGCCTAAAGCAAGGTGATCTGTCTGCAGGGGTAGAGGTGTTTGATCGTTACCGCAAACGCTCAAATGAGTACTTTGCGATGGCTACCAAGATGCTTAAGACAGACATTGATTTGACAGGTAACGACACAATCATTCTTGATCGCGAAAAACTCGGCCATTTTAAAACCAAAAAAGAGCAGCGCGATTACTGGGAACGTCAGCTAAAGTTCCAGTTGATGAGTATTACCCTCGGTCAAGAAGACGAAAAAGCTAAAGAGAAAGTGTTTTTAAGCAACCCAGATATCACTCGTGGGCAAGACTTGGTACGTAACGATGAGCGTACGCCAAATGAGATTTTACAAAATCGTTTGTCGCGTCAACAAGAGCAGTTTAAGCGTCTCAAAGATGATGAAATCATGGAGACCATCTTAAATACGGCGATGCTCACTTATGATCCGCACAGTAATTACTATGCACCGATTCAAGCGACTGAACTGCAAATCCAGTCTAGTCTTCAGTTAGAAGGCATCGGTGTCTCTATTCGTCCAGATCGTAAAAATCCAGACTATACTCGTATTGTGACTTTGGTCGATGGTGGTCCAGCCGCCAAGTCGGGTCAAATCAAGCCTAATGATTTGATCGTCGGTATCGCAAAAGATGGCGAAACCATGACGGACGTGGTTGGTTGGTCAACGCGTGAAATTGTCAGCTTGATTCGCGGAAAACGCGGTACATCGGTCACACTGAAATTACGTCAACCTAACACGCCAGATGCTAGCGCCCGTACGGTCACGGTAGTACGAGACATCATTCAGCAAGAAGAGTCAGGCGTCACTCAGCGAGTGGTAGAAGTGCAGCGTCCTAATATTGATAAGACACCAAAGCGTATTGGAGTACTTGAGATACCAAGCTTTTATCTAAACTATCGTGCGCGCCGTAATGGTGAAGACTACCGTAGCGTTAGTATCGATACTGAAAAAGCGCTAAAAGAGCTGAATAAACAAAATATCGATGGCCTAGTGGTTGATTTGCGCAATAACCCTGGTGGCTCATTAGATGAAGTTGCCAAGATGCTAGGTTTCTTTATCAAGAGTGGACCACTGGTACAGATTCGTGATAATCGCGGCAATATTCAAGTATACCGTGACAACGATGGTGGCGAGCAGCTATATGATGGCAAGATGGCGGTCATTACCAATTTAGCATCCGCCTCAGCCAGTGAAATTTTTGCCGCTGCTATTCAAGACTATGGTCGCGGATTAGTGGTTGGTAGTACGACAACTGGTAAAGGCTCTGCGCAGATCCAGCTTGATAGCTTAGCTTTAGGCTCTGCTACCTTGACTCAGCGTAAATTTTATCGTGTCACTGGCGGTAGTACACAGAATAAAGGTGTCGTACCAGATGTTGAGCTAGTTAATATCTATGATGATGCAACCTTTGGCGAGCGCGCTCAGAAAAAAGCATTACCTTGGGACACTATCAGAACAGCACCGTACAAGCCTGAAGGGAAGTTTACCAGTGATACGTTAGCGACGCTCAATCAGCAGTCTAAGATTCGCCAACAAAAAGACCCACAGTTTACTTATCTGTCGACGCTAAATGATATTCGTAACATGGATGATGAAAAGAAACCTGTTCGATTAGATATCAATAGCCGCAGAGCTAAAATGCAACTAATTGAAAAACGCTCATTAGAAGCAGAAAACAAGCGCCTTATCGCAACTGGTGAGCGTCCGTACTCTAACTGGAATACTTATCAAGCAGCGATGGATGCAAAGTTTGAAGAACGTAGCCGTATGAAAGCCGCTGAACGTCCAGAATTACCAGAGGATGAAGCGTTCATTAATGAGGCAGCTTACCTTATGCTCAGCGCTGAACCTAAGACAATGCTTAGCCCTGAAGAGAAGCTATAATGTGAAGTTATTATAGCGTTACGTAATCTATGTAAGCATATGCTTACATAGATTGACGTTTAGACCTCTTACCAACGAAGGGTCAATCTGCGACTATAACTGTACGGCACGATTGAACGAAACGGTTCATTGATACTAGGGATTGGTATCTTAAAGGTCGCACTAGGGATAAGTAGTTTGCTGATTAAGGATGATAAGGCTGGATGCCTGTCAGTTATGAGATGCCCCGGGATTAGGTATCACGTAACGCTAACATGGATGGTTGGTAATAAAAGCCGCATGACGCTTGTCGTTATGCGGCTTTGTTACGTCTGGAGACTAGTAATTTTTGTGGCGGATTTTCTAAGTAGATAGTATTCAAGTTGAGTAGCACTGTATACGGAATTAGTATTCAGTTCATAGATTAATACATTTATATTAATTTGAAATTTACCATGAAGTAAGCACAAAAAAGGCCAGTAACCTGATCGGCTACTGACCTTTTATATTAGATGATAGATTTAATAGATTATCCTCTAACTATTGTCACTACACTCTAGAAGAGATTAGTGCTCAACGCCACCTGCACCATGTACATGGCCATGGTTTAGTTCGTCTTCAGTTGCTGCACGTACTTCTTGGATTTCAACATCGAATGTCAAACGCTTGCCAGCCAATGGATGGTTTGCATCAACAGTAACTTCTTGATCGTTTACAGCAGTCACAGTAACCAACATTACTTGGCCGCCAGCTTCTGACTGGAACTGCATACCAGGCTGAATGTCATCAACGCCTTGGAAGTTGTCACGTGGTACATGCTGTACTGCTTGCTCTTGGTATTCGCCGTAGCCATCAGCAGGTTCAACGACTGCATTAACTTTTTCGCCAGCAGACTTACCTTCTAATTGTGCTTCTAGGCCTGGGATAATGTTGCTGTGACCATGTAGATAAGCAAGTGGCTGACCTTCTGGTGACTGGTCAAGGATATTGCCTTCGTCGTCTTTTAGTGTGTAATTGAATTTGACGGCAGTGTCTTTTGCGATAGTAGTCATAAAATATCCTAAATATATCTATGTAAAAAATTAAATACGGTTGCAATAAACCTAAAAAAGCCAATCTGCAAGCCAAAAGGCCACGTCATTAGTCAATTATCATCAGTTTATTAAAGTAACTTTAGCAGTTAGCATCTTTAATTGAGATGGCCCACATAACTTTCAAGGCAAAAAACATAAAAAATGCCAATTAATGCCACAATTTACAATAATAACTGCTATTTTCTATAGTTAATGCATAGCGATTGGCTATTCATGGTTTAGGAGTTGCTTTTTTAGAGCAGGACTTCTAGCATAATTATAAAAATAAGGACGAGAGATACGATGACTGCATTTGCTAATACCACTACTAAACAACTAGCGAGCAATGTTTCAACCAATCATCATGATATTAAGGCTAAAACGATAGCTGATATAAGCTATCAATTTGATTTTACCCGTTTCTACGAGCATTTGGTCGATGTATCACTGAGCTTTACAGCAGTATCCGATGCGCCGCAGCTTTGGTTACCAGCGTGGATACCAGGCAGTTATCTAATGCGTGAGTTTGCCCGAAACATCACTGCGGTACATTATCAAGTAGTAGAGGCTCAAACAGCGGATAGTGACGAGCAGTCAGAGACTTATCGCGCGCAAAAAATAGACAAAAATACATGGCAGCTGCCAGCGGTGCAAGCAGGGCAGACGGTCATCGTCGAGTACGAAGTCTATTGCTATGACTTGTCTGTGCGTACGGCCTACGTTGATCAGCAACGACTTTATGGTAATTTTACTTCGCTTGCGCTAGCCGTCGAAGGGCAAGAGCAAGCGCCTGTCCACGTTAGCTTGATTGTGCCCGAGACATTTTTTGCAGACAAAGAAAGTAGCAAAGTACTGTTGGCCTGTGGGTTGGACGCTACGCACCTGCAGATTGATCAGCAGCAAAAAGACAATCAGCAAGCGAACAGTCAGCACCTTTACAAGTTACAGGCAGCGAATTATCACGAGCTGATTGATTATCCATTCGAAATCGCAGAACAAGAAAAGTTTGATTTTATTATTCATGATAATGAGCATCAGACGCTACATCATAGCTTTTACCTGTCAGGCAAGCAGAATGCTAACCTAGGTCGGTTGCAGCAGGATATTACTCAGATTTGTCAGACCTACGTAGATTGGTTAGGCGATGCGCCATTTGACGATTATACCTTTATGACCTTTGCCAGTGGTCAAGACTATGGTGGGCTTGAGCATATCAACTCTACTAGCCTTATTACCCCGCGCAATGACTTGCCAAATGCCAATGAGCCAAAGTTACCGAGTACAGATTATCAGCGGTTTTTAGGCTTATGTAGTCATGAGTATTTTCATTCATGGTGGGTTAAGACGGTGCGTCCTGATGTCATGATTGATGTCGATTTACGTTGTGAAGCATTTACGCCATTACTTTGGGTGTTCGAAGGGTTTACGTCTTATATCGATGACTTCATGTTGCAAGCGTCAGGTGTGATTGATAAAGCCAATTATCTGCGACTGCTAGCCGAGCAAATCAATCGCTATTATCAGACTCCAGGGCGTGGTAATCAAAGCGTGGCAGAGTCAAGTTTTGATGCTTGGATTAAGCTGTATCGTACTGATGAAAATACAGGCAATGCGGGTATCAGCTACTATAATAAAGGCGCATTGGTGGCTCTATGTCTGGATCTAATCTTACTCAAAAATAGTGATGGTCGTTATCGTTTGTTTGATGTGGTCAAAGCTTTTTATACTCAAGCCAAGCAGAACGACAGTAAGCGAATTGGTATCAGCAGTGCTGATATGGGCTCAGTCATTGAGCAGTTTATGCCGCTAGCAGAATGGGAAGATTTTGAACGCCGTTATGTCAACGGGGTAGAAGAGCTGCCAATTGAAGCGTTGCTCATTGCAAATGGTGTCAAAATACAGGCGAATACTAAAGAAACCGCTGACAAGCATGTGCCTTGGGGTATGCGATGTAACGAAACGCTAGCTGGACTCAAGGTAAATCGTGTGATGCGAGATAGTATTGCCGCTAAAGCTGGTATTTCAGCACATGACGTTATTATCGCGATTGACGGCATCAAAGCGGATACGAAACAACTTACCGCCTTGGTTAATACGGCGCATCCTGTTGAATGTTATGTGTTCCGCCGTGATGAGCTGATGTGTGTTCAGGTTCAACCCGAAACGACAACTAAAGTGAAGCCGCGAGATGAGACAACTGGCATGACTGGAGCAGTACCTCCTCATAAAGTAAGCCTACGCTTAGCAAAAGGAGATAAGACGCTAGACAATGATAATGAGCAATTAAAAGGTGATGCAGGTTGGGAGACATGGCTCAATGTTATGAAGCGGTAGCCTCAATGCTATATAAAATACCTTTCCATACGAAAAACCCTTCCATATAAAAACCCCTCTTCCGAGCAATCATGCTTAGAAGAGGGTTTTTTTAAATTACTTTTAATATTGTAGATATATCCAAGCAACTTAAATGCTCGATAGGTCAGAGGTTGGAGAGGTATACATTTACTGCTCTTTAGCTCTGTTATCTAGGTTATCTGGATTCTTATTATCGGTAGTTTCAGGCTCAATACTTTCATCTACAGAACTATCGTCTTCGTTGCTACTTGCAGCCTCAAGCGCAGCAATCCAGTTTTTCATCACATCAATTTCAGTTTGCTGGTTATCAATGACGTCTTGCGCCAACTGACGCATCTCCTCATCTGTCCCATATTCGAGCTGAACTTTTGCCATATCAACAGCAGCAATATGATGCGGTAGCATGCCGCGTGCAAATGCCATATCAGGCAAGGGATCAGCCACACCCAAAGTCATTTCGCCATGCATATTTTCCATGCTCTGAGCATATGCTTGCTGCATCGCCACAGTATTTGGCTTAGGTTTGGCAGCATCAGGGTGGCTAGCCAGCCATTTGTTTAAGACATCGATCTCAGCTTGCTGTGCCGTAATGACGTCTTGAGCAAGTTGGCGCATCGCTTCGTCAGTGCCATACTTGAGTTCTATTTTTGCCATCTCTACCGCGCCGCGATGATGTCCCAACATGCCTTTAGCGAAAGCGGTATCAGGATCGTTATAACCCATTCCAATCATCATCTCGTCATGCATTCTCGTCATTGATCTCGTATAGTCTCTGAGCATGTCACTCATTTGAGACTCATCAATGACACTATTATCGCTGTCGTTTGTTAGAGTATCGTCTGCCATACCGTCATGCTCAGCATGTGGCATATCAGTCACTGGCGGTGAGGTTTCTTCCGCAGGATTTGATTGGCTGTCCTCTGTCGTTGGCTGACAAGCACTCAATACAAGTGCCGCAGAAATGCTAGTGACCAACGAAAGAAAACGACGAGAAGCAATCATGACATATCCCTATTGTGAAAAAACCAAACGATAAATGGATAATACTTATTATACATAATCAATTACGTGCTGAATGTTAGCAGATAAACCTTACTCATTCGAGACACTATGTTTAATAGCTCGTAATATATTTAATTTATATGAGAATTATATACTTGCAGCTAAGCGTTTGTCCGGTACAAACTAATTGCTAATACCTAGCTGACGACAGTGTTCGCTAGTTAGATGAACGCGTACAGACTCCCCAACAGCTAAATCACCTAGCTCAAACCCTGCCACTGACCAACGTATCAAACGCAGACAAGGCAGACCGACATGCGCTGTCATACGTCTGACTTGGCGATTTTTACCTTCATATATTGTCAGCATTAGCCATGAGTCCGGCACGCTTTTACGCTCACGTATTGGCGGATTGCGCTGCCAAAGCATCATCGGTAGCTCACTTTCACTGACGTGTTTGACCTCAGCAGGTAGTGTTTTACCGTCTTTTAAAACCACGCCACGTTTGAGCTTATTGATTTGCTCAGTAGTAGGCGTTCCTTCTACTTGCACTAAGTAAGTTTTACCTTGTTTGCGCCCTGCATTGGCTTTTGGCGGATGAGTAATTGCTTTATTAACGTGACCATTATCGGTCAAAATCAGCAAGCCCTCTGAAGTGGCATCTAGCCTACCAGCAACTCGCAAATCCTTATCGGTAAAGTATTGCGATAGGGTGGCGTGGTCGTTATTACTGTCATCTCTAAACTGACTTTGCACGCCATAAGGCTTGTTGAATAGAATGAGACTAGAAGTAGACATAAAAAGGTGTTTCCTGGTTTTTGATGGACAATGAATCATTGTAACGTGTGTTTTGTGATGCAGAGCTAGTATTAAGCGACAAGACTAAAGGCGATATATTTAATGTGCTGTATGCTACATGACCTGCTACAAAAGTAGGACAGCGCTTGTATAGATTTGCTGTTATCCTAAATCCGCATTATGATAGTGGTATTTATATTCTTAATAGAGAAATATCTACTAGCTGCAAGCGATAATCATTGTTTGGGTATTTATTTTAATTTTTTTAGCTTCGAGCTATTTTTAACATTGTTTAAATCAATGTCGCAAGTGTCGTACTCATCAAAGCTTTGCTCAACCGATAAGCGCCCAGAGCGTTACAACTATAATAAAACGGTTAGCATAACAAAGTGTTAAGTTCGCTTGCGACGTCCAACATATAACCAAGGAGTATCATCGATGTCATATGATAAGGTTATCGTGCCAAGAGACGGCGAAAAAGTGACCGTAAACGCAGATTTAACATTAAATGTTCCTAACCATCCGATTATTCCGTTTGTGGAAGGTGATGGAATCGGTGTAGATATCACGCCTGTCATGATAAAAGTAGTCAATGCTGCGATTGATAAAGCGTATCACGGCAAGAAGTCTATCATTTGGATGGAGACTTATCTTGGTGAAAAAGCAGCGAAAGTATATGACGGCGACTATTTGCCAAGCGAGACGCTAGAGATTCTAAAAGACTACGTCGTTAGTATCAAGGGTCCATTGACCACGCCAGTGGGTGGCGGCTTTAGTTCGTTAAACGTCGCAGTGCGCCAAAACCTCGACCTGTATGTCTGTCAACGCCCAGTACGCTGGTTTGAGGGCGTACCAAGCCCAGTACAGCATCCAGAGCTGACGGATATGGTTATTTTCCGTGAAAACACAGAAGATATCTACACGGGTATCGAGTGGAAAGCGGGCAGCGATGATGCCAAAAAAGTTATCAATTTTTTAAGGGATGAGATGGGTGTGACCAGCATCCGCTTCCCTGAAGACTGCGGCATCGGTATCAAACCTGTCTCAAAAGAAGGCTCTCAGCGCTTAGTACGCAAAGCGATTCAGCATGCCATCGATAATGATTTGCCAAATGTGACCCTAGTGCATAAAGGTAATATCATGAAGTTTACAGAGGGCGCGTTTAAGGATTGGGGTTATGAGCTGGCAGCAGAGCGTTTTGGTGCAGATTTATTAGATGGCGGTCCATGGATGACTATGAAAAATCCAAAAACGGGTAATGATATTATTATTAAAGACGTCATCGCTGATGCCTTCTTGCAGCAGATTTTGATGCGTCCTGCAGATTATTCTGTAGTAGCAACACTCAACCTAAACGGTGACTATATCTCTGATGCATTGGCCGCTGAAGTAGGTGGTATTGGTATCGCACCAGGTGCAAACAAAGGCGGCGCGATTGCTGTTTATGAAGCGACGCACGGTACTGCGCCCAAGTACGCTGGTCAGAATAAAGTAAATCCAGGTTCACTCATATTGTCTGCTGAGATGATGCTTCGTGATATGGGCTGGACGGAAGCAGCTGATCTTGTTATCAGTGGTATCCAAGGGGCGATTGCCAATAAAACAGTCACGTATGATTTTGAGCGTCTGATGCCAGATGCTACCTTACTAAGTACTTCGGAGTTTGGTAAGGCGATTATTAAGCATATGGAAGCATAAGACTACTTAAACTCTAAGCATTCTATTTTATTACTGTTTATTAAAAGCCACCTGATTATATAGGTGGCTTTTTTTATTTCACTCTTTATAAAGACTTTAGAAAACACAAAAAAACACCTCAACGTTCGAAGACGGTTGAGGTGTTTTGTACTAAGACTTAAACTCGCATAATCGCTTCTGGGTATAAAAACCAAAAGCGATTAGGCTTAATGTCTAAGAGCAGTCGCTTAAAATTATAGCGATGCCAATGTCTCGTTAAACAAAGCGCTTGGACGCATTGCTTTCTTAGCCAATTCTTCATCAGCATAGTAGTAGCCTTTGATGTCTACTGGCTTGCCTTGAGCTTGGTTAAGTTCTTTAACGATGGCTTCTTCGTTCTCTTTTAGCTTTTGCGCAAATGGTGTAAATTGCGCTTTTAGCTCGCTATCTTTATCTTGCGCTGCAAGCTCTTCTGCCCAGTACATTGCTAGATAGAAGTGGCTACCACGGTTGTCGAGCTCGCCAGTTTTACGTGATGGCGACTTATCATTTAGTAGCAGTTTTTCTGTTGCTGTATCTAGCGTGTCTGCCAAGATTTGAGCTTTAGCATTGTTGTCGTTGTTTGCTAGATGCTCTAAAGATACCGTCAATGCCAAGAATTCACCGAGTGAATCCCAACGTAAATGGTTTTCTTCTGTCAGCTGCTCAACGTGCTTCGGTGCAGAGCCACCAGCGCCAGTTTCAAACAAACCGCCGCCTTTCATTAATGGTACAACTGATAGCATCTTAGCACTGGTACCTAGCTCTAGGATAGGGAACAAGTCAGTTAGGTAATCGCGTAGGATGTTACCGGTCGCAGAGATAGTATCTAGACCACGAGCAACACGCTCTAGGGTATAACGCATCGCACGAACCTGAGACATAATCTCGATATGTAAGCCAGTGGTATCATGATCTTTTAGATAGGTTCTAACTTTTTTGATTAGCTCGTTTTCATGTGGACGGTATGGGTCTAACCAGAAGATAACAGGCGTATCTGATTCACGAGCACGGCGTACGGCAAGTTTTACCCAGTCTTGGATAGGCTCATCTTTAACCTGACACATGCGCCAGATATCACCTTTCTCAACACGTTTTTCAAGTAATACTTCATCAGTATCAATATCGACGATACGTGCAATACCAGCATCGCTAGACTCAAAAGTCTTGTCATGCGAGCCATACTCTTCAGCTTTTTGAGCCATTAGGCCAACGTTAGGAACGGTACCCATGGTTTTTGGATCAAAGTTACCATGCCATTTGCAGAAGTTGATCATTTCTTGGTAAATACGCGCAAAGGTAGACTCTGGCATGACGGCTTTACAGTCATACATTTTGCCATCAGCACCCCACATTTTACCACCTGAACGAATCATCGCTGGCATAGAAGCATCAACGATTACATCACTTGGAGAATGGAAGTTGGTGATACCTTTTGAAGAGTCAACCATGGCCAGACGTGGGCGATGCTCTTGACACGCATGCAAGTCGCGCTCAATCTCTTCACGCTTTGAAGCTGGTAGCGTTGAGATCTTGTCGTATAGATCTGCCATACCATTGTTGACGTTGATACCTAGCTCATCAAAGAAAGCGCCATGTTTTTCAAAGGCTTCTTTATAGTAGATTCTAACCGCATGACCAAAGACGATAGGATGTGAGACTTTCATCATGGTTGCTTTTACGTGCAATGAGAACAAGATACCAGCTTCGCGGCAATCTTCCATTTCACGCTCATAAAACTCTAACAATGCTTTTTTGCTCATGACCATCAGATCGATGACTTCTTTATCAAGCAAAGCAATTTTAGGCTTTAATACTTTTTGAGTACCGTCATCAAGTAACAACTCCATACGTACTGTACGAGCTTTATCTAATGTCATAGATTGCTCGCCATCGTAGAAGTCGCCGCCATGCATGTGTGATACGTGCGTGCTTGACCATTGCTTCCACTCACCCATAGAGTGTGGATGCTTGCGTGCATAGTTCTTGACGGCTTTAGGCGCACGGCGATCTGAGTTACCTTCACGCAGTACTGGGTTCACTGAACTGCCTAAGCTTTTGCCATAGCGCTTGCGTAGCTCTTTTTCTTCGTCAGTTTGTGGATCTTCAGGGAAGTTAGGAATAGCATAGCCTTTGCTCTGTAGCTCTTTGATAGCCGCTTTTAGCTGCTGTACAGAAGCACTGATGTTTGGCAGTTTGATGATGTTAGTATTTGGATCTTGAGTCAGACGACCTAGCTCAGCTAAGTTGTCAGGAACACGTTGCTCTTCGGTCAAGTATTCAGGGAATTCGGCCAATATACGCGCTGCAACAGAGATGTCGCTGGTTTCAACTTCAACGCCTGCTGTTTTAGTGAATGCTTCGACAATAGGTAAGAACGACAGAGTCGCCAGCGCTGGGGCTTCGTCAGTTTTTGTATAAATAATTTTTGACATTTTAGTTAGATCTTCCTTTAGGCTGTAGTTAATAATAAAGCTCAAATATAGTGTTGAATATGCGTCAATGATACTATGCAATAATCTATGATATGGTTAGAACAAGTACTTCATATGTAGCTTCGTAGAAATTTTTAAGACAGGTTAGACATTTTCTTTTAATAATATTCACGAAAAAAGCATTTAAAGGCAACACGTTAACGGTCGGTGCAAAACTGCCTAAAAGTGAATCACTGACGCTACATTATAATCAATCCACTATAAATCCGATAGGATGTCAATCGTATACCATGAACTAAGTATACTGTTTTAGCTCGTATCCTATGGTTTCGAATTATACTAAGCTAATAACAACCTTATTCTACCAGTCATCGGCTTCGATATCATCTTTTCCATACAACTACTGTTTTTTCATGACGTTTTATATTGATCTTACTGCCCATGAGCGCATTCTTGCAAACCACCCGCGTTATCGTTGGTGGTTTTCTATTGGGTGCGGATAAGTTTTTGCAAATTGTGACAGCAATGACGTAAAAATTTGCTAGTCTAGGTCATCAATAGATTGGTTATCGATAAATATATCGCGATTATAATAGTGACGGTGAATATGAGTTTAGAGTATGCGCTGATTAATGATACCAGCTGGCAGAGCCAAACAGAGTGGCAGACGCCAGATACCCCTTTTATGTCATTTGCTTTTTGGCAAGCGTTGACTGACACCGGAGCAATTGGTGAGCAGGCAGGGTGGCTACCGATATTTATTCTGGTACATCGTGTCGCTGTTGCTACTAACAGTGTTGATAGTGAAGATAGCACCGAAACCTTAGTAGATAGTGCGGCAGAAAATACATTGCAGCCTGTGGCTGTCATGCCAGTATTTATAAAAGGTCATCATCGTGGTGAGTTTGTATTTGATCATGCATGGGCTGAAGCTTATGCACGCTATGGCGTTGATTATTATCCGCGATTGGTCACTAGCGCACCATATACACCGATTACTGGTCAAAGGATTTGGTTGGCAAAAGGTGAAACCTTGAATGAAGATATCCTCAGAACGGCCATCGCAGGTATTGATGATATCGCTCAACAAGTGGGCGCCTCAAGCTGGCATGGACTGTTTGTGACACCTGAGCTAGCCTCTGTTGCCACCACATCTATGCCAACTGAAATTGATGTGGAGCATGCGATAGCGGCTCAAGAAAGCGGCGTAGAGTCAGCTGCTATTGAGCTACCGATATTTGAGCGTCAAGGCTGCCAGTTCTTATGGCAAAATAAAGACTTGCTTAATGACCGTAAGCCATTTGCAGATTTTGATGCTTTTTTGATGACCTTAAAAGCCAAAAAGCGCAAAACCATTCGGGCTGAGCGCCGTAAAGTTGCCGAGCAAGGCATTAGTTGCCAGCGCAAGTGCGGAGATGCTATTAGCGATGCTGACTGGAAAGCTTTTTATCACTGTTATGTGATGACCTATGCAGTACGCGGACAGCAGCCTTATTTGACGATAGATTTTTTTATGGCATTGGCAGCGAGCATGCCTGAGCATATAATGCTTGCGCAAGCACTCGACGCCAGTGGTGAGATTGTCGCGAGTAGTTTGTTCTTATATGACAGACCTGATAGCGACAAGGCTGATGGTAGTGTTGATAATAATGCCACCTTATATGGTCGTTACTGGGGTGCGCTCGGTGAATATGACAGCTTACATTTTGAGCTATGCTATTACCAAGGTATCGAGTTTGCTATTGAGCAAGGATTGATATCTTTTGATCCTGGTACGCAAGGCGAGCATAAGTTGGTACGTGGTTTTATTCCAACGACGACACATTCTATCCACCGTATCTATGATCCGCGTTTTGTACCGGCGATTGGCGATTTTTGTGCCAGAGATCGTGAGCATATGTCGCAGTATCGTCAGCAGGCATTTGAGGCTTTGCCTTTTAATGCAGACAATATGCCGGAATTTGATGGTAGTGACTCATAGCACTAATTCGTAACGGTAATCAGCTTTGATTAACTCTGCTTCTATTTGCACACACTTTTAACTATCAAACATCCTATAAAAAATACTAGCCATAAACTATGACCAGCAATTCTTTTAGTTCTATCAGCGGCCTACCTCCTACTGAACTCTTACCTTGGCTAAATGCTGAAGGCTCTCTCACTGCGATATTAGAAGAGAAGGCAAGGCAGCCGCTGCGCGTAAAACGCAGCTTTGAAGGCTATCGTTCGCTGACTTTAGGTCAAAAAAAGCAGCTGGGTATACGAGGCATGATGCTAAATCGTCCAGTACTCGCATGGGTACGGGAAGTGCAGCTATATGGCAATGATGACATGCCATGGGTGCAAGCACAGAGCATCTTTCCTTTAAACAGTTTAAAAGGTCAGTCTCGTCGTCTTCAGCATCTGAAAAACACACCTATCGGCTACGTGTTATTTAAGCGTCGCCGTACCTTGCCAAATGAGCGTTTTATCAGTCATACCAGTGACGGTTGGCAACGACAAACGCGTTATGACTGGCATGGTCGTAAGATAATGATCAGTGAAACGTTCCTACCGGCGTTCTTATAGTCACTTCACTATAATAGTCACTCCACTATAAAAGTATTACTGCGTTAACCTAGCTTGAGGTATTTGATATACATCTACACTCGGCTGCCTTGTACTACTTTTAAATTGAATCGATTATATCTAGCCACTCTTAAAAATATTTTATGCTTAAATCAGCATAAAAAGGCATATTAACTAAAACGTTCAGCGGGTAAATCCTTTATTTTATTGGCTATTTATCTGTGTTATATAGTCATTTAATTCGCTCATCTTAAGGTGAGGTTTTTTTGCGCTCACAGCACAAATTTTCATGTTACACTTAATCTTTCGCGATGATATCGATGCAAATGTACATTGATTTTATTGACGAATCAGTCAAGTTAATAACAGGTCAGTCGCCTGTATTTATTCTTATTTCAATCTTTGCTAATAGACTCCATTCACAATAATGGTCATACCATAAAACAGACTGCAGAAAAACAGCGTGCAGGGGTATTAATAGTACTTCAGCGACGTTGACGCAGTAGTTGTTTTATTGTGAGCAGGCTATAAGCTTCTTTTCAATGACGTTTTTTAATGACAGTCACTACTTAGGACATCACTATGTTTAAAGATATTTCTATCAAAGATTTTGATCCAGTACTTGCTGAAGCGATGGCCGCAGAAAGCGTTCGTCAAGAAAACCACATTGAGCTTATTGCTTCTGAAAACTACTGCTCACAAGCAGTGATGGAAGCACAAGGTACTGACCTTACCAATAAATACGCAGAAGGCTATCCTGGAAAGCGTTATTATGGTGGTTGTGAGCATGTGGACGTAGTTGAGCAATTGGCTATTGACCGCGCTAAAGAGTTGTTCGGTGCAGAGTATGTGAACGTTCAGCCGCATTCTGGTAGCCAAGCAAACTCAGCCGTATTTTTAGCATTGCTAGAAGCAAATGACACTGTACTAGGCATGAGCCTAGATGCGGGTGGTCACTTGACCCATGGCGCGCACATCAACTTCTCAGGTCTGAACTACAATGCCGTACAGTACGGATTGGTAGATGGCACTGGCCTGATTGATTATGACCAAGTAGAGAGCTTAGCACGTGAGCATAAGCCAAAAATGATCATCGCGGGTTTCTCAGCATACTCACAAGTAGTTGATTGGCAGCGTTTCCGTGACATCGCGGACGAAGTAGGCGCGTATCTATTGGTTGATATGGCTCATGTGGCAGGCCTAGTTGCTGGTGGCGTTTATCCAAACCCAGTACCTTTCGCTGATGTAGTTACAACGACGACGCACAAAACCCTACGTGGCCCACGCTCAGGTATGATTTTGGCGCGTGATGAAGTACTGGCTAAAAAGCTAAACTCAGCTGTATTCCCAGGCAACCAAGGTGGCCCGTTGATGCATGTCATCGCAGCAAAAGCGGTTTGCTTTAAAGAAGCGTTAGAAGATAACTTCAAAACGTATCAGCAGCAAGTAGTAAAAAATGCGCAAGCAATGGCAAAAGTCGTTCAAGAGCGCGGCTATGAAGTCATCTCTGGTGGTACTGAAAACCATCTAATGCTGATCAGCCTTGTTAAGCAAGAAATGACGGGTAAAGAAGCGGACAAATGGCTTGGTGAAGCGCACATCACTGTCAACAAAAACGCTGTACCAAACGATCCAAAATCACCATTCGTGACTTCTGGTATCCGTATCGGTACGCCAGCTATTACTACTCGTGGTTTCAACGAAGCACAAGCGGGTGAGTTGGCAGGTTGGATCTGTGACATACTAGACAGCCGCGGTGATGAAGCGGTTGCTACTGAAGTACGCGGTAAAGTAGAAGCGATTTGTGCAGAATTGCCAGTCTATGCTAAAAATCAGTAAACTTTAGAATAGTAATAAAAAAAACCGCTAAGCTTTTGCTTAGCGGTTTTTTTGTTATTGCTCTCTATGAATATTATGTCATTCAACGCAAACCTATGTTGATATTGCCATTGAGCTCTTTTTAATTATATTTAAGTTTGCTATTTAACCTGAAAACTACTACCGACATTTTTCGATAAATGTAGTGAGCTTGATTGAGTTCCGCTATTAGTTTTAAAGAGCTAAGTTGATGTTTAATTAAGAAAAATATGTAAATCTCTTTGTTTATACAAAACTATTAGTATATAGTCAGTATTGAACATTTAGTAATAATACTAATACAAATTATAATAAATAGTTACACTTTGTATTAGTATCGCTGTAATTGATTGAATAATTATATAAATGTTATTTTCACTAAAGGGATTTACATGAAAAAATAATCTTTAGTCGCAACGATGCTATTACTCAGCACGACTCTTGCGCAAGCAGCAGAACAATCAGGTTTAGCAGCATTTGGAGCAGGTCTCGATGGCTTTATGGCCAATATATTTGGCTGGTTCGTCGACCTTATTTTCTTTTCAGTACCTCTTGGAGACGTCAGCTTCCCGCTCATTGTGGGTTGGTTATTAGTTGCCGCACTCGTATTCACTTTTTACTTTGGATTTATTCAGTTTCGTCAAATAGGCTTGTCTCTAGATATTGTCAGAGGCAAATATACCGATCCAAATCCCGCCAATAAAGAAGAAGGCGAGGTCAGCCATTTTCAAGCCTTAGCTACTGCTCTATCAGGTACCGTTGGTCTTGGTAACATCGCAGGCGTTGGTGCAGCGCTTGCTATTGGTGGACCTGGCGCTACCTTTTGGATGATTATGGTCGGCCTATTCGGTATGGCGACTAAGTTTGTAGAATGTACGCTAGGTGTCAAATACCGTACGGTACTACCATCTGGCGTCGTATCAGGTGGCCCTATGTACTACCTAAGCCGCGGTATGGCTGAACGTGGTATGGGCGGATTAGGTAAGTTCCTGGCTGTTGGTTTTGCACTCATGTGTATATTGGCGACCTTTGGTGCTGGTAACATGTTTCAGGGTAACCAAGCCTTTGCAGTCATGAGCTCTACTTTTAGCATTCCAACGGATTACAGTGTTTTCTTTGGTATTGGCTTAGCGTTTTTAGTCGGTATGGTTATCATTGGCGGTATGCCGCGCATCGCAACCGTTACCGAAAAAGTCGTACCTTTTATGGCCTTGTTGTACATTACTATGGCGGTAATCGTACTGATTGCTAACTTTAATCATATCGGCACTGCATTTGGCGAGATTTTCTCGGGTGCCTTCACTGGTGCTGGCGTAGCTGGTGGCTTTATTGGCGCGTTGATTCAAGGTTTGAAACGTGCAACTTTCTCTAACGAAGCGGGTGTTGGTTCAGCTGCTATTGCTCACTCAGCGGTAAAAACCAAAGAGCCTGCTACTGAAGGTCTAGTAGCGCTGTTAGAGCCTTTCATTGATACGGTTGTTATCTGTACGATGACGGCGCTTGTTATTACTATCTCTGGGGTGAACACTGCCGCAAACTTGCAAACCCAAGCGCTTACTGGTGTGGATCTAACCCGTGCGGCCTTCATGGAAACGGCGCCTATCTTCCAGTATTTCCTAGCTGTCGCGGTATTGTTGTTTGCTTTCTCAACGATGATTTCATGGTCATATTATGGTCTAAAAGCTTGGACTTACCTCTTCGGTGAAGGCAAAGGCGGCGAGATGATATACAAACTTATCTTCTTAATCTTCGTTGTTATCGGTACCATCGTACAGTTTAGCTTCGTTATCGACTTCTCAGATGCGGCTCTGTTCGCTATGGCTATCTTCAACATCATCGGTCTATACTTCTTGATGCCAGTTGTGAAAAGAGAGGTTAATTCTTTCATAGCTCGTGTGAAAAGTGGTGAAGTTAAAAAGTATAAATAATGGATGTGATTGAACATTCTATTATAACTTGATAATTAAAAAAGCCCGCCAAGATGATTCTTGGCGGGCTTTTCGATGGCTGGTATTTGTTATTTGCTAGATAGCTATTCAGTTTTATTCTGTAACAGCATCAGTCTACATAAACGGCAACTTCGTAAAAATCTGCAATATCGTGGCATTGACGATATCAACAAAGAACGCACCAACCATTGGCACAATCAGGAATGCTTTAGGTGAAGGCAGATAGCGATCAGTGACTGCCTGCATGTTCGCAATTGCAGTCGGGGTCGCACCCATACCAAAACCACAATGCCCCGCTGATAATACAGCCGCGTCGTAGTCTTTACCCATAATTTTGAAGGTAATGAGGTAAACGTAAATAATCATAATGATGGTCTGTACAACCAATATAATTAGTACAGGGCCTGCCAAATCGGTCAATTGCCAAAGTTTTAAAGACAATAATGCCATCGCTAAAAATAGGCTTAAAGACGCATTACCAAGTACATCAATTGAGCGGTCAAACATATCAAAATTGAAGACCATCGTTAGTACATTGCGAATGATGACGCCGCCTGCCAGCGCCCATACGAAAGTGGGCAGCTCAAACCATGTACCTTCAGCAACGATGGCCATCACATCGGCAAAAGCCAAAGCACCTGCGAATAGTGCCAAGGTTTCGATAGTAGAAGAAGCGGTGATAAAGCGCATGCTATCAGGTCTTTCAAAGATATCTTTATTACTACCTGCAGACTCTTCATCGTGTTTGGTGCTATATAACGACTGTGCACCAGCAACTTTTTCGATATCGCTAGGATTAGGGTTGGCTGGTGTTGGTTTTAGGCCAAGTCGGTTAATCAAGCGACGGGCAACAGGACCACCAACGATACCACCCGCGACCAAACCATAAGTAGCAACCGCAATACCAAGCGTCGTCGCACCGACCACGCCATAGTCTTGTTCTAACGTAATACCCCAAGCGCCTGCTGTACCATGACCACCAGTTAGAGCGATAGACCCTGTCACTAGACCAAGCAAAGGATCAAGTCCTAACGCACTTGCCATAGCCACACCAACGACGTCCTGCAATACAATAAACACTGAAACAACGATAGTAAAAATTAGTAATGGTGTGCCGCCTGCTTTTAGCCTACTAAAATCAGCGCTCAGACCGATGGAGGCAAAGAACATCAACATGGTGGCGGTCTGTAATCCTTGATGAAAATTAAAACTATATCCCCAAACCATATTGAGAGCATAGACAACAATCGCTGCGACCAAACCACCAGCAACAGGTTCTGGAATATTAAAGTCTTCTAAAAACTTGACTCTCCGCACCAAAAACCGCCCAAGTAGCAGCACTAAGGTGGCCAATATCAGGGTGTAATAACCGTTTAAGGTAATCTCCATAGGTTAATCCTTTCTATAAAATAAATTAACCTGAATTCGGGATAAATATGGCTTTATCTCGAATTCAGGTTTCTATGATGACGAATAATTATCGGTGACTATCGGCGGTCGGGCTTGCAACATATAGGCTGTTAGCGACTAATTTTCTAACGTATAAGCTTCATCCTCAGATGGCACAATAATCCACAATTGCGGTTTGCCAAATTCTCTAAAGGCATCTTCAATGATGCTTTTAAAGACATTGAAGTCCTCAGTGTTTATCCTTTTGACATCTGTCAAATCCAGCTTTAAATGAATTGCCTCACTGTCTGTTAGACAATCCCATGCACTGTCCCAGTTGTGTGAAAAATAACTAGGAAAGTCACAGGCCTTGGCCAAACTCGTCAATAGCTCAGTTTTGTCGAGCGTGTCACCGACGCCTATAGTAACAGCCTGCGCAGGAATGCTAGTATCCAGTGCTGTACCGTTTTGGTTAATGTGGTCTTGATTCACGTGGCTTTGATTAACGTAGTGGATGGCTTGGTTCATACTGTCTCGATTCATATCAGCTTGGTTCGTATTCGCTTGGTTCATATTTTCTTTTTTCATATTAAGGCACCTGTAGTCTTTGGAAACTATCATAGTGATTGACAGTCAAGTAATAGACAGTAGGCGGGTTGCCACCTGTGACGATACGCCGTGCGCCGCGATGGGAGATACCAGGGGTGGGTACGGTATATTCGCGGTAGTAGCCTTGTGACTGAGCGGGCAGTCTGCCTTCACGGTTATAAAATGTCGTGCCATCTTTATTTGGGTAAGGAAACGGACCACCTTGCTGAATAAGCGCAATCGTATTATCGACCTGTGCATCACCCGTTATACCAGCAGTAGTGGTTTGGCTCGTATTGTTAGTAACGTCCTGCGATACCGTTGTCGACTCGATGCTATCAGCAAGCAATGTCGAATTTAAATCGCCAAAGAAATAGAAGGCGACGGCGATGATAGCGATCAGGCTAAATAGTGTAGAGCCTAAGCTTCTTTTATTGGGTCTGCTATTGTGACTGCTACGATTTGAGTTACGAGTGCTGTGATGGTTATTAGTATTAGCAGGTGTATAGCTTGGAACATCTGATGCAGTATCTTGGTCAAGGCTCAACGAAGATGAGGTCACTTCAGTGGCTCTCAATTGATTTTTGTCGTTACGGGCACTGTTAAAGTAGACACTTTGACCAACCGTTATAGGCTTCGCCAATCGTGCTTTGCTAATATGAAAGAACACATCTTCACTTTGATTATCTACATCGATAAAGCCATAGCCTTTATCTTCGTTCCAGTGCTTAATCTTGCCACTTTGCATGGTCGTATCGCTCCCTATAATTTAAATGCCTTAACTAAAATACTTGTGATTTAAACGAAGAAACGCCAGCATAATTGCTGACGTTTCTGATTACTCGTTTTGATAGTCGATGCTAGTATGATTAAGCACGGGTTTCGCCATGACCATAAACGATCCATTTTTGCGACGTCAGACCTTCAAGACCGACAGGGCCACGGGCATGGATTTTGTCCGTTGAGATACCAATTTCAGCACCGAGACCGTATTCGAAACCATCAGCAAAACGGCTAGAAGCGTTAATCATAACGCTGGCCGAGTCAACTTCACGGATGAAGCGTTGCGATTTGGTATAGTTGTCAGTGATGATAACATCGGTATGATGGCTGCCGTGCGTATTGATATGCTCAATCGCTTCGTCAATACCTGCGACCACTTTTACCGCTAGGATAGGAGCTAAATATTCAGTATCCCAATCCTCAGCCGTGGCAGCGGATAAATGACCTTCAAGCTTAGCGTTTTCATTTAGGATAGCTTGTGATTTGTCATCAAGACGTAGTTGCATTGCATCATCAGCAGCGACGATGGCCTCTGCTATTTTAGACAATAGCTCATCTGCGACTGTTTCATCGACCAGTAGCGTCTCCATCGTGTTACAAGTGCCGTAGCGATGTGTTTTGGCATTGACACTGACCTTAATCGCAATCTCAGGATCCGCATCACTATCGATAAAGGTATGGCAGTTGCCGTCTAGATGCTTGATTACAGGTACTTTTGCATCGTTACTGATACGCGCAATCAGACCTTTACCACCACGTGGGACGATGACATCGACATATTCAGTCATGGTAATCAGCTCACCAACGGCTGCACGATCGGTTGTCTGTAGCACTTGCACGCTATGTTCCGATAGATCAGTATGGCTAAGACCTTTGATAATGCATTTAGCAATCGCTTGGTTAGATTCAAATGCTTCAGAACCACCGCGCAAGATAATAGCATTGCCTGACTTGAGTGCTAGTGAGGCAGCCTCCAATGTTACGTTAGGGCGCGACTCATAAATCATACCGACCACACCAAGTGGCACCCGCATTTTGCCCAAATGAATCCCTGATGGCTGATAGGTCATGTCAGTGACTTCACCAATTGGGTCAGGAAGGCCAGCGACATCTTTAAGACCTTGTAGCATACCGCTAAATCGTGCTTCGTTCAGCTCCAAGCGGTCGAGGAGTGCGCTATCAAGATTGTTTTTTTGGCCGTTGTCCATATCGATTTTATTGGCTGCCAAGATGTCTTGTTTGGCATTGACCAGCTCATCATGAATGGCCAATAGTGCTGAGTTTTTATCGCCAGTGTTGGCAGCAGCTAGCGCGCGAGAAGCAGCTCGTGCTTGCTTGCCGACAGACTGCATATAGGTCGTAATATCCGTAGTATTCGATTGACTCATAAATTATTTTCCTTATGTGATACAAGTTTTTTATAACTAAAAGCGCCCAATTTTATATAGGTAAAAGTACCTAAAAAGGCGAAAAATGTCGCAAAAAAAGAAGTTTTGAATGCCTACTTAGATAACGGTAGGTCATTATGCTATTTAACATAGAGCAGATTGAGACGATAGTAAAGATGATTTTGTGAACAGAATCCGCTTTGCAACGCTCTTGTAAGGGCTTATTCAAAGTAATATTGTTCATGCTAAGCGGTATTTATTTAAGATAATCGCGTTATCAGTACTACACTATATCTTTACGTGTTTTTAACAGAATTGCGCTGTAAATACTAAGGTAGCTGCGAGATATCCTCAGTATAGTAAGCATTAAAACAGCAAGGCTATCAGTAGATAGTACTTAATCTTATTATGATAAGTGATGGAGAACGAACATGGCTACGAAAAATACAACTTATAAAAATTGGTTAACGGTTGGCTTGGTCGCAGGTGCTCTAGCATTAGGCGCTTGTAGTAAAAAAGACGACACACCGATGGAAACTGAAGCTGATACTACTGTAGATGCTCAAACCTCTGTAGAAGAAAGTGCAACAGCGAGTGACAATGACGATGTGGCCGTGGCTAGTGCCGATGATGAGGGTATGGACGTTACCAATAACGATGATGTGGCAGTGGCGACAGCAGAAGATGCGGATATGATGGACGGTACTGAAGACTCAGAGCATGTATCGACGTACTAATCGCATATTATAGAATGCACTAGCGACATATTAAATGTACTAACTACATACTATAAATAGGCAGTTATCAGATAACACAACGCCTCGTATTCTAAAGTGATAAAATAAAGCCCAGAGCGATAAATGCAGTCTGGGCTTTTTTGTATTCGTAGTTTGCTAAAAACTGATTAACCCGTTGGTTAAATACAATATTTGCCTTTTTACTGCGTAATAAGAGACAATATGGCATTTTTCTCTTTGCCTCATCAGGCATATTACGATAATGCATCTAGATGCTTGTACTATATATAGATATAGCTCTTATTTTATTCGTGTTTTCACTCATATTTATTGGAAGTCTGCTGAACCATGCTTGATACTGCAAAAAACCCGACTCGGCCTATCGCCCTAGACTTACAAGACATCCATAAAAGCTACGGCTCATTAGAGGTATTAAAAGGGGTATCCCTAACTGCCTATGATGGCGATGTTATCTCTATTTTGGGCTCATCTGGCTCAGGTAAGTCGACGTTGCTGCGTTGTATTAATCTTCTAGAAAACCCCAATCATGGTCGTATCTTGATCGGTAATGAAGAGCTGATGCTAAAACCTGCCAAGTCAGGTGAGCTACAAGCAGCAGACGTGAAGCAGCTAGAAAGCTTGCGCGCACGCGTCGGGTTTGTCTTTCAGAACTTCAACCTGTGGCCGCATAAGACAATTCTACAAAACATCATCGAAGGGCCAACGCAGGTCTTAAAGATTAAAAAAGACCAAGCAATTAGTGATGCAGAAAAGCTGCTCGATAAAGTAGGCCTGCTCGACAAAAAAGACGCTTATCCTGCCAACTTATCTGGTGGTCAGCGTCAGCGTGTTGCTATCGCCCGTGCGCTTGCTATGCAGCCACAAGTCCTATTGTTTGATGAACCAACCTCTGCACTAGATCCTGAACTGGTCAACGAAGTGCTTGCAGTAATGCGCGAGCTAGCAGAAGAGGGGCGTACGATGCTTATCGTTACTCACGAAATGCGCTTTGCCCGTGAAGTATCAAGCAAAGTCGTCTTTTTACATCAAGGTGTGGTCGAAGAAATTGGCACACCTGAGCAAGTCTTTGATAACCCTACCTCTGAGCGTGTTAAAGATTTTATGGCGTCACACCGTCCTACCTAGTTATTAGTTATTAGTTATTTGCCTAATATCATGTCCAATACAGATGGTGGCAACACTCTTGCCACCATTTATCCTGCCAAACGTAAAATCACTGTAACGTAACCATTGTTGACTGTTTATTGCCCGATGATAACTATGAGTATGCAAAACGTTTGTTTTTGATATTTTACTCAGGTATTATCAAAAGGTTTATAGGCCGTCACGTCTCGTGGCTGTCTGTTATTCTGCTATCTATATTGCTTGTCTGGCAGGGACGTCAGAGAACAAAATATCAGAACCCTAAGTCAGAAGATCCTGTCAAAAACTTATGTAAAACCCATCAGAATTTAAGGAACGTATGATGTCGAATTCTCGCCTATTGTGGTCATCAATGACCGTTACTGCTGCATTGATGTTGAGCGCTTGTAGCCAACCTGCCGATGAAACTACCGATACCAACGCTGACGCCCCTGCAGCAGAAACCACTGGTAAAACCATTCGTATCGCCACTGAAGGCGCTTACCCTCCATTCAACTACACCAACGCTGACGGCAGCTTGGCAGGTTTTGATATCGATGTTGCCAATGCATTATGTGATCAAATGCAAGCCAAGTGTGAAATCGTTGCACAGGACTGGGACGGTATCATCCCAGGTCTATTGGCACAAAAATATGATGCTGTGATTGCAGGTATGTCTATCACTGCTGAGCGTCAAGAAAAAGTTGATTTCAGCGAGCCGTACTTTGCCAATACGATGGTATGGCTGACCAATACGGATGGTGGTTTTGATCCTATGGCGATTAAAGATGCAACGCTTGGTGGTCAACGTTCTACTACGCCAGGTGCTTATCTACAGGATAACTACGAAGGCAAAGAAGGCAACACAGTTCAGTTGTATGACAACTATGACAATGCCTATCTAGATCTAAAATCTGGTCGTAGCGATGCCGTATTGGCTGAAAAAGTTTCTGCCAAATCATGGTTAGCAGAAAACGCAGCGGGCTTCGGTATCGTTGGTGATGAAATTGATAACGATGACAATATTGCCATTGCTGTACGTAAAGGTGATTCACTCAAAGCTGACTTTGACAAAGCATTGAGCGAAATCCGTAGTAACGGTGAGCTTGCACGTCTTGAGCAAATGAACTTTGGTCAATAATGACTCACTGAAGATTTATGCTTAGAACAAGTAACGTTTGATGCGAGTAATGCTTAAAACCAAGCATGTTTCAAATAAACGGTGTTTATAAGCATGAATCAGCAAGCAGTGATTGACGATACAGCTGGTAAATATATTAAGGAATAAAACTTATGACAATTTCAATGACATCATCAATGAGCAAAAAAGCATTGTGGCTAGCACCGCTTAGCGCAGCGATGCTAATGCTGGCAGGTTGTAACAATAGCTCAGCACCAGCAGAAAATGCTGAAGCTGACACCGCTACTGAAGCACCTTTAAATATCAAAATTGCGACAGAATCGAGTTATAAGCCTTTTAGTTATACCGATGCAGATGGCAAACTGATTGGTTACGAGATTGAGCTGGTTGACGCATTATGTGCGCAAATGAAAGCTGAGTGTGAAGTCATCTCTCAAGATTGGGATGGTTTGATTCCAGGGCTTAACGCGCAGAAATTTGACGCAGCTATCGCAGGTATGTCTATCACGCCTGAGCGTAAAGAAGTGGTTGATTTCAGTGACCCTTACTTCCATAGCGGTATCATCTTGATCGGTAAAAAAGGTGATGACTTAAGCGTAGAGTCACTAACAGGTCTACCAATTGCCTCACAGCGCTCAACTGTTGCCTCGCAATACCTACAAGACGAGCATGCAGATGCTGATATCAAGTTATATGATACGCAAGACAATGCTTATCTAGATCTGACCTCAGGTCGTGTGCGCGGTATGATGTCTGACAAAGTAACGGGTATTGACTGGTTAAAAACAGACGCAGGCAAAGGCTACGAAGTTAAAGGTGAAGAAATCAGCACCAATGATGACGCAATGGGTATTGCTTTCCGTAAAGGCGATCCTTTAATTGCTAAGTTCAATGCAGCATTGGCTGAGCTAAAAGACAACGGTACCTATGATCAAATCACGGGTAGCTATTTTGGTACTAGCTCAACGGCTGCAGCACAAAAAGCGGTAGCAACAACTGATAGTGTCGAAGAAGTAGTGGTCGCTGAAGAAGAAGCACCAGCTAACTAATACGATATTTAGCAGTTTTACTGCTGTTGTTTAAAGACGTGTTGTTTACTCAAGAAAAAACCAAGGATGATCATGAGCAACCATTGTGCCCCAATCTGTACCACGACTGGCAAATCTAACATTAATGTAGCCAGTCGTCTGTCTATGTCATTGCTCGCACTAGCGACGGCCTTTACCGTTGCTGGCTGTAGCAATAGCCAAGAGAGTGCAGCTGATACCAATCCAGAGGCTACCAAAACAACGGCAGCGTCTACAGGTGATGTATTACGCATCGGTACAGAAGGGGCCTATGCACCTTTTAACTATACCAATGCCGATGGGACACTGGGTGGTTTTGATGTTGAGATAGCAAATGCACTTTGTGCGGATATGCAGGTAACTTGTGAGATTGTGGCGCAGGACTGGGACGGTATTATCCCTGGTCTAAAAGCGGGTAAGTACGATGCAATCGTGGCCGCGATGTCCGTTACTCCAGAGCGTTCGCAGCAGGTGAGCTTTACCGATCCGTACTTTAGCAATGCCTTGGTCTTTTTGGCCAAAAAAGACAGCAGCTTTGACCCTAGTAACAACAGCGATATCGACTCGCATTCTATTGCTGCACAGCGTTCAACCATTTCATCGCAGTGGCTAGAAGACACGTATCCAAAAGCCGATATGAAGCTTTATGATACGTTGAGCAATGCGTTTTTGGATCTCGGTTCAAACCGTGTCGATGCGATGATTTCTGATAAGCTGCCTGCCATAGAATGGCTGAGCTCAAATGCTGGTAGCAAATATGCGCTTAAAGGTGATGAGATCGATATCAATGATAACTTTGCCATAGCAGTACGCCCAGGCGATCCGCTACAAGCAAAGATCAATCAGTCTCTTGCTAATATAAAAGCTAATGGTACTTACGATAAAATCAATCAAAAGTACTTTGCGGTGCCAGCGTCTGCAACGAGCACAGTTGATGAAGACGCAAATACAGGCACAGATACAAATACTGCCGACCAACCAGCGACAGAAAACGTTAGTTAATAGCGAATAGCTAATAGTAGTCAAAGACAGCAGTCAAAAAATCGTGTTTTGATCAATAAAAGGATATCGCCTTCATGGTGATATCCTTTTTTATTTGTCGTTATAGCAACGAATATACATAATAGCCGCCTATCAATTTTGCTCAAATTTAGTCGGCTGATTGTATGTATCTAGAGGCAAGTGTCTGTTTAAGTACGGTTTAGGCGCAGCTTTTACGCGTCAGTATTAACATCACGGTGAGTGAATATGATAAAATCAGCGCTCATTTCTACTGTGTCAATTATCGCAGCGTTAATCGTATTCTTCTGACGTCATTTTTTGACGCCGACCATCCCTATTGATTTGGTATAAAATACGGTGTTTTGCCGCGTTCAGCTATTGATGCTGATTCTTTTAACTCATATTTTGCAAATTGCTAATATAAAGAGACTGAGTGGATAATCGTGTTTGACTTACAAGGATTTGGCGCGCTTTTATTAAGCGGCGCTACCGTCACCATACAGCTAGCTGTGACCAGTTTAATCATTGGTTTGGCTTTAGGCTTGCTCGGCGCAACCGCAAAGATGTCCAATATCTGGTTGCTGCGTAAACTTGCGACTGTCTATACTGCGACGATGCGCGGTATTCCTGAGCTGCTATTGGTGCTCTTTATTTATTATGGCGGCTCTATCTTATTGATGAGCATCCTCAAAAAGTTCGGCTATAACGACTATGTCGAGATTAGCGCTTTTTGGGGTGGTGTCATGGCGCTGTCTATTGCTTTTGGTGCGTATGCGACTGAGATTTTTCGCATGTCCATTCAAGAGATTCCAGTAGGGCAGCGAGAGGCTGCGCAAGCAATTGGTATGCGTCCTTTTCAGACCTTTTATCGCATCACTTTGCCGCAAGTGTGGCAGATTGCTTTACCAGGTTTGGGAAATTTATTTTTGGTACTGCTCAAAGATACCGCATTGGTATCGGTCGTGGGTCTCAAAGACATCATGTATCAGTCATCGCGTGCGGCACAGTCTACACAGCAGCCGTTTACCTTTTATATGGCAGCAGCGATTATTTATTTGGGTCTGACCATGTTGATTACTGGCTTTATGATGTGGCTTGAGTGGCGCGCCAATCCTGCGGCACGCTATGCCAAAAAGATAAGCCGTCAATCCACTCACAGTCAATCGACCATAGGGTAGAGGAGAGATACTATGGATTGGAATTGGCAGGTCATTTTTGACCATATCCCTGATTTACTAGGCGGCGCGGTATTGACCGTACAGCTGGTCTTGTTTTCAGGTGTGATTGGATTGCTGTTTGGTTTGGTTTTGGCGTTATTACGACTGTCTAAGAATTGGGTGGTACAGATACTACCGTTTCTGTATATCTTCTTTTTCCGTGGTACGCCGCTGCTGGTACAGATATTCCTGATTTATTATGGTTTGGGTCAGTTCGAGGCCGTACGCGAGTCGTTCTTATGGGAGCCAGTACTTAGCCAAGCATATTGGTGTGCCATCATCGCCTTTACCCTCAATACCAGTGCTTATCTAGCTGAGATTATACGTGGTGCGATTCAGACGATTCCAATTGGAGAGCTTGAAGCTGCTGATGCACTTGGTATGTCAAAATGGCAAAAGCTAACACGCGTTACGCTGCCGCGCGCATTTGGTATTGTGATTCCAGCATACAGTAACGAAGTTATCTTTATGCTAAAGGGCAGTGCGCTAGCTTCAACTATTGCATTGATGGATATCACAGGTGTTGCTCGTACGATTAGTGCGCGTACCTATACCTTGATGGAGCTATTCTTTGCCGCTGGTATCGTCTATCTATTGCTGTCGTGGGTTATCTTGTTTAGCTTTAGAATGTTTGAAAAACGTATGAACCGTCATGCCAGTTATGTACCGCCAGATGTGGTGACCAATACGATTCCATAGTTAGCAGTTAGCAGTTAGCAGTTAGCAGTTAGCAATTAGCAGTTAGCAATTAGCAATTAGCAATTAGCAATTAGCAATTAGCAACTAAAAATCGTCAAAGTCACTGTAGACAATATAGTATGGACTGCTGATAAAATAGCCATCATTTACAGGGAGAGTTTAGTATGAGCCAATCGCCACACGAGTCATTAGCGAACGCAATTGCAGCTGGTGTCAATGCCGAGCAGGGCGCTATCGATCATAATGAAAGATTGCGTACTTCTATTGGTAAAGTTGTCTGTGTTGGTCGCAACTATGCGGCACATGCTGCAGAGTTGGGCAATGAAGTGCCAACCACGCCGATACTGTTTATGAAGCCTGCGTCTTCAGTGGTTTCTATCCGTGGTGATGTGGTTCGCCCAAGTCCAGAGCTGTTTGGCGAGACTCACTACGAGGCCGAACTATGTATTCAGCTATCAGCTGACTTATCTATGGCGACGATTGAGCAAGCTCAGCAAGCCATTGGTGGTGTGACATTGGGACTGGATTTGACCTTACGTGATTTGCAAAGCAAGCTAAAAGAAAAAGGTCATCCGTGGGAGCGTGCTAAGTGTTTTGACGGAGCTTGCGTCCTTGCTGATTGGCTCGACCCGCAAGCGTTTGGCAATCTGCAGAATGTACAGTATCAGCTATCTATCAATGATAAATTAACGCAAGATGGCGATAGTGCCTTAATGCTATTTCCTGTCTATGAATTGCTGGTCAATATTAGCCATGCCTTTAGTTTGCAAGCAGGGGATGTGATTATGACTGGTACGCCAAGCGGCGTTGGTGTGTTGCAAGCAGGCGATCAGCTTAAGCTAAAACTGGGTGCTCATGAGTGGGTATCACAAGTACAGTGAGCTTGATTGCGATAACAGATACATATTAAAAGCCCCGAGCAATTGCTTGGGGTTTTTGTTTTTAAGCCTTTATATTTATTTTTTGACTTTGCTAACTGCCAAACAATGCTAATTATCTAATCATTCTATTTCTAAATCATCAGTACAGTCGATTGTCATCAGTTTGTCACCTATTGTTCAGCGTGCTGTCATAAAGGTTGAGTAGACTTAAGCGGAATTCGTATTTTTGTGGTCGTAATTATAAAGCCGCGATCAACTCTCTGCCAATCTAGCCTAATAGCAAGGTGACTGATAATGACATTATTGAACAATGAGCGAACGCTTGCCCACGAAGTGGTTGAAGACTCAAACCCTACTAATAATACTGACTTTCAGACGATTATCAATCGTCGATTGAACCGCCGTAGTATCCTAAAAGGTGGCACAGGGTTGACGGCTGCTGCGTTTTTTGGCGCATTACCTTTGGTCGGTTGTAGTGAAGACGACGATAGCAGTATTGTTGGTAATGACGATAATGCCGCTATCCCTGCACAAGGTAATTTGAAGCGTCCTGATACCTTAAAGTTTGAAGCAGTTGCGCATTCAACAGCGGATACGATGACCGTAGCAGCAGGCTACAAGGCAGAGATGATATTACCACTGGGTACACCGCTGAACTCTGGTATCGAGGATTGGAAAGACAATCGCGAGCAATCAGCAGAGTCATTTGAATGGCGTATGGGTGACAACCATGATGGGATGTGGTTCTTTGGCAAAAACGGTAACGCTTACGATGCCAAAGCGTCAGAAAACAGCTTGCTAGTCATGAATCATGAATACGTTAATAGCAGTGAGCTTAGCCCATTTGGCTATTACGTCACTCAAGATAACGAAGCTGCGCCTATCTTTCAAAACCGCCGTCTCGCAAGCGACGTCCGCCGTGAAGTCAACTGTCATGGCGTCTCAGTGGTCGAGTTAACTCGCCGTGCAGATGGTATGGGTTATGAGATGGTACCTGACTCTAAATACAATCGTCGCATTACCAGTAGTACAACAGCACAATTGGCCGGCCCTGTGGCAGGCTCTGCTCTGGTCAAGACCAAGTTTGATCCGACAGGCTATCAGACTCGCGGCATCAATAATAACTGCGGCGCAGGTCTGTCACCGTGGGGTACTTATCTGACTACCGAAGAGAATTTCTTGGGGGTGTTTGCCCGTGGACAAGATGCCAGCCAATTGAGCGCTGGTGATAACTATGCGCGCGAGCGCTACGGTGCGGTGGAGGACTTCCCAGGTTGGGAGTATCTATGGCATACCCCAGAGGCAAAGGATGCCAAAATAGCAGACGAGTTCTCACGCTGGGATATGACAGCTGTCGGTGCCAGTGCTGCGGAAGATTATCGCTATGGCTTTAACACTTTCGGTTATATTACTGAGATTGACCCATTTGACCAAAACTCTATACCGCAAAAACGTACTGCACTGGGCCGATTCGCTCATGAAAACTGCGCGTATGCTCCGGTTGAGCAAGGTAAGCCAGTAGTCTTCTATATGGGTGATGACGCCCGAGGTGAGTACATTTATAAGTTTGTCTCCAAAGCAATGTGGTCCAACTCGGACATCGGCGGCGGACTAAAAGCAGGTGACAAGTATCTAAATGACGGCACGCTATACGTGGCGGTCTTTAACGAAGATGGTAGCGGTGAGTGGAAGGCACTCGTCCATGGTCAAAACGGACTAGATGCTTTTAATAGTGTACTGCCATTCAATGGGCAAGATGAAGTATTGGTTTTTGCCCGTGCAGCTGCCGATGCTGCTGGTGCTACTAAGATGGATCGACCGGAATGGGTATCGGTCAGTCCTATGACGGGTGATGTCTATGTGACATTAACCAATAATAAATATCGCGGCGTACGTGATGACCAGCCTGTCTCAGCTTCCAATCCGCGTAGCTATCAATCAAGCGGAAAAGCACTTGGTAATGACAATGGCCATATCATTCGCTGGGCAGAAGCGGGCGGCGACCATGCTGCAACGAGCTTCGAATGGGATATTTATCTGTTTGGTGCGCCAAGTGATTTATCAGCAGAAAACCTTTCTCAATTAAATGATAATAATGACTTTTCTTCACCTGATGGGCTATATTTTGACCCGCGCGGTGTCTTATGGATTCAGACAGATGACGGCGCTTATACCGATACCAGTAGCTGTATGTTGCTCGCGGCTCTACCGGGTAAGGTCAGTGATGGAACGATGACGACCACATCGGCAGGGCAGTCAACCCGAGTCGGCACATCTGCTAGCAATGACAATATTAAACGATTCTTTGTTGGTCCTGAAGGATGCGAAGTAACAGGTATTACCATGGCACCAGATTTTAAGACGCTGTTTATCAACATTCAGCATCCCGGTAATACATGGGGCGCTGTCGCTGGCGGTAGTATTCCTCGCTCAGCGACTGTGATGATTACTCGTGAGGATGGTGATGTCATACTGGCAGAATCATTTGATACGGCTGATAGCACGACATAGATAGATAAGCTATAGGCAGATAATAGAAACAACCAGAGTACTCATAACCATAAAAATCCCAAGTTAAGGCTTGGGGTTTTTTATTTTAATAATGATTTAATGGCTAACGAGACCGTCTATCAACTATCTGACTCTGCTAGTCGTCATCCCACTCTAAAGTCAAACCATTCACTTCTCTTTGCTGCCGTTACAGGATAATATAGACCATTACTTTTTTCGCTGAATGTGCAAATATTATGAGCAGTCCAAAGGTGTTTTATAACGACAGTGTTAGTGACAGCGACGCTCAAAATGATCGCAGCTATACTCGTACTCACCATGAGCTCGATGCGCATTTTGTCCCCGATGCGAGTGTAACGCTACACAGTCATCTATACGAGCAAATCGACCAACTCGAAGCCATCGATATGGATGAACTGGTTAAGCTACTAGCAGATTCGGATGACAGTGATGAAATCAACAAAACACCTGTATCTTTGGCTGATTTTTTTGAAGGATTGGCGCAGCTTGCCACTATGGGTGTGGTTGAGATTACAGAAATCGTAGAAGCTATTCACCGTGAAGTTATCTTGCGTCCGCTAGGCCGCTTCAATGACAAACATTTAAATAAATGGTCGCGCGGATTTACTGGACGTATCTATGGCACGATACGTCATGTCATGCAAATGGTCGGTAATAATCTGGCGTCTGTACTACGCATATACAAAAACCTGATTCTCCAAAAGTCAGTGCAGCCACTACCAGACTCGCTAAAAAAGCTGGTTAATGTACTCAATGGTGTCATGGGTGATCATCTGGTCAATAATCAAAATGCGCTCGCCATTCCGATGATGCTATACACTCAAGATGGCAAACCACAGAATGAAGTGCTATCAGGCCGTATCGCTATTTTGTGCCATGGTCTATGCATGAGTCATTTAAGCTGGCAAGCCCAAGCGGATAATGATTTAGGTGAGGCCATTCATATCAGCCAGTCTGATACCACGGTGCTGTATTTGGATTACAACACAGGTCGCCGTATCTCTCGTAGCGGCCGTAAGTTCTCTGAATTGCTACAAGCGCTGGTCGATGACAACCCAAATATCAGTCAGATAGATCTGGTTGGACATAGTATGGGCGGCTTGGTCTCTCGCAGTGCACTGTTTTATGGGGAGCAAGATCGCCTAGACTGGATAAAACGCGTAGGCAACCTTATCACGCTAGGTTCGCCGCATCATGGGGCAGTGCTTGAGCGTATCGGTAATTATGTGCAAGACATCATTGCCAAGCTGCCGTTTGCAGGCTCACTAGCCAAGCTCGGTGATATGCGCAGTGCCGGTATCATTGATCTACGTCATGGCAGTATTCGTGATGCAGATTGGAAAGCATTAGAAGGGCGTAGCGTCCTACCACAAGACTTCCGCCATCCTGCACGGCTGCCAAGTGGTATTAAAACTTACTTTGTCGCCAGTGCTTTGCTTGAGACGCATTATGATTCTAAGGTAACGGATCTGCTCGGAGACAGTTTGGTATCAGTGGCTTCAGCGTTGGGCGAGGATGATGCCGAGCATGCTTTGTTTGTGCCAGATGGTCATAAAGCCATATTTTATGGTGTTAATCATATGAACTTAATTCATAGTAGACGAGTACGCGAACAAGTGGTTGAATGGCTACTTGATAATGGTCGAAGTGACTATGCCGGACGTCCGCGCATACACTCTTATCCTAGAAGTTTAGATGTAGCGGTGTAGTGATTTAATGATAAAAACAAAAACCCTCAGGCATGACGCTTGAGGGTTTTTTTATAAACAATAATTTATAGGAAGTAAGAAAACTTACTCAGCAAATATCGCTGCTACATTATCTTTATTGAACTTATAGACTTCACCGCAGAAACCGCAATCCATCTCAAATGTACCGCCTTGCTCTTCGACGATATCTAACGCTTCTGCTTCACCGATTTGCTCGATTGCCATTTCACACTTCTCGCGTGAGCAAGTGCAACCAAATGATAGAGGCGCAGGCTCAGGGGCAACGATGTTTTCTTCGTGATACAAGCGATAAAGGATTTCGTTAGCATCCAGTGTCGTTAGTTCTTCTGCTTTTACCGTGCGCGTCAATACAGACAAGCGTGTCCATAAATCATCATCGATACCCGCATCTTGGTTTTGCTCAACTTCAGACGTTTCTTCAGCAGTGCGCGGCAGCATTTGCACCAAGATACCACCAGCTTGCAGGCCATCAGATGCCAAGTTAATCAACGTTGGAATCTGTGCTGATTGCTTTTGATAATGCGCTAAGCAATCCGCTAGATTGTCATGGCTACGCTCAACGATACCTTGGTATGGTTCACCGCCATCAGGCTGAATATTGATAAACAATACGCCTTGTCCCATCGCACCAAGTTCAGCAAACGCTTCTTTGGCATGGGTCATTTTGTCCCACGCTTGTACTTGCTCATCCGTCTCGCCTTTCCAGCTAGCAAGCGCACGAATGATACCGTCTTGATCGCATTCCGCCATCGCCCAGTTTAGTAAGCTGTCACTGTCTGATGATTGCAACTGAATAGATAGGCGGCCGTTGATTTTTACCGTACTGATTAGCAAACTCGCTGCCGTCAGCATCTCGCCCAATAAGCGTTTGATGGCTTCAGGGTAAGGCTTTTGAGCAATGGTGCTCGCGTAGCTGCGTGATAGGCGCACAACGTCACCACGTACAGGCGAATCTTCGATAAAGAAGCGTTGGCGTACGTCATTATCGCTATGATGGCCAGTGGTTTGGCTGCCCGTATTTGGGACTTGAGTATCTTGTGTCATAAGTCATTTGTAGTATTAAGAAGTTGTTAGCTTTATGGGGATTGCTGCCAATTTATCAATCACCTTTGCGATGCTGTTTTACCGTTTGCCCAAAACATTCTCTAGATAACTCAGCTTATTTTACATAAAAGACTCAAAGATATGACAAGTAGGCAGTCGGCAAAATAGTCGTTGAGGCACTGCATACAGATAGGGTGGTATGGTAATGACAAGCGGCTTATCTAAAGGTAGAAAATTCATATATTCATAAATAGTGATTCTATTAAAAATAGTTCACCATGAGCATCGATTTTGTTGTACAGTAACATTACGTTGCATTGTGACAAACAATAGCAACAACCGCATGGATGCGCGTCATTAAGGCTAGTTAATAAGACCTATGTCGTCCAAGCACTCATCTAATCTTATGATAATGTGATAAAAGGATGTATCTCATGAGCTATCTATCTTCTCAGTTTTTCTCCAAGCCCTTGACTCTGGCTGCTTTTATGGCGCTTGGTCTAGCAGGGTGTAATAACAGCAGTCAAACGACCACTGATGCGGCAGCAACAGATGACGCGACCACCACAGAAGCCGCAGCAAGCACTAACGGCACGCTACAAAAAATCAAAGACTCTGGCACCATTGTGGTTGGTCACCGTGACTCCTCTATTCCGTTTTCTTATATCGCTGATGACCCAAATCAGCCGATTGGCTATGCGCATGATTTAGAGATGAAAGTCGTCGAAGCGGTCAAGCAAAAGCTCAACATGCCAGACCTCAACGTGCGCTATAACCTAATCACGTCACAAACTCGTATTCCATTGGTACAAAATGGCACAGTGGATTTTGAGTGTGGTTCAACCACCAACAACGAAGAGCGTCAAAAGCAAGTGGCATTCTCAAATGGCTTCTTTGAAATCGGCACACGTCTATTGACCAAAAATGATTCCGGTATCCAAGATTTTGAAGATCTAAAAGGTAAGACGCTTGTGACGACCGCAGGGACAACTTCAGAGCGTTATATTCGTCAGTATAATGATGACAATCAGATGGATACCAACATTATCTCTGCAAAAGACCACGGCGAAGGCTTCTTAATGCTAGAGAATGGTCGTGCTGATGCTTTTATGATGGATGACGTGCTGCTCGCTGGCGAAAAAGCCAAAGCAAAAAATCCTGATGAATGGGTCATCGTTGGTACACCGCAATCGTTTGAGATTTATGGCTGCATGATGCGTAAAGACGACCCTGAGTTCAAAGCAGTAGTCGATGAAGCCTTGGCCAATGTCTTCAGCTCAGGTGAGATTAATAGTATCTATGACAAATGGTTCTTAAACCCAATTCCACCAAAGAACGTCAATCTAAACTTTGAGATGTCTGACAACTTAAAAGCATTGATTGCCAGTCCGCATGACAGTTCTCAACCAAAAGTGGCGACTGCACAGTAATCATTGTCCTTCAACATAGCTTGCTTACGCGTTCAGATAGCCAGTATTTTATTTGACGTATAGGCTTATCAATCGTTGCTCGGAGAGACAACCATGAATTATAGCTGGAACTGGGGTGTGCTCTTTGAGCAGACTGGTATTGGCAACGAGCTCTATATCCATTGGATGATCACTGGTCTTGGCTGGCTGCTATTGATTGGCAGTATCGCATGGGCTATCGCGATGGTCGTCGGTACCATCTTCGGTATCATGCGTACCTTGCCCAACAAGACCGCTCGTGCAATCGGTACGGCTTATGTGACATTTTTTCGTAATATTCCACTGCTTGTTCAACTGTTCTTTTGGTTTTATATCGCCCCTGGCTGGCTCACGCCGACGATACAAGAATGGTGGTATAAGGACTTGTCTCCGAATACTTCAGCCATGTTATCAGCCAGTATCGGTTTGGGCTTATTTACCGCTGCTCGTATCGTTGAACAGGTACGAACGGGTATTGAGTCATTACCAGATGGACAAATCAATGCGGCCTACGCGTTAGGGTTTAGCATTCCACAAGTCTATAAAGAAGTACTGCTACCGCAGGCATTTCGTATTATCTTGCCACCGCTCAGCTCTGAGTTAACCAACTGTTTCAAAAACGCTTCTGTGGCCTCGTTAGTGGGGGTAATGGAGCTGATTAGCCAAACCAAAACCATCAGCGAATATACTCAAAATAGTATCGAGATATATACTTATGCGACGATTATTTACTTGGTTTTCAACTTATCCTTAATCGCTATTATGGGATTGATTGAACGTAAATTGCGTGTGCCTGGGCTTATTGCGGGAGGTCAGAAATGAATATGACCGAATTGGCAACAGCCTATCCTGGTTTGATGGGTGGCATGCTTACCACCTTAAAAGTACTGTTTTTGGCTATTTTAGGCGGTATCAGTTTAGGAACTGTACTGGCATTGATGCGCTTGTCAGGTATCAAAGCGCTTGAGATTCCAGCCAAGCTATACGTCAATTACTTCCGCTCTGTGCCACTGCTACTAGTACTGCTATGGTTTTATTTCGCCGTACCGATGATTTATCTTTGGGTAGCGGGTAAGTACCTGCAACTCGATGCTGCGTTTGCCTCTTGTGTGGTCGCCTTTATGATGTTTGAGGCGGCTTACTTCTCAGAAGTGGTACGTGCTGGTATTCAATCGATTGGTAGCGGGCAGGTCAATGCGGCCAAAGCGCTCGGTATGACTTATGGGCAGACCATGCGTCTGGTCATCTTGCCACAAGCCTTTCGTAAGATGCTGCCATTGATTTTGCAACAATGTATTATTTTATTCCAAGATACGACGCTGGTATTTGCCATTGGTTTGACAGACTTTTTCCGCGCAGCCTACGTTCGCGGTGAGCTAATGGGCTTACTCACGCCGTATATCTTAGGTGCTGGTGCTGTCTATTTTGTGATTAGCTTAAGTGCTTCTATTGGTGTGCAACAATTACAAAAGCGTTTGCGGTTTTAATTGAGCGTATTTTAATAGACCTATCGCTTGCGCTTTTGAATGTTGAGAGCTTGAGTATTTGATTTACCTTTTTTAAATAATGATTATCGAAAATAATGTGGTTAGGAGCCAGTGATGAGCAATGCTGATACGTACTTAAATGCCTTTGGCGGGCTGGTTACCAATAGTGGTCATGCTAGTGATGAGATGGTCATCGAGATATCTAATGTCAGTAAGTGGTATGGAGACTTTCAAGTACTGACTGACTGTACGGCGCATGTACATAAAGGTGATGTCGTTGTTGTTTGTGGTCCATCGGGCAGTGGTAAGTCGACATTGATTAAGACAGTTAATGGACTTGAGCCTTTTCAAAAGGGTGACATCATGGTCAATGGTATCTCTGTCGGTGACCCAAAGACTAATTTACCTAAGTTACGTAGCCGTGTCGGCATGGTGTTTCAGCATTTTGAGTTGTTTCCACATTTGACTATTATTGATAATTTGACCGTGGCGCAAATCAAAGTGTTGGGCCGTAAAGAGTCTGAGGCAAAACAAAAAGCGATGGCCTATCTAGACCGTGTTGGTCTGACGGTACAAGCGGCGAAATATCCAGCGGAGCTCTCTGGTGGTCAGCAGCAGCGTGTTGCGATTGCACGAGCGTTGGCCATGGATCCAGTCGCAATGCTATTTGATGAACCAACCTCCGCGCTTGATCCTGAGATGATTCAAGAGGTGCTAGATGTGATGGTTGAGCTGACTCGTGATGGTATGACCATGATGTGCGTGACGCATGAAATGGGCTTTGCCAGTCAGGTGGCCAATCGTATTATCTTTATGGATGAAGGGCATATCGTAGAAAACTGTAGTAAAGATGAGTTTTTTGAAGGCGCGAAAAGTGGCCGTGCGCAGATGTTCTTATCGAAGATTTTAAATCATTAAATACACTTTGATTTACGATTGTTTATAGCAGTATTTCTGAGATAAAAACATGTTCTAAAGATTACTTTTCTTTCCACTACTAATAATTATATAAAGCGCCCTATTAAAGACAGTTAAACGCTATCTTTAATAGGGCGCTTTGTATTGAGCTTTTTTTGTATAACTATTTGAAAAACGATTTAGAGCCTATGATGTTTACTCTCAAGGTGTTTAAATAAGATAGCTTTGAGACTATAAAGCTGCTGAAAATAGAGCGGGAATAGTCGCAGGATTAGAGAAATCGCAAACGGCAAAGGTAGATGAAATGGTTCATCTGATTAATCAAACAAGTTTGAAAAGATAGTAGTCATAATATAGATGAGTTTAATTTAATTTAACGTTATTAACTTAATTAGGATTGAATATGACGCTAAAACGAACCGTCGGCATACTACTATTCAATGAAGTAGAAGTATTGGATTTTGCAGGACCTTTTGAGGTGTTTTCGTTGGCTGAAAATGCTGCCAGTTCTAGTGATGATAAGCACTTTAAGGTTATCACTATTGCCGAGAACCAAGCAACGATATCCGCTAGGAATGGTCTACAAGTCATTCCTGACTATAGTTTTGCCAATCATCCAGACATTGATGTCTTAATCGTCCCCGGTGGATACGGTGCCGAAAAAACAGAAATATATAATAAGGTGGTAATTGATTGGATTATCACTCAAGCAAGTTTGGCAGAGCTGACGCTTTCAGTGTGTACGGGAGCATTGCTATTGGCTAAGGCAGGTTTGCTAACTGGTAAGTCAGCAACCACGCACTGGATGGATTTGGATAATTTAGCATCCTATCCTGATATCGATGTGATCTCGCATACGCGTTTTGTAGATGCTAGTGATGATACTGGTAATATCATCACATCAGCGGGGATAAGTGCAGGCATTCACGCAAGTCTATACTGTATAAAGAAGTTAATAGATAGTGAAACCATGCGTGCAACAGCACATCGCATGGAGTTCGATATTGATTAAGTGAATTGTTAGATAGGTGAGTGAATGGCTGTTTACTGGAGCCCATCTCAGATTCTGTGTAACTGCCATTTAGATTAAATGCCTGCTTATACGATCATCAAACATAATCATAAAGCGATTAAGAGCAGACGTCCAGTTACGGATTGGCATCGACCACTTTTTGGATGCCTGCTGGGTGGCTAAGTACACCACTTTAAATGCTGCCTGATCAGATGGGAACACCTTACGCTTATTCACCGCTGTTCGAATCACGCTGTTCAATGACTCAATAGCATTGGTGGTATAGATGGCTTTTCTGATGTCTTTAGGGTAATTAAAGAACACCGTTAAGCCCTCCCAGTTATTGCGCCAAGACTTAACCACATGCGGATACTTATCACCCCACACCTCATCAAAGTGCTCAAGATTAGCCTCAGCTATCTCAAGCGTATCAGCGCCGTAGATGGCCTTTAAATCAGCCGCTACGGCCTTTTTATCCGTCCACGGCACAAACTTCATTGAATAGCGCACCATGTGTACGATACACAGCTGAACCTGTGCCTTTGGATAGACGGTGTTAATGGCATCAGGGAAGCCCTTTAGACCGTCAACACAAGCGATTAAGATGTCTTGTACGCCACGGTTTTGAAGCTCGGTAAGAACACCTAGCCAGAACTTAGCGCCTTCATTCTCTGAGAGCCACATACCAAGCAGCTCTTTCTTACCGCTAAGATTGATGTCTAGGGCTAGGTAAATGGCTTTGTTGATGATCTGCTTGTCTTGACGTATCTTCACGACGATGCAGTCCAAATAGACGATAGGATAAACACTGCTCAGCGGCCGGTTCTGCCAAGCAGTGATGTCCTCTAATATGTTATCGGTGACTCTTGAGACAAGAGAGCTTGAGATGTCGACATCGTAGAGCTCTTTAATGCTCTCTACAATCTCGGTGGTGGTTTGACCCTTGGCGTATGAGCGAGGATAAGCAAGTGTGTGGGGCACACTTGCCCGAAGCGCAAGACGGAAGGCTATGCCTGTAGTGACGATATGATCTTGTCATCGAGACCTGAGATACGGGTTTGATGCTTACTAACGAGTACAGGCTCAAAGCTGCTATCACGGTCTCTTGGGGTAGAGATTTCAAGATCGCCTGTGTCACTGCGGACGGTCTTTTTAGTGTGTCCGTTGCGCTTGTTTGGTTTATCTGCTTTCTCATGCTTGGGGTAGCCGAGATGGTCTTCCATCTCAGCCTCTAAGGCAGTATCGATAAAGGATTGCATGAGCTGCTTTTGGAAGTCTTTGATGTCATCAAAGCTTTTCATGCTACCAGCCATTTGCTCGGCCAGTTTCTTAATGTCAGATTGAGTAGTCATTGCTTATTCTCCTGTTAATGGATTATAAGCAGTTACACAGTTTTTAGGAAACTCCCGTTTACTGATACAATAGCGGTCAATATTTTTGATAATTAAAATAATTCATAAACCATCTTGGAGTTTATATGAGCGTAGAAAATCCATCTGTAGCAACGAGCACAGCATCAAAAAAAGGTGTGGTCATTATTGGTGCAGGACTGGCAGGCTGGCATGTCATTGATGCCATTCGTGCCAAAGACACAGAGATTCCAATCACATTAATCACGGCTGATAGTGGCGACCGTTATCACAAGCCGATGTTGACGATGGCAATCAGCCAAAACAAACGAGCATCAGATTTGGTACGAGCATCTGGTAGCGAAGCGGCGAACACAGCAGAAGTGACGTTGTTAGCCAATACGCAAGTGACAGATATCGATCCAGTGAGCCAAACTGTACAGGTGCGCTCTACTGCACAGTCAGATGATGCGCTGACGACTATTGGCTATGAGAAAATGGTGCTAGCGATGGGCGCGCATCCTATCTTCCCTAAAAGTCTGCCGCAAGATTTGGTCTGGCATGTCAATCACATCGAGCGTTTTAGTCAGCTACAAGAAAAGCTAGCAACAGGTAGCCAACATATTGCGATCGTTGGTGCTGGTATGGTGGGTACAGAAATCGCAGAAGACCTGCTTAAAGCTGGTCATAAAGTAACGCTTATTGATCTAAACGATGCACCGCTTTCGCAGATGCTACCAGCCAAAGCGACCGCACGTATAGCCAAAGCGATCGAGTCGCAAGGTATTCAATTCTTAGGTGGTTATCAAGTATCAGCTGTCACTCGTGTTAATGACGATGACAATAATAATGACAGCGAAGATGCCGAGAAGCTACAAGTGGACTATGCACCGTTATCATCGGATACAGATAATACTGATACTCAGCCGCTCGAACCACTAATTGTAGATCATGTGATTGCCAGTACAGGTCTGACAGTCGATGAGCAATTACCTGCGGCGGCTGGTGTGGAATTCGATCGCCGTACGGGTATCGTGGTGGATGCAGCGACGTTGCGTACCAATGCAGCGAATATCTATGCCATCGGCGACTGTATGTCTATCAATGGGGTTGCTTGTCGTTATGTTGCGCCATTACGCGCGCAGGCTGCGACTATCGCTGATGATATCTTAGGTCATGAGCATAGTGGTTATGATCATAAGCCACCAATGATTCGCCTAAAAAATAAAGCCATCTCTGTGATGGTGACGGGTGTACCGCAAGCAGCAGGTAATTGGCAAGTAAAGACTGAAAGCGATGATGAGCTAATCATGGATTTGCTTGATGATAATGAAACCGTTAGCGCAACAGTAACAATTAAAGCGCCTGCAGTTCCTAAGGCATAATGGTTGCAATACCGTCTTTTGAAAAACTAATAAAAGCATATAATTTATAAGTGATGTCCTTTATTAGATACTTTCTAGAGGACTTAGTTAAAAGACAATATTGATGATCGAGCCAGCCCATTCCTTATGATGTGGCTGGCTTTTTTGCGTCAAATATTTGCCATAATTCTATGCTACCTTTTACTAAGTAGAAATATAGGCTATCTAATTAAATGATACACAATGTATTGATATTGTTGACAGGCTTTCATTTAAGGCGCTATATTGGTTAGGGTGTGATTTGACTATCATGTCTAGTGATAAAAGATATTCAAGGAAGAATATCGTGTTTACTGTAGTAGTGCACTTCTACTTTCTACGATAATAGATTGACATAAACAGTTAAATGGCAATACCAACATCAAATAACAAAACGAAAGGACTCGTTATGACCCAGCTGACCAGTTTCGACAGTATTCTCAATGCTGTTCCCAAAGTTGACATAGGTGCACGATCAGCAAATGCGCCGCTTACCCGAAGCCATGATAAAGGAATTGATGTGCCGTTGATTGAGGCGACCATCGGTGATTTTTTTGATGCTATTGTTGAGAAATATCCTGAACGTGAAGCCTTAGTTTCTCGTCATCAAAATATCCGCTGGACGTATCAACAGCTACAACAGAAAGTTAATCAGCTGGCAAGTAGTATAATTGAGATGGGGCTTGAGATTGGCGATCGTATCGCTATTTGGTCGCATAACAATGCTGAATGGCTGCTCATGCAATTAGCCACGGCAAAAGTCGGCGTTATCCTCGTTAATATCAATCCTGCTTATCGCACTTTTGAGCTGAAATATGCTTTGAATAAATTGGGCTGCTCGGCATTGGTATTGATGCGTCATTTCAAAAGCAGCGACTATACGCAAATGATTCGTGAGCTTTGCCCTGAGATTTATCATAAAAAATATACTCAGCTTGATCTGGTTGAGATTCCAACGATTGAACGTATCGTTTGGATTGATGAATCAGACTCTGATGAAGACTTCAATTTTATGCAGAAATTCTCTGCATGGATGGCAGAAGGTGATGCCAACGATCCACGTGTCGCAGAGCGTCAAGCACAGCTTCAAAATACAGACTCAATCAGTGTACAGTTTACTAGTGGGACGACAGGTACGCCAAAGGGTGCCACATTAAGTCATCGTAATATCCTCAATAATGGCTATTTTCTTGGCGAAGGTATGAAGCTAACCTGCGATGATAGGCTGTGTATTCCATTACCGCTTTATCATTGCTTTGGCATGGTAGGTGGTAATTTAGCTATTTTAACCCATGGTGGTTGCGCCGTTTATCCTAATGATGGTTTTGATCCGCTGACCGTATTGCAAACGATTGAAGAGGAGAAGTGCACCGCCTTACTTGGTGTACCGACGATGTTTATCGCAGAGCTTGATCATCCAGATTTTGATAGTTTTGATTTGTCTAGCCTGCGTACAGGCGTCATGGGCGGCTCTAGCTGTCCGATAGAAGTCATGCGACGTGTCATGGATAAGATGCACATGAGCGAGGTCACTATCGCCTATGGCATGACTGAGACCAGCCCTGCTTCTTGCCAGACCAGCTCACAAACGCCACTCGAAAAAAGAGTCTCTACCGTCGGAATGGTGTTGCCAGCACTAGAAGTCAAAATCATCGATACTGAAACAGGTGATGTCGTCCCGATTGGCGAGACGGGCGAGCTACTGACCTATGGTTATGCCGTGATGAAAGGCTATTGGGGCAGCCGCTTTAAAACACGCGCCGCGATTTCTGATGGCTGGATGCATACCGGTGATTTGGCAGTGATGGATGAAGATGGCTACATCACTGTGGTGGGTCGCAGTAAAGATATGGTCATTCGCGGCGGCGAAAATATCTATCCGGTAGAAGTCGAAAATTATCTCTATCGTCATCCTAATATTCGTGATGTAGAAGTTGTAGGCGTACCAGACAAGCACTATGGTGAAGTGCTTGCCGCATGGATTATCCCAAAAGAGCCGGGCAGTTTGAGTGAAGAAGAAGTCAGACAGTTCTGTCAGAATCACATTGCTAATTACAAAGTGCCGACCTACTTTCGCTTTGTCAATGACTATCCGATGACAGTGACTGGCAAAATTCAAAAGTATAAAATCGTTGAGCAAATGATAGAAGAGTTGGGTCTAGAGTAATCTAGGACTATGGGCAGTCGCCGTTACTAAGGATAAGAGAACTATGTATCGTAACGTCTAGTTATCCCCATCATCATTCATATAAAAGCCGGCCCTATTATTTATAATAGGGCTGGCTTTTTGGTGTCAAATATTTGCCATGATTCTATATTACCTTGGACTAAGACGAAATATTGATGACTAATTAAATGATACATATCGTATTGATATTGTTGACAGGCTTTCGTTTAAGGCGTTATAGTAGCTGGATGCTATATAAAACCTAGTCAAGGAAGAAGGTTTTCTCGCAAGCTCTCAATAAGCACATAAAAAGTAAAACGAAAGGACTCGTTATGACGCAAACTTCTGATTTTGATGCGACTCAAATTGATTTTGATACTATTTTAAATAATATTCCTAGTATCAATATGGGCGCATGCTCAGCCAATGCACCACTTACTCAAAGCTATGACAAAGGTCCTGATGTACCGCTGATTGAAGCGACAATCGGTGACTTTTTTGATGCTATTGTTTCTAAATATCCTGAGCGCGAAGCATTGGTCGTCCGCCATCAAAATATCCGCTGGACATATCGTGAGCTACAGCAGCAAGTGAATCAGCTAGCCAGTAGCATGATTGAAATGGGACTAGAGATTGGCGATCGTATTGGTATCTGGTCACACAACAATGCTGAATGGTTGCTCATGCAATTGGCCACGGCAAAAGTCGGCGTTATCCTCGTTAATATCAATCCTGCCTATCGTACTTTTGAGTTGCAATATGCCCTAAATAAACTGGGCTGCTCAGCGCTGGTACTAATGCGTCATTTCAAAACCAGTGACTATGCCAGTTTAATCCGTGAGCTATGTCCTGAGATTTACCATAAAGACTACACTCAGCTTGATTTGGTCGAGATTCCGACGATTGAACGTATCATCTGGATTGATGAGCCAGAGTCGGACGAGACATTTGGCTTTATGCAAAAATTCTCTGCGTGGATGAGCGAGGGCGATGCCAACGATCCGCGTGTTGCCGAGCGCCAAGCCCAGCTTAAAAACACCGATGCTATCAATGTACAGTTCACCAGTGGTACGACAGGTACACCAAAAGGTGCAACCTTAAGCCATCGTAATATCCTTAACAACGGCTACTTCATCGGTGAGGCCATGAATCTCACTGAAGAGGATAGGCTGTGTATTCCAGTACCTTTGTATCATTGTTTTGGTATGGTGCTTGGTAATCTAGCGATTCTCACGCATGGCGGTTGCATCGTATATCCAAACGATGGCTTTGAGCCATTGACCGTATTACAAGCAGTCGAAGAAGAAAAGTGTACAGGTCTGCACGGCGTGCCAACGATGTTTATCGCAGAGCTTGACCATCCTGAATTTGAAAACTTTGATTTGTCTACCCTGCGCACGGGTATCATGGCTGGCTCTAGCTGTCCGATTGAGGTTATGCGCCGTGTCATCGATAAGATGCATATGAGCGAAGTCACCATTGCCTATGGCATGACAGAGACCAGTCCTGTATCTTGCCAGACCAATGAGCATACGCCACTTGATAAACAGGTCTCGACGGTAGGACTGGTACAGCCTGCGCTTGAGGTGAAAGTCGTTGATACGGAAACAGGTGAGATTGTCCCGCTGGGTGAGACGGGTGAGTTGCTTACACGAGGCTATTCCGTGATGAAAGGCTATTGGGGCAGTCGTTTTAAAACGCGTGAGGCTATCCAAGATGGCTGGATGCATACGGGTGACTTGGCCACAATGGATGAAGACGGCTACGTAAAAATCGTCGGGCGTAGTAAAGATATGGTGATTCGTGGCGGCGAAAACATCTATCCAGTAGAAATTGAAAATTATCTCTATCGCCATCCAAAGGTTCGTGATGTACAAATCGTGGGTATACCAGATGAGCGTTATGGTGAAGTGCTGGCAGCGTGGATTATTCCGAAAGAGCCTGGCTGCTTGACTGAACAGGAAGTACGCGAGTTCTGTAGCGAGCATATCGCTCACTATAAAGTGCCGACTTACTATCGATTTGTGACTGAATATCCAATGACCATCACTGGCAAAATTCAAAAATATAAAATCATTGAGCAAATGAAAGAAGAGTTGGGTTTGTAGTAAGCTTACTTATCTACTCTAAAAAACAAAAGACTAACCATATTCATTTCACTGTAAAAGTATTACAGCGTTAACCTCGCTTGAAGTATCACACATACATCTGCACTCGGTTGCCTTGTACTACTTTTAAATTGAATCGACTATATGTGAGCAACGCTTAAAAATAGCAGTTAGTATCATTTATATAAAAAGCTACTTACATCTACGTATCTATCTATGTATAAGAAAAAAAGGGATATCATGAGCGCTATCATAACCAGTAAACTGAGTCCAAACTCAAGCGATTTTCAGCAAAACAGTGCCGCGATGCAAGAGATAGTCGATGACCTGTATGTACACTTGCGTAAAGTTGCCCAAGGTGGCTCAGAGCGCGCACGAGCCAAGCATCTAGCGCGTGGCAAACTCTTGCCTCGTGAGCGTGTCGAGCGTTTATTGGATGTGGGCACGCCGTTCCTAGAAGTGGCACCGATGGCTGCACATGATATGTATGGCGAAGAGATTCCGGCGGCTGGCGTGATTGCAGGTATTGGCCGTATCAATGGCATCGAGTGTATGATTGTCTGTAATGATGCCACGGTAAAAGGCGGCACATACTACCCAATGACGGTCAAAAAGCACCTGCGCGCCCAAGAGATTGCGCAAGAAAACCATTTGCCGTGCGTTTATCTGGTTGATTCAGGTGGCGCAAACTTACCGAACCAAGATGATGTGTTCCCTGATAAAGAGCATTTCGGTCGTATCTTTTTTAATCAAGCCAATCTGAGTGCAGCAGGCATTCCGCAAATTGCTGTGGTTATGGGTAGCTGTACGGCTGGCGGTGCGTATGTGCCTGCCATGAGCGATGAATCTATTATCGTCAAAGAGCAAGGTACGATCTTTTTGGGTGGTCCGCCACTGGTAAAAGCAGCGACGGGCGAAGAGGTCACGGCAGAAGACTTGGGCGGTGGTGATGTACATACCCGTTTATCAGGCGTGGTCGATCATCTAGCCCAAAACGATACGCACGCGTTATCGATTGCCCGTAACATCGTCAGCCATCTAAATCGCCCTGCGAAAAATATCCCTAATCAAATCACACCGTGTCCGCCACGTTACGATGCCAAAGAACTCTATGGTGTGATTCCAACGGACAAGCGCAAGCCATTTGATATCAGAGAAATCATTGCACGTATCGTTGATGATAGTGCCTTTGATGAGTTTAAAGCACGCTTTGGTACGACGTTGGTCTGTGGATTTGCTCATATCGAAGGGATGCCTGTTGGTATCATTGCCAATAACGGCATTCTGTTCAGTGAGTCAGCGCAAAAAGGCACGCACTTCATTGAGCTGTGCTGTAAGCGCAAAATCCCATTAGTATTCCTGCAGAACATTACTGGCTTTATGGTTGGGCGTAAATACGAGAATGAAGGTATCGCTCGTCATGGCGCCAAGATGGTAATGGCTGTGGCCAATGCAAAAGTGCCAAAATTCACCGTTATCGTCGGTGGCTCGTTCGGCGCTGGTAACTACGGTATGTGTGGCCGTGCTTATAGCCCGCGTTTCTTATGGATGTGGCCAAATGCTCGTATCTCTGTCATGGGCGGTGAGCAAGCAGCGTCAGTACTGGCAACGGTCAAACGTGATAACTTTGATCGCAAAGGTGAAGCGTGGAGTGATGAAGATGAAGCAGCATTTAAAGCGCCGATTCGTGAAATGTATGAAGAGCAAGGTCATCCGTATTATGCTACCGCACGTATGTGGGATGACGGCGTGATTGATCCTGCTGATACGCGCAATGTATTGGCTTTAGGACTAAGCGCGGCTTATAACGCGCCGATTGAAGAGACGACGTTTGGTGTCTTTAGAATGTAAGCGTTCTAAGGTCTCCCCATAATAAGCGACTACTGCGTCAACCTCATTTAAAGTACGATTTGTACATCTACGCTTAGTCTTTGCACTTGGTTATCTTGTATTAACATTATTATGGATTGACCAAGAGCTTGTTTGAGTATTTATACAAAAAATATAGAGAAAGTTATGCAAAAAGACAGTAATAAAAATTATAAAAGCCTATTGGTTAACGTTGAGCAGCACGTGGCGACAGTGACGTTAAATCGTCCCGAGATACGTAATGCTTTTAACGATGAAATGATTGCTGAGCTAACCGATGCATTCAGTACGCTTGGTGCTGATGATGAGGTACGTGTCATTGTGCTAGCGGCTGCTGGCAAGGCATTTTGTGCAGGCGCTGATTTGAATTGGATGCGTGCCATGGCAGATTATAGCTATGAAGAGAATCTAGCGGATGCTGATAAATTGGCGCAAATGCTTAAGACTATTTATGAATGTCCTAAGCCAACAGTCGCGGCTATTCAAGGCGATGTTTATGCGGGTGGCATGGGTTTAGTTGCTGTTTGTGATGTGGCTATCGCCGTTAAGATTGCTAATTTCTGCCTCAGTGAAGTGCGTTTGGGCTTAGCCCCTGCCACTATCAGTCCTTATGTTATCCGAGCGCTAGGTGCTAGAGCGTCGCAGCGTTATTTCTTAAGTGCTGAAGTATTTGATGCCAAAAAGGCGCGTCAGCTTGGTTTTATCCATGAGCGTGTTAGCGAAGAGTGGCTAGGCGATGAAGTGGCTGCGTTCTGTAACAAGGTCGTCAAAAACAGCCCTGATGCAGTTAAGACCTGCAAACAGCTATTACACGATGTTGCTGGTGCGCCTATTACAGATGAGCTGATTGCTGACACGGTCAAAGGTATCGCTGATATTCGCTCATCAGAGCAAGGCCGCGAGGGTGTGCAAGCATTTTTGCAAAAGCGTAAACCTGATTGGCTAATGGCAGACTAACTAGTAGCAGAACAATGATAGGCAAATGGGTAAATAGACAAGACGTCAAATAATAACGACAAGACACAGGGATAGTTATGTTTTCTAAAATTCTAATCGCCAACCGTGGTGAAATTGCTTGCCGAGTGGCTGCGACTGCTAAGCGTCTTGGCGTCAGTACCGTTGCTGTTTATTCCGATGCGGATCGTGAGGCCAAACATGTGGCTGTCTGTGATGAGGCTATCTATTTGGGTGGTTCGGCACCGAAAGACAGTTATCTCAAAGGCGATGCTATTATTGCGATAGCGCTTGAGACTGGTGCCCAAGCGATTCATCCAGGATATGGGTTCTTGAGCGAAAATGCAGACTTTGCGCAGGCTTGCCAAGATGCTGGCTTGGTGTTTATTGGCCCATCGGCGGATGCTATTCGTGCCATGGGCGGCAAGTCTGAGTCTAAGCGCTTAATGGAATCGGCTGGTGTGCCGCTGATACCAGGCTATCATGGTGATAACCAAGATGCACAGTTTTTGCAGCAGCAGGCAGATAGTATTGGCTATCCTGTCTTGATTAAAGCCAGTGCAGGTGGCGGCGGTAAAGGCATGCGTATCGTTGAAAAAAGTAGCGATTTTATTGATTTGTTAGATTCGTGCCGCCGTGAAGCGATTACCAGTTTTGGCAATGATCAAGTGTTGGTTGAAAAATACGCGCTAAAACCGCGTCATATCGAAATCCAAGTATTCGGTGATACGCATGGTAATTATGTGCATCTATTTGAGCGTGATTGCTCAGTACAGCGTCGCCATCAAAAAGTACTAGAAGAAGCACCCGCACCGGGTGTTGATACTGCCATGCGTGAAGCAATGGGCACAGCGGCAATCGAAGCAGCACGTGCAGTTGGTTACGTTGGTGCAGGTACGGTTGAATTCATCGTTGAGCAGCATGAAGACTCTATGAATTTTTATTTCATGGAAATGAATACGCGTTTGCAGGTTGAGCATCCAGTCAGTGAAGCCATTACGGGTGTCGATTTGGTCGAGTGGCAGCTGTTGGTTGCTGCGGGTCAGCCATTGCCAAAAACGCAAGATGATTTGGCTATCAACGGTCATGCTATTGAGGCGCGTATCTGTGCTGAAAACCCTGACAATAATTTCTTGCCAGCGACAGGTACGTTGTTTACTTATCAAAAGCCTGAGCATAGTACCTTTAACATTACCGATGTGCGTATCGATGATGGCGTACGTGAGGGTGATGTGATCAGTCCTTTTTACGACTCTATGATTGCTAAGCTTATCGTGCATGCTCCTACGCGCGAGCAAGCGTTGGCGAGACTAGATCGTGCATTGGCGCAGACGCGTATCGTTGGTCTACCAAATAACGTGGCATTTTTGCGTTATATTTTAAATACCGATTCATTTAGCAAAGCCAATCTTGATACGGCATTGATAGAGCGTGAGCAGGATAAGCTTTTTGATCAGCACCCTCTCGGATTATCGACGCTTGTGGTGACTGCTATTGCACAGCAGCTTGCGAGCGAAGCGACAACGCAGAGCTCAGATCCATTTAGCAAGGCAACAGGTTTCCGTGCTTATAGCGATTATACTCGTTCATTTAGCTTGGTTTATGATGAGCAAGCCTACAGTGCTCGCATCATTAATTGGCACAATGCGAGTTGTGCTGATAGCAAAAAAGGCAGCGATAATCTCAGTAGTTTTACGCTTGTCATTGGTAAAGAAATTGCGAATACGCAGGATGATAGCAATATCAATGTAGCGGCTCAGACCGAAACGGTTTATGAAGGTCAGATCAGCTACGATAGCAGTGACGCGCACAATCATACCTTGTGGTTAGATGGTGCACGTATCAGTGCCCAAAGCTGGGTGAATAACGAGAGAGTTTATGTATTCACGGATAGTGGACGCGATGAAATTACGCTTATTGATATCATGGCACATGTGGGCGAAGATACAGCAGCGGTTGGCAGTTTAAAATCGCCAATGCCAGGACAAGTGGTTGCATTCAAAGTAGCTGTTGGCGATACTGTGAAAAAAGGCGAGCCACTTGCCGTCATCGAAGCCATGAAAATTGAACACACGATTACCGCACCGACAGATGGTGTGGTAGCAGAGCTATTATTTGCAGCAGGTGATTTGGTCGCTGATGGTGATGAGCTATTGCGCATTGATACTGAAGGTTAATAAAGGCTTATAATTAACAGCCAAATAACAAAAAGGACGACAAGTATGAGCCATTCGTATCCAAGCCATGTCAGCATCGTTGATGTCAGTCCGCGTGATGGACTACAAAACGAATCCATGACGGTGCCGACTGAGGTTAAGCAGGCGCTCATTAATGATTTGATTGCAGCGGGTGTCAAAAAACTAGAAGCGACCAGTTTTGTTTCGCCAAAGTGGGTGCCACAAATGGGCGATAACAGCGCACTGCTTGACGCACTAGCGCCTGCGCGGCGGACGGACGTTTGTTACTCGGTACTGGTGCCCAATATGCGTGGCTTTGAAAATGCTATTTTGCGTTGCCCAGATGAAATCGTCATCTTTGGTTCAGCCAGCGAAACCTTTAGCCAAAAAAACATCAACTGTAGTATCGATGAGAGTATCGAACGTTTTGCACCAGTGGCTGCGGCAGCAAAAGCGCAGGGTATAAAAGTACGTGGCGTTATCTCTTGTACGGTTGGTTGTCCCTATGAAGGCGAAATTGACCCTAACCAAGTAGCTTATGTCACCAAGCGTTTGATTGAGATCGGTTCTGAGCAGATTGGCATTGCTGATACGATCGGTGTGGGTACACCGCTCAAAGTACAACGAGCGTTACAAGCTGCACTTGAGTATGCTGATATCTCTATGCTATCGGGTCATTTTCATGATACTTATGGCCAAGCGCTAAGCAATACTCTGGCTGCATTACAAATGGGTGTGAGTGAGTTTGATACCTCTGTCGCTGGCCTAGGTGGTTGTCCTTATGCCAAAGGCGCAACGGGCAATGTTGCGACTGAAGACGTGGTTTATATGTTGCATGGTATGGGTATCAGCACAGGCATCGATTTGGATAAATTGCTCGTGGCAGGCGAGCGTATCAGTGCGTTCTTAAAGCGTCCGAATGGCTCAAATGTGGCACGTGCCATCATTAATAAACGCCATTAACAAACGCCAGTCTTAATTAGTATAGTCAATGCACTGTGAAGGTATGACAGCGTTAACCTCGTTTGAAGTATTCGATATACATCTACACTCGGTTGCCTTGCCATACTTTCACATTAAGTTGACTATGACATTAAAAACGGTATCAAAAATACAGTTATATTGGCTTTAAAAAACAGATTAAAATTCGAAAACTAAATATTAAAATACAAGGAATGGTTATGAGTTTACCTGGATTGAATTTTCAACTTGGCGAAGATATTGACGCGCTACGTGATGTCGTACAGCAGTTTGCGGCAAACGAGATCGCCCCACGTGCTACTGAGATTGATAGCAGCGATGAGTTCCCAATGGATCTGTGGCAGAAGATGGGTGACCTCGGTCTACATGGTATTACCGTTCCTGAAGAGTACGGCGGCTCTAACATGGGCTATGTTGCCCATATGGTCGCGATGGAAGAGATTAGCCGAGCTTCGGCGTCGGTAGCACTGAGCTATGGCGCACATTCTAATCTATGTATTAACCAAATCAAACGTAACGGCTCTGAAGAACAAAAGCAGAAATATCTGCCAAAGCTAATCAGTGGCGAGTTCATCGGTGCATTGGCAATGAGTGAGACAGGCGCTGGCTCAGACGTCGTCAGTATGAAGCTAAAAGCTGAAGAAAAAGACGGCAGCTATATTTTGAACGGTAGCAAAATGTGGATTACCAATGGTCCCGATGCTGATGTGATGGTGGTCTATGCGAAGACCAATCCTGAAATGGGTGCCAAAGGCATGACGGCCTTTATCGTTGAAAAAGGTATGGAAGGCTTTGGTACCGCACAAAAGCTAGACAAGCTGGGCATGCGTGGTAGCCATACTGGCGAGATGACTTTTAATAATGTAAAAGTACCAAGCGAAAATATCTTGGGCGGTCTTAATGAGGGCGTTAAAGTATTGATGAGTGGCCTAGATTATGAGCGCGCCGTGTTGGCTGCAGGTCCTATCGGTATCATGCAAGCGGTGATGGACAATGTCGTGCCTTATATCCATGATCGTAAACAGTTTGGTCAAGCGATCGGTGAGTTCCAGCTGATCCAAGGTAAGGTTGCGGACATGTATACGATACTGCAAGCAGGTCGTAGTTTTTTATACACCGTGGGTAAAAACCTCGATATGTTGGACGCGCGCGGTGCAGGTCATAGTCGAGAAGTACGTAAAGACTGCGCCAGTGTGATTCTATGGTGTGCTGAAAAAGCCACATGGATGGCAGGCGAGGGCATTCAAATATTTGGCGGCAACGGTTATACCAATGAGTATCCACTTGGTCGCTACTGGCGCGATGCTAAGCTATATGAGATTGGCGCAGGCACCAGTGAAATCCGCCGTATGCTAGTCGGTCGTGAGCTATTTAACGAGACCAAATAAGAGACAGCTAATAATGCCTTAGCTATTTTCTAATATAAAATAAAAAAGCAGTACGTTTAAAACGTGCTGCTTTTTTTGTGTCAACGTCAAACCGAATTATCTATAAGCGGTTAAGACTTATTGCGATAATCAAAGTATCTTGCCAAACCATTTAATAATAAATCATCACGTAAGCGCACTGGGCGATTAACATGCTGGGAGATAATGGCTGCATCTCCACCTGTCATAATCAACTCAAAGTTAGGATGACGATGGCTAATCTCATTGATCGCGCCGACGATAGAGAGCAAAATCCCTCGATGCACCGCGTCTTGAGTAGTCAAACCTTGACTGACGCTATCAAAAGTACCGTTCGAGATAGTGATTTGCTTAGTACCAGAGAACAGTGACTCACGTTGCAGGTAGATACTGGGGAAAATATAACCGCCCAAATGCTCAGCATGATCAATCAAATCAATGGTCACCGCTGTACCGCAACCAATCACACACTGGCGTTTTTTCTTATCGACCGCGCCCAGCATCTGTAGCCAACGATCACAGCCGAGCTGCTGATCATTGTAAGCACTTTTCATCAGCGCGTGCGCCGCATCGACATGGACAAACTCAAACGGAATATTCAAACGACTGAGCGTCTCTGATACTTTGGCATTGAGATTGTCACCCAATACTGATGAGATACCAATAAAGTCAGGCGCATAACGCTCAAAGCGATCCGTCAGACCCATAAGTAATTCGGCAGGCGCTTGCAAATGCTGCTTGGCATCATGCGCGACTATTTGTCCGATATCATCGGTTAGCCAGTATTTTAGGCGGGTATTTCCAAGATCAAGCCAGAGCATAAAAGTCCCTTTATATAGTGCTCGTTAATGATGGTGTTCATCAATATAGTTGTCTAAGCCTAATAAATAACGTCGATGCGTCCAGTAAAAAGCGTAGAAATCTTACCGCTATCTTGGCGCAATTGCAAACAGCCATGTGTGTCGACACCGCAAGCGATTCCTGTCACGACTTTTTCCTCGTTATTATAGTCTTGCGTGACGCGTAAGCACAGACCTGATAGCGCATCCATCGTCGCAAACTGCTCCAAAAAACTATCCAAATAATAAGTATGACCCGTTGGCTGCTCTATGCCCAAATGCTCAAAGCGTGTCATCGCCGCCATCAATGCTTTGCTCATTTGCTGATAGAGCATTGGTAGGTCTGGTAGGCTCGCAGGTTGTGTCTCTAAAGACAGTATCTCATTAATGTCTTGTAAGCTAATCGCTTGGTAGCTCATACCCTCAGACGTTTGTGTGGTGAGCTTTGGTGCTGCTTGTACATTTAGGCCAATGCCTAGCACCACACCGACCAACCTACCAGCTTTAGTCACTGGTTCTATCAAAATCCCAGCCAGTTTATTAAAGGGTAGGGTACGCTGATTTGCTGCATCACTATTCAATACGGAATCTAATACCGAGCTGTCCGTTATGGATTGTTCTTTAGATAGCTCTTTAGATTGGCTCTGAGCTTGCTGATAAAACCCCAAGTCATTTGCCCATTTTACACCGATTGGTGTCAGTCCCTGCGCTTGCAGTTGCTCGTTCAGTGTTTGAATGACGGGCATTTTTGCCAGTTCAAGGCCAATGATGAGCGATAATAAGCCACTGATTGGCATATGCACAGGATGATATAGCGACAGATAGACATTGCCGCGCGGTGATTGCCACGAGCGCCCGTGCTGACCACGACCTGCGCTTTGGGTTTCCGCCGTCAAAACGTGTACGGTGGCGACATCTAACGACCCGTTTTGCAAGGCTTCTATCAGCTCGCTATTGGTCGAGGCGCTACTAGCCACATGACGGTGATTGAGCTCGGATAAATAGGTAGAAAAACTAGTGAGTGGCGGCATAAGTTTAGTCGATGTGGTTAAAGGAAACTTTGATATACTGAGCGATTATTGCGGTCAGACAGTACCGAGTAAACAGCATAAAGGTCGCGTTGAGATTTGGCAAATACAATTAAGCACGCCTAAGCGCTAGTGAGTACTATAGCGCCAGTCAGTATTATAAAAGGTTCGTTCTATGATGTTATATGTGTGGTTTGTGATTGCAGGCGCGTTTGCGGGTGTCAGCGCGGGCTTGTTTGGCGTCGGCGGTGGTATGATTATCGTGCCCGCATTGGTTTGGATTTTTACCGCATATGACTTTTCGCCAGAAGTAATCACCCATTTGGCCATCGGGACGTCACTGGCAACTATCGTAGTGACCTCAATCAGCTCATTGACTGCACACAACAAGCGTGGCGGCGTGCGCTGGGAAGTATGGCGCAAGATGGCGCTTGGATTGGTCATCGGTAGTTTGGTCGGTGCTGGTATCGCGGATATGATTGATGGGCAAGCGCTACAGGCTATCATTGGTTTCGGTGCGCTATTGGTCGCGCTAAAAATGCTGTTCTTTTCGAATAAAGAGCAGGTGGGCAAACCGTTACCATCGGCCGGTGTCCAGTTTGGTGCCGGTACTGGCATTGGGATGGCGTCCTCTATTTTTGGCATTGGCGGCGGCAGCTTGACCGTACCGTTCTTGAACTGGGCAGGGCTTCCGATGAAACAATCGGTCGGCACATCAGCGGCATGCGGTCTACCAATTGCCTTGGCTGGAGCAGCAGGCTTTGCTTGGTTCGGTCAAGACGTGGTCAATCTGCCTGAGGGTACGATAGGGTTTGTCCATGTAACAGGATTCTTGTTTATTTCAGTCGCCAGCTTTGCGATGGCAAAGGTGGGCGCCAAGCTTGCCCATATATTACCTGCGCTCATGCTTAAGCGCGCATTTGGCATATTATTGATATTTGCTGGAGGGCAGTTGTTACTGAGTGGGTTGGGTGTTTTATAGCAATAATGAGTTTTTATAAAATTAGTATGCAAAACGTGAGACATTATTAGTATGAAAGCTGCAGAAAAGTACCGCCGTGTTTTCGGCTCAATGAATCATCTAAAAGACCAGTTATCATGGACGACGGGTCTCTCTAATATGGTAGAGTTTTTGGCATGGGAGCCGCAGCGTATTTTAGGTATTACTAAAAAGCAATACGTACGCCAAATCATTGAATGGGCGGCCCACCCAGAGTTAAAGGACAAAAATATAGAGGAGATTGAGCAATCAGTCATCAAAAAGCTCAATACAAAAATGAATGAAACTGAGCAGCTAGAGACGTATTCAACGCAAACGATGGGTATCTGTAATGCGAGAGAAGCCGTGCGCCGCGTAACGTTCTTTTCTGAAGACTATCTCAATAAAGAATTCGATATCTTTTTGAGTTTGTGCAGTGATGTTTATCTGAACTTATTTTATCAGCAATTTATCAGCTTTGAGCCGAGTGGATCATGGTCGACACATGGTAATAGCGGTATGTTTGAAAACAGTACAGAGCTAAAAGCAATGTATATGGACAACCTAGCCTATAACCATCAGGGGAATGTATTGATAGCGAATGAGTTAAAACTCGCTGGTCGGAAAAACCCAGACCCAATCCTAAAGTATTGTTTGATGTATGAGCACTTATTAGAAAAAGGCTTTATAGATAAAGGGGCAAAGTTTTTATTGTTATTTATCGGTGGTGACGCGCTAAAGCAAAACAAGCAAACGCTCGTAGATCGGGAGCTGGCTCTATGTCATAAACGGCCAAGAAAGTATCAGCATTTGCTAAGACCAGAGCTGTTAGAAATAGTCGATCACTTAGAAGTAGCAAGTATCTCTTGGTCAACCTTCATCGAGTTTAATAATCGCTACTTAGCAGAAAATAGCGTCTGCCAAGTGGAGCAAAAACTATTACGAGGGTTCCATCAAAGCCTAGAATCAAAATCGTTTATGCACTTAGCCGTTTAACCCTAAAAACCCACTACAATTTCAGGTAGAATAGCCGCCTGTTTTTGCTAAGTTTATTGACTCTTCATGCGTTTAAAATCTCTAAAGCTGGCAGGCTTTAAATCCTTTGCCAATCCAACCACTTTTACTTTTCGTCATGGTATCACCGCCATCGTCGGGCCGAACGGCTGTGGCAAATCCAATGTGATTGATGCTATCCGCTGGGTGCTAGGCGAAACCTCTGCCAAGCAGTTACGCGGCGGGGCGATGAGTGATGTTATCTTTGCCGGTACGCAGGATAAGACAGCCAAAAGTGTCGCCAGTGTCGAGCTGACCTTTGAGCATACTCAAGATGAGCAGACTGGTATTCGCCACGAGTTTAACTTGTACCAAGAGTTATCGGTTCGCCGTCAGGTAAATAAAGATGGCCGCTCAGATTATTTTATCAATGGCACGCGTTGCCGTCGCCGTGATGTGGTTGATGTGTTTTTAGGTACAGGGCTGGGTGCACGTAGCTATGCGGTGATTGAGCAAGGCATGATCGGGCGCATTGTTGAGTCTAGTCCCGTGCAGCTGCGTGAGTTTATCGAAGAGGCGGCAGGTGTCTCACGCTATCAGGCTCGCCGTGAAGAAACGCAAAAAAAGTTAGAGAGAACGAAAGACAATCTAGCGCGTCTGCACGATATGCAAAGCGAATTACTACGTCAACAAAAGACACTGTCTAAACAGGTGGCTAGTGCGCAGCGTTACGAAGAGTTGGCATTAACACTAGCTGATATCGATCAGCAGCTCGCTATTCAGCAACTCTATCAAGCTAAGCAAACACATCAACAGCAGAAAGTAGCGCATGAGCATAGTGCTGCTGAAGTATCGACGCTACAGGCCGATTATGACACGCTCAAAGCTCAGCAAGACAAGCTTACTGCGCGTATCAATCAAGAGCAATGGCTCAAAGACGATGCCCAAAGCGCTCACTATCAGCAGCAGCTCGGCTATCAACAAGCGGAACATGAGCTAAGTGATGCTAAGTCACAGCTAGCTACTATTGAGCATCAACTGTCTGGCTTGGCTCAGCAGCGTGCGCAATCACTCGCTGATATCGAACGGCTCAACGCTGAACAAGCTGAGCAGAATCAAGCGCTAGAAACGCTACGTCCGCAGCTGACTGAGCTGACAGATAAGCGCAATAACCATAAGCGCAATGAGCAGCCACTACAACGCGCGTGGCATGAAGCGCAAAACAATCTGTCACGCTTACAAGATAAAAACCGTTCGCTTGAGCAGCAGCAAGCCATTAACGCTCAAGCGCAGAAACGCCATCAGCAAAGCTATGATAAATGGCAACGCCGTGAGCAAAACTGGCAAAACCTGTGGCTGCAATTACAGCAGTCTATAGCGCCGTCTGCATCTGACAGTGCTGATGTGAGTAAGACGGATAATGCGCACAATCTAAGTCAGGTGCTAGAACAGCAAGTCACTGAGCTAAGCACGCAGTTGCAGCAAGTTGAGCGTCAATACGAAGCCGTCGATGAACGTTTGTCCGAGATACAACCGCAAGCGCACAGCTTGCAGCAGAAATTAAGCTCACAGCAGAGCGAGTTGAGCGATAATGAAAAGCGTCATGCGCTGCTGGCAGGCGAATACGATACCTTGCATCAGATATTGCATCCGAAACCTACACAAAAGCAATCAGCAAAGTCGAAAGTTACCGCGACAGATAATGCAGATAGCAGTGGTATACATAATCAGCCGTTAGCCATCGCGACGCTACGTGAGCAGATTGAGCTAAGTGCGAAAGGGCAGGAGTATGCACCGCTACTGGATAGTATCTTGGCATTATGGCTAGACAGTCATGTGCTGGTTGCTAACCAACAAGCGAATCAAGCCAAGCAGTCAGACGTTAATAATGCTACTGGCGTTTTTCAACAAACTAATAGCTTATGGCAAGCGCTTGAGCATGACATTACAGATTTACTGACTTATCAAACGGCACAAAATACGCCTGCCAGTGCAAACGATAAAGCTCTAATAGAGACAAGTCATAGCCTATGGTTGCCAACTGCGAAAAGTGACATTAGTGACCAAGAATTTGTCAGCGAACTGCCAGACAATTTGATTGATAAAGTGTTGCCATTATCGCAGTTGATTACTCAGCCGCTACTCTCGCTATGGCAACAGTGCTATATATATACGGCGCAGCTTGAGACTAGTGAGCAGCATGAAATTGACACACTTACTGATGTACTGAAGTCATTACCACCATCCGCTATTGTGCTTACCGCAGATGGTTGGCTGATCAGTCGTCATGGGACGATTAACTTAAGCAAATTCGCTGGTGCACAGGATGAGCAAAACGATAGCAATAACCAATTCCTCACGCAGCGCCTGCAACAGCGTACGCGTTTGCAAGCATTAGAAGACTTGCTTGATGAGTTTGAAACCAAAATACAAGATCAGCAAAAATCTATCGCCAAAAATCAGCGCGTTTATGATGCATTGTTAGTTAGCTTAGAAGAAACGCGCGCTCAAGCTGAGCAGTTAACCCGTGATAAGCATAAATACCAGCAGCAATTAACCACCGAGAGAGCTAACGCCGAGCGGTTGCAAGCGGATAGCCAACGCCTGAACGCTGATAAAGCAACGCTTGAGCAAGAAAAGCAAGAACTGGCGCAAGAGCAACAAACCCTTGAGCAAGAACAACATCATATTGAAGGCGAGATCGCTACGCTAACGCCGCAAATAGTAGAAGCACGAGCGACAACTCAGCAACTGCAAGCTGAGCGCAGCGAGCTAAACCGTGCGCGTCAAGCTGATGATGATGCTTGGCAAGCATTGCAGCTGCGTATTCAGCAATACGAGATGCGCTTGGAGCATAGTGTTAGTAGTCTGGCTCGTGCGACTGAGCAACACGACAAGTCGTTAGAGAATGAGCAAAGTCTACAGACGCGTTACGAGCAGCAACAGGCTAAATTGCCAGAGCTACAAACAGCGCTACAGTCTGTACAGGTAACGCGCGATGAGCAGCAAGTGCTATTGAACGAGCGTGATACTGCGCTAACAGCACTAAAACAAACGTACGCTGAGCAACAGACAGCATTTGATACGTTGCAAAATACATTGCAAACGCAGCAAAGCGAGCTTGCACGTTATGCTACTGAGCTGGCACTGAGTGCGGCGCGGTTAGAGGATGCTAGCGCGCATACGCAGAGCGCTCTAGATGCCTACTATCGTGTAAGTCATAAATATAAAGCGCAAGCAGAGCAACCGCAACAAAGCATGAGCGTCTCAAACTTGCTAGCAGATTTTATCGCTCATGATCGCCGTGTCCGTCCAGACAAAATCGCTGAGCTTGAATATGAGCGCGCCAAGTTGACCCAGCAATTGAGCAAGATTGGGCCAGTCAATTTGGCAGCAGTCGCAGAGTTGGCCGAAGTGAACGAACGCCTAGAGCCACTCGCGCAGCAGACTACCGATATCGCCGCCAGTATGCAGACATTGACTGAAGCGATTGCCTCTATTGATGAGACGACCAAGACACTGTTTATGCAGACACTTGATGCGGTAAACAATGAGCTTGCCAATTTATTTGCCAAAGTCTTTGGCGGTGGACAGGCTAGCCTGACGTTGAACACCGACGAGATGCCAGCCAATACGCCAAAGTCAGAGCAGTGGCGGGCAGGGCTTACCTTAATGGCGCAGCCGAAGGGCAAACGTAATAGTCGCTTAGCGGTACTATCGGGCGGTGAAAAAACCCTTACCGCGCTGAGCTTGATTTTTGCGATATTTAAGCAGCACCCTGCACCGTTCTGTGTCCTTGACGAGGTCGATGCACCGCTTGATGATGCCAACGTCGCGCGCTTTACCAGCCTCATTCATGAGCTAGCAGATGATTTACAGTTTATTTTTATCAGCCATAATAAATTAACGATGCAGATTGCCGATGAGCTAAAAGGCATCACCATGCCAAGCGCAGGTATTTCTACCCTAGTCAGCGTGTCGCTCGATGAAGCCGCGCGTTATGTAGAGAGCTAAAACCAAAAAAGCCAAATTAAAAGCGCTATGAGAATCAAAGCGATGCAAATATAATCAATCCATCGGCATAAATACAAATATGCTTGACCTCAGTCCAGCATACTGGTTATAAAGTACACAATGTGGTGACGACATGGGTCAGCCATGCTAGAATATTGCCATTTATGCTCGTTTGTGTATTCCCTTTTGTTATATATACTAGGATGTATTTATCATGACCGCTATTCAGTTTGTATTGATTGCCATTGCCGCGTTTATCGTGCTCGCAGGGCTGTTTATGGTCATTCGCAGTTTTAAGCGCCGTAATGGTGCTGAAGCTGCTGCGGTCAATTATGATAAAAACGGTATTCCCATCATACCGCGTCATGAGCGCAATATCGTTGATCAGCCAGACTTTGATGATACGGTTGCTGGCGAGACGAGCATTGGCCCTGACCGCACTTATCTGAATGCTGTCGTTGAAGAAGAGCCATTGACGCAGACTCATACTAACGTCGATGCCCAGCTGACTGCTGAGCGTGACACTATGGCGGATGAAGATCATGACGTCGTCGACAATGAGGACTATGCGCGCTGGCAAGAAGAGCAACGTCGCGCTGATAATGCTGAGTTTGCAGAAGCGGCTGAGCAGATGCATATCGAGCAAGAGCCTGATGCATTCTCTAGCCTCATGTCGGCAACAGATAGCTTGATGCCATCGATTGACACGGCAGAAGAGCCAAGCTTCGACAACAACAGCCCGATACTGGATCAGCATCTATCAGAATCAGGCGATGACGCGCAAAACGGCCCCTTGATCAATGCCAAAGACAACATCAACATCACTATCTTGCCGCACCAATATCGTGACCGTCCAGCGGCGATTATCCGTGGTCGTGATCTGTTAGCATTGATTGATAAATACGGCCTACGCTATGGCGCGATGAATATGTTCCATCGCTACGAGCAAAAAGATGGCACGGGTATGTTGTGGTTTAGCATGATGGGCATCACTGATAGCGGTATCGCGCCGTTTGATCCGCATAGTGTCGCGACCAACACCTATAACGGTGTCGTCGTATTCTTGTCACTGCCGCATCCACAAGCCGTGCGCAGCTTCGATAGCATGATGAGCATTGCTTATATGATGGCAAGCGACCTTGACGCGATTATGCTTGATGAAGAGAACGAACCAATCACGCCTGAATACAAACAGCAACTACGTAACCAAGTTCGTGATTATGAGGGTTAACGGTTTAAAAGCCAAAAGCTACGAAAGTTAAAAGCTGATTAATAGCAGAAATCATAAAAAGGGCAAATAGCGATTAACGTTATTTGCCTTTTTTATTGGGCTATAGTTTCCGCAAAGTGCTAACCATAGATAGTAGACTGAGCGAGCCTGACAAAGTATCTGATTTATATAGGATTGACTATACCGAGCTTCCTACAAACTTGTTATCATATCGACATCTTGAATTGCAAAAAAGACGCCGACTATGACTGACTCTATCTCATCAAATAATTATAAAAACCTACCTGCTCAAGTAGAAAACCAAGCACCTGCGACATCTAATATAACCAGTCCGACCGACAGTAGTACGGATAATAATACAGAGATTATCTCAAAAATGCGTGCGCTTATTGAAGCGATTAAGACGCATAACTATGCCTATTACGTGCTCGACAATCCAATTCTAGAAGACAGCGAATACGACCAATTACGTCGCTCGTTGCTTGAGATCGAAGAAGAATATCCAGATTTGGTGCAGCCAGATAGCCCAATTAATCAAGTCGGCGATATGCCGCTATCGGCTTTTACCCAAGTCACGCACGACATTCCGATGTTGTCGCTAGGCAACGTCTTTGAATATGATGATTTGCGCGATTTTATGCGCCGCGTCAATGATCGCCTAAGTGACTCGCAGCAAAACCCTGAGTACGAGATGGAGCTAAAGCTTGACGGACTGGCGGTCTCACTGAAGTATGAGCACGGCAAATTTGTCCAAGCGGTCACGCGAGGTGATGGGCAGACGGGTGAAGATATTACCCAAAATGCCAAAACCATTCGTAACCTGCCACTATGGATAGCTGATGCTGCTGATATCGAGTTGCTAGAAGTGCGCGGTGAAGTATTGATGCCCAAGGCAGGGTTTGAACGTCTTAATCGATTGGCAGAAGAGAACGAGGGCAAAACTTTTGCCAATCCGCGCAATGCCGCCGCTGGTAGCTTACGTCAGCTAGATCCAGCGATAGCAGCCAGTCGTCCACTCGCATTCTATGGCTATTCGGTCAATCAAGGACTGCCTGAGAATATCGACACTCAGTCAGGGGCGTTGGCATGGCTTACCGCGCTTGGATTTACGGTCAGTGCTGTAGAAGTAGTCGCAAACCCACGCGCCGCGCAGACCTATTATGAGTCAGTGATAGAAGGGCGTAGCGATCTGCCATTTGAAATCGATGGCATGGTGATTAAGGTGAATAGCCTTGCCTTGCAGCAGCAGCTCGGCTTCTTATCCCGTGAGCCGCGCTGGGCGACGGCCTATAAATTCCCTGCCGAGACCGTCATGACGCGTCTCAACGATATCGAATGGCAAGTTGGCCGTACGGGTCAAATCACCCCAGTCGGTAAGCTCGAACCCGTCAAAGTCGGTGGTGTCACCGTCAGCAATGTCACCTTGCATAACTTTGGTGAGATTCAGCGCCTTGACGTGCGCGCAGGCGATATGGTTAGCGTGCACCGTGCAGGTGATGTCATCCCAAAAGTCACCCGCGTTTGGCACGAGCAGCGCCCAGCCGATAGCGAGCCTGTCACCCTACCTTCGACTTGTCCTGTCTGTGATTCGCCTGTCATCCTACCAGAAGATGAGGCATTGGCACGCTGCACAGGCGGACTGTATTGCCCAGCGCAGCAGACTGAGGCGCTGATTCACTTTGTTTCACGTCGTGCTATGGATATCGATGGGCTTGGTGAGCGCTGGCTGATTAGCTTCTTTGAGCATGGTCTGGTCAAAACCGTTGCTGATATCTATCAATTGCACAATCATGCAGATGAGATGGTCACCTTTGAAAAACTGGGTGAGAAATCTGTCCAAAATATCATCAACGCTATCGAAGCTAGCAAGCATACGACATTGGCTCGCTTTATTTACGCACTAGGTATTCGCGGTGTTGGTGAAGGCACAGCACAGAACTTTGCTCAGCAATTTGGTGATTTAGATAGTCTAATGTCGGCCAGTATTGAGACTTTGATAAAAACCCCAGATGTTGGAGAAATCACTGCCGAGCTGACTTATAAGTTCTTCCGTGCCCCGCACAATATCGAAGTGATTAATTCATTGCTTGAAGCTGGCGTACATTGGGATAAGGTCGAGCAGGTTGCATCAGAAGGGCTACCACTCGATGGGCAAACGTGGGTCATCACAGGCGCGCTCGATAGCATGGCGCGTGATGAAGCCAAAGCCAAACTACAAGCATTGGGTGCAAAAGTATCAGGCAGCATCTCGGCAAAAACCACCGCGCTACTGGCAGGGGATAAGGCTGGCTCAAAAATGGCGAAGGCTGAGAAGCTGGGCGTGAAAGTGGTGGGTGAGAACGAGTTTTTGGCGTTGGTTGGGGAATAGTGTATGACAGAAAGTGATAGAAAAATCATTGATAAGTTAAAAGAAATTCCAGATGAATATACTTGTGGAATAATTAAGAAATTAGCAAGAATAATAATAAGTGGTGATGGGAATAAAATAAGTATAGCAAATGCGAAATTTCTCATAGCTACTATTTTGTTGAATAAAAATTACAAGGAAGAAGAACTAGAGGTGTTCAATAGTATCAGACTTGAAGAGAATAAAAGTATTTATGAGAATGCTCAGTTCTTTATAGGAGATATACTTTTAGAAAGTGATAGCTTAGTAGATATAGAACATGCTAAGAGCAGTTTCGTCTTCGTAAAAAACAAGTTCCCTTACGAAGCAAAAAATAAAATAGATATATGCGATTTAATTTTAGATAGAAGTTTTGAGGAACTGGGTAGAAATATCTTTGAAATATCTAATCTTGTATATAAAATATTATCTATATTAAAGATTGATATCAATAGTATAGGAAAGAAACAGTTGCATGCAGAGCGTAAGCTTGCACATTATACTTCAACTGAAGTGGCCAACATTTTACTACATGATCCAAATACTGATTCTTTTCGACTGAACACTATTCATAATGTTAATGATCCTAGTGAAGGTAAGTTACTTGAGGGTTATCTAAAGAACGAGATTAAAGATGGAAATAATGGAGTAAGGTTTGATGGTGAATATCAGACATTTATTGGATGCTTTACTTTTAATCATGATAGTTTAAACCAGTTCAGACTTTATGGTAAGCAAGACTATAAAGAAGCTTCTGGTGTTAGTTTGATATTCAATAAAGATTTCTTTAAAGAAAATGATCACCCTGATCAAGTGTCATTTATCGCAACTGAAAGAAGCTTGGATGAAGAAGTATCTAAGGAAAAAATTAGTCAACAGCCAGTAATACGTTGTGTTTATATAGATCCTAGTTCTCAATTTATACATTTAGCACAACGCAATCAGATTACTTTTTATAGAGAATTTAGTGACCGTGTTGAAGCTGACATAAAATGGATGAAGTATAAAAAGTATATTGATAAAAAGACAAATGAGTTTTTGATATGGTTTGAGTTTTTGAAAGGTACGTATCAGAAAGCTATGGACATTGTAAGTAAGCTAGATCAATCGAAAACTTCAGAAATAAATATTTTACTAGATAGGATATTACTACCAATAAAGTATTTAATTAAGCATATAGCTTTTCAGGAGGAGCAAGAGTGTCGAATGATTTATATTACTTCACTTGATAGACCTGAAGTTAAAATGGAGTTTGGTAGGTTTGAGACCATCCCAGATTCTGTGTAACTGCCCTTTAGATTAAATGCTTACTAATACGGTCATCAAACATAATCATAAAGCGATTAAGAGCAGACGTCCAGTTACGAATGGGCATCGACCACTTTTTGGATGCTTGCTGGGTTGCTAAGTAAACCACCTTGAATGCGGCTTGATCGGATGGGAACACCTTACGCTTATTAACCGCCGTCCGAATGACACTGTTCAGTGACTCTATCGCATTGGTGGTATAAATGGCTTTTCTGATGTCTTTAGGATAACCAAAGAACACTGTCAAGCCCTCCCAATTGCTGCGCCAAGACTTGATGACATGTGGGTATTTATCGCCCCACACCTCATCAAAGTGCTCAAGATTGGCCTCTGCTATCTCAAGCGTATCAGCGCCATAGATGGCCTTTAAATCAGCCGCTACTGCCTTCTTATCCGTCCATGGCACAAATTTCATAGAATAACGCACCATGTGTACGATACACAGCTGAACCTGTGCATTGGGATAAACGGTGTTGATAGCATCAGGAAAGCCTTTTAGGCCATCCACACACGCAATGAGAATATCTTGCACCCCGCGGTTTTGTAGCTCGGTGAGAACACCCAGCCAGAACTTAGCGCCCTCATTCTCTGATAACCACATGCCAAGCAACTCTTTTTTACCATCAAGTCCCACGCCTAGCGCCAGATAAATGGCCTTGTTGATGATCTGTTTGTCTTGGCGTACTTTGACGACAATGCAGTCCAAATAGATAATAGGATAGATACTGCTCAACGGGCGGTTCTGCCAAGCGGTGATGTCATCTAAGATGTTATCGGTGACTCTTGAAACCAGTGTGCTTGAGATGTCGACATCGTAGAGCTCTTTGATGGTTTCGACAATCTCAGTGGTGGTTTGACCTTTGGCATAAAAGAATATAATTTTAGGGGCTGTAGTAGATAAGCACTATGCTAGACTACTTTTATGAAGATAACCCGTTGTAAACTAAGTAAAAAAGCACAGCGAAGGCTGTTAGAGTTTTTTACGGCTGAAGTGACTGCTAGAACAGCCGCAGATTTGCTTGATATTCAGCCTAATACTGCTGCACTTTTTTATCATAAAATAAGACTTGTGATAGATTACCATCTCTCATTAGAAGCTGATGAGCTTTTTGATGGTGAGGTCGAATTAGATGAAAGTTACTTTGGCGGTGTACGCAAAGGCAAAAGAGGTCGCGGGGCTGCTGGTAAAACCGCTGTATTTGGTATTCTAAAACGAAACGGTAAGGTTTATACCATTGTCGTAGCAGACACCAAACAGACTACCCTAATGCCTGTTATTAAGCGTAAAATCAAGCCTGACAGCTTTGTTTATACGGATAGCTATCGAAGTTACAATGCATTAGATGTGAGTGAGTTTAAACATTTCAGAGTCAATCACTCTATAGAGTTCATTTGCGGTAAGAACAATCACATCAATGGCATTGAGAACTTCTGGAATCAGTCCAAACGAACACTCAGAAAGTATAATGGGATTAATAAGAAGAACTTCCATTTGTTTTTAAAAGAGTGCGAGTTTAGATTCAACTATGGCTCACCATCTAATCAGCTGAAAACCTTGAGAAAATGGTGTGATATTTAATCCTTATCTACTACAGCCCCTAATTTTATCATCAAGGCCACTAATACGGGTTTGATGTTTGCTGACGAGTACAGGCTCAAAGCTGCCACCGCGGTCTCTTGGGGTGGAGATCTCAAGATCGCCTGTGTCACTACGGACGGTCTTTTTAGTGTGTCCGTTGCGCTTGTTTGGCTTATCCGCCTTTTCATGCTTGGGATAGCCGAGATGGTCTTCCATCTCAGCCTCAAGGGCAGTGTCGATAAACGACTGCATGAGCTGCTTCTGAAAGTCTTTGATGTCATCAAAGCTGTTCATGCTACCAGCCATTTGCTCAGCCAGTTTCTTGATGTCAGTTTGGTTAGTCATTGCTTATTCTCCTGTTAGTGGATTATAAGCAGTTACACAGTTTTTAGGAAACTCCCGTAGGTTTCTATACGTTGAATATGAAGCAGATGTAAAGTTACATCTTGATAAAATCTATATTGCCCCAGCAGCTACTCAGTATCAACCTTATTTAGCAAAGCTGTTATGCGATACCAATATAAAAATTGAACTTTCAAACAATCCTTACCGCCAAACTTCGTAATAAAATAATAGCGTGTGTCATATAAGTCAAAACACACGCTATTAAATTTTACTCCGCCATCTCCCCATGCGCCTTCACATCGCCTTTCTTACCATCTGGCTGAATCACGATAGGTAGCACCAGCCCTTTGGCAAAGTCATCAGACAGCACATAATCATAGCGACTGGCAGCGACATCAGGCGTGGTATGAATGATAAGCGTCATCTCATTGCCATCGGTTAGCTCATGTGAGACATAGGTTTCGCTCAGTTGATCTAAGGCTTTCGATAGCGCTTCGTTACTTGCCATGCTCACCGTCAGGTTATGCTGAGCGGTCGCAGCGTCCACTTTGAAGTAATCTGCATAGTCTCGGACGTTTTGACTGTCGATGGCAAACGGATACTTATAGTTGGTAGGGTCAGCAGGCTTTGTACCGCTATCTACCAGTGACCAGTCGATGGTATCGGCTGCTGATGCAGTTGGATCTGTTGCTGTCTCCGCAGTTTGCTCAGTGGCATCGACGGAATCGGTAGCGTTATCGCAGCCTGTCAGCGCCCACATGCTTGCCGTTGCAATTACCATCATACTTATCAGACGCTTTGCCATCGAGTTACCCTTTTGATTGTCGGTCATGATTGATTTGCTCTATCTGCTATTTTGACAGCTTTCTTTATGCTTCTCTAGCGAAATACATCAGATGGCAAGTTTTGATATAGTCGATCCTCTATAAAAGAATGACAACGTTAACCTCGCTTGCAGTATCACAGTTATATCTGCACTCGGCTGCCTTGTACTACTTTTAAATTGAATCAACTATATAGTCAAGTCTATATAAATCCGCTACATCGTCATCCTCGCTAAGCATACTAATGTATAACTTGCACTCGGTTTCCTTTTATCGAAATTATATTGAACTGACTATACAACCGTCTATTTGGAACTGGTTTTTATAGCCGTCTTTATAAACGTATCAAACGAACACGCATAAAAAAGCAGCCACTATTTAATGACTGCTTTTTATCTATTACGACTATTTGTCTATTACGATATGAGCGTATCTCTAACTGATTAGATTTGGCAATTTACTTGGTATTCTTTACCGTCAGCCGACTTCATCGCAAAGATACCTTTGTCACCTTTCATGTGCCATGCATAGACGACTTCTGGGTTTGAGTCGTTTACATAGCTTGCAACTTCGCCTTTCACTTTACCGTTTAGGATGATTGGCTGCTCGGCCCATTTTACTTTTGGCAAGGTGACGTTGAGCATCACTTGTTCTTTATTGATAGACTGCTTTGCCATGATTTTGCTGTCATCGGTACAGGTGTATGGTGCTGGTGCCATACGATCATAGGCAGCGGTTACTTTTTCTGGAACTGGCGTATCAGTTGCATCTGGGGTAGTGGGTGCGGTAGTCGCACAAGCGCTCAATAAGGCAAGGACTGGTAGGGTGGTCGCAATTTTAGTTATCATTTTCATAGTGCTCTCCAAAGCTTTTTACTAATGTCATTTACTTGTTCTTAATGATGCGTTTAGCATATGAGGGTTATAGTAGCGAAAACGAACCATTTCAGTGTTAGAAATTGTTCGTTACCTGTTAGCTTCGTTACCCAACCGCTGTCTAATGTAACTTGTAATCTGAGACAGGGTGAAAAGTAAGCAGGATTAGCTATGAAGTGCGCGTCTATAAAATTGGTGCATAAAAAAGCGTCTATCACCGAGTGGCTGATAGACGCTTTTGTTTTACTTAACACGCGTTAGATTGAGCGTGTACTTTTATACTATGAACATTACTTGCTATGAATACTACTTGGTTTTACGCGGTGGCAGACCAGTATGCTGCGTTTGGAAATTGCCTTTGCTAACTTTCTTCTTACCCGCCATGCCTTTGCCTGCTGCGCCTTTAGCTGACGCACTGCTGTTTGACGAGCCATTACTACGCTTCACTGAATCATTGCCAACACGGCTATTCTTTTTGCGCGCTGATTGGTAAGTATCTTGCGCGGCATCACGCCCTTCTAAACTGGCGTTAAATGGTGGAATCAAGCAACCACGGTTTTTACCAATCAAGTCACTACGATCCATGTCTTGTAGGGCTTTACGTAGTAGTACCCAGTTTTTTGGATCATGATAGCGCAAGAACGCTTTATGCAGTTTGCGCTGCTTGCCAGACTTGACGATATCCATGTCACCTTCATCACGGCTGACCTTATGTAGCGGATCTTTGTGCGTATGATACATGGTAGTCGCGGTCGCCATTGGGCTTGGATAAAACGCCTGTACTTGGTCAGCGCGGTAGCCATTACTTTTGAGCCAAAGCGCAAGGTTCATCATATCTTCATCTTTGGTACCCGGATGGGCGGCAATGAAGTAAGGAATCAGATATTGCTCTTTGCCTGCTTCTTGGCTGAACTGCTCAAACATGGCTTTGAACTGATCATAACTGCCCATGCCCGGCTTCATCATCTTCGATAGCACGCCTTCTTCAGAGTGCTCAGGCGCAATCTTGAGATAACCACCGACGTGATGACTGACCAACTCTTTCACATATTCAGGATCTTTTACTGCCAAGTCATAACGCAAGCCTGAAGCAATCAGGATTTTTTTCACGCCTTTGATATCACGTGCTTTGCGATATAGCTTGGTCAAGTTGCTATGATCGGTCAGCAAGTTTTCGCAGACATCAGGATAGACACAAGACGGCTTACGGCAGTTCTTTTCAATCGTCTCGTCTTTACAATTGAGGCGATACATATTGGCTGTTGGTCCGCCCAGATCAGAGATCACACCTGTAAAGTTAGGCGCGGTATCACGAATGGCTTCCACTTCACGTAAGATAGAGTCTTCTGAGCGGTTTTGAATAATACGGCCTTCGTGCTCGGTAATTGAGCAGAAGGTACAACCGCCAAAACAGCCGCGCATAATATTGACCGAAAACTTAATCATGTCATAAGCAGGGATACGCGCATCGCCATAGCTTGGATGCGGTAGACGGGCATATGGCAAGTCAAATACGTAGTCCATCTCTTCTGTCGAGAGTGGAATCGGTGGCGGGTTCAGCCAGACATCGATAGAAGTATGCGAGTTACCAGCACCGCTGCTATGACGTTGTACAAGCGCACGCGCGTTACCTGGGTTGGTCTCTAGATGCAAGATGCGGTTGGCATGGGCATAGAGTACAGGGTCAGATTTGACATGCTCATAATCAGGCAGACGAATCACCGTTTCCTCACGGGGCGGCATCTTGATCTTGTGCTTGCGTGCGGTCTTTGGCTTATCAAAGCCGCGCATTTGCACTACTTGCGTGTCGGTGTCTACTTGATTGGCGTTGATGACTTTATTGGCAACTGGCTCAGCGACAAAACCCTGATACTGTGACGACATTGATGAAATGGACGACGGCATGGCTTGCCCAACAGGGGAGTCAGATGGCTTTTCTTGCTCGATTGAGCATTGGTCTACATCTTCTGTCATCACATAAGGGTTGATGATTGGATCGACACGGCCAACGGTATCAACATCATTACTGGCGACTTCTGTCATGTCCGATTGCCAATGACGGCGAGTCGGTGTCAACAGATAAGAGGTGCCACGCAGTTTACTCATTTGCTCAAAGCTATAGCCTTTAGACAGACCATGTACCACATCGACGATCGCACGCTCAGCATTACCATATAGTAAGACATCAGCACGCGCATCCAGCAAGATACTACGGCGGACTTTGTCTGACCAATAATCATAATGAGCGATACGGCGTAGACTGCCCTCAATACCGCCCAAGATAATTGGCACATCAGGATAGGCTTCACGGCAGCGCTGGCTATAGACGATAGCTGCGCGGTCAGGGCGTTTGTTTGCTACATTGCCAGGAGAGTAAGCATCATCGCTACGGATTTTACGATCTGCGGTATAGCGGTTGATCATGCTGTCCATGTTGCCCGCGGTCACGCCATACGCATAGACGGGTTTGCCCAATTCCATAAAGGCGTCTTTGCTCTTCCAATCTGGCTGCGCGATGATACCAACACGAAAGCCTTGCGACTCAAGCAAGCGACCGATAATCGCCATACCAAAGCTTGGATGATCGACATAGGCATCACCTGAGATGATGATGACGTCACAAGCATCCCAGCCTAGATCGTCCATCTCTTTGCGGCTCATCGGCAGATAAGGCGCTGGCTCGTAGCAGCTCGCCCAGTGTTTGTCATAATCGTAAAGTGGCTTGGTGCCTTGTTTAAAGGCAGTGCGGGCGATGGTATCGGCAGACATGGGCGGACCTGTTAATTAGAAAAATGGCACTAAAAATACAGCCCTTATTACCCAATGATAATAAAGGCGAATTTAAAAGCGCTCATTTTAACATGAATCGCCTTCACTATGCGACCTATTCTATGAGTGGCGATTGCCGATAAGTTATTGATAGCGTGAGATAAACTGCTCATGCAAAGTAAGCTGCCAGCACCACGAGATAATAGTAAAAATAGCTTAGCTATAACTGTCACGCTGTTATTTTCATCACTAATTCTATAAAGGTCATTATCAGCTCTATAGAGTTTCCTTCTAAGACTTAATCTCTATCCTATTTCAATTTATAGCCACGTCCTCGCAAGCATTTTTATCAAAATACTTATTTGGCTGATACTGGTCATTTGTTCTCTTATATTTATAAGTTTCTTTAATTTCTAATAATAGGTTTTGGCACAGGTTTTGCTCCACCTTCATTAGGGCTTATTTGTGTGCATTAATGAGTAAAAATAGTGCATCGATAAAAATTGAACGGCTAGATAAGTGTTTGGAGATAAAATGAGAACATCATCTGTTGGACTGGGCACGATAAAGGCATTATTAAAACTATCAAAACTATTAAAATCATCGCTAAGTAATAGGCTGGTGCTAAGTACATTATTGTTTGCAACAATGGGTAGCACCCAAGCCGCTGAGACTGACACATTGACCGTGGCACAGCTGCTCGAATATCAAAATATCGCTTGGATTATCTGGGGCGGGGTATTGGTGTTCTTTATGCAGGCAGGTTTTGCTTTACTTGAGAGCGGATCAGTACGCGCGAAAAATGCGGTAAACGTAATGATGAAAAACTATACCGATATGTGTATCGGTGGTCTGGCGTTCTACTTGGTGGGTTTTGGGCTAATGATGGGTACCAATCACTCAGGATTCGTCGGCACGGATCATTTTATGCCAACAGCGCTGTCTAATATGGACTGGGCTTTGATGTTCTTTCAGATGATGTTTGCAGCGACAGCGGTGACGATTGCAAGTGGTGCAATGGCGGAGCGCGTCTCCTTTATTGGTTATGCGGTGGCCGCCTGTTTGATTTGTTTGTTCATTTACCCTGTATTTGCCAGTTGGGTATGGGGTGGTTATTTTGGCGGGACAGGCTGGCTAGCCGAGCTTGGTTTTATTGATTTTGCTGGATCTACTGTCGTGCATTCTATCGGTGGCTGGTTGGCATTGGCAGGCATCTTAGTCATTGGCCCAAGATTAGGCCGCTTTGCACCTGATGGTACGCCAAGACTTATCGCAGGGCATAACATGACGTTACTGGCGCTTGGCGGATTTATCTTATGGTTTGGTTGGTTCGGGTTCAACGCTGGGTCGACATTATCTATCACCGGCAATATTGGTTTAATCGCAGTCAATACTTTTGTCGCTGCAGTCAGTGCGGTGGTGAGTTACATGCTGATCTCCCGATCGCTTAACAAAGCTATTTTACTGAGCGATAGTGTCAATGCCAGTCTGATTGGTCTCGTATCGATTACTGCAGGTTGTGCGACCACAACGCCTGTATTTGCCATTATTATCGGTGCGGTCGCTTCAGTGGTGTATATCTTATCATCGCAAGCATTATTAAAATTCAAAGTAGATGATGTGGTCTCGGCAGTGGCAGTACATGGCTTTGGCGGGGCATGGGGTACGCTCGCAGCAGGATTATTCTATACAGGAGATTTATTTAACTTATCACGGCTTGGCGTACAAGCGCTAGGCGTCGGCGTGGCGTTAGGTTGGGGGTTGGGATTGGGTCTAGTGATGTATAAGCTGATCGATCTAAGCTTTGGGTTAAAAGCCAGCCGCTTACATGAGCAGCGAGGCCTTGATTATACCGAGCATGCAGAGCTTGGTTACCCTGAATTTCAGAAGCAGATGTTTGATTCCAAGAGTTTAACCGAGCGGCATTTATAGGAGCGAGCTGATGAATATTGATACTCAGTCCGTAGACCAAGCTGTGACTGCGATGGCAGAAGTACTTGCCGATTATCTACATCCTGAAGAGGTGCGGCTGCTTAAATCACAGTGGCAGCGATACTCAACGGTCTCTGTGAAAATGATGCAACAGTGCGTCTTGGATGCGACAAGGCGCTATCCTGAGCTGCAAGCTTATAAGTCTGATATTAGGAAAGGCTTTTGGGCTACGTTGCAAGCGGACAGTCAGCAGACTGTCGAATCTGATAGTCACAATCGCCATAATAGTCATAATGAAGCAATCAAAGCGCCAGTACCTGTCTCTGAATTGGTTCTTGCATTTTATACCGTCGTAGAGGCGCTGCGCAGTCAGTTATCAGAAACAGAAAGTCGCAACCTATTTCTAACCATGCACCAAACTGTTTCGCAAGAGCGCACCTTCAAAGGGCATAGTTTTAACATCAGTCAATTTTTAGAAGGCAATCGCCCGTCTGTACCTGATAATGAGCACCTGTTAAATAATTTGATGCAGCTGGCTTATGTATGCTTATGCGATGTTGCAGGCCCTGTCGAAGCAGATGAGATGATGTTTCGAGCGGCAGAGAAGGCAAAACAAAATTACCCGAAAACATTGGTCGAAAAGTTATTCTAAGATATTAAGCAGGCACGTTACGGTCGGGTACGGAATACCTTTCGATAGCGTGCCTTATATAACGTAGTTTTCATGAGATAGCTTTCACAATGTAGCCTTCATGGCGTACCTTGAAACTTGATACTAGACGATGAGTAGTCTAATAGTTAGCTATTTAATCTAATAACTGAAGCGGGAAAGTAACCACGTCAAAGGCGAGGGCAAAGGGTAGCAATACTAGCTTTTGTGCGCCATTTGGACCGCTATGAGTGACGACATCTTGCTGAGTTTGTGTATAGAAGCTCACCGTATAGGGCCTGGTCAATGCACGATAGTTTGACTGAATTAATCCTAAGTTACTAACTTGCGGATAGATAGCGCCTTTGACAGGAACGCTAAAACAAAAGCGCTGAGCATTGATACGTTGATCGCTCGCTGAGGTGCACTCTTTACCATTATTTTGCAAAAAGAACTGATAGTCTGAGCGCCCAAACTCATCTTTTAATTTGGCATAAGACAGTTTCATCTCACCTTGAAAGTACCCATCATTATTGGGTACATGAAAGCTCATGTCGTTATCCACTTGAATGTTTTCTTGCGTGAGATTACTCAGTAAATTCACCATCTCTGTCCCACCTTGGGTAAGGACGTAGCTGTTTTTTTCTCCTACGATAACCATCGTCGCGTTTGGCATTTTTGGTAACGCCTGCGCAGGACGACCAAAGGCAACAATTTGATCTTCAGACAGTATCTGCTTCGTTGTGTTCGTAGTGACATGCCCGCTATTGTCTAACAATGAGCTAGTCGCACAGCCTGAGCTGGCTAGTACCGTAGCAAACAGAGCGCCTGCTATTATCTTTTTTAAATTTAATGGGTTTAACGGTTTTAGTGACGCTTGCATATTCTTCTGAGTAGCATTTGTGTGGTCAGTCATGATTAGGCTTCCTTGTCTAACAAATGGGCTTACGAAATTAACTATCGAGTTTTTATTTCTTCTCGGATGTCTGGTGAATATCGTACAGAGTTTAGAGGTAACTTAGCTACTTATCATCCATTGTCATATGATAGGCAACTTCAGCTGAGACGTATTAATTATAATTAATCTAGGGTAATTTTTGTCCCACTCTTAGTAAAGTTCATCACAAACTGGCTTTTGAAATTGCGCACATTATTTTCGTAAGTCAGTAAGCTGCGAGTGAACTGATGATAGTCGCTCATATTCTTTGCATTGACCATCAACATAAAATCAAAATCGCCCGATACTTCATAGCAGCTCATGATTCGTGATTGCGCATCCATTAGGCGCTCAAACCGATGCTGCATTGAGGTATTAGAGCGCTCCATTTCTATCATTACCACTGCTGTCAGACCGTAGCCCACTTTGTCAGGATTGACGATGGCTACTTGTTTGGTAATCACGTCACTATCTATCAGCGCCTGTATACGCCGCTGCGCCGTCGCAATGGATACATGTACTCGCTCTGCGACAGTTTTAAGCGGTAATGTCGCATCATCTTGCAGCAAGTTCAAAATAGCTTTATCAATATTGTCTAAAGTATGGCTCATATCAGGACATCCTTAATAGCAGAGTTTTCTATCGGTTTTTATAAATATTATCACTAACAATCCTAATATAAGAAAATAATTATTTATACGACACCTATTTGAGATGTTTATCCATCAATGAACTTATATAGAGATAATATATCAAAGCACTCTAGTAAAATAGACCATACCAATCAGAACCGCTTTAAAAAAAGAGCTAGCAATTGGTTTTTTATCATCTATTAATAGCTACGGTGCTTATCATGTCTATCTCAATGCTCTCCAATGTATTCGCTAATACGCTAGCAACGACTGCTGCACGTTTGCCACTACCTGCGATTTGGACGACAGGTAGCGCACAACAACGCACTCTGATACTAGGAGTGTCTTTTGCCATATTATCCAATGTGCTATTTGGCGTACTCTATGCGTACAGCAGTTTTTTAGCGCCACTATCAGGGACGCAAGTTTTTATTTGGCGGATGCTTGCGATGTGGGCAGCGTTGGTCGGATATTTAATGGTAAGTGGACGTCTAGGATTGCACATCGATAAATTGAAAGTGATAAGAGGCGCTAAGCAGTGGGCTTGGCTGCTATTACCTACGCCAATATTCCTTAGCCAATTTTGGTTATTTATGTGGGCGCCAGTGAATGGCCAAGGTGTGCAAACCGCGATGGGGTACTTCTTATTCCCATTAATGATGGTGGTGTTTGGTTGTGTCCTCTTTGGCGAAAAACTAAGCCGTTTGCAATGGTTGGCAGTGGCCTTTGCTGCATTGGGTGTGGGTATTGAAGTTATCCGTACCCAAAGTGTCTCTTGGGCAACGCTATGGGTATGCGGTACGTATCCCGTTTACTACATTTTACGCCGACTGCAGGAAGTCGGTGCCGTGACTGGGTTATTGGTTGATTTAACAATATTTGCACCCTTTGCGCTGGCTTACTTGTTCTTCTTTGCCCCAAGCAGTTTGGCATTAGTTAGCGGCTCTGGTTTCTTTATCATGATGCTAGTAGGTTTAGGTGTGCTCAGTGTCTTGGCGATGAAGACCAATATTGATGCCAGTCAAATGCTACCAGTCAACGTGTATGGAATGATGAGCTATTTGGAACCTGCGTTGCTATTTATCTTGGCAGTGACCGTGCTAGGCAACCCATTTGAGTCAGCGATGATCTATAGCTATGGTCTGATTTGGTTAGGTATTGGGTGTTTGATTGCTCATGGTGTTAGGCAATTACGTCAGGCTAGTAGAAAGACAGCATTATCCTTAAAAGAGCAAATGGCATAGTAGAATGGATTGCTAAATGCTTGTATGAGTTGTTATTGGTAGCTAAAGCTGAACGGTAATATTTATAGATATCGTAGATAACAAAAAAGGACGGCTCAGTAAACATTGAGTCGTCCTTTTTTATATAGATTAAATAACGCTTAATCTAAATGCTGTTTGAAACCGCGCTGCTTATCACGTTCCCAGTCACGATCTTTTAGCGTTTTACGTTTGTCATGTTGCTTTTTACCCAATGCTAGGCCAATTTGGCATTTCACCAGTGAGTTTTTCCAGTAGCAAGACAGTGGTACACAAGCGTAGCCTTTCTGGTTGATTGCCCCAGATAGTTTTTCGATCTCACGACGGTTTAGCAGCAGTTTACGGGTACGAATACTGTCTGGACTAACGTGCGTTGAGCTCGATAGTAATGGCTGAATGTGCGCACCGAACAAGAAAGCTTCATTATTGCGGAATATGACGTACGCTTCGGTAATGGTCATTTTTCCTGCGCGAATGGCTTTTACTTCCCAACCTTGTAATGCCAGTCCTGCCTCAAAGGTTTCTTCGATAAAATACTCATGACGCGCCTTTTTATTGGCACAAATCTGATTATCTGGCTTTTTTGATTTTTTTGACATAATTTCTCCATAAAGATGACCTAAGACACAGGCTCCTTATTTAATCAGTCCCACTAATTCCTCATCCTAATCCAATAAATAGTCTCTTTTTTTATTTCGATTATGAGATGGATGAGTCGAACTGCCTATTGTATCAAAGCCTCTGATGAAAAGGTAAATCAGCTGTTAGGACAAATGTAGCAGATAAGTATTAAGTTTGAGCAAAATTTGCTAGCATATGGCCTAATATCACCGATTATATCAGTCATGCTATGAGCCACTCTATTTCTCCCAATTCCTCAAAGCTACATACCAAAATTCTATACCCTGGTACCTTTGATCCTATTACCAACGGTCATGTAGATTTGGTCACACGCGCCGTCAAGCTATTTGATGAGGTCGTTATCGCGGTTGCCTCAGGCCATCATAAAAAACCCTTGTTTAATTTTGAAGAACGCGTTGCTTTGGTCGAAACCGTATTTGCTGATTTACCGCAGGTATCTGTCATTGGTTTTGAAGGGCTGCTTGTTGATTTTATGCGTGAAAAAAACGCCACGGCAGTTTTGCGTGGCTTGCGTGCAATGTCAGATTTTGAGTACGAGTTTCAGCTAGCCAATATGAATCGCGAGCTTGATGAAAACTTTGAGGCAGTGTTTTTGACCCCATCTCAAAATTACTCATTTATCTCATCTACCATGATTCGCGAAATTGCTAAGCTTGGCGGTGACGTCAATAAATTCGTTCCACCTTGTGTTTTGCAAGCATTTGATAAAAAGCTAAATATCAAATAAAAGATGTTGCATCAAAGATATGCTGCTAGCACTTGCTAAAACAGTAAGGAGCGGCCATATAGGAATAGGGCATGCCCCTATTTTAAAAATAGTGATAAAAATTTGATAAATCGTAGGCAAACAAGAGAAATGGTGCAGACAAGATCGAGATATTGACCAGTTATTTGACGCCGTTTTTCAAAGATTTAGCCATTTTTAGCCCATTTAGTGATAAACGTTTGAATTAGGGACAAGCCCTAATACGAGCAAAAATATAAGGAGCAGTTTATGGCGCTATTAATCACTGATGAGTGCATTAACTGTGATGTGTGTGAGCCTGCCTGTCCAAATGAGGCCATCTCAGAAGGCGACGATATTTATGTCATTGATCCAGATCTATGCACAGAATGTGTCGGGCATTTTGACGAGCCGCAATGCGTGGTGATTTGTCCCGTCGACTGTATCCCTCATGATCCCAATCATGTCGAGACAGAAAATGATTTATTAGCCAAATACAAGCGTATTACTGGTCAATAAAATCTTGATAAGCGATTGATGACGTTTGGATTTACAACGTTTTAGGGACAACACGATGACCATGGAAACAATAACCACGCAAGCAACAACCACGCAATCTATCCAAGTCACAAACGACTTTGATCAGCAACATCTTTGGCACCCTTATGCCAGCCTGCCACCAACCTATTCCAATATCGTTATCGATCACGCTGAAGGTATCTACATCATTACTGAAGATGGCACGCGCCTGATCGATGGTATGTCGTCATGGTGGGCGAGCGTTCATGGTTATAACCATCCAAAACTGAATGACGCATTGACTCAGCAATTGGGTAAAATGGCGCATGTCATGTTTGGTGGGTTAACCCATCAGCCGGCGATAGATTTGGGCAAAAAACTGCTCGATATTGTACCTACTGGACTTGAGGCAATTTTTTATGCTGACAGTGGCAGTATTGCGGTAGAAGTGGCACTAAAGATGGCGCTGCAATATCAAGTGGCTGCCAAGCGCCCAAATAAGCAACAGTTTGCCTCAACTCATTCAGGGTATTACGGAGATACATGGCATGCGATGAGTGTCTGTGATCCTGTTAATGGGATGCATAGTCTATATGGCAAGCAGCTACCGATGCAGCATTTTGTTCCTGCACCGCCCATTGGCTTTGATCGCGCACTAACGGTAGATGAGCGTGAATCATTAGCTCAGTTTTTTATGGAATACGGCGAGCAGCTGGCGGGCTTCATCATTGAGCCAATTATCCAGGGCGCAGGCGGGATGCGTTTTTATAATCCTGAATATCTACAATTGCTTCGTCAACTGTGTGATGAGCATGATGTACTACTGATTGCGGATGAAATCGCTACTGGGTTTGGGCGTAGTGGTAAATTATTTGCGTGTGAACATGCAGCTATTAGCCCTGATATCATGACCATTGGCAAGGCTTTGACGGGTGGCTATATGACTTTTGCCGCCACGCTATGTACCCGAAAAATTGCCGATACCATTCATAATAGTGACTATCCAGCGCTGATGCATGGTCCAACCTTTATGGGCAACCCACTGGCCTGTGCAGTTGCGTGTGCATCGATTGATTTGATTATGTCTTATGATATCGAAGCGCGTACCGCAAATATGCAACGCATTATGGAGCAACAACTAGCGCCTGCTGCGTTACTAGAGGGTGTTGCTGAAGTGCGCTGCTTGGGCGCGGTCGCTGTAATTGAGCTGCATGAAGCAGTTGATATGCCCATTTTTCAGTCTTTGTTGATTGATAATGGTATCTGGGTTAGACCATTTGGGAAACTGGTGTATATCATGCCACCTTACGTGATTACTGATGATGAGCTGACTACCTTATGCCAATCACTGCTGAAAGTAGTGCGTACGTATTTAGAAAACCGAGGTCAATCATGAGTGTATTATTTGTTTCTGGTATCGATACCGATATCGGTAAAACCTATGCTACTGGACTGCTTGCCAAAGCGCTTATGCAAAAAGGTGTGAACGTTATTACGCAAAAGTTGGTACAAACGGGCATCAGTAAACAAGTAGATGGCGAGCTAGGCATTGCAGATGATATTTTAAGTCACCGTCAATTGATGGGAATGCCATTACAGCCGTGTGATATTGATTTTACCACTTGTCCTTATCGCTACGAAAAGCCCGCGTCACCGCATCTATCCGCAGCACTGGCCAACCAACCTCTCAATATTGAAGCGATTACTGAAGCCACTAAAGCATTACAAGCTGATTACGATGTGGTATTGCTCGAAGGAGCAGGCGGGTTGTTAGTTCCCATTACCACTGAATTATTGACCTTAGATTATGTCGCTGAGCAAGGTTATCCTATCGTCTTGGTCACCTCTGGCCGATTGGGTAGCATCAATCATACGTTGCTTAGTTTGGAGGCGATAAAATCGCGCGGCTTAATGGTATATAGTGTGATTTACAATCATATCCATGATGATGCTGAGCAAACGGATGCTGAGATTGCAAATAGTACCATCGATTTTTTGCAAGCATATTTGGCTCGCCATTACCCCAAAGCAAACTGGCTGGTCTTGGCCAAACAATCAAATGAACATTTAGATAATGCTGACATAGCGTTGCCAACAGCGTTTATCTAAGTTTTTAAGATGTTTTTAGGATAGTTACAGTCATTCTAAAAATAAGCCGAAAAGACATTCCCATACAGGCGATAGTTTTGCTATACTAGCGCGCTTGGTAGACTAGGCGATCGCCGCTGCACACTGGCAACAGATGAGCAGAGGAGGAAAGTCCGGGCTACATAGGGCAGCGTGCCAGCTAACGGCTGGGCAGGGTAACTTGACGACCAGTGCAGCAGAGAGTAGACCGCCTTTAGTATCTTAGGGTATTATCGGTAAGGGTGAAAGGGTGCGGTAAGAGCGCACCGCGTGGCTGGCAACAGTTCACGGCATGGTAAACTCCACGCGTAGCAAGACCAAATAGGCATCGGCATGGCGCGGCCCGCGTTCGATGCGGGTAGGTTGCTTGAGCGTATTAGCGATGATACGCCTAGAGGAATGATCGTCCACGACAGAACCCGGCTTATCGGTTTACCAAACCTTTTTTATTGTTTGTTGTAGTAATAGTTGCAATTAATCTGAATTAAATTCGTTTTTTTGCAAAAAATGCTTATTAGGGGTTGACGACAGTCAATAGCTTGGGCATAATGTGCAGCCTAAAACGGCGATGTAGCTCAGCTGGTTAGAGCGCATGACTCATAATCGTGAGGTCAAGAGTTCAAGTCTCTTCATCGCCACCATATATAGCAGTACGAAAAAAACCAATCTATCTAGATTGGTTTTTTTTTGCCCAAAATAAATATTTTTCTAAATTAGAAACTGTTAATACATAGCATTTTAGGTGTGATTTACTTACAGATTTCTTACTAAATCATAGGTTTATCTGTCTATATACAGATTAATTCTTGTAACTTATGTCGCGCTTACTTATCATAGGGGCTGTTTTCGGTAAAGTCCTGTAACGCCATGTCTGTCCAACTACCTCCTTATCGTCCTATCAAGCATCGCAGTGGCCTTAAAGTCATGGGTGCAGCCTTCCATGCATTGATCATGCGCGAGCTACAGACTCGCTTTGGTGGTTACCGTTTGGGTTACCTTTGGGCACCACTTGAAGTTCTTTTTCAAGTTCTGATTTTTTTAATAATATTTGGCACTATCCGTGAACGCTTAGTTCCTGGTATGGATTTTTCTTTATTTCTTATTGTTGGAATGGTTCCTTTTCGGATGTTTCAAAAGATAGCGACAAGAGCGTTAGGGGCAGTCGATGCCAATAAAGGTTTATTGATGTACCGTTCGATTAAGCACATTGATGTGATCATCGCGCGTTCATTCTTAGAATTAGTAATCTATTTTTTTACATCTATACTTCTACTTTTAGGCTTGGCTTTTTTTGATATTTATGCCAATTTGGAAAATCTGCACATTGTATTATTTTGCTGGATAACGCTATTTATATTTAGCTTTGGTCTTGCTCTAATTATGATGGTGGTTGGATATTATGGTGGCGAAATCAGTAAAGTGATCACCATATTTTTTACGATACTATATTTTATTTCTGGTATTCTTTATCCAATCCATGTTATTCCTGAGCCGTATTTTAGCTATTTACTATACAATCCTTTCATTCATAATATCGAGCTAATGAGACATGCTTTTGCACCCAATTATCCAGCATATCATATTGATATCTGGTACTTTCTAGAGTGGATGTTTATCGTAAACTTCCTAGGTCTTTTACTCTACAAGTATGCTGAGCGTGACATGATTCGTTCTCGATAAGTTAGTATCAATAGTTATAAATGCTAATAATAAGAAAGGTGAGTGAATGATTGAGATAAAGAATATTTCTAAGTCATTTATGACAAAGAAAGGCCGTCATTACTTGTTCAAAGATCTAAATCTGACTATTGGTGATAAACAAAGTGTGGGCTTACTCGGTCGTAATGGTGCTGGTAAGTCAACATTACTACGTATTATCTGTGGACTTGATGAGCCAGATCATGGAGAGGTTATTACCGATTCGACTATTTCTTGGCCAGTTGGGGTGGCAGGTGGTTTTCAAGGTAGTCTAACAGGTCGTCAAAATGTACGCTTTGTTTGTCGCTTATATTCAAGTGGTCCTTATATTGATGAAAAAATTCGTTTCGTTGAAGAGTTTGCTGATATTGGCAGTTATTTCGATATGCCAGTAAAAAGCTACTCATCAGGAATGAAAGCTCGATTAACGTTTGGACTTAGCTTGGCCTTTGATTTTGATTACTATATGCTCGATGAAGCGGGTGCCGTTGGTGATGCGGCATTCCGAAAACGTAGCGAAGAGATTTTAGCGGCCCGCCGCGCACAAGCAGGATTTTTAATAGTGTCGCACAATATTGGTGATATCAAACGAAACTGCGATATTGGTATTGTACTAATGGATCAAACAGCACACGTGTTTGACGATACAACAGAAGCGATTGAGGTTTATGAAAAGCATATCCACAAAGCAAAAAAGTAAGATAATTAACTTCTCGCTGTTTATCGGCTTGGTCATCCTTCCTTGGTTGCTCGTTATATACTATGTAATGACACTGGCGCATCCGCGTTTCGTTTCGACTGCTGACGTGGTAGTGAAGCAAGTCAGTGATTCGAGTGTACCATCTGGTGGTGGTATATCAGCTCTATTGGGCGTAAATAGTACCAGTAAAGAAGACGCGACCTATTTGACAGAGTATATTTTGTCAAATGATATGGTGAAGCGACTCGATAATAAGTTTAAATTCCGTGAAGCTTATTATGTTGACGGTTCAGACCCTATTTATGAAATAGATCCTGATGCAACGCAAGAAGATTTGCTTGAATACTTCAAAAAACGGGTTCACATTGATCTCGATGAGCAGAGCTATGTGCTTTCAGTATCAACAGAAGGCTTTGACTCAAAGTATGCTTTTGAGCTGAACAAAGCTATCTTAGGTGAGTCTGAGCGTTTTGTGAACCGCATTTCACAAGAAGTGGCTCGTGATCAATTGGCGTTTGCAGAAACCCAGTTAGATGAATCAGAAGAGCGTTTAAACGATGCCAAAGAGCAGCTATTAAACTATCAGAATGAAAACGAAATCTATGACCCACAAGCCAATGCGCAAATCGTCAATCAGTTAATTGGCAGCTTGCAAGCGCAATTAAGCTCGTTGCGTACCGAAGAGCGTCAGTTACTCAGTTATCTAAATCCAGATGCGCCGCAAGTGGTTTCACTAAGAAGCCAGATAAAGGCTGTTGAAGAGCAAATCACTCAAGAACAAACCAAGTTGACCTCGCCAAATACAACCAAATTAAACCGTCAAGCGGTACAGTTTGAGACCATCAAGGCAGATGTGGATTTTGCTACTGAGTTGTATAAATTGTCGTTATCATCGCTTGAGAAATCAAGACTAGAAGCATTCAAGAAAATGAAAAACTTGATTGTGATCTCAACGCCCTATGAAGCTGAAGATGCAACATATCCGCGCCAAGCATATCTCATTTGGACATCGCTTGCGTTGCTCTTAATGCTATACGGATTTGTGCGTTTGGTAATGGCAGTTGTCCGTGATCACCGTAGCTAATCTTGAAAAACCAGATATCAGTAATGATCGATAGATCAGGAAAGGAATATAACTCATGAATATGAAACCACGTTCTATCGTGATAGCGACAAGCTTGGCAATGGCGGCGACTAGTATGTCTGCAACAGCTGCAAGCAGTTATGCAGATCAAATATCAGGTTCAGGCTTTGGCACAAGCAGTAATAACATGAGCCAATCTCAGAACCAGAGCAATATTAACGTGTCTACCCAAGCATTTTCTGGGGCAGTGCCAGGGCAAGCAACGACTCAAGAAGCGGTTAACGCAGCAAGCTTACCAAGCCAGTCAGTTATCAATACAACGCGTCCTTATCAAGATATCAAAACTCAAGATATGATGTTCGGTGAGCAATTGTTCCGTGGAGCATTTTCGACGACTTCAGGCTCTACCTTTAATGATAGTTATGTGATTAACCCTGGTGATAACGTCCAAGTAAGAATGTGGGGCGCTTATCAGTACGCTGCTACCATGACCGTCGATCCACAGGGTAATATTTTCTTACCGAACGTTGGGCCAGTACGTGTCTCTGGTGTGCAAAATGGTAGCTTACAGAATGTGGTAAAAAGTGCCGTCAGCCGTATTTACCGCTCGAATGTAGGGGTTTATGCTTCATTAGAGCAGGCGCAGCCCGTTAAGGTGTTCGTCACAGGTTTTGTTAAGCAGCCAGGCTATTACGGTGGTCTAGCAGCAGACTCGGTATTGTCTTATTTAGATAGAGCAGGCGGCGTTGACCCAACACGTGGTAGTTATATCGACATTCAAATCAAACGTAACGGTCAAATGCTACAGCAAGTCAATTTATATGACTTTTTGCTAGCAGGTAAATTACAGGCATTTTCATTCCGTGATGGTGATGTCATCACCGTGGCACCACAGAAAAAGACATTTGTGGTAAGCGGTCAAGTTCAAAACGAATATACCTTTGAATTTGATGTGAATGATCTGACTATTGGTGATGTGTTACAAGTGTCTAATCCGGCAGCCAATGCTACTAATGTCAGCATTACTCGCAGTGCAGGACGTGCACAAACGGCAGAATACTACTCATTAAGTGAAGCCCAAAATGTTCCCGTCTATAACGGCGATCAAATGGTAGTAACGTCAGATCGTTACGCAGGTACCATCGCGGTGCAGGTAAAAGGTGCACATACTGGTAATGGCGCAATGGTTGTGCCATATGGCGCGCGTCTAAAAGATATCGTGCCACAATTACAGCCAAGTCCGCTGGCAAAATTAACGCATCTAACCATCTATCGTGAATCTGTTGCTGAGCAACAAAAACGCATGATTAACGAGTCACTCGATCGTCTAGAAGAATTGACACTTGCCACTCAGTCAACGACTCGTGAAGAAGCCGCATTGCGTCAAGATGATGCAGAATTGGTTAAGCAGTTCGTCGCCAAAGCTCGCAATGTTCAGACTGATGGTCAGATTGTTGTTGTGCCAAACTCGTGGCAGGATATTATTCTGCAACAGGGCGACATCATTGAGATACCAGCACAAACGTCAGTCATTACAGTCAATGGTCAAGTACGAGCACAAGGGGCACTTACCTTTAATCCAGACTACACCGTTGGCGATTATGTGGCTAATTCTGGTGGTTTCTCTGATAACGCTGATACAAAAGATATCTTAATTATTCATCAAAATGGAGCGAGCCAAGTGGTCAATACTGCGTATCGTATCCAGCAGGGTGATGAGATTATGGTATTACCGAAAGTTAAAACTAAGCGTGTGGAGATTGCTCGCGGTCTATCACAGATTGTTTATCAGCTAGCAATTGCTGCCAAGGTTGTTTTAGATCTATAACGGTTAACTATTCATGATGTAACGATGTCGGCTGAACGAATTTAACCAAAATTAACGAGTAAAGGTATCAAAGATATGGCAAAAGAAGTAGCGAATGAAGTCAAGGTATCTACTATGTCTACCTCTGAGCATGCGCTACTTTCGCCATCGTCACAGTATCAATCACCAAAGCAATTGGCAGTAGTTGGTAAAGGTATGTGCCGCAATAACTTGCTACTCTCGCAAGTGTTGCAAGCTGATATTCAGCGCTGGTATCCTTGGTCAGCCTTGCAACAAAGTGTAGTAAATCGCAAGAAAAAACCACAACCTGAGGCATTTATTGGATGGGGACACAAGAAAAGTTTCCAACGAGCTGATAAAGCTGCCACTCGTCAGGACCTGAATGCCTTAAGTGTTGAAGATGGATTTTTGCGTTCATTGGATTCAGGTATTAGTAGTCGCCATGGCTTAAGCGTGGTTGTCGATGACATTGGCATCTACTTTGATATAACGCACCACTCACGTCTTGAGCAGTTAGTTATTGAGCGCACCAAGAGTACTAGCAGTAATCTCGCAGCAGGCGAGGCACGTGCTCGTCATCTGATGACACGTATATGCGAAGAAAAACTGAGTAAATATAATTCCATAATCGATTGTCCGTCGTTGGATAAATTGATTAATGAAGAAAATATTAACGAAAAGGAAAATGTTTCACAATCACATATCCTATTGATTGACCAAGTAGCAGGTGATGCCTCTGTTAAAGGCGCTGGTGCGAATAAACGTCAATTTAAGAAGATGTTAAAATCTGCATGCCACAACCATCCTAACGCCCATATTTGGATAAAGGCTCATCCTGCGTCAAAATCAGGCTACTTATCCAACTTAAAACTGCCTAAAAACGTTAGGCTATTGACTGAATCTCTCAATCCTATTGAACTGCTTAAGCAAGTAAGTGATGTCTATACCGTCAGCTCACATATGGGCTTTGAAGCATTAATGCTAGGTAAAAAAGTACATTGCTTTGGAGTCAGCTGGTATAGCGGATGGGGGCTGACCGATGACACTAATGCACCTAAAAACTTACTTAAAGCAGTTGAGAAACGTCGTTTAGAGTCAGCTGAGATACTTCTCAGTAATAGGGGTTTGTCAAACTCAGCAATGTTTCCTGCCACGTCACATAAGACGCTTGAAACGTCATTAGAAACATTATTTTATAGTGCTTATGTTAATTATAGTCGTTATGTAGATCCAGCAACGAAACAAGCTTGTGATATCGATACAGCCATTGAGTGGTTGGTGACCAATCGGTGGTGGCAAGCGCGTCTTGAAGGCGATTTGACGATATATGAATTTAGTCGTTGGAAGCTGCCATTTGTCAAAGCCTTTATAGACCTACCGCGTACGACATTATTCGTTAAACCAAAACCGCGTCTAAAAAATCTTCTACATCCAGACCATTTCCGTGTCAATTTCAGCCAGCCTTTATTGGTATGGGGTTTGGCCAAACGTCAGCAAGTACAGAAGAAGCTACAGAGTAAACTTGCTGAACAAAGCTCGGACATGCCAGCTATTTATTGTATGGAAGATGGGTTTATCCGATCAAATGGTTTAGGTGCTACTTTACTCGCACCACTGTCTGTTGTCATAGACAAACAAGGTATTTATTACGATGCGACCCAGCCTTCAGACTTAGAAACATTGCTGCAAAATTGTCAGCCATTAAGTTCTGAACAGCGTCTTCGCGTAAACAAACTGCAAGACAAACTGCTGAATCAGCGGGTAAGTAAATACAATGTTGGGGTTGGTATAGATGTTTCTAGTATTCAAAATAACTCGTGGATGCAGGATGCCAAAATATCTGGGAGACGACGTGTTCTTATTATCGGTCAGGTAGAGGACGATTTGTCAGTACAGTACTGCGGTTCCACAATAAAGATAAACAGTGGTTTGATCGAACGTGTACGACAAGATAACCCAGACGCTTATTTGATTTATAAGCCGCATCCTGATGTTGAGGCAGGACTGCGAGCAGGTAAAGTATCAGAAGCTCATCTACAACAAGTTCAAGCGGTTGCCTACGATACTGCCATGCCTGATTGTTTAGAATGGGTGGATGAGGTTCATACGATCAGCTCACTGACTGGTTTTGAAGCGTTGCTGCGTGGATTGGACGTCACCTGCTATGGTTTACCATTTTATGCAGGTTGGGGGTTGACCACAGATATTGACGGGCAGTCGCTACCGAAATATACCTATCTAAAAAGGCGTCAACGAGATATACCTTTGACTCTTGAGCAGCTAATATATGGCGCGCTTATATGTTACCCGTTGTATCGTCTGCCTGATGGCTATGGATTAGCACAAGTAGAACAGGTGATCGATTATTTATACCCTCTCAAAGACTCGCATCTGCTTGCGAATAGTGAAGAATCGCAATCTGAAATGGCTAGTACTTCAAATAGTTCAGCTAAGACTATGAACTCGTCTTTATCTACAAAGTTTAAACGTCACGCGACCACACGTTTTATGCAGCAGCGTCACCAGTGGCAACAGAAATTGCGTAAAATGTCTCGTTAATTTATTAGAGTAGCACCGTATAATTGCATTGCGACAAATAGATGCTTTTTCGGTATAATCACTTTTACGCTATGTGTTTTCACACGGTTGCACGACCTTTCTCATTTTTATTTCTTATTTTCTCATTTAATGGTAGCCCTGTATTATGGCAGCTTCGATGTCTCACTTGCTTACTCATCGACATGTCTTGCTACTACAAGGGAAAATGGGTGGGTTTTTCAATCGATTTTCTTCATTCTTACAAACTCAAGACATTAAAGTCAGCAAAATCAATTTTAATGCAGGCGATGCCTTTTTTTACCATCACGACAATACCTACGAATATACCGATACATTAGCGCAATTCTCCTCTTGGTTGCAGGCGTTCATTAAAGAAAATGCCATTGATGCGATTGTATGCTTTGGCGATTGTCGACCGCATCATACTCAAGCAGCATGTGTTAGTGAGAAGCTGGGTATTTCATTCTTCGTATTTGAAGAAGGGTACTTGCGTCCTGATTACATTACCTTGCAAGAACATGGAATTAACGGTTATTCACGCCTAAACACTGCTGAGATTAAAGCGCTTAAGAAAGCGAATGATCAGCCTCTATACACACATAATCGATTTTATCGCTTAAGTATCGCAGCTATCGTCTATTACATCATTGCTTGGCTTTTCAAAAACCGTTACCCACATTATTCGCATTATCGTGGTATGACCGCTTGGCAAGAGGCCATCGCTTGGTTAAAAGCACCGTGGCGGAAGCTACGAGGATATTTGCCAGATAAACAATTGCAAAATAGACTGATCAAGCAAGAAAGTAACAATTACTTTTTGATTAGTTTGCAAGTGCATAATGACTCACAGATTACCCATCATAGTGATTATCGTGATGTGGTACAGTTCATTGATGAGTCTATCGCAAGCTTTGCAAAATTTGCTAAGCAAAAACAGTTACTTGTGTTTAAGCATCATCCATTGGATCGTGGTCATAGAGACTATCGGGAGCTGGTAGCTAGCCTAGCTGAGCGCTATCAAGTGTCTCATCGTGTTTTCTATGGTTGTGATATGCACCTGCCAACTTTGATGAAATATAGTATTGGCATGGTGACTATTAACAGTACGACAGGCTTGCAGTCGGTTTATCATAAAAAACCCACTAAGGTTATGGGTCGTGCAATTTACGATATTCCTAAGCTAACAGATCAAAAGCCGCTTGATGATTTTTGGCAGCAGCCTAAGGGCCCAGATAATGAATTTTATTTGAGATTTCGTGAGTACCTGATAGAGCAAACTCAAATAAATGGTGCTTTTTATGGCAGATCGCCATGGATGTATAAGTATCTGTACCAAAATGGCAGTGAAACGACAGACGTAGATATGTCTAAAACCAATTTACCCTAATTATTTATTTACTTTTCTTTCTAAGACGTCATAGTAACTATAATGGTATCTATATAAAGAAACGAAGTTCAACAAGTGTAACGATTGTTGCGTTATCCTTTTTTAGCTTGTCATTTCATCTGCAAGTCACATCTCTTCTAACAAAATCGCCTTACTTTGCAGTGGAAAACTGCTAGAATACTCTTTTATGTCTGCGCATAAGAGTTAATGTGCTTGGCTATGGATTTTAGACGGTAGTATTAGCCGAATCGGCTTGTTATAACGGTTGACCTTCAAAGAAGTACAAGCATCTTATCAATTGCATCTGACAATATTTATTTTTTAGTTTTATTATTCTATCACCTTTAATTTAGTAGGCGCTTTGTGACTGCATTAGCCAATATTCGTAACTTTTCAATCATTGCCCACATTGATCATGGCAAGTCGACCCTTGCCGATCGTTTTATTCAAATGTGCGGTGCCTTGCAAGATCGCGAGATGCAGGCGCAGGTGCTCGACTCAATGGATATTGAGCGTGAGCGCGGTATCACTATCAAAGCACAGTCAGTAACACTGTTTTATGATCATCCAAATGGTGAGCGCTATCAGCTTAACTTTATTGATACCCCTGGTCACGTCGATTTTTCCTATGAAGTGTCGCGCTCATTAGCAGCTTGTGAAGGTGCGCTATTGGTTGTTGATGCCGCTCAAGGCGTAGAAGCGCAGTCAGTGGCCAATTGCTATACAGCCGTTGATCAAGGCTTAGAAGTTATGGCGGTGTTAAATAAGATTGATTTGCCGCAAGTTGAGCCTGAGCGCGTCATTCAAGAAATTGAAGATATTATCGGTATCGATGCCGTTGATGCACCGCGAGTATCAGCCAAATCTGGTCTGGGTGTTGATAAGCTGCTAGAAGCGCTAGTAGAGTTTATTCCGGCACCAACTGGTGACCGTGAAGCACCACTGCAAGCACTAATTATTGACTCTTGGTTCGATAATTATTTGGGCGTGGTTTCATTGGTACGGGTGCGTGAAGGTACTATACGTAAAGGTGACAAGTTATACATCAAATCGACTCAAGAGGCACATCTAGTTGGCTCGATTGGTGTCTTTACGCCTAAGCCTGTAGATACGGGTGTTTTAGAAGCAGGGGAAGTCGGCTTTGTTATTGCGGGTATTAAGGATATTGCCGGAGCGCCAGTAGGCGATACTATCACTCATGCTAAGACCCCTGATGTGGATCGTATCCCAGGCTTTAAACAAGTCACGCCACAAGTCTATTCTGGTATGTTCCCAGTAGATTCGAGTGATTTTGAGAAATTCCGTGAAGCTTTGCAAAAACTGCAAATTAACGATGCGTCATTGTTTTTTGAGCCAGATACGTCGGATGCGCTTGGCTTTGGTTTCCGCTGTGGTTTCTTGGGTATGCTGCACATGGAGATTATCCAAGAGCGTCTAGAGCGCGAATATGATCTGGATTTGATTACTACGGCGCCGTCAGTTATCTATGAAATTGAGAAAAAGAACGGTGATGTTATCTATGTAGATAACCCCTCACATCTACCTGAGCCAAACAATATTGAAGAGTTTCGTGAGCCAATTGCCCGCTGTCAGATTTTAGTACCGCAAGAGTTCTTAGGTAATGTAATGACTCTATGTATTGAGCGTCGTGGCGTTCAGGTTGATATGCGTTTTATGGGTCGACAAGTACAGCTGATATTTGATATCCCAATGGGCGAAGTAGTCATGGATTTCTTTGATCGCCTAAAGTCAGTCTCACGTGGTTTTGCATCGCTAGACTATAACTTTGAACGTTATCAAGCCGATAAATTGGTGAGAGTCGATGTACTAATCAATGGCGATAAAGTCGATGCCTTAGCGATGATCGTGCACGAAACCCAATCACGTTATCGTGGTAATGCTCTAGTTACTAAGATGAAAGAGCTGATTCCACGTCAAATGTTTGATGTCGCCATTCAAGCAGCTATCGGTAGCCAGATTATTGGTCGTAGTACGGTAAAAGCCATGCGTAAAGACGTATTAGCAAAATGCTATGGTGGCGATGTGTCACGTAAGAAAAAGCTACTGTCTAAGCAGAAAGCTGGTAAAAAACGTATGAAGCAAGTAGGTAATGTGGAAATCCCGCAAGAAGCCTTCTTAGCTGTGTTGCAAGTCGATAGCTAATCATTGAGCTTAATTTAAGATAGTCATTGTAGATAACAGTCAAATGTAGTGGATCTTATCGTAAAGGTGTTAGATAAGCCGCTCGTTAATAGGCAATTTGGTATGGATTTTGATTTTAATTTAATTTTAGTGCCGTTAACTATAGTCCTAGGAATTGTTTGGCTGTTAGATAAGCTAGCGCTCAAACAGCGCAAAACTCGTGGTCGAGGTCAAGAAGGCTTACTAGTTCGCTGGGCTTATGACTTTTTCCCTGTGTTAGCAGTGGTATTGATAGTACGCTCATTTTTAATTGAGCCATTTAATATCCCATCATCGTCTATGGTGCCGACGCTATATACGGGTGATTTTATTGCTGTCAATAAGTATGCATATGGCGTGCGCTTGCCGTTAACCTATAACAAGGTTCTAGATACAGATGAACCTGAGCATGGCGATGTGGCAGTGTTCCGCTATCCTGAGAACCCGAGCATTTATTATATTAAACGTGTTATCGGTTTACCTGGCGATACCGTAAGTTATAGTCAAGGCATGCTGTCTATCAATGATGTACCTGTTGAGACTAAGTCTGTAGATTTCGCGGCAAATGCTGAATTGACTTCACAGCTATACTTACCAGGTCAGGTTGGTCCAGGTCAAGTACTGACTGAGGAGAGTGCTTCTGCAATGGGTCAACAAGAAGAAGACGCGGCACAATATTTTGAAGAAGTACAAGGTGACAACAAGCATCTCGTGCGCTATTTAGATGGCATGAACAGTTCACAGTACGCGCCATTTTTACAACAACAATCACCAGAGGTGGTAGAGTCAGAAGGCACTGAGTGGCGCATTGACGTGCCAGAAAATCAGTATTTTGTGATGGGTGATAACCGCGATCGCAGTGCAGACGGTAGATTTTGGGGCTTCGTTCCGGATGAAAACCTAGCAGGTAAGGCAGTTTATATTTGGATGCATAAACCACCTGGTCTTAATCTACCAACCTTTGAACGTAATGGTACTATCAATTAAGGCAATGTGATTGCTTAGAGGTTGATTGGTTGATAATGGTTTTATGCTAATATCGTTGCTAAATAATTAATAGCTATTTATTATTTATACACTTATTCGAAATAGTCGTTTATCTTTAGAAGGATATCATAATGCAGCAATTATCTGGTTTGGCTATACAGCGCGGTGCCAGTGTGACAAATGTTGTTCTCATTATTATACTTCTAGGTATTGCGACTAAGTTGATAGTAGCTATCGTACCGGCTCAGATTGGTGATTATCAATTGACCAAGGTATTAAGTGCACAGCTAAAAGAAGCCAATAATAATAACGAGACAGCCAAACAGTTTGTTGAACGTGTCAACAAACAGTTATCAATTAACGCAGATTACGATACTAAAGCGGAAGATGTATTTACCTTTACGGATAAAAAAACAGGTCAATTGGCTATTTATAAAGAATATGCAGTGACTAATAACTTTTTTAGCAATGTCGACATCGTAAACCGTTTCGAAGGTAACATCGAGATGGCAACAGCAGAGTAAGCTATCATAGTACGACATAGCGCTTTCATTATTTTATAAAATATATCAAATAATATTATTAAACTAAATCTGTCAAGCAGAAGGGATAACCATAAACCACGCATGAAACCAACTTCGCACCATTCCCAAGCGGTTCCTACTTCCCAAAAAAATAGTACGTCTGTTGACACGCTTGTTGTTAGCTCAGAATTTATTCAGCGGTTAGCAGTATTAACGCGTAAGTTAGGCTACGAGTTTAATGACTTGAGCCTACCTAAACTTGCGTTAACGCATCGCTCGTTTGATAGCAAAAAAAACTATGAGCGCCTAGAGTTTTTAGGTGATGCACTGTTAGGGATGATTGTGGGTGAAGCTTTATATCATCGTTATCCTAGTCAAAACGAAGGGCGCTTAACGCGTATGCGTGCGACATTGGTGCGCCAAGAGTCGTTGGTAATTATCGCTCAAAACTTAGAGCTGTCTAACCATCTTATATTAGGAGTAGGTGAGCGCAAAGGTGGCGGTCGCAATCGTGCTTCCATACTGGCGGATGCTGTAGAATCTCTGATCGGTGCTATCTATTTAGACAGCCAAGATATGGATATTACTCGTAAATGTGTTCTCTCTTGGTATGGTGATTTGATTGATAATGTCAATGACCAAAAAGCATTGAAGGACGCCAAGAGTCGGTTACAAGAGTGGCTACAATCTAAGCAGTTTGACTTGCCAAACTATGAACTCATGGAAACGCGTGGTAATGCACCGCATCAAATTTTCGTTGTACGTTGCCATGTTAATATCAATAACTGCCCTGATATTACTGAATCTGGTGAGAGCCGCCGTATTGCTGAACAGAAAGCAGCAGAGCTTATGATTAACCAATTACATAAATTGCCAGGATCTGCCAAAAAATGTGTATAGCCGATGTCTATTAATGCATTTTTAGATGCAGAATATTAGCTTAGATTGGTTTATAGCTTGCAAAACATATATTAAAATTACCTCACATATTATTTATTTTAAAACTTTAAATGTTTCTAGCCCGTTTTTAATGGTGACTGAATAAATTTGGCATCAACGACTGTTCGGCTAGACACAAACCCTATAGGATTAACTTATGAGCAATCATACTGATTTGCCATCAAACAATGAAGACAGCACCCAAAATTTGGGTGAAAATACAGATATTGATTTAAGCCAAAATAATATCGAAGTTACTGAAGAGACTCATGGTATTGATGCAGAAGGTATTGCATTAGACAATGATATGGCTATTGAAGAATTTTTTGCGCCAAGTGGTAATGCTCGTATGGCTGATGATTTTAGAGCAGGTTATGTGGCCATTGTTGGACGTCCAAATGTGGGCAAGTCAACTTTGATGAATCACTTATTAGGACAAAAGCTGTCTATCACTTCACGCAAACCGCAAACCACCCGTCATCGTATCCATGGCATTTTATCAAACCATGAAATGCAAGCAGTGTTTGTTGATACACCAGGTATTCACCGCAACGAAGTACGTGCTATCAATGAACGTATGAATAAAGCGGCGGTATCGGCGTTAGTAGATGTAGATTTAGTACTGTTTGTTGTTGATTCAGATCAATGGCGTGACGATGATTTATTGACCTTGCAAAAGCTCGGTGAGACCAATCTAACAGTCGTATTGGTTATCAATAAGTCAGATACTCTAAAAGATAAAGGCAGCGTGCTACCACTTATCGAAACTTTCAACGATAGTTTCGATTTTGCTGATATCGTTCCTGTATCTGCACTAAAAAATCAAAACTTAGATCGTTTGCAAGAAGTGATTGCCTCACATTTACCAGTCGCTGCGCCTATTTACGATACAGAACAAATCACAGATCGCTCTGAGCGATTTTTGGCCAGTGAAATCATTCGCGAAAAAATCATGCGTAGTGCGGGTGATGAAGTGCCATATGATTTAACGGTACAGATTGATGAGTTTAAAGACGAACCTGCACATACTGATCCAAAAACAGGGCGTCCACGCAAAGCTTGTACTTTCATCGATGCGACTATCTATGTTGAACGTGGTGGTCAAAAAGCCATCGTTATCGGTGACAAAGGTCAGCGTATCAAACAAGTTGGTATGGATGCTCGTAAAGATATGGAACAGTTGTTCGGTAAAAAAATCATGTTAACGCTGTGGGTCAAAGTGAAACGTGGTTGGTCTGATGACGAGCGAGCGTTGATCAGTTTGGGTTATTGATAGCGGTTAAAAACGCACGCTTCAAAAGCACTGTCTGCCTTTCAGTTATTTAGGTAATAAAAATGCGTAATGAAGCGCTCGTCGGGTATTTATTACATCAGCGTCCTTATCAAGAAAAGCGCGCTTTGTATTATCTTTTTTCTCAACAACACGGTGTAATACATGGTGTTGGGAAAAAAGGCGCGCCGCTATTTATGCCTTTACAGCTTTTTGCTACTGGTAAACGCGACTTAAAAACCTTTAGTCAAATTAATATTGCTTCGCAAGATAATACTCAAGCTGACAGTGTTCAAAAAGACGGTGTTCAAAAAGACAGTGTTCAAAAAGACAGTACATCTGCTGTCTTAGAAGCCGTACCTTACGCCAATATCAGCGGCCAAAATCAGTATGCCGCACTATATATAAACGAGATTCTGTGGCGGTTGTTACCTACTGAAGACCCAATGCCAGTATTGTGGCAGCATTATCAAATCAGTCTACAACAACTCAAACAACCTCTAAGTAATAGTGAGCTTCGTCTCTGTCTACGTCAGTTTGAGCAGTATCTATTTACTGAATTAGGATTCACTTTAACGTTAACGCATAACAACGTTGAAGACCCCATCGAGTCTGATTGTACTTACCGTTTTTTACCGGATGTAGGTTTGCTTCCTGTATTGGTAAATAATGAAGAGTCTGAGCATTTAGCCAGTGAGTCTGGACAGACTGTTTTTAAGGGTGCGGATATCATAGAAATGGCACGCTTAGGTATTACTGAGCAGACGCTGAACCATTGGTCCAAACTACATCGACATCTTATTGATCATTTACTTGACTATCAGCCGCTACAAAGCCGTCTGTTATGGCAGCAGCAGCAGCGTTATCAATAACTGCATTCTCAAATATCATCGTAGTATCAACTATATAAGTTAGGCTTAATTGTCCAAAGGATTTTTATGAGTATCTCTGTATCTACCTCATCTGAAAACAATTCAAAAAAACCTTTGTTAGGCGTGAATATTGATCACGTGGCAACACTTCGTCAAGCGCGCGGTGTGAGTTATCCAAGTCCTCTAGCTGCTGCATTATTGTGCGAAAAGGCAGGGGCAGACGGTATCACTATACATTTACGTGAAGATCGCCGTCATATACAAGATGCTGATGTTTATGAAATGGCAGGCCAGTTGTCGACGAGAATGAATCTAGAGATGGCCGCAACTGATGAGATGCTTGCAATTGCCTGCGAAGTTAAACCTTTTTGGGTGTGTCTAGTACCTGAAAAGCGTGCAGAGTTAACGACAGAAGGTGGTCTTGATGTTGCAGGGCAAGTCATGTCTCTAAAAGAGTATGTTCATAAGCTACAAGATTCTAATATTAAGGTTTCTTTGTTTATTGATCCTGATGACAAGCAGATTTCTGCTGCAATAAAGTGTGGTGCAGACGCGATAGAATTGCATACAGGTGCTTATGCTGAAGCAGGCTTAGCAAATGATACTGTCGCACAGTTGGCTGAACTTAAAAGAATTGAGCAAGCAGTAGCTACAGCACAGAGCCTAGACGATAAATTGCTTATTAACGCGGGTCATGGTTTAACGTGTGACAATGTCAATGCCATTGCAAAGATTGATGGTATTTATGAGTTAAATATTGGTCACGCACTTATTGCAGATGCGGTGTTTGTAGGGTTAGAAAGTGCTGTGACAATGATGAAAGAGGCCATGTACAAGTAGGTTTACATATATGGTATTTATTAACCGCTACATTTCGTAGGGTGGTCTGCATTAAGTTTATGTTTGACGATACCGGATTGGTTAAAAGAGATTTGGTACATTGACTTGTTATAAGAAGAAGTAGGGCAGTATTTTATATGGCCGAAATGTCCGCGTGGTCTGCCGCTATCACCCCAAAATTTAGTATAGTGACGCCTACCGCCAACTCTTAATTTCACTGTACTATATCTTAGGTTTAAGGATTGCTGAGTTAATAAGGTATCTACTTGAGAATCAAAATGCTTATTATTGTTTTTATCTACGAATAGCAGAAGCGTCTTATCACTGTTCCTATGGCATTGCTGTGCATCATTTGATAAACAAACCAAGACATCCTGCCGACTTATATAGCTTTCGGCCTTTGCTAAGGATAAGGTGTTCTCTAATTGATGCTTGACACGTTGGGCTTCCATTCGTGCTAAGTGCGTTAAGATACTTGGCGCTGCAATAGCTGCGATAATTCCCAATACCATTGTCGTCACAGTTAGCTCAACGAGAGTAAAGCCGTTTGATTGCTTAGCATTTAAAATATTATCGTTTTGAAGGAGTGGTTTCCTATAAATGACAAACTTCAATAGTTTATTGAATAACCTAGATACAATAGCTAATAAATTATCAATTCCATACCTGCCGTTTTTACAAATAGGTAAACAAAGGGTAAAAATGGCTATTCTCTTATAATGGGCCAGTATCTTACTAAGCAAGTTCATAATGCGCTACATCCTATAGCTGTTTATCTTTGAAGTAAAAACAACGTCTCACACACCCTTGTGTTGACTATCTTTTAAGCTAACCAATTGTCTAAATTCTTTAGACTTTCTCTTATTCCACTGTATATAAAACACATACAACACCTAATTACTTGATTTTCAGAAGAATATTGGTTTTTTACAATATATATGTAATATATAGCGACTGTCAAAAAATGTTTCAATTAGTGAAAGAACGACATTAGCAATAGAGAAAAAATTCTAATTGTAATAAAATGCTTCAAGAAAATAGCTATCAATAGACTATTCATCTATCGCAAACTGCTGTGTAAAAGATAAGAAGCGTAAGGTGTGTTAGTTCTGGGTAACTTAGACTGTTTATTGTGTTTTAGTTACAACATTATCGTGTAATAATGTGTAGCTCGTTAACGAAAAAAGTTGTAAACTGAATTAATAATCGCTAAGCTACTCCTTAATTGGTTTTGCTTTGTAACTTAAAATGCGTAAGAGATGTCTATCTTAGTACGTCTTGAGAATCGGTTTTGCTTAATGCATCACTAAAATTATCCTTTGGAGGAAGTCCATGAAATTGAATAAAATAGCTCTAGCCCTTGTTGCTGTAGCGGCTGCACCGATGGCAGCTAATGCTGGTGTTACTATTAGCCCATTGTTACTTGGTTATCACATGACTGAAGAATTCAGTGATACCTCTGACAAACAGCGTGAAGTTTTACGTACTGGTAAAGACTTATATGTAGATGCCAATGGTAATTCTATTGACGGCCGTGCTGGAAACGTAACTAATGGTGGCGTAGCTAAAGAAAGCAGCCTATACACTGGTGCAGCTTTAGGTATTGAACTTACTCCTTCTACTCAGTTCCAAGTAGAGTATGGTGTATCTGACGCAAACGGTGAAGCTTCTGAAGATTCAGCTGATGCAGGCGTTAACCGCTTTGATATCGAACAAGAAATGATTTCTGGTAACTTCTTGATCGGTACTGAAGAATTCACTGGTTACACTGATAGCGCACTTAAGCCATACGTACTAGTAGGTGCTGGTCAGTCTAAAATCAAAGTAGAAAACCAAGAACAGTATACTAATTCTAACGGTGAAGTAGTTGCTGCTGGTACTGAAGTATCAAACTCTAAAGACACTATCGGTAACCTAGGTCTAGGTGCTATGTATCGCATCAATGACGCGCTAAGCCTACGTGGTGAAGCTCGTGCGATTCATAACTTTGACAACAACTGGTGGGAAGGCATGGCTTTGGCCGGTCTAGAAGTAGTACTAGGTGGCCATTTAGCACCTACAGTAGCAGTACCACCAATGCAAGAGCCAGTAGTTGACAACACTCCAGTAGTTCTTGTTGAAGCTGATCTTGATTCTGACGGTGATGGCGTACCTGATAGCATCGATGCATGCCCAGGCACTCCAATGAACGTTGTAGTTGATGAGCGCGGTTGCCCAGTACCAGTAGACATTACTGACGAACTGAAAATGGAACTACGTGTATTCTTTGATAACGACAAGTCAGCTATCAAAAACCAGTACAAGCCAGAAATCGCTAAAGTAGCAGAGAAGATGCGTGAGTATCCTAACTCTACCGCTCGTGTAGAAGGTCATGCTTCTAAGACTGGTCCTTCAGCACGTTATAACCAACGTCTATCTGAAGCTCGTGCCGTTGCTGTTAAATCTATGCTAACTAACGAATTCGGTATTGCTCCAAACCGTCTATCAACTGTAGGCTATGGTTACAACAACCCAATCGCTTCAAACGACACTGAAGAAGGTCGTGCTATGAACCGTCGTGTTTATGCCATCATCACTGGTGACAAAACAATGACTGTTGAACAAACTAAAGATATGGTTGTTCAATAAGTATTAGCAAAATAACCGTATAGTTAAATATACAGTTACAAAAAAAGCCACCCAATGGGTGGCTTTTTTTTATTTATGTATTGAGAAAAGTGAGTTATTACATAAATTTATGAATCAATAATGTTATACTAGCCACCCAAACATTCTGTAAATTAACAGTATGTACATTAGCATAGCAATCTGTATGATGAATTCGTCAGTATAGATATTTGATTGTATTGAACTTTTTTATTTGATAGCATTCTCTTCTGCGTCATCTTAGATTCAATATCTATCTGATTGATGATGAAAGTTTATTCAGCAGCGCTTACTGCTACTGCATTTTTTTAAGACGAAACGAGCATTTTATATGGCGAACGATATCAAACACCTGCGTAACATTGCAATTATTGCCCACGTTGACCACGGTAAGACAACTTTGGTTGATAAGTTATTACATCAGTCTGGTACTTTTGGCGACCGTGCAAACATTGCTGAGCGTGCAATGGACTCAGGTGATATTGAGCAAGAACGTGGTATTACCATTTTGGCTAAAAACACAGCTATCCGCTGGACAGATAAAACTTCAGAAACTGAATACCGTATCAACATTGTAGATACCCCAGGTCACGCCGATTTCGGTGGTGAAGTTGAGCGTGTAATGTCTATGGTTGACTGCGTACTTTTGGTTGTTGACGCTGTTGATGGCCCAATGCCTCAGACTCGTTTTGTGACGCAAAAAGCATTCGAACAAGGTCTAAAGCCGATCGTTGTTATTAACAAAATCGATCGTCCTGGCTCACGTCCTGATTGGGTAATGGATCAAATCTTTGATTTGTTTGACAACCTAGGTGCAAATGATGAGCAGCTTGATTTCCCAGTTGTTTATGCTTCAGCATTGAACGGTATCGCAGGTCTAGAAGCAGATGATCTAGCTGACGACATGACCCCATTGTTCAAAACTATCGTTGACGTTGTTCAGCCTCCACAGGTTGATGCTGACGCTCCGTTCCGTATGCAAATCTCAAGCCTTGACTACAACAGCTTTGTTGGTGTAATCGGTATTGGCCGTATTCAGCGTGGTAAAGTTAAACTTAACACGCCAGTGACTGTCATTGATAAGCATGGCAAAACACGTAACGGTCGTATCTTAAAAATCATGGGCTACCATGGTCTTGACCGTATTGACGTTGAAGATGCACAAGCAGGTGATATTGTTTGTATCACAGGTATCGATGCGCTAAACATCTCTGATACTATTTGTGATCCTAACAACGTTGAAGCACTACCAGCACTAACGGTAGATCAACCTACAGTATCTATGAACTTCCAAGTAAATAATTCACCATTTGCTGGTCGTGAAGGTAAGTTTGTGACTTCACGTAACATTCGTGAGCGTCTTGAGCGTGAATTGATTCACAACGTAGCATTGCGTGTAGAAGACACTGAGTCTCCTGACAAATTTAAAGTATCAGGCCGTGGTGAGCTTCATTTATCAGTACTTATCGAAAACATGCGCCGTGAAGGTTTTGAGCTAGGTGTTTCTGGCCCAGAAGTTATCGTTAAAGAAGTTGATGGTAAGCTACAAGAGCCATATGAAAACGTTGTTTTCGATATCGAAGAAGAGCATCAAGGCTCTATCATGGAGCAAGTTGGTCTACGCAAAGGCGAGATGACTAACATGGAGCTGGACGGCAAAGGCCGTATGCGTATCGAGGCAACCATACCAGCACGTGGTTTGATCGGTTTCCGTTCTGAGTTCCTAACCCTGACTTCAGGTAGTGGTATCATGACCTCGAGCTTCTCACATTACGGTCCACAGAAGATCGGTGATGTTGGTGGTCGTTCTAACGGCGTATTGGTTTCTATGGCAAATGGTACTTGCCTAGGTTTTGCTCTATTTAACCTACAGAAACGTGGTAAGTTGTTTGCTGAGCCACAGCTTGAAGTTTATGAAGGTATGATTGTTGGTCTTAACTCTCGTAACGATGATATGACTGTTAACCCAACGACTGCTAAACAGTTAACTAACGTACGTGCTAGTGGTACTGACGAAGCATTGACGTTGACGCCAGCAGTGAAGTTCACTCTTGAGCAAGCGCTTGAATTTATTCAAGACGATGAGCTAGTCGAAGTAACACCAAAAGCGGTACGTATTCGTAAACGCTACTTGACTGAAAGTGAGCGTAAACGTCACGGCCGTGGTAAAAAAGGTGCTTAATATCAATAAGTGAGTTACTTAGTAATTCATAGTATTGATGTTTGACGCAAACACTTAGTGTCAGTAGTTTTACTGGCACTAAGTGATTCAAAAAATGAGCAGTATAAGGTGAGCTATTAGTGGTTCACTTTATACTGCTTTTTTTATGTTGTAATCTTGGAAAAATACAGACAGAATGAATAGTGGTATTAATGTATTCAATTATTAACATGAAAGCTAGATGTGATACTAACTATATAAATATCTATTGGTTTATAGATAAATTTTGAGGAAAAAACAATGAGTATGGTTTCAGAGTTTAAAGAGTTCGCTGTCAAAGGTAACGTGATGGATTTGGCAGTCGGTGTCATCATCGGAGGGGCTTTTGCCACCATCACAAAATCTTTGGTAGATGATATTATTATGCCGATTGTCGCTTTTATTTTTGGTGGCGAGATTAATTTTGAAAACATGTTCTTGGTTTTAGGCGATGCACCTGACGGTATTGCTATGACTTATGATGCGCTTAAAGAAGCAGGTGTACCTGTATTGGCTTACGGTAGTTTTATTACCGTACTTATTAACTTTTTAATCTTAGCTTTCATCATCTTTATGATGGTTAGAGGTGTCAATAAAATGCGCCGTGCTGAAGAGGTAGAGGAAGTTATAGAAGAAGCAGTAGAAGAGCCATCAGAGGAAGTGAAGTTGCTACGTGAAATCAGTGCCAAATTAAGTAATACCAGTATTACGAAATAAATTATCAACTCGTTGACAATAAAAAAGGCTAACTTTTCGTTAGCCTTTTTGCTATGAAATAGTCACAGTCATTTTTTATGAACTATTTGATGTGCCTATTAAAAGCAAATTGTTATGGAGTAACCACTACATAATCATTGGTGTTAATTAAAATTTCTGATGGTTGATCGACAACGATACGCACTACGTTATTATCAACGACTTGAGATTTGTAATAGTTGTCTTCGGCAACGGTACAGCCTAAACAACGTCCCATCGCATCCCAAGGCTCAACAAATAGCTTCTGTTGTGCTTGATCTGCATTACCACCAATAAGTGAGAAAGGTAGGCTTACGATATAAGCTGCTGTTCCAGCCACAGCATTCACGAGTTGCAATGGTTTGCCAACAATCGTATCGACTACCATCGTCTCATATGAAGGACCAAAATCAGTTTCATCAATTTCTATAGCTGCAAAAGTAGGCTGGATAGTTGCAGCTAACAATCCTAGAGTTGCCAATACAGTAAAAAATCTCTGCTTAACTGTGCGTTGAGTTTTTGCTTTAACAGTCATAACGATATCCTGAAACTCATAGTAGTATGATTAATGGCTGCTGCTATCTTCACACAGGAATCTTGCGGCAACAATAGTTAGGCTAAATATTACAGAAAAATAAATGATACGCACTATTTATGTAAGCGCTAGCACTATTAAAGCAAGATGCGCGCTAATAAGCAACAAAAATGAGAATAATCTAGTTATAGCTTTGGCAATATTTGATACTTTTAAAAATAGATACTGTATCTAGATATTATCTTAAACTAGACGCAGTACAAACAAACGGATATCCATTATTAGTTATTTTAACGGCTGGCAATTTGGACAATAAACACTGGCTCTACCAGTAAGCTTAATGTTTTCTAGTGTCGTGCTGCAATGTAGACAACTTTCTCCTTGTCTACCGTACACATTTAAGGTTTGCTGAAAGTAACCAGTTTGACCACTTGCTACTGTGAAGTCCCGTAGTGTCGAACCGCCCAGTTTTATCGCCTTCTTTAAAATTTCTTTAATATGATTCACTAAAATGACAGTTTGTTCGTATGAAAGTTGATTGGCCGGCGTAGCAGGGTGGATGCCTGATAAGTACAGGCTTTCAGTCGCATAAATATTGCCAACACCAACTACGACTTCTTGTTCCATGATGACAGATTTAATCGCTCGGGAGATGGGTTTCAGTCGCCTGTTCGTTTTAGTATTATCTGACGATGACTCATTGCTATCTTGACTAGATAAATCAATACGCTGGATTAAGCTGTATAAATAGTCTGCGGTAAAATCTTTTGAAAGTGGTTCAGGACCTAGATGATCTAGTAGTTTATTGCCGTAATCTTTATGCCATAGTACTGAACCAAAACGTCTAGGATCATAGTAGTGTAGCTGAGATTTTTTATTAGCATTATCATTAAAAACGACGACCAGATGGTCATGTTTACGCTTATCAGTACCATAGCTATGTTGCTGTAAGCTGCCTGACATTCCTAAGTGAATAAGAAGCTGACGTGGTTCAACTTTGCTGGCTGACATTGAAGCGTTATTCTGTGCATCTACTGGCAGAAAATTAAGAATCAGATACTTTGCTCGGCGTTCAACACTCTCTAATGTGTAATTAACCAGCTCGTCCAAGTTATCTGGCATCATCCATCGCAGCTTTGGTTGAAATACTTTAACATCAACTACCTGTTGCCCCAACAATGGAGCAAGACTGGCTTTAGTGGTTTCTACTTCAGGTAATTCAGGCATAGTATTTTTTGACAACTCTATTGTGGAATAAACAACGACTGACTTAACGTTTTATTTACACGACTGCACGGCGTGCGTGCAAAATACCATGTTGCTGCTCTAATTTTGCGAGCAACTTAGACAGATGCGCTAAGCCTGAGACTTCAATATGGAACTTTAAAAAAGCAATATTGTCGTCATTGCTTAATGTTTGGACTTGGCGAATATTGACGTTTTCTTTATCAATTATCTGTGTCAAATCACGTAGCAAACCGCGTCGGTCATATGCTTCGACATGAATATCAACGGGTTGATAACGCCCCGTCTGCACTTGCCAAGCGGCTTCTATCTTACGCTCAGGGTCACGCTCGACCAGACGTAAGTACTCTGGGCAGCCTCGATTATGCACGCTAACGCCACGCGATAAAGTGATGTAGCCAGCTATCGGTTCGCCATGCACAGGGTGGCAACAACCTGCCAAATTGATTTCAATATTATCCAAGCCATCGATATGAATTTTATACGCATCGAGCTTACCTGTATCTCGGTTATCTACATGCGGTACAAAGCTCTCTGGTGGTATTTCAGGCTCTAGATGTAGCTGACGAGAGATATGACTGGTTAACTGATTAAGGCCAATATCACCTGTCACTAGACCCACGATAATGTCGTCGGTCGTATTGACATGAAAATGCTGAATATAGTCGTTCAGATCAATACTATTAGGATGAACAGATAGGCGCTCAAGCTCTTTACTGAGCATTTGGCGACCTATTTCAATATTCTTATCACGGTCTTGCTTATTAAACCATTGACGCAGTTTTGAACGGGCACGGTTGGTATGAATATAACCTAACGAGGCTACCAACCAATCACGATTGGGCTCACGTGATGCCTTAGTGATAATCTCAACTTGCTCACCTGTTTTCAACTGATACGTCAGTGGCACATAGCGTTGATTGACACGAGCAGCCTGTGCACGGTTGCCAACTTGAGTATGCACATAGTAGGCAAAATCAAGAACGGTCGCGCCTTTTGGTAGCTCAGTAATATCACCGTCACGACTAAAGATATAAATACGTTCTAGCTCATCAAAATCAACGAGTTGCTCTTCTTCGTCAAACTCGATATCATCTATTTCTTCGCCCGCTACAACAGCTGAGCGTGGCTGATTGCGAGTTTCGTTATTGATAGATAATAATTGGCGTAATGAGCTGATTCTTTGATTCAGATAATTGTCTTTTTTGTTCTTTAGCCCTTCTTTGTAATTAACGTGCGCACACATGCCAAGCTCGGCCTCAAAGTGCATCTCATGAGTACGAATCTGGACTTCTAGTGACTTATTTTCCGCAATTACAGCAGTATGTAGCGAGCGATAACCATTAGACTTAGGGTTAGTAATATAGTCATCAAACTGCTCAGGAATATAACGCCATAAGCCATGTACTAGGCCTAAAACGTGATAACAGTCAGAAGGGCTATTGACCAACACACGTAAGGCGCGAATGTCATAAAGCTGATCGAACGATAAGCCTTTGAGCTTCATTTTTCGATAAATAGAGTAGATATGTTTGACGCGCCCAGATACTTCGCCTTCGATACTGGCATCTGCTAATGATTCATTTAGCTTGTCTTGTACGCGCTGAATATAGGACTCGCGTTCGCTACGTTTTTCTGACAGCAGCTTAGCAATTTCTTTATAGCGGTCAGGCGCAAGATAACGGAAAGCTAAATCTTCGAGCTCCCATTTTAGCTGTGCAATACCTAAACGATGGGCTAATGGCGCATAAATAGTCATGACTTCACGTGCGACACGCGTTTGACGCTCTGGCCTAGAAAAAGTCAATTCACGCATGGCGAACGTACGTTCAGCCAGTTTTATAAGTACCACGCGCACGTCGTTGGTGACAGAGATGAGCATGCTATAAATATTTGATAGCTGATCACGTTGATTATTGACGAAATGATCTTCTAAGCGTTTATTGCTCTCAATAATCTCCGACAGCTTACCCATTGCAAGGGTATCTTTAACAAGCGTCAAAATATCTGGACCAAAGTTTTTTTCCACTTCAGCGAGACTAATAATTGATTTGCGCGCACTGCGATACAGCATGGCCGCGACCAATGCGTCTTCATCTTGATAAAGATAGGTCAAAATATCAGTCATACCAATACCGGTCACATAAGCACCTGAACGCTCAGATTCACTGGTATTCATATGACTGCGAATAAACTCGCAAGCTGCACTTAGGTTGGGTACTGACTCTTGTCCAATACGCTTGGCCACATTATCTAGCCAAGTAGGTACGTCGATGTTGGCGTGGTGGTCTAAGTCGACCGCCTCAAGCTCATCGTTTGATAGCGCATTGGTATCATCCAAATACTCGTCTTCAGTGTGAGGGTCATGCAAATGATAAGTGTGTGCCGCTGATCGATCAAAAGTAGTATGTAGCTTGTGGGTTGCCAACTGGTATTTGATGTCGAGGGGGATTTGGGCATAGCTATTGGCTGACTGGTGGGAGCGTTGGCTCGCCACCAGTTGTGCCGCAAGTGTTGCACTATCGGCCTGAGTGGTCTGTCCATCCACCAGCGGTAATCCTTCACGAATTTTTACCATAGCCGACTCCTCTTAGCTATTTTGAATTGATTATAACCTCATCTACTATGCACACACTCTGAATTAACGATCCATAAAGCGTCAGCTATAAACCAATACAACTGCTAAAAATGTTATTTTTAGCAGCTATAAAATGCGCGTAAAATATATAAAGCTATGAGTGCAAATGCTTGCTATGTAGCGATTGGAAACATCATCAAAAACATAGGAAGATTGTTTACTATTATCTCATTTTAAAGTGACAAATCAAGCGAGCCTCTGTACGGCTGTGGTCAATTACGCTAAATAATGACTATTTATTAGCACAAACTTATCAAAGCTTTGAGTTATCTTAGATAATTGTAATAACGCTTAAATGTCTCTTTAATCAGGTTCAACTATCAGTCATTTCTAGCTATCAATCATTTTTAAAAATTAATAACGTTAAACTGCTACTTTTTCAAAGCGAGCGATAGATTCAACATGACCCGTATGGCAGAACATATCCATCACGCCAGCATGAGTCAGACGATAGCCTTGTTCTAACAATGCTTTTGTATCACGAGCAAGGGTCGCTGGATTACAAGAGACATAAACAATGCGCTCAGCATTAAATTTTGGCAAATATTGCATAATCTCCCAAGCACCAGAGCGCGGCGGATCAATCAACAGTGCATCAAAACCTTGGTTGGCCCATGGCTTATCAGTACAGTCTTGAGTCAAATCTTGACTATAAAATTCAGTATTGTTGATACCGTTGCGACGAGCGTTGTCAGCAGCACGTTCGGTCATGGCTTCACTGCCTTCGACACCGACTACTGAGCCTGTCTCGCCAACGAGGCGCGCTAGTGGCAAGCTAAAATTGCCCAAACCACTGAATAAGTCTAGTACGCGTTCGCCTGCTTTTAAGTCCAATAAGTCACAGGCAAGCTTGGTCATCTGACGGTTCACCGATAGATTTACTTGAGTAAAGTCTGTAGGGATAAATTCAAAAGTCAGATCATACTCTGGCAATTGATAATATAAACGCCCAAATTGCTCGCTCAAATCATCAGCGTCTGTCAACGCAATACGTTGGATGCTATCAACGCCTTTCGACTGCAAATATAGCTGCCAATTACGCGCTGCAAAAAATACTTTTAGTTTGTCTATATCAGCGTCTGACAACGGTTCTAAATTACGTACGATGAGCGCAACTGGCTGATTACCATCAGGCAGCTCTGGCAGTTGCTCACCCATTGCAAGCTCAAGCTGGGCAATTTTGTCACGGCTCTCTAAAGTGCTAATAAGCGTTTTGAGGTTTTCAATCTCAAAGCCAATACGTGGATCTAAGATATGACATTCATTTAGCTCTGCCAAGAAGTTACTTGAACGTTCACGGAAGCCGACAAGCGCGGTTTCTTTTTTAACGACATAGCGCACGCCCAAACGTGCTTTGGTACGATAGCCAAGACGATCGCCGACCACAGGGGCGAGCCAATTGTCAGGTTCCGCGTTGGCTTGATGCATTAGCATTTCAGCCAGTACTGACTGTTTAAAGTTTATTTGACCATCTGGCTGCCAGTGCTGTAAGTTGCAACCACCGCAAGTACCGAAATGCGGGCAGGGTGGTACAGCACGTTCAGGGTTTGGGTTGGCAGTGATACTAATGGCATCACCTTCTTCAAAGCTAGCACGGCTGTTGGTTATTTTTACTAAGGCGCTTTCGCCTGGTAGGGCAAAGCTAACAAAGATTTTTTTGCCGTGCTTATCTTCAGCATGACCTTCCGCAACATCAAAACCATTTCCATAGACAGCAACACCGCGACCATCATGTGATAAGCCATCAATATTAAATGGAATTGGCTCTGCATCTTTTAGACGACGACGTGTCTTTGATGATGGCTTTGATTTTTTCTTACTAGGCGGAATGACAATCGTTTGGGTGTCGTTTGTTTGAGTTTCATTCGTTTGAGCGTTACTGTTTTGCGCTGCTATATCAGATGCTGTAGATGTTTTTGAATCGGTGGGTTGCATAAACCTGCCTTAATAATAAATAACTAGAAGAGGGGAATAAAAAACTACTAATAATGCGAATTCTATAATTCGGGTGCCGATGACCAGTCAGCGATAAACTCTTGATGTCGCGGACTACCGTCAGCTTGGGTATACTTTGCCAGATACTCATAGCTCTGCTGCTGCCAAGCATCAAAATCTTGTGAAGACAATTGTCCTGTTAGACGTAACCAGCGTAAATAAATAAGCCAAGTGTTCATAACATCAGACTCACAGTATATAGATAGGGTCTGCCAGTCACCGCTACTAACAAGCGCGCCAACCATGCTGCCATCTACATCAGTTTTACCGGGTAATCCGTACAGACTTGCGACGATATCCATGGCTTCGCGGCGGCTAGCACCGTACTGGCTAAACCGATCCATCAAGTCTAGATGACGCGTATGAAAACGGTTAACATAGTTATCAAAGCGCATGTTTTTAATACGCTCGCCTTCTTCGAACAGCCATGGCGCTGACAAATCATATTGCATGGCACGATATATCAGTACAGGTATGTCAAAGCCCGAGCCATTCCAACTAATAAGTTGTGGCAGTGTCTCAATGTCATTAAAAGCTCTAAAGAATTTGGCTAGGATTTCTTTTTCACTAAATTTATCGGCAGTCAAAGAAAATAGCGATAACTTACCATCCTTGATATACAGAGCTGAGATACAGACAATACGCTGTAGTGGCAAGCGCATAAAGTCGTGCCCTGCTTCTTGTGTACGTATGGCTGTCAGCGCGCTTAACACATCCGCATCGTTAAGAACGGCCAATTGCGGATAGATACGGCGTGCTGCATCGACATCGGCGACAGTCTCGATATCAAAAACCAATATAGGGTCGGATGGTAGCGCTTGTGACATAGATAATCCTGACTATTTATGAGCTTATAGTTAATTCATTATAAAAGAATAACAGCGCTAACCTTGCTTGAAGTATTACGTTTATATCTGCACTTGGCCGCTTTGCACTTTTTTTAAATTAACGATACTAAATGGTATTGCTTATGCATTAATTAACTTCTGCGCTGTTATCCGTATTGCTATCGTCAACGTTATATAAACCCGTTGATAAATAACGATCGCCACGATCGCAGACAATAAAAGCAATAACAGCATTAGGATTTTCTTTTGCCACTTGGGTCGCTGCCCATGCAGCTGCGCCTGAAGATACCCCAGCAAAAATACCTTCAGTTTTCGCCAATTTACGCATATAGACTTCAGCAATACTTTGATCGATATCCATCACTTCATCAATCAAATCTGCATCAAAAATACCTGGCATATAAGCCGCTGGCCAACGGCGAATACCAGCAATCGAAGCTTCTTCGTCAGGCTGTAGGCCGATGATTTTAACGTCTGGATTTTGCTCTTTTAGGTAGCGTGACACACCGGTAATCGTACCTGTCGTGCCCATCGAACTAATAAAATGCGTAATCTTACCTTCTGTCTGTGCCCATAGCTCAGGGCCTGTAGTCAGGTAATGAGCTTGGCTATTGTCAGGATTATTAAACTGATCCAATACGACCCCTTTGCCATCTGCTTGCATCTGCAATGCCAAATCACGCGCAGCTTCCATACCTTCGTCTACTTCAATCAGCGTTGCGCCATAAGCAATCATGGCATCTTTACGTTCTTGGGTAGAGTTGGTTGGCATCAGTAACGTTATTGGGTAGCCACGCATTGCAGCGACCATGGCCAATGCAATACCAGTATTGCCACTAGTGGCTTCAATCAACATATCGCCAGGCTTAATATCACCACGTTGTTCTGCTTGATAAATCATATTAAAAGCAGGACGATCCTTTACAGAACCCGCTGGATTATTGCCTTCAAGCTTAGCTAGTACTGTGGCACCATTGGCAATATGCTCTTGATCAGGCAGACGTTGAAGTTTTACCAGTGGCGTTTGACCAACGCAATCAGCGAGGGTAGTGATTTGAGCAATAAAATTAGCATTTGACATGGCCGTAGTGGACATAAAGTATCCTTTTATATTTTTTAGATATGTTTTTAATGGCTTGTTTTTGATAGAAGCGCTGTTTTTATTGTTTGATCATAATTTTAGACAGTCGCTTGGGTTATAGGTTTACGGTGATAAGCGAGCTAAAAACGAAACGCATTAGAGTGCGCTCTCATATGTTATGACTATGAGCGATATATTGTGGTAAATAAAAAGTGGCTTTATTATATCATTTTGTTTTCAGCTGCGCTTATCGCATCAAAGATTAATAGTCACTGTATCAGGTTAATATCAATGTTACGTTGAGGGTTGCAAAAGTAGAGTTGATAGCTTAAAGCCATATTCTCTTTAACATAGAGTGGTTGGCACTTTAATTATAACGTTATTCATCACATGGAATGCTTAACCAGAACTTATAGAATCCTGTTAAGATAATCTTGAGTTGTATATTAATTGTCTTATCAGAACCAGTGACCTTATTAACGTTCAGTGGGTTCATTAAAAATAGCGCCTTACCCAGATGGTCTGATACGACACGCTGCAAGTAACATGAATACTGACTTTATTACGAATAATTCACGGCAAGAACCTTAGTAGAGAGTAGACCTAGCATGGCATATAAAAAACGTTTCGATACCAGTAGTGCTTATGGTCAGCTGATCATACTGGTGTTTTTGCCTATCTGTGTGTTGGCAGCAGTAGGCGGCATCTTGGTATTTCACGAAACCATGCGTGCAAGCGACTCTGAGCAGGAAGTATTGGCCGAAGCGGTACTTATTCGTTATACGCCAGTCATAGCTGAACTGATTCCTGAGCTGCTAGAACAAGAGCGCCAGCAAGTAGGGAGTAGTGCTGAGAGGACCCAGCAAGCGGCAATGACGACGCTAGAAGGTATCCAAGATAAGCTTGGACGTATGCAATCCGAGCAGCATGTACAGCGCATTGCTATTATTAATGAAGGCAATCAAATACTGGCAACCGTCGGTTATGGCCTCAATGAAGAATGGCCTCTAATCAGTGATTCCGCAAGCTTTTTGTCACAACGCCCAACGCCTGTAGGCACAGCGTATGGCAGTGTATTGGGAGAGTTTGAAGGGCAGACATTGTGGTTGCTCGTCGATATGGATAATGAGCCGCTCTACATTGCACGCTACCGTATTGCGATGGCGTTAGTGATTACTGGCTTGTTTACTATCTTGATTCTACTACTGAGCTTAAATATCTATTCAAAACGTTGGATCGCCCCTATTTATGAGCTGCGTTTGCAGTTGCAACGTACCCATGTCGATAATTTATACCAACCTGTACCCGTTGAGTCAGATGGTGAGCTGAATTTATTACAGCAAGATCTAGTCAGAACATTGCGCCGCCTACATAGAAGCTTTCAAGAGCTCAAAGACCATGCAGAGCAAACGGAAGATGATTTACGGTTGGCATTTGATGAGATGGAGATGCAAAACATTTCTATTCGAAATGCGCGCGATGCGGCAATTTCAACCAGTCAAGCCAAGTCTGCATTTTTAGCCAATATCAGTCATGAACTGCGTACACCATTGAACAGTATCGATGGCTTTATTAACTTGCTGGCACGTCACGGTGAGCTTAATCCTGAGCAGGACTTGTATGTACAGACCATACGTAAGTCCTCAGCACACTTGCTCGCTTTGGTAAATGATGTCTTAGATTTTTCTAAGATTGAAGCAGGCAAGCTAGTACTGGATCGCCATGAGTTCGATCTTTATGACACTATTTATGATGTGGTCGATATGCTATCTCCTGTTTCTGCGGAGAAGGGTTTGCGCATGGCAGTATTGTTTTACAATGATGTGCCGATGCGTATCAACGGCGATGCGCTTCGTCTTAAGCAAGTACTGACCAATATCGTTGGTAATGCCATTAAGTTCACAGATAGTGGTGATGTGGTGGTGCGTGTGAGTTTAGATGACCACCGTGATAATTATCTGATGATTAGCGTGCAAGATAGCGGAAAAGGTATTTCTCTTGCAGATCAAAAAATGCTGTTCCAAAGCTTTAGCCAAGGCGATCCATCAATCACGCGTCAGTATGGTGGTACAGGGTTGGGTCTAGTCATTTCCAAACAGTTAACGCGCTTGATGGGCGGTGATATTGGGTTTCATGATAATACTCAAGAAAATATTGCCAACCAAGGTGCAACGTTTTGGTTTCGCATGCCAGCCCATGTCGACGTGCTAGAGGCAGCCACAGGGCAGACGATTGAATTGCCAGTATTGGCGCCACTAGCAAGCGAGACCGATGAATTTAATGTACTGGTTTGGATCAATCATACCGCTTCGATACAAGTACTCAAGGCCAGCCTGCAATATTTACCGATTAAATTGACTCAAGCCAACTCATTACCGGGTGTACTTGAGTCATTAAAAGAGCACGGTAATTATTGGGATTGGGTCATCGTTGATGATGACACGCAAGACGATATGATGGCACTCCTCAAGCAAATTCGTCTGCACTATCAAGGCAAGCTTGCTGTATTCGGCTACCAAGTAGCTGCCGATCAAGCGCTACTCAATCGCTATCATGCCAACATACTTTATGAACCATTAGACAAAAGACAGCTGTACGCGATGCTCGATACCCAAAGCCGTAGTACGCCGCAAAGCCTGCAAGAACCACGCTGGAAAGGGGTCACTGTACTGGCAGTTGATGACCATTTGCCCAATTTACTAGTGCTTGATGCTCTATTGAGTGAGCTAGGTATTCATGTGGTCACGGCGAGCAGTGGGTTTGATGCTATCGAGATTATCAGTAAACAGCAAACCAAAAACATCAAAACTGCCAAGAGCGATAAGCAAAGCCTATCGAATAAAACGCAACTTTCTAAAGCAGAAACACGTGATGAGATAAATAAGAAAACAAATAGCGCGTTCTATCATGAGGATACGAGCGCTGACGATAAAGCAGCTATGCAAGACAAAGATAATATTGATCTGATCTTTATGGATATTCAAATGCCGCGTATGTCAGGTCATGAGGCGGCTAAGCAGATTCGAAATATCGAAAATGCGGATAGTCGTATCCCTATTATCGCTCTGACAGCTCATGGGTTGGCAGATGAACGTGACAAACTTATAGCCAGCGGTATAAATGACTATGTCGGCAAACCTATTAGTCAACCGCAGTTATTACAGGTGCTACAGAAATGGCTTGGTCGTAAGAGTACGACACCACAATTGACCGCGCTGCCCGATACAGATTTACAGAGCTTTGGCTTACAGCATTCTGATTTGCAGGGTGATAATTTAAAAGGTGCTAATGTACAGGATGCTAATGTACGGAGCACCGACTCATCAGAAGCTGAGCTAACTGCTATTGACTCACTGCGCGGTTACTCAATCAATGATAATAATTTATCGAACGACTTGCTCTCCAACAATGTAAATGGGCAGGAGACTCAAGCCAGTTCAGATATGTCTTCAGATACATTAACCACTACTTATCCAATAATAAGAGGAGACGGGGTAGATCGTAGCAGCACTTCTGTCAGTAGCGAGCCAAAAATTACCCGTCCACTATCCCTGAAAAAAATCCGTGATGATTATTTGCGCGATAGCCAGCCTCGTGAAGGCTATAGACGAGATGCTGCGCGTGATATTCAGCCGCGCTATGAGAGCTTACGTCTACAAAAACAAGGTCAATCGCCACTACTACAATCACCAACAAAGTCTATCGACAGCTCTCAAGATAAAAGCCCTCAAGACCAAAGCTCTCAAAATAGAACAGCTCATGATAATACGATTTTACACGAGCAAATCAACAATGACCTTAGTAACAACAATATAAGCAAAAGCGATACTTCAAACATTTTAGATTGGCAAGATGCGCTCACTCGTTCAGCGAATAAACCTGAATTAGCGGCCAAGCTTATTATTATGATGATCGATACTATCAATGATGAAAAGCAGGCGCTTATTCAGGCATGGGAAGCGCATGACCGTAATATGCTGGCACAAATTGCCCATCGTATACTGGGCGGTAGTCGATATACGGGTGTACCGCAACTGCGTCAGGCTAGCCAGGATTTAGAAGATAAGTGCTTGCTGAATGTACAGCATACGACACCTGTGCAATTTGCAATGATTGAGCCTTATTATGAGGCATTATTAACGGCGCTAGACAACTTGCAAAAGGTAGATTTATCTTCTTATCCGCAGCTTAATTATCATCGCTTAAGCGAAAATGACATGACGTGGAAAATGATATAAGTTGACGATGAGGTAATAAGGTCAGAATCATTCAGGTTCAGAGATCGATAAGTAACCTCGTTAGATTTGCTTATCGCTATTAGCTAGGTGCTCTGTGTATTCTGTATATGAAACTGACTATAGTATCGTGGCAGTCAGTTATTACTACGGTACAACAAAGACAAGCCTGCTAATATTGTGAATATCAGCACCATATTTATTTTATTCATTAATAAGGATTGTTATGAACGCGATTGCAAGTTACCAGTATGAGACTTTACAAGTTAGTATTACAGACAACATACTGACGGTTACCTTAAATCGTCCACATAAAAAAAATGCCATGAGTTTCCAGGTAATCAATGAGTTGATTAAGTTGGCAGGTCGTATTAGCAAGGACAGAACCATACGCGCGGTCATTCTAAATGGGGCAGAAGGAACGTTTTGCGCAGGGATTGATTTAGGAGATTTAAATCATCCAAAGAACACAGCATTTGCGCTTTGGGAATTGATTAAACCATGGCAAAGTGCGTTCCAACGAGTATGTTTGGTATGGCGTGATCTACCAGTACCTGTCATAGCAGTATTGGAAGGGTATTGTATCGGCGCTGGGTTGCAGTTGGCGTTGGCTTGTGACATACGTGTCAGTCACCCTGACTGTCAGTTATCTATTATGGAAGCTAAATGGGGGTTAGTGCCAGATATGGGACTGACTCAATCGGCATTTGGGGTCCTACGAGAAGATACTCTAAAAGAACTCGCCATGAGCGCTCGTATCATCGATGCTAATGAAGGCAAAGAGTTAGGCTTGATTAGCCACTGTAGTGAGGCGCCTCTTGAACAAGCACAAAAGCTTGCTGCCGAGTTTGCAGAGCGCTCTCCTGATGCGGTGCTAGCAAGCAAACGCGTGATAAATGCGATGTATGATCAACCTGCCAAGACTTTATATAAAGAAAAAGCATGGCAGCTTAAAATGATGCTTGGTCGTAATCGTAAGCTTGCCCTCAGAAAAGCAAAGCAGGCCAGCACCTTATTTGGCAAACGCCAATTCCGCTAAATTTTTGCTATCAGTAAATTTTCTAGTGTTATTTTCGTTTGATTCATTCTGATAAAAGAAATTGCTACCTAAGAAAACCAGACATATTTTGATTAATTATTTTGACGATTTTTAATTGTTAGCGGTCGTTTCGCCAATATCTTATAGCCATTGAAATGCAAGCAGATAGCACGATATAGCATTGCCTGCTTGCACCGATGTGGGTAAAGATGCACTATTGTTGTTAAAGGTATCTATTTTGATTACTGGATAAGCCAGTAAAATGACGAAAGCCTACCTAATAACACGTGCAAGCAATTAAACGTTGAAAAATAAAATATTAAAAATAATAGCCACTATATAAAACGGTCTAAATATGTCTGCTTCAAAACCCTCTCTTCCAAACAAACCTATCGCTTCTGAGCGAGTGCGCTCTGCTGATTTGCCTGTTGCATGGATTATGATGCTTGGGCTGATGGTTGCGGTAGGGCCATTATCAATTGATATGTATCTGCCAGCACTGCCATCGATGGCTGATGATTTCGGTGTTTCAACGGCATTTATGGCCAACTCTGTTCCTGCATACTTTCTAGGTTTGGTATTTGGGCAGCTATTTTACGGACCTTTTAGTGACCGTGTTGGCCGTGTCAAACCCTTATATATAGGTATGACGTTATACGTTATCGCTTCTATCCTTTGTGCGACCACTGACAATGAGTACGTGCTTTTTGCAGGCCGTACTCTACAAGCGTTGGGCGCGTGCGTCGGTGCAGTAGTTACTCGCGCTGCGATTCGAGATCGCCTCACTGCCAAACAAACGGCAAAAGCTTTTTCCATCATGATTTTAGTGATGGGCTTAGCACCCATATTGGCACCATCGCTTGGCGCGCTATTCTTACAGTTTTTTGATTGGCATTCTATCTTTTGGTTTTTAGCTGCATTTGGCGCTCTTAATTTGTTACTTACTAAGTTTTTCTTTTTTGAAACTTTAACCGAAGAAAACCGTAACGTACGTCCTGCAAGAGAAGTGCTCAGTCAATATTGGGATTTATTAAAAGACCCGACTTTTAACTATCCAGCAATTGGTGGCGGATTGTTAATGGGAGCGATGTTTGTCTATATCAGCTCCGCTTCAGAGCTAATCATGGATACTTATGGCGTCTCAGCGACACATTTCGCTTGGTTGTTCGGAATGAATGCGGCGGGTTTCGTAGGTTTGACTCAGTTGAACCAATGGCTTACCAATCGCTTTCGAATACTAAGTATTTTGCGATTTGGGGCAATGATGCAGGTTATCTCCGCGGGCGTGCTATTTGTGACTGGCTTACTTTTAGGGACGGATGCTTGGTTGCCACTGGTGCTGGCTTGTATTTTCTTTTGTATCGCAGGACTGGGTCTGACTCAGCCTAATGCTTCTGCAATTGCGCTCGCTTTTCAGAAACGCCGTGCTGGTATGGCAAGTGCACTACAAGGCTCGCTGATGTTTTCAGTCGGTATCTTTGGTGGTTTATTATTGAACCTGTTTCCAGTCAATCCAGTCCTCAAGGTCGGTATTGCTCTGTTCTCACTAATGAGTTTCGGTTCTTTCCTGATTTGGAAGATAGACCGTAATCTCAATTTGGACGACGCAGAGTAAAGGCATTTCTATTTTAAGTTAGCTGTATTTTAAAAAGCACTCATGCGTTCACAGCGTATGAGTGCTTTTTTGTGCGCTTTATTTATTTTTATTCAAAGCCAAATTAAATTTTATAGGCGTTTTATATGATGGAATTTATTGATTATAAACGAGTATATATTATTTACGATTATATGCAGCCTTTGCTATATATGGCTTACCTTAAATAATAACCAAACATAATTATTGCAATCGTGAAATTAGGCAAGTACTATCTAGCGTAACTTTCTGTAAGTTAATATGTATAGACATTGCTTAACCTTGCTAGATTGTCAATTAATTAAAATGTAAAACAACGTTAGGTTTCAAGGATAGATTATGAAGCAGTTATATCGAGCGTTACCGATTTTGTTGAGTGTTGGCCTATTTGGCTGTGGTAATTCTGCTACTCAAGAAAATGCAAGCGCACCAGTAAAGGAAAATACAGATAGCTTTGTGAGTAAGCTACCTGATACAGCGCCAACATTGAAAGTTGCAATGACTGGTGATTTGCCGCCTTTTTCATTCCAGGATGACTATGGCAATATGCAGGGCACTGATGTTGATTCAATTCGTGCTATTGGTGAAGAGCAGGGGTTCAAAGTCGAGTTTTACAAGGAAACTTGGCAAGACATGTTCGATAGCGTCGAAACAGGAAAGCGTGATCTAGCGATTTCTGGTATTTCTTACAAAGACGATCGGGCAGTGAGATATGGTCTATCAACACCATACTTTTTCAACCCAGCTACTATCATGTATTTGGAAGGTAAGTTCGATATAAAAGGCTTAAACGATATAAAAGGTCTAAAAGCAGGTACGTTAGAAGGCTCTAAAGAAGAAGACACGCTAAAAGAGATGGGCAGTTCAGTTGAGCTAATTTCAAGACCTACAGCATTTTTGGCGTATCAGGATTTGGTTCAAGGTAATACGGATGTCTTCTTGTACGATATGCCAGTCTTGCAATATATCGTCAAAGGCTATCCTGAGCATAAAGTGAAAATTGTACCCTATGAAGCTGCAGATGCACCTTCAGCCCAGCAAGTGGTGCTCATGGCAAAAGAAAATACCCAGCTTATCAAAACGGTTAATGAAGGTATTGCCAAACTAAAAGAAAAAGGGACATTTAAAGAAATTGAGGCGCGCTGGTTGGGTGAAGCTGACCCTGCTGAAAAGAGCGACTCTGACACCAATACTAAGCAATTGAACTAAGGAATTCTGAAGATGGCAACCGTACCTAATGTTGACAATAAGCGCTATCAAGGTCTGATTATTTCAATTGCACTATTTTTATCTCTAATCGGTGCTTTGCTGGCGTTTACGTTTTATACCTCAAATTTATTAGAACGAAACACGGCTTTAATTGACCAAACTAACCAAGTGGCAAACAGTGCACAGGCAGTAATTAAAGATCTTTTCGATTTAGACAGTAGTTATGGTGAGGATACTAACTCTCCACACATACAACGAGTGCTAAGCCGTTTAGAGCAAAATACTGCGTTGATTACTAGCTCGATTGCTGCTATTGAGCAAGGTGGCACGATCACAGATGCAGAAGGTAATAGCTATGACTTGCCAAAAATTGATGGTAAAGCACAAACCAATATTGCTGCGGCCAATGAGCAATGGAAAGCGCTAGAGCCTAAGATTCAAACATATCTAAAAGATGCTGATAATATCATGGTAACGTCTGCTGATGAATTGACGCAGGCCGTTGAACAGGCGAAGACATCAAGTTTATTTATTAACGATTCTTTGGATAATTTGACAAAAGATGTGTTCGATAGTGCACAACGTCAAGCAACTACCATTCGTCTTATTCAGGTGCTTGGTGTTGCCGCTATCTTTACCTACTTCCTAATCTTCGTATTCTTCTTTGTACGTCGTCTACGTGAGACGGATGCTGAAGCACTTGCCGCTCGCCAAGAAACGCAAGAGATTATGGAAACAGTAAATACAGGTCTTTTCCTACTGGATAAAAACTTGAATATTGGTCAACAGCATTCTCGAGCGCTGAACAATATCATCGGCTCTGATAGCTTGGCAGGGGAAAACTTTACCAATGTCTTGCGTGGCCGTATCTCTGATAAAGACCTCAAGACCACACAGCAATTCATTGAGCAGCTCTATAACCCTCGCGTTAAAGAAAAATTGGTAGATTCACTTAACCCATTAAACAAAGTCATGTTGCATAATTTGTCTGAAGACAAGAGTCTTGATAACCGCTTCTTAGATTTTAAATTCTCACGTGTTTATGATAATAAAGACATTGCTCGTATCTTGGTCAACGTGAATGATGTATCAGATGCAGTCTACTTAGAACAGCGCCTAGAAAAAGAGCGTTCGCAAAACGATATGCAAATTGAGATGTTAACGACTATCTTGAATGTAAATCCAAAGATTATTAATGAGTTTATTGGTAATACCCAAGCGCATATTGAGAAGATGAATAACATCTTGAAAAATCCTGGTAGCTCACAATACGAGCTTGAAGGTAAATTAAAAGCTATTTATCGTGAAATGCATAGCTTAAAAGGGGAAGCATCAGCACTAAAACTACACAGCTTTACGAAGATTGCTTCTGATGCTGAAGACAAGTTACATGCATTGCAAAACCAAGGTCAGTTATCTGGTAATGACTTCTTACCATTGGCGGTACATTTGGATGACTTGCTTAGCTTGTCGAATACGATTGCGACATTGGGTGAGCGTATCAACCGCTCAGCACCGACAGCAGCTAAGTCGTCAACTGTACAAGCACCAGTCACTACTCAAAATCCAGTAACAGACCATGCAGCTAGCAATGCTGACTTTGATGGTGGGCTAGATATCGACTTAGACAATGAAGCAGATGACGATTTATTGTCTTTTTACAATGAATTTACAAAAGAGATTGCTGCAAGACAGGGCAAGCAAGTACAGCTAAAAAGTACGACGCTAACCCAAACCAGTATTCCAGTGCATCTTGCAAAGCCAATCAAAGAAATCAGTATTCAGTTGCTGCGTAATGCGGTGGTACATGGTATCGAGTCGCCAAGTGTGCGTCATACTACTGGCAAAACTGACGTTGGGACCATTGATTTGGAAGTGCAAGACAACGGTGCAAACTTTATGCTGGTTGTTCAAGACGATGGACAAGGTATCAACTATGACAACATCCGTAATAAACTGATTCAAGAAGGTCGTTTCGGTACGGAAGAGGCAAATCAGCTTAGCAAAGGTGACTTGCTCAAACAGCTGTTCTCTTCTGGATTCTCTACCAAAGAGCATGCAGATGAAGACGGTGGTCGCGGTGTCGGACTTGATATCATCAAAGCAAAAGTAAAAGAGTATGATGGCAAGCTTAACGTAAATAGCGAGCTAGGTCAGATGACACGGTTTGTCATTACTTTACCTAAAGCTTAATCAAAATAGTAATTATATTGTCAGGGACGACAAGCACTTCATTAAAGGTAGTAGATAAGTTATGCATAAGTTAATGATTGTTGATGATTCAAATATTATTAGAAACCGTATTCAGCGCGCATACGATTCAGGAAAGTTCATGTTGGTTGCAACAGCGACCAGCGGCGTTCAAGCCATCGAAAAGTTCAATGTCCACCGTCCTGATGTGATCACCATGGACTTAACCATGCCACAAATGGATGGGCTAGAGTGTATTGAAAAAATCATCGCGATTGATCCTGAAGTACGCATTTTGGTTGTATCAGCGTTATCGGATAAAGCCACCGGCATTGAAGCACTGTCGTTAGGTGCCAGCGGCTTTTTGTGCAAGCCTTTTTCGGAAGAGGAGCTTGTAGAGTCTTTGTATGAGCTGATGCAAGACTAATACCATTCATCGACCAAAGCAGATGTCATTATGAAAGAGCAAAAGCTACAGATTTTTTTAAGTATTATTAGTAATTATTTTGACCAGTTTGGTGGAGAAGAGCTTATTGCTGATACTCCTTACTTACTAGAAAACAAACAGCCAAAAGTCCACGATTATACGGGCGTGATTGGTATATCTGGTGGCCAAAAAGGCGTGGTGTATTTTTCGGCAACGCGTGACTTGCTGTCTTCAATCTTAGACAGCATGGGCGAAACCGATAAAAGTGAAGAGAACTATGTAGATCTGGCTGGGGAAGTGGCCAATACAATCGCAGGCAATGCACGCAAAGAGTTTGGCTCAGAGTTTCATATCTCTGTACCATTTGTGTTCAAAGGTGCGCCGCAAAGTATTGTGTTGCCGAACGATGAGCGTTCTTTTATCATCCCCATCACTTGGCATTCTCAAGTAGGCGAGATTGTGGTTTGTTTGCAAGATTAATGCTGCCACGTAATACAGATGGATATTAATATATTATGGTTAAAGTAGAAAAATTGGGTGTGTTTCTAAGCTCGATCAATGCGTTTTTTGCGCAAATCGATGGCTCGGAAGTGTCAATTGATACCCCTTACTTGAACAACAACAAAAGCGCGATTGGCTTTGATTATAGCGGTGTCATTAAGATATCAGGGCCTTTGGAAGGCTGCGTCTATGTCAGTGCACCAAGCGTGATGTTGCGAGAAGTCATCAAAGTGATGGGCGAGCCTGACTCTTCAATCACGATGATGAAAGACTTGCTTGGTGAAATGGCTAACACCATCTCTGGTAATGCGCGTACAGAATTTGGCTCAGAGTTTATTATCTCTCCGCCGCACATTGTAGAGAGTGCGCCAAGCGTGTCTTATTTACCTAAAGATCGTCAAAGCTACATCACACCATTTACGTGGCGTGGCTACAAGGCGGTCATCGGTATTTGCATTGCATAAGTTATAGTCCATCCTCTATAAACGAGTGATAACTATAAAAGAGTGACGGCGTTAACCCTGCTCGAAAAATAGCTATTAAAAAGACAATCATGAAACAAGCGATGCAAATGTGTCGCTTTTTTTTGTTTTGTTATCGCCATAGTTTGTTTTTATCTTATTGATACGCTACGAATAAACTGCTGGAGATTCTAAGACGTTATGTGATAAAATACAGCGCAGCTATTTTTTATAATTCACTTTATAGTTTAGATTTGGGCATTTGCTTCAATCTAGCGATAGCTTCTTTTTTTAAACCAACCAATGACACACACATCATGGCAAAAAATTGCTGGGTGTTTGGCGACTTGATTAATTTGTGATCTGTTAGTGCATTACTAATGAAAACTAACTGGTAGCAGATGCGTGTCGCTAAATAGGCTGTTTTTGTGATGTGGAGGCATAACCCAACCAATAGGATATATTCTCATGGCTACAAAGAATCCAACCAAAATCGAAATGCGCGACTTACTACAAGCAGGCGCTCACTTTGGTCACCAAACACGTTTTTGGAACCCAAAAATGGGTCCATACATCTTTGGCGCACGTAACAAAATCCATATCATCAACTTAGAGCACACCGTAAAAGCGTTCAACGAAGCGTTGACTTACGTAAACGGCCTAGCTGCTAAGAAAAACAAAGTATTATTTGTTGGTACTAAACGCGCTGCAAGCGGTATCGTACGTGAGCAAGCAGCTCGCGCTGGCATGCCATACGTTGACCATCGCTGGTTAGGTGGTATGTTGACTAACTGGAAAACACTACGCCAGTCAATCAACCGTCTAAAAGAGCTAGAAAAGCAAGCAGAAGACGGTACTTTCGCTAAGCTAACTAAGCGTGAAGCGCTAGAGCGTACTCGCGATATGGAAAAACTTGAGCGTTCACTAGGTGGTATCAAAGACATGGGCGGCCTACCTGACGCTATCTTCGTAGTAGACGTAGATCACGAAGCGATCGCTATTAAAGAAGCCAAGAACTTGGGTATCCCAGTTATCGGTATCGTTGATACTAACTCTAGCCCAGACAACGTTGATTACATCATCCCAGCTAACGATGATGCTATCCGTGCTGTGACTTTGTACGTAACTTCTATGGCTGATGCTATCATCGCTGGTAAAGAATACGCACAAACTCAAGCTGGTGGTAAAGCTGAGCAAGCACCTGCTGCAACTGAAGAAGCGCCAGCTGCAGAAGAAGCTGCTGCAACTCCAGCAGAATAAGTAGCTGACTTAAAAAGTTTAACTTTGTAAGGATGTCTTGATAGTGTATCTATCAGCATCCATATAATGTTTTGAACAGCGTATAAGCTCATAATAGGCATGATGTAGTTTTACTCGTCATGCCTTGTTATTGAATAAAGCCTTATTAATAATGCCATGCGTATAAGCGAGCAGCTATTAAGCGAGTATTATCGCTCCTACTGGTCATATCGCTATATTGTAGAGATGTTATTTATTTGACATCATTGATGGCTATATTAGTAATCGTTCAAAACGAGCTGTCTGCTAGATTTTAAGTAATACCAAGATATCGAATAGAAATACAGCATTTAGAAATACAGCACTCCTATACATAACTATACTAAGGTGACTCTTATGACAGAAGTAAAAGTATCTGCCAAAATGGTAAAAGAATTGCGTGACCGTACTGGTCTTGGCATGATGGAATGTAAAAAAGCGTTAGAAGAATCAAACGGTGATGTTGAAGTTGCCATTGATAACCTACGTAAATCTGGTCAAGCTAAAGCAGCTAAAAAAGCGGGTAACATCGCAGCTGACGGCGCTATCATCATCGCTCAAGGCGAGAACAAAGCATTCTTGTTAGAAGTTAACTGCCAGACTGACTTCGTTGCAAAAGATGACAGCTTCACTGCATTTGCAGAAAAAGTTGCTAACCTTGCGCTAGAAAACAACGTAACTGACGTTGCTGCTATCTCTGAATTGTCTTATGGCGAAGGTCATACTGTTGAAGAAGCACGTGTATCTCTAGTACAGAAAATCGGTGAAAACATTCAGATTCGCCGCGTTGAAACACTTGAAGGTGCTAACATTGCTGCATACCGTCATGGTCTACGTATCGGTGTAGTTGTATCTTTTGAAGGTGGCGACGCTGACACTGGCAAAAACCTTGCTATGCATATCGCTGCATTCAACCCTGTTGCTGTAGATGACGAAGATGTTGCTGCTGACGTATTGGCACGCGAAAAAGACATCATCGAAGCAAAAGCTCGTGAGTCTGGCAAGCCTGACAACATCGTTGAAAAAATGATCGAAGGTGGCCTACGTAAGTACCTAGACGAAGTAACTTTACTACGTCAGCCATACGTTATGGACAACGACAAGAAAGTTGGCGAAGTCCTAAAAGCTGAAGGCGTAAAAGTACTTGGCTTCAAACGTCTAGAAGTTGGTGAAGGCATCGAGAAGAAGCAAGAAGACTTCGCTGCTGAAGTTGCTGCAACTCAGGCTGCTAACAAGTAAGTATCAAATAGTGTTGGATCAGGCTGTGAGTCCTTAGTTGTGGCTCACAGTTTGGCTTTATTACTCTTAATGCATCAAGATATAAAGCATCCAGACATAAAAAAGCCCATTAATTCGTTAATGGGCTTTTTTATGTCTGATTTTTAGGTGACTGGCTTAGCGTAAAGCAGCATAGGCTGAGTTGGCATAGCTGGCACTATTCACATTGCTGCTGGTGCCGTAACTGACATTTTGTAAGCCACTACTTGTACTAGTGCTACTGGTTTGATTGTTAGCACTGATACTTGCACCAAACAGTCCGGCATCGTTTTTATACAGGCTATGATAACGGCTCATCACTCTTTGAACATAGTTACGTGTTTCTTTGAATGGAGGGATGCCACCATATTTATCGACATTGCCTTCGCCCGCATTGTAGCCTGCGACAGCATGTTCGACATTGTTATTGAAGCGGCGCATGAGCCAAGCGATATATTTAGCTGATCCTTCGATATTATCTGCAGGGTTCCAAGGGTTGCTCACATTGAAGCGGCGCGCAGTTGCTGGCATCAACTGCATCAGACCTTGTGCGCCTACTGGTGAACGTGCATTTGGATTGAAAGCTGATTCAGTGTGCATCATTGCTTTCATCAGGGCAGGGTCAACACCGTTGCGCTCAGCGGACGCACGAATGTAGCTGTCGTAAGAGTTGCGACTTCCGCTGTTGCTAGCGGCACTGCTACCATAGCTATCGCTGCTTCCGTCATACATCTTAGAGTCTTTATAATAAGTTACTTTTACTTTTTTCGTAAACTTATCAAAATTTCCACTAGGATTGACGTTGGTCAACAGTACTTGTCCACCTTTGTCTTTGTAGATATACATATTGCCTGCATTGGCAGCGACAGAAAAGGTCGAAAGAGCAATGGCACTTAGTAAAAGGGGAGATAAGCAGCGAGTCATCAAAGTAGCCGTATTTATCATAGTAAAATCACTTTTTATCGAATAACAGCAAATTATTTTGCCTATATATGCGTTGATTTAGGCGCTTAAGCGGTTACTGATTTCGCAAAATTATTTAGCCCACTGTGAGGACAGCAGCTTAGCAATTATCACTTTCAATAAGGAACCACTTGCAATAGATACAAAAAATAATAGTTGCTTACTATAACATATAATAACTTTTTGGCGCATCAGATTGACAAACTAAGTTGTAAAATCAGATTTTTATTATTAAATAATCGTAGATAAATCAATATGCTAACTTTTCTAAGTGATTTAATGAGCCATTTGTAGTAGGTTTTTTGAGTTGATAAATTTAGACAAATAAAGTGTCTCAATGTTTTAAGAAATAATAATGACATTTGAATAATCGAGGTGATTTTCAATCTGACATTAACAGTAGATAAGCCTATTAATGGTTAGGTTTTTAAAAATATAAGAGTAGTTTAGGTAGGCTTTCAGTGATGACTAGATACCGATAGCACTGATAAAAATAGGCACCCAAACCGCGGTAACCAACCCGTTCACTGCCAAACCAAATGCAGCATAACGTCCTGCTGTATGACTGATTTGCCAAGCTTCTACTGTACCAAACGCGTGAGCCGCTAACCCCAGTGCTAGACCTTTAGCACGGTCGTCATTTATACCGCGGAACAAAAAGCGAGCGACCGTACCACCTATCAGACCTGAGACGATGATAATTAGGTTAGCCATTGCCAGTGGTGCTTTGATTAAATCTGCGACACTCAAGCCAATAGGCGTCGTAACAGAACGGGTAGCGAAAGCCAATAGGGTCTCATGACTGAGCGAAAATAAATAGGCCAGTGACATAGGCAATAATGCGCCAACGACACTAGCGATAGCGACAATTAGAGTGAGTTTTTTGACTGGTAAGCCTTTAAAGTTCATCGCCGCCAGTGGTACAGCCAGAAGTACTGTCACATATCCCAACAGATGGTCAAATACAGGTTTTGCTGCGCTGTAATAGTTGTTGTAATCCCACTGCAGTACAAATAGGAAAACAAGCACGAGGACAAGTGCGGTAATGACCATCGGTAGCCATGATAATTTACGTGCCAATACACGTGCAATTACGTGTGCTGCTAATGTCAATAATATTGCGGCTAGGGTTGCCATAAATACGCTGTCAAAAGTCATAATATTTCTCCGCAGCTCACGGCTGTCCCTTTTGCTCAGTGGTAGTCGTACTATCAGTGTTTGCAGCATGATTGAGCCAACGATTGGCTAATAATGCTAGTCCCCACAGCGGTATGAGCGTACTAACGATCATCGTTATCATCACACCCAATAGCTCATCTCCTAGAGCAAATAGCAACAAGCCTGCACCAGCAGAAACTGGTAAGAAGGCAAACCCACTATCGACTAGCAATGTATTACTGGCCTGTGTGAGCCAGCTCGGTAACCCCTTGAGCAGTCGCCACGCCATCAAAATGACAAACATCGCAACCAAACCGACAATATTGGCCGCTTTTTCGATGCCTGCCATTTGACAGAGAACAACCGCCGTTTCTCGGACAACGATAACCATGGTCAACGTTAGAATTAACGCAAGCCATAGTGGGAGATGGGGAGAGTGAGCAGGCTTCATAAGCAATTCTGGCCAAGTCAGATATAAATGGATGGTGTACAAAACAAAATGCGTGATCACACCAAGAATACAACGTAGAAAATGATGCTATAAATACTGATCGTAGCAATGATTCACTTTTAAAGTATTAACGCTATCTATCAATATTTGTTGAATATATAACAGGCGATTATATAGAGAGTGGAGCAACTAATAAAGCCTATGCGCCGTGACTCGTCATATCCAAAAAAAAATAGACGATATCAATGGATATCGTCTATTCTACTTTAACGTACTATATAAGGGTTTTTGGTCTAACAGTATGAATCAAACGTTCATTCAACTACTGTCGCAAATGACTCACTTTAACAATAGTTCTTATTTTGCAGAAATGATCATTATTTTTCTGAATCAGCTGTTTCTGAGTGTAATGCATCAAACTCATCAAATGCTTTTTCCTCAGCCTCTGTCATAGTCGGCTCTTCAACGTCATCAACTTTTTCAAACTCTTCGAGTACCGGCATCAGTAGTGTTGCTTGTGCAAGCGGCAACACATCGATAGGTTTTAAGTTGGCTTGACCGAGTAGCTGTCTTAGACGGTCACTTGGCAAACGAATCGTCAGACATTCACGACCCGTATCGTCATAGCTTTCTTCTTCAATAACACCTAATTCATATAGAGTGTTTTTGAACTGTCCAGCATCATACGGCAAGGTCAAATCAAACGTCGTCAGTTTACCTGTCAACAGTTGCTGTACGGCAAGCGTTAGCTCTTCCATACCGAGATTCTGCCTAGAAGAAACATAGACGCGGTTTGGCTGACCTTCGCTAGCATAGCCGATATGTGCAGGTTCATCAGTCAAATCAATCTTGTTGTAGACATTGAGCACAGGTACATCGTTATCGATTTCTGCCAATACTTCTTTGACCGCCTGAATCTGCTCGTGCATATCTTCGCTAGAAGAATCAATGACGTGCAATAACAGATCTGCTTCTAGTGTTTCTTCTAGGGTTGCATGGAAAGATTCAACCAACTCATGCGGTAGATGACGAACAAAACCAACTGTATCGACTAAGACGACACGACCAACTCCCTGCCAGTCTAAACGGCGTAGAGTAGGGTCTAGCGTCGCAAATAGCTTATCAGCAGCGTAGATGTTTTCATCGACCAAACGGTTGAACAAAGTAGATTTGCCCGCATTGGTATAGCCGACCAGTGAGATGGTCGGTACGTCTGATTTTTGGCGACGGGCTCGACCTTGCGCACGGGTCTGACGGACTTTTTCTAGCTTGCTCTTTAACTGATTGACGCGAGTCTGTAGTAGACGACGATCGGTCTCAAGCTGGGTCTCACCAGGTCCACGCAGACCAATACCACCTTTTTGACGTTCCAAATGCGTCCAACCACGTACCAGACGCGTTGATAGATGGTTAAGCTGAGCCAGCTCTACTTGCAGCTTACCTTCGTAAGTACGGGCGCGCTGCGCAAAAATATCCAAAATTAAACCAGTACGATCCAACACGCGGCACTTCACTAGCGCTTCGATATTACGCTCTTGTGATGGCGACAGGCTGTGGTTAAACAGTACGATATCTGCTTCGTGTTCGCGCACTAGTTCTGCGATTTCTTCTGCTTTTCCGCTACCAACGAAGTATTTGGCGTCAGGACGCGAGCGTGATCCAGTGACTAGTGCCAAACGATCGGCACCTGCTGAATCAGCCAATAGCTCAAATTCACTAAGATCATCAGGATCTTGAATTTGGCGGATGTCTAAATGTACTAAAATGGCGCGTTCGCCACCTTCATGTCTTTCAAAATAATCCAAAGAGTATCACCTATTTAGTAAAGTAAATGTCTCGCCATAATCAGCTCAATAAGCTTCAACGTAGCGTTCATATGATTATCTATATATGGTCTTACCACTTGATATTAAAGCGTATTAGCATAATTAGCGATGGTTTTATGTTACAGCGTTTGCTGCGGATAATTTTTTATAAATCTGCTTTATTACCCATTTGTATAAAAGTCGGCACTCACTGAGTGAACAAGCTATCACTGAGTGTGCGAACTTTGTTATACTGGGCTCGTTTTTTGACTATTAAACACCCGTTATTTAATCATGAGGGCGAAGATGAGCCAAGCTAAATCAAGCTTTTCACTCAGACGACAGTTGAGCCGAGGCAGGCAGGTTGCTGGTATGACCACGACCATGGTCGGCGGCATACGCGCAGCAAAGCGTATCGGTGCATTTAAGCAGCCACCACGCGAGACCCTACCACGCTATATCCAGACATTCTGCCGCAAGATGGCAGGCTCTTTTGGGGTAAAAGTGGTAGAAGTGGAACCTGTAGAGCAGTTCCATGGCTTGTGGGTATCGAATCACGTGTCATGGATGGATATCCCTGTCGTTGGTACTGTGAGCCCAGCGTTCTTTTTATCCAAGGCTGAAATCGGTGAATGGCCTGTATTTGGCAAACTTGCTCATGCCGCAGGAACGCTTTTCATTGAGCGCGGCTCCGGTGATGCAAGCTCAGTATCGGCGCAGATTGCTGACTTTTTAGCCAAAGGTTTTTCGATTATTTTCTTCCCTGAGGCGACGACCACTAGTGGTAAAAAAGTAAAACGCATTCATGGAACATTGCTGCAAGCAGCCATAGATGCTGATGTGCCTATCAGACCGATCATCATTGCTTATGTCAATAAAGACGGCACACTAAGCGACGCATTGCCATACTATGGCAAGCTTACAATGAAAGAAAGTATGAAAAAAGTGCTCGATAGCAAAAACGTGACCGCTTACGTGTTGCCACTTGCGCCTATAGATCCAGAAGGTCGTAATAAAAGCGAGCTGACCAATTTATTGCAAGCACGCATGAACGAAGGACTAGCAGATCTACATTCAAGAGTCCTTAGCGCACCAGTTGAAGACTGATTATTTACAGTTGAACTAGTTAGAGTTGAGCTAGTGTAGCTAATCTCAGCCAGTTAATAAAAGGGCGCAAATCGAAACGATTTGCGCCCTTTTTTATAAGAGATTTAATATAGCACGCATAATGTCATTTATTCAGTAAGCTCTATTAACATCCAATCTCTATAAAAGACCAACTATGGCGATGGATTAGGCTGCTGTGTATGCACCGCTTCAATCGCTTCTAATACGTCTGCTGTTAGCTCCACATTGACACTGTCGATGTTTGATTTGAGTTGCTCGGTCGTCGTTGCCCCAATGATGTTACTGGTGACAAAGTGACGAGAGTTTACAAAAGCTAATGACATCTGCGCCATGTTCAAACCTGCATCAGCAGCTATCTTGGCATATTGTTCAGTGGCTGATTTGGCTTGCTCATTCACATAACGACCGAAACGATCATACATGGTCAGACGCGCGCCAGTTGGACGTTTACCATCAAGGTATTTACCAGACAATACACCAAAACCAAGCGGTGAATACGCAAGTAGACCCACGTTTTCACGATGGGCAATCTCAGCCATACCAACTTCATATAAACGGTTCAATAAACTATATGGATTTTGTACGGTAAGTGGTGGAATTAGGCCGTTTTTATCTGCTTCCCATAGGTAGCGCATCAGTCCCCACGCGGTATCATTCGATAGACCATAAGCACGAATACGACCTTTTTTGATTTCGTCATTTAGAGCCTGAATGGTCTCTAGAAATGGTGTTAAATCGTCTAATGACTGAGCTGCCATCTCTTCTGTGTAGCCGCGCTGACCGAAAAAATTTGTCTTACGCTCAGGCCAGTGTAGCTGATAGATATCGATATAATCAGTTTGTAGACGCTCAAGGTTGCCGTCAATAGCGCTGCTAATATGCTCGGCGTTAAAGCGCGTTTGACCATCACGCAAAAAGTCCATTGGTGATATTTTGCTAGCAAGGATGACTTTGTCACGCTGTTTGGTCTTGTTAAACCAAGTGCCCATAAAGCGTTCAGTATCGCCCTGTTTGTCTTTATCTGGTGGTGACGGGTACATCTCGGCGGTATCCCAAAAGTTCACACCTTCACTGAGTGCCATGTCCATTTGCTCATGTGCTTCGGACTCAGTATTTTGCTGTCCCCATGTCATCGTGCCTAGACAGATTTTAGATACTTTTTCATCGAGTTGCGGTAACGTTTGATACTGCATATAAGTCTCCCTTTTGACTGTTTTTTATCAATATTTATTTTTAGATGAGTTGTATTTATTGATGTTTACATCAATTTGATACCAGTGACACCGGGTGGTGTGACTTTAAATATTTTCACTTTGAATAATACGTCTTGTCCTGCGAGAGGGTGGTTAAAGTCTACTTCAACTTGGTCTTCATCGATGGCACTAATCGTACCGGGCAAGGTGTTTTTACCTTTGTCTTCGAACTCAACCATCATGCCAATTTCTGGATTGTCAGCGACTAGCGCAAACTGAGTACGGCTAAAATGTTGAATGTTTTCAGGATTCCACTCGCCAAAAGCTTGCTCTGGCTCAAGGTGTGCGGTACGAGTGTCACCGGCGCGTAGATTCATCAGTACCTGCTCAAAACCAGGTAACAAGCTTTCATCACCAATGGTCAAAGTCACAGGTGCATCACGATTAAAGGTTGAGTCGATGATGGTGCCGTTCTCTAGTGAAACTTCAAAGTGCAATTTCACAAGGCTACCATGAGCGATACGAGTGTCTTCGTTTGGGTTAATAAATTGAGATTGAGTCATAATAAAAAGCCATCGGTTGCTAGAATAAAAGAATAGAAAATAATGCGTTTGATTAAAGTGTTTTTAATTGCAGTATTATAGTGTAAGAAATAATAAGCCATCTAAGGCCGGATGTAAGCGTCAATAATGTAACGCAGATAGTGTACTATAATTGGCAATTCTAAAAGATATGAGATGTCGGTGGTGAATAAACAACAAGGCACTGTCAAAAAATGGCAGGACGATAAAGGGTTTGGCTTTATTGAAACTGAAGCAGGCGAGTCTGTCTTCTTTCATATAAGTGAGTTTAAGGCTAAGCGCCGTCCTGATATCGGTGAGGCAGTGGTCTTTAGCGTTGGACAAGATGTGAAGGGACGCAAGCGAGCCACGCAAGTACAAGAGCTTGGGTTTGTACAGCAAAAAATGGCACAAAAAAATCAGCAGATCCGTCAGCGCAATCAGAAACGTAGCCATCAAGCAGATTTTGAAGCGGGCCAAAAGAAACGCTCGTTTCTTGGACTGGCTTTTTATGGCGTTTTAGTTTTATTAGCAGCGACAGGTAAACTGAGCTGGCTAGTGGTCGGCTGGTATGCTGCACTAGGGTTAATCACTTATATAATGTATGCCAAAGACAAAGCTGCTGCCCAAAGTGGCGACTGGCGTACACCTGAGTCTACATTGCACGTACTGAGCGCGCTTGGCGGTTGGGTAGGTGCGCTATTGGCTCAGACGTATTTGCGTCACAAATCACAAAAGCCTGAGTTTCGAGTTACTTATTATTTGACCGTCGTTGTGAACATGGCAGGATTACTGTTTTTATTGGCAGGTGGTGGGTTAGAGACTGTCACTGATTTACTATCAGAATTGCTATAAATAATAGCATTCACGATTAGCAGTATTGCTACGGGTATGACGAAAGCACTAAAGCGATCGATAAAAAAGGTGGGTTACGAATACGTAACCCACCTTTTTTGTTTATGAATTGAACTGGTTTATCTAACTACACATAATTATGACCGTGGCATTTCACGCTTTTTTTCCAAAAATAGCATATCAATGACAATTAATAGTACACCGATAGATATACCGATATCCGCGATATTAAAAATCGGATAATGCCAAACATCAGCATAATGCACATGGATAAAATCAATCACATGACCATGTAATAAGCGGTCGATTAAATTACCAACTGCACCGCCCAATACTAAGGCTAGACCAAAAGATAACAGCGTGGCTTTGCGCGGTGCTTTAATCAGATAGATGATTAAAAATAGCGACATGACGAGTGCCAATCCCGAAAAAAACCACTTCTGCCAACCGCCAGCATCTGCCAAAAAGCTAAATGCCGCGCCATAGTTATAAGCCAATGTCCAATTGAGAAATGGCTCAATCACCGGCACTGGATCATGAAAGGTCAGTTTGGTTTCTGCCAACCATTTAGTCCACTGATCGATGATGACAATAACCAATGCCAGAAAGTACCACATAAAAGCACGACTACCATTGGCCACCAGCTTTGGTGTCCTATTTGTTGACTTGTTCAGACGACTTCTAGGTGTAGTCGAGCTACCCGTGGTTGCATGAGCAGGCTTAGGCGAATGGTCAACCTCAACCTGCGGCTGCTGGTCATGCTGGCTTTCAGACGAATCAGTTGGGTTAGGCATAGTGACGTACCTCGCCATCGCCACTGACATTGGTTACGCAGCGCGCGCATAGCTCAGGGTGTGCGCTATCTGTACCGATGTCATCACGAATGTGCCAGCAGCGTACGCACTTAGTACCAGTAGCCGCACTTACTTGGACCACTAAATCTACAGCCTCTTCGGTATTGGTGTCGGTTGCTTCTTTTGTCTGTGCGATGCTATCAGCAGGCGCTTCGCTCATTGGCTTCAATGCAGCGTTACTAGTAATTAGTACAAAACGAAGCTCTTCATCAAGCTTAGCTAAGCTCTCATGCATCGCACCGTCAGCGTATAGACTGACGTCGGCAGACAAGTTAGCATTGATAATTTTTTCGCCACGTGCGGTCTCGATATGTTTGTTTACCATGTCTTTGGCGAACATAATACGCTGCCAGTCATCGTTGCTGATAGCGCTTAGCTCAAACACTGGGAACTCATACCACTTTTGAGTGAATACATAGCCGCCTTTATCCGCATCACGTTGGTTCAGCACTTCCCAAGCCTCTTGCGCCGTGAATGATAGGATTGGTGTAATCCAGCGAATCAGCGCATGAGTAATATGGTAGATAGCCGTCTGTGCAGAACGACGAGGCTGTCCATCTGCCTGAGTAGTGTACTGGCGATCCTTGATAATATCTAGATAGAAGCTACCCAAGTCTTGCGAGCAAAACGCTGTCACGTGCTGAGTGACTTGGTGAAAGTCCATCGCATCATAAGCGCTAATGATTTGCGCTTGTACGGTTTGTGCGCGCTCAATGATGAATTTATCAAGGCTAACCAATTCATTGATATCAATGCTATCAGTCGCTGGATTGAAGTCATCGGTATTGGCAAGTAAGAAACGTAAGGTATTACGGATACGGCGATACATATCGATCGCACCTTTAAAGACCGTTTTACCCGCGCTCATCTCATAACGATAGTCACTTGAGGCAATCCATAGACGCAGCATATCCGCGCCTGTTTTATTGATCTCTTCTTGCGGGGTGATAATGTTGCCAAGTGACTTACTCATTTTGCGACCGTTTTCATCGACCACAAAACCATGGGTCAATACTTGCTTAAACGGTGGACGCTCATACATCGCTTCTGACGTTAGCAGTGACGTCTGGAACCAACCGCGATGCTGGTCAGAGCCTTCTAGATACATATCAGCTGGATTGGTCAATTCATCACGCTGATCCAGTACCGCAAAATGCGTGGTGCCTGAGTCAAACCAAACGTCCAATGTGTCAGTTGCTTTGTCATAGTCAGCGGCTTCACTACCTAAGAAATCTTCACAGCTAGCATCAAACCACGCTTCTACGCCGCCTTCATTGATTTTTTGTGCCGCAGTTTCCATCAGCTCCAGCGTGTTTGGATGCAGCTCGCCTGTTTCTTTATGCGTAAAGAAAGTAATCGGTACGCCCCATGTACGCTGACGTGAGATACACCAATCAGGACGACCCGTCATCATTGATTCGATACGGTTTTGTCCCCACGCTGGCGTCCAACTTACTGATGGAATGTCAGCAAGCGCGCGAGCACGTAAGCCTTTGGTTTCCATGTTGATAAACCACTGAGGCGTAGCACGGAAAATAATTGGCGACTTATGACGCCAGCAATGCGGATAGCTATGCTCAATTTTGGTATGGCTGATTAAATGGCCATTGTCATGTAGGGCAGCAATGATTTTTGGATTGGCTTTATAGATGTGCTCGCCGGCAAATACAGCAGCGCTGTCTAGATAAACGCCCGTACCGCTCACTGGGTTTTCCACTGGTAAGTTGTATTTTAGACCAACGATATAATCGTCGAGACCATGACCAGGTGCAGTATGTACCAGACCAGTACCACTATCAGTAGTTACATGATCGCCCAAGATGAGCGGCACTTGGCGGTCTTCAATCAATGGATGCTGAGCGCTCAATCCTTCAAGCTCACTGCCTGATACGGTCGCGAGGACGCCTTTATTCTCAAGTTTGAGTTCACTTAGCGCAGTTTCAACAAGATCAGCTGCTAGTAGCAGGTTGCCTTTTTTAGTAGCGACCACGCTATAGTTATGCTCTGGATGTACTGAGATAGCTTGGTTGGCAGGTAGTGTCCATGGCGTGGTGGTCCAAATAACAGCAGCGATGTTATCTGCGATATCTGCCAATGCGGCTACTTTATCCGTACCGAGCACATCAAAGCTGACATAGATCGCGTCAGAGACTTTGTCTTGATATTCTACTTCAGCTTCTGCTAGGGCAGAGCTACAGTCCAAGCACCAGTTGACCGGCTTCATACCGCGAGTCACATGACCATTGTCATAGATTTTGGCAAGCGCACGTACGATGTTGGCTTCTTGATGAAAGTTCATGGTTAGATAAGGATTGTCCCAATCACCAAACACACCTAGACGCTTGAAGTCTGCTTTTTGCAGTTCAATCTGAGTGCTCGCATATTTGCGGCACAGACCACGGAATTCAGTAGCAGAAACCTTTTGACCAACTTTACCGACCTTGGCTTCGACTTTTTGTTCGATTGGCAGACCATGACAATCCCAACCAGGGACATAGGGCGCATCAAATCCTGATAAGGTTTTCGATTTTACTATAATGTCTTTTAGTACCTTATTGACTGCGTGACCCAAGTGAATCTGACCGTTGGCGTATGGAGGGCCATCGTGCAAAATATATTTGGTTGCACCAGCACGCGCCTGACGAATTTTACCGTACACGTCATCCGCTTCCCAAGCAGCTAACCAATCTGGCTCGCGCTTGGCAAGGTTTGCGCGCATCGCAAATGGCGTATCCGCAAGGTTCAGCGTGTCTTTGTAATCTTGGCTTGGTGTGTCAGTGCTTTTATCAGTCATAGAAGGTATCTTTTTAAAAGGTAGGTTTGTGTGTCGGTTCAAAACCGGATACAAGGCTCGATGTTCAATGTAGTGCTGAGGTTAATGCTGTGTCGATATTATTCAATTACTAATAGTAGGTATATTGCTCATCATAGTCGGTTTATCAACCATCATGTCAATAAATACCCATTGTCGCTCATCAGTCGGTAAATAGTTACGTCAATAATAAATGGTAACGAGACGATTGCAACATAAAATATGCTAGTAAAAATAATTCAAAAAAATATTTAGATCGGCAGCTATTATATGACAAAAAGGGTAGGGTAAAAAGAGCTGTGCGAGGTCGACCCAATTTTGTCCAATATCAATCGTTTATCTGTGTCATATATCATTGGTGAAGACGTAGCTATAAGCTCCTTGAATGCTTATTCATTGAAACATAAAGTACGACTCAAGTGCTAAAAAACAGATGCTAACCATAAGCGCAGTTTCAATGACCATAATGGTTGAATACCTGTTAGCCCTTGTGTCATCTCACCATTCTCTAATATCACATAGGACGGTGTGACTTGTCCTTGCCAATCCGCAAAGATATCGCCTTGTTGATCATTTATGGTAGTGAAGTCAAACTGATGTTGATCGAGATAGCTGCGTAACTCTTGGTTTGAGCCTGACTGTACGGCAACAGTGACCACGGGATAATTATCTGCTGCTAACTTATTGATGGTGGGTGAGGTAAAGCTACAGACTGAACACCACGTACCCCAAAAGTATACCAGTGTCGGCCGCTCGTGACTCATCGCTGCTAGATCGATACTTTGTCCTTGGTAATCGGTCAGTTGCAATTGAGGATTGGCAGGCATGACAGGCTGTCGCCACCAATTGATCACGCTATAGATCACGACAAACATGAGACCGTATAACATTATCGTTTTAAGTATCGAAACTATCTTTCGCTTCGGCTGCTTCTTTGGCTTTACTTCTTTTTGCTCAATATCAGTCGTCATGACATCCGCTTTTTGGTTTGCATATTGTTCTCAGTTATTTTCAAATAATGGCTTATCGTCACTGCTTATCTTATCGTGATTGCCTATATGGTCATTGCACAAAGAGTAGACATTAGATAAAAATAAACGGCTGAAAATCAGCCGTATTATTTATAAAGTCTACTATAAGTGTGCTACGTCAACCTATTATGGCTTTTGTGCTCGGTTTTGTAATGGATCACCAATAAGCACGCTGCCTGAATTTTCAAGGCGCTGCTCATCACTCAATTTGCTCGCTGGCACTTTGGCCTTGCGCTTCCATTTTAAACTGAACAAATCATCACGGCGGTCGATTAAGTTATGTACTGAGCCTTCATGACGAACGTGAGTAAGCTTGTCTAAGTTTACATCAGAGAAGAATACCATCTCCGTGTTGGCAGTGGTCTCTGCCATAATCGCATCATGTGGGAACGCAAAGTCTGAAGGTGAAAAAATCGATGACTGAGCATACTGAATATCCAAGCTCTCAACTTGCGGCAAGTTGCCCACTGACCCGCAAATCATCACATAGCATTCGTTTTCGATAGCGCGGGCTTGCGCGCAGTGGCGAACACGTAGATAGCCGTTCTTGGTATCAGTCCAGAAGGGCACAAACAAGATATCCATGTCATCAAGTGCCATCAAACGTGCAAGCTCAGGGAACTCAACATCGTAGCAGACCAAGATACCGATACGGCCTGCATCCGTGTCGAATACTTTGACTTCATCGCCACCTTCGATTACCCAAGCGCTGCGCTCATGCGGAGTAATATGAATTTTGCGTTGCTCTTCAACCGTACCATCACGGCGGCACAGATAGCTGACGTTGTATAAGGTATCGTCTTCGTCCAGTAAAGGCATCGAACCGGTAATGACGTTAACGTTATAACTGACGGCTAAATGCGAGATTTCATTTTTGAACCACTCGGTATAGCCCGCCAAAAATCGAATGGCAATATTTTGATCGGTTTCTTCGCATAGACCCATCAATGGCGCGTTGAAAAATTCAGGTAAGCAGGCAAAGTCTGAGTTGTAGTCAGCCATGATATCGACAAAGAACTCAACCTGTTGCAATAGCTCCTCAGGTGATTCGACTTCACGCATTTGCCACTGAATACCACCAATACGCACCTCAGACTTGCGAGTATTAGGCTTATAGTCTTTAGGCTCATAGTAAATATTTGCCCACTCAAGCAAGGTAGCAAAGCCCTTTGATTGTTTATCATCTGGCAGATAAGCAGTCAAAATACGTTTAACGATAAAGCCATTAGACAGCTGGAATGACAAAGCTGAATCGTGAATTTCACGGCTTTCAACGGCATCAATATATTCGCCTGGAGTCAGATCTTTATGGTTATGATAGTTAGGTATGCGTCCACCGGCTAAGATAGCGCGGAAATTTAACTGTCGGCATAGCTCCTTACGTGCATCATACAGCCGTCGACCGAGGCGGTAGCCACGATAATCAGGGTCGATGAGTGCATCTAAACCATAAATTGCATCACCTTCTGGATTGTCTCTGATGATTTCTTTTTGCCCAATCAAATCGTCATAGGTATGCGGATTTGAAAACTTGGCATAGTCAACGCGCATGGAGAGCACGATACCAATCAGTTGATCATGATCAAACAAGGCAATCTGACCTTCAGGGAAAGCGTCAATCAAAGTATGAATGGTTGTCTTTGACCACGCGCCACCCAAGTTTACATAGACACGATCCATCAATGCCTTTAATTGTGGATAATCTTTTTTCTTAATCTCAGCAATCGTGAGGTGAAAGTCATCTAGTTTTTCCATCTTACTCATAAGTTTCCTGTTTTAAATAGCTATTGAATGTAGTGTTATCAAATAATGGGGTCATAGCAAATTGATGTGCCGATTTTTGTGCAAAAAATTAATAAAAACATTCCAATAGGAAGATATTGTCGTTACAATAATTTATTGCCGTATTTACAATAGGTTATGTTGATATCTTAGACCGTTTTACCCATTATATTTAGTACTGTTTTTGACTAACGTAGAGGGTTAAAGGATAGCGACTGCCGCATTCTATATCGCTTTATATCTATTAGGTTTGTGAGCACCGATAAGCGCCTAACTCTGCATTATCATTGTACCTGCGACTGTCTTGCTATTTATTATCTCAATATAGAATCTAAATAATATTTATCAGCACCTTTTGTTTTGCTTGTTATCATAGCAAGCTGTAACGGTAATAACAGTCTCACGTAGTAAATATTTGCTACGTTTTTGTGAGTCAATTTTTTGGTTCAACTCAGGCATAGTATTGTGTTGCTTGTTTCGTTTAGCCGTATCTCATCGGCTTCTTAGGATTATTTTATTATGCCTTTAAATCATACCAATAGAATCATGAAGTGGGATGACATAGATGACTCCGTTTTGGTTCAGTTGGTTTATGTCAGTACGCTGACTCTTGGCTCGCGTTTGAGCACCTCTATTTTTGATGAAGTAGAAGGCCACGCACGTAACTACAATCAGCAGCATAACATCACAGGCACGCTATGCTACGGCAATGGTCATTTTCTGCAATGTATTGAAGGTAAAAAGTCAGACGTATTTAATCTGCAAGAGCGTATCTTCGTCGATAGTCGTCATAAAAATGTAGAAGTGTTGCTATTACAAGTTATCAATCATCGCAGCTTTGCCGACTGGCGTATGCGCTTGCTGTTTTTGGAGCGTTGGTTATGGTCCCCCGCGACCAAAAAACAGGCCGTACAATTATCCCCATTTTTACCATTTGCGCCGCACGGCTGGTCGTCTGATTGGACCGAACAGTTTTTGCAAATTATCAAAACTTTTAATAGTCCACCCCATATTAAGGCGGCAGGTATTACTTATAATGCATTGGGTAATATGGTGCGTCATATCGCGGCACCGCATCAGGCATTTCTGATTATTCAAGGGTTTTTGAGCATATTACTGGTCGTCGCATTGATACTGTTATATTTATAGATTGTAGTTTTTGCGAATTATAAAGCCATAAAAAAGACGCTAGCCTCTCGGGTTAGCGTCTTTCTATTTAGGTTAAGCGTTTAGCATGCTCATCACATATCAAAAATCTTACCACGGTTCATAATGTTATTTGGATCGAATACTTTTTTGACTTCCTTTAGGTACTCAATCTCAGTTTCACTGCGGCTATAGTGCAGATACGGCTTCTTCGTCATACCAACCCCATGCTCAGCAGACACTGAACCGCCATATTTTTGTACCGTCTCAAACACATATTTATTGACAACCTGACACTCAGCAAAGAAATCATCTTTGCTCATGTTCTCAGGTTTTAAGATATTCAGATGCAAATTACCATCGCCGATATGACCGAACCAACAAACTTCAAAGTCTGGATAGTTACTGCTGACAATGTGATCAATCTCTTCGATAAAGGTCGGTACGTGGCTTATCAGCACCGATACATCGTTTTTATAAGGGGTAAATACTGAGATAGTCTCTGAGATATACTCGCGCAGCTTCCATAGCTCTTCAGCCTGTGTGAGGTTTTGGCTCATAACCCCATCGACGACCCAGCCTTGCTCCATACAGTGCTCAAATATTGCCATGGCTTTGTCCATGATCGGCTCGTATGGCCCTTCAAACTCTAATAGCGTATAGAACTTGGTACGTGATTCAAAGGGTTCTTGTACTTGACCATGTGCCATCAGCTTATCAATCGCTACATCGTCAAAGAACTCAAACGCGGTCAAATCAATTTGTGCCTGAAAGGCAGAGAGTACGTTCATGACGTCATTGAAGCTGTCCATGCCAAGCACCATGACATTTAAGTCTTGTGGTTGACGTTCAAGCTTAATTTGCGCATGAGTGACAAGGCCAAGCGTGCCTTCACTACCGATGAATAATTGGCGCAGGTCATAACCAGTAGCATTCTTTACCATGCCGCGATTGAGGTGCAAGATATCGCCTTTACCTGTGACAACAGTCAGACCCATAATCCATTGACGAGTCATGCCGTAGCGGATGACTTTGATACCGCCAGCATTGGTACCGATGTTGCCGCCTATCTGGCTAGAGCCTGCTGAGGCAAAGTCGACAGGGTAATATAGGTCTTTTGATTCAGCGAATTCTTGCAACTGCTGGGTGACGACACCGGCTTCGACTTCAACTATTCGATCAGCAGGATAGAACTGTCCGATCTGGTTCATTTTATCCATGCTAACGACTATCTCGCCATTAGCAGCGACTGCACCAGCAGACAGACCAGTACGACCGCCACTTGGGGTTAGAACGACGTTGTGCTCATTGGCAAGCAGGACGATAGTCTGTACTTGTTCAGTGGTCTTTGGAAAGACGATGGCAGCAGCAGCAGGGGCAAAGTGCTTGGTCCAGTCTTTGCCCCAGTGCTCTAGACTTTCAGCATCGGTTTTGATTTGGGTCGGGTCGAAACTATGGGTATCAGTGAGCGTGCTCAGGATGGTTTGCACGGCATTGGTTTCGGATGTGTTTTGAGCGGTAGTTGGCGTCATGGTCAAATCTCAATATTGGCGTAAGCACGATGCTGGGACTGCTTATTATATAGCGAAATAACTATAAATTCAGTGGTGAGTCAGCTCGTAGAGGTAATAAGTGGGTGATAATTTTTACCTATAAGAAGAGGTAAGTAATAAATAATTGATTCGATCGGTTTCAAACAGAATAATTCACTATAGCATAAAAATTTTTCAGGCTTGATAACCAATAATTCATCTAATCTGCTAACATCGACCTCAAATTTTGTGTAAGATATCGGAACTGTTTTCGTTTCATCCATCATAGATTATCCAACAGGTAATCTTATAAAACAATTATAGGACAGTTCTCATATGGCGTTATCACTACAAAAAGACAAAATCCGGTTTTTATTGCTTGAAGGTCTACATGACAATGCCCTAAAAGTATTGGAAGGAGCTGGTTACCACAACATCGAGAATATCAGTCACGCCCTAGATCAAGACGAGCTGATCGAAAAGATCAAAGATGCTCATTTTATCGGTATTCGCTCGCGCACTCAGCTGACGCGTGAAGTACTTGAGCACGCACACAAGCTTATCGGCATTGGTTGCTTTTGTATTGGTACCAACCAAGTAGATCTAGACGCCGCTCGTGATCTTGGTATCCCTGTCTTTAACGCGCCATTCTCGAACACCCGTTCGGTAGCTGAGCTAGTATTGGCAGAAGCTATCATGCTGTACCGCGGTATTCCCGAAAAGAATGCAACCGTACATCGCGGCGGCTGGGGTAAGTCTGCGACTAACTCACACGAAGTACGTGGCAAGACTATCGGTATCGTTGGTTATGGCTCTATTGGCTCGCAGCTGTCTGTCTTGGCAGAGAGCTTCGGTATGAAAGTCATCTATCATGATGCTGTGACCAAATTGCCACTAGGCAACGCGGTACAAGTTGGTAGCTTAGAAGAGCTACTATCAACAGCTGACATCGTGACATTGCATGTACCTGATGTACCAAGCACTCGCTATATGATGAAAGCTGAGCAGTTCGCTCAAATGAAAGAAGGCAGCTACTTTATCAATGCGGCTCGCGGTACGTGTGTTGAGATTGATGATCTGGCAGATGCGCTTGAGTCTGGTAAAATTTTGGGCGCGGCTATTGATGTGTTCCCGAAAGAGCCAAAATCAGCTGACGAAGAGTTTGAGTCACCACTACGTAAGTTTGACAATGTGATTTTGACGCCGCATATCGGTGGTTCAACCCAAGAAGCACAGGCCAATATCGGACTGGAAGTAGCAGATAAGTTTGTTAGGTACTCTGACCAAGGTGATACAGCGACTGCGGTGAACTTCCCAGAAGTTTCTATTCCGTTCAAAGAAAACTCGCATCGTCTGCTACATATTCATAAAAACGTGCCAGGCGTACTTTCTCAGATTAACCGCTTATTTGCTGAAGCTGGCATCAACATCCTAGCGCAGAGCCTGATGACAGAAGGTGATGTTGGTTATCTAGTGATGGATGTCGATTACAATGACTCGACCGCTGCACTAGACCAATTAAAAGATGTCGAAGAGACTATCCGCGTACGTATCTTATTTTAATATAGTCAATCCGCTTTCAAATTCGATTAACTATATCAGTGCTATTAGTTTTGATACGCATTGAAGATTTGTCATAAAAAAAGAGAGGCTCTATTGATTAGAGCCTCTCTTTTTTATTTTACTTCTTTTTTATTGTACTAATGCTAAGTTTAATTGGCTTTAGTATTGTTTGCAGCTTCCGCTTGTAGACGAGCTTCCATCTTAGCGGCTTTACGTTTTTCGATTACATCCATCACGTCACTACCAATATGGGCTTCACCACGCTTTTTCGCCAATTGCATCTGATGCTCACGCTCACGGAAACGGGCTTTCTGCTCATCGGTCGCTTTGTCGATACAGTGTGGGCATGACTCACCTTTGATATAGGCAGGGCTTTGCATTTCATCGACAGTGATCGGCATACGGCAAGCAAAACACTGCTCGTAGCTGCCTTTCTCTAAGTTGTGGTTGACCGATACACGGTTATCAAAAACAAAGCAATCGCCTTGCCACATAGAGTCACTAGCAGGGACTTCTTCAAGGTATTTTAGGATACCACCTTCTAAATGATAGACCTCTTCAAACCCTTGCTCGCGCAAATAGGCAGTAGATTTTTCGCAGCGGATACCACCTGTACAGAACATTGCCACTTTTTTGTGCTTGGTTGGATCAAGCTCTTTTGAGACGTATTCTGGAAACTCGCGGAACGTTTCAGTGTTTGGGTTAACCGCATTTTGGAAGGTGCCGATTTGCACTTCATAGTCGTTACGCGTGTCGATCAAGGTAACTTCAGGATCTGAGATCAACGCATTCCACTCGCTTGGCTTTACATAGCGACCAACGGATTCCAATGGATCGATATTCTCGACACCCATGGTAACGATTTCTTTTTTTAGCTTTACCTTAGTGCGATAAAAAGGCTGTGCGTCAGTATAGGATTCTTTAAAAGTAAACGTACCAATCGCCTCAATACTACGCAGGTAGTCAAGTACGGTATCGATACCTTGGCGTGTGCCAGAAATCGTCCCATTAATGCCTTCTGAGGCAATGAGCAGCGTGCCTTTGACGTCATTATCTAGCATAGTGTTTAAGATAGGTTCACGATGTTGCTCAAAATCGGCAAAGCGGGTGAACTTATATAGTGCGGCAACGACGATATTATTAGTTACACTATCGTATACAGGGGCTGAATTGTTGTCAGTTATCGCGGTTTCTTTGATATTACTATCTTGAGAGGTGCTCATGTCTTTCTCCTGCTGGCTAGGTCGCAAACCTAGTGCAATGATAATAAAAAAGTAGATAGGTATATAACATTATCTCAATTGTGGAATTGATTAATGCGCGCGTAGTGTAGCAAATTTTAGATGGGTTTTGAATAGTTTGTATTGCTTGGCTTGATGTTATAGAAAACAGAAAAGCCCAGTAAAATACTGAGCTTTTTTTATATTCAATTCGTAATACGAAAGTTAGAGTTTACTTACTCTGGAACCAAGTATCTGCTTTGCTACGAGCACTGGCGATGTCATCACTTGATAAGTTTAATGCCAACTGACCAATTTTACCGCGTGCTTTGTTACGGACTTTTTCGTCTAACATGCCATCACGGGCAGCCAAGTCATACCATTTATAGGCATCGACCAGATTTTTTTGCTTTTCATCTAATAGCGCAAGCGTGTAACTGGCACGGTTATCGCCACGCATCGCAGCTTTTTCTAACCACAGACGGGCTTGTTGCAAGTTAGGCTGTACACCTTCGCCGCGCAAATACATGATGGCAAGGTTTAACTGAGCAGGGGCAACACCTTGCTGAGCGGCTTTGGTGTACCACTGGATTGCTTGTTGGGTATTTTGCGCAATACCTTCACCTTTTTGCAAACGCTTGGCCAGATAGAACTGAGCGTGATCGTTACCTTGGGCGGCACGACTAGACAACTCGCTCACAGGCATAAGCTCAAAACGTGAGGTATCAAGCGGTACGTTTGATATTAACTCAGCATTGGCTAAACCAGCACAAGAAAATAATGCAGTAAACAACGCAGCTTTTAATAATTTCATAGCAGCTCCAAAATTAGGCAGTTAATAAGCAAAAAAAATTGTACCGCTAAACATTGTCTCGCTAAAGACAGTCAGACGGCGATAACAATTAGGTGGAATCTTGCGATATGAACTTACCTAATCATTAGCAAAAGGGGGTTGTCATCTCTAAATCAGAGATTTCACCCTAACTGATTAGACAAACGGTCGTAATAGTGGGGTGGCTGACAATATTTTGCTAGCTTAACACCCAAACTTACGAAACTCAAATACTAATTACAAGGTCTCATAGACGTTTGTACCTGATTGTCCTTAACAAAATCAGACAGTTACTAAAAAATTATATTAAGTTAACAATCTATTAAGGTTAATACCAGCTCGTAGAGCATTGTTTAGCAGTCTATAAAATACAAAGATAGCTAATGATTTATCGGCTATTTCTTGGTCACTCGGTAGATAGCGACGTCTGCTAATAAGTTAGGCGCTTGCCTAATTAACGCCTTCATCAAAGGTGTATGGCCCTTTTCAGAATCGCTAACCGCAAAACGATTAATAATATGAATATCATGCTGCACACATAACAGTTCAAAATCTTTAAAGGTACATAGATGAATGTTTGGCGTGTTGTACCACTCGTAAGGCAGCGCTTCAGAGACAGGCATCATGCCTTTTAGCCCTAAATGAATGCGGTTTTGCCAATGCGCAAAGTTAGGGAAGGTAATGACTGCTTCACGAGCTACTCTCAGCATATCAAGCAACAACTCATCAGGTGCTTTTACTGCTTGTAGGGCACGTGCCATGACGACCGTGTCAAAGCTGTTATCAGCAAAACGCGCTAGACCATCGTTGAGGTCCTGCTCGACAATTGATAAGCCATTGCCAATCGCCTCATTGATTTTGTCTTCATCAATCTCTAGTCCGTAACCTGTCACGCCTAGTTTTTGCTGTAAGTGGGCAAGCAGCTCGCCATTACCACAACCTAAGTCCAGTACGTGTGCTTGCGGCGCAATCCAGCGCTCTGCCAGTTGGTGATCCATTCTCATGAGCGTTCTCCTGTGGCTGAGCGGCTAGGGGTAATAAATGGCGCAGTCAAAAATCCTTTGACCGCACCCATGTAGCGAGGAATATCAAACAAGAATGAGTCATGTCCGTGCGGCGCGTCAATATTGATATAGCTGACTGGTTTACCAGTGGCCATCAGTGCATCGACAATCTCTTGCGAGCGCTCAGGTGCAAAACGCCAATCAGTGGTAAATGACACGACTAGATACTGGCATTGTGTATGGGCAAAGGCCGCTTTGAGCGCAGAAAGCTCTTGCTGACGATCAGACTCAATATCTTCAATCGTCGTTACCGCATCTTCTAATTCACTCTGTGCATTGGCTTTGCTAGATTCGACTGACGCCGCGATTGAGTCTTCTATTTGCACTGCCGACTCTGGAGAGGCTTTTGCTACGGTTGATGGGTGGTCGCGTATTGGATAGTCGCGCGTCGGATCAAAGTAATCTAAGGCCTTGGTCATAAGCAGATAAGTATTGGCATCGAAGTTTTCACTAAAGCGTTCGCCTTGATAGCGTAGGTAGCTTTCGACCTGAAACTCGACATCGTAACCATACATGAATTTACCTGATTTTAAATCACGGCCAAATTTGGCTTTCATCGCGTCATCAGTTAAATAGGTAATATGCCCAACCATACGCGCCAATATCAGTCCGCGACGAGGATAAGTGCCTTCTTGTATATAGCGCCCGTCTTTAAAGTCAGGATCGGATAATATAGATTGGCGCGCCACTTCGTTAAAGGCGATATTTTGAGCAGATAGCTTTGGCGTACTGGCGATGACCACACAGCGCTTTAACCGCTCTGGATAATCAACAGACCATTGTAGCGCTTGCATACCGCCCATTGAACCACCAACAATCGCATGCCAAACGTCGATGCCTAGACGATCTGAGAGCATTGCTTGGGTTTTTACCCAGTCTTTGATGGTGATCAGCGGAAAATCAGGGCCATACACTTGCGGCTCATCGCTGCTATTTGCATCAAGGCTGTCCGAACTAACACTATCCGAATCAACGCTATCAGGGTTAATAGTGGTAGGCCCTGTTGAACCAAAACAGCTGCCGATATTATTGACACATACTACATAAAACTGATTGGTATCAATTGCTTTATTGGGGCCAATCATATTGTCCCACCAGCCTGCTTTTTTGTCATCAGCACTATGGAAGCCAGCTGCATGATGATTGCCAGATAACGCGTGGCAAATCAGAATCGCATTTGATTTATCGCGATTGAGCGTACCGTAAGTCTCTACCATCAAGTCAAACGAGGGTAGGGTACGGTTGCATTCTAACGTTAAGGGCTCCGCGAAATGAAAATTTTGGGGCGTAACGACACCCACAGACCCTACAGCACTTTCAATATTGGCTGAGCTATTAGGGTGAGGTTGTGAATTAGGATGCTGGTCACTGGTATTATCAGAGCGTGCGTTCAAAGCTACCTCGCAAGACTACAATCATCAATAAAATAAAAGCAAAATGGCACATTACTAACAGGCTATTTTACCTACACGGTTTTTATAAACTGGGCCTGCCTATTGTATGGTGATGCGCGTTGGAGTACAACCGTCGAGCGCGCCTTTCGAGCGCATCGATCGTAGTTTTTATGGAACATACTTTATAAATGAATAACGAGTAAGCCGCCAGCATCAAGTAATCAAGAGTCAATAAATAGCAACTGCGTATCAAATTGTATAGGGGCGCTTTTAGCCCGCGTCATTAATAGATAAAATGCTACACTAATGAGGTGTTCGTTCAACTGTGTCTTAACAGTATCGTCTCTTATTATTTTGACCTAACCCTTAATAACTTACTGCTAATAAAGTGCTGCTATGAAACCTAAATTGCCCCCACGTATTGCCGTTTTGTTAGTGAATCTTGGTACCCCAGATGAGCCAACGGCACCTGCCGTACGTCGCTACCTCAAACAGTTTTTGTCAGACCCACGAGTGATCGAGATTCCCAAATTCCTATGGGCTATTATTCTGAATCTATTTGTCTTACCAAGTCGTCCTAAGCGCGTAGCAAAGGCTTACGCCAGTATCTGGGAAGGTGATTCACCGATTCGTAAAATACTAAAAAGCCAAGTTGAGCTATTAGAGCCACGTTTGGCCGATAGTGTGGCACCGTTTCGTGTCTCTGTGCATCCTGCGATGAGCTATGGTAATCCTGGTTTGCCTGATGTCATGGACGCGCTACGTGGTGAAGGGGTTGATCACTTTGTCATACTGCCGTTGTTTCCACAGTACTCTGCCTCTTCAGGCGGTGCTGTATATGATGCGCTGACGAAGTGGACGCTCAAGCAACGCAACTTGCCAAATTATACGATTGTCAAAGACTACTTTGCCCATCCGCTATATATTCAAGCATTGGCCAACTCTATTCGCCGTTTTCAAGAGAAGCATGGCAAGCCTGAAAAATTGATGTTTAGTTTTCATGGTATTCCGCAGCCTTATGCTGATAAAGGCGATCCTTATCCTAAACGCTGTAAATGTACGGCTGCGCAAGTGGCGCATGAACTTGGCCTGACAGAAGATGAGTGGATTATTAGTTTCCAGTCACGCTTTGGTAAGCAAGAGTGGGTTAAGCCATATACCGATGTGGTGTTGGAAGATTGGGGTAAGTCAGGTGTGCGCTCGGTACAGGTAATCAGTCCGGCGTTTTCAGCAGACTGTCTAGAGACACTAGAAGAGTTAGCCATTGAAAACCGTGACAACTTCCTTAATGCTGGCGGGCAAGAGTATCATTATATTCCTGCACTAAACCTTGATGAAACACATATTGAATTGCTTGAAGCGTTGAGCTTGCCTCTAGTAAAAGGTTGGGCTGGCACATTAGATGGCTGGGTTTAGATAATCGAAAGTCGCTGTTTTAGTAAGTTGAATAGTAGAATAAAAAAAGCACGCTTAATATAGTTAAGCGTGCTTTTTTTGTTTAGAGGGGTAGAACAACAATCGTATTAAGTGCTAAAAATCATCATCGTTGCTACGTTCAGCCGCTTCTCTATCAACAATATCCATCGCATCTGGATAATCACTGTCATCAAGATTATCCTGAACCAAAATCTCATCGACACGTGACTCATCGATATTTTGACGATGCGCAGGTGTTAGTCCTTGGGTCGCATCACTACCGACTTCTGAATTGTTAAATCCTGCACTATTATCAATCACATCATCGTTATCGATGGTATGCAGCATAGGATTGTCCAAATCAACCAATTGATTGTCTTGTTCATCCTGATTGGTGTTATCTAAGTTATCTAAATTATCGACGTTGTCATTATTGTCACGACGATTACTGTCAATATGATCCATCTCTTCTGGTAGCGGGTTTTTTGAGTTTTCCATGAGTAATTCCTTATTGTAGTTATTAGATGTTGCCATCATTAGAAGTAAAAATATCGCGCTGGTTTGTTAAAGCATCGCTCATTGCAATGTAGATAATATGCTTCTCAGTTTGTACGCTTATTCAACTTTTCACTAGTAGTAAGGTGTGACAGGATGTTCAAAAAATGTAAGACGATAACTAGAACGCAAAACGACTACTCAAGATGAATAGCCGTAATTGTTTATAAAATTTGTGCTAAGGCTTTGTACGATAGCAAAGTCGCTACATAAGAAATCAAACTTATAGTTTTAATTATTGGCGTGGTCAAACTTGTAATTTAACTTCTGTACTAGACATGACTGATAGTTAGCCAGTTTAAATCGCCATAAATAGGTCAAGGCAATACCATAAATGGCAGTCTCAGCCAGCTCTTCGACAATTTCACCAAATGTATGCGGGAATATAATAGCGTTCTCGCCCATGTACTGAATGATAGCCAGTACAGTAACGCTAAGATAGAGCGAAACAGGCACGTTTTTTAGCACTGCCCATAGGTAATGCCTCGAGTAGACCAGCAAACCAAGCGCGACGAGATAAATAACGGTAAGGACGCTGTCCTCCCACCAGTCATAAGACTGACCAAGCATCAAAAAATCGCTTGGAACCAGTAAGTCTGGTAGATAGTTCAACTCTCGACGAATGACAGAGACAAATATAAGTACGGCTCCTAGCCAAAAAGCCTTAATTTGTTTGACATGACTTTTCATAAAATACTGTGAACTGCGCAATAGGCATACTATCAAAAGTATAATGCCAGGGACTTCAATGATGCCATCTGAACTCAAAATAACTGGCTCCTGCGTATCAAAAGAATGTGTTAAAAACAAAAAAGTGAGCCCAAAGGCTCACTTTAAAGCAAAAAATATCGAATAGTTAGGGTTTAACAGATGACCTATTATAAACCCCATATTTAGATATTACTGTTATGAAATATAACTAACTGGTCATAAGTGATTGTTAATATAAACAATATATAATTACTTATGGGGCTGTAGTAGATAAGCACTATGCTAGACTACTTTTATGAAGATAACCCGTTGTAAACTAAGTAAAAAAGCACAGCGAAGGCTGTTAGAGTTTTTTACGGCTGAAGTGACTGCTAGAACAGCCGCAGATTTGCTTGATATTCAGCCTAATACTGCTGCACTTTTTTATCATAAAATAAGACTTGTGATAGATTACCATCTCTCATTAGAAGCTGATGAGCTTTTTGATGGTGAGGTCGAATTAGATGAAAGTTACTTTGGCGGTGTACGCAAAGGCAAAAGAGGTCGCGGGGCTGCTGGTAAAACCGCTGTATTTGGTATTCTAAAACGAAACGGTAAGGTTTATACCATTGTCGTAGCAGACACCAAACAGACTACCCTAATGCCTGTTATTAAGCGTAAAATCAAGCCTGACAGCTTTGTTTATACGGATAGCTATCGAAGTTACAATGCATTAGATGTGAGTGAGTTTAAACATTTCAGAGTCAATCACTCTATAGAGTTCATTTGCGGTAAGAACAATCACATCAATGGCATTGAGAACTTCTGGAATCAGTCCAAACGAACACTCAGAAAGTATAATGGGATTAATAAGAAGAACTTCCATTTGTTTTTAAAAGAGTGCGAGTTTAGATTCAACTATGGCTCACCATCTAATCAGCTGAAAACCTTGAGAAAATGGTGTGATATTTAATCCTTATCTACTACAGCCCCTTACTTATTGTAGTGTCAGTTATCAAAAACTCTCATATCTGTAAGGTATATAAATAATCATATCTTACATGTTTGATTAAATGGCAGTTAGTGATTAATGTGCCTCATCCCAGTTTTGACCACTATCGGTCTCGACTAATAAAGGCACTGCAAAGTCGACATTCCAGCCTTTTTCTACTGCTGTAGTCGTCAATACATCTTGCATAGCATCGGTAATTAGCTGGCTAACTTCGTCTACTTTATCGGCATCCACTTCAAACACCAATTCATCGTGAACCTGTAGCAGCATTTTAGCTTGCTCTTTTGGCAGCACTTTATCAACGGCAATCATAGCAAGTTTGATTAGATCAGCAGCAGAGCCTTGTAGTGGGGCGTTAATAGCCGCGCGCTCAGCACCTTGCTTGACTATACGATTGCTGTGATTGATATCAGGCGTATAGAGTTTACGGCCCAATATCGTCTCGACATAACCTTGCTCATAGGCGCTGGCACGGGTATTGATCATATAGTTTTTGACGCCTGGATAGCGCTCAAAGTACATATCGATATAGTCTTGTGCTTCGCCGCGGCTCATCTGTAGCTGCTTGGCAAGTCCAAAGGCACTCATCCCGTATAGCAGACCAAAGTTAATGGCTTTAGCGTTACGGCGCTCGGTTGAAGTGACGTCTGCGACATCCTTGCCAAGTACTTCGGCAGCGGTGGCCGCGTGGATATCTAACCCTTCGTTAAAGGCGTGGGTTAGGTTTTTATCACCTGAGAAGTGCGCCATTAGACGAAGTTCAATTTGTGAATAATCCGCAGCCAAAATAACGCGACCTTCTGGGGCAATAAAAGCTTGACGAATTAAGCGACCAGTTGCCGTACGAATTGGGATATTTTGCAAGTTAGGATCTGTCGATGACAAACGCCCAGTGCTCGTTAATGCCTGATGGTAGCTAGTGTGTACACGATCGGTTTCACTATCTGCGACATTATCCAACGCATCAGTATAAGTGCTTTTAAGCTTAGATAGTCCGCGATACTCTAGCGTAATATCGACCAATGGATGCTCAATTTTTGATAGTACCGCCTCACCAGTCGAGTATTGACCAGACTTGGTTTTTTTACCACCAGCGACGCCTAGCTTTTCAAACAGCATCTCACCAAGTTGCTTAGGAGAGCCTAAGTTAAACTCTTCACCGGCCACTTCATAGGCACGCTTCTCTAGGGCGATAATTTCTTCATCAAAGCGTTTTGATAGCTCGTTTAAAAATGAACGTTTAATTAAGATACCATGCGCTTCCATTTGGCAAAGTATCTCTGCTGTTGGAATCTCTAGCTCGTGTAACAATTTGGCATTATTGGCATCGTTAGCCAGCTCAACGCTGAACACGTCAAATAACTGATAGGTGATATCAGCATCTTCACAAGCATAATCGCTCGCGATATCGATGCTCACTTGATCAAAGGTAACTTGCTTAGCGCCTTTACCTGCCACATCTTCAAAGCTGATGGTTTGCGTTTGCAGATAATGACGTGCCAAATCATCCATACCGTGGCGAGTAGCTGCCGCATTGATGACGTAGCTGGCAAGCATGGTATCCATCGCCCAGTTATTTGGCTGCTCATGTATGGCGCTGACTAGATCGATATCATAGTGAGCGAGGATGTGCGCATCGTACTTTAGATGCTGACCGATTTTACCGATATTTGGGTTCTCTAAGACAGGTTTTAAGCGAGCTAATACTGTATCGCGATCAAGCTGCTTGGCAGTTAGCTCATCACCTTCTAGGCTATGCGTAAGTGGAATGTAATAGGCTTCGTGTGCTTGCAACGCGAAAGATAAACCGACAATTTGTGCGTCACGCCAATGAACGCTCGTAGTTTCGGTATCAATGACAAAGTGCGGAGCAGCTTCTAACAACTCGACCAAGCTATCAAACGCTGGCTCATCGAGTACAGTGTGCCATGCTTTATCATGGTTAGTGCTGTCTTTGATGTTATCGCTCTTGGTTGATTGGAGCGATTTTGCCACCTGTGCCTGTGACTCCGTATCGGCTTGGCTATCAGCAACACTTTTAGAGCCATTGGCAGGATGATTTGGATGATTTGGATGATCGAGCGATGCCAGCTCATTTCTAAACTCAAGCTCATTATATAAGTCGCGCAATTCATCTATGTGTGCACAAGGGTCGGTATTGATTTTTAGATCATTCCAATCTTGACCGATGGCTAAGTTGGTGACTATGGTGGCCAGCTGTCTATTAAAAGGAATATCGTCAGCGTGTTCGATCAGACCCTTCGCCCCGCGACCTTTGATAAAGCCAATATGCTTGAGCATATTTTCGATATCACCGTACTCAACGAGTAGATCTTTAGCGGTCTTTTTGCCGATACCAGGTACGCCTTTGATACCGTCAGATGCATCACCCATTAGCGTTAGGAAATCGATCATTTGGTTTGGGTTAATACCGAACTTATCGATTACCGCTGGTGTATCCGTGACTTTACCTGTGAAGCTGTCTTCTAGTATTACGCAGTCGTTGACCAACTGTATCATGTCTTTATCACCCGTTGAGATGACCACATGATGGCCTTGCTCGACAGCACGATGGGCAAGTGTACCGATGATATCATCCGCTTCTGCACCCTCGATACGCAACAGCGGAATACCTAATGCAGTGACCAAACGATGAATATAAGGAATTTGCTCTACCAGCTCGACATCGATGGGTGGACGAGCGGCCTTGTAATCAGCAGACATATGATGGCGAAAAGTCGGTGATTTGGTATCGAAGCAAACGGCCATATGAGTAGGGTGATAGCGACGCATCAATTTTAGCAATGCGTTGAGTGTACCGCGTATCGCATTGGTGATTAGGCCCTGCGAGTTTTGCATGGTTTTTGGCAAGGCGTGATAAGTGCGGAACAGATAATAGGAGCCATCAACCAAAATAAAAGGCGGCTGGTCTTTGTCTACATGACCGGTATCCATCAGTGCCACGTTAGGCATGGTATCGAAGTTCGGTAATGCTTTGGGGTCAAGCGCTTGGTGAGAGTTGTGATCGTTATCGGTGGTATTGTCAGCTATGTCATCAGTCATAAAAGTCACTTATCAGCTATTAGATAAAAATATATACGCTTATTATAACGATAAAATCAGCGCGTGCCGAACTGCTTAACCGTTACGAGATGTTGTAGCGATAATCTTTTTCACCAAGATTTCAAACAAAAAAAGAACCCAGACTAACTGGGTTCTTTTATAATTAATATATTTTTCATTATTAGTTGATAATGGATCTCATAATACGTTATTTTACTTCTGAAGAGACTTCAACATCGATATTACCACGTGTGGCTTTAGAATATGGGCATACTTGATGCGCTTTTTCAACTAACTGTTGAAACTCATCCGCTGACAAGTCTGTATTTTCACCAATGACATGAATTTTGGCTGCAAGCTTATATTCGTGGCCTTCGCCTTGTAGTAAATCTACTTCTATTGAAGTAGTCGAGTCAAATTTTGCCTTTTCCATCTGTTTGACTGCACCAAGTGCACTATCAAAGCAGGCGCTGTAGCCCATAGCAAAAAGTTGTTCTGGATTACTACCTTCTTTTCCGGAGCCTGGTGGTACCATGTTGATGCTAAGATCGTTATCGTTCAAGCTGACTGAACCTGCTCGGCCGCCCACGACAGTTGCTTTGGTAGAATATAGAGTTTTCATAACACATCCTTTGTTGTAAGTTTTATGTTTATATCTGAATGGTAAATCTCAACGTGAAACCTAGCATAACAAATCGCAGGCGCAGCTCAGTGCATTGGGAGTAAATATATACTACTAGTTTGTAAATGAGATTTCGGGCACAGTTTTATTCGTTTCTAGATTTACAAGCTTATTGTACAGTCGTCAAAGAGGTGCAATAGCGGTAATGAGCCATATATATTATCAGTACAGATAATAGAAATCTGAATCATAAGGACATTGTTTGATGAATAGATGGATTGCGATACCTAGTGTTTGCTTTTTGACGACACTCGCTTTGATAGGATGTGGGGAAGAAGACGGCGCTTATGGGACGGCTAGTAGCGAGATTACATTGACAAGCTTTGCCAATAGTTACGATAGCAAAGCCAATGCTACGGCAATTGCGCGAATTGATGAAACGTATCGTACTGGTGCGCGCGAGATCAAAACAACCAATCTCATCAACAGTTATAGCAACCAAAGCCTGAATGATTTAGACAGAACCGTGCTGGCAGATGATTTCGAGGGTCGACTTGAAAACAAAGACATCGAGGTTAATAATCGGACGGTCAAACGCCCCATCTATGAAAAAAACACCAATAACCAGCTAGACTACCAAACCACTTATAAGACGCTTAATTTATCAGGGCTGCGTGCTAACAGCTATGTTGCTAGTACAAACGTGAACAATAGATACGGTATTATTACCGACTTAAACAACTATTCTGAAATTCCGACCAATGTTGCTTTTCCTGAAGGGTCGGTTTGTTATATCCCTGTGGTAACCAGCGAGCGTTCGTTTTTGGCATTTAATGAGAAAAACAAGACTGGATATGCCTCAATAGAGAGATGGATTGAAGTGGCCAAAACCCGCTTTAGTGCGGATAGAGATCATAGAACTTCTCAGTTCGGAGTGGGCGTAGGCAATCAGCAACAAGCTGCGCAAGTTATGTTTTTTGAGTATGATGACCAGCCTGCTTATGAGTATAGCGGTGTTGAATACGGAAAAGACGTCTATGAGGCAAACTATGTCGCCAAAGGTAGCACTGATCCGAACACAGACAGCCGTTTTGACGTAGTCGATTGTACAATCGTCAATGAAGTGGCTGGCGACTTCTTGGCTGAGGAAATCGAACGATACTATTAAGATGAATTGATGGCTGTTAGTCGTGCTACTCAAGCATGATGATCGCAATTAGAAAGCCCAAAAACACGCTTCGTTGAAATAACGGGGCGTGTTTTTTTATACGCTAATTCTGCACCCTGATGCTAAATCCGCTACAATACGCCCATTATTTTATTTATTTATTTAGAGTCACTTCTAAATCACATAACTGTTGAAGCTGAAAATTATGAGCGTAGATCCAAAGAAATTAAACAAAGAAGTTGCTAAGCGCCGCACCTTTGCCATTATCTCGCATCCCGATGCTGGTAAGACCACCATGACCGAAAAACTCCTATTGTGGGGTCAAGCGATTCAGGTAGTGGGCGAAGTAAAAGGCCGTAAAACAGATCGTCATGCAACCTCAGATTGGATGAGCATGGAACAAGAGCGTGGTATCTCGATCACGACGTCTGTCATGCAGTTTCCGTATAAAGACCATATGGTCAACCTACTGGATACCCCAGGTCACGCCGACTTTAGTGAAGATACCTACCGTACTTTGACTGCAGTGGATAGTGCGTTGATGATGGTAGATGGTGCAAAAGGTGTCGAAGAACGAACCATCAAGCTGATGGAAGTATGTCGTATGCGCGATACACCTATCATCTCATTCGTCAACAAGCTAGATCGTCAGATTCGTGAGCCGCTTGAATTGCTTAGCGAAATCGAAGCCGTTCTAAAAATCAAATGTATCCCAGTGACTTGGCCTATCGGTATGGGTCAAGACTTCATCGGTGTCTATCATTTGACTGAAAATAAAACTTACTTTTATGAAAAAGGTAATGGCGGCAAGATGACGGTCTCTGAGACCCGAGAAGGCTACGATTATCCAGATATTCGTGAACGTCTAGGACAGCTAATGTTTGACGCTTTCGAAGAGTCGCTTGAGCTGGTACAGATGGCGCTAGAAGAGTTCAGTGTTGAAGCATTTTTGGCTGGCGAGATGACGCCAGTATTGTTTGGCACGGCATTGGGTAACTTTGGGGTAAACATGGTACTTGATACCTTGGTCAAATATGCCCCGCCGCCAAAAGCTCATCCAACGACTGAGCGTGAAGTCTCAGCCACCGAGACAGATTTTACAGGTTTCGTCTTTAAGATTCAGGCCAATATGGATCCGCGTCACCGTGACCGCATTGCGTTCTTGCGAGTGTGCTCTGGTAAGTACGAGAAGGGCATGAAAATGAAACATGTGCGTCTGGGTAAAGACGTACGTATTGCCGATGCTCTAACCTTTTTAGCAGGTGACCGCGAGGCGCTAGAAGAAGCCTATCCGGGTGATATCATTGGTTTGCATAACCACGGAACGATCTCTATCGGTGACAGCTTCACTGAAGGCGAAGAGCTAAGCTTTACCGGTATTCCGCATTTTGCTCCTGAATTGTTCCGCCGTGTGGTACTAAAAGATCCGCTTAAATCAAAAGCTCTGCAAAAAGGTCTTCAACAATTAAGTGAAGAGGGCGCAACGCAGGTCTTTATGCCGCAGATTAATAATGATTTGGTTTTGGGTGCGGTCGGTGTCCTACAGTTTGAGGTGGTCGCGCATCGTCTCAAAGAAGAGTACAAGGTTCAATGTACCTTTGAGCCAGTATCGATAGCTACGGTACGCTGGATTCATTGCGATGATGAAGTAGCATTGGCGAAGTTCAAGAAAAAAGCCCATGACCAATTATCATTAGATGGGGGCGGTTATCTAACGTATCTTGCACCGTCACGTGTCAATCTACAGCTAATGCAAGACCGCTATCCAGAAGTGACTTTTAGTAGCACTCGCGAACATTAAATTTATTTATACGCTTATATCGTTTATTGATTAAGACACGCCAGCCGTGTCTTTTTTATTGCCTGTGTTTACGACTCGAATAGTAAGAGTCAGATAACCGCTCGCTTACACCACTTCAAAAACGTGAACAGTCTTCCTACAATACATTGTAATTGTTACGGTAGAATATTGAATGGCATTTTATATTTGTAAAAGAGGACATATGCACACTACGACTCAAACTGATGATAAATCTATATCGGCTGATCTATTTTCGATAAAAGTAAGCCAGAGACGTTCAATTGCTATGTTGACTGGCAGCTTACTGTTAAGTGCCGTTAGCATGTCGGTAAATGCAGGAAGTTTTATTAGCAGCACTGAATATCTACCGTATCAACTACCCAGTAATATACAAGAGACGTGTGACAAGCGTGATAACTGTCCAGAGATTGAAGTTAAATATCTCAAAAGCAGTCAAAACTGGATAGATGAGATTGCCAATGCCCGTATCGATAATATGGTCGTTAATAGTCAGATGACAGAGTCAGCACCTATCAAGGGTAAAAGCAACAAGAAGGAAGTTACGGCTGCTCTTGATAGCTTTGTGAATTCGCAATTTCAAGATATGCCTGATGATGTGTCGTGGGGTTATAATCTGATGGTAGCGCCCAATTATCTAGGTCATGTCGATGACTTTGAACTGTTTGAGATTAGTTCCTATGTCTATACGGGCGGTGCACACGGCATGCCTTATAGCGAGTACCTAGTATTTGACCCAAGTACCAAAAAGCAAGTCACGCTTGACGACATGCTTATCTCAGGTAAAAAACCTCACTTTGAGGCGCTTGCCTATGATGCTTATAAAACGTGGGTTAAAACGGTTGCCGAAGACGTGAGCAGTTATGAGAAAAACTGGCCATTTACGTTGAGCGATAATGTGACCTTGACTGATACAGGCGTTAGCATTCGTTACCAGCATTATTCTATCGGCCCATATGCTTACGGTATGCCTATTCTTAATATACCGTATAGCAAGCTTGATAAAGTTATAAAACCTCACTTTATACCAAAGTAAATACTGTATGGTGTCTGAGGAAAGTACTTAATAAACCGTGCTAGGCAACTATTATTAAAGAAATAGCGACAATACTTATCACAAATTGGCAGTAATATTTTAGAGTTATTATTTTTAGCATCATTGGATATTCAATAGAAAAATAAGGAGTTATAACATGACAAACGAGACAGAAAGTACGAATACGGCAGCAAGTACAACTTGGCAGCTGAATGCATTGACCGAAGCGCTAGGTGACCTAACACTGACGGTTAGTGATAGCTTATCTATAGGTCGTGGTAGTGATAACGACGTAGTCCTAGGTAGCAAGCAGGTTTCTCGCAATCACGCGGTACTCAGTGTGTTAGACGGTCAGCTGTACGTAAAAGACTTAGACTCTTCTAATGGTACGTTTATTAATGAGCAACGTATTGCAGGTAATGAATCTAGTCATCTCAAAGCAAATGATACGCTTGGCTTTGCAAGTTTTAGCTTTCAAGTACAGACATCTGCTGCGCCAGTGACCACAGAGGAGTTAGTAGCAGATGCACATGAAAATGCTGACACAGCTGCCGTGCTGGAAACTACTGCTAGTGAGCCTGTGACTGAAGAGCAGATAATTGAGGAAAGCGTTCTTGAGGAAGAGCCGATCATAGAGCAAACAGTTAATGAGCCAGTGATCAAAGAGACTGGCATCGAAGAAATGTTACCTGCTACAGATGATACTGTACCTGTAGAATCTTTATCTGTAGATGCCGGCTCAGATATGACCGAAGAATCAGTAACCCCTACGCACGCAACCGTTGAACCAGCTGTTGAAGAACCAGCTGTTGAAGAGCTAGCTACTGAAGAAGCCGTTGCTACAGAGCCAGTTGTCAAAAAAACAGGGATTGATGAAGTACTGTCTGACGCGGATGCAGCATCGCCTACGCCAGTAGAAGACACGCCAGTTGCTACAGAAGTAGTAGCTGACGCATCTGTACCAACAGCAACCCAAACAGAGGCTGTGACGACTACAGAGCCACCAAAGACAGCATCTACTGATAGCGCGCCAGTGGTAGAAGAGCAGCCAGCAGTGCATGAAGAGCCAGTAATGCATGAAGAGCCAGCAATCCAAGACGAACACGACAAAACGACAAAAACAGAGTTACAAGAAGAAGCTGACCCTGAAGTTTTAAAAGCCAAACAAGCAGCTAGTGCACAGTTTTCAGGCACGGCTAATTTAGGGCAGCCGCGCGATCTTGGTACCGAAGGCAATAATGCGATGGATCAAGAAATCAGCAACCCTGCCCATGCAGGTCATGTAGAGAAAAAAGCAAGCGGTGGCTGGTTTATATGGGTATTTGTGACCATTCTAATTATCGGTTTGGCCTTATGGTTGTTTAATATGGGCGGTGCATAATTCAACTCTACACTAGGTCTTTGTCGTAATTTTTGATAGAGAGCCTTGTTGTGCTTACCGTTTTTTAAACAAATGACTCATTATAGCGTCGATATTTTAGCGAATATTGGCGCTATATTTTATAGAGCAGCTTATAGTTTTATTATTGCCTATAAGGTGCTAAGAGAGCGCTATTATGATGACTTTTGAAGAATACCAAGCTTTTAGAGATAGAGGCTTTAGTCACGCACCACTAGTAAAAAAACGTCTGATGGATGCGCAGACTCCCGTATCTGTATTCTCCAAAGTACGTGATCTAAACGGCTCTGCCTATCTGTTTGAGTCTGTGGTAGGCGGTGAGCGCTGGGCGCGATACTCCATGATTGGATTGGGTAGCGATCTGATTTTACAGTACGCTGATGGCAATATGACGACCAAACGAAACGATCATATTGATACAGAGTCAGTAGAGAATCCCTTTGATTACCTACGTGAGCTGATGGCGCAATATCATATGCCAACCGCTGAAGATGTGCCGACGATGCCGAGCTTCAGTGGCGGTCTAGTCGGTTACTTTGGCTACGATATGGTACGTGTTATTGAGCCAAGTGTCGGCTTATCTGATGCGGCCAACCCAATGTCGATGCCAGATATGTGGCTGATGCTTTCGATGAGCATTATTGTATTTGATAATTTAGAGAATACGCTGTCAATCATCGTCTATGCTGATTGCCAGTCTGAGGATGGTTACAGTTCAGCTATTCGTGAGCTAGAACAAATCGAGGAAAAGCTAGCAGAACCGTCCAACCTGCGCGCACATGTAATGCCTACGCCTAAATTTATATCGCAAACAGGGTCTGAAAAATACTGTAGCGATGTCGATAAAATAAAGGATTACATTGCCGCAGGTGACGTCATGCAAGTAGTGCCAGCGCAGCGCTTAACAGCGGACTATACAGGCGACTCTCTAGCCGTCTATCGTGCGCTTCGCTACCTTAATCCGTCGCCTTATCTGTTCTTGGTGCATGGCTATACACTCGATGATCACAAACGCTTTGATATTATCGGTGCTTCTCCTGAAATCCTATCCCGTATCGAAAATGGCAAGGTGACGGTAAGGCCGCTAGCAGGGACACGGCAACGTGGCCGAGATAAGGCTGAAGACCTCGCGCTTGAGCAAGAGCTGCTAAATGATGAGAAAGAAACAGCGGAGCATTTGATGCTCATTGATTTGGGTCGCAATGATCTTGGCCGCGTTTGCGAATATGGCAGTGTTAAAGTCACAGAAAAGATGTTTATAGAGCGCTACTCACAAGTGATGCATATCGCATCTAATGTTGAGGGTACGATACGAGCTGATAAGGATGCACTAGATGTGTTTTGTGCCACTTTCCCAGCTGGGACGCTATCGGGCACACCCAAAATCCGCGCTATGCAAATTATCGATGAGATAGAACCAGTACGTCGAACAGTATTTGGTGGTTCAGTTGGTTATCTAGGTTGGAATGGTAATATGGACACGGCCATTGCTATCCGTACTGCGGTGATGCGCCGTGGTGAAATACATATTCAAGCCGGAGCAGGGGTTGTCGCTGATTCTATTCCAGAAAAAGAATGGGATGAAACCAATAAAAAAGCATTGGCATTAATAAAAGCGGTAGAAATGGCCTGTAATGGCTTGCGTATTCGCTAATTAAATAGCCAGTGATATGGCAAAAATAAAGGCTGCAAGTAAAAAGCCAATTTATTGCCATATTTTTATTTATAAAAAAACTAGCTTAATCAGTGACTTAAATATTTATATTAAATTAATTTAAAAAAAGATGAAAAAGTACTTGCGCATCTCAAAAAATTTGATAGAATAGCCACCACTTTAAGAGAACAAGCCGACTTAGCTCAGTTGGTAGAGCAACTGACTTGTAATCAGTAGGTCGCCAGTTCGATCCCGGCAGTCGGCACCATCTCTCTTAAAGTAGCTTTTTATGAATTTGTCTTAAATGTAAGTCATTTTTGTTCAAAGCAACCTAAGGTGGGGTTGGGGAGCGGTCAAACCCAACAGACTGTAAATCTGTCGCGAAAGCTTCGAAGGTTCGAATCCTTCCCCCACCACCATATTTTCTAAAGTTTGTCATAGCGCCAAGCATACTCTCTATATCTCATAACTCTCGATTAGAGTTATCCTGAATAAGAGTAAATGCGGGTGTGGTATAATGGTAACACCTTAGCCTTCCAAGCTAATGACGCGGGTTCGATTCCCGCCACCCGCTCCATATATACACCATCGCAAAGCATAACAATAAATCATCACGAGAGTCAGTAATTATTGCTGCATCGTGATATTTTTTTTAGTGCAACTCAAAGGTTTCAATATACGCTCATATAGCTCAGCGGTAGAGCACTCCCTTGGTAAGGGAGAGGTCTCGAGTTCAATTCTCGATATGAGCTCCATTTATTGTTTATACCTTTTATGCTTGTTTTGCTATTTATATAACTTTGCGTCGATATCGAAATTATAGAATATTGAAATATATAACAGTAGTGCGGTAGACAATGATTCAAAGGTGACACTGAGGTGTTGCCTTTTAGTGCTGTCAGTATATTAATAAATATTGGTTTTGATGGTCTTATATAGAGAAGACTAAAACTAATAGGTCAGTATGCAGACATTAATACATTATTTTTTGCACTTTGGTTTTCCTCTTTTTATCGCGATTGCGTTTTTTAGAAAAGAGTGGAAAAAAGCGTATCTGATTTTGCTTGCGACCATGTTGGTTGATATAGATCATCTGGTAGCAAACCCAATATTTCAGGCAAATAGATGTAGCATTGATTTTCATCCGTTACATACTTATTATGCGATGCTAGTGTATTTTGTTTTACTCTTTCTTCGTAAGCCTTTTAATATCATTGGAACTGGACTGCTGTTCCATATGTTAACGGATTTTACGGATTGTTTGATGATGTCGGTCAGCTAATATCGCGACCTTGCATATCAAGATAATTATACGGTTATAAGAAAGGTTATAATCAATCGAGCTGTATATCTACTGGTTAGAGAGAAGTTGATTTCGATTGAGAGATGTATGACTATTTAAGACAAGTCAGCGTATAATAACGGATACAAGAATTAGTTCGGAGCATTGTTTAAGCAGTGGTTCGTGCGGTTGATAGCTAGGTTTATGATGATTTAATTCTATTATGAGCCATTAAACAGCTTTTTATTGATCATTCACCAAAAAAAGAGGAAATACCCATGGCAAAGGCCAAGTTTGAACGTAACAAGCCACACGTCAACGTCGGTACAATCGGACACGTTGACCATGGTAAAACAACCCTTACCGCTGCAATCGCAACCGTAGCTGCAATCACCTCTGGTGGCGAAGCCAAAGACTATGCGTCTATTGACTCAGCACCAGAAGAAAAAGCACGTGGTATCACAATCAACACCTCACACGTAGAATATGACACAGACAGCCGTCACTATGCTCACGTAGATTGCCCAGGTCACGCCGATTATGTTAAAAACATGATCACTGGTGCGGCCCAGATGGACGGCGCAATCCTAGTCGTATCTGCAACTGACGGCCCAATGCCACAAACACGTGAGCACATCTTGCTTTCACGTCAGGTTGGCGTACCGTACATCATCGTATTCATGAACAAATGTGACATGGTTGATGACGAAGAATTGTTAGAACTAGTAGAAATGGAAGTTCGTGAATTATTGAACGACTATGACTTCCCAGGCGATGACACTCCTATCGTTAAAGGTTCTGCTACTGAAGCCCTAAAAGGCTCACAAGAAAAATACGGCCAACCAGCTGTTGTAGAACTACTAAACGTACTAGACACCTACATCCCAGAGCCAGAGCGTGACATCGACAAAGCATTCCTAATGCCAATCGAAGACGTATTCTCAATCTCAGGTCGTGGTACCGTAGTAACAGGCCGTGTTGAATCTGGTATCGTTAAAGTTGGCGACGAGATCGAAATCGTTGGTATCCGTGACACTCAAAAAACCACCTGTACTGGTGTAGAGATGTTCCGTAAACTGCTTGACGAAGGTCGTGCAGGCGAAAACTGTGGCGTACTACTACGTGGTACTAAGCGTGAAGACGTACAACGTGGCCAAGTACTAGCTAAGCCAGGTTCAATCACTCCTCACACCAAGTTTGACGCTGAAGTATATGTATTGTCAAAAGAAGAGGGTGGTCGTCACACACCATTCCTAAACGGCTATCGTCCACAGTTCTACTTCCGTACTACTGACGTAACTGGCGCAATCCAATTACAAGACGGTACTGAAATGGTAATGCCTGGTGATAACGTTGAGATGGGCGTAGAGCTTATCCACCCAATCGCTATGGACAAAGGTCTTCGCTTCGCAATTCGTGAAGGCGGCCGTACTGTAGGCGCTGGTGTTGTTGCTAACGTATTGAACTAATATAAGTCTCAGCAATGAGCTTATGAATTAGTCACAAAAAAGGTCATCCTATCTAGGGTGGCCTTTTTTTATTAGGAAATGTTGATTGTATAAGTACAGGACTACATAAATAAGCGTGTGGCAAGCTCTACATGTATTATTTAAGCGTAATATAATAATAAAAATAGCCTAACAATAAGCGTAAAAGGAACGTCATGTTTGTGATAGAAGCATTACCAACGAATGCAGTAGAACACGAAAACGTCATTCAAACTGTTGCCGATATAGAAACGATGGTGCAGCCGGATGATGCTTGGAACCAGAAAACATTGGCTGAATTGCTTGAACAAGACAGTATTCGTCTGCTGATTGCTTACGATCAAGCCAAAGAAGATAGTACTTCTTACCGTGAGATAGTTGGCTATTGCTTATATCAAACAACTTTTGAGCAAGCAGAGGTGTTACGTATCGGAACTGATCCAAAGTACCAACGCCAAGGTATCGCTTCGCAGGTATTGAATAAACTGCATGAGCTGTTACAGATTAATCAGGTAGAGAGTCTTTTGTTAGAAGTACGTGCAGACAATACAGCGGCGATAGCGTTATACGAGCAACAAGCATTTAGCATCATTCATAGACGCAAAGGCTATTATAAAGTGCCACATAAACCAGCAGTCGATGCATTAATCATGCAGCATACTTATATTTAATGAAGTGAGTAAAGCTTAGGGCGTGTCCTCAATTCAAACGAGTGTCCTCTAAATGGGCTAAAAACAGCTAAATTTTGCCAAACATCGTCAAATAGTTGGTCAATATCTCGATATTATCTGCACTATTTTCCTCGTTTGACGGCAATTTATCTCATTTTTATCACCATTTTTAAAATGAGGACACGCCCTAATAAAAAATAAACGGCGATGATAAAAGTAGCTATAACAGCTATGATATAAAAGCAGAATTAACTAAGCTTTATTGCAAAGGAATTTTCTTTTTACAGACTTCCACATCAAGCTGATAATCACTATCGGCTTTCATTCGACCTAAAATATCCAAGCGTTCGCTCAGTAACTCCACCATTATGCTGATATTGGCTTGCTGTTTTTTAACCTGTTCTAGTTTTTGCTGTGTTAGTACAAGCTGCGAATCAATATCCAAATGACCATCATAATAATCATTTAGACTGTTTTTGATTTCAGTAAGCGTAAAGCCAATAGCTTGCGCGCTTTTGATCAGCTCTATGCGTTCGATACACTCTGGATGAAATTCGGTATATAGACGGGAGCCTGCCTGACGCTTGCGAGATTTTAGCAGGCCTAATTGCTCGTAATGGCGAACCGTATCTTTGGTCGTATTGGCTTTTGCTGCTAGCTCTCCAATCAATAGAAACGATGTATCAAGTGCCATAATAACCTCTTATTTTTTCGCTATGATAATCATAACTCTAGTTGCCACGGCGATTCGCTATCCAGTAGCGATACCGCTAACGGTTTATGAGAATGCTTTCGCCATGGCACAGACTGGCTGCCTATTAAGTTGTCTAACTGAGTTAAAAAGTCAGCACGCGGTAAAGTAGTCGCACCTAAGCTCATCAAATGATCGTTCGGTAGCTGACAGTCAACGAGTGCGACATCACTTTGCTCACATAAGCGCATCAGACCCCAAAACGCTAGCTTTGACGCATTAGACGCTCGATGAAACATTGATTCACCAAAATAGATACCGTTTATCTTTAACCCGTATAATCCGCCAATCAGTTGACCTGCTTCGTCCCAAACTTCAATGCTATGAGCAAAGCCTTGCGCATGCAGTTTGGTATAGGCTTCGATCATCTCATCATGAATCCAAGTATGCTCGCCTTCGGGATGATTGTCATTAAGGCCATCACTGCGCGGTAAGCTACAGGCATGTATGACATCGTCAAAAGCTTGATTAAGCGTCACTTGCCAACGTTCGCGATTTGCTTGCTTACGTAGAGACTTACTCGGTTGATAGGCAGAGGGGACAATCACACAACGCGGCTCAGGGCACCACCAAGCAATAGGCTCATCTTCGTTAAACCAAGGAAATAGCCCCTGAGCGTAGGCTGATATCAGCGTTTCAGGCGCTAAGTCACCACCCATAGCGACGATGCCAATACCATCAGGATCGATAGAAATGGGATCGGGAAAGTCATAACGCCCAAGACTTTTTAAAGTCTCAGGCGTAATGTGTTTATCGTGCTGTTGAGTAAAGTTGCCCATTTAGGCTTCTTTATCTGCAGTTAGGGTTGAATCGTAAGTGTGATCACGAGCGACCGTTTCGCCCAGTGCATCCAAGTACTTTTCAGCATCCAACGCAGCCATACAGCCAGTGCCAGCAGAAGTGATAGCTTGACGGTAAACATGATCAGCTACGTCACCTGCGGCAAACACACCTTCGATACTGGTCTGAGTAGCATTACCATTCAAGCCACTATTAACGATCAGATAGCCATCTTTCATATCCAACTGACCTTTGAACAAGTCAGTATTTGGCTTATGACCAATAGCGACAAACATACCCATTGTATCTAGTTGTTTGGTACTACCATCAATCATTGATTCGATGACGACGCCATTGACGCCCATGTCATCACCGACCACTTCTTTTACTTGATGGTTCCATTCGATTTTGACATTACCATTCTTGGCTTTTTCAAACAGCTTGTCTTGCAAGATTTTTTCAGAGCGTAGGCTGTCACGGCGATGCACTAAGGTCACTTCAGACGCAATATTAGATAAGTACAAAGCTTCTTCAACCGCTGTATTACCACCACCAATTACCGCAACTTTTTGGTTTTTATAAAAGAAACCATCACAAGTGGCGCAGGCTGATACACCAAGCCCTCTGAACTTAGTCTCTGATTCTAGTCCCAAGTACTGTGCAGAGGCACCAGTTGAGATAATGAGTGCGTCACAAGTATAGCTACCGTTGTTACCTGTCAATTGAAAAGGACGCTCGTTTAGGTTTACTTCATTGATATGATCATAGACCAGTTCAGTACCGAAACGCTCTGCATGCGCTTTCATACGTTCCATCAATGCAGGACCTGTCAAATCATGCGCATCGCCTGGCCAGTTGTCGACTTCGGTAGTGGTGGTTAATTGTCCACCGACTTCCATACCAGTGACCATAACTGGCTTAAGGTTAGCGCGTGCTGCATAGACTGCGGCAGAGTAGCCAGCAGGGCCTGAGCCTAAAATAATGAGCTTTTCGTGACGTGGAGCAGTAGTGTCAGTTGCCATGAGTTGTTCCTTGCTAAATATACGAATTAAAAATGTAAGTTATAAATATAATAAAAGACGAATATCAAAAATGACTACGAATATGCTTCTTCTAATTGCTGTGTGATAATAACATAAGGGCACAGCGCACAAAGTGCAAGTTTGCTAAAACAAACACAGGTATCATTAGAATCAAAGAATAAATAACTTTGGAACATAAGTGCGAAAACAGAGACTATTTTATAGAATTTAGGCAATACAGTTAGCCATATTTTGCCACTCGTGTTTCGCTAACCAGCTGTTTTCTTACGCAAAGTGTCTATTGATTCACTTTCTTACACGCTTTCTTGATAAGACTGTCGCCACTGCACCTATGTATTTGTTATTATAAGAAGTTATGCCAAGTGTAGTAGGAGCCAAGCGATAACGGTTGTTTAAAGGCTCTACAATCGGCACATGCCAAACAAACACTTCGCTCGGTACATTTATGTCAACACTTTATGTCAGCATGATTAGGCTTAGTCATGCATTGGCGACCATTTAGTATTAATAACAAGGCAGATCTTACGTGATATCAGCACCGCTTATTGAGTATTTAAAAAAGGGAATGTTTACCCTCCTTGGGTTAATACTGGCCGTTTATCTGTTTGTCATTTTGATGACTTATACAGGCAACGATCCTAGCTGGTCGCACATCAGTAGTGATATGACCACGATTAATAACATGGGCGGCGAGGCAGGCGCATGGTTGTCCGATTTGCTTTACAGCTTTTTTGGGTTTGGTGCTTGGTGGTTTTTGGCATTCGTGGTTTATGAATCTATCCTAATTTGGTGGGAAAACAAGCCAACGTTTTGGCTCATGCGATTGGTCGCTTATGTGTTTTTACTATTAAGTGCTAGCGCATTATTTGCACAATTGGTCTCTTTAGTCCAACAAGTCACGAACCCTGACGCAATCGGTCTCGAAGGCGTCGCTGGTGGTATCATCGGGCTAGAATTGCAGGCGCGTTTGGCACAGCTACTATCGCAGTGGGGGAGTGTGGTTTTCTTAGCAGTATTCGTTGTGATTACCGCTACGTTTGCCTTTAATATCCATTGGATGACGATATATCAAAAGGTTCGTGCGCTGTCGTGGCTTGGTTCAGGTGTAAAAAGTCAGGATGCTATCGACGCTACTGAACCGAGCATTGCATCACAAGATGATAGCCAAAACTTAGATGAGTCGGTAGATAAAAAAGTAGAGCATGAGCAGCTACCACTTGAGTTACAGTCTGCGGAAAATACTAGCGGTACTCAAGACGTCAGCAGTAGTGGACGTTTCGGTAGTGTCTTGTCAGACTTTTTGGCAACATCAGGATTGGCAGATAGTGTCAAAGCCTCTGTCATCGCAGCAAAAGCAGCGGCAACACCTAGTAATGTCAAATATGAGCAGGCAAATACCGATATAGGCTCGATTAATAACTCTACTGATAATACGTTTAATAGTACAGTCCAGCCATTAGCCTCAAACTTGACTGCACCTGTTACTCGCAAAGTTGAGCCAAGCTTTGCGTGGAATGATGCCAGTACGGTCGATGATTTACTTGCAAGTGAGCAAATGGCTTACAGTGCTAGTGGCATGGACAGCTCGGCTATGCCTGTACCTAACTATTCCCAAATGGGTACTAGTACCACAGCATCGTTAGAGAAAGCAGTACCTGCCACTACAGCAACTACAGTGACGGAAGCGGTTGCTCAACCAGATATACATGATAAAGAATCATTAGCTCAGTCATCAGTTGATGAGTCAGTGAGTAGTAATTTAGCCAGTCAGCCAGTCATTGAACCTGCTGACCCTAAAATCTCTACGACACCTGAGACTGCGGAAGTAGATAAATTAGCAGAAGCATGGTTGGCAGAGCATGCTGACATATCAGAACCTACAGAGTCTGTTGTAGAAACGTCTGAATACTCTAAGCCTGTTCGGGAAACTGTCGTAGCTGAGCCAATCGTACCAGAGAAGACGCCAGAACCTATCGTAGAAGAGCCTATTAGCTTTGCACAGGATTCAGCCAATCAGCCGTTTGATACGCCTGTAGATTTGCCACATACCGAAAAGACAGCAGTAGTCTCTGAGCCTGAAGTTGCTCCGATAACAGTAAAGACTGAGCCTGCATTGTCAGATGTGTCAGACATGACACCAACAAATACGCCTCCTGCCAATCCAAAAGCAGCGCCAACGGTAGAAGTGACCAGCCCAATCTCCAATATACAGCCTGAGCCTAAAACGCCTACCCAGCCATCAGTTAGTTTTGCTGTCCCAGAGGGCGATAGCAGTAACCATATCACTGATATGATGCCAGAGGATGACAGTGATGACGACACCAATGTACCGGTCATGCCACATATTAGTGATGATGCAGCTTTTAGTCAAAAGTCACGCTCGATGCAAACGGCAGCTTATCGCAGCAGTCTAACGCCTATTCCAGAAGTCTCTATATTGGATAAGCCTGATCCCGACCGCAAGCCTAGCTACACTGTGGCTGAGCTTGAAAAGTTATCTGAATTGCTAGAAATTAAGCTACAAGAATTTAATGTAAAAGCCTCTGTGGTTAATGCTATCCCTGGCCCTGTTGTCACTCGTTTTGAAGTGGAGTTGGCTGCTGGTGTGAAGGCTAGTAAAGTCACAGGTATCTCGCGTGATTTAGCGCGTTCACTATCAATGGCTTCTTTGCGTGTGGTAGAAGTGATTCCGGGTAAACCGTATATTGGTATCGAAGTGCCTAACAAGAAACGTGAAATGGTACGCTTGATTGAACTGCTCAATACCGAAACGTTCAAAGATCCTAAAGCGCAGATTAGCATGGCGATGGGTAAAGACATCGGTGGTAACCCAATCATTACCGACCTTGCGCGTGCGCCGCATATGCTAGTCGCTGGTACCACAGGCTCTGGTAAATCAGTATTGGTCAACTCGATGCTACTATCGATGCTACTTAAATATACACCCAATGAGCTACGTCTTATCTTGATTGATCCAAAGCAGCTTGAGCTTGCTAACTATAATGATATTCCGCATTTGCTAACGCCAGTAGTCACCGATATGACGGAAGCGGCTAGTAGCTTGTCATGGTGTGTGGCCGAGATGGAACGTCGCTATCAGCTAATGAGCTTGCTAAAGGTTCGTAAGCTCAATGAGTTTAATAAGAAGGTCATCGCGGCGGAGAAATCAGGCAATCCAATGCTCGATCCTCTATGGCGACCGAATGACAGCGTAAGTATTAGCCAAGCACCCAAGTTAAAAACCTTACCCATGATTGTCATTGTCGCGGATGAGTTCGCCGATATGATTATGCAGGTCGGTAAACAAGCCGAAGAGCTCATCACACGTTTGGCGCAAAAATCGCGTGCTGCAGGTATTCATTTAATGCTAGCAACTCAGCGTCCGTCCGTCGATGTCATTACGGGTCTGATTAAAGCCAACATCCCAGTGCGTGCAGCCCTACGAGTCAACTCAAAAGTCGATTCACGTACGATTCTAGATAGTGGCGGTGCTGAGGATATGCTAGGTAACGGTGATATGTTGTTCTTGGGACCAGGGCAGATTGAGCCGGATCGTGTACATGGTGCTTATGTCAGTGACGAAGAAGTTAACCGTGTCTGTGATGCGTGGCGTGAGCGCGGCGCCCCTGACTATATTGATAATATGGCAGGCAACTTTGAATTATCTAGCCCAGGCGGTGGTAGTACAGCCAATGCCTCTGGTGAAGATGATGATTTATATAATGATGCCGTGGCCTTTATCATGGAAACACGTAAAGTTTCTGCTTCAAGCATTCAGCGTAAATTCAGCATCGGCTACAACCGTGCTGCGCGTATTGTCGACTCTATGGAAGAAGCTGGATTGGTCAGCTCGATGGGCAAAAGTGGTAAGCGTGAACTATTGATGTAGATAAATACTATCCTTAAAAACTGGTTTTAATTAGTTATCTTTAATTGTTCATATTAGAATAAGTATCAAAAGTATTAACTGCACCTGCTGAATATATAGGAAGGTTTTATGAAGAAATTGGTATCCATTATTATCATTATGTCTTTAGGTATCTACGATATAGCGTTTGCTGATACGTTCCAAAAGCATATGTACTGCTCTAAGCCTAGTAAGCCCTACAATTTTACATCCGAAGCCCAGTACAATAGGTTTGTCGATGACGTTAATAAATATCAAATTTGTATTGACGACTTTGTTGAAGAACAAAACCAGGGAATTAAAAATCATCAAAAATCTATAAACAATGCAATTGAAGAGTGGAATAGGTTTGTTCAGTTCGAATTGAAATAAATTTTTGAATAATAGAAAAGTCGAGCAAAGTTGTTTGACTTTTTTTATGTGTAACTATAATTAAGAATGTAAAATTTAATCTTATTAAACACTATCAAACTAGGGAAGGTTAGTTATGTTTAAAGAATATACTCAGTATGATGGTCTCGCCTTAGCAGCATTGGTCAACTCAGGTGAGGTCAGTGCAAAGGAATTGCTAGACGCTGCTGTCCATCAAGCCAATCAAATCAACCCTAAGCTAAATGCTATCGTGCATCGATTTGATGAGCGTGCTTATAATGCTGCGCAGGCGGGTTTACCTTCAGGTATATTTACTGGCGTGCCGTATTTACTAAAAGATTTATCATTTAGTTTTGCCGACGAGCCGATTACGATGGGCAGTCGCAGCGTCAATATTATTTCAGAAAAAGACAGCGAAATCGTCAAACGGATGAAGGCGACAGGTGTTAATACCTTTGGCAAGACTAACACGCCTGAGTTTGGTCTGATTATCACGACTGAGCCAAAAGCGCATGGTGCTACTCATAATCCTTTTAAAAAAGGCTACAGTTCTGGCGGCTCGTCAGGTGGTAGTGCAGCAGCAGTTGCGAGCGGTATTGTCCCGATGGCAGGCGGCGGTGATGGTGGCGGCTCGATACGTTTTCCATCTGCTTGGTGCGGTACATTTGGGTTAAAGCCAAGCCGCGGACGTAATCCAATGGGCCCTAATCTTGGTGAAGGCTGGGAGGGGGCAGTAGCTGACCATGTGATTACGCGTTCAGTGCGCGATAGTGCGGTGATGCTAGATGCCACTAGTGGAGCAGAGATTGGCGCCCCTTATGTTATAGCTCCGCCAGACGGCACTTTTTTGCAAGCGGCAATGCGTGCACCGCGAAAGCTAAAAATTGCTTTGCATCAGCAGCCTTTGATAGCCAATACGACAGTGGACAAAGAGGTGTTGGCGGTACTTGTGCAAACGGCTAAACAATTAGAGTCTATGGGTCATGAAGTAGTACCAGCCGAGCCAAAAATCAATATCGAGCAGTTTTGGCATGACTTTATCGTTGTGGTCTGCGCGCATACTGCTTTTACGATTGATAACATCGAGCGTGAATTTGGGGCTGACCAGATCAAAAACCTAGAGCCACAAACCTATAATATGGCACTGCTTGGGCGTTCGCTATCAGCGGTTGATTTGGCACATGCCAAACATGGCTGGCATCATAGCCAATATCAGACGGGTCTATTACTAGAAGACTACGATATGATTTTGTGTCCGACTGTACCCACGCCTGCGGTAAAGCATGGTGTGCTACCGCCGAGTCGTATGGATGAGATGATGATGCGTAGCGCCGAGGTGCTTAACAAGGGTTTTAATATGGGTAGATATGCCTTTAGCTCAGGCATGATAGAAAAGCTCAGCGCACCTGTATTAGGTAAGATGGGTTTTACGTTATTGGGTAATGTTACAGGGTTACCCGCAATGTCAGTACCCGTTGGTATGAGCAAAAAAGGCCTACCGATTGGCATGCAATTAATCGGGCGCATGAATGATGAAGCGACATTATTCAGCGTGGCGGGCGAGATGGAGCGCGCAGGTTTGTTTACCAAACACGCTTTTGAGAAGTAGGATGAAGCGATATTGATCGCACTCAATCAAAGCGATAGATATCCATACCCAAACTATGATGGGCCATACTTTGATGAACGACAGAGACGCGCTGACCAGTACCTAATGCAAAAAACAGTGGTAGCAAGTGCTCATCACTTGGATGAATGTCCTTGTAGTCTGGGTACTTCTGCCAATCGAGCGCTGTGGGAATATCTATTTTGAGCTGCTGTAACAACCATTGCTTAAACGTTTTGGCTGCTTGATCGATGCTGTCAGCTTCCCAGCGCAATGCTTGCAAATTATGCGTAATGTTACCTGAGCCAATGACGAGAATTTGCTCATCACGTAGATGTGCTAACTGCGCGCCTAACTGATAGCAGGCAACACTGTCGTAATGCTGCGGCAGTGATATCTGTACGATAGGTACATCGGCTTCTGGATACAAATGTCTGAGCGGCGTCCACACACCATGATCACAGGCACGCACTGGATTGACACTACAAGTAATGCCACGTGCAGTCAGCTGCTGAGCAAGTGTCTCAGCCAGTGCAGGCTGACCTATAGCAGGATACTGAATGTCGTAAAGTTCAGGCGAAAATCCTGAGAAATCATGCCACGTCTTTGGCTGTGGATTACTACTAATCTCTAGCTTTGCTGACTGCCAATGCGCTGACATAATAACGATAGCACGTGGCTTAGGTAAGTTTTGACCGATACGTGCCAGTGCACTGGTCGTCGCAGACTGCTCAATTGCAAGCGTAGGCGCGCCATGCGAGATAAAGAGCGCTGGTAGCTTAGATGTATTCGTCGCTATATCAGACGTGTTTTCCCATGCGGCAGCCGCTGTGATAGGCGTCTGCACACTATGATGATCATCACGTTGATGAGAGGGCTTGGAGGCGTTGGGTGTCGCACGTTTTAGATATTTCATGTTGCATTTATTAGGGCGTGCGCCAGTTTTTCAATCTACTTTAGGGTCAATGTTTTAAATCAAAAAAATAGCTTAGTATTTTATTTAATTACCACGGTGATAAGGGTGGTTATTGTTGATACTCATCGCGCGATACAATTGTTCCATGAGTACGACGCGTACTAGCGGATGTGGCAATGTCAGTGCTGACAGTGATAATTTTGCATCGGCCTTCGCCAATACTTCTGGCGAGACGCCGTCTGCACCGCCGATGACCAAGGCAATATCATCGCCTTGCAGCATGCCATCAGCGAGCTTATCAGCCAGTCCTTCTGTCGAAATCATCTTGCCTTTGACATCTAATACCCATAACTGCTCACGGCTTGATGCATTATGAGCGGCTAATATAGCCTGACCTTCTTGCTCACGGTACTGTGCCAAATTAGCATCTGAAGGGTTTTTTGCCCGCTTGGCTGCCGCAATCTCGACAATTTCTGTGCTTAGCATCGGTTGAATACGTTTGTAATATTCGTCAAAACCCGTCTGTACCCAGCTAGGCATTTTATTGCCAACGGTCAAAATCCTTACTTTCATAATGCTTACCATCTCGATAATTGAATTCAAGCTTACTAGGGAGTGTTCTTGATAGTTGTATCGTTCGTTGTTTATTGTCTGCAATTTACATCAGAGGGTTAATCGTCTCTGATACGTTGCTACTTGCGCTTTGATCATCGTCGCTCTTATCACTTTGGGTTGGCTTTGGAATGACAGTCAATTTTGCATCAGACTCAAAAACAATAGCTTCGACATCATCAAAACTATTAATCCCTTCAGAACGCATGGCACATTCGATTTCTTGACGCGTCAAGCGCTCATCACGCATGGCATCTGGCAAAAACTGCCCCTGATAAAAAACGATACGCGGCTCTGATAAAATAAAGTTACTAAATTGCGGTGAAACAGACGCATATTTGGTTACCACAAATTGCAGTAGGTACAGCACTAAAATAGACGATACCCCTTCAACAAAAGGAATGTCTTTGAGCAAAATTGTACTGGCACCCAACGAGCCGATCATGACCGTCACGATCCAATCGAAGTTATTGAGCTGCGACGTTGAGCGTTTGCCAGAGACTTTGGTGACTGTCACGATCAACACGTAAACCATAACAGTCGTCAAAACAATACGACCAAGCTTGTCTATGTTGTCAAAAAAGATCATGTCCATAATGTTCGCTCCTATTATAAAGGTAAAACAAGTCATCGCTAAAATACTACTTACTAGGGCGCGTCTTACTTTGTCTCATTTTTAGTACTATTCTTAAAATAATGACATGCCCTAAACTTAGCCTAACGGATTTTACGCATTAGCAGGGGAAAACTTTGTAGCACCTTGTAGATGATGGTTTGTACTTACGTTGATTTGCGTATAGGGTCTAATAATCGATTGATAGACCATAGACTGATTCGCGCACTGACTAGAGTGAGGACCAGTATTAGCATTAGTGATGAAAGCAGGGGTAGTGGACGCTGCATCGCCATCTCGAACAGTACCTCACGGCTTATCGTATCAAACAGCCAAAACCAGATGGCTGAAAAATAAATAACAGTTAGCATCCAGACAATCACAACCCCACCGAACATCAATTTATTAATCTCATCTCGCGCTAATGCTCGCTTCTGATGTTTGATAAACTTACTGACAGCGATGTAAGCACCTACGATAATAGAAACCACCATGACCAGTTGTGGATTGAGCGCAAGCTTGGTCTGTATCATCATAAATATGGTACTGGCGAGCGTGTATCCAATCGCAAAAAAACCGACATATCGAGCCAGTTTGGGCTGCACTTGTACAAGCGTCTGAGGTTTGTTGAGACTGGTTGTCTGGCGTGACATAAGCTAACCTTTATAAAGGTAAAAAATAGAGTATAGATAATACAACGTCTTAAAGCGTTAAAATCAGCGCTGTGCTGCCCAGTCGAGCATGACATCTAACACAGGTCGCGCTGCATAAGGATTTAATGCTTGCTCAGTATTGATTATGCCGACGACAACATAATCCTGTCCTGACAGTCCTTTAACATAACCTGCCATTGAAGTGACGTTATTTAACGTGCCAGTTTTTATCCATGCGCGGCCAGTGGCTGCAGATTCAGGCAAGCGATTGCTATGAGCGGCAATAGTGCCACTGACCCCAGCGACCCCTAACGAATCGACATAGGCTTCAAAATTTGGTCGACTATAAGCATAAGTCAGTAGCTCACTTAGGTTGGCGGCAGTGATAGTACACTCACGGCAAAGTCCTGAGCCATTGGTCAAATGAGGCGGCGGTGTACTGAGGTTGGTTTGCCACCATTGATTGATGGTTTGTAAGGCTGCAGGATAGTCTGTCGTAGTAGGTTTGCCAAACTGATATAAGCTATTAGCCTTTTTACCACTAGATTTAACAGCCGCTACTTTATTATCCATCTCATTACTAGCTTTGACTTCATGACTGCTTGGACTAGTCGCAGTTGTGCTAGAAGGTATTGGATGAGTCAGCCTTCCTTTATCATAAGCGCCTATAGATAGCGCCACTTGCTCAGCCATGACATTGTTTGAGAAGTGGTTAATGTCATGAATCTGCTCGGTTAAATTCAACGACGGATAGCTGACCATAGGTAGAGGCGACATCGCGATAGCCGTAAGCCCGTGCGCTCGTTTTGTTGTCTTGGTCACATCGTAAGAGGTTTCTTGCGAGATGACCTGCCCACTCAAAGTATTCCCCAACGCTTGCCATTTGGCAGCGATGACGTGTGCCGCAAACTCTTTGGCATTGGGATACGCCACATAAAAGATATGCTCGCCGCAGCTCTCTGGCAGACTGGCATTTAACACAAGCTGCGTGTTTTGCCACTGCGGCGCTAGGCTATAGCTTGCTTGCCCACAACTGGCTGCACGGGTATTGATTGTAGCAGGCAGCTGATAATTGGCTAACCGCGGCTTATAGGTCACGCTTGCCTGGCCATTATCCTGAGGGTAAGTTTTGATACCAATGGTGCTAAAGTTAACCAAAAACCCATCAGGACTAGCGTTATAAGGGCGTAGCGGTGAGTTATCAAAGGCGGCTGGATCTTTACTAACATTATTAAAAACTGCGCTGTCGATGATGATGTCACCATCGATATGATGAATACCTGATGCTTGCACTTTATACAGCAACTGCTTCAGACGTTCGTGGGTCATTTTGGGGTCGCCACTTCCTTGAATAATCAAGTCACCATGTAGACGGTTGCCGATGACAATACCTGTGTGATAAACCCGTGTATGCCACACAAAATCTGCCCCTAAAGTGTCCAAAGCGATAAAGCTAGGCACGAGTTTCATGGTGCTGGCAGGCGTACGAGGGATGTCAGACTGGTGATCCAGCAAAGGCGAAAATGAAATCTTTATAGAGGCTTTATTATTGCTCGCAGTATCTTGTTCTTTGGCGTTCTGATCAAGCGTATGCTGAGGTTCGTCAGGGATCACCGTTGGAATGCTCTCTACGCTCTGATAAGTATAAGGGTCATCGGTATAAGCATGTATTTTTTGCTTGTGTTTCTCAATAGTGCGCTGCTCTATGGTAACTAACGCGCTCTGATGGCTCGGGTCGCTGCTAATTGTATCCGTAGAGGCGTTTGTAACTGGATGCTCAGATACTATAGTAGTTGCAGATTGGCTGTCAGGTTCATCACTATCAATGACTTGAATAGGAGTGGGCAGACGGCTGGCAGTTTTGTCACCCACAGGTGTAATCACGATACTGATATCCGCTTCTGTCAGGTCGGCACGCGCCAAGGCTTTTTGAATGGCTGCTGGCAATGCTGCTTGTGCCTGTATTGGTGCGACTATAACTGCTGCCAATAACGCTAACCTAGATAGACGTTTATTAGGTTGGTTTAGCGGTCGCAAATGACGACAAAGCATGGTGATTTTGGTTGCAGCAGTAGGGTAATGGCGGCGTTTAGAAGGGTATCGCATGAGCATCTTTCATCAGGTGGCAAAAACAGCCTATGGTAACATGAGTTGCTGTTTCCGCACATGATGTCAGCAGTACAATTTTAGGGCGTGACATTAATCTGAACAGTAAACTGTAAATTGCCAAATCTTTGCCAAACTGCGTCAAGTAGCTGGCTAATATTTCGATATCATCTGTACTCCTTTCCTTGTTTGGTTGCTATTTATCTCATTTTTATCACTATTTTCAAAATGAGGGCACGCCTTAGCGCTAACAACGCTCTTATTTAGATAATTAACTCTAACTATAGATTGAACTGAGAGCGTGTTCTACTGTTAGCGCACATGTAGAAAAGCCATCGCCGTCATGACCGCATCGTTATAAGCATCATGCGCGCCCAGTTCAGGTATGTTGTAATGGGCTAGGATACGATTCAGATGTTGAGCTTGGCTAGAGAGGCCTTGGGTGTGACCACTGATACGCCGACTGTAAAGGTGACGCAAATCTATGACTTCGTTTGGTAGCGAGGTTCCCATATAGCGTTTGACCAAAGGATTCAAAAAAGCCATGTCTAGCTGTGTGCAGAATCCAACGATTGGTCGATTACCTATGAATGGTAGTAGTAGGGCCAACATGTCATCGTAACTCATGCCATGTTCAACGTCGGCGGTACGCAGGCCATGAATAACAATGGTGTCGCGGTCTGGCATGACAGGAGGTCTGCAAACCAAATGCATGCCATTACCTGTGTCGATAGTATTACCATTAATATGTATCGCTGCTACAGACAGCAGGTGATGCTTCTTGGGGTTCAGTCCTGTCATCTCGCAGTCAATCGCCACCCATTGCTCAGCCGAAGATGTCGTAAACATTAAGGCAAGCTCTGGACGCTGTAATTGCGTCTTTTGCCAAGCGCAAGATAACTGCTGTAACCAGTTCATATTGGTTGCTCATCCATCTATGTTATTTTTGTATTTATAAAATTTCTCTATTTATGAAGCCTCTGTACTAAGACTGCCACATTTATACGATTTCTAGCTGATAGTGTTGACGCAATTGGTTTTTAAAGCTTTTGACCACGGCTAGACACTCTTTTAGTAGGTCACGTTCAAGTGCGGTCAAAGTCGTTGGATCCACTTGCCGTGCATGCTTATCGTCGGTTGAGAGCGCCACAGATAAGCGTTGAGCCATAAAAAACTCTAAGGCTTCTAGTAGAGTATCAGCGCGTTCTTGAGTCATAGCATCAACCTGCACCAAGCCCTTTAAACGCGCCTTGGTACTAGGCACGTCGAGCACATTGTTTTCTAAAGCTAAGGTACGGATGCCATGCACCAAGGGAAATATACCGGCTTTTTTTAGGTCGATATCAGATGATGCTGATTTACCACCCAATAAAGGGACAAACTTTTGCCACCATTGATTAACATCGCCAAACTGTAGCGCTGCCCGTGCAAACTGCCTGACAAACATAGGATCTGCTTGTTGATGAGCAAGTTCTAAGTGCTGACGTACTTGAGTAAGCAGTGACTCATCGCCGCAGACGTATTCACCATCTAGTATTGCAGACAAGTAAATACCATGCATCGGATCTGAATTTCTAAACCATAGAGCAATTTGCGCAGTAAATTGCTTAAGTGATTGTCGCCACATAGGATTGGTCATCATGATATTACCATCACACAGTGGGTAGCCAAGCGTTGCTAAATGGCTATTAAAAGTATCAGCAAACTGTGCTAGGTCAGGATGCGTATAGCCATCACGAATGATGAGCGCGTTGTCTTGATCGGTACGCATGATTTGCTCACCGCGACCTTCTGAACCCATAACGATAAGGCAGGTATTGGCCATCACTTCATCAGGTACGATTAGCTGCCATAGTTTGGTAAATACCTGCGCATTCAAAGTCTGTACCATACGACTGATATTGCCGATTTTGACACCATTGTGATGCTGTGCACGAATATAGCGACCGATCAGCTCAACAGCGGTATCTAGGCTCGCTAAGTCTTGTGCCTGTTCGATTTGAATACTAATCAGTTGTGAATGATGGCCAATATGAGCGAGCATATCGCTTTGCCCAAGTACTCCGACGACATCGCCACTCTTATCAATGACTGGCAGTCTATGAATACGATAGCGAGTCATGGTCAGTAGCGCATCGCCAATCTCATCACTGGCTTTGATCGTGCGTAGATTAAAATTGGCATAGCGCTGGCAAGGAGTAGTAGCTGGATCTTGTCTGTCACTCACCGCGCGACAAATATCAGTGTCGGTCAAAATCCCTAAGAGTAATCTTGTCTCATGTTGCGCTGTTTGTGAGTCATCTAAATCATCTAGTTGTAAGTCACCTAATTTACGTAGCGGTCTGACCAGTACATGTTTCAATCTAGCTTTGGTCATGATGCGGGCCGCTTCGTGCAAGCTATCATTGGCATCGACGATATGCACTGGTAACAGATGAACATCTATCACTGGCTGCAGCATGATTTGCTGTACTTCTTGTTGGTTGGTATAGCTGGCAGGAACTAGCGTTTTATTATGACGTCGTTGGCGCAATGCTTTTAATCGTTCGGGCAGTTTGTCTGATAGCATTTGCCGTACCAGATGATTTTGTGCACTGATTTTATCGATAGCATCACCAGCGACTTGGAGCAGTAACGTCTCTTCACTGGCTCGGAATTGATAGGGTTGTATGGACGTACTTTCATACTCTGGCTGATTGTCCTTGGGAAGTGATTCAGGCAGGCGGCGACTATCAAACCAATCATTATTGTTCAGACCGTCAGCGTGATTGCTACCTACATAGGACGCGACAAAATCACCATCTAGTGATTGCTCGATTTGCCCTTTGATGACCACATATAGACATTGCAGTTCTTCTACAGGCAAGCTCTCGTTTTTGGCAAGGTAGCGTATCTGGGTGTTTTTTCTAATGCTTTGACGCTCGGCTAAGCTCAATACATCAAAGGGCGGTTGGCTAAAATCAAGATGGGGCATGGCATCATCCTTGATGGCATATTTTCGGTAGAGACTTTACTATAGCATTAATAAAACAAAAAGCCTCCAATAACCACAATATAAATAGGGTTATTGAAGGCTTTTTGCTACTGCGTCATTTATCCCAGCTACATTAGATTTTTCTAATTAGCTCTAAGCGTTTAGTAGGCTGCGGATACGACTGATTGCTTCTCGGCTCTCATCGACACTCGCGACCAGAGCGATACGCACATAACCTTGTCCAGGATTATGACCATCAACTTCACGTGACAAATAGCGTCCTGCCAATGCATGGATATTGGCTTGCTCATACAGCGCTTTGACAAATATTTCATCATTACCATCGAACTGTTCAGGCACTTTGACCCAGAAGTAAAACCCAGCATCAGGCATGCGTAACTCTAGCAACTCCCCAAGCTCGGACATCCATAGGGCAAACTTCTCTTGGTATAGCGAGCGATTATGAGCGACGTGTTTTTCGTCTTGCCATGCAGCGATAGAGGCCAGCTGATGAGGTATCGGCATTGCACAGCCTTGGTAAGTGCGATATTGCAAATAAGCCTGCAAAATTTTGGCATCACCGGCCACAAATCCAGAGCGCAAACCCGGTAAGTTTGAACGTTTGGATAGAGAGTGGAACACGATACAGTTTTTGAAATCGCGGCGACCAAGGGCCGCACAAGCTTGGAGCAGTCCAATCGGTGCTGTATCAAAATACAGCTCGCTATAGCACTCATCACTGGCAATAATAAAACCGTACTGATCTGACAGGCGAATAAGGTATTCCCAGTCATCCATCGTCATGACGGAGCCTGTTGGATTGTTTGGGCTACAGACAAACAATAGCTGCGTACGCATCCAGACGTCTTTTGGCACCGCGCGAAAGTCACCTTTGTATTCGTTATCTGATGTACAAGAGACAAAGTAAGGGGTTGCCTGTGCCAGTATCGCCGCGCCTTCATATATCTGATAAAACGGGTTGGGCATGACAACCGTAGGCGATGTATTGGGTGCTAGAGAATCACTATCTTTGTCAGATACATCATGATCAACGACCGCTTGTACAAAGCTAAAAATCGCTTCACGCGTACCCATCACGGGTAATACTTGAGTATTGACATCGACGTGATTTAGAAAAAACCGCTTCTCTAACCAGTGGGCGATGGTTTGGCGCAGCTCAAACATACCGTTTGTAGTTGGATAACGACTTATTTTGTCCAAGTTTTCGCGTAGGACGTCCAGCACAAATGCAGGTGGCTCATGTTTTGGCTCACCAATACCGAGCTTTATTTCACTGTAACCGTTGGCAGGCGTGCTATCGGCAAGCAGTGTTGCCATCTTTGCGAATGGATAAGGATGGAGATGCTTTAAGTTGTGATTCATAAGTGTGATAACTATAATAGACAATTAATAATAAAGTTATAAAGAAAATTTACATTAGAGCAGTGTAGCACTTCTCTAATTTTTTGTCCTTTTCTTCTTATATCGCGAATAGGCATTTACCAAGCGTAAGTTATTCATCATAGGAATACCAAATAGGTAGTCGCTCAAAAGTCTTTTGAACCTTTCATAACCTATAACAATATAAAAAATGACTACATCACAAACGTGGTAGATCGTTTTAAGGATAGTTTGATATGTCTAGTGTGCTAAATAATGATGATCTCATCGCTAAAGATATCAATAATGAAAAACTTGATAACAATTTGCAGCGCTCGAACCTGTATAAGCTGCTCAAAGAGCGTGAACAGAGCTGGTGGCAAGCGCGCCAACAACTGATTGAGCGTCAAGAAAAGAAAATGTTTTGGTATGGTGAAAACAGCCTCATTATGTGGCTGTTGTGGCAATTGGTCGGCTACGTGGTAGTGGCAATGGCCTTGATGCTGCTCAATAATATATTTGGTATCTCATTACCGCTATGGCAGTACGTTTCTTTGTTTGTAATACAGACCATATTTTTTGTCAGCGCACTTGCTGCTAAAGGCCAATTGGAAAACAAACTCCAGCGCAAAATAGACAACGACGAGCTAATGCGCGAAGAAGCGCTCAATGAGATGATTATTCTGGCAGAGGATAGCCTGTATCCTGATGTACATGCCAAGTCGCCTATCTCTTTGGAAGCGTTAGATGATTATCTAGACGGACAGTTTCACCTAGCAAGCTTGCAATGTCTGCTACAAAAAGAAGTCGATGCTGGACGATTAATCATGGAGCAGCAGCCACCTGAAGTAGGTGTTTTGCCGCCAGATCTTGCTGACGATGAATTGAACGAACATGCTAGCGAGATAACTTATAGAAGTACGTTATAAAACTAGAAGTACGTTATAAAACGTACTTCTATGATGACTATCAGACTACTTTTGCTAGTTAATATTCAAAATAATGGCTAACCAAAACTATCTAGCCGTATCAAAAATATATTACGCTATTATGCTCTTTCTGAACGGTAAGACTGGCTAATAGCGCTTCCTTTAATGCTTCCAGTCTATCAGGTGAGAGTGGCTTATCGTTTTGATCACTGATAGAAAACATATCCTCAGCACGCTCACCTAGAGTAGTAATACGCGCAGCATGTACTTCGATTTGCTCTTGCAAGAAAACTTGCCCAACTCGCGCCAATAGCCCTGGCTGATCAAGCGTTTCTAAGCTCATGATGTGCTGGCCTGATGCTTCATTGAACTCAAAGTTAATCACCGTTTTCACTTCAAAGTGTCTTAATTGACGCGGCATACGCTTGTTCGTCAGTTTAAGTACGGTAGGGTCTTTGAACGAGTCAATTAAGCGTTGTTTTAGCTCTTGTTGGCTCTCCTCATCGACCAGCAATGTGCCACTAGGATCTAGCAATACATAAGAATCCAAAGCAAAGTCACGGGTCGCTGTGATAATGCGTGCATCTAAAACATCAAGATTCATCTGATCAAATACTGCCATAGTAACGGCAAATAGGTTCATTTGATCTTGGGTATAAACAAATACCTGTACCGCATCAAGTGCCAATTCGCGATGTTCACGCAAAACGACCAACGGTGGACTATCAGCATTAGAAGCCAATCCAATCGGTGGGTGATTCAAAATAGCTTCGGTATGCCATAAGATATCTTCTGCAATTTCTCGCAAGAAATACTCATCGCCCAAGTCATCCCACAGACGCAATACTTCATCGCGATTCATATGTTGGTTGTTGACATTATCTAGCATCGTCAAAGCTTGCTTGCGTGTGGCGCTAATCATATCTTGACGATTGGTGGGCGCATCGATATCAGCGCGCAAGATGCGCCGAGTTTGTGAGTATAGCTGTTTCATGAGGGTCGCCCGCCAGCTGTTCCATAGCTGTGGGTTAGTCGCATTCATATCAGCCACCGTCAGTACATACAGGTGGTTTAGATGAGTCACGTTACCGATGAGATCAGAGAAAATAGTCACCACTTCAGGGTCTGAGATATCTTTTTTCTGTGCAGTAATCGACATAAGAAGGTGATAGCGCGTGAGCCAGCCTACTAAGTTCGCATCCGCCAAGCTCATACCATGTGATAAACAAAACTCAATCGATTCTGTTTGACCAAGCTCACTATGGTCGCCGCCACGGCCCTTAGCAATATCATGGAACATTGCTGCTAGTACCAAAATCTCTTTACGTTCGATACGCTGAAAGATAGAGCTGACTAGAGGGAACTCTTCATGGAAGGTTGGATCTGTAAATCGATGCAAGATTCTAATTAAAAATAAAGTATGCGCGTCTACCGTATATCGATGGAACAAGTCATATTGCATAAGGCCAGTAACTTGCGCAAACGCAGGAATATAGTTACCCAATACTCCATAGCGATTCATGGTACGTAGACGATGAAATAAGTAGTTCTGTTCTTTTAGGTTCGATAAAAACAATGCTTTGTGAGTAGGATTGTCTCTATATATCTGATCGATGCCTCGCGCGGCAATTTTGAGTGCGCGCAAAGTATGGGTACGAACTTTATCGATACCATGCTGACCCATCAATAAAAACATCTCTAAGATAGACTCAGGGTGCTGTGCAAAAACTCGATGATGTGCGATAGCAATTTGGTTACCAATACGGTTGAATCGCGCATTTATAGGCTGTTTTTTTGGCCGTTCATCGTCCGGCAGCTGCGGTTCTATGATCGTTTCATAATAATGATTGGTCAGCATCTCAGACAGTGTTGATATCTGCATCGCACAGCGATAGTAGTCGCGCATAAACCGTTCGACCGCAGCGTTAGGCTGGTCGTCAGGCTGGGTCTCGTAGCCCATTAACTGAGCAATCTCGCGCTGATAATCAAATAACAACTTGTTTTCATTACGGCCCGTCAGTACATGTAAGTAATGACGAATTTGCCATAAATACCCTTCGGCAAAGCTCAACTCATCAAATTCTTTTTCGGTCAAAAAGTTCTGTTGCACTAAATCATATAGCTTGCTCACGCGAAAATAACGCTTAGTGACCCAGCCGATGATATGGATATCACGTAGCCCGCCCGGTGCTGTTTTGATATTGGGTTCAAGGTTGTACTCGGTGGCATTATGCTGCAAATAACGCGCTTTGGATTCTTCCATTTTTACATCAAAAAAGGCGCGAGGAGACCACTGTTTATTGACGATTTGAGCGGGCATATCTTGCAATGCTTCATTGCCGATTAGGAGTCGAGCCTCTAGCTGAGCACTGGCTATCGTATGGTCAAGTGCAGCTTCTAACGCATCGTTGACGCTCCGCACAGACAGCGCAGGCTCCAGCCCGATATCCCATAGTAGAGCGACCAGTTTGTCGATCTTACTACTGGCATCAGCACCTATTTCACCAGGAGACAGAAGCAAAATATCAATGTCTGAGTAGAGCGATAGCTCACCGCGCCCGTAGCCACCAGTCGCAAAAAATGCCAAATCAGTCTTATCTAACTCAAACCATTTGAATAATGCAATCAATAGGCTGTCGATAGCGCAAGCGCGTGCTGCAACCAGTTGGCGAATATTGGTGCCGCGTTCTAGTGAGCGGCTGATATCGTCGTTGATCTGGGCCAACCATTCAGGAATGCCAAGTAGGTTCTTGTCTGTCACATTTTTGGCTGACAGTGGGGATGAGTCTGTCGCCACCTCACTTGGTAGTATCGGTAAAGGCGTCAAATCAACAGAGGCGATATCACAATTAAACATGAGTGTTATCCAGTTAAGAGTTTAGAAATAGAACGTTTGAGCTGAGCGCTATTAGGCATCTAATGTTCTGATGGCTAATAAAAGTCACGAATAGCAATTATCAATAAAAGTGCTGATAAATATATCAATAGAAGTTATCAGGTCATCTGAGTATAAAGACAAAGCGCCTATAAGCACAATACTCAATATGGACTAGGGCGTGTTTGATATTCACAAATAGGCACTGCTGATTGCTAAAACTGTTTTAGACAAGGCGTAAAACGACGGTAATGCTTGTGCCTTAACTAGGTTTACAACGCAGTATGGGGCAGTTTTAGCCTCAGCTCCAATATTAGTAGAAGGAGACAGGGCTATTTTTTGCCATTTCATTGTTAAAAATCGACGGTTAGAATGGCTAAACTTACTATTTTTAACGTCGAACTGTCTAAAAAATAGTCTCTGTCAGTGCCATGGTTGAATATCAAACACGCCCTAATTAAAGACCAAAAAAAAGACCGCTTAAGCGATCTTTGATTGTACTACTGCGTCAAAAAACTTAAGTCTTCTTCGGGGCGAGTAGTAAATACCTCACAACCATTATCTGTTACGACCATGGTGTGCTCCCATTGAGCAGACAATTTACGGTCTTTAGTAATCGCTGTCCACTCATCAGGCAAGATCTTAGTTTGCCACGTGCCTTGGTTAATCATAGGCTCGATAGTAAACGTCATACCTGTTTTTAACTCAAAGCCAGTACCTTTTTTGCCATAGTGCATGACTTGTGGCTCGTGATGAAATTCATCACTGATACCATGACCACAGAACTCGCGAACGATACTAAAGCGCTCAGGCTCGACAACGGCTTGAATAGCAGCGCCGATATCACCTAGACGAGCACCGTTCTTGACCACGCTCATACCTGCGTAAAGGGCATCTTGTGCCACTTTGCAAATACGCTGTGCCATGATAGAGCCGTTACCGACGATCCACATCTTTGAGGTATCGCCATAGTAGCCATCTTTGATAACAGTCACGTCGATGTTGATAATATCACCATCTTTCAGCAGCTTGCTTTCGGTTGGGATACCGTGACAGACAACATGGTTGACTGAGGTACAGATAGATTTTGGAAAACCATTATAATTAAGTGGGGCAGGGATAGCCTGCTGCACATTAACAATATAGTCATGGGCAATCTGATTAAGTGCTTCGGTACTGACGCCCACTTTGACATGCTCGTCGAGCATGACAAGGACATCACTAGCGAGTTTACCGGCCACACGCATTTTTTCTATGGCTTCTGGAGACTGGATAAGGGATTTTTTAGTCATCATCGTATATCTTATAATTATGGGTTCATTGTAGATAGATTATACCATAAACGTACTAGTGACACTTTTACGTTAAGTGATAGTGTACCTATCATTATCATTGAAAATAATTGCTTTACAGCTTGGTAAGGGCTTATATGACTCATTAGTCAGACTAATATATTCATATTTTGACAAATTAGTTGAATGTTGCAGGATATATAAGTAATGTAATTTTGCCTGCTAACGGAATTAGCAGCAATTTTTACTGTAGTTGTGCAGTAAAAATAACCAAATCAATGATAACAAGGATGTTGTTATGACGCTTTCTTTGTACATTCGTGCAGCTCTCACACCAAAGACATTGTTACCGATACTGGGTTCAATCAGTGCTGGTGTACTTCTAATGACCATGCAAACCACTTCTGCTCAAGCTGCAGGACAATACTATAATTGTGCCAATGCTAACGGTTGCAAGTTGGTAGACAGTAAATATTTCACTTCTAGTTACACTAAAACTCAATATCCAGTCGTCTTAGCACATGGACTTGGCGGCTTCACGACGTTATTTGGAGTCATTGATTATTTCAACGGGATTCCAGAAGACTTGATGAAAGGTGGCTCAGAGGTATATACCACCAAAACGTCAGCGGTCAATAATAGCGAAGTTCGAGGTGAGCAACTGCTACAACAGGTCAAGACCATTGCTGCCATTTCAGGTGAGTCTAAAGTCAATTTGTTTGGACACAGTCAGGGCGGTATAGATATTCGTTATGTCGCTGGCGTCGCGCCAAAGTACGTGGCCTCAGTAACTGCGGTATCAAGCCCAGAGCAAGGATCAAAAACCGCTGATTTTGTTAAAGATGTCCTTGAGCCAAATAATACTTCTGGACAGCCATCTAATGTCACCACCCAGCTAGTATCAGGCGTGTTTAATCTGATTGGTGGCTTTACAGATATTGGTTCTGGTATCAGTTTCAATCAAATTCAACAACAAGATGGCTGGCAAGCGCTCGTGGCTCTATCGACCGATGGTGCTGCTAAGTTCAATGCCAAATTTCCTGCAGCAATGCCAAAAAACTATTGTGGTCAACCGACTAGTACGGCGGTCAATGGCATCAAGTATTATTCGTTTAGTGGCGTTGGGCAAATAACGAGTGCACTTGACCCTAGCGATTACCTATTGGCCGCAACGGGCGTACCGTTTGCAGGTGAGTCTAACGATGGATTGGTATCTGCTTGCTCAAGTCGTCTTGGCTATGTGATTCGTGATAATTATAGAATGAACCATTTGGATTCCGCTGATCAAGTCTTGGGTCTGACGGCATGGGGAGAGTCTGAGCCAAAATCTATCTATCGTACTCAGGTAAACCGTCTGAAAAACGCCAACCTATAAGCTGAACTACAAAACAAGAATGCTCATTAATTGAGAAATATCGTTTATGTCAAATAACCGCCGTCCAACCTATGCAACAATTGCTATCATCGCCGTGGTTATCATTGCCACAGCGGCGGTTATTTTGTGGTTTAAGCCTAGTAACGATGTAAATTCAGCTTCAATCAAATCCTCCGTCTCTGATAATGAGAGTAGCGAGTCAGTGATAACTGAGTTGGCTGCGGGACAAGTCGTGAAAGCGACAACGCCACCCAGCCAGTCTCAATTTGTCACAGGATTAGAAAATTTACCACGCTCATTAAAGGGCACCCAAGTTGATGGTGAAATCATCATCGATGAAAATAAACAGTTGGTCGTCACTGAAGGTCTGCGGCGTTTGTTTGATTATTTTTTATCAGCCCTAGGTGAGGAGGAAGAAGCGACTATATTGGCCCGTGTGGAGAGTTATATTCGCCATCACACACCAGAGCCTGCCGCTAGCCAAGCGGTCACTATTTTTAATCAATATGTTGCTTACCTTAAAGCACTTCCTGAGATAGAAAAGCGTTATGGTAATCTGCAATTACAGGCGACCAAAAGTGGCGAGCTGGACTTGAACGCAGTTGCCCAGCAAAAACAAGACATTGCTAATCTACGACAGCAGTACTTTGATAAGCCAACTATCACAGCATTTTTTGGCGCAGAGGATGATTACGATAGTTATAGTATAGAGATGGTCAGAATTGACCAAAATAAGCAGATGTCTGACGCACAGAAACAAGCTACCCGTCAGGACTATATCAGTCGATTGCCAGAGAATGCTACTAAAGCCAATATCATGCAACAAGCCAATATTAGCGAGTTGATGACTCGTACTGAACAGATGAAAGCTCGCGGTGCAACGCCCGAGGAGTTATATAATATGCGCCGAGAGCTAGTAGGCGCACCAGCAGCAGAAAGGCTGGCACAAGTAGATCAAGAAGACGCTAATTTTGACCAACGCTTCACCCAGTATGAAACTCAAAAGAATCGCTTATTAAGTCAAGGTGTCTATGCCGCCCAAGCGCAAATTCAAATCAATCAGCTTGAACAGCAATTATTTAATGATACTGAGCGTAAGCGTCTGGATGGCTATGCGGCATTGCAACGACAGCAAGCTGCCAATAATCCATAATTACTGTCACTAGCTACCGTCAATAACCATCGTTGATCTGGATGGATATCGTTAGCAGCTCATTTAGGTGCTGGCAAGGGCAAGTAGCAAGATATTTGCAAAGTAGTACAAAATGCATTCCGAATAACTACCCAGTTTATGATGACACCTCCCTGTGAGTCATGCACAATATTGCCATTGTCTAGAGCATTAAATAAAACAATAAATGAATCATAATAAGTCCGAGCTTTTACTATGTTTATTAGAGCTTATCGTTTGTCTATTAGCGCTGAGGGCTCAAGCAGATAGTGTGTTTAGTAAAAGTATCGGGTGTAATAAAGCGAGGAGTTGAAATGAAGAACATGACTAAAGTAATGATGGCCGCGACATTGGCAGTTGGTACACTTGCTGCGGGTTGCCAGACGACGAGTTTACCTGCGCCAGTTAACCAACCAATCACTGCAGATATCTTGCAAGCGCACAACTGGCAGCTCGTTGATGCCAAACGCAGCAATGGTGATAAAGTAACACAGCTGTTTTTTGACCCAGCCAAGCCGTTAACGTTAAATTTTATGAATGATAACGGTAGAGATTACGTGGCATTTATGAATACCTGTAATAACATGGGCGCTGGATATAGCGTTGCAAATGGTGAAGTCGAGATTAAAAACGGCATCAGTACTATGATGGCATGTCCTGAACCGCAAGCTAGCTTTGATACTGCTGCCTTAGCTACTGTAAAAGGTAAATATAGCCTTAGTAAGAATGCCAACAATGTGCCTATTTTGACCATTAAAAATGATGCTCAAGTCGCTTATTTTAAAGCCGTTGCGAAGTAGCTTAATAATTGAGTAAACAGTTTGACTGGTTCGTAAACTTAAACAATTGTAACTACTTTTCTAGAGTTGCTCGTCTGAAGTTACTTATTTAAAGTTACTTATTTAAAGCTACTCTTCTTGAAACGCAAAATGCCTCGCTATCAAGTGGGGCATTTTTTTATCCAAAGTTTGACTCAGTTTAGGCTACACTAGAGCCATAACCCTATAATACCTTTGATATCGTAAGATATTATCTATGGCGTTGAGTCTGCAACAGTGACGATAGTTTTTTAATTATTCACAATACTTTTATCATTAGGATCTATTGGATACCGCGCTATGTTTGAAACCATAAAAGTCATTACTACGATAGCTATAGTTACCGTCCTCACTGGCTGTCAGACATTACCTAATACTTCAGTAAAAAAGCCAACCAGTACAGTCGAGACCAATCCGCTGACTGCACGTATGCCAGCGATTGATCGCCGAGGATACATTGCCTATGTAGAAGAGCAGGGCGCAGGTACGGCAAAAGTATCGACCCTCTATAGCATTCGTCCTGACGGTAGCGCTCGTCAGCTAATTGATCAGCTTAATGGCTATATCTATGCGCCAGCATGGTCGGCAGACGGACAACTGCTTGCCTATAGCAAACAAGCCTCGCGTGAGCATCCCAAAATTTATATTTATGATCGTAGTAGCAATACGCGCAACCTAGTGGTAAATGCTGAAGGCAGTAATATGTCAGCGTCATTTTCACCCGATGGTCAAGATTTGCTCTATAGCTCTACTGTCGGTGGTAATGCTGATATCTATAAGATGCGTCTGAGTGATGGTAATACCCAGCAGTTAACGACTCTGCCAAGTACAGAGGTGCAGCCAAGTTATGCTGCCGATGGCAAGAGCTTTGTCTATACCAGTGATAAAGTTCGTGCTGGACGACCGCGAATTTATCGTTATGACTTCGCTACGGGCAATGCGACAGCTGTATCAACAAATGGGTATGTGGCTAGTCCTCAGCTTAGCTTAGATGGTCAGCGTATGGCTTATCTAAATGGTCGCAAGGCGGTTGTCATGACCTTGACGACTGGACAGGTGGTCAACTTGGCAGAAACAGGGCTTGATGAGCCCGCACGTCTATCTCCCTCTGGCAATTATGCCGTCTATCCAACTCGCCACTTGAATGTGGGCGGGCAAGCAGCAAGCCAAAATGGTGGTAGTCTAGTTATCCATTCGCTGTCAGGCAATACCAGCTATGCCATTAGTGGTCAAAATGGTGGAGTCGTGCGCTCACCGATATGGGGTCGTTAGAGAAGTATGTCTCATGCCGTGATATGTATATAAACTTATTTGTAAAACAACATAAGTTTATAAATATTAAGTGAAGTGCCTCAGCTTTTGTAGTAGGTTATTACAAATAGAAGATTAGGTTCACAAAGGGAGAACCCGCGTAATGCAAGAGGCTTTTTTCGTGTTTATCACCAAAATAAGTTTATATCCAACGATTGTTTTCACCGGTCTTGTGATGTTCGTTACTCTATACTGGGTGGTATCTTTACTCGGCATGGCAGATATGGACAGCGTGGATGTTGGAGAGTCAGGTAGTGATGCTGCTGTCTCTGATTTATCATCGACCGGTTTTTTTACAGGCCTCATGCTGAAGTTTGGTCTCTACGGTGTGCCTCTAGTCATTATATTAAGCTTAGTGAGTTTAATCGGTTGGTTATTGAGCTATTTGTATACCAGTTTCTTACATCAAAATTTTGACTCAGGCATTCTGTATTACCTGTTCGGTACGGGGGCACTCATTTTTGTCTTGGTTGTGTCCATGTGGTTGACTGGTCTTATCATCTCGCCCATCCGCAAAAATATTGCCAATATCCCCAAGCGCAATTCGTCTAGTAATGTGGGCAAGATCGCTGTGGTACGCACGCTCAGTGTGACCGACAAGCATGGCGAAGCTGCGCTCAATGATGGCGGCGCAGGATTGATACTCAAGATTCGCTCAGATATGAGCGACAATCAGCTAAAACAAGGCGATAAAGTAGTGTTGGTAGAGTATTTAGATGACGCCAACACTTATCGCGTAACGCCTGTTAAAGACAAATAACGCTCATCAATGATATTGGTCAGTGAACGATGGCTCAATAATATAAAAAATAAGTATTTGGTAAATATAGTAAGGGTTTTAAATTCGCTTGGAATGTTTTAATTAAAGGAATGGATATGGATATACTCATTATCGTCGGCGTGGTTGTGGTGCTGGCGTTTGTTTTTATGATGGTTGCGCTTTTGATGCTCAAAGCCTTTTACGTTAAGGTTGAACAGGGCAAAGCACTCATTATCAACGGCGTGAGTAAAATCGCCGTACGCTTTGATGGTGGCTTTGTTTGGCCAGTTATCAATAAAAAAGAGCTGATGAAAATCTCGCTGATCACCCTAGAGGTGGACAGACGCGGCAAAGAAGGTCTGATTTGTGCGGATAATATGCGTGCGGATATCACAGTCGCATTTTATCTACGAGTAAATGAGACTGAAGAAGATGTGCTCAAAGTCGCCAAATCCGTCGGCGTAGAGAGAGCGTCAGATAAAGTCGCGGTCAATGAGCTATTCAATGCTAAGTTTTCAGAAGCGCTAAAGACCGTCGGTAAGCAGATTGACTTTGTCAAACTGTTCGAAAACCGCAGTCAGTTCCGTGACAGTATCGTCCAAGAAATCGGCAACGATCTCAACGGCTATGTCCTAGAGGATGTGGCGATTGACTATCTAGAGCAAACGCCAAAAGTATCGCTGGACTCAAGCAATATCCTAGATGCTGAAGGTATCAAAAAGATCACTCAGCTTACCGCTTTCCAAAACGTCATTACCAATGAGCTTGAGCGTGACGAAGAGCTGGCGGTTAAGAAAAAGAACGTCGAAACCCGAGAGGCAATGCTGGAGCTGGAGCGTCAACAAGCCGATGCCGAAGCCAAGCAAAAGCGTGAAATCTCATCAGTAATCGCTCGTGAAACCGCTGAAACTCGCAAGATTGAAGAAGAAGAACGCAAAAAGTCAGAAACCGCCATCATCATGGTAGAGCAAGACTTGGCGATTCAGCGTGAGAACCAGCAACGTGAAATCGAAGTGGCAGGGCAAAACCGTCTGCGTGCCGTAGTCATCGAAGAAGAAAAAGTCACGCGTGCTCGCGATCTAGAAATCGTCTCGCGTGAGCGTGAAGTTGACTTGCAGCGTATCGAAGCCGAGCGCGCGATTGAGCTTGAGAAAAAAGAAATCGCCAACGTCATTCGTGAGCGTATCGCGGTCGACAAAACCGTGGCGCAAGAAGAAGAGCGTATCAAAGAAGTTCGCGAAGTCAGCGAAGCGGAGCGCTCTAAGCAAACGCGCGTACTGGCTGCCGAAGCGGATGCTGAAGAGCTCAAAGTGCGTCAGGTGAAAAAAGCCGAAGCCGAAGAGCTATCCGCCAAGCATAAAGCTGTCGAGATTACCACGTTGGCTAATGCCAATCTGGAAGCCTCCGCGAAAGATGCAGAAGCAAAAATCAAAATGGCAGAAGGTATCAAAGCAGAAGAGTCAGCGCATGGCTTTGCTGAAGCGGCGATTCAAGAAGCCAAATCAGTATCGCTTGAAAAAGAAGGCATTGCGAGAGCCAATGTGATTAAAGCGACTGGACAGGCTCAGGCTCAGACAGACCGCGAAAAAGGTATGGCTGAAGCCGAGGTTATCGCCGCTCGCGGTGCGTCTAAAGCAAAAGCCGAGCGTGACATCGGTATGGTCGATGCAGAAATTGTTGCGGCTCGCGGTGAATCTAATGCCAAAGCCGAACGTGATGTCGGTATGGCCAATGCTGAAGTTATCGCTGCTCGCGGTGAGTCAAATGCCAAGGCAGAGCGTGTTGTCGGATTGGCAAAAGCCGAAGTCACTCGCGCGCACTTCCAAGCCGAAGCAGATGGTCTGGTCGAGAAGTTCAATGCCATGGGTAGCATGAGCAAAGAAGCACGTGAGCACGAAGAGTTCCGCATGGGACTTGAGACGGCCTTGCAAGAAGCCTTAGCATCTATTGATGCAGGTAAAGAGATTGCCAAAGAAAACGCCGAAGTCTTGGCAGTGGCCTTACAAAAAGCCAAAATCGATATTGTCGGCGGTGAAGCGCACTTCTTTGATAACTTTGCCAAATCATTGTCGATCGGTAAAGCCATTGATGGCCTAGCGGGCAAGTCAGACACGTTAAGCGGTATCATCAATGGGGTCATGGCCAATCAAGCCATGAAAGCGAACCAGTCAAATGATGACAGAACCGCTTAAATGATATTCGACTGGTATAAATATCAGTATTTATAAGCACGCTGCATTTATAAGCAAGCTATCATTTAGGTCGCAGCGTGCTATGACCCATTCGCGCTAAGTGTCTTAAAGCGCGATAGCCAACTCATTATTCATGATGAGTTGGCTAATCTAAAAAATCAGTAGAAGTGATGCGATTTTTTAGATTAGCCAAGCGCTTCTTTATCTTCAATGATTCCTTATTGCCAAAATATAAAAACGGACGAGCAACGATGGCGGACACGCAAAACCCAACCAATTCAGATAGCAAAAGTGATCCTAACGCGAACCAAGCAAACCAAACCGATCAGGCAGTGGCCTCCGGTAATGCGTACGAGCTCATCAAAAAACGCCTGACAGAGCAGGGCAGCCGTCTAGAGCAATTGACCGCCAAACTAAATGCTGCACGCCTGACGGAATTTGGTAGCACCCAGATGCAGGTTATTGCCCGCACGCGTATCCGTACCGAGCATAACTGTGTGGCGCAGGATATGGTACAAGTTGGCGACTATCTGCTGTTTGGCTACAACGTATTTATGGGGCTAAAGCGTGCCAGCAATGTTAAGGATGTACTGTCGCTATATCGCTTGATAGACCCTACTGATAAAGGCGACAGCGATGAGAGTCCGCAGAGTAATGGTGGTGATAGTGCGGAGCAAGAGTATCAGCTTGAAGAGGTCGATTTAAAAGGGACGTTTTTAGATCAAGATGCCTTTGTCCAAGACTTCAATGAGCTCTATCGCTATTACAAGCAAACACGCCTGATTCAACTAACCGTTAAAGACAGCAAGCTGCTATTAGCCTTTCAGATCGGTGAGCGTATCACCGATATTCGAGTGTTTCGTTTTGCGTTAGACTTTAGCCAAGGCACACCAGAAGCTGCTCAAGTAGCCTACGTGGACAATCGCGGCGAGCGCGATATTGAGCTGCCGCCTGCCTATGATTTTGATTGGATCGAGACCACGCGCGATCAGATGGTCAATGGTAAGTATCCGCACATGAATATCTTGGACACGATATTTGTGGAAACCGTCGGCGGCGATTTGACTATTAAGATTGAGGACAATACGCAGTCGGGGCAAGGCATTTATAGCGAGCCTGTCAATGATCGCACTCAATCGCTGACCGATGCCGAGATTGCCTATGCCAAAGTCGGTAGCTTAATCCTCCTCAAAATACTGCCGTACCGTGAGGACAGTTACCGTTATTTTGTTTATAACACTTTGACCGAAGCGGTGCTGCGTTTGGATGCGATTGGCCAGTCCTGTGTACAGTTGCCCGAAGATCACGGCATTATATTTCCGGGTGGTTATTATCTACAGACGGGCGATTATAAGCTGTTCGATGCCAACAGTGTCGGGGCCAAAAACTTAAAGTTTAAGCGCAAGATTATCTCGACCAATGGCGAAGATGTTTTATTCTTATTTTATGACAGAGAGCTGGGCATCACGGGGCTGTTTCCTTATAACCTTATCAAAAAACAACTGGCAAATCCTATCTATTGCAACGGTATGGCCTTGGCTGAGAATGGGCGTTTGGTACTGTTCAGTGACCAAAGTGAGCCATCTCGTATTCACCCGATGCAGATATGGCATACCCCTTATGCCTCACACGAGTATGTGAGTGAGCTGCCAGAAAGCACGAGCTTCTATGGCAAAATTGGCAATAAAGAACTGGTGCGTGGTATCTCAGACCTGTATAGCATTACTCGCCTGATTGACAATCAAAGCGTCTCTCAAAAGCTCTATGAAGAGTTGGCTGACAATACCAGTCGTCTCTTTGACAGCTATTATTGGCTGTCTGAGCCTGAGCTGAGCGAAGTCGCCAGTAGTATTAAGGAAGTGACGGCCACGGCTGAGCTTGTCATCGATGAGTTCGCTAAAGTACAAAGTATCCAAAAGCAAACCCAAACTGCGCTAGCCGATGCTGATACGCAGCAAAGTGAGATTTTGCGGCAGATACGCGTTACTAGCTTTGAGTCTGCCAGTGATTATGTCGATCAGCTGTCAGCATTAAGACGCCAAAAAGGCCGTTTGGTTAACTTGGAGGATTTGCGCTATCTAGATGCTGATAAGTTACAAGCGCTGCAAAAGCAATTAGAAGAGGCAGAAAGCGAGCTGGCTGAAAAAACGGTATTGTTTTTAAGTGGTGAAGAGGCACTATCAAGCTACGAAGGCATATTGGTCGATGTCAGTGAGCGCTTAAACACCGCAGAAACCAATGCTGAGCTAAAACCCGTACTAGAAAAAATTGATGAAACAGCGCAAGGGTTAGATTTATTGACCGAGTTGCTAGGGACGCTAGATGTAGCTGATGCCACAGTGCGTACGCAAATCATCGATGACATATCGACCATTTATGCGAGCCTAAATCAGAGCAAAGCCAAGCTCAACCATAAGCGTAAAAACTTAGGTTCAGCGGAGGCCGTCGCGCAATTTGGCGCGCAGTTTAAGCTGTTTGGTCAGTCCATTGCCAACGCCTTATCCATTGCCAATACCCCTGAGAAATCAGATGAGCAAATGGCAAAACTGCTGGTACAGTTAGAAGAATTGGAAAGTCAGTTCGCTGATCCAGAGACCAATAGTGGCGATCAGTTTTTAGCCGATATCATCAGCAAGCGTGAAGAGATTTACGAAACCTTTGAAAACCATAAGCAGCAATTGCTTGATGCTCGCAACCGTAAAGCACAAAATTTGGGTGATGGCGCGCTGCGGATGCTTGAGAGTATTAAAAAACGCACGCAAAGCACAGGTGTCACAGGCTTTACAGAAGAGGAAGCGCTCAATACTTACTTTGCGGCTGATGGTCTGGTACAAAAAGTGCGCAACATCGCAAAAGAGCTGCAAGCAATGGGCTTTAGCGTCAAAGCCGATGACATCGATGCCCGCCTAAAAGCCATCCAAATCGAGAGCTATAAGAGTTTAAAAGACAAGTCGGACTTGTTTGAAGATGGTGGTCAAATCATCAAACTGGGCAAGCACCGTTTTTCAGTCAATACTCAGCCGCTGGATTTGACCTTATTGAGTCGTCAGCAGTCAGATGGCAAGCGCGTGCTGAACTTGCATCTAACGGGTACAGATTATTATGAAGTGCTTAATAACACTGAGCTAAACGCCTTGCGCCCGTATTGGGACATGAATATCGCCTCCGAGTCTGACAAGGTGTACCGCGCCGAGTACTTGGCGTATAGCATTATTGAAAGTGCTAAAAATAGCCAAGATGGACTAACCGAAGAACGTTTATATCAAGCATATGATGCGACTATCATTACCCTCGATGTTAATGGTGACATTGATAATGACAGTCCATTGTCCAAGTTGGTCAAAGCTTACGCCACCCCTCGCTATCAGCTTGGTTATGACAAAGGCATTCATGACCATGATGCCACGCTATTATTGATGCAAATATTGCCAACGTTGCGTGAGGCAGGGCTACTGATTTATACCCCGCAAGTACGTGCCTTGGCACAGTTGTTTTATTGGCAGCTAAATATTGTACAAGCGCTTGGTTTAGACAGCTTGCGTCAATTTGGTTATGACGCTTGGTTAAATGAATCAGTGCTGACACGCGCAAATAACTGGACGGATAGAGCCGCGACTGCCGAGCAATTGCGCCGTGCACTGGGCAGTGACACTGCTAAATATTTATTAGTCGAGGACATGAGTCAAGTGATGCGTCACTTTGTTATGGCTCATAATGATGACAATATTGGTAGTGATATCGGTGCTAGCATTGATAAAGATGGTAGCGTTGATAACGGTGCTAATATCTTCAAATCAAGCTACGTTCAGCTTGCTTGTGAATATTTGGTGAGCGTCATGGGGCAGTCGGCTGAATCGAATACCGGCGCATATAACACAATAAAATGGCAAACCAGTCAACAAGCGCAGCAGTTGTGTGAGCAGCTAAGCCAAACATTGAATAGTGCCTCAGGCAGCACGCAAAATACCGCCAGTTTTGATCAACTACAGTCTTCTATCAGTAAGCTTGGATTCCAACCCAAATCAGCCTATGAGCTACTAGCCACATGGTTTCATGCACTACTTGATAAAACCTACGGCAGTACTGAGTCGGCTAACGTATTAGCTGATGGCACGGATGAGGCAGGCGAGGGACTCAGTGAAGATCAGCTTGCTGAGATTGAAACACAAAACGCGCTACGCAAACAACAGCTAGAAAGTGGCCGTCATTATGTGCCTGAAGCCATTGCCGTCTTGCTTACCCAATTAAATGATGCCCAGCGTGAAGCTTTGGTGCAACGACTCATTGATTCAGGTGCTACTTTTAATAAAGGGGCTTTTAATAAAGGGCTAAGTGCTAAAAGATTGGGCAATCAAGGTTTAAACAGTACAGGCACAAGTACCACGCCATCGGCCTTGTCATTTTCTTCAATCACCTCGTCGCCAGTTTCATCGACTACATCATTGACCAGTATTAATAATCCGCTTAATCAAGTACAGAGCTTTGAGCGTAGCACGGGTAAGGTATCGCTTGAGATACAAGTCAATAATTTGCTGGGTGAGCATATACGTATTCATCAGCAGACCTTAACCTTTGCCGTCGATGATTTCTTAAATCGTTTACATCATCATGATACCCAAGTTATCCCTGCCTATAGACGTTATCTGGCCATGCGCTCAGAGATATTGCATGACTCAAAAGAGACGTTGCGACTGGACGAATTTATGCCGCGTCCATTGTCTTCATTCGTGCGTAACCGTCTGATTAATGAGAGCTACCTGCCGCTCATCGGTGACAATCTTGCCAAACAGATGGGCACGGTCGGCGAGGATAAGCGTACCGATTTGATGGGTATTCTCATGATGATATCGCCACCAGGGTATGGTAAAACCACCTTGATGGAATACGTGGCAAACCGTCTCGGCCTTATCTTTATGAAGATTAACTGTCCGTCACTTGGTCATGACGTCACCTCATTAGATCCAGAAAAAGCACCAAATGCTACCGCCCGAGAAGAGCTGAATAAAATCAACTTGGCATTTGAGATGGGCAATAACGTCATGCTCTATCTCGATGATATTCAGCATACCCATGCGGAATTTTTGCAAAAGTTTATCTCGTTGGGTGACGGTACACGCCGTATCGATGGTGTCTGGCAAGGCAAAACCAAGACCTATGACATGCGTGGCAAAAAGTTCTGCGTGGTCATGGCAGGTAACCCGTATACCGAAAGCGGCGAGGCTTTCAAAGTGCCGGACATGCTCGCCAACCGTGCCGATATCTATAACTTAGGCGATATCATGAGCGGCATGGAAGAGGTGTTTGCACTCAGTTATATTGAAAACTCGCTGACCTCTAATACCGTCCTCGCACCAATGGCCAACCGTGACTTAAGCGATGTGCATCGTTTGATTAAAATGGCAAAAACGGACAATGCGAATCTTGCTCAAGCACAAAGCAGCGATTTGACGTATCCGTATAGCACTTCAGAAGTTAACGAGATTGTCGCTATTTTGCGCCATATGTTTAGGGTGCAAGAAGTCATTCTGGACGTCAACCAAGCCTATATTGCCTCCGCCTCGCAAGATGATAAGTATCGTGTTGAGCCGATATTTAAGCTGCAAGGCAGTTATCGTAATATGAATAAGATGACCGAAAAGCTATCAGCGGTCATGAATGAAGAAGAGCTGAATCAGCTGATAGACGATCACTATCTGGGCGAGTCGCAGCTATTGACCCAAGGCGCAGAGAGTAACTTGCTCAAGCTTGGTGAGATGCGTGGTGTCTTAACCGAATCAGAAAAAGAGCGTTGGGCGCAAATCAAAGCCGACTTCCTACGTAACAAAGCCATGGGCGGTGAAGATGGCGATACGGGCGCACGTATCGTCGCCCAGTTGGTCGACTTGGCCAGTGGTTTCAATGCCATCAGTAGCCAGTTTGAGACATACTTAACGAAAAATGATCCTGAACAAATCGCTCGCTTACGAGAAGCAGGTCAACAAGCGCAACTCGATGCCCAGCTAAACGCCCAATTAGAAGCACAAAAAATACTTGCCGATAGTGTCATTAACAATGCCAAAGTCGTCAGCGATAGTATCGATAATGGCTTTGAGAAAAGTGTGAGTCAATTGCTACAAATATATAAGCACGATCATAAGTCAGAAGGCGAGTATCTCAAGCAAAACCAATATGCACAAAAACAGCTCATGGTGCAGCTGGTCAACGCTGTTGAACAACTGGCGCAAAAAATGGCGGATAGCTTGGTTAGCAATAATGATAATCAAACAGCCGATAGCGATATCCCTGATATTCATCAGCAAACGGCACTGATGGCAACTGCCCTCAAGCAAGCGTTAGAGCCATTGACGATGCGGATGGATGAGAAGTTGGCGATTGATACCAGCGCCGATCAATCTGGTAAGTTAATCGTTAATAGTCTCAATCGCCTAAATAAAATATTTGACGACTATGATTAGTAGACTATAGTGCCCAGTGCCCAGTGCCCAGTGCCCAGTGCCCAGTGCCCAGTGCCCAGTGCCCAGTGACTAATGTAGTAAACAAACCAATGAGAAAATTATGGCGCACAAAAAGAAGAACGTTCGCAAAAAACTCTGCCCTGTCTGCGAGCGCGAGTTTAGTTGGACTAAGAAGCTTGATAAAAACTGGGAGAGCATGGTCTATTGCTCCGACCAATGCCGACGGGTAAAAAAATATGAAGGGCTGGATCATCAAAAAGAAGACAAGTAGTCGTTAGTAATGAAATAGGGTTATATAGATATAAGGGAGTAGACGATGGCACATAAAAAAGTAAACCTACCGCAAAAAATCTGCCCCGTCTGCCAGCGCCCATTTACATGGCGTAAAAAGTGGGAGAAAGACTGGGAGCAGGTGATTTATTGTTCTGAGAAGTGTCGGCGAGGGAAAGCAAAAGATGAATAGACCAAAATATAAAGCTTCAGCCGATCATAGATTGGCTGAAGCTTTATTAAGTTGATGGCTTATTATTAGTAATGTTCTTTCATAAGTACTTCTTCCATTCGACACCGTCGTCTAATTTACAGAAGATGAGATATAGGTCGTTTACTTATAAATACTTTTGCCTAAAAAGACTAAAGTCATTCTCACTAGAAAATAGAGAATAACTCTAACGTTTTTATTGGCTATCAGTGGCTATTACACTGTTGGATTAGGGTCTTGAGAATTTAAACATCTCTTCATAGTCTATGACATCGTCTTGGTTATCGTCCACTTCAATAGTAAGGGCAGTATTGCCTGTTACTCGAGCGTAACGCGTGCGTGGTTCTGATAATCCAGTCCCCGCATTGCCATCATAAATTATAGTAGTAGTTAATTGACCAGTAACAGCATCAACAGTGTAGTTACCCCATTCCATACCATTTTCGGAATTATCGACTGACCTATCCTCGTCAACTTGCACGTAGATATAAGTACCGTTTTCTAAGAATGCTAAGCCCAGTAGCTCGTTGTCATCAGCATCATCGAAATCCCAAGGTCCTAAAATACTTTCAGACTTAGTTTCTGAGAAACGATAGCTTTCGTTACTATCAATGATGCCATTTCCGTTTTCATCTACTTTCAGGATAAATTTACCGTTAGATACCTGAGCATAACGCATGACAGAATCTGATAATCCAGAGGTACCGTTTTTATCAAAGATAGGCGTAGCGGTTAGTTTGCCTTCTGTACTACTGACGCTATAACTGCCTAATTCCATACCATTTCCAGCTTCACTGGTTGATTGGATACTATCGACTTGGGTCTGTATATAAGTCCCATCATCCATGAATATAATAGTTGATAACTCTCCACTAGCGGTATCGTCGCTACTCCACATGCCGACGATTTCAGTATCAATATTGGGCTGATCAGGTTGTGTAACATCTGGTTGATCAGGTTGCGACGTCGGTGATTCATCAGAATCAGAGTCACTACCACATCCCTGTAAAATCAGTGCTGTTGTCATGGCTAATAATGCTAGTTTAAATGATTTCATTTTTATCTCTCCTTGATTTAAAAATATAAAATCTCACTCAGCTGAAAGTCAGTGCCTTGCATCTCCTTATTATGTTAATTAAAGAATATATAAATCAGTATTTATGAATATAACAAACATTTTTCAGTTAATCCAATCCAAAAAGTATTTTCTAAATGAGTAAAATGGAGAGGTTGGTTATGAAATAAAAAGAGTGTAAAAGCGAGAAGAAGCTGTAAAAAGTAAATTTATTAGCGAAAAGGTCAAAGTATTAAAGGTTCGAAGAGCTTTTTCGAGATACTGTCGCTGGAAGATAGTGAGCAATAAAAGTATTTATTTAAAAAATTGGCAGATATATAATTAAACGCCGTCTCCTTTATTGACTGCATTTCTACTGAATGAAAAAGATAAAGGAGACGGTATATTTAAACGTCATAGCTACATATATTTTTTGAAATCGATTTAAACGTAAGAAAGTTAGTTACTACAAATTGGGTTTCAACCATTTTTTAGCAGTTTTTATATTCTAATTTTCACACTCAGTATAAATTTCTAATTGATCACGACTGAATTTACCGCTGGTTAATTACCATCTCTCTTAGCAAAAATATTCGCAACCAGCGCACCACTAAAGTTATGCCACACACTAAATATAGCACTAGGTAAGGCAGCGACAGGATTAAAATAAGTCGCCGCAAGGGCAGCACCTAGACCAGAGTTTTGCATGCCCACTTCCACCATAATCGCGCGGCGTTGTCTCTCCGTAAAGCCAGACAAGCGAGCGATTACATAGCCCAAGGTATAACCCGTCATATTATGTAAGGCAACCACGATAAATACGATAGCACCGCTATCTAAGATGGTCGCTTTAGACACGGCAACCACTGCCGCTATAATGATGGAAATACCCAATACCGACACCATCGGTAATACCTCGGTGACGAACTCGATCTTTTCACCCAAAAATTTATGAAAGATAACACCTAGTAATATGGGCAAGATGACGATTTTCGTAATGGTTATCATCATACTAGCCAAATCGATATCAATCAGCTGCCCCGCAAAAACACTGAGCAGAATAGGGGTCAGAAAAGGCGCAAGCAGGGTAGAGATAGAGGTGATCGCCACGCTTAAAGCCACATCACCTTTGGCCAAAAACGTAATCACATTACTAGACGTACCGCCAGGGCAGCAACCAACCAAGATAACACCGACAGCTATTAAAGGATCGAGGTTGAAAATGACCGTTAATAGGTAAGCGATAAGAGGCATTAGCGTAAACTGCGCTAATAGGCCTACCAATACAGGTTTGGGGCGTTTGATAATCTCTAGGAAATCTTCTGTTTTGAGCGTCATACCCATCCCAAACATAATGATGCCAAGTATGGGAACGATCAAAAAAGCCAACGAGGTAAAAAATTCAGGAAAAATAAATCCCAAAATAGCACTGACCAATGCCCAGATTGCAAAGGTTTTGCCAATCCAACTAGAAAGTAATGCAATCTGATTCATAGCCTATCTCACAAAGACAATAATAATAGAATAGACAATAATCTAGCATGGTTATTGTTAGCAAATGATGAAAGTATTTTGCTATGAACGTAGCGATAAGTTTGCTGATGGTGGGCAAAATAGACTGCCATAAAAAATGGCTTACCCATATTAAATGAGTAAGCCAAAAAATAACTATCAGATTTCTATCACTTGATTAGCCAATCGACTACAAATTCGGATTTAACCACTTCTCAGCCGTTTTCATATCCCAGCCTTTACGCTCAGCATAACTCTCTAACTGGTCCCGGCTAATCTTACCGACGTTGAAATACTCACTATCAGGATGCGAGTAATAGAATCCGCTGACCGATGACGCAGGCCACATCGCATAGCTTTCAGTCAACGTTGTACCAATTGCATCTACCGTACCGAGCCAGTCAAACAATTTACCTTTTTCGGTATGCTCAGGGCAAGCTGGGTAGCCAGGTGCAGGGCGGATGCCGACGTATTTTTCTTTAATCATCTCATCATTGGTGAGTGACTCGGTCGGCTGATAGCCCCAGTACTCTTTACGGATGAGCTCATGTAAATGCTCGGCGAATGCTTCGGCTAAACGGTCAGACAGCGCCTGTACCATAATGGCATTATAGTCATCGCCTGCTGCTTTGTATTGCTCAGCCAGTGCTTCTGTACCGACGATAGAGACAGTAAAACCGCCCAAGTGATCGGTATGCGTCTCTGATGGTGAGATGAAGTCTGCCAAGCTAAAGTTTGGCTTGCCACTAGCTTTGTCGCTTTGCTGGCGTAAGTGTTCGAACTGGTAGATCGGTTTACCGCCATCGGCAGGCGCATTGTCATAGACTGTGACCGTATCGGCTCCAGTACGGCGCGCGGGCATCAGTTTAAACACCCCTTTCGCTACGATTGATTTTTCATCAATCATCTTTTGCAGTAGCTCTTCTGCATTTTCAAATAGATCGCGAGCCGCTTCACCAACCACATCATCTTGCAATATTTTCGGGTATTTACCGGTCAGACCCCAAGAGATAAAAAACGGTGTCCAGTCAATATAAGGTAGCAGATTCGCGATTGGATAGTCATCCAATATCACTTGTCCTAGTTTATTTGGCACTGGTGGCACATAGGTTTCCCAATCATACTGAAAGCCAATCTTGACTGATTCGGCATAGGTGACTTTGGCAGCTTTTGGTTGACGCTTAGCCAGACGCTCACGCACTTTGACATACTCTTCGCGTGTCTCATCGATGAGCGCTTGACGGTGTTCTTTTGATAGTAATTTGGTCACCACACCGACTGAGCGCGAAGCATCCGATACATAGATGACGCCATCGTTTTGATATTGCGGCTCGACCTTGACGGCAGTATGCGCTTTCGAGGTCGTCGCACCGCCAATCATTAATGGTAGTGTCATGCCGCGCTCTTGCATTTGCTTGGCAACGTAGACCATCTCATCGAGACTTGGGGTAATCAGACCAGACAGACCGATGATATCAACTTTTTCTGCGATGGCAGTATCGAGGATTTTTTCACATGGCACCATGACGCCCAGATCGACGATATCATAGCCGTTACAGCCCAGCACCACGCCGACGATGTTTTTGCCGATATCATGGACGTCGCCTTTGACGGTTGCCATTAGGATTTTACCTTTGACCTCGCCTTCGACTTTTTCCGCTTCGATATACGGGTTTAGCCACGCGACAGATTGCTTCATTACACGGGCAGATTTTACGACTTGCGGTAGGAACATCTTACCTGCACCGAATAGGTCACCGACGATATTCATACCGTCCATCAGTGGCCCTTCGATGACTTCTAGTGGTTTAGGATACTTCTCCCATGCTTCTTTGGTATCCGCTTCGATAAAGGTCGTCACGCCTTTGACCAGTGCGTGGGCGATACGTTCTTCTACCGTGCCTTCGCGCCAGCTCATATCGACAGTACTGTCTTTTTTCTTGCCGCCATCTTGGTAGTTTTCAGCGACGGTCATTAGACGTTCAGTGGCATCTTGACCAGTTTCACCTTGATTGCGGTTGAGCATGACGTCTTCGATAGCGTCACGAGCTTCCTTTGGAATATCATCGTACAGCTCAAGCATGGCTGGGTTGACGATACCCATGGTCAGACCGTTTTTGATCGCGTGGTATAAGAATACAGAGTTGATCGCTTCACGGATTGGGTTACCACGGAAACTAAACGAGACGTTGGATACGCCGCCCGAGACCATGGCATTTGGCAGGTTTTCCGTAATCCAGCGTGTGGCATTGATAAAGTCAGCGCCGTAGTTATTGTGCTCGGTGATACCCGTGGCAACGGCAAAGATGTTTGGGTCAAAGATAATGTCTTCTGACGGGAAGCCCACTTCATTGACCAGTACATCATAGCTGCGCTTAGATATCTCAATCTTGCGCTCATAAGTATCAGCCTGTCCGTCTTCATCGAATGCCATAACGATAATCGCGGCACCATAACGCATACATAATTTGGCACGTTCAACGAACTCAGCGTGACCTTCTTTTAATGAGATAGAGTTGACGACAGATTTGCCCTGCGTACGTTTAAGGCCTTCTTCGATAATGTCCCATTTAGACGAGTCGATCATCAGTGGTACACGGCTGATATCTGGCTCACCTGAGACCAAGTTGACGAAATGAATCATCGCCTGCTTGGAATCGAGCATGCCTTCGTCCATATTGATGTCAACGATTTGCGCGCCGCCTTCGACCTGATCGCGAGCGACATCGAGTGCTTCGGTATAGGCTTCTGTTTTGATCAAACGTAGGAATTTTTTAGAGCCTGTGACGTTGGTACGCTCACCGACATTGACGAACAAGCTATCAGAGTTGATTGTAAATGGCTCTAGACCAGACAAGCGGCAGGCAGGTGCTATCTCAGGGATGACACGCGGCGGATAGTTCGCCACGACTTTAGCAATTTGACGGATATGCTCAGGCGTCGTACCACAGCAGCCACCCACGATATTTAGGATACCTGCTTTGGCAAAACCTTCGAGTAGGGCAGCGGTTTCTTCAGCGGTTTCATCATACTCACCAAACTCATTGGGTAGACCAGCGTTTGGATGCGCAGAGACAAAGGTATCAGCGATGTTTGACAATGTCTGAATATGTGGACGCAGCGCATCAGCACCTAGCGCACAGTTAAAGCCAACAGATAATGGCTTGGCATGGCGGATAGAGTTATAAAACGCTTCAGCCGTTTGACCTGATAGCGTGCGACCTGACGCGTCGGTAATCGTACCTGAAATCATGATTGGCAACTCAAAGCCAATATCATCGAATACACCAGTGATTGCAAATATCGCCGCTTTGGCATTGAGCGTATCAAAGATCGTCTCAATCAAAATAATATCGACACCGCCTTCTATCAGGCACAAGGTCGCTTCACGGTAGTTTAAGACCAATTCATCAAAGGTAATATTGCGAAACGCGGGATCATTGACATCAGGCGATAGCGAGCACGTACGTGACGTCGGACCCACGACACCTGCAACGAAGCGCGGTTTTTCAGGCGTTTTTGCGGTAAATTCATCTGCTGCTTCTCGAGCAATCTTGGCCGCTGTCCTATTTAATTCTGGCACTAGGTACTGCATGTCATAGTCAGCCATCGACAGACGCGTACCGTTAAAGGTATTGGTTTCAATGATATCAGCGCCCGCCAGCAGATGATCGTGATGAATGTCTTTAATCATGTGTGGCTGAGTCAGTACCAGCAAATCATTATTGCCGCGCACATCTTGGTCAATATCAGCAAAACGCTCACCACGATAATCCGCTTCTTCTAGCTTATAGGTCTGAATCTGCGTACCCATCGCACCGTCTAACATCAAAATGCGTGATGCCATCTGCTCAGTGATACGTGCACGTGCGGTTAGCTGCTGCTCTTTAAATGGAAACACAGTAGGCGGCGTCAATATAAAGTCATTAGCGGATGAGGAACTAGAGGCGGTATTGGTATGAGAATCGGTTGGTGAGGTCGTCGTTGAAATCATAGGTGTGCTGCTTATATCGTAATTATTAAAAAAAGAAGGAATAACAAACCAGTAGCGTGCAGAGTCTCACGAAGAGGACCGCAAATTTGCATTATTTTAGCATGAAAAGTTTGCTACATAGGGATACTGCATATTCCTCTTTGGCAATAGATCAATAAGAGGAGAGCTAAGTAACAAAGTAAGATATCAGAGTCTATTTCATAAAGTAGATACGCACAAATGAATATCATTTCGCTAAGGGCTTACATAAAGCTTTTCTTTTGCAAATGAAAGCCAACGGGAATGCTCAGAAGTCAGACAGAATTTACATCCATGCCACAAAAAATTGCGCAAAGGCAGGTTGATAAAGATTGCTTACATGTTAATTTAATTTCAGAAATACAAGGTCTTAGTAAGTCCTACTTATAAATATAGGCTCATTTATTAGCAATAACTTGTATCAAAAGTATCGGTATTAGCAGTGCAGTACAGTGAGCAAATGGCATTAGCAGGCAGGATGATCTGTAAGACAGTAATATCATAGTTGAAACAATACCAACGTCAAAGAAATTCAAATCATTAAGGAAAATGTTATGAAACTTACTAAAATTGCCACCATCGGTACATTGGCTATCTCAATTGCAGGTCTAAGTGCTTGTAATAATATGATGCCAGCAAAGACGGGCGATATGAAAGCACCAATGCACAGTCAGAGTATGGCTAAGATGAATGTTGTACAAATTGCGCAAAGCAATCCTGATTTTTCAGTGTTGGTAGAAGCGGTACAAGCAGCAGGTCTAGTCGATATGTTGTCTGATCCTAATGCTCACTATACGGTATTTGCACCGACCAATGCTGCCTTTATGCAAGCATTGCAAGAAACAGGTATGACCAAAGCACAGTTATTTGCCAATAAACCACTATTGACTAAAGTATTGGGTTATCACGTAGTGGCTGGTGATATGGCTATGTATGCCAAAGATGTGAAGCCTGGTAACGTAATGACCGCTAGCAAAGACACGCTAATGGTGACTAAAGAAGGCAAACTAATGGATGAAAACGGTCGCACAACGAATATTGTGAAGACTGATATCGCTGCCAATAATGGTGTTGTCCATGTAATCGATAGAGTATTGTTGCCTAAATAAGCATTAGCTGAGGTATAACTACTGTATTTATTATAAGACTAAGCAGCCATTGTTTGTGATGATTTCATAATCAGACAATGGCTGTTTTAGACTCTAGAGCTTTATCTATATAAGTTTCTGTTCATATTGAAATTTTAAAACAGACATCTAAAAATAATTAACCAACGGCATTTTGTCTCAAACATCGCAATAATTGATATACAAGCAAACAATGCTATATACGTGATTGATACAGTGTTGCTACCTAAGTAAATATCATTTGAAAATTAAACAGTTAGACTGAGAACTATCAATATAACGGCCTAAATAGTATGACTAAGTAATTGATACATTTATCAATCATTGGTCGCCATTATATTTATCGAAAGTTATTAATTTAAATAAATCCCTTAATCAATTATTTATCCAAAAAGGAATTACCTATGTTAAAGAAGAATTTGTTGTCTATCGCAGTTGTAACCGCAGCAATGTCACTAGCAGCGTGTAACGACACTGAGACTGTTGCAGAGCCAACTGAACCAAAAGCGACGGAAGAAATGGCAGTTGATCCAGTTGCTGAGACAGAAGCTGTTGAAGCAGAGCCAATGGCCGAAATGGACATGGAAGCGACTCAAACTATCGCTGAAATCGCAGCAGAAAACGAAAACCTAACTATTTTAACCGCTGCGCTACAGGCTGCTGGTCTTGATACTATGCTAATGGAAGAAACCAAGCATACTGTATTCGCCCCAACTGATGATGCATTTGCGCCAGTACTAGAAAAATTAGGCGTGACTAAAGAAGAGTTGTTGGCCAATACAGATTTGCTAAAAACTGTCCTTCCTTACCATGTACTAGCAATGGAAGTTAAAGCGGCTGATATCCCATACGGTACTGAGATTGAAACGGCGAACGGTAAAACCATTACTATCAGTGAAGACAACGTAATTACTGATGCTACTGGTAACACAGCAAATATCACTGGTACAGATATCATGGCAACCAATGGTGTGGTCCACACTATCGATGCAGTATTAATGCCTGAATAAGCTATTTATTAGCGCGTAGATTGATAATCTATAAGTTAGTCAAAGAAAGCCTAGCCATCGCGCTAGGCTTTTTTACGTCTATAGATTAAGAACGCGAAAATCAAGAATAGGGAAGTTAAGGCGTAGAAATTGAAGCGATGAGATAAGCTATGGGTTAACTATACGTGTGCGGCTACCTAATTAAAATAAGGTTATAAAATGCTAAAGCGAGCTCTATAAAGAAGACAGGCAAAATACAAAATAACAGTCATATGTTATTTCAAAGACAGCTTAACTTTAGAAGATAAAAGGGCAGGTTGAGGGTATTGAATCAGCTTGTATGAACGTGGATTTTGATATTTTTTTGGTAAGCTATTCTGTAGCAGTGTAGAAAACTATCCAAACAAAAAAGCCCGAGAACATGGTCTCGGGCTTTTTGTTTATTCAATAAGATCAAATAGCAATCTTATTAAATCAACTTACACTTTATCTTTACGTAATGGATCAGCGTTCATGCTTTTTTGCTGCGCTAGATGACGCTCTTCCCAATACGGTGCGTTTTTGATACCGAATTTAGCAGGATCAAAACTATAGCGAGTGACGCCAGCTTTACGCTGAGCTTCATAGTCTTTAAGCATAGTAAGAGTTGGACGAGCCACGATGAAGATGACAAGAATACCAACAATGTTAAGCCAAGCCATAAGACCAACACCGATATCACCGATTGCCCAGATATAACCAGCTGAGTTTAGACCACCATAAGCAACCATCGCCATGATAAGTACTTTCACTAGGAATAGACCAGTTCTGTTCGCACTACGACCGAGGAAACGTGTTAAGTAAGCCACGTTTACTTCAGCGATGTAGTAGTAAGCCAGAATTGTTGTAAAGGCAAAGAAGAATACAGCGATTGCGATAAAGACATTACCAAACGTACCGTATACAGATTCCATTGCCATTTGCGTGAATGCAGGAGCATTGATTTCAGTAGCAGCGGCGACGTTCTGTACGATGAACTGACCATCTGGTAATGTACCTTGAATGTTGTACATACCAGTAGACAAAATCATGAATGCAGTCGCAGAACATACTAGTAATGTATCAACATATACTGAGAATGCCTGAACGAGACCTTGCTGTGATGGATGCTCAACTTCAGCAGCAGCAGCAGCGTGAGGACCTGTACCCTGACCAGCTTCGTTAGAGTAAATACCACGTTTTACACCCCAACCGATAGCAGCACCAAAACCTGCTTGTGCAGTGAATGCATCACCAACAATCATACCAAATACATCTGGAATCAAGCTGAAGTTGCTGAACATGATGATTAGCGCTAGGGCAATATAACCTAATGCCATGAAAGGTACTGCAAACTCAGTAAAGGTTGCAATACGCTTAATACCACCAAAGATGATGATACCTAGCACGACTAAGATGATAGCCAAGCCGACCAAACGCATAGAGCCAACTTCTAGACCTGCAACGTTCATGATCGTACCTTCGCCCATTACCTGTGCAAATGCACTGATAACACCGTTCGCCTGTACACCAGGTAAGAACATACCACATGATAAAATAGAAGCGATTGCGAAGAGGATGCCGTACCACTTTTGACCAAGGGCACGTTCAAAGTAATAAGCTGGGCCACCGCGATACTCGCCAGTTACCACATCTTTTTCTTTGTAAATCTGAGCAAGAGTAGATTCGACATAGGCTGTAGATGCGCCTAGGAAGGCTACGATCCACATCCAGAAAACGGCACCTGGGCCACCGAAGCCGATAGCAGCAGCTACCCCAGCGATGTTACCCATACCCACACGACCGGCGAGTGAGACGGCAAGTGCCTGAAATGATGAGATACCCTGTGCACTAGATTTACCAGTGAATAGGAGTTTGATCATCTCACCGAATAGACGTACTTGTACAAAGCGCGTCATAATGGAATAGAACAGACCGGCACCCAAGCAGAGATAAATCAGCGCTGGGCTCCAAATAATTCCATTTACTAAGTTAACTAAACCTTCCATATTTATGTTCCTAGTACTGTCTCAAGGTGGCACTGTTTGCTAGGAGTAAACTAACTGGTTAACTTACTTATTTAAGTTAAGCAGTTAAAGTCTCTGCATCGACTTATTTGTTGTCTAAGTCTCATGTGCTTGGCCACCAAGAATGGACTGTAGTTGTCTGTATTTACCCGCGTATCTCGTCAGTAATACGGACTATTTGCATAGCGCTTATCACTGACAATATAAATATCAGCTGCGTTTACTATTATTCTACAACCTCAACTACTGCGGTCTTCTATCATCATGTTATACATCAGATGAGTCATAAGTTGACCGGCGGATAAAACAGGCGGTTATATAATTAAATATCCATCACCATGATGGCATTCAACTTACTATGAGCTGTCTTGAATAAATACATGACTGGTATGGCGAATTAACAGTATTAAGCGATAATTTGACAGTTAATTGATGTTTTTATTAAGAAATTAACAACTCGCTAATACTAATCAAACTATAAGTCCACTACCAAATGTATTCAAACCGTACGGCTACGTAACTGCAATTTGCCATATTTTTGTACTAATTACTAGAAATTTCTTTATAGACGGTAGATATATTCGTATTTTATGTCGTAGATACATTAGCAAGATTTGCATAATATATAAATAATTGTTTGTACTTTCATAACATTTAGTCTGATTGCGCCAGACTGTTAGATTTTTGCTTTATATCTATCATGATAAAAACGCGTTATCGTTAACGCTATGCGGTTGTGTTTTGGTAACGGTCAATTGTAAAAAGCCGTATATAACGCCATCATTAGGACAACTTCTTTTGATATCATGCTGATAGAGTGATGCGCAGATATACAATATATAGAGCGCATGACTGCCGTATGAATACTAAGAAACTTAAAAATATTAAAAACGTGGTACTGGATATTTGTTATTTATCATTATTAGGAGAATCAACAATGACGCGTAAATCTATTATGAAGCCGATGTTGCTAGCCGCTTTATTGACAACTTCTACGGTTGGTCTAAGTGGCTGTGGCTATAACAACCTGCAAGCACAAGATGAGCAGGTCACTGCTTCATGGTCAGAAGTGGTTAACCAGTATCAGCGCCGTTCTGATTTGGTGCCAAACTTAGTCAAAGTCGTACAGCAATATGCCGAGCAAGAGCAAGAGGTCTTCACCCAAGTGGCAGAAGCTCGCTCACGTGCGGGCGGTATCACGGTGACGCCAGAAGTGCTTAATGATCCAGAAGCGATGGAGCGTTATGCAGCAGCGCAAGAGCAGATGACAGGTGCGTTATCGCGTTTGATGGCGGTATCTGAGCGTTATCCAGATCTAAAGTCAGATGCACTGTTTCAGGACCTGCAAGCACAGTTAGAAGGCACTGAGAACCGTATTGCTGTGGCTCGTAACCGTTATATCCAAGAAGTGCAGGGTTACAATACAACGGTACGTCAGTTCCCAACCAACATCACTGCAAAAGTATTTGGTATGGATACTAAGCCCAACTTTAGTGTGGCCAATGAAGAGGCGATTTCAACCGCACCAAGTGTTGATTTTGGCGATTCTACAGAAAAGTCAGCTGAATAAAATTTAGAATGAACGTGAAGACAGAGCGGCATAGGCAGCTCTGTTTATTTAGCTAATGGTTTGATAATGATTAGTTAGAGTCTATCAATTGGTAAAGATGTTATCTGAGGTGGTATAGATTAGATGAATAATTCAAAAGCAATCTTATCAGCATTACTGTTTACGTTAGGTGTCGTCAGCGTGCCTGCATTGCACGCTGCACCCAATGAGACAGCGGTGGCGACAGATAGCACCTCGGATCTGCAAAACCGTAGTGTCGAAGAGTTGGTGGCCGTTGCTAAAGCAGGCGAGTCTAACGAAGCAATCAATGATGCTGTATTAAATAACGATGCCATCAATGAAGCGGTGCTTGGCAACGACGCTATCAATCAAAACGCAGATAACCAAAGTACAGCAAATGATACAGCCAAGGCCCAAACAACCGCTCAGCCACCTGTACGCTCCAGTGCCGAGGGCGTTGACGCTGATAAGTTGATACTCAATGAACCAGTCGTTGATCAGGCCAATATTCTAAATCCTCAAGAAAAGCTACGTCTAGAGGCGCAGCTTAGAAGTATTTATCAGCAGGGATTAGCACAAGCAGCAGTGGTTATCGTACCAACTACCAATGGCGTACCAATATTTGATTATGCATTGCAAGTTGCTGAAAAGTGGGAATTGGGTGATGAAGCTATCGATGACGGTCTGCTGATGGTCGTCGCTGTCAATGACCGTGATATGTATATCTTAACTGGTTATGGATTAGAAGGCGTCTTACCCGATGCGGCGGTTAACCGTGTCATTCGCGAAGATATCACACCGTTATTTAAGCAAAATAAGTATGGTGCAGGGATAATCTCTGGCGTTGAAGCGCTCAAAACACGCTTAACTGCTGATCCTGAAGTCTTAGCCCGTGCTGATGCGCAAGCCGCAGAACGTACTGCTCAGCAAAGCTCAGATGAGCTGCCGTCACCTATTTTCTTATTTATCATGGCGATGATTTTTGGTAGCTTTATTACTAATATATTGGGCCGAGTATTTGGTTCTATCATTACCGCTGGCGGGTTTTTTGCAGGTTCAATGGCATTAGGCGGTGGTTTCTTCATGACGCTGATTATGGCAATATTCATCTGGATGTTTTTGATCTCACGCGGCGGTGGCGGTGGAAAAGGCGGCGGCGGTAAAGGTGGGCGCAGAGGCGGCATGATTTTCTTACCCGGTATGGGCGGCGGCAGTGGAGGCGGCTTTGGCGGTGGTGGTTTCGGAGGAGGCGGCTTTGGTGGTGGCGGCGGTGGTTTCGGCGGCGGCGGCGCAGGTGGCTCGTGGTAAGTATTCCACACACGCAAACAAAATAAACTCTACATAACCATCGAAAACGACGTACTTGAGGAAATAATATAATGGTAGAAGACAACGCTTCAAACCCCAGTTTTGCCCGCTGGTGGCGTCAAGTTTTGTTCGTCCCTTTATTACATAGTAAGTGGCTGACAACAGAATCCAAGGCACGCCTAACAGATGCTGTGACACGAGCCGAGCGTGGGCATCGTGGTGAGGTGTTTTTAATCGTAGAAAATCATCTGCCTATCCAAGAAGCCTATCGCATGAACTGCCGTGAGCGTGCGATTGATTTGTTTAGCGAATATCGCGTCTGGGATACCGAAGAAAATACGGGCGTCTTGATCTATGTCAATATATGCGAGCGTAAATTAGAGATTGTCGCAGACCGAGGTATCAGCGCTCACGTTAGTCCAACAGTATGGAATGCAATGTGCGAAAAGGCAGTATCTGGTATTGCTACTCAAAAGACAGAAGAGAGCTTGGCTGAACTGCTAGACGAAGTGGGGCAGGTGTTACGTCAATACTATCATTTAGAGCATGATCCAGAAGGCAATGAGCTGTCTGATACAGTGGTATTTTTAAAGTAGTTTGCGCCTTGTGTTGATTTATTAAGAAGGTTGCTTTTATAAGTAGCTTATCTATACGGTCAAAGGGTTTTGTTTTAGGCGATATGCTTTTAGTGTTAAAATAACTCTTCTGAGACAGATAACACCTCATATATGCATGGTTTGATTATCCTACTGTGCAATATCTACTAGGGCTCGTCTCGATAACACCATTATTGGAATACTATGATTGAATTAATAAAGAAACTACCGAAAGCTGAACTTCATCTACATATCGAAGGTTCGCTAGAGCCTGAGCTGATGTTTAGACTGGCCAAAAAGAACAACGTAGAGATACCTTATAAAGATATCGAAGATGTACGCAGTGCCTATAACTTCACCAATTTACAGACCTTTTTAGATATCTACTATGCGGGTGCCAACGTCCTGCTTACAAAGGATGATTTCTATGATTTGACGTGGGAATATATTCTTAGATGTGTTGAAGACAATGTCATCCACACAGAAATATTCTTTGATCCGCAGACGCATACCGAACGCGGCGTACCTTTTGAAGCGGTCATCACAGGTATCAAAGAAGCACTCGCCGATGCCAAAGCAAAATACGGTATTACATCATGCATCATCATGTGTTTCTTGCGTCATCTATCGCAAGAAGAAGCGTTTGAGACATTAGATCAAGCACTGGATTATAAAGATGACATCATCGGTGTTGGTCTTGATTCATCAGAATTGGGTAACCCACCATCGAAATTCAAAGAAGTCTTCCAAAAAGCCAAAGAAGAAGGCTTTAAGTTGGTCGCTCATGCAGGCGAAGAAGCAGACTTTTCATATATCTACGAAGCATTAGACCTATTGAATATCAATAGAATCGATCATGGTGTGCAGTCTATAAAAAGCCCAGAATTGATGCAAAGACTTAAAGATGAGCAGATGCCACTGACCGTTTGCCCGAACTCGAATATTGAGCTAAAAGTCTTTGAGACTTATAAAGAGCACAATATTAAAGAGCTTTTAGATTACGGTCTAAATATCAGCGTTAACTCAGACGACCCTGCGTATTTCAAAGGGTATGTGAATCAAAACTTTATCAATCTATATGAGAATTTACCGATTACGGAAGACGATGTTGTTACCTTAGTAAAAAACTCGTTTAAATCGGCATTTATCAGTGATGAGTTAAAAGAAGCTTACTTGGCGAGAGTTGATCTTGCATTGAAATAACTTTAACGAGCTTATTTTTAGTAGCGAAGGCTTAACGGTTTATACAAATCGTTAAGCCTTTTTTATTGTCTGTCATGCAGCAATGTTTATAAGTAGTAGCAATTATAAAGCCGTAATCTCTGCTATAAGCAGTGGCAAAACGATTCCAGCCTTTTCTGCTAATGTGATATCGACGATAGTATTTGGCGTTGGGTCAGGGTTTATCTCAATAATTTTCGCGCCATTTTGTTTGGCTAATTGTGCCAATCCAGCAGCAGGATAAACCAAGCTTGAGGTACCGATACTGATAAACACCTCGCAATTAGCTGCAGCTTCTTCGGCAGTCTGCCATGCCTGTACAGGTAGAGCTTCGCCAAACCAAACAATATCTGGTCTGATGTAACCGTCGCAATGCGGACAGCTAAGCAGTGTTTCATCAAAACTCATGGTGCCTTGATTATCGTACGATGCTCTCGATTGATCTTGATAGGGTATCTCACACTGACCACAGCGATTGCGCCACAGATGACCATGCAGGTGAGTCACTGCGCTACCAGCTTGCTCGTGCAAATCATCGACATTTTGGGTGATGAGTGTCACTTGCTGATCGGAGGTTTGCGCATGATACTGCCATTGAGCCAACGCATGATGGGCGGGATTTGGCGCTTTGTCTGCGACCATTTGCCGACGCCATTGATACCATGACCACACCAACTTTGGATCACGAGTGAATGCTTCAGGAGTGGCTAGGTCTTCGACACCGTAGTTCTCCCACAGTCCTGTTTGCTTATCTCGAAACGTTGGGATGCCACTTTCTGCTGAAATGCCAGCCCCAGTCAGAATGCAGATACGCTGTTTGGATGCCAGTAGTTGTGCGGCAAGTTTTACTTCTGCTATTAACGCTGGTGATAATTCTGCTAACATGAGCCAACCCTTGCTAATAATGGATGTTTTTACTTATGATAGACGGTATTTGGTGGCTTGTCATATTGTTCGCTGTCATCGCAGTTTTATGGTTCGTGGCAAAGTCACGAGGTGTAAAAGCAGGCGAAAAGCATAGCGGCGCAAAATCAAAAAATGCAACACCGAATGATGCGCTGCAAAAAACATTAACGATATTAAAACAGTATTTTGCTGATTATCGAGTCACACGTAAGGCAAATCATTTGCTCGTTAGCAAACAAGACAAAAAAATTGCGATGATTACGATTGATAAAAAGATTGCTGAAGGTCAGCGCCGTTTGGGTGATTTGCCCGTGATCAATTATCACCGTATACCTAGCCGTGCTCAATTGACTGCCAATTTACAAGATGCAGAGTAATTTTGCTATATAGTCAATCCTCTATAAATTGGCTACGGTGTCAGTCTCGCTCAGTCTACTACTTGTAGTACTTTCACTCGGCTTCCTTGTATCCAAATTATACTGAATCGACTATAGGTGAGAGCCTCAGAAGTATACAAGCACAGAAAAACCGCAAACATTTTGAAATGTAGGTTTAATAAGTATAGGGAGTTTAAGAGAGTATTAAGGGAAGGGTGAAGCAAGGTTGGAACATAATGATTGGTGCGCTCGGCGGGAATCGAACCCACGACCCTCGGCTTCGGAGGCTAGAACCACCATATTTCATTAAGTTATATTAATGTATAACAACCTACCATACTATACAAATAAAGAGGTGTAAAGGATTTATCGGTGTGACGTTTAGCGTCTTTTAAAGAATTTTATAGCAACATGAATATCAATTTTGGTCACTAGTTAAGTATAGAATTCAATCATTTTTTATGGTTTTAATGTACGTATTTTATACTTAAATTTTTCAGAAATTACTGATTAAGCGAATTATTAACTCATCAAAGTAATATCGGAATAAATTACTGTAGAAATGGGGTGCTATAATTTCGAAAAAATAGTCAGGCATTTCAGCCGTAGTTTAGATCTTAACGATTTTTCGAATGCATTGAAGAAACGGTTCTGGACTACACTTGCAAATACTCCGATATTGAGTTTTTGACAACAACGTTTTGAGTTTATCTTCTTTTGATTTACCTTGTTAAGCCATCAATAATCTTACAGTAACCTCAAAAAAATACTCATCTTTGATAGTGATACCAACCGTACCTTTATGTGCATTAGCGATAGCCTGCACGATAGATAATCCCAACCCTGTACCTGCATACTTATGGCTAGTTTTATCATGACGATAAAATCGCTCGAATAATTTATCGGCTTGACTCTGATCTAACGGTTTGTCTAAACGATTGGTTATCGTTAGTCTCAACCATGGCTGCTTTGAGGGTCGAACCTCGTCTTCTGCTACATTAAGTGAGGTGGTTGAGGTGAAGACGGTAGCGGATATCATGATAGTACTATCACTAGCTGCGTAATAAATGGCATTTGACATCAGGTTGGCAAACAGCCGTTGCAATAAGCCTTCATCACCTAATACTCTTTCGAACTTACCTGATTTCTCAAAAGTTATCCCTCGATCTTCTGCAATCATTTCATAGTAATCAACGAGCTTTGTGATTAAGCTGTCTGTATCCACGTGACTGATTTGCGAGTCACTTAATCCTTTTTGGGTTTTTGCCAGTAGCAGCATATTGTTAATCATGGCGGATAACTGCTCTAACGTATCATGCTGATGATGTAGCTGCTCGATATATTCGTCGCCTTCTCTTGGCTTAGTTAACATGACCTGCGTTTGTGTACTCAGCGTCGCTATTGGCGTACGTAGCTCATGGGCAATATTGTCTGAAAACCGAGACAAAGACTCAAAGTTACTTTCAAGCTTGACCATCATTGAATTGTAAGATTCTGCTAGTGGCCTCAGTTCTAACGGCATATCGTCAACCGCAACTCTTTCGTCTAACCTTTGGAGGTTTATGCCTTTCATTTTTTGTACGATAGTGGACAAAGGCGCAAACCCCCAATACACACTTAATGCCGCTACTGAAACCAACAACAAGGTGATGGCTGTGAGTATCAAGCTCAGCTGGCGATTAAACTGGATAAGATATTGATGATGCACATTGGTAGGTAGGGCGATAAACGCCAAAATCTCTTGATTTGGAATAATAATGGCTCGGTAATGCCTATTGTTTATCTTGATCATAAACTGCTGATCGTGATGTTCCTGCCATAGTGATAACAAGCTAAAATCGGCTGGCAAACTATGAATGAAATTACTGGGGTCACTGGATAATAACTTACCTTTTTTATCTGCTACTAAGGTTTTTAAATCATAATCCAGCCAAGAGGAATGCAAGTGATTGTCATCAATGAGTGATTGGGACTTTGACACTGTGAATGGTTCTATGGGCTCGTTAACACTAACCATGCGTTTACGCAGATTAAAAGCTGCATGGGTGATAATCTCTGAGTCCATTTGCTCAAAGTGTCCACTCACAGAGCGCTGCACCCACGCATAGATGATGACCTGAGAGATAATAACGAAGACTGTCAATAAGGAAATCGTTCGCCATAGCAGTGACCAGCGCCGGTTTCTGAGTGTATGGTTCATGCTATTTAGAATCGTCTCCGTCCGCATCAATTTGGACCTCAGTAGCCAGCGCCTCTAAGCGATAGCCCATTCCACGCACAGTATGAATGAGCTTTGCCTCATGACCATCGTCTATTTTTATACGCAGACGCCTTATCGCCACATCAATCACATTGGTATCGTTATCAAAATTCACATCCCATACTTGGGAGGCGATCACGGTGCGTGGTAGCACTTCACCTCGGCGCTCTAATAAAAACTGTAGTAAGGAAAATTCTTTTGCCGTGAGCTTAATAGGCTTGCCGCCTCTATGTACAGTGCGCTTGGCAATATCCATCTTGAGATCCGCTATTTGCAGAATCGTACTTTGATAATCGGCTTGATTGGCGCGTCGTAATAGACTTTTTATTCTGACTATCAGTTCTGCAAACGCAAAAGGTTTGGTCAAATAATCATCACCCCCAATCTCAATCCCTTTTATTTTATCGCTTAAGTCATCTTTTGCCGTTAGAAAGAGTACAGGCGTTTGCTTACCCGCTGCTCGGTAATTGCGAACCAGCTCAAAGCCGCTAACATCAGGCAGCATCACATCCATTAGGATCACGCTAAACTCTTCTGTCATCAATGCATGATAGCCATCTAGACCGGTTAGGTGATGATCAACAATAAATCCAGCTTCGGTTAAGCCTTTTTTTATATACTCGCCTAGTTTCAACTCATCTTCTACCAGTAGTATTTTCATAGTAACCCCTCAACACGATTATGATTATTTGACATCCTAATCAATATAGATGACAAAAACGTTTTGTAACTGACAAAAATGTCATGTGCTCGTAATCAGATTGTCAGTCTTCTTTTGCTAATCTATATGAATGAAACATAGTTGCTCGTTCCTAATATCTAGCTACTACGAATTATTTTCACAGGTAATCAATTTAAACGCCTAATAACTTACAAAAGAGGTTTTATATGAAAATTCACGGTTCATTCAAAAAAGTAGTATTGCTATCGGTATCTGTACTTATAGGTATTACTACTGCTAATGCGCATACTACTGATCTAAGTACTTCAATCATCAATAACTGCGACGCTGTTACTGACTTTGCAAAAAACTTGGATCATAACGATGCTCAGCTTTCTAGCGCCCAAATGAAAAGCTATATCGATGCTAGAGTGGCTTGTGAGATTGAACACAAAGATCAACATCTACAGTCTGAAAAATACTTTATTAACAAATATGGTAGCGATAAGTAATATCAGCTCTGATGTCATACTAAAGGATTGATGACAATATTAAAAACCATAAATAGCAAGATGACAGAATTGTAATCTTGCTGTCATCTCTCTGTCAGAATCAATAAAGTATGCTTTAAAGTAACTTAATATTTTAAAGTTTTTCGACTTCATACCAAATAAAATAAGGATTTACCATGTCACTATTCAAATCAATACCACTGTCTAAATCAATCGTAGCAACTGCTATAGCCTTAGTTGTTTCAACATCTGCTTTGGCACATGACCCAAAAATGCATGCTGAAAAAGATCAGATGAATTGTGAAAAAATGGAAAAGCACATGCAAATGATGGGCAAAATGGATCATAGTAAAATGGATATGAAGGATCCTGCTATGAAAGCTATGATGACCAACATGGGAAAAATGAAAGCGATGTACCAAAAGCACTGTGTTACTAGTAAAAGTGATTCTTAGACATTGATCGTAGAAATTCAATATTATTGTTAGATGGTTTTGTCGAGCAGTAATTGGGTATTAACAAAAATGGATTTTTAGGACAAACCTATGAAGTTTTTACTAGGAATACTGCTTACTGTTTTTGTCGCTATTGTGGGCATTTTTATTGTGGTGACCAGTGGCGTGATAAATATCGGTGCTGATCAAGCCCATAGTCCGCTGGTTTACAATTTTTTAGAAACGGCACGTACGCGTTCAATAGCAAATGCTAGTAAGGACATTGCGGTTCCAAACCTAGAAAAGACAGAAATGATCAGCTCGGGCGGGGCAGACTATAAAGATATGTGTGCAGGCTGTCACTTATCTCCTGGGGTAGAAAGTACTGATTTTAGTGCAAGTTTATATCCAAAGCCGCCCAATTTTACCAATACTGAATTGGTGGAACGCTATAAAACAGATGCCGGTGCTCAGCAAGCCTTTTGGGCCATTAAACACGGTATTATGGCATCAGGTATGCCCGCATGGGGCGCTTCGCACGATGATGATAGAATGTGGGCAATGGTCGCTTTTATCAGATCGTTACCTGAATTGAATGAAAACCAGTACACCATGCTAACCACTAGGATAGACGATGATATGTTGGGCATGTCATTTGATGGTGAGATGGATATGTCAGGTGATGGATCCGGAATGCAACATTGATTTTTCGTAAAAGATGCAGTGCTTAATAGTGCTGCCTTTTGCGATTTGAGTTTTAAGCTTTACCAGTACTACTTTGGTCAGTGTTACGGCTTTAATTTTTATAAATGTGATCGTCAGATAGACGCTCAGGAGTGGTTTTATGAGACGCTATACCAATAGATTTATTAATGAACATAATCTGATATCTGGCCGTGTGCTCTCAGCGATTGTGGTATTGCCATTATCGTTAACGATAGCCGCTTGTAGTCAACCTAACGCGACTACTGCTGACTCAAAACCAGCGACTGAGCCAACTACCGCTACGCAAAAAACCGCGCTAATAGAGCAACCACAAGCCGAAATAATACCTGTCAGTGCTCATTCAGATACCCAATCAACTATTTTGCGAAATGTGTCAGCCACCGTCTATAAAGATGCCAATTGTGGTTGCTGTAAAGAGTGGGTCGGCCACGCAGAAGACAATGGGTTAAGCGCAGCTACCCATGATGTTGCCGACGTGTCTTTGTTTAAAGATCGTTATGGCGTACCACAGCAAATGCGCTCTTGCCATACTACCGTTACTACCGATGGCTTTGTCTTTGAAGGCCATGTCCCTGCCAAATATATGGCACAGTTTCTAAAGAATCCGCCAAGTGATGCGATTGGCCTTGCCGTACCTGGCATGCCAGTTGGTAGCCCTGGTATGGAATATCAAGATAAATTTATGCCGTATAAAGTGATGCAGCTTAACAAAGACGGCTCAACAGCCATTTATGCAACCATTGACTCACCGCAGCAGCAAATCTAGTTTGATTAAAGCATTACATAGCTCATTCTGTTCTATTAATGAGCCAACAGTTATATGAACTCAACTCCCATTTCACGGATTAAGTTAGGTAAATTATTATGAACAAGAATATGTTCAATCGCAGGCGCTTCTTAACAGGGTCTTCTACTTTGTTAGGGGCATCCATGCTATCTACGCTGCCGTCTATTGCCAATAGTGCGCTAGGAAAAGGTCAACAAAACGTAGCCGTCAACAGTGATAAAGCTGACCATATCGTACCCATTCTAACCGGTACAGAGTTTGACCTGTATGTCAGCAAGAAGCCCGTTACTGTCAATGGCAAGTCGAGTATGGCAACCCTCATCAATGACTCACTGCCAGCGCCAACGCTAAAGATGCAAGAAGGCGATACCGTGACCATCCGTGTCCATAACCAGATGAATGAGTCGACCTCTATTCACTGGCATGGCTTGCTCGTCCCATTTGAAATGGATGGTGTGCCAGGTATCAGCTTTGATGGTATTCCTGCGAAGAGTACCTTTACCTATAAATTCAAACTCATTCAATCAGGTACATATTGGTATCACTCCCATACTGGCTTTCAAGAGCAAACTGGAATGCGCGGGGCTATCGTCATTGAGCCTAAAGGCCGCGAACGCTATCCAGTCGCCGAAGATCACGTGATTTTATTGAGTGATTGGACACACCGCGATCCGCATAACTTGCTAAAGCTATTAAAGCAGCGCGCTGACTTTGATAACTACCATTTGCCAGATTTTAAAAAGCTATTGTCTGATATTGCCGCAACAGATCTAGAAGCCGCTTATGACAAGCGCAAAATGTGGAATAAGATGCGCATGATGCCGACGGATTTCACCGATCTGTCTGGTGAGAAGACATTCACTTACCTTATGAATGGTAAAACTACCGCAGCCAATTGGACACAGCTAGTGAAAGCGGGACAGCCCGTCAAACTACGCTTTATCAATGGCTCAGCACAGACGATATTCGATGTGCGTATACCGGGTCTGGAAATGACCGTCGTCTCAACGGATGGCAATGATGTCGCGCCCGTTGCGATTGATGACTTCCGTATTGGGGTGGCTGAGACTTATGATGTCATCGTCACGCCGACCAAAGATGCACATACCATATTTGCCCAAAACATTGATCGTTCAGGCTATGTCGCGACCACGCTTGCGACCAAAAAAGGCGCTCGTGCTGCAATACCTGCTATGGATAAGATCGAATGGCTGACCATGGCTGATATGATGGGGGCTATGGGTGACAAAGGCTACAAAGCACGGCATGCTAAGACCGAGTACGACTTTAAATCTGATATGCGCGTCGACAGTCCACGTATGAACCTCGATGATCCTGGTATTAACCTGCGTGATATTAATAGAAAGGTTTTGACTTATGATCAATTGCGCTCCGTGGATGAGCAAGTATTGGCAGAGCAGCGCAAGCCTACTAGAGAGATCGAATTACATTTGACTGGCAATATGGAACGCTATATCTGGGCGCTAGATGGTGTCATGTTTAAGGATGCAACGCCTGTTAATATTAAACCTAACGAGCGTGTACGCATTACCTTAGTCAATGACACCATGATGAATCACCCTATGCACTTACATGGTATGTGGAGTGATTTGCGAACCCCATCTGGAGACTTTCAGGTACGTAAACATACGATTGTGGTTCAGCCAGCGCAAAAGATTAGCTTCGACGTGACGGGTGAAGTTGGACGATGGGCGTGGCATTGCCACCTGCTTTATCACATGGAAGCCGGTATGTTCAGAGAAGTTGCCGTCGTTTAACAAACCTTCGAATATGAGGCTTATTATGAAAATATCTAAGAAAAATCTGCCATTCATTGGTTTGTCATCGCTAGTCTTGCTCACCTCATCGTTTGCAACGGCTGCTGATATGTCTGGCATGGACCACAGCGGTATGGATATGTCAGATATGGATCATAGCGGCATGGATATGTCAGATATGGATATGTCTGGTATGGATCACAGCGGCATGGATATGTCGGGCGATATGTCTGATATGGATCACAGCGGTATGGATATGTCAGGCGATATGTCTGATATGGATCACAGCGGCATGGATATGTCGGGCGATATGTCTGATATGGATCACAGCGGTATGGATATGTCAGGCGATATGTCTGATATGGATCACAGCGGCATGGATATGTCGGGCGATATGTCTGGTATGGATCATAGTGGCATGGATATGTCGGGCGATATGTCTGGCATGGATCATAGCGGCATGGATATGTCGGGCGATATGTCTGGTATGGATCACAGTGGCATGGACATGTCAGGTGATATGTCTGGTATGGATCACAGTGGCATGGATATGTCAGGCATGGACCATGGCAGTATGGACATGTCTGGTATGCAAGGTGGGCAGCCACCAGCCGATGCTCGCAGTCCAGACTATTCAAATGGGGTTCCCTACGGACAGTATGGTAAGCCAATGATGATGGGCAGCATGCCATTATGGGGAGTGTCAGTAGACGACTTGGGCTATCAGTTCGATGAAGACCAAATCAACTTCGAGGCGACGGGTTGGTATGGTACTGACAGTAATCGTATAAGACTACGTACCGAGGGTAGTGCTCAGACTAAAGATGATAAAGAAATAGATAGCTTAAGCTCGCTTGCTTATTGGAAACCACTGAGCATTTTCTGGAATGGGGAAGCTGGTGTCGCTTACGATACTGAAAATGATAACGCTGCCCTTATGGCAGGCATTGTCGGTACCGCACCGTATTTCATTGAAACAGATGCGAGAGCCTACTTATATACCGATGGTCAACTTCGCCTTGATTTAGGCGCAGAGTATGAATGGCGTTTAGATCAGCATTGGGTAGTCATACCAGAGGTGGGATTGACTGCCTTTAGTAAAGATGACCATGATAATGGCATTACCAAAGGCTTTAATGAGATGGAAGCTGAGGTTAGGCTGACTTACGAGACGTTCAGTCGCCAACTAGCCCCTTATGTGGGCGTGAGTTATGAGACAGCGCTTGGCAAGGCTCGTGGTCAACGACGTCAAGAAAATGAATCGGTTGATAGCAGTAGTTTGACTGCGGGGGTCAAATTCTGGTTCTAATTTTATTAAAATAATAGGGGATATACTATGAATACTTCAGATCAAAACAACATGGATCATCAACAGGCCATGAACCCTTACGTAAAGTTCACCCTGATGATTGTGACGTCTACGATTGTGATGTACATCATGATGTATTTCAATACTTATGAATGGGATCATATTTATTTTAGTGAAACCCGAGCTTATATGGCGCTCTACATGGGTGCCGGTATGGCAGTGGTCATGTTGGCATTTATGACCAATATGTATAAGAAGACCAAGGTCAATTTGATGATCTATGGCCTGAGTGTATTGATGTTTGCTGTCGGTATCTGGGGCGTCAGATCACAAGCAACGGTCGACCAAGTCGATTGGATGCAAGCGATGATACCGCATCACTCGATTGCCATTCTCACTAGTAGTCGCGCTGATATTGAAGATCCGCGTGTACAAAAGCTTGCTGACGATATTATAAAAGCGCAAAAGCGTGAGATCGCTGAGATGAAGCAATTGATTGATGAGCTTGAATAACGATCTATACTGATAGACCATTATTTTAAACAAATAAAATAATGGTCTATCAAATGATAGACGTAAGCATATAGGTCTTTTTATTCAAAGCTACTTTCACTGCAGAATCAAAACATTGCTCATGAAAAAGCAATAAAAGGCTGAGTATGCATGGTTCACTTTCCCCACTGGCCTTTTGGCTGCTGCAATTGTTGTCTCTTTTAGTGCTTACTCCTATATTAAAATCTCTAACGCTTACCCGTCAGCTGGCGGTGCTGCGACGTACTTGCATCAAGTATATAGAGACTGTTTGACGACCAGTTTTAATGCTCTGCTGATGTAATTTTATATAATTATTGCGCAGAGCTTTCTGGTTCGGATGTTCGGGTCATATACCATACCGTTGTTTGGTGGTGACGAAAGCGGTGTATAGCATCTACCAAGGAGAGTCAAGATGAACGAATTGAATTCAAAAGCGAATACTTTAAGAATTGGTCCTGTGGGCAACAGCGTTTCTCTGTTTCTGCTCATCAGCTATCTCTTGTGCATAGTCTTTGGCCTACTCGCACCTGAGCAGATAAGCATGCATGAGGCTTGGGCACCGCTGCTACCTGGTTTTGAATGGTTGACATGGTCAGGTTTCCTAATTGGATTTGTCGAATCCTATCTTTATGGTTGGTATTTTGCGATTGTGTTTGTACCGCTATATCGCTGGTTTGCTAAAGCAGGATGAGTCTAGCGTAGCCATTGAATCTTCGGCTCAGATAGGTCAACTATGCTGAGAACGACGGACAGTGCGCCAATCTTGGGTGGGATCAAAAGCTGGTGACTTAAACCTAAACTATCATTGCAATCAATAACTGGAACATAGTCATGAAACACGATACGACAAAAAATACTTCGGATAGCGAAGACCATGATTGCTGTGACGGTACAGCTAATACAGGCATAGAATCCAATAAAGATACCACTTACGATAAGGTACCAACTGGTTACAGTGGAACCATTTATACCTGTCCGATGCATCCAGAGGTGAGAGACGTTACAGATAGCGGCTGTCCCATATGCAAAATGTCTCTTAAACCTGACGACACTGTTGCCGAGATGGTAGCAATGAAAGATGACCATGCAAGCTGCCATAGTCCGTCGAATACCGATGCCCATCCTACTAAAGAGAGTAAATACGACAAAGTACCGGAAAATTATAGCGGTACCGTTTATACCTGCCCTATGCATCCCGAAGTGAGAGATGTGGAAAAAAGCGATTGCCCAATATGCGGTATGTTTCTCAAACCTGAGAACGAGGTTACTGATTCAAATGATAATGAAGACAGTCATGCACACCGTCATGGAAAGGATACTGACCGTACTAAGGTAAAATCTGTAAAAGGCGGCAAGTACGATAAGGTGCCAGCTGGCTACAGCGGAACCGTTTATACCTGTCCTATGCATCCCGAAGTCAGAGATATTGAGAATAGTGGTTGTCCCATATGTGGCATGGCACTTGAATCAGAGACTGTTACTATTGGTGACGAGGATACCTCAGAGCTCGATGACATGACTCGGCGTTTTTGGATTTGTACCGTGCTGACCGTTCCTTTATTTTTATACGCAATGAGCGATATGGTAGGTATAAATTTAGACAGCTTCATTCAAGGCGGTCAGGGCGATATCGCTGGGCAGATTGCTCAGTGGATACAGTTGGCGCTTGCGGTACCAGTGGTGCTATGGGGAGCAGCACCTTTCTTCGTGCGAGGTTGGCAATCCATAAAAAGTCGCAACCTAAATATGTTTACCCTAATTGCGATAGGTGTAGGTACAGCATTTGGTTTCAGTCTGATAGCAACCTTTATTCCGGGCATTTTCCCAGACAGTTTTAGGGATGCATCCGGTCGAGTCGGTGTTTATTATGAAGCAGCAGCGGTTATCACGACATTGGTACTACTAGGTCAGGTTCTAGAGCTTAAAGCCCGAAGCCAGACTTCTGGCGCAATTCGTGCTCTTCTTGAGTTGGCACCACCAAATGCAAGGCGGGTAGATGAGCAAGGCGTTGAAACAGAAGTCTCCCTTGACGAAGTTATCAGTGGCGACAAATTACGGGTTAAGCCAGGAGAGAAACTCCCTGTAGATGGTATTGTGCTTGAAGGCAGCAGCAGTATCGATGAGTCGATGGTAACGGGGGAACCTATTCCGGTTTCTAAAGCAAAAGGCGATACGGTTACTGGTGGCACAGTAAACGGCACGGGAACCCTACTGGTTGAAGCGGTTGACGTGGGTGATGACACGGTACTGTCCAAGATCGTCAAAATGGTTGCTGAAGCCCAGCGCAGTCGCGCACCAATACAGAAGCTGGTGGATAAGGTGGCTGGATGGTTTGTGCCAATTGTCCTTATCTGCTCTATCATAACTTTTATCGTCTGGGCTATTTTCGGACCTGCGCCTGCCATGGCCTTTGCACTGGTCAACGCTATTGCAGTGTTAATCATCGCTTGCCCTTGTGCTTTAGGACTCGCCACGCCTATGTCGATTATGGTCGGTACTGGCAAGGGTGCTCAGAATGGCGTGCTTATCAAAAACGCTGAAGCGTTAGAGAGCATGGAAAAAGTCGATACCATCGTTGTCGATAAAACGGGAACATTAACCGCAGGCAAACCAGAGCTCACTGCTATCGAAGCACTTGGTGGATTAGATGAAAATGAACTGCTTATACTTGTCGCTGCGGTAGAGACTGCCAGCGAGCATCCTTTGGCAGAAGCTATCGTTAAAGCTGCGCAGGAAAAATCTCTTGATATTGCTAAAGCCAGTGATTTCAGCTCAACCACTGGCGAAGGCGCGCAGGCACTGGTCAATGGCAAGCAAGTCGCTGTAGGCAACTCAAAATTTATGCAACGTCTTGATAGCTTTGACAGTGCGCTTTCAGAACGTGCTGATAAGCGCAGAAAAGACGGCGAAACGGTAATGTTTGTAGCAGTAAACGGCCAAGCTGCTGGTTTAATATCAGTCGCTGATCCGATCAAGCCGAGTACCAGCGAAGCGATATCTTTACTGCATCAGGCTGGACTAAAAGTGGTCATGCTAACAGGTGACAACGAAATAACCGCTAGGGCCGTTGCCAGTAAGTTAAATATTGATGAGGTACATGCTGACGTCTCTCCAGAAGACAAAAACCGTATTATCAAAGAGCTACAAAATAGCGGCAAGGTCGTGGCTATGGCGGGTGACGGTATTAACGATGCTCCCGCTCTTGCACAGGCTAACGTTGGCATTGCCATGGGCACAGGAACAGATGTGGCTATGGAAAGTGCTGGCATCACGCTAGTGAAGGGTGATCTGATGGGAATTGTCAGAGCCCATAAACTGAGTCATTCTACGATGCGAAATATCAGACAAAACCTGTTTTTTGCGTTTATCTACAATGCGCTTGGTATACCGCTTGCGGCAGGCGTTTTGTATCCATTCTTTGGGCTGTTGCTCAGTCCAATGATAGCGGCCGCTGCGATGAGTCTGTCTTCAGTATCTGTCATTGGCAATGCGCTGAGATTGCGTCGCTTGAAACTGTAATTTTGGTACGGTAGAGCAGTTTCTAAAGCACACATACTGGTCTTATCAAGACTTTAAAATATAAGGATCACGTTATGGGCAGTTTTTCTATTACACATTGGCTGATTTTATTGGTTGTGGTGGTGGTCGTATTTGGCACCGCTAAGCTTAAAAATGCGGGCAAAGATTTAGGCGGTGCAGTAAAAGGTTTTAAAGAAGCAGTCAAAGATGAAGAAACCTCACATGCTCGCAATAATCGTTCACTTGACCATGAAAGTAGTACGCCAGTTTCAAAAAATGGTTCAAATACGCAGGTAGGGGCTCAGGCTGATGATACAGAAATCAGTCCTGTCACCACTGATGATCAGCACAAAGCATGAAGCGCGCCGCTTATAAATAGCAGCACTAAATAGTCTTTTAATATATGTGACTGTTATGTTTGATATCGGGTTTTCCGAGTTACTCTTGTTTGGCATCATTGCTTTAATCGTATTGGGCCCAGAGAAACTGCCGCAGGCTGCGCGTACGGCTGGGCAATGGTATGCCAAACTGCGCCGTACAGTATCCACTCTACAGTCTGAAATAGAAGCTGAGCTAGATCTGGCTGAAACGCGCCAACAAATACAAAGTGAGCTTGTAAAAATCCGTCAGACTGAGTCAGATATGAAGCGTGAACTAGCAGAGATGCGCGGTAGTATGCAAAAGTTTGAAGACTCGCAGAATCAAAGCTTAGATACTTCATATCAGCCAATGTCTTCTCATCAGCAAGATCATCAGCCAAATACTTCCTCTTCTTCATCTATAGAGAAGGTGGATGAATGAGCTTATTTAAACGCCAAAAAAATCGACAAAAAAAGTTAGCGAATACAAATACTAAAGTTCCAGACACTGCCCATAGTGATGAGGCTGATAATGTGCTGAATGCGCTCAGTGATATGCCTATTACTGAACATTTGATTGAACTACGCAAGCATCTCATCAAAATATGCGTAGCCGTTTTGATTGTTTTCTTAGCATTGGTAGGATTTTCACGCGAGCTCTATAATCTTTTATCAGACCCATTGGTAGCGCAGTTGCCAGCTAATTCGACTATGATTGCCACCGACATCACGTCAAACTTTATGGCACCCATTCGCTTAACGATTTTTGTCGCCGCATTTTTAGCGATGCCTTATATTCTGTATCAAATTTGGTCGTTTGTCGCCGCTGGCTTATATAAGAAAGAGAAGAAAATTGCTATTCCTGTGCTGTTATCTTCGATATTTTTATTCTATACGGGTGTTGCTTTTGCCTACTTTGTCGTGCTCAAAGGTGTATTGAAATTTTTTATCCTATTCGCGCCGCAGAACGTTATACCGATGACCGATATTGACAGTTATCTGAGCTTTGCCCTCAAGTTGTTTATGGTGTTTGGACTGACTTTTGAAATTCCAGTGGTTACCTTACTACTGATAATGGTTGGAATCGTTTCTACTAAGAGTTTAGAAGACAAGCGCCGTTATATCATTGTCGGCTGCTTTGCGGTTTCAGCGGTAGTAACACCGCCTGATGGCATATCCATGCTCTTGCTAGCGATTCCTATGTGGCTATTGTTTGAGTTGGGTTTATTCTTAGCAAAAATGTTAATCAAAGAGGAATGAAGCACCGCTTTAGACTCAGGAAGTGAGACATTAAAAAGCAACTAGCATCATCGTAAAAACGCCAAATACCCCTTTTGTTTTTTGCTGTTTACTAGAGTATGTCAGCGTAAGCACTCTACTTAACGACGAGGTTTAAATGGAACACTTAACCAGCAACAACGAAGAAACTAATGACGGTCTTGCAAATCAACTGAATCAAGAGTGCTATTGCATTACCCTCGATCGTAAAGCGCTCAATACAAGCCTTCAAGATCAATTAATGGAAACTAAAAGCAATCCAATAGGAGCGAATGAGCTTAATAAACTTTTTTCAGCAACACCAGTGTTCGTCCCCAAAACAGAGATAGCGACGATGGAGCGGATCGTTGACGCTATCGAGTTGGCTGCCAAGCTGCCATCGTATCAAGCGCAAGCGATGTCGTGGGCACCCAAAATCGCTGCTTTTGACCCAGGTCCAATAGGGGCTCTGATGGGCTATGATTTTCACTTGGGTCGTGATAGCCCTCAGCTCATCGAAGTCAATACCAATGCTGGTGGCGCATTTCTGAATGTGTTGCTCGCTCGCGCACAAAAACGCTGTTGTAATGCCTCACAGCAAAGCGCTGCAACGACTCAAATGCTAGATACATTTGAGGAGTCAGTGTTTACTATGTTCAAACAGGAATGGCAACGACAGTCTGCTGTTGCTATGCCCAACCGAATAGCCATCGTGGATAATGATCCTAAGAGTCAGTTCATGTTTTTGGAGTTCCAGTTAGCACGTCAACTGCTCCAAGCTAGAGGCATTGACACTGTGATACTAGATCCCTCTGAACTCGACTATGTCGATGGCAAGCTGACAGCGCATGGTAAGCCCATTGATATGATCTATAATCGGTTGGTCGACTTCGCATTTGAGGAGCCTGACCATGCACTGCTTAAGCATGCGTATCTAGAAGGTGCTGTGGTAGTAACGCCTAATCCTCATGTCCATGCTATGTTGGCTAATAAGCACAATCTGACCTTGCTATCCGATCCGCAGACATTGCGCGCTTGGGGACTGAATGATGCAGCAGCAGAATGTCTCGAAAAGTCTGTGCCAAGGACTAAGCTCGTATCAAGAGACGAGGCAGCAGCGTTGTGGCGTACTCGGCGACAGCTGTTTTTTAAGCCAGTTGCTGGTCATGGAAGCAAAGGGGTCTATCGCGGTAGCAAGCTAACTCGACGCGTTTTTGAGAACATTCTTGATGAGGATTATATCGCACAGACCTTTGTTCCTGCAGGAGAGCGATCAATAAAAATTGATGACACTGTAACAACGAGAAAGGTGGATATACGTCTTTATACGTATGACGGACAACTGCTACTACCTGCGGCGCGTGTGTATCAAGGTCAGACAACTAATTTCCGTACACCAGGAGGTGGGTTTGCGCCCATCTTTCAGGTGTAATGAGCTAAATAGCACCAACTGCTCTTAATGCTAACCTCTATTAATTGGATATCTGCCAACCTAGGAACATCCACTTGACAGTATAGATTAACAGTATCGGAATGACCACCCACTGAACGAGCGGCAACGCACCTATGCTTAATAACGGAACATCAGGCATCAGCCCACTATAATTCCACCTTTGGCCAGCGCCAGTTGCCCAGTATTCAAAGAGTATTGTCATAGTTAGGCCAACGCCAAGGTATATCGATAAAGTCGACAGACGCCACGGCTTTGCAATCCAGAACCAGTCTTTTACAAACAATGCCGCAAGCACGTAAGCGCCAAAAGCAATATTGGCATCACCGACGGTCGCACGTGTACAAAGCCAGACTACGTCCCAGTGACTCGCTTCGGCCATGCCGGAGAAGAAAGGTACCTGTGCCATCTCCCAAAAAAAATGGAGAAAGAAACTTACGCTCCATACCATCAGGGCAAGCACTGCTGATGTCGCTGCTCGGCGGGATAGGCTTACAAGAGTCATCATTCCTCCAAAAATAGCCATAGCAATAAATACAATTTCATGTTTACTCGATCGTCGTTACCAGACCGAAACGCCGCTTACTGGCGTCTCTTAACGGCAGATTAGTATGTTGCCTGCTGCGCGTGTTTATCAAGGTCAGGTGACTAACTTCCATACGCCAGGTGGTGGATTCGTGCTTGTCTTTCAGGTGTGAAGGTATACCTCAGATCGTGTATGATACTCTTAGGACAATTTTTAAAACACCCTCTTAGTTCGGAAAAAGCGATGAGTCAAACCGTTATCCATTATTTTCTACATTTTGGCATGCCGTTGATTATCGCTTATATGTTTTTTCGTAGTGACTATAAGCGAGTTTATTTGATCCTAATAGCAACCATGCTAGTTGATTTAGATCATCTGCTAGCGACACCTATCTTTTCGCCCAATCGTTGTAGTATTAATTTCCATCCGCTACATACTTATTATGCGATGGCAGTATATGCGGGCATGTTGTTTTTACCAAAGCCCTATAAGATAATTGGTTTAGGGTTATTACTGCATATGTTGACTGATTTAAATGACTGTATAATGACCTATATTAATTGTCCACAGTGTTTGAGTCAGGCTCCTGCCCGTGAGTTGGTAGCGTGGTTAGGCAGAGCTATTAAGTTTTAATACGGTTGTGAATACATCCCTTTGTATCTCTCTCATAAATCATCTCTTTAATGACTCCTAGAAGTAGATATATCGCTATCCAATCCTGAATAAGTCCTCGCATTAGATCGCTTGTGTTCCAATTCGAGGATTAAGGTTGTCTAGCTTGTTACTCTAAGCTTAGTGAGATAGCTCTGTTTCTAATCAGGCATAGCGGAAAGAACTAACCGCTACTTCTTTAGTTTAGTATGACTATTCAATGTGCCACGTGTTGTATCAAGCAGATCGGCGACGTTATTTAATAAAATGTAATCTTTTGGGGTTTTTGATTCCCTATTGAATATTTCACTCCATATCTGACTTTTATACTCTTGCATTATTGTTTTAAGGCTTGGATACATAAGCCCAGGTTTAGCTAACGAGAGTATTGATATTGCTCGGATAAAGTCCATGTATATAAAGTCAATCACATCCTGATCAAATTCTTTCTTAACTTGTTTCTTATGCTCAGGCTTAGAGTCTTTTTTAGAGGTTTTATAACTTAAGAAAATAGTATTGTTGTTATTAATATCTTTGAGGTTAAATACAGGTGAAAAACAACCACCAATGAGTAAATACTCATTCACATCCTTATTTACTAACGATACATTATGAATAGGTAAACTGTTATAACAATCAAACTTAGTCTGCATAGATTTAATATAGGCTTCTTGACCACCACTTAAGTAGGCTTTCACTATTAGCTTAGTTAGTTGGCTAGCCAACGGATGAAGACTAATTTTAGTGCTACTATTAATGCTGATAGACTTTGCTGACAGATTCATGGCTTGTGATCTCCTAAATTAATTCTTTGCCCTATCATAATGAAAGCGTAATGACAGAAAATTTGTAAAGTTCTAACGGTCCATTGCTTGATTGGGAGATTTGATTTCTCTCTATTATTAAGCCTAGTCTGCTCAGTTTGGCTAGATAGTGATAATTCAGCACGGATCTGCTTTTTGTATATCTTGCCGTTTAATTTATCAGCTACATTGCACTTTTTTATTTGAGATGAGGCAAGTAATTTCATCACAGGCTTCCATTGCTCTTTATCATCATCGCTAGCTTGTGCATAATGGTATATTTTTAAATTAATATTTTTTTTAAAGACTAGTTGTCCTAATACTTGTATATAGCTATATAGATCTAATGCTTGATCAAAACTAATATGATTTTTATGGTATTGGGAGTTCATAAGCGTATGCGCTATAAACTGAAGCATAGATTCTCGTCTTTTTTCTATCTTATATAAGTCACGAAATTTATTGGTCATCTGCATGAGTATGTTGTTATCTTCGACATACCTGTCGAATACCGGTAATAAGCTCATATTATCATCAGGCGCGAATAATCTTGAATTACCATGTATGGTTTTAAAAGAAGGGTGATCTTGCAACTGCTGAGCGTTATTAAGCCATATTTCAAAAGTATTTTGATCAAGCTTATAAATATCCATTTTTTCCTTGAAATCTTCTTCCTTATCATGTACCTCAAGAGTCTGACGGACTTCATCGAATGAATATCTTTTTGGCTTTGTAGATGTTTTATCTTCTGTCTTTAGTAGTTCACTATGTTTTGGTTTAGGCAGTGGTTTAAGTTTGAGCTTGTTAAGCAAATAATAATTAATTGCAGTAGGTGTAGCACCTAACAGCTTTTCCCTACGTCTAGGAACGCTTAGTAATTTATAGTGTCTAGCCGTCAACTGGTAATCCATGTGCCAAAGTAGCAATCCAATCTGAATGTCAGTCAAATGCACATAAGAGTCAAAAGTAGTGCTAGGACTGGCATGTCCAGCTACTCCAGCTAAGGCATATATTTTTTTGTATTGTAGGGATGTCTCAATATAAGCCAATATTTTACAAGACTTGTCTTCGTCATAAGGTAATAAGTCTTTTAAAGTTTGAGAGCATTGATGCCCATTAAAAGCATTAGCTTTATCATACAAAAATGACATTAATTGAAAATTAGTTAAGAAGCTATGTCTTAAATGATGGGTCGTGAGATGAGAAAGTCCTGTTGTAGTTTTAATTAACTGAGATATGGTTTTTGACAAATCACTGGCACGATAAGCCATACCAGCTTGATTAGCGATTAAGGTATCCCCTTTACTTTTACCACGCCTAAGCTCGACTCTCTTGAAAAACGACATTTCTGAATTTGTTAAAAGTTGTTCTAACAATGTCCGTCTTAAGGCAGAACCCGTTTTATTATTACCATATTTATTATTACGCACTTCTAGATAAGCTGAAGTTATAGCCACATCTTTTAATCTAATCTTAACTATTTCACCTATCCTGAGTCCACAGCGCTGCCCTAAAATCAAAGCGAGCTTCACCGCTTCTATTTCATCCTTAGTCATTTCAAGATTGTCAGCATTATTAAGAATAGCCTGAAACATGGTTTCTGAAAGATAGCCTGTCCTATGATGCGCTCGCTTGGTAGATGAAAAAGGTGCAATAGGTTCAATGCCATGATGATTAACTAAATATGCATGTATCTCATCAATATTAGTGGCAATAGCATTTTGAGCGTCTTTAGACTTACCAAGTTCGATAAGTTCGCTATAAAGTTGAATATAATCCTCTTCAGTATGATCCTCAAATGCAACACCTTGAGTTAATGATAACCAGCGATTCGTAATACCACCGCTATGAGTCCGCATGCTGCTTACTTTTTTACTAGTCACTGTTTTCGTCAGTAACCAACCTACGATTGCAAGCTCACTCAAAGGAGCGTCGTTCGTTAATAAACGTTCATATAGCTGCTTGAGACCAATTGTGAATCTAGCCATTGAGGTTTTTTCATCTTTAGTCGTTTTCAATAGCTTTGCAATCTCAACGGTAATGGTAGGATTGCCTTTTTTAGGTTCCACTGCGACATCTTTGTGACACTCAATGTTAATAGCTATCTTAGTAGTGGGCTTATGAGATATGCTAAAGATTAAAGACTGCCAGTTAGCTATTGACAGGCCATATGTCGTCTCCAAACCAAGTAGTAGATACCAAGTATGTTCTGGCAGATCTAAAAATAGATAATCTTCTAAAACATAGACCGCACCTATCAAAAACTCTTCTAAAGTCATAGATAGGTGATTTTGGCTAAGAGATTTTGTCATCTTTAACATTTGATAAAGATTTTGAACATCAGTACTAGACTTTAATTTTCTAGTTTCATTCCCTTTGACATAGAGCTTGATCAAATAGCTCGTTAATGGCGATAAAAAGACTTTTACCTCATGCACCGCTTTTGAATTGCTATAAGTATTAGTATGATAGCTATCGTCGTCAATAATGAGAGTTACTACAGGCAGTTCAAATATGCTTTCTATAGTTAATGATTTGTCACTGATGCGAGATATAATCGTTTGCAATACTGGCTTTCTCAATATAGCACTGTGGAAAATCAGTGATAGCATCAAATCTGTGATAGTAATCTCGTAAGCTTTGCTAGCTATACTATCCATCCAATATAAATAAAAATCTAATATTTGCTTTTTTTCAGAAAAGGTCACTTTATTTCTAAAGGACTTTGGACGGTATGAGGTAACGATAAGCTTTGGAAAGCCAATAGCAATGTCCTTATCTTCAATATAGTTTTGACAGCAGTTTACTGCTTCGTTATATCCTTCTACATAACTAAGATAGCCCTGAAAGTGTTTGTTTTCTGATAATCTCTTATCAAGCTGCTCCCACATAGCATTAAATATTGTTTGAGGATCACTTGAGGCAATAATTTGGTCAAAATCTATAGACTCTTTGACCAGTCGTTTGGATAAGTTTTTACGCTTCGAGGTTTCCTTATGTCTATTTTCTGAACGCTGGTCAATAGCTGATTTACGCTGAGCCATTATCTAGTCTCCAAACTTATGACTTTAAAGCCGTTATATTTAATTATTCCATTAAGCTCATCAGAGAATCGGCGCAACTCGCTCCTTCTAAGTCCACTGTGCTTATCGTAGTAGTCAAAACCAAGCTCATCAGCGTGACCCATCCAAGCGCCAATTACATCGTGACCGAAGCTATTAGATAATGATGAGTTAGGCTTAGCAGAAAAGATTCCAACTTCTAGGCTTTTATAAGATCGTATAAAGTGACGATGCCAGTTTGATGGGAGATCTAAAATTTTAGACAGTCTTCCGTGAATAAATGTTTTGGTAAGACTAACTTCAGTAATAGTGTTAGTTTTTTCATCCAGCTTTAGATAAGTAATAAGGCCAATATTACTGTCAAGAATATCTGAGTAAATATCACCTAGACTATTACCCAGACTATTTAAAATAAAGGCATTACTCTTTAAATACTTGATGTACTGCTCAATCTGTTGATTTGCTATATCAGGTAGATAAATATATCTGCCTCGAGTATGTTGACGGTTTTCCTTGTCGCTAATAAAATATTTTTTAGTTCTAACATCTATATCTACAAGCCTACCAAAAGGTTCACGTACGGGACGATAACCGCTTGAGACCGAGAGCAGAACATATAAATAATCAGTAAAAATATTATGTAGGTCAACTATAGATCTAGGATTGAGAGTTTTTTTATCCCAAAGGGCAGAATTGATCTGAGTGATTAAATCGCTAACTATAGATGTTAAGCGGCTTTCTCTTATGGCTAAAACACTACCTATTTGTTTATCCCAATATCCTGTAACTCTTTCGTCAGGTAATTCAAAAAATTGATATTCTTCATTACATTTGGATTCATCGCTGACTGTATTAAATGCTATATCATACAAATGCTCATTAAAATCATATTGGCATAAGAATAAATCTAGCTGGCTAACATTAAAGTAAGGAAGTGCTGAAGAATGGTGTATTGGTTTGCTAATTAGAACATTAACTAAAGCTTGATCTCGACCACTCTGTATGAGGTAGTGTTCTAAATAGTTCTTAACTTTATTAAAAGTTAATCTAGTTTTGCTCTTCTTATTTATAGCCTTTAGAGCCTCACTGGCCTTTTGTTTGACCTCCTCCAAAACCTTTGTGCTTATGTTACGTAAAAGATGAGAATATATATTGCCAACTGCAATAGGGTAGAAAAGATTGAGAGTAGATGTATTATCTGCGCATAGTTTAGAATCCCAGTTTTCTTGAACTTTACTACGAGTAGGTGCAAACTCTAGTGGATACCGATAGCATAAATAACTCTCCCTAAAATCTTCTGAGATAAGTAGTTCAGATCTACCTGTCAATAAAATTATTAGTAGATATAAAGAAGTTTGATGGTCTAGATCATATTCAATGTTTAAAGTACCTTGTTCATCATTGTTGTCAGCATTTATACTTCTGATATCTAAACTCATCAGACTATTGAGTAAATATGTGACTAAAATCTGTACTTCATCAGCATGTGCAACATTTACATCAGTTACCTGACTTAAAGTCCGTTGATGTCTACAGTTAACTTGTTGTTCAGCTCTGATTTTATCTAGATAGTAGTTTGTAGGTTGCTCGAAATTAACCTGCTCAAACGATTGCTCTTCATCGTCTTGGCGTTCTTGGTCTTCAAATCCATTTGCTTCGCTAGCATTTTCTGATATGTAGGTGAGATCGCTAACAGTATTGCCAGTGATATCATCTTTATCCTGTAAGATACTTATAATCTTATGAGTCTCAGTCGTCACGCGAGTAATGCCGGAGTCATTTTTGAAATAGTTTTCGATTGGTAAGATATATTCGTAAAGGTATTTAGCTATACGTTCATTGATTTCAAATTGAGCTTCAACAGATGATAGAGATGTCTCTTTACTTAATAATCTATTCTTGTACTTCTGTATTTCAAAATCAAAAGTTAGGGGCCGCTTATCAAGCCATCTAGTGTAGCTATCGTTTTGTTGAGCATTAATAAGAAACTCCTCAATATCCTTTAGGCTTTTCAATTCTGTTACATCAGGTAAAAACGGAACTAAAAATTCACGAGTTTTGTTCGTTAAAAATCTGCATTCATCGAGCGTAGTTTCAATTCGACTATCATAGTCAGTTAACTCAACCATCCTTAAACATAGAAAAAAGTAGACAGCACGGATAGTATTTATTTTAGACGAGTCTGCTCGATGGATTAAAAAGGTAATTAGATAGAGATCTTTTAAATGCAGATGAGGCTTTCTAATATTTTCTAAAAATACTTTATGAGCAATTCCATTTTCGTATATCTGTAATTCATGCGTCTTCGTCAAATTACTATTCACATCTAATGTTTTTATCCATTCAGACAATGTTCGATACTCATCTTTCAATTCTGATCTAAATTGCTCAGGTAAGGTATCTTTTAAAAATTTTAGCTCGATAAGTAATATTTCAAGATCATTGCCATTAGCGAAATCAAGGAGATTTAGCTTCAACCAATCCTTAATATTTGTAGAGTTACTATCTTTATTAGCCATTATGCTGCTACCGTTACAAGTCATTCAAATAACTGTAGCTTCATTAATGTAAAGCATCCAGCATTAAAATCGAAAAAAGACATCTATTTGGATGTCTTTTTGTTAAACATAGGTATTTTCATGGATTTTGTATTATACCTCGCTCTATCAGTAGCTTATCTAAAGCACTCCCATCCTGACGAGTTAGATTGGGCACATAACGTGAATACACTGTGAATAACATTGTAGTGCTGCTATGACCCATTTGCGCAGCAATCCATTCAGGAGACTCGCCTGCAGCAAGCCAAAGAGTGGCAGCCGTATGTCTACTTTGATAGGGATTACGTATATCAAGCTCCAGATATCGCAATAACGGATACCAAACTCTCTTTGTCACATTGCGATGACTCAAAGGAGTACCTGCTTTTGTACTAAACACAAACTCACTTCGATGTTTAGTGAAGCTCTGCTGCTCAATCAATGCATCGTAAACCAGTTGATTCATGTGGATAATACGATTAGAGCCGGAAGTTTTAGTGTCACCTATAACACCTCCAACAATTGCTTGATCAATAACGATTTGTCTACGTTCAAAGTCAATATTTTTCCACGGTAAACCGTCAATTTCACCTGTACGCATGCCTGTAAAAAACCGTACTGTGAAATATGGCTTATAGTCTACTCTGACGTTGTCAATGATGAGCATGACTTCCTCTAAGGTAAAAGGACTAACATTACTTTTAGGTACACTTAGTGGCTTTATATTCTTCCAAGGGTTCTCAAAATCAAAACGCTCAGATGCTTCGGTAATCACCATACGTAATGGGGTCATAATGTGATTGATTCGAGATGCTGATAAAAGCCGTCCATTATTTCCCTCCTTGACTAGATTACCCCGAAAAGCCATTATTTTAGCTTTGTTGATGGTATTTAGTGGCACATTGCCAAAATGGGGAAGTAGATAAATCTTAAGTATGTTTTCTACATTAGTTATCTGAGAGCACCGCCATTCCGGTTTTTTTTCCTCTAACCAAACTCTGCTAAAGCAATCAAAGTCTGAGCTTGAGTCCTTATGGCTATTCGTTGATCTCATGAGCTCTAAGCTTTGAAACTGCTCAAGCTTTTTACTCTGCGGAAAATAGTTTTCATATCGAAAACTACCTAATTGAATCTCTGCTTGCATTTTACTAACGAAATTTTCTAGACGCTTTCGATTAGACTTAGTGTCTGCTAGCAAGGTTTGCTCTCTACAACGTTGGCCTATGTATCGAAAATCTAAATATAGGTTGCCATTACGGCTATTGATACTTGCCATGATTACGCTCCCGCTGCAAACGGGATGGTATCGTCGTAGCCTGTCAGCATTAACTCTTCGATCTTTTGCCATATGAAAAGGATTTTTCTACCTCCAAATGGTTTGATGTAATGAACGCCCTCAATGAATACCGCATCCTTAAGTTGATTGCGTATGGTCTTGCTGTCATATTTAATACGTTGTGACAGCTCTTCGGTTGTTAAATAGGTATAACTCATAGTAAAATCCTTACTAAAGATTAAAGTGTTATTATCTAATAGCTTTATGACCTGCTATAGAACATAATTTACACTAAAAATCATCTTTTGCAAGACATTTTTATCTACAGTAGGTTATTTTATTATGGAGGAGGTTATGGTGAAATGTAATTTATCTAGAATTATGGGCGAAAAAAGACTTAAGATTGCCGATGTGTCTAGAGATACAGATGTCAACAGAGGCACAATCACACGTATGTATAACGAAGAAGCGACCAGAGTGGATCTAGAGGTAGTAGAAAAGCTATGCTTATATTTGGATATTGAAGTGGGCGACCTTTATGAGCTAGTTAAGGAAGAAGAATAAACTTTCCTCCTTTTAAAATTCAAGATAGTGCTGCGCTTATCAGTTATTACACCAAATAATACGCAGCAATATAGTTTCTCAAATGAGTTAAATGTTCTATTAAGTAATAAAAAGCTCTATAGAAGGTTATTTTGAGTTGCATCAGCTAAAAATGTATGTATAATTCAATCTGTAGGAAGTCATTACGACTAACAGAAAGAAATATTAATCTACAGGAGGTTATACATGAACACATTTATTAAATCGCCGCATGCTTCAATCTGGTTAAGTGCCGAAGCGATATCGCTATCTACCAAGCTTATGGTAAACCTGCAAATACAACAGGGCTCGCAGTTAGCAAGAATGCTAGGCGTTAACCCCCTTTTCTACAATGATGAAGCGGTTAGGATATGGGTTCAACGTGAGCTCAATGAGGGGTTAGCGCTAAATCATTATGCATTAACGAATCTTGAAACCAAATTTTTGGACATTATGAATCACTACGATATTCCTTATTCGTTGTGATCAACGTTAACTATTTGGTTTGGAGATAACCATGAGCTTAAAACTTATTTTTAGCGCCAATGCAGATCAGTCCGACATACAACTATGTGAAGACTATTGGGCATACGGGCATAATGGACGGTATGTAGAGCATATAGAAACGCTCTGTAGACAGTATAGTGTTGATTATCATATTTTGTTTGGTGTATTAGCGGAGTGCCAAGCTTACTTAGATGATGTGCACTGTGAGTACTGTGGACGGCCTTATCAACTTGATGTACCAGCGGATATACCTTATATCAGAAAACAATCATCTTGGTTCTGCGAATCATGTATTAGTTTTTCTGGCGGGCAGCTTACAGTTGGTAGGTAACAATTTGAAATGTACTTGATAACCAGATTGCTAATGCTCTCTGGTTTTTTTGCAAATGTGATTTATTTATAGATGTATCGAAACGAGGGGGAAAAGTTGAGGCTTGCTCTGATTAATGATTAAGCTTTACTAGATGTTTTAGATTCATTTCTAACTGTTCATGAACTAAGGCAACAGGTATGTGCCACAATTCAGATAACTGCTTAGTAGCAATATCACTATCCCATGGCATTAGAGACTTTCTATTGAACTTTGCAAACGGGCCATCCGTTTCAGTAAGAATCCGATCTTTTGGCATCATTGATACCAAAGCTTGCCCTTTTTTAGTATTAAGCATTGCAGGACCAACGGTGAACCAACAACCCATATTAATCGCTCTTTTAAGCTGTCCCTGAGTACCTGTAAACCAGTGAAGTAAAGGAATACCATCAATGCTTTCTAACTCATCTAGAACCTCAGAAGCACTCTTTATACTATGAATACTCATAATCCGACCACCAGAATTGTGCGAAGTCTTTAGGATATGGCGAAAAACTTTCAACTGTATGTCCCAATGATTTTTGAAGTTAGTTCCTCCATCAAGACCAATTTCACCGATATACTTCGCTTCAGGTAGTAGAGCATCGAACAGCTCAAGCTCGTGTGCTCGATGATGAGCAAGCTGGGGATGTAGCCCCAAGGCTGTTCTAATACGAGAACTGCCGTGTGCTAATAATTTGGTTCCTTCCCATGCTTTGGGAGTCGTAGTTACTGATAATAAATATATGCCTCTATCGTCACATTTTTTAGCTACTTCAAATGGGTTTTGATATAGATCCAAATGACAATGCATATCTATTTTCATAACACACCTTTTGATTCGAAATATAGCTTAACTTCATCAAGACCTTGAGTAAACACAGTCTTATAATCTGCTAGCTCGTTTTCAGGTAAAGGCCCACTATTTAGAACCCAAGTGCTAATATTCTTATGCTCTTTTTGTGCTATAGCAATTAGCATCGCCATAACATCATCCCGATGGTCAGGATCAGATAATACATCAGTAAGTGTTTTAAAATAAGTTATATTTTCTTGAATACCTCCTGTGTGCAGAGATGCTTTACGAATAATACAAGGTACACAAGTTCCACACTGTTGATTCTTACGTTTCCAATGGCTACAAGAGACTGTTTTATTTACTAAGTTTGCAAGTAGCGTTCTATCTTGACATTCCAAAACCATTTGACCCTTAGTTTTGAACTGATAGGGATTAATGATAGTACATTCAATACCAACTTGATCAAAAATACTCTGAATACTTTTAATAAAGTGAGGATGAGTTGTTCTTGTACTTAACGTACCAATACGTCTAGGTGTAAGAGGCGCATTTAGGGAAATAAATCCATTTTCAGGTACGTATAAATCGACATTCTGTAAACTGTTACTTTGCTGTATAGCGCTTGCCCCTACAACTGCAAAAGCTAGAAAATTGATACTGCGAGTACGCATCGTGATATCGGTGATACCCATTGCCTTATGAGGATCTGCGTTTACTTCGAAACGAGAATATTCACCTGATAAAACTTGATCGATTTCTTTTTGAAAAGCACTATCACCCTTGTATGCATGACTAATCAATAGAGGTTTATACCCATTATCTAATAAATCTATGGCACCTATTGTTGAGTCTAGTCCTCCTGAAAACAGGCTCACACAATTAAGATTATCAAGTTGGGTGAGTTTAAATCTTTTATCTTGGGGGATAAGGGGAGGCGCAAAACCTCCTTCTGTGAATTCTAAATTCCACATGTCGCCGCTTAAAAAGTGTAAAGCTTTCTCTAGTTGTGATTGCAAAGCAATCCAACAATCTGGTTCACACAATGGGATTTTTAGTGAAAGCTGTCGTGTCCAGCCATCTGGGCTTTCTGAACGCAATACAAAAGTATCAGCTGCCGTAACCGCTAAAGCGATAGATAAGAAATCGATTGCTTTAGAATTGACTTCAACGCCTAAACGCTGAATTTTCTCTGTTATTGGATTACCTATAACACTTATATCACCCCGAGACTTTCCATCTATGCCATATAATTGAACAGGAATTAAGGACTCATTTGCTTGGGGGAGTTGTTGACAATCATGATGAAATACCAATTCAGTCATGCGTAATTCTCCCATTCTATCCATACATCAATAATTGTTTGTCTTTGAATTTCTTTAACTTGAACTTGTGTTAATGTACTAATATTATTAGAAAGCCTTTCTGCCATGTGCTCATTTACTATTACATCAATTAATGAATATAAAGAGTTTTCTATGTGAATTGCTTGTTTAGGCGTTTCAGCTTTGTCAAATGCACCCCCAGAATCCATCATTAATTGTACAAAAATAACTCTACATAGGTAATTTATCATTGTATTGGTAATAATCTCAGCTGTGACGTTTTGAGAATCGAATATTTCTATGCCTTCTAACGCTTCGGCTAAGGATAGATTCATAGCAGCTCTTATTTTTTCTGAATCACCATCTTCAGTTGCAAGAGACTGCGTTATCCTAGATATTGCAATGTCAACAGGTAGACCGTTCAGACTATCTAAATTGATAGCTGAAGTACCGGTACCACTACCACTAGTTAGCAAACCAAATAGTTGTGAACCTACACTGGTCGCACTACCCATGCGTCTTACTGCTGCTGCACTTCCTCCACTGGAAATTTTTGCATAATGCCCAACAGCTTTTCTTAAATCGGAACTACTACCGTTTGATACTGCTCTACCTAAAGACTCTCTGAAAGAAGCATAGCGACGATTTCCTGAATTTGGTAAAGCTTGCTCAGGTGTGTCATCAGCCCAAGGTGGTATTAAAGGAGACTTTCCTCCTGGTCCTGGGCTAGATTGCGAAGTTCCCATTACTGCTCCTTAGACCACGATGATTGATTTAAAACGCGCTTCAACCATACAGGCTGTTCATTGAGGCTACCTAAGTACCTGACTAATATATTTGCTGAAGCTTCAGAGTGTTCTGCAAGAATATAAGCACCAGCAAAACCTATTGGCTTATTTGCCCAATCTGATACTGTCCTAAGATGACTAATGAGACCTTCCATAATAGGGACTTCTTCTTCTAGCACTATTGTTTGCATAAGTCTTTTTGCTGTCTGTGATGCCTCATTTTGCGTAACTATAAGCGCATCTAAAATATCTCTACCTGCTGGAGATATACCTGTGATGTATGTACCTATAGGTATAGTTTCTCTAGATAAATATATTGCAGGTCTTAAATCAGTGTTAGATAGTTTAGGTTCAAGCTGTGCCCAGTCTTTTATAAAAGCTGTTGTTGTTGGATTATCAGTCCATGATTTAGGGAGATCAGCATCTTTACCGGACTCCAAACTTGAAATGAAACTAGGTTTTCCCCGTTCTTTATCAATACAGTTATAAAAGTCTTTTGTAGCTTGTGCTCCAGCGCATCGCTCAAATACTACTAGTTTAGTTATAAGTGCTTCATCTATTGGCATATTGCGACGCGCAGCGGTCTTAGAACGCATTTTTATTACGTTTAAAAGTCTTTTCACGGTTCTAGGGTTTCCATGAATAATTGGTGAATTAGCTAATATTGGAGCGATACGGTCTGCTCGTTCAAATGATTTTGCTAATTCGTTATCCTCAGTAAATCCGAGCAGAGCTAACGCATCATTTCTAGTGATAGGGTCATCTTTCCAAGACTGTTGTAGAGCAGCTTCTAATCCCTGTCTAAGGTTATTTAGTTTAGTAGAGTCAATTCCAGCTTCAATTGCATATAGCATAAATAAGTAGGAACGAATTTCTCTCACACCAGCTTTGGGTACGCGGATAGGCACTTGAATGAGTTTGTCGATGTAATCAAGCTGGTGTCTATCTGTGCTACCTTTAAAATGCTCAGCAACTGAAGATTTAATCATTTCTTCATCAGCAGCAATTATAAAAGCTGTGTTTTTAAGAAATAAAAATAATCGAATCGCTTCAAGTGTATGAATAGCATTAACAGGTAGACAGCGATCTAAATTATCAATAATAATTACGACTGGCTTATCTAGCTCTTCTAGTATTTCTTCATACTCTGTTCTAAAAGCGTGAATTTGCTCAGGAGGGGTTTCGGACTCTTTGGGTTTTATCGTTTTATCAAACTCATTCTTCACATCTCCTACTAAAGCACGACCTGCTACATACTCACTTTCACTTTGAACCCCGTTAGTTGCTTCACCAATAGTACTAACACTTCGGGCAATAAGTCCTCCAGTTGGAACACCGAAAGCTAGTGCGGCTCCTTCAGCAAGCAAACCCAAAGTTCGGAAACCATTAACTCTGTTCAATAACCCTTTACTTTTTTTAAATAAAGTTTCATCTTCTTTAGATGCTTTCAATAGTTCAGTTGCTATCACTTCTAAAAGAGAGGCTCTTGCATCATCAAAACCTTGATAAAGCCATGCATCAAAATTTATTACGATATAGTCCTGCTCGTCGTCTTCTAGTTTAGTTTCAATAAGCTTGAGAAGCGAAGACTTGCCTGCTCCCCAGTTACCAAAAATTCCAATTGAAATAGGTAGCATATTTTTAGCAGATAAAATATCGACCGCAAGATCCGATACTTCACCAAAATTAAGATAATCTTCACTTGATTCAACGTCAGACCACATAATTTCATCTCATTTATATAATTTCATAAACAATAATTATAAACTATTGTGCATATATAAACTTGAATGGATATGGTAGTTTTTGAGTATTGTTAGATGTTTTTTAGTTTTGATTTAGCTAGATGCGACAGTACTTGATGTATGAGATTGCTTGTACCTATCAATTTTTGTGGAGTGTTGGTATATTTGAATTCAAATAGTAATTTGCAAGTCATGAAATATTTCCTAGCTTTTTTCAACTATCATATTGGACGAATCATTTTCTATGAATCAGAATGTAACATCCATTAATTTTTCAAGAGCTGGTGATATTTTTCACTATCGCTGGGCTGTCAAAAGATGCTTAAAGTTATTAGATTTCGATACTGATTTAACTCATATTACGATAGAAGGCTCTGACGATTATAATCAAGGTGGTGAAAATGTTGTTGATTTAGCCGAGTATAGGGAGTCAGCTAATGGTGAAAAGTCGGTAGAATACTTTCAGCTAAAACATTCTACGGTTAGAGCCGATGAAGACTTTAAGATATCTGACCTCAAAGACACTATCATTGGATTTTCTCAAAGGTTTATAGATGCTAAAAAGAATAAAAATTATTCAGACTTTGAGTTTACTGTAATAACCAATAGAAAAATATGTCCTAAATTTAAAAAAACTGTCGACAACCTTGCTAGAGGTCTTCCTGCAGATATTCGTTCTCTCAATACATTAAAAAGTTATACCAAGCTTAGTGACACAGAATTAAAAGAATTCTGTTTACATCTTAATTTGTATGATACTGAAGGCGATTTTAATGTACAAAAGCAAAATATACATAAAGAATTATCTCGAGTTTGGGTATCAAAAAATATAACCGATATGGAAAGTATATTGGTAGAAACAGTTAGAGAGCGTATAGAACCTCATAAGTCCAATGTTATTAAAAAAGAAGATATTCTTGAAGCTTTTAATATAACTGATATTAATGACTTCTTTCCTGCACCGCCAAAGTTTGAAGCGCTACCTTCTAACTATATTCCTCGCCAACAGCAAGACATTATAATCAATAGTATTCAATCCGCTAATACTCATACTATCATTACGGCGTCAGGGGGTATAGGCAAGTCAATTCTAAGCAGTAATTTAGTTAATATTTTAACTATACCTAATATAGTGATTGCTTATGACTGCTTTGGTAACGGAGGCTATCGTAAGACAAGCGAAAAACGACATACTGTTAAAAGTGCAATGACTCAGGTTATTAATGAATTAGCCAAAGATGGGTATTGTCTACAAATTATCCCTACTAGAAATGAGCCTGATGAACATTGGATTCGCCAGTTTCTAGACAGGATATATGAAGTTTGTAGTAACTTATCAGCCGATCACCCTCAAGCATTACTGGTCATCGTATTTGATGCTGTGGATAACGCTATGATGGCGGCAGATGAGTTCAATGAAAGTTGCTTTGCTAATCAGATCTTAAAGGAAAGTGTGCCAGATAACTGTCGATTGGTGTTTACCTGTAGGCCTGAAAGGTTGGAGCTCCTTGATCCACCAAGCTCTATCGTACCACTAGAGCTATCACCTTTTACCATTAAAGAAACGCTAAAAAATTTGCATCAATATTATGCTGATGTAAATATAGGGCAAGCAGAAGAGTTTAATAGTTTGACAGGCGGTAACCCTCGAGTGCAAGCCAATGCATTAGCTTTGAACTATGAGTCCTTACATGAGTTGCTATTGTCGTTTGACTCAACAATCATAACTGTTGAGGATTTAATAGAAAGACAGTTAGCAAAAGCTGTTAATGAATTAAAAGATAACTTCCCATTAGTTTATAGACAGGACATCGATAGCATTTGTATAGGATTGGCAACCTTACCACCCTTTATTCCTTTATCCGTATTGGCCACTATTGCAAATGTTCCAGTAGATTCGGTAAAAAGCTTTGTAGCAGATTTAGGACGTCCATTATGGCTAACAGACCACGCTGTTCAGTTTCGGGACGAACCTACTGAAAAATGGTTTCAAGACAACTTTAGTGCAACCAAAGATCAAATATCAAACTATATTAATGCTATCAAACGCCTTGATATCGTTAGCCCATATATTGCTGAAGCTCTACCCATATTACTTCATAAGTCTGAAAAGTATGATGAGTTAGTGGCACTGGCACTGTCTGATGAATACCTACCTGAAGGCAGTCCATACGATAAGAGCCTAATTAAAATCACACGTTTACAATATGCTTTTAAAGCTTCGTTAAAAGTTAATCGTATTCATAACGCTACTAAACTTGCATTACTAGCGGGTGAAGAAATTGCTACTAATGAACGGCAAAATGAAGTATTCAAAAATAATATTGATTTAGTCACTCAAAATCTATCAGAAGGCAGAATAACGGAGCTAGCCCACAAAAAGGTCATAAGAGGAAAATGGCAAGGTTCTGAGTTAGTGTATTCGGCGTCATTACTCGCAAGCTTACCCGATTCAAAAGGACAGGCTACAGTTTATCTGCGTTCTGCTGAACACTTTATGCATCGCTATTTTGAAAAAAGAGATAGCAATAACAAAGAGCACGAGGATTTCTTTGATGAAGAGCTTGAAGATATTGATATTGTAGAGCTTGCTTCAGCACATTTTAATATTTTTGGAAGCAAGGATAGTGTGGATTTTATTGTGGGGTGGAAACCACCAGAGACGATTTATCGTATAGGTTTACAGTTTCTTAAAAGGTTAATTGATAGAGGTAATATTGCTACTGTAGCTCAAATGGTAGTTTATGGAAAAGATAACCCTAGTTTTGTGCTTGCAGCGACTGAAGTACTTATGCAAGTAGGTATAACACCACCACGAGAATGCCTGACACGGTGTCTTAGTATCGTTATTAATCCTAAAACACGACTTGAAGTATCTAGCGAATATAGCTATCACAGAGCTTCTTATTCTAATCGTACCTTCTTATCATTCTTTGAAGCTTGCCTTATTCAGAAGCTATCTGTAAAAAATATTCGAAGAGGACTAAATTACTATTATAAACTACCATATTCATATGCTCTTTCAGAAATAAGAGCTTATGGGGACGAAGTAGAGAATTTCTTACGTTTTTTATCCTTACAAGCAAGTTTTCAAAATAGCTTTAAGATAGATCATGAAGTCTTTATCAAAAAATGCTTTCAAAGGGATGATAAAAAAGGCTACGAGTCAGAAAAGGAATTTAAAGATAGTTGTGCTCTAATCAATGAGTTTTTACCACTGTATACTTTAAGGGTAAAAACACTTGTTGGAGTAGATGTTACTAGTGTAGGCGTTATAGGACAAACCATAGATATTTTTATTAAGCAATATTCTGATCGCTATCAAGATTATGATCCTAAAGCTTATTTAGCGACCAAGGTCAAATTCGATATCCTATTATTTAATAAAGAACAATCCATAGTAGATATATTCATTAAACAAGTGGAAATTGATTCAATTAAATATAGTTTTAAAGATAATTTTTATTTTGTCAGAGCTAGTTGCCATCATTCTAAGCTTAGTGAGTTGGTTGATATATTTGAAAATAAATTAGAGCAGATATTGCACAAATTTGATCACGAAGAGTCGCCAGAATCTCATTCTGATAACTATCTAAATTTCTCTAGATCTATTTTAGCTATTGATCTAGAAAATGCTGCCGTCTATTTTGATACAGGATTAAAAAAAGCCACAAATTTTGGTAATGAAGTGGTCGACCGATGGGAAGCAATATCTGCTATAGCTCAACGTAGTGTTGAAGATAAGCAATATAGTTCAGAGCTTGCACATCGTTATATGCGAGCAGCGGAGTTGGTTGGCGATTCAAGTACAGGACAGAATTATTGGAATGAACAACAAATCATATCTACTTGCCTAAAGCTGTCACCTATATCTACATTTGCAATAGCAAACAGATGGAAAGAAAGAGATGTGGGATTGCATGGGCGTTCAGTAGCAATAATTGCCAAAAGTACACTAGATTTAGGGATCATTAACCCAATCATTTTATGGTCATTAACAGCATTTTCTTTTAGCGGCAGTGTAGTCGATTTTCTAGATGTAATTATTACTACAGTGCCTCACAAGCAAAGTCAGCAAAAAATGTTTGATCAGATCGTTAGTGAGTTAAGAACTAAAAGTTATACGGGCGAGCAATGGAAAACTATCGAAGCACTAGCAAACGATTATGGACTACATAATGATGAGCTTGTTTACATAAATGAGCTTAGCAAATCCTACGAAATAAAGGGTACAAAATCAGCCTATATAGATGAAAAACCAGAGAAAGTCGATAGAAGTAGGCAGTGGTTTGATAGATATAGTCATTTGGATATCTTAACTTCAACAGGTTTTAGAGAGGCTTTTAGCATTTATGAAATTAAAAGGAAAGCTAGGCAGTATGATAATTATTTCTGGCAGGGTTGTTTTTTAAAAGTCACCTCTAGAAAAGCAGTGAAATTTTTGAATATTGTCATCAATTCAAATGAGTTAGATTTCTATGACATTAAAAACGCTTTTGAAGCTATTCCAGACGAATGGAAAGCCAAGCCTGCAGTAATGCAGCATTGGCCATCATTCGTAACCAACCTTGCCTCAAGGTTTCCGAGTAATTTTACTTTGAATAATAGGTATGACAAAAATCACTTAGACTGCTTTATCTTAAATGAAGATTCTCGAGAAGCTGTTCGTTTAGGGGCAACTAAAGGATTATCGGAAACAGGACTGATTGAGGATGCAGGTTCACTGTTTCAGTTTGCCCGTTATTATGCATCGCAACTAACTGTTGCAGAAGCTAAAGACTTGGTAGACTTCGGTCTCTCCCGTTTTGAAAAGTACATCGATTCAGAATATGCAGACGGCGTATGGAAGGATGAGTTTTTATTACCGACTAGCATAGAGCATGCAGTAGTTAATTATATATATGCAAACCTAGGGTCTCCTTTTGTAGAGGAGCGCTGGCGAGCTGTACATGCAGTAATACGATTATATCAATTGGAATGTTATGAGGAAATAGACTTACTGATGGACTGTCTATCTAACGGTGTGTTAGATATTTTCATTCCACCAGCCTATGACTTTTATGCATTACATGCAAAATTATATTTATTAGTTGCTCTAACTCGCTGTGTTCATATTAGTGTAACTCCTTTACTAAAACACAAAGAAGAATTTGTCGCCATAGCCCTTGATGATAGCCAAGGCATTCTACTTCAGTATTATGCCAAACAAATATGCTTGCAAATTTATGGAAGTATCCCCAATAGTTTTGATGAGTCCACTTTTGATCATATTAAGCAAATAGCTGTTTCTCAAATCTCCGCTATTACTGGTGAAGAATATAGCTATTCTACCGATTCACCTTGGCATCAAAACCAAAATTTTAATGACTTACCTGAATTCTATTTTGGATATGATTTTGATAAGTCGTGGCTTCCACCGCTCGGTAGAGTATTTGGAATTTCATTAAAACAAATAAAAGACATAGCAAAGGATATTTTATTTAATGAATGGAAGATGGTACTTGATGGCAAGTGGATAAACGATAGCAGGAAAAATCTGTGGAAAAAGCTAAACAGCAATTCACGTCAGTATGATATGCATGGTAGAGATGGTAGTTATCCCGATATTGATAGTTATAGTTTTTATATCTCTTATCATTTGATGTTTGCGGTAGCTTCAAAATTGATTAAAGCTATGCCAGTTGTTCAGGTCAGCTATCACGAAAAATCATCTTGGTTAGAGTGGTTAGATAGGCATTTATTACTAGATGATAATCTAAAATTGTTATCAGAAAGCAGAGATTACATACCTATCGAGAGAAGAGACTGGGTGCTTGAAAATGCTAATAAAGAATGGCAATGGCAAATAAAAGAGAATGATTTTATTGATTTGCTGGTTAGCACTCAAGGTAATAGCACTTGGTTGAATGTAGAAGGTGAATGGGAAGAGGTTGAAAATAGTAGAATCGAACGGGTCTCATTCAAAAGTATATTAGTACCCAATCGTTTCAGTCAGTCCTTATTAAACACGACTATCAATCACGAGAACTATATCCACGAATGCTTCCTCTATGACTTTTGCTCGATTGATAATGAACATGACGACAAAGTGTTTACAGTAGTAAAACTACTTGAGTTAGATGAGGAAAGGTACGGTGTTGGCTCTATGGATCCGTTTCTTGGTGGTGTCAGAAGGATACAGCCATTTAAACTACACTCTGCTATTACAGAAGTAATTAATTGTACTTATAGCAATGATATGAAAAACTGGCAACTTGATGATAAGGTGTGTTTACAAAGCAAATATTGGAGCGAAGACAAACCAAGTCATAATGACGATTATATGAGGAATGGTAATCAGGCATTAGCGTCTCTAGATTTATTAACTCTCATATGTAAGCAAATGAATGTAGAAATTGCTATTCAATTGAATATCAAAAGAACATATAAAGACTCATATAATAGTTGGAGCAAGGACGATGACATTGGATATATCCCACCCTATAGCAAAACCTTCCTCTTATCTGCAGATGGAAAGCTTAGAGACGCAACAAAGGGTTATCAACTTAGGTAAGCATTTAATTGATAATTTTAAAAACGATGAAGTTGACGAAATAACAGCATGGATGTGTAACTATATCGCTGAAAAAATATTATTAGTTGAACAAACTAATAATGAGGATACTAAGCAAGAGTGCTTTGACACTATACTTAAGCTTTGGGAAAGACATTCTTCATTTCCTGATGGCAAACGTCCATTTGAAAATCTTGAGCCCGTTTTAGAAACATTAAATTCGCTAAACCCTGGCAATCAAAATAATAGATACTTACCTAATCCATTTGCCCAATTCTCTTCAGATAAAGATGACACTGATTTGAATAGTTGGCTTAAGATGACGAAGGTTTTAGATAAGAATGCACGTATTCTTATCTATTTTTGTATTAATCAAGCTATCAAAGAAACTATAGATGAAGATACCAAGAATTGGCTCACTGAAATAAGCCAGCTTTTAGAAGACCCTGTTATCAAATTTAAGTTTCTTTATCCAGATGAAGATGAGTCGATAACAAACCAAGATAAAATAGAGTCTTTGAGAGGTAAGCTTGCAACTATGGAAGAGTTCAAATCATTAAGTGAAAGTATTATGGGGGCTATTGAGGATGAAATATCTGACTTGGAAAAGAACCAATCAGTCACGAACCTTTGAAATTGTAGGCCATACCATTTTGTATTCAAACTAAAAAAATGATTACGGATGAACTGATAGGACGTTTTTATTTTTTATCTCGAACTGAGTTTGATTCTTAAATTTTAAGCTACTGAACTTGTCAATAAGCATAAATTATAGGGCTCCGTTACCACAACCAACTTTCAACAATCTTGGTCACAAAATGGTCACCGTTTGGTCACCGAGCACTTGGTCACCGATTTTTAAAAGGTAGAGTACATGCATGCAAACTTATCGTGATTATATTATTAGAGAGTGGACAGCCTCTTAAGAGTTGATGAATATATAACCACTAACCCTTATAAATAAATACTTCAAAGAAATTTTCAGACATAAAAAAGCCTCAAACAATATAATGCTTGAGGTAACATTTGAACAAAACTTAAGCTATAAATAGTGGTGCGCTCGGCGGGAATCGAACCCACGACCCTCGGCTTCGGAGACCGATACTCTATCCAACTGAGCTACGAGCGCATATGATAACGATATGTCTGACTGTCACGCTTAGATGCGTATGATAATTAGCATAAGGTGTCTAGAAATAAAGACCGCTTAGTCTAACAAATAAAAAGCATAAAGCCAATAAATGACAGTCGCGATTGAGGTTTTTTAAGAAAAAACAGCCAAGTCATTAAACAAGCATGGCAATTTACCTGCCTTTTCCCTTATAATGTTGGGGAGAATTCATATTTATAATCACCGATTGCAAGTGCGCTGGCACGCGGGATGGCTGTCTGCTATTGAAGACTTAGAGGTCGTCAAAGAAGGACAGACAGAATGTCCGAGCCGTGCTAGTCCTTGTATACGTAATAAGAGAACGTGACGAATGAGAAAAGTAGTTATGTTATCGGCAGCTGCCATTCTAGGAATCGCTAGTATCGCGGTGAGCCAAGCTGAAGATGTTGTAGACACTCCTGTAACTGCATCAGACGTAGCAGAAGGCCAAGAGGTCGTAGAAGCTGCTCCTGAAACGCTAGGTGACGATACCCAAGCTGCTGCAGATACGACAAATGGTGCTGCACCCACTGACGAAGCCGCTCCAGCAGAAGGCGAAGAAACTGCCGCTGCAGCGCCTGCCGCTGATGAAGAGCCAATTCCACAAGATACGCCGCAAGTACAGAAGCTAATTGCTTTGTACCCTAATCTGATTGCGCGTATCCAGCCTGTTGCCAATATCTGTTTTGAAGATGGTGAAGCTTGTGATGTAACGGCACGCTCATCTGGCCCAGCTGCTGGCGACGGTCCTCGTGACGGTAAAGCGGTATATAACGCCGTATGTCATACTTGTCATACAGCAGGCTTGCTAGGCTCTCCTATCTTTGGTGATGCTGGCGCTTGGGGCCCACGTATCGCAAAAGGTAAAGATACGCTATATACCCATGCTATCAATGGTTTCAATGCGATGCCTGCCAAAGGTGGCGCGGATATTCCTGATGAAGAAGTTCAAAATGCCGTAGATTATATGGTCGCAGAAGCAAGCTAATCTTTGTTGATTACCTTCCAAGCTTTTACGATAGTTATCTATAAAGCGCCTATTTCAGTGATGAGATAGGCGCTTTTTCATGATGAGTATTATTAATACGGTACTTCGAATATAAGGCAGTTGAAATTCGCCATGAGTAGCCTCATTTTATGAGATTAGTTCGTTTATTACCGTACATTGTCACCTTTAGATAGTAGAGTGTGTTGAACATTCTTATACGGCTTTTGCCTATATGATAATGATAGTCGAATGTTCAACACGGCCTATTATTCTAAAATCGCATTTTATATAAATTGATAACAAATAAAGAGGTCTTCATGTCTGATGCACCAGCACTCTCCATAAAAAACCTATCCAAGACCTACGATAATGGGTTTTCGGCATTAAAAGGGGTTGATTTAACGGTACCACAAGGTGGATTCTTTGCGTTACTCGGGCCAAACGGCGCAGGTAAATCTACTATGATTGGTATTATCAGCTCATTGTTTAAGCCAACCACCGGTAGCGTCCATATTTTTGGTACAGATCTATTAGAGAACCCTTCGATTGCCAAGCAATACCTTGGCGTTGTACCGCAAGAATTTAACTTTAATATGTTCGAAAAAGTCGAAGATATCCTAATTACACAAGCGGGTTATTTTGGTATTCCGGCAAAAGAAGCCAAACCAAGGGCAAAAAGGTTACTTACAGCATTGGGACTGTGGGATAAGCGTGATAGCAAATCACGCGAATTATCTGGCGGTATGAAACGTCGTCTGATGATTGCGCGAGCATTGATTCATAAGCCAAAATTATTGATTCTTGATGAGCCAACAGCGGGTGTCGATATCGAGCTACGCCGCTCGATGTGGGAATTCATGCAGCAGATTAATATCGAAGAAAACACCACTATTATTCTGACGACTCATTATCTCGAAGAAGCTGAGCAATTGTGTAAACGCATTGCGATCTTGGATCATGGTGAGATTCGTATTAATACAGAAATGAAAGAGCTACTGGCGCAGCTGTCGGTAGAGACATTTGTATTTGATTTAGATACGCCGCTCACTGAGCAGTTGGCTCTGACAGGAGTGACAGGGGTCTCGCAACCAGATGAGCAAACGTTAGAAGTTACCTTGACAGAAGGTGAGTCACTAAACGGTGTCTTTGATCAGTTGTCTGAGAAAGGTATCAGTGTGGCGAGCATGCGCAATAAAGCCAACCGACTAGAAGAGTTATTTATGCGCTTGGTAGACAAAAACATTCAAAGTGCAGATAGCATGAAGGAGGCGGGGTTATGAGTCAGGAACTAATCGATCATAATAAAACAATGTCATTGAGTAAAAAGTGGATTGCGTTTCGTACTATTTGGTTCAAAGAAGTACGCCGTATTTTACGTATCTGGCCGCAGACGTTACTACCGCCAGTTATCACGATGAGTTTGTATTTTGTCATCTTCGGTAAGATGATTGGCTCGCGTGTGGGTGAGATGGGCGGCGTGCCATACATGCAGTTTATCGTGCCTGGCTTGATTATGATGTCGATCATCACTAACAGTTACTCTAACGTCGTCTCAAGCTTCTTTAGTGCTAAGTTCACGTCTAGTATCGAAGAGCTTTTGGTCTCGCCTGTATCTAAGCATGCTATTTTGATGGGTTATATCAGTGGTGGTATCTTCCGTGGACTGGCTATCGGTTTGATTGTCTCGATAGTGGCGCTGTTCTTTACCGATCTTGGTATCGAGCATTTATTTGTGACTATATTTACGGTACTTGGCACGTCTATCTTGTTTTCGTTAGGTGGTTTTATCAATGCGGTATTTGCACGCTCGTTTGATGATATCTCTATTATTCCGAGTTTTGTATTGACGCCATTGACCTATCTTGGCGGTGTGTTTTATTCGATGGAGAATTTATCGCCATTTTGGCAAAATATCTCGCTATTGAATCCTATCGTCTATATGGTCAACTCATTCCGTTACGGTATTCTTGGCTACTCTGATGTCAATGTTTGGTATTCGATGGCGGCTATTTTTGTGTTCTGTGCGATATTTTATACCATTGCTTATCGCTTGCTAAGTAACGGCTCGCGCGTACGTTTGTAGTGTGTATTATTCGCTAAGCATATTATGTAGAGCAAATTTTAAACGTTTAATATTAGGAAGACAGATGAGTATTCACGGTATCTTGGGTGAGCAAACTACAGACTATCCAACTGAGTATAGCCCAGAGACGCTATATCCGATTGCGCGTAGCATGGGACGTGATGCGATTGGTTGGCAAGACGACAAGCTAACCGTTGGTGTCGATTGGTGGCATGCTTTTGAGATATCTTGGTTAAATCCGCAAGGTATCTCGCAAGTAGCGATTGCACGCTTTAGTATCCCTGCTAGCTCACCGTTTATCGTAGAATCAAAATCGCTCAAGCTATATTTGAATAGTATTAACTTTACCGAGTTCGCCAGTTGGAACGACGTACAAGCGTTGATTGCGAAAGACCTATCAGCTTGTTTACAAGCAGACGTACAGGTAGCATTATTTGGCTTGAATGATGATTTAAATGGTAACGAAACAGCGTTATTAATTGCTCAGCCTGAGGGTGTTTGTATTGATGAAGCATTGGCAGGCAACACGGATAAAGTTGCGTTAACGGAACATCCTGATGCGTCACTGCTGAGTACTAACGAAGTAGAGACGCGCGACGAAAGCGTGGCAAGTGATGGTACGCAGCCGTATACTTTTTATTCCAATCTACTGCGTAGTAATTGTCCAGTGACCAATCAACCAGATTGGGGCACGTTGGCCGTTTCGATAACGACTGATAAGCCTTTTAATAATGCAAATATGCTGCGTTATATACTGAGCTTCCGTCAGCACAATGGTTTTCATGAGCAGTGTGTCGAGCAGATATTTGCTGATTTAAGCCAATACTATCAGCCAAGCGAGCTAATGGTACGGGCGTGGTATACGCGCCGCGGCGGTATCGATATCAATCCTTGCCGTGTTAGTGATATCAGTCTATTGCCTAAGCCAAGCCGTTTAATCCGCCAGTAAGTTCTCGCTAAAAATACAATGTGAATAAAAATACAATGTTAAATAGTTTTTAAGCCCATAAAAAAGCGCCTATCTCACATGATGAAATAGGCACTTTTTGTTATATAGTCTTTAATTATAAGACTATTTACCGCTTACTTTTGCCATGACTTCTTCACGGCTCAGCATTTGTTTTTCAGCTTCACGGCGATTGACGTACTCATACTTGTCTTCCGCCAAGTTACGATCAGAAACGACAATACGATGCGGAATACCAATCAACTCAAGATCAGCAAACTTAACGCCTGGGCGCTCATTACGATCGTCCAGTAGTACGTTGATGCCTTGAGCTTTTAACTCTTCATACAGGGCGGTTGCCGTCTGCATGACCGTCTCTTCTTTAGACTTCATCGGGATGATGGCGACTTCAAAAGGAGCGATCGAATCATCAACCGTTGGTGTTTTTGGCCACATGATACCGTTTTCATCATTGTTTTGCTCAATAGCAGCGGCAATGATACGGCTAACGCCAATACCATAACAGCCCATCATCAAGGTAACAGGTTTGCCATCTTCACCAGAAACCGTACAGTTCATCGCTTGTGAGTATTTATCACCCAACTGGAAGATATGACCGACTTCGATACCGCGTTTGATTTTTAGGCTGCCTTTACCATCAGGAGAAGGGTCGCCTTCTTGTACATTGCGTACATCAACGATGCGAGTAATGCGAGTATCACGTGCCCAGTTCATACCGATAGTATGTTTGTTCACTTCATTGGCACCGCAAACAAAATCTGATAACGCAGCTGCCGAACGATCAACGAATACAGGCATATCTAAATTAACACCGATATAGCCTTTGTGCAGGCCTGCCGCTTTTAGCTCTTCGTCAGATGCTAACGTCAATGGTACGTTGGCTTCTTCGATTTTCTCAGCTTTGATAGTATTGAGCTGATGATCGCCGCGCAATACGATAGCAATCAATTGTGGCTCATCATTCTCAGTATGACCATGAACTATTAAAGTTTTCACCGTCGTTTCTAACGGGATGTCCAAGTGTTCAGCAACCATTTTACAGCTGGTCATGCCTTCGGTCAGAACGTCTTCACGCTCCATTTTCGGCGGTTGACGCTCAGCGGTGCTGACAGATTCTGCTAGCTCTACGTTGGCTGCATAGTCAGATGAGTCCGAAAACGCAATATCGTCTTCGCCGCTATCTGCCAATACATGGAACTCATGTGAAGCAAAGCCACCGATAGAGCCTGTATCTGCTTGTACCGCACGGAAATCTAAGCCCAAGCGGGTAAAGATGCGTGTATAAGCGTCATACATATCATGGTAAGTTTTGGCCAATGAGGCTTGATCCACATGGAAAGAGTAAGCATCTTTCATGGTGAATTCACGTGCGCGCATCACACCGAAGCGTGGACGAATCTCGTCACGGAATTTACCTTGAATTTGAAAGAAGGTAATCGGTAGTTGTTTATAACTACGTAGCTCACTTTGTGCTAGATTGGTGATGACTTCTTCGTGCGTTGGACCAAGTACAAAGTCGCGATCATGACGGTCTTTGAAGCGCAATAGCTCAGGACCATAATCATCAAAACGTCCGGTCGTCTGCCAAAGTTCAGCAGGCTGAGTCATCGGCATTAGCACTTCTTGTGCACCGACGTTTTGCATCTCTTCACGAACAATGCGTTCGACCTTTTGCAAGACGCGCAGACCCATAGGCAACCAAATATACAATCCAGAAGCAATCTTGCGGATAAGACCAGCACGCACCATCAATTGGCTTGAGGCGATGTCGGCGTCACTTGGGGTTTCTTTTAGTGTGGCAAATAAAAATTGACTGGCTTTCATAAATAAAGCGTAACCTTATCAACGATAAAAAAATAAGAAATAGTAGGATGTTGAGCGTATGGCTAATCGTTTCATTGCCGCCGCAAGCTTACCTTTATCACTTAGCAATAATCTAGGGTATTTCCTAGTTACCAACCTGCTTATATACAAAGCACATCAGTAAAAACCACTCTCATAAAAGAGAGGCAAATTTGACTTGATGTATCAATATGCCAAAAATGCAATATATTCAGGTCAAAACCCTGATAAATGCTTTGAGACTGACATTTTATTCATACAATCTGACTATGTTAGGTAAAGTTCGCCTAAGACGCAATGACTTTTTGTCTTTTCAGACCGAACGTGATGCAAAGGATTCAATAAGGGATAAATAATTGAGCTATTCGTATGATTTTATAGCAAAAGCACTGATGACTTAAGAGACAGTTTATTAAGATGATTGCGTAGAGGTTTATAGATAAAGTTATGTAGAGGAATGGTAGCCATTACTTGAAGTTACTGCACAATAGTCGCATCTATAGACTAAGCATCTGTTCTATTTTTACAACGCTCTTAGCCTTACCAAACGATGCAACATTATAAAGGTAGCTTCTATGGATAATCCTGATATGAATAACGCTAATGCCACTCAAAAGCCTGCGAAACGACCTATTGCGACAATGTCATGGGTGATATTACTTATCGGTCTAGCAGCGATTGCCTTTGCTATTTATAGCGCGCAAAACAAACTAGAAGAAGCGCCGATAGAAACTATTACTCGCGAAGGGGTGGTTACGCAAATTCAGCAGTTAAATCGCTTACATACCGTCGCATTCAGCGTTGATACAGTGATTACGAGCGAGCGACCTGGGAGCTGGATGAAGCTATGGCAGGATGAGCAAAAGGCATTGTTTGTCGCTCATGGTCGCGTAGAGGCAGGCGTTGATCTGAGTGCACTGACACCTGAGATGGTACAAGTGGTGCAACCTGCTCAAGCTAATGCAGACGAAGAGCAAGTAGCTGATGCCAATTCATCAGTTGCCACTAGGCCGCAAATCAATATTACTTTGCCGCCTACAGAGATATTTTCAGTATATCTGGATGATATCGAGATTTATGACTGGCAGACAGGGGCTTTTGGCATGATGCAAGTCGATCCTAAGATATTGGCACAAGCACAGACCATGGCAAAAAAAGAAGTGCTTGAGCGTGCCTGCCGAGGTGATGTCATGAATATGGCATTGCAAAATGCGCAAACACAATTGCAGCAGCTATTTGCACTCACGGGAGCGGTAGTGACGGTTACCACTCAGGGTGCAGGCGCGTGCCAGTTGCCAGTCACTACCAATAGCTAGTCTGCTGGTTGTTTTCTAAAATTAAGCCTATTTTTTAAATTCGGCGATAGCTAGCTTGCGTACTGATTTATGCTCGACCATTGGCGCAGGATAGTCGACCTCGGCAAACTTACCACCTTTTGCCAATTCCTTACGCATCTTGTCTTCGTTGTGCAAGATACTGTTAGGAATATCTTTTAACTCCGGTAGCCAAGTTTTAATAAACAGAGCTTTAGGATCATGCGTATTGGCTTGGCTAAAGGGGTTCATAATACGGAAGTAGGGCGCTGAGTCCGTACCTGTCGACGCGCTCCATTGCCAACCGCCGTTATTGGACGCAAAATCGCCATCTATCAGCTGCTGCATAAAGTAACGCTCACCCAAGCGCCAATCAATCAATAAATCCTTCGTCAAAAACATCGCGGTGACCATTCGCAGGCGATTATGCATAAAACCTGTCGCATTCAGGCAACGCATTGCTGCATCTACGAGCGGTACGCCTGTCTTACCAGTGCACCATGTCTCAAAATCATCATTGTCATATGACCAATTAACCTTATTGTCGGTATCTTCTTTATAAGCTTTATGACGAATCAGATTTGGTTTTTCGACCAGTACATGGCGATAAAAGTCTCGCCACGCAAGCTCACTTATCCAGCGATTGATGTCTTCATTATCACCGTCATTACCGTGTAGATTTTCTTGTGCTTTGCTCGCCTGTAGATAGCATAATCTAGGACTGATAGAGCCTATGGTGAGGTAAGCCGATAGCTGACTGGTTGCATGCAGATGGGGGACATCACGGCTCACATCATAATTATTGATATCATCATCGACGAATGCCTCTAGACGCTGGCAAGCGGCAGATTCACCTGCAGGATAGGCGTCTCTTGCGCGGTCAAGCTGAGCTATCATATCGATATGCTGCAATGACTCGTTCTTTTCTAATGTCTGCTGGTAGTCACTGAGCATCTTCTCACTTAGTGATTTGATCTTGTCGATTGTATTGGCAAACGTTTGCGATGATGGTAGTTTGATTTTATAATCGCTATCCACTGCGGGTGCTTCATGCATTTGAATGGTGCTGACGTCCAATGTATGTCGCCATTTTTTATAAAACGGCGTAAAAACCTTATACATACTATCGCCATCATTGGTCGTGATAGTTTTTGGTGGCAAAATGCATTGGTCATGCCAGCGGACGAACTCGATATCGCCTTTTGCAAGTTGTTTGCTTAATTGTTCATCACGATCAATCTCATTGCCTTCATACTCGTGATTGGCCATGACGCAGCTGATTTCATTGTCATTGCAAAAAGTCGTGAGCGCCTCTATACAGTCAGTAAAGCTTGGGCAGAGCTGTACTGTTAAAGTGATGTTCAGTTGCGATTGCAAGTCCTTTGCTAGAATAGGTAGCGTGCGAGCAATATGATCAACTTGTACAAGAGACGTATCGTGCGCTTGCCACTGCTCAGACGTCAAAAAGAATACGGCAGACACTGAGGCGTTGTCTTCCTTTGCACGTTCACAAAGCGCTGCTAAAGCAGTATTGTCATGGATACGTAGGTCACGACGAAACCACATCAAGTAATGTGCTGGATTTTTGCTAGTAGCATTGTCGCCAGTATCAGTATCAGTATCAGTAGCGGCTGTCTGTGCAGTCTTAGACATCAAAGTATCCCTATATTAATCAATCGCAATCATAAACAAAACTAAGGATAAAAGTATGCTAGGATAAGTTTTTGGATGCAATGGCTTTGCCGTTTGGTTAACAAAACCTCATCACATCTAACGATTTATCTTTGGCTTGAACCTATCTGATGCCGCTATAATCGGTGTCATATTCAGTACCATGAAACGCAAGGTCACAAAATGCACGTTAAGTTTTGCGGGTTTACTCAGCTTGGTGATATACAGACTGCGGCACAGCTAGGTGCAGATGCAGTGGGTTTGGTGTTTTATCCACCAAGTCCACGTGCGGTCACAATAGCGCAGGCGCAAACCCTGAGCGCTGCCGTACCTGCTTTTGTCAGCGTAGTGGCACTGGTAGTCAATATGCCTAAAGATGAGCTGCTCAAATTAGCAAATAACGTCTCTTTTGATGTTATCCAGTTCCATGGTGATGAAACGCATGAGCAATGCCAACAGTTGGCAGGTATGGTCAATAAACGCTGGATCAAAGCATTGCGTATCAATACAGAGCAAGACAGTCTCGATAGCGTTCGCGCCCAAATTAACCAATTTGCGACCGCAGGTGCTAGTAGTATTTTATTGGATGCTTATCATCAAGATGTATATGGTGGTACAGGGCAGCGTTTTGACTGGAGTCTCATTCCACATGACAGCGCACTACCAATCGTTTTGGCCGGTGGACTCGATGCTGACAATGTTGCCGCGACATTAGATTTGCCTATTTATGGCGTCGATGTGAGCGGTGGTATTGAGGTTGATAAAGGTAAAAAAGACGCTGCCAAAATGCGTGCCTTTATGAAAGCGGTCAAACGCGATCGATGGCAAAATGCTACGGTCACTGGCGCCATCTAAGTGGGTTTGTATCAGGCTATTTGTCATACATAATCTGCTTAGTTGATCGTTATTCCGATTTTTCTGCTTAAATCTTATTAGATTATTATCCCTTTTATTATTTTCTCTCTATTTATCTAAAGTTATCTAAAGTTATCTAAAAAATACCACTTATTACAGTAGGAATTATCATGAGTCATGTCGAGAACAAAGATTTATCTGCTACCGCACAGTCTGTAAACACTTTTACCAATCCTGAAAATGTACAGGACTTCAACCAGTATCCTGATGCGCGCGGTCATTTTGGTGTACATGGGGGGCGTTTTGTCTCTGAGACGCTAATGGCTGCTCTAGAAGAGCTAGAAACACTTTATACCAAAGTCAAAGCAGACCCAGCGTTCTGGGAAGAGTATCACAATGATTTGGTCAATTATGTCGGTCGTCCAACGCCGCTGTATCATGCTAAGCGTTTGAGCGATGAGATTGGCGGTGCGCAAATTTACTTTAAGCGTGAAGACCTAAACCATACAGGCGCACATAAAGTAAATAACACCATTGGTCAGGCATTGCTTGCCAAAATGTGTGGCAAAAAACGTATCATCGCTGAGACTGGTGCAGGACAGCATGGCGTAGCGACGGCAACGATTGCTGCACGCTTAGGGCTAGAATGTATCGTCTATATGGGTGCTGACGATGTTGAGCGTCAAAAGATGAACGTCTATCGTATGCGCTTGCTTGGCGCGACAGTTGTGCCCGTCACTTCTGGTTCACGTACTCTCAAAGACGCGATGAACGAAGCCATGCGTGACTGGGTGACCAATGTCGATAGCACCTATTACATTATCGGTACTGTGGCAGGCCCGCACCCTTATCCGCTATTGGTTCGTGATTTTCAAGCGATTATCGGTAAAGAAGCACGCATTCAGCATCTAGAAAAAACAGGAAAAATGCCTGATGCATTGGTTGCTTGTGTTGGTGGTGGTTCTAATGCGATTGGTTTGTTCTTTGACTTCCTAAACGATACTGAAGTAAAAATGTATGGCGTCGAGGCAACAGGCGATGGTATCGAGTCAGGTCGTCATTCAGCACCATTGGCTGCTGGCCGTATCGGCGTATTACATGGCAACCGTACTTACCTCATGGCAGATGATGATGGCCAAATTCAAGAGACGCATTCTATCTCAGCGGGTCTTGATTATCCTGGTGTCGGTCCGGAGCATAGCTTTCTAAAAGACATGAAGCGTGTTGAGTATGTCGGTTGTACTGACAAAGAAGCGCTAGAAGGCTTCCATGAGGCCACGCGCAAAGAAGGTATCATTCCTGCGCTTGAAACTGCTCATGCTGTCGCTTATGCATTGAAACTGGCTAAAACCATGACCCCTGATCAGACGATTATCGTTAATATGTCAGGTCGCGGTGACAAGGATCTGCATTCAGTGATGAAGGCGGAAGGAATTGAGTTGTAGTAACGAGCATTTGCAATAAGTGATTATTTTCCATAATTGATGGCTAGGCCTTCTACTAAAGAAGTAGAAGGCTAAATAATATAGTTAATGAAATCTTATAGTTTTCAGTTATTAAGCTGTCTATCTTATTTTTTACCTATAAGAGGTATAGGTTGATGGCAAAAGTCACACCTTCTATGGCTAAAAACCAGATTAAACGTAGTTTGCTTCAAATTATAGATTCACATCCGAATAAAACGCAAAAACAGAAAATATGGTGTTATTTTAGTAATTGTTGTGCGTATTGTGACGTAGTTATTGACCCTAACAGTCGTCAAGGACATCTTGATCATCTATTAGCGGTTCAAGATGGCGGTAGCAATGATATCTATAATTTTGTGCTGGCATGTCATATTTGTAATGGCGACGAAAAAAGAGAAATGCCATGGCGTGAGTTTCTGAGCAATAAGTGTAAGAACTTATCTAATAGTATCTATCTGGAACGAGTAGCAAAGATAGAAATATGGCAAGAACAGTCGATTATGAGCCAAGTAGATGCGGAATTATTGGCTCGAATGGAAACTATTATAGATGAAGCTAAATCTAACTTTGATCAGTCAGTAGAAAAAATGCGTATATTGCGTGACTCTATAACTACGAATTAATTTCATAACAATTAAGAGACCACTATGACCAGAATTGAAAGTACCTTTGAAACCTTAAAATCACAAAATAAAAAAGCCTTGATTCCTTATGTAATGGCAGGCGATCCTAATCCGACCACTACGGTAGGTCTGTTGCACGACTTAGTGAAACACGGCGCCGATATGATCGAAGTCGGTTTACCATTCTCTGACCCAATGGCCGATGGCCCAACCGTTGCCTTAGCTGGCGAGCGTGCATTAGCAGCAGGTACGAGTACTCGTGATGCACTAAAAATGGTTGCAGAGTTTCGTCAAACAGATACGCAGACGCCAATTATCCTAATGGGCTATCTTAATCCTGTTGAAATCATTGGCTATGACAACTTTGTGGCACTATGCGAGCAGTCAGGCGTTGACGGTTTGTTGATGGTAGATTTGCCGCCAGCAGAGGCGGGTAGCTTTACGCAGCATTTGACCGATCATTCGATGAATGAGATTTTCTTGCTATCGCCAACGACGTTGCCTGAGCGCCGTGAGCAAGTATTGACTCATTGTGGCGGCTATATTTATTATGTATCACTAAAAGGCGTGACTGGTTCAGCCACGCTAGATACAGACGACGTTGCGACCCAAGTTCAAGCAATTAAAGCAGAAACAGACTTGCCAGTATGCGTCGGCTTCGGTATCCGTGATGGTGCTTCTGCAAAAGCGATTGGTACCCATGCGGATGGCGTTATCGTCGGTAGTGCCTTGGTACAGAATTTTGCCGATATTGATGCTAACGATACCGCTGCGGTTGCAAATGCACAGCAAAACATCATGGCAAAAATGGATGAGCTACGTGCAGCATTAGACAGCTTAAGCGCTTAATAGCTATTGCTTTCATATTGTTGTTACTTGAAGAGATAGTTATTTGAAGAAATAGTTATTTGAAACGGCAAAGTCAAATCGCAGTATTGTTTACCTAAAGACTTTACTTAAAAGCTTTACGTGAAGACAATACTAAATGACTTTGCTAAAATTAGTTTACGAGTGTAAACTAACATCACTATTATATGGTGTCTGATAGCAGTAATTTATTCGTCACTTTGATTGGCAAATACATTATCTATCAACAAGCGCATAATCAAATGACCGACATACGAGATTTATTTATCAGTATGTCGCATGACTGCTCATGTTATGACTGTATTAGACGTTTTGTTTAGACAACCATTAAACTCTCAATGACAAGCGAATGAGCAAACTTGTCAATAAGCCTTTTATGATGGCAAATAATATGACTGATACAATAACAAAACCCGATAACAATACTGCTAAAGCCGCGCCAAACAGCAATACGGATAGGCAATCATGGTTTAACCGTCCTATCCCAGGCATCAAGCAGCATTTGACTGCGCCACTGTCTGCGGTAGAGACTGAACCGTCAACTAAGTGTAGCAATTGTCATTCGATGATTACCAACACAGCGCTGATTTTTAACTGTTATGTGTGCCCGCATTGTGATCATCATTTACCGATGAGTGCTCGTGAGCGCCTGAACTGGTTGCTTGATCAAGTAGACGGCGAGACAGGACAAGAATTTACGGCAAAAGATCCATTGAGCTTTGTGGATAGTAAGCCATATCCTGCGCGTATGAGTGAAGCACAAGAAAAAACAGGTGAGACTGAGGCGTTGGTTGCGATGTATGGCAAACTGCGTAACCTTGATATCGTTGCCTGTGCTTTTGACTTCCGTTTTATGGGCGGGTCAATGGGCTCGGTCGTTGGCGATCGTTTTGTCCAAGCCGCTGAAAAAGCCCTAGAGCAAAAAGTACCTTTGGTTTGCTTTGCTGCTTCTGGCGGTGCACGTATGCAAGAAGGCCTGCTATCGTTGATGCAAATGGCACGCACGGCAGCAGCGATTGAGCGTCTAAGAATCGCTGGTATTCCTTATATTGTGGTGTTGACCAATCCGGTGTACGGCGGCGTAACTGCATCACTGGCGATGCTAGGTGATATCCATCTAGCAGAACCAAAAGCGATGATCGGTTTCGCTGGTAAGCGCGTGATCGAGCAGACTGTGCGCGAGACGTTAGAAGAGCCGTTCCAACGCGCTGAGTTCTTATTAGAGCATGGTGTGGTGGATGAAGTGGTACATCGTCATCAGCTAATCGATACAATCTATCGTCTGCTTGCAAAACTATGCCGCGTACCAAATGTAGATGCTCAGTAAAATGAGATGCTCGATAAGGTGAATGACTCAGTATAATGAGTTATTTATTGAGTGCATAATGACTTAGCTGCGTGCTAACATCTACTGCATATGCAAGACCCCTAATAGCATTTATCGTCATTGCACGGTAAGTGCTATTTTTGGTTTTAGCTAGCACATATATTTTTATCTCTTATTAAATTTTATATAGGTTTTATCCATGTCTGACCTTCGCAGCCCCAACGCCCATAGTCCTAATGAAAGTGCTAGCCTAACTGAATGGCTCGATTATATGCAGCAGATTCATGTATCTGCAATCGATATGGGATTGTCACGTGTATTGCCTGTTGCAGAAGCGTTAGGTGTGGTGCAGTCAGCTAAAGATGACGCTTATGTATTTACTGTGGCAGGTACCAATGGCAAAGGCTCTACAACTGCTGTCATCGCCGAAATGTGTAAAGCCACAGGTTATAAGACGGCACTATATCAGTCGCCACATCTGAGCGTTTTCAACGAGCGTGTGCGTATTAATGGCGAGATGGTCAGCGATCAGACCCTGATTGAAGCTTTTAGCAAAGTAGAGGCAGCGCGTTTACAGTGTGATTTGACATTGTCGTTTTTTGAGATGACAACACTAGCAGCGCTATTGATATTCGCTGAGGCAGACTGTGACGTGTGGGTATTAGAAGTAGGATTGGGTGGACGCCTAGATGTGGTCAATATCATTGATCCTGACATGGCAGTTATTACCAATATTGGTATCGATCACGTTGACTGGTTGGGTGACAATGTCGAGGATATTGGCCGCGAAAAAGCAGGTATCTTGCGCAAAGGCATTCCTCTGATTTATGGTGCTACTGAGATGCCAGCTAGCGTGCAATACGCTATCGATACCCAGCAGGCAACTTGTTATCAGATTGGACAAGATTTTAGCTATCGCGATATTGATGCAACGACTTGGCAATACAGTAATGCAGCGGTTACCTTGCAGTTGCCACGTCCTGCGTTATCGTTAACTAACACGACCAATGCATTATCAGCAGTATTAGCAAGTCCATTAGATGTGGGTATCAATGCGATTGAGCAAGCACTACAAACTGTCAAACTGGCAGGTCGCTTCGATTATCGTAAGAACCATAGCCGCCATTGGTTATTTGATGTGGCGCATAATGAGCAAGGCGTTGAGTTCTTATTAGCCCAGCTATCACCGTTTTGGCAGCAGCATGTAGCCAAGCAAAGTAATCAAGATAGCTCAGCGGATATCCCTACACCAAAGATAAAAATGCTATTTTCTATGTTAGGTGATAAAGATATTGATAAGGTTGTGCAGCGCTTAACCCAAGCAGGCTTACCGATTAGTGACTGGTTTATCGCTGAGATTGATTACCCTCGTGCCGCGACTACTGAACAGCTGCAAGATGTCTTGGCCAAATATGTTGATAGCACCAATATATATGCGTTTGATGGTCTGCATACAGCGACCCATGCAGTGATAGAGGCGAGCCAGCCGCAAGACCTTATCGTCGTATGTGGCTCGTTTCATACGATTGGGGAAGCGTTAAGTGCCCTTAGCGTATGATAATTTAAGTTAAAGTAGTGCCGGTTTAATGTTAATCTTAGTCGTAGCCTGATAGCAGACAGCATGAAAAATATGCTTTATAATCAAAATGATTTGCCAGACCCGTAGAAGATGGTTGGCACAAATTTTGAACTCTGATGGCATTAACTGACAATAACTGGCGGTAAGAGATCATGATTGAAGCGATTTGATATACTGCTTTGAAATAGTCGCTGCGCCGCTCAATCAACCTTATTACCAACTAAGAGACGTAAACGGATGAACTTTTCGAGACAAGCCTTATTGGGCATTGGGATGATTATCGGCGGTAGCGTGATGCTATACGCCATGGTGCAACAGATTGGCGATAGCGATCAACCGGAGCCGATGTCAGCGATGGTCGACAAACTAAGCTCGGAGCAAGAATCTCCGCAGCCGCTCACAACTGATATCGAAACAGAAAAACGTATCCTTGCGCAAAAGCAAAAAGAACGTGCAGCCCGCGTTGCAGAGCAAGAAAAACGTGCAAAAGAGTTTCTGACAGAGCAGGAAGTTGCTGAAGCAGAAGCGTTGGCAAAGGCACGTGCTGAGAGCCAGCAATATGTTGATAATAGTGCGCCAGCTATTGATGACACCAGCAGTACAGAGTCTACAAAAGATGTTACTACAGATCTGACCGTTCAGCCTCGTACTGAGAGTCAGTCTGCTACTGATACTACAAAGTCTAGCGAAGCCGAGAAGCAAAAAGCGGTTCAAGAGCAACAAGAAGCCCAAAGGCAAGCTGCTATAAAAGAGCAAGCAGCCGCCAAAAAACTTGCCGAGAGCAAAAAACAAGCGGAGGCAGAGAAACTAGCCGAAGCAAAAAAGCAGGGGGAAGCCCAAGCAGCGGCTGAGAGAAAAAGAGAAGCAGCTGAAGCGGCAAAAAACGAGCCACCAAAATCGCCTTCTGAATATCAGATTAAGAAAGGTGACGGACTCATTAAACTGGCAAGACAATACAATATGCCTGTAGAAGTATTGGCTCAAGCCAACAACCTATCACCATCAGCAGCGCTACAAATGGGTCAGAGCATCACCATCCCATCGAGCAAACAGGTACAACGTCTAGAACGTGAAGCGGCTGCCGCTGAACAAGCGCGTGAGAAGAAGCGCCAACAAGAAGAAGCGCTGGCGAAGAAATCTGCCGATGCAAAACGTGAAGCGCAGCAAAAACTGAGTGAAGCGCGTAAAGAAGTCAAAGAAACAGACGCTAAAGGTAGCTTTGGGGTACAAGTGGCTCTAGCAAATGACCAAGCCAAAGCCGATGAGTTAGCGAAAAAGTTCCGAGCAGCAGGTTATCAAGTCAAGACCAGTGCGACCAGTCGCGGTGTCCGTGTTGTGGTTGGGCCTGAACGTGGTAAAGTCGCAGCATTGGCACTAAAAGATAAAATCAATAGTGACCCTAAAGTAAATACGACCAGCGCTTGGGTGCTTTACTGGCGTTAAGCTAGAGCATTTCTAACGGTCTGGATTCGGCTTTTATCTACTTTATATGAAAACACGACAAATACTGTCGTGTTTTTTGTTTTATAGATTGCTGATTGGCGCCGCCTTAGTTAAGATGAGCGCCATTTTTATAATCCGTTGTTGTATAACCTGTCAGCCTATATAGGTTGCCTTGTCGTGGTCGGTGCATTATTAATTGCTATTACTAATGACAATTAGCCCACCACTCTCATATTGTATAAGGTAGAACCATGTCGTTTGGTGTTATATTTTTAGTATTGGCCGTTGGGTTTTTAGGGCTGATTACGTTACCGAAGCTGCTACCAACACTACTGACGAAGCGCCCTGTCGTTGAGCCTGATCCAAAACCTGTGCGCGGTGATGAGTTGGCTATTTGGCCATTTGCGCCGATGCCGATTATGACTGATACGGAAGTGATATTTTTTAATAAGTTAAAAAATGCGCTGCCGGAGTATCATATATTTGTCCAAGTACAGCTGTCACGGATCATTGAGGCTAATAGTAGTGAGACATCAGAGCGTAGCTTTTGGTTCAATCGTATCTGCCGCCAGAGCGTTGACTATGTGATTGTGGATGTCGATGCTCAGACTACCTTGGTGGCTATCGAGCTTGATGACTGGACGCATAGTAGCAAAGCCCGCCAAAAAGCGGATGATAAAAAAGATAAGGCGCTTGCCAGTGCAGGTATTGCGATGGTGCGCTTCCATGCTGAGCGTATGCCGAGTGCCGATATGCTTAGATATGAGTTGATGCAAGTGATTGAGAGTTATTAAGCATTCTGTGAAAGCTGTCCGATTGTTAAGGCCAGAATATTATCTAAGCAGCATCATTTTAAAACTTTAGGTTAGCTAAATTTATTCATCGAGCTGGTCTGATTGGCTTGGGTAAATAACGATTGGTCGATTGCCTTCAAAATATAAACCTGTTTTAGGTAGCTCGCTATCTGACCAAACTATCGGCTGCTGGCGACTATCATAAGCATTTCGCTCATCATAAAAGTCGCGCTTGGTGAACCACTCAATATAATGCGCGGCTCGCAAAGCTGTAGTGTCAATCGTTGCAAGACTTGCCATGTCTCTTTTATCGCACCATTCATGTATCGGGAAATTCGGCGTTAGCCAATATGGCCAATCATAATCACCGCAATCAGTTGTATTAATCGGTAAAAAGAATCGCCCTTTGATCACGCCATAACGCTTATCGATTTTTACCTGTCCGTGGTTTTCTGTATCTACCCACACCGCTCGAAACTGCTTGGTTTGCATGTGCGTCATTTTGCGCTGTAGGTTATCATTGGAGTTAATGCCAACCCAGTTCACAGGTTCAAAAGGTGCTGACCCCATAAAAAACTTAATCGCTAGCTCCCAATGTTCAACCAGCTGTTCTGCATGGTTATACAAAATCAAATCAAGCTCACCAGTCGTCTGCTTGCCATTATAGAGCTGCACGTTGCTAGCCAGTGTCTCATACGGATGCAGCTTGCGCGCAAATCCATCCTCTAACCAAAATGACAGTAAGCCTTCAAAATGAAAACCCAGACGATTGGGGCTAGGGCGTTTGAGTAAATAGCGAGTCAGATCTTGATAGGCGGCAGTGGTGTCTAGCTCTGTTAATCGTTGCTCATACGCCTCAAATTGCGTCTGCCAAAATTGCGCGCTATGCACAGCAACGGTATGTGTATTTTGATGCGGTGCAAAGTCTAGCCACTGGGTCAAAACATTGGGGCACGCCAGCACATAAGCCAAATCGCGCACGTAAGGTCGGCGGTAGCGCTCCCAAGGGGCGTTATCTATGAGGCGGGTAGATGTGGGCTGATTGACAGGCTTGGACATAAGATAAACCAGTGTAAAGGTGTAGCATTTACCCTAACGGCTCGCCCTATAAAAGTCTATAGATGACAGGTATCCGCTAGGATGGTGCTCAGTTTGTTGGCGCTAAAACATGATGTTGATGTGGTGGACATGAATGTTGATAACAGGCGGTGATAGTAAATAAGGTAATAGAATGCTGAATACTGCTTTGAGTGTAAGTAAAAGCCACTTTTGAGGTTTGTTAGATTTGGTTTTAGGCGGTTCCTGTGAGTTCTGTTTTGGGTGGTTCATTATCTAGCTCCATAATTTACCGTAACTGGATTGCTACGGCTTATGGTTGCTAGTTTATAAAGTAAGGTCATTCGATAGTTCTATATAGAAAATGGCAGAGTTCTATAGAACTTCATGGGAGTTTCCTAAAAACTGTGTAACTGCTTATAATCCATTAACAGGAGAATAAGCAATGACTACTCAATCTGACATTAAAAAACTAGCCGAGCAAATGGCTGGTAGCATGAAAAGCTTTGATGACATCAAAGACTTCCAAAAGCAGCTCATGCAATCCTTTATTGATACTGCCTTAGAGGCCGAGATGGAAGAGCATCTCGGCTATCCCAAGCATGAAAAGGCGGATAAACCTAATAAGCGCAACGGCCACACTAAAAAGACCGTCCGCAGTGACACAGGCGATCTTGAGATCTCCACCCCAAGAGACCGTCATGGTGACTTTGAACCTACACTCGTGCGCAAGCATCAAACCCGTATCTCAGGTCTCGATGATAAAATCATATCGTCACTACAGGCATAGCCTTCCGTCTTGCGCTTCGGGCAAGTGTGCCCCACACACTTGCTTATCCTCGCTCATACGCCAAGGGTCAAACCACCACCGAGATTGTAGAGAGCATTAAAGAGCTCTACGATGTCGACATTTCAAGCTCTCTTGTCTCAAGAGTCACCGATAACATATTAGAGGACATCACTGCTTGGCAGAACCGGCCGCTGAGCAGTGTTTATCCTATCGTCTATTTGGACTGCATCGTCGTGAAGATACGTCAAGACAAGCAGATCATCAACAAAGCCATTTACCTAGCCCTAGACATCAATCTTAGCGGTAAGAAAGAGCTGCTTGGTATGTGGCTCTCAGAGAATGAAGGCGCTAAGTTCTGGCTAGGTGTTCTTACCGAGCTTCAAAACCGTGGCGTACAAGACATCTTAATCGCTTGTGTTGACGGTCTAAAGGGCTTCCCTGATGCCATTAACACCGTTTATCCCAACGCTCAGGTCCAGCTGTGTATCGTACATATGGTGCGCTATTCAATGAAGTTTGTGCCGTGGACGGATAAAAAGGCCGTAGCGGCTGATTTAAAGGCCATCTACGGCGCTGATACGCTTGAGATAGCTGAGGCTAATCTTGAGCACTTTGATGAGGTGTGGGGTGATAAGTATCCGCATGTGGTTAAGTCTTGGCGCAATAACTGGGAGGGCCTAACAGTGTTCTTTGAGTACCCTAAAGACATCAGAAAAGTCATATACACTACCAATGCTATTGAGTCACTGAACAGTGTGATTCGGACAGCGGTGAATAAGCGTAAGGTGTTCCCATCTGATCACGCAGCTTTCAAGGTAGTCTATCTAGCAACCCAGCAGGCATCCAAAAAGTGGTCGATGCCAATCCGTAACTGGACGTCTGCTCTTAATCGCTTTATGATTATGTTTGATGATCGCATCAGCAGGCATTTAATCTAAATGGCAGTTACACAGAATCTGGGATGGTCTCAAATCTTCAGGGTAGGGTGAGTATAGTTTGTTTCTCCATGTTGAGCCATAACCATCAAAATAAACTATAGGCTGTAGCTCCTTTTTTACTACAAGATCAAATAAGTTACCCTTATTAAAAAAAGGTACTTTCGTTACCTCTTTGATAAATTTAACAGTGTCTTCAATATTTAAATAATTACTAAGACTTTTCATAATTTACATCTCTACACGCTATTAAATCAAAGTAGATATAAGACAAGCTAGCCTAAAGGTGTATGAACGGCTGGCTTTTGATTACTTGTCATGCCTTACAATATTTTTATTATTGTTTGCTCTATCAACTATCATACAATCCCTAGCCAAATTTAGCACAAAAAAAAGCCAACCATTGAAAACAATGATTGGCTTTTCTCTTTACTACTATGTTTGGTCGGAACGGCAGGATTTGAACCTGCGACCACTACACCCCCAGTGTAGTGCGCTACCAGACTGCGCTACGCCCCGAATGACTGACTATTTTACGCAAAATTATGTATATTGCAAGGATTAATTATTGTACAAATAACCCATTAACCTATATTGTCAAAAAACCACTTGCCTTCTTTTGTACGTCTAAAAAACATGCCCCAAGCTGCATTAACAATGCTTGAAACATACTCTAGATTAACTTCATCGTCTTGCAAATTAATTTCGACTTCATATATGTACGGCTGATACTTTTCAATCGTATTTTGCTGATTTTCGTGTGCCTCTAAATCCATCTCTACTATTTGAGACATAACTTCTCTAGCACGCTGTAATAAATCAAAGGTATGTTCGCCCTCATTTAAAGTCAAACGCACATCAAATTCATTTGCAATAATAATATTTAATTCTGCCGTACCTTTATCAAACAAAGCAGAATTAAAATATCGAATGATCATATTTTCTTGCAAATTCAAGGAATCTAAACACTGTATAGACGTGACATTCTTGCTCAGGCTATACTTATTGATCATTTAAAATTTTCCTAAAGCTATGTATAAAGTGGAAATATTTGAAAAGCTTATGAAGTATCTAGAATGTATAAATCAAAATGCTAATATAAATTCATCGCAAGCATAGTAAGAGAGTTCCTCTTATGAGTTACTTGTACTTTTATTAATGAATAGTAACTTTTCATATAAAAGTACAAGCAACGGGCTCTTATTACAAAATTAACCCAATAGCTCTTTTAGGATTTGGTTTACTTGCTGCGGGTTGGCACTACCGCGACTGGCTTTCATGACTTGACCGACTAAACCATTAAAGGCTTTTTCTTTACCGCCGCGATATTCTTCTACCATCGCTTCATTTTTTGCGATGACGTCTTCTACCATGGCTTTGATAGCCCCAGTGTCAGTTTCTTGCTTGAGGCCTTTGTCTTTGATGATCTTATCTGCTGCGTCATCGTCATTGCCACCTTCGCGCTCATATAGGGCACTAAAGACTTTTTTGGCCAATTTGCCAGATAGCGTGTCATCTTTGATACGCTTTAGCATGCCAGCCAACTGTTTGGCGCTGATAGGGGAGTCGACGATGTCTTTGTCGTCTTTGTTCAGTGCGCCAAGCAAATCGCCCATGACCCAGTTACCAGCCATTTTGGCATCTGACTGACCAATTTCAGCCACCACATCTTCGAAGTAATCGGCAAGTTGACGACTACCCGTCAGGATACGTGCATCATATTCTGATAGACCAAGCGCTTTTTCAAAGCGTGCACGGCGAGCGACAGGTAGCTCTGGCATCGCTGCTTTGATGGCATCAACCGTGTGCTGCTCGATACGGACAGGTAGCAGGTCAGGATCAGGGAAGTAGCGATAGTCGTTGGCGTCTTCTTTGGTACGCATGGTACGCGTTTCGTCTCGCTCTGGATCATATAGCATCGTCGCTTGAACGACTTTACCACCATCTTCAATGATATCGATTTGACGCTCAATCTCACGGTTGATAGCACGCTCGATAAAGCGGAATGAGTTTAGGTTCTTCAGCTCAGTACGTGTACCGAGATCAGCGCCTGGTTTGCGCACAGAGACGTTACAGTCACAGCGGAATGAGCCTTCAGCCATTACAGCGTCTGAGATACCAAGCCACGTGACTAGCTGATGGATGGCTTTGATGTAGGCCAATGCTTCGTGAGCTGAGCGCATGTCTGGCTCAGATACGATTTCGATCAGTGGTGTACCAGCGCGGTTAAGATCGACACCGGTCATACCGTCGACTGCGTCATGCACTGATTTACCTGCGTCTTCTTCTAAATGTGCGCGAGTGATACCCATACGTTTTGGATATTCGTTCTTATCCCCTTCGTTGACCACGACATCGATATAGCCTTCACCCACGATAGGATTGGCCATTTGGGTAATTTGATAGCCCTTAGGCAGGTCAGGATAAAAGTAGTTTTTACGGTCAAACGTATTAAACAGACCCAGCTCAGCGTTGACGCCGATACCGAATTTTAAGGCACGATCGACCACACCAGCATTTAGCACTGGTAATACGCCAGGCAAACCTAGATCGACGATACTTGCTTGGCTGTTTGGCTCATGACCAAAGTCAGTCGGCGCACTTGAGAAAATCTTACTTTCCGTATTTAGCTGGCAGTGAATCTCGATACCGATGACCACTTCATAGCCATCGACAAATAGCTCTTTACGCACGGCGTGTTCACGGACGGCATTGTTATCAGTAGTAGCTGTACTCATTATACCGTCTCCTTTGCGATGGTAGAGTGTTGTAGGTGATGATCAGTATGCTGCTGGAACAGATGCGCAGTCGTGAGCAATTGACTCTCTTGCCAGTGCTTACCAATTAATTGCAAGCCAATAGGTAGGCCTTCTGTCGTCAAACCAACTGGCTGACTGAGGGCAGGCAGACCCGCTAGGTTGACCGCGATGGTATAAACGTCGCCTAAGTACATCGTTGCAGGATCTAGGTCTTCACTAAGCTTATAAGCAGCTGTCGGTGCAGTCGGACTAGCAATCACATCACAGCTCGCAAATGCTTCATCGAAGTCTTTAACGATTAAGCGGCGAATCTTCTGTGCTTTGGTATAGTAAGCATCGAAATAACCAGCCGATAGCGCATACGTCCCTGTCAAGATACGGCGCTGTACTTCAGGGCCAAAGCCTTCAGAGCGTGAGCGTGTGTATAGATCGATCAGATCCGTTGGGTTTTCACAGCGATAACCAAAACGTACGCCATCGAAGCGTGATAGGTTCGATGATGCTTCGGCAGGCGCTAGCATGTAGTAAGTGGCAAGCGTGATTTCAGGATCAGTGATGTTCACTTCTACAATCGTTGCGCCCAGCTCTTCGTACTTCTTCAGCGCAGCACGAGATGCTTGTTCAACTTCGCTGTCAAGCCCTGCACCGAAGTATTCTTTGGCCACACCGATACGCAAGCCAGCAAATGGTTTGTCACCAGCAGCAGCTTGGGCATCGTTGATGTCTTGTACATAGTCAGGCATGTCATATTTGATAGAAGTCGCATCGCGTGGATCGTGACCAATCATTGGCTGGAGTAGGTAGGCGCAATCTTTAGCGCTGCGTCCCATGCTACCCGCTTGATCCAGACTTGAGGCGTAGGCAATCATACCAAAGCGTGACACACGGCCATAAGTAGGTTTGATACCTGTTAGGCCACAAAATGAAGCAGGCTGACGAATAGAGCCACCCGTATCACTACCGGTAGCAACAGGGACAAAACCAGCGGCAACGGCGGCAGCACTACCACCTGACGAGCCACCAGGGACGCGCTCTAGGTTCCAAGGGTTCTGTACGGTGCCGTAGTAAGAGCTACTGTTGTCTGAGCCCATCGCAAACTCGTCCATATTGAGCTTACCTAAGCTGATCATGCCAGCTTTATCGATGTTAGAAACGATAGTCGCGTCATATGGTGAGACAAAGTTATGTAGCATCTTTGAGCCACAAGTGGTCAGTACGCCTTGGGTACAAAAGATATCTTTGTGCGCCATTGGTACACCAAGTAGCGGACGCTGATCGCCCTGAGCACGCATCTCGTCTGCTGCTTTTGCTTGTGCGCGTGCTGTCTCAGAAGTATGAGTGATAAAGCTGTTAATCTTGCTATCTAGCGCATCGATACGCTTGATGTAGTGTTCGGTTAATTCTGCGCTGCTAAATTGTTTGTTTTGCAAGCCAGTAATGAGCTGCTCGGTACTTAATAAATGAAGTTCAGACATAAGGTGTCGTCCGTCAAAATGTTAATAGCATAAAATAAAATAGGATAATGGCAAATGCGTGATTGTATTACTCAGCCACTGTTATTCAATCACCTGAGGCACTAGATATAAGCCTTCTTCTACGGCAGGCGCGACTGACTGATTACGCTCACGATTGATATCGTGTTTTGCTACATCAGCACGCAACTCTTGGCAAGCTTCATGGATATTGGCTAATGGCTTGATGTCTGTCGTATCAACGTTAGATAGCGTATTCATCAGTTTTAATACTTTACTGATATCATCAGCATAGCTATCGGCTGTACTTTCATCGACACCTAGGCGGGCAAGGTTGGCAACTTCTAGGATTTCTTCACGGCTGACGTTGCTGTCAGACGTTGCTGGTTGCTGAGACATAGTTTCTCCAGTTAAGGACAGTTTTTGTTAGAGTAGTTGATTACGAAAAGGAAAATACGTAAGCGTTAAAATAGAAACAATTAAAATATAAACAAATAGTAAGTGGGCTTATTATAAAGCATCTGACTCAAGTTTACAGAGCATGACGCTTGATTGATGCACAATCTCAACCAACAGGCTGAATTGATAAAGACGTAATATTAAATAAGATATGGTGTCAGACAAGCCATAATGCCAATTAAGAAACAATGATTTACAGAGAATTGCAAAACTGACCCCCTAATTCATCATTGTTCCTCAATTGCTCTCCAATTAGCTTCTAAAATACGTTACAGTATGCATCTGCTATTAAGCAAAACATTCATCTGCCTGTAGAGCCTTGTTAGTTATCAGATTAAATGATGTTTCATTGAGTTGAATGATATTCACTACTATTTCAAACTTTGTAACAACTTTTGGCGTCTAAGACAAAAATCCTTACTTACTGATGCAAATATCTATGTTTTTTTTGAGCTAAATCGGTATAATTTAGCTCAGTTTTTTCATTTCATCATTATTGTTTGGATTTTGACTTGTTGGGATGATTAACTGTTGCCACAAGTAATGTTTAACGACGACCTGCTCAACACTGACGAGTAACACCTCAGTCAATCTCATTCGCCTCATTCGTAAGACGCTGGATATATTAGTCATGAACCTGTTTGGATTTTTATCAAATAATATCGCTATCGACCTCGGTACTGCGAACACCCTAATTTTTATTCCTAATAAAGGCGTCGTGCTTGACGAGCCTACGGTGGTCGCGTTACGAAGCAATCGTACTCAGAACCCGACCGTCGCCGCTGTTGGTATCGATGCCAAGCAGATGCTAGGTCGTACGCCTGCGAACATCACAGCGATTCGCCCGTTGAAAGACGGTGTGATTGCTGATTTTGAAGTGACGCAAAAAATGCTTAAGCACTTTATCGCTAAAGTAAAAGCCAAGCGTTTTATGGCACAGCCTAACGTCGTGGTTTGTGTACCATGTAAGTCTACTCTAGTTGAGCGCAAGGCAATTCGTGAGGCAGTATCATCAGCAGGTGCGAGCAAAGTACTATTGCTAGAAGAGCCTATGGCTGCGGCTATCGGTGCTGGTATGCCAGTTCATGAAGCCAGTGGTTCTATGGTGGTGGACATCGGTGGTGGTACAACTGAGATTGCTGTTATCGCACTGTCTGGTTGCGTATATGCTGAGTCAATTCGTATCGGTGGCGATATGTTTGATGAAGCGATCATCACTCATGTACGCCGTACGCATGGTTGTGTCATCGGTGAGACCACTGCTGAGCGCATCAAAAAAGAAGTCGGTTCTGCATTGAATGAAGACAGCCAACTAGAAGTAGAAGTTCGTGGTCGTAGCATGGCAGAAGGTGTGCCAAAGACCTTTACTGTCAATTCAGGAGAAGTGCAAAAAGCGTTGACTGATCCATTGAGCGGTATTGTTAGCGCTGTAAAAGTAGCGCTTGAGCAGACTCCGCCAGAGTTGTCATCAGACATCGCTGAGCGTGGCATCGTATTGACAGGCGGCGGCGCGCTATTACGTGACTTAGACAAACTTATCTCACAAGAGACCGGTTTGCCAGTGACGGTAGCAGAAGACCCATTAACCTGCGTTAGTCGTGGTGGTGGTATCGCGCTTGATTTCATCAATAACAAAAGCTTAAACATGATTTTTGTTTAATTCATATTTATCCTTAATTGCCATATAGTATTGGCAATATATGATAATTTATGTGAATGATGAAACTATAAATATAGTCGGTTCAATATAATTTGGATACAAGAAAGCCGAGCGAAAGTAGTACAAATAGTAGGCTGAGCGAGACTGACACCGTACCCAATTTATAGAAAATTGACTATATATAAAATTAAAGGTAGCCGATTGTGCTACCTTTAATTGCATTCATTTGTGCTAGAACCCAATATCCTCGATAAACACTCATGCTGTAAATAAGTGCTATTGTTCATTTTAGAATCCTTAAATCAGACGACTTATGACTCCAAGTATTTTTGCGCGCCAGCCGTTATCACTTCGTAAGACTGTTATTGTATTGATAGCAGCCTTAATTTTGATGTGGTTTGATAGCAAAAACTCTGATTGGTTTAAGCCTGTACGTAGCACCAGTCATGCTGCCATGCAGCCAATCTATGAGCTGTCTCTACTGCCAAGCTATGCCAAGCATTGGGCTGGTGGTAGTCTGCAATCAAAAGAAGCACTGCGTCGCGAAAACATGCAGCTAAAGTCGCAATTGATACACGCGCATGCCAAGCTACAACAGCAAGATTATATTTTGGCGCAGAACGCACGCCTGCAAGGTATCTTATCTACCACCAAGCCCGAGCAATTCGATCTTAATTTGGCGCAAGTCATCGGTACAGATACCAATTTGCTCAGACAGATTGTGGTGCTTAACAAAGGTGAGCAAGATGGCGTACAAGTTGGGCAAACGGTCATCGATGAAGACGGCGTATTAGGACAGATTATCAATGTCTATCCGAATACTAGCCGTCTGTTGTTGATTACAGATGAGCAGCAGTCAGTTGCGGTTACTGTCAAGCGTACTGGTCAGCGTGCTATCGTCACAGGTCAAGGTATCCCATCTTCATTAAGTCTCAACTACGTCTTCAAAACATCGGATGTGCGAGTAGGTGATGAGCTAGTGTCGTCAGGATTGGGCGGTCGTATTCCGGCAGGCTATCGAGTAGGGCGTATCGCGCATGTCAAAGACGAGCAAACTGATAACTTTAGAACGATCGAAGTTACTCCAGCCGCCAACTTTATCGATAATGCCTATGTTTTAATACTTCAAGACAAGCTGTTAAATGAGAACAATGCTGCTGCTATTGCTCCATAGATAACAACGTAAGCCACGGTATTGACGGCTAACTAGCTGGCTTATTAATGTTTTAAAGCTTTCCATTTATGGTATTCACCTTGCCAATATCCAATCAACAATATCACAGCAACCATCAAACACTCGCTAAGGTAAGTACCCATGTCGTATCCTGATTCTGAGAATGCCACGGTACTATTGATAGTTGTGATTGTTCTAAGTTTCATCGCTGCATCATCACTCAATGTCTATCCATTAAGTCCAAGCATGGCCACATTGCGTCCCATGGTCATGATCATGGTGCTGATCTATTGGCTGCTGTTTCAGCCGCGCTATGTCGGCATTTTTACCGCATTTACGGTTGGGCTGATTGCTGATTTGTTGATGGATACCCATTTAGGGCAGCAAGCTTTTGCCGCTGTTGTTGTTGCATTGATTATCAAAATTACCAGCATCTATGTTAGACAGTTGAATACTGTTAGCGCTTGGTTAATTGCTAGTCTAGGGCTGATTGTCTTTCAGTTAAATCTATGGATACTACAGATGTTTATTCAAAACGTCTTTGTCGCTCAGTCTGCTTTGTCACTGTTTATGAGTATCATCAGCTGGCCACTCGTACTGTTTGCTTTACGCAAGTTTTCGCGTTAATGAATCGCTAGTTATAGCTGTTACTCTGATTAATAGCTTAGCTTGCTCGGCCCACAATGCTGTATGACTACATACATCATAAATTTATAAATGAAGAGAATATCGATGGATATCGTTTTGGCATCTGGCTCTCCGCGTCGTCGTGAGCTACTAGAAAGAGCGCAATTAGATTTTACTATCTTAAGTATAGATATCGACGAGACGCCGTTAGATAATGAGTCGCCAACAGACTATATCGAACGCATGGTCGCAACCAAAGCTGATGCCGCGATACAACAATTAAGCAATACCTTTCAAGTGGATCACAATAATCTCACCTCACCGTTTATTATTTTGACTTCTGATACCATTGGCGTGCTGTCAGATGGCAAGACAGTATTGGTCAAGCCTGTCGATCGTGAGCACGCATATAGTATGTGGCAGTGTATGTCTGATAACGTTCACGAAGTATGGACTGCTGTTCAAGCGACTCAAGTACAGCTATTGCCTAAAGCAAAACCAAGCCCATCAGAACCTACACAGTGCTTGCAAGTTATTAATCAGCAGCGAATCACTGAGCGTACGGAAGTGACCTTTATACCACTGACGACACAGATGATGAGTGACTATTGGGATAGTGGCGAACCCGCTGATAAAGCAGGTGGATACGGCATTCAAGGACTGGGTGCTGCTTGGGTCAGTCGTATTAATGGCAGCTATACCAATGTTGTTGGTCTGCCACTGGCACAAACACTGGCACTAATCAAAGAAATGACAGAAGGCAGTATGGACATAGTCAACCCGTTATAATGAGATATGCACATAATGACACGGTAGGGTAATGGGCAAGAGCAAGTCGCATTTGTTACACTGTCAATCTAATAGGCGATGACCGTCTAATAAGAAAGCTGAGAGATAAGAGAAAAAACTATGTCCGAAGAGCTGCTGATTAATATTAGTCCAATGGAATCCCGTGTTGCGGTTTTAGACAATGGTATTTTGGGCGAGATTTATATTGAACGACATCACAAACTGGGGTTGGTCGGCAATATCTATCTGGGGACGGTCGTACGCGTCCTTCCTGGTATGCAGGCAGCCTTCGTAGATATTGGTCAATCACGGACCGCATTTCTACATGTCAACGATATGCAGCGTGAACCACGCCCCGTTGCAGAAAAAAACAAAGCGGCTAAGGCCACTAAGCACGAGATAAATGAGGACGATGCAACTACCAACGCTGCTGCTGATAGCTTGGCTGTGACACCGCCTATTGTCAGTGCGCAAAGTACAGAGATCGTACCAGCGTCTAAAACACTGATTCAGCATCGTCTGCATGAAAGTCAGCGTATTTTGGTACAGGTGACCAAAGACCAGTTAGGGAGCAAAGGTGCACGTCTAACCACCAACATCTCACTGCCATCACGCTATCTAGTATATTTGCCATCGAGTGATCATATTGGCATATCGCAGCGTATCGATGGTGAAGAAGAGCGTAGCCGATTAAAGACCGAACTTAGCAGCCTGATGCAGACGGTCAATCTAAAAGGTGGACTGATTGCTCGTACCGCTGCTGAGCGTGTGCCCGTCGATAAGCTAGAAGAGGACATCTATTATCTATTGCAGCTGTGGCGTACTATCTGTGCTCGTCGCCAAGAGATTAATCATCATCAGAGCTCGGAGCTGATCTATCAGGAACTGTCACTACCATTACGTTCTATCCGTGACTTGGTTCACGCTGATACCGAAAAAGTCATTATTGATAATACGCAAATCTATGAGCAAGTCAGATACTTTGCCAAGGAGTTTGTTCCATTCGTCTATGATCGTATCGTGCACTACACAGCTGAGCAGTCATTGTTTGATGTACACCGTGTCGAAGACGACTTACGTGATGCACTAAAGCGCCGTGTTGATCTCAAGTCTGGCGGCTATCTGATTATCGATCAGACCGAAGCCATGACGACGATTGATGTTAATACAGGTTCTTTTGTGGGTGGTCGCTCATTAGAGGATACGGTTTATAAAACCAATCTAGAAGCCACACATGCTATCGCTCGTCAGCTACGACTACGTAATCTAGGCGGTATTATTATTCTAGATTTTATCGATATGCTTGAGCAACAGCATAAAGATGATGTGCTTGAGAGCTTACAGGCACAGCTTACTCAAGATTATGCAAAAACTAAGATTACGCAGGTTAGCGAGCTTGGCTTAGTAGAGATGACACGCAAACGCACGCGTGAATCATTGGGTCAGCAGCTTTGTGAGCCGTGTTCGACTTGCCAAGGTCGCGGGTTTGTCAAAACCGCAGAAACCGTTTGCTTTGAGATTTTCCGCGAAATTATGCGTTGCGCCCGTACTTATAACTCTCCCAAAAAGTTCACAGTGGTGGCTCATGCGGCAGTCATTGATTTACTACTCACAACAGAGTCAGACACAGTAGCCGATTTAGAGTATCTACTAGGTAGGGTCATTACTTTTGATGTAGAGAATCTATATACCCAAGAGCAGTATGATATTGTTTTAGATTAATATTATTCAAATCATCTAATAGTTCTAGATGAAAATATTTATTTAACTAAAGGCTAGTCTAAGAAAGAGCATCTCTAATCATACTAGAGATTGCTCTTGCAATACCTAAAATACTATGTATAATATACACCACTGAATTATATATGCGCAGCTGAATAAAAAAAGCTGGCGCTATGACAGCTAGAGCATCGTTTCTAGCACTATTTCATTATGCCTTTGCTACTTTCCATTTAATAGGAGAGTTGGCGGGGCTTTAAACTATTTTGCTTTTGGCACGCTATAAGTTCGGATAAAGAACTCATTCTGGTTAAGAACAGAAGGCCGCTTTAAGTGAATATTTAACCAAACTGCTTTTGATCATGGTCTTGCGACGCAAGAATGACAAAGGCACATATTAGGAGCTTGCTGGCATGGCTAACCAGAGAATCCGTATCCGTCTTAAGTCTTTTGATCATCGTCTGATTGATCAATCTGCACAAGAGATTGTTGATACTGCAAAGCGCACCGGTGCGCAAGTTTGTGGTCCTGTACCGTTGCCGACTCGCATTGAGCGCTTCAACGTTCTAACCTCACCACACGTTAACAAAGACGCTCGTGACCAGTACGAAATCCGTACTCATAAGCGTATGGTTGATATCGTTCAGCCAACTGACAAAACTGTGGATGCGCTAATGAAATTAGATTTAGCGGCGGGTGTTGACGTTCAAATTGCTTTGGGTTAATGCACATTAAACACCCAACCCATTAATATAAGATATAAAGAGGTCTAAAATGGCGATCGGTTTAGTCGGTAAAAAGTGCGGCATGACCCGTGTCTTCACTGAAACAGGCGCATCTATCCCTGTAACAGTTGTTGAGGTCGATGCAAACCGCATTACTCAAGTAAAAAATACTGATGTAGATGGTTATCAAGCCATCCAAATTACCACAGGTACTCGTCGTGACAGCCGCGTAACAGCTGCACAAAAGGGTCACTTCGCTAAAGCTGGTGTTAAAGCTGGCCGTGGTGTTTGGGAATTCCGTGCCAACGAAAGCGATCTTGAAGGTCGTGAGATTGGTGGCGAGATTCTAGCTGACTTGTTCGAACAAGGTCAGATGGTTGATGTGACAGGACAGAGCAAAGGTAAAGGTTTCCAAGGCCCTGTTAAGCGTCACAACTTTAGTATGCAAGATGCTACTCATGGTAACTCAGTGTCTCATCGTGCGCATGGTTCAACTGGTCAAAACCAGTCACCAGGTAAAGTATTCAAAGGCAAGAAGATGGCGGGTCAGATGGGTAACAAACGTGTTACCGTTCAGGGCCTAGAAGTGATTTCGGTTGATGCCGAAAAAGGGTTACTTGTCATCAAGGGTGCTATCCCAGGTGCCACCGGTGGCGATGTTATCGTACGTCCGTCAGTCAAAGCCTAAGCAAGGGGATTAACGTGGATTTAAAAACAGTTACAGGTGCGGCGGTTGAGCTTTCTGATACGGCATTTGGTCGTGAATTCAACGAAGCACTAGTGCATCAAGTCGTCACCGCTTATTTAGCTGGTGCTCGCCAAGGTACACGCGCACAAAAAACACGTGCCGAAGTTTCTGGCGGTGGTATTAAGCCATGGCGCCAAAAAGGTACTGGTCGCGCTCGTGCGGGTTCTATTCGTAGCCCAATCTGGCGTTCAGGTGGTCGTGCATTCGCTGCAAAACCACAAGATTGGTCACAGAAAGTAAACCGTAAAATGTATCGCGGTGCGATGCAGTGCATCCTAGCAGAATTGATTCGTCAAGAGCGTCTGATTTTGGTAGAAGAGTTGAGCGTTTCTGGGCCGAAAACCAAAGAACTGATTGCTAAGTTAAACGATTTGAATGCACCTCGTGCACTAATCGTTACTAAAGAAGTTGATGAAAACTTATACTTAGCTGCTCGCAACATTCCACACGTCAATGTACTTGGTACAAATGAAGTGGACCCAGTGAGCTTGATCGCATTTGATAAAGTGATCATGTCAGTTGAAGCTGCGAAACAATTTGAGGAAGCACTAGCATGAATAACGCAAGACTTTATCAGGTCTTAAGAGGGCCTGTATTCTCAGAAAAATCTCAAATGCTTGGCGACTCACTTGGTGTGCAGGTATTTAAAATTGATTCTAATGCTACTAAGCTTGAAGTCAAGAAAGCAGTTGAGTTGATGTTTGAAGGTGTTGAAGTCACTAAAGTAAACACTTTGAATGTTAAAGGTAAGACAAAGCGTTTTGGTAAAAGCATTGGCCGTCGTAACGACTACAAAAAAGCCTATGTTACCTTAAAAGCTGGTCAAGATGTACAAATGGCTGATGCTGGTGAAGAAGTAGCGAATACTACTGATTCTACTAGTGAAACAGCGAATAACGAATAAGGATTACACTCATGCCTATCGTAAGAGCAAAGCCAACATCACCAGGCCGTCGTTTTGTTGAAAAAGTAGTGCATCCACACCTGTACAAAGGTCGTCCGTTTGCAGCACTTCTAGAATCAAAAAGCAAGTCAGGTGGTCGTAACAATAATGGCCGCATTACTACTCGTCACATTGGCGGTGGTCATAAGCAACATTATCGCATTATCGATTTCAAACGTACTAAAGACAATATCCCAGCAACGGTAGAGCGTATCGAATACGATCCTAACCGTACTGCTCATATTGCTTTACTTAAGTATGCTGATGGCGAACGTCGTTACATTATCGCTGCTAAGAAACAAGTAGTTGGTGATACAGTAATGTCAGGCGAGACTTCTCCAATTCGTCCAGGTAACTGCTTACCGCTAAAAAATATCCCATTGGGTACTGTGATTCACAATATCGAGCTTAAAATCGGTAAAGGTGCACAGATGGCTCGCTCTGCGGGTGCTAGCGTTCAGTTACTAGGTCGTGACGGTGTTTATGCTATTCTACGTATGCGTTCTGGCGAAACTCGCCGTGTACACGTAAATTGCCGCGCTGTTATTGGTGAAGTTTCTAACACTGAAAACAACTTGAAATCACTTGGTAAAGCCGGTGCTTCACGTTGGCGTGGTGTTCGTCCTTCTGTTCGTGGTGTCGCTATGAACCCGGTTGATCACCCACACGGTGGTGGTGAAGGTCGTAACAAAGGTCGCCATCCAACCAGCCCTTGGGGTCAGAAGTCTAAAGGACTTAAAACGCGTCACAATAAGCGTACTGACAACATGATCATCCGCCGTCGCGCCAAGAAGAAATAAAGGAAGAATTTCATGCCTCGTTCATTGAAAAAAGGTCCATTCATAGACGCGCACTTGTTTGCTAAAGTTGAGAATGCATTAGACACCAACTCACGCAAGCCAATTAAGACTTGGTCGCGCCGCTCGATGATTCTGCCACAAATGGTTGGCCTAACTTTATCTGTTCACAACGGCCGTACTCATGTACCGGTTATCGTGAGCGAGCAGATGGTTGGTCATAAACTAGGTGAATTTGCCCCGACTCGTACGTATCGTGGTCACGGCATTGACAAAAAAGCTAAGAGATAAGGTGCTTACCATGGAAGTAACTGCAAAATTACGCGGTGCCGCCATATCGGCACAAAAAGTTAGACTCGTTGCTGATGAAGTTCGTGGCAAATCTATTGAGCGTGCTTTGGATATCCTAACGTATAGCAATAAAAAAGGCGCTGTGTTTGTTAAGAAATGCCTTAACTCAGCCATCGCCAATGCCGAACATAATCACGGCTTAGATATTGACGACCTAAAAGTCGCTACTATCTATGTTGATGAAGGCATTACGCTAAAACGTATCCTACCACGTGCCAAAGGCCGTGCTGATCGTATCAGCAAGCGTACTTGTCACATCACTATAAAGGTAGGAGAATAAGTTATGGGTCAAAAAGTACATCCAATCGGAATTCGTCTTGGTGTTGTAAAAAAGCATAACGCAAACTGGTATGCTAACCCTAAACAATACTCAGAATACCTAATCAACGACATTCAAGTTCGTGAATATCTACGCAAAAAGCTAGATAACGCTATGATCAGCAACATCATGATCGAGCGTCCTACTGGCGCTGCTAAGATTACCATCGCCACTGCGCGTCCTGGTATTGTTATCGGTAAGAAAGGCGAAGATATCGAAAGACTTCAAAAAGAATTGACCAAAATTATGGGCGTACCTGCTCAGGTCAACATTGAAGAAATCACGTCACCTGACCTTGATGCACGTTTGGTAGCAGACGGCATCGGTAGCCAGCTTGAGCGTCGTGTTATGTTCCGTCGTGCGATGAAACGCGCGGTACAGAACAGCATGCGTTCTGGTGCTAAAGGTATCAAGGTTGAGCTGTCTGGCCGTCTAGGCGGTGCTGAGATTGCTCGTAGTGAATGGTACCGTGAAGGTCGTGTGCCATTGCATACACTCCGTGCTGATATTGACTATTCGTCAATTCGTGCAGAGACAACTTACGGCACCATCGGTGTTAAAGTTTGGATTTTCCGTGGCGAAATCCTTGACGGTATGAACAGTGTATATAATCCCGTCAAAGAAGAGCAGACTCGTGCGCCAAAACGCCGTGGTCGTGGAAACCGTCGAAACTCAGACAGAGGTTAAACTATGTTACAGCCAAAACGTACCAAGTTTCGTAAAATGCACAAAGGTCGTAACACTGGGCTAGCTCATCGTGGAAGCACCGTTGCATTCGGACAAATTGGTCTAAAATCATTGACGCGTGGTCGTATGACAGCTCGTCAAATCGAAGCAGCACGTCGTACCATCACTCGTAAAATTAAGCGTGGCGGTAAGATTTGGATTCGTGTATTCCCTGACAAACCAATTACCAACAAACCATTAGAAGTACGTATGGGTAAAGGTAAAGGTCCAGTAGAATATTGGGTATGCGAAATCAAACCTGGTAAAGTGCTATATGAAATTGAAGGGGTATCTGAAGAGCTTGCTCGTGATGCATTAACGCTCGCTGCAGCAAAATTGCCCTTTAAAACTACCATTGTTAAGCGGACGATAATGTAATGAAGATCAGTGAATTACGTGATAAATCATTAGAAGAACTGACCCAGTTACTTGATGAAAAGCAACTTGATGCTTTCCGTATTCGTATGGCTAAAGCAACTGGTCAGTTGGGTAATACCCATGAAGTTAGAGCCAATCGTCGCACGATTGCTCAGCTTCAGACTTTGATTAACGAGAAACAACGAGGCGACTCATGAGCGATAACAATCAAACAGCTACCAATGCTAGCGTATTGACAGGACGAGTTGTCAGCGACAAGATGGACAAGTCCATCACAGTTTTGATTGAGCGTCTGGTTCGTCATCCTTTGTATGGCAAGCAGCTTCGTCGTTCTACAAAAATCAAAGCACATGATGAGAATAACGTTTGCCAACAAGGCGACCTTGTCCGCATCAAAGAAACGCGTCCAATCTCAAAAACTAAGTCTTGGACTTTGGTTGATGTGGTTGAAAAAGTAGAAAAAATCTAAGTAAATTGCATTAAAAGCCAGAAGCTGTTAAAATAGCCGCCTTTTTAAGGATGCTGATTGCGCCGAGCGTATATCACTCACATTAAGAGTAAGTCGCGGTTATTTATATTAAAATGCCGTCCTACTCATTCTGTGCTAGCGGCAGCAACTGGTTTTTATTGCTCATACGTGTGGAGTAACGCTATGATTCAGGTTGAGTCAATGCTGGAAGTTGCAGACAATAGCGGTGCAAGGCGAGTTCAGTGCATTAAAGTACTGGGTGGTTCTCATCGTCGTTATGCATCAGTTGGCGACATTATTAAAGTAACGGTTAAAGAAGCCATTCCTCGTGGTCGTGTTAAAAAAGGCGACGTGATGAATGCAGTAGTTGTACGTACCAAAAAAGGCGTTCGTCGTCCAGATGGTTCTGTGTTACGTTTTGACGACAATGCTGCGGTATTGTTGAACCAAAACAAAGCGCCGATTGCAACTCGTATTTTTGGACCGGTAACTCGTGAACTACGTGGTGATCAGTTTATGAAAATTGTATCACTAGCACCAGAAGTATTGTGAGGTAATCCATGTCAAAATTACGTAAAGGCGATACAGTTATCGTGATTGCTGGGAAAGACAAAGGCAAGCAAGGTACTGTACAAGCTGTAAAAAACGATCGTATTAAAGTTGAAGGCATTAATATTGTTACTAAACATCAGAAGCCAAATCAGGCAACTGGCGTTGAAGGTGGCATTCTTAAGCAAGAAGCTTTTTTGCATATCTCAAATGTCGCAATCTTAAATGCGCAAACCCAAAAAGCAGACCGTATTACTTATCAGTTTGGCGAAGACGGCAAGAAACAACGCGTCTATCGTTCAAGCGGTGAAGTAGTGGCGACTGCGTAAGACACTAAGGGTGTAATGGTAATGGCAAGATTAAAATCTTTATATAACGATGAACTAAAGCAGCAAATCAAAGAAGAGCTTGGTTTGGCAAATGTGATGCAAGTGCCTAAAATCACTAAAATCACACTTAACATGGGTGTAGGCGGCGCGTCTCAAGACAAGAAATTGTTGGAAGGTGCTGTAGCTGATATGACCGCGATTGCTGGTCAAAAACCTGTTGTCACCAAAGCGCGTAAATCAGTTGCTGGCTTTAAGATTCGTGAAGAATGGCCAATTGGCTGTAAAGTAACGCTACGCGGTGAGCAAATGTACGAATTTTTAGATCGTCTCGTTGCCATTGCAATTCCTCGTATTCGTGATTTCCGCGGTTTTTCACCTAAAGCCTTTGACGGACGTGGTAACTACTCATTGGGTATCAAAGAACAAATCGTATTCCCAGAAGTAGACTTTGACAAGATTGATCGTATCCGTGGTATGGATGTGACAATCACCACGTCAGCTCAATCTGATGAAGAAGGTCGTGCGTTGCTTAAAGCATTCGGCTTCCCATTTAAATAAGGTAAAGACGTTATGGCAAAGAAGAGCATGATTAACCGCGAATTAAAGCGCGAAAAAATGGTTGCTAAATATGCTGAAAAGCGTATCAAGCTAAAAGAAACTATCAGTGATATGACTGCAAGTGACGAAACTCGTATGGAAGCGATGTTAGAGCTACAAGCTCTTCCACGTAACTCATCACCAGTACGTCTGCGTAATCGTTGTGCTATCACCGGTCGTCCTCACGGTTACTTCCGCAAGTTTGGCTTGTCACGCAATATGCTGCGTGAGCGTGTCATGCAAGGCGATGTGCCTGGTGTTCGTAAAGCAAGCTGGTAAGGAGTAACTATATGAGTATGCAAGATACCGTTGGGGATATGCTAACCCGTATCCGTAACGCACAAATGGCTAACAAAGTATCGGTAGCAATGCCGAGCTCTAAATTACGTAAATCAATTGCTGATTTACTAGTTAGCGAAGGTTATGTGGCTAGCGCTGTTGTTGCCGAAGAAGAAAACAACAAAGCAACCCTTACTATTGAATTGAAATATTTCGAAGGCCGTGCTGTCATCGAAACTATCCAACGTTATAGCCGTCCTGGTTTACGCCAGTTCCGCGGTAAAGACGCTATCCCTACTGTTAAGCAAGGTATGGGTGTTGCTATCGTATCTACTAGCCAAGGTATCATGAGCGATCGTGCTGCACGCGCTGCTGGTATCGGTGGTGAAATCGTCGCATTTGTAGCGTAAGCTATACGACGATGAAGTCTATTTGATGGTTGTTAGGCTTCTATTGATTGAGTAATATTAAATTATTTCGAATTGATAGATGTCTAACACAGTCAACTATGCTAAACTAACACGCTTTTTAGCCTGTTAGTTTTTTCGCTAATATAAAGAAGTTAAATTTTTTAAGGAATATTCCTATGTCTCGTGTGGCTAAAGCCCCAGTGACGCTGCCAAACGGCGTAAGCGTTACTTTGAACGATCGGCAGGTCGAAGTTAAAGGCAAGAACGGTTCTATGTCTTTACGCCTGCATGAATTGGTCGAGCTGAAACAGGAAGATGATGCTATCATTTTCTCACCTACAGTCGATTCAAAAGAAGCTATGATGCACACTGGCACCATGCGCGCTCTTGTTAACAACTATGTTACTGGCGTGAACGAAGGCTTTGAAAGACGTCTTCAGTTAATTGGTGTTGGTTATCGCGCGCAAGTTACTGGTAACAAGGTAACCTTGAACGTTGGTTATTCTCATCCAGTAGAGTATACGTTACCTGAAGGTGTATCAGCTGAAACGCCAACGCAAACTGAAATTGTTTTGAAATCAAACAATAAACAGCAGCTTGGTCAAGCAGCCGCCAACATCCGTGGTTTCCGCCCACCTGAGCCTTACAAAGGTAAAGGTATTCGTTATAGTGACGAGCATGTGATTCGCAAAGAAGCTAAGAAAAAATAAGGTGAGTTGAAATGTTTGATAAAAAAGCAGCTCGTCTGCGTCGAGCTAAGAAAACACGCGCACATATCCGTTTCTTAGGCGTTCATCGCTTAACGGTTAACCGCACGTCAAAACATATTTATGCCCAGATTATCTCTCCAAATGGTGGTGAAGTGATTGCTCAGGCATCTACCTTAGACAGCAGCTTGCGTTCAGGCGCGACTGGTAATGCTGATTCAGCAACGTCTGTAGGCCAAATGATCGCAGAACGCGCAAAAGCAGCTGGCATTACTAAAGTTGCCTTTGACCGTAGTGGTTTCAAATATCATGGTCGAGTTAAAGCTTTAGCAGAAGCTGCTCGCGAAAACGGATTGGAGTTTTAATCATGGCTAGAAATGATAAAAATGATAAAAATGAACAGACTGACGGTCTAGTAGAACGCTTAGTTACCGTTGATCGCGTAGCGAAAGTTGTTAAAGGTGGTCGTATTTTCTCTTTCACTGCATTGACTGTAGTGGGCGATGGCAATGGTCGTGTAGGTTTTGGTCGCGGTAAAGCACGTGAAGTGCCAGCTGCTATCCAAAAAGCACTAGAAGCTGCCAAACGCAATATGATTACTGTTGAGCTAAATGATGCAACTTTGCATCATCCAATCAAAGCACGTCATGGTGCTAGTAAAGTCTATATGCAACCTGCATCTGAAGGTACTGGCGTAATCGCTGGTGGAGCAATGCGTGCTGTATTAGAAGTTGCTGGTGTCAAAGATGTTTTGACTAAATGTTATGGTTCTACCAATACTGCTAACGTTGTTCGCGCAACGTTTAACGGTTTACGTGATATGTCAACTCCAGAGAAGATGGCAGCTAAACGTGGTAAATCTGTAGACGAAATCTTGGGTTAACTTAGACTAGGTGAGTTACGATGAAAAAAATGAAAGTCACTCAATTTAAATCGGGTGCCCATCGCCTAAAGAGCCACAAAGCGAGCTTGAAAGGATTGGGTTTACGCCGTATTAATCATACTGTAGTAGTAGAAGATACTCCTTCGACTCGTGGTATGGTCAATCGCGTTAACTACATGGTAAAAGTGGAGGAAGCGTAATGGGTCTTAGATTAAATGAATTATCACCAGGTGTTGGCGCAAAGAAAACTGCCCAACGTCGTGGTCGTGGTATCGGTTCAGGTCTTGGTAAGACTGGTGGTCGTGGTGTAAAAGGTCAGAAATCTCGTTCAGGTTCTAGCATTCGCTCAGGATTTGAAGGTGGTCAGATGCCTCTATATCGCCGTCTACCAAAATTTGGTTTTACCAGTAAACTGGCTATGAAGACTGCTGAAGTACGTCTTTCTGAACTGAATAAAATTGAAGGCGATGTAGTTAGCCTTGAAACACTTAAAGCTGCTAACCTTATCCGTCACGATATGAAACGTGCTCGTGTAATGCTATCAGGCGAAGTCACTAAAGCTTATACTTTCAAAGGTATTAAAGTGACTAAAGGTGCTAAGCAAGCTATCGAAGCTGCTGGTGGTAGCATCGAGGAGTAGTAACGTGTCAAAACAATCAATGTCATCGGCTGGTATACCGCTTAATCCATTCGCATTTATACGTAAGTATGATGAGCTATGGACGCGTTTATTATTTTTAATCGGCGCATTGATTGTTTATCGTTTAGGGTCACATATTCCAGTTCCGGGTATCAACCCAGTTAACTTGGCTGATCTGTTTTCGCGCAACGAAAACACCATTCTGAGCATGTTTAACATGTTCTCAGGTGGTGCGCTAGAGCGTATGTCTATCATGGCACTTGGCATTATGCCATATATCTCAGCATCGATTATCGTACAGATGATGTCTGCAGTATTGCCATCGCTTGAAGCTCTCAAAAAGGAAGGTGAAGCGGGACGACGCAAGTTAAACAAGTATACCCGTCAGGGAACACTTGCTTTAGCACTAGTACAGTCATTAGGAATGTGTGCCGGCTTAATCAGCCAAAACCTTACTTTATCTACTGGTCTTACCTTCTATATTCCAGCTGTTACTTCTTTAGTAGCAGGCGCAATGTTCTTAATGTGGCTTGGTGAGCAGATTACAGAACGTGGCGTAGGTAATGGTATTTCAATGCTCATTTTCGCGAGTATTGTGGCTGGTACGCCAGGTATGATTTCGCAGTCTATTGAACAGGTCAATCAAGGTCAGATGAACTTGATTGTGCTATTTATTTTTGTACTGCTAGGTATCGCGGTTACTGCGGGTATCGTTTATATTGAACGTGCTCAACGCCGTGTTCCTGTGAACTATGCACAAAAACAGCAACAAGGCCGCAAAATTTACGCTCAGCAGCAATCACATTTGCCGTTGAAGCTAAATATGGCAGGGGTTATCCCAGCTATTTTTGCAAGTTCTTTGTTATTGTTTCCTGCAAGTTTAGGGCAGTGGGTTGGTCAATCGACTGATCCTACCTTTGTACAGAAAATACTTCAAAATATGGCATTGGTGTTGTCTCCAGGGCAGCCGCTATATTTAGTACTGTTTGGCGCAATGATTATCTTTTTCTGTTATTTTTATACGGCGCTGGTATTTAGTCCGCGTGAAGTAGCAGAGAACCTTAAACGTAGTGGTGCGTATATCCCAGGTATTCGCCCAGGACAACAAACTCAGCGTTACCTCGATCATGTATTAAACCGACTGACCTTTATTGGCGCGATGTATATGACGGTTATTTGTTTAATGCCAATGGTCGTCCAGTCATCGTTTGGTGTGCCGTTTCAACTCGGTGGTACGTCTTTACTGATTATGGTGGTTGTGGTAATGGACTTCATCTCGCAGATTCAAGCGCATTTGATGACCCATCAATATCATGATCAGACGTTAATTCAATCGCCCACTCAACCTTAAATGAGCGGTACGATATTTCAAGGAGCATGCTATGAAAGTTCAAGCATCAGTTAAAAAGATTTGTGGTAGCTGTAAAGTTGTGCGCCGTAAAGGCCGTGTACATATTATTTGTACAGCAGAACCTCGCCACAAGCAACGTCAAGGTTAATCTTTAGTATTAGAAAACGTTTAGTTTTCACTGCTAATTAAATTAATACTTGAAAAATAACGGCGGATGCGATATCATCCGCCACTTGCCGTGTTTATACAAAATCTTTTATAATAGAATCGATGAGTAGACTTATAGTCAAAACATCGATAATGACTATAGAAGCTCTAGTATTAACAGCAACAAATCTGAAGAGTAAAGCCTTATCGCTAGATAACGCTTATTTTTCTTTAATGGAGAGAAATCAATGGCTCGTATTGCCGGCGTAAACATTCCGGATAATAAGCATGCTGTTATTTCACTAACTTACATCTTTGGTGTAGGTCGTACCACTGCTCAGAAAATCTTAGAAGCAGTTGGCATCGCCCCTACTACTAAAGTCAGTCAGTTAGATGATACACAGTTAGATGCTATCCGTGCACAAGTTGCAAACTACATGACTGAAGGTGACCTTCGTCGTGAAGTTTCAATGAATATTAAGCGTTTAGTTGATCTTGGTTGTTACCGTGGCATCCGCCATCGTCGTAACCTACCAGTTAGAGGTCAGAACACCAAGAACAACGCTCGTACTCGCAAGGGTCCGACACGTCCTCTCAAAAGATAATTAACTTAGGAAGCTAAAAGATGGCAAAAGACACTCGTAGTCGCAAAAAGGTGACTCGTCGTTCAGTATCGGAGGGCATCGCCCATATCCATGCGTCTTTTAATAACACCATTGTTACGATTACCGATCGTCAAGGTAATGCATTGGCTTGGGCCACTTCAGGTGGACAAGGCTTCCGTGGTTCACGTAAATCTACACCATTTGCAGCTCAGGTTGCAGCTGAAGTCGCTGGTAAAGCGGCTCAAGAATATGGTGTTAAGAATATCGACGTTTTGGTCAAAGGACCAGGACCGGGTCGTGAGTCTGCGGTAAGAGCACTAGGTGCATTGGGTTATAAAGTTAACAGCATCTCTGATGTAACCCCAATCCCACACAATGGTTGCCGTGCGCCGAAAAAGCGCCGCGTCTAATATTAAAGACGAAGCTTTTTATCCCAAAAGCTTATAGGAGACATAACAATGGCCCGTTATATTGGACCAAAACTTAAATTATCACGTCGTGAAGGCACTGACTTAGGTCTTAAGTCTGGCGTTAAACCGTATGACGTAAAAACGAAGAAAGCTGGTCGTCCACCAGGTCAACACGGTGTAAGCCGTAACAAGACCTCAGAATATGCTCTACAGTTGCGTGAAAAGCAAAAAGTTAAGCGTATCTACGGTGTATTAGAGCGTCAGTTTGCTAATTACTATAAAGAAGCTGCTCGTAAGCGCGGTGCTACTGGTGAAAACTTGTTAGCTATGCTTGAGAGTCGTCTAGATAACGTTGTATATCGCATGGGCTTTGGCTCAACTCGCGCAGAAGCACGTCAGCTAGTCAGTCATCGTACTGTTATGGTAAAAAAAGCTGGCCGTGATGAGTTTGTTCGTGTGAATATTCCTTCAATTCAGCTTCAAGATGGTGATGTCATCGCTATCCAAGAGAAATCTCGCGAACAACTACGTATTAAAAACGCTATCGAATTAGCGACACAACGTGGTATTCCAGAATGGCTTGATGTTGACCACAGCAAACTACAAGGCACATTTAAACATGCGCCTGATCGTATTGATCTACCTGCTGAAATCAACGAAAGCTTGATCGTTGAGCTATACTCTAAGTAATGACGTAATGCTCAATGTTATGAAAATGGCATTGAGCAATTAACGTTAATTAAACCAGTTTAATAAATCGAGGTGACATCATGATGCTAAATGCAACTGAGTTTCTAACGCCGAATGCCATTAATGTGGATACGGTTAACGAAACGATTGCGAAAGTCACGCTCGAACCGTTAGAACGCGGCTTTGGGCATACCCTAGGTAATGCTCTGCGTCGCATCTTGTTATCTTCATTACCTGGTGCTGCAGTCATTGAAGCTGAGATTGATGGTGTTGACCATGAATACTCAACGCTTGAAGGCCTGCAAGAAGACGTACTTGATTTGCTTTTGAACCTAAAAGGCTTAGCAATTACGCTTCATGACCAAAATGAAGTATTTTTGACCTTGGATAAACAAGGTCCAGGCACTATTACTGCTGCAGACATCGCGTTGCCGCACAATGTTGACATCATCAATCCAGAATTGGTCTTGGGTACATTGAGCGATCGTGGTCATCTTAAGATGCGTTTGCGTGTAGTGATGGGTCGTGGATATGAGCCAGCAAACCAGCGCCGTGAAGATGGTGATACTAAAGCAATTGGACGCTTAAAGCTTGATGCAAGTTTTAGTCCTGTGCTTCGTGTTGCTTATCAGGTTGAGAACGCTCGTGTAGAGCAGCGTACTGATCTTGATCGTCTTATCATTGAGCTTGAAACTAATGGCACTATAGATCCAGAAGAAGCAATTCGTAAAGCAGCCACTATTTTACAACAACAGATTTCTATCTTTGTTGACCTAGAAGCTGAAGAAGCGCCTGAGCCTGTGAAAGAGAAAGAAGAGGTTGATCCGGTGCTATTACGCCCTGTGGACGATCTTGAACTAACGGTTCGCTCAGCCAACTGCTTGAAAGCTGAAAACATTTACTATATCGGTGATTTGGTACAGCGTTCAGAGACTGAACTTCTAAAAACCCCAAATCTTGGTAAGAAATCATTGACAGAAATCAAGGACGTATTAGCGTCTAAAGATTTAGAGCTCGGTATGCGCCTAGATAACTGGCCACCAGCTGATTTACGTGTTGATGATCGCTTTTCTTATCGTAGCCGTTAAACTTTAAGGATTTTTGACTATGCGCCATCGTAAGAGTGGAGTCAAGCTGGGTCGTACCGGCAGTCATCGTAAGGCAATGTTTCAGAACATGACTAACTCATTATTTGAGCATGAACTGATCAAAACAACTTTACCAAAAGCTAAAGAACTACGTCGCGTTGCCGAGCCATTGATCACTATGGCTAAAGAAGACAGCGTTGCTAACCGTCGTTTAGCATTCAGCCGTATGCGTAGCAAAGCTATGGTAGGCAAATTATTTGGCACGTTAGGTCCTCGTTACCAGACGCGTCCAGGTGGTTATTTGCGTATCGTAAAATGCGGTTACCGTGATGGTGACAATGCGCCAATGGCTTATGTAGAATTGGTTGATCGTGACTAGTTTTACACCTAAGACATATTTCATAAAAAAGCTCCAATGCAATTGGAGCTTTTTTTTGTCTTAAATTTGACTAAATATACTAGTAGCTGTTTAAAGCAATAATTAGCTGCTTAGAGTAATAACGAATCGACATTGGCCGCACCTTGTCTGATAACTTCAGGAACGCTGCTAGTCATATCCACGATAGTAGTAAGCTTAGTTGTCTTTATACCTGCATTGATGAGACCGTCGATTTGATTGCCTAGCAAATCTTCAATCTCAAATGGGTCATCCAAAATATCTTCTCGATTAGGCAAAATCAGTGAGCTGGTTAAGATAGGTTCATCCATCGCTTCTAACAATGCTTGAGCAATAGGGTTACTAGGTACACGGATACCAATGGTTTTTTTCTTTGCATGCGCCAGTTTTTTCGGTACGTCTTTGGTGGCAGTAAGAATAAAAGTAATTGGGGCAGGGGTGTGGGCTTTCAGCTGTTTAAATTGTACATTATCAACTGTTGCATAATTGGCAATTTCGCTTAGGTCGCGGCACAGTAGTGTAAATTGATGCTTATCATCGAGTTCACGGATTTGCTTAAGCTTAGCTAGGGCATCCTTTGCTCCCAAACGGCAACCAAAAGCGTAACTGGTATCCGTTGGGTAAATGATTAATTGATCTCTGCGCAATAGGTCAGCGGCTTGCTCAATGAGACGTGGCTGCGGATTATCGGGATGAATATAGAAGACTTCCATAATGGTTCCTTATTTTATAATTATTGGTTTTTAATTGAGACAAATTTTTCATTAATTAGATGTGGTTCAATCACTGGATATATTAGAAAAATTATTCTAGAACTAAAGCAGATCGATATCTTCAAAATACTACTTCAGTTATCAGTATAGCTCAAAGTAGATATAAGTTTAGTGGCAAGGCGTTACCAACCGTAGAAAATCGTTAATAAGTAGGAACGCTTAGTAATTTAAACTAAGCGCTGATCTAAGATGAAGAAGTGCAAGCGCTAAGTAACGCAGTTAGTAAAGTCTTAGCGTCACGCGGCAGAGTATGAGGTTTGGCTATATAGCTTTGGACTTGCTGATAGACATCAATAGCAAAGGTGCTACTACTAGTGTCGAAGTCGGCAAACAAGTTATCTTGTGAGACTTGGAAATTTCGTCCACACGCCAAGGTGAATAGACACTCTAATGCTTGAGGTTTGATTTCTACACGCTCAAATGCTTGCTGCTGCGCCGCTGATCGTCCATCTGGAGCATACCAGTAACCAAAGTCAGATAGTTGTCTACGAGCGTCACTAGCTACGCACCAATGACTGATTTCATGTAAAGCACTGGCAAAAAAGCCATGAGCGAATTCAATTCTGGCAGGCTTATCATTTTGAGCTGGAAAATACTCGGGTTCATCATTGCTACGAGCCAATATAACTTGCTGATTAGCGAACAAAGTATTAAATAGCTGTATGAGCCAATCGGTAGCTACTCGTTCGCCATCAACTATCAATTTTGCTGTGTGAGTATTGTCAAATCGAGTAATAGACAACTCTTGCCACTGACTCCTTAATTCGTTTAAATACTCACCTTTATCAAGATGCAGTTTGTTGTTGGCTGAATTTTCAGTATGACTCCCTAACTGAATAAGATGTTGTAGTAACGAACTTGCTTCAGTAGGAGAAAGTAAATCAGAAAAATTAATTTTATTATCGGATAGATTCATAGAGAAGACATTGACTTAATAAATACTAAAGACAAAAAACTTTAGGTAAAAGATAAGTAGTAAAAGAGCTTAAACAAATTTACTATCAAAAAATCTTAACATACTAGCGCTAGCAGAATATGGCACTTTCCGTTAGTATGGCAGGCAATATTATACACCGTTTTTATGAATGAGGCCGCGCATGTCAAGCACTCCAGAAACTAAACCGTCAGCACCTCACGCTGACAATAAAAAAGCGCCTGTATCTACTGGCATGCCTGAGCACATCTCTTTAGATAAGTGGGCAGACACTGGTTATGAATGGTCAGGAGAGGTCAAACCAAGCTCGTTTGATCGTCTGGCTACTACTCTGAGCACTGAACATGAGCAGTCAGATATACAGCTCAACGCTAACTTGTATCGTCGCAACAACGTCTTGCATTTAGCATTTACTTTGACAGGTGATGTTTGGTTAACTTGTCAGCGCTGTTTACAACCAATCGCTATAGACTTGTCTGATGATTATGACATCGCGCTACTCGAAAACGATAGTCAGGTTCGCCTAGTTAAAGATGAACAAGATTATTTATTACTGGATGAAATCGTCACTGAGCAATCTCCAGAGCGTCTGTTACCATTTAAAAAGTTGGTAGAAGACGAGATCTTGCTCAAAACGCCTATGGCACCAAAGCATGACGATTGTGAGATGTCTGTTGAGCAGTTTGGCGAGATACCAGAAGAAGAGGAAGGTGAAAATCCTTTTGCTGCTTTAGCCTCGCTAAAGGGCAAGCTATAAGCACCAAAATTATCTACTCAATGCATTTTAAAAGCCTTTTATCAGCTTTGTACAGAAGAGTGCGAGGCAGGGCTTTATTAATTTAATAAACATGCGTATAATGTCCGGTTTATTGCATTCGAGCAACCTGTTGCTTGCTGATAGAAACTGACTGGGTAAATTTTTTATAAAATTCAGCCTTGGTCAGTGCTTTATGTGAGTGGCAATCTATTTAACTAATGATGCTTAAGACTTAGGTTGTTGTGATTATATAGCCTCTGTCAGTATCGACTTAAGCTGAATTTCAAGCTTATCCCTTTTAAGTATAGGAGCTATATCATGGCTGTTCAAAAAAGTCGTAAAAGCCGTTCTCGTCGTGACATGCGCCGTTCACATCACCGTATGGAAATTGCTGAACTAAGCGTAGATGCTACTACTGGTGAAAAACATCGTCGTCATCACATGACTAAAGATGGTTTCTACCGTGGTCGTCAACTGTTCAAAGTCAGCCAAGACGCCTAAGACATTGGCTCTATGATAGCTTAGGCGAAGATGATAATAGTACTGGTGACTATTATTGTTTTTGCCTAGCTATTATTAGTCAATAAGCTTTGAGCTAAAAAAAGCCAAGTTATTTCGCTATCATATATTATGTGGCTGGATAACTTGGCTTTTTGTTATTTATAACTAGACTTATTGCTTAATTCGCTTGTTATTTTTGGTAGATTCAAAAATGTACTGATATAATCTGCTCCTTTAATTTGAGCAGCGTTACTCTTGCTGTTTGGTTTGCATCCGCTATGATAATAGTGTCTGTCAGTGTATAGTTTACTGACAATCCGTTTTCTTGCATAAATACTTGAAGTAGCGGCTTTGTATAACATCTAATAATATAATACACCCCATTGTTTTTAGGGATATTTCTAATCAGATAAGGAATATTGGTTATGGCTTCTGTACCCGATATGGTAAAAAAGCAACCCGCTCGTATCGCGGTCATTTTTCCTGGACAAGGATCTCAAGCAGTCGCAATGACGAGCGAGCTTGCTGAAATCTATCCAGAGATACGTGATACATTTACCGAAGCGAGTGATGCGCTTGGTGAGGATTTGTGGGCAATCTGTCAGGACGAAGAAAAACTCAATCAAACCCAATATACTCAGCCTGCGCTTTTGACAGCTAGTATTGCTATTTGGCGTGTTCTACAACAAAAAATAGAAGAGACGCCTTGTTATTTAGCTGGTCACTCTTTGGGCGAGTACAGTGCCCTGTGTGCTGCCAATGTGATATCGCTGGGTGATGCAGTCACTTTAGTACATAAGCGCGGTCAGTTGATGCAAGAGGCCGTTGTAGGTGTTGATACTGCTATGGCTGCAGTATTAGGACTAGAAGATAACCGAGTCGAAAACTTGTGTGAGCAAGCAACCGAACATGTCGAAGATGCAGTAGTCGGTGCAGCCAACTTTAATAGTCCAGGACAAGTGGTTATCTCGGGTAACGCTGCTGGTGTCAATGCTGTTATTGATAAAGTCAAAAATACTGGCAAAAAATCTGTTCCTCTAAAAGTGAGTGTGCCGTCTCATTGCGCACTTATGGAACCTGCCAGCAATGCATTGGCTGAAATACTAGCGGGTATCAAGTTTGATCAGGCAACCATTCCTGTTATACAAAATCGTTATGCACGCGTTGAAACCAGTGCGGTCGGTATCAAGCAAGCATTGACCGAACAGCTGAGCGAGCCAGTACTGTGGTCAAAAACCATGCAAGAGTTAGCTGACAAGCAAATCAATATCTTAATCGAATGTGGCAGTGGTAATGTACTGAGCAATTTGGCGAAGCGTCAGGCGCAGCCAATCGCAAGCTATCCTACTGACAAGCCTGCCCGTCTAGAAAAATTATTAGAGGTGTTATCATGAGCCGTACGATTACATTAGTGACTGGCGCTAGCCGAGGTATTGGCAAAGCAGTGGCCAAACGTTTTGCCAAAGAAGGACATTTTGTTATTGGAACTGCGACCACTGAAAAGGGCGCTGAGCTTATCGATGACTACCTTCATGATACTGGTGGTATTGGTCGTGTTTTAGACGTACGTGATACTGCTCAAATTGACAAACTGTTTGAAGAGATTGAAAGCGTCTATGGTGCGGTACAAGTATTGGTTAACAATGCAGGTATCACTCAAGATGGCCTACTGATGCGCATGAAAGATGAAGATTGGGAAAATGTCATCGATACCAATCTGACATCGGTATATCGCATGAGCAAACGTGCTGTACGCGGTATGATGAAAGCACGCCGTGGCCGTATTATCAACATTACCTCTGTCGTCGCTCAAATGGGCAATGCGGGCCAATCTAACTATGCGGCGACCAAAGCTGGCGTAGAAGGGTTTAGCCGTACGCTTGCACGTGAGATTGGTTCACGCCAAGTGACCATCAACTGCGTGGCACCAGGCTTGATCGAAACGGATATGACAGATGAGCTTGATGAGCGCCTATTGAACTCTATGTTAGATGCTGTACCTATTAGCCGTCTTGGTCAGCCAGAAGATATCGCTGCAGCGGTACACTTCTTGGCTAGCGATGAGGCCAGCTATATCACAGGTGCTGTCATTCCTGTCAATGGTGGCATGTATATGTAGTCAATATACGAGCGTTACATAGTTATAATAAAAAACTGTGTGAACGAGTGTAAACTATAATAAAGGGTGCTATAATGACGGATACTTTTGAGTCAAAGCCCTGTATGATAACAGGGCTTTATTAGACATCAGACAAACTGTATAACATGTCATAGAGTACTCAGACAGCATTGCTGGTCTGGCAAACGCATTTTATATACCATGCTATAGCGTTAAATAAGGCGATATAGCAGTTTATTAAAAATAATAGATGATAACGGAGTGATCTACATGAGTAATGATATCGAGCTAAGAGTAAAAGCAGCAGTGGCTGAGCAACTAGGTATGAACGTTGAAGACATCAACAACGATGCTTCATTCATGGAAGACCTAGGTGCAGATTCTTTAGACCTAGTTGAATTGGTTATGTCATTTGAAAGTGATTTTGGTATCACTATTCCTGATGAAGATTCTGCAGAACTGACTACTGTTCAAAAAGCAATCGATTACGTACAAGCCCAACTATAATTTGCTACTTATTTAGCAGATTTATAATGCCGCTTATCTGATTAGATAGGCGGTTTTTTTATGGGCGCGTGATTGTTATTTTTAAATGTAGTAATCGAATTTAACATTGACTACGTCAATTCAACATTATTCAACATACTATTACTATCTACATCGACTCACTTTATCTATACTCGTAATGGTAAGTCGTAGAAAAAGATGCCAGTTAGACATTCAAAATATTGTTTGATTGCGCATTTCATTAAAAGAATGACAAATAATAATATTTCAAGGAGTAGATATATGGGTATGTTTAGCTTTGCAAAAGATATCGGTGATAAGATTTTTAATCGTGATGACGAAAAGCATGATGCTAAGACAGAAACGAAAGCAGATGCTAATACACCAGTACAAAGCAGTGAGCCTAGTGCACAATCAGTTGCTAACATTCTGTTGCGTCGTATTCAGCAACAGAACCTAAATATCAGTAATTTAAAAATCAAGTATAACGGTTCTACAGATACGGCAGAAATTAGCGGTAATGCTAAGACTCAAGCCGATCGTGAAAAAGCGATTATTGCTATTGGTAACGTACAAAATGTTGCTAAGGTCATTGATAATATCGATATCGAAGAAGATGCACCTGAATCTACAATGTATACGGTAAAATCTGGTGACAGTTTATCTAAAATCGCTAAAGAAGTTTATGGTTCATCTGGCGATTATATGAAGATATTCGAAGCAAACAAACCAATGTTATCTGATCCAGATAAAATCTATCCAGGTCAAGTACTACGCATTCCTAAGCCATAATTCTAGAAGAAGCGTATAGAAAAATAATATTTTAAATATGACATTCTAATCAAAAAAGCCTCTTATTATTAAGAGGCTTTTTTATACTGCAAACTTCAAATAACCACTTAGTCTCAGTGATATTCGTTTGATAGTCATAAATTAATTAGCTAATTGGTTGAGTCTAGCTTATTGTGCTGCTCAATTAGGGCCCATTCAATATGCTCATCTAGCATGTCATTATGTAAGGTCAATTTAGATTTTAACTGTTCGACTACTTCTAAGCTGGCATTAGCATTGCCAAGGCCGATAGCGATATTACGTAAAAAATTCACATAGCCGGTGCGTCTTAGCGGACTACCTTGAGTGTTCTTCATGAAGTCGGCTTCTTGCCACTGCCATAGTTCAAGCAAGCTACTATTATCCAATCCATGCCTTGGTGCGAAGTCATCAACGGTAGTCAGACTGGCATAACGATTCCATGGACAGATTAACTGGCAATCATCACAGCCAAAGACCCGATTGCCAATCGCGCGTCGATATTTGGTGTCGATGACACCATCGTGCTCGATAGTTAAATAAGAGATACAAGCAGAGGCGTTGAGCTCGTGGGGCGCTACAATTGCTTGAGTAGGGCATATGTCAATACAAGCACTACAACTACCGCAATGCTCCTTGACTGGTTTGTCATCGGGTAGCTCAAGGCTCAAAAATAGCTCACCGAGCACAAAAAATGAGCCAGCTTGCTTATTTATAAGTAATGTATGTTTACCTGTCCAACCGAGACCTGCTGCATCTGCAATCGGCCGCTCAAAGATAGGTGCCGAATCGCTAAAAGGTCTAAACACAAACTCTTTCTCTGAACCGATATCCAAATGTTGCCATTCAGGAAGCATTGTTTCGATCTTCAAAGCCAATTGCTTTAAACGACTACGCATCGTTTTATGGTAGTCACGCCCTCTTGCATAACGCGCGATGATGCCTTTATTGGGATGATAATTATCAGTGACAGCACGCGGCGTCGGTGATTGAGTTAGATAATCCATACGTACGCTGATGATGGTCTTTGCGCCTTCGACTAGCTGATCAGGATGAGCGCGCAGATCATGGTTGTTATGCATAAACTGCAGTTGACCTTCATAACCTTTATCTAGCCACTTTTTTAGCTGTTCAATCTGCTTAGTAAACAAAGGATGATGCACAGATAGGAAACCACAATCAGCAAATCCTAGTGCCTGTGCTTGTGCTGTAATCCACTGCTTAACATCAGCTGTGGTTGTAAATACAGTTGGATTGGTAATGGTGATTTTGTTTTTATCAGTAGGCATAGATAGTAGGTGCTTATTAGATGGTTTTCTCGTTTGTTTTAATCAGATTATTCATATCTGACAATCAGAGATAATGTAAATACGGCTATGATAAGCCAGTGAGCAATGAGTGCAAGTATAAAAGAAAATAAACTCATATTCATATTGATACATAAGCCGCCGTAAGCTTTTGCTAAGCTGATATGAGAAATGAGCAACCAAATTTAGATAAAATAAAAAATGAGTAGAAACACCAAGGATAAGTTATGAGAAATAATACCAATTTATCACCTATAAAAAATACAAAACCTATTGCGCTATATAATAGTGAGCAGGTTTATGCGATGGAGCAGGCTTGGTTTGCAGAGGGATACGATAGTTTTGGTTTGATGAAACAAGCCGCTTGGCAAATGACACAGCAAATAGAACAGGTTTATGAGCGAAAAAACGTCAGTGCCAGCCATTCTACCAACACTAACATTTATCACTGTAGTGCTCATCCACGTCGAGCAAGTATCTGGGTAGGGAAAGGTAACAATGGTGGTGATGGCTGGCTCATTGCTCATTATTTACAGCAAGCTGGCTGGCAAGTAGAAGTAATAACGGTTGGTTTTAGTAAAGATGATTTGATTATCGATGATCAATCAGTCACTTCTAAAAATCCTAACAATGAAGACAGTGACAGTGGGAATATAGCGGACGCGACAAAGGCATTACGAATAGCCCTAGCTAGCAGTTGTCACTATCAACGGTTTGAAGATATTGTTAATCATGATGATGCGGATAAAATAAACTTGCTAGCTGATGTTTATATCGATGCATTATTTGGTATTGGCTTAGATCGTGCACCAGAGGGAGCCTACAAAGCAGCTATTAAAGCTTTTAACAACGTTACTCAACAAAATCACGCACTGGCAATAGCAGTTGATATTCCGAGTGGGTTAGTGGCCTCTACTGGTGAAGTGTTCGAGCGCATAGCAATACAAGCTGACGTGACTCTATGTTTTATTGCGCGTAAGTTTGGTCTGCATACTAAAGATGGTACAGACTATAGCGGAGACATAGTCGATATACCGTTGATACCTTATAAAAAGGCGTGTCAGAAAACAGCTAGCCATCACACGATAGCTGAGAAAAATGCCATTCAAGCATTTACGCCAGTTGCTACGCTGCTGACGGCTGCACATAGTATGAAGTCACGTCGCCAAAACAGCTACAAAGGCAGCTATGGTCATGTGCTAGTCATTGGTGGAAATCGTGTTGATGGCTCACAAGGTATGGGCGGTGCTGCCATACTGTCTGCGGCCAGTACGATGGCGACAGGTGCCGGTAAAATAACGGTTGCCTGCCATGAGGCATTTCATGGGTCGTTACTGACCTCATTGCCAGATGCGATGACTATTAATCTATATGACGCAAGTGGCGTAAAAGATTTAATAAAGCAGGCTAGTGTTGTTGCTATTGGGATGGGGTTGGGCCGTGACGATAAAGCTAAAGCATTATTTATTGATTATGTACAGGCTGCTATAGAGAATGAAAAATCAATCGTGATCGATGCTGATGGTCTTTATCACTTGGCATCACTGCACGTGGGTAATCATGAGCTAATAACAGAGCTACGAGAATACAGTACGAATCATCGGGTTTGCTTGACGCCGCATAGGGGGGAAGCAGCTAGATTACTTGATAAAAAGATAAGTGAGATTGAGTCCAATAGACTGCAAGCTATAAAACAGTGCACTGCAACATATGGTGGTGACTGGGTGTTAAAAGGGGCAGGATCTTTAGTACTAGAAAAAGAAATGGGAAAAGAAAAAGTATATGTCTGTAATGTGGGTAATGCTGGTATGGCAACCGCTGGCATGGGAGATGTGCTATCTGGGGTGACCGCGGGACTATTGGCACAGCAAGACTTATCAGCAGAGGCACGTAGCTTACATCAAGCAGTTCTTATACATGGGTTTGCAGGAGATGTATTAGTAAATCAAAGGAATAGCGATTATAGTGACAATAATACATTACTAGTGGGACAACGAGGGCTACAAGCTCAAGATATGCCAGCAGCCATTCGTCACGTCATGCAGCTTATGATAGTTTGAGATTTGCTTTCAAGAGGTCTGGTTAGGTAGAAGGGTTGGAGCAATACTGAGTAATCGCTTGCTGTACGCGCTCGCGCTTAAGCTCAATCTCACGACCATCTAAATATTGACGTTTACCGTTGGCATCCATCTCATAGATACGGCCGCCTACATTCAGGTTGGTCAAGTTATTACGCAATGATTGGCAGCGCTGAGCATTAGCCTGAGCTTCTTGTTCTTTAATACGTGCTTCAAGTGCTGCTACTCGCTGTTCTTCTGCAGTTTGAGCATTGCTGCTCTGGTTGGGATCTGTTTTTCCTGCCATTTGTCCTGCGTTGTTCTGTCTACCGTCACTACGAAACTCAATCAGTTCGATATTTTTACCGACTTGCGGCGCATGTTGGCTATATTTTACTTCACCGTGTGCCCCAATGGATTTATAAACTTGAATAGCCTGACTGGCATTCATGGACAGCATTAGCATACACGCAGTACTCATCAACAGTTTGGCAGCGGTATTTATCTTAAACGCATATGCCATAGTAGCAATCCTCTTATTTAATAAAAATCAAATGTATATGGGTATAAATATAACACTTGAACATTTTATTGGTAGTAATAATGTATCGACTATCGATTCTAGCAAATAATACTTATCAATGTATATTATTTAATAACTAATAGTTTGGGATAGGCTTTAGAAGTTTTTCTTGACAATAACTCGTAAACCATCGAATATAATAGCAGTTGATTGGTCAGTGAGCGGCTTTTACGATGTTGCCGTGGCACTTGAGAAAGAAAACGACGAGTTACTTATCGGTAGCTTATGCAGTTTTATTTCCTTTGTGATAATGATATAGCAAGCGTAGTGGCAAAACGACCACTATTGATAGCGATACATTGTCTCCGGACTTATCTGTCTACAATGACTAAGATAAACTTATTATTTGAAATGTGCTAAATGTGTTTTTAGCAGTTGTATCAAAAGCGATATAGTACGCCGTTGAGAGATTTCCCCAAAGCCTATTGTAAGTTCTAAAGATCTTATAATTTAGCATTGGTTATGAAGTTTTTTTGCTTGTGTATATCGATGCATCTGTACAAATAAAGTCACACGAATAAAGTCACAATAGGTACTTGTTAGTATCGAATCTCAATAATAAGCGCCTTCTTTTATAGATGCACTCGCATCTTGTCACTGTATATCGATAAACATCCATCACAAAGCTGACCTAAAATACACTGCTATGTTTGATTAGTATTGTCCTATGAGACAGTGTTAATTAAACTTATTAGGCAGATATTCTTGATATGGACAAGAATTAGCGATCATTCAGTAAGTAAAAATAACGACGGTAAGTAATTATTTTTGCTCATAGAATCCCGCAAATTCTCGCCGCAAAAAAAGGTGATGACAGTGACGCAAACCACGCAAAGTCCGAACATGACGGGACATACCCAAACGGGTAATGCCGCCAAAAATTTTGAACAAAAGCAACAACGTCTTGCAGAAGGTAGTGCACAGCCTGTGATGCTATCGGGCGCTGAAATGCTGGTGCAAGCACTGACTGACGAAGGTGTCGAATACATCTTTGGCTATCCAGGTGGCGCGGTCTTACACATTTATGATGCGCTGTTTCAGCAAGAAAATATTGAGCACATCTTAGTACGTCACGAGCAAGCAGCGGGCCACATGGCCGATGCTTATTCGCGAGTCACTGGCAACACGGGTGTTGTATTAGCAACATCAGGCCCTGGTGCGACCAATACCGTGACAGCTATTGCTACTGCCTTTATGGATTCTGTACCAATGGTTGTAATCGCAGGTCAGGTGCCAAGCAGCCTAATCGGTGAAGATGCTTTCCAAGAAACAGATATGGTAGGTGTATCACGTCCTATCGTTAAGCATAGCTTCCAAGTACGTCATGCTAGCGAAATTCCAATGATTGTGAAAAAGGCATTTTATATTGCCCAGACTGGTCGCCCAGGCCCTGTCGTCATTGATGTGCCAAAAGACATGACTGCGCCTAGCGAAAAATTCGCTTATGAATATCCAGAAGAAGTATTTATACGCTCGTATCAGCCGTCACTCAAAGGTCATAGTGGTCAAATCAAAAAAGCCATTGAAACGCTATTAGCAGCGCAGCGTCCAGTTGTATATGCAGGCGGCGGTGTGATTTGGAGCAATGCGCACGAAGAGTTAACAGATCTTGCACATCGTCTGAATTTACCAGTGACCAACACCTTGATGGGTCTTGGTACGTTCCCTGGCTCTGATCGTCAGTTCTTAGGTATGCTTGGCATGCACGGTACTTACGAAGCCAATATGAGTATGCACCATGCTGATGTGATTTTGGCCGTCGGCGCGCGTTTCGATGATCGTGTGACCAACAACGTTAAAAAATTCTGCCCTAACGCAACCATCATTCATATCGATATCGATCCTGCTTCGATCTCAAAAACGATTCTTGCGCACATTCCTATCGTAGGCGATGTGAAGTCAGTCTTAACGGACATGCTAGAGATTGTTGGTCAAGACAAGCAGTTAGAGCAGCACGCATTGCTCGATTGGTGGTCACAAATCAATGAGTGGCGTAAGCGTCATGGCTTACGTTATGACACCAGCACAGATAATGGCATTAAGCCACAAAGTGTCGTACAAGCTCTAGATAAAGTGACTAACAGTAACGCTATTATCACAAGTGACGTCGGTCAGCATCAGATGTTTGCGGCACTTTACTATACTTACAATGAGCCACGTCAATGGCTGAATTCAGGTGGTCTTGGTACCATGGGTGTTGGTCTGCCGTATGCAATGGCTGCCAAACTTGCCAATCCTGAGCGTGATGTGGTTTGTATTACTGGTGAAGGCTCTATTCAGATGAATATCCAAGAGCTATCAACCTGCTTGCAATATAACTTACCAGTTAAAATTCTGAACATTAACAATGCGCAGCTTGGTATGGTGAAGCAGTGGCAAGATATGCTTTATGAAGGTCGTCATGCCCAGTCTTATATGAACTCCTTACCAGATTTTGCCAAATTGGCTGAAAGTTATGGTCATGTCGGTATCAAAATTACTGACCCTGCGACTATGGAAGCACAATTGGCTGAAGCAATGGCGATGAAAGACAAACTGGTATTTATCGATGTTTACGTCGATCGTAATGAGCATGTATATCCAATGCAAATCGCTGGACAGGCCATGCGTGATATGTGGTTAACAAAAGGGGAGCGTACCTAATGCAACAACAACATCTGATTTCGGTATTGATGGAAAACGAAGCGGGTTCGTTGTCGCGGTTAGTCGGCTTGTTCTCGCAACGTGGCTACAATATCGAAACTTTGAACGTCGCGCCTACTGATGATCCAAGTATTTCACGTCTAACAGTTACGACCATTACGTCACCTGAAAGAATTGAGCAGATCACCAAACAATTGCATAAATTGATTGAAGTGGTTAAAGTGCTTAATCTGACAGAGAACGTACACGTTGAGCGTGAATTGATGCTCATTAAAGTCCGTGCAACGGGCGGTGTTCGTGAAGAGATCAAACGTAGCGCAGACATTTTCCGCGCACAAATCGTCGATGTAAATTCGAATTTATATACGATTCAAATCGTGGGTGACAAAGCCAAACTTGATGGTTTTATCGATGTGATTGGCCGTGAGCGCATTATGGAAGTGGTTCGCTCAGGTGTGATTGGTATTGCCCGCGGTGAAAAAACCCTAAGCATTTAATTGTTTATCAAAACCAGTTTAAACCAATATTTATTTATCTAATCAACAAAGCGCTTATCTTAGTTATTATATTGACTACAGCATAAGCGCTTACTATCCATGGCAAGCCATGATTGAGAACAAGGACTCTATTTATGAACGTTTATTATGACAAAGATTGTGACCTATCTATTATCCAAGGTAAAAAAGTTGCCATTATCGGTTACGGTTCACAAGGCCATGCACACGCGCTCAACCTACAAGATTCAGACGTCGATGTAACTGTTGGTCTACGTGCAAACTCAAGCTCATGGAAAAAAGCTGAAAATGCTGGCCTAAAAGTTGCTGAAGTAGAAGAAGCGGTAAAAGCTGCTGACGTTATCATGATTTTGACGCCTGATGAGTTCCAAAAAGAGCTTTATAATGATGTAATCGAGCCAAACATCAAAGAAGGCGCTACACTAGCTTTTGCTCACGGTTTTGCAATCCATTACAACCAAGTTGTCCCACGTGGCGATCTTGATGTCATCATGGTTGCACCAAAAGCACCAGGTCATACTGTACGTTCAGAGTTCGCTAAAGGCGGCGGTATCCCTGATCTTATCGCTATCTATCAAGACGCTTCTGGTCAAGCCAAACAGTTAGCATTATCGTATGCTGCAGGCGTTGGTGGTGGTCGTTCAGGCATCATCGAAACAACGTTCAAAGATGAGACTGAAACGGATCTATTCGGTGAGCAAGCGGTTCTTTGTGGTGGCGCAGTAGAGCTAGTTAAAATGGGCTTTGAGACACTAACAGAAGCGGGCTATGCACCAGAAATGGCTTATTTCGAATGTCTACATGAGCTAAAGCTTATCGTTGACTTGATGTATGAAGGCGGCATCGCTGACATGAACTACTCAATCAGTAACAACGCTGAATACGGCGAATATGTTACTGGCCCTGAAGTTATCAATGAGCAGTCACGTGAAGCTATGCGTAATGCACTAAAACGCATCCAGTCTGGTGAATACGCGAAGATGTTCATCTCTGAAGGCGCAACCAACTATCCATCAATGACTGCGCGTCGTCGTAACAACGCTGATCATCAAATCGAAATCACTGGTGCTAAGCTACGTGGCATGATGCCGTGGATTGGTGGTAACAAAATCATCGATAAAGACAAAAACTAAGTTTTATACAAATGAAAATCTTATTCAGATAAAAATCTGATTTAGATGAAGTAGCCCGTGTTATCACTTGATAGCATGGGTTTTTTTATGCAAAGTATTTGATAGATACTTTTCGCTTTGATTTGAATCTGGGTTATCAGTTGAAAACCAGTAATTGCTGCCCAATATAAGCAGGCACCTTAACATTGGCCAAAGCGCCTTTGCGATTAACATCCGTCATTGTTCTTACCCGTTTCTAAGTATTCGAAGCGGGCGGATGCTTCATTCTCACTTTCTATAGATAATAGGTTGTATGCTGTGCAAATATCTTATGCAGACTGGCTAACGCCGCAATTCGTATATATTACTCTTAGCGCTGTGGTAGCAGTTTTAATTTGGATAGAAGGGGAAATGCTCAAACAGACCGATGGTAAACTGCCTCAATCTAAATTCTTCAAAGTCAGTTCATTGTTAGATACTCTATGGTTCTTCATATCAGTGGTGATTTTATACGTTATTGATTTGACCCCATTAGCTATCGCAGTGCCTGCTGCATATGGCATATACACGACCTTTGGCTGGATATATGGTACCAAGCTACTGAAGCGTAAAGGTATCCCTGACTCTCCTAAAGACTTGGTCATTCCAGCCAAGTATATTGCCTATAGTCAGTCATTTTCATTGGTGTTTTTTGCGTTATGTTTGCTTGTATTGAGTTCAGCATGGCTACCAACATCACCATTGCAGTGATTGATATTCCAACCTACTATCATCTATGTCGACTTATTTAATTAGTGGTTTACTAATGAAGTTGTAGTACATCTATAAATAAAAACTATTTTATATCAATAAGATATAGAACTGATTACTATCGATGTTAGCTTGCAACAATGGTTAGTATTTATTTACAAAAATCAGCAATTTAGACTGTTCCTACCATAGAAAACTGTTATAATCAGACTGTACTCAAAATATTTGAGGCAAAAAATTCAAATTTTCTTTAAGAACATTTAGCATTTTTGGCCGCCGCATTTAGCAAAAAATATTAGGGTATATATCAATTAATCGGTGATGACACAAGTCTCGCCAACAGTTAAAGAGTCAGGAAAATTTATGTCAGATAAAGTTGAAGGCACTGTAAAGTGGTTTAATGAAGCTAAAGGTTTTGGTTTTATCGCTCAAGACAACGGCGGACAAGACGTATTCGCTCACTACAGCGCTATCCAAGGTAACGGTTTCAAAACTCTAGCCGAAGGCCAAAAAGTGTCTTTCATCTTAGGTGATGGCAAAAAAGGCCCACAAGCTGAGCAAATCGAAGCTATCTAATCTCATTTATTATTAGGTTAACTGCTTGTCAGTAAACTTAATGACAATAAGATTATCAATATGCATTGATTACTTTGTTTGTTAAAACAATAAAAATACTGTATCGACTTTAAAAAGAAGCAACCTCTTATCAGGTTGCTTTTTTTATGGGACTTTTTTGATATGACAAAGTGTTCTTTAGATAAATTGCTATTGATTTTGACAGTTAACATCATCAGGTAATAACGAACAATAATTTAATAAAGATGTAATAGATAAGGTTGTATTATGAAGTGGGAAAACTGGCTTTCAATTGACTGGCAACAAGTACTCGGGATTTCTTTATCTGCTATAGGCTTTTACGTAGGATTGATGCTGTTTACTCGATTGATGGGTTTACGCAGTTTTTCCAAGTTATCAAGCCATGATTTTGCCATGACCGTTGGTATTGGTAGTATATTAGCGTCGACAGTGTTGTCAGATAAGCCTTCTCTACTTCAAGGATTGTTTGCTGTTGCGGTGCTATTCTTGATACAGGGTGTTATTTCAATTATCAGACGCAAAATAAAACCGCTAAAAGCTTTGATAGACAATCAAGCTATTATCCTAATGGCTCATGGTGAATATTTAGAAGACAACTTAAAAGAAGCCAATCTTAGTACCAGCGATGTGCAGGAAGTGCTACGTAAAAATGGTATCAAAGCGAAAACAGAAGTGTTTGCGGTGATTATGGAGACGACAGGTGATATGAGTGTCATCAAAAGTAACGATGTTGAACCTGACTGGTCTTTATTTGACGATATACGAGATAGCGAATTATTGCTTGGCGCTAGTAAGAATAGTAAGTCGCAGGTCTAGCTTGCCTAACTATTCTCATCCGTTAACTTCAAAGAGATAAATAATAACAAAATATTAAGTAAACCTAAGGTTTAGAATGCTATAAAGGGTATGAGCATTTTGAGCTGTTGAACCATAAAAATCTTGAAACGATGCGCTTATAGAGTATTTATTATAGAGTGTTGACAAATTTATGACGCATTATTCACGGCGTTGTCTTGACCTTATCTGCCTGCTGACGCAAGATACATAGGTCTGATAATAACGGTCGGCTTAGCTTTAGCAGATTTCATTAGTAAGAGATACAATGCTAATATGCTCTTAGGTATTGGCTCATCTTTCTTAGTTAACTATATTCTGTTGATGTAGTAATAACCTTGAGCAGTATTTTGAACGACAATTTGAACCACAACGAACCTTTGGTTCTTAACTGACAATTTTTAACTCATAACATTAATAAACGAGGAACGTATGAAAGCATTAGTAGCGGTCAAGCGTGTCATTGATTATAACGTAAAAGTTCGTGTAAAAGCCGACAACTCTGGCGTTGACTTATCAAACACTAAAATGTCAATTAACCCTTTTGATGAAATCGCAGTAGAAGAAGCGGTTCGTCTAAAAGAAGCTGGCATCATTGATGAGATCATTGTTGCTTCAATCGGTCCAAAAGAGTCACAAGAGCAGATTCGTGCAGCCCTAGCGCTAGGTGCTGACCGTGGTGTATTAGTTGTAAGTGACGAAAAACCATATCCTTTACAAGTTGCTAAGATTCTAAAAAGTATCGCCGAAGCTGAAAGCACTGATATTATCTTATTAGGTAAGCAAGCGATTGATGATGACAACAACCAAACTGGTCAGATGCTAGCGGCATTGATGGGTATCGGTCAGGGTACGTTTGCATCAGAAGTAAAAGTTGAAGGCGACAAAGTAAACGTAACGCGTGAAATCGATGGCGGCCTACAAACTGTTGCTCTTGATTTGCCAGCGGTTATCACGACTGATCTACGTTTGAATGAGCCACGTTACGCTAAATTGCCTAACATCATGAAAGCGAAGAAAAAGCCACTTGATGAGAAAACGCCAGCAGATTTCGGTGTTGATATGACATCTAAGCAAGAAATTATTAAAGTCGTGCCACCTGCTGACCGTAAAGCTGGTATTACAGTAGGGTCAGTTGATGAGTTGGTCGATAAGCTAAGAAACGAAGCAAAAGTCATTTAATTTTTTAATGATTGGATACTTCGCTACGGCATATCCTGTACAAGGCTAAGAATTTGACTGCTTTATTTCATACTAAATGATAGTTGCTCAAATAGCTTTGTACACAAACAACCGCATGAATAGATAATACGAATATATAAAGGACTAAAACCATGGCAATTTTGGTATATGCAGAACATGACAATGCCAGTCTAAAAAAGGCAACTTTAAACACGATCGCTGCTGCTAAACAAATGGGTGATGATATCCATGTATTGGTTGCAGGTAGTGGTAGCCAAGCTGTTGCTGATGAAGCGGCAAAAGCAGAAGGCGTGACTAAAGTACTATTGGCTGACAATGCTGCTTATGAGCATCAATTGGCAGGCAACGTGGCGCTATTGGTTGCTGATATCGCTGGTGATTACAGCCATATCCTAGCGGCTGCGACCACGACTGGCAAAAACTTTATGCCACGCGTTGCTGCGTTACTTGACGTAAGCATGTTGTCTGAAATCTCAGGTGTGGTAGATGCTCAAACGTTTGAGCGTCCTATCTATGCAGGTAATGCGACAGCGACAGTAAAAACAACAGAAGACAAAGTGGTACTAACAGTACGTACCACTGCGTTTGACCCAGTGGCAAGCGAAGGCGGTTCAGCTACTGTTGAAACTATCGACAACGTACAAGAAACTGGTAAAGCTAGCTTCGTTAACGAAGAAATGGCTAAGTCTGATCGTCCAGAATTGACATCAGCTGGTATTGTTGTTTCTGGTGGTCGTGCATTGGCAAACGGTGAAAACTTCACCAAATACATTGAGCCATTGGCTGACAAGCTAGGCGCCGCTGTTGGTGCATCACGTGCTGCTGTTGACGCAGGATATGTACCAAACGATATGCAGGTCGGTCAAACGGGTAAAATCGTTGCACCGCAGCTATATATCGCAGCTGGTATCTCAGGCGCGATTCAGCATTTGGCTGGTATGAAAGATTCTAAAGTCATCGTTGCTATTAACAATGACCCAGAAGCACCTATCGCTAGCGTTGCTGACTACTTCTTAGAAGCTGATTTGTTCGAAGCATTGCCTGAGCTTACTAGTAAGGTTTAATGTAGTCACAGAACTACTAAATGGCTACGGCGTTACCCTCCTTAGATGTACTACTTGTACAATCTGCAGTTGGCTGCCTTGTATTCGTTTTAGAATTCTCTGACTATATCAGTAGTAGACAGATAATAAAAAACCCACTATCAATTGGTAGTGGGTTTTTTTATGCTTGATAGGTAGGGTTTTAATAGCAGGTATAAATGGACGCTAAGAGTATTGTCTTTGACGTAAGGTTTCATACAGACATAAAGAGCCTGCAATCGCTACATTTAAGCTCTCTTGACCATTTGGCTGCGGTAAGGCTATCGGCGTGGCACATTGCATTAGCTCATCGCTAACGCCTTGACCTTCATGCCCCATAACCCAAGCCACAGGCGCAGATAAGTCGTGCTCGTAGATGATAGTGTCTGTATGTGAGCTAGTCGCCAAAAGCGGCACTTGTACGTGATCCAAAATATCTTGCGTACTCAAGCCTTCATAAATAGTCAGTGCAAACTGTGCACCCATACCTGCTCGTAGCGTCTTAGGAGACCACGCTTGAGCGGTCGCACTGGTACATAGAATATTGCGGATACCGACGGCTGCTGCTGTACGTAGCAGCGTACCAACATTTCCGCTATCCTGCACGTCGTTCAAGATTAAGCAGTCCTCATCGATCATCGATAGGCTAGGCGTTGGCACTTTGATCACTGCCATGATATCGATGCCAGTACCTAAGCTACGAATACTCTCATAAAGTGCGTCTGACAAAGTAAGAATAGGCGTATAAGTGGGCAGGCGAGTCAATACCTGCCGAACTTCAGGGTGACTACGCGCTGACTCAGACAGTAGTATTTGGGCGAAAGGATAATCACTACGCAGCGCAGCATCTATCAAATGGACGCCTTCTATGACTGTCTGACCGTTCTTTTTACGCTGGCGTGCTTGGGACAACAGTGCTTTTACAAGCTTCACTGTTGTGTTCTTATCTGAGGTAATCAGCTCGGTGGGATTTAATACCATAGTGGATCGCTTAGAGAAGAGTAAAGGAGTCGTTTAGATAACCAGTAAAATGTCTATTATTGATTTAGCATTCTGCTGGCTGTTCTTAACAGGCGTGCAAATCAATTATTTTTCAGAATAATTGACGTGTAAATCTTTCACGTAATTGACTTCGTTTTTGCTACCGAGCACCACAGGAACACGCTGATGGATATCAGTCGGTTCGATATCTAAGATACGATTGACAGCATCTGTCGCACCGCCACCCGCGCGCTCAATCAATAAGCTCATTGGGTTGGCTTCATACATCAAGCGTAATTTACCCGCTTTATGAGCATATTTGGTATCAAACGGATAAGTGAACAGACCACCGCGGCATAAGATGCGATGGACGTCACCAACCATGGCGGCTACCCAGCGTGTATTAAAATCACGTCCACGTACCCCAGTCTCGCCAGCGATTAACTCATCAATGTACTGTTGCATCGGTGCACGCCAGTAACGATAATTTGAGCTATTGATAGCATATTCGCTCGTATCGGCATCGATTTGAACATTGTCTTCTATCAGTACATAGTCAGATGTCTCTGGGTCTAGGCTAAACATCACAACTTTATCAGCGATGGTTAGCGCTAGGACAGTAGAGGTACCATATAGTAGATAACCGGCTGCTAGCTGTTTGTTACCTGCCTGTAGATAGTCGCTGTTTTCACTGGTTTGACCTTGACGCTCGTACGGCAGAACAGAAAAAATCGTACCTACTGCCATATTGATATCAATATTTGATGAGCCATCTAGTGGGTCAAACAAAACCAATAGACTGCCATCGTTATTGGCAGGATTAGCGTCATCAAGCTCTTCTGATGCAACGCCGGCACAATGGGTATTCTTTGCCAATGCATCTAGCAGTAAGTCATTGGCCAGTACGTCTAGTTTTTTCTGATCTTCGCCTTGGACGTTTTGATTGCCAGCCTCGCCTAAAATATCTGCCAGAGCACCTTTTCTAAGTAGTTGTGAGATGGTTTTACCAACATTAGTGACCGTGGTAATTACGTCGTTGAGTGCAGGACTAGAGGCATGTTGGTTTAGATAATCTGCTAAGGTCGTCATAAAGCTTCCTAATAGAGGGTATGGAAAGTAAAAAATGGATGGTCTTAGAGTCAGGCCATAGGCGGCATTTGGCACACCTTAAATGGGTGGATTTTTAAATAGCTTATACGGTATCTTTGTCCTGACTACAAAATCGGCTACACTATATCTATTGTTATTCATTTATAGATTTGTCAGAATTATTCTCTATGAGAATATAGCATGTCTATTTACGCTTTCTGATTGTCTGCTGAGGCGGTTTTGGTCGAATTTGATTACGGTAAATTGTAGCAAATAAGCGTCAAAATGTCCTCGTCTCTGTGCCTATCGGTGCTAAATGATTGAACAAAGATGAATAAGCGATTACGACAGACTCATATAAACCCACAATAAAGACTCGTCATTATGTCAAATTCTCTCGATAGTAGCGCTACCCAACCAGTCTCACCGACTGATTATGCAAAATTTGATCCCAATACAATTCATCAAAGACTCAATACCTCACTGAGTCGTCCGCAGCTCAACACCGATGGCAGTATCAGGCATTTCTTGGGTGTTGAAGGTCTTAATAAAGCACAGCTCAAAGCTATTATCGCAAAAGCAGAGACTTTCTTTGATGAAAACGGGCAGCTCATCAATCGTCCTGAGTTAGATGGCTATACGGTCATGAATTTGTTCTTTGAACCATCGACTCGTACCCGGACGACTTTTGAAGTAGCAGAAAAACGCTTGGGTGCTAATGTACTCAATATCGATATCGAACGCTCTAGTACCAAAAAAGGCGAGAGTCTACGCGATACCTTGTGGAATCTACAGGCGATGACCGCAGATATTTTTGTAGTTCGACATTCAGCATCAGGCGCTGCGCATTTTATGGCGACAGAGGTCACTCCTGATATTGCCATTATCAATGGCGGGGATGGCTGGCATGCACACCCCACGCAAGGGATGCTCGACATGTTGACCATTCACCGTGAGGCACCGCGTCCATTTGAAGAGCTGTCTATCGCAATCGTTGGTGATATTAAGCACTCACGCGTCGCCCGTTCTGATATTAGCGCCTTGCAAACCCTAGGTGTGACAGATATCCGTGTGTGTGCGCCGCGTACTTTATTGCCGAAAGGTATTGAGCGTTTTGGCGTAAAAGTATATGAAAATATGGATGAGTGTGTCACTGATTGTGATGTGATTATGGGATTAAGAATACAAAATGAGCGTATCGGTTCGCCGCTATTGGCATCGTCAAGTGAATACTATAAGCATTATGGGATCACGCCAGAGCGAGTCGCTCTTGCCAAACCTGATGCATTAGTCATGCATCCAGGTCCAATGAATCGCGGTGTTGAGATTGCCTCTAGTGTGGCTGATGGCGCACAATCTGTCATCTTAAAGCAGGTAAATAATGGTATTGCCATACGTATGGCAGTCTTATCGCTTGCGATGGAAGGCCAGCGCGCTCACCAAGCGGCTGGTAAGTAACAGCCGGCCGCGCGACTTATTCTCATTTATTTCATTTTATTGATACGGTAATAACGTTATGTCTACCATGCTTAATACGGATGCACCCATTCTTGACCATTTACCAAAAGCATTTAAAGATGCATTGCCGCAAACTGCAACAGAAAAACTATCTACACTCGATTCTGACCGTGAGATGTGGTTATTACCACCACTAGTAGATCTATGCGCGCGTTTACGCGAGCCAGGCCAGCAGCAACATGGTACGCTAAAATCAGAAGGCAGCGCTGCTCGTGGTAATGGCTTTTTGCATGTAGTGACGCCGCCTGATACCAATCCTATTTTAGAAAATGGTTCACTTTTGAAAGGTTTACGTGAGCGCGCCTTGAGTGATGGCGGAATTTACTTGCATATTTTGGGTGCATTGACCACAGGATTAGAGGGCGAACGACCGTCTAATATTGCAGGGCTTAAAAAGGGCGGCTGTATCGCAGTATCCAATGCGCGTAGACCTTTTCGCAATGACTTAGTATTGCTGCGTACACTAGAATACGCGGCGACTTTTGGCATGAAAGTATTCTTTTATCCTGATGAGCCAAGTCTGTCTGGAGACGGCGTAGCACATGAGGGCTATATTGCTTCTTATCATGGTCTGCAAGGGATTCCTTGGATTGCGGAAACTGTTGCGTTGTCTACGCAGCTACTGATGGTTGAAGAGACTGGAATCGCTGCTCATTTTAGCCAGTTATCATGTAAGTCTTCGATTGAGCTTATGCGCTGGGCAAAAGACAAAGGTCTGCCAGTGACTTGTGACGTTGCGATGCATCAGCTTTACTTAACCGATGATAACTTGGAAGGCTTCAATGCTCAGGCATATGTGTTGCCACCGCTACGTAGTAATACTGACCAGCAGGCAATCCGCCGTGGATTAAAAGATGGCACTATCGATGCCATCTGTAGTCATCACGAGCCACTGAATAGTACCGCCAAAAAAGCACCGTTTGCTGAGAGTACGCCAGGTATCTCAAACTTCGATACGTTTATGGCGCTGGCTTGTCAGCTGGTCAATGATGAGGTATTAACACTCTCGCAACTGGTAGATAAAATCTGCCTGAATCCTGCAAAAATCGCAGGTATTAGCGAGCAGTATGAAGCGATCGGCGGTGCAGTATTAGTCGATCCTAACCTTGAATGGCAAGTGACCGCGCAATCTATGCTATCGAGTGGTAAGAACACGCCATTTTTCAATCAGCAGTTGCAAGGACGTGTTGTGGAGACATTCTTTGGCTAATTTGCCCCAACAGGATGACCGTCTGCCGCCATCCTCGAAGGATAAAGGGGGTACCATGAATGGTCAGCAAGAAAAATCGCGCAGTACGGCGAGTGAGTCTATCAAAGCAGTGGCCATTTATGAGGTAGTAAAAGGTATTGGTGCGTTACTAGGAGCAGGGGCATTATGGTGGTGGCATACCAATCTTGAGCATTGGCTAACGACCGCAACGGTTACTTGGCAGCGCAGCTTCGGTCATCTGCTTGCCCCGCAAATCGATAGTGCCGTACGTATTGCTCAGCAAGCAAGTAAAAACTGGCCGATGTTTTTATTATTGATATTTGCTTACGCCAGTTTGCGCTTCCTCGAAGCCTATGGCTTATGGCATGACAAAACATGGGCGTATTGGTTTGGGGTATTAGGCTACGGGGTATTTATTCCTATAGAAATCTACTATCTGATCGTTAGCCCATTTGACTGGTTTAAGCTTGGGATACTGGTTTCTAATCTGCTCATTATTATTGTGGTTTATCGCAATATGAAACGAAAGGGCTTGATATAACGTTTAAATTTAAGTCAAAAAATCCAGCATAAGACAAGTATCTGATGCTGGATTTTTTGTGCCTGCTATATTTTTAGTCTATACGTCTACTGTGTTTTCATCCGTACGAATGCTTTTAGCGACTTTACCGACGCTTAGACCTTGTACCAAGATAGAAAAGATCACGACCGCATAAGTGAGTGCCAATAAAATCTCTCGCTCAGCCCCAATTGGTAGCTGCAATACTAGCGCGACTGAGATACCACCGCGTAAGCCGCCCCACGTCAGAACTTTCCACGCGCCCGTAGGCAAATCAAGCTGACGATGAAAGGTTTTTGTCGTCATACCTACCACGATAAATCGAGCAATCAGCGCAATCAAAATCGTCAAACCGCTCGCGATAAATAAATTGCCTGAATAAGCAATCATCACCACTTCTAGACCGATGAGTACAAACAAAATGGCGTTTAAAATCTCATCAATCAATTCCCAGAACAAATCAATATAGTGCCGTGTCTTATCACTCATGGCTAGCTCGCGACCACGATTACCGACCATCAGACCCATCATCACCATGGCGAGTGGCCCTGATAAATGCCAATGACTGGCCAGCGCATAGCCACCGATGACGCCTGCTAATGTTAATAGCACTTCTTCTTGATAGCTATCAATGCTTTTGAGTAAGTAATACAAAATCGCACCAAGTACCAGTCCGAATACAACGCCGCCACCAGCTTCAACCGCCAATGTATGAGCGACGTAGTTGGCAGTAGGGATATCACCGCTAGATAAAATCCCTAGCAGTAAGACAAAAATAACCACGCCGATACCATCATTGAACAATGACTCGCCAGCGATGACAGTCTCGATGCTCTTTGGAGCACCTGCTGACGACAGGATACCCATGACAGCAATAGGATCGGTAGGGGAAATAAGCGCCCCAAATAACAGACACCAGAGAAACGGCAAGCCGAAACCGAAGAGCGGCAACATAAAATAAATCGCAGTCGCAATGAGCATCGCCGATATGATCGTACCAAGTCCAGCAAGGATGCCGATAGGTAGCTTGTAGCGTCTTAAATCACCAATATTGACGTGTAATGCGCCTGCGAATAGCAACATTGATAGCATACCGTCTAAGAGCACTTCGGTAAAATCAAGTTGCTCCAATAAACTGACTTCGTAATCAATCAGCTGATCAAACCCTAAGAAGCCCAAAAATATCGCACCGATTGACAGTAAGATAGAGATGACCATGACACCGATAGTGGTCGGCAAACCAATAAAACGGTGATTAATATAAGTTAACGAAGCAGTAATCGACAAAAATATGGCGCTGATTTCTAGGATGGTAAGACTGGTTGCAGATGCCATAAAAAGTAGGTCTCATATGAATATAAAAAGTATCTAAAGCGCAGGGCTTATAGGGATGTTATAAGTGTTGTTAGCTCTAGGGGTTGTGATTATAAGTAATGTGTTTATAAAGGCTGATATTGCCATCTATTTAAACAGTTAATTGGTCATATCATTAACTAGACTGTGTCTGTAACGCTTGACGAATATCCGCTTCAAAATCACTCACGTAATTAAAATGCTTGTGTTGCGCATCGTTATCAAGGATAAATTGCTTGGCTTGTTCGCACATAGCGACCAAGTCATCGACCAATTCTTGATAATTTAAATTCTCTTCACCAGCGCGCTGAATCAGATGCAATTCATGTAATAGCGTTTGCTGCTGTGCGCTGTTTACCCGTGCATAGTTCAGATTGACCATTGCCTGACATAATGCTTTTAAGACCATTAGGTCAGCAGCTGCATAACGACGTATCTCACCGAGTGATACATTGATAAAGTCGGAAATTTTGGGGGTATGAGTGACTAGTGCCAATATGGCAAGTCGCTTCTGTTTGATAGTAGTTTCAGAGCTATTGTCAGTATCTGACTGCGGTATGTGAAAATGATAAGGGCTCGGTGGCTGACGACGCATCATGATACTCAGGCAGCTGGTTAGAGACTGAACGCAATTGACCGCAGTCTTTGGATCATTGATACCAGGGGATAAGGCGCGTACAGCAATCTCCGTCATCTGACCTAAGCTATAGGCAATGTCGTTGGAGTGCGCTAATCGTTGCTCAAGTCGTAGGCAACCTGCCAGACGTTGCCAAAACAGCCCATCAGGCGCTCGCGGTATTACTGCCAAATGCGGGGTTGCTGTTTTCTGCTGGTTATTTGGATGAGATGCAGGCCGCTGATAAAAGTACCCAATGACGTTTTTATCAGTGACGTAATTACCGAGGTTGACATGCATTTGTACCACGCCACCATAATCCTGTGACAGCGCAATCAATGACTCAAGATAAATCTGCTGTAGATAACCTGAGTTTGGTGAATAAATAGGCATAGCAGGCCAGTTTTGGAACTGCTCGATATCATGGTGCTCAGCATCGCGTTGATGTTGAATATCACATCGATCATTATACCAGTAGTAAATGTTTGCGATTGCATCGTTGCTAGCATTTTGAATGACGTGTGACGCTTGAATAGCATGTACCATATGCTGCACGAAATAAACTAAAAGCAGCGCACAGATAATCGCCATGATAATAGCAAAGGTCACTGCCAATTGCGGCACACCAAAAGCTACGTCAGACTTATGGATAGACTTTAGTACCAGTAAGCTATAGCTAAATGTACCGATAAAAGCGCCAAGGACAAACTGATTTGGAGTGTCGGTCAAAAAGTTACGTAGTAGTCTTGGACCAAATTGTGAAGAGGCCATCGACAGGACGGCGATTGTAATCGAAAACGTCGTACCGGCTACGCCCAATACCGCACCAGCGATGGCGGTCATAATCGCGCGCGCCGCCTCGTCATCACCAGTAAAAGCAAAGGAGATCTCTTTTACGGTTTCACGATCAAAGTTTTGGTCAATCGCGACTAGTAAAGGAGCAAGCAAAATACCGACGATGACACAAGCGGTTGGAATAAACCAATAAGAGCCAATCAGCCATTGCCACAAGTTATTTAAGCGATCAGGCAAGTCGGTCAGCGTTTGTATTGACCACAACTTAGTGAACTGCTTAAGCCTGTTTTGACCTGCATTGATCGTACGTGTCCAGATGCTGTCTCCATCATTTTTATTCACTGTGATGAGCCTTAGGGTTATCTGCTTCTGTAATAATAGCGTTTTTATGCGTACGTCTGGTCATATTCGTCTCAGCATGACTCTCACTAGTCCCTAGAGGTATGATGGCTTCATTGTCGTGATCGTCATACTCAATATCACTGTCTTTATCATAAGCCATAGGCTCTAGATGCGGTGAGGCTTCGAGATTTGAATTATTACCGTTGTAAGCACTCTCACCATGTCTATCTAGATTATCATGTCGTTGTACGTTTTCAGTGGCGGCAGAGGTTTTTCTAAATAGTTTACGGTTATCGCTATGCTTGCTAGTAGACTGTTTACGCGGTTCGCTATTGGCAAAGATAGCATTTAGCGGCAGATGCAGTTGCTGTTTGGCGTACGCTTCAGTATTCTCAAAGCGTTTTACCAATAAACTCAGCCAAGGCTTTTGACCTTCCAATTTCATCTCATCCAACTCGTCCTTGATAGGAAGTGGGTAGGGCAAGGTACGATAAAAGTCCCATAACGTCATCCTACTCAAGTCTCTTTTGAGCACGTAGTCATCATCATCTGTCATGGTAATCAGATTGCTGTCTTGTAGGTAGTTGATATAGGTATACCATTTTGGCAGCTCTTTGCGACCTAAGACATTACGCAGTGCTTGTTCGCTAACGGCTTCACCTTTTAAGTGGTGGGTATAGACCAAATTCAACATGTCTAACAAGCTGAGTAACGGGTGACGAGGGTAGACTTCTTCTGTCTCAAAAATCGTCAAGGTATAACTGATCTCAACGCCTAATAAAATCAAATTCCACGACAGATAAATCCATAATAGAAAGATAGGTAGTGCGGCAAAAGCGCCGTAAATTGCTTCATAGCTGGTAAAGTTAGCCATTACTGTACCAAACAGATGCTTCATTAATTCAAAGACAATAGCCACAAACACGCCAGCGATGGCTGCATTTTTTGCTGGTACGCGCGCCTTTGGAATAAACCAGTACATACCGATAAAGCCCGCCATCGTAATACCAATCGATGCCATTTGCACCCAAAAGCTCCAGTCGATACCGTAGCCAGCAATTTGACGATTAAGAAAACTCAGACTCTGTACGGTACTTGAAGCGATAAAAGCGGTGCCCAATACCAATGGTCCCAAAGTAACGATAGTCCAATAACGCAGCATGCTTTTGATGCCACCAGAGCGATCTTCTACTCGCCAGATTTGATTAAAGGCACGCTCAATGGTGGTCAAGGTCATGATGGTGGTAAAAAATAGCACCATGGCGCCGATGATGGTTAGATTGGAGGATTTTTCGGCGAAGTCATTGATATACTCACTGACTTGCATGCTCGATTGCGGCAATAAGTTGCTATAAATGACCTCGTATATCTGCGCTCTGACGGATGCCAGTGCCGGTACAGAGGACAATATCATGAGCAAAACGGTTAATACAGGCACGATCGACAGCATAGTCGTGTAGGTTAGCGATGCTGCTTTTTGCTGACAGTTGTCTTCAAAAAAATGTCGAACCAAAAATCGCAAGAATTGAAACCAGCGTTGTTGTAGAAATGGCAGTTTTTGTGAGAATTTTTCCATGTCGACCAGTTAGCAAAAGTAAGAGTGACAATAGTGTAACAAAGATGAACGGTTATCATCTGCGGTTTAATTGTGTCAAAATGCACCGCGTAGCGCATCAGATACAATATAAGTCAGGTTATCAATCATGGTTATTTGCATGACAGTGAATGACTCGGGCATAATGTGCACATATTCTACAATGCCAGTTAGTCGTATATTTCGCCGCATTTTTGGTGGCTAGTATGCCTAACGATTTTATAAGGAAGCTTTGCTAATGAGTCAGACCGACCCTTATGTTTTGGTGCTTTATTATTCTAATTACGGTACGACTAAGACATTAGCATATGCTATCGCTCAAGGTATTGAAGATGCTGGCATGACCGCGCGTATCCGTACGGTACCGACAGTGGCACCTGAAACCACCTCGAGTAAGCCTGCGATACCTGATGAGGGTGACTTGTACTGTACGATGGATGATCTCAAGGACTGTAGCGGTCTAGCGCTTGGTAGCCCAACGCACTTTGGTAATATGGCCGCACCTATGAAGTATTTTTGGGATAATACCGTGACCTTATGGCTGGCAGGGAACCTACAAAACAAACCAGCCTCAGTATTTACGGCGACAGGTTCCATGCATGGTGGCCAAGAAACGACACTGTTGACGATGATGTTGCCGCTGATGCATCACGGTATGGTCATCGTAGGTGTGCCCTATGCAGAGCCAGCGTTGAACCGTACTCATCGCGGCGGTACGCCTTATGGTGCCAGCCATGTCAGCGGTGCATCGCATGATCAGCCAATATCTGCTGACGAGCGAGATTTGGGTATTGCGCAGGGTCGCCGTTTAGCGATTACTGCGGCTGCATTAGCACAGGCTAATTGGAACCGATAAGCAACTTTTATAAACCTGCTGTCTAGAATCGTCTAAGTCTCAAAATCTATGATTGAATGTCTATAATCACTTGATTACAAGCAAGTGGTTATAATCAAGCTCTACTTATTCACATTCAGCAGTATATTATTCATTTAGGAAATCAAAATATCTAATGGCCACAACCCGCTCTAATACAAAGCCTCTTAAAACGGTTAAGCCTATCGCACCTATTGCACAGCGCTTGAAGGTTACGTGGTTAATTTGGCTCGTTTATAGACTGCTCGGATTGCCTATCTTTATTAGTATCTTTAATCCTAGTAGCCCTGATATCGTTGGCGGTATTGCTTGGCAGGCATTATGGCTAGTGCCCGCGTTGATTCTGACGCCATGGATATTGCGCGGTCGTTCACCTTATGCGTTGTTGATAAGCAGTATGTTTACCCTAGTATATTTGGGCGCGAGTGGCGTGGTGCTGTTTACTCGTATATATGGCAGTAGTTGGGCAGAAATCGCCGTATACTTAACGGACTTCTTACTATTGCTTGCTATCAATGTTTGGCTATTTATTCTGCTTAAACGCCTGCCTTCGATGAACAACGTTGTGAAGAAACCTCGTCAATAATTGAACTTACCTGAAGCCTAATAAGTTATGTCTATCAATCTAAAACCATAAAAAAGCGGCGCCCCATCTAGAGCGCCGCTTTTTTGTTTATAACTTTAAAAATAAGTAGATTAGTTAATCTTAGTCAATTCTAAATCCATTTTCTTACCATCGTTAATTTGGCTAACTTTAACTGGCATATAGTCCAAGCTTGGGGCTAACCAAAAGCTGGTAGAACGGCTATCGTCATCGTGGACACGGTCAACACGTACCGTATCAAAGGTACCTGCTGGTACGGTAATTTTAGTGCTGCCTGATTTTTTAAATGGCGTCTTCTCGATTTTGTCTTTTTTTGCCATGTAGTAATTACCAGAGAATTTACCGTTCAATAAATCTTGACGAATCTGTACCTCAAGGCTCAAATCATCAAAGGCTTGTTGCGACATATTCATAGTCGTCGACTTGCCTTTATAGTTACTCGTGACTTTTTTGCTGCTTGGGTTAAAGTCTAGTTTATGCGTGCGACCCATGCCAAGTAGTTTGTACGTAGTGCTTGCCTGCGTGGGACTGACATTGTTGCCATTAATCGTAAAAGTACTGTTTTGCGAAGCACTCGCCACACCAGCGACGCGAGCCTTAACGTTATATTTCCACGTATTACCAGATTTGCTTAGCGTACGAGTTGCTGTGCCTTTGTATTTGTCCTCAACAGTAAAACTATAATCGGCAGTTGATGGTTGGACGGTTTTTGCGCTGGCAAGGGTAGGTGCGGTCATACTCAAAGCTCCAACGGTAGAGATACTGATGCCTGTTACCAAGGCAGATAAAAATTTAGATGGACTGCGTTTTGCGTTATTAGCATTATCAACATTGTCGCTTGATGACTTTTTGTGCATTGATGAAAAACTCATAGATACCCCTTCAGTAATTTATTGCCGATATAGCAATTATTTTTCGTTCGTTCTTATTATGTTTACCAGACCTATAATGGTCATACGCTGTTACATTTTCAAGCGTGGTGTCATACCGCTTCGTGTAGAGCTTGTAGCAAATGTTTCTATAGTTCATTTGGCATTGGTCAAAATATAAATTCAGCTCGCTAATATTTCTAAATATTCCTACTTCTTGTTCCTTATTTGAATAGCATATCGGCTTTACTAAACCTCATTCATTTATATGAAACGTTGATTGATAAGTTTTTGCAAAATAATCTTGTAAATTTTTGGGCTTTACACTTGAACCGAACTCACCTTGCCCCCACTTTTTGTTACAAGCTCAAGGCTTATCTATAAAGCATTGTTTTTGGCAGTGTTCCCTATAGATACTGGTATTGAGACCATTAATTCAAATAAACCCTTAATTTTATTAACCAACTTTTGGAGTCATATCGATGAACATTCGTCCTTTACATGACCGTATTGTCGTCCGCCGTATAGAAGAAGAAACAAAGACTGCTGGTGGTATCTTGCTTCCTGGTTCAGCACAAGAGAAACCTTCACAAGGTGAAGTGCTTGCAGTTGGTAATGGTCAAGTTCGTGATAACGGTGAAACTCGTGCGTTAGATGTAAAAGCTGGCGACAAAGTTTTGTTCGGTCAATATGCCGGTCAAACCGTAAAGGTTGACGGTGAAGAACTATTGATTATGAAAGAGTCTGATGTATTGGGTGTGCTAGAAGGCTAGTCCTTTTGAGTATTATTTTATACTCAGCACATTTTGATAGCAGTTTCTGATAATCGCTTTTGATAAGCAACTATCAAATCAATCAATTGTATTCTCATACTTATAATAGTGGAGTAATTTAACATGGCAAAAGACGTAAAATTCGGCATTGATGCCCGTAAACAAATGATGGACGGCGTAAACGTTTTAGCAAACGCAGTACGTGTAACACTAGGCCCTAAAGGTCGCAACGTTGTTATCGACAAATCATTTGGCGCACCTACCATCACTAAAGATGGTGTATCGGTTGCCAAAGAAATCGAGCTAGAAAACAAATTTGAAAACATGGGTGCACAGCTGGTACGTGAAGTGGCTAGTCGCACTAACGATGTCGCTGGTGATGGTACAACCACTGCGACTGTATTGGCTCAGTCAATCCTACAAGAAGGCATGAAGTCAGTTGCTGCTGGCATGAACCCAATGGATCTTAAGCGCGGTATCGACAAAGCGGTACGTGAAGCAGTTAAAGAAATCCATAAACTATCAACGCCAGCTGACGATCACAAAGCAATCGCTCAAGTTGGTTCTATCTCTGCAAACTCAGATACCAAAATCGGTGAGCTGATCTCGCAAGCGATGGAAAAAGTTGGTAAGCAAGGCGTTATTACGGTTGAAGAAGGTTCAAGCTTCGAAGATACCCTAGAAGTTGTAGAAGGTATGCAGTTTGACCGTGGTTATATCAGCCCATACTTTGCCAATAAGCAAGACAGCTTAACCGCTGAGTTTGAAAACCCATATATCCTATTGGTTGACAAAAAAATCAGCAACATTCGTGAAATTGTGCCACTACTTGAGCAAGTGATGCAGCAGAGCAAACCATTGCTAATCATCGCTGAAGACGTAGAGAACGAAGCATTAGCTACGCTAGTTGTCAACAACATGCGTGGCGGCCTAAAAACTTGTGCGGTTAAAGCACCAGGTTTCGGCGATCGTCGTAAAGCAATGTTAGAAGACATCGCAACGCTAACTGGCGGTACTGTAATCTCTGAAGAGATTGGCCTAAGCCTAGAGACTGCTACTCTAGAGCAACTTGGTACTGCTAAGAAAGTGACTGTCGGTAAAGAAAACACCGTTATCGTTGATGGCGCTGGCAACAAAGCTGACATCGAAGCGCGCGTTGAGTCTATCAACCGTCAAATCGAAGAGTCTACTTCTGACTATGACAAAGAAAAGCTACAAGAGCGTGTTGCTAAACTAGCAGGCGGCGTAGCAGTGATCAAAGTCGGCGCAGCAACTGAAACTGAAATGAAAGAGAAGAAAGACCGTGTTGACGATGCGCTACATGCAACTCGTGCAGCGGTTGAAGAAGGCGTTGTACCTGGCGGCGGTGTTGCCTTGGTTCGTGCGATGAATGCATTGTCTGAACTACGCGGTGATAATGACGACCAGAACGCTGGTATGAACATCCTACGTCGTGCGATGGAAGCACCACTACGTCAAATCGTAACCAACGCTGGCGAAGAAGCTTCAGTTGTGGTTAACGAAGTGAAGAGTGGTAGTGGTAACTACGGTTACAACGCAGCGACTGGCGAATATGGTGATATGCTAGAGATGGGTATCCTTGATCCAGCTAAAGTTGCTCGTTCAGCATTAGAAAACGCTGCATCTGTTGCAGGCTTAATGCTAACGACTGAAGTTATGATCACTGACTTACCGCAAGGTGATGACGGTATGGCTGCTATGGGCGGCGGTGCTGGAATGGGCGGTATGGGTGGAATGGGCGGCATGATGTAATTTTACTTCTGCTGCAAAGCGATTTATCTTTGTCAGATATGCTCAATGTACAACAAGTACTATTTTCGCTTATCTTCCTCGGTAAATCGTTTTTCGCTAAAAGTATGATTTTGTCATAAAGTCTATTTGACTATTAAAAGCTCTGTTATCGAAAGATAGCAGGGCTTTTTTGTGTTTGTTTTAAAGTAGTAATTGGCCTTATGTATAAAAGCCAAAATAAGAATAACTAACTAAAATTATCCAATACTTAATAATATTAGTATTACTAATATTAATTTAAATTTTCAATTAATAATTTATTAGGATATAGTTGATATAGCGAATATATTCGCTAATAGTATTTTAACTTAGAAGGAATAAATTAACTCAAAAGGAATTCAAAATGAAGATTTTATCGATTGCAATGGTAGCATCAGCCCTAGTGCTAGCTTCTGCTAGTAGTTCAGCTGATCCTAGTTTAGATAGGTTTAAAATGCAAAAGCCGATGGAGATGTCTAGCGTTGCTCATTCTAAAGTTATGCAGTTATCATTTAACAATAAAGAGCGCTACACAAGCGAAAAAGAAATTTATGAAAAAGTGATGAGAGGTGCCAAAGCAAACGGCTTTGAGCTTAAAGAAGTAGAAGCAATGAAAATAGCACATATCGTTGACGGCGCTTTGGACAATGAGCCACCAGAAGCAGCTTCTATTAATATAAAAGTCACTATCCATTTAAAACGACCAATCAAAATAGAGGTTGAGATTTCCCTATAATACGGTGAATACAAATCTATTGTTAATAAGCTACTTACTATGAATGACTTACTTATCCCTCTAAAATAAAGCCCTAGTAATATCTCCTATATTAGGGCGTTATAGTTAAAGCTCATCAAATACTCTATTAATCCGCTGTATCTCGTCTAAACGTCCACGTCGTACTATCAAGACTTTTTATCATAGCAATATTCTGTCAAATCCAAATGAACTTATTATGGGTCTTGCTACTCACGAGTGATCGAGCGAGATATTGTGCTCCTAGTCAGTATGAAAGAATCTCACACAAAAATAGGTAAAGTCGTCTTATTGATGACCTTTCTTACCGATAAATGAGTGTGTATGTCTTTTACGCTAGCAAGCTTGTGTAGCTTACGTGTGAAGCGCTCATAACCATCGAGATTGGGGCTTACCACTTCTAATAAATAATCATAAGAACCTGACACCACATGTCCATTGATGACCTCGTTCATATTGGATAGGGCATTCTCAAAGGTTGCAATAGATTCTTCTTGGTGGCTGTTGAGACTCACCTCCACAAAAAAACTCATCGCAATACCTGCTTTGGCTTTGTTTACGTTCGCTTGATAGTTCTCTATATAACCTTCGTCCTCTAGACGTTTTAGGCGCCGCGCACAAGGAGACGGCGATAGGCCTATGCGTTCGGCCAGTTCAGCCGTAGATAAGCGCGCTTCTTTTTGGAGCACTTCCAAGATATGGCGATCGATTTTGTCCATAATTTACCTTTTGGCTTTTTAAGCCAATAATTTTTATTTAATTAGTATTATCCACCAAATATTTGCAAAATTGCAATGAATAAATAGAGATAAAAGCGCGTATTTTAATCGATAATTGGTCTTTGTATAGCAGCATAAGACACGACTATGAATACGATATTCCATCCCTCATCGCGCAAAAATCCTTTGTTTATAATGTCGCCACTAACCAAAGGCTATGTGGCGATGAGCGTCGTATTGTTGATTTGGTCAGGATTTGCGTTGACTGTGCGAGCGGTTAGTGCCTCGTCGCTAAGTATTGCGGATGTTATGCTTATTCGCTTTAGTGTACCGCTGGTCTTGTTGACTCCTTGGGTACTCTCTAGTTGGCATGAAGTCAAAAACATAAGACTGCCAGATATCATGTTTATTTTATGTGGTGGCGTGCCTTTTCTTTTATTAGCTGCTTTTGGTGCAAGTACGGTACCAGCAGCTTACGTTGGTACTATTTTGACAGGTACGCCAGTTTTCTTTGCCGCAATATTGTCTTTTATTTTTTATCGCCAACGAATATCATTAAGAAAATTTGCCGCATTGATCCTTATTCTCTTTGGTATCGCGACTATGATTGGCGGGCGTGCACAGTCAATACCTAATAGTCTTCTGTATGGCGTGGGGTTACTGTTGATGGCAAGCCTGATTTGGGCGGGTTATACCTTAGGGTTAAAAAGCACCAAGTTAAGTCCAATAGCTATCGCTATCGTGCTCTCTTATACCTCGTTTTTTCTGACATTGATGATGGTTCTGTCTGGTATTGTGGAAACGAATATAGGTTCTGTGTCTTTTGATGAAGCGCTTCCGTTTATCCTAGTACAAGGACTTGGTGTAGGGGTGGTATCAACCATTGCGTTTTCTTATGCAGTCAAAAAGCTGGGCTCCATTCGTACCTTATTACTTGGCTCTTTGTCCCCAGGATTAACCGCTATACTGGCTACGCTGATACTTAATGAGTCTCTATCAGTCATTATGATATGCGGCATCGTACTCAGTACCATTGGCGTCATCTTGTCCAATCGAGCGCAATAAATTAATTAAGGAAATATCATGATGTTAGATAATATGCCTGTTATCAACGGTGATCCATTGTGGGCATTGTTAGGTAGGTTTCGTACTGACCAGCGCAAACATAAAATAGATCTATTGGTTGGTGTCTATCGGGATGAGTATGGCAATACGCCTGTGATGAAAACCGTGCAAGACGCAGAGATACATCTTGCTCATGAAGCTCATTCAAAAGCTTATGGCATGCTATCGGGTAACGCTAATTTTAACCAGCAAATGGCAAAATTTGTACTGGGTGACAGTCCAAGTCTAAAAGACCAGTGCACGATTCAGACGGTTGGGGCATCAGGTGCATTACGACTCATTGCTGATTTGATCGCCACGCTCTCTCCAGATTCAACCGTTTGGATCAGCGACCCTGGCTATATCAATCATCGTCCGCTGATGGAAGGTGCTGGGTTAACGGTTAATACATATCCATGGCAAAATAAAAATGGACAGTTAGATATTGATGCGTGTTTTGCTGCGTTAGAAAAAGCAAAAGAAGGAGACGTGCTGTTATTACATGCGTGCTGCCACAATCCTACCGGTATAGATCCTTCTTTAGAGCAGTGGCAAATTTTTTCTGATAAATGTAAACAGAAAAATATTGTCCCGTTTATTGATATGGCGTATCAAGGTTTTGGAGATGATCCTGATGCCGATGCTGCAGGACTTCGTTTAATGATTGAAGACGCTGACTTTGCATTTATCGCCGCCAGCTGTTCAAAGAACATGGGGCTATACAATGAGCGTACTGGTATTGCCACGGTGATGACGACGAACCATGAGCGTCACGCAGATATACAGACACTCTTAGAAACCATCACACGTGCCAACTACTCCATGCCGCCCAATCACGGTGCCGCAGTGGCTTCTTATTTGCTAGACAGCCCAGACGCTTGGTTAGTCGAGCTGGCAAGCTACCGTGATAGGGTAGATACTATTCGCCAAGCATTAGGCGCAGCATTAAAAGATAGGGGTGTACCTGTAGAGTTTTTGGACATTTCGCACCAAAAAGGCATGTTTTCTCTATTACCGCTAACCAAAAATCAAATGCTGATATTGCAAGATGAGTTCGCTATCTACGGCATGCCAAATGGTAGAATTAATATTGCCGGTTTGAAGATGACGGAAATCCCTCAACTGGCTGACGCTATCATATCGATTGTTTCACGTTAGAGAATAATTCTTATCGCTCAGTGCAATGGTTTTATCCATTAATCGCCACAGCAAGAAGGACACGACTATTTATACTTTATATTGGGATAAGGGTGGTGCCAATATGGCCACCCATGCTGTCTTTGAGGAGCTAGGCGCGCCTTATGAAATGATAGAAATAGACCTGTCTAAGAACATGCAAAAATCAGCTGAATATCTTGCCATCAATCCAAATGGCAAGGTACCTACGTTGGTGCATCAGGGGCAGGTCATTTATGAGTCTGCTGCAATTTTAATGTATGTGTTAGATCAGCACCCAGATTCTGGGCTAGCACCTGACACAGGATGTCCTAGGCGCGGTGTCTATTACCAGTATTTATTTTGGATGTCTTCTACACTGCAAGAAGCTGCTAATCGCTGGGCACATCCCGAGCAGTACATCAATGGCGAGCACAATTTGCAACAAATGAAAGATAAAGCGAATGATGTACTAACCCACTGCTGGGATATTATTGAAAAGGGATTGGCGAGTAATGGTCCATGGTTGTTGGGCGATAAATTAAGTGGGGCTGATTTTCATTTATTTATGATTGCTCATTGGAGTCAGCGATATGCGAGTCGAGCACAGGATTGGACACATTTAAACACACATTATCAAGCTATGCTAAACCGTGCCTCGGTACAAGAAATGATGGCACAAGAAGGGTTGTTATAATTCGTTCAATCAAAAGATATTTGATGACTGGACTAGAAGCACTGAATGCAATGCTTCTAGCGATTGTAGTAAATATAGTTTTTATATCAAGCTACTGATCCGCCGCATCTCGTCTAAACGTCCATGTCTTATTATCGGACGCCTCGATGCAGTAATAATATCCTGCCAAATCAAACTGCTTTAGCTGTTCAGCCTTTCACTTTATAGTGACCATTTTCTCACCTTTCTCGATGAATCGCGTTTCGCTAAAAGCATGATTTTGTCATAAAGTCTATTTGGCTATTAAAAGCTCTGTTATCGAAAGATAGCGGGGCTTTTTTGTGTTTAATTTTAACGCTGCACTTTGTTTAACGTTTGTTAATATATATGCTATTATATGAATATATAATAGAATGACACTTTACTTAAAAGGAGTTTGGACACGTGTTGCGGGTCAGAATGCGCAAATTATCGTGTGCCATCTAATGTGATCACGATGAAAAAAATTAGGCTTGGAATATTTGTAGAAGATGAAACATTAGCATAGCACAAATTTATGCCATTAAAGTCTCTAGTAGATGAAGGTATAGTTGAGGTTTGTATTGCCATCCAACGAAGTGCAGACCACCAGTCTAACCCCTCTCATATATCCAAGATTATACCGTCTATCAATCAAAAGTTATTTTCTATTCTTTCTCACGCTAAAAAGACTACCAAGCGTTATTCTATTCATGATTTAGTTCCCAATGGCAAAATGCCTGTCGTTACATTAATACCAAGACAGGATAAATCCAATGATGAAATTGAAGACTCAGTGATTAAGAGACTGCAGGCAACAGATTTAGATTACCTACTGAGTATGGATTTTCAAACCTTAGTAGGGAAAGCGCTAGGCGTTACGAAGCATGGCACTCTCTTACTTCATTATGGTGATGAAAGAATACAGCGAGGTGGGCCTGCGTTGTATTGGCAGTTTGCTGAGCAATGGGAAAATAGTGTCGTGACGCTGCAATTATTGAGTAAGGACCATGATGTACACAAAGTGGTAGGTAGAGGTTATGGCAGTTTGTTTTACTGGGACTATAATTTGACTGAGGATAAGTTAAAAGGAGTTGCAGCATCAATACTGTATTGGTACTTCCGTAAAAATAAAATTGGCGTCGAGAGTGGAGATTCTATTAATTTAATTAACGATCGCACACTTTATAAAACGCCTCCACAGTTAACGGCCATACGACATTTACAGAATTTTCTCAAAAACTATATGATAAAAAGATTTTATAAAAGACTTTATCTAAACAACTGGAGTATTTTTATTGGTTCTATTGATCAGCCGATACAAACATACACGGAGATACTACCTGAAAAGGGATGTTTTTGGGCCGATCCTTTTTATATTGAACACGACTCAAGACATTACATATTTTTTGAAAGCTTGAATTACAAAGAGAATATTGGTCGAATAGAGTGGATAGAGCTGAATGAAAGCCATCAAGTGACTAGTTCAGGACAAGCTGATTTGGGTATTAGCACGCATTTAAGCTTTCCCAATGTATTCAAGTATGAAGATGCTGTCTATATGATTCCAGAGGCTGCAAAAACCAATTGTATTAGCTTATTAAAAGCGACAGATTTTCCATGTAAGTGGGAAAAAGTTCATTAGTTAGTTTCAGACGTTCAGGCCGTGGATAGCGCCGTGATTGAGCATAATGGATTATGGTATCTTTTCACAACCCACGGTTCAATTTCAGCATTTACTATGGATTTAGAGTTGTATATTTATACGTCTGACAAGCTGCAAGCAGATAATTGGACCATTCATCCTTCGGCGCCTCTAAAGATTGATGTGCGTGGCTCACGACTAGCAGGTGCATTATTCCGAAAAAACGGTCAGCTCTTTCGTACTGCTCAGGATGGCACTCTTAGATACGGGCGTAGGGTGGCTTTATACCTAGTAGAAGAGTTGACACCGACGTCTTATAAGGAAACCTTTGTACGTTATATCGAACCGAATTGGGAGACTGACATTGATCGTCTCCATACCTATAATGTTTACAATGAAACAGTGGTACTGGATGTTTCAAGGGATAAGTTGCGCTTTAGAGTATAGGACCTAAAAAATTTAGTGGTTGGAGAATAAAAAACCCATCATAAGTTTCGGCTTATGATGGGTTTTTTATAATTTTGACTCGTATTATATCAAGCTACTGATCCGCTGCATCTCTTCTAAACGTCCACGTCTTATCATCAGACGCCTCGATGCAGTAATAATATCCTGCTAAGTCAAACTGCTTTAGCTGTTCAGCATTGGTCAGCTTATTATCAGCAGCATATTTGACCATCAGTCCACGTGCTTTTTTGGCATAAAAGCTAATCACTTTGTATTGACCATTTTTCTCGTCTTCAAATCGTGGCGTGACGATATTTGCCTTCAATGCTTTCTTTTTTACCGCCTTAAAGTATTCATTAGAAGCCAAATTCACTAATACCTTGTCATCGCTGTCAGCCATACGCGCATTGATAACATTAGTGACTTCCTCGCCCCAAAACTCATAGAGATTGTCACCGCGCTCATTTTTCAGCTTGGTGCCCATCTCTAAGCGATATGGCTGGATAAGATCGAGTGGCTTGAGTACTCCATACAGCCCAGACAAAATACCTAAGTGCTCATTGACGTAAGTGGCGGTATCTTTGTCCATATGATACATATCAAGTCCAGTATAGACATCACCATCGAATAAATAGCCTGCAGGCTTAGCGGCATTGTCAGAGGCGCCGTTAGTAAATGGTTGCTCTTCGCTCCAATGCCATTGTTGATTGCGCGTGGCATTAAGCTGAGCCAAATCGTCAGATATGCTCATCAATTCTTGTAGGTCAACGGGCTCTTTTGACTTCAGTACTTTCATCAATTCTTGTGAATGCTCGATTAGCTCGGGCTGACTATAATAGTTGCCTAAATTTAGTGGTATAGCGTCTGTTTCGTTCAGGGATTTGGCAGGGGAGAGCAAAAAATACATGGTTATTCCTTATTATAATGTATCGATGACGGGTTTTTTCGAGTGTCAAGTATTCTTATTATACGGTATGCATGGGTGGAACTTGACTTAACCTTGCTTATTTTATGTTTATTGACGTTATTTGTTTAATAAAAGAACGGATTTAACATTAGGAGATAAATGGAGGTAGCCCTTTGCTTATAAGGGTTAAGCGTTTTTTGGAAAAATAAAAGGCTTTAATATACCAACAAAAAGTATGCCAATGGTGTAAATACCTAAATTTTTATTTTACTTGTGGGTCATCATTAGACAATGAAACTTGACGAACGATATCTCTATAATAAAAAGGCATGATGGTAAAGTAGCTATCATTTATTAAATTGATAACCTTTGATCGCTGTAATGGATTAATCATGATCAGAGGGTTTTGTCCCCTGTGCTTTTAGATGTGCGTTGAGGGTATTAAAGGTAGTCGTGAGACGTAAATATAGTCATTGGACGTAAGTAAGGAGACGGTATGAAAATCGGTGTAATCAGTGCAGATATCACGAGCGAGAGCCGTGTAGCCATAACCCCAGACGCAGTCAAAAAATTGCGTAAACTTGGGTTTGAAGTCGTCGTTCAGTCAGGTGCAGGCCAAGCAGCATATTATGCTGATGAGTTGTATCAGGCTGCGGGTGCCGACATTGCCAGTAGTCGTACCGAGGTGATTACCCAGTCTAAGATTATTACCACCGTCAATGACCTACCAGCGGAAGCCACTGAAAGCTTATCGTCTGGTCAGATCGTCATTGGCATGCTCGACCCGTATCGCAACACTCAGCTTGACACTTATGCAGCCAAAGGCGCGACAGTATTTGCGATGGAGTTACTGCCTCGTACACTGTCACGCGCACAGAATATGGACGTATTGTCGTCACAAGCCAACCTTGCTGGTTATAAAGCAGTATTGCTCGCAGCCAATGAGTATTCGCGTCCTTTCCCGATGTTTATGACGTCAGCAGGTACCGTTAAGCCAGCCAAAGTCGTTATCCTAGGTGTTGGTGTTGCAGGTCTACAAGCGATTGCGACAGCAAAGCGTCTGGGTGCAGTAGTAGAAGCCAGTGACTTACGTCCGACTGCTCGCGAGCAAGTGGAGTCACTCGGTGGTAAATGGCTTGATGTACCGATGAGCGCAGAGGAGGCTGAAACAGCTAAGTCTACCGGTGGTTATGCATGGACGCCATCAGAGCAATATGTCAAAGATCAAGCAGCTGTCGTGGACAAAGCATTGAGCAACGCTGACATCGTTATTACCACGGCGCAGATTCCTGGTCGTAACGCACCGCGTTTGGTACATGGCGCAACGCTTGCCAAAATGAAAGCAGGTTCCGTACTGATCGATATGGCGGCCGGTACTGGTGGTAACGTCGAAGGCAGCGTGCCTAACGAAACCATTACCACAGACAACGGCGTACGTATCGTTGGTGCCGCCAATATCCCTTCACAGCTCGCCGCACAGTCGTCAGATTTGTATGCCAATAACCTTGTTAACTTTATTACGACATTGATTGCACCTACTGGCGATGATGCAGCAGCCAGCTTGGCACTTAACTTAGACATGGAAGACGAGATTCAGGGCGCACTGGCAGTGACACATGACAGTCAGGTACGACTGGCCAAACGCTAGTTTGAACAGTCTATTACCACATATTTTGTCACTACACATTTGCCAGTAATGAATAAATTTTTAGGAGGATTAGATGATTGCCACTATTTTAGCTGCAGCGCCAGCCGGTGCGGCCATGAGTAGCACACCATTTGTAGCGATTTTCACTGTATTTGTGCTCGCTATTTTTGTCGGATACTACGTGGTTTGGGGCGTTACGCCTGCATTACATACGCCATTGATGGCGGTAACCAATGCCTTATCAAGTATCGTCATCGTGGGTGCGATGCTACAGACCGTCACGATTGATGGTTCAATGTTTACACCGACCAGTTTGCTTGGTGCCTTTGCGGTATTTTTAGCCAGTATCAATATCTTTGGTGGCTTTGCGGTGACTGAGCGTATGCTTGCGATGTTTAAACCGAAAGTAAAAAAAGCACCAGTAGCAACCACTGATGCCGGAGGTGACGCATGAACGATTTCTCAACAATGATTGCGGCAAATGCAGATTGGTTCTATCTAGTCGGCGCTATCCTCTTTGTTTTAACGTTACGTGGTTTGTCTAGCCCAAAAACCGCGATTCGCGGTAACCGTTTTGGTATGGCAGCGATGGCAATTGCTGTCGTCACTACGTTCTTCTTAGCAGAAGGCCCTGTGCTTTGGTTGATCATCGGTGCGATGGTGTTGGGTGCCCTCGTTGGTATGTGGAAGGCAAAAACGGTCGCGATGACGCAAATGCCAGAAACAGTCGCTTTAATGCATTCATTCGTCGGTTTGGCAGCGGTTGCGATTGCACTTGCGACGGTATTACACACTGAACAGCAGCATGGCGCCGTTGCTCGCATCGAGCTATTTATCGGTTGCTTCATCGGTGCAATTACGTTCTCAGCTTCAGTTTTTGCCTTTGGTAAATTGGCAGCGAAAAGCTGGGCGAAAACATTGGTTGGTGGCTGGGTAAAACCGGTTCAAGCGCTACTATTTATTGCGATGATTGGGTTCGGTGGGGTGTATTTCGTCACTGACTCACTACCAGCATTCTATGCGATGGCAGTGATTGCCGTTATCTTTGGTTGGATGTGGATTGCCCCAATTGGCGGCGGTGATATGCCAGTAGTTGTATCGCTATTGAACTCATTCTCAGGTTGGGCAGCAGCAGGCATTGGTTTCACCCTTGGCAACTCGATGCTGATTATCGCAGGTTCTCTGGTCGGTTCATCAGGTGCGATCTTGTCTTACATCATGTGTAAAGCCATGAACCGCTCACTACTTAATGTCTTGTTTGGTGGCATGGGCACATCAGCTGTTGCCGCAGGCGGCGATGATGGGGCACCGAAGAACTACAAAGCAGGCTCAGCAGAAGACGCAGGGTTCCTCATGTCTAATGCTAGCAGCGTGGTCATCGTGCCAGGTTATGGTATGGCACAAGGCCGTGCACAGAATGCAGTAAAAGAGCTATATGAGCTATTAAAAGAAGAAGGTGTTAACGTTCGCTTTGCTATCCATCCAGTTGCGGGTCGTATGCCAGGTCATATGAACGTCCTATTGGCTGAAGCTGATGTACCTTATGATGATATTTTAGAAATGGACGAGATTAACTCAGATTTCGCAAGTACAGATGTGGTCTTGGTTATCGGTGCAAACGACGTTGTGAACCCATCTGCGAAAGATGATCCTACCTCGCCAATCTTTGGCATGCCGATTCTAGAAGTCAGTAAAGCCCAGACGGTCATGGTCATCAAGCGTTCAATGAGTACTGGTTATGCAGGTCTGGATAACAGCTTGTTCTACATGGACAAAACGATGATGATCTTTGGCGATGCCAAGAAAATGGTAGAAGAGATGGTACGTACTATCAATGGCGGCGGTCATTAATCTCTAAGCTATGTTTTTAACCATCATCATGCACAGATAAGTTTTAGATAAAGAAAGTCACTGAGGTGGCTTTTTTTGCGTTAAAGTGGGCAGCATTTATAAGCCGACTATAGACTGAGGTCGTTTACAATTATGGTCAGTTTCTAATGATCACAAAATTAACTGTGCTTTGTGTACTCACTATACGATTTGCGCTTGATTAACCTTTCAGCCCATCTGAATTGCTTTAACGATAGACAATCACCAATTATAAATACGATGAAATAAGAGAAAGATTTATGAACATGTTACTGCGCTTTTTTATTATGGTTAGCTTACTTAAACAACAGCTCAAGCATCAATCGACGAGCGAAATTATCAGTCTAGAGACATTGACTGCACCGACCGTCCGTCATTATCGAATTTTGCCCCACGATATGGGATTTCGCGATCATTTACCCAATTATCGTTATTTATCATTTATCGAGCTAAACGTCACACGCTGGGTAAAGGCGTGCTGTCACCAAAAAGGCATTAAACCGTTGAATTGGGTGATTGCCATGCAAGAGATGATTTATCTGAAGCAAATTAAATTTTTGGATAAAATGACGCTTAGCAGTGCAGTCGCAGGATGGGATCATAAATATGTGTATTTTGAGCATCGGTTCTTTGTTAAAAATCAGCTGATGGGCGTTGGTATGACTAAGTTTGTTTTTACAGACAGTAAAGGTATGCGCACACCAGAAGTATTAGATATGATGGGCGAGCAATTGACAGATACCATTAACACATGGAATGAGCACCAAGTCGCGGTAAAATCGACTAAATCAGCCTAAGCCACATCGCAAAACAGTATTGAAACCCAGTATTGAAAAACAGCATCGTAAAATAACTTGGCTATAATCATTTGCTGAATTTTGGTAGGATAGAGCCCATCAAGTCGTCAATGTTAGGACGATAGCATCGTTTTTAAAATGATGATTCTCAAAACGACTAAAAATAAGGTACCGTTATGACCCCACAAAAATTAAAATGGACAGACAGCTTAGATATCGCGATTGAGCTTTACGAGAAGTTTCCAGAAACAGACCCACAGTACATTCGCTTTACTGATTTGCATCGCTGGGTAACTGAGCTTGAAGGCTTTGATGATGATCCACAAAAATCAAATGAAGGCATCTTAGAAGCCATTCAAATGAATTGGATTGATGAAGCCGATTAATCGATTCGTTCTACCAGCATTGCTACAAACAGAAAACTAAATAAACAGATAGAAAAGGCCGCATCATGACCTCACAAATTAAAGAGCTACCAGAAGCGATAGCTTGTAGCGGTATCAGCGTTCGTACCACCAATAACGCTGAGATAAGCCATGACACTGCCAAGCTTGGCAGATTATGGCAGAAGTTTTATCAAAATCACGCGGGTGAACTCCCTGAAGGTGAAGACATTTATGGTGTTTATCACAACTATGAAAGCGATGATCTGGCAGGAGCGTTTGACGTTGTGGCCAGTTGGAAAGTAGCCAGCGAGCAAGATGCTCAGTCAGAAAGCGACAATGTGGCCAATGCTAGTAATGTAGTGACGGTTGATATTCCTGCAGGAAAGTACTTGGTATTTTCTGAAGAAGGTTATATGCCTAACACTGTGATGAATGCATGGGAAAGTGCTTGGGAATATTTCAATGCGGCAGACTGTGAGCATACCCGTACTTTTAACGTAGACTTTGAGCATTATATCGGTGGTAACTTAGAATACGGTCAAGTTGATGTCTATATTGGTATCGAGTAAAGCTAGTAGTTGGCTTAAATAATTTAAGCTGCTCGATCCATGATCGACAAAAACAATGACAAAAAAAGCGCTAACCTAAATCAGGTAGCGCTTTTTCTTTGGATAGATGTCATCAATTAGACAGGCGCAATTAACCTGATAATCAGTCCAATAATAAATTTTCCAAAATACCTTCGTAAACCTGTGCTAGTTTGCCCAAGTCATCGACTTCTACTTTTTCATCCACTTGGTGAATCGTTGCATTACGAACACCCAGTTCGACCACTTGGGCACCAGTTGGTGCGATGAAGCGTCCATCGGAAGTACCGCCAGAAGTAGATAATGTCGTATCAACATCGGTTACTTTTTTGATCGCATTTTGGCAGGCTGAAACCAGTTTTCCTTCTGGGGTCAAAAACGGCTGACCAGATAATTTCCAATGAATATCGTAGCTCGCTTTGTTATTGACAAAGTGCTTATCAAAGATAGCGTGCGTTTTTGCCTTTAGTTCATCTTCAGTCGTTTCAGTTGAAAAACGGAAGTTAAAGACCACATTTAGCGTTTCAGGAATGACATTGGTTGCGCCAGTGCCTCCATTGATGTTTGATATTTGCAATGACGTGGCTGGAAAGTAGTCATTGCCGTTGTCCCATGCGGTAGACGTCAGTTCAGCAAGGGCGGACATCGCTGCATGAATCGGATTAGATGCTAGATGTGGATAGGCGACATGGCCTTGTTTACCTGTAACGGTAAGCTCTGCGCCTAGCGAGCCACGACGACCATTTTTGATGATATCGCCTAACGTATCGGTACTTGATGGCTCACCAACGAGACAATAAGTGATTTTTTCTTGACGTGCCTCTAAAGTCTCGATCACTTTGACCGTACCATTAATTGACGGGCCTTCTTCATCTGAAGTAATTAAAAAAGCAATCGAGCCATTGTGTTCAGGATGATTGGCAACGAAACGTTCGGCTGCAACAGTAAAAGCTGCAATACCCGTTTTCATATCGGCGGCACCGCGTGCCCATAGATACCCATCAGCGATAGTTGGAGTAAACGGAGGATAGGTCCAGTTTTTTTCGTCACCCGTTGGCACTACGTCGGTATGACCAGCAAAACAAATCACTGGATCGGTAGTACCGCGGCGTGCCCACAAGTTTTTGACTTCGGCATGTTCACCGTTTTGTTTTCTATCACCAAAATACATAAACTCGCAATCAAAGCCTGCTTGTTCTAACCGTGCTGACAACATATCTTGGCAACCATCGTCATCGGGTGTTACTGAAGGGCGCTCTAACAGTGCAATACTTAAATCTAAGGTTTCTTGCTGATGAGTTGTGTGTTGAGATGCGCTTGATTGGTTATGAGAGTCAGACATGGATAAGCCTTTTGTATAATAAATTAAAATGGTAAATATAAATAAAGAGTAGAGGATAAATGCTAAATGGCTACTTCGACAAAGGGTACAAGACCGTCACGGCGCATCCAAGTAGCGATAGAGTAGCGTTGGCGATGCGCAGTTTGTACTTGATGACGTAAATCGCTATCAAAAATGATTAGTCTATTGGCAACTGGCATCACTTCATGGTGCGTGCCATGCTTATCAACGACCTCTAGTGCACCGCCGTCAGTTGTTTCCCAATCATCATTGAGATAAAACACTGCTGAGATAACCCGTTCATCACGTCCAGCAGGGTTGTCACTGTGCCATTGATAGCCAAAGCCAGTCGGATAACACGCATAATGCGCTTCACTATGGCGAATACCAGCAAACAAACTACGATTGAATAGCAAGGCCAAAGCATTGATGCTTTGTAGATAGTAATAACCTGCAAAAAAGTCTTCGGTAATCCAGCGTATTCTATCACCGCGAATATCACTGATGCGAACACCAGCGGTCAGCTCTGCATCACGATAGTCAATAAAACCGCTTTCTGCTTGTAGTGCTAATAAAGCAGTACTATTGAATACATCATCAATGATGAGCCAGCCGTCAGTGACAAAGGTATCAAGCTGTTTATCCGTCAGCTTATATTCCCAGTCCACCGCAAAGTCAGACATTTGCAATACGTGCTGAGTAGGAATTTCTTGGCTATCACTATGAGTATCTGGCAGCAGTAATGGTGGATTATCCTGACCTATCGGACGATCAACGACCAACGCTGTCTTGTTAAGGTTGCTAATAATCTGCGTCATTTCATCTCATTATTATCAATCAGCTGTCAATATACCGTCATTCAATGCGTTTTTATTGAAAGCACTTACTAAAACCACATTATCTTTTACTCTGCCTATGCTACCATAGATGCAATTTTTCTTATTTAAACTTTTGAGATTATGAACTATAAACACGCCTACCACGCTGGTAACTTTGCTGATGTGGTTAAACACATTTTATTGGTACAACTGCTTAATCAACTGGGGCAGAAAAACAAACCGTTTTATGTGCTTGACGCTTATGGCGGTCGTGGACTGTATTCACTAAGCAGTGAAGAAGCGCGCAAAACAGGTGAGGCCAAAGGCGGTATTCAAGCTTTTCTAAAAGCAGATACCGAAAAGGCCCCAGCTGCTGTCAAAGATTATATGGAAGGCATCAAGCAAGCCAAATTCACTTATGACAATAAAGTCTATCCTGGTTCGCCATGGTGGGTGGCCCATCACGTCGAAAAAACCGCCGCTAAAAAGCCTGATGCTGGCGTGCGTGCTGAGGCTTTTGAAGCCAAAGCGACTGAATACGATGCGTTAAACTATCAGCTACATAAGTTGCCAATTGGTATCCAGCATCGTGATGCTTTTGAAGGTATCACCGCTGTTATTCCACCAAAAGAAAAGCGCGGTTTGATTTTCCTTGATCCCCCTTATGAGCAAGAGCATAAAGACTTTACGCGCCTGATCGATTTATTAGTCGCAGCTTATAACAAATGGCCACAAGGAACTTATGCGCTTTGGTTCCCAATCAAAAACATCGAAGCCGTAGAGCTATTCTACAAAAAGCTCAAACGTACTGAAATGAGACGTCAGTTGGTTTGTGAGCTAAACATTTATCCTAATGATGTTGCGGTTGGTCTAAACGGTACCGGTCTACTGGTTATCAATCCGCCATGGCAGTTTGATAACCATGCACGTGAGATATTACGTTTCTTACAGCCAGTACTAAAAGTAGAAGACGCGCCAAACTTGACGCCTGATAGTGCGACCAATGTGCGCTGGCTCGTCGGCGAATAGCAATAACGGCCAATAAGGATATTAAGATGACGACTCAGCCACCTATCGGCCAGCCGAATAATGCACCTGTGAACAATTCGTCCTTAAATGACGGCTCGTTGCAAGATAATGCAGCGACTCAGCCACCGTTTATTGATGAGCACGAATTTAATATTCGCCTAGCGGATAACGACAGCTATGATGGTTTGACATTTGAGGTGATTGAAGCTGAAGTCGCCGAAGGTAAGCGCGTGGTTAGTCGCGGTGTTTATTTAGCACCCAATCTGATCACTACCTTATCGCTACTGTCAGGCTTCTACTCGATTTTGGCGAGTACGCAAGGCGAGTTCTATAAGGCAGCTTTGGCTATCTTTTTATCCGCTATTCTTGATGGCGCAGATGGTCGTGTCGCACGTATGCTCAATGCGCAAAGTCCATTTGGTGAGCAATATGACTCTTTAGCAGATATGCTAGCGTTTGGTGTTGCCCCTGCTATTTTGATTTATAGTTTCGCTTTAGAGCCGTTAGGTCGTATCGGTATTGGCTGTGCATTTGTCTTTACCGCTTGTGCTGCTTTTCGCCTTGCACGCTTTAACGTTCAGGTCGGTATCGTCGATAAAAAATACTTTGTTGGTTTGGCAAGTCCACTGGCTGCTATATTGGTGACTTCCGCTGTAATGGTTGCAGTCGATCATAACGAGTGGATTGGTCAATACGATACAGCCGTCATGCTATTGTTTGCAGCTTGGGTCGTCACTTGTGGTCTACTGATGGTCAGCAATGTCAAATACTATAGCTTTAAAGAGTTCGATAAAAAGAAAGTACCTTTTGTAGTGCTTATTATTGGAGTGCTAGTCATGAGCATCGTGCTCTATGATATCCCTGTTGGTATCTTAGCGATCGGTATTATCTATGCGTTATCAGGTATTGTGACTACGATTAAAACGAAAGTGAAAAGCTAAACGCTGTATTTAGACTTTATATAAAGGAACTTACCGTCAGGTAAGTTCCTTTTTTAATGCGCTCTATATACTGCTGAAATACGTTAACCACTATAAAAAAGCTAAATCTGTAGATATAAAAGACAGTATTTAAAGTTTGATAGCGATAACAATAGGTTAGGTTGATATGATATTAGTGATATAAAATAACCGAGATTATTTCTAGAGTTTCCTTGTTTTCTATCTAAAACTCCGTATAATGCCACCCAGTCGAAAGGGAAGTGGATTACAGATTTGAGCAATGTAGATTGTTTGAATTAAATAGAAAATACTTCTTGACTAAATAAATATAGCGTCTATAATACGCACGTCATCAAGACGAGCTGGAGGTAGATAGTGTGTAGATTACACATTAATAACCCAGTTAACTTGTTGAAACAAATTAAAAAAAGAAGTTGACAGACTATTAAAACATGATATGATGGTCAGCTCGCTAAATAGGATAAGCCACATTGGCTGACTTACTTAGTTTGAAATACTAGCACTGGACGACAGTGTCAGACATTATTTAAAAGCATAACTAAAGAACAACTTGTGTGGATTTTTGCTGATTCAGAATGCTAAAAAATAAAGTTGACTATCTTTTCTTTTCGGGAAGATTATTAACTATAAAAATTATCATTTAAGACAGCAGAAAAACTCAAAGTTAATTCATTACGAACATAATTTTTAGCGATTTTGCCAGATTAAATGAGCCAAGTTTAGAAGCTTCTTTAAAGAGCTTCATAGCAAGATTAAACTGAAGAGTTTGATCATGGCTCAGATTGAACGCTGGCGGCAGGCTTAACACATGCAAGTCGAGCGGAAACGATGGTAGCTTGCTACCAGGCGTCGAGCGGCGGACGGGTGAGTAACACTTAGGAATCTACCTAGTAGTGGGGGATAGCACGGGGAAACTCGTATTAATACCGCATACGACCTACGGGAGAAAGGGGGCAGTTTACTGCTCTCGCTATTAGATGAGCCTAAGTCGGATTAGCTAGATGGTGGGGTAAAGGCCTACCATGGCGACGATCTGTAGCTGGTCTGAGAGGATGATCAGCCACACCGGGACTGAGACACGGCCCGGACTCCTACGGGAGGCAGCAGTGGGGAATATTGGACAATGGGGGAAACCCTGATCCAGCCATGCCGCGTGTGTGAAGAAGGCCTTTTGGTTGTAAAGCACTTTAAGCAGTGAAGAAGACTCCGTGATTAATACCCACGGACGATGACATTAGCTGCAGAATAAGCACCGGCTAACTCTGTGCCAGCAGCCGCGGTAATACAGAGGGTGCAAGCGTTAATCGGAATTACTGGGCGTAAAGCGAGCGTAGGTGGCTTGATAAGTCAGATGTGAAATCCCCGGGCTTAACCTGGGAACTGCATCTGAAACTGTTAGGCTAGAGTAGGTGAGAGGGAAGTAGAATTTCAGGTGTAGCGGTGAAATGCGTAGAGATCTGAAGGAATACCGATGGCGAAGGCAGCTTCCTGGCATCATACTGACACTGAGGCTCGAAAGCGTGGGTAGCAAACAGGATTAGATACCCTGGTAGTCCACGCCGTAAACGATGTCTACTAGTCGTTGGGTCCCTTGAGGACTTAGTGACGCAGCTAACGCAATAAGTAGACCGCCTGGGGAGTACGGCCGCAAGGTTAAAACTCAAATGAATTGACGGGGGCCCGCACAAGCGGTGGAGCATGTGGTTTAATTCGATGCAACGCGAAGAACCTTACCTGGTCTTGACATATCTAGAATCCTGCAGAGATGCGGGAGTGCCTTCGGGAATTAGAATACAGGTGCTGCATGGCTGTCGTCAGCTCGTGTCGTGAGATGTTGGGTTAAGTCCCGCAACGAGCGCAACCCTTGTCCTTAGTTACCAGCGGGTTAAGCCGGGAACTCTAAGGATACTGCCAGTGACAAACTGGAGGAAGGCGGGGACGACGTCAAGTCATCATGGCCCTTACGACCAGGGCTACACACGTGCTACAATGGTAGGTACAGAGGGCAGCTACACAGCGATGTGATGCGAATCTCAAAAAGCCTATCGTAGTCCAGATTGGAGTCTGCAACTCGACTCCATGAAGTAGGAATCGCTAGTAATCGCGGATCAGAATGCCGCGGTGAATACGTTCCCGGGCCTTGTACACACCGCCCGTCACACCATGGGAGTTGATTGCACCAGAAGTGGATAGCTTAACCTTCGGGGAGGCGTTCACCACGGTGTGGTTGATGACTGGGGTGAAGTCGTAACAAGGTAGCCGTAGGGGAACCTGCGGCTGGATCACCTCCTTATAGACGCATTCGGTCAGCAAGAATTCACAACAAGTTGTTCTTTAGTTTAAGCTTACGTTTTTAACAAACGTATTAGGGTCTGTAGCTCAGCTGGTTAGAGCACCGTGTTGATAACGCGGGGGTCGGTGGTTCAAGTCCACCTAGACCCACCATTTTACAATGGGGCCATAGCTCAGTTGGTAGAGCGCCTGCCTTGCACGCAGGAGGTCAACGGTTCGACTCCGTTTGGCTCCACCACTACTAAGACGGTTAAGTAAGCTTTAGATGCTAATAAATAAAATAGGTATCAAATAGAAACAAGTGATTGTGATTGATTACTTCTTTCTGTTTTATACAGAATCTGTGACTCGACGAGAGCATAGAGACTATTTAAAAACATAGATATGAGTCTGGGTTAAGAAGAGCGTGTTCACGCGCACTTCTTAACCTTAGTAATTAACCTCTTAACGACATCAGTTGTTATCCCAGGGGTTGATTACTAAAAAAAGTAAAGAGAACTGAATCAAGCGTATAAACATAGGTGATATCGTTATCATAATTAGATTGTATGACACTTAGAAGTCGAAAGACTACTTGGGGTTGTATGGTCAAGTAATGAAGCGCACATGGTGGATGCCTTGGCAGTCAGAGGCGATGAAAGACGTGACAGCCTGCGATAAGCTTCGGGGAGGCGGCAATATCCTGTGATCCGGAGATTTCTGAATGGGGAAACCCACTTACCATAAGGTAGGTATCCTAATTTATTAGGAAGCGAACGAGGGGAAGTGAAACATCTCAGTACCCTTAGGAATAGACATCAATTGAGATTCCCCTAGTAGCGGCGAGCGAACGGGGAGAAGCCGATTAATGCTAATGTAGAAGAACAGCGTGGGAAAGCTGACCGTAGTAGGTGATAGTCCTGTATTCGAAACATTAGCGTTAACATATTAAGTAGAGCGGGGCACGAGAAATCCTGTTTGAAGATGGGGGGACCATCCTCCAAGGCTAAATACTCCTGACTGACCGATAGTGAACCAGTACCGTGAGGGAAAGGCGAAAAGAACCCCTGTGAGGGGAGTGAAATAGAACCTGAAACCGTGTGCGTACAAGCAGTGGGAGCCCACTTGTTGGGTGACCGCGTACCTTTTGTATAATGGGTCAGCGACTTATATTCTGTAGCAAGGTTAACCGTTTAGGGGAGCCGTAGGGAAACCGAGTCTTAATAGGGCGTTTAGTTGCAGGGTATAGACCCGAAACCGAGTGATCTATCCATGAGCAGGTTGAAAGTGCCGTAACAGGCACCGGAGGACCGAACCCACTGTCGTTGAAAAGCCAGGGGATGACTTGTGGATAGGGGTGAAAGGCTAATCAAACTCGGTGATAGCTGGTTCTCCCCGAAAGCTATTTAGGTAGCGCCTCGGACGAACACCATTGGGGGTAGAGCACTGTTTCGGCTAGGGGGTCATACCGACTTACCAAACCGATGCAAACTCCGAATACCGATGAGTGATATCCGGGAGACACACGGTGGGTGCTAACGTCCATCGTGGAGAGGGAAACAACCCAGACCGCCAGCTAAGGCCCCAAATTCCTAGTTAAGTGGGAAACGAGGTGGGAAGGCATAGACAGCTAGGAGGTTGGCTTAGAAGCAGCCATCCTTTAAAGAAAGCGTAATAGCTCACTAGTCGAGTCGGCCCGCGCGGAAGATGTAACGGGGCTCAAACTAGGAGCCGAAGCTGCGGATTTGAATTTGTTTTCAAGTGGTAGGGGAGCGTTGTGTAAGCCTGTGAAGGTGTGTTGTAAAGCATGCTGGAGGTATCACAAGAGCGAATGCTGACGTGAGTAACGATAATGCGAGTGAAAAGCTCGCACGCCGGAAGATCAAGGGTTCCAGTCCAACGTTAATCGGGGCTGGGTGAGTCGACCCCTAAGGCGAGGCCGAAAGGCGTAGTCGATGGGAAATCGGTTAATATTCCGATACTTGTTTATAATGCGATGGAGGGACGGAGAAGGTTATGTCAGCCTGGCGTTGGTTGTCCAGGTGAAAGGATGTAGGTTTATAGCTTAGGTAAATCCGGGCTATTCTATACCGAGATCTGATAGCAAGCTGTACTTGTACAGCGAAGTGGCAAATACCATGCTTCCAGGAAAAGCTTCTAAGCAATAGTTATAAACGAATCGTACCCTAAACCGACACAGGTGATCAGGTAGAGAATACCAAGGCGCTTGAGAGAACTCTGCTGAAGGAACTAGGCAAAATGGTACCGTAACTTCGGGAGAAGGTACGCTGTTGATGGTGATAGGACTTGCTCCTTGAGCTGTTGGCAGTCGCAGATACCAGGCTGCTGCAACTGTTTATTAAAAACACAGCACTCTGCAAACACGAAAGTGGACGTATAGGGTGTGATGTCTGCCCGGTGCTGGAAGGTTAATTGATGGGGTTAGCGTAAGCGAAGCTCTTGATCGAAGCCCCAGTAAACGGCGGCCGTAACTATAACGGTCCTAAGGTAGCGAAATTCCTTGTCGGGTAAGTTCCGACCTGCACGAATGACATAATGATGGCAGCGCTGTCTCCAGCAGAGACTCAGTGAAATCGAAATCGCAGTGAAGATGCTGTGTACCCGCGGCTAGACGGAAAGACCCCGTGAACCTTTACTACAGCTTTACATTGAACTTTGACCTGACTTGTGCAGGATAGGTGGGAGGCTTTGAAGCCGAGACGCTAGTCTTGGTGGAGCCAATCTTGAAATACCACCCTGGTCATGTTGGGGTTCTAACTCAGGTATAACAATACCGAGGACAATGTATGGTGGGTAGTTTGACTGGGGCGGTCTCCTCCTAAAGAGTAACGGAGGAGTACGAAGGTGCGCTCAGACCGGTCGGAAATCGGTCGAAGAGTATAAAGGCAAAAGCGCGCTTAACTGCGAGACCCACAAGTCGAGCAGGTACGAAAGTAGGTCTTAGTGATCCGGTGGTTCTGTATGGAAGGGCCATCGCTCAACGGATAAAAGGTACTCTGGGGATAACAGGCTGATACCGCCCAAGAGTTCATATCGACGGCGGTGTTTGGCACCTCGATGTCGGCTCATCTCATCCTAGGGCTGAAGCAGGTCCTAAGGGTATGGCTGTTCGCCATTTAAAGAGGTACGCGAGCTGGGTTTAGAACGTCGTGAGACAGTTCGGTCCCTATCTACCGTGGGCGTTGGAAATTTGAGAGGATCTGCTCCTAGTACGAGAGGACCAGAGTGGACGAACCTCTGGTGTTCGGGTTGTCACGCCAGTGGCATTGCCCGGTAGCTACGTTCGGATGGGATAACCGCTGAAAGCATCTAAGCGGGAAGCCCACCTCAAGATTAGATTTCCCTAAAGAGCCGTTCAAGACTAGGACGTTGATAGGCAGGGTGTGGAAGCGCAGCGATGCGTGTAGCTAACCTGTACTAATTGCTCGTTTGGCTTGACCATACAACACCCAAGTGGTTTGTATACAAGTCTAATTAATCTATCTTGTATAAGCTGTAGTGGCTTATAGAATAAAGAAAGAATATTTCGATATCACCTTTAACCTTGATTCAGTTAGGTTACAAGTTGATCGACAACAAGCTCAAACTTGATGTCAACAATAACAACAACAGACTCATATCTAACCCCCTTTGCTGACGACAATAGCGCGATGGCCCCACCTGATCCCTTCCCGAACTCAGAAGTGAAACATCGTAGCGCCAATGGTAGTGTGGTTCGCCCATGTGAGAGTAGGTCATCGTCAGCTCTCTATTCTAGATAAATCCCCCGACATTAGCTTGTCGGGGGATTTTCTTTGTGTCTATCTTTTATTCCTAATGATCTACGCAGAAAATCCTATTTAAAGGTGAGCAAGGAGTAACGACTGTCTGGGAGACAGTCGTCCGTAGCGCAAGACGGAAGGCTATGCCGGTAGATAGCTCTTGCGTTGCCTTAATGGCGCTTTTCTCGTTCGTCAGCTCTCTATTCTATATAAAGCCCCCAATGCTCACGCGATGAGGGCTTTTCTTCGTCTGTAGATTGGTGCTGAAAAGCTACTAGTAATTGAGTTCATGAACTTTCCCTATGATAGTCAAATAAGACTCTTATACGAAAAATTTGTCTAGAAAATATATAAAACAACAGATCACGATACATGTTTCTTGTCGAATATAAATACGTTGTGATGAATTGCTTCATTAGTCTTTTGAATATTAAATGTTTTCTTATCTTCAGGTAATCGTAGTACTTTCGGTAGTCGTGCTATTGCCATTTTTTCATTAGCAATGGCATAGTGACGATAGTATTCATTTAAGATTTCATTGCAGTCAAATTCTACGTAAACAATATTATCATTATGTTTTTTAGCTAAATTTATTATGGACAGAAAAAACTCATTTTTCGCTTCATTTTTTGAATGTTCCACATCTTCTAAAGTATAATTTGGTGGGAAACCGACCTTTATTTTTTGCCAAATACTACCATTTTCCTTAGTTTCAAGATAAAATTTTAATTTTTCTTCTAATTGATTCAACTTTATCAGGTTCTGTTCAGTACTATCGAAAGCTTCCTTAACAATTGCAATTATTTCTTTAGAAGCATTAGTGAAATTTTTAATCTCAAATTTTTTATCCTCTAATGAATCATAAATCGTATCTAGAAAATATTTGAAGCTAATTAGCCTGGCAATCATAATTTCTACATTAGAAGAATATGTAGCGATAGGTCGTAATTGAAAGTTTTGGAGATTATCTATAAGTTTATTAAAAATTTTAGTCAAATAATAAAATAAATAGTATCGATCATCACTATCAGTGACTGCATTATTAATTATATTAGGTAATTTATTCAAAATCGAAATTATGATTTGGTGCTCATAGTCATTCATACGCTTACTGATATGATATTCTGTCTCTTCGCCGTCTTTTTTCAATTCTTTTTTGAGTAGAGGTATAATTTGTGTCTTACAGAGATGTTGTGCTTCTGCTATAAATTTGATGATTGTGTCTGATACACCAGCATCCAAAGTATATATTCGACTTGTACAGTATTTAACGTGTCGTATATAACGTTCTTCATCTATAAGCTCTTTTCTAATGACAACGTGTGTCAGATATACAAATAAATCATTACTACCGCCATCTTCATACAAAAAACGTTTAATAGAATAAGGATTTTGTCTTGATTTGTCGGCAATACCTATTAAAAACCAGTAACGCTCACTTTCAATGACAAAGAACTTTTTACGCTTTGCCTCTCTTTTTATAATATCGGGTAATTTGTCTTGTTCCTGAAAGTCTATATCAGTAGAATCCCATGCGCGAAAGTCTCGCCCCTGAATCTTTTGCTTAATAAATACTTCTTTAAAGTATGTTTTTACGATATCAGTATTTAAGTGCCTTATACCAGGTTGTACTATAAGATTTACATTATCGATCCAAAATGCTAAATCGTACAAAAATGCTTTTTTTATACTTTCACGACTTTTTTGGTCTAAAATATGATCACCTATATCAATACGGTTAAGATAATCGATCATCGCCTCTACTTTATCAGCAAGTTCAATAGCATCATATGAATCCGGCTTGGACTCAATAAATTTCAACATCTGTATAGCAATTGCTTTTAGCTCTCGATGACGAATTGCTGTTTTAGATAACAAACTTCTCAAATCATCTGGAATAATATAAGTAAAATTTGGGCTAATATTCCTTTTTGATAATATTTTTTCGTACACACTTTTACGACTGGGTATATCGAGCTGCGGCAAAATACTGATAAGAATGGTTTTCCAGTTACCACCTAATGCTGGGTCTATCGATTTTAATTGATAAACTTGGTATTCTGAGAGCTCATACACATACATATTACAATTTCCTTTACAGAACTAATGTTTGCACAAATGCTCGCTATCTTAGCATCTATCAAATAACTATCACAGCATCTTTATTGCTCAGGCAGCTAGTTTAATAAACTAAGGCAAAATTATGACCACCTCAAAAGTAACCTATCAAGGCAATTTACGCACCCAAGCCATTCACTTACAGTCGAATAATCAAATCATCACTGATGCGCCGACAGACAATCATGGTAAGGGCGAAGCGTTTTCTCCTACTGATTTGCTAGCGACCAGTTTGGGCAGTTGCATCTTAACGATTATTGGTATCAAAGCCGAAGCGATGGATATTGATATCTCAGGTACGACCGCAGAGGTTACCAAAGTCATGGCGGCGAAACCAAGACGTGTGAGTGAAATACACGTTGTAGTCAATTTCGCTAAGGCATTGGACGAGAGTACCTTAAAGCGATTTTATAAAACCGCGTTGACCTGCCCAGTAGGCAATAGCTTGGATCCTGCTATCACACAAAACTTAGTGTTTAACAATGGCACAGAAGCCTAATATGTCTACTAAGACTTTACTCATCGTCGCTCATGCGCCATCGCCTAATACTCAGAAATTGGCGAAGGCAGCTTATGACGGTGCGAATCATCCTGATATAGATATCACTGTCATTTTGAAATCACCGCAGGATACGCAGCCTGAGGATGTATTGGCTGCTGATGCGTTGCTGTTAGGTACGACCGAAAATCTAGCGTATATGGCAGGGCTGACCAAGGACTTTTTTGATCGTTGCTACTATCCTGTATTAGAAGAGAAGCAAGGCATGCCGTTTGCGGTATATATACGCGCTGGGCATGATGGTACAGGTACCAAGCTTGCGCTCAAAACCATTACAACGGGGCTACGTTGGTCATGGATTCAAGAGGCGCTGATACTACAAGGTGATTGGCAAGATAGCTTTGCTGAGCAACTAGAAGAGCTTGCTATGACGCTTGCTGCTGGAGTAGAGGCGGGTATTTATTAGTTGTGAGTTGTTTGGTGACCACTAAGGTAGTATTAGACAGTGCTTGTTAATCTACTGCTATCAATACTGAGAGCACAATAGACGGTTTGGGAGGATGGTGATGCATGACGATAATCTGGATAGCGATAATCCAAATAGTAAAGTAGATATTTCTGCATTGCCGTTTTCTCAAGCGTGTGAGAATAATAAACAGCTTATTTTAGAGTTACTTCAAACAGAGCTACAAGGCTTTAGTCATGTGCTAGAAGTTGGCTCTGGGACGGGTCAGCATAGTGTTTATTTTACGCCTAACCTGCCTAAGATACAATGGCAAACTAGCGATGTGACTGGTAATCATCGCCATATAATCGCTTGGCACAATGCGTATCCTGCACCCAATCTATATTCGCCATTAGCGTTTGATTTAGCGCATGACTCAGTACCTGTTAGTAGTCATTTAGATAGTGGTCATTTAAATAGCAGTCATGTAGACAAACCTTACGATGTGATATTTACGGCCAATACCTTGCATATTATTAGCTGGGCTTTGGTAGAGCGGTTGTTTACATTGGCTGGTGATGCGTTACCTGTGGACGGTAAGCTGATTATCTATGGCCCATTTAACGAAGATGGTAAATATACCAGTGAGGGCAATCAGCGATTTGATGCGATGTTGAGAGCAGGTAATCCTGATAGTGGCATTCGTCATAAAGAAGAGGTTGTCAGTTTAGCCAGTGAACATCATTTGCAACTTGTCACTACTTATGCGATGCCTGCTAATAATCAGCTATTGGTATTTCAGAAGCGCTAATTTTTTAAAGCGTCAGCAAAAACTAAATAAAAAGACACCTTAATGGATCGTTATCAGATCTTGTTGAGGTGTCTTTTTGTTTGGGTTTGCTTATATTATTACTTATGCAACTTGTGCTGCTGGATTATTTATATTCTTCTGCTAAAAAGTATAAGTAGCGTTTCCAAGAGCGCTCATCGGCGCGGGCGTCATATCTATCGCTGCCAAATACGCTAAAGGCATGTGGCGCACCGCTGTAGGTAACCATCTCATGAGGTACTTTGGCTGCTTCTAAGGTCTTGCCCAAAGTCGCAAAGCTCTCTAGCGAGACAGATTGGTCAGCAGAACCGTGAAATACTAGGATTTCTCCCGTAGTTTTGTCATAGCTTTGACCGGTTGGAATATCAAAGGCACCGTGGAAGGGTACAAAGGCTTTTTGCTCAAAACCTGATCTTGCTAGCTCTAACGCGACCGTACCGCCGAAACAATAACCCATGGTCGTGCCTTTACGCACATCATTGCCTTGTAGTTGTCCTGCCGTCAATGCCCCTGCCAATATGCGACGCATTTTATTACGGTCATCATATAGCTCCCCAGTTAGGCGTTTGTTTTCTTCGATAGAAGTAGGGCGAATGCCTTGTCCAAACATATCGGCCGCCAATACGTTGTAGCCTTCAGCCGCTAACATATCAGCACGTTTGCGCTCATAGTCAGTTAGACCATCCCAATCATGAATCAATAAGATAAAAGGTGCATTAGCTTTGTCCGCCTTGGCGTAATAGCCTTCGTACGCTTTATCATCGACCGTATAGGTCACGTTTTTGGTCGTGATAGCAGCAGCCGTTTGACTGAACGTTAATGCTATTAGACCCATTGACGCGCCTACTAGCAATGAGTGATAAGGTTTTTTAGTCGGGGAGCCTAGAGTTGGTAACATGGTAGGTAGCCTTATAGTTATATAAAAAATAGTCGCATCATCAAATCCCTATAAATCCGCTACATCGTCATCCTCGCTAACCATACTAATGTATAGCTTGCGCTCGGTTTTCTTGTATCGAAATTATCTGAATCCAACAATATAAAAAAGATAAATATAAGGCTAAAACCCTGCCAATTTATTTATCAATAGTCTCTAGTACTGCATAAAAAGCATACCTTAAAGAATAACTACATTACAAGATTCTGTTGTTAACGTTTATGCGCCTTTAAGACCAACTAAAGCAGCTGGTTTATAGCGTCTATAGACCTTAACCAAACATCAACAAGGTTTACTATATACGCAACTATATTTGACCTATTTTTTGGGTAGTATAAGTCCTAAGCCTATTATTCCTTTACGAATTTTAGTGCGGTATCAATTTAACGATCGGCAATGCTGAAAACACAGACAAATAAATGACAGATGAAGTCACCACTATCTCAAAGGATATCAAACCTGTGTAGGCACTCTTTTAATGATTTAAAAGAGCACTCTCAATCTATTAGCTAGGACTTTTTATGAATAATAATATCGATCATACTGACCCCGCCAAAGACATGAATACTGAACGTGGTAATGGTGGCGAAACCCATCAGCGCGCAGGCGATGATACAAAAGTGTTGACCACGCAGCAAGGTGTGGCTATCGCTGATAATCAAAACTCTCTAAAAGCAGGCTCACGTGGGCCGACGCTATTAGAGGATTTTGTATTACGTGAAAAAATCAATCATTTTGACCATGAGCGTATCCCTGAGCGTATCGTCCATGCTCGTGGTAGTGCCGCACACGGTTATTTTGAGCTGACAGAATCACTAGAGGAATATACGACTGCCAAAGTATTGACCGAAACAGGTAGGCAAACGCCACTATTTACGCGTTTCTCAACAGTAGCAGGTAACAAAGGTTCAAAAGATACGCCACGTGATGTGCGCGGTTTTGCAGTGAAAATGTATACAGAAGAAGGTAACTGGGACATCGTTGGTAACAATATGCCAATCTTCTTTATCCAAGACGCGATGAAGTTTCCAGATTTGATTCACGCCGTAAAACCAGAACCAGATCGCGGTTTCCCGCAAGCGGCATCTGCTCATGATACGTTTTGGGATTTTGTCTCGTTAAGTCCTGAAACCATGCACAATCTAATTTGGCTGATGAGTGATCGCGGTCTGCCACGTAGCCTACGTATGATGGAAGGTTTTGGTATTCATAGCTATCGCTTAATCAACAAAGAAGGGAAGAGCACTTTTGTACGTTTTCATTGGAAGCCAGTACTAGGCGTACAGTCAACCACATGGGATGAGGCAGTGAAAATCTCAGGTGCGGATCCTGACTATCATCGCCGCGACTTGTTTGAGTCAATCAACAACGGTGACTATCCTGAGTGGGAGTTTGGCGTACAGTTATTTACTGAAGAAGAAGCCAATGAGTTTCCGTTTGACCATCTCGATGCGACCAAACTGATTCCAGAAGAATTGGTACCAGTAAAAGTCGTGGGTAAAATGGTATTGAACCGCTATCCAGATAATTTCTTTGCAGAAACTGAGCAGGTAGCATTCTGCCCATCACATCTGCCACCGGGTGTTGATTTTAGTAATGACCCACTATTGCAAGGTCGTTTGTTCAGTTATCTAGACACACAGCTATCACGTCTAGGGTCGCCAAACTTTGCCCAGATTCCTATCAATGCGCCAAAATGTCCGTTTGCTAACAATCAGCAAGATGGTCATATGCAGATGCAAGTGCCTAAGACGCGTGTACTCTATGAGCCCCAAAGTCTAGATCCAACTCGTCCTCGTGAAAGCGCTAAACGTGGTTTCAACTCATTCCATGAGCAACTAGATGATGGCGTAAAAGGCCGCGTACGTGACGAGAGCTTTGCCGATCATTATAGTCAGCCACGTATGTTCTATCGTAGTCAGACAGCAACTGAGCAAGCACATATCGCCACCGCTTATGCGTTTGAGCTAGGTAAAGTAGACACAGCCCATGTACGTACGCGTATGCTTAGCCATTTGATTCATATCGATGAAGACTTGGCCAATCGCGTAGCAACGGCATTGGGTATGGAGCTACCAGAGCCAGCTGATGCAGCTGCACCTGTCCAAGACTTAGGAACTTCTAAAGCGGTACAAACTATCGGTCTAACGCCTGATAGTCTAAAAGGTCGTATGATCGGTATCTTGGTTGCAGAAGGCTCTAATAGTAGTGAAGTCAAAAAGTTCGAAGATGCTGCCAAAGCGCAGGGTGCTAGTGTCAAAATCGTAGCGCCTAACAAAGAAGTCGTATTGGATGATGGTACCCGTATACAAGCTGATGAGCGCCTCGCTGGTGGTCCGTCAGTGATGTTTGATGCTGTCGTTAGTATCATCATGCCTGACCAAGCTAAAAAGCTGGCAAAAGACAGCTCAGCACTAGATTGGTTCAACGATGCGTTCAACCATTGCAAAGCCATCGCCTATTGCGGCGCGACTGATGAATTTATCCTAAGTAAACTCCCAGTTGAAAAAGATGAATTTGTAACGCCATTGGCTGAGCTAGATGCCTTTATCAGCAATGCTAAGTCTCGCCTATGGGAACGTGAGCCAAAGGTTCGTGATCTTGCATAGTTTATAAGTAGGTAATTTACGAATTATCCAAAATACTAAATAAGATACTAAGTGTTTCCTTAAACCCAGCCTAAGCGCTGGGTTTTTTGCTTTTTACTAATAAGGTGAGAGTTATCATGGATAGAATTATATAGGCGGTTATGAGTAGTAAGTTGTCCATAGTTAATTGTTAGCCGCATCGTCTCTTTATGTCGCCTTACTCTTGTATATAGTCACAAGCGTTCACTCAAAGTCATTTTATTTATGGTGACGGGCGCTATACTAAAGATTGGCTATAAAACTGAACAAAAGCCTCACAATAATAACGACGAATGAGGTAGGGAACACCAATGAGTCTATGTGAAATTGTACGTTTAGAAGGATATATCCAGAGTAGCTATCTGGCAGTATATCCAGATAAAATAATGCTGTTAGATGGCTGCTGCCGTGCTGATGTGCCGATGGTGCTTAACTATATTAAGACAACGTTAAAACGACCTATCACCGACCTAAAAGTAGTAGTGGTCACGCATATGCATCCGGATCATGCAGGTGGTGCGAATAAGTTTCGAGAAAAGACTGGCTGTCTAATTGTCTCAGCAGATAAAAAAAAGCAATGGTATAGCGGTATTGGCGGGTACACGATGCACTTCGTAGATATACATCTAGGATATTATGTGGCCAGACGTCAAGGTAAACCATTTAAAAACCTATATTACTCGGCAAGTCTGAAACCAGATATCACTGTCACAGATGGCGAGCTTGTGCCACATTTTGATGAATGGCAAGTATTAGAGACCCCAGGTCACACGGATCGCGATTTGTCTTTGTTTCATCTGCCCAGTCGCGAAGTATACACCGCTGATTTAATCATTAAGTTGCGACACAAGTTCGTAGCACCATTTCCTGTCTACTACCCTAAAGACTATGTTCAATCGCTAAAAAAAATCAGGGCATTGCAACCGTCAATGGTGATGATGGCACATGGTCGAGAGCTAGCGATGAGTGAGGCAGAGTTCGATGAGTTTATTGCTCATGCACCTAAGCACCCACGTACCATCAAAGATACGATCAGACACAAACTACTATGGCGCAAGAGAGATAACTTTCGACTGTTTAAACGTAAGCATAATAAATAGAGGTATATAAAAGCTAAGAAACAACATTTAAAACGCCCAGACGAAAAAAAGCCCAATTACTAAGATAGTAACTGGGCTTTCTAAATATGGTGGGCTGTCCGCGACTCGAACGCGGGACCAATTGATTAAAAGTCAACTGCTCTACCAACTGAGCTAACAGCCCTGAAGAGTATATAAAAAAGCGATGCTTTTTAACTCTACAAGAGAAAATTCTAACTAAAGAACTTTCTAAAACTAAACATCTTAACGATGTCTTTTAAACTTATCTTTATCAGTCTACTACCGGATAGGGCAGAACGATTAATAAAGATTAAACTAAATATGGTGGGCTGTCCGCGACTCGAACGCGGGACCAATTGATTAAAAGTCAACTGCTCTACCAACTGAGCTAACAGCCCTAACGTTTAAAGTGTTTGTATCCCTAAACGTGAGAGCACATTATATATATTATTATGACAATTACAACCCCACATGATAAAAAAAGTGTAATTCTCTTATAAAATCGCCAATTTATTCCAGTTTCTTTAAATTTTTGCCATTATATCGATATTGACTGCTCTATTTTTGGCTAAAGCGAGTCAATAATCGATTATTAGTCTCGAGAAAGTGCTTCAACAGGATCTAATTTGGCGGCATTACGTGCTGGCAAGAATCCAAATACTACGCCAATTAACGTCGAACAAACAAAAGCAGCAATAATAGAGGTTGATGAATAGATAACTTTGAAATTATCACCGCCCACACTATTAATTAATTCACCAATGGCAAAGGCCAGTCCAATACCAATCAGCCCTCCTAAAATACAGACCAGAACGGCCTCAATAAGGAACTGCTGCATGATATCGCTCTGACGTGCGCCTACTGCCATACGTACGCCAATCTCGTTGGTGCGCTCGGTGACAGAGACTAGCATAATATTCATCACCCCAATACCGCCGACGATCAATGAAATAACAGCGACTGATGAAATAAGTAGAGTCATCGTTCCTGTCGTCGACTCGATTGTTTGACGAATAGAGTCTGAATTACGCAGCTCAAAGTCATCTTTACCATGGCGACTCTCTATTAAATCAGAGATGGCCGTCTCTGCGGCACTAGAAGAGATACTGTCATCTAACAACGCCACAAAGCGGTCGATATTGGTACTACCAGTGACACGCGACATCACCGTTGTATAAGGCATATAGATGGTAGGCGTCGTCACACTGGGGCCAAAGCCACCATCGCTCTCTTCGAGGACGCCAATTACGCGTCCAGGTACACTACCAACCAGTATCACCTCACCAACAGGATTATCAATATCTGAGAAAAAGGTCTGTTTAGCGTTGTCATCGATGATGATATCTTGACTACGTAATGTAATGCTTTTTGCATCAAACCCTTGGCCCAATGTTAATGTCTCACCAGTGACGTTTAGATAGTCTTCACCAACGCCATTGACGGTAGCATCCTCTTGTATATTACGATAGCGGACACTAGAGCTGGCATTTACCTGAGGGCTGACACTGATAATATAGGGCTGATTGCCGACCGCCTCTGCATCTTCTGGTGTCAAATTGTCATCATTATAGCGGCGTCTAGGATCGCCTCTAGGGTAGCCATCATTGACGGTAATGGTATTGGTACCTAACGAGCTGATATTGGCAAGGATTTGCTGCTGAGAGCCTTGTCCAAGGCCTACGATAGATACGACTGCGGCAATACCGATAATAATGCCGAGCATAGTTAGTAGAGTACGCATCTTATGCGCGCGCATGGCAAGCAAAGACATTTTAAACGCTTCAAGCAGTCGATCAATAAAACTACCAAAGGCACTTTTTCGATGCTCGCCAAGGATAGATTCTGGTTTTTTGTCTGTGTGCTTATAATGCTCAGTTTGATAGTCAGCGATGACATGGCCATCTTTGAGCTCAATCACACGCTCCGCTTGTGCTGCTAGTTTTGGATCATGAGTGACCATGATAATGGTATGACCTTGTGCGCTGAGGTCATGCAAAATCGCCATGACATCTTCGCCAGACTTACTGTCTAGGGCACCAGTTGGCTCATCTGCTAAGATAACATCGCCACCATTCATCAGTGCACGAGCGACAGAAACACGCTGCTGCTGTCCACCTGAGAGCTGATTGGGACGATTGTTGACCTTATTGCCAAGGCCGAGGTCAGTTAGTAGCTTCTCAGCACGATTGGTGCGTGCCTCGGTATCCATGCCCGCATACACGGCAGGGACGGCGACGTTGTCTTTGGCACTGATATCACCAAGCAAATGATAGCGCTGAAAAATAAAACCAAAGTGCTCACGGCGCAGTTCTGCTAGCTGATCGGCATCAAGCTTACGGGCGGATTGACCATAAATCTTATAATCACCAGCAGTGGCTTGATCTAGACAACCTAAGATATTCATCAAGGTGGACTTACCAGAGCCTGATTGTCCAATGATGGCAACCATCTCACCTTGGTGAATCGTCAGATTGATATCATGCAAGACGCGAATGGTTTGCTCACCAGCAGGGAACTCTCTGATAATGCCAGACAGCTCCATAATGGGCTTGCCTGATGCAGGATGGTTAGCGGTATTGGTTTTTGCCGGATTACTTAAGTTATCTGAGCTGTTTGAAGGGTTAGCAGTAGTGTGTGACCCTAAGTTTTGAGCCGTGCTACTTTCAGAGCTATCTTCACTCGACGGTTTAGGAGATTGAGATATAGTCATAGCAGTGTCTTTAATAAAGGCTAATAAGCGTTATAGTGTTGTTATGAAAGGGCTGCTATGTTTTTAGCAAGCCTTTCTTACTCAACATAGTCAAAGCACAAGTTACATTTGAGGTCCACCAGGTACGCGGCCGCTATCTGATTTCTTACCGCTCTCTTCACTGATGATTACTTCTTCCCCTTCTTTCAAACCACTTAAGATTTGCGCATTTACTCGGTTATCAATACCGACTTCTACTGTACGCTCTTCTACGGTTCCGTCCTCTTTTAATACACGTACAAACTTGCCGGTGGCTGCTTTGCCTTTTTCTTTACCTTTAGTTCGCTTTTCTTGTATCACTGTTGATGGTACTAATAGAGTATTTTTGGCTTCGTTGACGATGATATATATCTGTGCCGTCATATCGATTCGAAACAAGCGGTCAGGGTTTGGTACTTCTACGTAGCCGACGTAATAGATAGCAGCGTCTGTCGAGCTGGTGCTACTGATCTGCTCTGGGGCAGGTTCGATAGCGGTTAATGTCGCATCATACTGTTTGTCTGGATTACCGATAATATTGAAATAAGCAGGCATACCAGCACTGACATTGATAACGTCAGCTTCGGAGATTTGCGCGTTGATACGCACGGTCGATAAATCCGCTAGCGTCACCAATGTGGGCGCCGTTTGGTTAGCATTGACCGTAGTACCTTGCTCAGTCGTAATAGAAACGACTGTACCTGATATTGGTGCACGAATCGTGGTATAGCTTAGATCTTCTTCAGCAGTACTGACGTTGGTTCGTGATTTGCGTAGCGCTGCTTGCTGACTGTTTATATTGGCTTCTGTGGTCGCAATCGCGGCTTTAGCTGTGTCGATAGCCGCACGTGCATTGGCAACGGCTGCTTTTGCAGTCTCGACACTGGTCGCCTGCGTGTCATATTCTTGTTGTGAGATAGCATCGATAGCGACTAAGTCTTGCAAACGCGCAAAGTCAGACTGTGCTTGTTTGAGCTCAGACTGACGGCTGGCAAGATCAGCATAGGCACTTTTTAGACTGGCTTGTTTGCTCAACGATTCTGCTTGCGCACTTTGTAGCGCGGCTTCGCTTTGCTCAAGACTGGCTTGTTCATTGCTCAGGCTGTTCTTCTGAGTCACTTGATCAATCTGCGCAATCAAATCGCCTTGCTTGACTTCGTCACCGACTTCAACGTACAGGCGTTTTACTTCACCAGATACCTGTGCCCCTACATCGACGGTGTTTAACGCTTTTACTTTACCGGACGCCATGACATTGTTTTCAATATCACCGACTTCAACGGTTGCGGTTAAGTAGTTGGGTGTGGTTTCTTCTGGTTTTAAAAAAGTATAGGCCAAAGCCCCTAATGCTACGATAATTAAGGTGATGACACCCCATTTGATAGCAGACTTTTTGCTTATTTTGCGCATGACAACAATCCAATCACAATTAAATCAAGTGTAGATATAGTAGAGGCTTCACCTACAAAAGGGAATGGAAATTAGTTTACGAAAGGTTAAGGTAGCCAAGAATAGAGACAGGTACAGAAAAGAAATGCTTACTAAAAATCAATAAAACGGAGATTATAGGAGAACAAGATAGGGTAGTAAAATCTAGATTTACAGCGTTTAAATGTATAAACCAGTAAGAGAAGAGATGGATAACTTGTTAATAGTAGAAACAATAAAAGGTGGTGACAAGCGGATCAGTCTTAGCGCATAGCAAATAAACGCTTACCTGCGAGCTCTAGTGCCGCTTGCAATAATAGCTCCCATGCTGGCTGACGAATTAGACCTTTAATAGCTTGGTCACAGCGGTAAAGCAGAGCAGGCCATTCGATCGTTTGTTGTTTTGACTGACGACGGCAGGCTTGTTGGTATAACCCTTGTTTACTACGCCAAATGCCTAATGCTTGAGGGTCTTGACCGTCCATAAGTTGAATGATTTGACGCATGTCTTTGCTGATAGCCCAAAGCACTAAAGTAGTGGGCTCATCGGTCGACTTTAGCTGAAACATGATTTTGGCAACCTGCGTACTATTGCCCGCAAGCATCGCATCAGACAAATCAAACACACTAAACTGCGCATCGCTGACCAACGCTGCTTGTAGGTCTGCAATATCCAATGCCACATTATTCACAGGTTGTGAAAAGCTATTAGATTGTTCGGTGCTATTGTCAGTAGCACTATCTTCACTAGTACGGCTATTAGCCACTAGCTGCGGTGCAAACAGATAAGACAATCGCCATAGGGTTTGATAAGCACTTAGCAAATGATGCTCAGTGTGTGACATGAGTAGCTGCCACGCTTCTTGAGACAGTCGTAAGCCAAACTTCTGAGCTTGTATTTGTAATAGCTGTTGGCGCTGCTGCTCATTGTATAAATTGCAATCAATGACATTGCCATATTGCGCAAAAGGAGCAAACCATTTGCTGCTCTGGCTGCGTTTGTCCTGCTTAGGTGTGAGCCACAACACACTATGACCGTGTGTGCCCGCTTGCGCCTCGACCGCGAAACGTTCCAATTCAGCGATAACTGCTTTGTCGGGTTTATGGTTGCCCGTCACGATTAAGGCACTGGCGTCATCAAATAAAGACTGACTGCCAAGCTCAGACAGTACTTCTTGCCAACTCTTGACAGAAATCAGCTCTATACGTTTGATTGCATAGTTCTGCGCGCGCCAATGTGGACGCAGCGCATCTATCAACCATTGACTCAGTAGTGGCTCGTCACCGTGCGCCAGCCACAAGCCAGCTACCGCAACCGAGGGCTGCAGTAGTTTTGGATAGGCTTTGATGAAAGTATCTTGCATAGCGTGGTGTTACACAGGTTAATGAGCAGGTAATGCCAGTTCCAAAAATATGCTCAGCAGTGTCAAGCTAGCCCAGTCTACTCAAGGTAGTACTTACACTCGCTTAGTTTTCTACTCATATTTCTATAAATGGTATCGTTTGATAATCAGAACGACTAACTATTCTGGTTTTGGTACGACGACAACGGTTGGTGTCACACCTTTATTCATCTGCACAGACTGCTTGGTAGCAGGTGCGACCTTTGGAAGCGAGATTGCGACGTACTGGTCAGTGATACGGCGGGCTAAAGTATCATAGAGCCAATCGCGAGTCTGATCGCCTTGCTGATCGTCAGTACTGACAGATGCTTCGTTGTACTGATAGCTTCGCTCGACCTGAATGGGGTTGCTTAGTGTCACAGGCTTACCATTTTCCATCGTTTGATAGCTGACATCTGCTGATAGTACCAAGCGAATCTCTGTTAATACCCCAACCAATTCGTAACGTTTAAAACGTACATTACGGATATCGATAGCGGCAATAGACTCAGCCCCTGCTTGTTGGTTATTACGAGCAACTTCTTCTGAGCTCATATTACCAATAACATCGACACCTAATGTCTTTAGGCGACGCGTCAATGGTAGTTTCAGCGGGAATGAGGTGCGATTGTCTTCGATAATAACAGCTGTTTTTTCGACGTCAAGCAGCATCGCTGAGTCGTAGCCACGCAGCTGGAAGCCACAGCCGCTAAGAGCAGCGGCTGCACCTACCACCGCAAACATTGGCAGCGTAGCAAGTAAGACTGCTCCGAGCTTTTGGCCATGGGACTTTTTGTTAGCTAGGCTGTGTGCGCTCGATTCTGGTTGCGCCTGCTCAGCTCGATGCTTGTATGACATAAACGCTATCCTCATATGATAAGAAGGCTTAGAGCACTAAGCCCAAAATACTTAGCCCAAGATACCTCAGCCTACAACCACGATGTTAACCAGTTTGTTAGGAACGACGATTTCTTTTTTGATCTCGCCAGTGATGAATTTTGCCACACTTTCCATAGTACGAGCTTGCTCTTTTAGCTGCTCAGGATCGCTGTTTGGTGCGACATCCATCTTACCACGCATCTTACCATTGACCTGTACCACCATGGTGATCATGTCCTGTACCAGCGCACTTTCATCCACGGTTGGGTAGTCCAATGTTAAGGTATCAAGACCCAACTGCTCAAGCAGATGCTCGCCAACGTGCGGCGCGTATACAGATAGCATAATTAGCAGATTGGTCAATGCTTCGTGTTTGACGTGCAGCTCTTGCTCATTACTCGCGTTAAAGCCAGTCAGCTCATTAGCAAGTTCCATCAGGCTTGATACTGGCGTGTTCAATGCCAGACGATCACCCAAATCACTGTCAATCTTAGCAATCGTTTCGTGCGTTTTACGACGTAAGTTTTTGGCTTCTTTGCTCAACCCGTCTGTGTTCAAGGTAGCACTATTAAGCGTATCAATATTGATATTGACGGCCGTTAGCGCTTGCATATGGTCGGTTGCAATGCGCCATACTTTTTTCACAAAGTTATAAGGGCCTTTTAGCGCGTCATCTGACCATTCAAGCGTTTGATCCGCAGGCGCAGTGAATAGCGTATATAGACGAACCGTATCAGCACCATATTTATCAATGGTTAGCTGTGGATCTACGCCATTGTTCTTTGATTTTGACATTTTTTCGATTTTACCAATCGTCACTGGCTGGCCGTCAGATTTTAAGATTGCTTTGATTGGTTGACCGCGTTCGTTGAAGTCAATATCGATGTCTTCTGCAAAGTAATAGGTCGTACTGCCATCTGCATTGACGCGGTAGAACGTACCAGCAAGCACCATGCCTTGGGTCATTAGATTGGCAAATGGCTCGTCGCCTGTGACTAAGTTTTCGTCACGCATCAGCTTGTGGAAGAAGCGTGCATACAATAGATGCATTACCGCATGCTCGACACCGCCGACGTATTGATCGACTGGCAACCATTTATTGGCAGCAGATTTATTGACCATGTTTTGCGCATCATTTGGGCTAGCAAAACGTGCATAGTACCAGCTAGATTCTACAAAAGTATCGAAGGTATCGGTCTCACGCTCAGCAGGGTTGCCGCATTTAGGACAAGTGGTATTGACAAATTCTGGGATGTTTTTAAGTGGGTTACCGCGACCATCAGGTACGACGTCGGTTGGCAACACAACTGGTAAGTCTTGCTCTTCAACAGGTACCGTACCACAATGCTCACAGTTGATCATTGGGATAGGGCAACCCCAATAGCGCTGGCGAGATACACCCCAATCACGTAGACGATACTGGATCTTTTTCTTAGCCAGCTCTTTTGGCTCAAGCTTAGCCAGCATTGCTTCAAATGCTTGCTCGAAATCTAGACCGTCAAACTCACCTGAATTAACCAAAGTGTTGCGTTCAGTATAAGCAAGATTCACTTCACTATCGTTCGCTTTGGCATCTACTTTTAGCTCATCAAAATAGCCATCAGGGGTATTGATGACTTGCTTGATTGGTAGGTCGTACTTAACCGCAAATTCATAATCACGCTCATCGTGAGCAGGCACAGCCATCACTGCGCCTGAGCCGTAGCTCATCAGTACATAGTTGGCGACCCAAACAGGCACTTCTTCGCCAGTTAAAGGGTGCGTCACAGTTAGACCTGTATCCATACCGATTTTCTCGGCTTTAGCAAGATCGGCCTCAGCCACTGAGCCTTTTTTGCAAAGGGCACAGAACTGGGCAATCATGTCGTCTTTTTCAGCAGCGTATTGGGCGAGTGGGTGCTCTGCGGCAACCGCGACATAAGTCACGCCCATCAAAGTATCAGGACGAGTGGTGAATACATCTAAGGTGTTTTCTTCGCCAGCAAGCTCATAAGGAAAATGGACTTCCATACCGGCACTACGACCAATCCAGTTGCGCTGCATGGTCAATACTTCAGAGGGCCAGTGACCTTCTAGTTGATCCAAATCGTCGAGCAATTCATCGGCATAGTCAGTGATGTTGAAGTAATACATGGGGATGTCACGTTTTTCGACTGCCGCACCACTACGCCAGCCTTTACCATCAATGACTTGCTCGTTTGCTAAGACAGTATTATCAACGGGATCCCAGTTGACCGTCGATAGCTTTTTGTAGACCAAGCCTTTTTTGTACAACTGCAAGAATAGCCACTGCTCCCACTGATAGTATTCAGGGCTACAAGTGGCAAACTCGCGTGACCAATCAATAGACAGGCCAAGTAGTTTTAGCTGCGCGCGCATATTGTCGATATTGGCAAATGTCCATGCCGCAGGTGGGGTTTGGTTGGCAATTGCCGCGTTTTCTGCTGGCAAGCCAAAACCATCCCAGCCCATTGGCTGCATGACCTCATACCCTTTTAGGCGGTAATAACGGCTTAAGACGTCAGAAATCGTATAGTTACGTACGTGGCCCATATGCAGCTTGCCGCTTGGGTAGGGGAACATTGACAGCATATAACGGCTTGGTTTGTCGCTTGGCTCATTGCTGACTTCAAAGCGCTTGTCAGTGGCCCATTTGGTCTGCTGCGCAGCTTCGATCGCTTGCGGGTTATAATGATGGTTGTCGGTTTGGTCTGCTGTCACGGCGTTGCTCATAGTCGGCTCGAAATTGGTTGATACTGATTTATTTAAGACGGATTTGTTTAATACTGTTCAAAATAGGTGGAATTTGACAATGCCATAGCATAGCGTAATTTGGCAAAAATTGCGACGATATGATGCATTTGCTCATCAGGTTTGACGATTAAAAGTGAGGTATTTTTTATATCCAGTCAGCCTTCGGTATAATAGAAACGTTCACCAGTATTTATGAGTAATGATAAGGAGTCATCATGACCATCACCATTTACGGTATCAAGTCTTGTAGCACGATGAAAAAGGCGTTCACTAAGCTTGACGAGCTGGGCGTTAGCTATGAGTTTCATGATTATAAAAAACAAGGTGTCGACAAAGAAGCAGTACAGCGCTGGGTAAATGCGTTAGGGGTTGATAAAGTGCTTAATAAGCGCGGTACGACGTGGCGCAAGCTAGACGATAGTCAAAAGCAGGCAGCTGATGCTAGTGTAGACACCGCGATAGGTTTACTCGTGGAAAATACCAGTATGATTAAACGTCCGATTGTAGAAGGTCAGTCGGCAGATAAAGATCAAGATCAAGCAGTATTACTATGCGGCTTCGATGAAGCGGAGTTTGATAAAGTTTTTTCGTAACATTGAGCTATAAAAACTAAGCTAGGCTTATTTGTTAAGTATAAAAATACATAAGAAAGCCCGAGCATTTGTATTCACTCGGGCTTTTCTATATTTAGCTTTTTTACATTTAGTATTGCTGTATTTTTCTAGCTCAATGATGAGTCTATCTCACGACTGATGAGCGTACCAACCCCTTCGTTAGTGAAAATCTCAAGTAAGGTCGCATGAGGGACACGGCCATCAACGATTACCGCGCTTTTGACGCCGCTACGTACCGCATCAAGCGCACATTGAATTTTAGGAATCATGCCGCCTGAGATAGTGCCATCTTCGATTAAGCTATCGACTTTCTTTGGCGTGAGTCCAGTCACCACTTCGCCATCACGGCCCAATACGCCTTTGATATTGGTTAATAGCATCAGCTTCTCTGCTTGTAAAAACTCCGCTACTTTACCCGCGACCAAATCCGCATTGATATTATAGGTATTGCCTTCAGCGTCAACGCCAAGTGGCGCGATTACGGGGATAAAATCTGAGGCAATTAACATGTTAATCACGTCTTTATTGACGCTGACCACATCACCAACAAATCCTAAATCAACTGGTACAGCGATACCGTCTGCGCCAATTTTTTCCATCATCAGTTTTTTGGCTTGAATCAAGTTGGCATCTTTACCTGTAAGACCAATCGCGCGACCGCCGTGTTTGTTAATCAGGCTAACAATCGATTTGTTGACGCTACCGCCCAAGACCATCTCTACGATATCCATGGTGCTTTTGTCAGTGACACGCATGCCATCGATACGGTCTGATTGACGGCCGAGCTCTTTTAGGAGGTTGTCAACTTGCGGGCCACCACCATGTACGACTACTGGATGCATACCGACTGTCTTTAGCAAAACGATATCGCGAGCAAATGAGCTCTCAAGCTCAGGGTCGGTCATGGCGTTGCCGCCGTATTTTACGACGATGAGTTTATCAACAAAACGCTGGATATAGGGCAGAGCAGTGGTCAATACTTCAGCGGTGTTTTTGGCATCATCTAAATTAAGCGTCATTACAAACTCCTAAGGGCCGGTTTTAAATTGGTTGTTTTTCTACTATGTCTAATGAGACAGTGATATATGTTTTATGAGGCTACTCCGCAGGAATAGCAAGAATCTGTTCAGCTAGTGCTGCGTTAAATGGTCGACATAAAGCGGCAAATGTCGCCTGAATATCTTTTAGGTCATCTATACTGTCACCTGCAAAGCGCGCGGTCAGGCTATTACTGGTATTTGATTGACGCAGTACGCCAAAGCCATGCGCAAAGTCTAAACGCACACCATCGATACAGTTCAGCTTGGTTCCTACAGGTAATAATTCATGTGTCTGTTTTAATGCTATTTGCGCTTTCGCAGTAGCGCAGGTACACACTGATGACTTGCATGTTATGGCAGTCAAGCCAGAGTTCTTTCGCTGCTGACTAGATGAAGAAATACTATGAGTAGACATATCTACTAGATGCTGCAAGTAGTGACAAAATCTGGTTAGTTGCTCTACAAGAGAGCAGTCGGTAGTAGCCGTCTGCGGCATTGGCAAGTAATGGTCAGCAGTACTGACTATAGTAGGTAAGCTATGGATGATATCTGCTAGCGGTTTTTTATCACTAACACCGTCATTAGTTTGGTCAAGCCAATGCAGCAACCGTAATGCAGCATACATCGCATCATCATAAGGGATAAAGCGGCTGTCATTAAAGATGAAATGCCCTGATAATTCACCAGCGAAGACAATTTGATTGTCAGGATGCTGTACCTGCTGGCGCATAAAGCTGCTGCCAGTCTTGCTAATCACAGGTGTAGTACCAAGCTCAGATAACAGTCTTGGTAAATGATGGGCGCACTTAATATCGAAAAGAACTTCAGACGCTAATAAAGAGGCGCTAAGAGAGTTAGGATGTTCAGTAATAGCAATACGTGCCAGTAGATAGAGCAAATGATCGGGCGTAACTATTTTGCCGTTGTTATCAACGATCATCAAACGATCGCCATCGCCATCAAACGCCAAGCCGATATCTGCTACGTGCAGCACAACGGCTCGTTGCAATTCGTTTAAGCGGTTTGGTTCGGTAGGGTCTGGATTACCAAGGGGGAAATTGCCATTGGGGGTATCATTGAGAAAAATAACATTCTGGCAAAAACGTTCGAACAAGCATTGAGCAATGCTACCAGTTGCACCGTGCATACAGTCAATAACTATGACCAAATCAAGTTTATAAGCGTTTTTTTGATTGGCTGCAGTTGCCGAGTGATTGTGCTGAAATAATTTTTCAAATACCTGCGCAATAGCATCGATATATACATTACCTACTTGATTAGTAGGTGATTGCTCAAGCAAATCTGTTGGCAATTTTGAGTCGTAGTTATTATCAATGCTTTCAATGTTTTCTGAATGCAAGACAGAATTTTTAGCTTGATTATCGGGATAGGTGTGATGACCATGATTGGCGGTGAGTTGATGATAGAGCGTCTGTATCTCTGAGCTGCTAGGGGACTTGTTATTTACTAACCATTTGATGCCTAGTATGTCTTTAGCAGAATGGCTTGCTGTTACGACAATGCCATGACCTTGATACTGCATTGCCCAAAATGCCATCATCGGCGTGGTAACCAGACCTAACTGGATTACGCGTAAACCATGATGAGCTAGTACAGTAGAGAGTGTATGTGCAATGGCTTCACTACCAATGCGCATATCATAACCGATAACGACAACATTCTGCTTAGTCTCAACAGAGGTACTAGCATTGATATTTCGAGACGGTTGGCTATCTTGGACATTGTAGAGAGTGGCAAAAGCATCGCCTAACGCTTGTATAAAACTGCTAGTAAAATACTGGTTGATACCACGAATATCATAAGCACGGAATAAGGATTGCTGCGCCGCAAAAGGTGGCATTGCTTACTCTCCTTATAACCGTGATAGGTGTTCAATGATAAATAAAAAATGAATAGCGCAAGGTTTTAGATATAGCTCAAGCAAAATTCTAATCGCTATCTAAAAAATTACTAGCAGGTTTGACCGTCAAAATAGCTACTATTGACGACCTGAATGTCCAAACCCGCCTGCACCACGTACGCTTTCATCACTGAATTCTGCAACCACTTCAAACTCAGGACGCGCAACAGGTACCACGATGTACTGTGCCATACGCTCAGCTGGATTAAGAATAAAGTCCTCGCTACTACGGTTCCAAATACTAACCATCAGCTCGCCTTGATAATCGGCATCGATTAACCCAACCAAGTTACCCAAGACGATACCGTGCTTATGGCCAAGACCTGAACGCGGTAAAATCATACCTGCATAATTAGGGTCTTGAATATAAACCGCAAGGCCTGTACCTATTAAATGGGTTTCACCTGCTTTAATCGTTAATGGCTCATCGATGCAAGCACGCAAATCAATACCTGCACTGCCATCGGTTGCACGAGTTGGTAGAGAAAACGCTTCGTCTTCAGTAATTTTAGGGTTTACCACTTTAACTTGTACAGCTTGCATAACACACTCACTTAACGATTTGATGGTTTTTTAAATTAGTACTTTGAACTAGGGTTTTAAACAAATAACAATTCTATATTTTAATTATTCAGTAATTCAGTAATTCAGTAATTCAGCAATCAGCTATAGTATCAACACGCTGGCCAATCCTAAAAAGGACATAAAGCCGACGATATCCGTGACAGTCGTTAAGATAACCGAAGCAGATAGAGCAGGGTCGATATTCATTCGTTTTAGCATCAGCGGTATGCTGATACCCGAGACATTAGCTGCAGTCATGTTGATTGCAATGGCAAAACCGATGACGGCACTGATCTTAATATCATGAAACCATAACTGAGCAATAAACGCCATAATTATCGCCCAGATGATACCGTTTATCGCACCCACCCACAGCTCTTTATTTAACAGCCAGACACGGTTAGAACCACCGATTTGCCCCATTGCCATCCCGCGGATAACGACCGTTAGCGTTTGCGAGCCAGCAATACCGCCCATACTGGCGACCACTGGCATCAATATCGCTAATGCCACAACTTGTGCTAGTACTTCTTCAAACTGTCCAATCACTGCTGCTGCCAATAGGGCAGTACATAAATTGATACCTAGCCAAACGCTACGGCTTTTAGCACTGGTTAGGATAGGGGCAAACAGCTCTTCATCTTGGCTAACACCAGCGAGGTTTTTCATGGTGCTGTCGACATCATCTTGGATAATCTCCATGATGTCTTCACCGTTTAGTTGACCAACCAGCTCGCCATGGCTATTGATGACGGGGGCAAAGCGGATGTCTTCTGAACGAAAAATCGCGGCTGCATCTTGAATATCCAAGCGATCATTAATTGTAATGGCAGTATCAATCAGCTCCGAGACTAATGTATTCTGTTTATGCTTGATTAAATCTACTAGACTCAGTAGCCCTAGCAATTGCTGGCTTTGATCGACAACTAACAGCTCTTGGCTCTCGTCATCGAGCAGGTCATCGTTTTCACGCAGCCACTCTTGTACATCTGCTAGGTAGATATCGTCCCTTATCTGGATAATATCTGGATCCATATAGCTACCCACTTCCCAGTCAGCATAAGTATCAAGCTTATTGACTTGGACCCGCGTCTCTTCGTCCAGCGTTGCCATGACTGAGGTACGTACGCTCTCAGTGACGGTATCCAAAATCTCAGAGATATCTTGAGCATCAAGGTCTTGGGTAAACAAGGAGATTTCTTGAGAAGAAATATTCTCCATCAACGGCTGGCGCGTATCGACATCTAGTTCGGCAAGTACCTCACCTTTGATATGCTCTGGCACCTGCGCCCAAATCAACAGACGGTTTTGAGTCGGGAAGGATTCTAGTAGGTTGGCAATCTCATATTCGGACTGCTTTTCCAAAAACTCTGTAATGGCCTCGTATGCTTTGTCAGCAACCAACCCCTGCAGATACAGAAGCTTATATTCGGCACTATATTCAGCCGAATTATAGTCTCCTGACAGCATGGCAGTTCGTTCCTGATTGGGCGTCGGGGTAGGCATAAGTGTTCCAAGTTTTTACAGTCAGTTTTTTATAGTATATAAAGAACAATAACAATGACGATTATAACAATCGCCTTTTGCGCAGTCTAAAGCGTGTTTTCGCAAGCGTTTACTTAAGTGTTTATTACTTAAGTGCTTAAATGTTTTGGTTAAGATTAACGCTTGCCCAGTAACGCTCGAATATTGGCCAAATATTCATCAGCAACAGCTTCTGGGTCTTTGGTCGCTTTTTTCTTTTTCGCTTTGGCAGGCCAGTCAACATGATCCTCAGGCAACTCATCCAAAAATCTTGATTCTGAGGTAACGCGCATCTGACCACCGGCACGGCGCTGGGTCGCTAGGGTCAATGTCAGCTCACGACGCGCACGGGTAATGCCCACGTACATCAGACGGCGCTCTTCTTCGACCGTCTCACTCATAATAGAGTTGCGATGCGGTAGCATTTCTTCCTCAAGACCCATAATATAAACAAAATCAAACTCCAAGCCCTTTGCCGCATGCAAGGTCATCAAGTTGACTTTGTTAGTGTTCTCTTCTTCTTGCTGTTGCTCGAGCATATCAAGCAAAACCAGCTTACGAATGATGGTATCAATAGTTCGGTCCTCGTCTTCTTCAGCACGACTAATCAAGGACTGAATACTGGTGTACAGCATATCGATATTATCGATACGGTTTTTTTCTTGTTGCGGCGTTTTGGCGTCGCTACGCACGAAATCAATATAACCTGTCTCATCAATCATCTGTCGTACGATCGGCACAGGGTCTGGGTGTTGATCCAGCTCACGCGTATAGTGCTCGATGAATTCACCAAACTCTTTTATCGTACCATAAGCCTTTGACGGCAATACATGAGTCAGGCCAGCGTGGGTACAAGAGGCCAGTAGCGATATGCTGTGCTCTTGCGCAAATAGACCGAGTTTTTCTAGCGTGGCAGGTCCCATACCGCGCTTGGGCGTATTGATAATACGCAAAAACGCACTGTCATCTTCAGGGTTCAAAATCAGGCGTAGATAGCCCATGATGTCTTTGATTTCACTACGCGCAAAGAATGATTGACCGCCTGATAATTTATAAGGCACTTGCAGCTGGCGCAGTTGTGCCTCTAGCATCCGTGCTTGAAAGTTGCTGCGGTACAGTACGGCATACTGTTCCCACTCATTACCAAAGCGCAGCTTGTGTGTGACGATTTCTTTGGCGACACGCTCGGATTCATCGTCGTCATTACGGCAGTTAATGATGCGGATTTTTTCGCCTTGACCTTTATCTGACCACAGTTTTTTCTCGAATAAATGCTCGTTATTTAGAATAACGGCGTTGGCCGAAGTCAAAATACGCGTGGTTGAGCGGTAATTTTGCTCAAGCATAACGATTTTCAGCTTTGGAAAATCTTCTTTTAGCAGGGCCATGTTTTCAGGCTTTGCCCCGCGCCATGCATAGATAGATTGGTCATCATCACCCACCACGGTGAAGCGACCTTGCGGGCCAACCAAATATTTAATCATCTCATACTGGGCGGTATTGGTATCTTGATACTCATCGACCAATAAATAGCGAATACGGTTCTGCCATTTGTCACGCAGTTCTCTATTTTCACGCAATATCTTGGTTGGCAATACAATCAAGTCATCAAAATCGACCGCATTGTAAGCACGCAAGTTACGCTCATAAAGCGCATATAACGTCGCGAAAATCATGTCTTCTGGATCGTCTAACGTTTCCATCGCCTTATCAGGCTCGACCAAGTCATTTTTCCAATCCGAAATCATTTTGATGGCTTTACCGACCAACTCGCGACTTTCAGCGCCACTTAGGTTGTCGCGCATCATCAGCTCCATCAGCAGTCGCTTGCTGTCGTCGCTGTCCATGATAGAGAAGTTGCCCTTTAATGGGGTATGAATCAGCTCGTAGCGCAAAAACTGTAGTCCAAACTGGTGAAACGTCGACACCGTTAGCCCGCGCATTTTTTCGCTTGGTAGCAGTTTGCTTACCCGCGCTTTCATCTCACGTGCCGCTTTATTGGTAAAGGTTACGGCGGTGATACGCTCAGCTGGCATGTCACACTCTTGGATTAGGTAAGCAATCTTACGCGTAATCACAGAGGTCTTGCCGGAGCCAGCCCCTGCAAGTACAAGTAATGGACCAGATACGTAGAGCATGGCCTCGGATTGTTTGGGATTGAGTTGACTCATAACGTGACCTGTAAGACAAAAGCAAAAAAGAGGGTAGCGCTGATATGACAAAGATAGATAAACGCAGCGCGCATCATCAAAACTCGTATCGTTGCGATATTTTAATAATCTTTATTATAAGAATAATAGAATTTAAGGTTTGATGATGGCATATCATAAAAATCTGGTGGGTCATTATAAAGCAAAAATGCTCACTTTGGGGGAGGACTTGGGTGATGAAAGTGGGGTATTTGGACACTTGATTTTTGACAAATAGCGTGACAGTGTTTGCTCGTAGCCAAAAGTACGGATTTGGGGTTAATATAAGGTAAGGTCTATATCATAATTCATAGTAAAAAAAACACATTTTTTTTACACAGAAAGTGACCGTTCAATACAGTTAAAAACTAGCTTTTAGGCACTGATATGCGTATAGTACGTAAATAATTTATGCCAGTTGTCACGTCATTGTTGACCACGTGTAATGAGCTATTAAATCAATTAAGTAAGCAGTCAGATATGATATTGATTTAATACGTTGATCTTACGTTGTTAGAAGATGCGTTGGGCGACCAGCCTTTATCCGCGCGCATACCGGAATCTCTACAGTTGGTCACGTCTGACATCGTCGTCAATAAGCTTGATAATTGGTTGTTACCAGCAAAATACCTAACATGTGACTCAATGACAGTTACTTAAACACAGTGACAGTTACTGAAGTGCAGTGACAATTACTTAAATAAAGTCACTTTTTAAATAAAGTCACTTTGTGTTTTCGTCTGCGTTATACCTGTCGCAACATGGCCTGAGTGGGTCAGTGCTTGCGCTGTGTCTAACACTCGATTGGGTGAGGAGCACGTATTATCATGTCTGCTTTTAATTGGTCAGCCATTGCTTTTATCTTAGCCGCCATTGGGCTAGTTGTCTTTATGCTGGTCGTACCGCGCTTACTTGGCGGTCGCTCTCAAGGCTCACAAAAGGAAGAAGTGTTTGAAGCCGGTGTTGTCGGATCTGGCAACGCCCGTATTCGTTTGTCTGCCAAATTTTATTTGGTCGCAATCTTCTTTGTGATTTTTGATTTAGAGGCGCTATATCTCTACGCTTATGCTGTGTCAGTACGCGAGGCAGGTTGGCTTGGCTTTGCCGCTGCTGGCACGTTTATCACTATTCTGATTATCGGTTTGATTTATGAGCTGAGCTTGGGTGCGATGAACTGGGCACCTGCTGACAAGCTACGCAAAAAAGCACGCTTGTATGCGGCGCCTGCAGGCTTTAATTTGGCAGACATCACCAAGTTTGATGGTGCTCATGAGCTAATGGTCGATCCGACAGGTAAAGTGCCCGCGCAGTCATCCGGTCAAATCAATGTCTCAAACAATATTGAGACCAATCGTCGTCATCTACAAAACATCGATCATATTAATACCACGGGTAACGTTACTTCTGTGGATTTTGCGACGTCTGCTCAGCAGGACAAAACTGAACGTTAATAGCAGTTGATGCTCAGCTTCTAGCGTTTGCAAAAACGAGCAGCAAAGCATGAAGGCGTCAGTTCTGTTTGTATTAATGATCGCTGATGATTAGCCACTTATTAATAATAAAAGTTATGGCGACAGCGTGAGCAAGATGATTGCCACGCCAAGCCTAATATGAAGGTTGTATGTTATGAAATACACATTAACAAAAGCCAACCCCGATGCAGATACCTATCCTGCACAGACCAGTCAAACGGTCAATGATCCTATCGAAGATGAAGTGAATAAAAACGTCTTTATGGGTCGTCTCGAAGACCTCGTTCATTCAACAGCAAACTGGGGGCGTAAGAACTCACTTTGGCCATTTAACTTTGGTACCTCTTGCTGTTATGTTGAATACGCTACTACCTTAACCGCCGTTCATGATTTGTCACGTTTTGGGGCAGAGGTTATTCGTGCCTCGCCTCGTCAGGCGGACGTCATGATCGTCGCTGGTACTTGTTTTGTCAAAATGGCCCCTGTCATCCAGCGCCTATATGAGCAAATGCTTGAGCCAAAATGGGTTATCTCTATGGGTGCCTGTGCCAATTCGGGCGGCATGTATGATATTTATTCTGTCGTACAAGGTGTCGATAAGATTATCCCTGTTGATGTGTATGTGCCAGGTTGTCCGCCGCGTCCAGAAGCGCTTATTCAGGGTTTGATGTTGTTACAAGAATCTATTACTAAAGAGCGTCGTCCGCTGGGTATCCATGTCAATGAGCAGGGTATCTATCAGCCGCAAATGACGCCTGAGCGTGACCGCAAGCAGGCAGATCGTATTGCTGTCAAAAACTTGCGCAGCCCAGACAGTATTTAAGTTTTAAACAGCATTTAGACTTGTAGCAACAGTTTCAATATTTTATGCGCTTATCATAGTTCGGTTATGATTAACATAGCTCAGTTATGGTTGACATAGTTCGGTTATGACTAACATAGTTCAGTTATGATTAATGAAGGAATACATCATTCATGGTCACGGTAGTCGAAAACATAGATCCTAAGATCAAGCCCGTCCCAGCAGTCATCACAGAGCTGGAGCAAAAGTATGCTGGTAAATTTGTCGTGCAGCAGACTGTGGATGAGATTCCAACGGTTTGGGTGGCGCGTGCTGATTTATTAGATATTCTTTTATTCTTGCGCAAACTGCCTAAACCTTACGTCATGCTATTTGACTTGTCAGCGATAGATGAGCGTTTGCGCCAACATCGCGCAGGTTTGCCTGATAGTGACTTTACGGTGTTTTATCACCTAATGTCGCTTGAGCGCAACAGTGATGTACGTATCAAGGTCGCGCTGAGCGAAGACGATGTCAATGTACCGAGCGCCACCAATATTTGGCCAAACGCCAACTGGTATGAGCGTGAAGTGTGGGACATGTTCGGTATTGTCTTTACAGGTCATCCGCATTTGACCCGTATCTTATTGCCAAAATACTGGGAAGGTCATCCACTGCGTAAAGAGTATCATGCACGCGCGACGGAATTTACCCCGTACTTCTTGAATACAGCCAAGCAGCAATACGAGCAAGAGAATCTGCGTTTTGTTCCAGAAGAATGGGGCATGAAGCGTTCAGGTCGTGATGAAGACTTTATGTTCTTGAACATAGGTCCTAACCATCCCTCTGCTCACGGTGCCTTCCGTTTGGTACTACAGCTCGATGGCGAAGAAGTCGTCGATTGTATTCCTGATATCGGCTATCACCATCGCGGCGCAGAAAAGATGGCTGAGCGCCAAACTTGGCATTCATTTATTCCTTATACCGACCGTATTGATTATCTTGGCGGTGTGATGAATGAGCTGCCATACATCATGTCGGTCGAAAAGCTTGCTGGGATTACCATTCCACCGCGCGCTGAAACTATCCGCGTGATGATGAGCGAGTTCTTCCGTATTACCAATAACTTACTATTCGTCGGTACGTTCATTCAGGATGCGGGCGGTATGACCCCTGTATTCTATATGTTTACCGATCGCCAAAAAGCCTATGACGTTATCGAAGCCGTGACTGGCTATCGTATGCATCCCGCTTGGTTCCGTATCGGCGGTACAGCTGCTGATCTGCCACGTGGTTGGCAGCGTCTGGTTCGTGAGTTCTTAGATTGGATGCCAAAACGCTTGGACGAGTATGTCAAAGCGGCATTACAAAACAGCGTGCTCAAAGGCCGTACCCAAGGGGTTGCTCAGTATAATGCCAAGCAAGCACTTGCTTGGGGCGTGACTGGCGCTGGTCTGCGCGCGACAGGCGTTGATTTCGACCTGCGTAAAGCACGTCCATATATGGGCTATGAGAATTACGATTTTGAAGTGCCAGTCGGTTACAACGGCGATGCTTATGACCGTTGTATGGTAAAAGTCGAAGAGATGCGTCAGTCGTTACGTATCATCCGTCAATGTATGGATAATATGCCACAAGGCCCTTACAAAGCCGATCATCCACTGGCCGTACCACCGCCAAAAGACCGTACGCTAAATGATATCGAAACGCTGATTAACCACTTTATTTCAGTATCTTGGGGTCCTGTGATGCCAGCGGGCGAATGTACGACGATCGTAGAGGCGACCAAAGGTCTGAACAGTTATTACATCACCTCAGACAAGGCCACGATGAGCTATCGTACCCGTATTCGTACGCCGACATTTGCGCATTTACAGCAGATGCCATCGGTCATCAATGGCTCGCTGGTTTCTGATGCCATTATGTACCTAGCATCGATTGATATTGTGATGGCGGATTGTGATCGTTAGTGCTTTCACCTAAGAATAGAGCTTTGCTCAAAGAGTTATAGTTTTAAAAAAAGATAAGTTAATCAATATATTACTGCCAAATGGCACACCAAAATGCTGTAATATTTCAGTGCAATGATAGTCAATGTTTAGACAGTCGTTGTAGTGTGATAAAGCGTGATGAGTGAGGAAAGACAGAAGATTATGAAAATTGTTTCCGACAAAATGCCAAAAGTAGATGTAGAGAGCATCCTTACCACTGAGGAAATTGCTGCCATTCATGAGTTTATGCATCATTACCCGCAAGCGCGTGCCGCCTCGCTAGATGCACTCAAAATCGTGCAAAAGCGCAACGGCTGGGTCGATGACGCCCAGGCAAACGCCATTGCCAATATCCTAGACATTCCGATGTCAGATATGGATGGGGTTGCGACTTTCTTTAACCGTATCTACCGTCAGCCGGTCGGTCGTCATGTGATTCTGATCTGTGACTCTGTAGCTTGTTACTTGACAGGTTATGAGGCGCTATCCGCTGAGATTAGATCGCAGCTGGGTATCGAGTACGGTCAGACAACTGCTGATGGTCGCTTTACGCTATTGCCAATTTGTTGCTTAGGAAACTGCGACAAAGGCCCGGCAGTACTGATTGACGAAGACACTTACGGCCCTGTTCAACCCTCCGAGGTCGCGCAACTATTGGAGATATACGCATGAGTTTAACGATTTCAGAGCAGATTGCTCGTCGCGGTCAAGGCCAAGCGCCAAGCCAGCTAAATGCACAGCGTGTTCCAATCTATGGTGATAAAGCGACAGCCACTAGCGAAACCAAGCCATTGACGTGGCGTTTGGCGCATCATGATGCGGTGCTTGATTTGGCGACTTACGAATCTCTAAAAGGCTTTACGGGTCTAAAAGAAGCGTTATCTAAGTCGCCTAAAGACGTTGGCAATATGATTAAAGCGGCCAATGTTCGAGGTCGCGGCGGTGCAGGTTTTAATGCTGGTCTTAAATGGTCATTTATGTCGCCGCCGGATGGTTTGCCGCGTTATCTCATCTGTAATGCGGATGAAATGGAGCCGGGCACGTTTAAAGACCGTTTGCTCATGGAGCGTCTACCGTTTCAGCTGATCGAAGGTATGCTCATTACCGCTCATGCGATTGGTGCCACTGACGGTTATATCTTTATCCGTGGTGAGTATATCTTGGCCGCTGAGCGTTTGGTCGCTGCTATCGAAGAGTGCTTGGCCAACAATATCATGGGTAACAACATTCTGGGCTCAGATTTTAGTTTTAACCTGCATGTGCATACGGGCGCTGGACGTTATATCTGTGGTGAAGAAACAGCGTTAATTAACTGTCTAGAAGGCCGCCGTGCTAACCCACGTACTAAGCCGCCGTTTCCGCAAATCTCTGGTGCATGGGGTCGTCCAACCGTTGTCAATAACGTTGAAACGCTGTGTAATATGCCAGCGATTTTGAATCATGGCGTTGAATGGTATCAGTCGTTATCTGAAATTAAAGGCAAAAGTAAAACGCCAGGCACCAAACTATTTGGCTGCTCAGGATTGGTCAACGATCCAGGCCTTTGGGAATTACCGTTTGGTTATACAGCTCGCGAAATCATTGAAGATTTAGCGGGTGGTATGAAAGATGGTAAAACGCTGAAAGCTTGGTTACCGGGCGGCGCATCGACTGACTTTTTGACTGCAGAACATTTGGATGTGGTGGTAGATTTTGACACCATTCAAAATGCGGGTAGCCGTATGGGTACTGGTCTCATTATGGTCGTCGATGAATCACAAGACATGGTGCCATTACTGCGCAACCTTGAGATTTTCTTTCAGCGCGAGTCATGCGGTTGGTGTACACCATGCCGTGATGGTCTACCGTGGGGCGTGAAATTGCTTACCGCCATCAATGATGGTGAAGGGCAAGTGGGCGATGTAGAAAAACTAGAAGGCCTGACGCGTGACTTATGGATTGGTAAAACATTCTGTGCGCATGCCCCAGGTGCGATGGAACCACTAATGAGTGCGATTAAATATTTCCGTCCAGAGTTTGATCAAAAAATCGCGCAGGCGGTTGGTGTCGATGTTATTGATGCTGCAGCCAACCAACAGCCAGTAGTGAAATAAGGAGAGCGGCATGGCAGTCATACATATTGATGGAACCACTGTCGAAGTAGATAGCGCAGATAACTTACTACAAGCCTGCTTATCACTCGGCATTGATGTGCCGTATTTTTGTTATCATCCAGCCCTTGGCTCAGTAGGCTCGTGCCGTCAGTGCGCGGTCAAGCAATTCCAGAATAAAGACGATATGGAAGCGGGTCGCGGTCGCCTTGTGATGTCATGTATGGTCGCCCCTGGCGATGACATGTACATCTCTGTGACTGATGATGAAGCCAAAGCATTCCGCAAGTCGATGGTTGAGCTACTTATGACCAACCATCCGCATGACTGTCCAACTTGTGAAGAGGGTGGACATTGTCATTTGCAGGACATGACGTATATGTCAGGTCATAGCCGTCGTCGCTATCGCTTTACCAAACGCACGCACCACAACCAAGAGCTTGGGCCATTCATCGCACATGAGATGAACCGTTGTATCGCTTGCTATCGCTGTGTACGTTTTTATAAAGACTATGCGGGTGGCGAAGATTTGGGCGTTTATGGCTCAAACAACCGCGTCTATTTTGGCCGTGATAAAGATGGTCAGTTTGAAAGTGAATTCTCAGGCAACTTAACCGAAGTCTGCCCAACCGGTGTATTTACCGACAAGACTCACTCTGAGCGCTACAACCGTAAATGGGACATGCAGTATGCGCCAAGCATCTGTCATGGTTGCTCAGCTGGTTGTAATATCTCACCAGGTGAGCGTTATGGTGAATTGCGCCGTATCGAAAACCGCTATAACGGCGAAGTAAACCGCTATTTCTTATGTGACCGTGGCCGCTTTGGTTATGGCTATGTCAATCGTGATGATCGTCCAACCCAAGCGCTTGAACGTATCAATGATAAGCACGTCAAAATCAATATTGACTATGCCCTTGATGAAACCATCAAGCGTATTAAAGATAAAAAAGTTATCGGGATTGGCTCACCACGCGCCAGTCTAGAGACTAACTTTGCGCTAAAAAATCTGGTCGGCTTTGATAATTTCTCAACAGGTTTGAATCATCAGCAGCAAGCACTGGTCAATAAATGTATCGAAGTGCTTAGCACTGAAGGCATTTATAATCCTAGCATGACCGATATCGAAACGCATGATGCAGTTTTGGTATTGGGTGAAGATATCACGCAAACTTCATCACGTGTCGCGCTGTCAGTACGTCAAGCGGCAAAAAATGAAGGTTTGAAAATGGCGGCGGCGCTGCAAACACAGCCTTGGCTTGCTGAACCCGTCAAACGTATCGCTCAAGATGCGCTAAGCCCAGTCTATGTCATCGATGTGACGCAAACCAAGCTAGAAGACATCAGTAAAGTGAGCGTAGTGGCGACACCTGAAGACATCACCAAACTTGGTTTCAAAGTTGCTGATGAAATTGCTAATTTCGCTGATGATTTAGCAGACATAGCAGATCCACGAGCAGCTGAACAAGATGCTGATGCCAGTACTGAAACCGACGGTATGCAAGCATTGGCGCAGCAAATCGCTTATGACTTGATTCAAGCCGATAAGCCGTTAGTTGTCTCGGGTAGTAGCTTGTCTTCTACCGCATTGATAGAAGCAGCGGCACAGATTACCCAAGCGTTGACCCAAAAACGCGCAGCAATCAAAGCGACTGAGCAACAGCAGGTTGAGGCACATAATGCCAAAGTACAGGCAGCCCAAGCAAAAGCGGCTAATGACCAGCCTGAAGAAGACCAAGATTTATCTGCCAAGCCAAACAAACCTGAAACAGGCGTGAATACAGAAGCGCAGGATGATGTCGAGCGTGAGCCAGCAGAAAACCTTGAGTTAAAAGAAGTAAACGCACAGTATCAGGCACAAGCAGGTATCTATCTAACGGTTCCTGATGCCAATAGCATGGGCGTTTGTATGCTTGGCGGCCAATCAGTAGAAGAGCTACTAGCAACTGATTATGATGTGGTTGTGGTTGCAGAAAACCAGCTAACAGATGCGATTGATGCCAATAAATTGACGCAGCTATTGACTGATAAAACGGTCATCGCATTAGATCATCAGCTCCTTGATTGGCATAAAGACGTCGATATTGTATTGCCAGCGGCGAGCTTTGCAGAAGCGGATGGTACATTAATATCAGCTGAAGGTCGTGCGCAGCGCTTCTTCCAAGTTTACGATAATGAATACTACCATCCAATGAGCAGTATTAAAGAAGGTTGGCGCTGGATACATGCTGTGCATAGCAGCATTGAAGGTCGTGATGTTGATTGGACGCAGCTAGATGATGTCATTAATGCGTTGATCGTAACCCATCCTAAACTTGCGGGTATCAAAGGCGCTGCGCCTGATGCTGACTACCGTATAACGGGTCTGAAAATCGCGCGTCAACCGCGTCGTTATTCAGGTCGTACTGCTATGCGTGCGCCAATCTCAGTGCACGAGCCAATGCAGCCAAAAGATTTGGACACTGGTCTGACTTTCTCAATGGAAGGTTATAGCGGTAAAGAAACGCCAAGCTCGATGATTCCTTTTGCCAATGCGGCAGGTTGGAACTCACCGCAAGCATGGAACAAATACCAAGACAAAGTCGGCGGTCATTTGAAAAATGGTGATCCAGGTGTGCGTTTGTTCGATCAGCTAGAGCGCCTAGCCACTCGTCAATATGTGGCGCCAGAAGCGATGTCTTCGAATACAACTGACTTGCAGCAAGGCCAAGCCAAACTGGTACCGATTCATAATATCTATGCCAGCTCAATGATGGCATCACGTAGCCCAATAGTTGCAGAGCAACTACCTGTTGCTGCATGGCGTATCGGTATAGATGATGCCAAAGACTGGAATATTGCTGCTGGTGATTACTTGGCGATAGAAATCGATAAGCAACAAATCACCTTGCCAGTACAGCTGGTCGGTTATTTGGCAGAAGGCTGTATCGGTTACCCCGTTGGGCAGGTGAGTATCATTCACCCATCAATGCCAGCATCGGTACGTAAAGTGGATGCACCAGTAACGATGATGGGTAGCATGGCTAACGACATGATTAATGATAATGACACAGCGCAAATAAACGCAGCGCCGACCACCACACAGGAGGTGTAATATGCAAGTTACCCGTATTATCCCTGATGTGCCAAGCTTTTTGGCCAATAGCATGAGTTTTGATACTTGGTCTATTCTGTTTTTGGTGGGTCAATCACTAGTTATCTTTTTAGTCGTGGTATTGGTTGCCGCGATGATGATTATCTATGAGCGCCGTATGTTGGCCTTATGGCAAGATCGTTATGGTCCAAACCGTGTTGGGCCTTTTGGTTCGTTGCAGTTAGTCGCCGATATGCTCAAAATCTTCTTTAAGGAAGATTGGACACCGAACTTTACCGATAAGTTTATGTTCACCTTGGCACCTGCAGTCGCAATGTTTACTGCCTTGGCTTCATTTGCCATTATTCCTATCTCGCCAACGCTTGGCGTCGTTGATTGGGATATTGGTATTCTGTTTTTCTTTGCTATGGCGGGTATTGCTGTCTATGCGGTGATGTTCGGCGGTTGGGCCTCTGCCAACAAATTCTCGCTACTCGGTGGTTTGCGCTCAGCTGCACAGACGATCAGTTACGAAGTGTTTTTGGGTTTGTCGTTGATGGGCGTTGTTGCGCTAACAGGTTCATTTAACCTACGTGCCATTGTTGAAGCGCAAGCGGACGGCTGGTATATCATTCCGCAGTTCTTCGGATTTTTGACCTTTGTGGTGGCTGGTGTGGCCGTTACGCATAGACATCCATTTGACCAACCAGAAGCAGAGCAAGAGCTAGCCGAAGGTTATCATGTCGAATATTCTGGCATGAAGTTCGGTATGTTCTTCATTGGTGAGTATGTCAATGTTGTCTTAATTTCTGCCTTGATGACTTGCTTGTTCTTTGGCGGTTGGCTTGCGCCGTTCAATTTAGATATTCCATTTATTCCACCAGCTTTTTGGTTCATGATTAAAACGCTGTTCTTTATGACCATGTTTGTTTTGGCTCGAGGCTCACTCATGCGTCCGCGTTATGATCAGGTGATGAACTTTGGCTGGAAAGTATGTCTGCCCGTAACCTTAATCAATCTATTGATTACTGCTGCGGTCATTTTGATCTTTTCCCCAACGTTATAGTCATTACTAGTAGCCATCACTAGCCATTACTGATGAACTAGGGTAAAGCTGATAAGGATAATAATCCCATGTTTACTACCATAAAAAAGACCGTCATTGGTATATTTACCATTGTCCGCAGCATGTGGATGGTCAATAGTCATGCGCTCAGACCGCGTGACACCATCCTTTATCCTGAAGAGCCGGTACCTGTGCCGCCGCGTTTTCGTGGACGTATTGTCCTAACGCGTGATCCTGATGGAGACGAGCGCTGTGTCGCTTGTAACTTGTGTGCGGTGGCATGTCCGGTAGGGTGTATCTCATTACAAAAAGCCGAGCGTGAAGATGGACGCTGGTATCCAGAGTTTTTCCGTATTAACTTCTCACGCTGTATTTTTTGTGGATTGTGTGAAGAGGCCTGTCCAACGACAGCGATTCAAATGACCCCAGATTTTGAGCTGGGTGAATATAAGCGCCAAGATTTGGTCTACGAAAAAGAGCATTTGCTCATTTCAGGACCAGGTAAATACCCTGATTATAACTATTATCGTGTGACAGGTATGGCGGTAGCAGATAAACCAAAAGGCGCAGCACAAAATGAGTCTGCACCGATTGATCTAAGGAGCTTGCTACCATGATGAATATTTTGAACCATCCTGAACTGGCTGGGTTTTATTCGCTTGCAGCAGTGGCAGTATTTGCCAGTCTGCGCGTAGTGACTCAGGCCAATCCAGTGCATGCTATCTTATCGATGATTGTATCGTTGCTGGCAATTGCTGGGATATTTTTTGTATTAGGTGCGCCGTTTGCGGGTGCGCTAGAGATTGTTGTTTATGCTGGTGCCATTATGGTGCTATTTGTCTTTGTCATTATGATGCTTAATTTGGGCATGAGCAATGACGAGCGCGAAGAGCGTTGGCTCGATGCTGGTACTTGGGCGATACCGACAGGATTGACGATAATCATTGCCGTTGTGCTCTATGCAATGATTGGTCTTAATCACGATGAAGCTGTCATGATGGGTGGCACGACTATCTCTGCCAAAGCAGTCGGTACGGTGTTATTTACCAAATACATTATGCTGGTTGAAGTAGCAGCATTGCTATTATTGGCAGCCTTGGTCGCCGCTTATCATTTAGGTAAAGAGACAGTCGACGATGAGGTCATCGGTAACGATAGCCAAAACTTCAAGCCAAGCGTAGGCAGTATCAAACAATACGACAATGATAGTACGCTTACACAGCATGACGGCGTAGAAATGGCTAAGCCTTATGAATATAAAGATGTTGACCCGCATGACTATGTAGGTATGAAGGTAGGTACGAGGGCAGGCAGTCAAGTAGGTGCGAACAAAGTTACGCGCAAGGAGTCAGACTAATGGTACTAGCAGCAAGCGTGGCACAAGATGTGTCAAACGTGCCGTTTGCCCATGAGGTGGCAGGCTTAGTACAGCCAGTTACTGAGGCGCAAAATGTACTGGGTATGATACCCATGAGCCATGGACTGATTTTGGCAGGTATTTTATTTGCCATCGGTCTGTGCGGCGTTATGGTACGACGTAACTTCCTATTCATGCTAATGAGTCTTGAAATCATGATGAATGCGGCAGCATTGGCATTTGTAGTAGCAGGTAGTCGCTGGGTCGATCCAGACGGACAGATTATGTTTATCTTTATTTTGACCTTGGCTGCGGCTGAAGCGTCAATTGGTCTGGCAATATTATTGCGTTTTTATCATCAGCGTGGGCATCTCGATGTCGATAGCGCCAATGAGATGAAAGGATGATGTCATGAGTTTATTACCATTAACCTTTATATTCCCGCTCATTGGCTTTTTGATTTTAGCCTTTATGCGCGACAAATTATCAGAGACGGTCGCAGCGATTGTTGGCGTGGGTAGCATGTTGCTCTCAGCATTATGTACGCTAGTGGTTAGCTATACCTTTTTGACCACCAATCCAGCTGGAACGGTAATTGAAGTTCCGCTATGGACGTGGTTCCAAGTTGGTGATTTTGCCCCACATTTCGGTTTGAGCTTTGATGGTCTTGCATTGACCATGACAGGCGTCATTACTGGGATTGGCTTTCTGATTCATCTGTTTGCCTCTTGGTATATGAAAGGCGACACTGGCTTTGCTCGTTTCTTTAGCTATATGAACTTGTTTGTGGCCAGTATGTTGTTATTGGTACTCGCAGATGATTTGTTCTTGCTATATCTCGGTTGGGAAGGCGTAGGTATCTGTTCTTACCTATTGATTGGTTATTATTACCATGATAGAGCCAACGGCCGTGCCGCGATGAAAGCCTTTACCGTTACTCGTGTCGGTGATGTGTTCTTAGCCTTCGGTTTGTTTTTATTATTCCGCGAATTCGGTACGCTTAATATTCAAGAGATTATTACGCGCGCGCCAGAAGTGTTCGATGTTAATAACCCAACGATGATGCTTACCACGATGATGTTGGTCGGCGGCGCGATGGGTAAATCAGCCCAGTTGCCACTACATACATGGCTTGCTGATGCGATGGCAGGCCCGACACCCGTATCGGCACTGATTCACGCGGCAACGATGGTGACGGCAGGTGTTTATCTGATTGCCCGTCTACATCCATTGTTTGAGCTAACGCCAGGTATCTTGTTGTATTGGGTTGGCGGCGTAGGGGCATTGACGCTGGTCGTTGCTGGATTCTGTGCACTCGCGCAAACAGACATCAAACGTATCCTTGCTTATTCGACCATGAGTCAGATTGGCTATATGTTCTTAGCGCTTGGCGTGGGCGCGTGGCAAGGGGCAATCTTCCACTTGATGACGCACGCCTTCTTTAAAGCATTGCTGTTCTTATCATCAGGTGCGGTCATCCTTGCCGTACATCATGAGCAAGATATTTTTAAGATGGGCGGTCTGCGCAAAAAGATACCATTGGTATTTTGGTGTTATATCATCGGTGGCGGCGCACTCGCTGCGATACCTTGGGTTACCGTTGGTTTTTATTCTAAAGAAGCGATTCTTTGGGAAACTTATGCCACAGGTCACTTAGTACTATTTTATATGGGTGTATTCGGCGCATTCTTAACCGCGATTTATACGTTCCGTATGATTTGGATCATATTCTTTGGCGAAGAAAAAACCCATGCTCATAAGCTATCAGGTGTGTCGTATTGGTTACCTTTAACCGTATTGCTAGTGTTATCTACAGCCGTTGGTGCTTGGATTACGCCACCATTAGATGGTGTATTGCCAGAGAGCGTTGGCCATCTATTAGAAGTTGCTGGTCAAGCGCATGCTAAACATACCGCAGAGTATATCGCGATGGGTGCCATGGCAGCAGGTTTGATATTGGCCGCACTATTGTATGTCGTCAACAAAGGTCGCTTGCTTACTAGCTTTAAGCGCTCACGTATTGGTGGGGCGCTATATCACTGGTGCTACCATGGCCTAGGCTTCGACGCGCTATATGATGTGATTTTCGTAAAACCCTTTTTATTCATCGGCCGCTTATTAAAAGCCGACCCTATCGATAAAACGTGGTTGCTGTTACCTAAGCTGGCTTCAGCAGGTAATAAAGTATTGTCTGCGACGCAAACAGGGTCTCTTCGAGGTTATGCCACAAGCTTTGGCTTGGGTATGGCTGTATTGCTGGTGCTGGTAATGATGACGGTGGTGTAAAAGATGATTGAGTTACAACAAACGTGGATGCTACCAGCATTAATCGCAATTCCTTTTATTGCAGGATTGCTATGCTGGGTGGTAGAGCGATTTAATAAACGTCTGCCGCGCTGGATTGCCTTGATCGGTATGATGTTGACCTTTGCTTTGTCATTGGTACTTTGGCAGCAAGGTGATTTTAGCGGTATGAGTAAGCAGGTCATTGCACCAGATGCTACCGTGCCTTGGGTCGCGGAGTTCAGTGTGCCATGGATACCAAGTTTTGGTATTAGCTTTCACTTAGCGCTAGATGGTTTGTCATTGATGATGGTGGCCCTAACAGGGTTGCTTGGTGTGGCAGCCGTTGCTTGTTCGTGGAATGAGATTCAGCGCCGTGTTGGTTTTTTCCATTTGAACTTGCTATGGAGTTTGGGCGGCGTTATTGGTGTTTTCTTAGCGATTGACTTGTTCTTATTCTTCTTCTTTTGGGAGATGATGCTGGTTCCTATCTACTTCTTGATCGCAATTTGGGGTCATGATGTGGTTGGCAAAACCAAAGAATACGCGGCCACCAAGTTCTTTATCTATACCCAAGCGTCTGGGCTTATCATGCTCATCGGTATTTTGGTATTGGTCATTATCAGCTACGCCCAAAAAGGGGTAGTGAGCTTTAACTATAATGACTTGCTCGGTACGTCACTTGGCGGCTGGGAATATCCAATCATGCTGTGCTTCTTTATTGGCTTTGCGGTGAAGTTGCCAATCATTCCTTTCCACGGTTGGTTGCCAGATGCGCATGCACAGGCACCAACAGCTGGTTCGGTAGATTTGGCAGGGGTACTCATTAAGACTGCTGCATATGGTTTGATTCGTTTTGTATTGCCGTTATTCCCAGTAGCGTCACAAGAGTTTGCACCGATAGCAATCACCTTGGGTACGATCGGTATCTTCTATGGTGCGTGGCTCGCCTTTATGCAGACCGATATGAAGCGTTTGCTGGCATATACCAGTATCTCGCACATGGGTTTTGTGGTACTGGCGATCTATGCAGGCACATTGCTCAGCTTACAAGGTCTGATGATTCAGATGCTCGCGCACGGGCTTAGCTCTGCGGCATTATTCATTATGGCAGGACAGCTATACGAGCGTCTGCATACTCGTGATTTGACGTTGATGGGTGGTATGTGGGGACAGTTCCGTTACTACGCACCGATACTGATGTTCTTCTGTGCAGCATTGCTTGGTATTCCAGGCACAGGTAACTTCATTGGCGAGTTCATGATTTTATTCGGCTCATTTGCTCAGTATCCCGTGTTCGTGGTTTTTGCGACATTCAGCTTGGTACTAGCAGGATTGTACTCGCTCATTTTGATTCATCGCGCACTATTTGGTGAAAACAACATCGCTGCATTGGCAGAGCGAGAGACTAAGTCACATGGCTTACCGGCACGTAAACTAAAAGATTTGGGCAAGCGCGAGCTGTCATTACTACTGATATTAGCTGCTGGTTTGGTATGGCTCGGGCTGTACCCACAGCCGTTCCTTGATACCTCAAGTCACGCAATGCAGTGGATCAATAACGCATATATATACAGTCAAGTGACACAGGTAGATGCGTCGCAACTGCTTGATGTAATGGAGGCACGTTAAGTCATGAATGATATTACGATGAATGATTTGATAGGATTGTTGCCTTACGCGCCGATTATTGCCGTAGTGATTACGGTACTGACGGTTATGATCGCGATTACCTTTAAACGCTCGCACATGGTCACTGGTACGATTACGGTGGCAGGCTTAAACATTGGTCTATTCACTCTGATCGGGCAGATGATCGGCGTGATTGACAGCGGGTCTATCGCACCAAACGCTGAGCAGTTATTTGTTATTGATAACTTTGCTCAGTTTAATATGGTGGTGATTTTTATCTGTGCCTTGGCTTGTTGTACGCTGTCTTATGCGTATCTGGCCAACCTCAAAGACAATAAAGAAGAGCTGTACTTGCTCATGCTGCTATCGACCATTGGTGCATTACTAATGGTAAGCGCGCAGCATATGGCATCATTCTTTATGAGCTTGGAGATGCTGTCAGTACCACTATATGGCTTGCTTGCTTATACTTACATGCGCAACCAGTCGCTTGAGTCGGGATTGAAGTATCTGGTGCTATCAGCGACTGCATCAGCGACGTTGCTGATGGGTATGGCTTTTATCTATGCAGAAGTAGGCTCACTAGCATTTAAGCCAATCAGCATGGTGCTAGGCAATATCTTTGAGTCGCCACTACTGATATTAGGCGCGGCGATGATGATGTTTGGTATCGCGTTCAAGCTCTCTGCAGCTCCCTTTCACATGTGGACACCCGATGTTTATAAAGGGGCACCAGCACCTATCGCTACTTTTTTAGCCTCTGTATCAAAAGTGGCGATGATGGCACTAGCCGTGCGTTTCTTAATCGATACTGCTTTGCTGGCATTGCCATCAGTGCAAATGCTATTGATGGTCATGGCAACGTTATCTATCTTGGTAGGTAACTTATTGGCAGTACGTCAAACTAGCCTTAAGCGTCTACTCGGTTACTCATCTATTGCTCATATGGGTTATGTGATGATCGTGATTGTTAGCATTGGTTCAGCCGCTGATAGTATCTCTAGTATGTATATGGCAGTCTATGCCTTTACCTCTATCGGTGCCTTTGGGGTAGTGACGTTGATGTCGAGTCCGTATCGCCTATCTGGTGAAGCCGATGAGTTGACGCATTATCAAGGGTTATTCTGGCGTCGTCCAGTATTGACCGCTGTCATGACTATCATGATGTTGTCATTGGCGGGTATTCCGTTGACGGCAGGCTTTATCACCAAGCTATTTGCTATCTTAGCTGCGGTACAAGGCACCAACTGGTTCTTGGCTGCGATGATTATCTTAGGCAGTGCGATTGGTCTATTCTACTACTTACGCGTTTTACTCACGCTGTTCAAACGTCCTAAGCAGTTCATCGAGTTTGATGTGTCTGGACAATGGGGTATTCGTACTGGTGGTATCATGGTCATTGCTGTGACGGCGATTATTCTATTCTTTGGTATCTTGCCAAATAGTATGATTGAGTGGGCAAGTTTGGCTCGCATTTGGTAGTGTCGCTGAGTCAATACAACAGATAAGTCGCTGCGATCTATCTGTTGTTACGGTTAAAAAACCAAGATGCGCCAGCTTTATGATAAGCTTGGCGCATCTTTTTTATGCTTATCTTTTTGGCATTTATCTTCTTGGTGGTGTGTCAAAAAGTATGCTGATTAAAATTTGAACAATTTTTGAAGCCTTGAAAGCCCTATAGAATCAGAGAACTTAGCATAGATTTCTTATTGACTTTTATCGCCAGCATACTTTTTAAAACACCACCATCTTCTTTTGCCTATCAAAGGTATCTTATAAAAATATAGTTTAATAAAGTATAAGTGACGAATAATTATGAGTGATAATATTCAAACAGTAACGGTGCTCAGCAAAACCACATGGACGCCAAATTTATTTAGCTTTACCGTCAGTCGTCCCGATAGTTTTAAGTTTACAGCTGGGCAGTTTGTACGTTTAGGCGTCAATCCCAGTCAATTAAAATATTATCAACAGACTGATGTAAGTGATGAAACTGCTGATACCGCATTGAATGAAGATGTCTTCCGCGCGTATTCGATAGTCTCTTCGCCCTTTGATGAGGTGATAGAATTCTTCTCTATCGTGATACCGGATGGGGCATTTACCTCGCAATTACAGCACTTACAAGTGGGTGATGAGCTACTGCTTAATACCATGCCATTTGGGTTTTTGACATTAGCACGTTACCAAAAACCATTGCCAAAAGACTTATGGCTGCTGGCAACAGGCACTGGCTTAGCACCGTTCTTATCGATGCTGCAAGATTTAAAGACATGGGAAGATTACGAGCACATTGTATTGGCTTATAGTGCCCGTTCGCTCGATGAACTTGCGTACGTTGAGAAAATCGAAAGCCTACAAGAAGACTTCGGTACACTGGTTGATAATCCAGCAAAGCTTATCTTTATCCCAACCGTCACTCGTGAGCCTGTCGAAGGTGCATTGTCAGAGCGTCTGCCGAAGCTACTACTAGAGGGTACGTTACAAGCGCGCGCGGGTATCGCATTAGATATTGATACTACGCATGTCATGCTATGTGGCAACCCAGATATGGTAGAAGATACCAAAGAGGCGTTAAAGACGTTGGGACTGGTGATGAATCGCCGCGGTGAGGGTAATATTGCCGTAGAGAACTACTGGTAGTTATCGACTTCAATAAAAAAACGCTGCATCTATAAGGCCAATAACCTTTAAAATGCAGCGTTTTTTTATGGGATGAATCATTGTCTTATGGGATAAAGCATTAGCGACTTACTCTTGACTTGGCTCAGTCGCATCGTCTACAGGGTTAATAGGACCTTGCATCAATTCAGGATCGTCATCATCACCGATGATATCTTCGTTACTGCTGGCCGCCAGTAAATCGCGATAATTAATCTGAGCTTTCAAAATCATTTGCTCTTCTTCTAGCTCGCCATAATTTATCTGTACCTTATGCAAGGTGCTCATGATTTTTTTGTTATTTTTTAACCAACGATGGATATCGAGATAAATCACTTCGTCTTTTGCGCGAGCAATATTGACGTATGACAGAATAAATCCTAAAGGGTCTTTTTTGAGGACGCTATGATAAAACCAAATCGCCAGTTTGACGCCTTGGCGTTTCACGAAAGATTCGCAGCGCAGATTTAATATATCGGTATAAGTTTGCTGACCAAATACAAAGCGCTGCACATTGCGATCGAGTTGGACGTGAACTAAGCTAAAGTTACTTGCCACCTCGGCATAGATGCCGCCTGCATTGACAGTGCAGTACAAACGAAACCAATCCTCATGCATCTCGACACGTAGCTCTAAAATGGCTTTTACATTGTCGGTGACGAATTTTTGTAGTGCATCATTAACGTAAGTCTGTGCCACTGGCAATGACAACTCATCTTCGAACTTGTCCGTCGTCTTATTATAGATATCTTTAACCGATTGGGCGATACGCTCCCAACCACTGCCGAATGACTCGTCAAAACGATAGCCAATACTCTCGAAGAACTCATCAAAATTGTCTGAATTATTCACGTTATCAAAGTCACTCAAACTTATTATCCTTATAGGGCGCGTCATTCAATCGGTGACGTAAAAATGGCTAAACAAACTTTGCAGGCTATCGTTAATTTGAACGAAAGCTAATCATCTATAATTTCTAAATATCTACGACCATTAGTAATTTTTATACTGATAGGTAGCAAAAGCGAAAAACTGACCTCTGATACTAGTGCATAGTGAATCTACATTTACTGTGCTGCTTGATAATCTGCCGTGCCTAATCAACACGATGCACAGTTCTGATTGTTGCAAAGTATCGTGCTACTAATGCTATTATGCTAAAGCAGTATATAACAAATACAGTGGCTTCAAAATGAACACATGCGTTTTATAGCAATTCATTTGGTATAGACAGTGTTTCGTCTGCCTTATATATTCTCAAATGCATGTTTTTCAATCAGCGGATAAGGTTACCAATACTGTATGGCAAATGTCAAAATGCCGTCTCAGTGCTTATACTGGCGACATAATTCTATGTCATGTTATGATAGCGCCAGTATAAATCATGCCCATCGTTACAACACTTGTTAAATAGTGCTTTGTACTGATGTGCTCACAAGCTGAGATTCATTGTGGCCTATATAAAAGACTCACAGAGCTATCATTTTTCCGCGCAAGCGCCCAAGCGCGATATAAGCTTGCCTGTTGCTATTGTTATTGCAGTGGCTGTTCATGTGCTGATTATTTTCGGAATTAGCTTCTCTATGGGAAAAGACCCAGCTGCTATGATGCAAGATGTGGCAAAGGCGCTGACCGACAATATGAAGCCCAATGAAGATGCACACTTTATTGCCAACGCTTCACAAGAGGGCGGCGGTACAATAGAAGAGCAGCTCAGACAAGAGAACAATCAGTTAAGTGCAATGTCTGCTGAGCAAATGAGTGAGACTCAAGATATCGTTAATTTACAGCGTAAAGTACGTCAGCAGCGTTATCAAGAGAGTTATCTGCGTACGACGTTAAGTTGGCGTCAGGCCACTGTAGAGTCGGATAATGACAGCGAGCAAGCGCAAGATGATGCAATGGCGCAAGAAGAGCGGCTACGTAAGCAGATTGCCACCTTAGAAGCTCAGCTATCTCAGCGTCAGCAGGTCTACGCAACCAAATCCAAAGTCGTGACGATGGATAGTAATTCGACCACACGGGGTGCGGCAGCAGACTATATCAATACATTCCGTGAGCATGTCGAGCGAGTGGGCAACTTGCATTATCCCGTACAAGCGCGTGCTCAAGGCATTACGGGTGAAGTACGGCTAATGGTTATCATCAGTAACGACGGCAATATCAAAGCCATTCGACTGCTTGAAAGCTCGAACTCTACGATATTGGATGAAGCGGCCAAGCAGTCGGTACGACAAGCTGCACCCTTTGGTAAATTCACCGAAGACATGAACGATATCGTCGAGCTGCGCTTGATACGTACTTACCGCTATAGTGATACAGTCGAAGTAACGTACTAAGGTTAATGTATTCATGCACTAAGAAGATAGGTGCTAAGAAGACAAGCACTAAGAAAAAAGCTACTGAAATTAAAGTTACTGAAATTAAAGTTACTGAAATTAAAGTTACTGAAATTAAAGTTACTGAAAACACAACTGTTAAGAATAACGCTTAACGCACTATTTTTTATAATCACAGATATCCAAGTTCATAACACACAGCTATAAAATAAAGAGTCAGTATGGAATTTTTAGGTTTTACCGTCGATGTCGCTACCTTAACGAGCAATGCCCTAGAGCTGGTCATTAAAGTCGCTTTAGCAATACTTATATTTATCGTTGGACGTTGGCTTGCCAAAAAGGCAGTCGCTTTTTCCGATCGCTTGATGACGCGTAGCCATCTGGACGAGACAGTTGCTAGTTTTTTAAGTCGCCTATTGTATGGCGTGCTACTGGTCGTGGTGATTTTAGCTGCACTTAGCAAAGTCGGTGTACAGACTACGTCGGTCGTCGCAATCTTAGGTGGTGCCGCTGTTGCCGTTGGTTTGTCACTAAAAGACCAGCTATCGAATTTTGCCGCTGGTATTATGATTGTGACATTTCGCCCGTTTGTACGCGGCGATTATGTACAGATTAGTAGCTACACAGGTACGGTGACTGAGATTACCTTGGTTAATACCCATCTGACGACCATTAACAATCACGATATCATCATTCCTAATAGCGATATCACGACTTCACCTGTGGTCAATTATACAGCGCTACCCAATCGCCGCGTCGATATCACCGTCGGTATTGGCTACGATGCTGATATCAAAACGGCTAAAGACGTGATGCTAAGTCTGGCAAGAAATAACCCATTGGCTTTTACTGATCCTGAACCTATCGTACGAGTGACCAATCTAGGCGATAATTCAGTAGATCTTACCCTAAACGTTTGGACAACCAATGCCGACTGGTGGTCGATGCAATGCGAGCTACTAGAGCAATTCAAGCAAGCTCTAGATGATGAGAAAATCGAGATTCCATTCCCGCAGCGCAGTGTCCATGTTAAAGGCTTGGATCATATGATTAATCAGATGGGTCAAGCACAAAAGCTACCATTAACTAAAGATTAATAAATAACTGCTTAATAGTTAGAAGACTGTTTAATAAAGCAGTGCTAGTTTAGATATAAGGATTTGGTAGGTTTAGGCCTACCAAAATCTCAACTTCAAAATGCTCCATCTCATCTTGCTCAGCTTGTCCGAGCTCATGATCAAACCCCAGTAGGTGTAGCACGCCATGCACTAGCAAATGGCTGATGTGCTGCGCCACGGTTTTGTCCTGTTCAGCCGCTTCACGTACCATCACTTCATGACAGATAATCAGCTCTCCAAGAGGCAATGTTGGCATCAGCTCAATGACGGCAGCAGGCAATTCGCTTGGATAAGACAAAATGTTGGTCGCATAGTCTTTACCACGTGCTTCTAGATTTAAAGCACGGCCTTCGACGTCATCAGTGATATATATATCTAGCGTTTTAGACTTTTCTTGCCACAGCTCAGGATCGATATCTGCAAAATAGGGTAGGGTCAGACCATTATTAATACGACCGTCTATATAATCTAAAGTCGCCATCATGACTAATAGTAAATGCTCGCGATTATAAAAAGTATCTAGTATTTCATCATCAATACTGTCGGTCGCACTGATATCAAGTGCTGCTAAGCTGGCATGGTTGCTAGCGATCTTGTCATCGAAATTAGTATTGTCAGGTTGGCTCATATTGCTGTCCTTTTTATTATAAATGTGTTTCTAATGCTGCATCGTCTAGGTGATTTATTTGCCAGTTTTTTACTATAAAAGTAGTTCAATCACTGTTTATCTTATCGCTAAATTTTTGGCTAATAAATAGAGGCCAATGTATAAAATGTATAGAGGCTACTATAGCTAAGTTGCTGGTAGGCGACTAGTAGTGAATATGCTAAATTCAATAAACTGTTGGTAAGAAAAAACCGGACTACTTTGAGTAATCCGGTTTTCTTATGCAATATAACTGTTTATAGCAAATGATTGTAATTCAATGATTAGCTTGATTATTAAAGATTGGCTGCTGCATTAGCGACGGCTTGTCTACGCTCTTGTTCTTTAATACGTTCAAACTTACGTTTTTCCTCTAAAGCCATTTGCTCTTCATCAAACACATCATAGGCTTCAACGATTTGTTGTACCAATTGATGTCGTACAACGTCTTTTGAATCAAACTTTGTGATATGAATCTCTTCGATATCTTTTAGAATATCCATCGCTTGTGCTAGGCCTGATTTGTGACCACGTGGCAAATCGACCTGAGTAATGTCACCAGTGATGACGGCACGTGAGCCGAAGCCCAAACGGGTCAAAAACATTTTCATCTGTTCAGGCGTGGTGTTCTGCGCTTCATCCAGAATGACAAACGAGTTATTCAGAGTACGACCACGCATATAGGCAAGCGGAGCCACTTCGATAATCTGACGCTCAATCATTTTACCGACTTTCTCAAAGCCTATCATTTCATAGAGTGCGTCATATAGCGGGCGTAAGTACGGATCGATTTTTTGGGTCAAATCACCTGGCAAGAAGCCCAGTTTTTCGCCAGCTTCTACCGCTGGACGCACTAGCAAAATACGCTCAATCTCATTACGCTCAAGCATATCTACGGCACAAGCCACCGCTAGATAGGTCTTGCCAGTACCAGCAGGGCCAATACCAAACGATACGTCAGAGCTCAGGACGTTTTTTACATAGCGCTGTTGGTTGCCGCCACGCGGAACGATGCGGCCCTTACGTGTACGTAAACTGATGGGCGTAAACTCGCTAGCCTCATCCAAGTCTTCATCATATTCCAGGTCATCGTGATCTTGCTCGTCTTCTTCGATGTCTTCATCACGAGAGAGGCTAGATTGGATGATAAGGTGCAGCTCTTCTGCACTGATGTCTTTAGTATTCTGTGCTTCATCTACCATTTTGTAGATAATATGTTCACCACGTTCGACATTGGTTACATCGCCACTCAGGCAAAAATCGCCTTGGCGCTGCATGATTTTAATATCGAGGCGTTCTTGGATATATTTCATGTGATTGTTGTATTCACCAAGCACGGTTTTTAGCTGTGCTGGGGTCAATGATTCAAACTTTATACGGCGGCTCATGGAATCAGTCAAGCGATTATCCTTTTATTGTGTACCCGACGCTATGATTTGGTTTTAATTGCGTGGCGGGTTGCAGAGATAAAATAGTTAGTGGCGTTACAGTATTTAGGTGGTAAAAAATTGTAGATGATAAAAATGACGGCGATATTATTGTTGTTTTTGTGGAAGGTCGTGAATGAAAGTAATGAAAAGTCTTGCCTTCATTATGGTAGAGAATTTTTAAATTTCAAGCCATACATCAGATAGATAACGCTGTTTTTGTATGCGGATTGCAACTGTTACAGCGATTTTCTATAGATTGATTCGATGTTGCTATAAGTTCTATATAATTCATCGCTACCCATCGTATGATAGTGCTCTAATAAAATTAAGATATTTGAGTTTTATGAATATAAACCTCGTTTATGATGAGAGTAAAGAAACGATTTGTCTACGGTTAAGACCACGGCATAATGGACAATTTGTGGTAATCTATGGGCGATACCATAGGTTGCTGCAACCTATCTAACAACAGCAGCGACATGATAAAAATTATAAAATAAAGTCAGTGACGAGCAGTTGTCTATCATAAATAAACTGCTTGTCCAAAAAATTATAATAGGAAAATCACGATGCAAGATACTGATTCACATTTATCCAATACTGACAGCATACCTAAAAAGTTCGACAGCATCTCTAAAAAGAAAGAAGCGATAACCGACCAGCAAGTGCTTATCGCAGGTGGTGGTCATGTTGGTTTGTCTTTTGCATTGCTATTGGCCCATCACGGTATTGCGAGCACCTTATTAGAAAAAAACAGCTATCCAACCATCAGTCCAACGGATGATAGTACTCGCAGCCATTATTTAGACAGTCGCAATACGGCGTTATCACGGCGCACGGTACAGATATATCAAGAGATTGGCCTGTGGGATGAATTACAGAGTCATGCCTGCCGTATCGACACTGTACAGATTAGTGAGCAAGGCAGCTTTGGGCGCGCGCAGCTGAATAAAGCAGAGGAAAAGGTCGAGTCATTTGGGCAAGTCATCGAAAACGCTTGGCTGGGTCGTAAGCTTTTATTAGCCGCGCAGCAAGCGCCATTAATTACCTTGATAGATAATGCCAATGTGACGACTGTCCAGCAGCAAGCCGATAGTGTGACACTTAGCTTTAATTATAACGATGAAGCCGAAAACGAGCAGCAGCTACAAGCTAGCGTATTAGTCGCTTGTGATGGACGCGATTCTACAGTACGCCAACTGCTAGATATTAGTACAACTACGTATGACTATCAGCAAACGGCCATCGTCGGCGTAGTAGAGACAGATACGCCACACGAGCATGCAGCGATTGAGCGTTTCAGTCCAGCTGGCCCACTTGCCGTGCTCCCACTGACCGATCCAGAGGGCGATGGCAATGATGAGTATCAACAAGGCTACAGACGCTCTGTCGTGTGGGTATGCCCAACAGGTGAAGAAACTAGATATTTAGAAGACGACGCCCATTTCTTGCAGACGCTACAACAAGCTTTCGGTCAACGCGCTGGCAAGTTCACAACTGCAGGTCGCCGCGGCGCCTATCCATTGACCCGCGTACTAGCAGATAAGCAGGTAGAAGGGCGCTGCGTCATTATGGGCAATGCTGCTCACACTCTGCATCCTGTAGCAGGACAAGGCTTTAATCTCTGTATGCGAGATGCGCATGTGCTGGCACAAATGCTAAATGCACAAGTGCTCAAAGGCGCAGATATCGGTGATGCACAGTTATTGAAACGTTATGAAAAAGCACGTCAAACTGACCAGAAGCGAGTGATTCGTTTTTGTGATGCGGTGGTACATGGCTTCACGCATCCTAACCCAGCGATTAAGCTGGCACGAAATATGGCGCTATTGGCCTTCGATAAATTGCCGAATATCAAGCCATTAGTCGCCACTTATGCGATGGGTCTAAAATCATAGCGCTATAGTTAAATCCTCTTTAAAAGAGTGACAGCGTTAACCTCGCTTGAAGTATTGCCTATACATCTGCACTCGGTTGCCTTGTCTCTCTTTTAAACTGAATCAACTAACTGTAATTAAGATTGATAATAAGCATTCTAATATTGAGCAATATTGAGAGACACCTTATGAAAGACAACCATACGTTGATTATCGGTAGCGGTATCGTTGGGGCGACGCTTGCTCTAAAGCTGGCGCAAGATAAAATGCCAGTGACATTGATTGATGCCCGCCCTGAGCGTGATGAGTCAGCTTGGCAAGATGTACTTAGCAAACGTGATGCACGTGTCTATGCACTCAGTATGGCTAGTATTAATTTGCTTAAAGATATTGGCGCTTGGCAACATATTGCCGCCTCTAAACGCAAAGCAGACTACTCGCAAATGCAGGTATGGCAGCTAAATGGGATGGGTGAGTTATTATTTGGCGAAAGTGAAGACAGCGGCGCCGAGGATAATAGTAGTAAAAATCATGAGCCTACATTATTAGGTAGTATGGTCGAGCCTGCTGTTATCGAGCACGCCTTATGGCAGCGTTTGCATGAAATTGATGTCAGTGACTATCTGACCCTTATCGCTGGTCATAAAGTTGTCAATATGGATTGGCTAGGGGTGCAGCAAGGCTACCGTGTAACTCTGGACAATGGCGAAGCGATTGATGCGTGTCTATTAGTTGGTGCTGATGGGCGCGGTTCATTTGTCCGTCAGCAAGCAGGGATTGGCGTAGATACACTTGACTATAAACAAACTGCCATCTGCTGTGCGATTCAGACTGAGAAACCACATCAAGCGACAGCACGTCAAGCCATGCTACCAACAGGTACGTTGGCACTATTGCCACTAGCTGATATAACCGATGTTGATAAGGCAAGCCCGCAGCATTGGCAGTCGATCGTATGGACATTGCCGCGCAATCAAGCGTTGGCATTGATAGAGGAAGAAGATCGATTTATTGCTGATAAGTTAGCAGCTGCCAGCAATTACGAGTTGGGTGCGATTAATCAGATTGAGTCTATCGCTAGTTTTCCATTAGCGGCACAGCAAGCGAAAAGCTACGTCGCTGATAACTTGGTACTTATTGGCGATGCAGCTCATGGCGTACATCCGCTGGCAGGTCAAGGACTGAACCTTGGTATGCTGGACGTGCAAGTATTATGTGAGCAGCTAACGCATGACTTTACACGTAGTGACGGTACGCTTTGGGGAAGTAATCAAACGCTACGTCATTATGAGCGTTCGCGCCGTCCGCATAACAGCCTGATGATGCACAGCTTTTCTGCGCTTAACTGGTTATTTGCAGGGTCGCTTGCCCAAATGCGTCCTGTGCAGCAAATTCGTAATGAAGGCATGTACCGAGTCAGTAAAATAAAACCATTGATGCGCTTGTTTGCTAAGCAGGCGAGTGGGGTTTGATATTTCATAAGACTATTTACAAAGCACTTTATATTTAGGTAGATTAGAGATGAAGGGTTATTTATTTTAGATTTAAATTAAAATTTTTACGCTATATTCTAATATTAAAGTCAACTAAAGGAAGTTCACATACATGGAAGCTAATGCTCGTAACTTAGAACGTATATTTGATGGTACTGTCTCGTATCAAATCCCACTATTCCAGCGTCCCTATGTTTGGACAGAAGAAAAAAACTGGTGTCATCTATGGGGAGATATTGTTGATGTCGCTGATCGTTATCTATCAAATGAGATATGTCGCAGCCATTTTTTAGGGGCAGTGGTATTAGAGCGTAATAACAATGTTACGGGTTCTATTGAAACCAGACAAGTTATTGATGGGCAACAGCGATTTACTACTCTACAAATAATGATGATTGCTATCAGAGATATTTGTGAGAAGTATGAAAACACTAAGCTTTATGACAGATTTGATGGTTTGGTAAGTAATAAACGCAGTAAGGTTGATTTGGACGAAGAAGCTTACAAAATTTGGCCTACAAACAGTGATCGCTCAGCATTTGAAGTTGTACATCAATTAAATAAGTATGATCTAGAGCAGGCACATCAACTTGAAGATAAAATCAAAAATAGTCAAATATTTAAAGCTTATCATTACTTTCTTAGAGTATTAGAAGTATGGTTCTCAGAGCATAACGATGTAGAGGATTGTTTAGATGCTTTATGGCAAGTAGTACGTGAGTATTTACAAATTGTAGTCATCGACCTGCATTCGCAAGATGAAGCACAAGTTATTTTTGAAACGCTTAATGCACGCGGCACTCAGCTTCTCCCTGCAGACTTAATTAAGAATTTTCTGTTTCGCAAGGTTATTGGTTCAGATAAGGAAATAGAACGTTTATACACTGAGTATTGGCTCGCATTTGATAGTGAGTTTTGGCGTGAAGAGGTTAGTCAAGGACGTACTAAGCGACCACGAATAGATTGGTTTCTGCAGAATTATTTAAGTTTGATGTTGCAGGATGATATTAAAGTATCGCATCTTTTTGATTCATTCAAAGTATATGTCAATGATACAGAAGATAGTTATGATAAGTTTAATAACCGTTTTTTTAAACATCCTAAAAATACGACTGAGCACCTAATTGCTCTTAAAGAATTTGCTAAGCTATATCAGCTTATTACTCAACCGCAAGACGAAAGAGTGGATTTATTCCTATATCGATTAGAAGCTGTAGGTACAGCAACGGTCTATCCATTGTTACTGTTAGCAATGAAATTATGGCAACATCAGCCGACAGAATTATACGAGTTTTTAAGTACTTTGGAATCATATTTGGTTAGAAGAATGGTATGTGGCATGACCAGTAAAAACTATAACCGCTATTTTACAGATGTTATAAAAGAAATATATCGTACTAAAAAAGAGTCTGATGGTCTTATTAGTTCATATGATATACACAAAATATTATCTAAAAGCGATAGCGATAGTTCGCGAATGCCCGATGATATCGAGCTAAAGTCTCAGCTACTAGAACGACCTATATATGGGCGTATCGCGCAATATAAGCTTAGAATGGTATTGGAAGCAATAGACGCTGCTGCTCATCATACTAAAGCTGAATCAATGCCCATTCAAAAGAATCTCACTATTGAACATATATTGCCAGAGAAGTGGGAAAAGTATTGGCCACTTGAAAACGAAGGAAAGTCACCAGAAGATATTCTTGAGCAAGAGTCGCGTAGAAATACGTTAAAAAATACAATCGGTAATTTGACACTAATCACAGATAGCTTAAATCCTTCTATTTCTAATGGCTCATGGCAGGCAAAGCGGCCAGAAATACTTAAATATAGTAAGTCTAATCTAAATCGTTATTTTCAATTAGAAGCTGAAGATGAATTAAGTATCTGGAATGAAGATAAAATCCTTAAGCGGGCAGATAGTTTGATCGGTTTATTTATTTCAGTGTGGTGCTCACCGTTAGCTAAGCAACACGAGTGGTCTGAAGATTTCGCGGATGATATATATATTGCTATTGATATTTAGTGGTTGAGAGTTACATTATATAATCCATATGAAAACCTTTAATAGGCTCACTATATAATCACTAAAAGCGTATATAGTGAGCTATCTTATTTATCCCAACGCCGAAAAAAACACCATCAGCACTGGCGAGACAATATTAATTAGGAAACCAAAGCTAATCGCTAGTGGCACGACTTTTAGACCACCTGACTGCTGAATGATAGGCAAGGTAAAGTCTAAACTGGTCGCGCCGCCAAGCCCAACCGCAGCGGAGGGGTATTTGCGCATAAATACCGGAATAAAGATTAATGCAAAGAACTCACGTACCAAGTCATTAAACAACGCGACACTACCCCAAACCGCGCCATAAGCATCGGTCATGACAATCGCTGACAGCGAGTACCAACCAAACCCTGACGATAGTGCTAAGCCTTTCGTCCATGACACATCCGTAAATAGTAGCGCGAAAATAAGCCCGCCTGCCAATACCGCTAGCGTAAAGATGACACTCATTTCTACGCCGCGTTTATTCAGTAATACTTCTTTTAAGGTGATGCCCGAGCCTTTTAAGCCTATACCGACCAGTAATATCAAAATCATCAGCATGACAGTCATAGAGTTTTCAGGCGGCATATAATCAGTAGGCAAGAAATAGCCAATCACCATCCCAATCACCACACAAACCACTTGCGCCAAGCTACCTCGAATACTCACCCGATGCTCTTTAGATTTTACACTTGGTTTTTTGGCATGCCACGGGCGCAGATGGTCAAACACCATAAGCGCAACCAATCCTGTACCAATTGTTAATATTGATAGGACGGTGACATATAAGGCAATTTCACCCAGCTGATTACCTAGACCTTCTACCTGAGACAGCTCAATGCCAATCAACGCTAGGATGATAAATACCAGATATGATAGACCTTTGTCGGCCACTTTTGTCATGGTAGGGTTAGACGGAATGGCAAAGCCAATAAACATTGGCATTAGGACCAGAACAAGGGTGACTAGGCTTTGCATGATGACGGGCTCGCAGCATTTTTAATAAGGCGTTTTTAAGAAGCTGAAGATTGTACCATACAAGGTTAGCAATACTGATATGAGCCACTGAGATTCATTGTAAATCATCGCTCATTGTTGGCTAAACTGGAAAAACTGGACGATTATAATGATGTTAATAAATATCTTTTTCAAAATGTTTGAACGTTTTTGAGCGCTTTGTAATTCTTTACCTTACAAACTTTTGTTGCTACATTAAAGTACTGAAAATATTTGGCTAGACTCATGTCGCTATATCAGCTCAAGACTCAGTTTCAAAATCAACTACGTCCGATAAGCAATACGCTGGTTGAGCAAAATATTACTGCCAATCAAGTGACAGTATCCGCTGTTTTATTAAGTATCGGTACTGCTTATATAATTGCCAAACCAACGGCTGAACAGCAGCGGTTGTGGCTTTTATTACCATCATCATTGTTTGTACGTATGGCACTCAATGCCATCGATGGCATGATGGCGCGTGAACATGGCCAGGTATCAAGGCTAGGAGCTGTGTTAAACGAGGTAGGTGATATGGTTGCCGATACGGTGCTATTAGCGAGCCTGACCCCTCATATTCTGACTCATCATATCAATGATAAAGAACAGCAAACGTCAATAGCCAACTTACCAACGAATATATCAACTTCTCAGCAGCATATCACTGCTCTGATCGCGCTTAGTATTGGCACCGAGTTGTTAGGCATTACTAGTAATACCATGTTAGGAGTTCGTGCTAACCAAGGGCCTTTGGGCAAAAGCGACCGTGCCTTCTTATTAGGGGTGCTTGGTGCGTTTATGGGCATTAGAGCCAAAGCCCCAGTAGGTATTAAAACGCAGGTGGCTTTACCTGCTATCAGAATGAGTCAATTATTTATATTAACAGAGATAATGCTACTAAAGACCTGTCTCAATCGACTACGTTATATGACAGAGTTATACTTGAGGCGTAACCCACCTCAACTGCGATCCGTACTGGGTGAGTCAACAAACAACTCACTATCTCTTACTGTTGTTTTGCCAAATACTTCTACTGATAACGCTCGCCCATTGGAGTTCAAAGAAATGCCAACCACAACCGTTGATAGTCAAAAATTCGAAGAACAGGCCAATGTTGGTTTTGACTTGCCTGCATCTAAAATCATCAATGGTGAAAGCTGTTATAACGCTTACGACGGCACCGCTATTTATTATCGCTATTGGCTAACGACACCTTTAGCAGATATTAAGCAAGCCAACCAACCGTTGCGCCAAGTTATCTTATTGCACCGAGGACATGAGCATTCGGGACGATTGGCAGAGCTAGGAGAGCAGTTTGCAAAGGCTGGCTATCAAGTATTTGCTTGGGATGCGCGCGGCAATGGTCGCTCAGGGGGCATCAAAGATCATGCAGAAAGTGTCACAGAGCTTGAGCGAGATTTAGACGGTTTTGTACAGCTGGTGATTGGACAAACCGGTATTGCTATCGAAGATACATTGATTGTCGCTAGCAGTATCGGCGCGGTATTGGCAGCAGCATGGGTACATGATTATGCGCCAAATATTCGTGGCATGATACTTGGCACGCCAGCTTTGAGTATTCGCTTGTATTTGCCCTTTGCCATACCGTCGTTGAAAGTGGCGCGTACGCTAGGTCTGATGTCACGTGTCAGTAGCTACGTTAAAGCACAAGTACTGACTCATGATAAAGACGCGCAGCAGGCTTACAATGCCGATCCATTGATATCGAATAGTATCTCGACTGATTTACTCATTGATACCCATGCAACGGGTCAGCGCTTGCTCGACGATGCAGGGGCTATCACTGTACCGACGTTTGTATTGTGTGCAGGCAAGGATTATGTGGTCGATAAGCAGGCTGAACGCACGTTTTATGAAGCGATTAACACACCGATTAAACGCTGGCAGTTGTACCCAGACAGCTACCATGCAATCTTTCATGAGACTAATAAAGCCGATGTATTTGCCGACTGTATTGAGTTTGCTGAGCAAGTGTTTAGCGTACCAGTCCAAGCACCTGATTTGAGTACGGCTCACTTGAACAGTGCTAGTAAGGATAAAGTGGATCGTCTAGCGATTAAGCCGTTTAATCCAAGCTTTGCAATTACTCGTTTTGCGATGCAGAAATTCGGTCATGTCAGCGATGCGATAGCTACAGGGCTGGAGCATGGGTTTGATTCTGGCCATTCGCTAGATCATGTCTATTACAACAAGCCTAGCGGTCAGAATAAATTTGGACAGGCGGTTGATAAATTTTATTTAAATAATATCGGCTGGCAAGGTATTCGTATACGCCGCGTGCATATATTGGAGCTGGCGCGTTTAGCACTTGCAGATATCGAAGATAAAAACCAAAGTAGCAATAAATCATATCAACCGAAACTGTTAGATATCGCTAGTGGACATGGTTTTTATGCGTTTGATTTATTAACAGAGTTTATAGAATTATATGCTGAGCTGCGTGATTATGATATGCATAATATACAGGCATTGCACACAAAGGCGGAGCGTTTGGCCATGAGCAGTCGAGTCGTGACCAGTCAAAAGGACGCCTTTGATCCTACTAGTTATATTGATGCACATACGAATGACACTAGCACCGATACTAAAAAATCAGATCTTGCTATTGCTTCTGGGTTATTTGAATTGTTCTCTGATAATGCGCTACCAGCTACAGCTTTGGCAGGTATTCATGACAGTTTAAAATCGGGCGGTTATCTGATTTATACCAACCAACCGTGGCACCCTGAGCAAGAATTTATCAGTAAAACATTAAACAATCACCGTGGTAGTAGTTGGGTGATGCGTTGTCGTTCGCAAGCGGAAATGGATCAATTGGTTGAGCGTGCAGGCTTTAAGAAAGTCACGATGCGTATCGATCGCTTTGGTATCTTTACCGTGTCGTTAGCGATTAAAACTGTAGCAGCTGATGATGAGTAATAGATGAACAATGAGCAGGTTAAACCTTACGAGCGTGTTCAGCTGTTTTCAGGGGGAGGGTCACGTTTTGGTTATTATTTGGGCAGTTATGTAGCACTAGCAGCGCATAATTTGACGCCAGACATTATCGTTGGTACTTGCGGTGGCAGCTTGTCTGCTTATTTAGTACACCTTGCGCCTGACCCTAAAGATTTGCAAGCGTTGATGTGCAGCCGTGAGTTGTATCGCGTTATCACTGCCATCAGACATGTCGCGCCAGATGAAGCCAATAAACGTCTAAAGCTGCGCTATATGACACATGCACTCAAACGTTGGCGGTTATCAAAGCAAAGGGGTAATGGACAAGGACAACGTCAAGCAGACAGCTACGAGCGACTGTTAAATGAGTTACAGCAGTTAGCGATGTTTCGTATCGATAACGAGCAGTATTGGCTAGATGAGCTGTCGCGGTTCGCTGCTAGTAATAATGATAGTGGCAATACTGATAAAGCAACGCCAGAGATAGCAACGCCAGAGATAGCCATCATTGCTAGCCGCCTGTATCAAACGCCTGCTGATGATTCGTTTAATGCGACACTAACGCTGCAAGAGTTATTGTTTATGCCGCCGCGCTTAGCAAGTTTGCCAAACCTTGTATCAGGTCTGGCTGACGAACAAATGACGTCACCAGCGCACACATTTGCAAACGAGCGCATACATCCATCTGTAAATGTTCAAACGCAATGGGATTTTGCCGCAGTGATCCGCGCGTCTATGGCTGACATGTACTATCTACCGCCAACACATATCACAGAGCTTGGCTGGTGCTTGGGAGGTGTGATCAATCTGACACCGATTGAGCTAGCCTGTCAGTTGGGTGACAGCGTATTTGCAGAGACTAAGGCAGGTTATGACGCATGGCTTGCCGCCCCAGCGATTCAACGCGTCTTTGGTTTTGATCCCAATGAGCGACTGGCAGCAGTACACGGTTATCAACTAATGAGAGAGCTGCCGCATGCTACTAGCAATCACCGTCAGCTACATTGGTTACCATTTGCCGATAATGCGCAGCAGTTAGCGGGCCAAAATGTGCAAAAGCGTTTTAACCTAAAGCAAATGACCGTTGAGCTAATACACAGCGACTACGATGGCTTTGTACAGCAAATGCAGGCACAATGGCAATATGGCTATCAGCGTACGGTCGACTATATACAGCAACATAAATTATGAAGACACTCGTAGAAGATATCGCCGAAACCTATACGCCGCATGTTATTATCGTTGGTGGTACGAGCGGCCTTGGCTTAGCTTTAGCGTTACATCACCAGATGCTTGGCTGGCAAGTAAGCGTTGTTGGAAGTAGCGCGGCGAAGATAGCAGATATCAACAGCCAGCATCCTGCTATCGTGACTTATGTATGCGACTTAACTGACCCAAGTCAAACGCAAACGTTATTAGACAGTTTGTCAGATATTAGTTTTCAAAGGCTGATCTATAGTGCTGGCAGCTATACCAATGAGCGTATCCATCACCTAAATCAAGCAGATAGCGACCAAATGCTAGCGATTAACTTGCAGGCGTTTGAGCAGGTTTTTAGATGGGCAAGCAGCCAGTTAAAGCAGCAGTTAAAACAATCACATCAGGCGTTGGATTTGACTGGAAGTGACAGAACTAGCCTTATCTGTATTGCCTCTATCGCAGGTACGATAGATTATCCTTATGCCAGCCTTTATGCAAAAAGCAAACGTGCAATGATTACGACTGCTAGCGCTTATCGGGCAGCACTTGTATCTTATGATATACAAGTAAACTGTATTGCTTCAGGCTATATTGATACTCAAGCGTTACGTGATTTAAACGATGGCGATGCTCGCCATAAGCCATTTATCATGGGCAAGCAGACAGCGGTTCATCATATTATGCAAGCGATTGACGATGATGTAGAACTAGCGATATTTCCACGCTCGATGCGCTATATCACGAGTGCTTTAAATCATTTACCAAAGCTTGTGCTCAATTGGATATTGCGCAGTAAACTAGATAAAGCCAAATAATATGTCTATCAATACTTTGACTAGGTTTAACCAAATAACCAGTAGAGTAGGGTAAATATTGGCACTCCAATCAGCAAACTGTCTATCCGATCTAATACCCCACCATGACCAGCGAGCATCGTTCCAGTGTCTTTTACCCCGTGCTGGCGTTTAAATGCTGATTCTAATAAGTCTCCAAATATACCGCTCACAGCCAAGCCGTACGCAGCTAATAGACAGATCCACCAATCAAAAGGGGTGAGCCAAAGACCTAATGCTGTTGCCAAGATTGCCGCAACTAAACTGCCAAAGATAGCACCTTCAATACTTTTATTCGGGCTAATAGTCGGCGCTAGACCTTGTTTAAACAGCTTACGTCCAAGCAGTCGCCCACATAGATATTGGGCAATATCATTAAACTGACTGGCAAATAATACGAAGAGTAAAACGCCATATTGTTCGCGTTGCCAGGTCAATTGCTGTAAGGCTACAAGGCTAATGATGAGTGAGATGAATGCAATACTCAATAGCAGGTCTAAGTAATTAAGCCGTGTATAGTGTTGAGTCGAGTTGAGAGAGGTCTTCGGTAGCAGGGGAGTACTTGGTTGCAAGCCTTGCGCTTGGAGTTTATGAATGAGTACGGCTTTACTGCGCAAACACCATAGGCGTTTAATCTCGTAGCTGCCGCGTAGACCAATTAATATAAAAAATAAAATGAGCAGCCATTGATAGGGATATACTTGCGAACAAGAACCTTGCGTATCGTTCGTTATTTTTGCAATCACATAGCAAGTACAGAGCGCGGCTAACATCAACCACCACGAGCGGGCTATCAGGTAGATTTTTGGCAAACGTTTGCGCAGACGAGGTACGGCAAGCACGCTCCAAGCCAAGCTGACGATTATCATCAGGGCAATCACAAACACAATATCAGAAGCCATACCGTGGACACTCAAAGAAGAGGTAATATTTTAAGTCTATCCATAATGATAGCTTAAATGCCTCTTTAACTATAGTGTTAGATATTGCCCTTGATAGGTTTGTTTATTATCTGTCGTACGCTTAAATATGGTCAGTAACAAGTATCGGATAACGCTCATTTTCTATAATGTGAGAAAAGGAGTTAAGCGTAGTTTTTCTTAATGGCAGAATGATACTGGTTAAAGGCGTTTCAGCTAAGTTAGGATAATCCTCACGGTAATGCCCACCACGACTCTCAAAGCGCTGATAAGCCGATTGAACAATCATCGTTGCTAACGCTAATTGCCTCACTAATTGAAAAATGGCAAGCTCACTGTTAGTAGTAGGAGTTCTACTGCTCGTATCAGATAGCATGATCTCAGTATGTTCGATTGACTCTTGCCACTGCTCAATTTGTCGCAATGCTTGCTCTAATTTTTCATCGCTACGTGTGATGCCCATATTTGCTGTCAAAAGAGCTTTCAACGCTATAGTTATCTCTGCAATATTTACGTCAGAATGAAACGCCTTATCGACCTTATAAGTTGGATACGATGACTGCTTGGAAGATGGCAAGATAACAAATTGCGTGTTTTCTAATGTCGGGGATTGCCAAATATCGGCAGCTAACTGATGCAGTTCATAATAGGCAGTCGTATGTGGCTGCGCCATTTTTTCTAAAGCTTCAGCGGTTTTCTCTAAAGCTTCTAAGTTCTTTAAGCGTTCCAATTTTGTTAAATAATGAGGTAAGTTGGCGGCGATGTTGCGACCAACTACCACACACTCCAACAATGAATTACTTGCTAAACGGTTGGCCCCATGCAACCCTGTATAAGCAACTTCGCCTGCTGCATACAGCCCTGCAATATCGGTCAAACCATTGGCGCAAGTCACCACTCCGCCACAACTATAGTGGGCAGTCGGAGCGACTGGAATAGGATCTGTGGTCATATCGATGCCGAGTGCTAGCAGCGTCTGATAAATCTGCGGGAAATGCGCTTGTGTAAATGCAGCTGGCAAGTGACTGACATCAAGATGCACGTAGCCAAGTCCGTTACTACTAATCTGATTGGCTATTGCTCGAGCGACGATATCACGTGGCGCCAACTCAGCGCGTGCGTCTACGTCTAGCATAAAGCGCACACCAGTCTGCGGACAATAGAGTCGTCCACCTTCACCGCGTAACGCTTCAGATATCAAGAAGCTGCTGTCATCTAACGCTAAGCCCGTCGGGTGAAATTGAATAAATTCCAAATTTGCCAAGCGGCAGCCTGCTTGCCATGCCATCATGACGCCATCACCGACGCAGACATTAGGCGCGCTGGCACGCTTAAATAGTTGACCTAAGCCACCACTAGCGAGTACGACAGCTGAACTATGAATGGTGAGTTGGCGCTCGTTGATATGATCAAAGACTAACGCTCCTCGGCAATGTCTAATCTCGCTATCGTTCATGCTAAAAGAGGAGCTGCTAATTATAGGTGAAGTCAGTAACTCTAATGCTTCATGATAAGGCAAGATAGTGATATGGGTTGCAGCTTGTGCTTTGGTAATTAATGCATCCATCACGTGTCGACCCGTTGCATCATCCGCATGAGCCACACGTCTACAGCCATGACCGCCTTCTTTGGTTAAGTGCAAGTCACTGGTTTTTAAGACTGCAAAATCAGGTGTATTATCATTTTCTTTAGTTAAAGTGGTTTGAGTAAATGGCACACCTTGTTCGCATAGCCACTGCACCGCTTGCTGTCCTGCGCCCAAGATACGGGCAGTATTGTCCGTCGCACACAATCCTGCACCAGCGATTAAGGTATCAGCGACATGATCAGTCACAGAGTCTGCTTTGTCTAAGCTAGCTGCGATACCACCTTGAGCGTAATGACTTGAGCAAACCTCGAGCGCCGCTTTGCTTAAAACAGTAATATTCAGCGATTTTGGCAGAGATAGCGCGGTGCTCAAACCTGCCAGACCAGCCCCAATGATAAGAACATCAGTTTTTATAGTATTACTCATATCACTGTTACCTCTGTTATTCGTATAACTAGTGGTGCTGGAACAATCAACTGAATGCGACTGACTCATACTAGGCTGCCCCAACGTTAGCGAACAGTGCACGGTCTTTGACGATGTCGCCACTGGCGGCTACACGTTGCTTTTGTGCTTCAGCAAAATCGAGCATCCGTTGTAAAGGTTTCTTAGCTGCTACTGCTAGCTCAGGTGTCATTAGTACTTCACCGCTTTGATTGGTTAAGCACTGTTCAATCCCTTTTAAGCCGTTCATAGCCATCCAAGGACAAAACGCGCAGCTCTTACAGCTAGCGCTCTCGCCAGCAGTTGGTGCGGCCAAAAATCGCTTGTTTGGTGAGCGTTTTTGCATCTCGTGCAATATGCCCAAATCAGTAGCGACGATAAAGGTATCAGCATCCATCTCATACGTTGATTGCAAAAGTTTACTAGTCGAGCCGACCACATCGGCTAGTTCAACCACGCTATCAGGTGACTCAGGATGCACCAAGACTTTGGCCTCTGGGTACTCCTCTTTTAGTTGCAGGAGTTCAGTGGCTTTAAATTCGTTATGCACGAGGCAAGACCCTTGCCACAGCAGCATATCTGCGCCAGTCTCACGAGCAATGTATTTGCCCAAATGGCGATCAGGCCCCCAAATAATCGGCTCGCCTTGAGCATGTAAGTGACGGACGATATCGATACCAACGGATGAGGTCACTACCCAGTCTGCGCGTGCTTTCACGGCTGCGCTCGTATTGGCATACACCACAACGGTACGCTCAGGATGAGCATCACAAAATGCGGAAAACTCATCAGCAGGGCAGCCCAAATCAAGTGAACACTCGGCTTCTAAATCTGGCATGAGGACAGTCTTTTCCATGCTTAATATTTTTGCTGATTCACCCATAAAGCGCACACCAGCGACAACCAATGTTTGGGCGCTATGAGCTTGTCCAAACCGAGCCATTTCAAGTGAGTCACCGACGCAGCCACCCGTTGCCAATGCCAAGTCTTGGATAAAAGGGTCGACATAGTAGTGTGCTACCAGTACGGCATTATTCTCTTTCAGTAGCTTCTTGATATTTTCTTCAACCACGATGCGTTCAGCGCGAGGCAAGTCTGCTGGCATTTTAGCCTTGGCATATTCAATGTTCATCTGAGTGGCGATGCGATTGTCCGTACTCATGATAGGTGCGTCGTAAGGATATTTTTTCATAATGGCAGCCTTTATTGGTGCGATAACGATAAATGTAAGAGCTAAAAAATAGGTAATGGGGTATAACAAATTTATAAGTTATCTTGATTATGCTCATTTTGAGCATAATTACAAGTGGTTTTTATACTTAATAAGTCAAAATATTAGGTTTTATTGCTAAAAATGACGTGCAGTTAAGCCGTACTGAGCTTGAAAATGGTGCTAATTCATGCCCCTTATAACTATTTATCGATATTGATTTTTCATACTTACAACCACAGACTATGATAGTTTTGGATTCGAGCTATACTAAGCCATACCATAGCTATTAACCCCAATAGCCTTTCACATTTCAGAGAAAAAGGATAATTCCCAAAGCCATGACGTTGTCTTATTCACATGCGCACCAGCAAGGTAGTGGCACGACAGAAGTGGTCGCCGTATTGGTCGCTATCACCGATCATATCGCGCGCGTTCTAACCGTTGACCAAGGCAAGCTGTTGCCAAATGGGCCACTTATGCCACTACATCGCTCGCTACAAGCGGGCGTACGTCAGTGGGTAGAGGAGCAAACGCAGCAACCGCTCGGATACTTGGAGCAGTTATATACCTTTGTCGATACTAACAGGCGTAATATTGATGGCCATGCGTTGGTGTATGTGAGTTATTTGGGTTTGGTGCAAGAGACGCAAACGCAGGCACTTCAAAGCAAAGCACTCTGGCGAGATTGGTATGATTATTTCCCATGGGAAAATCATTTGGACGGTATGCCCAGTATTATTATGGACTTTATCGTGCCTGCGCTACTCGAATGGGCCAATACTGCAAACGACCCGATTGTCCAACAGCGCAGGCGTCAGCGCGTTGGATTATGTTGGGGGCTGGACGAAGCGTTTTTAGCAAGTGGCAAACTCACTGACAGTCAATCCGTCAACGAACACGATAATGAAAGTAGAGAATGGATTGCAGAGCATGTATTACTACGCTATGAGATGCTTTATGAAGCAGGTCTGATACCCGAAGCCCCTAATTATCCGCCCAATTATCAAGCTGTTACCTTGCCAGAAGACTGGTCACAACGCATAGGTGTACCCATGTATTACGATCACCGTCGCGTGATCGCTACTGCTATCTCAAGACTGCGCGCGAAGATTGAATATAGACCGCTTATTTTTGGTCTGATGCCAGACGTCTTTACCTTGTCGCAGTTGCAGCAGAGTGTTGAAGCACTATCAGGCGTGCGTTTGCACAAGCAAAATTTCCGTCGATTGCTTGATTCGCAAAACCTAGTGATGGAGACAGGAGAGAGTAGTACTGCTCAGCGTGGTCGTCCTGCCAAGTTATATCGCTTCCGCCATGATATTGAATTACAGAGTTTATTGATGGATAGCAAACTTCCCAAGCGTAAATAGTCGTTTCAAGCCATTCCGTTGTATCTCTAAATCGGTTTGTAAAACGAAAAATTTGTCACCTTTCCTTGCAGGGTCGCTAACTTTACGCTATATTTATGCTCATTTTGAGTTTAAATAACGAGCAGTTTCTATCAATATCATGCCTAGATAAGGGTCAAAGATGACAATTGAAAAAGAGCCAGCATTGGATGACGTATTGCTCAAGCCATTGGTTGAGAATGCACTAACTGAAGATTTGGGTAGGCGTGGTGATGTAACCTCACAAGCTACTATCCCAACCGATATGCAAGCGCAGTTGCAGATCAAAGCGCGGCAAGCAGGCGTGATATGCGGTATCGATTTGGCACGCTTGTCTTTTGCCTTAGTCGATGCGCAAATTGAGTTTATTGCACAAGTACAGGATGGTGACATAATAGAGGCTGGCGCAGTGTTAGCGACCGTAAAAGGTAACGCGCGTCACTTATTGACAGCAGAACGCACGGCCCTGAACTTTATGACCCATCTCAGTGGTATTGCGACAGCGACCCGTCAAATTGTCGATAGCGTGGCGCAATATCCTGCGCAAATTACTTGTACACGCAAGACCATTCCAGGCTTACGTATCGTACAAAAATACGCCGTACGCTGCGGCGGCGGACGCAATCATCGCTTAGGGTTGGATGATGCGATTTTAATTAAAGACAATCATATCGCCATTGCGGGTGACATCAAAACGGCCATTCAGCAAGCACAGAAATTTGCTGGGCATCTGATTCCTATTGAGGTCGAAGTCGATACGCTAGAGCAATTAGAGCAAGCACTCGATGCAGGTGTGAGTTTAGTGCTATTAGACAACATGTCGCCTGAAACATTATCGCAAGCGGTTGCTATGTGTCAGGGCCGAGCAAAGACTGAAGCCTCAGGTGGTATTACGCCTGAAACGGTACAAGCGGCAGCAAGTACGGGAGTTGATTTTATCGCCATGGGTTATTTGACGCACAGTACGACAGCCTTGGATATTGGGCTAGATTTTAGTGCATAAGTGCAGGCGTAATAAAGGCTAATATCATTATATACGCTAGATTTTAGCGAAAGGACTATCACCGAGTTAATAGAATGGCAATTTATACTGACAGCTTGTACTGATAATCGGTTAAATGCTTGTTTTTACACTGAAAATTTACTAAGGTGACATGTAGGCATAACGGCGCAAAGTTAATGATTTTATTAGCTTATCTGCCTATGTTAGAATATAAGCTACAATGCCGTTTTTAACTGCCTATTGGGTCATCGTTGCACTTGCACGATGGCCTTATCTTTTTGCACCAGTGGTATCAATAGACAAGTGAGCGCTCAGTGAATACTGAAATTATCAAGATAATCCTAGCCTTTATGGTATTGATCAATCCATTTAGCGCATTGACGTTATTTTTAGATTTGACTCGCGGCTATTCGATGAACAATCGACGTAAGGTCGCGCGCGTTGCTTGTCTGACTATTTTTATCACCATCAGCTTTTTTACGATTGCAGGTGAGACGCTACTAAAAACCCTTGGTATTTCTATCGGCTCGTTCCAATTGGCAGGCGGTATATTGGTGTTTTTAATTGCGCTAAATATGATGAATGGGGAGGGTAACCCGGTTAAACCTGATCAAGAGAATTTTGATGTTGATCATGTGAAAGATGCGCCAGTTTCAATGGCAGCTGCTGTGGTTCCCCTCGCGATTCCGATGATGATTGGGCCTGGTGGTATCTCCACGGTTATTATTTATTCTTCACAAGTATCAGGTATTTTGCAGGTATCTGCCATTTTGATTGCTGGCTTATTTATCAGTCTGTTTTGCTACTTAGCATTGATGGCGGCAGGTCGTATCAGTCGCTTACTAGGTGATACTGGCTTGAACATCATGAGCCGAATCATGGGGATGCTATTGGCCGCCGTTTCTATCGAGATTATCGTTAATGGACTGCGTACGCTCTTTCCTAGCTTGATGTAAACGATCAATACAATATTACCGCTAACCATATATATTTATACAGTGGTTAGCGGATATCGACGTCATTCAGTATTATCCAATACGTCGTTTACTTAATATTCAGTTTATTCAACACTCAGCTTATCTATCATTTCTCAGTTATACCTCTATCAGCTTTGATACAAATGCCAAGCCAGATAGAGCATTAGCAACCCTACCAAAGCGTCCAGTATGTTCCATGCTTTAGGCTTCTCAAATAGAGGCCTGAGTAATCGCGCACCATACCCAAGCGCAAAGAAGAAAAAGAACGAAGCGCTAATTGCACCTGCGGCAAACGTCAATTTACTGCTTGCGCCCGTAGAGACCATGCCGACGAGTACCAATGTGTCTAGATAGACGTGCGGGTTTAACCAAGTAAAGCCAAAGCATAGTAGTAAGGCTTTTTTTGAGCTAGTGACGACTTGTCCTTCGACAGTCAAAGCATGTGACACACGTACGCTGGCATACAAACTCTGCAAGCCGTACCCTAATAAAAATATAACGCCTGCTATTTTTGCGATATCTATAACGTGAGGATAGCGGGCCGTAACTGCACCAAAACCACCAACACCTGCTGAGATTAAAAACGCATCGCTCACCGCACAAAACAAGCAAACAAAAAATATGTGCTCGCGTTTGAGGCCTTGTTTAAGTACAAAAGCGTTTTGGGAGCCAATAGCAATGATGAGAGATAACCCAAGTAGGAAACCAGAGATATAATCGGGAGCATTCATAATACGGTGCTTAACGGTTGGCGTGTAGGAATGGTGACATTTTGCTTACTGGCAGGCCAGCAAAAACCTGCTAAGATACGCTATTGAATGAATGTATGCAATATGCGCACAATGTGAGTGTAATAGACGAGGGGCAGAGCAAGTCATGGTAGTCAGTTTGACAAGAATGCTACAGTCATTTGGGCAAGCTCAAGATGACCTACCGACATTGGCAGCAAAGAATGCTCAGGAGATGAGTGTCAATCATGAACGGGATGCTGCTGCCAAGAGTGATAGCAATCACGCAGTACATGAGCGTTCTACACTGACTCCGCCTGAACGTGTAAACCGTATATGTGATGCGTTGGCACAAGTCAGTGATAGCCAATCATCCACGCCTTTGACCGATCGCTATCTGAGCAATCGTGCTCAAATGCGCCCAACTAATAGACCGCCTTTTGACCCAGATACTTTGTGGTATCTCAAACATGGACGTTGTCCGATTATGACTGAACTTGTTGATGTGGTCGATGAGGCCACCCTAAATGCCATGCCTATTGAAGCCGTTGCGATATTAGATCGTATCAATAGTAAGCTAAAGCGTTATCGTGAATGGAGTAGTGAGCTGAACGAACAGCAACAGCAGCAGCATAACGAGCGTCAGTTCGTCATCGATAAATTGGTGTCCGAAAGTATCCCTGAAGCATTACATCATTATGAGCAGCTACAACGCTTTAGTCCGCATCGCACCAAAAATAACATGGTGCAGGGCAAGATGACTGCTGGTGATATGCTGACAGATTTGTTCTTAGAGATTGATTATGAGCTGGACGAATTATTGGATGAATTGCATCAGACAGTTTTGAACCGCCTTGCCTCAACCCACCGTTATGTTAAGAGCCGTACGCAAAGTTAAATGTTCTTTGATGATGTTTTTTTGAACACTTGCAAAGGTTAAGTATTATCAAAAAACACAATCGACCCAATGCATAACAATATAGGGCTTTAATAGAGCCTTATTTTTTTGTTTAATAATAACAACCATAAAAAATCAGCCACGACATTCTGATAAGTAATAAGGACAATATAATGACCCAAATGACTGCAATGTTCGTAATGTTTGTTTTGTATGGGCTGTTGCCAGCGGCTGGGTTATATCTAGGTTATCGTGGCATTAAAAAAGTCACAGCACCCAAAATGCTCGAATATAAGGCGATGCCGCAACTGGGTTATATACCTGAAAAAAGCCTACCTGTCGACGTTAAAACTGCTCTGGAGCAAATTAATACAAAGGGTGAAAAGTTGCGTGTCATGTATGGCGATACCAATAATGATGGCAAGATTGATGATAAGGATACCATCAACGAAACTTATATTATGATTCAAAACTTAATGGATAGGCACGTGCCACAAGCAGTGGCTGACTATCGCCGATTACATGATTTAGATGTGGCAGACAGTGCGCTTGCTGACACTACCAAAATTAAGCATTCTAATGTCACTGGCAAAGAAGCCTTGTTAGATGTGCTTAAGACAATTAACACACAGTTCGATGACCTGCTCAACGCGTCATATCATCAAGACGGTCAAAAGCTACTCGCGACCAATCGCTATCTCCAAAAACGTTTTGACAGTCCTGCTAGCAATACAGATATTCTAAAGCCCGATAGCAATGCCAGTAGTAATGCTAGCAGTGATGTAAATATCCAAGCGATTGAAAGCCCAACTGGTGAAAATGTGAGTGCTGAAGACATTAAGCTATAAATACAAAGTTGAATGGTAAAAGGGTAAAGAGCAAGCGTATATGAGTATTTTAATAGGCATCGGTATTGTAACGACCGTCACTACCTTTTATCTAGGTAGAAAAGGCTGGCAAGCTTTTCATAAAGCCGTCGGTATCTCACCTGGTGTACTCACGTATCAGGATTACGATGTACCCTTGTCATTAGCCACATTAAATTGGCAGCAGTTAACGTTAAATAAACAGCACTTAAAAACGTTGTCTGAGCAGAAATTGCGCCAGTTAAAACGTATCGATGAAAAAGTAAGCAGCTATCACGCTTATCAAGCAGCCCTACAAACTCAACATAAGACACCGGCGATAACAGAAGCACAATTTGTGTTGAATAAAATGTTACAAACACGGTTACCCGAGATGCTGGCTACTCATTACCAATTAACGGATATAAATGCCAAGAATAGAAATAACGAAAAGAGATTGGAAGCTAGTGAGTTATTGCAGAGTGTTTTAGATAATATCGAACAGCGTTTGGATAGATTACTGGCACAAATGGACGAGGAACAGCTACAAGAGCTGCGAGTCATGAAGCACTATATTAATAGCCACGATAGCTGAGCCGTTATTTTTATACTAAGCGACTGTGACGCCTGTAAACTGTGACACCTGTAAAAAGACACAAAAAAAGCGGTCAATGACTATTCATCATTGACCGCTTTTTTATGTTTATCCCAAATCTATTTAAGACTTAGAATAATGTTAAACAAAATCAACTAGCGCTTATCATTGCGATCACGGGTGTTGCGTGTACCGCGGCTGGCAGGGCTAGCGCTACTTTTAGGTTTCGCGCTGCTATTGCGGTTATCGCTACGAGTGTCAGTGCGACGCGCTTTAAGCGGCTTATTTCTAATACGTTCTTGCTTTTCTTTGGCTGCGCCATGTAGACCCGTGCCATAACGTGGACGCAAGCTGACCAAATCCGTCAACGTGTTGATTTCTTTTTTATCAAGCTCTAAGAAACGACCAGTACGTAGCTCTTTTGGTAGAACAATCGTGCCATAGCGTGTACGTAGTAGACGACTAACTTTTAGACCTTGTGATTCAAACAAACGACGTACTTCGCGGTTACGGCCTTCTTTTAGCTGGACGTGATACCACTTGTTGACGCCTTCGCCGCCGCCTTCTTTGATGTCTTCAAATTTTGCAAGGCCATCTTCTAGCATGACGCCAGCGGTCAATGCACGGGCGATATCAGGCGTTACTTCACCCAATACACGTACCGCATATTCCCGAGTAACTTCACCAGATGGATGCATCAAGCGATGCGCCATTTCACCATCGTTAGTAAATAACAATAGGCCAGTTGAGTTAATGTCCAAGCGTCCAACCATTACCCAGCGGTCATGAGTCAGCTTTGGCAAACGTTCAAAGACAGTTGGGCGACCTTCTGGATCTTTAGCAGAGCAAACTTCGCCTTCAGGCTTGTAGTAAGCGATAACACGGCGACGCTTCTCATTTTCAGAAGTGTATTTGATTTGACGGCCATCAACGCGAATCTCATCACCTTGCGAGACGCGATCACCGATGGTCGCAGGACCATTGTTAACCGTTACGCGGCCAGATTTGATGACTTCTTCCATTTGACGGCGTGAACCAAGTCCCATACGGGCGAGTGCTTTCTGTAATTTTTCATCTTTCATCATAATATCCTTGAGTCGGTGGGTTTACATTTCTCAATGTAAAAAATTGGATTGACTATTCTACGCTATTTTAACAAATTTAGCACGTAAACCAATACCTTACTGGTTAATGATGTATTCACCCATAAATACGTAATACTGTTTAATTGACTTATTATGAAAATTTATCAGTGCGCAGGCTTTATCTTACGCTAGGATTTTGTAGCGTACACAGGTACAATATTACTCTTAGTCAAAGATTGACGAACCAAAGGACAGGCATGCAAAGTATTTGCGCGCGCTGTCTTTATTTTTTTATATCGTACCCTCTATTGGAGTTACTATGTCTACTGCCCAAGAATCCGCCACCGTTTTGGACGGCAAAGCACTTGCCAAACAAATAGAACAGGATCTGCGCACGCGCGTAGATACGATTAAGGAAAAGACTGGCCGCACCCCAAGCTTAGCGACGATATTGGTTGGTGACGATCCAGCCTCTGCCACTTATGTTCGTATGAAAGGCAACGCCTGTAAGCGTGTTGGCATGGACTCTATACGCGTTGAGATGCCGAGTGCCACGACCACTGAGCAGCTCATGGCAAAAATAGATGAGTTAAATAGCAATCCAGATGTACACGGCATTTTGCTACAGCATCCGGTTCCTGAGCATATTGATGAGCGTGCTTGTTTTGAGCAGATTGACTTAGCAAAAGACGTCGATGGCGTGACTTGTCTTGGTTTTGGTCGTATGGCGATGCAGCAGTCAGCTTATGGCTCATGCACACCGCAGGGCATTATGCATTTGTTAGAGCATTATAATATCGAGCTATCAGGTAAAGAAGCCGTAGTCGTAGGACGTAGTGCTATCTTAGGTAAGCCAATGGCGATGATGCTATTGAATGCCAACTGTACAGTGACTATCTGCCATTCAAGAACTCAAGATTTGGCAGCGCATATCAAGCGTGCAGATATCGTGGTTGGTGCCGTAGGCGTACCTGAGCTTATTAAAGCGGAGTGGATCAAATCAGGAGCGGTTGTCATTGACGCAGGTTTCCATCCGACAGATGATGGCGGTGTTGGTGATATCGAAATGCAAGGCATGGAAAACATTGCCAGTGCTTATACGCCAGTACCAGGCGGCGTTGGCCCAATGACTATCAACACGCTTATTCGCCAAACGGTCGATGCTGCTGAAAAATCAGCGGGTTTGAATAACGGCTAAAAAGATAGTCATACGAATACTGATTGCCGATACATAAGGGGCCTGAGGTAACATAAACTCAGGCTAAATCAACCACATTTCAGTTGATAGGACCTAAACATGGCTAAAAAAAACGTAGGTGTTCATGAGCGACTACAAGGTATTGGTAGAGAGTTTGTCGATGTCTGTCATTACGTTATTTTATTTCTAATCAGTGTGGTTGTTGTTTGGACCGCAGGTAAAGAGTTTATTTATATTGTCCAAAAGGGTTCAGCGGATCTAAAAGACATATTAATGTTATTTATTTACCTTGAGCTACTGGCTATGATAGGTATTTACTTTAAAACCCACCGACTGCCAGTACAGTTTTTGATATTTATTGCCATAACAGCATTGTCACGACATTTGGTGGTTGATGTGCAGGCGGTTTCAGACTATTTCCATTTATGGCTGCTAGCGACAATTTCCGTGGCCATCATGCTACTGAGCGGCTCTATTGTAATCCTGACTTGGACGGCCAAAACATTTGGTCGCCCAGAGGATAATCTTGATAAGCAGCATGCAAATCTAACAGTTAAGGCGCTATTGCCTGATAATGCTCAAGCACCTGATAGTCATACTAAGCATCGCCGTGAATAATTAGATAGCGTTACAAAGAGATAGCAACATAAAAAAAGAGCGACCAGTGGTTGCTCTTTTTTTATGCCTAGCGTTTGGTATTACAACCATTTCAATCTTTTGAAGTTATAGTACAGATAGCTACATAAGGCGATAATAATGACCATTATGACAAGGTAAGAGTATTTCCAATGCAGCTCAGGCATAAAGTCAAAGTTCATGCCATAAATGCCAGCGATAGCTGTCGGCACTGCCAGAATACCTGCCCATGCAGCGAGCTTACGCACGACTTCATTCTGACCCATATTGACCATCGCCATATAGGTGTTCATCACCACGCTCAGCATTTCATTAAGACCATTAATAGCATCTAGGGAGTGCAATAGGTGATCGTTAACATCGCGAAAGTAAGGCTTAGCGGCTTGAGAAAATCCAGAGATAATCTCACTTTTTTTATGATTGATAAAAAAGCTACAGATGTCTTGCACAGGTAAGATGATGGCGCGCATATGTACCAGTTGCGATTTAAGCTCGTAAAGATTTTTTAGCGTGCCTTTATCAAACTCAGAGGTAAATACATAGCGTTCTTGCTCGCGCAAGTAACGGCCCAATCGATCGGTAATCGGCATATAGTTATCAACGATAAAATCGAGGATAGCATGCAGTACAAAGATAGGGCCCATGCGTAACTTCTCAGGGCGACGATGGCAATGCTCACGTACTGGCGCATAAGAGTTTGACGGACCATTGCGAATTGTAATGAGGTAGTTTTTACCCATAAATATCGCAGTAGTACCATAACGAATGACATTATCTTCGAGCTTGGCTGTACGTAGCACCACAAAGACCATATCATTATCGTAGTTTTCGACCTTGGCGCGTTGATGATCAGCAAAGGCATCTTCAATCGCTAGCTCATGCAGGTCAAAAGCTTCTTTTACTTTAACCATGGTTTCTAAGCTTGGATCATATAGCCCAAGCCAAATAAATTGACCATTGTTCCCTAGCGTACGACTCACATCATTGAGCGCCACTCTATTAAGGTTCTCACCTGTTTTACGTGAGTAAGCGTAGCAATTGACCACTTCGCCTGCACTTGATGAATCAATATCTTCATAGCGTTCAGAGTCAGGATCGTAGACCGTCATGGTCTCAATAGTATCTTCAGTAGTGGCGTCCACATCCCCATAGATATAACTATCATCATCGTCCAAATAGAGATGCTTGTCACTCATATTGGCATAGATATGGTTCATATTGGAATCAGGTGCAATGTGAGCCGTTTTTTTGATTAATTGATTATTATCATTTTCCATATACTTTCCTGTCATATAATAAAAAACTTCAATAATCCAAATATGTTGTGAACGCTGCTACGATTTTATCGTGTGCCAATACTAACTATAGGGCATAGCTTTTTAGCGTATCGATATCTACCAATGCCAAGAGACTCTCGTGACAAGCTTCTAGCTTTATTTGCGGTGCAATATCAAAGTCCAATGCTTCAACCCAACGTAGCGCGCAGATGCACCAGTAGTCACCAGGTTTGAGACCAGGAAAGTTGTATTCAGGTAATGGGGTAATCAGGTCATTACCGCGACTGGCAGAGAAGTTTAAAAACTCGCTGGTCATCTTGGCGCAGACGGTATGTTGACCGACATCATGGTTGCCAGTATGGCAAAAACCATTGCGATAATAGCCAGTGATTGGATCGAAACAACAGCTGGCAAGTGCAGTGCCTAAGACATTGGTTTGGTTGATGGCAGGGTTTGGGTGGTAATCAGATGACATAAGGCTTCCGAGATAAAAATATGTGTTAGTGTATCATGAGTCTGTGTTGATGACGCTGCCGTAATCGCGCTCATTATCTTATGGATAACAAAAAACAAACCTCTCGGCCATTCGCCCAACATTGAGCCAAATACATCAACGATGACTGTTACATCTGCTAAGCTCATAAGCAGCAATTGAACTGTAATTAGATAGTGATTGTGGCTAATTGTCACTAGGCGAACCTTGAGTGCTATGCTAAACTAAAGCATAAAGTGCCTTGATTATTTGTCGCAATTTTTTAGCGCATAAAGATACTCGTCTTATCATTCTAAATTATACTTATTATTCACCCTTTTGCGGTTACCTGGTTTGTTTATAAATAATTGGGTCAATGATGTTGCGCGTTAAAAATAAAAACACACAGCGTCAATACCCGGCAAATCACCCTTTAAGTACCGCATCAGTACCGCGTTTTTGGTAAGCGATACGCCAAACAAGGATTTATTGTGTCTGTTAGTTCTGATTCTGCAAAACCTGCCCAGCCAAATTCTACCAACGAAACAGTGTCTCAGCCTGCTGAAAATAATGCTGCACCCAATCGCATGCCATATTTGAGTAACTTTGGCAGTGATGTTGCCAATAGTTGGCTATTGCCTGATGGGGTGGTTGATGTCCTGTTTGAAGATGCGCATAAGCAAGAAGTGCTTAGACATCAGTTAATCGAGCAGCTTATTACTCATGGTTATCAGCTGGTTTGTCCGCCGATGATCGAGTTTACTGAGTCTTTGCTAAGTGATGCGTCAGAAGATCTCAAACGTCAAACCTTTAAGATTATCGATCAGTTGACTGGTCGCCTAATGGGCGTCCGCGCTGATATTACCCCGCAAATTTTGCGTATAGATGCGCATCATGGTGGTACGGGTATTGCGCGTTATTGCTACGTTGGTGATGTGATTCATACCTTGCCATCAGGACTGTTTGGCTCTCGTACGCCGCTACAGTTGGGTGCTGAGATATTTGGCTGTGCGTCACTAGCGGCAGATATTGAGCTGATAGATGTGCTATTTACGATGGTGAATAAACTCAATATGAGTGCAGCACTCCATATCGATTTGGGTCATGTAGCGATATTCAAACGTTTGGCTGAACTGGCTGAGTTATCAGACAGTGATACTGAGCAATTGATGTACTTATATGCCAATAAAAACCTACCAGAGCTCAAGCGTGTTTGTCGCGCTTTGCCAATGGGTGATGATTTTTATGTGTTGGCACGCTTTGGCCACGATATCGCAAACCTATTAGCCAAATTATCAGATGCGGCGCAGCAAGACAGCCAAATCGCAACGGCAATCGATGAGCTACAGCGTTTGAAAAACTATCTACAAGACCAATGGCAGTGTCCAGTCAGTATCGATGTGACTGAACTATCAGGTTATCACTATCATACTGGCATCGTCTTCAATGGTTATATTAATAGCGAAACGCAGCCACTAGTACGTGGTGGTCGTTTTGATGGTATGCAAAGCCAGACACAAGCGTTACGTGCGGCCACGGGCTTTAGTATGGATGTTAGCCGATTGCTGGCTCATACAAAGTTAGATGCGCCAACCGTTGTCTTAGTTGATTTTGCCGCTTTGTCTAATGCAAATACAGATGAGATGCAGACGCTACTGCAACAAGTAGAGAGTCTACGTCAGCAAGGCTATCGCGTCACTATGCCGTTAGATGCACAGGACAGTCCAGATGATGTTACGCATCGTTTGAGCATGGCTGATGACAGCCAATGGCAGCTACAAACTGTTTAATTGTCTAATAGTAGGCTATTGAATGGCTCACGCAGCCAAAAGTGTTCAGTACAAATTATGAGAACGCAAAATTATTCGTTAGATATCTCAGTGTTTCTATTTCATAAATCACTGAGATAAAAAGATATAGCTAAGAAAATCATTTTAATTTTCAGCTTTTATTGCACACACCTCAATACATAAAGGTAAGGATTGATCATGGGTAAGAATGTTGTAGTTTTGGGTAGCCAATGGGGCGACGAAGGTAAGGGTAAAATCGTTGATTTACTTACCGAAAAAGCCTCAGCAGTAGCCCGCTTCCAAGGCGGTCATAATGCTGGTCACACGTTGGTTGTCGATGGCAAAACCACTGTCTTGCATTTGATTCCATCAGGTATCTTGCGTGAAGGCGTCACTTGCTTTATCGGTAATGGCGTGGTGTTAGCACCTGACGCACTACTAAAAGAGATGAAAGAGCTAGAAGACAACAACGTACCAGTACGTGAGCGTCTACGTATCTCTCCTAATTGCCCACTTATCATGCCTTATCATGTGGCACTTGACCAAGCTCGTGAAGCCAAGCGTGGCAGCGGTAAAATCGGTACAACAGGTCGCGGTATCGGTCCTGCATACGAAGACAAAGTAGCACGTCGTGCGATTAAACTTGCTGATTTGTTCCGTGAAGATCTAGAAGAAAAACTACGTAACCTAATCGAATATCACAATTTCCAACTGACTGAATACTATAAAGTTGAAGCGATTGATTTTGATGAGACGCTTAAGCTTTGTAAAGAGTGGAAAGAAGAGATTAAAGGTATGGTTACTGATGTAACTGAAGACCTAAATCAATTACGTCTAGCTGGCAAAAACCTAATGTTCGAAGGTGCTCAAGGTACGCTACTTGATATCGACCACGGTACTTATCCGTTTGTAACCAGCTCAAGCGTAACTGCTGGTGGTGTATCAACGGGTACAGGTATCGGTCCATTGTATTTAGACTATGTACTTGGTATCACCAAAGCGTACACTACGCGTGTTGGTAGTGGTCCGTTCCCAACTGAATTGTTCGATGATGTTGGTGCTCACTTAGCCAAAGTCGGTCATGAATTTGGTGCAACGACTGGCCGTGCACGTCGTTGTGGTTGGTTCGATGCTGAAGCATTACGCCGTGCAGTAGTACTTAACTCTATGTCAGGTATCTGCTTGACCAAGCTTGACGTACTAGATGGTCTTGAAGAGTTGCTAATCGGTGTGGGTTATAACCTGCCTGAGACTGAGTGTGCAGGCGCACATGATGCTGAGTTTTATGAATCAGTTACGCCTAAGTACGAAACAATGCAAGGCTGGAGCGAGTCTACCGTTGGTATCACTAACTATGATGAGCTTCCAGAAAACGCTAAAAAATACATCAAACGTATCGAAGCATTGATTGGTTGCCCAGTTGATATTATCTCAACTGGTCCTGATCGCGAAGAGACTATCGTATTGCGTGACCCGTATGATGCATAAATAGAAATAAACTATTGTGATTTAATATGAAAAACCTCATGCTACATGCATGGGGTTTTTTCTATTTACGGAGATAGTAATGTCAACTTTCCAAAAAAAGATTTATGAGCATATCTCTAAAGAGTTAGGATTCGACTTCGGTATTTCAAAGCATCAAACTTTTAATCTTAAAGATATTGCAGAGTTAGTAAGACAAGCCAAAGAAAGCGAAACTCCTTATACGATTCTAACAGGAGCAGGATGCTCTCAATCAGCTGGTATACCTTTGGCAGGTGAGTTAGTAAAGGAGATGAATCAAAAGTTTAGTGTGCAGTTACGCAATTTATCTGAAAAAGATAGAAGTAATTATAATAAATGTATGAATGCTTTGACTCATCAAGAACGTAGACGACTTCTTCAGAATCATATAAAAAATGCTAATATAAATTGGGCGCATATTGGTCTAGCGGCTTTGATGGATAATGGCTATACACAGAGAGTATTAACCTTTAACTTTGATAATATATTGATGAGAGCTTGTGGGTTAATTGGGTTATATCCATCTATTTATGATTTTACAAATGCAGATGTTAACCTTCAAAACCTTATTATTGATCCTTCTATCATCTACTTACATGGTCAAAGCTATGGTTTTCGTCAGTTGAATGATGAGAATGAAACTAAAAGTCATGCTAATAATATGACTAACTTTATTGCACAAACCTTGAATACGTCACCTGTTATTGTAGCTGGGTATAGTGGCTATAATGATGGATTTTTTGAGCAAATCGATAAACATTACTGTGGTGAGCAAAGATTATTCTGGATTGGATATGAAAAAGAAATACCAGAGCATCTACGAGATTTCTTTAAAAAATATAAGAATCATGCCCATTATATTGGCGGACAAGACGCTGATGATTTTTTTGTGAGTCTGATGCAGAATCTTAAATGTTTACCAAGTTTCTTCACACAACATGCTCAACATACAATAAGGATTCTAGATGAGGTTATAGACTTCCCAATACCAAACACTGACGGTGGAGTCAATATATTAAGTGATTTACATCAGCAGATGGTTGAGCTGGGAAAACAAATATTATCACTAACAGCTATATTAAATAGTTTTATGATGGAAGGTAAGTATAGCGAAGTGATAAAAGCTATAGAGGACAAGTATGGAAAAATTTCCACTACGAGTAATTCTGATATAGTAGATAAAGAAGTCAAGAAACTTTATGTTTGGGCGCAAATCAATCAGGCTAACAAAGATTGGTTTGAGTTGAGTAGTAAAGACATAGATCCTAATATTCATCTTAGCGACATTGATGCCATTCTTAAACGTTTTGAAAAAGCAGAATTTTTGCAACATGACATGTATGAATTTTATCTAGAATGGGGTCTGATATTAAATGATATGGCTGAAACAACAAATAATATAGATATTTACAAGAAGAGTAATATTCAGCTGGAAAAGGCAGATAATATTCAACCATCAGCCTTGACCCCTAACACTGTTTGGGGAGTTAATCTTCTGAAGTTAGCTGAACTAGAAGGTGATGTTTCTTATAACGAACAAGCTTTGGAGAAATTGTTGGTTGCTGAACTACATGACTCAGAAGAGGTTTATAACTTAGCTTGTGTTTATGCTCGTTTAAAAGAATTTGATAATGCTAAGAAAAAATTAAAAATTTGTCAAAAGAATAATGTTTTACCTGAGAAAGAACATTTGCTCAAAGATCCAGATCTGAAGCTACTTCGTGAAGATATATGGTTTGATGACTTTATTTCGGATGCATACTAAATTTACTTTTATGCAAGGTATGGTCATAAATTAACCCTATCATTTATGGCCTTAATCATTATAATAGGCAGCAATCCGATGTTGGCGCTTATGGTTATACACTGATATACCATGAGTTGTGTAAAACAGTCCAAGTCAACATTGTGGCTAAAGCTAAAACAACGCATTAATTTTTCATATTTTATTGAATTTATCATTTATTAGGAGCTTCTCATGGCTAACGAACGTACTTTATCTATCATCAAACCTGACGCAGTTGCTGGCAACCATATCGGCGCTATCTACAGCCGTTTTGAACAAGCTGGTCTAAAAATCGTTGCAGCTAAAATGCTACAACTTGATGATGAAAAAGCAGGCGGTTTCTACGCTGAGCACGCTGAGCGTCCATTTTACAACGACCTAAAATCTTTCATGATGTCAGGTCCAGTATTGGTATCAGTACTAGAAGGCGAAAACGCTATCGCTCAGCATCGTGAAATCATGGGTGCAACTAACCCAAAAGAAGCTGCTGAAGGTACTATCCGTGCTGACTTCGCTAGCAGCATCGACGAAAACGCAGTACATGGTTCAGATTCAGCTGAATCAGCAGCACGTGAAATCAGATACTTCTTCAGCGATGATGAAGTTTGTGCACGTACACGCTAATATAGTAAATAAACTATAAGCTTTTACGGCATTCGATTTGTTTGAGGTAACTGCTATAATAAGACAGCTACGATTTAAACTGATCTTACCTGTATGAGTTTTATACTTGATTGACTATGGACGAATTATTTATAACATCGATTGTTTATAATTGGTTTGCGAGACGGCTTATATCTTATGGGTATAGGCCGTTTTAGCTATTATAATAATCCTATAGTCAAAGAATTACTAAACTGCGACGGCGTTACCCTCATCAGATGTACTACTTGTACAATCTGCAGTCGGCTGCCTTGTATCCGCTTTAGAGTTCTATAATTATATTATTCATTGAAATTCTTAGTGACTTGCCTCATTATTGATTTTACTTAGCGTTATCAATCCCTTATCAGCATGTTTTTGTCAATTCGAAGAACTGCGCTCATAGCGGATTGCTCATGCACTCACGTATGTATGGCAAAGCCCATATAAATAATTGCACCGCTTATCTAAGCTTCTGCAAAAAGGTTACCTATTATGTCAACTGTTCAAGCACCTACTCAGCACGTACCTGCTAAGATTACTGATAGCATTAAGCTAGTAGATGAGGCACATGCCAAAACCAATCTATTGGGTATGACGCAAGCGCAACTGGCTGATTACTTTAAGAGTATTGGCGAAAAGCCATTTCGATCTACTCAGGTGATTAAGTGGATTTATCAGCATGGCGTGACAGATTTTGAGCAAATGACCAATTTGAGTAAGTCATTGCGAGATAAGTTATCGCTTAATGCTTGTGTAGTACCGCCCAAAGTGATTCATCGTCAATATAGTGATGATGGTACGCGTAAGTGGGTATTTGAAGTCACTGGTGGCTCGTTGGTTGAGACGGTGCTTATCCCTGCAGATGATAGCAAGATAAATGGCCGTAAGACATTATGCGTGTCTTCGCAAGTAGGCTGTGCACTAGACTGTAGCTTCTGTAGTACAGGTAAGCAAGGGTTTGAGCGTGACTTGAGTGCGGCTGAAATTATCGGTCAGTTATGGGTCGCTAATGCGTCATATATGACAGATGAAAATGAAAGTTTAGAAAACGTCGATCATAGTCTATGGGAAAATAACGTCACCAACGTGGTGATGATGGGCATGGGTGAGCCGCTATTGAACTATAAGCCTGTAGTAGGCTCAATGGAGCTAATGCTAAGCGATCATGCTTATGGATTGTCAAAGCGTCGCGTCACGTTATCTACTTCGGGTGTCGTCCCGAAAATGTATCAGCTAGCACAAGACATCGATGTGGCATTGGCTATTTCACTGCATGCACCAAATGATGAGCTGCGTAACAAGTTGGTGCCAATCAACAAAAAATATCCATTAGAAGAGCTGATTGCAGCGGCAAAAAACTATGTCTATGATGTCAATCCACGTCATAAGAAGCACGTTACGATTGAATATGTGATGCTTGATGGGGTCAATGATAGCAATGAGCATGCTCATCAGTTGGTTGCGCTATTAGAAGGGTTGCCAAGTAAAATTAACCTTATTCCGTTTAACCCGTTTCCACATGCACCGTATGACAAATCAAGCAACAACCGTATTCATGCGTTTAGCAATATACTGAGCGAAGCAGGTTTTGTTTGTACCATTCGTCAAACCCGTGGTGATGATATCGATGCTGCTTGTGGCCAATTGGTTGGACAAGTGGCGGATCGTACTAGACGCTCAGCCGCATGGCAGCAGAGCATTAAAGATCGTGAAAGCGTTTAGCACGTTCTCTAGAAGATAAACGTTATATCTGACTGGTATAGCGTTTTAGCTGTCTTTTGTCTATCGCAATGGTAAGAAAATGTAGCAATGACTGTCAAGATTGCAGAACGTGGCAATTAATAACAACTAAATTGTACTTATAGGGGTTAAATCTATTAAACTGAGGTCTCGAAGATCGAACGCATTGAATCTCAGTTTTATGATGGCGGCTATGATGACTTCTAAAAATTCTTGTCAGTTCAAATATCAAAAATCATTTTCTAAATTTTATAAGCAGTCGAGTATTAGTGCTGCCCAAACCGCTTTGCCAAAGCGTGCAGTGCTGTCGGCAGTATTTGGCATCCTTGTATTAAGTGGCTGTCAGACCACCCCGAACAATGATTTGCTAGGCAACTCTCCTTATCAAACATCTACGCGCGCTAGCAACGATCGAAATTTAGATCAGCAGGAAATCGCCCGTGTGCGTACCTCACTTGCCGCGCAATACATCCGAAAAAATGAGCTTGATACCGCGCAGCAGCAGCTCGAAAAAGCCTTTGCTGCCGATAGCCGTTATGCGCCAGCCTATGATATGATGGGCGTTTTGTTGCAGCAAGAAGGCAGCCGTATCAATCTAGCCAAAGCTGATGAGTACTTCAAAAAAGCAATCGCGCTAGATAAAGACTTTGTACAAGCACACAATAATTATGGCGTGTATCTGTCACAGACAAAGCGCTATCGTGAAGCAGCAGAACAGTTTGAGATTGCAGGGGCGACGCTAGGCTATGAAGGCCGTATTGGCGCGCTAGAAAACCTAGGTCGTACTTATCTACAGTTAGGTGATAATAGTGCCGCTTCAAAAGCATTTTTACGGGCACTTGATGGCAATCGTAATAGCATCATTGCTCATATCGAACTGGTAGATTTATTGCTCGACCAGCAACGTATACCGCAGGCACAGAGACTGTATGATGAGACGCTGATATTGGTGCAGGGGCAGGGTATTAGCCCGCGCTTGCTCTTACAAGGTATCAAGCTTGCAGCAGCACAAAATAATATAACAACGCGCCAGCAATTGGCACAGCAGCTTTTATCCGCTTATCCGCTAAGTGATGAAGCAAAACAACTTAAGACTTGGCTTAACAATCCAGAGGCACCATGGAAATGATCACCCCATCATCTAACACTCAATCTAACGCTCAGGGATCATTTGGTGCCGTGTTGCAGCAAGCCCGTAAAAACAAGCAAGTCACTTTAGAAGCAGCGGCGGCTGAGCTGTTCATTCTAAAGCGTCATTTGGAGGCCTTAGAAAGCGAAAACTTCGCTGAGCTACCACAGGCTGCATTTGCTCGTGGTTTTGCGATTAACTATGCCAAATATTTGGGCTTAGATTCAGCAAAAATCGCTAGTAGCTTCGATGCCGCCTATCCTAATGAGCTAAAGGCCAAATCAGCCAGCAATATCGATACGCCACTGCGTCCAATGGGGACTTTGCAGCGTGATACTCATAACCGTATCCGCTTTAACCCTCTATTGATCATAGGCGTTATCGGATTGATTATCTTGGCGGTATTCCTATTCCGCATGGTGAGTAACGCAAGCAAAGAAAACACGCAAGAGCCTGTATCAGCTGTGGAGGACATGTCAGCGATAGAGCAAGCCCAAGGTGCCGCCATCAATAGTGATGCAAGTGGCGTTGGTGCTTCTGGCTCTGCATTGAATCTAGGTGATGCTGCAGCAACGGCTAACCTAAACCTTGTATTGACAAGCGACGCTGTGGTTAGTATCACGGATTCTTCTGGAAACAGCCTGATAAATGGTTCTCAGTCTGTAGGTAACTATGACTTGTCAGGTATGCCACCGTTCAATGTGCAAATTGATAATATCGACAATGTTAGCTTGATGCTCAATCAACAACCAGTTGCGTTAGATACGTATGCAACAGATAAGCAAGCTACTTTTGAATTAGCACCATAGTTAATTGTATAAGCGCCAAATTTAAATAAAGCACTCATATGTTTGAATGAAGCACTCATGTGTTTGAATAAAGCGCACATGTGTATCCGGATTTAGCTGGTTTATATTATATGTACAAAGGCCTAGGGCTTTTCTATTTTTGATTCAAGGATTTATGTATGTCAATGCCATCGCCTATTAATCGTCGTCTGACCAAAAAAATCTATGTCGGTGATGTCGCGGTTGGTGGTGATGCACCAATTAGCGTACAGAGCATGACCAACACTGATACCTGTGATGTAGCAGCGACGGTCGCTCAAATCGAGCGTTGTGTCGAAGCAGGTGCAGATTTGATGCGTGTATCTACGCCAACGATGGATACGGTCAAAGCCTTTGGTGAAATTCGCAAACTGGTAAGCGTGCCTTTGATCGCTGATGTGCATTTTGATCATAAAATCGCTTTGGCCGTTGCTGAAGCAGGCGCTGATTGCTTACGTATCAATCCTGGTAACATTGGTAGCGATGCCAAAGTACGTGAAGTGGTCGCTTGTGCTAAATATCACAATATTCCTATTCGTATTGGCGTCAACGCTGGCTCTTTAGAAAAAGACATACAGCGTAAGTATACTGAGCCAACTGGTGAGGCAATGCTAGAATCGGCAATGCGCCATATTGATATTTTAGAGCGTCTTAACTTTGACCAGTACAAAGTATCTGTCAAAGCCAGCAACGTGTTTTTGACATTAGATGCTTATCGTTTAATATCAGCGCAAATTGATAACCCATTACATTTGGGCGTAACGGAAGCGGGTGTCTACCGTACGGGCGCTGTCAAATCTGCTATCGCGCTAGGTGGATTATTACTAGATGGTATTGGCGATACTATTCGTATCTCATTAGCCGCTGAGCCTGAAGAAGAGATTAAGATTGGTTTTGATATCTTAAAATCGCTTAATATTCGCTCGAACGGTGTAAACTTTATCGCCTGTCCAAGCTGCTCGCGTCAAGAGTTTGACGTGATTAAAGTAATGACAGCGTTAGAGTCTCGCTTAGAAGATATCCGTGAACCGATGAACCTATCTGTGATTGGCTGTAAGGTAAACGGTCCAGGAGAGGCAAAAGAGGCCGATATTGGCATCGTTGGTGCTGCCCCTAGATCACTGGTCTATCGTATGGGTGAAAAAAGCCACCTTATCGATACAGGCAATCTAGTTGATGAGATCGAAGGTATGGTTCGCGCCCATGCAGAAGACTTGGCAAAAAAACGTGAAAATGAAATCATTCGCGTAAAATAAGCCATAGAAGAGATTGATACGTTAGGCTATACCGTCACAGTATCAATCAGATATAGCGCTTATTTGAATATATAGAAAACAATAATAGAATGCCTGTTAAACATTTAAGGATACGACCGTACCATGATCAAAGCTATCAAAGGTTTTAATGATATTTTGCCTGACCAATCCGCAAAGTGGCTGCATTTAGAAGCGATATTGGCTGATGTACTTGGTAGGTACGGTTACGAGCATATTCGCTTGCCTATCGTTGAACAAACGGATTTATTTGCCCGTGCTATTGGCGGCGCGACTGACATCGTCGAAAAAGAGATGTACAGCTTTACTGATAAATCTGAGCCGCCAACGCCGTTAGCGTTGCGTCCTGAAGGCACAGCTGGAGCAGTACGCGCAGTTATCGAGCATAACTTGCTACGCGGTGACACGCCCAAGCTTTGGTACATCGGTCCAATGTTCCGCTACGAGCGCCCGCAAAAAGGCCGCTATCGTCAGTTTCATCAGTTAGGTGTCGAGAGCTTCGGTAGCGCACTACCGGATGCTGATGCTGAGCTGATTGCGATGACTCATTTGATGTGGCAAGAGCTAGGTCTCAACAATGAGATGCGTTTGCAACTAAACAGTTTGGGTGAGTTGGATGAGCGTTATGCTTATCGCGAAGCATTGGTTGCCTATTTAACTGATAAAAAAGACCAGCTAGACGAAGACAGTAAGCGCCGTCTAACGACTAACCCTTTACGTATCTTGGATAGTAAAGAAGCGAGCACGCAAGCAGTATTGGCAGATGCGCCAAAGCTTGCTGACTTCTTGGGTGAAGAGAGTGTGGCGCATTTTGAGCAGGTCAAAGCCTATCTGACTGCGCTTAATATCGATTTTGAAATCAATCCGCACTTAGTACGTGGCCTTGATTATTATAATAAAACAGTATTTGAATGGGTAACAGATAAGCTTGGAAGCCAAGCTACCGTTTGTGCTGGTGGTCGTTATGATGGGCTAGTAGGGCAATTAAAATCAATCGGTACAGATGGCAGTAAACCAGTCAAATCTGAGCCTGGTGTTGGTTTTGCAATGGGGCTTGAGCGTTTATTGCTACTCATAGAAGCGGTTGCGCCGATTGCTGACGTACCTGCTTGTGATGTATTCGTGGTGGCCCATCCTGAGGTGTATAGTGCTGGTATAAGCTATGCACAGAACTTACGTCACAGTCGTCCAGATGTACGAGTAAAAATGGCCAGTGCCACGAGTCTAAAAGCGCAAATGAAGAAGGCAGACAAGTCAGGCGCGGCATTGACAGTCATCATCGCCCAGCAAGAGCTGGATGATAATACGATTAGTATTAAAGACATGCAGACAGGTGAGCAAAAGACGGTCGCCCAAGACTGGTTATCAAATAAAGATAACTTTTCTCGTCGCTAATTGACTTTGACTAATCAGCTTCGTTTGTCGCACTAGCAATTTAATGTAAATTTTATCAGGTAAATATATATGGCTCTGACACCTAATTCGCCAAATGCAGATAACTCCATGCAAGCGCTAAAGCAATATGGTAGTTATATCGTCACTGCGATTTTGTTAGCACTGGCCGCCTATTTTGGTTGGACGTACTGGCAAAACAACCATGCGCGAGTAGATACCGTCGCCGCCGATCAATATGCTGATATTCAGCAGCTAAACGAAGAGGTCAAATTGGCCTCGCAAAACCCAGATTTAGAAGCAGAAGCTCAAGAAGCACTTACCCAAAGTCGTAGCCAGCTAGACAAAGATATTGATACTTTGGTCAGTACGCATGGTGAGTCAGTTTATGCATGGCAAGCGCTAATGATAAAGGCACGTCAACAAGTAGACAATGATGACTTTGCAGCAGCGACTGAGACATTCAAAAAAGCATTGGCCATAGATTTGGGTGATGCTGGTCTAGAAGCGATTACTCGTTTACGCTATGCAAAAACTTTATTGGCCGCAGGTGATACAGGTGCTGCACTGTCAGAAGCAAACAATGACATGCCAAGCTCGTTTGAAGCAAGTCAGCAGGAGCTGCTAGGAGATATTTATTTAGCACAAGACAATAAAGATTCAGCGATTAAATCCTATAGCAATGCGTGGGAGCTATTACGTAGCCGTCAAGAAACGCGTGCAGTATTGGCATTAAAGATGGAAAGCTTAGGTATCACGGCTGAGCCGATTGCTGAGCAAACCAGTCTTATTCAAGAGCCATCTGCTCCTGAGCCGTCGCTAGTGATGGATACCTCGAACGAAGTCGCTGTCGAAGCAGGGCAGTAAGTCAGTAGGCTAGATATTAAGTCAGTAGTATAGTATTGAGAGTTGGTAATCATCCAAAGCTCTTTTTTAATATAACCTAATGATTACTAATTTGCGGTTGGCCAATTTACCAATTAATAATAATTTATCTGTAGTGAGAACATACAATGACTCAATCTATTCGCTCTAGCAAAATGTTAAACACCAAGACTATCAAAAAGACAGTCATGCATGTGGCCGTACTGGCAGTAATGAGCACGGCAGTGATTGGATGTAATCGCGGTATTAAGCCGGTCGTTAATGATCCGGTAAAATTGGTACAAATCGCTCAGCCGATTAGCGTACTACAGCCTGTATTTAGTACCGATGTTGGCAATAAAAAAGCCAGCAAAAAAGATCCGCTAGATTTGCAAGTTGGCTATGCCAATGGTCAAATCGTTACTGCATCACGCGGTGGTGAGCTGTCAGGGTTTAATAGTGCAGGCGAGCGCGTATGGTCAATCAATGTTGACGACCAAATCACCGGCGGTGTTGCAGTAGATGCATTGAGCCAGACAGCTATTATTAGTACTCGTGGTGGCAAGGTCATGGCATTTGATAGCACGACTGGTGCAAAGCGTTGGCAGCAGCAGTTGTCAGGTTCGGTTTTAACGCCAGCACTGATTACTAATAATCGTGTGGTATTATCAGCGAATGATGGTTTCTTACACGGTCTGTCGCTGCAAACTGGACAATCAGTATGGCAGTTCGCAACTCAGGTACCTGCTATCAGCGTTCGCGGTAGCGCTGCGCCGACTTTATTAGACAATGAGACAGCGCTTTTGGCGACAGCTGATGGTCGTCTGCATGCAATTACTGTCGATAACGGTCTTCCGCTATGGTCAAGACGTGTTGGTGTAGGCGCTGGTAGTAGTGAAGTTGAGCGCATGAGCGATGTCGATGGCAAACCTATCGTAGATAAAAATCAGTTGTTTGCGATCAGCTATAGTGGTCAGCTATTAGGTATTGATTTGGCCTCGCGTCAGGTGATGTTCGTCAATGAAATTGCGAGCCTCAAATCACTGGCAGTAAATACTCAGCAAGTCATCGCGACCAGTCTAGATGGCAAAGTAGTTGCTTATGATCGCAACAGTGGCGAGACACTTTGGGAAAGTGACGAATTGGCTTATCGAGATCTTACCAATCCTGTGATGATTGGCAACTATATCGCCATTGGTGATTTCGATGGCGTAGTGCATTTGTTTAACCCTGCTACGGGTAGCATCGTTAGTCGTGTAGAGACAAAAGGTGCGTTGACCAACTTGCAAGTTCAAGGTAGCCGTTTAATGACTCAAAGTACGTCAGGACAAGTTGCTATCTGGCAGTTAGTGCGCTAATAACTATATAGATAGGTGCTTATAGATGATTAACGAAGTGTAATATTTCACTATAGCCCTTAAGCCTATTCTTGATTGTCACTTATGAAACACAAACGCTGCTTAGTCAGCGTTTAGTGCCTTGTGTAAATTGCTTGTTTAAACACAGGCTTTCGCGTACTCTATGCGACCGATGTGCTATCCATCTATACTACTTATTTATAGTATGTATAATGAGGCCATCCTATATACTATTTTTAATCGTAAGATAGCCATCTATTATTTTTGCTATTGTTCTATCATTCATTTTAATTCACGGTCAATTGCAGCATATCTATTACTATTGTTATGTCACTGGTTATAAGAATAACTGTACTGCCCGTCATTGTGCCTTTCACTGAGAGTAACCCATGAGTATCAAGCCTGTGGTCGCCTTAATTGGTCGTCCAAACGTCGGTAAATCCACCTTATTTAATCAGTTCACAAAAAGTCGGCAGGCATTGGTCGCTGACCTTTCAGGATTGACTCGTGACCGTCAGTACGGTGATGCAACTTATGAAGACAAATCTTTTATCGTTGTAGATACGGGTGGTATCGGTGAAGCTGATGACGGTAGCGGTAATATTGATGACTATATGTCTGAGCAGTCGCATACAGCAATTCATGAAGCAGATATCATTGTATTCGTCGTTGACGCTCGTGCCGGTATGATTGGCGCTGATGCTGAAATTGGTAAGTTTTTGCATACGTTAGGCAAACCTGTCTATGTTGTCGCCAATAAAGTCGACGGTGTACATGATGCAGCACCTGCTGAGTTTTATGCACTAGGATTGGGCGAGCCGTATCCGATGGCAGCCAGTCATGGTCGCGGTGTCGGCAACTTGCTTGAAGTACTAACGGCTGATATGCCTGAGCAAGAAAACATAGTAGAGCCAAGAGGCTTAAAGCTTGCTATTATCGGTCGTCCAAACGTTGGTAAATCGACGCTCGTCAACCGCCTGCTTGGCGAAGACCGAGTAGTGGTATTTGATATGCCAGGCACGACGCGCGATAGTATTTATATTCCTTATCAGCGTGAAGGTCGTGACTATGTTTTGATCGACACTGCTGGTGTACGTCGCCGTGGTAAAATCGATGAAAAAGTAGAAAAATTCTCTGTCATCAAGACCTTGCAAGCGATTGAAGATTCTAACGTAACCGTGATTGTCATTGATGCTCACGAAGGTATCGTGGATCAAGATTTGCATATGATTGGTTATGCGCTTGACGCTGGACGAGCGTTAGTCGTTGCAATCAATAAATGGGATGGCCTAACGCAAGACCAAAGAGACTATATCAAGCTTGAAATGGATCGCCGCTTTAGCTTTATTCCTTATGTAAAAATACATTTGATCTCAGCACTGCATGGTACAGGTGTCGGTAATTTATATCCGTCTATCTTACGTGCGTACAAATCTTCAATGTTCGAAGTATCGACCAACCGTTTGACTCAGATTTTACAAGATGCGGTGACGGCAAATCCGCCACCAACCGTTGCTGGTCGTCGTATCAAGTTACGTTATGCGCATATTGGTGGCCACAATCCACCCGTTATTGTTATTCATGGTAACCAAACCAGTGCGCTTCCTAAGAGCTATCAGCGCTATCTAGAGAATCAATTCCGTCAAGTGTTTAAGCTAGAAGGCACACCGCTTAACGTTATCTTGAAGCAAAACGACAACCCATATGCTAATAAGAGCGATACGCCGACTAAGGCAAAAGCCCAGCAGTTGCGTCAGCGTGAGCGTAATAGATCACAGAAATTTACTACCAAAGATAAAAAGCCTCGTTAATCCTCGTATTTTAGGCTTTATATCTTTAGCTTTATGATTAATGTCATCGCGTTCGATAGCGCGATGACATTTTTATATTAATACGCTATAGTTTGGGCTTATAAATAACTATCTTAGTTTCAAAAAATACTCAAATGTTTTACTTATCACATCTTTAAAATACCTGTACTATAAATGAAAGCTGCACGCGACTCAGTAGAGTGATATGAACAACCGTTCGTCTCAAACCATCCCCGTACTTATCTGGCGTTCTGTCATACAAGCTGTCGTATTGGCAGTGCTGGCAGGTTTTTTATTGCCTTTTCTTTATGGTTTAGTGCATCACTATCAAGAAAAAGAACAGCATATTCAGCAATTGGCATCGCTACTAACGACTAGCGCATCGACTGCAGATGGGGCAGATGTTGTGGCTGAACAAGTCAATATCTTGTTAGAGAATGAGCCGACTATTCAGAGTATCGTTTTCTATTCCACCTCTGAGCCAATTGAAGATATAGACCAGTCGCTTGCTGATTGGAAAAATGCTTTATTTGCGCATACGGTCAGTTTCAACTATCCAGTGATTAGTAAAGACCTTGATGCCAGTAGTATCGCGTCCAATAAGTCCGATTCCAATCAACAGTTAGCACTGACTTTATCAAACATTATGAGCGAATCGTCAGCGCCAGATGAGGTGACTGATACAGTTACCGAAAATAGCACATTGATTGGTTATATTAATATTACGATGGACGTAGAGTTGCTACGTTTACAGTGGTTCCAAAATATCCTGTGGTTATGGCTAACAACAGTGGTACTGATTGTCATGTTTGCCTTATACATTTTTAGGAAGCTTAATTGGCCAGTTAAAGATATTGAAGTGTTAACTGATGTTTGTGCCATTGTCATGAACAACGCAAATCTAGAGCAACTACCCGTCATTCCGCAGCAATTCAATTTCCAAGAACTGACCCAAATCAAAAAAGCATTAATTGTTTTATTCAATCGTTTACAAGAAGCACGGCAAGGTTATGAAACCCTTGCAGCTTTTGAACAGCAATTGCACAATAAAGACGTGTCACTTGATGTGCAATTGCACAATTTTCAAAGCATGATTTCTCATGAGTTAAAAACGTCGTTGAATGCAATTGTAGGCGGTTTACAACTATTGGATCATGAGGCGCTAAACAGAGAGCAAAAAGACGCGGTAGAGATTATCAGTAGTGGTAGTGATAAATTGGTATTGTCGTTAGATCATATTATACAGTTAAACCAGATCCAAAAAGGCCAGATAAGAATTCATAAAAATGAGTTTAACCCATTACAGCTAATCGCTGATCTGTTAGCTAAGTTTGAAAATATGGCTACGCAAAAAGGGTTAGAGCTGATTAGTAATATTCATCATATAGACTATAGCCTATATGGTGATTCAGAAAAAATATATCAGATACTATCGATACTGCTCAATAATGCGATTAAGTTTACACCTGTCGGGAAAGTTACGATTACGTCGCAACTGACACATTTTAATAAAAGTAATCGTTGGCAGATTAGCGTGAAAGATACGGGTATTGGTATCAATAATGAGCACCTAGACGATATATTTAATCCGTTCTTTCAGGTAGATTCGTCGCAAACTCGCCAGTACGAAGGCTCAGGGGTTGGCTTACCGATTGTTAGACAAATGGCGCAGCTTATGGGTGCTACGATTGATGTTGATAGTGTGCTTGGTGTAGGTACACAGTTTACGCTGACCATAGCGATGCCCAATCAACAGCAATCAAAACAGCAGCGCTTATTGTCTGGTCTAACGATTATTTATTATTACTATCATGAGACAGGCTCCTTATTAAATGAACTGGAATATCTAGGGGCTACGATTATTTGTTGCCAAGGTAACCAACTCGTCATAGAGGAGATGCGTAAGCAGAAAGTTGACATGGTGATGTTTGGTGAAGATGTTTTCCCGGAAAAAGCTGCGATGCTAGCCAAACGTATCCGTAAGCATGAAAGCGATGAGGGCAGTAAGAGCGAGCATCGTGCGTTATTGGTATATTGGTATCCACAGCATCGGGCGCGCTATGTAGGCAGCTTTGAGTATGGTTTAAAAGCAGCTGGTATTGACTATTGTCATATTGCTACTTATAAGGACAAAGCGTTAAGCGACTTATTAAAACAATGGTTGGTTTGGACGTAGAGCTGTTCTACCAAATCCGTGTTCCTAGTTAGGTTCATTTTATTAGGTAGCATTTTTTATATTTTCTACTTTTAAATATCGAAGCACTTTTAAAATAAAGTAGGCATAAAAACAAAAAAGACGCCCATTTTGAGGCGTCTTTTTTTAAACAGTTTTTAGCTAAAATTACTTTTTAAAGGTTTCTCTTAGAGAAGATTCTTTACCCAGCGTACGATATGTTCCCAAGTACGGCTCATAAAGCCTGACTGTTCGATATCGTTGGTTGCAATGATAGGAACTGAGGCTACCGCTTTACCATCAATGACAGCCATCATTTTACCAACTTCCTGACCTTTTTTGATCGGTGCTTCTAAACTCTCAGGAATATCCACCACTGTGGTAATTTTATTTTTCTGGGTTTTACTGGTTAGGATTTGCAAGTTGTCGCCAGTTGCAAGCTCTACCTCGTCAGCTTCTCCAAACCATACTGGAAGCTTACTAACGAACTGCCCAGCAGGCGCCTTGGTAACCGTTGTAAAGTGACCGAAACCCCAGTTAAGTAGTTCGCGTGACTGATCAGCGCGAGCCTGTTGGCTCTTGGTACCCATAATGACAGAGATTAGACGCATGCCTTCACGGTTGCTTGATGCAACCAAGCAGTAGCCTGCTGCATCAGTGTGGCCAGTTTTTAGGCCATCAACAGTTGGGTCAGTAATCAGCAGAGCATTACGGTTACCTTGGGTAATACCATTATAAGTGAACTCTTTTTCTGCGTAGATACTATAGTAGTCGCCGCTGTTTTTGATAATAGCACGAGCAAGTTTAGACAAATCCAAAGCAGATGCTAAATGACCTTCATCAGGCATACCCGTAGCATTGACAAAGTTAGAGTTCTCCATGCCAATTTTTTGCGCTTGTTCGTTCATCAAGATTGCAAACGAGGCTTCGCTACCAGCAATATGTTCAGCCATGGCTTTCGATGCATCATTACCTGATTGAATAATAATACCGCGTAGCATATCGATGACGCTGGCGGTTTTGTTCACAGGCACATACATACAAGATTGGCTGCTACTACCACGGCACCACGCGTTTGGACTCATCAATACCTGTTCATCTTCTTTCAGGTCACCTGATGCTAAGCGTTGCTCAATGATATAACTGGTCATCATCTTAGTCAGAGATGCTGGCGGCAGCGCCTCATTGGCGTTCTTCTGAGCCAAAATTTCGCCAGTGTTATAGTCCATCAACACATAGGCAGTATTGTCCATTTCAGGTGGTTGAATGGCTGCGTTTGCCACTACTGCACTCATCGAGATACTTACACCAACTACCAGCTGTATAAGCTGATTTTTTACACGCTTTACTGTCATATATCATTACACCGCATCATGGAACCAAATGTATCTATCGCTTATGTTTTGTACCTATTTCCATACATTATTTTAAGCAGCATGTCTTAAATGCAGTGTTTAAAATAATGTATCGACGAAAATAGTAACGCCTACACAATAGACATAAAATTAACGCCTTATCTTAGCAAAATGACTACCGATGGGGAATCAATAAATGCAAAAATAAGGCAAGTTTGAAAAGAAAAATGAAGGCCTATCATATATTTATTCTGACTATCATCTGACCAGTCTCTGTAATAAAAATTTAACGCTCACAAAAAAGCCTGCTGCACTGCTTGTGAATAACAAGTAAAGTGACAGCAAGCTTTGATGCTACAGATATCTAAACAATCAGTTGATAAACTTTGCTTAACCGATGTTATAAAGAGTACATAGCTTTTATTTTATTATCATCAATACCAATATTATTAATAAGCTAAGCAGATGACGCTAGTCATTGAATCAAATTAACGAACCTTCTAGTAATCCGCGTTTGCCAAATCTTCACATAGTGCTTTGTTTTCTTGCTTTGAGAATCCCATTGTCCAACTACGAATACCTTGTAGTATCTGGCGATAGTCTTGCTGTGTAGATAGGTATTGAATAGCCGCTTTTGGATCTTCTAGAGAAGGCATTAGCTCATGCAGCTGTACAGTGTACGACTTATAGAACCGCTGTTTTTGCTTACCATTTAGCATTGGTGGGCATATCTCTGATAGTACCTGCATCACCGCAATTTCGTGCTTAGTAATGTTGATGCCAGACATGTCTAGCGGAATGGTAGTGCCAGCGTTATTCGCAGCATTAGAAGCTTGAGACAGCATAGCAACAGACGTTATCAGTCCTGCAATCCCAACTTTTGAGGCAGTATTTGCTATCACAGAAGCTATAGATAATATCGATTGTTTATTCATTCAGTATTACACTCGCTCGTCTTTATTTAATGGTCATATGTTAATCGGTAAAAAAACAAAAGTCACATAAAATATTGATTTATGTGTAGATATCTTGTGAGCCAACACCATTTTTTAGCAACATATCAGTAGCATACCCTAATGACGTTACTTCAGTATCAGTACATCGGTTTGTATTGTTGTGGGGTGTTGCGTATTGTAACGCGATGCTTAATCTACTGGTTGTTATTCGTTTGATACAGATCTTGTTACGCTACTTTCATCGTATAATTATCAGCATAAGAAGAACACGATACTTTGCTAACGACAGGGTTCGTGTCTGTATATTATTCAGTTATAATCGCCCATGCTATCAAAATGAATATTTTTCTCTAGACTGTGACGTCATGTCATTGAAGAATTAGAGTATCATGTTTTCATTTTAAATATGAGCATCGTATTTTTATGCCATATCTTGAACAGACATGGCGCGATAGTAGAATTACCAAATAGAGATGTAGAAAGACAGCTAATAAAACATTAACCACATACTGAGTAGAAATGAGATTTTTAATTAGTAATGATGACGGTGTGTATGCGCCAGGATTATTGGCACTATCTCAAGTATTATCGACTATCGGTGAAGTGGTCGTCGTCGCCCCGAACGATGAACAAAGCGGTTATGCCAGTGCATTAAGTGTTTCAAGACCACTGCATACGCATCAGCTGCCTTCTGGATTTGTAGCGGTAAATGGCTCACCAGCTGACTGTGTTTATTTGGCACTGCATGAATTGTATCGTGATACTGACTTTGACTGCGTGATTACAGGTATCAACTCAGGGGCTAACTTGGGACAAGATGTGATGTTCTCTGGTACGTTCGGTGCTGCATTGACCGCGCAACTATCTGGTATCCCTGCTATAGCAACGTCTTTGGTAGGCGGGGGTGTTAAAAGCGGCGGGCAAGAATCAGCCAGTGATTATCAAGTGGCCGCACATGAAATCGTCAAACTGCTTACTGAAACTTCGGTTTTAGAGATGCTCAAAAGTTTGCCCTATCATGTATTAAACGTTAATATTCCTGATGTGCAGCATGCTGATGATATCAAGGGTCGAAAAATAACCTCGTTAGGACATAAGCAAGCTGCTCAGCCAGTACGCCATATGATAGATCCACGCGGCCGAGATGCATATTGGTTGTCTCTACGCAAAGGTAAAAATGAGCGACCATTAGAAACGTCAATCGATGCGGTACAAGCAAAGCAGGATGTGATGACAGATTATCAGGCTGTAGCGGCAGGGTATGTCAGTTTATCACCAGTACGCCTACATCATACGCCAACGGCAGCGCTGGAGAGATTATCAACACTCGCGCTATAAATTCTATAAGATATAGTCCATACCGGCTTATTAAACACTGACGTGTTATGAGAATATCAGAAGACTCTTGTATGATATCAAGCGCTTTTGAATGATTAAACAATGAATGAGCAACACAAAGAATAGGAACCTTGTATGAAAAAAATCATAGCTGGATCGCATCTTGTTAAAGCCGCGTTGATTGGTACTATGGCAGTCGCTACTCTATCTGTCGTTGGCTGTGCAACGAAGCCTACCTATCAATCAGCAAACCAAGCAGGTCCTAAGATTATTACTAACGCGCAAGGCGTCCCTAACTATCACCGAGTACAACGCGGCGATACGGTCAGCCAGATTGCAGCGCGTTATCGTCTGAACTACCGTCAAATCGGAGCGATGAACAATCTAGATAGTAAATACACCATCTATAGTGGCCAATGGCTCAAACTATGGCAAGGTAATGCGGCAACCACTGCAAGTAACAATAGTTACAGTGCTCCAGTTCAAACGCAACCAACTTATACGCCACCTGTGACCCAATCTCAAACACCAGCTTATGAAGCCACTGCCAACTCGACCTCTGGTTATGATTATCCTACGCGTAATCCAGTGACTCGTAACATTGACCCTGCTGCGGGTAATATGGGAATGTGGTTTGCAGGCAAAGTTGGTGATCCAGTACTTGCCAGCCAATCAGGAACTGTGCTTTACTCAGGCAACGGTCTGCCAGAGTATGGCAATCTAATTATGATTCGTCATAGTGATAACTACATCACAGCCTACGCGCACAATAGCCAGTTGTTGGTACAAGAGGGCGATACAGTACAGCGTGGTCAACGTATTGCTAGTATGGGCAGCAGTGGTCAGACCAATGAGGTAGGCTTAGAGTTTCAAGTTCGCTTAAATGGTAATCCTATTGACCCACGTAGCGTACTTGGGCGTTAGACTTAAATAATAGCTACGGATAGCTTGGCCACTGTGAGCCATTTTATTTATTCATGTTTGAGATTTTTTATGAGATTAAAAAAGCAATACCTCACCTTTGTGCCAGCATTAGTGATGGTCGGGTGTACAAGCCAGCAGGCAATGCAAAGTAAGCCTGTTCGTCAAGGCGGCGTTGAGATTACTCAAACCCAAACCGTTCAGGTCAAACCAACACCTGCGCCAGTCGTAAAACCGCAGCCTGCGCCCAAGCCTAGCTACAGTAGCTTTTCTGATTGGAAGTCAGACTTTTCTATGCGTGCCATATCGTCAGGCTATGATGCCCAAGTTATTGGTCGATTGCTCGATTCTGCTTATCTAAACCAGCAAGTCATCTCATTAGATTCAGGTCAGCCCGAGTTTTCCAAGATGCCGTGGGAATACGTAGATTCTGCGGTATCTAGTGGACGCGTCAGTGTAGGTAAACGCAAATTTGCTGAGCAGCGTGCTTATTTGTCTCAGCTAGAGTCTCAGTATGGGGTTAATGCAGAGATTATCGCTGCGATATGGGGTATGGAGTCATCGTATGGCGCTGTGACTGGCAATAGTGATTTGCCAAGTTCGCTTGCCAGCCTTGCCTATGATGGTCGTCGTCAAGAGTTTGCTGAAACACAGTTGCTATCGTTAGCGACACTGCTACAACGCGGTGACGTATCATGGTCACAACTCGATGGTTCTTGGGCAGGCGGCATGGGACAAACCCAGTTTATCCCTGAGACTTGGCTCAAACAAGGGGTCGATGGTGATGGCAATGGACATCGCAATCCTTGGGCGACTGGTGATGCACTAGCCTCGACGGCCAACTATCTTAGCAATTCAGGTTGGGTTCGTGGCTTAGCACCGTTTTATGAGGCAACGGTGCCAGCATCGTTTGATTACTCAGTGGTTGGTAGCAAACAACCTGCTGCTAGATGGGCTGCGATGGGTGTCGATACGATAGCGGACGTTTACCTAGATGCCAATACTCAGATGGAGCTATGGTTACCCGCTGGTAAGGATGGTCCAGTATTATTGCTAAGCCCAAACTTTGATGTGATTAAAGTCTATAACAACTCATCAAGTTATGCGTTGGGTGTCAGTCTGCTAGGCAAAACGATTAATGGACAAAGCGGTTTGCAAAAATCTTGGCCTCGTTATGAGCGTCCATTATCGACCACACAAGTGACTAACCTACAACGTCGTTTGACTAGTATGGGTTACGATACCAAAGGCGCTGATGGTATCGTTGGTACCAATACTCGTATGGCATTCCAGCGCTGGCAAGCAGATAATGGTCAAACGCCAGACGGATTCATTACTCAAAACAGTGCGTCTTCACTAGCTGGATGGTGAGGTAGGCTGACGGTATTTATACATTGTATAAAAGCGGCTCTTTTAAATTATATTTAGCCATTATTGATTAGCCACTAGTCATCAAATGATAATTTACTTTGTTCTACAAAAAGCACCTTGCAAGGTGCTTTTTTTGTCTCAATCTATGTCTGATTTTGCTGACATCTTTAACACAATGGACCATGCAATAAATATCAAATATTAAGACCAGTGTAATCTGGCTTTATTCAAAACTTATCAGGACAAGGTTAATACAAGAAAGTTGATACTTTGAATGATAGACTCTAGATAATGTGTTTTTTAACGATGACTTTTACTCATAGTTTTTAGTGACAGTTTTCAATGACCATTTTAAATAACAGTTTCGATTATAAATAATTAGAACGATAGAAAGAGCGTGACCTTATGATTACCATGGAAGAATTACAAGCTGCGATACAGCAACGGATAGATAATTATCATATTACTGACTTTCCGCTACAAAAAAGAGCCGTCTACACTCTAGAGTTGCTGGATAGCCTAAACCATATACTGGCTCAAGATATTGCTTCGCCTTTTGATGTGCCGCGACAAAATCTATCTGCGATGGATGGCTATGCGATTGCAAAGGGAAGTGAGTTATCAGAAAGCAGTACTATCGAAATCGTTGGTGAGTCGCAAGCTGGCAGTGCTTATACTGGTGAGACAGCGGCAGGGCAAGGGGTACGTATTTTTACTGGTGCAGTCGTGCCAGATTGCTGTGATACGGTCATTATGCAAGAGAATACAAACTTTGCAGCTATCAAAGCGACCGTTGATAAATCTCGACCTTATAACATTACGCTTACGCAAACCGCCAAAGTTGACGATAATATCCGCTCACAAGGCGAAGAGATTGAGTCTGGGGAAGCCGTTTTAAAAATCGGTAAACGCCTCAATCCTGCAGATATTAGCTTACTGGCCAACCTTGGTATTAGCCAAGTTAACGTGTTCCAGCCGCTCGTTGTAGGCGTGTTGGCAACAGGTGATGAGCTCGTGGCTATTGGCAATGAGCTACAAAGTCTAGCCCAAATATATAACTCTAATACCCCAACGCTCAAAAGCTTGCTGTCAGATCTGCCTATCACTATTCGTGATTATGGCATTATCCCTGATAGCCTAGAGCAGACAACTATCGCAGTCAATGAGGCCATACAGGACTGTGATGTACTGATATCGACGGCAGGTGTCTCAGTTGGTGACTATGATTTTTTGACCAATGTGATTGAAACACTAGGTCGGATTAACCATTATAAAGTGGCGATGAAGCCTGGTAAGCCTTTTGTATTTGGTGAATTGAATAAAAATCTCGATAAGCCAGTACTGTATTTTGGCCTACCGGGCAATCCGCTATCTACGGTTGTGGGTACGTTACAGTTTGTGATTCCTGCATTGTGGCAAATGTCAGGTGCTAGCGTATCAGAGCAGCCAATGCCGCTAACTATCAAGGCCAAACTCATCAGTGATATCAGAAAATCTCCCGGCCGCAAAGACTTTCAGCGTGGCGTATTGTCACGAGATAAGACAGGTAATTATCAAGTTGAGTGCTTCTCAAGACAGCAGTCACATAGAATCAAACAGCTGAGCCGCGCCAATTGCTTTATTGTGTTGGACAAAGACAGTGGGAACGTAGCAGCTGGTAATGACGTCGTTGTACAACCGTTTCCTTGGCTACATCGCTAATTCATCGTTTGCCAATTTATTGTAAGGTGGTCGCACAAAGCTAGAGAGCAATCCTATAACCTTACACTGGTATGCTAAACACGAATAACAAAGTAGTGCTTATAGTAAGCAGTACTGATGGCAGTAACATATGATTGATGACAACATAGATGACAAACACAAAATAGACAGCCCGCAACTGTATTCACCGAGCTTGGCACCGGCAATGTCTGATGGCTACATAGAGCCTTCCTTGATCGTGCCCACTGAGCAGATGAGTGACTATCACCAGCCGCTAACCGATGGATTTGCACGGCGTCTGACATACTTGCGTCTATCTATTACTGACTTTTGTAATTTTCGCTGTGAGTATTGCCTGCCAAATGGCTATCAAGGTAAGCGCCCTGATGATGAGCTGAGTATCTCTGAAATTGCCACCTTGGTGCGCGGCTTTGCTCAGGTAGGTACTAAAAAAGTTAGAATTACAGGTGGTGAGCCCTCTATTCGTCGTGATGTTGTCGAAATCATCGAAACGATTAAGCAAACTGACGGTATCGAGACGGTCGCGATGACCAGTAACGGTTATAAATTGGGTAAACATATAGCCAGCTGGCAAGCGGCTGGACTTGACCAACTCAATATCAGTATGGACAGCTTTGATGCCGCTACTTTTCATAAAATGACAGGCTTTGATACCTTGCCGCAGATATTGGCTGACATGGATATATTGTTAGAAACGACTGATATCAAACTGAAAATAAATAGTGTCTTGATGGCGGAGACTGCTTTTGAGAACTTAGTCACGGCGATCGACTATGTCAAAGATAGACAAGTGACTTATCGCTTTATCGAATTTATGCAGACCAGTGATAATAGCGATTTGTTTTTTGCTCAGCATGCTCAGTCTGATATTATCACTGATTACTTGTTAGAGAATGGGTGGCAGCCGCACGAGCGCGGTAGTGCCGATGGCCCAGCGGTAGAGTACAGTCACCCTGAGTATATCGGTCGTATCGGTATGATTGCCCCATATGCGGCGCATTTCTGTGATACCTGTAATCGTCTGCGTGTAAGCAGCCAAGGCAAGGTGCATTTGTGTCTGTTTGATCAAGGCAACTATGATATCCGTCCATACTTACAGCAAGACGATATCCAAGGACTGGTAAACACTTTACATAGCTTTATGCCAATCAAGCCTGAGCATCATCATCTGCATGACTCTAACAGTGGCATCATGCACAATCTATCGATAATCGGTGGTTAAGATATTCCAAGTCTGCAATCATGACGCTGATAGAAACGGTTTTCCAACGCAATCTTTTTTAACATAGCTCTTTTTGATACAACCGCTTTTTAATACAATTATAAAATGACATCTATAAAGGATTATTTATGAGTAAGCCTGCTGCACAATTTACACCGCTTAATATTGCTGTATTGACTGTTTCTGATAGCCGTACGCTGGCAGAAGATACGTCAGGCCAGTACTTAGTAGACAGCTTGACCGAAGCAGGGCATCATTTAGCAGATCGTCAGTTAATTACCGACGATATTTACCAGATTCGCGCAGTCATCAGTGGTTGGATTGCTAGTCCAGACGTTCATGCGGTTATTACCACTGGCGGCACAGGGTTCTTCATCAGAGATAGCATGCCAGAAGCTGTGAGTGTGCTGTTTGATAAATCAATTGATGGTTTTGGTGAAATGTTCCGTTTAATCTCAAAAGATGAAATCGGTATGTCTACCGTACAATCACGAGCAGTTGCTGGTATGGCCAATGGTACGGGTATATTCTGTCTACCTGGTTCTTCTGGTGCTTGCCGTACGGGTTGGGAAAATATCTTAAAGGATCAGTTTGACAGTCGTACTCGTCCATGCAATTTTGTGCCGCACTTTTTGGCACAAAATCCTAGCCATGATTGAGTTATAAATAATTGAGCTATGAGTGATATACAATCAAGCCTCACAGGTAATGGCCTAGTGACAGATTGCTCAAATAATCTGGATGGTTTGGCAGGTGTGGTTATCTTGGCAGGCGGGGCATCTAGACGTATGGGAACAGCCAAGGCGATGTTGACACTACCGTCAGGTGAGCAGCTGTTAGACTATCATGTTCGTCATGCGAGCAAGTTACAGGTTCCTATATTGATTGCAGATAATGGTCGCGGCTTTCAAACGGGTTTAGATGTCCATTTAGAAAAAACCAATTCGCCTATTATTCATATTGCTGATTATGATATTGACTCTAATGAGCATGATGAGCAGATTAAAACTGGCGGCGCTTTGGTCGCTATCGAATCAGCCTTACAAACATTGAGCGATTTGAATGATTCAGGCATATCAAAAAATGTACAAGCATCGTGGTTACTGGTTATCAGCTGTGATAGCTTAATACCAGCAACTGACTTGTGGCAGAAATTACAATGTGAAATAAGCCTTGCTGCCGATAAAAAAGTAATTTGCTTAAAAGATGATAGTCACTTATATCCATTATTAGGGCTGTATCAGTTGAGCATTGAGCGTGATTTGAAAAACTATATAGATAGCGGACAGCGTAGTGTAATGCAGTTTATTCAGCCATTAGTGCAAGCTGTACCATTTAGCAAAGAGTGGCAAAATTTGACCAACTTTAATACGCCTGAAGAGTTTAAGCAGGCATGTGCTGCTCTACCAAAATAATAAAAATATCACATAGAAAAGGTTATATAAATGAATGACAGCGTTCAGATAAATCCGCAATCTACTTTATCTCACTTAGATAGTGATGGTGATATTACCATGGTCGATGTCAGTGGTAAGACAGCAACGACGCGAGAAGCCAATGCCACTGGACAAGTACGCTTTCCCAGTAAAATTTATGCGAAGATTAAAGCGGCTGATGGAATGACCAAAAAAGGCAGCATTACGCAAACAGCTCATATCGCTGGTATCATGGCGGCCAAACGCACTCATGATCTTATACCGCTTTGTCATCCACTACCGCTAGACAAGATAGGCTTAAGCTTTGAGTACAATGACGCGCTCAACAGTATCACGGTTAGTGCGGTGGTCAAGGTTACGCATAAGACAGGGGTTGAGATGGAAGCGTTAACAGCGGTCAGCGTTGCCTGCTTAACTATCTATGATATGACCAAAGCGCTATCGCATGACATCGTTATAGATGATATTCATTTGGTTAAAAAGACAGGTGGTAAGTCAGACTACAGTCATGCTTAAAGTGACAACATTGCAGAGTGCGTCGTCAATTAATCAATCAATAAAGATATGATAAATGTCAAGCAAGGAAGCTTGTATAAGAGGGAGAGGTTTATGAGTGCTATCGATATGACAACTAATGTCAAATCAACGATGAATATTAATGTCATGTATTTTGCCAGTTTGGCTGACGAGGCCAATTGTCAGCAAGAGACAGTAAGCGTACAACAGGATACGTCATTGACTGAACTATACGAACAACTTAGTCAAAAGCATCGCTTTAGCCGTCCGCAGTCAGAGCTACGCGTTGCAGTAAATGACTACTTTGCTAAATGGACTGATCAGATAAATGATGGTGATAGCGTAGTTTTCATCACGCCAGTGGCTGGTGGTTAGATAAGCGTTTACTAGTGTCCATTTTGTCAGTGGCTATTCAGTTGCGATAAAGAGAAAATAATAAATAGAGAGTAAAAATGACCGACAACGTCCACGATCATTCCATGACTATCAAACGTAGTGCTGATGACGCTTACCTTATCGCTGAACGTGATGGTTTTACGCTACTAGATATTGCGATTGATGAAGATAGGCTAAAAAGTACGTTAGATAATGACAGCTGCGGCGCGTTTGTTTGCTTTGAAGGGCGCGTGCGCAACCATAATAATGCCGCGAGCGTTGATCGTCTTACCTATTATGGTTATGAGGATTTGGCCATCAATCAAGGCCGCACCATTATAGAAGAAGCCAAAAAGCGTTTTGAAATTACGCATGCTATTGCGATACATCGTATCGGTGCGTTAGAAATTGGCGATGTAGCTGTGTGGGTTGGGGTAGTGTCAGCGCATCGTTATCCAGCATTTGATGCTTGTCGCTGGATATTAGATACCATCAAAGCAGACATTCCTGTGTGGAAGCAAGAATACTACGAAGACGACTCGTCTAAATGGCTCAGCAATAATGGTTAAGTCATTAGTTACTGTCTGTGTATCTGCTTGTCTGCTATTATCACTAAATGCTTGTACGCAAGACAAAGACGCTAATACGACGCTTACTGATACTACTGAGCAATCTCATACATTGCGTATTGCTGCGGCTGCTAACTTATCTGATGTACTCCCTCATATCATTGATAGCTATCAGGCTGATAATAACTCATCTGCCCAAAATATTTCAGGTATCTCAGATATTGAAGTTACTTATGCCTCTTCTGGCAAGTTATATGCGCAAATCAAAGCAGGGGCACCGTATGATATATTCTTGTCTGCCAATCAAGATTTCCCTGCTAAATTGGCTGATGAAAATTCAGCTGATGTTACTAGTAAAGACCGTAAACTAACTAAGCCCTTTACATATACTAGAGGACAGTTAGCGCTCTATAGTGTCAGCAAACCTTTAAACGATTTTACGCCAACATCGCTGGGTGATGTGTTTACCAGTGCTGACTTTACTCAGGACAGCAAGGTGGCTATCGCTAACCCTGACCTTGCGCCTTATGGTGCCTCTGCAAAAGCCTATCTGCAATCACAAGACATGTATAGTAAGTTAAATGCTCAAAAAAGCTTAATACAATCAGAGAATATCGGTCAAGCATTTCAATATGCGCATACGGGTAGTGTGGACTATGGTTTTGTAGCACAGTCTCAGCTTGTTGCGATTAAAGCCAAGCCTGAGCACTTTATTACCTTATTGCCAACGTCTTATCCAGCTATCTTACAAGATGGCATAATCGTTAATAACACTGACCAAGCAGCAGACTTCACCGACTACCTGCGCTCAAAAGCAGGACAGCAGCACTTCTTACAAGCAGGCTATCTGGCCGTCCAGTAATACGTTAGACTAACCCCTCTCATCATAGAACGAGCAGTGACATTATATGATCGACCAGTCTCTTATGTCAGATATGCTCAGTCCATTTTGGGTGAGCATCAAGCTCGCTTGCGTGACCACTTTATGTCTATTGCTATTTGCAACGCCTATCGCTTATTGGTTGGCTAAGCCGAGCCGTATAAGAGCAATAGGACGTCTTAAGGTACTGCTCATGGGCATCATTGCGATGCCTCTGGTGCTACCACCTACCGTGATTGGTTTTTATCTACTGTTACTGCTCAGTCCTAGTGTGGGTATCGGTAAATGGTTGAGCGAACATAATATTAGCCCGCTGATTTTTACCTTTGAAGGTCTGGTCATTGGTTCTATTATTTACTCATTGCCTTTTTATATACAGCCTGTCTATGCACAGTTTTTGCGTATTCCGCAAAGTGTCACGGAAGTTGCTCATCTCTTAGAGCCCAGTCGTATGCGACGGTTTATGAAAGTAGCCTTACCGCAAGCGCGGGTAGGTATTATTTTGGGCAGTTTGGTAAGCTTTGCCCATACCATTGGAGAGTTTGGGGTTGTACTGATGATAGGGGGCAGCATCTCAGGTGAAACTAAAGTGGTATCGATTGCTATATATGAGCAGGTAGAAGCGCTTAACTATGAAGCAGCGCACATGATGTCTGGTATTCTAATTATTATAGGTGTAGTGATGGTAGCATTAATCGCTAGTGTGAGCCGAATAAGTCAACGTCCATAGCACTAAAACATGCGCCTATTGTATCTATGATAATAATCAACCAACAATTAATAAAAACATGAGTCCTACCCACAATAGGGATTTTAGCAAGAATCTAATGTAAGCTTCATAACTCAGATCATTATGTATCAAAAACCTCTTTCCCAGAGAGAGCTCTTATGCATCTATGACTATCGTTTCCAATAAAATACAACTCTTCATGTATTAACGTTAGTCTAATTAAGAACACTTGATAATATATCAAAAATAGTTTGGTTCTCTATGAGAAGATAACTCAAAATGCTTGGAAGGATGATACCTATAGTTATAGCAATAGCTAAGATTTTCTTGTTTACTTTGAGAGGGCTTGTCATAGATATTTGTGGAAATGATTTTAATACGTAAATTTTTATATGATTGTCAGTAATTTTTATATTTTCTAAAATATCTGTTTTACTTTCTCTAGTAAAGTCAAAAAAAGCATTGATACTAGTAGAAGTATATTCCTTGCTATTTACGGTATAAGAATACTTTATCCTCAAAGTAAATAAACTGTAATCTTCTAGCCCTGAGACTGATTTTTCAATAGTATTAACTTCTACTACCTCAGCCCAAATTCTTCTAGCATTGATTAGTATGTAAAAATCGAAAATCAGTGCAGAGATAGTGTAAATACCAACTAGAACCATCAACAAGAGTAATGTATATATCCAGAACATAGCTGTCCTTTGAGTACTTTTATCAATTGAATCTACCAGTATGTGCTGTATTTATCATCATAATATTAATTGAGACTACACTGTGAACCGCCCCGGTATTGTCGGAGACTTAACATTCTGAGAGAATACGACAATGAAAAGACAAACCTACACTCCTGAGATTAAAGAACGCGCCGTTCGCATGCTGATTGAAGCGTCGAGCGACTATCCTTCTACATGGTCAGCCATTCAAGCCATAGCGTCAAAGATTGGCTGTACGCCTGAGACACTGCGATCCTGGCATAAAAAGCACATAGACCAAACCATTCCCGCCTCAGTGCAGGCTCAAAGTGACAAAGAGCGTATCAAAGAGCTTGAACGCGAGAACAAAGAGCTCAAGCAAGCCAATGAGATTATACGTAAGGCTGCTGGTCTTGAAGCCCAGGCGGAGCTCGACCGTCCACCCAGATAATGGTTCAGTTTATTGATGACTATAGAGGTAGTTATGGGGTCGAGCTGATTTGTAGAGTACTACCGATTGCCCCGTCAACCTATCACCGTACTAAAGACCTAGAGTGCTGCCCTGAAAGACGTTCACTGCGCAGTCAGCATGACGACTACTATCTCAGCGAGATTAAACGCATCTGGCAGGACAGCAAATGTCGCTATGGTGCTCGCAAAGTCTGGCGGCAGATGAAGGCAGATGGCATTTATATTGCACGCTGCACCGTCGAGCGTTTAATGAGTCAGCACGGCTTACAAGGTGTCTGGCGCGGTAAGGGTAAGATTACCACCAACAGCCGTGACGACCAAAAGCGTGCTGACGACTTGGTCAATCGTAACTTTAATGCCCATCGTCCTAATCAGCTGTGGGTTGCAGATTTTACTTATATCAAGACATTGAGCGGCTGGGTTTATACCGCTTTTATCATCGATGTATTTGCTCGCGCTATTGTCGGCTGGAAAGTATCGAATCGTATGAACACTGATATGGTAATGGCAGCATTAAATCAAGCGATAACAGATAGAAATAATCCCAAAGATGTGATTCATCACAGTGATCGAGGGGTTCAGTACTTATCTATTCGCTATACCGATAAGATGACGGACTCTGGCGTGATTGCTTCTGTTGGTACAACAGGCGATTCATACGATAATGCACTGGCTGAAACGGTCAATGGGCTTTACAAGTCTGAGGTGATTCATTATTTAAAGCAGAACTGGACTGGTGTGAACGATGTTGAACTTGCAACCCTTGAATGGGTGGATTGGTTCAACAAGAAGCGTCTACATAGCACGATTGGATATGTGTCACCCTTTGAGTTTGAAAAGCGGTATTATGATAATTTAACCCTGTCAGGCATCGCTGCCTGACTCAAGTAGATCAGCCTTCGATATAGTCGGGGCGGTTCACTATTCTTTTCTTGGAGCTTAATTGTCTGAGTTCTTATTTCTGAACACTTCTGATTTGAGAGGTACAGAGATAACGGCATATATAAATAATATTAAAAGAATAGGAACTATAAAAAGTAAACCATTAGCTCTATGTCCAAGAATAATACCTAAAGGGAAGAAAATTATTAGAGTTACAATTGCCCATTTTCTAAGCTTATTCGTATCTATTAATTCGTAATTACAGTATGGACATGGAAGCTTCTTAACATCTAAAGTACTATTTATAGATGAGTCAGTTTTTGTACTTTTAATGATTAAAGACAATCTATTAGGTAGTTTATGTTTACAGTTTGGACATATTAATACACTCGACATGCTATTTTCCTAAATTGATAACTCATAAAGCTGACTACTATACCGCCTATAACAGCAAGAGCTATAGTTAGTAGTAAACCAACAAAGGTAGCCGCAGTAACGAAGCCTAGTACAGCAAAAATAGCTGAAGCACATATTATAGGTATCATTAGTATTGCAGCAGTGATAGGATCGCATTCACTAAACATAGTGTAAGCATTAATTACTATAGATGCTACGAAGTTAGCAGCAGCCAGTATGCTTGATATAACTATGCTTTTCATACCGAAGATAAACTCGCTAAGGTTTTCAGCAAATGTTGTATAAGTGAGAATAGTCCATGATAATTTATCTTCATCACCTCCCACAGTAAACCCACCATCAAGCCCACCACCGATCATGTACGCTCCAGCGCCTGTGTTCGGATCTAAGATAGTATAGCCCGTACCTGACCAGCCATTAAGCGTGATTTGAGTATCATGCACTGTGACTGTTTTACCTGCATTCACTCCGTTGCGGATATCTGTCATAACTACATTACTATGATTCAGCTTTGGTAACACCTCAGCATAATTGGCTTTGGTAATCGTATAGATAGTTTGACCTTGTTGTGCAGCTAGACTGAGTGCCTTTGTTGCACTGATGCCATCGGCTTCTTTTTCTGGCGTATCAGGGTTGTCAAACAGTTGCTCAGGAACGAGATTCTCGTTTAAGCTATAGCTGGGTCGGTAATCACCCCAAATTTTAATAACCTTGGTCACGAAATGGTCACCGTTTGGTCACCGAGCACTTGGTCACCGATTTTCAAAGCATAGAGTGCTTGCAAGAAAACTTGTCATTCATGCATTGTTAAAGAGTAGAGTATTTTGCAAAGGTCAATATAGGGAAAACATCCAACCCTTATAAACACAGGCTTTTAGAGTAACTGCAGACACAAAAAAACCTCAAACAATCTAATGTTTGAGGCGAAACTTGCTTAAACCCAAAGGTTTAAATTCGTTTTAAATATGGCGCAGCGGACGGGACTCGAACCCGCGACCCCCGGCGTGACAGGCCGGTATTCTAACCAACTGAACTACCGCTGCTTAGGTCTCTTAGCTTGTTTAGCCACTTGCTAAGAAGTGGTGGGTGATGACGGATTCGAACCGCCGACATTCTGCGTGTAAGGCAGACGCTCTACCAACTGAGCTAATCACCCTTCGAAAAATTGCGATGCAATTTATTCAACATCAACTGAGCTCTTAAGTTTGTCACTAAGCTCTGCTGCTGTGGGTGTGTATTATATAGATTTACTGTTGGGTGTCAAATATTATTTTAATATTTTTAGAAAATAATCATAAATCGCACTTGTAATCTATCAAAAATAGCACTCAAAGCCATGTATTATATAGCATTTCTAAAAGTACACTTATTATCATTACTTGTTGTTTAGAGGTGAAAAGCTACTATACTATGGATGCTTTGCTCGTTATGGATGCTTTATTCGTTGAACACGTTTGATGGAGGCCAATATAAACACTTTTACTATTAAAGATACTTTTACCAGCTGGACCTGGGGAGACTTAGCGGGTCTAGGTCTGGTGCTGCATATTGTACTTATGATAGTAATGACGCTGCGCGTGGTTTCTGTGCAGCGCAATATTGGTGTGTCTATTGCTTGGGTGGCTGTGCTTTATACGTTACCAGTATTTGGTTTTGTGGCTTACATTTTGCTCGGTGAGCCGATGATTGGACGGCGCTATCGTGAACGCGTAGATCAAGCCAGCATCTTGATGAACGATATGGCAAGGCGTGAGCATCTGATTTTTGATAAAGGGCAGGACTTATTACCAGCCAACTACCGCGGTGTTAGCCAAATAGGAACGCGCTGGACAGGGTTTGGTGTATTTCCCAATCATCAAATGCAGCTGTTGACGGATCCTGCTTCTATTTTTCAGCGTTTGATTGAAGATATCCATGCCGCCCAGCGTATTGTCCTCATGGAATTTTATATTGTCTATCCAAAAGGACAGGTGTTAGAGGTCATAGAAGCGCTGTCTGTAGCGGCTCAGCGCGGCGTAGAGTGTCATATATTGGCTGATAGTGTGGGCAGCTTTAGCTTTATTAATAGTAGCGTGCACCGCAAATTAGAAAAAGCAGGAGTTTATGTCCATCAGTCATTGCCAGTAGGGTTATTTAAGACATTATTTAAACGTTCTGATTTGCGCAATCATCGCAAAATGGTGGTTATCGATGAACATATTGGCTATATCGGCAGCTTCAATCTGGTTGATCCAAGGTTTTTTAAGCAAAACAAAAATGTCGGTCAATGGATTGATGTGGCGCTACGAACGACTAGCCAGCACTCAATTAGTATCAATACAGCGATGGCCAAGGTAATTGTTACCGACATCGGTGCTGAAAGTAATGACAATCTTGCCGAGCTGCATCAACGGGTTAATAACTACACCCGTAAGTTATATGTGATGCATCCGACCATCAATGATCTAAATAGCCGACTGAAGGTATTGGCGGATACGATTGATGATCATGAGCAGCCAGATATTGGCGCCACTTCGATTGTCGTACCAAAGATGCCTGTCGTGGACAAAGTCTTAGCGCAGCTAATACCTTCAGCACCGCAGCTAACGGCTCATGTGATTTATAATACGTTAGTTACCGTGATTCATCGTGCCAATAAGCGCATCCGTATTACCACGCCTTACTTTGTCCCTGATGAATCCCTATCGGGCGCGCTGACGATAGCAGCTAAGCGCGGCGTTGATGTGACGATTATTGTTCCTGAAAAGGTTGATTCATTTCTGGTACAGCACGCTTCTCAGGCTTATTATCAAGAGTTGTTGGATGCAGGGGTAACGATTGCATTGTTTAGAGGAGGTTTGCTACACGCAAAAACAGTGGTTATCGATGATGACTACTGCTTATTTGGCACCGTTAATATTGATATGCGCAGTTTTTATCTAAATATGGAAGTCAGTTTGGCGATTTATACGCCAGAAATGGTCGCCCAAGTAGCGGACTGTCAGGAAGTCTATTTAGAAAACTGTCGAATCTTGGATAGTGATGAGTGGCAACAGCGTCACGGATCAAAACGCTTGTTTGATAATGTCGTGCGCTTGTTCAGTCCTTTATTGTAGCACTCAGATTTTTAGGGTAAGGTAATCTACCAGTACCGTTCTATTATTTTAGTAGTATTAGCACTTTTATAGCCTATGCTTTTTTGGTTTATCTATCTGCAAAGAGGTCACTCCCGTCTATGTCTGCATCACCTTTAACGCCACTGGACTATATTGCAGAAGGCTACTGGCAAGACTTCTTGGCTGGGCGTCCTATTGCGGGCGGTATCGCCTACGAAACTGAGCTGCGCGCTTGTACACTAGACGAGTCGCTTGAGAGTTTACAGCGTATCGATACATTATTGTCCCAAGTGCGCCGAGATATGATTAAGAGTGGTATATGGGATGAGACGACGCTGCTGGTCGATGAACGCTATCGTAATTTTATGGTATTTTTGGCGTTTTATGCAGGTCGTGTATTGGCGCAGCAGTGGCAAAGCAAGCCACATTGGTATGGTCAGTTTGAGCTGCGTAAGCGTTACCCTGAGCTAGCCTTGATCACCGATGATTTTTATCAGCATATGGCAGTCGGTTATGATGATAGCGTAGGTAAAGAGCGCTTATTTTTTGTACTAGAGCCAATAGGGCTGCGTCTGTTTGGTCATATTGATCGGCAGTTTGACGCAGTACAAGGCGGGCAAGTAGAGAGTGGGTTATATCAAGCGGTTAGCCTTAGACTACCAACTATTTTGAGTAACGACGTTCATTCAGTGTCCGAATTAACAGCGAATAAAGTAACAATAAACAAAATAACAACACATAAAGCAACCACTCATCAAGTCGCTGATAGTGGTAATCCGAGCGCAGATTCAAATACGCATGTCGGTACTAGCCAATCGAGTGAGTTTCTGGAAAAGCCAGAGGAAGTATCGATAGGAGCTGAGCATAATCAAGTTAATATAGTTGTAACTGATGGTGAGAGTCTCGCAGCTCTATCTGCTATGCCTGACACTGTAACTGAGTTACAAGCAAGCGTAGTGCCTCCTGAGTCTGAGAGCCCAATAAAGCCTGAGCTGACTAAAGTATCACAACCAACAGCCAAGCCTACGTCGTCTGTAAAAAGTACATCGACGCCAGAGATGTTTACGCAACTGCTGGTAGAATTAGATGAGATAGCGGTGCCACAACCAACTGGTGATGTTCAGTATCTGCAAGCACGCAAAGTACTGGATCAATTCGAGCAGCATATTGCCAAACAGAACAAACCTCGTCGCCAAGTTATATTTTCAGATGATCATATCGCAGCAAAAAACAAAGCGTTGCTATTACTACAAGCGGCTGCTGAAGATGGTAATACAGCGGCTATGTTACGTTTGGCCATGTATGAATTGTTAGGTGAAGGTTTGACAGCGGACAGTGACAATCAAAAAAAATCTGGCGTAGATTGGGTTAATCAAGCCGCCAGCAAAAACGACAGCCGTGCTCAGCGTCTACTCAGTAAAATGTATTATCAAGGAGTAGGGGTGTCTCAAGATATAGATAGCGGTAAATACTGGTTAGAGCAAGCAGCGGATAATGGTCATGCAGAAGCGGCCAATCTGGTCAAGCAATGGCAGCAAGCAGATATGCTGCTGACCACACAGAAGCAAGAGCAGCATAGCACCAAGCGTTATCAGCTGTTAATCGGCGCAATCATCGCAGTCGCTTTATTGATAATAGTCATTATCTAATAACTATTTACTCAGTAACTTTTTAAAAGCTTATTGTTACAGCTTAAATTCAGGTAGAATTGGCGCGCTTTACCTTTACCCTTTTATTGTTTGATTCATAACTAATCTGGGCTGTTCCATGCCATCATCTAATACCCCGTCTGACCACTCTGCAAATCCAATTGACTCTGTATTATCGTCTAGTCGAGCGGTATATGAGACACCTTTATATTATCAGTCTCTTATCGGGCTGCTAAAGCCACTATATCGTCTGCAAGTATGGCGTCGATCTCATAGAAATGACAATTATCAGCAGGAAATCGATCAGCGTTTTGGCAAGCAGTATCCACCGCGTCCAGTGGTCAATGCTGATATCGATAAAGGGGTGATTTGGTGCCACGCAGTCTCATTAGGTGAGACCAATACGGTCGCGCCTTTATTAGATATGTTATTGGCTAATGGCTATCAGATATGGTTGACCAATACGACTCAGACAGGTTTTGCCCGTGGCGCCAGTCGTTTTGCAGAAAAGATAGCTCAGGGTCAGATGAGTCATAGCTATGTGCCAGTCGACAGCCCTACTGTGATCGAGACTTTTTTGACGCATGTACAGCCTATCGCTGCACTATTTGTAGAAACAGAGCTATGGGCAAATATCTTGACCAAGTTATCCCAACACTGTATTCCAAGTATTCTGGTCAATGGCAGGTTATCGGCTTCTTCTTTTCAGAGCTATCAAAAAATTGGTGCAGTCAGCGCCAGTATGATGAAAAACCTCTCTTTAATTATTGCGCAAGACAGCGACTCTGCTAAACGCTTTAGACAGTTAGGGGCTAGTAGCGCCCAAATTCGTGTGGCAGGCTCATTAAAGTGGGTAATCAATGCGTCCAAAACTGATGACAAAGCGGTAGAAGATAACAGTATTTATAGTAAGAAAGGTGATCTGCGAGCAGAGTTTGGTATGGCAGATCGTCCTGTGTGGGTAGCTGCGAGTACTCATGATGGCGAAGAGGCAGCAGCGTTGTCATTGCAGCAGCAACTACTGTCTCAAGCCACATTAGCAGATACCTTGCTTGTTATCGTTCCTAGACATCCTGAGCGTTTTGACGCAGTAGCAGATCTCATTCAAAAAACTGGGTTAAACATGGCTCGGCGCAGTGATGGAGATATGATTAGTGCAGATACGCAAGTCTATCTAGCAGATAGCATGGGTGAGATGATGACTTGGTATACATTGGCAAATGTAGCATTTGTGGGCGGCTCACTGGTAGATATTGGTGGGCATAATCCAGTGGAGCCTGCATGTGTGGCCACGCCTGTACTGATGGGGCGTTATACTCAGTCGTGCCAAAGCGTGATAGACAAATTGGCTGAAGTAGGCGCTTTATATCAGCCAAATAATGACTTCTATCGTCCAATCGAGTCAAATAACTCAAGTAGTTCGGATGCACAGATGGCCATTGATTACCAGTTAAAGGCGAATAAAAAAACTTCTCGTAAGAAAACAGCTTATAATCGTGAAGACGCTGTAAGTATTTATACGCAGCTAGAAACTTGGCTAAGTAATTTGCCATTAGCCGCGCAGGCAGGGCTAGCTGGCGAGCAAATGACGATACAGCAGCAAGCGGTACTGACCCGTCAATTTACTATGATTGAAAACGCAATCGAGCTGTCTTCCAACCAAGATAGCTTATGAACTGTATATTATTGCCCGCTGAAAACTTTTCAGTAGACACAGCAAAAATCGATGCCTTGTCTCAAGTCAGTCATGTGACTAAAATCCTAGGCGCAAAAGTCGGTGATACGCTTAAAATTGGCCAGATCGGCGGCAATCTTGGTGCTGCTGTCATTGAGGATATTACCGCTGACAGTATTCGGCTAGGTAATGTCCAGCTCAATACTGCGCCGCCTGCCAAATTGGATCTGACTGTCATTTTAGCGTTACCGCGTCCTAAAGTGCTACGGCGTTTAATCATGGATATGACGGCGCTTGGTGTACGCGATATCATTCTTATCAATAGCTACCGTACTCAAAAAAGCTATTGGCAAAGCCCAATGCTTGAGCGGATAGACGAGTTTGTATTAGAAGGCCTGCAACAAAGCATCGATACAATTGTTCCTAATATTATGCTACAAAAACGTTTTAAGCCATTTGTTGAAGACACACTTGCAAGTCTAATGAGCAATCGAGCGATTGTCGCGCATCCTTATAGTCAACAATCTTTTTCTGAGTTTTTACAAAAGCAATCATCACGAGAGCTACCAAATATAGTCTGCATAGGTGCTGAAGGTGGCTGGATCGACTATGAGATAGAGCTGCTGTCAGCACAAGGCTGCACGCCTGTACATATAGGCTCTCGTATTTTGCGTACGGAAGCTGCGGTCAATGCAATCTTAGGACAGTGGCTGCTTTAGATGGACACTAAAACGCGTCGCTAGACCAAACTGTTGAAAGAATGGTGAAAAATAGTTCTTAAAAATCAATGCTCAAGACTCATCACTGATATATTTGCCAGTTAAACAAATGTATTGATAATTAATCTCACTTCCATTAGTATGTTGCTTTGATATATTGTGGCCTGATTACTGTTAACGCTTAGCAAGTCATCGTTATAATCACTGTTATTTTGTCTCACCATCCGTCTTACTTTTTTTATAGCATTACTATGGGGAAAACCATGTTATTGAACGCTATCAGCGCTAATCTAACCTCTACGAAGCTTATCCTACCTGCAGCCGTATTTGGCATGATGTTGGGTCTGGCAGGTTGTAGTAATTCTTCAACCACAGAAGAGAGCGTAGAAGTAGAGTCAACAGAAACAGGTGCTGAGCAGCAAACAGCAACTGACGAAGCTACGACTGCTGATGGTCAGACGGTTACTATCTACTCATCACGCAATGAGCAGCTGATTAAGCCATTGTTAGATCGCTATACTGAGCAAACAGGTGTAAAAGTTGAACTGGTTACAGACCAAACTGGGCCTTTGATGGCACGTCTAAAAGCTGAAGGTCAGAATACTCCTGCTGATATGCTATTGACCGTTGACGCTGGTAACTTATGGCAGGCTGCAGAGCAAGGCCTATTACAACCAGTGTCATCTACTGTATTAGAAGCCAACGTCCCTGCAAAATACCGTGATCCAAAAGGTCAATGGACTGGTCTGTCACTACGTGCACGTACTATCTTTTATGACCCAAGCAAAGTCACTGCTGACCAGCTATCTACTTATGCAGATTTGGCCGATCCAAAATGGAAAGGCAAACTATGCTTACGTACCTCTAAAAAGGTCTATAACCAATCGCTTGTTGCTAGCATGATGGAGCATTTGGGCGAAGAGAAGACCGAAGCGGTTATCAAAGGGTGGGTTGATAATCTAGCGACTGATGTGTTCAGTGATGATGTTGCGATGCTAGAAGCTATCGCTGCTGGTCAGTGTGAAGTGGGTATCGCCAATAGCTACTACTATGGTCGTCTATTGGACGAAAAACCAAACTTCCCTGTGAAGATATTCTGGGCAAACCAAGGCACAACTGGTACGCACGTAAATATCTCGGGTGCTGGTGTAGTGGCAAGCTCAGACAATCCAGATGGTACGCTTAAATTGATAGAGTGGTTGTCATCTGATGAGGCACAAGGTCTTTATGCCAGCTCAGACAAAGAATTCCCAGTAAAAGTAGGTATCGATGAGTCAGACATGCTCAGATCATGGGGCGAGTTCAAAAAAGACGATATCAATGTACAGAAATTCGGTGAACTACAAACTCAAGCTATCCAAATGATGGATAAAGCGGGTTATAAATAAGGGGTCGCCAGTAATACTGATACCAATCTTAAAATCATAACTTTTAGGCAATAGTTCTCAAAGCATGGCTTTTAAACAACAGCTTTTAAAGAATAGGTTCAAAGGTTAGTCATTACAGATCAGTTATCTAAGTAATGATGATTTTGAGGTTGGTACCAGCTTACAAGGTCTCTATACGTATGACACGGTAATGATAATATGATCACAACGCCAGATGCGTCTGTTAGTCAAAATGATACTGTCAATGACGGTGTTAATGACCAGCAGACTGTCAGCCAAGACCACGCCTTTCGTAAACGTATTATCTCGAAATCAGTCTTAGGGCTGATTTCGTTGTTTATGCTAGTACCGATTTTGATCGTGCTGCTGTCGTGGACTCAGCCAGTGGCAGAGATTTGGACACACATGGCAGATTATGTACTGCCGCAAGTACTCAAAAACACGGCGATTTTATTGCTTATGGTGACTGTCGTTTCAGGCACTATTGGTACTGCTTTGGCTTGGGTCACTAGTATGTATCGCTTCCCCGGTCAGCGTTTCTTTTCGTGGGCGTTGATGTTGCCACTTGCCATCCCTGCTTATGTATTGGCATTTGTCACTATCGGCATTGTTGATTTCAGTGGGCCGTTACAGACAGCTCTGCGCGATTCCGGTATCAGTACTGCTATACCGTCGATAAGGAATGTATGGGGCGCAGGCTTGGTATTATCGCTAGCGTTTTACCCTTATGTATATTTGCTAGCGCGTCAGGCATTTTTGTCACAAGGCAGGCGAGCGATAGAAGCGGGGCAGATGCTAGGTTTGAGTCGTAGCCGTGTGTTCTTTCGGTTGGCATTACCGCAGGCACTGCCTTGGATTATAGGTGGCTTGTTGCTAGCCAGTATGGAAACCTTAGCGGATTTTGGTGCAGTATCGGTATTCAATGTCGATACTTTTACTACCGCCATTTATAAAGCATGGTTTGGTTTTTTTAGTTTGACCACAGCGGCTCAGTTAGCAGCCTTGCTCATTGGTGTGATCTTTATTGTGGTATTGTTTGAGCAGTATTGGCAAGCGAAGCGTGGTAGTTCACTTACCCAAGGTAGCAGCCACCGCTTTGACGCTAGCAAACCTGCCAAACTAGCCATGACGCTGCTGTGTACGCTGATCTTTTTAATTGCCTTTTTAATACCTTTCTTACAGCTCATCTATTGGACAGCACTGAATTTTCGCCAAGATTTTGATGCACGTTACATTGATTTTGTCACCAATAGCCTCATGATTGCTAGTATGACCACGCTGTTTATTGCCTTTTTGGCCATTATTATTGCGTGGATCAAACGGCAGTATCCTGATAAATCGACTAAGCTAATGACCACTTTAGCCAATTTAGGCTATGTCGTACCGGGGACTGTGTTGGCGGTAGGGATATTTATACCTATTGCGTGGCTTGATAATCAAATGATTGCCTTTGGTATCACCTCACAGCAAGTGCTCTCTGGCAGCGTCATTGTTATGCTACTGGCGTTATCGACGCGTTTTATGACAGTGAGTTTTCAGCCAGTTGACAGACAGTTGCAACGATTGACAGTCAATCAAGAAGCTGCTGCAAAATTACTGAGCGACAGTCCTTATCAGCGTTGGCGTCATGTAATGCTGCCTGTGCTTAGCCCTGGTGTATTGACCGCATTATTGATGGGCTTTGTCGAAGTGATGAAAGAGATGCCTATTACGCTCATGACACGGCGTCAAGGCTGGGACACGCTTGCAGTACGCGTGTTTGAAATGACGAGCGAAGGTATGTGGGGACGAGCCGCATTACCGAGTTTGCTAATCGTGTTAGTTGGCTTGCTTCCTGTCTGGATACTACTGCGTCAAAGCGATAAACACAGCTAATAGCAACAAAGTTAATAGCAATAATTTGGTATAAGTTTAACAGCACACTCGTAGTGTCAGCTATATTATAATTTGCTCTGTTTTATCGATGGTTTTACTTACTAATAGCGAACTGGTACCGTCTATGTACACTGATTCAATGAACGACTCTACAAATTCTAAGTCAGAAAAGGCTCGGGCTAACCACATGCCTGTAGCAAAATCACCACTGTCACAAAATAGAATCAATCCAGTTCAGCCGAATAAAACTGTAGAGCAGAGCAGTACCTCACAACAAAATACTGAGAAACATATCGCGACAGATCCTTACTTTAGTGTACAAAACCTAATTGTCGGCTATGACGATACTATTGTGGTTAATGGCATGTCGTTGATGCTCGAGCAAGGAGAGATTGGGTGTTTTTTGGGTTATAGCGGCTGCGGCAAGACCACGGCCTTACGAGCGATTGCAGGACTGGAGCAAAGCCGCGGCGGTACTATCCATTTAAACAATCAACGTCTAACGGAAAAAACAGCTCGGCACTCTTTTGCCGTGGCACCAGCCAAGCGCGGCATGGGGATGGTGTTTCAAGATTATGCGCTTTTTGGTCATTTGAGCGTGGCAAAAAACATTGCCTTTGGCCTCAATAAATGGTCAGCTGCTGACAAAAAAGCACGTGTGGCTGAGATGCTAAGCCTGGTCGAACTGACGGAGCATGCGGATAAACGTCCAAATGAGCTGTCCGGTGGTCAGCAGCAGCGTGTGGCACTTGCAAGAGCGCTAGCACCGAAGCCTAAATTACTACTACTTGATGAGCCATTTTCTAATCTGGACGTGGTATTACGTGAATCCTTGGCAATGAATGTCCGTGACATTCTCAAACGTACCCATACTACTGCAATCTTGGTCACTCATGACCAAAACGAAGCGTTTGCGTTAGCAGATAAAGTCGGGGTAATGGATAAGGGCAGATTGGTACAGTGGGCAACACCAAGCGAGCTGTATCATGAGCCTGTCAGTCCTTTTGTCGCTGAGTTCGTCGGCGAAGGCGCGATGATAGACGGTATCATCAAAGAAGGTCGTGTGGAGACGGCGCTTGGCAATATCTATCGCCGCATGGAAGTCTATGATGAATCAGGACAACCACAGTACTGCGAATATGATTATCCAAATGGTACACCAATCAAAGTGCTCGTGCGTCCTGACGATATCATCCATGATGATGATAGTACGCAGACAGCCTTGGTGATTGGGCGAGTGTTCCGCGGTGCCAACTATTTGTACCGTCTACAGTTAGATGACGGACAGACCATATTATCACTGGTTGCTAGCCATCATAATCATGAAATTGGTTCACATATTGGTATCTTGCCGTTATTGGAGCATGTGGTCGTGTTTGACGAAAAAGAGGTCAATGCCACCACTTGGTCAGAATATGACAGATCATCGAGAGTTGATGAAGACGTTTAGCAGCCTTCACAGCTTTTGAGTGGTTGTCTAAGTTTACCGTTTAGCCAAAATATGCAAATACCGTCCAAGCCATTTGTATGGCTCTAATTGTGAGTAGCGCAGCTCCATCCTTATCACCGCATCTGGATCGTTATGACCGCCACGCTTGAGCGGTGCATAGTCATGAAATACCCGTAGACCACTGCTACGTACCGTCTGATAATCATGCGCTTTTAGCCAAGACTCCACTTCTTCTTTAGCAACGGGATGATTGGGTGTGAGGCTTTTCTTATTGTCCGCCTTGTAGTCTGTATTATCGAGTAAATTAAAATTTCCCATGATGAGGTTGCGATAATCAAAGCTTGCAGGGTTATAAAAGCACAAAGATAGCGCGCCATCATCGGTTAGATATTGATCAAAGAAGTCCATGACGGCAGCAGGCTCTGCCAACCATTCAAGTAGCGCGTGCGATAGGATCAAATCAAACTTATCGTTTTCCTCTTTACCTAGCGTTTCTTCAAGTGTTTGGTATGGACAGACGTACCATGTGATGTCTAGCTTTTTATCAGCTTTTTCTGCGCTCGCTTTTGCCTTCTCAAGCATATTCGCTGATATGTCATTGATGACTACGCTATGACCTTGAGCAGCAAGTTCTATCGCAATTTGCGCAAGCCCTGCACCCACATCCAAGATACGTAAAGGTCGCCCAAGCGCCTCACTCATCTGTGAACTATATTCAAAAATATCACGTCGTAGTACAGCCAATCGAATCTCGCCTTTTAAACCACCATACACTTTCTTTTCGAAATGATCGGCAATGGCATCGAAACTACGATCTGCTCGTTTGTCTTCTGCTCGTTTGTTTTCTGCTGGTATAGAAAGGTTTGAGTCAGGCTGGCTATCTTGATGTTTAATTGTCATAGGTATTTAGATCAATAATTAAGAGGGTCAAATTAATAAAACTATTCAGTATTAACTAGCGTTTCAGGCGTCTGTTAATTACCCATTTAAAAACAACCTTCGCTAATACAATAACGACAAATACCACGATAACAAACACCCACATACCATTGCCTTGTAGGTTTTCTTGGTAGGCTTTTGACAAGTATGCTGATAAAGCCATCGCGACTAAAAGTGCTCCCCAACGGACATAAGGGACAGCGCGATTGTTATGGTTAGGAAAGCTAGCAACATAATCGCTCGAAAAGCTGTATAGCACCATTGCTAAAATCCAAACAATTGCAAGAATGATATCCATAATAAAAGTAGCCTGTTAGGTCGTTATTTAAGTGCTATAAAAGATGAGGTAGTGTAGCGTTTAGAAATTTTTTGTCCAGTATCACTCAAAAAATAGCTGCATCAAAGTGGTTTAAATCATAATGTGCTGATTAAAATAATATGATTTTGAAAACATTATGATGTTGAAATACAGTCTGCTTATGAAGACAGTGTGCTCATAAAAACAATTAGTTTATGTCAGAGACAGTTGTAGATGTTGTTATATTGGCTAAATATTCTAAGCATCCTAGTTGTTTGGCTAATAGAGCTTATATGCAAACCACGTATGAGCCCTATGCTCAAGATTTTAGCGTTAAATTAAATGTCATGTTGAACTGTAGATAGAAATATAAGTATCCACTCAGTTAGTCAAAATAAATCTTGTCGAGCTGTACTGAATGAGTATAGTATTCTTCTATTTAATATCCATCAGATACGGAGAATAAACAATGAAATCAATCAGCACAGCGCTACTCGCCCTAGTATTTGCCTTTACATCTATGAGCCAAGCACAAGCTCGAAATACGCCTTGTTCAGGTAAAATGGGCGGGCTGTCTCATTGCTCAGCAGATGGTAAGTTCGTCTGTAAAAATGGCAAAATCAGCCAATCAAAAAAAACCTGTCATTAGAATTATTTTAGTGTGTGTCAATAATTCAAAATATCACTGCGAATGAACCGTCTAGCTTGATTTTAATGGTACTCAGAACCCCCTAAATCAGCAAATTTGTGCTAAAATAGCTTCTTTTATTAAACATTGTTTTTAACAAAAACCGTATCACAGTTTTCTGGTTGTTTTGCACGTGCAGTAGTGTTTTTTATGGTGTCTATTTTGGTCATGACTGCCCATTTATGTGGCAGTATTTTTATATGATCTATGGGTGCCATAAGCGATGTGTCAACGTTAGAAAAAGAATGTGAGTGAAGGAGTGTATATGAGCGAATCGGTCAGTCCTATTGGCATCGTAGATGAACTAAAGCAGTCGTATTTGGATTATGCGATGAGCGTGATCGTCTCGCGTGCGCTGCCTGATGTGCGTGATGGGTTCAAACCTGTACACCGCCGCGTGATGTATGCCATGCACGTGCTATCAAACGATTATAATAAACCGTATAAAAAATCAGCACGTGTGGTCGGTGATGTTATCGGTAAGTACCATCCACATGGCGATAGTGCGGTATATGATGCCATCGTGCGTATGGCGCAGGATTTCAGCTTGCGCTATCCAATGGTTGATGGTCAAGGTAACTTTGGCTCGATCGATGATGATCCTCCGGCAGCGATGCGTTATACCGAAGTACGTATGACCAAACTGACCCACCAGATGCTCGCTGATCTGGACAAAGATACGGTCGATTGGGAAGACAACTACGACGGCTCTGAGCGCATGCCAAGCGTAATGCCAGCGCGTATTCCTAACCTATTGGTCAATGGCGCGACGGGTATTGCCGTTGGTATGGCGACCAATATGGCCCCGCATAATTTGACCGAAGTGATCAATGCTTGTTTGGCCTATGCTGAAAATCCACAAGTTTCAGCTGAAGAGTTGATGTCGCATATCTCAGGTCCTGATTTTCCTACGGGCGGTATTATCTATGGTCGCGCGGGCATTTTAGATGCTTATCGTACGGGTAAAGGCCGTTTGCATATCCGTGGTCGCTATCATATCGAGCCGATGAGCAATGCTGGCGTTAACCGTGATCGTGAGCGCATCGTATTTACCGAAGTACCTTATCAGGCCAACAAAGCCAAACTGATTGAGCGTATCGCAGAGCTTGTTCGTGATAAAAAAATCGAAGGCATTAGCGAAATTCGTGATGAGTCTGATAAAGACGGTATGCGTATCGCTATTGATTTGCGTCGCGGTGAGACGGCTGAAGTTATCGTTAATAACCTATTTCTACAAACGCCGCTAGAGTCTAGCTTTAGTATCAATATGGTGGCGCTGGATAATGGTCAGCCAAAACTATTGACCTTGCGTCAGCTTATCGCTGCATTTGTCCGTCATCGTCAAGAAGTGGTGACACGTCGTACGATTTATGAATTGAACAAAGCCCGCGTTCGTGGTCATTTGCTAGAAGGTCTAACGGTTGCTCTAGCCAATATCGACGAAATTATCGCGACGATTAAAGCTTCTGCAAACCGTGGCCTAGCACGTGAAAGCTTATTAAATAACACGTGGGGCTCAGGCAGTGTCGTTGCGATGCTTACAGCTGCTGGTAGTCAGTCAGTACGTCCTGAGTTTATCGATGGCGAAGATCCTAAAGCGCCGTTTGGTCTGATCGAAGGCGAAGAGCGTTATCGCTTATCACTTGAGCAGGTCAATGCGATTTTAGATATGCAATTGCATCGTTTGACTGGTCTTGAGCAAGATAAATTGACCGAAGAATACCAAGACTTACTGCGTGAAATCGCGCATTTAGAGTCTATCCTTGGCGATTTTGATAAGCTGATGGCGATTATCTCTAATGAGATGATCGAGATTCGCGATAACTTTGGTGATGAGCGCCGTACCGATATCATCGATTCACGTATGGACTTTAGTCGCGAAGATCTTATCCCTGAGCAAACGGTCGTCATGACGGTATCGCGTACTGGCTATGCCAAAACTCAGCCGATTGATGATTATGTTGCACAAAAACGTGGCGGTAAAGGTAAGTCTGCTACGGCAATGAAAGAAGATGATGTGATTGATCATTTAGTCGTGACATCAACGCATTCTACGGTACTGTGTTTCACTGATAGTGGACGTGTCTTTAGCTTACGTGGTTTTGAAGTGCCGATTGCCAGTCGTGGTGCTCGTGGTCGTCCATTGGTCAATCTAATTGGTCTAAATAGCGACGAAACCGTTACGACGATACTACCAATTCCAAAAATCGTAGAAGATACATCAGTAGTAAGTGAAGTATCAGAAGTAAGCAATGATGACGATTCGGTAGAAGATAGCAACCAAGCAGAGCCACCTTTTGTGTTCTTTGCCACGGCCAACGGTACAGTGAAGCGGGTAGAACTGAAGCAGTTTGCCAACATCCGCTCGAACGGTCTCATTGCAGTTGGTCTAGAAGACGGCGATAAATTGGTCAGCGCTCGTATCACTGATGGTAGCCAAGAAGTCATGTTGTTCGCTTCAAGTGGTAAAGCCATTCGTTTTGATGAAAATGATGCGCGTGCGATGGGCCGTACGGCAAAAGGCGTCCGCGGTATGCGTCTGGCTACTGACGAATTTATCAAATCATTAGTCGTTATCGAAGATGATGTACGTGAAATCTTGATTGCTTGTGAAAATGGCTTTGGTAAACGTACCTTTATTGATGAGTTCAATACACAAAATCGTGGCGGTGGCGGTGTGATCGCTATCAAGACCAGTGAGCGTAATGGCGCACTAGTACGAGCGACCAAGGTTGACTCTACCGATGATATTATCTTAATCTCTGATAAAGGCACGTTGGTTCGTACCCCAGTTGAGCATGTCGCTAGCTCTGGTCGTAATACACAAGGTGTAACATTGATTCGTCTGTCAAAAGATGAAAAACTGGTTGCCATGGCGCGTGTTGAGCACGAAGAGAGCGATGACGAGCTTATCGATGCCATGAGAGAAGACGGTACGTTTGAGGTAGAAGGTCAAGAGCAGATAGATATTGATGCGACAACTGACAATACTGCAACTACCGACGTCGATGATGCGATTGATATTGCAAACGACCATAAACCAAGTGACAATCTATAATAGACTCACTATGCATAAGACGATGACGAGTAATAGTCTTGGTAATTAGCTTTTGAGTCTAGTCTCTTAGTATTTTTCTAGAAAAAAGCCTCTGACGTTATCGTCGGAGGCTTTTGTTTTTTCATTCCCATTTTTTCAATATTGTAAATAAGGTTCTATTTTTTAAGGCTGTTGTTATGCTTACGACCAATCAAACTTTTCAGGGAACGGTTGCTTCGGTATCATCGAGCTTTTTATTCTCGATGATGTTTTTATTTGGACTGTTTATGTTGCCCTTAACAGGGACGCAGGTAGCATCATGGCGTGTGCTCATGATGTTACTCAGTTTGGTGATATTGGTCAGTTTGACTAAGCAGTGGCAACGTGTTTTTGATTATATAAAGACGCTAAAGACAATCAAGGAATGGCTAATATTTATTCTACCTGCGCCAATCCTAGGTGGGCAGATTTGGTTGTTTATGTGGGCTCCGGTCAATGGGTTTGGTCTCGATGTTACGTTGGGTTATTTCTTATTGCCGCTAGTGATGATTGTGCTTGGTCGATTCTTTTACCATGAGTATATGAGCATCTTGCAATGGGCTGCCGCGATATTTGCAGCACTCGGTATCGGCTACGATATTGTTCAGTATGGTTCAGTATCTTGGGTGACACTGTTTGTATGCTTGGGTTATCCACCGTATTATCTGCTACGCCGCACCCTTTCTGTACCGCCCATTACAGGGTTGTTGTTTGATTTGACGCTGTTAACACCAGTCGTGCTCATCGTGCTCTATATGACGGGCGGTTTTGATGTTGCGGCGCAAGACATGAAGTTTTGGTATCTGTTGCCGCTGCTTGGTGCTTTTAGTGCGCTTGCGATGTCGCTGACGATGATTGCCAGTAGCAAGTTGCCAGTATCACTATTTGGAGCATTGAGTTACATCGAGCCGATGCTGTTATTCGTATTGTCTATTACTATTTTGAGTCAAAGCCTTGAAGAAGGTGGTTCGCTCTTTATGTACGGCATGATTACGCTTGCGCTACTGGTCATGATGGCCGATAGCATCAAGGGCTACCTCGTTCGTCAGCGTAATGACCGCTTGCATGGCTATAGAGAGCTTCAGATTGGCGGCTTTCCACCGCGTCGTCACTTTATCAATCAGCGTATCGATGGCGTGCTAAAAGCCCATCGTTTTCGCAAGATTCGTCGTTACCAAAAGAAGATGGATAAGATACAGCAAAAAATCCAACAACTTGATGCAAAATAAGTACTTACCTGCATTAAATTTACTCAATTTAAAAGTTTAGACACTAGATGAATAGTGGCATTGCTTATTCATTCTGACTTTGACATAATGCCGACCATGATGTAAGCCTAATACATCAAAAGCGTTCAACTTAGATTGCGCGACGACCTTATATGCAAAAGCCTCAGACGTTCTCGTCTGAGGCTTTTGTTTTTTTTAAAAATTGCCATGGATGTGCCCCAATCTTTAAAGGCTGTTGTGATGCTAACTACTAACCAAACCTCGCAGGGTACAATCACTGCTGTCGCTGCAAATTTCTTATACTCATTGCTGTTCTTATTTGGTCTACTGCTGCAACCATTATCAGGTACGCAAGTCGCTTCGTGGCGCGTGCTGACAATGTTTTTTAGTCTAGTACTGCTGGTAAGCGTATTAAAGCAGTGGCAGCACATTTTTGATTATTTAAAAACACTAAAAAATGCAAAAGAGTGGTTTTTATTTATATTACCTACACCGATTTTGGGCGCACAAATTTGGATATTTATGTGGGCGCCAGTCAATGGCTTGGGGCTTGAGGTAACGTTGGGTTACTTCCTATATCCGATGATTATGATCGTTGTCGGCAGGTTCTTTTACAACGAAGACATGAGCTTACTTCAGTGGGCTGCTATCGTATGTGCAGGTCTTGGTATCGCTTACGATATTTTTGAGTATGGGGCTATTTCTTGGGCGACTTTATTTGTTTGCTTGGGTTATCCTCCTTATTATCTACTACGCCGCAAGTTGGCTGTGCCGCCTATTACTGGTCTGATTTCAGACCTTGTATTATTGTTACCAGTGGTATTGGTCGCGCTGTATATGAATGGCGGTTTTGAAGTAGCAATCACCAACCACAAGCTTTGGTATCTGTTGCCGTTATTAGGCATCATCAGTACCGCTGCAATGTCACTAACAATGGTAGCGAGTCAGAAGCTGCCTGTCTCACTATTTGGGACTTTGTGCTACCTTGAGCCAATATTCTTGTTTATCTTCTCAATCGCAATTTTAGATCGTAACTTACATGATGGTGGCTCCATGCTGATGTACAGCATGATTTTCATCGCATTGCTGATTATGATTGCTGATAGCGCATTAGGTTATATGGCGCGTAAACGTGAAGACCGTTTACATGGCTACAATGAGCCACAAGTAGGCAGTTTTCCACCACGTCGCCGCCTGAAAAATCGCCGTATTAAAGGCGTGCTAATCGCGCATCGATTCCGCCAGATCAAAAAATATCAGCAAAAGATAGATAAAATGACGCGTAAGATTGAAGCATTACATTTAGATTGATGTCAAAGAGTACGCCGTCTTAGATAGTATCGATTCGGTAGGCATAGTTTTCCAGCATGTCTGCCAACTCACAGTATTAAAGAAGTACAAATTACGCTATTATCGAGAGCAGTAGTGCCGCGATTGAGTGAACATATGGCGCTATATCTGAGATATTATGGCTGATTTACTACAATATATAACTAGGACGGTTTATGTTACATCTTCATCATTTAGCAAACTCGCGCTCGTTTCGTATTATTTGGCTGTTGGAAGAGCTCGACGCCGATTATAAACTGACTTGCTATGAGCGCAATAAAGCATACCGTGCTCCTGATAGCTTAAAGCAAGTGCATCCGATTGGTAATGCACCGATACTAGAAGCGGACGATCGTGTGCTGATTGAGTCAGGGTTTATCATTGAATATTTGATTAGGCACTATGACAAAGAAAAGCAGTTCAAACCTGACGATAATAACGAAGCAGCATGGGAAGCCTATACGTTTTGGCTACACTTTGCAGAGGCTTCATTGATGCCACTGTTGGTCATGCGCTTGGTATTCACAAAAGTGGTGTCTCAGTCGCCAATGCTAATCAAACCTATCAGCAAAAAAATCCAAGGTCAGATTGAAAAAAACATGATCAGTAGCGGTTTGGAGAAAATGCTAGATATGATGGAGCGTCATCTACATGAAAATCACTGGTTTGCAGGTAGTGAATTTAGCGCCGCTGATATTCAAATGCATTTTGCAGTCTTGGGTGCCAATGCTGGTGCAGGTCTAGATCAGAGTAAATATACCAATCTCTTGAATTGGCTCAAACGCTGCGAAGAACGAGATGCCTTTAAGCGAGCAGAAAAAAGGGCGGCCGTCTGAATTTTTAGAGGATACTGGTATAATCCTCTCTCAACGCTTAAGTAGCCATATAGACCAAAGGCTTTGTTTATGAATAAACAAAGCCTTTTTTAGGATAATACTATGACAGATCTAAATACTTCGAATAAAGGTAATCTGAAGCAAGATAGTCTAGACAAAGATGATAATCAGTCAGCAACTCAAACATCACTTAATAAGCAAGATACCAGTATGCAAGAAAATAATAGACAACAGATTAATAGCCAGCAAGTCTCTATCAAATCGTGGTCACAGAAAATTCTAGTGGTAATTCTATGTGCAGCGAGCTTTTATGGTGGCTGGAAATCTTACGAATCAAATATGGTAAACGAGTGCACCGCCAATGGTGGACAAATGGTTGAAGGTCAAAAAACCATGATATGCCAACTGTCGTAGCTAGGGTATATTCTTCGTTTATCTTATTTCTGTCATTGATTTAGGATGAAGAGATGCTCTCGTACTTCTTAGCCAGTATTCCTAATAAATCAAAGGCATCATTATGCTAAAGCTAACCTTTTTGGGAACCTCTGCAGGTGTACCGACCAAACAGCGTAATGTGACTGCATTGGCGATAGAGTGTCTGAATCCGCATACCTCTGGCGTACAGCAAGGAAGTCGTCAACAGAACAATCAGAGTAAGAAATCGCGCCCATGGGTGCTGATTGATTGCGGTGAAGGCACGCAGCAGCAGTTGCTACATACCAAGCTCTCCTTACATCAATTGGCTGCTATCTGTATCACTCATGTTCATGGTGACCATTGCTATGGTCTACCAGGGCTGCTAGCTAGTGCTGCTATGTCAGGGCGCCGTGAACCATTAACTTTGATTGCTCCAAAAGCGATTGCTACTTTGCTTGAAGCCATTGTCGCTACTACAGAGCTGTATCTACCTTTCGCTCTCGACTTTATAGCGATTGAAGAGGTGTTAGCTGAGCAAGGTGATACGAACAAGGTCAGTATTAGCTTAAGCGACCAACATCAGCTTGATATTGATATCACGCCGCTATCACATCGAGTTGCTTCTTATGCCTTTGGTATTACCCAGACTATTAGCCGCCGCATCCTTAATACAGATAAGCTTGTGGCAGATGGTATTCCAGCAAGTGCACTATGGGGCAAGTTACAGCAAGGCGAAGATGTCACGACTGAGGGTAATAGACAATTGCGCTCAGTAGATTATGTTGACAATGAGATACAGCGGACGCGAGTGGTGGTGGCAGGAGACAATGATGCGCCAAATTTGTTAAGCAAAGCCGTTATCAATGCGGATTTATTGGTGCATGAAGCCACTTATACGCATGAGGTCATGATGGCTATTCAAGCCAGAAACCCTGACTATGACCCAATGCATAGCAGTGCGCATGTGGTGGGCACATTCGCGCAAAAGATGAACCTGAAAAACATCATTTTGACCCACTTTAGCGCTCGCTATCAGAACTTTGATAATCCAGATAGCGAAACGCCAAATATGGCATATATTCGTTTAGATGCTGAGAGCGTCTACAAAGGTAATCTATGGCTGGCGGCAGATTTTGACCAATATATGGTTGATGGTGCAGTTGAATCGGTAAGCAATCAAGAGAACAGTCAAGAAGAGAGTCGCGTGCAGTATATAGGCTCTGCACGCAGTGATTAGACATCGTTAAGCTTAGATATGATTTAGCGTTAAATATGACCTAGTACTTACTGTCTTCGATAGCCAATTGTGTTTTACCACTCCAAAAACGGCTAAATTGATAAGCAACTCGTCCTGAGCGACCACCACGTTCTGAGGCCCAGCGTAGCGCATCCTTTCTGATCTTATCAGGCATAGATTGACTTTCCAAAATGCCCTTAGCATCACTATCCACATCAGCTGAGATTTTTTGCTGCTCTAAACTCAGATAGTGCTGAACAATATGCAGATAAGTCTGCTGATCCATAGGATGGAAGGTCAGGGACAAACCGAACCGATCTGATAATGACACGGTCTCATCAATGGCCTCATAGGGATTGACTTCATCCGTCTGCCCATTATAGATATCGACATTGTCTTTCATCATCTGCGGTAGCAAGCGACGACGATTACTGGTGGCGTAGACCAGTAGTTTGTCTTGCTCAGAGTCTAGCGAGCCATCGAGTACGCTCTTTAGCGCACGATAGCTTTCGTCTTGACCATTAAAAGCGAGATCATCACAGTATACGATATAGCGGCAATGACAATCTGCTGGTAGGGCATTAATAGCAGCACGAATCTTGTCCAATACTTGCAGATCATCGCGGGCAACCTCAATAATACGCAAGCCTTCACTATGATGGGCTTGTAGCAAAGCGCGAATCAATGATGACTTACCGGCACCGCGTGTCCCTGACATCAATACATGGTTGGCAGGGTAACCTTTAATAAACTGACGGGTATTCTGTACCAATTTAGACTTTTGCGTATCGATACCATGCAAGTCATCTAAGCTCAAAAACAGGTTGACCGACAAAGGTTGCAGGTGACCAGTGCGTCCACCAACCCAGCGATAAGCAAGCTGGCTCGGATCGATTTCAATAGTTGGTGTGACTCGCTCTTGTAAGTACTGACTGAGTAAATCTAGCAACGGTGCGGGTAGGGCGTAAGTAGGCTGATCAGATGGCGTGGTCGGGATAGTTGGTTGGGACATAGTGGCTCTAGCAATTAAGGTTGTCTTTAATACCATACCCAAAAATACAATTAACGTTGCTGCAATTTTAGTGCCTACAATCTTAGTACCTATTGATCGTAGTACTTGTAACCATTATTCGCGTTATTATTATCTTTGGAAATGATACGAATGGGAAGGCAGTAATCTCACTATATTATGAGAAACAATATCATGGAAAATAGTGCCAGTAATCCGTCTATTACGCAAGCCTTGCAAGCTCAAGCAATGCAGCTATTGCCCATTATTACCCAAGAACTGGACGCACAAGATTTTAGGAAAATAGTGCATCAACGTATTGCTCAGCAAAGCACAGAACAAACGCAAGATGTCAAAATGCAACATATCGACAATACTTACTTCCAAGGACTAACACGTGCCCAGCATCCGCAATTTGGTAGCGTGATGATTAAATGGCAGTTGAGTGATAGCGCTTATCCTATTGCTGCCGATTTAACTCATGAAGCGGATATTTTAGCTGCTGTAAATGCTTCATCGAAAATCAAAGATAATGCTATCGTACCTTCGCTATTGGCTCATCATTGCGTGAACGTTCAAATACTAGAGCAGTTGCAACACCTAGTTATAGTGGTCATGCCTTATTATACTAATGGTAGCTTGGCGAGTCAGCTGACCGCTTCAAAACATCTGTCATTGATAGCGTCAAAAAAGCATCATTTCATCATGAAGTCTGCATACTTGATAGCTAATTTGCATCAGACTGGCTGGCTACATAATGATATCAAGCCCAGCAATATTTTGATTAAAGGTTTTGACGACGAGTGGCCAGCAGATACTATGAGCAATAGTCTGACTCCTAGATTATTACTCACTGATTTTGCTTTATCACAACGTATGACGGTGGCTAATAGCCAACGAAATCCTGCTGGCACACCAGCGTATCTTGCACCTGAGCGTTGGCAAGGACAGAAGGTAACTATACAAAGTGATATCTACGCGTTTGGCGTAATGATGGTTGAGATACTAACAGGAAAACGCCCGTTTCAGATAAATGCCGACAGCCATGATAAATCGAAAGCGTGGGCGATTCAGCATTGCCAACAACCTATTCCAACGTTACCAGCAGAATATAGTCACTATCAATACATGGTCGACAAAGCATTAGCGAAGCGAGTAGAGAGACGGTATCAGGAGATGGATAAGATATTGATAGATTTGAAGTTATTAGAAAATAGCTAAGTTTATGATTTTATTTTAAAAAGTGATTGTTTGTAGTATTCACATATTACCCAGTCTTTGTTTTTTATGCTTGAATGGATATTCAGGCTCATTTAAAGCTAAGTCGCTATAAACTAATTTGGGTTCCCATATTTCATTACAGTGTTTTATTATAATACAGTGAGAATATCATGGCTAAAGTACTTATCATTACCGGTGATTTTGTTGAAGACTATGAAAACATGGTTCCGTTCCAAGCGCTGCTAGCAATGGGGCATGAGGTTGATGCGGTATGCCCAGATAAGGTTGTAGGTGATAGCATTGCTACCTCAATACACGACTTTGAAGGTGATCAAACTTATACCGAAAAACGCGGTCATAATTTTGTCCTTAATGCGTCTTTTGCCGATATCAATGTAGAAGACTACGATGCTTTGTATTTACCAGGTGGACGTGCACCAGAATACTTACGCTTGAATGCTAAGGTCATTGCAATGATTCAGCATTTCGCAAATACTGATAAACCGATTGCCTCGGTTTGCCATGGGCCACAATTATTGACGGCTGCGGGCGTATTAAAGGGTAAAAAAGTATCTGCTTATCCTGCGTGTCAGCCAGAAATAGAAATGGCTGGCGCTGAGTATGTCGAGTTACCTATGGATGGCGCTATTACAGATGGCCAACTGGTAACGGCACCTGCATGGCCTGCCCACCCAGCGATGCTAAAGCAGTTTGTTGCCTTGCTATAAGCATTAATTCGGGTCTGTTGAACGTTCAATAGACCCCAGTATCGAGAGAGGATATATGTGCCAACTTTTTATTAGTGCTGACGATAGCTTGTGGAGCTCTAAAACCAAATCACTTCGCATCCAGGGCGTTGTCACCTCAATTCGTTTAGAAGTGTTTTTTTGGGATATATTAGAAGAGCTGTCATTTCGCGATCAAATGACGGTTAATCAATTGATCACTAAGCTATACCTTGAATCTCTCGATGCTGATCATGATATTGGCAATTTCACCTCTTTTTTAAGAGTTTGTTGTTCTCGTTATTTATCCTTAATAGCAGATGGCGATCTTTCTCGCGAAACAAGATTGCCTTTAGAAAAAGTCGATGCCAAAAATATCATTCAACGTGAAGCTCTTCGTAAAAATCAACGTAGTGCATTATTCAATGATAGTGAGGGAAACCTTTCTATTAATTAATTATGCCTATGGCAGATATATGCAAGTATTGGCAAAGCGGGTAGAGAGGAGCTATCAGAGTATGGATGAGGTGCTGAAGGATCTAGAAAAGAAGATTAATACTTCTCATGAGTTATTTTATAGTTTTAACACCAAATTCCAGACACAAAAAAACCTGCTAAAAAGCAGGTTTTGATATTTGGTCTAAGATGTACTATCCGAAAATGGTGGGGCTGGAGAGACTCGAACTCTCACACCTTGCGGCGCCAGAACCTAAATCTGGTGCGTCTACCAATTCCGCCACAGCCCCATTTTCGTTACTCTATCATCAAAAGCGATTAAACTCAAACGCTATCTAGATAGTTAACTGATTCGGTAGTGCGTCTCAGTGGTTGGCTATTATATAGAGTTTTAATTGTTTGGCAACCCCTATTTGCAATTATTTAGCATTTATTTTCGATATTAATTTTAAGTAATTGATATTAATCATAATTTAATATCATGTTTTATGCGTTTATTTACTCTTTAGTTGGTACTCTCGGGGCAGAGATATCCAACTGCTGCAATTTGCGCGTCAGAGTATTGCGTCCCCAACCAAGTAAGCTCGCGGCTTCTATCTTTTTGCCGCCGCTATGATTGAGTGCTGCTGTTAATAAAACGCGCTCGAACTCAGGAGTTGCTGTTTGCAGAATATCAGTTTCGCCCGTGTTTAGCGACTGCTCAGCCCAATCAGCCAATGCTTGCTGCCAACTTTGGCTTTTAGGCAACTGGTTACTTCGATCATTTTGATGATTATTTAACGCACTGCCTTTTAGTACATCGCTGCTTTGTGTCAAACTCTCTTGAGTTTCTTCCTCTGCTGCGCGGTGCTCTTCATAAAGCGCTGCATCAGGTGAGATGTTTTCAAGTAGCTCTGGCGGCAGATCTGTCGCCATCACAGTGTCACCAGTGGCCATCACGGTTAGCCATAAACAGACGTTTTCTAATTGACGCACGTTACCGCGCCAGTCAAACGTTTGCATAATCTGCAATGCAGCAGGATGTAAATGTTTTGGAGAGGTACTCATTTGTTCTGCAGCAGATTGCATAAAGTAGAGGGCTAATGCAGGAATGTCCTCAGGGCGTGTACGTAGTGGTGGTAGGGGTAACCGAATGACATTGAGACGATAAAACAAATCTTCGCGGAATCGGCTTTGTTTTACCAGCTCTTCTAAGTTTTGATGAGTGGCTGCGATGATACGTACATCGACCTTTATGGGCTGCTGACCACCAACACGATAAAACTCACCATTGGCTAGGACGCGTAACAGCCGTGTCTGAGTGCTAAAAGGCATGTCACCGATTTCATCTAAAAATAGAGTACCGCCGTCTGCCTGCTCAAAACGGCCTTGACGCATCGTTGTTGCACCAGTGAACGCGCCTTTTTCGTGACCGAATAGCTCAGACTCGATCAAGTCATGTGGTATGGCTGCCATATTGAGGGCAATAAATGGTTGCTGTTTACGCGGGGAGTGTTGGTGCAATGCACTGGCCACCAACTCTTTACCCGTTCCAGACTCACCAGTAATTAAGACGGAAATGGGAGATTGCGCCAACCTGCCAATAGCACGAAACACCGTTTGCATGGCTGGTGACTGTCCAATGATGCCGCTAGGGTTCCCATTACTTTTGGTTTCGACGGCACCTTTGCTCTTATTGTCTTTGTTTGTCTTGCTAGCAGGTGCTGCTTTAGGTTTTATCAGGTCTTCAGTGAAAGTATCAGACGTTATATTGGTATTAGGTTCATCTGAAAGGGAAACAGTCGTTGTCTCTAAATTGGGCTGATAATTGATGGCTTTATAAATCGTTGCAACCGCATCATCTAAGTCAAAAGGCTTGGGTAGGTATTCAAAAGCACCAGTCTGATAGCTATTGATAGCAGAGGTCAGGTCTGAGTGTGCCGTCATAATTACGATTGGCATTTTAGGGAAATGCTGATGGACCCAGTCGCTAAAAGACAATCCATCCATCATTGGCATACGAATATCGGTCAATATGACGTCTGGTAATTGCTCGGCTGACTCTTGCTGTTTTAAAACATCATTAAGGCGAGTCCATGCTGCTTGTGCTTGAGTAAAACTGATAACGGTCAATCCAGCATCTTCAAACGTGTCTGCCAACACCATACGTAGGGCTGCATCGTCATCGATTAACCACAATGTTGCAGGGTGGTCGCTGGGTGCATTATTCACAGTTACTATTTGTGATTGTGGTGATTGATCATCGCTTTTAGGTTGGAGGTCGTCGCTATATTCAGTCATGTATTGGGCCTAATCAGCAATTATTGATGGTAAGTTGGGGATTGGGAGTTAGCGTTATGAAACTTAGCAGCCTTTAATTCATAAATTCATAATTTGTTTTATGTCTCAGTGATGGGTTGAGTAAATGGTAGATATAGCGTAAATCGGGTTTGCTTGTCTTCTTGTTCTTTTGTCGAGCTCACATCAATCATACCATGATGATGACTGATAATATCTTGGACGATGGATAATCCAAGACCTGTACCAGCTGCACGGCTAGTAACCATCGGGAAAAATATCTGACCAATCAGAGCTGGATCAATACCTGAGCCATTATCAGTAATAGTAACTTGCATCACTTGCTTGTGCTGCTGTCCGACGATTGTATGCTGAAAAGCAACCCGCGTTTGAATATGCAATGTCGGTTGATAGTCAGAATTGCCCTCAGTTTGTATGGCAGCTTGTGGTGATTCTTGAGACTCTGAGATTTTATTCTGTTGTAGCGTTTGTTCGAACTCAGTCATCGACTCACAAGCATTATTAATAAGGTTTAAAAACACTTGAATCAGCTGATCCTTATCTGCACACAACTCTGGCAATGATAAATCATAATCACGCTGTAACACTACCTGTGGATACTGATTGGTCACTAAGGTTAAGACATGCTCTAAAGGCTCATGGATATTGAGCGTTTGCCAGTTTGGCAGTTGATTGGAACCTAGAAGCTGCCCAATAAGATGAGTCAATCGATCAGTCTCTGAAATAATAATGTCCGTATAGTTGCGCAGCTTTTGATTCATTTTTTGCAAATCATGCTGCGTGTCAGTGTTGGTAGTTGTCAAAGCATTATCAGCGCTAGAGGTGTTAGTAGTAGATGCGTCACTGAATTTAATAAACTGCCGTTGCAACAGCTGGGCTGCCCCGCGAATACCAGCAAGAGGGTTTTTTATTTCGTGCGCCACTGAGCGTAGCATATGACGGGCCACTGTATACTGCTGTTGTTGGCGCTGCTCCTCAGAGATACGACTTTGACGATCTTTACCCCACATCTCGATAATAAAATAAGGCTGCTGTTCATAGATGACCGGTGTGACGCTATAGTCGACTGACAATGATAAATTACCGTTTAGCGGTGTTTTTATGATGTGGTCATGATCGATAAAAGGTTGTTGGTAGTTCTGCGCTTGCACAAAGCGCTCGGTCAAAGAGTAAGCTGGCTCGCTCGAAGGCTCATTTTCATTTGTCTCACTACTATCATTATTGATAAATGCAATATCTTTAGTCTTTAACTCATCAGGTGCGAGCAGTGTCAAGATTGATTGATTGATTAGTCTGCCGCTACTAATGGCAAGTAGCTGCTCGGCTTGAGCATTCAACCGTGTGATTGATAGCTCATCGTTGACCCATAAAATAGCGGTGAATAAGTGCTGAGATATAAATGCGAGGTCAGGGGTTGTTTTGGCGGTTATAAAATCAGCGTTCATCAGTAGTGCCCAAAAAAGTCAGATGCTTGAGATAATATTTAACCACAAATCAAGACTATAGAGCGGCAAAACTGGTGATTTTTGCAAAAAAAACGTACAATGCGCTCAGCCAATTTATCTCTAGCAAGGTCAGCCATGTCCAAAACTTCTACCGAGTCAGTGAATACGACAGCAGCAGCTCCTCTATCTGCCGTAAAAGACACTGCCACTATCTTCAATCCTGCCGCGCCTACCATAGTACAAGCGCAGAGTCAGGCAGATGTCAGTCAAACAGATACTAAACAACCTTACCATCATAAAGCCAACCACAATCAGAACCGTAGTGTAGCCCAAAGCAGCGATGTAACGACTGCCAATGCGACTGCTACGATGCCAGTTAGTGCAGCGCCAAAGATTGGTTTTGTGTCACTAGGTTGTCCAAAAGCATTGGTGGATAGTGAGCGTATTATCACTGAGCTAAGCCGTGATGGCTATCAAGTAGCCAGTGATTATGACGGTGCCGACTTGGTCGTGGTAAATACTTGCGGCTTTATTGAATCAGCAGTACAAGAGTCGCTTGATGCGATCGGCGAGGCCATTAGCAAAAATGGTAAAGTGATTGTTACTGGTTGCTTAGGTAAAGAAGCAGACAAAATCCGTGAGATGCATCCAGCTGTATTAGCAGTGACGGGCGCGCATGCCTATGACGAAGTGATTACGGCAGTAGCGCAGCATGTGCCTAAGCCAAATCGCAGTCAGGACGCCAACTATGATCCAAAAATAGATTTGATTAATGAAGCGGGTATCAAGCTGACCCCAAGCCATTATGCTTATCTAAAAATATCAGAAGGCTGTAATCACCGTTGTACATTCTGCATTATTCCAAGCTTGCGCGGTGATTTGGTATCGCGCCCAATTGATAATGTGATGAATGAAGCACTGGCACTCAAAAAAGCTGCCGTGAAAGAATTACTTATCATCTCGCAAGATACCTCGGCATATGGTCTTGACCTAAAGTACAAGACCAGTTTTTGGAATGGCATGCCGCTCAAGTCTAAGTTTTATGACTTATGCCAAGCATTGAACGATTTGGGCATTTGGGTTCGCTTGCATTATGTCTATCCGTATCCACATGTAGACAAAGTCGTTGAGTTGATGGGTGAGAAGAAACTGCTTCCTTATCTAGATATTCCGTTCCAGCATGCTAGTCATCGTATCCTAAAGGCGATGAAACGTCCTGCACATAGCGAAAACACCTTGGCCCGTATCAAAGCGTGGCGTGATATCTGTCCTGATATCGTGATTCGTTCGACCTTTGTGGTTGGCTTCCCTGGCGAGACAGAAGAAGATTTTCAGTGCTTGCTTGATTGGCTAGTTGAAGCACGTCTTGATCGCGTGGGCGCATTCACTTATTCAGAAGTAGAAGGTGCAGTTGCCAACGACTTGCCTGACCATGTCCCTGAAGACGTCAAGCAGTCTCGCTATGAGCGTTTAATGGCGCTACAGCAAGATATTTCAGCGCAAAAGCTACAAGAAAAAGTCGGCAAGACTTTAACGGTATTGGTCGATGAAATTGATAGCGATGAAAATATTGCTATCTGCCGTAGCTATGCTGATGCACCTGAAATTGATGGCCATGTCTATGTTGATGACATCAACGCTCAAGTTAAAGTAGGGCAGTTCTTAACCGTGACTATCGATGACGCTAGCGAATACGATCTATTCGCTAGTTATCAAGGCTAGGTATCCAATAAGATATGCGAGTGAAAATTGCCCAATGGCGGGCAGTTTTTGCTACAATTAGCGCAATTTAGCCTTTTTAATACGCTTAGCTGTAAGTGTGGCGTTGTGGGCAAACTCGATTTGTATTTTACCGATAATTTTCTTTATAATTTCATGATAACAAGGTGACCTCATGTCTGACAAAAACCCGCGTTACGCTCGTATCTTGCTGAAACTCTCCGGTGAAGCCTTAGCTGGTAGTAAAGACATGGGTATCGATACCGAAGTCCTTGATAAAATGAGCTTGTCTATCGCTCACTTGCGTGGACTTGGTGTCCAAGTTGGTATCGTGGTCGGTGGTGGTAATTTATATCGCGGTGCACAGTTACAAAAAGAAGGTCTCGTTGGCCGCGTTACTGGTGATCAGATGGGCATGCTAGCGACCGTTATGAACGGACTGGCAATGCGTGATGCGCTTGAGCGTCGCAACATCAAAACCCGCTTGATGTCAGCGTTACCGATTGGTGAAGTCACCGAAAGCTATAGCAGTCGTAATGCCATTCGTTATCTTAAAAACGGCGAAGTTTGTATCTTTGTCGCAGGTACGGGTAACCCATTCTTTACCACTGACACCGCTGCATGTTTGCGCGGTATCGAAATCGAAGCTGGTTTGATTTTAAAAGCGACTAAGGTCGATGGCGTTTATGACAAAGACCCAAGTCTACATGATGATGCAGTCAAGTATGACGGTCTTACTTTTGATGAAGTACTAGAGCAAAAGCTAGGCGTCATGGATTTAACGGCTATCGCATTGTGCCGTGAGCATAACGTACCGCTACAAGTGTTTGATATGACTAAACCTAATGCATTGTTGAATGTCATCATGGGTGAAAATGAAGGCACACGAGTTTTTCATTAATTGATGCAATACTGGCAACTAACGTCAGTAAATAGCTAACGATTAGCAACACATAATTAATATCCCAATAGCAAATAAAAAATTTGTCGGTAACGATAAATAAGGATACACAATGATTAAAGAGATTAAACAAGACGGCGAAGCACGCATGCAAAAAACATTGGAAGCGCTTGAAAGCACTTTCAGTAAAGTTCGTACTGGCCGTGCGCATCCAGGTATGTTGTCAGGTGTGATGGTCAGCTACTACGGTTCTGATACACCATTGAACCAAGTGGCAAGCGTGAACGTTGAAGACTCACGTACCTTACTGGTTCAACCGTTTGACCGTACGATGGTGCAAGCAGTAGACAAGGCTATTCGTGAAGCAGATTTGGGTCTAAACCCAATGTCTGCTGATGTGATTCGTGTGCCGATGCCAGCATTGACAGAAGATACTCGTCGCGATATGCAAAAGCTTGCACGTGGGGAAGCTGAGAGCAGCCGCGTTTCTATCCGTAATATTCGCCGTGACATGATGAATGACATCAAAGACTTGGCAAAAGAAAAAGAAATCTCAGAAGACGATGAGCGCCGCGCTAGTGATGACATTCAGAAAATCACTGACAAGTATATCGAAACAATCGATGCTCGCTTGAGTAAGAAAGAAAGCGATTTGATGGAAGTTTAATACTGATATATTTGGTATTGATAGCAAGAATCAGTTCGGTAGATTATCTGTAATTGAGCAGCCAATACTTTATAACTATTGGCTGTTTATTATTGTGTAGACTGATATAGTCAATCCTTTATAAAAGAGTGACAGCGTTAACCCCGCTTGAAGTATCATAGTTACATCTGTACTCGGTTGTCCTGTCTTTCTTTTAAACTGAATCAACTATATCAAGCCATCTCTAAGGCATGTTAAAGATGTGGTCGATTGAACTGGATTCATCGCATTCTGAACACTAAAAACTAACGACGCAATTGTGATAAGTTAGTGAATTATATAAATGGCGCTTTTTAATCGCTGTTGCACACGTTATTATTATTTTACCTCAACAATAAGCAAATTCGCCTATGTCAACTTCAGCCGTTTTGGCGCCCGCTATTCTTCCTCGTCATATCGCCATCATTATGGATGGTAATAATCGCTATGGTAAGGCCAATGATTTGGGCCACGGTCAAGGACATGTGGCTGGCAAAGACGCGCTCGATCCTATCGTTGAGTATTGTGTCAATACAGGCATTGAAGTACTGACTGTATTTGCTTTTTCTAGCGAAAATTGGCAGAGACCGCCTAGTGAAGTGGCACTGTTGATGCAGCTGCTCACATCGACGATTCATGAGCAAATGCCGCGTATGAATGAGTATCGTATTCGCTTGCGTTTCATCGGTGATCGCAGTCAACTTAGTGAGTCATTACAAACGCTAATGGCTGATGCGGAAGAAAAGACGGCGAAGTTTGACGCAATGACGCTAGTGATTGCGATTAGTTACGGTGGGCAGTGGGATATTGCAAATGCAGCAAAACAGCTGGCTCAACAAGTTCAAGCTGGCGAATTAAAAGCTGAAGATGTCAGCGAAGAGTTGTTAGGTAATTACGTACAGTTAGCCGATACGCCAGCAGTAGATATGCTAGTGCGTACGGGCGGCGAGTATCGTATTTCTAATTTCTTATTGTGGCAATCTGCTTATGCTGAGCTATTTTTTACTCCCACATTATGGCCAAATTTTACAGCAGAAGAGCTGGCTTTGATGATCGCAGATTTTGCTAAACGCCAACGCCGCTTTGGCAAAACCAGCGAGCAAGTAGTGATAGAGCAGCAAGGTCACTGAGCAGTGAGTTGATAGATAAGTTTAGTCGGTTCAGTTCAGTTAGTATTGTATAACTGGTCAATAAGGTTGGTTTATGCAATGATAAACGGCTTGGATTAGTATTAAATGCTATCACTAGGCCATCGTTAGTTAGCTGCTATAATGCATTTTTTGACCATCTGTTCTTCATTATTATAAGGCTCGATAAGTATGTGGCAACGAATTAAGACGGCAATTGTTCTCGTTATTATCGTTGGTATTGCAATGTTTGCGAGCCAAACACCTATTTTATTTGCACCACTGTTGGCCATAGGGGTCATTATCGCCGCTCATGAGTGGGCTAAATTGATGCCTAAATGGCGCCAACCTGCGGTATTCGTTCTATTGATTTTAGCGCTCACTATATTATCACTAATGTTCAAAGTGACTTGGTTGTTTTGGTGGGTGGCGTCACTCGTTATATGGCTGATGGCGCTGTCTTGGGTTCGAGTCTTCCCGACACAGACGAGATGGTACGGCAACCAATTGGCAATGATGGGCGCAGTTATTTTAACGGCATCTATTACGGCGATGTTCTATCTCTGGCAACTGTCGGCATGGTGGCTGCTGTATGTGTTCTTATTAGTATGGTGTGCAGATAGTGGCGCATATTTCGTTGGACGCAAGTTTGGTCGCCGAAAAATGGCACCCAATGTTTCGCCCAATAAGAGCATGGAAGGGTTGGCTGGTGGCCTCGTCACAGGGCTGTTAGTTGTGATAGCTATCAGCATCTTTAAATTACAGCTGACCGGTTTACCGTTAATCGCATTTGTAGCGTTATCGGCTATTACTATTCTTGCCTCTGTACTTGGAGACTTGTTTGAGTCAATGCTCAAGCGCCGTGCTGATGTAAAAGATTCAGGCACTATCTTGCCAGGTCACGGTGGTATCCTTGACCGTATCGATTCTCTGTTGTCTGCAACACCGATATTTGCCCTTGGTTTTTGGGTGATACAGCAGCTTGGTTTGATAGTGGTGTAAGATTATATAGCAGCACTTTTCTATTTGAACCTGTTCTGTAGTCAGTTCACCATAATATTGGTATAAGTCAGCCGAGAGCGAGCAATGCATTGGTATGGCAAGCGTGGCTACTAGCATGACAATTTTATAGTTAACAGACGATATTCTATTTTTATTATTTTTAAGTATCATGGGCATTGATGGTTATGACGCAACGCATCGCCGTACTAGGCGCGACAGGCTCGATTGGCGATAGCACTCTAGCAATATTAGCGGCGCAACCGCACACCTATGAAGTCTATGCGTTATCAGGCTATCATCGCTTAGATAAGCTATTTGCACTTTGTCAGCAGTTTTTGCCGAAACGCGTCAGTGTGCCGACGTCAGCCGTAGATGATTTTGCTAACAGGCTTAAAGCAGCGGGAATTGATAGTGATGTCGTAGGGGGCGAGGCAGGATTGGTAGATATTGCCACTGACTCACAAACTGATACGGTTGTAGCGGCGATTGTAGGGGCGGCAGGGTTGCCGTCTACATTGGCAGCAGCCCGTGCAGGTAAGCGTATCTTATTGGCCAACAAAGAAGCCTTAGTCATGGCAGGTAAGGTCATGATTGATGCGGTCAAGAAGCATAAAGCCACTTTGCTACCGCTCGACTCTGAACACAATGCCATTTTTCAATGCTTGCCACTTGCTATTCAACAAGACAATACGCAAATCCATCAGTCAAATCATGGTGTTCGTAAACTATGGTTGACAGCCTCTGGCGGGCCATTTTTGCAGCAGTCGTTTGAGCAAATGCAGCAGGCAAGCGTCGCAGAAGCGGTCAAACACCCGAATTGGTCAATGGGTCAAAAGATATCTGTCGATTCGGCGACGATGATGAATAAGGGGCTTGAGCTGATAGAAGCCTGTCATTTATTTGATTTGCCTGAAGATAAGATAAATGTGGTCATTCATCCACAAAGTATCATTCACTCAATGGTAGAATATAGCGATGGCAGCTTTTTAGCGCAGCTCGGTAGTCCAGACATGAAAACGCCCATTGCGCACGCGCTTAGCTACCCTGATCGGATTGATAGTGGCTCGCAGCCGTTAGATTTATTTGCACTTAGTGGTTTGGAGTTTATTGAGCCTGACTTGCAAAAATTCGCCTGTTTGCGTTTGGCTCGCCAAGCTATGCAAGCCGGAACACAAGCCACGATTGTTCTTAATGCGGCAAATGAAATTGCAGTAGCAGCGTTCCTCGATGGGAAAATTCGTTTGACGGACATTGCTAATATTAACGAACAGGCCTTAAATGGCATACAGCTGCCCCCATTAAACGAAACTGCTGACATAGAAGACATATTGGCAATAGATAAGATTGCACGCCACTTGACTGATAAGTTGGTAGCAAAGCTAACATAATCGTAGCAAGCGTCTCTTAGCTGATATATGACATTGATAAACGAGATTAGCGAAGATGTTGATAAAAATGCTGAGAGACAATACTGAGAAAAAATCATGACGTTTTTACTAACACTTCTTGCCGCCATATTTGTCTTAGGTCCGCTTATTGCCTTACACGAGTGGGGACATTATATTGTGGCGCGGCTTTGCGGTGTCAAAGTGCTAACGTACTCTATCGGTTTTGGTCCTAAAGTTTTTGGTTGGACCAGTAAAAAAAGCGGCATCGACTATCGTATCTCAGCATTGCCACTTGGCGGCTATGTAAAGATGCTAGATGAGCGTGAAGGTAATGTCGCAAAAGATGAGCAGCACCTTGCATTTAATCGGCAACATCCGCTCAAGAAAATTGCTATCGTTGCAGCTGGCCCTATCATGAATTTTGTCATCGCTATCGCGCTATTTTGGGTGCTATTTATGACCCCATCTGAGCAGTTGGCGACTAAGATTGGACAAGTACTACCAGATACGCCTGCTGCGATGGCACAGCTGCCAGTCGGTGATAAGATTGTGGCGATTGATGGACATGATGTGCAGACATGGGAAGGTATTAACTATCGCCTTGCAGGACGTATGGGTGAGACGGATAATGTCAGCATTACCTTGCAGTCAGACGCCCAAACCGATCAGTCGACTAAAACCTATCAAGCACCAGTCACGCAGTTTATGCAAGGCGAGGCTCAAGGCAAAGACGCATTGACCAGCTTTGGTATGTTGCCATGGCAGCCGCAGATTGTACCGATTGTAGGCGGTTTGGCTCCCGATGGTGCCGCTAGCCGCCAAGGTCTAAAGGTTGGCGACCGCATTACTGCTATTAATGATACAGCAATCGAAGATTGGATTACTGCTACACGTATCATTCGTGATAATCCTGAAACGCTATTGAACTTTACGGTGTTGCGTGATGACAAGTCCGTACAGTTGCAGATTATGCCTCAAGGTAAAAAAGACAACTTAGGTAATGATTACGGACAGATTGGTGCAATGGTGGATCAGACTGAGATTGTGATTCCTGACGATTACAAGACCACCGTGGTCTACGGTCCTAGTGAGTCGTTAGTCAAGTCGTTTGGAAAGACTGAGCAGCTAGCAGTAATGACCGTAAGCTCGATGGGGAAAATGCTGTCAGGTATGATTGGCTTAGACAATTTATCAGGGCCAATTACTATTGCTAAAGTCGCCAAACAAAGCTTTGATATCAGTTGGCAGATGGTATTATCGACAGCGGCGCTAATTAGCCTGAGTCTTGCCGTCTTAAACCTTTTGCCGATTCCAGTATTAGATGGTGGTCATATTGTCTATCATTTTATCGAGCTGATTCGTGGTAAGCCACTGTCTGAAGGTGTGCAAATGGTCGGTCTAAATATCGGTTTACTCTTGCTGGCAGGTTTCATGGTGTTAGCAATTGGTAATGACATCAGCCGGCTATTTTAATCGGTTTATGAGCAATACGGCTGATAAAGCACGATATACTAATGGTTTTACGCCTATTATATGCTGATTATTGTTATGATAGGCATGCTACTCTGTGTCGTGACCTCTGTACTAATCGTAATTTTTAGTTTATTTTGTGATGCAATTTATATAAAGTGTTCTGAGTTACCCTTGCATGGGTTTATAACCTTATGCGCACGGGTTAGACAATACGTGCCTTTTAACTTAACTTAAGCAATTTTTTTATTGACGGATAGTGTTTATGCGTACGCCTTTAATTATGAGCGCGGCTGGGTTGCCGTTAGTTGTAGCGATGATGAGTATGCCAGTACAGGCTGCAGAATTTGTAGTAACTGACATCGGTTTTAATGGCCTACAACGCCTAACCCCTGATAGCCTCTATCCGGTCTTACCTGTTACGGTAGGAGATACGGTGAATGATAGTAGCTTAGCTGCCAGTATTAAGGCGCTATATGCAACTGAGAACTTTGCTGATATTCAAAGCCGTGTCGAAGGTGGCAAGCTAAGATTTGACGTCATTGAGCGTCCAACGATCGCTGAAGTTACCTTTGAAGGTAACAAGCTTATTCCAAAAGAAGGGCTTGAGCAGGGACTGAAGAATGCTGGCCTTTCTGCTGGTGACGTGCTCAAGCAGTCTACTTTGCAAGGCGTGGCCAATGAGCTACAACAGCAATATATTAGCCAAGGTTACTACAATAGTAATATCGAAGTAGATCAAACGGTCCTTGATGGTAACCGCGTAAAACTTGACGTACGCTTTGTAGAAGGCAAGCCTGCTAAAGTTGTCGATATCAATATCATTGGTAACAAACACTTTAGTGATGAAGAGATCAAAGACGTTTTCGCAGTAAAAGAATCTTCATGGACGCGTCTACTGTCTAAGTCTGATCGTTACGCTCAAGAAAAACTGGCCGCCAGTTTAGAGAGTTTAAAGGCGCTATATCAGAACGATGGTTATGTGCGTTTTTCAGTCGATAATGCCGTATTGAATATCAGCGAAGACAAGAGTAGTGTGTTTATCGAAGTCAGTCTAAGCGAAGGCGAGCAATACCAGTTTGGTGAAGTTAACTTTTTGGGTAAACCTACCTTTGAGAATAGTGAGCTAGAAGAACTGGTTAGCTTCGCACCTGATGAGAAATACTCGCAAGCAAAACTAGAAGCTACTACCGCTTCTCTTAAAAGACGCTATGGTAATGAAGGCTATTATTTAGCTCAAATTAGACCGGTTCCACGTATCAACGACGATACTAAAATGGTCGATGTTGATTACTATATTGATCCTGCGCGTCCTATCTACGTTCGCCGTATCAACTTTACTGGTAATATTAAGACGCAAGACGAAGTGCTGCGACGTGAAATGCGTCAGTTAGAAGGTACATTGTCTTCTAATGACAAAATTCAGCTGTCCCGCACGCGTTTGATGCGTACTGGCTTTTTTAAAAATGTCACTGTCGACGTTAAGCCCGTACCTAATCAGCCAGATCAAGTTGATGTAAACTATGTGGTTGAAGAGCAGCCTTCTGGTAGCTCAACAATTGCAGCTGGTTACTCACAAAGTGGTGGTGTGACTTTCCAGTTGGATCTGACCCAAAACAACTTCATGGGTACCGGTAACCGTGTAAAGGCTGCGCTTTCTCGTTCGGAAACACGCGACTCTTATAGCCTAGGTTATACCGATCCGTACTTTACAGAAAACGGCGTTTCTCAAGGCATCAGCGGTTATTATCGCAAAACCAAATATGATGACGACAACGTTAGTAACTATGTGACCGATTCATATGGTGCGACGCTGAATTATAGTTATCCTATTGATGAAACCAAACGCCTGAGTGCCGGTCTAAATGTGGACAACACAAAAGTTCGTGGTGGTCGTTACCTAGGTATATCTAATGTTCAGGAAATTCTAGACGAAGGCGGTACAAAAACGCCGGAAGTTGAGACTGATGGTGTTGCTAGCTTCAAGAATGATTATCAGACTTACAACCTATTGTTTGGTTGGGACTACAGCACTTTAGACCGTCCAGTATTCCCTACCAAAGGGATGAGCCATGCGGTTGATGCAACCATCGGTCTTGGCGATGCCAACTACCAAAAGCTAACTTATAGCGGCAATATATATTACCCTATTTATAAAGACGTGATCGCGCGTGGTTATACTAAGCTTGGTTATGGTAATGATTTACCGTTCTATGAGAACTTCTATGCTGGTGGTTATGGCTCAGTACGTGGCTATGAATCATCAACGCTAGGACCTAAATCACAAGTCTATTATGATGCAGTTAATGAATCAGACAGGCAAACCTTCACCGCAGAAGAGGTTGGTGGTAATGCGCTAGCAACGTTTGGTGCTGAATTGATTTTACCAATGCCGTTTAAAGGGGATTGGGCAGATCAGGTACGCCCAGTACTGTTTGCTGAAGGTGGTCAGGTCTTTGACACGTCTGATAAAGAAGATCGCACTTTTAATGATTCAGATGTTCCATTACTGACCCAAGATAATGACTTCCGCTACAGTGCAGGTGCTGGTATCACTTGGTATACGCCAATTGGTCCAATCTCACTTAGCTATGCGGTACCATTTGGTGACAAAGAGGGCGATGAGACTGAAAAAGTCCAGTTCCAGATTGGTAATACATTCTAAATTAATGACATCATTCTCATCTATTTGAGCAGTTTCAAAGATTGTCTCAAATAGACGGAAATATCATTAGAGCTTAGTAGGTCGTCAAAACGCATTGTTATTTTGGCGACCGTTTCATTTATAACCATATTTTATTAATAGTCATTATGATAACGATTGAGCAACTCATTACTCGAATTGAGCAACGTCAGCCTATTATTAATAAGGCCGAGATTGATACTGAGCAATTGTATCAACCATTCAGTAGCGTCGGTAGTTTGACGACGGCCAATCAGCAGCAGTTGAGCTTTTTGGCAGATCCTCACTATATCTCTAGCTTGGCTAGCAGTGACGCCGGTGCTGTGTTGGTGACGGAAGCATATCGTGACCAAGTGCCTACCTCAGCGATAGCGCTAGTCGTCTCAAATCCATATTTGGCTTATGCCAGTGCCAGTCAGCTGTTTGCGCGTCATTCTTTATCTAACGGAATTCATCCTAGTGCTGTGATTGCAGACAGTGCTGTTATTGGCGAGAAAGTTAATATCGGCCCTTTTTGCGTGATTGGTGACAATGTACAAATAGGGGCGCGTAGCTCACTCGATGCTCATGTTGTGGTTGAGGCCAATACTAGTATTGGCACCGATTGTGTGATTAAGTCGCAAGTCGTTGTCGGGCCTGAGTGTGTCATTGGCAATCACGTTAGATTGCATGCAGGGGCAAGCATTGGATCTGAAGGATTTGGTTTTGCGCCTACTAAAGATCCTAGTAACAGAGGTTGGGAGCGCATTGCCCAGTTAGGCCGTGTCATTATTGGTAATTATGTACGAGTTGGTAGCCAGACGTGTATCGATCGTGGCGCTATCGATGATACCGTTATTGGCAATCACGTGATTATTGATAATCTGGTACAAGTTGCCCATAACGTCCGTATCGGTGACGGTACTGCTATTGCTGCTCAAACGGGTATTGCGGGTAGTACTACGATAGGGAAGCGCTGTATAATAGGCGGCGCTGTCGGTATCACAGGGCATATTGAGATTACAGACGATGTCGTTTTATCTGGCATGACCATGGTAACCAAATCCATTAAAACCGCTGGCTCATATTCATCTGGTACTGCTGCAATGCCAACTGCTAATTGGCGACGTGCTGCTGTACGTTTTCGTCAGCTAGGCAATAACTAATGCAAATACAAACAAATAATAGATATTCAAAACACAGCAAGGAAGCGTCATTATGAGCAATAACAATATAGATATCCCAACTGATGAAGACGTTAAAAGCTTGGCTGAGCAAGGTCTTACGCTACCATTGACGTATCATACGATTAAACATTACTTACCGCATCGTTATCCTTTTATGCTGGTAGATCGTATTGTAGCTTGTACGCCAGGTGAATGTATTACTGGTATCAAGAACGTGACTATTAATGAAGAGTTTTTTAACGGTCACTTTCCTGATGAGCCAATTATGCCAGGGGTATTGATGGTAGAGTCGATGGCCCAGGTATCAGGAGTGCTTGGTTTTATCAGTGCAGGACTGACAGCAGAAGACGGTTACCTCTATCTGTTTGCAGGTGTGGATAAAGTCCGTTTTAAACGCCGTGTGATTCCTGGTGATCAGCTTATCATTCGCGCAAAAACTGTGATGCAAAGACATGGTATCTATAAGTTTGATTGTACTGTCCATGTCGAAGATGAATTGGCGGCTAGTGCGCAAATTATGATTGCACGTCAAGAGCAGCAAAAACCTGCTAACGTGAAGGGTGCTTAAGTTTTTAATAAGCCATACTGTACAAAGAGCAATATTGAAACCGCTCACTACCACTGCAATAAATAGCTATATGTAAATTCAACAACATAACTGGTATTAGCTTCGTTAGTAACACTGAAATAGCGATACTTTTTTATTATTTACTCGCATCAAATGATACAAGGGCCCATCTTATGAGTCAGATTCATCCTACAGCACTCATCTCACCGTCCGCGCAGATTGACGAGACTGCTATCATCGGGCCCTATTGTATCGTTGGTGATGAAGTATCAATTGGTGCGCATACGGTTTTGCATAGACATGTGGTTGTGACTAAGCTGACTCGTATTGGTCAACACAATGAGTTTTATCAGTTTGCGAGTATCGGTGAAGATCCTCAAGATTTGAAATATGCAGGTGAGCGTACTTGGCTTGAAATCGGCGATCACAATACGATTCGTGAAGCCTGCAGCTTACATCGCGGTACAGCGCAAGACGGTGAGCTGACTAAAATCGGCAGTCATAATCTACTGATGGTAAACACCCATGTTGCACACGATTGTGTTATTGGCGATCATAACGTACTGGCTAACAATGTCGGTGTGGCGGGACATGTGACTATCGGCGACCATACCATCATCGGTGGTAACTCAGGTATTCATCAGTTTTGTACAGTAGATGACTATAGCTTGATTGGCGGAGCAAGCCTTATTTTAAAAGATGTGGCTGCATTTACGATGGTATCTGGCAATCCAGCAAAGGCTCATGGACTCAATATCGAAGGCATGCGCCGTAAAGGTTGGTCAAAAGAAACCATTAATGTATTACGTCAAGCGTATCGTACGATTTTCAGATCAGGTTTGACTACTGCACAAGCGTTGGAAGTCTTACATAGTGAGCTATTGGCTAAAGAGCCAAAAATTCAGCTACTTATTGATTCCTTACAAAATAGCAGCCGCGGTGTTGTGCGCTAAAGAAAACACAACTCGATCAATGATGAGTTCGATACTTTTAATCAGCTAAATTCTTATGGAATGAAGGCGAATTAGATGAAAGCCATAACTATTTGTTATGGCTTTTTATATTTATGAGCACTTGACTTTTTTGGTCGCTTAGCAGAAACTGAGCGTTTACGATATTGTAATCAATTCTTTCTTAATGTTGCTGGGCGCTTCACATCGAAGCGTTTACTAAATAGCTCAATGGTAAGGCTGACTATTTATGTTGATCAAGGAAGATTATCAGTAACATTAATTGAAGCACGAGGACGGAAAAAATGGCTATCAATAAACAAGAACATGCCCAATGGAGCTCAAGCTTTGGCTTCGTATTGGCAGCAGTAGGCTCAGCAGTTGGTTTAGGAAACATATGGAAATTTCCATACATGGTTGGCGAAAGCGGTGGTTCAGCTTTCGTTATTGCTTATTTGTTCTGTATCGCGCTGGTCGGTTTTCCGATATTAGTTGCTGAATGGTTAATTGGTCGACGTGGTCAAAAAAACCCAGTCAATACTTTTTCAGACGTAGCAGCGACTGAAGGTAAGTCACGTAGTTGGGGTATTATTGGTGCTACTGGTATCTTAGGTGGCTTCTTAATTCTATCGTTCTATAGTGTGATCGGTGGTTGGGCGCTTAACTATATCACTAAAGTTGCAACAGGTAGCTTTGCTGGTCAAGACAGTGATTCTGTTGCTGCAACCTTTGATGCTATGCTTGCATCAGCTGGTACATTGACGATCTGGCATACGGTATTTATGATTTCAACCGCTGTCATCGTTGGTATTGGTGTGACAAGTGGTATCGAAAAAACAGCTAAGATTTTAATGCCATTATTGGGTGTGATTCTGTTCGTTATCGTTGGTTACAACGTAATGAACGGTGGATTCGGTGAAGCAGTTGCTTACTTATTTACGCCAGATCTTAGCAAACTAACGGCTGATGTTATGCTTGCAGCATTAGGTCATGCATTCTTCACCCTATCAATTGGTATGGGTATTATGGTCGCTTATGGTTCGTATTTGGGCCGTGAAGTGAATTTGCTAAAGACAGCACGTACCGTTGTTATTTTGGATACGGTTATTGCGTTGGCTGCTGGTCTTGCCATCTTCCCAATCATCTTTAGCAACGGTCTAGATCCTGCATCTGGTCCTGGTCTTATCTTTGTAAGCTTGCCAATTGCTTTCGGTAGTATGGGTGCGGGTACTATCATTGGCGCATTGTTCTTCTTACTTATTACCTTTGCCGCTATTACCTCATCTATCTCGTTACTTGAGCCAACCGTTGAGTTGTTAGAAGAGCGTACATCGATGAGTCGTACTGTATCGACTATCGTGGCAAGTACAGTAATCTGGTTGCTAGGTATTGCAGCATTGCTATCGTTCAACCTATGGTCTGACTTCACTATTATGGGTAATGGTATCTTTGATGCATTAGATAAGCTTACTAGTAAGTTCCTATTACCTCTAACAGGTCTGGCTGCAATTGTATTTGTTGGTTGGAAAATGGATCAACGCAACATCCAGCAAGAGCTTGGTTTATCTAATGGTACATGGCAGCTGTGGCAAATCGTTGCGAAATTCATCGCGCCAATCGCTGTTATTGTAGTATTTGTGACGTCATTGATGGGATAGTAGTCAAAATAGACTCTATATTAATCATTGAGTGATAAAAGCAGCACAGAAAAAGGGCTTAAGATTATTCTTAAGCCCTTTTTTATTTCAACAGATATCGTTATACGGTCGTGAATATTAAATAGGATTAACGCAAGTTTAACTCAGGAACCGTTTGACCGCGTTTGGCATAAAACTCACTGACAAACTCATCAAATTTATCTTGCTCGATAGCATCTCTGATACCTTGCATCAAACGTTGGTAATAGCGTAAGTTATGAATGGTCGCTAACTGAGCACCTAGCATCTCTTTGCACTTATTAAGATGGTACAGATAAGCACGGCTAAAGTTTTGGCAAGTATAGCAGTCACACTCAGGATCTAATGAGCCTTCATCATTGCGATATTGGCTATTACGAATACGTACCACACCAGCATTGTCTGCATCGCCCGTCACAAAGTAATGGCCATTACGCGCGTTACGAGTTGGCATCACGCAGTCAAACATATCCACACCGCGACGTACGCCCTCAACTAAATCCTCAGGCTTACCAACACCCATAAGATAGCGCGGCTTATCTGCTGGCATATCGTCAGGCAGGTAGTCTAGGACATCTATCATCTCTTCTTTAGGCTCGCCAACTGAAAGACCACCAATAGCATAACCATCAAAACCAATCTCTAACAGGCCTTCAAGTGATTGCTGACGCAAATCAGGATACATACTGCCTTGCACGATACCGAACAATGCGTTAGTGCTGCCCAGTCTGTTGTGCTCATCGATACAGCGCTGTCCCCAACGTAATGATAGCTCTAACGACTTTTTCGCTTCGTCATGAGTGGCTGGATAAGGCGTACATTCATCGAACTGCATGACGATGTCCGAGTTCAAGCTGTACTGAATCTGCATAGATTTTTCTGGAGACAGAAACACCTTTGCGCCATCGATAGGAGATTTAAAATTTACGCCTTCTTCGGTAATTTTACGCATTGCGCCGAGGCTGAATACTTGGAAACCGCCCGAATCGGTCAAGATAGGCTTGTCCCAATGCATAAACTTATGCAGGCCACCAAACTTATCAATGACTTCGGTACCCGGACGTAACCATAAATGGAAGGTATTGCCTAGAATAATATCAGCACCGATGGCTTCGATATCACGTGGCAGCATGCCTTTGACCGTACCATAAGTACCAACAGGCATAAAAGCAGGCGTTTGCACATCGCCATGATTGAGATGAACCGTACCACGGCGTGCACGCGTTGCACCGCTGGCCGTTTTATGTAAGACAAATTGCATATGATAACCGCTATTTAAGCTATGAAAATGGCGCTAATTATAGCATTGTTAGCGGTTTTTTGGACATATAGTCAGAGAATCACTGAACTACTACGGCGTTACTCTCCTCAAATGTACTACTTGTACAATTTTTAGTTGCCAGCCTTGTACCTGTTTTAGCGTTTTTTAACTATAGATATTAGGTATTATCGATATACGCGCAATATACACTTTGGTCAATACCACTTTACCATAACCAAAAAACACAGATAGCACGCCAAAAGACACAGACAGTGCTAAAGGTCTGTTGATACAGTAGAAGTTATACAGGTGAGGTAATAATCATTGCCACATCATGCTTTTAGATGCTGGAGACATAATATGAAAAAGACAGCTTATTTATTATTGAGTGGTTCATTATTGATATCAGGAGGAGCCATGGCTACCGAAGAGCCGAAATACACAGTATTGACCCAAGTAGATGACTTTGAGTTGCGTCGTTATGATGAGCAACTAGTGGCGCAAACGTGGGTGAGTGGTGATCAAGACTCAGCAAGCCGCGAAGGATTTAAGGTTTTAGCGGACTATATTTTTGGTAATAACACCGCACCAAGTGGAGACAGTAGTAAAATTAGTATGACGGCACCTGTCACGATGCAAGCTAATAGTAAAGAAAGTGATAATGAGTCACAAAAAATTGCCATGACAGCACCAGTCAGTATGCAACAAGACGATGGTAAGTGGCGCGTGCAATTTACGATGCCTAGTAAATATACGATGCAAACACTGCCTAAGCCAAACAATCCAAACGTTGAGATTATAGAAGTACCTGCACAGACGTATGGTGTGATTAAGTTCTCTTGGCTCGCAGGAGAAGATAAAGTAGCGGAAAAAACCGAAGCGCTGCAAACATGGATGCAAGACCAGAATTTGACGCCTACAGGCGAGCCTGAATTGGCACGTTATAACCCGCCTTGGACGCTACCATTTTTACGTCGTAATGAGGTGATGATTGCGTATCAATCTAACTAGTAATCGATCCATAAAAAAAGACAGCAATCGCTGTCTTTTTTGTGCTTCATTTAAGGTATCTGAGTTAGACGTTTTGCTCACGGATGATATTAAGCATACGACGTAATGGTTCTGCTGCGCCCCATAACAATTGATCACCAACGGTAAATGCGCCTAGATACTCAGGGCCCATATTAAGCTTACGCAAGCGACCTAGCGCAACGGTTAAGGTACCAGTCACTGCCACTGGAGTTAGGCGATTCATGGTAGTTTCTTTGTCATCTTCGACCAAGTCCAACCACTCGTTGCCGCTGTTTTTGAGTGCAGCTTCAATCTCTTCTAGTGGAATGTCTTTTTTCAGTTTTATCGTTAAACCTTGCGCATGGCAACGCATGGCACCGACGCGTACACACATACCATCGATAGGAATCGTACTGGCTTCATCATTACCCAAGATCTTATTGGTCTCGACGCCGCCTTTCCATTCCTCTTTTGACTGTTTGTTTTCTAGCTGCGCATCGATATAAGGAATCAAGCTACCTGCCAATGGTACACCGAAGTATTGTGTAGGGAAGTCTGCTGAGCGCTGAATCTGAGCGATTTTTTTATCAATCTCAAGAATAGCACTGGCAGGGTCAGCCAATTCGTCTTGGACGGCATCATGTAATACGCCCATGCCATTGATGAGCTCGCGCATGTTGTTTGCGCCAGAGCCACTAGCAGCCTGATACGTCATCGCGCTGACCCATTCGACCCAGCCTTTATTAAATAGCTCACCGATAGCCATTAGCATCAATGATACGGTACAGTTACCACCGATAAAGTCTTTTTTGCCGTTGGCTAGGGCACTATCAATAACGTTACGGTTGACTGGATCAAGAACGATGATGCTGTCATCTTTCATACGTAAGGTACTTGCCGCATCAACCCAATAGCCGTTCCAACCACTATCACGCAATGGTTGATGGACTTTTGACGTATAGTCACCACCTTGGCAAGTAATAACGACATCACAAGCAGCAAGTGCTTCAATATCATGAGCGTCTTTTAGTTGGCCGGTTTCAATACCATCGAATTTTGGTGCATCACCACCAGCATTACTGGTAGAAAAAAACACGGGTGTAATACCGTTGAAGTCATTTTCTTCCTGCATACGTTGTATTAATACTGACCCTACCATACCGCGCCAGCCTACCAAACCTACTGTTAAATCACTCATGAAGTTCAATCCTATTTACAATTATTTGTTGCATCGTCAACCGATAACAATGCCGTGAATGGCGCGAAAAAGCAAGGCGTTTTGGCTATTATTTGGTCGTTTTCTATACACTATTAACTATGTCGACTATAACTTTAAGTTATTACTATTGAATAGATACTTGGCTATCTGACGACCTCAAAAATATAATGTTTAATAAAGCACTCATTATATTGAATGAGCCAATATTGTAACGTTTTATGATAGTTGTCGCATAATTGAGACTCACCAGTAGGCGAGAATCTTCTGAAATGCTAAAGTAAGTCTCAAACGCAATTACTCGACGTTAGTTATTTGATGTCAGGTGAGTTACAACCACGATATTTCTTATCAAACAAAAGCTTAACCAATATACATCATCGGCTCTATCAACACTTTAATCAACGGTTAGTACCTACTTATGGATCTCTCACTATTATATTACGCCTTACAAGGTCTAGCAGGATTCATCGCCTTTGTCACAATCTGGGGCTGGTTGCCGCTGGATAACTGGTGGGTGCGCGGTGTTGAGTTTCCACGTATTCAAATAATGGTGCTTGGTATTATTGCTTGGTTTGGCATGTTAGTGTTTTCCTCAGAGTGGGAATTAGGGCAGTGGATATTGTTTGTTGTGCTGAGTGGTACGTTAGCATTTCAGCTGAGAATGGTACTGCCATATACTAAGCTGTGGAAAAAAGAAGTTCAAAAGGCAAAAGACAAGCCAGAAGGGCAAGCGCATCAAATAAAAATCATGGTATCAAACGTATTGACGCCCAATGACGAAACAAAAAAACTGGTCGATTTGGTTAAGCAAAAGCAGCCTGATATCTTAATTACATTAGAGAGTGACAAGAAATGGGAGCAAGCCTTACAGCAAGTCGAGTCTGATTATCCCTATACCGTGAAAGTGCCACTAGATAATCTATATGGTATGCACTTGTATTCTAAGCTTGAGCTAATTGATCCTGAAGTTAAGTATTTGATGATAGATGATATACCGTCTATTCATACTCAATTGCGTTTGCAAGGAGGCCGCGTCATTTGGTTATATTGCTTGCATCCCATGCCGCCTAGCCCAACTGAAGCTGATAAGTCCACCACGCGTGATGCTGAGCTGCTCATGGTGGGTAAACATATAAAAGAAAACAATCAAACGGCGATACTGGCAGGTGATCTCAATGATGTCGCATGGTCAAAAACCACGCGCCGTTTCCAACGTATCTCTGGCCTGTTAGATCCTCGCATTGGTCGACATTTTATTAATACCTTTCATGTTAAATATCCATTTCTACGTTGGGCTTTAGATCATATCTTTCATAGTGCCTGCTTTACAGTAGTTGATATTCAGCGTATGCCATCCGTAGGATCTGACCATTTTCCTGTGATGACTACCTTACAATACGAGCCAGAAGAAGCAAGCAAGCAAGAAGGCAATGCGCCTACTGCACAAGCAGAAGATATCCAAGAGACTGACAACAAAATCGAAGAAGGCAAGAAAGAAGGCGAAAAAGTGTCAGAAGAGCATAGACAAGAGCAGCGTAGTTTTGGTTGATAAAAGAGGCTTTTTATCAGCTGTAATGCATAAAAGTGATGTAAGCATATGCTTACGCAAAATAGAGTCTTTAGCTTCTATCGGCACCAAATCCATAGGCCTATAATACATCCATCAACACAAGGATACGCATGGATGTAGTGTTGAGACAGTATCAATAAAAGCACAGGTCAGCCCGCTGTCTTATATAATACTGTTAAATGACTTAGGATGAGTCAGCACGGAAGAAAGATAATAACAATAACACGAAGTATTGAAACCCTGAACCAATCGCCCTAGGTTCGGGGTTTTTCTTTGTGTAGATTTTGGTTTATCAAGATTTAAACTATTTAACTTTGGGATTTTCTCATCAAAGCTTCCAGTTAACTATCTAACTGCGCAAAATAAAGAAGGGTATATGCAATGGCATATACCCTTCTTTATTTAAATCGATTCAATATTCTAGCTAACTTAATACTATTAGCTTATTGCAACATATCAGCCAAGTATCTGAATATAAGCGCCAGCACGTAGCTCTTGTAACCAGTCTTCTTGAGCTTGTGGAGCTAGGCGTTGATACAATGCTTGACGTGCCATATTGCGACGATATTGCTCGCTAATATCTTGATCGCGCTTACCATCAACTTTGAGGATATGCCAACCAAACTGTGTCTTAAATGGCGCAGAGTAGTCGCCAACAGCCGTATTCTTCATTGTGGCTTCAAATGGACCAACCATATCTTCTTCGCTAACCCAATCAAGGTCGCCGCCACGTCCTGCAGAACCTGGATCGTCTGAATAAGTTGAGGCCAGGCTAGCAAAGTCAGCGCCGCCACGAAGCTGCTCGTATAGATCATTAATTTTTTGTTCAGCAAGCGCGTCAGTTTGTAGGTCATCAACTTTGATTAAGATATGGCGAGTATGCCACTGTGGTATCAGCATCGTATTGCTGGCTTTTTTATCAGCAAGTTTAATGATATCAATACCTTCAGGAGTCAATAGTGGCTCGCTTACGGTACCAACATCCAACTTGGTAATTTTGCTAGACAGCTCTGTCGGTAAAGAAGCTGCCTTATGAAAGCCCATATCTCCACCTTGTAGTGGAATCGGATAGCTACCTTGGCTAGCGGCAACGGCCTCAGCGACGTTGACATTTGGTGCAAGCAAACGCGTACGTAATGCCTGTGCGACTTTTAATGCTTCTTCACGTTGAGCGGCCGATAGGCGACTATAGTCATCTATATAAGGCACACGTACGTGAATGGTTTGATATTCGCTTTGATTCAGACGTTTGGCTTCAGGTGAGGCCAAAAATGCATCAATGTCTTGCTCGCTAATACGTACTCGGCGAGTAATTTGACGCTGCTGTAGCGCTTGGATAGAAGCCTCTTCGATCAGTTTGGCGCGTAGATTGGCATAACTACCAGGTTGTGCGGCATCTAGACGTTGCTGCAATGCTGCAATGCTATTAAGGCCTTCAGCTTGAGCGATTTGACCAAGACGTTGATTGATTTCTGCTTCATCGGCAGACAGTCCCGCGCGTTTGACCATAGACAGTTGTAGTTCACGTAAAATAAGCGCATTTAACACTTCAGACTGTAGTTGTGCTGAGTTTGCGATAGGCTCACCAGCAGCTTTGGCACGTGCTTGAGTTTGCTCGATAGCATCAACCAGTTCGCTTTTTAAGATAGCATTTTCATTGACTAAAGCAATAATACCGTCTGTGCTATTGGCTGGCGTCAAGCGATCAATTGAGCTTTGCGCAGCAGGAGTAGAAGCTTGAGCTGCTGCAGGTTTGACAGTAGCAGCGTTGGCACTTAACGTAAGCGTAAGGCCTGCCATAGATAGCAATACTGCTCTGCTAGTCTGACGTAAAGAAAAAAATCTCATGATGCTCCTCATCAATGTCATTGCATCGGATGGTAGTCGGTCAACTCTATCCAATACTCTTAATAATAAAATATTCGACAGCGTTTCCCATAATAGGGGTTCAAATAGTGTCTTATAAATATTTACGTAAATAATTCTAATCTAGCAAAAAACTGGTTAGTCTTTCCATGCCGTCTGTACAGGTTCAAAGCCCAAAATCTTATCAGCAAGCAATCGTGTCAAGCGGCTACTACCGCTGCCAAGACCATTTAATCTAACTTCTGCCATAATAGCTTGTGTTGGCTCGTCTTTTACGTTTAGGTCATTGTAATAGCGGCGACCATAAACAGCAAAGCCGAAACAGCAGTCTTCGTAATCAACGCCGATGAGTGAATCAAGCATCTTGTTACGATTATAATCGTACTGACCTTGAGCCAATATACGCCAGCTGTTATTGATAGGGAAAACAGCGGAAGCGGTAAACGCCGATAATGGCAACTGATCGGTATTATCATCACGCTGACGCTTAACATAACCCACATTAAATAAGCTGTTGTCTGATGGCTGATAACGCAGCTCAGTCGTAATGTAGTTCAAATCATAATTACTGGTTAGGGCACCGCTAACATCAACCCAAAAATTATTATAAGGCTGAGTGCTGGTATCCCATACCATACCTGAAGAAGACGAGGTAAAAACAGGCTGATCGTCATCAAGTGTTACACGTCCATCATCTAGATAGAACTGTTCTGCAATGCTACCATCAAAACGTGTCACACCCGTTGCATCGATGTAACGATAATTGACGCCAGGCGTAATAGAGTGCAAATCCTGCAAACGATCATGACCTAAGAACCAACTGTCCGAAAACAGCTGCTCATAGTTAATAGAGGCAATACGCGTATTAAAGTTAGGAATGTCGTTTTGGTTCTTATACGGTGAATACGTATATTTTACGCGTGGGCTAAGTAAACGATAGCCACCCATCGTATCGTCAAACGCACCAAATGGTGAGCCCGCTTGATAGAAGTGTAGTCCTGCATCGATACTGGCTTGCGGAACAAACACCGACTGACTGCCATCTTCTTCACTAAGCTGATTATCTTCTAAGCTATCTTCATCATATGACGTATATAGATGCTGCAAGCTCAGCTTAGGTTTGATATAACCCCAAGAGGTTTCCATCGGATAGGCGGCGCTCAGTTTATTATAAATACGTGCGCCACTTTTTTCGTTTTCAGAACCATCATCGATAGATTTTTTGAAGTATGCAGAATCATGAATACCGGTGATATCGAAGCGCTCAGCCCAAGGCAGGCGATAATTTAATTTGAGCTGTGGCAAACGTGAGTACGGCTTGTCTTTGTCTTCTAACGCCTCACCATTATCAGTGAAAGCATCTAAAGTCTGGAAGGTTTCGACTTTTAGTTCACCATCGACATAATCATTGTAATAATTGACACGGGCACGACGTGGCAAGTTTATAGTGCTATCTGACAAGCCCAACGTATCAAAATCATTCAGGTAATCGGCATCTGATACATAGTTGTATTCGGCATCAGCGCTTAATCGTGGAATGCTTTTCGACGACCAAGTGTGGTCATAAAACAAGCTGGTACGATCTTCGTCGTCATACTCTTTGTCGTTTGGTAAGTATGAACCGTTTAAAATACCTTCCCCATAGCTCTCAGTCAGATAACGGAACTCACCTGATAGCATGGGGTTACGGTCAGTATAAATATGCGTGTTAAGAGTGGCATCATAGTTAGGTGCTAAGTTGAAATAATAAGGAATATCAACTTCAAGACCACTTTCACTACTGACGCTAGCACTTGGTAATAAAAACCCACTACTGCGACGACTGTCTATCGGGAAGTTGAAGTAGGGGAGATAAAATACGGGTATGTCAGCCACACGGAAAGTAGTGTTATACGCTTCGCCGCGCCCTGTATCGGTATTTAGATCGATACTTTTGGCTTCAAACTGCCATTTGCGGTTGGTAGGTGGACAGGTACTAAACATAACCTGATCCAGATCGTATTCACTCTCGTTAGGTTTGTTTAAGCGTTTGGCATAGCCGTGCGCTTGTAGACCAACACTGGCAAACGCCACATCATTGGCTGTTGATTGACCAGTCTCAGTATTGTAATTCAAGCTATCTGCAACGCCAATTAGACCGCCTTGTACCGCTCTATCGTTAAAGCTGGCTTGGCCATTATTTGTAGCGGCATTGTTTGTAGAGACGTTGCTTGTACGCTGTCCAGTCGCATTATCTGTAAACATGACTTTGCCTTGAGCAGCCGCAACGCCATTGCTCAAGTCAATCATGACTTTTTCTGCTTCGATATGCTGAGTGCCTTGGTCAATTTTTACATTGCCAGATAGTTCAGCATAGTTCACGTTATTGTAATAACCGTAATCAGACTCGGTAAATAAAGGAGCTTGATTGTTCGGAACGCTGGCCACATTTGGTGCTGGTTGTCCGTTTGCCGTACTAGCTTCGTTTACAGCGCGTTGATAGTTGGGGTTACTCTGCGGATATACCCATTGACCTTCACAGCGCTGGGCACTGTCCACGGCATTCGGCAACAGACGTAAATCTCTACCGACCTTTGGAATCGTCTGTGCGGCAGGTATGGCGTTATTATGAGCATTGTCCGCTTCAGTGCTGATAGCCTCATTGCTTAATGTTGAAGCATCGGTATCTGGTGTTAGCTCATAAAACTCTGCTAAGCGCATTAAGCTAGCTTGAATACTCTCATCATTAAGATCTAGCTTGCCATTGTCTGTTGTTATCGCTTTAGGGACAAAGGCATTGCTATCTGTTGCATCACTGCTTGCTTGGTTGCTAGTTTCTGTATTTAGATTAGCAGCATTAGAAACTTCGTTGCTAAAAGCTTCAGAGTCAGCAGCTTCATTAATCTCTGTAATATCTAGGTCATTGTTTTCAGAGAATCTACTATCTAACGCAGTATCATTCGATAAAGTAACGTTATTCGTATTAGCAGAATTAGTATTCTCTTGATAGCTGTCATTTAGAATATCTGCTTCTTGATAGCCATCATTACTTTGAGTACGACTAATACTATTGGTGTCAGTCGCCACACTATTAGACGCATAGCTGCCTGTACTATCCGTAGTGAGTGGTTCAGTTTTTTGCGTATTGGCATCACCAATGGCAGCACTGACAGTTAGGCTAGATAAGCCTAAGGCACCAAATAAGATCAAACGGATGCTTTGGTAAAGCGGAGAATATAACAAGGGCACACCTATGATTGCAGAGCTTATTGGATTGCATGACTGAGTTTAGTAGCGGTATCACCGAACGACACAAAGCAGTGAACGAGCAACTAAAATATGACTAATGTATTCTCAAAAATTCGGATGTTTTACATATAATGACGACTAATCATAGTCAAAAAAAACCAAATCAGCTACACTATTTACCAAAATTTATAATATAGCCATGCTGATTGTTAAGTAGCGATAGCGATTCTATCCGACATTAAGTATCGAATGATATAGCAATACGTCTGCGGCAGCTTGTATAGCACCGCCGCATATCGCTATTTTAGCAAGTATTTGTCAGACTTATCACTACTTTAATTATTTATGACTTATATTTAACCAGCGATGCCCAATATGACTGACAAAACGACTTTAGAGACTGATATGATCGATGAAAATAACAACCGCCAACAGCAATTAGAACAATGGTTACAGCAAGTATTTTTAGATCAAACCTTTAGTCTAGACAGCTTACCTGGTGACGCTAGTGCCCGCCGATATCATCGTACTGAACTATCAGAGACAGACAATAGTGCCAATAAGCATTATATCGTCATGGACTCCGCTGACGAGCAAGATGCGATGCTGCAGTTTATCAATGTCGCTAAGCTGATGGCACCTGCTGTCAACGTGCCGACACTGACTGCACAAAACGTAGAAAAAGGATTTTTGGTATTACAAGATTTTGGCACAGTAGAATTTGCTCATTTGCTTGTCGATGCAACCGCAGACCAAATCAATGACTACTATCAACTAGCAATGCAGACATTAGTCGCGCTCCAAACGGTACCAGTAGAAACGGCAAAGTCGCAACACCAATTGCCAGATTATGACACAGCACTATTAGACCGCGAGATGGATTTATTTAGCGAATGGTTTATGCCTTACATTGGTGTCGCGCTAGATGAGCAGGTTTGGGTAAACCTAAAAACAGCGTTAATGAATGAGATTTTGCAACAGCCACAAGTGGTGGTCCATCGTGATTACCACAGCCGTAACCTCATGCAAGACCAAGCAGATAAATCAAAGTTGGGCGTGATTGATTTTCAAGATGCCGTCATTGGTTCGTATGCTTATGATCTAGTGTCGTTAGTACGCGATGCTTATGTTGAGTGGTCAGAGAGCCAAATATCTGCATGGATTAATGACTTTTGGCAGCTACAAAAGCAGAAATCACTGACCACTGCTGATAGCGCGGTGCAGTTTGAAAACGATGTAAATGTCATAGGCGTACAACGTCATCTAAAGGTATTAGGGATTTTTATTCGTTTGTCTGAACGCGATGGCAAAGACCGCTATTTGGCGGATATCCCTAAAGTTATGCGTGATTTGATTATTGAATTAAACTGGCTTGCCAAACATGGCAGCGATGAACTCAAACAATCAGTTATATCGTTTAATCAATGGCTACAAGAGGCAGTGCTACCTGCTTATAAAGAGAAGTTTGCTTCAGCGTAGATGACGCTCAGCTAAATTAATTTAAATAATAAAGATAGGAACGCAGATGTCTACCTCTACGATTACACAAGCCATGATTTTGGCAGCGGGCAAGGGCACACGCCTACGTCCATTAACACTTGAGACGCCCAAGCCTTTGGTTGAAGTCGCAGGTCAACCGCTTATAGTTTGGCATATTAGAGCACTACAAGCAGCAGGCATTACCGATATCACGGTCAATGCATCATGGTTGGCAGATAAGCTAATGGACAGCTTAGGCGACGGTTCACAGTATGGCGTAAAGCTGCATTGGTCAGTAGAAGACGATGAACCGCTTGAGACCGCAGGCGGCATTTTTCAGGCATTACAATCAGGTAAGCTAAAGGATGAGCCATTTATTCTGGTTAATTCTGATGTCTGGACTACCTATGACTTCTCTCAATTAACAGACTATACATTGGGAGCGGATCAGCGCGCGCACTTGTTATTGATAGATAATCCAGAGCACAATAATGGCGGCGATTTTGCGATTAATAATGGCCTAGCGAGTGAACAGCCGGTAGGCGATGCAGATAAGTATACCTTCGCTGGTATTAGCGTAATGTCACCCAAATTGGTAGAAGGTCTGGTATCAGGACAGCCTGCTGCATTGGCACCACTGCTAAAGCAAGCAATGATAAAGTTTCAGATTACCGCTGAAGTGACGACAGATAATTGGATAGATGTGGGGACACCAGAGCGTCTAACACAGGTCAATGAGTTTATAGAACAGCATGATATCAAGCATGCAGGTAAACCAAACTGATAAATTTAAAATAAATAAAAAGCAGCGTCGATTATTCAACGCTGCTTTTTTTTATGCATATAGAATTATTTTTTACGATACATCTACAAGGTATATTGGCAAGATAGAAATGCAAATTTAACATCTAGCAAGCTATTCATTAGCTAACTAACTAGCACTCAATCGTATGAGTAGGCGATTACGCTAAACACCCATGGCCAGTTTAATTAGCTGAGCAATGGTAAACACCACTAAAAACCCTGCTAAATATAGACCCACGAACCATGCCCATTGCGATTGTTTTTTACTGAACTTTTTCATAGAGATCTCCTGATTAGCGTATGAAGTGTGACTATCATCTATAAACGATGATAGCCATCCTTTTTAGCTGATCCGTTGCGCGCCGCGATTAGCGACTAGTACATCGGATTGTGATCAGATTTACCTTTGAAGGTATAGTAAGCAAATGCTGTATAGCTCAAGATAATCGGTAACATGATACAGGCGCCAATCAGCATGAATGATAACGAAGTATCGGCAGCAGCAGCCTCATAAATCGTCATTTGATACGGTACGATATAAGGGAATAGGGCGAAACAAACGCCGATGTAACCCATTAAAAATAGAGCAACCGTTAGTAAAAATGGACGATACTCACGCTCTGTTTTTAAGTCTTTACGCATGATAAAGAATAAGAGCATGACAATGATAGGCATAGGAGCAAGGTATAACAAATCTGGGAAACTAAACCATCCTTCTAATGCGTCGATGTCTGAGAAGTACATAAACGCTGTGACTACAATCATCGCTACTAGTAACGCAGTAAGCATCCATCTAGAAACTTGGCGCGCCCATACTTGTAACGTGTGCTCTGTTTTTATGATAAGCCACGTTGAACCAAGTAAGGCATAGCCGATAATCATGGCAAATCCGCACACAATCGAGAAGGGCGTGAGCCAATCAAATGGCCCGCCCGTGTACAAGCGATTGCTTGCCTCTAACCCTTGCACCAATGCCCCAAGCATAATGCCTTGAGAGAAAGTGGCAACGACTGAGCCGACAAAGAAAAAGGTATCCCACACATGCCGACGTGAAGAGGATTTAAAGCGAAATTCAAACGCCACACCGCGCATGATAAGACCGAACAACATGGCAGTCACGGGTAAATAAAGACCTGTCATGATAATGCCATAAGCAACAGGGAATGCTGCGAATAGACCACCACCGCCTAGCACTAGCCACGTCTCGTTACCGTCCCAAAATGGGGCGATAGAGTTCATCATGCGGCTACGGTTTTTATCTGATCCTGCAAATGGGAACAAGATACCGCAGCCCAAATCAAAGCCATCAAGCAGTACATAGACAAAGACAGACAAAGCAATCAAACCGCCCCAAATGAGAGGTAAATCTAATACATCACCGAAGTTAAACATTAGCGTAATCCTCCATCATCGACATCATTTGCAGGCTCATCTAAGCCTTCTTCAGTACCTTTGGCAGGATTACTATCACCACTTAACGCGCGGCCTTGACTCTCAGTTACTGAGTGCTCGTAGAAGTTATCTTCTGCAGGATCTGTATAAGGTTTCGGCCCTTGAGCAATCAAGCGCAAGATATAAAAACTGCCTGCACCAAAGACAAATATGTACAGCACGATAAAGCCAATCAATGTGGTCGCTACTTGCTGTGCTGCAAGAGGAGACATACTTTCAGCAGTACGAATGACCCCATAAACTGTCCACGGCTGACGCCCTGTTTCGGTTACGAACCAACCTGATAATAAGGCGATAAAACCAAGCGGAGTCATCATCATCCAAGCACGGTGGAACCACACACTGTCAGTATTGAACTGCTGTTTTTTGAAGTATTTGTATAGACTGAATAGGCCGACCAGTACCATAAGCATGCCAATACCAACCATGATACGAAACGCCCAAAACACGATGATAACAGGTGGTTGATCTTCAGGTGCCCAGTTTTTGAGCCCTTTAACTTCACCATCTAACGAGTGGGTCAAGATTAAACCAGTCACATAAGGAATTTTTACTTCGTACTTATTGGTCTGATTTTCTTGGTCAGGAATCGCAAAGAGGCGTAGTGCGGCACCGCGTTCATCCTCCCAGAGTCCTTCCATTGCAGCCACTTTAGCAGGTTGGTGTTCAAGGGTATTTAGACCATGCTCATCACCAATCAATACCTGCGCAGGCGCAACAAAGATGGCCATAATCATCGCCATACCTAGCATCACACGACCATGTGCGCGGTGCTCGACGTGCTTTTTAGATTGAATATAATATGCGCCGATACCACCAATAACAAAAGCAGTGGTCAGAAAGGCTGCGGTCATCATATGAGCATAACGGTAAGGGAATGAGGGATTGAAGATAATTTCAAGCCAGTCGGTAGGATAGAGCAGGCCATCTGCACCCATCATAAAACCTTGAGGGGTCTGCATAAAGCTGTTGGCGGCCAATATCCAAAAACCTGAAATCAAGGTACCGATAGCAACAATGGCGGTTGAGGCAAAATGCATGCGTTTGCTCACGCGGCCCCACCCAAATAGCATAATCCCCAAAAAGGACGCTTCTAAAAAGAACGCCGTCAGTACCTCATAGGCGAGTAATGGGCCTAAAACGTTACCGGCTTTATCAGAGAACACTGCCCAGTTGGTACCGAATTGGTAGGACATCACCACGCCTGATACCACGCCTAGACCAAAGACGACAGCAAATATTTTGACCCAATGCTTGTAGACTTCAGCATAGATAGGTTCACCAGTTCTTAACCAGCGGAATTCAAGCACCGCAAGCCAGCTGGCTAGACCGATAGAAAAGGCGGGAAAGACGATATGGAACGAGATAACAAAAGCGAATTGGATACGCGCAAGCAGCAGCGCATCGAGCTGGTCAATCATAAATGTAGCGAACATAAACGGTTACTCTCATCTGTTAGCTGAATAGCGCTGACTTCCATACAACGCTCAAGTAACTGTCCGTAAACTATCCATCGATCAAAGTGGCAAGCATTACGGGCAATAGCTCAGTGACGTGGACTTAGCTCCATTAGACATAAATTGTGGCTAAGTTTGCGACTCACTGTTTAGCTGAATTGAATAATTTATGTCCTTATAAATTTACATATTACTGTCATGTGCTATAGATATATTATGCGCTCACCTAGATATACACGCAAGCAACCCCATCTGTCAGTTGCAGACCTAAGAGTCATCAAAATAACATAATTCAAACATTGAAAAATAAAATTAATATTATTAAAAACAAAGCAGTATGCGTGAACATACTGCTTATTTGAAACCTATAACTGATGTTTAAAGGTTACGATTTGCACATCAAAAACCTCGTGAAATAACAAAAATCTACATCATTCTTGTAGCTGCTTATGCAAAATTCTTCGCAACGTCAAAATGGTCTGCGGATTGGTCTGAATACTATGGCCGCCATTGATAATTGTCTCAGACGCGGCGCCATCGAGATGTGCACTGTTGTAAGGAACAATACCATCTGATAAACGCTCCGTCAGTGCTTGACTAATATCATCATTGACTGTCACAGCGGCAACAAGCGGCTCGGGTGGTAGCTGTGATGTCTCAGTATTGTCACTCACATCAACGCTCCCCGTTTCATTTCCAGAATTGTCTTCTACCGCTTGAGACAAATCAATTTTGGCACCGTTTGGTTGCGTTTGTGCCAGTCCTTTAGTGATATCGGCATCGTTATTGGCAATGATTGAATGGTAAGTGATACGCTCATTAATAGTGATGTCTTTGGTTAACTCTATAAAAGAGGACTTGTCACTTAACTGGCTGGCACCGTTCTGCAAATATAACGCGCCTAGTGGGTTTTGTGCCAAATCGCCTTGAGTGGCAATGGTCGCTAAGTTATCAGTGAATGTCTTGACCAGACCTACGGGTAAGTAAACGATGCGGCGTAGCGCACGGGTGAACCAACGATCTGCATAATCGGTACCACGGAAAGGTGCAGATAGAAACACAGCAGTGTCTACTTGCGGCAATGCCTGTAGCTCAAATCGTTGCTTTAACTCATCTTCGCCAAAAGACGTTTTGAGCGCGTTACGGATTTGCTGTTTCTCATTGCTAGAGAGGATATCTTTGTCATTGAGCTTATCCAAATCATCGACTAAATTTTCATCAGATAGCATCATACGAGCGATAATGGCACCCATACTATGACTGATAATTACACTGTTTTGACTGGCACGATTTTGTCCATTGGGATCAGTCTGCTGATACGTGCTGTTGATTAACTGCTGAATCTGATAACGATTTTCTAAAATAGGCAGATTGGTTGGATAGAATATTTGCCAAACTTGGTAATTATCACGCAGCTTGTCATCATTAAGAATATCATTGGTCAGATTGACCCAAGTGGCCGGACTAGAGGCTAGCCCATGCAACATAATCAACACGCGTTTATCAGGATCATAAGGCTCGAGCATGAAGAGTTTGGGCAGCTGAGCATCTGGTTGGCGAGTAATCAAGTTTAAATAACCTACGCCATCTAATTGATTCTCTGATAGCCATAAGCCATATCCCGCCGAAAAGTTGGCTGCCAGTGGGTAGTCATCGTTGAGGATATTGACGGACTCGGTTTGGTACGGGTTATATAAATGAATATCAAGCTTACGACTGCTCAGCGCATCTAATACGCTATTGCCATCTGGCTTAATCAATCCAGTTAGTAAAAGATGTCCAGTCGGATAAATACGTGAGCTTGGCTCGCTATCGTCGGTGTTTTTATTTTCATTTGTTAGCCGACCAGATAAGGAGGCGACCAATAATTGACGGATTGTGGTGGTATAGCGATCATCCAACGACGCCACCAAACTGATGCCTAAGCCAGGGCGTTTGCTCACAGAATTGAGACCAGATAGTCGCAGCTCATAAGTGGATGATAAGTCTGCCAAAGCGGAAGTTTGTTTATGAGCGTTTTGCAGATAGTTGTTTTCGTTTGGCAAATAAATATCAAGGTTGTAGTTATCTACTGTCACTTTCATGACTTTGACTTGGTCTGTTGCTTTGCCCTTTAGTGGTGGTCGATTGGCAATCGCTGCTTCATCGGTGTTATCACGCTTGGTAGAGGTTATTGGCAGGTATTCTACTTTCGTATCACCCATCAATTTATTGGCATTTTCAGTCGATTGATAGATTTGAGTAATAACGTCGTTACTGGCAGCGTTATAAATATCTTGGGTTTGGATGTCATTGTCATTCGGAATACGGTTTTGCGCACGATGGCTATTACTATTTTGCTCTGCACCTTCAAAGTCATGGGTCAAACTGTCATAAAATAGATAGGTGTAGCTGTATTTGACGGCATCAAACAATCTTGCTTGATAATCGGTTAAACACAGGTCAGTCTCTTCTTGCTGTGTTTTTGAATCCTCATTACTTAAAGGCGCATTGGCGTAATACGGATCAAGTGGCGGGCGTGCAAGCGCATTACGACAGTTTTTTGAATCAGATAGTTGACGCGCTTTTGCATAGTGCAGTTCTGCAAAAATAGCTAAGGCAGGCCGATAGTGCCTGTTAAGCATACTATCAGAGAGCTGAGTCAAGCATAAGTCAAATTGCTGCATACAGGCTTGCTCATTCAGTCCTGCTGATAGCAAAGCAGATGTTGTGTCGCTACTTAGCGCATTGTCAGTGACGATATTGCCGCGCTGCGCTGAGATGGTCTTGGCCGAGGCTTGTTTATCGACCGTCACCGTACTACACGCTGGTAGCAATACTGCTGCCGCCAAAAGCATAAGTGACGTAATGGGCAGGGTTTTTTTATTAATATGCATTACTGTCTGTTTGCTAAAGCCAGCGAAAGTCATAAGTCAGTCCAATAAACGGTAGTTATGAGAGTATCAATAATGAAAGTAGCAATTGATAATGAGTGTAGCGCAACTTTTGGCATTAGACTATTCATTTGCAGTTCTACAAAAGCATGTTTTAAAACGAAAGTGTTTCTACTAGTCGAAAAAAAGCGCTTTTGTCTTATAGATATAAAACAAAAGCGCTTGGTATGTGCAGCTTAGATTATTTATTAAAGATTTATCTATTGAGGGTCTTATTAAACAAATATCCTTTGAACCAAACCCTCAGATGTTCATCTGCTATGCATTAAGTAATGCAGCGTATCTAAGCACCTGGTTTTACACTGATGTCAGGGGCAGGAATATCCCAAATGTAGAATTTGCCTTCTTCAACGAGTTTGATTTGTTGAGGAATAACAGTATTGTTAGGGTATTGCCCTTCAAGACGACGTAGGCGTTCTAACGCATTAGCACGGCGGTCACTAAGTAGATCTGACTGTGCCAAGCTTTGTTCTGCTTCGGTGTACCCTAGAGCGACAGCGCGATCTAGATACTTTTGACCTTCTTTGAATCCGCCACCCTCTGATAGCATCATACCGTATAGGAAGTTAGCCTCACCACTATCAGGTTGCAGCTTGATAGCGCGATCGACATACTGACCACCACGTACCGTGTAGTCTGAACCCAAGTCTAGGTTACGACCCATACCGTTTAGCTTAGCAGCACGAAGCAACACATCATAAGAAGCATTTGGCGACTTAGCATAAGGTTCGATCCAATCCGCTAATACTTTGATTTTTTCACGAGTGTAATGACGCTGTGTGCGGTTAGGGAAGTTTGGTGGATAGTGACGCGCGTTAGGGGATACGTCAGCGATGAAGTCATCTAATAAACTGACATCAAGCTTATCAGTACCTAGCCCTTTTTGTTGTGGAATTAGTACAGTTTTCACAAAGCTCATATCTGATAATTGTACTTGCGGTGTAGGAATATTCGGAAGTTGTCCGCTACGCAAGTCGATACCGGTAGCTGTCATTGGACCAGGCTCATAAACACGAGTAGTACCGTTCATGACAGGTGCAGCAGCAGGCGACATCATTTGTGGTGTTTGAGGTTGAGCAGTGCTAACAGATGCATTGTTTTGCAGAGTGCCGCTTAGTTGCATGTTAGTGGTTTGCGCATTAGTCGGCTGGCTGTTGCTCGCAGGTGTTGCTGGCAAGCTTGTTTGAGCGGCATTGGCTTGAGCAGGACTGATAGCTGCATTAGGACGAGCAAGACGAATTACACGTTTGCTTGAATCCATCGCACTAGGTACAGCTGTTGCAGTGGCATCAGTTTCTGCTGCATTCACAGGTGCAGATAATAGCATGGCACAGGTTGCAGCCATAACGGTCAACGTTGCAAACTTTGGTGACTTAATAGAGTGGCTACTAGAGAGAATCGCTTTCATAAAAATCGTTACCTTATTTAATTTATTTGGTTGTTATTCATTGATTGGACGGTAATATAAATAGCGCATTGCTGCAAAATCGTACAAATTTTTAATACCGTAGCAAATTAAGCTTTACGCTATCTGTGGTAGGATTGTTAATCGCTAGAATTAAGCAAACCTACGTAAATCTGTGCAGACATTGATGAGTAAGAAAATCGACAACAGCAACTAACAACAGTACCTGTAGCCATAAGTGATAAGCTATAAGTGATAAGCAGTATCTTTCATACGATTTGCCATCCATCGCATGGTCCGACGTACTGCCGGAGAAAGGGCAGCGCCGCCACTTGCAAGTGCTAGCTCGCGATGATGCAGCTCCTCTTTATCCATTTGTGCCAGTATTTCTTTTGAGCGCTGATCATGTTCAGGTAGCTGCTTGATATGATCCTGTAGATGCTCGCTGACCTGCGCTTCTGTTTCTGCTACAAACCCTAGACTAAACTCATTTGAGATCGCACCTGCTACCGCACCGAGTCCAAAAGACATACCGTACCAAAGCGGTGTAAATACGCTGGCATGGCTACCAAGTTCGCTTAGACGAGTCTCGCACCAGACCAAATGATCGACTTCTTCTTCGGCCGATTGTTGCATGGCTTGTTTGACACCACTATCTTTTGCGGCAAAGGCTTGGCCATGGTATAGACCTTGCGCACATACTTCACCGGTATGATTGATACGCATAAGACCTGATACGTGCCGCGCCTCTGTAATAGTCAACTCAGGAATCTCATCGCTGCTGACGGGCAACGGGCGCGTGCTTGGATTGGAATGGGGCACGACAGCTCGTAATGCCTTATCGACCCCAAGTAACAACTGGTCAATTTTAGATAAAGGACGCAGGGTCATAACTCACTCCTGATGGTGTTAAAAACTGTCAATAAAATAAAGTATGTTACCGTCTAAATGCAACGGCATAATGCGTATTACTATAGCAAACAATCCAAATTATCGGCTCGAATATTACTGTCTAGGTAGCCCATAAATAACCTATAAATAGTTCGTAGGTTGCTATAGCAATAAAAGCAACGAAGTCATCAGCCCAACATTAGACTATATCTATAGAGCCAAACTTATTTAAGGCGCTATACCATCGTTGGTTTGGATAACGGTATGCTTAATATGTTTATTGAGTTTAATATATAAGAACGCACCAAACACAATATTTAATAGCCCTGTTACCAAGAATAGCTGCGGTAGCGTAAACCCTAAAACATTTAAAATAACAATCGCAAAAATCGCTGATGTAACCATAAATATCGCATTAAAAATATTATTCGCACCGACAATACGTGCTCGATGGCTCTTAGGTGCGTAGGCTTGCATAGAAGCATATAGCGGTACGATATACAAACCACCGCTGAACCCTAATAAGAACAAATCTGCAAACACCCGCCAGCTACCACTTATATTAAACAAATCACCGATGCCAAGTAATGTGTCATTATTCACATTTATATCTAAACCTGAAAGTGAAAAATACAAATCAATAGCAAAGATACTTAATCCAGCAATACCAAAAGGTAATAAACGCAAGCTAACTTTGTTTTTGGTCAATGTTTTGCACAGCACCGAACCGATCGACACACCAACAGAAAACAATGTGAGTAAGAAAATAACGACTGACTCATCACCAAGCAAAATCACCTTGCTGAACTCTGGCACTTGGGTCAAAAACGTCGCCCCATAAAACCAAAACCAGCTGTTGCCAAGAATGATAAAGAACAAAAAAGGCAAGGAGTATAAGTAACGGATAGTGGCTAAGCTGGTCGTAATAATATTCCAATTAATCTTCAGGTCAGGCTGCATCGCCGGCATATTAGGGATATAGCGTGCAGCTAAATATCCCAAAACAGCGACAACCAATACCGTGGCACTAATCCAATATAATGATTGTGATAGCTGAGTCAAAATACCAGCGACAATCATACCGACCAAAATAGCCAGCGAAGTACCCATCTGAAAAAGGCCGTTGGCGCCGACCAGTTCATCTTCTTTCATCGCTTGTGGCAGATAAGCGTATTTGATCGGTCCAAAGAAAGTCGAATGTGTACCCATCAAAAACAACGCGACAAATAGCAGTGCATACCATTCAAAGACAAAGCCGACTGCGGCAACTGCCATGATGACCAGCTCAAGAAGTTTAATAAACTGCGTGAGCTTTGATTTTTCATATTTATCAGCAATCTGTCCTGCCAAAGCAGAAAACAAAAAGTAGGGCAAGATGAATAACATGGCGGCCAAGTTATTAAGGATACTGACCTCTACGCCCAATTTACTGGCGGCAGTATAAGTGAGCACCAGTATGAGCGCCTGCTTAAAAATATTGTCATTGAATGCGCCCAAAAACTGGGTGAAAAACATAGCGCTAAAACGACGACGCTTGAATAACTGAAACTGGTTGGACATGGACATTCCTACAGATAAATCGCGACTGATAGAGAAAATCGCGGCGCTGAACGATAATTTTTTTATGATAATAATCGTCAATTTTATTAAAAACTATATCAAGATATAGCATAGGTTTTATTAATATTAAGCCGTATAATAGCAAGGCTTCGGTGAAAATACATGCAGTCAATGCTATGATTCGATATTTAACTAAGTTATGATTTATAAATTTTATGTGATTGCGTTTTAGGGTATAAATAGTAGTGAAAACAAAGGTTACTACGGCTACTAACCATTAACACTGACTATAGGCTAGTAGCCTTTTCTAAGCTAGTAGACCTACAAGGCGATAGACACAGAGTGCTAAAGCCGACACTACAGATAACCAGTCATAAAATTAAAGTAGTAAACCATTAATTCCAGATAACTGCTATAAGTTTATTCACCGGTCAGACTTGACGATCGTTATCGTTGATAAGATTGTGCCGCGTGAGCTGATAGGACGTAAAGATGATAAAGCAGCCTTCAACTCGAGCATGCAAGGGTCTCATGATGCAGCGTGACACAGCCATAATCCAAAACGATAGTAATAATCCAAGTACATATCCAGCAGCGCCGCGTAAAAATTTCAGACGCTCTGCACTGTGCACTGCGCTTGCGACCAGTTTGTTCGGTATAGCACCTGCGGCAATGGCAGATACTATTAATAATATAAACAATACCGCTATCACCAACTCATCTGCTGCTGACCAAACTGATAGCAATCAAACGCTTAGTAACCAGACTAACAATAGTCAAGCTGCGAATGATCAGGCATCTATCAAGCAATCAGCTACATTGTCAGATGACGATACTCAGCTAGATATGGCTCTAGATGCGCTACGTCTAAAAAAAGCAGTAGAACAAGGCATCATTGATCAGTCAGTATTGGACGACTATAGCGAACAGAGCTTGGGAATTAAAAAACCTAACTCGACAAAGTCAGGCTCTAAAAACTCGACGACGCAAAATGCCAATGCTCAAAACGCAACTTCTCAAAACGCAACTTCTCAAAACAAAAACACTCAAAATCTAGAAACTTTCACTGATAGTCCAAGTACTTCATATAATCCCAATAACTCTCAATCAATCGCTTCTAATGATGACCTGTTGCAACAAGCAACCGAGATTCAGCAGCAGGGTTATCAAATGATGACCCCTGAGCAGATCGATCGTGAGCTAGCGGCAATGGATGCGCAGAATGCTCAAGATATTAATAGTATTAATATTAGCAATAACGACAGTGACTTTGATGCGCCAATCGCTACGTTAGATGACACAACATCGCCAATTGGTCTCGATGTAGAGCTAGATGCGACAAACTTGCCAGCGCCTAGCAATCTTGATACGTTGGGTAGAAATGAAACAACGCAAGAGCAGGCGAGTACAGCTGAAGGGATGTCACGTCCGATTGAGGTGAGTGGCGCTGTTAGCAATGAAGATGTCGTTAGTAATGAAGCTATTGTTAAGAATGAAAATGGTCTGACGACTGATGATAGTAGTGATGAGGTGATAGCTGGTACGAATGTGCCTGCCAATGTAGAAGGTACGACGACAGATATTATCAATCCGAATGACTATCTACCAGATTATCAGAATGATACTCAGGCCGTCGATCAAAGTATCGAACAAGCCAATAGACCACGGCCACGCGCGCGCAATAGAGGTAATATCGTGACGCGTCTGTACAATCGCTTTTTTAATGACGGTGGCGTGGTAGCTTTGCCAAATGTAGAAACCGCTATTTATCTAGAGCAAGTATCTGCTGAAGACTCTCCTAATGGTAAGGCTCAGCTGATTGAGGCTGATAATGATATTCAGCCAATGAAAAACATCAAAGCAGCACTAGATGATACTTCCGTTCAGTCGGTTATAGACTTTACTGCAGCATTGCCACGTTTGCGCGAAACAGCACAGAATGCTGCTAAAGCCGTTGGTTACTACGAGGTTGAGCTGCGTCTGACCCAACCTGATCGTGACACAGTTAATGTTGTGATTGAAGAGCTGGGCGAGCCGGTACTGGTAGATAGCCGTATTATTGAGATTCGCGGTGAGGGCAGTGAGCAAGAAGAGTTTGCAGCGCTTGAGGCAGACTTGCCGCCGCAAGAAGGTGATATTTTTAATCACCGTGTCTATAAGAGCAGTAAAGCGGCTTTAGAATCTTTGAGTAATACCTACGGGTATTTTGACCAGTATTGGCTGAACAAATCCGTTGATATCATCTTGCCGGACAACAAGGCAGATGTCTCGTTGGTTTACAACACGGGTGATCGTTACGAGTTTGACGATGTGGTGTTCTTTACCTACGACAAAGAAACCAATACGCTGACCCAAGACCCTGACAAGCTACCAGTAGAGCTTTCATTATTACAACAGCTCTATGGCTTTACGCCGGGTGAGCCGTTTTATCGTCCCGCAGTTACTAAGTTTAGTAATGACTTATCGGCAACTCGTTACTTTAATACGGTCAACGTCGAGTCGATACTGCCACCAACTGATAGTAGTGAAGCTGGTACCTTAGCGTTTGACAATGCTGCTACCGAGGGTAACGACACATTAGATGACGATATTAACAATGTAGACAATGATGGCGTCGCAGGTCTGAGTAGTAATGATGGCGCAGCTGCCTCAAATGTCACTGCTAGCAAAGAAGATACGGTCAATGATAATAGCGATATAGGTGCAGAGAGCGATAATGCTCTGAGTGCTAACAGCGGCGAGACGGTCAATGAAGCGGATATCGCTGCGATTGATTTTGAAGCTGATGAAGCCACCCTTGATAAGCTGCAAGCCATCAGACAAAAAGCAGAACGACTAAGCCGCTTGCCGAATGATCGCGTGCTTGATGAAAAAGATCAGGAAGCCGATAATCTATTGGGCAAAATCAGTGACTCAATCAGCAATGTCGCACAAAAGATATTCCCCGACGAAAAAAGTCTGATCGCTGATGAAAACTTTGTACCGCCAACGCTAGCAGGACGTAAAACGCCGCAAGACGTTGCAGAAAGCAAAAAAGTACCTTTATATGTGTTTGTATACGCGGATAAACCACGTGATGCTCAAGTTGGTCTTGGTTATGGAACAGATACAGGCGTTCGCGCCACTGCAAAAATAGACTATAACTTGATTAACCGTCAAGGCTATCAAGCAGGGGCTGAGACGGAAGTATCGAGAATCAGCAAAAACGTGGCTGTCTATGCCAGTCGACCGTGGAAGCACCCGCTCAATGATAAGCTAGATGGGCGTTTGACTTATGAAGAAGAGGTAATTGATCAAGGTGAAGGCAACTTCGACCTGTCAACCACAACGCTGAAGGCAGCTTTGGCACGTAATATCCGTAGTGATACTGGTTGGAATCGTAGCTACTCTGTGCGTTACCGCTTGGATGAGCTTGAGACGGGGGTTGATGGGGCAGCACTAGATGATCTGCCTATCCGCTTTACCTCTTCAAGCCCGAAACAGCGTGCGTTATTATTTGGCTATGGTATGAATAAAACAGATACTGATAACGCTACCAATCCAACGCAGGGCATGCGCCAGTACTACTCAATCGAGGCTGGCACTGATAGCGCATTCAGTGATACTGATATGGCGATTATTCGCGCAGGCGTTAGTGGTATCTATAGCTTTGGCGAAGACAAAAAGCATCAAGTATTAGGTAGTGCCAATGCAGGTTATATCTGGGCAGATGATTTTTACGATGTGCCTTATAAGTTGCGTTTCTTTGCAGGTGGCGATCAGAGTATCCGTGGTTATGACTATGAGAGCTTGTCACCATTAGACAAAGGCTATCTAACGGGCGGACAGGTGCTAGCGGTCGGTAGCGCTGAGTATAACTATGAATTTAAACCAGGTTTCCGGGGTGCATTCTTCACTGATGTCGGTAATGCCTACGACAAAGATTTTGATACTGAGACAAAAGTCGGCGTCGGTGTCGGTATCCGCTGGGCATCGCCTGTAGGAATGGTACGTGTCGATGTGGCTGCTGGCGTGACTGAGGAAAGCATTCCAGTACGACTACACTTCTTTATTGGTTCACCGTTATAATCGCTTAATGTAGTAGCTCTAAATTTTTAGTAGTTCCAAATGTTCCAATCATTACTTATCGTACCGATTGCTGGTCTTCATTTTTTAACGTAGTTGAGTATCATGCTGACAGAAAATACCCCGCCTAATAATGCCCCAGATGAAGATCCAGCACAGCGTGATGCCCGTGCCGTTAGGCGTTGGTATCCGTTGTCATTTCTGCTCAAACTGCTGGTGTTGGTGCTTATCGTACTAGCAATTATGTTTGCCATATTCTTTTATGCAGCAGGGACTGACGCTGGTACGAAGTTTATATTAGAAAAAATCAGTGTTGAAACAGGTATTGATTTCAAATACGGACGCGGTAACTTGCGCGATGGTATTTGGGTCACTGATATCGATATTGAAGCGACTGAAGATCTTGAGATATTAGTAGATAAAGCCTATGTAAAAATAGGCTGGCGTGCAGTATTTGCAAAAGAAGTGCATTTAAGCGATGCAGACATTCAAACCATAGAGATCATCAATAAAAAACCGCCTACTGGTGAACCGTTTGATTATAAAACTTTAAAGTTGCCAGTAAACTTGCGTTTTGATCAAGCAAAAATTAAGAAAATTACTTATAAGCAAGTAACCAAAGACCCTATCATTATTCAAGATATTACGGCACGTGATCTAACGTGGGTAGGTAGTACGGTGACTGTTGGCCGTGGTGATTTGCAGTACGCTGATATCGTGAAAGTCAGTGCCTTACAAGGAGAGATCGACCTACAGGGCGACTATCCACTAGATTTGAGTGCGATTGCGGAAGTCAGTGCCCTTGAAAAAGCCTATATCGACCCGTTAAACATATCTGCAACGGGATCGCTTAAACGTACTGTCGGTAAAGTACGCAGTCGTTATAACGATAGCGATGTGAAAGGTGACTTTGTAGTGCAGGGGCTAGATGCGGGTGCGCCGTTCGATGCAAAACTACAGTGGGATGATATTCTTATCCCTTACGCTGACAGTCAAAACATTCGCCTACAAAGCGGTACGGCTACAGCTTCTGGTGTCATCTCTGAGATACGATTGCGTATCAATACTGAATTGACGGCCAAAGACATTCCCTCAGGTCATTACCAAGGCCGCGCTGTTATTGCCAACAGTCAGCTACGTATAGATCGCCTAGATGCTGACGTGCCAGCGGGACGTTTGGCGTTACAAGGTATTTTAGATTGGAAAGATAGCTTTGAGGCCACGGTGCGTGCGACGGGTAGCAACTTTGATATTCGCCAAGCTATTCCGGATGAATATACTGACTTCAAAGCTTATGCGCCGCAAACTCTAAACGGTAGACTGTCACTGCGTTATCAGCAGCAGAATGCCACTGGTAACACGCAGATTGATGCAGATTTGCGTCAGCGTGATGGTGAGCACATCAATGCGAATATGGTTCGCGGTAAAACCTCTGCCAAATCTAAGCAGGTTGCGCCTTGGTATATTGATGCTAACTGGAAAAACCTAACCCGCCGTAACGTCCCCAATATTGGCAATATCGACAGTCCTAGTGGTCAGGCGGACGTCATCGTTCGTGGTTCGACTCTATCAGTCGATGCCAATGCCGTTATCAATGAGCTAAATGCTGCCCCCAAAGGCAACTATGATCTACGTATACGTAAGGCTGGTGATGTCATAGATATCAATCGTCTTAATTATAATGGCATCGTAGGAGACTTATCCGGCACAGGACAGATTCAGTTGGCGAGCAAGCAGCGTCCACTGACATGGCAGATTGATGCCAGTACCAAAGGTTTACTCCCTAAGAAATATCGTAGCGATTTACCGCTTGAGCGCCTAACAGGTAGTATAAGTGCGCGTGGTCGATTGCTAAACATCACCAAAAACGGCGTCAGCGGTCAACGTCATGTGATTACTTTAAACAATACCGATATGCAAGCGCAGCTCGATGCGACGCAAGCAGATCGTGCTATCGGTATCACAGGTGCTGGTGATGCCAGTGTTGATATCGTAGGTGGTGAGCTGTCAGTATTTGATGCGCGTTTTGATGGTCGGATTGATACAGCAGATGTACCGCAAGGTCGTCTGTCTATCGATGCTGCGGGTACGCCAAAGCTGATTAGTATTCGTAAGCTGAACTATAAGGGTGAAGCGGGCGCAATTGATGCGAAAGGGGTCATCGACTTACGTAAAAATATCGGCTGGAATATAGATGGTCGTTTTGATCAGTTCAATTTGGGTTATTTCTTACCCAATAATCCAGCGATAATCACAGGCGATTTAAAAACCAGTGGCGAATGGCAAAATGCACCAAAGAACAGCAAAAATACTGCAGGTACTTTGCAGCGCTTTGCCGTAAATTTCAACGGCATATTGGATGCCGAGCAATTGCCAGCAGGTAAGCTGAATATAGAAGCCAGTGGTGACAGTCAGCTGATACGTATCAACCGTTTCCGTCATGTGGGTGCGGCAGGTAGTATCGATGCCAGCGGAACCGTTGATGTGCGTCAAGGCGTTGCATGGGATATCAACGCGGTGATGGATCGTTTTAACATTGGCTACTTCCTAAAAGATACCCCAAGCCTTATCACTGGTACGATTGATACAGATGGCCGCTGGAGTGACACGCAGCAAATCATCAATATTAAACAAGTCAATCTGAATGGCATGCTAAAAGGGCAGCAACTGAGTGCCAAAGGCAGCCTATCAGCGAAAATGCGTTTGCCTAAAGATTTAGCAAGTTACTTCAAACAACTTCAGACCCAAGATGCTCAAGCACAATACAAGCAAGTAAATGCTTTGATTGATAGCTTAAATGCTAATAATCTGGTGCTGCGTTGGGGTGATAATTACGTCACGGCTAACGGCAACGCTAAGCAGCTACAAACTAAAATTAATATCACCAGTCTAGATCAGCTGTCTAACCAACTGGCTGGTAAAGTCACGGGCGGTGCCACGCTGTCTCAACCGGCTGGACAAGCACTGCCTACTATTTATATTGATTTGGTCGGTGAGCGACTCGCGCTACCTGGCTTTATATTGCGTCAAGGCCGTGTACGCGGCAAGCTGGTCAACTTAGCCAATAGCCCAAGTCAGCTAATCGTGACGGCTGAAGGCCTAGATGCTGCTGGTCAAAGTTTCGATAGCGTTAAAGCATCTTTTAATGGGACAGAGAAATCTCATGTGGTCGACCTAAATGTGGCCAATAAGCAACTTGATGTCGGTGCTAGGCTAAAAGGTGGTTTTGATCGAGACAGGCTAAGTTGGTCAGGTGTCATTGGAAAAGGCCGCATCAAATCTAAATATGCGACTTTGAATCAGTTGCAACCTGCACAGCTGATTGTGAATTTACCTTACGATCAGGGTGGTGAGAACCGTGATCTAAAAGTACAGCTTGCCGCTCACTGTTGGCAGGCCACGGATCAAACTGGCAAGCTGTGTCTACGAGAAAAACTAGTGGCATCGCCGGACCAAGGCGAAGTCAATGTAGCGTTACAGAATTTAGATACGTCGTTATTCTCAGTATTCTTGCCAGAAGATATTGACTGGAATGGCAAGATTAATGGTAAAGCAATCGTCGGATGGCAACGTGGTCGTCCACCAACCATTAATACCACGCTATACTCCGACAATGGCAAGATTGGCCTCGTTCAAGATGGTGAAAGCACATCAATGACCTTGCCATACAAGCGTGTCTCTCTTATTGCTCTGTCTGTGCCTGAGGGCATCAAGCTGCGTACCGATATCAATACTGGACGCGGGGCGCGTGGCTATGCTGAGGTGGTCGTCGATCCTTATAAAGACCCTAAACCAATCTCTGGAGCATTGGTACTGAACGAGCTTGATCTTGCGATATTTAAGCCTTTCTTCCCTGGTATGCGCGTCCTGAGAGGTAATGTCACAATGGCGGGTGGCCTAGGCGGTACCTTAACCAAACCACAGTTCTATGGCGACGTAAAACTCTCTGATGGCCGTATAGCCATGCTTGATTTGCCCGTGAATCTGTCCAAAGTAAATGCGGCAGCCAAAATCCGCGGCACACAAGCGACCATTGATGGCACATTTAATAGTGGTACAGGTGAAGGCGAATTGTCAGGAACAGTCAACTGGCAACAAAAATTGCAGGCCAAATTGAGTATCGTCGGAGAAGGCCTAGTCATTACTCAGCCCCCATTACTGGTTGCTGAGATTGATCCTGATATCGATATTATCGTGCGCCCAGGCGATCGTTATGTTGATATAAAAGGGGCGATCAGTGTACCGTCTGCGACCATTCGTCCACCTGAAGCCAGCGAAGATATCATCACTCAGACTGAGGATGCAGTGGTACTAGACCGTCGTTTGATTGGTAATATCGATGAAGTACTGGCTATCTCAAAACCTTGGTCAATCAATGCTGATATAGGTGTTGATTTGGGCGATGATATCAACTTCCGTGGTTTTGGCGCCGTCATTCCATTGGCAGGTGCGATTAACGTTACTCAGAATGGCACAGGTATCATGCGTGCCAGAGGTGTTGTACAGGTCTCACGCCGTACCAACATCAATGCCTTTGGACAGAGCCTAGAGCTAAATTATGGTCAAGTTCGTTTCAATGGCGATGTGATGAAGCCGAGCTTAAGTATTGAAGCGGCCAAAACGATTAATGGTAAAACGGTCGGTCTGCGTATCAAAGGAACGACTGAAAGCCCCAATATTATCGTCTTCAACAATGCAGGACTGACACAGCAGCAAGCCATGAACGCGTTGGTGACAGGTCGCATCGATAATAAGAGCGCCACACAAATCAGTGAGCAAGGGTTTAAATCGCAAGTGACCAATAATCTGGCTGCCGCTGGACTGAGCTTTGGTCTGAGTGGTACTCGTAGCCTGACCAATCAAATTGGGCAAGCGTTTGGTTTGCAGAGCCTGACAGTCGATGCCTCAGGTAGTAGCGAGGACACCAATGTCAACGTCACAGGTTACGTTACCCCTGATTTGTACATTCGCTATGGTGTAGGTGTTTTCAATGCGCAAAACAGCCTTTCTGTTCGTTATCAACTGACACGCCGTATCTATGTAGAAGCAAGCTCAGCAGCGGAAAACGCAGTAGATGTGGTCTATAGTTGGCAGTTCTAAATTGTTTATTTAGAGGACAACTGCTTTCTAGTTGATGTCAACTGAGAGCGCTTTTGAAATTATTTTTAAGTTGTATAACCTATAAAAAAACGCCTCATAATGAAGGCGTTTTTTTATAGAATTATTAAAACAGATAGTATTGAAATAGGCGTTACTTGGTTAGAATCAAGCGATTGTTGCGAGTTAGGCGTAGTCGATACTCTTCACCTTCATGCTCGATACGTACCTCTTTAGTCAGTGCAAATAGATGTTGTGATTGCAAAGTAGGTAGACGGTTTTCACGACAGTTTAAATAACGAGAGATGACCATGCTCATAGTAAATTCCTTTTGAGAAGAAGTGGCTTATAAATTGGCTAACCATAGCGTAATTGTTTTTAACGATAATAATTATCATTTAGATTTGATAAATTTGCAAGGCAATTGATAAAATAAAATGCAGTTATTATGTAAACTTATCTAAGTTCACTGACATAAATCATCTCGATTGAATATTTTATTTATATAAATTAATAAGTTAGGTAATAAATTTCAATAAATCATCTAGTCTATAAAAACTATTAAATTATCAGAAATAATCAGAGTAAACACTGAAATAAAGGATATAAGTATGTCGAACGGGTCAAATCAACAATCAGAAACCAAGCCGGACAGTAAAACAAATAGTAATACGAAAACTAAAAAACCTAGCATCGTAAATGTTGCAGTAGCTGTCATTCATTATAAAGATCAGTATTTGCTTGGGTTTCGAGATGCTACTCAGCATCAAGGAAATCGTTACGAGTTCGTCGGCGGAAAGATAGAGGCAAATGAGTCAGCAGCGCAGGCGTTGATAAGAGAAGTGGCTGAAGAGACAGGTATCTTACTTGATGATAATACTATCGTTAAGCTTGGGCGTTTGCATCATGATTATGGCGACAAGCAGGTCAGCTTACAGGTTTATAAGATTGAGCTGACAGCAGAGCAGTACGAGCAGCATAGACACTGTGAACAAGGTTTAGAAGGGCAGGCATTAACTTGGGTAAGCAAATCACAGCTTTTGGCAGGAGAGTATTGTCTGCCTGCTGCTAATAAGACAATCCTTGAATGGTTGAAACTCCCATCGAAGATAGCGATTACTTATCCTCTGGCACATTTCAACACACACACTGATGCAGCGGCAGCATGGCTACAGCATCATCAAGAAAAGTTAGCATCAGAGTCAGGGGTATATATCCGATTGAAGGATGCAAATTCTAAGCATCTTGCTGAGCAACTGATGACGGTACGCCCAGATATTTTAGCGATTTTACCTAATGACGAAGAACAACCTTTGAATGTTGAGGAATCACCAACCGCTAATGAGACAGAAACTGGCCAGCGGATAATTGCTAAGCATTTAACACACTCGACACTGATGCAGTGTTTCAATGAGGTAGGCAGTTCTACAGCTCTTACACAGTCGTTATCTAAAGACTATCCGCTTATCGTCAGCTGTCATGACATTGCAAGCATAACGGCAGCCAACAAACTTGCCAGCATGCGCATACAGAATGCATTACCACCAGTGATTGGTACTTTCGTATCGCCTGTGCTCGCAACCCAAACGCATCCTGATGACACACCGCTTGGCTGGGAAGTATGGTCAGAGTTAGCAGAATTAGCTGATATGCCTGTCATTGGGTTAGGCGGGCTGGAGCCTGCTATGCTCAATCAAGCATTGCAATATGGCGGTATCAGTGTGGCAGGTATCCGTCAGTTTATATAATCCGCATACTTCAAGAAAGCTATAGGAATCCATCGTGCCATTTGCCTGAATGTGACCCGTATTAGACTTGCGTATTAAGCTTAGTAAGTTCAAATAACTGATTTTTAACTTAGTTATCCAGCAAGTAACTATGTGGTTATGATGTGTTCAAACAACACTCAAACCCCATAGTTACTTACAAACCGTTGCGTTTTCCTACATTGCACTACTGTTTTAATAGTCCAGTTGTCCTTAATATATATTGCATATCTACGATACGTTGATCTTATTTCTATAGACGAGTGACTGATCAAAAGTGATGTTCAAAATACAATAATAAAAAAGCTTTTGTAGAGTCAAGTTTTGCACGAATAATTTATACCAAAGCAAATGGCTTTTAGAAAACGAGACCAAATAGATGCCGTACATAAAGCGTTTTTAACAATCACTATTTAAGAATGGTACTCCTATGAAAACCAATAAGTTACCTGAGTCAGCATGGACTGATTCACAGGCAGCTGGTTCTCAACTTCAGCAGCCTAAGCAATCGCTCAATGACAATGAATATGGCGATGATACCCAACAGACAAACCAAGCTAGTAACGATGCTAGCTATAATCGTGACAGCTCGAATGGCGAATATTCGCACCATCTGGCAAAAGACACGTCTTCGCAAGACAGCTATTTTGGATACAAAAGCGCCGACAAAAGCCTTAGGGCAAAAGAGTCAGCTATGAGTAACAATGAAATAAGCAAAGATCTAAAAAATAGCAATGAGGACAATCATGACGTGGCTAGTGGCTACAAATCATCTGGCTATAAGTCAGCGCAAAATAAGCAGCCACGAAAGCTAAATGAAGATGAGCCATTAATGTCGGGACTGTTAGAGGATCAAATAGATAATCTACACAGTGGTTCTGAACAGGCTATCGACGCTGAGCAAATCGGTGATGCATCAACAAATAATTCATCCTACAAAGAAATACCGGAGCGCATATTTATGAATGGACTGATCAAACATACAGGCATTGCCTTAGCGATTATTATACCGTTAGCAGCTTTCTCAGCCTATGCGGCCACGCCGCCAGTGAACACGGCAACTAACAACGTAGCAACTAATGGCATGTCTGATGATGCGATGAGTGAGAAGGTCACGACCGATATGCTATCGGTTAAGCCAAGTGATATTATTCATAAATCTGCAAGCACGCCAACCACCGTAGATAGCGTAGATCTAAATACCTATGCAGGTACTTGGTATGAGATTGGCCGTTTGCCGATGTATTTCCAGCGTAAATGTGCAGGCGATGTTACTGCTAACTATGCACAAAAAGATGACGGCTCAGGAATCACGGTTACTAATAAGTGTGTGAGCGAGGACGGTTCAGGTATCGTGGCAGAAGGTTTGGCTAAGCCAGTTGATGAAAGCGGCAGCAAACTAAAAGTGACGTTTTTACCGAAGTGGATTCGCTGGATTCCAGTGGGCCGTGCTGATTATTGGGTGCTAGCACGTGATTCAGAGTACAAAACTGCGCTAGTAGGGACGCCTGATAAAAAATACTTATGGCTACTAGCACGCTCGCCAAATATTAGTCAAGAAACGTATACCAAATATCGTCAAATTGCTCAGCAGCAAGGTTATGACTTAAAAGAGTTTAAATTGACGTCGCAGAGCAACCAAACGGTGAGTCTAGCACCATAAGTGTTATAACTAAATTTACTGCTTTGGTTAATTAAGCCCTATAGCAATTATTATTTCATTACGTCTCGATAAGGCAGCATATAAAGCTGCCTTTATTTTTATTACTAGCTGTATATGAGAGCTATATATAAGAGCTATATACGAGAGTAAAACCTATTATGCACGCTAGCTAATCGGTTACTACTGGCAAAATGAGGCGTTTTAGGCTAAAATCTAGGCGATTCAAATACTCTAGCGTCAATAACCCATATTGATAGTGGTTGATTATCATATTAGAGTCGCCATTTAGAGCATATACGACCTATCTATTTTACACTTCTTCATATTTTATTGATCATACATTACTGACCATAAGGATGTTTCTCGTGAGCAACGCTGATACCTTACGCCAATTACATCAAGACCACTTGAACAACTACAACAATCAAGAGCAACAAGCGATTGAGCTTATGGGGCTGCTAAACAAGCTCTATAACAAGCAAGACGTACAAGTGACTTTGTTTGGCGAAACGCTAGACTCTACCTCAGTTGGTCAAATACTTGCTTTACATCAAAAAGTAGCGCTACGCGATCACGGCGCCAAAGCTATCGATATCGCTGATACTCTAGCGATGGTAAAAGTTATCTCAGAAAACAATGATATCCAAGCCACTCGTATCGATGTTGGTCAATTGATTGCTAACGATACTGACTTACAAACCGCTCTACAGTCTATCAACAACGCTGGTGCTGTAAATGGCGCGACGGACGTTGTGCTGTATGGTTTTGGCCGTATCGGTCGTATCTTGACTCGTCTGCTATTGTCACAAGCATCAAGTGCGAAAGGTCTACAACTAAAAGCGATCGTTGTACGTCCAGCCGCTGCTGGTGACTTGGCTAAGCGTATCTCATTGCTTGAGCGTGACTCAATCCATGGTAGATTCTTAGGTGGCATCAGTATTGATGATGACAACAACGGCATGATCGTTAATGGTCGTTTTGTACAAGTTATCTATGCCAAAGACCCAAGCGAAATCGACTATACTGCTTATGGTATCGACAATGCTCTTGTTATCGATAACACAGGTATCTGGAAAGACGAAGCAGGCCTTGGTAAGCACTTACAGTCTACTGGCGTGAAAAAAGTACTACTAACAGCACCTGCTGGCGGTGATATCAAGAACGTCGTTTATGGTGTGAACAATGACACCGTTGGTGATGATACGATCGTTAGTGCTGCTAGCTGTACGACCAATGCGATTACACCAACGCTGAATGTATTGAATGATGAGTACGGTATTGTAAATGGTCATGTAGAGACTATTCACTCATTTACCAATGATCAGAACTTGGTTGATAACTATCATAAAGCAGACCGCCGTGGTCGTAGTGCTGTGATGAACATGGTTATCACCAGTACTGGTGCTGCAAAAGCAGTTGGTAAAGCATTGCCAGAACTAAACGGTAAGCTAACGGGTAACGCTATTCGTGTACCAACACCAAACGTCAGCTTAGCAATCTTGAATGTGAATCTGAAAACTGCTCCAGCAAGCGCTGATGCGTTGAATGAGTTCTTGCGTAAAATGGCTAACAGCAGCACTTGGCAGTCGCAGATTGCTTATACAGATTCTACAGAAGCGGTATCAACGGATTTCGTTGGTACGACTCATGTTGGTATTATCGATGCTCAAGCTACTATTTTGACTGACAACCAAGCTATCGTATATGTTTGGTATGACAACGAAGTAGGTTATAGTACTCAGGTATTGCGTTTGGCGACGCAAATGGCCGGAATCAGCTACGCTCAGATTCCAGCATAGATTACTAAATACAGTAGAGCAATAACGTCATACCAAGTATAGTAGCGCTATCGTGTCACAAGAATGGCGCTGTAGCAGATGCTACTTTAAATAGCTTGGTAGGATTTTAACTGTCATACTTAAACACCCGATAGTCCGATTGATTATCGGGTGTTATTGTCATAATGGGCACTAAGTAAAAGTAGACTTTATACAGTGTTCATTTTGACGCAACAACATAGCAAAACCCCAAAATACAACCGTTGGTTGTCACCAGTCATAGACTGGATTGTGAATTAAGGAACGTAAGATGCGATTTATTGATGAAGCCGTCGTAACGGTAAAAGCAGGTGACGGTGGTAACGGAATCGCCAGTTTTCGCCGAGAAAAGTATGTCCCACGTGGTGGACCTGATGGTGGTGATGGCGGCAAGGGCGGAGATGTATATGTCATTGCAGAAGACAACACCAACACCCTAGTTGACTATCGTTATACGCGTCGTCATGACGCCATGCGTGCTGAGAACGGCCATAGTAGAAACTGTTCAGGTAAAGGGTCTGATGATCTTTATTTGCCAGTACCAGTTGGTACGACGGTAGTTGATACCGAAACAGATGAAGTATTGGGCGATTTGATTGAGATCGGCCAGACACTACTGATTGCCAAAGGTGGTGACGGTGGTCTGGGTAATACCCATTTCAAAAGCTCGACCAACCAAGCGCCGCGTAAAGCGACGTCAGGTTTTGAAGGCGAGCTAAAAGTTCTTAAGTTTGAGCTAAAAGTAGTGGCTGATGTTGGTTTGATTGGTTTGCCTAACGCTGGTAAGTCGACCTTTATCCGTCAAGTCTCTGCTGCTAGACCAAAAGTGGCTGATTATCCGTTTACCACCCTAGTACCAAACTTGGGTGTGGTCGATATTGGTCGTCATCGCTCATTTGTGATGGCAGATATTCCTGGTCTTATTGAAGGCGCATCAGAAGGCGCAGGACTTGGTATTCGCTTCTTAAAACATGTTGCGCGTACGCGTCGTCTGCTACACTTAGTTGATGTCAAGCCTGTTGATGGCAGCGACCCAGTCGAGAATGCCCGTGTTATTTTAAACGAGCTTGAGCGTTTTTCTCCTGAATTAGCCAACTTACCGCAGATTTTGGTATTAAACAAAATCGATCAGGTCAATGATGAAGATTTGAACGCGCTTTGTACTCATATCGTCGCCGAGCTTGGTTGGACTGGTATGGTCTTCCGTACGGCAACGCTAACTGGTGAAGGTGTTGATGCGGTCAAATATCATCTAATGAATGACATCGAACTTGAGCGTGAGCGTGAAATAGAAGATCCTATCTTCGCTGAAGCACAAAAAGAACGTTTCGAGCGTTTAGAAGCTGAAGTACGTCTTAACACTGAAGCACAGCGTGAAGCATATCGTGCAGCTCGTAAAGCGGCGCGTGAAGGCTTGGATGCGTCTGATTTTGACGACGATGATGACGATGGCGTTGAGGTAATGTACGTTCCTTAAGCTAGTATGCTTGAGCAGTTATACTTGAATTGTGAATTTAATCCCTACAATCAATTGATATGAAAAAAAGGAGTTTATATGGCAGATGACATAGCAAACACGATGGAAGAAGCAAGATTTGTTAAGCAAACTCGCAACTTTGATATTCAGCGCGTTATTGTCAAAATTGGTTCATCATTATTAACCAATAACGGTCGAGGGCTGGATCGTACTGCCATATATGAGTGGGCAAAGCAAATTGCTAAGCTGCACAAAAAAGGCGTTGAGGTACTGCTGGTATCATCAGGTGCCGTTGCTGAAGGTGTGGTACGTATGAACCTTGAGGAACGTCCCAAGAAACTAGCAGCACTACAAGCCTGTGCTTCTATTGGTCAAATGGGGTTGATTGAAACATGGTGGTCAGCTTTGATTCAGCATGGTATTCAAAGCTCGCAGCTACTGTTAACTCATGATGATTTGTCTAATCGTAGCCGTTATCTTAATACGACGGGTGCGTTGACCCAGTTATTAGAATGGCGCGTACTACCTGTTATCAACGAAAACGATACCATCACGATTGATGAGATTAAATTTGGCGATAACGATACCTTGGGTGCGATGGCAGCCGCGATGGTTAATGCTGATTTGTACATTATCTTAACCGATCAAGAAGGTGTCTTCACTGATAACCCACGTGATAATCCTGATGCCAAGATGATTCGCCAAGAACGTGCAATGGCTGATTATTTATTTGATATTGCAGGAGACGGCGGTAAGCTTGGACGCGGTGGTATGTTGACCAAAATCCGTGCTGGACGCCTTGCGGCAATGGGTGGCTGTCCTACCGTTATCGTCAGCGGTGCTATCGATGACGTTATTACCCGTGTGGTATCAGGCGAAGCAGTTGGTACCTTGCTGACGACTAATGACGAAGACAAGATCATCGCGCGTAAACAGTGGCTAGCTGCGCATCTGCGCATGTCAGGTAGCTTGGTCGTCGATGCAGGTGCTGCAAGAGCATTGACTGAGCACAATAGAAGTTTATTGCCAGTGGGTGTTGTAGAAGTGCAGGGCGGATTTGACGAGGGTGATGTGGTAGAAATCATCCATCAAGATACAGGTGAGCGTATTGCCGTTGGGCAGGTAAACTTTTCATCGAATGATGCGCGCCGCGTCGCTCGTGAGCGTACCGAACAGTTCGATAAGATCTTTGGCAGTAGCGAAGAACGTGTGGTCATGGTACATCGCGACAATCTTGCATTAACTGTATAGCGCTTTCATATAACCTTTTTTATTCAACTTATTTTATCCAGCACAATATCCATTTATAAATATGGATATTGTGCTGTTTTGGAGATTTGTACATGAGTGCTTCAGACGGTAGTAACTCGGTTCAGCAACAGTTTGCACCTTTAAAAAATGATAGATTGCTACGTGCATTACGTTTTGAGCCCATTGATACCACACCGGTATGGATGATGCGCCAAGCTGGTCGTTATTTGCCAGAGTATAAGGCCACTCGCGCTGAAGCGGGTGACTTTATGAGTCTGTGCAAAGATACAGACCGTGCTACTGAAGTGACTCTGCAGCCATTGCGCCGTTATGATTTAGATGCTGCTATTTTGTTTAGTGATATTCTAACTATTCCTGATGCGATGGGACTAGGCTTGTATTTCGAAACGGGTGAAGGCCCTAAGTTCAAACATCCTATCCGCGAACAGGCTGACCTTGATAGATTGCCAGTGCTTGAGCCAAACGACTCTCTAGATTATGTAATGCGTGCCGTAACCAGCATTCGTAAAGCATTGAATGGTCAAGTTCCATTATTCGGTTTTTCTGGTAGTCCGTGGACGTTGGCTACTTATATGATAGAAGGCGGTAGCTCAAAGGATTATCGTTATACCAAAGGCTTCTTATATAGTAACCCTGATTTTTTACATCAGTTATTAGACAAGCTTGCGACGTCAGTTATTGACTATTTAGATGCCCAAATCGTTGCTGGCGCTCAAATCGTTCAGATATTTGATAGTTGGGGCGGGGCATTAGGCCATCGTCAATTTATCGAATTTTCACACATTTATAATAAGCGTATTGTCGCCGAACTAAAGGCACGTCATCCGCAAGTACCTGTAGTGCTATTCACTAAAGGTGGTGGGTTATGGCTTGATATCCAGGCTGACAGCGAAGCGGATGTGTTAGGTCTAGACTGGACGATGCCGATTGATCGTGCACGTCAAGTATTGACTGAAAGTCAGCGTCAATTGACTAAAAAGCATAAAAAACTGCAAAGCAGCAAAGCTATCCAAGGTAACTTAGATCCAGCGACATTATATGGCTCGCCTGCAACTATCCGTTCTGAAGTCAATGCGATGCTTGACCGTGCTTACGCTGATGGCGAAAAGACTGGTTACATAGCAAACTTAGGTCATGGTATCACCCAATGGGTCAATCCTGACAATGCCAAAGTGTTTGTGGATGCAGTACACGATTATAAAATTTAAGAGTCAGAATATTTAGAGACTGATTCTGTCTTTATTCTGTATTTGTAGAATTACAGGCAAACATAGAATCTATCAGTGCATATTTAGTATTTACCAAGAAAAGGGTGTTTTATGATTTCAGCAGCGATCGTCGGTGGTACAGGCTATACGGGTATTGAGCTCATTCGCTTATTATCTGCTCATCCTGAGGTTTCTATTGATTTATTAACTTCTCGTAGCGAAGCTGGCACTCGTGCTGATGAAATCTTCCCAAGCTTACGCGGTGTGTCTGACATCGTTTTTAGCGACTTGGGTGATAATACGCTTGCTGCACTGCAAAAATGTGATGTTGTGTTTTTTGCGACTCCGCATGGTGTTGCAATGAAGCAAGCTGAAGCGCTTACACAAGCTGGCGTCAAGGTCATCGATTTGGCTGCTGATTTTCGTTTGCAGTCACTGACTGACTTTGAGCATTGGTACAAGCAGTCACATGCTTGCCCTGAATTGTTGAAAACAGCAGTCTACGGTCTACCAGAAATCAATCGTGACAAGCTTGCGAATGCGTTACTAGTAGGCAACCCAGGTTGTTATCCAACTACTGCGATTTTGGGTTTGAAGCCGATCATTGAAGCTCAGAATAAGCAAGCAGAGCGTTTGATCGAGTCTCGTATCGTTATCGATGCAAAATCTGGTGTATCTGGCGCAGGTCGTCAAGCATCACTTGCGCTTAACTATGCTGAGACGACGGATAGCTTTAAAGCTTATAGCGTCGAAGGCCATCGTCATTTACCAGAGATTGAGCAGGGTGTGGCACAGTTATTAGACAGTCAATTCGCGCATCGCATTCGCTTTTTACCGCATTTAGTACCGATGATTCGTGGCATGCTCAGCTCTATTCATATGGAGTTGACCGATGCTGGTGCTGCTATCGATTGGCAGCAAGCGTTTGAAAATAGCTATGCGTCAGAGTTGTTTGTTGATGTCATGCCAAAAGGTCTTTATCCCGATACGCGCAGTGTTCGTGCTAGTAACCGTCTACGCATTGCGGTACATCAGGACAATGAGCGCGCTGAGCTAACAGTTATCGTCGTTCAAGATAACTTAGTCAAAGGTGCTGCTGGGCAGGCTGTTCAAAACATGAACGTGATGTTTGGTTTTGATGAGTCAATGGGGCTAAACTTTGCACCGATTGTTCCTTAATATCAACGACTTCATATTCCAATCATTCACATTTGCGGTGCTAGGTATTGATTATAAATTCGGCTATAATGACTTGCCCTTACCCTTAAGAGATACTGTCTAAATGCGTTCTCAGCTCGTACTACGCTTTTGCTCACAGCCAGCACGTCTATCGTGCAAAGACTTGGTTATAGATAGCTTGGAGCGCAAACAGCATTTCTTTAGAAATAATAATGTCCCTATAAGTGGTATTGCTAGCTCACAACGCGGCGCTTCTACATTGGTATTGGCACTGTTTGTAGTGGCTGTATTAGTGACAGCGGTGGTTGGGCTGGTATTCGGTCATAAGCTTGGTTACCAACGTGGCCTTCATTCGATGGAAACAGAAGCCAAGCAAGCAATCATTGATAGCACTGAAGCGACACAAGCACTAGAAGATTTGCGCCTGAGCAATAAGATAGCTACTAATCAAGCGGCAACTGCCAAACAAGAACTGGCCATCAGTTTGGCTAATTTAAAAGAACTGCGTGAGAGCCAGCAAGAATTAACAGTAGAAAATAAGCAAGTATCGCAGCTCAATGAGCTATATTCAGATGTCATCCGTAAGAAAGGTGGTATGCCTTTACAGGTATTAGGTGCCAAAATTTCGCCATTACCTGAAAATGCTTTTGAGTATGGTTTTGATATTGGGATGCTCAGTAGCGACGGTCAAGCCAAACGCTTGAGGCCTGTATTGACGCTACTTAACAATGATGACCTTGTAGAAGTGCCACTTGACCCTGCATATCATATGATCGAAGGTATCGTTCGGATACGTGGTCGCTTTGTAATGCCATCAGGCTTTAGACCGTTGCAAGCTAAACTGACTTTGCAAGCTGGTGGTCAGAAAGTAGAGCAATTGTATGACTGGAAGCTCGGTGATAGTGTGGATAACATGCTACCATCGCTCCTAGATTTACCAGAAGTTGATGAAAGTCCTATCGTACCTTAATTACCTCATGTCTTAATGAAATACTCAGTGACGATGCTGTGGTTGAAATCTAAGCACAATAGCCCTAGTTAGTGGTTGTGCTTTATACCATGCCTTATCGCCTGCCTTAACAATCTCTTCTATCTTAAACTTACCTTATAATTATATTTTGATTATGATGAAAAAAATGATATCACAAGCCACGCCAACGGTTGCTGATTGGCACTTTCCCAATATGCCTGCTCATCGTGCACAAGACGGTGATACCGATGGTGAAACGTCACCGCAAGCAGATATATTGGTCGCAGAGCCTGAAGTAGCCAAACCGCCTATGTATGCGGTCGTTATGTACAATGACAACTACACGCCGATGGAGTTTGTTGTATACATATTGCAGTCAGAATTTCGTCATAGTATGGATTCTGCGGTCGAGATTATGCTGACTATTCATAATAGCAGCAAAGGTATTGCTGGCATTTATCCTAAAGATATCGCCGAGACTAAGGCCAAAAAGGTAAATAGTCTGGCACATCGTGAAGGTTATCCGTTATTAACTCAAATCGAACCGCATCAAGGCGAGTAGAGCAATTTATTAATTTTTTATACTGATATATGGCTCTATTAAAGCTTTACCTACAGTTCTCTCCTTCTAAGCAATCCATATCAAAGCTCACCTTTATAGTGAGCTTTTTCGACTTTTCAGTCACTCCTCTTATAAATGAACTTTGCCTTTTAAAATATTTTTATTATTCATATAGTATTGATTTCTATAGCGAATAACCCTATCTATTAAACAGCCTGTCCAATAATTTTAGACTAAGTATCTCCGTTGAATTTGCTAAAACCACGTCATTTCTAGCTTTTCAAATATCAATCTCTCTTTCTATCTAATCAGTTTTTCAACATCTAATATTCGTTATTAAGGTTGTCGCTACTAGCTTGTAGCACGCTTTGATACATTTTAGTCTGTGTTAATAGATTGACTCTGTCGAAGTATCGTGTTGATATAAAGAAAAGCGGCCATGGATAGTTGTGATTACTGTTGGCTGATAGCGAGATTATAGTATTTAATCAATAGTCTACCGCTCACCTCATTTATTCATGACTTCTAATAATACGAATATAGCCCTTGAACAATTCATCTACCGCCCTGATTTACTTACTAACTCATTCATAAAACTATCAATTATAAAGATAGATATAACCGTAGGAAGTTGTTATGTTAAGTCGTCATCTTGAAGTTTCTCTACGTTTAGCAATGACGCTTGCGCGCCAAAAATCGCATGAGTATCTCACTGTTGAACACCTGCTTTTGGCCTTATTAGAAAACACTCATGCTGCCAATACGTTGACTGCTTGTAATGCTAATGTCTCGGCGTTGCGTACCGAGCTTGAGGTTTATATTAATAAACACACGCCAACTATCGATGCTGATACAGAACAGTCACCGCAGCCCACTCAAAGCTTTGATCGTATCTTGCAGCGTGCTATTTTTCACGTGCAGTCAATTGGTGGTGGTCGATTGGTAGAAGGTTCTGATATTTTGGTCTCTATGTTTTCAGAACATGATACCTATGCTGTCTACCTACTTAAAAAACAAGGCATCAGTCGCCTTGAGCTAACGCAGTATTTATCACACGGCCAAGATAAAGAAGAGCCTTCTGAATCACGCGGTTCTGCAGGTGCTGAGCGTCGTAGTACCTCGGAAAAGACCAGCAAAGATCCATTGGTTGAATTTGCGACCAATCTAAATCAGCGAGCTGCTGAAGGTAAAACAGATCCTTTGATTGGTCGTGCTTCTGAAATTGAACGTGCTGCCCAAGTACTGTGTCGTCGTCGTAAAAATAACCCATTGCTAGTAGGTGAGCCTGGTGTAGGTAAAACCTCTATCGCTGAAGGTTTAGCATGGTTAATTATTAATGACAAAGCACCGAAGCCCCTTAACGGTTGCGTGATTTATAGCCTTGATATTGGCTCACTGATTGCAGGAACTAAGTATCGCGGTGACTTTGAAAAACGCATGAAGTCATTGCTTGATGCGTTAAAGAAAAAACCAAATGCTATTCTTTTTATCGATGAAATTCATATGATTATTGGTGCTGGTTCATCTATGAGCAGCAATATGGATGTATCGAACCTTATTAAGCCAGCGCTTGCTAACGGTGAGCTGCGTTGTATCGGTTCAACAACTTTTACTGAGTATCGCCAAGTATTTGAAAAAGACCATGCATTGTCGCGTCGTTTCCAAAAAATCGATGTTAAAGAACCTAGTGTGGATGACACCATCGATATCCTGCGTGGTCTAAAACCTCGTTATGAAGAATTCCATAATGTTGAGTATACTGATGAAGCGTTGGTCACAGCGGTACAGTTATCAGCCAAACATATTCATGAGCGTTTTTTACCTGATAAAGCCATTGACGTGATTGACGAAGCAGGTGCGTATAAGCGCTTAGGCGTAGTGCCTGATGTCGATGATATCGAAGCGGAAGAAAGTTTCATTGCTGATTTAGAGCAAGATTTTGATGCGCAGATTGATGCTGATATCGAAGGTATCGATGGTGATACAGATAATGAAATGCAGGATGAAGCAGCGACTGCGAAAGCAAGCGATAGTGCTAAATCAGCAGATGGTGTGAAATTGTCAAAAGGTCAAAAGCCACCGATGAAAATCGATGTTGCTGATATCGAGGCTATTATTGCTAAGTTAGCCCGTATTCCACCCAAGTCTGTATCGAGTGATGACAAGAGTATCCTTGAGCACCTAGATCGAGATCTGAAGCACTTGGTATTTGGTCAAGATGAGGCAATTGCCACATTGGCTGATGCTATCAAGCTATCACGTGCAGGATTAAAAGCACCAGATAAGCCAATTGGTTCGTTTATGTTTGCAGGTCCAACTGGTGTGGGTAAAACAGAAGTATCGCGTCAGCTAGCGAACCTGTTAGGTGTAGAGTTAGTACGCTTTGATATGTCAGAGTATATGGAAGCGCACACGGCATCACGCTTGATCGGTGCGCCTCCAGGTTATGTTGGCTATGATCAAGGTGGCTTACTTACTGAAAAAATCAATCAGCATCCACATTGTGTGTTGTTGCTTGATGAGATTGAAAAGGCGCATCCAGATGTCTTCAACTTGTTACTACAAGTAATGGATCATGGTACGTTAACTGATAACAATGGTCGTGTGGCTATCTTTAAGCAAGTCATCGTTATTATGACAACGAACGTTGGTGCTGATAGTATCAGTCGCTCGTCAATGGGCTTCACTCAACAAGACCATAGCCGTGATAATACAGAATCACTGAAACGTGTCTTCACGCCAGAGTTCCGTAATCGTTTAGACGCCATTATTCAGTTCAACCCTCTAGATACGTCAGTTGTTGTATCAGTTGTCGATAAGTTCTTGGTGGAATTGCAAGTGCAACTTGATGATAAGCAAGTGACATTAGAGATTGATGATGATGTACGTGACTACTTGGCGGATAAAGGCTATGACCGTCTAATGGGTGCACGTCCGATGCAGCGTCTGATTCAAGATGAAATCAAAAAACCGTTGGCAAGTATGATTTTATTTGGTGATTTGGTCAATGGCGGTGTCGTGCATCTGACCTTAGAGCCTAAAGTCGATGATTCTCAAGAGAATGATACGATGAAGCCTGATAAGGTGTCAGACAAAGGCTCAGCTGATAGTCGTATTATTCTGACAGTCGTTGAAACTCATGAACCACAACCCGATTCTGAATCTCTTGCTAGCTAAGTTGTTTAATATTGATGTCACAAAAACGGCTACCGTATTACTGCGGTAGCCGTTTTTTTATTGCTATAATTCATCAACAAAGCGTACACCGTTTTTTGTTAGTATGATTATTTACAGTAAGCTAGTTTTAACAAAGCTATGGAACTTATAACAAGATAACAAGTATAAAAAGGACACACTATGGAACTGTTTGATGAACCGACAACCAAGACTCCAGAACAAAAACAAGCGATTTTAGACAATGTCCGTTTACCAGAAGATTGGAAAATGGCATTAGCAGATGAATTAACGTCTGAAAATATGGACAATCTACGCGCATTTTTAAAGGAAGCCTATCAGTCAGACGACAGTATCTATCCGCCTGCACCATTAATGTTCAATGCGCTGAACCTTACGCCGTTATCGCAAGTCAAAGTGGTAATCTTGGGCCAAGATCCTTACCATCGTCCAGGTCAGGCTATGGGGTTATCATTTTCTGTTCCTAAAGCCATTCCAAAGCCACCATCACTAAATAACTTGCTTAAAGAGATGGCAGATGACATTGGTATTCGCCCTTCAGCACATGGTGATCTGACGTACTGGGCGCAGCAAGGCGTTCTACTGCTTAATAGCTCACTAACTGTGCGAGAAGGCGAGCCAAACAGTCATCAGAATAAAGGCTGGGAGCAGTTTACTGACGCTGTTATTGATGCCGTTAATGAACAGACAAAGCATACTGTGTTTATTTTGTGGGGTAGTAAAGCCCAAAAGAAAGGTAAGTATATCGATACGGATAAGCATTTGATTCTAACAGCGGTACATCCATCACCACTGGCGGCAAACCGTGGCGGCTTCTTTGGCACTAAACCTTTTTCTAAAACAAATGACTACTTGGTGCAGTATGGCCAAACTCCAATTGACTGGCAATTACCACAATAAATGCAAAATATACAGAATATAAGCTTAATGCCGTATCAACCCTTAAATATTCAGTCCAGCACCTTTTGGTCAGTCGAAGACGTTAAATGGATGCGAGAGGCAATTGAACTTGCTAAGCAAGGTGCTGAGCGAGGAGAGGTACCGGTAGGTGCGGTATTGGTACATGACCAGCAAGTTATCGGCCAAGGGTTTAATCAACCTATTAGTAGCCATGATGCTACTGCGCATGCAGAGATAGTTGCATTAAGAGACGCTTGTACGCGTTTAGAAAACTATCGATTGCCGCTACAGACTACTTTATATGTCACTCTGGAGCCTTGTACGATGTGTATCGGTGCTTTAATCCATGCGCGTGTAAACAAGCTGGTGTACGCAGCGAGTGAACCGCGTGCTGGGATGGTTGGTAGTCAAATGGACTTATCATTACAACCTTTCTACAACCATAGTATCCAAGCCTATAATGGATTATGCAGCGAGCATAGTAGTCAAATACTAAAGTCATTTTTTCGTGAGCGTAGGCAAGCGGCGAAAAAGAATAAGGTCACTATGTAAACTCAAAATACTAATAAACAAGATATCAGTCTTGGTGCTAGTGGTCACGATGATTTTTTGCTATAATATTGCCCTATTTGATAGCACCCATCTTAATAGGCTATTAAAGACTTAACATACGAATAAATATTGTTTTATTAATGACATACGATAAGCGATATAAGTAACGCATATTATTGAGTAAGTATTATGACTAGTTCTACACCTGATAATGTTTTACTCAATACAGAGAATAGCCACACCTCATCAGTGCGCTATCCTGTTATTTGTATCGATGGTCCTAGTGGCGCTGGTAAAGGCACTGTCACATGGCGTCTGGCACAAGTGTTAGGCTATCAGTTGTTAGACTCTGGTGCACTTTATAGAATTGTTGGGCTAAAAGCCTTTGAAGCGGGTTTAATCAGCGCAGATGCCAGACAACCAATTGACGAAGATGCTGTATTAGCATTGACTGAAAGCTTGGAGATAGCGTTTGTACCGAACAATGACTCAGGGCGTGTAGACATCATTGTTAATGGACAAGCAGTAGGTGAGCAAGTACGCAATGAAACGGTTGGAGGCTATGCATCACAGATAGCTGTCTTTCCACAGGTTCGCCAAGCATTGCTCAAGCTACAACAAGATATGGCCACTCGTTCAGGTTTGGTTGCTGATGGTCGCGATATGGGTACGGTTGTTTTCCCAGATGCTGATGTTAAAGTATTTTTGACGGCCAGTGCTGAAGCCCGTGCAGAGCGCCGTGTGACTCAGTTGTTGAACGCTGGTCAAACAGCAGATTTTGAAGCGATTTTAGCGACGATAAAAGAGCGTGATGACCGTGATGAAAATCGTAGTACAGCGCCATCGAAGCCTGCGGCAGATGCTTTATTGCTTGATAGTTCAGCGCTGAATGCTGATGCAGTATATGAGCAGGTCAAAAAGCATTGCCAAGATAAAGGTGTATTTTTCACTAGTTAGTCATTTAATAGCTAGTAAAAACAACATATTAAGTACTAAAAAGTTTCCTATTAATCATTGTTTTAGTATAAAATAATGCGGTTAAGTTGAATTTTATTAAAGCAGTAAGAAAAACCTATTTTGTTTAGGGTATTGCATTCAATATAAGACAGTTGTTGTTAGTCAGTTTTAATTACGATGAGCTCACTATCAACAAACGTTTTTTTATATGATTGCATGGGATATAAAACCAGTATTTCGTTCTATACAATCATAAATTTGATCCGTACTGTGCTGGACAGGATACGGCTATACAAAGGTAGACATAATGGAATCATTTGCTGAACTATTTGAAGCGAGCATTGAAGAGCAGGGCCTAGATATCGAGCGTGGCTCGGTTATTACAGGTGCTGTTGTGGCCATCGATAGCGATTGGATCACAGTAGATACTGGTCTTAAATCTGAAGGTATCGTCGCTCGTGAAGAGTTTTTAAGCGAAGAAGGCGAACTTGAAGTTGAAGTTGGCGATAGCGTTGATGTCGTAGTTGAAGCGGTTGATAACGGCATGGGTCAAACCTTGCTGTCACGTGAGAAAGCTAAACGTGTTGAAACTTGGAACTTCCTTGAAAAAATCGCTGATAACGATGAAATCGTTAAAGGTATCATTTCAAGCAAAGTTAAAGGCGGTTTCACTGTAGATATCGGTTCAGTACGCGCGTTCTTACCAGGTTCATTGGTAGATGTACGTCCTATCCGTGATACAACGCATCTTGAAGGCAAAGAGCTAGAATTCAAAGTCATCAAACTTGACCAGAAACGCAACAACGTTGTTGTTAGCCGTCGTGCAGTTATGGAAGCTGAAAACTCAGCTGAGCGCGAAGAGCTATTGAACAAGCTTGAAGAAGGCATCGAGATCGAAGGTATCGTTAAGAACCTTACTGATTACGGCGCGTTCGTTGATCTAGGTGGTATCGATGGTCTATTGCACATCACTGACATGGCATGGCGCCGTATCAAGCATCCATCTGAAGTTGTTGAAGTTGGCCAAGACCTAAAAGTTAAAGTATTGAAGTTTGACCGTGAACGCAACCGCGTTAGCCTAGGTCTAAAACAACTTGGTACTGATCCTTGGGATAACGTTGGCGGCACTTACCCAGTAGGTAGTGTTGTAAAAGCTCGCGTAACCAACTTGACTGACTATGGTTGTTTCGCTGAGATTTCTGAAGGTATTGAAGGTCTAGTACACGTATCAGAAATGGATCATACCAACAAAAACATCCACCCATCTAAAGTTGTTCAAGTGGGCGATGAAGTTGAAGTAATGATTCTTGATATCGATGAAGAACGTCGTCGTATCAGCCTAGGTATCAAACAAACTCTAGCTAACCCATGGGATGAGTTTGATAAGAAACATGAGCGCGGTGATAAAATCACTGGTACTATCAAATCAATCACTGACTTCGGTATCTTTATCGGTCTAGACGGTGGTATTGATGGTCTTGTTCATCTATCTGATATCTCTTGGAACGAAACTGGCGAAGATGCTATTCGTAACTACAACAAAGGCGACACCGTTGAAGCAATGGTATTGTCTGTAGATGCAGAAGCTAACCGTATCAGCCTAGGCGTGAAGCAGTTAAGCTCTGATCCATTCAACGAATACCTAGTCAACAATGACCGTGGTGCTATCGTTAATGGTAAAGTAAAAGAAGTAGACGCTAAAGGCGCTACTATCGAACTTGCTGACGAAGTTGAAGCTTATCTACGTGCTTCTGAAATCCAACGTGACCGCGTTGAAGATGCAACTAAGCATCTGACTGTTGGTGATGACGTTGAAGCGAAAATCATCAGTGTTGATCGTAAAACACGCAATATCAACTTGTCTATCAAAGCGAAAGACGAAGCTGAAGAGCGTCAAGCGATTAAAGATCTTGGTAGCACGAACACTACTGCTGCTCCAGGTTCTGATGCACAGCCAAAAACGATTGGTGATTTGATCAAAGAGCAAATGCAGTAAGCTGCAAACTATTGATATAAAAGTAATATAAAAAAAGCGACTTCGGTCGCTTTTTTTTATGATTAGATTTTATTAACACAGTTAGTAATAGAGGTTTTTAGCCAAATGGGCAAACTCTTATTCCCATTTACGCTAATATCCGCTATCATTTGCACCATTGAGTAACGAGATGATAGTTATAAGCTTTTTATAGTCATAATATGATTCTGAATGTTAGTTTTCAAAGATTCAGTATATATAGTTTAATTATCCAAACGCATTTACGTACTATAGAGCGTTGACTTATCATCAGCTTATCCATCAATCAACAAGGCAAGCGTAATAATGCAGCAAGCGATTAACAAATCCGAATTTATTAGTAATTTGAGTGCAAACTGTGACAACATGGCAGACACCGTGGTTGATGACGCAGTGCGTGAAATCTTAAACTTGATGACCCATACTTTAGCCAATGATGGCCGAGTCGAAGTTCGCGGATTCGGTAGTTTTTGTCTACATCACCGCCGTGCCCGTATGGGACGCAATCCTAAGACAGGTGAAAGCGTACCTGTGCCGGCTAAAGCGATCCCACATTTTAAGCCAGGTAAGGCCTTACGCGAAGCAGTAAACGATACGGTAGCAAACGGTTAATTAAACCAGCACTGGCTATCTAACCGTCAAAATTTATCATTCCAAACAGAGGTAACTGTCTCATGCGCTTTCTACTATTTGTATTGCTATTCTTGAGCTTTGCCTATTCACTTGGTTTGGTATTGGCAAATAATACTGAGGTCGGAGTCAACCTACTGTTTTCACAAGCACCTACGATGAATCTAGGGTTGCTACTTATTTTGTGTTTGATGCTAGGTATTGTTATTGGTATTTTACTGGCATTGCTTATCTTTCGTGTGCTGCAAAATAAGTGGGAAATCTCACGTCTGCAAAAAGCAAACGCAAATCTACAAGAGCAATTGACTCAAGCCAATACAGTTATCGATCGTCAAGCAAGCGCGCCAACAGTAGATGAAGCTGTTTATGGTGCTTCTGCTGCCAATGTACAAAATAGTGACGCAACTAGCCTAACTGAAGGCTCTACTCTTTCTAAGCGTAGACGAGATTAAGTTGTTAGGTGATCTGCTAGGTGATAGCTTAACGATCGCAGTACTGACCTCAAATACAATACTTTGATAACTTCAAAATATATGGTAAAACCATGAATAATGTAATTAACTCTCCAGTTGTCGTCGCTCTAGACAATATGACGGTAGAGGCGTCTCTAGCGTTAGCTGACCAGTTAGATCCATCTCAATGCCGATTAAAAGTCGGTAAAGAGCTGTTTACGCGTTGTGGCCCTGATATCATCAAGGCACTGCATCAACGTGATTTTGAAGTGTTCTTAGACTTAAAATTTCATGACATTCCGAATACCACTGCTCAAGCAGTGTTAGCGGCCGCTGAGCTTGGTGTATGGATGGTGAATGTCCATGCTAGCGCAGGGTTAGAGGCCATGTCGTTGGCAAAACAGCGTTTGCTAGATAGAGATCTTGATACCTTGCTCATCGCAGTTACCGTATTGACCTCTATGGATAGTGAAGCGTTGATGCAAACAGGCATCACTGATAGCTTAGATACCCAAGTAAGCCGATTAGCACAATTGACCAAGCAAGCTGGTCTTGATGGGGTAGTTTGCTCGGCTCAAGAAGCAAAGGCACTCAAAGCATTATGTGGTCAAGACTTCAAACTGGTAACGCCTGGTATTCGCTTAGCTGAAGACAATGCAGATGATCAAAAACGTATCTGTACACCAAGTCAGGCGCTAATAGACGGTTCTGATTATTTAGTCATTGGTCGTTCGATCACTCAAGCTTCAGATCCTGCTGCTAAACTACAGACAATACTTCAAAGTATTTAAGTTTGAATAGACGTTAAGAAAAAGAGACAGCCTAAATGGCTGTCTTTTTACTTTTTGATGGCAAAGAAAAAGCTGCTACACTACTTAAATTTAGGGGCTGTAGTAGATAAGGATTAAATATCACACCATTTTCTCAAGGTTTTCAGCTGATTAGATGGTGAGCCATAGTTGAATCTAAACTCGCACTCTTTTAAAAACAAATGGAAGTTCTTCTTATTAATCCCATTATACTTTCTGAGTGTTCGTTTGGACTGATTCCAGAAGTTCTCAATGCCATTGATGTGATTGTTCTTACCGCAAATGAACTCTATAGAGTGATTGACTCTGAAATGTTTAAACTCACTCACATCTAATGCATTGTAACTTCGATAGCTATCCGTATAAACAAAGCTGTCAGGCTTGATTTTACGCTTAATAACAGGCATTAGGGTAGTCTGTTTGGTGTCTGCTACGACAATGGTATAAACCTTACCGTTTCGTTTTAGAATACCAAATACAGCGGTTTTACCAGCAGCCCCGCGACCTCTTTTGCCTTTGCGTACACCGCCAAAGTAACTTTCATCTAATTCGACCTCACCATCAAAAAGCTCATCAGCTTCTAATGAGAGATGGTAATCTATCACAAGTCTTATTTTATGATAAAAAAGTGCAGCAGTATTAGGCTGAATATCAAGCAAATCTGCGGCTGTTCTAGCAGTCACTTCAGCCGTAAAAAACTCTAACAGCCTTCGCTGTGCTTTTTTACTTAGTTTACAACGGGTTATCTTCATAAAAGTAGTCTAGCATAGTGCTTATCTACTACAGCCCCTAAATTTATTCTTACAGTATCTCCAAAATATAATAACTATATTAAAAACGCTCATGTAGCTAAATATTAGTAGTACTGCTATGAGCGTTTATCGCTAATTAGATTTTTAATAATAACGCCACTAAATGATGTTGAATAATATGAAATTACAGATATTGAGTGACTTACATATTGATAGTTATGCACGTCAATCGCACCCCGTTGGACATATTCCTAAAACTGATGCAGATCTAGTATTGGTAGCAGGAGATACTGCTAATAGCGACAAAGGTATGCCGTGGTTGCAAGAACAAGCGGCGCGCTTAGAAGTTCCCCTGATTACTATCGCTGGTAATCATGAATACTTTGATGAAGACGTATTGAGCTTTGACCATAAACTGGCAACTTGGGATAACTATGATACTGTGTCTAAAAAAGGCGTTCGCGTCTTACAATGTCAGCATATCGATATCGGTGATATACGCCTTTTAGGTTGTACGCTTTGGACAGACTATCAGTATCATGCTAATGAAGACACCATGGCCGCTGCTCGTCATTTCATGCGTGATTACAAGCAAATCTATGCAGACAATGGATTGTTTTCACCTGAAGTATCTATTCAAATTCATGCCAAGCATCGTCAGTGGCTACAGCAAGCATTGATCGAATCTCATGAACTAGGTAAAAAAACAGTAGTCATGAGTCATCATAGCGTCAGTGCATTATCGGTGTCTGAAAAATATGCCAATCTACCAAGTAATGCGGCTTTCGTTAGTGACTTGTCAGGATGGATGCACGAAGACTGGGCACCGATGCTATGGGTACACGGACATACTCATGAAGCATTTGATTATAAAATTGGTAATACGCGAGTGATCGTTAATCCACGAGCTTATCCAAATGAGGTTAGTAGTACCGCATTAGAGTTCGCGTGGGACAAAGTCATTGATGTTGGCTAGGACCGTGTGTAAATATCTGGTAAATTTCTACTCGTTGAGGAATTAAACTCTTTTGAATAAAGTGTCTTTTCGAAAGAGTGCAGAGTATTTATAAGATATATTGCAACTAGATTTGTCTGTGGTTCATTCCTAATAAGAAATCTGCTAGGCTTGCTGTCATGAGTAAATATCTAAATAACACCCTGTCCAAAATATCTGCTGACAAGCTTGCGAGTCACACACCAAGCGCGCCTGCACCTTCGCACCTACCAGATAGTATGATTTCCTCCGTTAGCCTATTGCCTGAAAATAAGCGGCTGATACTATTTACCAGGCACTCTTTACGCGAGCGTTCTGATGGTAATGGCTTTGCTAGCTATCAGCTACCGTTGACTCCTAAAGGCCGTATACTGGCAAAGTCTTGGGGTCGTTGGTTATCAGGTCATCTACCATATTCGCTCAACGTCGATAGTATTTCTAGCCCCATTGGGCGTTGTGTTGCTACCGCGCAGTTGATGCAAGAGGGAGCTGGTCTAGAGCGTAATATTGCACATCAGTCGCTGTTGGTTGAGCCTGGTAGTCTCGTCACTGATCCTGAAATAGCCAATCCTGTGTTCAAAGAAATTGGCGTGTTGAACTTTATTAATCGTTTTTTGCAAGGCAATCTCGAAGGGACTAAAAACACCTATCAAGGCGGTTTGGATATCCTATCGCTTTTTTACCAGAATCAGCCGCAGCATGGCCATCTGATGCTCGCTGTGAGTCATGACACGTTGCTATCTGCGTTCTTAGCAGTCATGTTCGATGTGGTAGAGATTGATTGGAATGATTGGCCAAAGATGATGGAAGGCGTGTTCTTATGGTTCGATGATAAGCCCTTTGATCAAGCGAGCGCGCATTTTATTTGGCGGGGTCAGGTATATACTCGGCCGATTAGTTCATTGTTAGACGGTTACCGTGCAGCTGGTTACCATCCTAGCAAATTGCTATTGCCGCCAGAAGTGCAGTGGACTTGATGTTTTGTTCTTAATCGCAAATTGAAATTAGTTGATAGGGAAGCTGTTCATTGAATACGTTTTGAATAGGCATAAAAAAACCTTGCTACGGTATTAGAACCAGTAACAAGGTTTTAGTCATTACGCTATAAAAGCGAAATGCGGTCTAATCAATACAAATCTTAAGCTTGTAGGCCTTTGATTGTTTTGTTTAGGCGGCTCTTACGACGAGCAGCTTTATTCTTATGAATAATACCTTTGTCAGCCATACGATCAAGAACTGGTACCGCTTTTTTGTAAGCTTCGGTAGCCGCGTCATAATCTTTAGCTGCGATAGCCGCATCAACACGTTTTAAGTAAGTACGAACCATAGAGCGTTGTGACGCAGAGTTCTGACGACGTTTGGTGTTTTGACGGGCGCGTTTACGAGCTTGTGCAGTATTAGCCACGCGTATCTCCTTGATAAAGATAGATAAAAATATGAATGTTGATTGCAATAATGGGTTTAACAATCATCGGTGACGAGCAGCCGTCTCGTCAAATATGATGTCGATGTCTGATATTAAAGTATCTAATATGAATAGATCATCGTAAGCGTCAGAGCTGTTTGGAATAATTAAACAGCGTTGACGTGTAAAGCCGATTATCTTAGCAAATTATTGAACTAAGGACAATATATTTGATGATTAATGCTCAAAGAAGTTACGTAATATCATCGAATTTGGGTCATTCTAGTAACTAAATTAATAGTAAGCGCTGACAGACATAGAGCGTTGATAAAATCTCTTACAATATATCCTATATAATAGCGTCAGTTATTGAGGAATTTAGGTATGATATTCTAACGATAGACCTTGATATAGGTATTTTCTCATCAATATAGTTCATCTAATGTTATATAAGTGGATAGGGTATGCAGCGAAAAGCAATTGTGATTGGCGCAACGGGGTTAGTAGGGCAGCATTTGGTAAAGCAACTGAGTGAGCTTTATGACACATTGATTGTGATTGCTCGTCGCCCGCCACGCTACATTAATGCCAGCATGCGTTTTTATCAAATCAATGATTTTGATAATCTCTCTGAAGTGTTTGCAAGTGTTGGTGCCGATCGAACCACGGATGCTTTTAGTTGTTTGGGTACGACAAAAAAGCAGGCTGGTAGTGATGAGGCTTTTCGCAAGGTAGATCGAGACTACAACGTAAACTTTGCTAAGTTGTGTCGTGATAAAGGGGTAGAGAATTTCTTTTTACTCTCTTCAATGAATGCAGATATTGACAGCCGTTTTTTATACAATCGAGTCAAGGCTGAGACAGAGCAGGCTGTTATGGCATTAGATTTTGGACAATTGGTCGTTTTCCGCCCGTCATTATTGCTTGGTAAGCATAAAGGTCGTCCGCTTGAGAGCATTGGTCAAAAAGCCTTTAAGCTCATTTCTCCCTTGGTGTCAGAGTCGCTATCGTTACATCCTATTTCTGCCAAACGCGTTGCTAGTGCCATGGCCATGAGTGCTCATGATATCTACCATCGTAGTAAATATCGTACTGAACCTCAAATTAAGCATATCGACATTATCGAAAATAAGCAGATGCTAGCGATGACCCGTGTTAAAAAATAAAAGGACAGTTTTTCTAGTGACAGATTCAGTCTTAAAACTGGAAAGTTACAGATATCGATTGTTAATTGCATTGGGACAAGATTGCATTAGAACAAAAATATAAGAGTAAAAAACACAATAACTATTAACTATTATCAAAGCATCAATCAGTATTGAAACACCAGTCAGTTGAATCACTAAAACAAGGAGCAGAAGCAATGTCAGAATCGATACAAATGGATAGAGGGAATTTTGTCACTTGTGATCTATTGGATGCCAATCCTGAGTCGCAAGTATGCTTGCCAAATATCGAAGGTAAGTCATTCCGTCAGTTTGGTGCGAAAGACAAATTCTGCGGTGAAATCGTGACGGTTAAGTGTTTTGAAGACAATAGCCGTGTTAAATCACTACTGAATAGCGATGGCAAAGATAAAGAAGGCAATGGCAAAGTATTGGTTGTTGATGGTGGCGGCTCTATGCGTTGTGCATTGTTAGGCGATATGATTGCACAATCGGCTATCGATAATGGCTGGGCTGGAGTTATTGTATATGGTTGTGTCCGCGATGTTGATGACATGGCAGAGATGGCGCTTGGTGTGATGGCGCTTGGTTGTATCCCGCGTAAATCGACCCGCCGAGATGAAGGTCAAACAGATGTCGAAATCAGCTTTGGTGACTTAACGTTGAACTCGGGTATGTTCGTTTATGCTGATAATAATGGCATTATTGCTAGCGATAAACCACTTATCAGCTGAAGTTTTAGGCTTGGCTTGATTAGTAAAAACGAAAACCTCAGCTTATCAGTTGGGGTTTTTTGTTATGTAATGACAGTTAAAGCGCAATAATCGTTGTTAACACTTACTCATTAATGGGTAAACTCTTAAGTGACAAACCGTTACGGCATAAGTTTTGGTAATTGCTCAAATATTCGTATAATAGCTTTCTGACTCCTTAACTTTGATCCTATTCTTTATGCCTATTACTGCTTTGACTGATGCGTTTGACCCTATTAACCAGCAGTTGTTTCCTATCCAAAATGCCGAGCGGCGTTGGCTAGCGCCTGTCCATGGTGCGGTCAGCAGTTTATGGTTGGCAAGCTTGGTGCAAACGCCTATGTGGAATGTTGCCGAGCGCCTAAAAGTCGTGGTGGCACGTGACCAGAACCAACTCAATCAGATAGAGACTGAGCTAGCATTTTGCGGAGTCGATGCTTATGTGTTCCCTGACTGGGAGACACTGACTTATGATGAGCTATCTCCGCATCAAGACATCGTCAGTGAGCGTATCAATCTGTTGACGGATATGCCAAAATCGGGCGTGCTGCTTATTTCGATACAAGCTCTCATGCATCGCGTCGCACCGCCAAGTTGGTTAATTGGACAGCACTTTGATTTGAGTGTCGGTGATCGGTTTGATATCAATACCCAACGTGGGCTGTTGGCAAAAGCAGGTTACCGAGGGGTTGAAAATGTCTTTGAACCAGGTGAGTTTGCAGTACGTGGCAGTATTATTGATATTTTTGCCATGGGTCAGCCTTTTCCGCTACGTTTAGACTTGTTCGATGATGAAATTGAAACGATACGCTTTTTTCATCCTCAAACGCAGCGTACATTGACTGCCGATGATTTGAAGGCGATGTTAACGGGTAACGATACCAGTATGGCGAAAGAGTCGCTGTCACTACTGCACAAAATGCCAGATATCTCTAAACCTATCGAACAATTTCAAATCTTGCCTGCAAAAGAGTTTCCGCTTGATGAAGGGCGTGAGACGTTCCGCACGAACTTTGCTGCGATGTTCCCTAATACCAGTAGCCGCAAGTCTGAGCTGCACAAAGACGTAATGGCAGGAATTGCCAGTAGTGGGCTTGAGTATTATCAGCCGCTATTTTTTGACTTAAAAGATTGGGAGGCGGAGAGTAGTTTATTTTCCTATTTACCAAGCGATGCATTATTTATCACCGATGAATTAATCAATGAAAAACAAGCCGATTACTGGTCACAAATCCAGCGCCGCTACGAAGAGCGTCGCCATGATATTGATAAGCCTATCGTAGAGCCAGCAATGCTGTATCTATTATCTAACGCGCTTAACGAACAGCTAAACCAGTATCCACGAGTAATATTAAGTGCTCGTGATGAACTGGCTACGATGAATGATGTGGCAGCGTCAGAAGGTAAAGACTCCTCTCAGCCGCAACTCTCATTAACGCCTACTAAACAACAAGGACTGGTGACATTAAGTGCTCAAGAGCCGCCACAATTAGCAGTTAATCATCAAAAGTCTGAACCATTATCCGAATTGCTCGACTTCTTGGATACGCAATCAAAGACTTCAACACCTGTACTAATCGTTGCAGAAACCGCAGGCCGTCGCGAGATTCTTATCGAACTGTTCAAAGGCAAGATTGATATCAAGGCGTACGATAGCTTTGAAGCCTTTCTAGCCGCAGATAAAACCAGCGCTATTAATAACAGTCATCTACCGCATGTCGGTCTGACCGTAGCGCCAATTGAGCGCGGTGTCTATGTGCCTGAACGCTTGGTGTTGATTAGTGAGACGCAGCTGTTTGGTCGTCAAGTTTTACAGACACGCCGTCGTCGCCAAAGCGGGGTATCAGAAGAATTCTTGGTTAAGAGCGTCACTGAGATAACAGATGGCAGTCCAGTGGTACATATCGAGCATGGTATCGGTCGTTATAATGGCTTGATTACCTTAGATGTGGGCGATGGTGAGCAAGAGTTTATCCACTTAAAGTATTCTGATGACGCTAGTATCTACGTGCCAGTGGCCAATCTGCAAATGATTAGTCGCTATAGTGGCGGCGATCCTGCCTTAGCACCACTCCATAAGATTGGTAGTGGTAAATGGGACCGAGCCAAGCAAAAAGCATTGGAGCAAATTCATGACGTCGCTGCTGAATTACTCAATATGCAGGCAAGACGTGAGGCTAAAGTTGGCATTCATTTCAAAATAGACCCATCGCAGTATGAGCTATTTGCCAGTCAGTTTGCCTTTGAAGAAACCGCTGACCAAGCTAATGCCATTCATGCGGTTATGGAAGACATGAGACAAAACCAACCGATGGATCGTCTTATTTGCGGCGATGTTGGTTTTGGTAAAACAGAAGTCGCGATGCGAGCGGCGTTTATTGCCGTTAGTGCTGGTTATCAGGTTGCCGTGCTGGTGCCTACCACATTGCTTGCCGGTCAGCATGAAGACAACTTCCGCGATCGTTTTGCCGATTGGCCAGTCCGTATCGAGAGCTTATCGCGCTTTGGCGGCAAAAAACATCAGGAGATGGTATTGGCTGATTTGGCTGCTGGCAAAGTGGACATCGTCATTGGTACCCATAAACTGCTACAACCAGATGTGAAGTTTGCAAATCTTGGACTGATGATTGTTGATGAAGAGCATCGCTTTGGAGTGCGTCATAAGGAGCGTATCAAAGCGATTCAGACAGATGTCGACAGCATGTCTATGACTGCGACTCCGATCCCTAGAACGCTTAATATGGCGCTCTCAGGTATGCGCGATATGTCGATTATCGCCACACCGCCTGCCCGTCGTCTTGCTATCAAAACTTTTGTGATGCAAAAGACAGAAGCCTTGATGAAAGAAGCCATATTGCGTGAGCTTCTGCGCGGTGGGCAGGTATATTTGCTACACAATGATGTTGCTAGTATCGAGCGTATGGCAGAGACCATTCGTGACCTAGTGCCAGAAGCACGAGTAGGAGTAGCCCATGGGCAAATGCAAGAGCGTCAGCTTGAGCAGATCATGCAGCAGTTTTATCATAAAAAGTTCAACGTGTTGGTTTGCTCTACCATTATTGAAACGGGTATTGATGTGCCTAATGCCAATACGATCATCATTGAGCGCGCTGATAAGTTTGGTCTTGCGCAATTACATCAGCTGCGCGGCCGAGTAGGACGTAGTCATCATCAAGCGTATTGCTACTTACTAGTGCCTTCTCTGAAAGGCCTTAAAGGTGATGCCAAGCGCCGTTTGCATGCGATCGAGCGTGCTAATACTTTAGGTGCAGGCTTTATGCTGGCAAGTGAAGATTTAGAGATTCGCGGCGCAGGTGAGATATTGGGTAAGCAGCAAAGTGGTAATATGCAGGCGATTGGTTTTAGCTTATACATGGATATGCTTGAGCGTGCGACTAAAGCCATTAAAGCTGGCAAGGAGCCTGACTTAAATACACCATTGTCGTTGACCAGTGAAATTAATCTACACAGCTCTGCCCTCATTCCAGAGGAGTATCTACATGACGTGCATCAGCGCTTATTGTTCTACAAGCGTATTAGCAATACCGATGATAAAGAAGCATTAACGGATATTCGTACGGAGATGATAGACCGCTTTGGGGCATTGCCAGATCAAACCAAGCAATTATTCGCCATTCATGGATTACGTTTACAAGCAGAGCCGCTTAAAATCAATAAAATTGATGCCAACAGTAGTAGTATGACACTGGAGTTTGCGCCAGACACTCCAGTTGATGCGTTAGCGATTATCAAGTTAATCCAATCAAATGGTCAGCATTATCGTATGAATGGCGCATCTGGTATCCGTTACCAAAATAGCGATAAGTTAGCCACACCGCAACAGCGTGTGACGGTCATACAAGAGCTGCTGCGCTATTTTAGCGAGCACATGGTGACAGAGCCTGCTTAGTACATGGCTAGATATCAGTAGGCTCAGTAGTCATATTAAGCCAATAAATTATGGTGCTATTTTATCAACCCGATAACTGATAAAATAGCCAAACTAACTTTTTAACCCTCTGTATTTTATTTGCATTAAACAACAAGAGAACCGTCATTATGTTCCAACTTCATCATAAACTTGCTGCTGATAGTTTTTTAGTGGGGGATTTTCCATTATCCACTTGTCGTTTAATCAATGACTGCCAATTTCCTTGGCTGATATTGGTGCCACGTGTATCTGGCATCAAAGAGTTATATGAGCTGTCTGAGGCAGATCAAACACAGTTTTTACGAGAGTCGAGCTGGTTGTCGAGCCAGTTAGCCAAAACCTTTCAAGCTGATAAAATGAATGTAGCCGCTCTTGGTAATCAAGTACCACAACTTCATTTTCATCATATTGTCCGTTATCAAAATGACATGCAATGGCCAAACCCAGTATGGGGTGTGCCAGCTGTGCCATATACCAAAGAAGTGTTGGCGCAAATGCAGCAGACATTGATGATGGCGCTACGTGGTCATCACCAAATGCCGTTTGATTGGCAAATGTAATTATCAATCTATTTTGCCTTCAATAAGAATAGATTGAACCTTAATTTTATATGTAAAAAGAGAGGCCAGATACTTAAATATATCTGGCCTCTCTTTTTATTTAAATGTGGATAAAAACTGTAAAACAGTGAATAAACTAGACAAAAGGTCGCCTTATAGTCATCAGTAACCTTGTTTAAACTTATTTCAAAAGTATAATATATTATTAAATATATCTTATGATAAATCGTCATAAGGACAAATAACGTACATATGTTAGTGTAGTATGCCTTTGTCTCTCAGATAGCTCACCTTATTTAAGTGAATCTCATATGACCTTCTCAGAGACATTCAAACCAAAGTCGCCGCTGAAAGATGCTAGAGTTTGTCGTTTCGATTATCCAGAAGTGTTCGTGTTGATACTGACGGTTGTTTTGCGTGCTATATACTACGACTTCCGTTCTATCTCAATGGCACTATTGGTTATTATTACATTGCCAAGCCTCATGATTCTGATATACAACTACCGACGCCAGACCAGCTTTTGGACGTCTAATATCGTTATTATTCTATTATCGGTTGTCATTGGCTCGCTACAATGCTGTACGGTCATATCAATCAGTTTGGCTGCTTTGATTGGTGTACGTATCATTCTTAGCCGACCTGAGAATCACCTCAGACTGTTATCTGTATCTGTTGTGACTATCATTGTGTTTTTCTACGTTAGCACAGTCTTAAATGCAGACAGTATGGACTTTGATGAAGGCTTATTACCATTGATAGTAATGGTGGCAAGTCTAGGCGTTATTTTATACCAGTTCAGGCGTATCTATCAGCAACATATTACTTTTAAAGCACGTGCCCATCAGGCTAGTGGACGCCTGAACACAATGGTATCGGTAATCAATAAGCTTACCCGTTTTGTACCACCACAAATTTGGGAGCCTATTGTCAAATCGGATAGCCCTGTTAGGGTTTCTAATAAACGTGCAAAAATAACTATCATGTTTTCGGATATCGTCGGCTTTACCGAACTGTCTGATAGTCTAAGCTCTGACAACTTGTCAGACATTCTCAATACTTATATGCATTGCATGACGTCAATCGCTGATAAGCATGGTGCAGTGCTTGATAAGTTTATTGGTGATGGCATGGTATGTTTCTTTGGTGAACCGAATAGCCGCGGCTCGCGTCAAGATGCACTAGATTGTGTGGCGATGGCAATTGATATGCGCCGAGAAATGCGCACCTTACGCCAGAAATGGCGGTTGATGGGGTTTGAAGGCTTATATATACGTATTGGTATCACCACTGGCTACTGCCACGTTGGTAATTTTGGTAGTAATAGTCGATTAAGCTATACCATCATTGGCAAAGAAGCCAACCTAGCTTCTAGGCTTGAGTCCTGTGCGGGCAAAGATCAAATATTGGTCAGTGAAAGCACTTACGATTATATTTGCCATAACTATGAATGCGAACACGTTGCCGCATTTTGTTTGAAGGGTATTGATGAAAAGGTCGATGCATGGCAAGTATTTGACCCTAGTGCCAGTACAGGTCATCTGTCTAAATGGGTCGACCACACATTGCCCGGTTTTAATTTGCACTTAAACTTTAAAGATATGAAAGACAATGATTATCAAGATATTAGAGCTCGTTTAAATTTTGCACTGGAACGCATCGAGCAAGAGGAAGAAAAAGTAGTGAAGGACATAGCAGCAGAAAGTAAGCGTGAGGATGCTAATCGCAAATAAGCGTTTCAAGTTTGATATCTCAAAAGCATATATAGAAAAAGGCCAGCTATCAAATAGCTGGCCTTTTTTAATCTTAACTAGAAAGTATCATCAGTGTTTAATGATTTTCTTTAGCATGATTGAGGGTATATTTAGGAACTTCGATGGTCAAGTCTTCATCATCAAGCATGACCTGACAAGATAAACGTGAATCAGGCTCTAGTCCCCAAGCACGATCAAGTAGATCAGCTTCGATATCATCCATCTCATCCAAACTGTTGAAACCCTTACGTACTACAACATGGCATGTAGTACAAGCTTTCGACATCTCACAGGCATGCTCGATTTTAATGCCTTTTTCTAGTAGTGCTTTGCATAAGTTTTCACCAGCTTGCAACTCAACTTCTGCGCCTTCAGGGCAGATTTCGTGATGGGGTAGTACGGTAACTTTTGGCATAAATTATCTGTCCGATGCTAATCAATTTAAAAAATATTAGAAATTAGCTTAACGTGTTAGCTAAGCTATATATGTCGATGTATTTATTACCAGTCTTTGGCACTAGTACCTGCCATACTGGTCTTGACGCTTTGATTCATAATACGTGCAGCAAAGGCATCACTATGCGGCTTAAGCTGAGCTTGTTGTGCTTCAATAAGCGCTAAGTCATCAGTGCTAAGAGAGTTACGTAGCGCTTGTATATGCTCTGCTAGTGACTGTTGCTCTTCAGCAGAAAGCAACGCCGCAAATTCGTTAAGTGCCGACTCTAGGGCAAGTACTTCACGTTCCGCTTCTACTTTGGTCTCAATTAAAGAACGCGCGTTTTTGTCTTCTTCTGCGTGCTTAAACCCTGCAACAAGCAACTGTTCTTTTTGCTCATCTGATAGACCATAAGAAGGTACAATCTCGATTTTGCTTTCTGTTTTGGTCGTAGTTTCTTGCGCACTGACAGTAAGCTGACCATTAGCGTCGATGCTAAAGGTAACTTCGATACGAGCAAATCCAGCTTTCATTGGCGGGATACCATACAGCTCAAAACGTCCCAGAGAACGACAGTTTTCTACCGTTTCACGCTCACCTTGCACCACGTGAATCACCATGCCTGTTTGACCATCTTGATACGTGGTAAACACTTGACGTTTCTTCACAGGGATAGGCGTGTTGCGTGGGATAAGTACTTCAACCAAACCGCCCATGGTCTCAAGACCTAATGATAATGGCGTCACGTCCAATAACAACAAATTATTGTCACTATCACCATTAACCAATTGATGAGCAGTCTGAGCAGCACCTAAAGCAACCACCTCATCTGGATTCAGACGGCAAAGTGGCTGCTTAGCAAAAAATTCAGTCACAACTTGCTGTACTGCAGGCATACGAGTCGAGCCGCCCACTAAGATAACTTCGTCTAGATCTGTAGTAGACAGCTTGGCATCGCGTAGGACTTGTTCGCACACACTTAGCGTACGGCGACTAACAGGCTCTACGATAGTTAGCACATCTGTACGGCTTAATACGCCTTGATAAGACTGACCATTGACAACCACATTGATGTCCACTTGTTCAGCATCAGTCAATGCTTGTTTATAAGCTTTGGCTTGTTGAGCTAGTATTGATTTGTCATGCAGGCTTACGTCTTTTGGATCGATATTTAATAGTTTAATAATCCAATTGGTAATAAGACGATCGATATCATCGCCGCCCAATGCACTATTACCACCAGTTGCCAACACTTCAAAGACACCATCGGTAAGTTTTAAGATAGAGACGTCAAAAGTACCACCGCCCAAATCATAGATTAAGTAATAGCTTTCTTTTTTACTGTCTTCTGATGATTGGTCCAGGCCATAAGCGACTGCCGCCGCTGTTGGTTCATTCAACAAGCGAAGTACGTTGATACCCGCTGCTTGAGCGGCGTCTTTGGTTGCTTGGCGCTGTGCTTCATCAAAATAAGCGGGAACCGTAATTACGGCACCTTCAATACTATCTGCAGGTAAAGCACTCGCTGCACGTTGCTCAAGAGCGGCTAATATACGCGCCGATACTGCAACAGGAGAAACCTCACCTTGAGCAGTTACAAAGGCGGGCATATCGTCTTTGTTACCAGACAACTCATAAGGATGAGAGAATTTGATATCAGCTTGACTACGACCCATAAAACGCTTAGCCGAGACGATCGTATTTTTTGGATCATCCGCTAGATGGGCTAGGGCATCATAGCCAACCAATGGCGTACCAGTAGCTGGATAATAGACAACAGACGGTAATAATGTATCTGTCGCTGCGCCTGCCTCTAAGACTTGTGCCTTACCTGAACGCACCACAGCAACCAACGAGCGTGTAGTACCAAGGTCGATGCCCAAGCCAAATTTATGTTGGTGAGGTTGAGCGCTTTGATTGGGTTCAGCAATTTGCATTAAAGACATAAGGATAACTCAGAGATAAAATGAATAAGTGAAATGGAGCAAATATAGCATATGTAGTACGAGAGCTTAACGTCAGTAATCTCACTCCATGGAATACGGATTCTGACAGTTTGATGCGCTTAGACTCAAAGATTATACGGTAACACGTTCACCATTTTAACCAAATATACAGAATTTAGCGTATTAGTGAGAGCCATAACTACAGATGTTTAAACGTATAAGTCATCGTCATCTGAATGTGATGAATTTGCAACATCATCAAGCCCAGTCGTCACATCAGCATTTAGCTTAACTAAAAATTTTAGCTTCTGTGTCGCATCAATCGCTGTCTGCCAATCTTGATTTTGATAAGCATTATTGAAGCGTTCAGATTGATTTGCTAGGCGCTCTGTAATTTGAGGTTGTAATTGCTGCAAGGCTACAAGATCTTTGTCTTCGATAGCATCATCTAGATCCATACGCATCTGCATCGCATCTTCCAAAAAATCTAAATCTGCGATTGAGTGCTCTATGTTTTGTGCTTGATCTGCCATATCTAGTAAATAACCGGCACGGCTATCAGGAGCGCTTAGCGTTTGATACGCTTGATTGATTAAAGCCGACGCTTTTTCAGACTGCAACTGTGCTTGAACCATATCGGTCTGATTTTTGGCAACATTATCAGGATGATAGCGTTTCTGCAGCAAGCGCAAACGTTGCTCTAGACTGCTTTGATTAATTTCAAATTGTACAGGCTGCTCAAATAGGGCAAAGAAGTTATCAAACTGTGGTTCTGAAGTAATATCTGTCATAATCTGATGCCTTACTTTTTTATTTATTTTTGAGGTCATGACCTAGCTAAGAATACTGAATCGCTTGGGTACTTAATTACATTAACCTTTCTTCATAGCGATAGTAGAGATACTGCACTATTCTTATGAAAGTTTATTGAAGCATAAATATATCGGTTTTCAGCCATTGAACCATTAAACTGTAAACGATTCACCGCAACCACATTCACCTTTTTGGTTAGGGTTGGTAAATTTAAAGCCTTCGTTTAGACCTTCTTTTTCATAATCCATCAACAAGCCGTCTAAATATACTAGGCTTTTAGGATCAATAAAGATGCTAACGCCGCGACTTTCATAACGCGTGTCGTTTTCATCAGGGGTATCTACAAACTCTAAAACGTAAGCCAAGCCTGAGCAACCCGCCGTACGGATACCAACTCGAATGCCTTCGCCTTTGCCGCGATTGTCCAAAAAGTCTCGAACATGCTGAGCGGCGCGTTCTGTCATTTCAATCATGCCAACTCCCATTGACTATTAATCATAAATATCAATAAAAAATCTAGATAAACTGACAACCAGAATTACAAGATTGCCAAAAGTGTAGGCTTACGACTATTAGAAAACAAAAGGTGACAATTACATAAGTGTCATTGTCACCTCTTTAGCGTCAGTAGCGATTACACATTGCTACTTTAGCGTTGCTAGTACAACGTAGCGCATACGCTAGCAGGTTTAGCCTAGCTTAGATCGCAGCTTCTTCTGCTGGAGCGGCTACGCCATGCTTACCTTTATAGTCGCTAATAGCGGCTTTAATAGCGTCTTCTGCAAGTACAGAGCAATGCACTTTTACTGGTGGTAATGCTAGCTCTTGAGCGATATCGTTGTTTTTGATTTCGCCAGCTTGATCCAAGCTTTTGCCTTTTAGCCACTCAGTAACAAGTGAGCTTGAAGCAATCGCTGAACCGCAGCCATAAGTCTTGAAACGTGCATCTTCGATAATACCATTATCGTCGACTTGGATTTGTAGACGCATTACATCGCCACATGCTGGGGCACCGACCATACCGGTACCAACGTTTTTGGCGTTTTTGTCAAGATTACCAACGTTGCGTGGGTTTTCGTAATGATCAATAACTTGGTCACTATAGGCCATGGGGTTTTCTCCTAGTTAGATGATGAGTAGTCGTTTATCAACTTTAAGTGTCTAACTACTCATCGATAATTGGGGTCAAACGCTTAATTTAATTGTCTGATCAATCGTTTAATAAATATATATATTGCTAGCTATACTAAAAAGCTATATTAGAAATTAATGCTCAGCCCATTCGACTGAGTTTAAATCAACACCTTCTTGGTACATATCCCAAAGTGGTGATAGGGCACGTAATTTATCAACGGCTTCATGCATCTGTTTGATAACAGTATCGATGTCTTCGTCAGTAGTATAACGGCCAAAGCTGAAACGGATTGAGCTATGTGCCAATTCATCTGGGCGACCGATTGCACGTAGTACATACGATGGCTCAAGCGTTGCTGACGTACAGGCTGAACCTGATGATACAGCTAAGTCTTTAAGTGACATCATCAATGACTCGCCTTCAACGAAGTTAAAGCTGATGTTTACGATGTTTGGTACGCTATTCTCAAGATCACCATTTAAGTAAATCTCTTCGATATCTTGTAGGCCATCCCAAAGCTTTTGACGCAATTTGGCTGCATGTGCATGGTCGGCTTCATAGCTTTCATTAGCTAAAGCAAATGCTGCACCTAGACCAACGATCTGATGCGTTGGTAGAGTACCTGAACGCATACCGCGCTCATGACCACCGCCATGTTGCTCAGCTTTCAAGCGGATACGTGGCTTACGACGAACAAACAATGCGCCGATACCTTTAGGGCCGTATGCTTTATGACCTGAGAAGCTCATCAAATCAATTTTCATTTCTTCAAGATTGATTTTTACTTTACCAACAGACTGTGCGCCATCAACATGGAAAACTACGCCAGCTTCGCGAGTGATTTCACCAATCGCTGCAACATCAGTAATAGTACCAAGCTCATTATTCACCATCATAAGTGATACTAGAATCGTATCATCACGTAGTGCTTCTTTTACTTGCTCTGGCAGGATAAGACCTGTGCTTGGCTGTGGCTCAAGATACGTAATCTCAAAACCTTCTTGCTCAAGCTCACGGCAGGTATCTAATACAGCTTTGTGCTCAATTTTACTGGTAATGATATGTTTGCCACGAGACTGATAAAAATGTGCCGCACCTTTAATGGCTAGGTTGTCAGACTCAGTCGCACCAGAAGTAAAGACGATTTCGCGTGGATCAGCGTTGATAACTTCAGCAACTTGACCGCGAGCAGTTTCTACTGCTTCTTCCGCTTGCCAGCCGTAACCATGTGAACGTGAAGCTGGGTTACCAAAGACACCATCTACAGTCAAATACTCGCTCATTTTAGCAGCTACTGATTTAGCAACTGGGGTAGTGGCGGCATAATCTAAGTATATAAGGTTGTTATGTTGGCTCATGCTGGGTTTGCCTCGCTGTTCGATAGAGTAATAGTATTAATGTCTTTTATGGAAATATCTTTTGTAGAGATGTGCTGACGCTCTGAGACTGACTGCACGTTTTCCATATCTAATAATTGCGCTAATGTTATATTTTTCAAGTACTGTTCGATATGATTCGACAGTGCACACCACAGATCGTGAGTTAGGCACATTGTACCACCTTGACAGTCACCGCGTCCTTCACACTGCATAGCGTTTACTGACTCATCAACCGCAGATATGATGCTCATCACATCTATCTCATTCAATGGTTTAGCTAGGTGGTAACCACCTGCAGCACCGCGAATACTCGTGACCAGGCCGCGTTTACGAAGTTTAGAAAATAACTGTTCAAGATACGAGATTGAAATCGATTGCCGTTTGGCGATATCGGATAATGATACAGCACTGTCTTGTTGGCTAGTCTGTAATGCCAAATCTAATAATGCGGTAACAGCGTATCTGCCCCGAGTAGTCAAACGCATGTGTTATCTCCAAACTTAATGTCATTTATGTTTAACAACGATCTTAGCCAAAAGTCTTAATAAGTACTCATAAAATAAAAAGAGCAACCAATAATACGTCAGCTAAGTTTTGTCTTATCGTTATTGAACAACAGATGATTAACCCGATGTGTGCAACGATTAAGGTAATTATACTTAATCCCGAGTAATTTAGTCAAGATTAAAGTGTGGTTCAATGGTTAATCAAGCTTATTGCTGTAATTGATAAAAACAATGATGTCTAGAAGAGATATATGAGTGAGATATAAGCAGCTTAATTTGTCTTCTATAGATATTTAACGAAGTAAAAAATAAGCGTTCAATATCTATAGAAGACATTGAACGCTTATTTATAAGTAATTCAGCGAACCAAAACTAATTCATCGATAGTGCGACGATTGAACCGATCATAATGACAAGCGCAACAACAGTGACAATCATCAACGTTTTTTGCTTGCTCTGAAGCTCTCTCACGGTTGTTTCAAGTTCACGGTTTTTAATGGTCAAGGTATTAATCTGTGTTTGCTGCTCTTTAATACGCAGTTTGTAGTTGTTCTTTTTTTCTTCCAAATCAGCTTCTGTAGGTTTGGTTTTGGCTTTACCACCCTTTATCTTTTTGATCAGACCTTGAATCAAGCTGCCAAGCCCAAGTTGCATAATAAACTGTTTGACCAGTTGTACTTGAATCGACTCACCGCGCATCTGTAGCTTTTCGGTGGTTTCGCTATCATGAGTCGTGATGGCGTTGATAACTTGAATGCTATAGGCGTTGATAACCACGTCAGGCTCACTACGACCGATCGGCAGTTGAGCATCTAGTAACACACCTTTGGTACTAAACGTGGCAAATACTTCTACATGCGGTAAATACAGGCGAAGCGCCACCACAGTACCTTGCTTGGCAAGCGGATAAGCGGCCTTGCGCAATTCAGGATCCAAACGTAACAATAATGTCAGCGCCGACTCGATAAATACTAAAATGATATTAAGAAAAGAGTGAGACAACGTAGAACGCTTCATGTAAGTAATCCGTTTTTTATTTAGCAAGTTTTAGATATTGAGCAAACAGAAGTCTGTATTTGCCCAAGACTTGCAGTGATATTTTGCTTATAGTAACGTCTTTATAATAAAAAGTAACGCTAGTTTCTGTAGTGGCTAAACTATTACATTACAATTTAGCCGTCAATAAAGACACTCTTATTTATGACCAGTAATATACAAACTTAATGTATAGCAATGCACAGACGGCAATTGACAAATCTGTCAAAGCGTAGAAAATAGGAAAGTCAATCGTCTCAGTTATGCAGAGCCACTTATATATAAATTCCTAACGCTTTGCGTAACATTAGGTGTCAAATACGTAGTGTAGAGCACAAAAATATGTAAAATCGCTTGCGCTCCTTATGCTGCCTTGATATAAAGACGATAACAAAGAAGAACCTGTTAATGCGCCAGTTAGGTAGTTTTTATTGCGTAAGCACCATGAGAGCGTTACAATACTTGGCGTGAGCATTTATTACCCCCTTAAACTTGAAGGAAATTTTATGAATAAGTCAGAATTAATTGATAGCATCGCAGACAAAAGTGGTCTAAATAAAACCCAAGCTGGTGATGCACTAAACGCTGTTATGGAAAGTGTTGGCGAAGCGCTAGAAGCTGGCGATAGCATTTCATTAGTTGGCTTTGGCACTTTCAGTGTAAAAGATCGCAAAGCACGTACTGGTCGTAACCCTAAGACTGGCGAAGAGCTAAGCATTCCAGCAAGCAAAGTACCAAGCTTCAAAGCTGGTAAAAACTTAAAAGAGCGCTTGAACTAAGCCGCCTTTTTAAGCATAAAATGATAGTCGATGGTCTATAGCTGAAGTAATGAGCTAGCCATCGAAGAGAGCACCTAATATTTAGGTGCTTTTTTTATCGCTATAGTTTGTATCATGCGTCGTGAATATTTTGAGTCTGCATGAAAAATCACGTATCATAGGGCGCGCGATAGGTGTGTCATTTAAGTCAGATTTCTTTAGTAAATTTTGTTTTTTACTATAAAATGCATACGCTCTTACTCTTACCATTGCGAGCTTAGATAGCACTGATATTGGCAGGTTGCACTCAATAGCTCCTAACAGTATTACAATGGTTTTTCATCAATATAGGTTAATAAAGCAGAGATAACTATGGATAAATTGCGCGATTTCTTAAAAAGCTGGCCAGGTCGCATTTTATTGATTTTATGCCTATCGCCGCTCGCTCTCTTGGGTGTCGAAAGCTATTTTGGCGGCAACGTCGATCCCAACCAGATTGCGCAGGTAGGTGAGGCAAGCGTAGGACTGTCCGAGTATCAAACTGCTGTTAATAGCCGTCGTTCTGAAGTACTAGAGCAAGTTGAAGATGCCAGCCTATTGAATGAAGATGTGCTTCATGAGCAAGTGTTAAAGGGTCTAATCGACCGTACGTTGTTAGAGCAGCAAGCAGGCAAGCTTGGTATGACAGTGTCTGACGACACGATCAATCGTCTGCTGCGTCAAGAAGAAATATTCCAAGATGCAGAGGGTAACTTTTCAAACGATCAGTTCTCAAACTTCTTGCGTCAGCGCGGCATGACCAAAAACCAGCTATTTGCAGAATTTCGCAATCAGTTAAGCTTGGATCAACTAAATGCCAGTATCGTTGGTACGGCCGTTTATCCTATGCAAGCGGTCAGTCAATTGATTGACTTGCAACTTGAGTCGCGCAACGTTTGGGTACATCGCTTTAATTGGCAAGACTATGCTGACAAAGTTAAGCTCAGCAAAACAGACATTCAGTCTTACTATGATGCTAACAAAGACACATTGAAAAGTGCAGCGATGGTTGACTTGGCCTATATCCAGCTCAGCCCGCAAACTATCAAGGTTGATGAAGTAACCGCAGAAGAGTTGCAGCAGCAGTATGAAGCATATAAGCAGAACATTTCGGCTACTGATGAGCGTAAAGTTAGTCAGATTCTGTTTACTGGTAAAGATGCTAAGACACGAGCCGATAAAGTGAAAGCCCGTCTGAATAAAGGTGAAGCGTTTGCTGCGCTTGCTAAAGCAGAGTCGGACGATCCATCAGGTGAAACAGGTGGTGATATCGGACGTTTTAATCCGTCAGTGTTTGGCAGTGATGCAGATACTGTGCAAGAGGCACTAGAAGGGTTGAGCGTTGGTGATGTGACTGCGCCTATCAAGACTAGCTTTGGTTATCAGATATTTACGGTCACTGAAGACAATGGCAAAAAAATTCCAAGTCTAGACAGTATGCGTGATGAGCTGACTGCAAAAGCAAAAGAGTATAAACGTCAGGAAATCTATGCTGATAAAGTAACGTCAATCAATGATTTGGCAGCAGATGGTTTCAGTATCGAAGATATTGCACAGCAAGAAAACGTCAGTCTAAAGCGTATCAAAGATTATCGTAAAGTTAATAATAAGTCTGCATTGCCGCAACCAGCTGTGGTTAAGCAGGCCTTTGATGAGTTTACTATTCAAGATCAGGCGGTAACGGCAGGCGTAGAAGTTGGCAACGGTACCGTATGGTTACAGCCAAGCAATTATCGTCCTACTAAGACGCTTGCTCTAGCAAATGCAACTCCAAGAATCACTCAAATACTCCGTCAGCAGAAAGCGACAGCATTAGCTTTAAAAGATGCTAAAGCATTGGCTGCTGGTATCAAGACGCCAGCTGATATAAGTAAGCAGTCGGTTAGTTTCCAAGCACTGGGTGAGATTAACCGTCAAACGACGCAGCTAACGGACAAAGAGCGTGGATTGGCCTTTAGCCAGCAAGCCGCTGATAATGGCGTCGTCGCGATTGCTAGTGAGACTGAGATGGGTGCAACGCTACTGGTTGGAGACCGTATTAAAACTGAGCAGCAGTCACCACTGTCTGATATGCAACGAGCGCAAACAGCCAGTATCATTCGTGACAATTTAGGCCAAGACCAGTTGCAAGACTATTTGGACTATCTACGTATGGTGTATACGGTTGAGATTAATGAAAGCAACATGGCAAACGCACAAGGCCGCTAAGTATTTGCTAGTTTATTATTTTTAGATATTAAAAAAGCCACTGTATCGATTGATGCAGTGGCTTTTTTTGGGTGATGCTTTAACGATAATTATCACAAATACTATATAGACTGGGATTAGTCGCAATAACAAATACAATTGCTGTGACTAATCCCAGTCTTAAATCAATAGATAATTATTTAATGGCGGAAATGGCGCATGCCCGTGAATACCATCGCGATACCATGCTCATTAGCAGCAGCAATGGTCTCGTCATCACGCATAGAGCCACCTGGCTGAATGATAGCAGAGATACCTACTTCAGCAGCATTGTCGATGCCATCACGGAAAGGGAAGAACGCATCTGATGCCATAACAGCACCTTCAGTTGCTAGTCCAGCATGCTCTGCTTTGATAGCAGCAATTCGTGCTGAGTTAACGCGGCTCATTTGGCCTGCGCCAACACCGATAGTACGTTGGCCTTTTGCATAGACAATGGCATTAGATTTAACGTATTTTGCTACGTTCCAGCTGAACAGTAGATCTGCCACTTGCGCTTCAGTTGGTTGTACATCAGTGACGATTTTTAAGTCGTTAGCAGTGATTAAACCAAGGTCTTGCTCTTGTACCAGTAAACCACCGTTAACGCGCTTGTAGTCAAGTTGGATATCACGCTTATCTGGTGCTGGTAGCTCGCCGCATACCAATACGCGTACGTTTTTCTTAGTAGCTGTCGCTTCAAGCACACCGTCTTCGATACTAGGTGCAATGATTACTTCTACGAACTGATTGTCGATAATGGCTTTTGCCGCAGCAAGCGTCAACGGACGGTTGAATGCGATGATACCACCAAAAGACGATTCAGGATCGGTGCTAAAAGCAGTACGATAAGCCGCTACTTGGTCATTATCAACCGCGACACCGCAAGGGTTGGCATGCTTAACGATAACGCAAGCAGGCGCGCTGAAAGCTTTAACGCACTCAAGCGCAGCATCGGTATCAGCGATGTTGTTATAAGACAATGCTTTGCCTTGTAACTGCTTAGCCGTTGCGATTGAAGCTTGTTTGCTTTTTAAAGGCTGGTTTTCAGTATAGAAAACCGCGTTTTGATGCGGGTTTTCGCCATAGCGTAGGTCTTGTGCTTTTTCAAGCTGCACATTAAATGTACGAGGGAAGTTTTCTGGTTCTTGAGTTTCGTTGACACGGCTACCTAAGAAGTTTGCAATCATACCGTCGTACTGTGCCGTATGCTCAAACGCCTTTACTGCCAAATCATAACGTAAAGCAGTCGTCAGTTCAGTGCTACCATCTAAGGCGTTAAGTACACGGTCATAATCAGCTGGATCAGTGACGATACCCACATGAGCGTGGTTTTTCGCCGCTGAACGTACCATGGTAGGGCCACCAATATCGATATTTTCGATAGCATCGTTCATAGTCACGTCAGCACGTGCAATCGTCTCAGCAAACGGATATAAGTTCACGACGACTAAGTCGATACGTTCGATTGCATGATCACTCATAACTGCATCATCTGTACCACGGCGTCCTAGAATGCCACCGTGAATCTTAGGATGCAGCGTTTTAACACGACCATCCATCATTTCAGGAAAGCCTGTGTAATCTGATACTTCAGTCACGTCGACATTGTTTTCTGTGAGCAGACGATAAGTACCGCCAGTAGATAATAAACCAAAACCTGCTTTGAGAAGGCCTTGAGCAAACTCGACGATATTAGACTTATCGGAGACCGATAATAGGGCAAGTGGGGTTGTACTCATAAGAAATTTTCCATAAAAAAAGCCTGACGTAAACGTCTGGCAAGGTGATGATGACAACGGTATGCCGTATCATGATAGATAAAGCGAGAAACATTTGATTGCCATACATAATGATAGTCAATGATGATGGGTAAGCTCATATAACAATGCTACATTAAATCATAGGTCTTCATTTTTTTGCGCAAAGTGCCTCGATTTAGGCCTAATATCTGAGCACATTTGGTTTGGTTGCCTCTTGTTTTTTCTAGGACGACAGATAAGAGAGGCTCTTCGACTTGCTTCAAAATCAATTCATATAAATCAGTGGGCATCTCATCTCCTAGCATCGCAAAGTACTGACGCACCACACGCTCTACATGAACTCGTAGAGGTTGCTGCGCACTACTTGTATAGTTTTGATTAGCAAAATCAAAGCCGTGCGTAGGTGGTTGGTATTCGTCTTTATTATAATCGGCAGGGTGCTCAGAGCTTTTAGCAAAATGATTGGCATTATGCTGTGCATGAGGTGCCATAAAATAATATCCTTGAGATGAAGAAAAATTCTGATTGTGAGGGGTCAGAACTATAGTATATCAAATTAATATCGCCTAGCGCTGATAGATTCATCGTTATCTTGGCTATCACGGTTTAATTGAAAATGAATTTACGGTGTATTTTCTACTCACGCTTATTTATATATGACATCCTAATTTAATAAAGAGCGGTCATAGTAATGTCGCGGATCTGCGCATTAGCCACAGGGATAGTAAACAATAGCTGTCTATCTGTATTGGCAGCTAACTGACTTTGCTTGCCTAATAAATAATCGTTTGGATCCGCAATGGACTCTCCAATAAGCCCGTCTTTACCATAAACACTTATTTTTACATTTGGGTATAATTGTGCCTGCGGGCTGCCATTACTTAGAGTAGCGCCTATATCGCTAAATGTACCAGCAGTTTTAATCTGACTGCTTCTATGAAAGGTATTGCTGATGGTAAGCGCTGATAAATCTGCACTGGGTAAGCTGCAGGCAGCGACAGAGCATATCGATTGGAGACGCTGAGCATAAGCTGGGTTTTTGACTAAATTTTCTAAGTTAAAAATAACATACTGTGCCGCGAGTAGCAGTGCTAGGACCAAACAACCTAGTACCCATAACAATGATGCAATTGAACGTGTCGTTTGGGTTGGTGCAAACGGTAACTGGGTTTTTCTTAAACGATCGTCGGCAGCAGGGTCTTCATCTTTAACGGGTACTCCCATATCAGATAGAAGCTGTGATAAGTCTGTGTCATCTGGCGGTGTTTCTTCGTCTTGATTTTGTTCTTCTAATAGTTTTTGTAGCCATGAATTGTTATCACTACTCTCAACATTGGCATGAATATCATTGGCCGCTGCCGAGCTGAGCATGTTCTGTGTTGATGCTGATATTGTACTAGTAGATGGTTTCTTTGTTGATGGATTAGAGGTTTTGATAGTTTCTTTAGAAGAGGGCGCTTTTGGTTTTTCTGTGGTTGCTGCGCTAGGACTGGTATTACTGGCTTGGGTTAACCATGCATCCATATTATCTAAAGAGTCATACTCTTGAACGTCTTCTTCTGGCTCGTCTATATCCATATCGTCATAAATTAAGTCGTCATGAATCAAAGTATCAGATGATTTTTTCTTACTGATTGAAGATGTAGGGCGATTTGGCACATTTTGAGGTTTATGCTGATTACTATTAGTAGACGTTTTTTGCTCGTTCGAAATTGGTTGAGTTTGAGCTTTTTGTTGAGCAGGAATATTTTTTTGTGGTGTTGGTTTTTGAATGACCTCAGAATTTACCACAAGATGTTTATTGACCAAAAAACTTTGCTGGCACCGATCACAGCTGATGGTAGCATTGACTTGATTTAGTTGAGTTTGTTTAACGCTATAGCAAGCTTGGCAATGGGGGCATTGGGTTTTTATTGGCGTGGTCATAGAGGCGAATCCAAAAAAGTATGGTTATCAATACCGCTTAGCCACTCACCAATAGCTGCCCACAATACGCATTTTACTTATTTAATTTCGATGAATTGTAGGCAAAGACAGAGTGGCGTCAAACACATAACATTTGACTGCCCTCTATCGTAACAGATGTAATTAAATGTTGCTAGCTAGTAAATGTACCTGATAAACGTTGCCAATGCTGGTCTTCTTGCGCAGTAAAAGCATGCTTAGGATCGAGTGCAAAATATGGCTGATAAGCTTCAGTGACTTGCTCGGTTTGCGACTCAATCAAACCTGCCAATACGATACGGCCCTTTGGCGCAATGAGTGTTGCAAAGTAAGGTGCTAAACCAATAAGCGGCTTCGCTAAAATATTAGCAACGATCACTTCTACAGGCAGAACGTCATGCTGCGAGCAATACTCTGTAAATTCTTCTGGCAAAAATGCCTGTAAACGATCGCCTACATTATTGCGTACCGCATTCTGATTGGTAGCAAGTACCGCCTGTGGGTCAATATCGACTGCATATACTTGACGTGCACCCAATAGCAAAGCAGCAATCCCTAGAATGCCTGAACCACAACCATAATCGATAACCACTTTGTCTGTTAGGTCTTGCTCTGTTAGCCAGTCTAGGCACAGGCGAGTCGTAGCATGATAGCCAGTACCAAATGCCAAACCTGGATCCATAATGATATTGGTAGCTTCAGGGTTAGGCGGCGTTAGCCAGTCAGGCACAATCCATAAGTCATTAGCACATTCGATAGGATGATAGTTGCTCATCCACTCGCGCTCCCAATCCTTATCATCAACAGCCGTTAACCAAATACGAGTAGCCTGTACTTGTGCAGCGATTTCATGACTTAATTGCTCAACCGCTTGACGACTACCAGCATCAGTAGTCGCATCAAATAGTCCTGTTAGTATCACCTCATCCCACAGCGGTGATTCACCTGGAAGTGGCTCAAACAGAGGTTGATCGCCAGCATCGTCTAAAGCTATTGATAATGCGCCTGCTTCTAACAAAAGCGCTTCAGCCAAGTCGACGTTTGATTTTTCGCATTGTAAATGCAGTTGTTGCCATGCCATAAAGATAACCTTAAGCGGAAATAAAAATAAGTGTAGGTGTTAGGGGGCTGCCCTAGATAAGTCTACATACAATGAAATGTATGATGTATATAGAGGTTTTAACTAATAAATCTAAGAGGTACAAATACTCGGTTATTAGCGCAATGCTTGTTTTGCTTCATTGACCACGCGTGAGTTACCCTGAGCTTGTCCTGATTGCAATATAACTTGCCATAGTGCTCGTCTACGATTGCTATCTTGAGAGACACTAAGACCACGACGTGCCATCGCTTCTGCCTTACGAGGTTGGTTCTTTTTTAATGCTACTTGTGCCAAATAGAAGTATACCGCCGATGACTTGGGCGCTAGACGCTGCGCACGGGTAAAGCTGTTCTCGGCATTGGTTAGATTGCCCGCTTTCAATTGACTGATGCCTACTTGCATCAAATTGCGAAACGCAGGCAGATTACTATTGTTGCTGGCAGATTGTTGAGTACGTTGCTGCGAGTTTCTTCTAGCGTGCTCAAGTAACTCATTATGCGACGGTACCGATGGCTCAGAGATTATATAGTCGTTACGAGAAGGCGCAATGATAACAGGATCAGGCTGCATCACTTCTGGAGCGGGAGGTGTAAATACAGGTGTCTCTTGCGTTAATGGATTTGGTGTTTCGGACTGTTCAACTGCATTGTAAGGCTCGGTTGGATAGTTGCTTTGATTGTTTGCTTCCGTGACAGGCGCTTGAGCAGTTGTCGTTGATGGCACGGTCGGTTGTGACGCTGGTAATGTTTGAACAGGCGTGGTTTGCACTGTGGGCGATGTGCTAGGGGCCGTCTGACAAGCACTTAGACTTAGCATGCCAACGATCGCGCTGCCTGCAAGTAATGTATTGTTTGACGTGATTTTATTACGCCATAGCAGCATTGTTTGTTTTACTGAAGTAGTTGTCCGTAAAGATGACACCATCATGTTAAAACCTTTTTTAAATATTAAAAGCTAAATATCAAAAACACTATTAAAGCCATTCAACAGCTAGAACCATTCAACAGCGCGGTCATACCAAGTATCAGCACGGTCTTCATCACCTTCACTTTGCTCGCTGCTACCTGCTGCACCCTCAGATTCAACAGCTTCGCCATTTGGAATCTCTAAACCTTCACGGCGACGTTGTTGATTGATATCACCTTGCTGGTTCTGAAACTGTGTCTGTTCACGAGCGCGATCTTGCTGGTACAGGTTTAGCGCACAACTGCTAGCTTCTTCTGGTAAATGAGCTGACATTACTGGTAAGTAGCGAGCGTTGGCACAGCGTTCATTAGACAGTTTGCCTGAGTTGTTTTCTAACCATAACCACTCGATACCTTCTGGCTCTGGTAGAGCAACCGGAGTCAGTTTTAGGCGTTTCATATAATCTACCCAAACTGGTAAGGCGCCAGTACCACCACTCAAACCAATCGGTTTATTATCATCACGACCAACCCAAACGACACTTACATAATTGCCACTATAGCCTGCAAACCAAGCGTCACGGTAGTCATTTGTCGTCCCCGTTTTTCCGGCTAGGTTTAAATTGCTGCCGAGTGATTGCGCACGTCTGGCCGTACCATTTGAGACGACTTGCTGTAATGCATAGTTGGTCAAAAAGTTGGTTTCAGGTGGAATACTGCGCTGAGTGTTAAGCCCAGTACGCTGTAAAATACGGCCGCGATCATCAATGACCGTACGGATACTATGAATAGGCGTACGGAAGCCACCAGTGGCAAAGACTTGGTAAATACCAAGCATATCCATCGGACTCAAATTAACTGAGCCTAACAATGCTGATGGGTAAGGTGGAATTTTTTCTTTGATACCCATGCGCTGTAATTGCTTAGCAAAGGTATTAACGCCGAACTCCATACCTAAGCGTACTGCCGCTTGGTTATAGGATTGAGACAGTGCCGTGGTAAATGGAACATAACCATGATCACGATTGTCGTAGTTTTTAGGGTTCCAGTCAGTACCGTCGTTTAGATTGACCGTAATAGGGGAGTCATCTACTGAACTGGCCAAGTTATAACGACCGCTCTCAAGCGCAGTCATATAAATGATAGGCTTCAGCAACGAGCCAACTTGGCGTTTGGCATCGACCGCGCGGTTAAACCCTGTAAATTCACTACCACTACCTACGACAGATACTAGCTCGCCAGTCTCAGGATTGGCACTCACTAACGCGCCTTGTAAATCCTTAGTTTTGCTACTATTACGGCGCAGTTCACCAAGTTTTCTATCAACGGCTTTATCTGCGGCCAATTGAGCGATAGGGTCTAGAGTACTGATAATAATCAGACCTTCGTTTTTGAGGTCGTCAGAATAGTAAACGGTATTTAGTTCACGTTTGACAATATCTAAGAAATCAGGGAACTGGCTTTTGCCTTCAGCAGGCTTATCCACGATGCCAAGCGGTTGCTTTAAGGCTTTGTCGTAGTCTTCTTGGCTCAGTGTGCCCATTGTCAGCATGTTATTAAGTACCACATCGCGGCGTGCTTTTGAGTCATTTGGATTGCGACGTGGGTTATAAATACTTGGACCTTTTGCCATACCAACCAGCATTGCTTGCTGATCTAAGCGCAGCTCATTAAGTGGTTTGTCAAAATAAAACTGTGAAGCCAAACCAAAACCATTGATAGAGCGGTTGCCATTTTGACCCAGATAAATCTCATTCAAATAGGTCTGTAGAATTTCATCTTTGCTGTAATGCAGCTCAAGCAGCACGGCCATCAATGCTTCGTTGGCTTTGCGTTTGATAGTGCGATCTGAATTGAGATAGAAGTTTTTAATCAACTGTTGGGTGATGGTCGAGCCACCTTGTCTGGCACCACCAGTAAAGTTATTTATTACGGCACGGGCGATACCACGTACTGATACCCCTTTATGCTCATAAAACGCGCGATCTTCGGTAGCGATAAGGGCATCAATTAACGGCTGAGGCACTTCGTCCAAAGACACAACCATCCGATCTTCATTACTGTCGGGATAGATACCACCGATATTGACAGGCTCTAGACGAATGATGCCGCTCTTAGCCGGCAGAGTACTCTGGATAGATTCTACTTTATTACCAGAAATCGTCATTTTGATGACTTGCTCGGCATCTTTATCATTAGCACTATACGTAAAGCCGCGCGTGTGAATAAAGTAAGTATTGCCTGTCCGATGATAGGTACCCGTGCGATCATAAGCTTTGTTGCTTTGATAGTTAAGCAACTCTAGCCATGTCTTCATCGTATCTCTATCGACATTGGCGCCTTGATACAGCTCAAGCGGCTGAGAATACACTTTGGCTGGAATGTCCCAGCGCTTGCCCTCAAACTTATGAGTAATGGTGCGATCAAGTTTGATCAAATATAGCGCCAACAGCACCATGCCTGCGATGATGGTAATTAATAGCAGACTACTAAAGACCAAGCCGCGCTGCTGCGAGGGTAGCGTATGCATAGCAGACTTAGATGACGCTGATAACTTGGTATTTGGTAACTTGTAATTAGGTTTTTGCACGGATGTCGCACCATTTTTGGATAAAAAACTGCCTCATAATGACGCAAATTGACAAATTTTTCAATCTATCATCGTCAACGCAGGCATTTATTGGTCGTAGACCATGAGCGATGGTACTGCTCATAGCGATGGCTTATAGTATAATCCCTATTAAAATACCGATACTTGTAATAAAGCGTCAGTCACTTTCAATCTGGTAGATAACCGCCATATAAGATAACAATTTACGATTGTCCTCACGATGTATTTTGTATGAATTCGCTGTTGCTAATTGTTTGCTATTAGCCGTCCGTTATCAATATTATGCTACTAGCGGTAGTGATATTTATGTGATTAAAAACGGCTCTATTGCATGACGTACAGTACAGTCAATACGAGCAAGTTTGCTTTAAATGAATGCATTTTAAGCAAGCCTGTCAAAGGAAGTAAGCGCGACTATGTCTAGTATCCCATCATCAGTATCATCTGCTACCAATCATTCTTATGAAGACACTTCTATCATCGAAGGATTAGTGCTTCCGCTGGCTGATCACTGTTTTCACTGTGGTGACCCTGTACCTCAGCCACCGTTTTATGCTGAGATATTAGGTCAGTCACGAGAGATGTGTTGTATGGGCTGTCAGTTAGCTGCCCAAAGCATAGTAGAGGCTGGTCTTGAGCAATATTATCTTGACCGTTCAGAGATTAACCGTACGGCAAGTTTGCCAACTCAGCTGACGCGTCTCGAGGTCTACGATCATGACGAGATAAAATCGCAATTCGTTTACGCGCAAGATGGCATGTCAGTAGCAGAGCTGTCTGTTAATAACTTACGCTGTGCTGCCTGTACTTGGCTGATTGAGTCGCGCCTCGATGAGCTAGAGGGTATTGGTAAATGTCAGGTAAATTTGACCAACCAACGTATGCGGGTCATTTGGGATGAAAACAAATTACCCATCAGTCGTATTTTAGCGGTCATCAACGAAATCGGCTACGAAGCCAAGCCTTATCGCCAAGATACACACGAAGCCATGCTGGCACGTCATAACAATCAAATGCTATTGCGTCTCGGCATCGCTGCACTAGGTTCGATGCAAGCGATGATGTATGCCGTTGCGCTTTATTTTGGTGAGTATAGCGACATGTTGATATTCCAGCGTGACTTTTTGCGTTGGGTGTCTTTATTTGTGAGTACGCCTGTATTTTTCTATGCTGGCATTCCTTTCTTCACCTCTGCATGGTCAGCAATTCGTGCGCGCCAAGTCAATATGGATGTGCCCGTCAGTCTTGCATTGATTATCACTTTCTTTGCCAGTCTCTACGCTACCATCACTGGGCAAGGGGAGACGTATTATGACTCGGTCAGCATGTTTATTTTCTTTTTGTTGGCAGGGCGTTATATCGAGCATAACGCACGTCTAAAAGCTGCGACTATGGCTAATGATTTGGTCGTAGTTGAGCCGGTATTAGTACAAAAAGTCGCTGAAGACAAATCAGCAGCTGAGCATATTTTACAGCAGCTGAAAGAAAATACGTCTCAACAAGATGAAGCTATCGAAGATAATGCTCAAAAGGGTTCGAGTGTAGCGGCTGAAGTTATGCCTGACTTTATGCAGCGTATGGACGCCAATGTTCATCAGCTCACATCACGTATCGCTCAAGACTGGCAGCAGGCACGCAACAAACAGAATGCGCAATCACAAGCAGAAGACGATGTAGAGTTAAAGAAAATGGTCACCGCTCATAGTTTACAGGTGGGTGACATCATTTTAGTTGAAGCGGGCTCTGAGATTATCAGTGACGGCATCTTGCTAAGTTCTACTGCAACGGTGTCACAAAGTCTACTGACTGGCGAAGGTGATTTAATCATCAAGTCTCAAGGTGATTATATTGTTGGCGGTGCGCAAAACGATAGCCAGCCGTTTGAGATGCTAGTCACAGCATTGCCAAAAGATAGCCAGATAGGCTTAATTGATCGATTGATGAATCGCGCCATGAGCGAAAAACCCAAATTGGCGCAGCAAGCAGATAAGCTAGCACGTTGGTTTGTCGCGCGCATTTTGGTTTTATCCGTCTTGGTATTTGTCGGCTGGTATATCGTCGATCCAAGCCAAGCGATTTGGGCAACCGTGGCAGTCTTGGTGGCTACTTGTCCTTGTGCTCTGTCGTTAGCGACGCCGATTGCCTTGACCGTCTCAACCAATCGTCTGGCAAGCTATGGTTTTTTGACGACGCGTGGACATACCTTACAAACGCTGGCTGAAATCACGCATGTTGCTTTTGACAAGACGGGCACGCTGACTTATGGTAAGCCAAATTTATTAAATATTGAGTTAATCACACCAAAAAGCCAGACCGAAACTGACGATTTATCATTAACAGCGCAAAAAGATACGCTGTTGGCCATTGCAGCTGCACTAGAAGTAGGAAGTCGTCATCCAATTGCTCACGCGTTACTGACGGCAGCCTATCAGTTACACCTGCCATCGACGCAAGCCGTACAGCATTATCCAGCAGGCGGGGTGAAAGCGATGATTGATGGCACTGTATATCGAATCGGTCATAAAGACTTTGCGTTAGACAGAACAGATAATAGCGCCAATGATATAGATGCAAACGATGATTTAACCATCGATCTAGTAGCTCAGCGAGCCAGCTCAGCAGTAGTATTGTCTTATCAAAATACTGACAGCAAAAAATGGCAGGCGCTGGCATGTTTTTATTTCAATGACAAGGTACGTGATAGTGCGCAGTCGATGCTCGATACGCTCAAAGAACTAGGTATCGAGTCTGTTATGTTGACAGGTGATCCAAGCCCGCAAGCGCTAGTCATGGCTGAGAGTTTAGGTATGCAAGCAGCATACAACGGACTATCACCGACTGATAAGGTCAATCATATTCAGCAGCTGCAAGCCAACGGTGCCGTGGTATTGATGGTAGGTGATGGTATCAACGATGCACCAGTATTAGCAGCGGCAGATGTGTCGACTTCGATTGCAGGTGCGGCAGACTTAGCACAAGTATCTAGTGATAGTATTATCTTAAATGGACAAATCGAAGCTATCACTGCGGCTAAACGTATCTCTGATAAGACGGAACGTATTATCAAGCAAAATTTCCGCTGGGCGCTCGCTTATAATAGTATCGTCCTGATACCAGCGGCTTTAGGCTATGTGCCACCATGGCTCGCTGCGATTGGTATGTCGCTCAGTTCGCTATTTGTCGTGTTAAATGCATTGCGTCTAAAACGTGCTTAGTCTCTTTAAAAAGTACTTAATTTAAGGGGCTGTAGTAGATAAGCACTATGCTAGACTACTTTTATGAAGATAACCCGTTGTAAACTAAGTAAAAAAGCACAGCGAAGGCTGTTAGAGTTTTTTACGGCTGAAGTGACTGCTAGAACAGCCGCAGATTTGCTTGATATTCAGCCTAATACTGCTGCACTTTTTTATCATAAAATAAGACTTGTGATAGATTACCATCTCTCATTAGAAGCTGATGAGCTTTTTGATGGTGAGGTCGAATTAGATGAAAGTTACTTTGGCGGTGTACGCAAAGGCAAAAGAGGTCGCGGGGCTGCTGGTAAAACCGCTGTATTTGGTATTCTAAAACGAAACGGTAAGGTTTATACCATTGTCGTAGCAGACACCAAACAGACTACCCTAATGCCTGTTATTAAGCGTAAAATCAAGCCTGACAGCTTTGTTTATACGGATAGCTATCGAAGTTACAATGCATTAGATGTGAGTGAGTTTAAACATTTCAGAGTCAATCACTCTATAGAGTTCATTTGCGGTAAGAACAATCACATCAATGGCATTGAGAACTTCTGGAATCAGTCCAAACGAACACTCAGAAAGTATAATGGGATTAATAAGAAGAACTTCCATTTGTTTTTAAAAGAGTGCGAGTTTAGATTCAACTATGGCTCACCATCTAATCAGCTGAAAACCTTGAGAAAATGGTGTGATATTTAATCCTTATCTACTACAGCCCCTAATTTAAACAAGCCTGTGAAATTTGCTCACAAAAAAACCGCCTTCCATTTGATGGAAGGCGGTTTTTTCTATACAGAGATACTGTTAGGTCACTCTTACAATTAGTCTTGTAGATAGCTTAGCAGACGCATAAATTCGATATACATCCAGACTAGGGTTGCAAGAATACCAATACTGAACAACCACTCGTAATCTTCAGAAACACCCATCGCAACACCGCGATCAATATTATCGAAATCCAACAACAGTGTGAAAGAAGCGATAACGATGACAAATAAGCTAAAGCCAATAGCGATAGCGCCACCTTCAAATAGGAACGGTAGTGATGAACCAAACGCTAGAGAAAGTACCCACTGTGCTACATAGACAAGCATAATGGCAATAACCGCCGAGGTCACGATAGAACGGAACTTTTCAGTAACCTTAACTAAACCTGAACGATATAGACCAAGCATAACCGCAGCTGTGACGAAAGTTGCGCACATCGCCGTGACTGGTACTGTTGGATACATTCTCATGAAAAATAATGAGATACCGCCCAAAAAGATACCTTCTAGCAAGGCGTAAGGTACAGCCAAAGTCTTGGCTTTTTGCGGCTTAAAGGTAATAAAAAGAGCCAGAACAAACGCAGCAATCATGCTACCAAAGGCTGCCATCGTAATAAAACCTTGCGATAAACCTGCCATAAGCGCATAAAAGAAAAAGCCCACACCAGTAATGGCTGATAAACCAAGTAATAAGCTGGTCTTTTGAATTACGCCCTTGACCGTCATTGGATTACCGCCGATCGCAAGTTCTGCGCGACTGACAATAGGATTGGCCATACATAAGTCCTTAATAATAAAATATAAAAATAGTGATGTTGGTTACTTTAGCAAAACCGCCATTATTGTCAACTGTGTTTGCGTGACAACTGCTGCGGTGCAACCTCAAGCTGCTCATTGGCTAGCGCATTGAGCCACTATATCGCTCAATACATTAATTTGACAACTGAACAGACAGATTCGGCTAAGTAAAACATTCGATAGCTTTTATATGGGGTCAGTTACGACAGTTAACAACGATAATTCATAAACATGCTAGTCTAAGCGCGCATTTATCGCTATCATTGCCTTGTACTTCACCGTTATACCGAGTCGTTTTATGGAAAACTCAGCGCAGTCAGCAAGATTGCCACACTTACATGAATCAGAGCTATTCCACGCTATTAAAAACCCTGCCTTTAGGCGTATTGGTCTAATGGGCCGTGCTGGTAAACGTAGTGTCACTCAAAGCTTGGTACAGATTGCCCAAACCGTCAATGATATGAATTTGACGTTGATAATGGATGTACAAACGGCCAATTTACCAACGCTTGACCTCACAGATATAGAAAGAGTCAAAATCGTCAAACGTGGTTTGATTGGTGAGATTTGTGATTTGGTTATTGTTGTAGGCGGTGATGGTTCGATACTACATGCTGCTGAAGCGCTAGCACGCTACCGTGTACCTGTATTAGGGGTTAACCGTGGTCGTTTAGGGTTCTTAGCAGATGTAAAACCTGATGAAGCTGCGTTTAAGTTACGTCAAGTATTGATGGGAGACTATCAACTGGACCATCGGTTTTTATTGACGATGGAGATACGAGAAGGGCGCAAAATTATCCATGAAGACATGGCACTGAACGACATCGTACTGCACGCTGGTAAATCCGTACATATGATTGATTTTCAGATGAAAATTGATGGACATGACGTTTATAGACAGCATAGTGATGGCTTGATAGCGGCAACACCGACTGGCTCTACTGCTTATGCCTTATCAGGTGGCGGTCCAATTATTCATCCGAGTATGGACGCTATTTGTCTGGTGCCGATGCATCCCCATACATTATCTAGTAGACCGATTGTGGTCAGCGGTAATAGTGAGGTTTGTATTCGTATTCATGAAGACAATCGTACTCAGCCGATGGTGAGTGCGGACGGTAAGCCAAGCGTGCCACTTGAGCAAGAGCAGCGCCTACACATTCGTAAGCATCCTGATAAGCTTACCTTGTTGCACCCACCTGGGTTTGACTTTTATGAGGCCTGCCGTACAAAGCTGCACTGGAACGTACATGCCGAAGAATTCAGTCTTGATGTCGATGATGATATTATAGACGATGAATAAGCGTATCTATTAGACCAAAATATGATATAAAGAATGGTAGTGGAGAGTAGGTAAGATGGATAAACAAACAATACTAGCAAGTCTAACGCCCGAAGTGGTTGATAAATTTCGTATGGCAATTGAGCTAGGTAAATGGCCTGACGGTCGTAAGATTACCGCTGAGCAGCGTGAGACTTGTATGCAAGCAGTGATGGTATGGGAGCATGAGCATCTGCCGCCAGCCGAGCGTACAGGTTATATTCATAAACCGGTAAAAGATGATGGTTCTGTCGTTGGCGCTGAATGTGATGTCGAGCACGAGCATCACTACCCTAATATGCCGAATCCTAAAGGTGCGGTACAGCCTGTTAAGTTTTGTGATAAATAGATTTATAAATAAGTTGTAATAGTTGTGATAAAAACAATTATCATAAAAAGCCACGCTATATAGCGTGGCTTTTTTAATTTATCAATAATTAAATTATCAGAAATAGCTTAATCATCATAGACGATTAAATAGCAGTCGTATCGACACTAGGACGAACCGTTAGCGGGTTCTTTTGCATCAAAAATCCTTGCCAGCCCCAATGTAAAAAATTACGGATATTGGCATGATCGGTACCGTTAGGCGTTGCTTGAACCTTGGCATAATGCTCGCCAAATAGTTTAAGCGTGTCCAATTGGTTCAGACCATGGTGCTTAGCAAAACCAAAGATCTTTGCGCTACCTTCGTTCTCACCGGCTGCATTATGTACCATTCCATTCACAAAAGGGGCAGGTGCATAGCGATAAAAATCATCGATAAAGCTGATGACATCATTGAATCCAATGGCTTTTTTGTTCAAACCATTAAGTAATGCCGATACATCTGATTGGCGGATACTCATAAATAAATGACCTCAGAGCAGATTAAAAAAACAATATAATATTTATGTGTGCTCAATGATGATAGTAGCCGTTGAGCGTTCAGCATTATAATTTAGCTAGCTTAGCGATTAAAGTAATCTTCATCATCAAACGAAGGCGAAAAGTTGCCTTGCTCAAGATGCTGCATTTGCGACTGTACAGAACGCTCATGCTGAATACGTTGATAAATCTCTTCGCGGTGTACTGCAATATCTTTAGGTGCGTTTACACCGATACGTACTTGATTGCCTTTGACGCCTAGAACCGTCACACTTACTTCGTCGCCAATCATTAGCGTTTCGCCCACGCGGCGTGTCAAAATTAACATGCGTCACACTCCTTATGTCGCATCAACAAATTATTACTCATCAGATTACTTCTCAATTGCAGAACATCACCGCAGCACCAAACACGCAATATAACCATTATCACGATGCTCGATATCGTGCCAATAGCGGTAATGATAGGTAGATTCATTTAGCCCAAATGAAAGCCCCATTATAGGCGGCATAACAGATACTGTCACGGTTTTTCACAAAACTATTAGGTAAATGCTCATTTCAACTATGCTAAAAAATAAAAATAGGACCTAAAAAGATCCTATTTTATTTAAGTACTGTTTTTATTTAGATACTATTAATTTAAATGCTGTTTATCTACATACTATATAAAGTCATTAATAGCGATTAATAGATAACCATTAAAGCTAATGCTATATTTTAACAGTTTTTATGTCTTATAGCCCAGCGATTTTGCTTTCACCGTCTTCACGATCTAGGCCAAATGCCGTGTGCAATGACTTAACGGCTTTTTCTAAGTGTTGATCCTGAATTAGGACCGACACTTTGATTTCGCTGGTTGAAATCATTTGGATATTGATGTTGTTTTCAGCCAGTGTTTGGAACATAAGACTAGCGACACCTGCGTGTGAACGCATGCCAACACCAACCAATGACACTTTGACGACTTCACTGTTGCCCAATATTTCTTTGGCGCCAATTTCATCTTTTACTTCTTCGTTAAGCACTTTTAGCGTTTTATCTAAATCAGTGCGGTTAACTGTGAAAGTAAAGTCAGTGGTACCGTTATCCGAAAGGTTTTGTACAATCATATCGATTTCGATATTGGCACGACCAATTGGGCTTAAGATAGCAGAGGCGATACCAGGATGGTCAGGCACGCCGCGTACTAAGATTTTTGCTTCGTCTCTATTGAACGCGATACCTGAGATGATTGCCTGTTCCATATTGTCTCCTTCGTCTATCGTAATTAGGGTACCCACGTTGTCTTGAAATTCTTGGTCAAAGCTACCGTCTGTGTTTTCATCAAAGCTAGAGAGTACACGTAGCGGCACGCCGTATTTACCAGCGAATTCTACTGAGCGAATTTGTAGAATCTTGGAGCCAAGACTTGCCATTTCAAGCATTTCTTCAAACGTAATTTTTTCAAGTTTTTTGGCTTTTGAGGTTACACGAGGGTCAGTGGTATAAACGCCATCGACATCGGTATAAATTTGACACTCGTCAGCGCCTAAGGCCGCGGCAATCGCCACACCTGTGGTATCAGAACCGCCGCGTCCTAATGTGGTCGCGTTGCCTTCTTCGTCGATACCTTGGAAACCTGCCACAATAACGATATTGCCAGCATCTAATTGCTCGCGTATGTTTTTGTCATCGATGCTTTCGATACGGGCTTTGTTATGAGCATTGTCGGTTTTAATCGCGACTTGGCGACCAGTCATTGAACGGGCACCAATACCAAGCTCTTTAATGGCCATAGCGAGTAGTGAGATAGACACCTGCTCACCTGTTGAGACCATCTGATCGTATTCGCGAGGATCAGGCTGCGTGCTAATTTGGCGAGCTAGATCAATCAAACGGTTGGTTTCGCCGCTCATGGCTGAGACCACGACGACCACTTGATGACCATTGTCATGCCAGCGTTTGACTCGTTTGGCGACGTTTTTGATGCGGTCGATACTGCCCATCGAGGTGCCGCCGTATTTCTGTACTATTAACGCCATAAAAATCTACCTATTTATTCAATAATGACTTTTTATTGTCATTGAGGAGAGTCAATGTGATGCTCGTCAATGCTTGTATAGATAAAGCCAGATGATAAGAGTTATGCCTTTAGGTCTTTCATTCTTCTAATGGTATCTATCAACCTTATGGAATGAACAATATGCCCAAACGTTGACCTTTATACCATATCTACCGCATAACTTTAAGTCTCAGGAGCGCTTAGATGTATGGCGATTGGTTATAGTAGTTATAACCAATCACGTATTCTATGCGTAGTAGAGTAAAGCTATGCGATAAATATAAGGGACATTGTGACGCGCTATACCAATATATTCGCGAGTTTAATATTCACTAGCTTAGCTAAGCTGGGTTTCAATCCAAGCAGGTAGAGCGCTGATAACCGCTGCACTGTTACTAGACTTCGGTGCACCGCCTTGCGCGTAGTCAGGCTTACCGCCACCTTTACCACCAAGCTCACCTGCCAAATGACGAATAATATCACCAGCCTTCACTTTGGCAGTGACAGATTTTGCGACGCTTGCTGCGAGTGCTAATTGGTCATCTTTATCACCAATCAATACAATCACGCTATCAGGCAGTTTCGATTTGATATCGTCCATCAGTGTACGGATGGATTTACCATCGATACCACTTAAGGTGCTGATAAGAACTGGCGTACCTGCGATCGTTTGTACATCATCAAGCAAGTTGGCTGCTTGAGCACTGGCGATTTTTTGCTCTAAGCGCTCTAGCTGTTTTTCAAGCTCGCGTTGCTTATCAGCCATGGTGCGGACACGTTGGGCAACTTCAGGACGTTTGACTTTTAGCTGGCTTGCTAATTCGCTCAGTTGTTGCTCGCTTTGCTGAATGTTTTTGACCGCATTCATACCCGTGACGGCTTCAACTCGGCGGATACCAGCCGCAATACCAGATTCACTGGTGATTTTTAGCACACCGATATCGCCCGTACGCTGTACATGCAAGCCACCACATAGCTCGATAGAGAAAGGCTTGCGCTGACCATCAACGATACGGTCTGTACCCATGGTTAGGACTCGAACGTCACTGCCGTACTTTTCGCCAAACAGCGCCATAGCGCCTTGGTTCATCGCTTCATCAATCGACATGTGCTCGATACGGGCAGGGGTGTTGGCTTGAATTTGCTCATTAACGAGACGTTCAACACGCATGATTTCAGCAGCGCTGACAGGTTTGTCATAAGCAAAGTCAAAACGTAGTACTTCGCTTGAGACCAATGAGCCTTTTTGCGTGACCGCGTCGCCTAGCACTTCTCTTAGCGCTGCATGCAATAGGTGAGTGGCCGAGTGGTTTTTGGCACTAGCGGCACGGATGCTTGAGAGTACATGAGCATCAGCCGTCTGCTCAGGGCTAATCTCACCCATAGTCACGACCCCATAATGAATAATCGCCTGACCAGATTTCTTGGTGTCTTGCACTTCAAAGACGCCTGATTCGGTACGGATTTCACCAAGCTCACCTACTTGACCGCCGCCTTCTGCATAGAATGGGGTGCGATCTAATACCACAACGCCTTCCATGCCTTCTGTTAAGCTGTCTGCTGGGTTGCCGTCTTGATAAAGCGCGTCAATAGTCACGCCGTCTTCTTCAAGCTGCTCATAGCCGATAAATGTCGTTGGCGTTTCTACTTGGATGACACTGCTGTAATCGACGTCAAACTTGCCAGCATCACGCGCACGCTCACGTTGTGCCTGCATATGCTCATCAAATTCGGCTTCATCAATAGCAATACCACGCTCACGAGTGATATCTGCGGTCAAATCAAGTGGGAAACCATAGGTATCATAGAGCTTAAATGCAGCTTCACCAGATAGCGCATCGCCATCTTGTAAGCCTTCAAGTTCGCTGGCAAGTAAACGTAAGCCTTGTGCCAATGTTTTAGCAAACTGTGCTTCTTCTTTTTGAATAGCACTTTCGATGACGCTTTGTTTGTCTTGTAGCTCAGGATAGGCACTGCCCATTTCAGCTACAAGCGGCGCAACCATCTTATAGAAGAACTCGCTATCAGCGCCAAGCTTGTTGCCATGACGTACCGCGCGACGAATGACACGGCGCAATACATAGCCGCGACCTTCATTACTTGGCGTAACACCATCAGCAATCAAAAATGCTACAGCACGAATATGGTCGGCGATGACTTTCAATGATGATTGTTGCTCATTATTGATCTCTAAGATGTCAGCTGCTGCATCCATCAAATGAACAAATAAGTCGATTTCATAGTTGCCATGAACGCCTTGCATGATGGCACTAATACGCTCAAGCCCCATGCCTGTATCGACGCTAGGTGCAGGCAGTGGTAATAGTGTGCCGTCCTTTTGACGATTGAACTGCATGAATACACAGTTCCAAATCTCAATATAGCGATCGCCGTCTTCTTCTGGCGTACCTGGCAGGCCGCCTTCGATATCGGCGCCATGGTCATAAAAGACTTCGGTACAAGGGCCACAAGGACCAGTGTCACCCATTGTCCAAAAGTTATCAGAAGCGTAAGGCGCACCTTTGTTATCACCAATACGAATGATGCGCTCACTCGGAATACCGATGTTTTTATTCCAAATCTCAAAGGCTTCGTCGTCAGTCTCATAGATAGTGACATAGAGACGATTTTTATCAATCGCTAACCACTTATCTGAGGTCAAAAACTCCCAGATATATTCGATACCTGCTTGCTTGAAATAATCACCAAATGAGAAGTTGCCAAGCATTTCAAAGAAAGTATGATGACGGGCGGTATAGCCGACATTGTCCAAATCATTGTGTTTGCCGCCAGCACGTACACACTTTTGAGAGGTTACCGCACGTGTATAGTCACGTGGTTCCATACCCAAAAACGTCTCTTTGAACTGATTCATACCGGCATTGGTAAATAGCAATGTCGGATCATTGTGTGGAATCAAGCTAGACGATGAAACTTGGGTGTGCTGCTTGCTTATGAAAAAATCGATAAAGGCTTGGCGAATATCGGCTGAGCGAAATGGCTGGCTCACAGCGGCTCCTTACTGACGGATAGAATTGAGTAAATGACATAAAATAATTTTGCAAGCGATTTTAGCACAAACGCCCAAGCTCTTGGTACAAGAGTTATAACTACTAGGTTATTATACGTGTGCTAGTCACTGCATAATTTGTAAAGTATGCATACTAGTTGGTCAAAATGGCCGCATCCGTTTCATCCAATTTGTCTTGCGTCGTTGGATTAGACTCGATTACTTGCACAGGCAAATAACGTAGTTGAAGCTTGATTGGCAAGTACTCTGGGAAATTCTCTGCCATATCATTAGTAATGAGTGTCTCAATCTGGCGTACGTCATATGAGCTCGGCAAAGTCTCTCCACGTACGATTGCCCGCACCACTTGGTTCTCTTCTGAGGTATCAAACTGTGTATTGGTCAATACATTGCCTTGATCGATAAAGTAGTTGTTAATGGTTTCTTTGACATTACTCTCAAACACTTGCTGCTTGGCATTGGTCTGTAGGTTGATGGTTAAGTAGGCACCTAAGCCACCAAGTAGTAATAAAGTCACGGCGTTACGCTGCAAAAAAGTCAAATAGGTATTGGATTTATAATCGTCATCGACCAAACGACGAAACCCTAAGACCCATAAGACCAGCGCATTGGTAAACTGAATAGCAAGAATGTTGGTCGCTGCCAATAACAGCGCGCCAAGCCCGAGTTGCATCTCGCCATTAGCGAGCAAGATACCACTAGCTGCCAGTGGTGGTACTAAGGCTGTGGCAACCGCAACGCCAACAACCGCAACCGAGAGATGCGGAGATACCATCGCATAAGCACCAGCTGTACCACCTGCTAAGGCAATCATTAAATCCATAGAGGTAGGCTGGGTACGTGATAGGATTTCTGCCGTTAGCGGTTGGTCTTTATGTAGCCAACCAACGATAAAGCCGACCAATACCACCAATGAGACACCGATAATGACGGTAAAGAGCGACTTACGTAGTAATGGCATACGGTGATCGATAATTGCTAGCGCTATACCCGTGATAGGGCCTAGCATCATCGCAACTAACATCGCTCCGATAACCACGGCTGCTGAATTGGTCACTAGCCCATAACTGGCAATGATGGCAGACAAAATATTCATGATGAAGTACATCTTGCTAGGTAGCGCGTTCGCCTCAATCCTAACCCGTACTTCTGGGTAATCTACCTTTTGATTGCTGAATTGCTCGGCGACAAACTGCTTATAAGACTCAAGTTTGGCTTCTTTTTCCTCTTGAACCTCATCTTCGTCACTTTCACCTTGAGACTTTTGAGCGTCGCTGTCTTCTACATCGGTGTCTTTACTTTGACTTTTATCTTCTGAATTATTCTCTTGATTGTCATCATCGCGACTAGATTCATTTTTTGTCTTTTGTTGATTGGCTGTTTTGTTATCTGATGACTGTGCTGCGATGTTTGTGTCATCAGCAGGGTCATCGGCAGTGTCGTCTTCTGCTTCTACCGTTACTTCAGCACCACTATCATCTTGAGCACTTTTTTCTGTTATTTCTGCCGTATCCGACTGGAAGAAATCGGACTTTTCTTTCGCTTCTATAGTTTCTGACTCTGCAACCTCTGATGCTTCAGTATTTGATTGTGACTCAGGTTCTGTCGACTCCAATGTTGCTACGACCACATCGTCACTGATGGTTTCCATGGTTATCTCAGCGTCAGGTGGCTGCGCACATTCAGTGTCTACTTCGGAGTCTGTTTTGCTATCTGTATCAGTCGATTGTTTGTGTTGATTGTCTTCGCTTTCATCATTGTCTACAGCGGCATCATCAACTACTGGGTCAATTGTCGCGTCTTGATTGTGAGAGGCGTCAGTAGCGATTGATGAATCGTTTTGATCCACTGAGTTAGGCGCAGTGTTTTTTTTAGATGAGGACATAGCAGATAGCGTTCTTAGTAGGTAAAGAAAGTCATTATTGTAATGATAAATAGATAAAGATATAGGAGATTCTTGAAAATATAAAAAAGAGTTGAGAGAAGGTGGGAGTAAGAACTGGTATTTCTTATGATTAAGTCTAAAACCTTAATAATAGCATGGTTTTTATTCTAAAGTCATTTAATATAGATGCTACAAGGGTTCACGGTAAATACTTACTTTTTTTGTGGAATTAAGGTTAAATATATTATATCCACAATAAAGATAAGGAATAACTTATGAACTGGCCATTATTTTCTGTCATTTACTCAATGACAGCTACCGTGACTATCGGACTTTTTATGATTGGTGCTCTCATTACAGGGTTCGATGAGATATTTCATATTCAGATAGCGGTTGGATTGGGTGTTTTAGCTTCGATACCTGCAGGATTATTCTTTACCAAAAAAATTGGCAGTATTACTGGCAATGAGGAAGGCTATAAGACATAAAGGCGAACAGTAAGACACAAAGACAAGCAGTGTTATCGATGTGAAGTGGAACCGCCCATCAACAAACAAAAAAAGACCTCAATATTGAGGTCTTTTTTGTCATCATTAAAAATATTTGCTAACTAGCATCGAAGCTAGATTTAATACAGTTCTATTTATTGAAGTTCGACAACCGCGCCATTTTCGATATTGGCATATACTTCTAACACATCCCAGTTGGTCAAACGAACACAACCTGCTGAGCCCTGACGACTGATACCTTCAGGTACTGGTGAGCCATGTAAACCGTAAGAAGGCTTAGATAATCCCATCCAAACGACACCGACTGGGTTGTTTGGTCCTGGTGCTATCATATGAACTTTCTTTTGAGCGCCTTCACCGACGGTTGATTTATACCAAGGCATTTTTACTTTATTGATAATTTTGAACGTGCCTTTTGGAGACGGTGTGGCATCGCTACCAACAGTCGTCGGATAAGTAGCAACCAATTTGTCACCATTATAGGCATACAATGTCTTGTCGGCTTTGTTGGCGACTACGCGATTGATACGTTGGTTCAGCTTGTCACGAGTATTTAGTACTGTGATAGTCTCGCCAACAGCGTACTTTTTATTTTTGTTGAGTTTGTCTAAGTAACGTACATCCATATGGAAACGTTCACCTAGCATCTCTTTAATGTCTTGATAATAAAGACCTTTCATTTTTGACTTCGCTTCTGAACCAGAAGGTGTGGTCGCAAAATTGGTATTGATATCGTCTGCGGTCAACGTATAAGTGACCAGTACAGGTTTATTCGCAGGAATGTTTTTAACCAAGGCATCCCAAGTTTTTTGATCCATTTTACCAGTCGCTGGCAAGCCTTTCATCGTTTGGAAGTTAACAAGGGCTTTTTTGCTGTTCATGCCCCAACCACCATCGATAGGACCAGGAGAAGCATGGTTCCAATCGAGCAGCGCCTGCATTTTGATGGTCATCGCTGAGTTGACTTTCATATTAGGTGACCAGACAGCACCGTTCACTTGCTTAGCATAGTTCGACAAGTTCAGCGTTGTGTGCTTCTTACCATCTTTGTCTTCGATATTTTTGATGGTTGGGTCATCACTGAAGTCTTGACGCTTCTCACTCTCTGGTAACTCAAAAGCGAGTGGATCAGATGAGTCGATAGATGATAGGTCGCTAGGCGCCGCAACGGCTTGACCTTCACTAATGTCATCGTTACGGTCAGCCTGCTCATCTTTGCGCGTCAGTTCTGCTGCGCTCATATTGTCAGCAGCTGGGGCTGGCAGGTTTTGGTTGGCTTCTTGCTTATTATTGATAAGCTGGTTCATGCTGTCGACTGGTTTCGCTTTCTCTGTATTTAACTGTACAGTAGCAGCGCCATCTGAGCGACTACGGTTCTCTTGCACATTAAGGCTGACCTTTTTTGCAAGGCCTGGCATAGCGTCAGCCGTGCGTACTGGCAATGTGCGAGTACTATCGGCAGGTGCAGCAAGTGCGGCTACACTGGCACTTACAGCTGCGATAGATATGGCAGTAATAATTGGCTTTATTTTCATCATATTGAGTCACTTGTGGTTGCTACTAATGCGGCTATTATGCGCATAATTTGATTGCATCGCAAACTTTTGACACATCTTTTTGCATTTAAGACTTGCCAAACGTCAACTGCTGACGTATTCGCTACAGTTGGGTAATAATTTAACCAAGGTGTGTATGGCGTCGTGCTCGATTCTTACGCAAACTATTCATTATTCGCACTATTTTTTGTGCAAGTAAAAATGACAGTTATTGGCGCTACTAGAGGTTTACGTCTATAATGTATGACTGAATTTTATTTAATATAACGATTTTTAGCAAAAAGCAATTTAACCCGCTAGCAGTTAATCCACAAGGTGCGATATGTCAGAAGACCAAACAATGAGTGCAGAAGAGTTTCAAAACCAATACTTCAATGATGAGTCTGAGGGCTTAGACGGTGAGATGGAGTATGATTTAGAGACTGGACTTCTTGGTGAGCACGATGAATTTGCTAACTTACATGCAGAATTAAACGAAGCACGAGAGCAGCTCGTCAGTATTCGCGACTTTATTCGTTTTTCAGTCACACAGCTGCGTAATTATGACGTCGTTGTTGCACAAGGCACGACCGACGAGTTTGCAGAAGCGTCAGCCATTGTCCTGCACTCTTTGTCTCTCGATTGGTCTGCTAATGAGCAGATTTTAGACTGTCGTCTGACCACGTCTGAAAAGCAGTTGGTACTAGGACTATTAGAAGAGCGTATCGCTGAGCGTAAGCCACTAAGTTATTTGATTAACTTATCGTATTTCTGCGATTTGCCTTTTTATGTCGATGAGCGGGTTCTTATCCCTCGTTCACCGATTGCAGAGTTGATTCGTCAGCAGTTCCATCCGTACTTTGAAGTTACCGAATTGGCCAAACCACTGGGCGTCAGTCCGAACGAAAAGTCAGCAGTATTTTATGATCATGGCTTAGATGTGAAGCAATTGTCGCAGCCTGAGCGTATCTTGGACTTGTGTACTGGCTCTGGCTGTATCGCAATCGCGCTTGCTACCCGTTTCGTTGATGCGTTGGTCGATGCTGTTGATATCGATAAAGGCGCGTTAGAAGTGGCAATGGTCAACGTCGATCATCATGACCTTGGTCATCAAGTAAACGTAATCGAGTCTGATTTGTTTGCCAAGATACCTGCTGAGAACCAGTATGAGCTTATCGTCACCAATCCACCGTACGTCGATGCGGCTATCATGGCAGATTTACCGCCTGAGTTTTTGTATGAGCCTGAGCATGCACTAGCAGCTGGCCAAGACGGCTTAGATTTGGTACATCGTATCTTATTTGAAGCGCCAGATTACCTTAGCCCAGATGGTTTGCTGATCTGTGAAGTAGGTGACAGCGAATGGGCACTAAAACAAGCCTATCCTGAAATCCAGTTTGATTGGTTGAAGTTTGCACATGGCGGTCATGGTGTCTTTGCGATTACCTATGATGAGCTAGTCTCAAACCGTCAATTGTTTGCCTCTTATGTTCAGCTATTAGATAGCCTTCAATAGACAGATATTGGGTCGGATAGACATCGGCTGCACGAGCCGAAACTATAAATAACAATACAATTACTCATTATAAGCAGTATAAGCAATAACCATGAGTGATTGGTCACATAGTCATCAGTAGCGTTTACTTGTTTAAGGACAGTTATGGCAGGCAATAGTATTGGGCAGGTTTTTACGGTCACCACTTGCGGTGAGTCACATGGCGCAGGCCTGATGGCCATCGTTGATGGCGTACCACCAGGTTTAGCATTATCTGCAGACGACCTACAAGTAGATTTGGATCGTCGCAAACCGGGTACGTCTAAGTATTCAACCCAGCGCCGTGAGTCTGATGAAGTTGAGATTATCTCTGGCGTATTTGAAGGTAAAACTACAGGTACGTCTATCGGTCTATTGATTCGCAATACCAATCAAAAATCTAAAGACTATAGCGATATCAAAGATACTTTCCGTCCTGGACACGCTGACTATACTTATAGTATGAAATATGGCTTCCGTGACTATCGTGGTGGCGGTCGTTCGTCAGCGCGTGAGACGGCTATGCGTGTAGCAGCTGGTGCTATCGCTAAGAAATACTTGCAAGAACGTCTGGGCGTACAAATTCGTGGTCACGTTACCCAAATCGGCAATGAGCATAGTAACGTCCTAGATCCGAGCCAAATTGATTGGGAGTTTGTAAATAGTAATCCGTTCTTTTGTGCAGACAGAGAAGCGATTGGCCGTTTTGAAACCTTGATTGATAACTTGCGCCGTGAAGGCACTAGCTGTGGCGCGCGCCTTGATATCATTGCGAGCGGTGTACCAGTAGGCTTAGGCGAGCCAGTGTTTGATCGTTTAGATGCAGATATCGCTCATGCGATGATGAGTATCAATGCGGTCAAAGGCGTCGAGATTGGTGATGGGATGGCGGTGGCAGGTCAATTCGGACATAGCGCTCGTGATGAGCTGACCCCAGATGGGTTTGCAGCCAATCATGCTGGTGGTGTCTTGGGCGGTATCTCATCAGGTCAAGATATCCGTGTGAGTGTTGCCCTAAAACCAACCTCTAGCATTACTACTGCTGGCAAGAGTATCAATACTCAAGGTGAAGCAGTCGATATGTTGACTAAGGGTCGTCATGATCCTTGCGTTGGTGTGCGTGCTACGCCCATTGCCGAAGCGATGCTAGCGATTGTAGTGCTTGATCATTATCTGCGTCACCGTGGTCAAAACGCTGATGTGAAGCCGCCAGTACAATCGATTACTTAGTATTTTTGTCGTAGAGTAATCAGCCCTTTGTTGTTTCCAGTAGTTTAATACTAGAAATAATAAAGGGCTTTTCTATGTCCAAATAAAATACAGGTGTTACCTAAATACAATTAATGTGTTGAGCTAGCTAATATCAGGCTGCCAGTTGATACTCATCAATAGCCACACACTGCTGATGTCTAAATACCAATAACAACCGCTGACTAGGAATCGCTAGCCAATGACCAAACTCAATACTATCGACGCCTTGGCTCGTTAATGTCTGTGCACAGTGATGACGGCTAAAGCCGATTAGGTTATTGATAATAGGGTTATCCGTTAATTGATGTGACATAGATTTTTTACTCCTAATTTACTTTACGAATTTGACGGTTCAACAGATCTTAGTGCTATCGTAAAACAATGAAGTAGAAATCCTGTGTAGTCATGATGGAAAGTTGATGAATCCATATATAGTCATTCCACTATAAAAGTATTACAGCGTTAACCTCGCTTGAAGTATCACATATACATCTGCACTCGGTTGCCTTGTACTACTCTTAAATTGAATCGACTAATTGAATCGACTATAAGTTATTATTCTCAAGCTAGTGGTAGGGTGACACTAACCATCACACCAGAACGCTGGTTTTTACCAGTATCAGTTTTATCAGCGCCTATTTTATTATCATTAGCATGGACATTATTGATAGCTACCTGACCACCATGATGTTCAATTACTTGCTTTACTAAGGTGAGTCCAAGGCCCGTGCCTTTTTTAAGTGTATTACTACTATGGTCAGTTTGCCTCAGCTCAGTCGTTGGATATACTGAGTCTATATTTAGGTCATTACTGTCTGTTTGATTCTTTGTTTGAGATGATGGTTGGCTTTGATGAGACAAACTGAAATAACGCTCAAATGCTTTTGCGACAGCATATTCGGGTAGCAGTTTACCATCATTGAATATATCGATAGTGACGGTTCGAGCAGTGCTATGCAATGAAATATCAACAGTACGATTTGCAAAGTGTATCGCGTTATCAAGCACGTTTTGCAGTACCTGTATTAACCAAAATTGGTCAGCATACACGCTGGTCGCTGCCAGTATTTCTGCTGGCAAGTTTGCAATGTTGGTCACATTCTTATTATCAATATGTATATCGATAGGGTATAGATTCTGCTGTTGCTGCTTGGCCGTATTATCTTTGATCAGGCTTTGCAAAAGTGGTAATAGGGGAGTCAGTTGTCGGTTGAGCTTGAAGGTAGGCTGTTCAACCTTCGCAAGCAACAATAGGCGGTCGATGAGCTGTTGCATTTTTACGCTTTGCTCACCAATCGTCTCAATGAGCATCTGCCGATCTTCATTATCCAGTTTATTGCCCTCTAATCCATCATCTTCTAACAGCTCGCTACTGGCACGTATCGCGGTTAAAGGGCTTTTTAGCTCGTGAGTGAGTGTATGGACATAATCGGTGACATAAGCTCGATTTTCCAATCGATGCTTCATGGTCTCGATAGTATCTGTCAGGCTATTTAATTCATGACCCAGATAAAAATAGGGCTTTTTGGTGTCTTCTGCCAATGCACTGGTATATTGAGTCACTAAGGTAATACTTTGCTTAAGCCACCATGCTACTAGACCTGCCAGTATAAGGGCGGCGATACTGATAAGTAGTGCGGTGATAAGCATGCGGTTACGAGTGTCATCTAAATAAGGCAATACGCTAGCGACAGGCTTACCGACACTGACCACGCCGATAATATCGCCAGACATATTCTTTATTGGCTGTGCGACATACATGACCGAACCATCACGCTGCTGGCCATCCCGCAGCGTACTTCTTGCACCGTATTGACCTCTTAATGTGAGATAGACATCATTCCAGCGCCCATAATTTTGCCCTTCATTATTGTCAGGTTTGGGTAGCGAGTCATAAATGACCCTGCCGCTGCTGTCTGTTACATATACCCGAAAGCTACTATAGCTTTTGGTTTGATAGACGGGACCTAAATTATCGTTAATCGCTGGTATGCCCACAAAGGCTGCATCAAGTTGCGCTTGATATTCCTCGTCATATAACTGTCCTGTAGATAACGGCACCTGTAGACTGGCCGCGAGTAATTTACTGGTGTCTAAGAGCGTGTCTTCGATGACTTGTTGCGCGGTTGGCTTGACGTAGCCAAACAATTGAGTAAACACGACCACGCCGCATATGACGAGCACCAACGCAACGGCTAGCCAAATTCTAAAAAATATACTTAAATTGAGCAGTCGTTTGCGTTTAGGGGCTTGCTGAGCAGTACCAATGGGGTGCAATTTGGCATACCAATTACTTTGGTCGTTATGAATATCATTCTCAGCAGGATTGGTTTTATTATTCATAAACTAGCAGCCACTGTTAAGCGGGACATAGTGCATAACCCAGTCCGCGATGCGTATGGATAACATCGATACTCGAATCTACCATAGCAAGCTGTTTACGAATTGATTTGATATGACTGTCTATAGTGCGTGCCAAACGGTGATCAGGATAGTCGCTTACTGCGCTAAGTAATTGCTCACGGCTAAAGACTTGATGCGGTGCTTGCAATAACGTTAGCAAAATTTTGCGTTCTGTATTACTAAGCTCAAGCTTTTGCTCTTGCCACGTTAATGAATAGTTGAGCGGTTGATAATGCCAAACGCCAGATTGATTTTCAAACGTTAGTGCTTGTCCTGATAGATTATTTGAGGAAGTATTATCAGTACTGTTATCTGAATTTGTAGTATGAGAGCTTGACTGCTGAATTAGCTGTTCACGGCGCCAAATGGCTTTTAGGCGTGCGACCAATTCACGTGGACTAAAGGGTTTTGCGCAATAATCATCACCGCCCATCTCCAACCCTAAAATACGATCGACCTCATCGCTACGCGCGGTCAAAAACACGATAGGCAAATCTTTTAAGGCGTCGATATCAGGTGTATGACGTATTTGTTGACATAGGCTCAAGCCGTCACCATCTGGCAGACCGACATCCATAATGATCGCCGACAGATCTTGTGCCTCATGACTATGCAGCATGGGCAGCACGCTACTGGCATTATCCAACCAAGTTATCTGCCAGCCTTCGCGCTTGCAAGTAACTTTAAGCGACATCGCGATCGCAGGATCATCTTCTACCAGTAAAATATGGGTCATAGTCTCTACATCGTCTTATAGGCTTAGTAAATTATCGTAGCACAAAACAGCAGGCTGCTCTTGCTGCCACGAGTTAAATGGTGTGAAAAGTTAATGGAAAAATAAGGTATTAAGTGGACGGTTTGCGATTTGATCATTTTGATACATTTAACAAAAAGGCCAGCTCAATGGATAAGCTGGCCTTGGTAATACAAACTAAGCGTGATTATTTATTAATAGACTAAGTGTAAATCTATTTAAGACCTTTGCAGTTGGCATAGTAGCTCACTGTAGCGGGCCAATCTGAAAAAATGCCTTGGACACCGACGTCCTGCGCTAGTACGTCAATATAATTCATCATATCACCATCATTGTTGATAGCATCACCAAGACCGCTATAGTACCAATCGCCACCATCGGTTAGTGGTCCTGAACGCTCTATCGACCAAGTAATGATTTTTAGACCATTGGCTTTGGCTTGTTTTGCGTATTCTGATGGTTGCATATTTCCTTTACCATCAGTAGTGACTAACAACCAAAGTGCTGGTGCAATGGTGTTGATGCCACGTGCTTTGATATCAGCCAATGAGTGCTTCCATGTGGCTGCGTCATCTTTATCAAATGTTTTATCCTTAGCGGTCTCATTGCTGTCATCAATAAGATAAACGGCATTAGCCCCATAAGCTGGCTCGTTTTTGATCCAGTAATCCAGATCTTCTATATTAAATGACTGGGCAAATACATCGCTTGCAGGTACATCCGCTGCCTTATAAGTATCTATCAGCTGTTGGCGGTAATCGTTCAAACGATAGCCATTAAACGGCATGGTCACTGCAGGCGCTTTTAGCTCAGGCGTGTGCTTCATACCTAGCTTGCGTGCCAACGCGATATGCTCTTTTAACGTCATTACCTGACCATTTTGTGAATACAAATCCGTTCGCCAAGGTGCAGTCGCATTCATATACTCGCTAATGCTGGTTGCTTTTTTATTGGCAGCATCCATCTTACCCGTCAAGGTTTTAAACTGAGCGGCACTGATATCTGAGGTACGGCATTCGATACTATCGGCATTGGTAAGTTTGCCTTTAGCATCCAATATGGGCGGTACAGTGCATTGCTTGGCAAGCGGCGTAGCTAATATATTAGTAGTGGTGTGCAAATCGTTTTGGGCATGACGACAGACAAGCTCACCGTCATTGGTAAAAGCGACATCACATTCCAAGATGCCAGCACCCATTTGTGCTGACGCCACGTAGCTATCATAAGTATGTTCAGGCAGCTGTAACGGCGCACCTCGATGTGCAATAGAGAAGTCTGTCTTACTTGGCAGTTGCCCTCTGCATGCCTGTAGCTCTTGTTTTAGTGGTCCCTCGTCCATATCATTGATCAAATAAAACGGACGCACTCCATAGGTATATGCGACAGGTGAGGGCGATTGTGGCTGTGATTGCGGTTGCGCTGTCGATAAAGGGGCTTTTGATGTGAGCGTTGAGCGGCTATCGGTAGTGCAGCCTACTATCAATAATGAGCTGATCAGCGTTAAAGGTAAGGCGAGATTAATCTTATTAACTTTAGCCAGCGTGTGCTTACTCAGCTCAAGCGCTGATTTATTAGAAATTGTCATGTAAAATGTTCCTGCAAAATTATAAAAAAATCCCATCGGACGTATGGATAGGAATTGAAAAATTAACGTTTGACTATTGATTGCTACTTGCCAAAAGAAGCTAAGGGTCGTGACATTGTTGTAAGAGCCTAGCCTTGTAGGAAATTGGCCTTGTAAAACTTTAGCATTAATGCGGATACAATTGTAGGCACATGTACTAAAGAATAGACAGCTGACAGTATTTAAGCTTGATAGTTTTAAGCTTGATAGTACTGAGCTTATCGGTCGTAAAGTCATACGTGTCTTCTTATACTGTTCACATTTTCGCTACTGTCCGTTTGGTACCTCACTATTGACCATACTCTCAAACTAACAGATGATATTGACCATATAATGACACACACATTATCTTGGCAAAAAATATAGAAATGCTTAAGGCATCTCTCACTACATTATTAAGGATAACTATGAGTAACTATTTAGACGCCGTCGTCGTTGAGCACAATCCCTCTCAAAAAAAGATAGATCGCGCGGTGATTTGGCTACACGGCTTAGGTGCTAGCGGTCATGATTTTGAGCCAGTTGTACCGCAGCTTGGGTTGGCTGATGATATGGCAGTACGTTTTATCTTCCCACATGCACCTAAACGCCCAGTCACAGTAAATGGTGGCATGGTGATGCCAGCATGGTACGACATCATAGAGATGAGTCTGGAGCGTAAAGTAGATGTGGCTCAAATTGAAGAGTCTGCTCAGCAGATACAAGATTTGATCAGTCGTGAGATAGAGCGCGGCGTGTTACCAGAGCATATCGTCATCGCAGGGTTTTCGCAGGGCGGGGCAGTTGCGTATCATGTGGCACTTGGCTATCCAAAACGTTTGGCTGGCTTGATGACGCTCTCTACCTACTTAGCGACCAATGATAATATTGAGTATAGTGCTGCCAATAAAGACATGCCGATTCTGATTGAACATGGTTCTCATGACCCAGTCGTGCCTGTTATCCTAGGTGAGCAAGCCCAGCAGTTATTGTCGGCAAAGGACTATAATGTGTCTTATAATACGTATCCGATGGCACATCAGGTCTGTATGCCGCAGATTCAAAATATCGGTAAATGGTTAAACATTGTTTTGGCGTAAATTATTAAGCTGTAACGTAATGTAATGCAGGCTACTTATAGGTTGAAACCTAACCGATATCTCCTATATAATAGCCAGTCTTATTGGGGATGTTCTGGCTTCGACGCTGGTGATGAAACTCAATGATGCATGTCGAGAGTGTATGTCCTCTCGTTAATCAAACATATATTGTTATAGTCGCAAACGACGAAACTTACGCTCTAGCAGCTTAAACCCTGCTTACTTAGTTGCTGATCACCTACAGTTGGTTAACTAAGTTGAAGCGTCCGCATGTAGGCTCGCCACAAGTGATTGTCTCAATTGCTTGGGTTCAAAAGTAGAGAATCGTCCAATCCATCCTGACTGTCGGATCGGTGCGGATTAAAACTAAAGACAGAAACTAAACATGTAGATTCATGAGCGTAATGCTGGCGGACGCGGGTTCAACTCCCGCCATCTCCACCAAACATTAAAAATCCGATCACTTAGGTGGTCGGATTTTTTTGTCTAAATTTTATGGTTAATTAAAGAAACAATGATACCAATAAACTTTTGATGAGAAAGTAAAAACTATTTATATAGAGTAATCATCAAGTCTTTGAAGTTGAATCACAGTTTTTCGTCGCCTATGGAGAACATAATATTAACTTGTCTTAAAGAATAATTCTGATTATTCTTAGTTGAGGCCTATTCTTCGCATCAGGCAATGCAGTAGCAAGAATAAGCGGACTTTCAAATAACTACAGGGAATGTATTATGTTAGGAAAAATGATGTATCAGCCATTGCTGATCAGTGGTCTAATCGAACACGCTGCCCGTTATCATGGTGATACGGCAGTTTTGTCCAAAGAAGTCGATGGACAGATGACTCATACCAATTGGCGTACTGTCTCAGATAACTCAAAACGATTGGCCAATGCGTTGGCTACACTGGGACTTAAATCATCAGAACGCATAGCAACTTTGGCTTGGAATAATCGTCGGCACTTAGAAGCTTGGTATGCCATTTCAGGTAGTGGCATGGTTTGCCATACTATCAATCCACGTTTGTTCCCTGAGCAGCTTAGCTACATTATCAATGACGCTGATGATCGAGTACTGTTTTTTGATACTACTTTCCTACCGCTAATTATGGCAATCAGAGAGCATATCAAAGGTGTTGAACACTTCATTTGTCTAAGTGATCGAGATGATAGTATCGTCGAAAAACTGCCTAATGTACTGTTCTTTGATGAGCTATTAGCAGAAAACTCGACTGACTTTGACTGGCCTCAATTTGATGAAGCAACAGCCAGCTCTTTATGCTACACCTCAGGAACTACCGGTAACCCTAAAGGGATTTTATATACGCATCGCTCTTCTGTGCTGCATGCGATGGCGTTATGCATGCCTGATGTCTCCGCGCTCTCTGCACAAGATGTTTTGTTACCCGTAGTACCGATGTTCCATGTCAATGCGTGGGGCACACCTTATGCAGCTGCCTTAACTGGTTGCTCTCTCATACTTCCTGGTCCCAATCTTGATGGTGACAGCCTAGTATCTCTCATTGATGATTATCATGTCACGGTTGCTCTAGGGGTTCCAACGATTTGGCAAAGTCTATTGACCGCTGCCAAAGCCAGAAGTAGTAAGCTTGATAGCATGACGCGTACTATTGTCGGAGGAGCAGCATGCCCACCATCAGTCATCAAAACGTTTAGAGAGGATTTTAATTGTGATGCAGTACATGGTTGGGGCATGACAGAAACCAGCCCACTTGGAACGATGAATCAAATAAAAGCCAAGCATAAATCGCTGAGTAAAGATGAGATTAATGAGTTGCGTAACTCTCAAGGTCGTCCACCTTACGGCGTTCAGCTACGTCTCATAGATACTGACGAGCCGCTACAGCGAGTCGAAGAAGATGGTATGTCTCAAGGTCGTTTACAGATTAAAGGTCATTGGATTATCAACGATTATTACACAGAAAATCCTGATGCGATAACTGAAGATGGTTGGTTCGACACAGGCGATATTGCAACCATTGATGCCGATGGCTATATGAATATTCGGGATCGCTCAAAAGATTTGATCAAATCTGGTGGAGAGTGGATATCGTCAGTAGAGCTTGAAAACATCGCAGTCGCCCATCCGCAGATAAGAATGGCGGCCGCTATTGCTGCAAAGCATAAAAAATGGAGCGAGCGCCCAGTATTGATTGTGGTGAAAGAACCAGATTCAGAAATCGATGAGTCGCAAGTGCTGAGCTTTTACGAAGGTAAAATCGCCAGCTGGCAAATACCCGATAAAGTCATATTTGTAGATAATATCGTCCTAAATGGCGCTGGGAAAATGGTCAAAAAAGATCTGCGTGATGACTATGGCAATGTATTATTAGGTAGCTGATTTGGCTGTTAAGAGCATAAATTGATAATGCTACTTGCCAAACCAAGTGTGTAATCTAGATAGGTTTTTTAAGAATAGTGGTATAGGTGAGTAGGGCGTTTGAGATGCTCATCATCTATATCGCTTGTCATGATCATTATTTCAAATGAGCACTGACAGGTTAAGGTACATCAGATGCATGGATTGGGATAGATAGAGCAGAACAGTATAGAACGCCAAATACAACAAAGCCCCTGATATCAGGGGCTTTAGCTGTTCTATAAGATAGTATAGGACTATGTAATGGTACCCGGAGCCGGACTTGAACCGGCACGCTATTGCTAGCGAGGGATTTTAAATCCCTTGTGTCTACCAATTTCACCACCCGGGCAAAACTTGTTTTATCTAAGATGTAAACTAGCTGATAGACCATCTAGTTACTAGATAAGTGGTCGCTATTATAATCGGTTGTGATAATAATGCAAGCCAAAATTAACGTAAAGTTAATAAATAATTGGAGGCTGGAGTCGGAATCGAACCGGCGTTAACGGAGTTGCAGTCCGCTGCATGACCACTCTGCCATCCAGCCAATCAAGGTCGCCTATATTAGCAAAAATATAGTAAATTACAAGTCCTTTTTTCATTAAAAACAGCTTATTTATTATCTTATCTATATTTAGCCCCAATTTAGAAGCGTTTATACTGTTAATAGGCTTTTTCAAACTATTAGTAAACCAGTGTTTGATGATGATGGTTTAAAATATAGTGCGCTAAACTATATCTCTATTGTTACGTTTGGCACTTTTCACATCACGATAAGTGGCCGTGCAAATTAATACGAGTACGCCAAGAGTAATGGCGGGCCAAATTAAGATATATAAGCCGTAGATAAAGACGCTGTCCATGATATCTCCTTATAATATTGCTAAATAAGTAGCGATTAGCCAAATACTGCTGACCAATCACTACTTGGATAAAGCGACTTTGATTTAAGATTTAAGTGACGATGGGATTTCCGACTTTTTATCGTAATTGCCCACGCGCTGCTTAATTAAATCGAAGTCGAAGTGTTCATCTCCCATCAAGCTGATAATCACACAGACGACGGTACTAGCGCCGTAAGCTGTTAGAGAGGCTAGCAGGACCATATATTGACGTAAGAAGCCAGTAGCGAAGATAAGCATCAGCACTAGCGTGATAACTGCGGCGACCATGCCAATCTTACGACCTAAGAATCCAAAGACCATTAGCCCAATAACAACCGCTGCACCGACACTGGCCAGTATTTCAAAGAATAGGGCGGTGACACCAGTGATTGGGAGTAATTCGAAACGGGCAACGCAAAATAAGAGTAGTCCGACGATAACTGCTGAGGTAAAGGCAGTATTGGTGACGCGATTCCAAAACACACTGGCGATAACAGGGAAGACAATAGCCCCCCATAGTGCACCAACAAATACTAGCATGACGAGAATATCAAGCTTAAAGCTCGCAAAAATTAGTCCAGCTGCTGTCGCAACAATCATCGTGCCGCGACCAATTAGCATCATTGTTTTAGGTTTAACATGGCCTTTTTTGGCGATATTTTTACCGTAGACATCAGCCATCATAATGGTTGATAGCGCTGATAAATCTGAGTCAGCGGTCGAGGACAACGACCCAATCACTAAGATAAAGAATAAGGCGATAAAGACAGGATGCAGATAAGTACTGACCATTTGAGGAATGAGGTTATTCATATTGCCATCGAGTGGCTCCACGCCAATCGTCACAGCCATTAGTCCAATCATTCCAAGACCAATAACGATACCAGCATAGCCGACTGTAGCAGTGATAAACGTCGCTTTAATCTTGGTTTTATCGATCGCAAATAGGCGCTGAGTGATGGTTTGATTACCAATAGCATATGCTAATACAGCGACGAAGTAAGGCGCACCTTGTTGAAAGAATGCCTCAGAGGAGAAAAAGTTCTGTTGCTCCAAAGTCAGGTTTGACAGGCCGCTAACCATAACTTCAGGGCCGCCCATAGCAAATAATACCGCTGGGATAATGACAATACCAATGGCCATTAGAGCGACCAACTGGGCGAAATCCGTAAAGACAGATGCTCGAAACCCTGATGTCAATGTATAACTCAGGACACCGATACCTGCGATCATTACCCCTGTTTGGAACGATAATGGCGACAGGACTGACACCAATGCCCCAGCAGCGGTAAAGTTGACCATCAAGCTAATTAAACTGCCCATAATGTTGGATATGGCTAAGATTAATTGGCTTGATGAACCGTGACGGGCGTGAATAAGTTCACCTAGTGTATGACCATCTGGTGCCAGTTCACGAAAGCGCATACCAAAAGGGTAGATGAATAAAATCATCAATGCACCCCAAAAGCCATAATGTATCGGCCCTGATACGCCGTACTTATAGCCAGAGGTGGCCGCAGCGTAAAATGAGGCTGCCCAAATCCAAGTGGCGGTCATGCTGGCTGCACCCATACCAAAGCCAACACCGTGACCTGCGACCATAAATCCAGAAGTTGTCTCTTTATCTTTTTTGATTAATAAGGACAGTAAATAGGTGCCGCCATAAAATGCTAATAATAATAAAATAATCGTTAATGATGAAAATTGGAACAATGACTCAGTTTTCAAACTCAGACCTCGCAATTGTTAGTTGATGAATAAAGTTCAGTAAAAATTAAAGATACCAAACCATTAGGAATACAGCATAGCCTACACAGTCCTCATACCGAACGTATGTGGCTAATATAAATAGCGAAAATACCAACTGCAGTGGTAAGCAAATGCTAAGTGTTACGCCCAAATCTTAATGAGACAGATAGTGTCAAATCAAAAAGACAGGGACTACTTTCAATAGGCGTCAGTTAATGGGTAAACCATCACGCTATTAATAGGCATACACAAAGGTAGCTACATGCTAAAGAAAACTCATGTGATGAGTGTCTATAGCGGAATTACGAATAAGCACTAAGCCATGATAAAATGACCCGAACTCGATTTAGACAGCCTTATCAGCTGTAATAAACAATAGCTGAGAAATCTCTACTCATCTATTGCGATTGATGTGTTACTAAGCGGCATTAATAAATAAAACTACATATTTGTTAAGTGCCTGTAACATATTTGCGGGATAAGAGTAACCTATTATGTCATTAACCTCAAACATTATCCGATATTTACCAAACAATGACCGAAGATGATATATAAGTATTTATTTAAAGAGATTTAATAAGATTTTTAATAAAGCATTGAAAGATAAGGTTTTATTATTAGTAGCATCGAGTGATATATCGCTATGAGCTAAGTTATAACTATGAGTAAGTAACTGAAGTTTTCGTTAGAAAAAAATAGATAATGAGCGATAGACGGGTGTTCTCAATGAACAAGTAGAAGTGAATTTTTATATATTACCTTGTTTGGTATAGTAAGTGACTCGGTTATCACGTAAAAATCCAGCCAATCCAAGGCCATAACGCTCAGCCACGCGCACTGCTGTACTGGTAGGCGCTGACATGCCAACTAGCCACGGGATTTGACTTCGAATAGACTTTTGAACCAGTTCAATAGAGAGACGCGAAGTCATAAGCACACAGCTAACGTCTGCTTTTTGGCGTAATTGCCAACCGATGAGTTTATCAAGTGCATTATGGCGGCCTACATCCTCGAATAAATGTAGCTGCTGATTATGTATCGTCGCTGCGGCATGTACCGCACCTGTCAGTTGATGCGTATGTTGCGCGGCATCCACTTGTTGACGCAGTGCCAATAGGGAGTCAAGACTTGGTGCGCTCGTTTGAATGCCATTTATACCTGTCTGTCGGTTATGTTCATGGTGTAAATGGTCTTGTGAGTAAGTACTTAAATCAGGCAAAGCTTGCGTTAGTCCAGTAATACCGCACATACCGCAGCCTGTACGCCCTGCGAGCTGCCGCTTTTGTGCCTGTATACGTTGATGGCAGCGTTGGCTCAATACCAACTCCACGACATAGATATCGTAATCTTGAAATCGTTCTAAGCTTTGCTCAATTGATACTGAGTCAAGATCTTCGTCACTCGAATCTTGAACGAACTTCTGGTAGCTAGCGATATCTGCAAGGTGAGTCACTTCCCAGTCGAGTAACTCGTGACTGTATTGAATTAATCCTTCGCTAAATAAGAACCCAACCGCTAAATACTCTAGCTGATGTGGACTAGCCATCAACACAGCATAATGAATCCCATTAATGATGATAGAGACCGCAGCTTCGACTGCTAAGCTGGTGGTCTGCGACTCGATTTGAAGGTGAGAGTCATTATTAGGGTCGCTAATAACTGACGGGTAATGATGTTTGTGTGCCAAATGACTACGAGCAAGTGGTGTCTCTGACAACCTATCATCGTTAGACAGCTCAGGTGTAACTATCTTAGTGCTAGTTGAGTTATCTATCATAGCGGGGTCGATAAGAGCCTCACTTTGCTGAGCGTTATTTTCAATGGTTATCACGGTTTATCATGGCCTAGAAATATGAGTGTGTTTATGGTCATTTAGAGGAGTAGCCAATGAAAATGTCATTCTCATCGGCTCTCCGCAGTATGATTTACGCAGGCGTAGCGATCGACGTATTTGCCTCTACGCGCTCTAAAATGACGGTCGTCGATTTATACGCTGGGATATGAGAATCTGGCGCATGTGTCTCCAAATCAAAGAGGTCATTGCACTCAGGGTAATAAGCGGCAACAGCGTTAGAGGCAATATCCATCTCACTTAATACCAATGGGCCTAAGACGCGCGGTTGCTCTAGGCTGTCTTTGGCACGCTGGCGAGTGACCATAACAAGGTCACCTTTTTGCCAACCCAAACGGCTTATTTCATCGGGATGCATAAACAGCACATCACGGCGATCCGTTTGACGATAGCGGTCTTTAAACCCAAAAATCATAGTGTTGAATTGGTCATGGCTACGGACACTGGTCAATTGCCAAACCTTTTGTGCTGAATCTGCATGGTCATCGATATCGTTTGCGGCTGCCATTTGTGCAGCGACAAAAGTAATCGGATATTGTGGGACTTCAAACTGGGCTTTGCCGCTTTCGGTATTCCATACACGATGACGCGCCGCATGATACAAATGAAAGCCACGCTCAGAGGTACGAATACGCTGATTGAAGTCTTCAAATCCATTAATCGCTTGAGCGATATAGTCCCGAATAATATCGAAATCCTCACTCATCGCAAGCCAAGGAATAGACGAGTCGGCGCCGAGTACATGGGTCGCAATATCCGCTACGATTTGAGCTTCAGATTTTAGAGTATCACTAACAGGTTTGAGTTTGCCCTGAGTGGGTACGATCTGACACATGGAGTCTTCGATAGTGGCAAATTGCTCACCCTTTGTTGTGACAATACGTTCGGTACGGCCTAAGCAAGGTAGGATCAAATTGTTAGCACCGGGGTATAGCATGGTCTCATTGAGCTTAGTACCGACAAATATATTAAGCTGAGTAGTGGTTAAGGCTTGCTCAATCGCGCTGGTATCAGGGGCGGCCACTGCATAGTTACCACCCATGCCCATAAAGACTTTCAATTTACCTGCGATAAGAGCCTTGGCACCTGTGACGACATCGTAGCCATGTTCTTGTGGCATAGGGTGCTTAAACACACGCTCTAAACTGTCTAGTAAGCTTTTGCTAGGACGCTCATGGATACCCATAGTGCGATCGCCCTGTACGTTGGAGTGCCCACGTACTGGGGATGCACCAGCGCCGTCGATACCAATCATACCCATCAGCAGGAGCAAGTTGGTAATCATCGCCACATTGTCATCACCCTGTACATGCTGAGTAATGCCCATGCCCCAAGTGCAAATCGTTGCTGGACTATCAGCTACCAGCTCAGCGAGATTGATAATATCTGTCTGAGAAATACCGCAGCCAAGTGTGATATCTGACCATGATTGCTCTGTTAGCCACTGTTTTAGAGGTTCAAAGCCTGAAGTATGAGTGGTAATAAACTCATGATTTATTTTATCGTTTTCGATTAACCACTTGGCAATGCCCGTCAATAAGGCTGCATCACCGCCGATTTGAATTTGAATAACGTCATCGACCATATCAGCACTTTGACCGGCTGCCATGTGAGTTGGTTTTTGTGGATTTCTGAACTTGCTTAAACCTTGTTCATGCATCGGGTTGATTGAGATGATTCGACAGCCTTGCTCATGCGCATGGGCGAGCATCTCTAGCATACGTGGATGGTTGGTCGCTGGGTTTTGCCCAAACATCAATATCAGCTTGGCTTGCTCAAAATCTTCTAGCATGACCGTCGCTTTACCAATACCTAGCTGTCTGCTTAGCATTACTGAGGTTGGCTCGTGACACATATTTGAGCAATCAGGCAAATTATTGGTACCAAAGCAGCGTACGAACAATTGAAATAAGAAGGCAGGCTCGTTAGTCACACGGCCTGATGTATAAAATAGCGCCTCATCAGGTGAATCAAGCTGTCCTAATTGCTCAGCGATCAGGCTATAAGCAGCTTCCCAAGGGATAGGAACATAGCGATCTTGCGCCGCATCGTAATACATCGGCTCTGATAAACGACCACTGTGCTCAAGCTCGTAACCAGTCCAGCCCTGTAGTTCAGTAACGGTATGTCTTGCAAAAAAATCGGTATTTGCTTTATGGGTCATGGTCTCACTGGCAATGACTTTAATGCCGTTTTCACAGACATCGATGGCTTTGTGTGACTTATGGTCAGGCCAAGCACAGCCTGGGCAGTCAAATCCGCCTTGTGGCTGATTGCTTTTAAATACACTTATACCGCCACGCAAAAATGTCTTATAGTCCATTAGCTTTTGAGTAGATGAGATCAGCGCAGGCCAACCAGCAGCAGGGTGGGAATAAATAGGAATTTTGCGCATGAAAGACCTCATATAGTAAGTGACAATAGCGAAGCTTTGATAGACAACAACTATATAATGGTCAGTGAAAAGTTCATATGATCATTAACTATAGATAACAAAAAACCTCCAAGAAAAATCAATTCTCTTGAAGGTTTTTGAGGTTGTCGGAAGTGGTTATATCCGATAGGTACAAATTTATAAATCGTAAGTCATTGGCAGTATTAGCTCAAAAACTTAGCTTAAAATCAAACTGTCATCTTCAACTTTTTCGCCACGTGTTTGCTCAAACATATCAAGTAGATCATGTACGGTCATGCCTTTGCGAATGTCACCAGCCACATCCAACACGACTTGACCCTGATGCAGCATAACGGTGCGTGTACCATGTGCCAATGCTTGTTGCATAGAGTGGGTGACCATCATCGTAGTCAGCTTATTGTCCGTGACAATCTTATCAGTCAATTCTAAGACAAACGCCGCAGTCTTAGGATCGAGAGCTGCAGTATGCTCATCAAGTAGCAAAATCTTAGAAGGCTGCAATGATGCCATTAGCAGACTTACTGCCTGACGTTGACCACCAGAGAGTAGACCCATACGATCGGTTAGACGATTTTCTAGACCTAATTTTAAAACGGATAGTTTTTCTCGAAACAAATCACGGTTGTTCTGGTTCAATGCAAATTTTAGACCGCGATTACCGCCGCGTTTGTAGGCCAAAGCCATATTTTCTTCGATCGTAAGCGCTTCACAAGTACCGGCCATCGGATCCTGAAAGACGCGAGCAACCCAATGCGCGCGTTGATGAGCAGACTTTTTGGTCACATCAATGCCATTTAACAAGATTGAGCCACTATCGACGCGCGTCGTACCGCTTACTGCGTTCAAAAAAGTAGATTTACCTGCGCCATTGGTACCAATGACAGTGACAAATTCACCATCAGCAATATTCAAACTGATACCACGTAGGGCAGGGTTTTCGATAGGCGTGCCTAGGTTAAAGGTCAACCGTAAATCGGTGGCTTGCATCATAATCGTTATTCCTTATTGTCTCTTCAAGCGAAGCAAGTGTTATAAATACCTGCTTTGACTGTCATTAGGCGCGAACCTTGCGTGATAAAAACTTGGTTTTCGCTTTTGGCAATACCAAGGCTAGTACCACGAGCAATGCGGTAATCAAGTTCAAATCCTGTGGACCAAAGCCGATGCTACGTAGCGTATCGCTTGATAATGCGACCTGAATAAACAGTTTGTACAATACCGCGCCGACAACAACGGCAAAGGTGATCAGCCAAATACGCTTGGCAGGAATGATTGTCTCACCGATGATGACCGCTGCTAGACCAATGACGATTGTACCGATACCAATCGAGATGTCCGCGCCGCCCTGAGTCTGGACGAACAGCGCACCTGCTAGGGCAATCAAACCGTTGGAAATCGCCATACCGATGATGGTCATCCACGAAGTATTGATACCTTGCGCCTGTGCCATTCTTAGGTTTGAGCCAGTAGCACGCATCGACAGACCTGTCTCAGTGCTATAGAACCAGTTCAAAAATAACATAGCAGCTGCGACAACGACACCGATAATCAAGCAACGCATCCAATAACCATTACCATCAGTCACCAAGGTGCTAAACACTGTGGTTTCGCCAAGAAGAGGTAGGTTTGGCGCGCCCATGATACGTAGGTTGACAGAATATAAGGCAACCATGACCAAAATACTGGCAAGCAGCTGCAAAATGCCAAGTTTGACATGTAGCCATGCCGTGACGATACCAGCGACTGAACCTGCTAACATCCCAAAAGCACAGGCCAACCATGGGTTGATGCCAGCGATGATAGAAATACCAGCGACTGCGCCACCTAACGGAAAACTACCGTCAGCGGTCAAATCAGGGAAGTCGAGTGTACGAAATGAGATAAGCACACCGAGTGCTACTAGGCCATAAATCAGACCACTTTCAAGCGCACCAAAAAAAGCAATTAAAGACATAAGAGATCAGTAAGTCATAACCAAGTGTTTAGCGTATGGTACCAAGATAAGTAAATGGCAATTGCCAAAATCATCTATCTGCTAAACAGCTAAGCGGTGAATTTAACAGATTAAGCAATCTGCGGTTAGGGTAAACCAAAACATATCACGATTAACAGCGATCATAAGCTACCTTGGTTTGAAGCGATGGTTAAAAGCACTGCAATGCAATCAATAGACTTATCCTCTACTTAACAAGTATCAGATAAATTGGCAGACAAATACAGCACTATTAAACATGCTTGCAAAAAAGACTCTGTTTAGACAAGAAGCCCAGCCTAATGACTCATAGCTGGGTTTCTTATTTAATTATTAGCCGTATCTTTTAAGGTAGACAACACAGTATTGATTCGTATCGCTATCTTATTTATACCTGCTATTTTGAGCCAAATACAAAGGTGCGTTATTCTACCACTTCTTTAGCTTTATCGATAACCGCTTGTGGCAACGTAATGCCTTCTTCTTTAGCGTGTTTTGGACTGACGTATAGATCAAGCGCTTGTGGAGTGTAAACAGGAATAGCACCTGCTTTTTCACCGTTTAAGATACGTACGACAATTTTACCAGTTTCACGGCCAAGCTCATAGTAGTTCACGCCTAGAGCAGCAACAGCACCGCGCTCAACTGAGCTAGTGTCTGAGGCAATTAAAGGAATCTTACTTTGTTTGGCGATTTGATAAAGTGACTCGTATGCTGATACTACGTTGTTGTCAGTTGAAGTATAGATCATATCGACCTTACCTTCGAGACTACGGGCTGCCATCGCAATGTCGTTACTACGCTGTGCAGGCGCTTCTAATACATTGATACCTAGTGGTGTTAGCTTCTCTTTTAGATTTTTTAAGATAATCGTTGAGTTGACTTCACCTGGGCTATAGACATAACCGACGTTCTTTAATGATGGAATGATTTGACGCATCAAATCAATCTGTGGCTCATACGGTAGGGCATCTGATGCGCCTGTAACGTTGGTGCCAGAACCATCTAACTTAGGTACCAGTTTTGCGGCTACTGGATCAGTAACTGCTGAGAATACCAATGGAATGCTGCTAGTAGAAGCGGCAACAGACTGCGCAGATGGCGTTGCGATAGCGACGATAACGTCTGGCGCATCAGCGACAAATTGCTTGGCAATCTGACCAGCAGTAGCAGTGTTTCCTTGTGCGCTTTGGAAGTTAACGGTTAAGTTTTCACCGTCCTTGAAGCCTGCTTCGTTTAGCTCGTCGATGACGCCTTTACGTACATCATCAAGCGCCGGATGTTCGACGATAGCGGTAATAGCAACGGTTTTCATAGCTGTCGCTGCATCACCACTAGCGGCAGCATCAGTAGAGCCATCATCTTGTGCTGATTGATTACAACCAGTCAAGATAGCAGTACATACACCGCCTAATAATAAAGCCTTACCAAAATTAAAACGACCAAAACGATTTTGAGACAACATGGGTCTTACTCCTAAAATAATAGTGTGTCCGTACACTATATAAATAATTGACGAGCTAATAGATAGCTTACTACTTTTTATTTGGTTTCGGCATCAATATCAACATTGATGGCGTTTTTTAGTAACTCTGCTGGCAAGCTGACACCTTGCGTTTTGGCGTGCTTAGGACTGACATATAGGGTCAGATCATTCATGACTTCAGGTTTGATAGTATTGACCGCTTCGCCATTTAACACGCGATATACCATCTTGCCAGTGGTACGACCAAAGTCATAGTCATTAACACCAAGCGCAGCAGTCGCGCCGCGTTTTACACTGAATTCATCAGACGCGATAATCGGTAACTTGAGCTCATTTGCTGCTTGGGTCATGGCCTCAAAGGCAGACGCAACATTATTGTCAAATGAGGTATAGATGATATCTGCGCGTCCTTGCAAACTGCGTGTCGCCATACCGATATCCGTTGGACGATTGGCAGGAATGTCTAATAGTGACAGACCTCGCGCTGGCAGAGCTTGTTTTAGGTTCTCACGCAATGATACTGAGTTTGCCTCACCTGGGCTATAGACATAACCAATGGTCTTTAAGTCGGGTTTTATCTGCTGTAACAAATCCAATTGCGGCTCTAGTGGCAACTGGCTTGAGAGTCCAGTCAAATTGCTTTGAAAGGGCTTGCCATCTGCCGTGATGAGCTTGGCACCTAGCGGATCTGACACAGCAGTGTAGATAATAGGGATAGTGGTGGTCGCGGCTACCACTGACTGCGCAGAAGGCGTTGAGATTGCTACGATCGCATCAGGGTTGTCTCCTGCAAATTGCTTGGCAATCTGTCCTGCAGTCGCTGTGTTTCCTTGAGCACTTTGAAAGTTAACAGTTAGGTTTTGACTTTCGACATAACCATTATCTGCCAATTCATCAATAATACCGCGGCGCATATCATCTAATGATGGATGCTCAACGATTTGAGTAATGGCAATTGATTTGGCAGGTTTGTCTGTAGCCGTGCTATTTTCAGCAGTCGCTGCGGTCTCAGTAGAGGAGTTTGAGCAGCCGATTAGTCCAAGTGTGCTAATGGCACTAAGAGCAACGCCATATAGGCTTAAGCGTAGAGTAGAAGCGATAGTCATTATTAGGTTAACTCATAGGTTATATCAATCGCGAAAACCAAATGGATATCGCCAGACTGACTGAGCCTACTAACTTATATAGTAGTCATTTTGCTCATCTGTTTGGTGTACTTTGGTTTTTTGCCATGATATTGAAGAATGCAGATTAGCCAAGTCAATGCTATGTTGATGCTGAGATAGCAGGCTAACAATTAAATAAAGTAATCGTTCCATCGATTATTATGTTCATATTATGACAGTAATGTAAGTTATCGCAATAAGAAATTAATGTGTAGCGGTCATGGTGATGGATAATAAAAAAATCATCACTTCTTTTTATCTTATCAAGACGCGTGATGCATTGAAGCTCTTGTGTAGATCTGAATATAACAGATGCCGCTAGAGTACTTTTGTTTGCTGAAAACATATGCAAAAGGCTTACATCCTAGCAACGCATCTATTACGTACTCACTTCATAATTAACGTAAGCTAATTTTCATACGAGAAACATGATGGGTCTAAGGATAATCCAGTCATTTTGGTGGCATTGTGCTGAATAGTGGATATGAAATAGTCCTTATAACTTATCTAACTTTTTCGAATGACCATTTTAAGGATAATATTATGAACACTGCTAATCTTAAATTATTAACCATCGCCGGTATCACTGCTACTTCTTTGATTGGATTGCCTGCTATGGCAAAAGATGGTCATGGAAACGGGCACGGTAATAGCAAAGGTAACTCTGCCCATGTTAGTAAAAACTATAAGCATAATGGCAACGCCCACCCAAGTATTAACGCTTACCGCAATGCTAGCCCGAATGCTTCGTTTAAGCGTGATCTTGATAGATACGGTTATAGAGTAGTCGGCAAGATTGATAGAAGGGATTATGACCGCTCTGTCGTTTTAGACCGTTATGATGATCGTTACGTTCGTATTCGCACGCCAGAAAACAACATTGTGACGGTGATTAATGATACGTTGCAGATCATCGATATTTTGAGCAGATAAGTATCAGGCTTGGTTTTTAGCCATTTGCTAAATCAGCCATAAAAAAAGATGCCACTTAGGGCATCTTTTTTTTATTTTTTAATGTTAAAAATAACCGTTATGCCAGCACGTCACCAACAACACAAGCATCTGGCAAGGTAACGACTGTTAAGCCGGTCTTTGGCTCGCCAGTTGACAATACCATGCCTTCTGATATGCCAAATTTCATCTTGCGTGGGGCAAGGTTGGTCACGCAAATGACTTTCTTATTAATCAATTGCTCAGGCTCATAGAACTTACGAATACCACTAAACACGTTACGTGGCTTATCTTCGCCAACATCTAGCGTGAACTGTAGTAGCTTATCAGCACCTTCTACATGGTTACACTCTAAAACGTGTGCGACTTTCATCTCGACTTTGGCAAAGTCTTCGATACCAATGTAGTCAGTTTGCTCGGCATCTGCATTTGTTGCAGGTGCTTTTTCTTTTGCGGCAGGCTTACTACTTTCAGTTGCAGCAGGAGCGTCTGCTTGAGTTAAGGATGCTTTAGAATCTTCTACCATTGCTTCAATATCTTTTTCTTCGATACGCTGCATCAGTGGTTTGAACTTATTGATTTTATGACCTAGTAACCACTCATTACGACTGGCAAAACTTAAATCATCAAGGTTCAAGAACTCTTTAGCATTATTAGTCAATTCAGGTAATACTGGCGCGAGATAAACCATCAATTGACGGAAGATATTGATAGCGACCGAGCAGACGTCTTGAACTTCTTGCTCAGTACCCTCCAATTTCGCGAGTGACCATGGTTTTTTGGCATCGATATATTCGTTGGCCTTGTCCGCACATTGCATGATTAAACGCATAGCACGCGAGAATTCACGATTCTCATAGGCAGCAGCAATCTCATCGCCCGTTTTGGTGATGTCTTCTAATAGCTCTGACTCGACGCAAACTTCTGACAGCATACCGTCGTATTTCTTAACCAAGAACCCTGCACTACGACTGGCGATATTGACGACTTTACCAACCAAGTCAGAGTTGACCTTTTGCATAAAATCTTCTAAGTCTAAGTTAATGTCTTCAACTTTATCAGACAATTTACTAGCAAAATAATAACGCAAGTACTCAGGATGTAAGTGATCAGCATACGTTTCGGCTTTAATGAAAGTACCGCGCGACTTACTCATTTTTTCGCCATTGACCATCAAGAAGCCATGGGCAAAGACGCCGGTCGGCGTACGCAGCTCGCTACCCGCTAGCATCGCTGGCCAAAATAGCGCATGGAAGTAAACGATGTCTTTACCGATGAAATGATAAACCTCGGTCTTATGCTCGTTTTCTTGCATCCAATAACGATCAAAATCTAATTCGTTTTCAGTATCTTTGCGCTTATCACACAAGTTTTGAAAGCTCGCCATGTAACCGACCGGTGCATCGAGCCAAACATAGAAGTACTTGTCTGGCTCATCGCTTGGGGTATCTGGAATTTGGAAACCGAAATAAGGTGCATCACGTGAGATATCCCAGCTGGTCAGGCCGGCGTCAAACCATTCTTGCAGCTTATTGGCGACTGACGTTTGCAAGCGATTGTCACTACGTGTCCAATCTTTTAAGAATTGCTCAAATTCTGGTAAATCAAAGAAATAATGCTTAGAGGTTTTTAGAATGGGTGTGGCATCAGACAACGTCGAGTATGGATCTTTGAGATCTGTCGCGTCATAAGTCGTGCCGCACACTTCACAGTTATCGCCATATTGATCCAGCGCACCGCATTCAGGGCAAGTACCTTTGACAAAACGATCCGCTAAAAACAACTGCTTTTCAGGATCAAATAATTGCTCAACGTCTTTAGTACTGATATGTCCAGCACTACTAAGACGACGATAAATCAGCTCAGAAAAATGCTTGTTTTCTTCTGAATGGGTGGTGTGATAATTGTCGAAGTCAATCAAAAACTTAGCAAAGTCCGCTTCATGCGAAGCTTTAACCGAGGCGATTTGCTCTTCGGGTGTTACACCATTGGCTTCTGCTTTGAGCATGATAGCCGTACCGTGTGCATCATCCGCGCAGACATAAGTGACCTGATGGCCTTGCGCTTTCATCGCACGCGCCCAAATGTCGGTCTGAATATATTCTACAAGATGCCCCAAATGGATATAGCCATTGGCGTAGGGCAGCGCACTGGTTACTAGAATCTCACGCACTTTTGTCACCTATATTTTTATATAAACGGGTTGGTTATCAAACGTCTTGAGCGCTTTATGGCGAGCGGACGCGATATTGTCAATACTAAAGCTTTTAAAATTTCTAAAAAAGGAAAAACCAAAAAAGTGTGCCTATGATACCGTAATTCGGCCAAATTTGTGACATTCCTCAGTAATTAATACGTTAATCAATATAATCATTGGCTCTATTATGCCGATAGATTTCTATTCATTTATCAGGTGTCAATAACCTATTTTATTTAAAGAACATAGTCGTAAAGCGGCGATAAAAAACCCACCAAGCAATCTGCCAAGTGGGTTTTGAGTTTGCACATTAAAACTCATCGATATTCAAAGCTCAAGAAATTGCTTGAAGCTTAAACGGTTTCTAAAATGAGCCAAACATCGTCCCTAGAATAATAACCGCGACTACCGCAATTAATGGAATAATCATCGTGACCATCGCAAGATTCAAGTAGGATTGCTTATGGGTCAAGCCACAAATCGCGAGTAGGGTGATGACCGCACCACTATGAGGGAGCGTATCCAAACCACCCGCTGCCATGACAGCAACACGGTGCATCAGTTCTGGATCAATACCAGCGGCAACCGCCATTCTTAAATAATCTTCACCCAACGTCGATAGGGCAATACTCAAACCACCAGACGATGAGCCTGTGATACCAGCAAGCGTGGTCATCGCGACGGCTTCTGAGATCAGAGGGTTGTCAGGGGTAAGGTTTAAAATGCTATCACGAATGATAAGAAAGCCTGCTAGCGAGGCGATAACCGCACCGTAGCCCACTTCTGATGCCGTGTTAAAAATCGGCAACATAGAGTCGTACGTACCACGGTTAATGGTTTTTTGTAGATTATTCCAATGTCCGATACGTAGCAGAATCAACACCACACAAGCCACAACCAATGAGATGATGATTGACCATAATCCGAGTGAGCCTGCGATATTTAAGTCAGGAAACTGCGTCTGTAGACTACTAAAATCTATCGACGGGAAAACCACATAGGTCAATATAGCGTTCAAGCCAATGACCAATATCAGCGGAATCATGGCAACGGTGAATGAAGTGTGATGAGTGTTTAATACCTCAGCTTCTTTTGCAGCCGCTCCAACGCCGCCTACATCCTCTTCATCATGCTGACCATAGCCTTCGCCCGCTGCATTGGCTTTTCTGGCGCGTGATTGTAACCACATCCAACCACAAATAAACATAATCGTACCACCGATAATACCCAAAATAGGCGCGGCAAATACGTTGGTGTTGTAGTAAGGAATTGGAATAGCGTTTTGAATGGCTGGCGTGCCTGGCAGTGCAGTCATCGTAAACGTAAATGACCCTAGGGCAATCGCTGCTGGAATCAAACGTTTTGGGATATCGGCTGCTCTAAACAAGTCTTTGGCGATTGGATAAATAGCAAAAGCCACAACGAATAACGAGACGCCACCATAAGTCAAAATGGCACAGACCAAAATCACTGCAAGTATGGCTTTGCTGGCACCGAGCTTTTCGACGACGGTATTGGCAATGGCAGTTGCTGCACCAGAGTCGGCCATCAAACGCCCAAACAATGCCCCTAGCAAGAATATAGGGAAGAATTTGAGTAAGAATCCACTTAACGCGCCCATAAAGACATCGGTATAAGCGGGGATGGTGTTTAAAAAATCACCTGATAGTAAGACTGCTAGCGTCGCCATAATCGGTGCTAAGATCAGCACAGAATAACCGCGATAAGCAAAAAACATGAGTAATAATAGGGTAATGACAATAGCTAGCGTACTAAACATGATAGCCCTCCTTGGCAAAATTAAGACAGCGAGTATATCGCGCTTATTAATATAGGTAAGAAATTAATCAAAAAACCTTATTTATTGTATTTTATTAAACATAAATCCAGTTGCGATATTACTGAAGGATAAGGAATACTTTGTTGACTCGCGTCCTCTTGGGGTTATTTTCTAATCACTAAGCAACTAGGCGCTACGAAAATAATATGTTAAGTTAGCATAAGTATTTTATACATGATATATCGATATAATATGTATTATTATAAATAAAAATATAAAGTATAATGTTTGATATGAGCCGCGCTTATCAAATGGAAGGCTATTGACAATAAGCGCTAACCATAAAAACTTGTCATCAATCTCATCACAAACAGCAAATTTACAAGGAATGTGAATATGTTTAGTGCCATCACTAACGTGAGCGTACAGCTGGTCAATCGCTATCTACCATCTCCGTTTGTCTTTTCAATTGTTTTAACCCTCATTGCGTTCGCGGTTGGCTTAGCTATTACTGGTCAAGATATGATTGCGATGGCAGGGCACTGGGGTAATGGACTGTGGTCGTTACATAGCTTTGCCATGCAAATGGCGCTGATTTTGGTCACAGGTTACGCGTTTGCCAGTGCACCCTTTATTCAACGGTTATTGGACAATCTTGCCAGCAGAGTTCATTCTCCTACGACCGCTATTGTCGTATCGACCTTGGTTGGGCTAGTTGGTTCATGGGTAAACTGGGGTTTCGGTCTTATTATTGGGGCAATTTTTGCTAAGTCTTTGGCAAAAAAAGTAGCCAACGTCGACTATCCTTTGTTGGTTGCTGCTGCGTATTCGGGGTTTGTGATTTGGCACGGTGGGTTTTCAGGTTCGATACCACTGACGCTCAGCTCCGGTGGCGAGACACTGTTAACGTTATCAGGCAATACCATGACCGAAGCAGTTCCTTTGTCACAGACCGTATTTGCAGGTTATAACTTGCTGCTAGTGGGTTTACTTATTATTATCTTGCCGCTGCTAAACCGCTTTATGCATCCAAAAAATCCTACGGTTATTGATCCAAAGCTGATCAAAGAAGAGATCTACGTCGCGCCCCAAAGAGACACACCTGCACAAAAGCTAGATGATAGCCGTATTATCGCTGTTATCTTATTGGCCTTAGCACTGATGTATTATATCAGCGAGTTTGGTAGTAACGGTTTTAACCTCGGGCTAAACATCGTCATTGGGCTATTCTTGTTCATAGGTTTGCTATCGCATGGCACGCTAGAGCGTTATTATCGTGCCGTACACTCAGGGATAGGTGGCATCACAGGTATTGTGCTATTGTTCCCGTTCTATGGCGGCATCATGGGTATCATGACCGGTGCCAATGCGGATGGTATCTCTATCAGTACGCAAGTGACCGAGTTTTTTGTCAATTCAGCTTCTGCAGACAGCTTTCCGATTTTTGCATTTTTAAGTGCTGGTTTGGTCAACGTCTTTGTACCATCGGGCGGTGGACAGTTTGCGGTACAGGGTCCTGTTATGATTCCTGCTGGTATTGAACTAGGTGTTAGTCCAGCTATTACTGCGATGGCAATCGCGTGGGGTGATGCATGGACTAATATGATTCAGCCGTTTTGGGCTCTACCATTATTGGGTATCGCAGGTTTGGATGCACGCGCTATCATGGGCTATTGCCTAATAGTACTGGCAGTCTCTGGTGCCATTATCATGAGCGTGTTTTGGCTATTGGTATAGTCATTCCACTATAAAATTATTACTGCGTTAACCTCGCTTGAATTATTAGATATACATATACACTCGGTTGCCTTGTACTATTTTTAAATTGAATCGACTGTACAAGGTTATAACGCTCAAAAGAAAAACAAGCATAATGAGTTTTTGCTGTTGAGTTTTATTAAAAGCAACAATCAAACGGATAATTGAGACACTTAATTCAGCATTAGTTTATGCACGGATTAAAAATATAAATAACAGTCATAGGAGACAAGCATGAGTCAGTCAAAAGTATATAACAGTGCCGAAGAAGCGCTAAAAGGCGTGGTCAGTGATGGGCAAACGCTCGCGATCGGTGGCTTTGGTCTATGCGGTATTCCAGAAGCATTAATCGAAGCGCTGCGCGATAGCAAAGTCAAAGAGCTCACCTGTATCAGTAATAACGCTGGTGTCGATGACTTCGGGCTGGGTCTACTGCTACAAACGCGTCAAATCAAAAAAATGATTTCATCTTATGTGGGCGAAAACAAAGAGTTTGAGCGTCAGTACTTGGCAGGCGAGTTAGAAGTTGAGTTGACGCCACAAGGGACCTTGGCTGAAAAACTGCGCTCGGGCGGTGCTGGTATCCCTGCGTTTTATACTGCAACAGGCGTAGGTACATTAGTCGCTGAAGGCAAAGAAACGCGTGATTTTGATGGTCGTACTTATGTGTTGGAACATTCGTTACGTGCTGATGTCGCCTTGATCAAAGCGCAAAAGGCTGACAAAGCGGGCAACCTAATCTTTAATAAAACCGCTCGTAATTTCAACCCAGACTGTGCGATGGCCGGTAAAATCACGATCGTTGAAGTCGAAGAGATTGTAGAGACGGGTACATTTGATCCAGATGAAATGCATTTACCGGGTATCTTCGTTCAACGTATTGTGCTGAATGCTAGCCCTGAGAAACGTATCGAAAAGACCACGACTAAAGCTGTAGAAGGCGCGTAAATAAAAACGTGGTCGACGCTTAATCGTATGTGACATTAATAGTTAATTTTAGATGGATAATAGTTTAGACAGTCAATTGATTCGATAACTGGCTGTCTAAACGAATAAAAATAGAATATCGCAAAAAATAAGGAAATCAGCATGGCATGGACAAGAGAGCAAATGGCGCAACGCGCTGCAAAAGAGCTACAAGATGGCTACTATGTGAACCTAGGCATCGGTCTCCCAACGTTGGTCGCCAACTATATTCCTGAAGGCGTAGACGTATGGCTACAATCAGAGAATGGCTTGCTAGGTATTGGTGAGTTCCCTACGGCAGAAAACGTAGATGCAGACTTGATTAATGCGGGCAAGCAAACCGTGACTGCAGAAGCAGGGGCCAGTTATTTTAGTAGCTCAGAGTCTTTCTCAATGATTCGTGGTGGTCATGTCAACTTGGCCATATTGGGCGCAATGGAAGTCTCAGAAAAAGGCGATCTTGCCAACTGGATGATTCCCAAAAAGATGGTTAAAGGCATGGGCGGCGCGATGGATTTGGTCGCAGGCGTGCAGCGTGTGATTGTATTGATGGAGCAAGTTAATAAACACGGTGATCCAAAAATCTTGGCAAACTGTGAGCTACCATTGACGGGTAAAGGCGTGGTTGATCGTATCATTACTGAGCTTGCTGTATTAGACGTTACTGATGAAGGCCTAAAACTGGTTGAATTAGCAGATGGTGTGAGCTTTGACGAACTACAAGAAAAAACACCAGTAAGTATTATTCAGTAAACTCTGTACAGTAAAGTGACTGTCGTAAGACTAATATGTTTTATCCCGCAAACAAATACGCCACTATGACTATAGTGGCGTATTTGTTCAGTTCAATTTTATAAAAACTAATAATATTTTAGACCATGATAAGGAATATGTATGGCGACCCAATTAGAACAAGATTTGACAGGCAAAGTAGCATTGGTCACTGGCTCTGCAAGTGGTATCGGACGTGACATCGCTGAGACTTATGCAAAAGCAGGCGCAGCAGTTGGTATCGCTGATATCAATCTCGAAGCGGCACAAAAAACCGTTGATGCTATTGAAGCTGCTGGTGGACGTGCTCTAGCAATTGCCATGGATGTTACCTCAGAAGATGCGGTAAACGATGGTGTACAGCAGCTAGTCGATACTTTTGGCAGTATTGATATTTTGGTTTCTAATGCTGGCATTCAGATCATCGACCCTATCGATAAAATGGCGTTTAGCGATTGGAAAAAAATGCTTAATATCCACTTAGATGGCGCTTTTTTGACCACTAAAGCCGCGATTAAGCACATGTATAAAGGCGATAAGGGCGGCACAGTCATTTATATGGGCTCTGCTCATTCGCATGAGGCCTCATTATATAAAGCCCCGTACGTGACCGCGAAGCATGGACTACTAGGACTGTGCCGTGTACTGGCCAAAGAAGGTGCCGCGCATAAAGTACGCTCGCATGTGATTTGCCCAGGGTTTGTCAAAACGCCATTGGTAGAAAAACAAATCCCAGAGCAAGCAGCTGAAAAAGGCATCAGTGAAGAGTCAGTGATCAACGATATCATGCTGGTCAATACCGTAGATAAAGAGTTTACGACAGTAGAAGACATTGCCCAATTGGCGCTATTTTTAGCGGCTTTCCCAACCAATGTATTCACTGGACAATCTATCGTGGCCAGCCATGGTTGGTTTATGAATTAATATATATGCCATTTGCATATACCACAGCGTCAGACCTACTGGCGTTGTGGTTTTTTTATGCGTCCAATTCAGCTACACTGTCACGATAGAAGGTTTGGCTAATATACTCATTAACGTTATCGGTTGTAATATGCGCAACGAGACGACTTGAGCGATTTGTCAGATCTACCCACTTGTATAGGCCATAATAGTAGCTATGTTTAACTTTATGAAGAAAAAAACCACAAAAACCGAAACGCCTCAGCAGCAGGCAGAGCGTGATAGTGCCGTCGACAAAGTCCTACTTGGATATGAGATAGGTGCCGTCAGTATTGCCACGATGGTCACAGGACTTGAGCGTGATGGTGAAGCACTTACGTTAGACCTGCGTTTGCCAAAAGATAGCAATCCTGAAGTTATCCAGCAGGAGCTTGGGCAGTTGCTACACCCGCATGGTATTACCACGATTCATATGAACGTGCGTCTGCCTGCGCCAGAAAAGGGTTCAGGTTCAAGCTTACCAAAGCAAATGCCAAAGACGACCAATGCGATGGATAGTCAGAGCAAGCCTGCCACTAATCCTGATAGTCATAGCTCTGACAATAGCAATAACGCCGAGCCACCGATTACTAAAGCGGCACCGACACAAGCATCGCTAGCAGCGCATCCGCGTATTCGCCATATTATCGTAGTGGCATCGGGTAAGGGCGGTGTTGGTAAATCGACAACGACGGTCAATATCGCCTTAGCACTACAGAAGCTTGGCAACCGCGTTGGTGTGCTAGATGCCGATATCTATGGTCCTAGTATGCCAACGATGCTAGGCGTTGCTGATGTGAAACCGCAACTAGAAAACGAGCAGTTCGTGCCAGTTGATGCGCATGGTATGGCAATGCTCTCTATCGGTAGTTTGCTTGATGGAGATAATACCCCGGTCGCATGGCGTGGACCGAAGGCAACGGGTGCATTGATGCAGCTATATAATCAAACCAATTGGCCGCAGCTGGACTATCTAGTGATTGATATGCCACCAGGTACGGGTGATATACAGCTGACATTAGCGCAGCGTATTCCAGTCACGGGTGCTGTCATTGTCACGACACCGCAGCATGTTGCCTTGCTCGATGCGCAAAAAGGCGTTGAGATGTTTAACAAGACCAATATTCCTGTGCTTGGCGTGGTTGAAAACATGGCGCTACATACTTGTAGCAACTGCAACCACACCGAAGCAATCTTTGGTACGGGTGGCGGTGAGTTTATCGCTGAGAAATATCAGGTACCACTATTGGGTCAGCTACCACTTGCCAGTGGCATTCGTGCACAAGTGGATAAAGGTGTGCCAAGCGTCTTAGCTGATGATGAGTTTGCGACCTATTATTTGAGCATTGCCAAAAATGTCGAAACCAATATCAATAAATTCGCAAAGCCTGTCGATGATAAGCGGATTTTCTAGTGTCTAATGATTGAATAGGGTGCTGGTTGTTTAGCTAGTCTAAAACCAATGTAGGATAAAACAGCCGCCCCTCTATAAATCTAGCCATCAATTCCGTATAATCATCGCTATTAAAAATTTGCTAAGGAATAACAATGTCTATTAAGTCTGACCGCTGGATTCGTAAAATGGCCGAAGAGCACGGCATGATCGAGCCATACGAGCCAGGTCAAGTGCGCTTCAATGATGCAGGCGAGCGTTTGGTGAGCTACGGTACCTCAAGCTACGGTTACGATGTACGCTGTGCGCCTGAATTCAAAGTCTTTACCAACGTCCATTCAGTCGTTGTTGATCCTAAAAACTTCGATGATAAAAGCTTTATCGATATCGTCGGTGATGAGTGTATCATTCCGCCAAACTCGTTTGCCTTAGCACGTACCATGGAGTATTTCCGTATTCCACGCGACGTACTGACTATTTGCCTAGGCAAGTCGACTTACGCACGTTGCGGTATTATCGTCAATGTCACGCCGCTAGAGCCTGAGTGGGAAGGTCATGTGACACTTGAATTTAGTAACACTACCAATCTACCAGCTCGTATTTATGCAGGTGAAGGCGTGGCACAAATGCTGTTTTTCCAAAGCGATAGCGACGATGTCTGCGAGACCAGCTACAAGGATCGCGGCGGTAAATACCAAGGTCAGCGCGGCGTGACCTTGCCGAGAACCTAGTTAAAGATAAAGTCTCAAGCCTTTGAGCAGCCAATAAAAAAGCCAGTTATATCAAATATGACTGGCTTTTTATTATGTGAAAAATAATCAGTTTGAATGGCTGATTACTTCAGCACTTTTAAGCCCGCTTTGTTATCGCGTTTAGGTCTAGTCGCAGCTTTTGGTTTATTTGCTACCGCGCTAGCCTCTTCTTCAGGCTCATAGTTATCGTACTCGTTAGGATCAAAGAACATCCCTTGCGAGTTTTCTTTAGCATAGATGCCAAGTACCGCTTGCAAGGGTACCCAAATTTCTTGTGAGACGCCGCCGAAGCGCGCGCTGAAATGTATGTACTCATTTTCCATGCTCATATTACCAGTAGCACGACTAGCAATATTAAGTACAATACGACCGTCTTGCACATGCTCTGTCGGTATCTGTACGTTATCGGCATTAGCATCGACCATCAAGTATGGCGTCAGAGCGTTGTCTTCTATCCATTGATATAGTGCGCGTACCATATAAGGACGGGTAGGTGTAATAGAGGTGGTTTCGCTCATCTAATGATTTCCTATACTAATAATTTTTAATAATGAAAAATATTTCGTTCAGCAATTTATCAAATGACAGATGCTAATTAATGTCTATCTTATTTATACTTTATTTTAGGACAGCTTTTGATACTTGTCTAATCAACGCACACTTTTTTGGAAGCTACTGCGCTCAAACACTCTCGTCTGGTATTCAAACAATGGACGGCTAATGGCACGTGGCAGCTCAATACCCATCTCGTCTAATCGCCATAATAGTGGTGCTAATAACACGTCACACCAGCCAAACTCATCAGCCATAAAATAAGGCTTATGAGCAAACAGCGGTGACAGAGTAATTAATGAATCACTGAGCTGTTTTTTGGCAACGGCAGCTTGTGCTTTATTAAAGCTATCTGGATGTGTCAGCAAGCGCTTGCCAAGTACTAACCAATCACGCTGAATGCGCCAAGCCAATTGGCGAAACTGTGCACGTTCTTGCGGTGTCTCAGGGAGCAATTTATTTGTGTGATAACGCTCTTCAAGATACTCAAAAATGACGTTAACCTCATAAAGCGCAATCTCACGCTGCTGTAATACAGGCAAGGTGTGATAAGGGTTTAGCTCAGTCAAATCTTCAGGGCGCTCAGAATGTAAGCGAGACAAATAGTAAGCGAGCTTTTTTTCTTCAAGTAATAGGCGTACCACATGACTGTCGTAGCCGTCATCAGCATACAAAATTAGCTGACTACTTGGAATGTCATTCGCATCAATCATGAAAGCCTAATGTTAATAGTGAAGGTTGTCATCGTAAACAAACTCGCAACGTTTATCAAGGTAGAGTACGTAAACATTAGCGCTGAGCGACTTATTTTCCGGATTATCTAGTATTTACACTCTATATCAAGGCACAAAAAGGCACTACCGAAGTAGTGCCTTTTTTATTTCTAAAAACTAACTGCTGACTATGACTTATTTGACATCTTTCCAGAATTCTTTATTCAATAAGTAAACTGGGATGAGCAGTACTAATAAGAATAGAATTACGAAGAAACCAATGACTTGACGGTCGTGACGAGCAGGTTCACCCATCCACGCCATAAAGTTAACCAAGTCACCAACTTCAGATTCAAACTCTTCTTGGCTCAACTCTTCTTGCATGTTATGCAATACGTGAGGCATCGCTGCATTGGCCAGTACTAAGTTATTCGCGCCCCAAGGACGGCTTGGATCTTCATAGAACGACAGTAGGTAAGTATATACCCAGTCGTCGCCACGCAGACGTGTCTCAAGTGATAGATCAGGAGGCGCTGCGCCAAACCAAGACGCTTGAATCTCAGGATCTATCTCAGCAGTAATGTGGTCACCGATTTGATCGGTAGTAACCATCAAATACTTTTCAACCAACTCAGGCGGTATCTCTAAATCTTTGGCAATGCGCGAATGACGAACGTACTTGGCTGAGTGACACCCAGCACAGTAGTTCATAAAGATCTTCGCGCCGTTTTGTAGTGAGCCCTTATTGGTAAAATCAATAGGAGCTGTACTACAAGCCAGGTGTTCATCAACGCCATCTGCATTGGTGAATGTACCGCAGCCACTGCCTGAAGCCATTGCCGTACCAGCAGTCAAGGTTAATGCCGCGCCTAAGCCTAGACCAGCTAGGGATTTAATTAGCGTGTTCATTAGTGACCTCCGGTAACGCGTTCTGGTGGCTGTTTACACTTCTCAATCGCAGTGTAGAAAGGCATCAGTAAGAAGAACAAGAAATATAGAATCGTGAATACACGAGCCATGATGGTTGCCGTTGGTGTAGCAGGCGTCGCACCCAAGTAGCCCAATACAACAAAGCTAATAGCAAAGACGGTCAGCGCAATCTTAGATAATATACCTTTGTAACGTATAGAGCGCACAGGAGACCTATCAAGCCATGGGATCAAGAACAGTACGGCAATCGCACCACCCATCGCAATCACGCCACCAAGCTTGTCAGGAACCGCACGTAAAATAGCGTAGAACGGCGTGTAGTACCATACTGGTGCAATATGTGCTGGTGTTTTCAGTGAGTTCGCTGTCTCAAAGTTTGGTGGTTCAAGGAAGAAACCGCCGCCTTCTGGGAAGAAGAATACCACTGCAAAGAAACAGATAAAGAACACTACGATACCAACCATGTCATGCACAGTGTAGTACGGATGGAATTCGATACCGTCTAATGGCACACCATTTTTATCTTTTAGCTTCTTAATATCGATGCCATCAGGGTTGTTCGAGCCCACATGATGCAATGCTACAATATGCATGAATACTAAGCCTACCAGTACTAATGGAATAGCAACAACGTGTAGCGCAAAGAAACGGTTTAGAGTAATACCAGAGATGATATAGTCACCACGTACCCATTCAGCAAGGCCATCACCAATAACAGGTAGAGCTGCAGGTAAGTTCAAGATAACCTGAGCACCCCAGAATGACATGTTGCCCCAAGGTAGTAGGTAACCGAAGAAACCTTCTGCCATAAGTGCTAGGTAGATACCCATACCGATGAGCCAGATAAGCTCACGAGGTTTTTGGTATGAACCATATAGCAAGGCTCTAAACATATGCAGGTATACAACGACGAAAAACGCAGATGCGCCGGTTGAGTGCATATAGCGAATGAGCCAACCACCTTTTACGTCACGCATGATGTATTCAACAGACGCAAATGCCCCTTCGGCACTTGGGTTGTACATCATCGTAAGCCATATACCAGTCACCAATTGGTTGACCAGTACAATCATTGATAGCACGCCAAAGAAGTACCAAAAGTTAAAGTTCTTTGGTGCGTAGTACTTTGACATATGGTATTCATAGGTTTCGGTCGCTGGAAAACGCGCGTCCACCCAATGCATTAACTTTTTACCCATACTCATATTAAGCCTCCCCAACCGTCAAGATGGTACCATCCATACCATATTCTGGAACGGGTAAATTAAGTGGTGCAGGGACGCCGCTATATACGCGACCTGCTAAGTCATATTTTGACCCGTGACACGGACAGAAAAATCCGCCGTACCAATCATTACCACCTAAATCTACCGCGCCCACATCAGGACGGTAGTTTGGTGCACAGCCCAAATGTGTGCAAACGCCTTCGACAACCAATACGGTTGGATCTAAAGAGCGAGTAGGATTTTTGCAATATTCAGGTTGTAGAGACGCATCAGACTCAGGATCAGATAATAGAGGTTTGACTGACTCTAGTCCTGCAACCATGTCTTCGGTGCGCTTAACCACATAAATAGGTTTACCACGGTATTTGACGACGATCATTTGTCCATCTTCGATAGAACCAATATCTTGGGTCACTGCAGCCCCTGCAGCCTCAGCTTTAGCGCTTGGGTACCAAGAACGGACAAAAGGTGTCGCCACGGCAGCTACCCCAGCTGCACCAATCGCGGCAGTTGAGGCAATAAGAACTCTACGGCGTTGTACATTAACGCCTTCGGCTTGGCTCATTAATACTTCCTCCAGGTGAATGAAATGGGATTATCCCACACTGGGTTTGTGGCTTAGAAAATATACAATATCAAGCCACTTTAGCTGTGCCTAATTTTGCTAATTGTTGCTATTCTAAGCTATTTCGGTGATAAAATAAATTATTGCGTTAAAAATAAAGCAACCTCAATAGGACATATTAGAAGGTTGAATATGATAATCAAACCAAAACAGTTGGATTATCAACGTTTAACGCTAACTTTGCTTTAACAAGGATTATGATGTGATGACCTTATAAATAATAAGGATTTTCAGCAATAGCGAATGATACTTGAAATTAAGGTAATGTTCACTAACTTTCACCATCTAACTACTTTGTAAGTTGCTGTAAAACAAATATCACCACTCTATATAATAAAGTGGTGATGTCTTTATAATAATTAATAATGTTTTGTCAGACTATCAGAAACTTGTTTATCGAAATACGCAATACATAGTACATGTGCGATATTCCAATAAACTCAGCTAGAGAGTTGCCAATACTAGCCTTCAAGCTCACTCCAACGTTCAAGCTTGTGCATCATCTCATCTTCGATGGTTAAGAGACGCTCACTAGCAGCTGTCGCCGCATCAAAGTCAATATTGAACCAAGAGCCATCGGCCAGCTTTTCTTGCAGTTGAGCCTGTTCGGCTTCGAGTGCAGCGATTTCTTTTGGCAAGTTATCCAGTTCGCGTTGATCATTATAATTTAGCTTTTTGGCTGCCTTATTTGGTTTCGCTGCCGCGCCAGACTTATTTGTCGCTTTATTACTAGCCGCATTGTTGGCAGGTGCTTTGGCAGCACGGGATGCTTCTTCACGGTTCTTTTGTACGAGGTACTCTTGATAACCACCTACATACTCATTGACCACTCCTTTGCCGTCTTCATCTTCGCCAAACACCCACGTAGAGGTAACGACATTGTCCATGAATGAACGATCATGACTGATCAGCAAAATCGTACCACCAAAGCTGGCGACTGATTCTTCTAACAACTCAAGTGTTGCCATGTCCAAATCGTTGGTAGGCTCATCGAGTACCAAAATATTGGCAGGTTTCAATAACTGCTTGGCCAGTAGTACTCGGTTACGCTCACCACCAGACAGTGCTTTGACAGGTGTACGTGCACGCTCTGGGGCAAATAAAAAGTCTTGCAAGTAGCTCATGATGTGCGTCTTACGGCCACCAACTTCGACAAAGTCAGAGCCTTCCGAAACGTTTTGCGCAACGCTCGCCTCAAGATCCAATTGATCACGCAACTGATCGAAGAATGCGATTTTCAGGTTAGTACCTAATTCGACACTACCAGACTTGGTAACTTCATCATCAGACATATCGAGTAGGGCTTTAATAAGCGTAGTTTTACCAGCACCGTTAGGGCCGACAATACCAATCTTATCGCCACGCATAATAGTGGTCGTAAAATCATCTACCAAGACATTGCCATCATACTCAAGATGTAAGTTTTTAACTTTACAGACAAGCTTACCGCTTTTCTCGCCTTGGCCCATGGTGATGTTTACATTGCCCACTTGCTCACGGCGATCGCTGCGCTCTTCACGTAAGGCTTTTAGTTCACGTACACGGCCCTCATTACGGGTGCGACGTGCTTTGATACCTTGGCGAATCCAAACTTCTTCTTGTGCCAGTTTTTTATCAAAGTTGGCATTGTTCTTTTCTTCAGCTTGTAACTGTAGCTCTTTCAGCTCTTGATAGCGCGCGTAGCCACCTTCGCCTTGTGTCACGTCATAGCTGGTCAATTGGCCACGGTCAAGCTCAATAATGCGAGTCGATAGTTTATTGACGAATGCTCTATCATGAGTCACGAACAACAACGTCAGGCCTTGCCAATCCAGCAAAAAGCGCTCTAACCATTCGATACTTTCAACATCCAAATGGTTGGTTGGCTCATCTAGGAGTAGCACATCAGGCTTAGTGACTAGCGCACGAGCGAGTAACACGCGGCGTTTACGACCACCAGATAGGGATGATAAGTCGTCTTCTGGATTAAGGCCCATGGTCGTAATCAGACGCATGGCATCGCGTTCTAAGTCCCAGCCATGTACCGCATCGATATCATGTTGTAGGGTCGCCATGTGCTCACAGGCATCCATATCGCCATTCGCACACATATCGACTTGCTTATTATAGTTAATGAGCAAATCAGCCGTGCGACGACTACCGCCCATAACGATGTCTAATATGCGACCACTGGTCTCGGGAACGTCTTGCTCTAGCATCGCTACACGCATACTACTGTTGGTAATAATCTCGCCACTGTCAGGCTGCAATGAGCCATTGATCAGTTTAAACAAAGTAGATTTACCTTCGCCGTTACGGCCAATCAAGCACACACGCTCGCCTGTATTGATAGAAAAATCAATACCATCAAGAACAGGCGCGACGCCAAAGGCTAAGTGAATGTCTTTTAAATGAATCAGTGCCATAGAGTATCTTAAGCTTATATAATAGTGAGGTAGGGGTTGTTGCAAAATTGCCTGCAGTATAACATGCCACCGCGTCACTGTAGTGCGAGTAAATAGTTTTATCAGTACTATTTATTGCTTTTACTAACGGCTGCTATTCCATGACTATGTTTGTAGATTTATCACTAATCTACAGTACCTCTCAACAATTCATTCTTTCAATTTAATACTTACTATAATTTAGAGAAAAATATGAACCAACCTAAAACTACAGATAATACTTCTGATATTCAAAATGATTTGCAAGCACAAGTAATCGATTTGCAAATGAGCCTAGCGCACCTTGAAGTAACCGTCGAACGACTGGATAAGGTAATCACGCGACAAGACAGAGATATTCATACGCTGCAACGTCAATTACAGCTGATTTATAAGCAAATTGAAGGTCAGGATACAGAAAGTGGTATTGCACCATTTGATGTAATGGCAGACAGACCACCACACTATTAGTAAGTTAGAATTAGAAAGAAAAGCTTTCAATGACAAAAGATATATACGTATTTTTATATATAGATACTGTTTAATGACTATGTGGTCATAACATGGGAATAATGTGTTTTTGTAGTTGTTTTAGTGTTAAAAAATCTTTACTATCTTCCACCTCGGATACTGATTACCTATTAATACTGGGTAAAACAGTAAAACAATGCGGATGTTTGGAGATATAAAATGCGCCACACCTTTCATTTAAAAACTCTTGCAGTAGCTGTTGCTACTCTTTCTGTTGCTAGCGTCGCTAGTGCTGCTGGTCTTGATCGCTCAGGCCAAGATATCACCGCATTCCTACAAGACGGCACTTATGCAGAAGCTGTCTACACTTATATCGATGCTGACGTTACTGGTAAAGATACATCAGGTAATAAAATCGATGACATCGCAGAGTCTTATGACTTTTTCCGTTACGGTGTAAAAACAGATATCAACGATACATTCAGTGTTGGTATCTTATATGACGAGCCTTTCGGTGCAGCAGCCGATTACACTGGAAATAATAACTTTGTAGGCGCACCAACTGATGCTGTTAATAATATTATTGCATCGCGTCTAGGTGGATTAGGCGTTAATAATGTAGAAGAGTTGAAAGGTTTAGTTGAAGGTACTCAAAACCAGTTAACTGCTGCTGAAACTCGTTTAAATGCAGTTAGAGAGCAAGTAAGACAAGCCCAAGCAGCTGTTAATCAAAACCCAGCACTTGAGCCTGCACTGCGTCCACAGATTAATGCTGGTTTAGCAGGTATCGCCGCTGGCGAAACGCAGCTAGCAGAAGGTCAAGCACAGTTAAATCAACTTGAGCAATTAGAAGGCTTTGCGGATGGTCGCCTTGCGAATGATGAAGGCACAAATGTTGAAGTCCGTAGCGAAAGCATCACAGGTATCCTAGGTGCTAAGTTTGGTCAAAACAAAGAATTCCAAGTGTACGGTGGTCCTGTTGTTCAGCGTATCAAAGCTGATGTAAGTCTTCGTGGTAGTGCCTATAGTGCTGCTACAGGCTATACCGCTCATATTAGTCCTGATACCGACTATGGCTATATCGCTGGTATATCTTATAGTAAACCTGAAATTGCTCTAAAGGCGGCTTTGACCTATCGTTCTGAAATTGACCACAGCTCGAATATCGATGAGATATATCCAGTAGTAGCAGCTTTAGGTGGCGAGGCGAATCAAGGTAATACGCTGGATATCACTACCCCCAAATCAGTTAACTTCGATTTCCAAACTGGTATTAACCCTACAACCTTAGCGACTGCAAAAGTACGCTGGGTACCATGGAGTGATTTTGCAATCGTTCCACCACTTTATAATGAAGTAAGCAAGCAAGCAACTAATGATGATAAAGGTTTATCTTTAGTCAGCTATGACGATGACCAATGGCAAGTAGAGTTAGGTCTGGCTAAACGCTTAGCGCCAGCATTGGCAGTAAGTGGTACTGTCGGTTGGGATAGTGGTGCTGGTAACCCTGTAACTTCATTGGGTCCTATCGAAGGCTATTATAGTGCTGGCCTTGGCGCAAAATATAATGTTACCGAGAACTGGGCAATATCTGCTGGCGGTAAATACTTATGGTTCGGTGATGCCAAAGGTCAAATCCCAACTAAGACGATTGTTAGTGATTTCGAAAGTAACGATGGTTTTGTATTGGGTGTAAAAGTCTCTTACCAAGCTCAGTAAATCACAAATAAATTATGTGATGCTGTTTGTTATTAATATTAAAAGCGATCCTTTAAGGGTCGCTTTTTTATTATGTATTTTTAAAAATCACATTAAAGACAAAAAGTAAACCACAGCATTTTATTTATATCTTATATGTACTGTTCAGTCATATTTGAGAAATAAAGCACTTTAAATGTTGTTTTAGTGTCAAAAAGACATTAGTATTCAACTTAGGACGAAACTTTAGTAATACCAGTATTAAGCATAGCAATGCTACATAATGGTTATTAAAGTATTAATACAACAAGGACCGTTGGAGATACACAATGCGCACTACCTTTCATTTGAAAACCCTTGCAGTAGCTATTGCTACTCTCTCTGTTGCTAGCGTAACCAACGCTGCTGGTCTTGATCGTTCAGGTCAAGATGTCACTGCTTTTTTTCAAGATGGCACTTACGCTGAAGCGGTCTATACTTATATTGACGCTGATGTAAGCGGCTACGATAGTTCGAATGTCAACCCTGGCCAAAATGACTATGAGCGCGGCGACAAAACGGGTGATATTGCTGAATCTTATGACTTCTTCCGCTATGGCGTGAAGACTGATATCAACGACACGTTCAGTGTGGGTGTGCTATATGATGAGCCTTTTGGTGCTGCTGCTGAATATACTCAAAGCAATTTTGTGGCAAGCAATAATCCTCAAGCTTCAGGAGGCGAATTGGTAGGTGATGGTGTAGACCCACAGACTGCAGGTGCCATAGCACTAGCCGAAGCAAGTACTGCAGGTGAAAATACCAATGTAGAAGTTCGTAGCCAAAGCCTAACGGGTATCCTTGGTATGAAGTTCGGCGCGAATAAAAACTTCCAAATTTATGGTGGTCCAGTTGCTCAGCGTATCCAATCTGAAACCAAGCTGCGTGGCTTAGCTTATGGGCCTGCTAGTGGTTATACCTCAAACAGCAATCCTGATATGGATTACGGTTATATAGCAGGTATTGCCTATAGCAAGCCTGAAATTGCTCTAAAAGCAGCGTTGACTTATCGTTCTGAGATTGACCATGATATAGATATCTCTGAGAATTATCCTATAGCAGGTATTTTGGCTCAAGGAGCTGCTTTGCAGCAAGGAGCGACTCCAGCACAGGCAGCGGCTATAGGGGCTGCGGCTGCTAACCGGAACAGTAATTATGAGATTACAACCCCTAAATCAGTCAACTTTGATTTCCAAACAGGTATCAATCCGACTACTTTAGCAACGGCAAAAGTCCGTTGGGTACCATGGAGCGATTTTGCCATCACACCACCATTATATAATGACGTTAGTAAACGTAATTACGGCCCTGATGGTTTGGACTTGGTTGAATACGAAGATGACCAATGGCAAGTGGAACTCGGTCTTGCCAAGCGTGTCGCGCCTGCACTTGCTATAAGTGGTACGGTTGGTTGGGATAGTGGTGCCGGTGATCCAACGACATCCCTAGGCCCAGTCGAAGGCTACTATAGCGTCGGTCTAGGTGCTAAGTATAATGTGACTGAAAAGTGGGCAGTATCTGCTGGTGGTAAATACTTGTGGTTCGGTGATGCAAAAGGTCGTCTACCTAGTGGAAAGATCGTTGGTGATTTCCAAGATAATGATGGCTTTATTGCTGGTGTAAAGCTTTCTTATCAGGGTGAATAGCCTCTTTATATAACTGATGAATAATAAAAAAGCGACCTATCATAGGTCGCTTTTTTGTGGGTTTTCTATCTATATTTGACTGTAAGTTCTCAAATATAGATAGAACAGCAAATATAATCTTTATAGTATTAATTCATATAGCACGACTACATTTTATTTGCCTAGTTTAGCTTAGTGTCCATATACAGCAAATACCCTTGCATTTAAGAACCTATACGCACTCGTACCTTACCGAATGAGTTGTTAATAACGTAGCATACTTGAGGTACACAAGGAAAAGATCTAAATAGATAATCAAATGTGATATTAAGAAAAGAAGTATTGTTGATAAAGGCTTACTTCGTAGAAGTGAGCAGTAGTTGGATTGCCAGATAGGCTAGGATAAGCTGGCTTAGTATATCCATCACAGAGCTATTAGATACTACTATCGCTGTCCATACTCTAGTCTTACTTGCCATAAGTTCTCTTGGTTTGATACTGTAGTAGATTGCATATACTAAATCGTTACTCATAAAAAAACCTCGCCACTAGTGACGAGGTTTTTTATAGCAATAATCTTAAGACATTACGTAAACTTATTTGTTTAAGTTTAGCTCCATCTCTTTGTACTTTGCAGAAACTGAAGGTCTTGGGCCACCAGTCATGATACTAACGGCAAAGATAGCGATAGTACTTAAGATAAAGCCTGGAACGATAGCATATAACCAACTATTTAGTGCCATACCATCTACTTGGAAAGGACCATAAATCCATAGGATAACAGTCAATGCACCAACAACCATACCGGCAACAGCACCATTACGGTTCATACCACGCCATGTAAGGCTGAAGATAACCAATGGACCAAACGCTGCACCGAATCCTGCCCATGCATTAGAAACTAGGTTCAATACTGAGCTATCTGGGTTAGACGCTAGCATAATGGCAACAATAGCGACAATGATAACTGAGATACGACCAACCAATACCTGGCGAGCTTCTGGAGCATCTTTATCAAAGAATAGTTTGTATACATCTTTGGTTAAAGAGCTTGATACAACCAATAGCTGTGATGAGATAGTACTCATAATTGCTGCTAAAATAGCTGCCAATAGGAAGCCTGAAACCAATGGATGGAACAAGAACTGAGTGAATACTAAGAAGATAGTCTCAGGATCATCCAGCGTCATCGCAGTTTTTTGTACGTAGGCACGACCAGCAAAACCAGTCATTAGTGAACCAATAAGACTCACAACCATCCAGCTCATACCGATATTACGTGCAGTCGGTACATCTCTCACTGAACGAATCGCCATAAAACGTACGATAATATGCGGTTGGCCAAAGTAACCTAAGCCCCATGCCATGAGTGAGATAATACCGATGACACTCATACCGCTAGTAACGTCTAAAAGGGTTGGATCGATGTTTCTAACCGCTTCTGTCGTAGCTGAAATACCACCAAGATCCGTAAAGGCAACGACAGGTACGATTACCATGGCAAACAGCATGATGACGCCCTGTACGAAATCGGTCATAGATACTGCTAAGAAACCACCGAATAGCGTATAAGCCACAACCACACCAGCAGTAACCCATAGGCCAGTACTATACGATAGGTTAAGTGAGCTTTCGAAGAGTTTACCACCACCTACAAGACTTGCAGCGGTATAGACGGTAAAGAATAGAATGATGACCACTGCTGAGATGACGCGTAGCATGTGCGACTTGTCTTCAAAGCGGTTGGCGAAATAATCTGGTAGGGTGATAGCGTTGTCAGCCACTTCGGTATAAACACGAAGGCGAGGTGCTACGATGAGATAGTTTAATAATGCACCTAATGTCAAACCAAGCGCGATCCAAATACTGACCACACCATCGGCAAACATATAACCAGGTAAGCCAAGTAGTAACCAACCTGACATATCTGATGCACCTGCAGAAAGTGCGGTTACTGCTGGGCCTAAGTTACGACCCCCTAACATATAGCCTTCAGTATCATTGGCTTGCTTAAAATAAGCGTAAACACCAATCCCAATCATCACTAAGAAATAGGCGCCGAGTGATATCAGCACGCCACTAGAAACTCCGTTCATATAAATTGTCCTTAACCAACATGGTTGGCTGTAATTATTTTTTAACTATAAAAGTTCTGTCCTACAAGGCGATGTCCAAAACAATATTTAAAGACAAAAAAAGCCATTAATTGAGACATAATGGCTTTTTTCAGTATCTTCTGTAGTTTTATATGATTGATGTTGTTCTATGGCTAGCACTCATATAGAGATAGAGAACAACGGGAACATCGCATTCCACTTATCTATTGTTATTGCTCGCATCTGCTATTTATATATGAGTATTAGCAACCTACATCATCAATCTAAACCATTAAACCTACTGTTAACCATCATATCTTACTAGAAGTATTCAATATATGACTATCAGTGTCCTTGTGGTAAATTTTTGTTATAAAAACAACGTCAAGCGTATTATAACGCATGAGAGTCACAAATGCGAATAGCTTAATGGTTAGACTGTTATAGCGAGCTCTTTTTATTCAATAGGCGCAAGTAAGTCTAGTAGGGCGGTCACGCTGCTAGATTGAGTTAATTTTGGATTGATGACCACACCTAAATAGCGTTGTAATTCAATATTGTCAGCCATATCGATACGTTCCAAGTCTTGACTGACCATCGTTTGTGGTAGTACTGACCAACCAAGACCAACAGATACCAGCATACGGATAGACTCAAGAGGGTTGGTGCTCATCGTGGCATAAGGCTTCAGATTGTGCTTGGCAAACTCAGCCAAGGTAATTTGACTGGTAAAGGTATTGGCAGAAGGCAAAATGGCAGGATAGCGCGCTAACTGCTCCAACGTCACATTAGATTTAGTAGCCAAAGGTGATAGCGTACCCGTCATAAAATAAAGAGGGTCTGACCAGAGCGTGTGATAGGTTAGCCGCTTATCGTAGACAGGTGGAAGCGTAACAAAGGCTAAAGACAAATCACCATCTAGTACTGCTTTATGAGCTTTTTCAGAATCTACGAAGTGTACTTCTAACTGAACAGCTGGATAAGCTTGAATAAAGTGTTTAAGGACAGGTGCTAAATGATGTAGGCCAATATGATGGCTAGTACCAATGACTAATTTGCCAGAAACGATATGCTGAGAATGCTGCAAGTTGATTTTAAAATTTTCATAGTCTTCTAGCCAACGCTTGGCATGAGGTAGCATTTCACTAGCCGCTTGAGTAGGCACAATTCCACGTCCTACCGTATCAAACAAGGTAATGTTAAACTCGTCTTCTAAGTTTTTGATACGTTTGCTGACAGCAGGCTGCGTGATAAACAGCTTTTCTGCGGCGCCTGAGATACTGCCAGTGTGCATAACGGTAACGAATGTCGTCAAGTTTGTGGTGTTCAAACGAATGTCCTTAGCTACTTTACGAGCTATAAATAAAAGTTGGCTGACCCAATCACAACGTATTAGAAATAAAAGTTTGCGTCTGGTTAAAAATCATCAATTATTATTATAGGATTTGCCTGCTATAATCACAAGACATCGAGGCATATTGTGACATATTTATTCTAAAAAATTGGCTATTTGCCATTTAAAACGTATTTTAAGCGTTAATTTTAGTCATATGTTGCGTCTCATAAAGAAATAGTATTTAAATTTTAGATACGACCGTAATTATTAAACATTATAGATAGACATAGCATTTACATAGAATCTTAGCTTGGCAATTTGCAAGTAAGTAAAAAATTAAGTAATTAGTAACCTATAAAGGATAGCAACATGGCTGGTCAAACGTTATATGACAAACTTTGGAACGCTCACGAAGTCACTAAGCGCGACGATGGTTCGAGCCTGATTTATATCGACCGCCACCTGTTGCATGAAGTGACGAGTCCACAAGCATTTGAAGGGTTGGAATTGGCAAATAGAGCGCCATGGCGTTTATCGGCTAACATTGCCAGTCCAGATCACAATGTGCCGACTGTCACCAAAGAGCGCCTAGAAGGGGTGCCTGGGATTAAAGACAAGGTATCACGCTTGCAGGTTGTCACTTTGGATGATAACTGCACCAAGTTTGATATTGCTGAATTTACTATCAATGATGCCCGTCAAGGTATTTTGCATGTGGTCGGTCCAGAGCAAGGTTTGGTCTTGCCGGGTATGACGGTTGTTTGCGGTGACTCGCATACAGCGACTCACGGAGCACTTGGTTGCTTGGCTCATGGTATCGGAACCTCTGAAGTTGAGCATGTATTGGCCACACAGTGCTTGATTCAAAAGAAATCAAAAAATATGCAAATCCGCGTCACTGGTCAACTTGGCACTGGCGTCACTTCAAAAGATGTGGTGTTAGCTATCATTGCGAAGATTGGTACAGCAGGTGGAACAGGACACGCGATTGAATTTGCAGGTCAAGTGTTCGAAGACATGAGTATGGAAGGTCGTATGACCGTCTGTAACATGGCGATTGAGGCAGGTGCACGTGTCGGTATGGTTGCGGTCGATGACACGACGATTGACTATGTCAAAGGTCGTCCATATGCGCCAAGCGAAGCACAATGGGAACAAGCAGAAGCCTACTGGCGTACACTATATTCAGACGATGACGCGGTATTTGATACTGTGGTAGAAATCGACGGTAGTCAGATCGCACCACAAGTATCTTGGGGTACATCGCCTGAGATGGTGGTAGATATCACGCAATCTGTACCGACACCAGATCAAGCCATTGATGAAGCTCAAGAAGAAGGCTGGTTACGCGCTTATACTTATATGGGGCTAGAAGCTGGTCAGAAAATTACGGATATCCAACTTGATCGTATATTTATCGGTTCATGTACCAATTCACGTATCGAAGATTTACGTGATGCGGCAGCGGTAATCAAAGGTCGCAAAGTTGCTGATAACGTAAAAGAAGCGATCGTTGTTGCAGGCTCTGGACAAGTGAAACTGCAAGCAGAGGCTGAAGGCTTGGATACGTTATTTACTGAAGCTGGTTTTGAATGGCGTGAGCCGGGCTGCTCGATGTGTCTTGCGATGAATGCAGACAAGCTTGAGCCGCAAGAGCACTGTGCCTCAACGTCTAATCGTAATTTTGAAGGTCGTCAGGGTAATGGTGGTCGTACGCATTTGGTAAGCCCAGCAATGGCAGCCGCCGCCGCGTTGGCAGGTCATTTCGTGGATGTTCGTACATTTTAAGACTGATAATAAGTAGCTGACACCATGCTTGTATGAACGATAAATATATGAGCATGCTGTCAAAGATGGTAAAAACTTATTTACTATTTAACATGCTTATCAAGATCATCAGCCAGCAAAAATATAATTGATAGGAAATTTTATGCAAGCTTATAACACCCAAACAGGTATCGTTTGCCCGTTAGATCGCGCAAACGTCGATACCGACCAAATTATCGCAAAACAGTTTTTGAAGTCTATTAAACGTACAGGTTTTGGCGTGAATCTATTTGACGATTGGCGCTATCTTGACGAAGGCTATCCTGGTCAAGACAACAGCACACGAGTCATCAATCCAGACTTTGTATTGAATAAACCGCGTTATCAAGGTGCTACTATCTTGCTAGCACGTAGAAACTTTGGTTGTGGCTCTAGTCGTGAGCATGCACCTTGGGCACTTTCAGAGTATGGTTTCCGTACGGTAATTGCGCCTAGTTTTGCAGATATTTTCTACAATAATTGCTTTAAAAACGGTATGTTACCGATTGTGTTGGATGAAGCGATTGTCGATACGTTAATGAAGGCGACTTTTGATAACGAAGGCTATGAATTGACTGCAGATCTTGAGCGTCAAGTCGTTATCACACCAACTGGTGAAGAGTATGCCTTTGAAGTGGATGCCTTTCGCAAACATTGCTTGTTAAACGGATTGGATGACATTGGTTTAACCTTACAACAAAGTGATGCTATCAAAAATTATGAGCAACAAATGATGCAAAAAACACCGTGGATATTTAACGACGTAAGAGCGTAGAGGGTCATTCTATAGTCTACTGCTTATAAAACTGCGAGTAGTCGCAACGCAGCGTTGAGTTATGGCGGTGAACTGTCTAAAATGAAGAATAGTTTTTCACTACATTTTATTATCTCTCTTGAATAGTAGCCGCCATTATGAATACAAAACGTTATGCTCTATGGACAAGTACAATCGTTGCTGCAAGCTTATTATTGTCAGGCTGTCAGCTATTGACGGGCTATCAAAAAATAGATGAAGCAGAGAGTGCTGAAGCATGGGTGGGTAAAATTAAACCTATTGCTGGTGAAGTAAATATTGCATGTGTGGGTACATATCATTGCGAAATTGTGCAGATAGATAAAACACTCATTATCGCGCCTAATAGTCACGAGCCAATCAATCCTCAGATTATGACAGCCTTACCACGTCAAGAAGGTATGGCAAAAACATCAATGAATATGGATATGACGCCACTCGTCAATAAAAATGCCATAAAAGTTGTGCCGTTAGCGCCTTCGAGTATGCCAGGATTGACCAACTATTATGCACGGGTCATGCCTGCCAAACACGAGGTTCATGTTAATTTTTATCCAGAAAACAATATGGGCTATATTGAGCGTTTCGCGATGATTCATGATTTCACTGAAGCAGGTACTTATCAGTTGCGCGCTTATCAAAAAAAGAACACCGAAAAATCAGGCAGTCTATTAGACACAGCATCACCTGAGCCTTTATGTATTGAGCTATTGCAAGGTACTCAAGTACAGCGCCGATTCTGCAAGCAACTAGACGCTGAGCATCAAGGCGAGTTTGTAGAGACGGGTATGGTCAAAGCAGTAACATCAGCACCCAAAGCCAAAAAAATGGCAGCATAAAATATGAGACTGAAAAGCTCAAAAATATAATCAACCAATAAAAATATTTCCAAAAGGATCAGTATGGCAACGATTTTAACATTAGCGGGTGATGGTATTGGCCCTGAAATTATGACCCAAGCCATTGACGTGCTCAAAGCTATCAATGATAAGTTTTCACTTGATTTAACGCTTGAGTCTGGATTGATTGGCGGTGTGGCTATTGATGCAACTGGTGAGCCTTTACCAGATGAGACATTGGCCCGTGCTCGCGCCGCAGATGCCGTATTGCTAGGTGCGGTCGGTGGTCCTAAATGGGATGCAATCGAGCGTAGTAAACGCCCTGAGCGCGGTCTATTGAAAATCCGCGGTGAGCTTGGTTTATTTGCCAACCTACGTGTAGCCAAGCTATATCCACAGTTGGCTAATGCCTCAAGTATCAAACCTGAAATTATCTCAGGTCTAGATCTATTGATCGTTCGTGAACTGACAGGCGGTATCTATTTCGGTGAGCCTCGTGGTATTCGCACACTAGAAAACGGCGAGCAACAAGGCTATAACACGATGGTGTATAGCACAAGTGAGATTCAGCGCATTGGTAAAGTTGCCTTTGAGTTAGCAAAAACGCGTGCGCAAGCAGCAGGCACAGCAGCTAAGGTATGTTCAGTTGATAAGGCCAATGTATTGGAAGTCACCGAGCTGTGGAAACAGACGATGATCGAAGTGCAACAAGCTGACTATAGCGATGTGGCGTTATCACATATGTATGCTGACAACGCTTGCATGCAGTTGATTAAAGATCCTAAACAGTTCGATGTTATGGTGACAGGTAATATGTTTGGCGATATCCTATCTGATGAAGCTGCGATGTTGACAGGCTCTATCGGTATGTTGCCATCAGCGAGTTTAGATGAGTCAGGTAAGGGTATGTACGAGCCGTGTCATGGTTCAGCGCCTGACATCGCAGGACAAGATAAAGCCAACCCGTTAGCGACTATCTTATCTGTTGCTATGATGCTGCGTTACACCTTCAAGCAAGAAGAAGCGGCACAAGCAATTGAGCAAGCAGTCAGTGATGTGCTTGATGATGGTTTACGTACGCTAGATATTTTAGATAGCAGCGAAGCTGGACTTAAGCAGGTAGGCTGTAAAGAAATGGGTCAAGCGGTCTTGGCCAAACTGATATAAGTTAACTTGCGCTTAAAGGCTATTCTTATATAGCATTTTCCACAGTCTCATTTTGCGTGTTATATACCCATAAGCTACCAAGTGGCTTATGGTTTTTTTATTGTTTATCTGTTAGCAAAGCTTATCTATAAGCATTGTATTAACAGAGACGCTGTACAACAAAGCTCCTTTTAACACAAAGCTGTTATATGCTCACAAGGTAATATGACAATATTAGTAGCTTATAAAGGAGCTAAAATATTTCGCTTTTAGCAAAAGTAAAATATCCAAAAACTAGATGCCAAAGGCAAGTTCTAAAATCTAAAAAACTGTAGTATTTGAAAACTGAAAATGAAAATAGAATTTCTTAAATGAGGAGTGTTACATGTATCAATTAACAAGAATCAGTAAAGCATTAACAGTGGTTAGTCTCTCTAGCTTGCTACTGATGGGACAAAGCATTGCAGCAGAGACAACGGATAGTGTGAACGCAAATAATAGCGTCAAGGCTCCGGCAGAAGTCAGTCCGGTGACTAATGGCGTAAGTCAAAAATTAACAGGAGATAGTAAAGCTGCGACTTCATTGAATAAGCTACTGCCTACTATTAAATACACAACCGAGAACCTATCTGACAATTCAAAAAAAGTAAACAATGTCACTTGGACGGCAGATGCAGAGATCGATCGTAATATAGGAACCAAGCTGCAGGCTCTATTGAACTGGCATCATAACGGAGTAGGGCCTGTTGATGGCTACTGGGGCAAAAATACTCGCAAAGCCATGCAAGCGTTTCAAAAAGCAAATGGTTTAGATATAACCGATACGCTAAATGCTGAAACGTGGCAAGCACTGACCAAAAATGAGAAGCTTACGACTCAACCAGTGCTAGTCAGTTATCAGCTCACTGAAGCAGATGTGAATGTTAAAACTATAACCATACCTGCTGACTCTGTTGCCAAATCCAAGCTTGAAGGGATGTACTACGAAAGTCTTACTGAAGCGTTGGCAGAGAAGTTTCATATTAGTGAGAAATACTTAAAATCGCTTAATCCTGATGCCAGTTTTACTGCTGGTGAAATCATCACGGTATACAACCCTGGTAATCCTAATACCAAGCCGGTGCATCGCGTTGTCGCTGATAAGGCCACTGAAACACTCTACGCATATGATGAGAGCAACAATTTGATTGCTAGCTATCCGACGACAGTGGGCAGTACAGCGACACCATCACCAACAGGTACGCATACTGTCAAGGTAAAGGTGCACGAGCCCAACTATACTTATACGGCCAATGACGGCAGCAAGTCTATCATTCCACCAGGTCCTAACAATCCAGTTGGTTCGGTATGGATTGGACTTAGCAAACCTACTTATGGCATTCATGGATCGCCAGATCCTGCTCGTATTAGTCGTCAGGCATCAGCAGGTTGTGTGCGTTTGACCAACTGGGATGCGCTTAGTTTGCTCGGAGTTATAAAAAACGGCGCGACTGTCGAATTTAGTTAAATACGATAATACTAAGTCATAAAAAACGGACAAAAAAATACCGCTAAAATCTAGCGGTATTTTTTGTGGTAAGTAGAAACAGTCAATACTAAATAACTAAAATATTGATAGGCAATAATGAGCAGATTAGCATTTTCATTATTATTATCAGTTTCACTACCCAAGCGTCATATCAGCTATCAGTGATAACGTAGCTATTCGGCTATTGGCTGTATCTTACCAATGCTAATACTTTCATAACCATATTGGTCAGTCAGTATTTAGTTTTTACCACGGTAGGTGATACGGCCTTTAGATAGGTCATAAGGCGTCATTTCAACTTTAACCTTATCACCTGTCAAGATACGAATATAATGCTTACGCATCTTACCAGAGATATGCGCAATGATTTCGTGCCCGTTTTCTAAACGAACTTTGAACAAAGTATTAGGAAGGGTATCAATGACTTCGCCTTCAAATTCAATAATATCGTCTTTTGCCATAATTTGTATCAATCAATTAAAAAATAAGCCCATATTATACGTAAGTTAGCGGATTAAAGCAATACGAACCTGCTTTTGACTTGACAGCATGTAAGTGATATGTATGCCAAATGATATTGATTTAATCAGGTAGATTTAACCAAACAGGTGTTAGCGGTGCATCTGGCAATAAGCTTTGAAAACGCTCAGGATAATAAGCATTGATAAAATACAATCCATCACCTGAAGCAGTAGGTGGTGCAATCGTTCGATCTTTTTTATGCAAAATATTCAAAAAATCTGCTGGCTCTAGCTCATGTCTACCAATGGCATACAATGTACCCATCAAATTGCGAACCATATGATGTAAAAACCCATCTGCTTGTATATCGAAAACGATAAATTGACCATGAGCAAAGAGGCTTGCATGGCTAATCGTACGCACTGGTTGATTGGATTGACAGGCTGCAGCACGGTAACTGCTAAAATCGTGTGTACCGACGATATCAGCTGCTGCTTGCTGCATGGCTTCTAAATCAAGCGGTTCATAGATATGAGTCACTTGATGATTTAGTATGGCAGGGCGCTGTGCTTGGTTGAGTGTAATATAACGGTAGCGACGAGCAATGGCACCAAAGCGCGCATGAAAGTCAGCTGGCATGGGTTGTATCCAGCGTAGAGCAATATCATCGGGAAGCAGGCTATTTACACCGCGTAACCAGTTATGAGTTGGGCGATACGCATGAGTCGTAAAATGGGCAATCATATTGCTCGCATGAACGCTAGCATCAGTACGCCCAGCCGCGATGACTTCTACAGGCTCATTAGCCACTTTGCCGATAGCTGTCTCTAAAGCTTCTTGTACACCCAAAACCTCTCGTTGCCGTTGCCAGCCATGATAATGAGTTCCTAAGAACTCAATAGCAATCGCTAAAGTGTAGGTTGGTTCAGTTTCAATAATTTCAGTCTCAGACATTAGGGTTTCTAAACTTATAAAATGGGAATTAATTAAAAGTCACTTATCGCTTTTTGATGCTAGTGCCAGTTTGATTGACATTATTCAACCAACGCTGTCTGCGTCTTGCAGGACTGTCATAGCGAAGTAGCAACCAAAGTAATCGGGCATAAATAGCAGGTATGGTCAAACGCCCACCAGCAATGACATGATGCTCGTACTGCCAACTGCCTGCCGCATAGCTATCGCTGACGCCACCAAACGGACATTGACTGGCTGATATCACCATATGTCCACGCTCATACGCAAGGGTCAGTGTCTCTGCTAGTGCAGCTGAGTAAGGGATGTTACCGGCGCCAAATCCTAATAGAATAATGCCACATGGTGGCTGCGACAATAAAGCTTGTAGCTGGTTGTTTATCATTGAGACGTCGTTAGGTAGGCAGTATAGCGCATGAACACTCGCGTTTTCAGCGCGTGTTTTGATACTGGATAGCAAGTCTTGTTGGTCATCGAGCCAATGTTGCCTACGCGTGTCAGGTAGATTTTTTATATAGCTATTGGCTGGATAAGCGGCGCGAGAATGACCAGTGAATGCCATCAGATCATGACTGTGAATTTTCTGTACCGTTTGAGCAGGCCATGATTCGCCGCCAAAACTGACCTTCACGCCTGATTCACCAGCAGCGGCTAGTTTTAATGAGTCGTTGAGATTGCCCCAAGCATCGCTATGTTCGTCGATGTTATAGGAATGCAATATCTCACTGTCTAATAATGGACGCATACTTGCGGTCAGAACAATACAAATATCACTACCTGCAAAAGCTTCTGCTAAAAATGCGCCTAAGTAACTCAACGTATCCGTGCCAGTGATGAGTACAAAGCGTCTATCACCTTTGGTATAAGCATTCAGTAGTAGTTGATAGAAGTGCGCAAAGTCGTTAGGGGTAAGCTGGCTGCTGTCTTTGATCAGGGTGTTTTCTAACCATGAGACTGTCGGTAAATTGTTCGTACTGTCTTGTGCAGACAAAAGCTTTTGTAGAGTAGGCAAAAACACTTCTGCTGATAATGGCGCCAATGGTCTGCCATAGCTACCAAAGGTACCGCCAGCATAAATCAGTTGAATAGGATCGGGTAGATTTTTGAGCATAACAGAAGATGGCATAGTATCAACACAGTAAACAATTATGGAAGAAAAGAGGCGCTGGAGGATTGAGCAACGATGGCTGAAGGGTTTAATAATAGATAGTATTAGAGTTAAATGCAAAAAAAATCAGCAAGCATCCCGTGATTAGGAAATACTTGCTGATAAGCGACTAGACTATTGACTACGCAGTACGCTCAAGTAATAGCTGTGCTTGCTGTTTCTGCTCACTGGTACCTTGAGCTATCACCTCATTGAGTAGACGATTTGCACTGTCATATTCACCCAGCTGTAAATATTGATCTGCCAAATCTAACGTCACTTGATTACTGTCTAATGACTTTACGAAATCAAAATCTGCTGCGAAACGTGATGAAAAATCTTCTGCTGATTCAGTCTCTTGAGGCGTGATAGAAGTGTCACTCTCAACTGGCGCAGCTGTAGTGACTGGAGTATTGGTCGACGGAGCGTCAAATAGAGAATCAGCATCGTCAATATTAAAATCATCGTCTATCAGCGTATTGTCATCAAACCTCAATGATGCAGTAGGTGCGACATTCGATTCTTCAACATCATTAATCTCGATATCATCATTGAGTAATGGTTCCTCGAAATTAATATCTGTAAAGCTCTCTTCTTCAAGGGTCATGCTCTCAGAAGTATTATTTCCAAAATCAGTATTTTCCAGAATAAAATTGTTGAAATCACTGTCGTCTTCAGTCGTAGATAGGTCATCATTGGATGTCGTATCGATGTCATCTGATGTATCTAAGTTGCCTAAAGATAAAACAAAGTCATTCTCAGCGCTTTGAATAGTATCAAAAGAGTGTTGTTCTGAATTCGTAGATATGTCATTAGTGACGACGTTGTCTTTGTCTGCATCGGCTGCTAAATCATCGAAGTCTAATATAAAGTCTTCTTCTAGTACCGTTGCCTCGTTACTATGCGAAGAATTAGCGTCTATAGAAGCTTCTGTCGAAGTATTGTCGTCAAATGAATCAAAGTCAAACTCAAAGTCACTAAGATCGTCATTTTCGTTATTACTAACATTATCGTTAGCAGAGCTCTCTAAAACGTCGTTATCTATATTGTCCAATGGCATGACAGGCGTTTCACTTGTCATATTAGGCGCAGCGAAATCGTTCTCTAAATCGCTGAGAGTCAGATCAAAGCTATCATTCGGATTTTCGGTAATAGAACTAACATTGTCGACTTTGTCTGATAACTCTAAGCTGTCGATAGGTTCATTTATTGCAGTATCGTTATTACTTTCTTCAATTGACTGGTGATCTACTGTATTAGTACTATCATTCTGACTAATAGGTAAATCGAAGTCGATAGCGCCAAAATCATCTTTGGCATTGTCCGTTGCCAGTGTTTGCGCAGCGGCAGGTTCTAATTCATCAAACGATAGATTTCTTATCTCGTCTGCTTGAGCGATAGTCTGACTGTCGTTATGAGTTCTTATAGACTCATAAATATTATTAAAATCTTCTGGCTGATTTATCGTCGCGTATATGCTGAGTAGTTTAAGAGACAATGCACTGTTATGAGGTTTTTCACTTAAACCACGTTTAATGGTTTCAATCGCCTTGTCATAGCGCTGCTGATCCATAAAACGCTGAGCAATAGTGATATGGTCAAATTTGTGGCTATTGCTGACATTAGTGTGGGTAGGAGTACCATAATCTACTTTTTGTGATGGAGTAGGCGTACCTTTTCTTGAATTAATAGGCGATGATGATGACGATTTCTGCGCCTTGTTTTTGCGCAAGAATAAAGCAGCCACTAACAGAATAAGCGCCAATCCAGCGATGATATATAGCATATTGTCCATAGTTATTCCTACGCCTGTGATCACAATCTAATGTATGAGTCAGTTAGGCAATTATTGATTGCGTAATTTTTCGAGACGAGCCTGTAGCTCAGCCAATTTTTGGTTTTGTAATTGAATTTTTTTAGTATAGCTACTAAGAGTGCTACTGGTACTTGATAAACGTTGGGCCTGTGATGCTGCTTGTTGCCGTGATGCTTTGAGTGTCTCTAATATATCTGTACTCAAACCATTCCCTGTGTTTGATGCCGCTTTGGCTTGAGTGCCATCTGCATTACCATCTCGCCCGGGCGCAAGCACAGAAAATTGTGCTTTTGATAAAGTCTGTGTTTTAGTCGTCGTGGCTTTCTCAGGGCGTTTGACCGCTTGTGTACTTATAGAAGGTTTTTTAAAAGGTCTTTGAGCTGTTTTTTGCATCGCTGCTGTATTTGCTCTGCGAATATATTGTCTTTGTGCATCGATAGCTGCTTCTAAGTTTTTTTGCGATGGTATGACATCGTAACTAGGCAAAATAAGCTTAGCATCTGCTTTTAATTGATCTGCGTCTTTATTGACAAAGGCATCAGGGTTTTGTGACTGAATTTGCTTCATCACAATGGAAGTATCTAGATTATTTTCTTGCGCGATCTGCTGAGCAATAATCCATAGGCTATCGTTACGTTGTACTTGGTATTGATTGATTGTCGAGCTATCTGTTGCTCTATCATTTGAAGGTGCATTATTGGTAGCGCTGTTAGGAGTTTTCGACGTTGCATTGCCAATAGAAGCTGCCACGACGCTAGTATCATTTTTCTCAGTATTGCTTGCTATGATGCTAGTAGTCGGAGTAAGTACGGGTGATGTGTCAGCGTCTGTTTTCTTACGACTCGGCTGTATCTGCCGTGTGACTTGAATATTTAGAGTATCGAGTGGTTTATCAATCAATACTTTATCTAAGATTGGAGTGTTTTTAATACTTGCTTTGGCGTTATCATTGGCAACAACTTTCGTAGGTTCAGTGCTGTTATTCGCACTCAAAGCACTGCTATCTAAACGGTTCGCTGAACTAAAGCCGTTATCAGTATTCTTTGCATTACTGATAGTGTTTTTTATATCAGAATCACTATTTAAACGCCCATTATCAAGCCGACTAGGTGCGTAAGTAAGATTGCTAGTCTGCGAAGTAGCTGTCACTATCGGAGCTTGTATGTTAGACACTGATCTAGAAATAGAAGAGTCAACTGTTGCTATGTTTGCTAGAGCTGGTTTATTTGCAGCAGCGTTAGATACTGATATTAGGGGCGGCGGTGCACCTTTTCTTACGGTTAACGGTTTTGCAGCGCTTGCAGAAACACTTGGTAAATTAAGTTTCTGAGTACCTTTGACATTGTTCTTGGAAGCATTATTAATCGGTAGACTATCGTTTAACGGCATTAATAATGTTTTTGGTACAACATTTTGCTGCCCATTATCATTGATCGATAAGACCAAATCAGCGAAAGGCTTGGACACAGGCTGTGATGTGCTGATTAATACTTGACCGCTAGTCGCTGAAGTTGCTTGAAAGCGCACCTGCATTGAATCAGTCGGCGTCAATCCCATCTGTTGATAGATAACTGGATTGGCCAAGCTTGCTGAAAAATCAGACGCTCGTATGTCAGTGACCACGATACTTGCGCTCAACGGTTCATGCTGAGCTGAGCTAACCACGGTCTTACCGATAGTTGCCGCTTGCGCGCTTGGAATAATAGCGGCCAAACCTACAGAATAAAGTAATGCCATCGATACCGCGCGATGCACAGGAGTCAAGCGACGAGATAAATGACAAGACATGAATAGTCCTTTACAAAATAAGTTATCTTTGCTGTTATAACAAAGTACGGTTTAGTTTACCAGTTTATTTCACAACTGTTGCGTCCAATGCATAAATGTTTATTTAATGTTCAGCTTATTTTCTTGTCAAGTAACATAGCATCGCCATAGCTAAAGAATCGATATTCTTTTTCAATAGCATGTTGATATGCCTGTTCAATCGATGCTTTCCCAGAAAAAGCTGATACCAACATTAGCAACGTCGATTTGGGTAAATGAAAGTTTGTTAACAATCGATCAATGACACCGAATTTAAACCCTGGATAAATAAAGATGTCCGTGTCCCCTGACCAGCTAGAGAGTGCTTGCCCATTGACAGCCATTTTTTGATAAGCCGTTTCAAGGACGCGAGTCACCGTGGTACCAATAGCAATAACCTTATTACCATTTGCATGCGTCTGATTAATCAGCTCAGCAGTTGCTTGTGGCAAATGTGCATACTCACTGTGCATAGTATGATTGAGTAGGTTGTCTGTTTTAACTGGCGCAAAGGTACCAGCGCCAACATGCAATGTCACAAAAGCAGTATTGATGCCTTTTTCCACCAGCTTATTGAGCACCAATTCATCGAAATGTAAACTTGCTGTCGGTGCAGCGACACTTGCAAGCTTAGCGGGATCATGAAATACCGTTTGATAACGAGTATTGTCAGTATCGTCAGCATGACGTTCAAAGTAGGGCGGGATAGGTAGCTCGCCGTAAAGTTCTAAATCAGGCAAAATTGGTGCATCAAAGGCTAAAATAAATAAATTATCCTGACGGCCAATCATCGCGCCACTCATATGACCATCAGCCAGTTGAAAACGCTGTCCCATTTTCAATGCTTTGCTGGCTTTTACATGGCAAAGGGCAATATGTTCTTGGTTGACTGATTCATTATTTGAATCTTCTAAATGCAGTGTCGTTATATCTAAGTCTGAGACAGCAATCAATCGTTCAATCAAAACCTCAAGTTTACCGCCAGTATCTTTTTGACCAAATAGGCGTGCCTTCATCACCTTTGTATCATTAAAGACAATAAGGTCTCCAGCGTCTAACAATTCAGGCAATTCAGAAAACAAACAGTCTTTTATAGGCTTAGCATCTGTGTGAGTGTGAGCAGGCAAATACAAAAGTTTTGAAGCAGAACGCTGTGCCAATGGATATCGTGCAATCAAACGATCTGGTAGGTCATAGTCGTAATCTTCCACGCTTAGATAATCTAAGACGTCACTATTGTTATTGGTATCAAGCGGGGCATTAGAATCGGAAGATGCAGTGTGAGCGTTGGTCATAATTAGTCTTTAAATGGATAGAAATTTTGGCATAATTGTAGCAGAAATACTGCTATAAAAGGTTGCTTTACTAAGTTGTCAAAGTGCACAAAACATATTTGAATAGCCTAAGCAAAAGTAATAGTTTTTAACTGTTCTCATGTTTATTACGTTAGTCTTTGTTTATTTTACTCAAATAAATTTAATTGAGGCAATAGTTGGGCTGCAGGTATCAATGACGAAAAAGTGACCCCGACTAATCGGATAGGGAGCTGGCGCGGAATATCTAAGAATAATTTGTCTAACCAGTAATGAGCAGATTCAGCACTACTAAAAGCGGTAGTCAGCGTGTGCGTACGGGTAATCTGAGTAAAGTCGGCATACTTAACCTTGAGCGTTATAGTATGAGCGATGAGATTTTTTTTGTGCAGTTGCGCGAAGGCATCCGCATTTTGTTCATAGATTTGTACACGTAACGCCGTGTCATCGTTTAGGTTCTCCCTAAAAGTAGTCTCTGAACCAACAGACTTATGCAGGCGCTCAGATTTGACAGCGCGTTCATCGCGACCATGAGCGATATCATGATAAAACTGTCCGCGCTTACCAAACTCATTAATCAATACTTCGGCTGACATACGGCGTAGATCAGCACCGTTAGTCACGCTCATCGCATGTAATCGCCTTGCCGTTGCTTTACCTATCCCATGAAATCGTTCAATAGGCAGTGTACTAATAAAAGCATCAGCGTCTTCTGGCGTGATAATAGCGGTGCCGTTAGGCTTATTGATATCAGAGGCAATCTTGGCCAACATCTTGTTGAAGGACACGCCAGCAGAAGCAGTCAATCCTGTATGTTGCAATATCTGTGCTCTTAACCAGTTGGCCATCAATGTTGCTGAGCCTTTATGTACAGTAAGACCAGTCACATCAAGATAAGCTTCATCTAGCGATAATGGCTCAACATGAGGCGTTAAGCTGTACATAATATTGCGAATATCGCTGCTAACAGCTCGATATACTTCAAAACGTGGTCTGACAAATATGACTTCTGGACAACGTTTGCGAGCCTCATAACAAGACATGGCTGAGCGCACTCCAAACTGACGTACCTCATAGCTAGCTGCTGCTACAACACCGCGACCATTTGGATCTCCACCAACCACTAGTGGCTTGCCCCGTAATTCTGGGAAGTCACGTTGTTCTACACTGGCATAAAACGCATCCATATCTATATGAATGATTTTACGTGGACTGGATGCTGTAGGAGTTTTCATGATTAATATTTTACATCACTCAATACTTCTGTTTCAGTATCGATTATTAAACTATAAAGAGATTTTTCGAATATAGAACCATAAAAATATGGCAATATGCGAATAATTTATATATCAATAATTAAATATAGTGTAAGGTTAATAGTCAGAGATATATGGCGTTAAAATACTAATAAATTAAATATGGTTAACATATGTTCACTAATATATATTCTGTATGGCGCATACCTCAAGTTTTTCAGATTTTCTATACCGTCTGTCTGAATATAATAGCCTTCCATCATGAATATTATAGTTATATGTTACAGTTCTAATGCTATCGTTTTACAATATATTAACCACGATAATCAATAGTTATGAAAGTAATAAATAGTTTTTTATAGGAATTTTATTTACCTGATAAGACATTGTTTATAGCTCATACCAAACTTATGAATTGAGTACTGGTAAATTAACTTTCTAAAAAAATAGTAATGAGAAAGTTCAAGATAATTAAGGAGCTGATGATGAGTCATGAATTAAAAGGGAGCGATTTGACACGAGCAATGCTAGCGCGGGGTGATAAAAAAATATGGTGCGCAGTGTGTGATGAAAGCGATGAACAAGCGATGATGGATCAGTGTGGTAATGATTTTACAGCCTATATTGTGTCGTTTAATGATGGATATTTTTATTGTAGTGCTGGCATGCCATGGAGTTATGCGGTACCGATTAAGATAAGCGCTGTCATGCCATTTGAAGTATCGATATAAATAAATTAAGAGTTTGATAGGGCGAATATAATAAGCACAAAAAAACCTCCGATAAAGGAGGCTAGTTTGTACTAAATATTGGTACCAGTGGTCGGACTCGAACCGACACGCTTTTAAAGGCAACGGATTTTGAATCCGTCATGTCTACCAATTCCATCACACTGGCATGTTAGGTGATAATAATTATTAACTAAATATTACCGAATTGGGTTACAGTGTTGACTGTATAGGCTGCGTATTATAGCAGCCTATTTACATGCGTCAAGTATTATTTTATACAATTTTTCATTTGTTCTAACGATGCTAAATAGCATCATTCTAGCCGACAAAGGCACGCTCAACTGCATAATCTGCTTGCACACCCATACGTGGTGAAACAGTCAGGCCGAAGTCATCTAAAATAGCAGAAACCTCAGCGTTAAATGGCATGCTGCCACAAAGCATGACGCGGTCGTCGTCTTTATTCATTGGCGGTAAACCAATATCTTCGAACAATTTGCCTGATTTCATCAAATCAGTGACACGTCCTTGGTTTCTAAACTCTTCACGTGTAACGGTTGGATAATAGATGAATTTTTCGCGATACCATTCACCAAAGATTTCATCATTAGGCAGCTCATTTTCAAACATTTCACGATAAGCCAAATCATGAACATGACGTACGCCATGTACTAAGATGATTTTGTCAAAACGTTCATACACTTCAGGATCACGTGCTAGTGACAAGAATGGAGCAAGACCAGTACCAGTAGAGAGCATGTAAAGGTTCTTACCTGGTAGCAGATCGTCCAATACTAGTGTGCCCGTTGGCTTTTTGCTGACTAACAGCTCATCACCTACTTTGATATGTTGCAAGCGCGAAGTTAATGGACCATCTTGAACTTTGATAGAGAAGAATTCTAAATGATCTTCATAGTTAGGGCTGGCAATTGAATAAGCGCGTAATAGTGGCTTGCCATCAACAACAAGTCCAATCATCGCAAATTCGCCATTACGAAAGCGCAAGCCATCGTCACGAGTGGTTTTGATACTAAATAGAGAGTCATTCCAGTGATGAACCTCTGTGACCGTTTCGGTGCGAAGTTTTGACATAAAGTCCTCGTTAATAAGTTATTATTTGTGTGTTAAGTTTGAATAAGTATTAAATCAGAATTTTCAATGTTAAATTGAACATTATAAAAACGTATCAGTCTTTTAATCGTTGTCGAAACTGCTATTTTTATGAACGAGTAAATGATGAGTAAGCGTAATACAGCTGGTTTATCAGTTTATATATAGCCAGCTATTACGTCATTAGACATAGTAAATTCGCGTCAACGATGACAGCATTACCGGTCATATCGCCCAAATGTAAATGACTCTCATCAAATTTCTTGCTCATAATACCAAACTTTAAAATAAAAATCCGTCTAGCAGTGTTTGTCTAGCATGATAAAATGGAATATCGTTAGTGAGTAATTTTGTATCATTTGGCAAAACTGCTTTATTAGGCCAGTTTTGTATCATTGGAGTTGGTCTATGCTTGATGAGAACCCCTTGTTAGATAACTACCATCAAGCTCCTGTTATTGGCTATCACCGTGCGCCGCTTTCACAAAAATTCGGTGCGCCGCGCCAGCCAAACCTGGTTGCCCTGACTAGTGCCATTGAGATGTTAGCGCCATATGATACGCCAGCTGCATTTGATGGTTTGGATAAGTTTAGCCATATATGGGTGAGTTGGCAGTTTCATCATAATTATCGATATAAAAATAACAATGAAACCAGTAGTGACTTTCGCGCTCAAGTACGCCCACCAAGATTGGGTGGTAATCAAAAAATAGGGGTGTTTGCCAGTCGCAGTATGTATCGGCCTTCAGGGCTAGGCCTATCTGTCGTCAAGCTCGAACAGGTCAACATAATTCAAGGTCGTGTATTATTGATTATCAAAGGTGCTGATATGATAGATAGCACGCCAATCATCGATATAAAGCCATATGTGGCCTATAGTGATGCACTGACACAGACGGAGAATGGATTTGCACCAACTGCTCCAGAGTTATTAACTGTGACTGTGACCGATGCTGCTAACGAACAGTTTATGATGCTAGTAAGCGCAGGCGAGCCTATTAATGCTCATAGTGATACAAGCAACAATGATACAAGTATCAAAGAGGCAAACACTGGATCGAATAGTGCGACAGTTGCGTCTACGACTTATCGTATACAAAATCAATTGATAGCCTCAGATATGAGCATTATTAAAGAATTAATTGCCCAAGACCCGCGTCCAGCTTATCGTCGGACAGAGATAGCCACACCATTCATTATGCGTTATAAATCCGTTGATGTGAGTTTTCAGTTGATGGAATCAGGACAGTTACAGGTAACCGCTGTGGTTGCGGTGTAGCTGGTTTGCATTGATATCATTTTGACAAAACATTTTAAAACAATAGAAGAAGAGAGATATGTCTGCTCAACAGTACTCGATAGTAATTGATTTGCGTTGGTGTCTAGATGAGCTATTGGCAGATAAAGTGATTGACCAACGCGGCTATAACCTAGTCATCACTAGCCGTCGTGACAAAGCGCAGCATCCTCTATTAACGATTAGTGAATTCGGCTTGCCTAATGGCCATGCGACGGACAATAGCACTGAAAACAAGTTAACATTGGCTTGGCTCAACCAGTGGTTGGCGGCTAAAGCAGATATGACTTTCGTTCGTATTGACCCTCTAAAAGTCGATGTCCCTGCAGTGACGCAATTGATGTCATTTGAATATGCACGTTCACAGCATATTTTACCGATTGAGGTCGCTGTAGACGAAGTGGTTATCGGAACAGATCAACCTTTTTATACTGACTGGCACTCAAGTATTGAAAAATTGATCAAGTCAAAAAGCTATCGCACAGTCTATATCAATCCTGAGCAGATCAAACGCTTCCGGCAAGAGTTCTATCAAGTTACCCAAGCGATTGCAGGCGCAAATAGTGTCCATAAGCGTGCAGCTGCCGACGTGACCAATGTCGAAGCATTATTGCAATTGGGCGACAATACTAATCCCGATGCCAATGACCAACATATTGTTAGAGTCGTTGATTGGCTGTTGCAATATGCCTTTGAGCAACGAGCTAGTGATATCCATTTAGAGCCACGCCGTGAAACAGGTAAGGTGCGCTTCCGTATCGATGGTGTGCTCCATACGGTGTATGAGATGCCATTGGCAATCATCGTCGCGGTGACCGCGCGTATCAAAATTCTAGGGCGACTAAACGTTGCAGAAAAGCGTAAGCCGCAAGATGGTCGTTTAAAGACGCGAACGCCGAAGGGACTAGAGACAGAGCTTCGTTTATCGACTATGCCAACCGCTTTTGGTGAAAAGTTGGTCATGCGGGTGTTCGATCCTGAAGTACTGGTACGTTCCTTTGCTCAGCTTGGTCTATCCGGCAAGCAGCTTGAAACGTGGCATGAATTGACTGCTCATCCAAACGGGATTATTTTGGTCACTGGGCCTACAGGGTCGGGTAAAACCACGACCTTGTATAGTACCCTCAAGCAGCTAGCGACTGAACAAGTCAATGTCTGTACCATTGAAGATCCTATTGAAATGATTGAACCTGCATTTAATCAGATGCAAGTGAATCCAGGTGTCGATTTAAACTTTGCTGACGGCATTCGCTCCTTGATGCGTCAAGATCCTGACATCATTATGGTAGGGGAGATTCGTGATGCTGAAACAGCCAATATGGCAGTACAAGCCTCATTGACAGGGCATTTAGTGCTCTCGACACTACATACTAACGATGCGCCAAGTTCAATCACTCGCTTGCATGATTTGGGTATTCAACCGTTTTTGACATCAGCGACTATCTTAGGTGTGATGGCACAGCGTTTATTACGTACGTTATGCCCGCATTGCAAAAAAGCGGTAGACGTTGTGCCAGACAGCGAGGTTGCCATTCAATGGCAGGAGTTGGTACAACCTTGGCGTGCGCCTGCCCCAGCACAAATTTATATGGCTCAAGGCTGCGAGCATTGTCGACACACTGGTTATCAGGGACGAGTCGGCCTATACGAGATCATGCCGTTGTCTAACGAATTAAAAAAACTGGTCGCAGCCGATACAAATTTAGATGTGCTCAAACAACAAGCCTATCGTGAAGGTCTACAGCCATTGCGTTTATCAGGGGCAAAACGTATTAGTGAAGGCGTGACAACCATAGAAGAGGTGATGCGAGTCGTGCCTCTTAATTAACTATTGTATTTGAAGTCGTGTTTAGCGTTCCCAACGTACGTTTTGGCGAATAATTTTTGCTGGTGTGCCTGCTACCATACAGTTTGGTATAGTGACTGGTTTATTGACGAAGGCACCTGCTGCGATGATACATCCATCAGCGATAGAGACGTTTTTTGAAATAGTCACATTAGCCGCAATCCAAATATGATCTCCTAGAATGACATCAGAATGTGCTTTGTTCACTCGTACGTTAGTATCTATATCGTAGACCTTGTGCACATCGGTAGCGCGAATTTCAATACCACGCGATATCATGCAAGACTTACCAATGGTTACACTCTTGTCACGTGCCAAGATATAGCAATCAATGGCAGTGGTATGCTCACCAATATGAATGCGTAAATGATTACCAACGACTAATAATTGACCAGAGAATTTAACATGTTCTGCGATAGTGACTTGATTGTGATTACCATTAATGTCGATTTTTAATTTATTAAGTTTCCCATGACTACCAATGGTAATTCGATTGTTATCACCTTTACGAATGGTAATTGTGGAGTTGCCAATGATACGTACGTCGTTAGCTATTTCAATGTAATTACTATGGCCTTTATCTTGTAGTAAAAACCGTTGTCTATAGAGTTGCTTCGGTAACAATGTTTTGAATATATGCGGTAAAGTGATAGTTTTTTTATGATTCATATTATGGCACTTATGAGAGGTAATAAAGGTTTTAAAGCTTCGGTTTTTAAAAGACTGTTATGACGTATCGACTAAGCTCGTATCATCCATTTATTTAGAATAAATTCTATTTAGAGTATTTTTGATAGCTATTAATGTAGTGTACCGTTAAACGATACTTGAAAACAGATTCCTTCACAGCAACCAATGCAAATAAGATTTAAATTTTAATTCCCATACTTTTAATTAATAAGTTATAACAACGAGATTATTTATGTTTACAGATACTCATTGTCACATTAACCGTTTAGATTTGACGAAATACGATGGTAAATTATCTGGCGCGATTGACGCCATGAAAACTGCTAATGTTACCCGTGCGATGGCGATCATGTGTGATTTTGCAGAATATGATGAGATTGCCAATATTGTGAGCACCTATGGTGACGAGACATTAAATCTAGGGATGAGTGTAGGGATTCATCCTTGTGAGGATATTGATGTACTGAAATCAGCGACGGTTGAGCGTCTAATAGAGACTGCTGATAAAGATCATGTATGGGCAATAGGCGAGACAGGGCTAGATTACTACTGGTCTACAGAAAATAAAAAAGAGCAGCAAGCAAGTCTTGCACGTCATATCCATGCCAGTCAGCAACTAAAAAAACCGCTTGTCATACATATGCGCGATGCAAAAGAAGATACGATTGATATCTTAAAAAGTGAGGGTGCTGAGCATGGTATTATCCATTGCTTTACTGAAGATTGGGAGACCGCAAAACGTGCTTTAGATTTAGGGTTTTATATCTCCTTCTCAGGTATTGTTAGCTTTAAAAGTGCCCAAAATATCCAAGACGCTGCACGACAAATGCCTAAAGACAGAATCTTGATTGAGACCGACAGTCCATATTTGGCGCCTGTGCCTAAGCGTGGTCGTCCCAATGAGCCCGCCTACGTACCCTACGTCGCAAGCTTTATCGCAGATATGTATGGTTGTGATAGTAACGAGGTCGGAGCGTTAACCGCAAAAAACTTTGAAAATTTACTGGCACAGTATCGCTAAAATGGTTATGCTATGACCAGTCAGTCATTTATGTGATAGTCGTATAGTTCAATCCCCTTTAGTATTTGATTTACTAAATGTAACTATATGATTATCAATGACTATTTGTAAATATAAGCATATCCCTTTTATGGTATTTCAGCAGTTCTTGTATAGTTTTATACGCTCATTGCCAAATGTACGCACATAATTGATGGTCATATGCTTAATCTTGTCATGTTTTAGGAGAGATTATGAGTCGTCAGCACCAGTTCAAGGCACGAGAAGAGAACATCTTAGCGATGGCAGAACAATTGCTACTTGAGTCAGGCGATGGTGATATCACTTTAGACAGTTTGGCAGATCAGCTCGATTTGGCTAAAGGCACCCTGTACAAGCATTTCTCCAGTAAAGATGAGCTTTATCTGCGTATTATTATTCGTTACGAAGAGCAATTGTTTGAGATTAACCGTATTGATGACTGCCCTTCGGCAGGCGTTGCCCGTATGATTTTCCAACAGTTATTCAACCCGCAAAAAGCGATGCTATTGAACCAAATTGAAGAGCGTCTGGCAGCATCAGTGACTGGGCTCAATCGTTTGTTTGGTGAATTATATGATATCCGTCGCCAGCGCATGAAGCGTTTGATTGATATCATCAGCGCATACCTAAAAGATGAGCACAGTAATTTGAGTACTCGTGATTATCTATCGTCTATTTGGGCGATTGGTCAGGGCGGTGCAGGGCTATTAAATTCAAGCTTTTACCAACGCTATTTAGGTCGCCGTGATACGCTGCGTTACGCCTTTGTTCAGCAAGTACTAGAGTTGCCAAGTCATTATCCTGCTGACGATGAAGAGGTCATGGATGAAGATATGCAAGAGCTGGTAGAGCAAATCGATACTGAATCAGAAGAGCACCGTAATACCAACTACTAAAGTAGTTATTAATAAAGTAGCAAGTAATTTTTGGGTTGTGAACCTTTTTCGGCTTTAATAAATCGTGTTGTAATGCTTACTATTGCAGCACGAATTGCAGTATGAATTCACGTATCTTCTAATATTCTTCAAAACCCTTTCTTATTCTGCGACAATTAAAATTGGGCTTATAGGTGCAATATGCCGGTCAGTGTTAAGACGCAGTCCAGTTCAGCGGCTACTTGCTCTTTTACTCTAATTAATCAAACGTCTCAGTCAAGCTGCTTAGATACAAGACCTACAGACCATTGTCACAGCTGCGCCTCCATATCAACTAATACCCATCACTTATCATCAGTCTCATCGTTAAACAGTCGGACACAGACTGGTTTTACATTGGTAGAAATCGTGGTGGTAGTGGTTATCTTATCTATATTTGCTGGCATAATGAGTTTGTCTGTCGGTAGCAGTGAATCCCGCAAAAACCGCGCTTTTTATGAGCATTTGACCGATTCGTTGAGCTACGTTCGCCTATTATCGGCTGAACGTATGCAGCCGATGGGTTTGCGTATGCAGGCAGATAAGCAAGGTCAAGTAGAGCCAGTCATTGTTACCCTATCAAATCCATATGTCGCGTACCAGACAACAGAGATGATGTCAGATAGCACCGACAGTCAGCCTAAGAATGCTATGGAGCTGTCGGCAGAGGTGGCTGGTCTATCAGGCTCTACTGATGAGCAAAAACCAACACCAAGTTGGGAAGTCGAGTCGGATATCAATTTGCCTGAACTGCCCACTGGCGTGAGTATTAGAGTTCAAAGTTTGGATTCTAGCGGTTTACAGAATACGGGACGAACCCAAACGTTACAGCCTTGGTTTAGCGATCAAAACGTACCGCAGGTATTGTGGTTTGGTACGGGACAAGCAGCGCCCGTTACCATTGAAGTACTTCACGATTCGCGTTTAGTGGGCGAGGTGATTACGATAATGCCAGATGGCAGCATGCGAATCGGACAGGGAATATAGTGACTAAATTATATAAACCTCCTATGACAAGCCAGCCTATGTCACCAAAATCTATATCACTCAAGTCTGGGCGTGAGAGCGGCTTTACCCTTATCGAAGTGATGGTTGCTCTGGCTATTTTGGCAGTGGTAGCAGTCGCGGCGAGCCGTGCCAGTAGTGCATACCTTGGTTCGGTTGATATATTACGTACTCGTACGCTTGCTCACTTCGTCGCCCAAAATGCCGCCGCTGATTTACGTATTCAAGAGACGTGGCTGACGGCTAATCGTACCCAAACCGTTAACGCACAAGGGCGTGATTGGCAAATAGAAATGACAGTCGGTGACGCCATCACACCTGCCCTAAAAGAAGTAAATATTGCAGTTTCGCCTATTATAGATGGACAGACTCGCACATCGGTCACTGATATCACTGTGATGCTAAGTAATGCTGAGCAAGATACAGGCAGTTTGGATTTGAGTGGTCTAAGCATAGCAGGTAATAGCGAGCAGGCCGGGGGCAGTCTGTGAGGCATCAGCGTGGTTTTACACTGCTTGAGCTAATGGTTGCCATGGCAATATTTGCGATGTTAGCCGTTGCAGGCTGGCAAGTGTTTGATGGGGTCAACCGTGCTCGTGAGCGCGCACAATTCCATGCTGACAATCTGGCTGTCTTGCAGTACGCTTATTTACAGTTACAGCAAGACATGGGTCAAATTATCCCTTATCAAGCGTCGACTACTCAAAGTGTCAGTGCGCCGAATAACAGTCCAAGCGATAGTAGTAATGCGAACAACAAACCTCAATCAAGCGAGCAAATAAACGGACAAATAAATAAAATAGCGCCTGAGCCCTTTATGAGTTTAGATGGTGAGCATATCAGCTTTGTACGCTTTGCCGATCCTGATCCAAGATATCAGAGTAGTAATAGCCTCCAACGTATCGAATATATTTTTGCGGATGAGCGTTTGATACGTCGCCAATATACCAGTATGGAAGGCGGGCGTGACAGCGTCAGCTTGGACAGCGTATTGCTCGAAGGTGTCACAGCAGGGAGTTGGCAAGCCTATCTACCAGAGCTAAGTACCAAGTTTCCGAGCGATGACGCTAACAGTGGCGGTAGTATAAATACAGCGGTGAGACAATCAGCGAATACAGCGAGTCCTAACCCCACATCTGTTTTATTACCGAAAGGAGTCGCGGTTAGCTTTACATACCAAGATATGCCAATCACTTGGCAATGGGCACTTGCCCCGCAACCGATACCGCCTAGCAATAGTCAAAGCATGGCCAATAATACAGATGATAGTAGTAGTGATAATGCTAATAATGACAGCAGCGGTAGTGGTGGTGGTAGTGACAATAATAGCAGTGCGGATAATAGCAATTTAGGAACGAATAATTGAGAAGGTAGTGGTTAGAATGCATCAATTGCTCAATAACAAAAGTTATGTACGTCGATGACTGCGAACTCTCAACGCGGTGTTGCACTGCTGACTATCTTATTATTGGTAGTGAGTATTACTGTGGTTGCAGGATCAATGCTTGCTAGCCAAAAAATTGCAATTAGGCGTAGTGGTCTATTATTCGATCAAAATCAGTTGCTGCAAGATATCGATGCAGGTCAACAGTTAGCAGTGACGATGATTCGCGCTGATAGGAATCTCAATGATACGGATAGTGCGCAAGATATCTGGGCGCAGCCAATACCACCTTATACACTGGCTAGTCACAGTGTCAGCATCGAGCTACGCGATGAGTCTGGTCGTTTTAACATTAATAACTTGTATCAAGATGGGTCAGCCAACACCACTGCTTTAGAAGTATTCCAACGACTCCTCACGCAACTAAATCTAGAGCCTGATATTGCTATTGCTATACTTGATTGGCAAGATGCAGACGGCGAGGTATATCAAGATGGCGGTGATGAAAGTACGGTATATGCGCAGCAGTCAAACGCTGTAGCAACAGATGCTCTGCCAAATCAGCCTTTTGTTAGTATCGATCAGCTACTAGAAGTGACAGGGGTGAACGCTGAAACATTAGCAGTATTACGGCCTTATCTTACCGCAGTGCCTTACTATGTGCCGATTAATATTAATACTGCCAGTCCTGTATTGTTAGCCGCACTAATTGAAGGTGCTAACAGCCAACAGATGCAATCACTGGTAGATATGCGCACACAACAGGCGCTGACGTCTATTGATACAGTATGGCAATTACCGATATTTGGCAGTATAAATGATGAGCAACGAAAAGCCTTAACACCCATGCTCGCAGTTGATAGCCAAGCATTTATGGCGCTTATCATAGCGACTGATAATGCAACTATCGGTCAGGCGAAAGAGCGTTTTGCTACTGTTTTGATTAGTAAAACTGTGGTTGATAATAATCGGGCGAGTAACAGTAGTGAGGTAGACGGTAAAATGCCCAAGGAAGTCAAAGTAGTAACACAGCGACTATGGGCATTTCGTCCGAGCTTTTAGCAGAGGGTATTGAGATCGTATTTAGTCTTTGAGGCGTGTTTCTTCGCTAGACTTCCAGTTATATGCCCCGTAAAAAAGCATCTGTGCTTGACGAGTGCAGTTATGTAGCATTAGCTGTTTGTTCTCTTCGATTTCGTTTAGATCAATCTCATCATCGTGATCTTCCGTGTAAGTCAGCTCCAGCCAGTCAATAATCCAAGAAAAGAACATATTTACGCCAGCCTCAGCCAATAGGCGACGGTCATAAGCATTGATATGGGTAAATGCTGGCTGCAACGCTAAGTCGTCGGCCAAACCTTGAGCATGTATCTTAATCAACTCATTAATGGCTTTGCGTACTGCTTCTGATCCACCATAACGCTCACTGACCAAGAACTGCCAGTAATAAGGCTGATCACTGACCATGTACAAGAATAGCTGAATACTTTTTGCGATTTGACGATCGAAGCTACGTTTGCGGCCAATCTGCAGGCTATCACTTAACGTGGCCAACGTACTGCCCAATTCCTCAATGACCAAAGCGCGCCCGAGTGACTCCATATCATCAAAGTGGCGGTAAAACGCAGTCGGCACAACGCCAACCTCGCGTGTTACTTGTCTGAGACTGATAGAGCTAAAAGATTGCCCTGTCATACATAAATCGAGCACAGCATTAAAAAAGGCGTGCCGAGTTTGAAGTTTTTTTTGTTCGCGACTGCTCATAATATTTCAAAATTGTCTGGTAGGTGTTTATCATACTCATTTCAACGCATAAATACGACTGAAATACGTCATTCGTGTTAATTTACTAAACCTGTACTGGTCTTTTAAACCACTGTGCCCCAATGACCCTGCAGTTCTTGCGCCAGTCGATAAGCTTCATGGTCATTCATACCTGTAATAAAATCCAAAATATTTAAGACATTATGATAGATATCGTCAGACAAGATGCGGCGATGTTCGTCAAGATGCGGCTGTAGTAATCTTAACAGACGTTGCTGCTCAAAAGACATCGGCGGCTGCATAGTAGCAGATTGCGACCCTGTCCAAGCGAGTGGCATAAAGGCATTCAATAGGCTATGCAAGCACTGATTGGCCATCAGCTCCATTCTTACTTTGCTCGGATGATTAAATATTTTTTCGCGTGCCAGTTGCTTAGCTTGATTAATACCATTTTGTACGCTGGTATCGCAATGGGCAAATAGGCTGCCTTGCAACGTGCCAGCTAGCAATGCATCACTGTTGGCTACAAAGGCATCGGTGACGGTATTGACCAAACGCATCATGGCTCGTGCCCGCAGGGAGGCGAGACTTTGTCTGACAGACATATGCGCTGGCAAGTTTACGCTACTCGGACGCTCACCAATCAGCTCATAAAATATCGTAGCCACTTCGCTATAGGTTAGCATATTCAGATTGATGCCATCTTCTAAATCGATTAGCGCATAACAGATATCATCTGCCGCTTCTAGCAGATAAGCCAATGGATGGCGCGCAAAGCCATCATGTTGCTCTGAGCGTGGTAAGTGCAAGCACGCCGCTAACTCTTCTAATTGAGACGCCTCACTATAAAAACAGCCGAATTTTTGCACATTATAATGGTTGTCATTGACATTGTTGCTGTGAGTCGCCAACCATGGATATTTCATAAACGCGCCTAGCGTGGCACAGGTGAGCCGCATACCACCCTTATCAGGATGATGCTCATTACGTGCCAATAGGCGAAACCCTTGAGCATTACCCTCGTATGCCAGTAAGTCCAGTCGCTCGTTGCTGCTTAAATTTTGCAAAACTGCTTGCGGTTCAGGCTGCCGAAACCAATCACGAATCGCATACTCTCCAGCGTGGCCAAAAGGTGGATTGCCAATGTCATGAGCGAGACAAGCCGCTTGTACGATCACACCGACGTCTGCTGGTGAAATTCCTGCTGGTAGGCCGCTACCTAATGCGTCATGAATTTTTTCGGCAGCCATCATTCCCAAAGAGCGACCAATAGAAGACACTTCTAGCGAGTGAGTCAGGCGCGTATGAATACCGAGCTGATTGGTCAATGGATGGACTTGGGTTTTCTGATTTAACTGGCGAAAAGAGTGAGAAAATACCAGTCTGTCATAGTCTTTGTGAAACTGAGAGCGAGTACTGGTATTGGCGTTAAATTTTTTGGAAGCACCAAGACGTTGTGAGTTGAGAAGATGTGACCATTGTGTGGTAGGGGACGATAAGGAAGTTGGTTTATTTAGCATATTGAAACATCCGGAACCAAGGGAGCCTCTAGCATAGCAAAATAGCGCCCTTGGTACAGCTATATAGTCAGGGAACTACTAAACGGCTACGGCGTTACCTTCCTTAGAGCTACTATTTGTACAATCTGCAGTCGGCGGCCTTGTACCCGTTTGACTTCTTTGACTAGAGTTAATGCCCTATAAATTGGATACGGTGCCAGTTTTGCTTAGCCTACTATTTGTAGTGCTTTGACTCGCCTTGCTTGTATTCAAATTATATTGAATCGACTATATTAAGATGTCTGACAGTTAAAAATTACGTCTTCCTTGTCGATAGCTACATCGCTGTCCAGTGTTTTATTAAGCAATGTCGCTTTGTCTCCATTTACTTGCCATATGATGCCATGGGTATCGTCTAATCCAATATCACTGGTATAGATGCCCTTATCAGTTTCACTATTAGCAGTAGCTGTTAAATCGTATTCGATACCATCGATGAGCAAATGCGCTGTCTGCGGTGTACTGTCGCTATGATAAGAAACGCCGATAGTAGCAGTAGGCTCACAAGAGAAAGGAGTGCTGTTGTTGGCATGAGCTGCATGATCGTGTCCTGCGTGCGCATGTTCTTCGTGGCTATGGCTTTTATGATCGTGTCCTTCATGATTAGGCCCTTCATGACCGTGTTTCATATCGCTATGTTCTTCGTGGCCGTACTCTTCATGCTCTTTATCGTCATGCATCTCATGACCTTGTTCATGCTTGGCGTGATTATCTATTGGCGCTTCTTCAGATACCACTGCATCGGTATCGCTGTTTGGCTGACAACCCAGTAAAGAGCCTGCCATCACACTACCTAGTATCGTAATACCTGCAAGTCTAGAAAAAGGAAAAGAAAAATAATTAGTCACAGTATGAACCCTCAAATAAGCAAAAAAAGATATGTTATAATATAACAATATACTGAAAAAATAAAGCCGATGATGGAGAATATCCAACATCGGCTAATTAACTTTAAATAAGCTGTACTATTTAAAGTTACACGTTAAATCTAAAGTGCATAACATCGCCATCTTGTACGATGTAAGTTTTACCTTCTAAACGCGATTTACCAGCAGCAGCAGCGCCTTTTTCACCGTTGTATTCGATAAAGTCATCATACGCAATGACTTCAGCACGAATAAAACCACGCTCAAAATCAGTATGAATCACGCCAGCTGCTTGCGGCGCTGTCGCACCAATAGCGACAGTCCAAGCACGTACTTCTTTTACGCCAGCGGTAAAGTAAGTCTGCATATCAAGTAAGTCATAGCCACCACGGATTACTTGGTCAAGACCGGCTTCTTCCATGTCCATTTCAGCTAGGAAGTCTTTTTTATCATCTTCATCGAGCTGTGCAATTTCAGATTCGATCTGATTGCATAGCGCGATGACGATAGAATCTTCACCAGTGGCATAGTCACGAACAGCGTCAAGATATGGGTTGTTTTCAAAACCATCTTCAGAGACGTTAGCGATATACATGGTCGGCTTTAGCGTAATTAAACCATAGCTTCTGATCAGTTTTTTCTCATCAGCGTCTAGGTTAGCAGCACGAGCCGCTTTACCTTCTGCTAATAATGGTTCAACTTTTTTGAATACATCAAGCAATGCTTGCGCGTCCTTATCACCACCTTTAGCCTTTTTGGTTTGGTTGTGAATTGCGCGCTCAACAGCTTCTAAATCTGCAAGTGCCAGTTCAGTGTTGATGGTTTCGATATCATCAATCGGGCTAACGCGGCCATCAACGTGTACCACATTGTCATCATCAAAACAGCGTACAACGTGAGCAATTGCATCGGTCTCACGGATGTTGGCTAGGAACTGGTTACCCATGCCTTCGCCTTTCGACGCGCCTGCGACCAAACCTGCGATATCAACAAACTCCATGGTCGTTGGTAATACGCGCTCAGGATTGACGATATCAGCCAGTTGTTTTAGGCGTGGGTCTGGTACTGGTACGATACCCGTGTTGGGATCTTTGGTACAAAATGGAAAGTTTTCAGCGGCGATACCCGCTTTGGTCAACGCATTAAACAAGGTGGATTTACCCACGTTTGGTAGGCCGACGATGCCGCAATTAAAACCCATAACATTCTCTCAATGTATTAATAAAATCAGTTGGTATAAAGTTTGGTTAAATGATAAATCAAAATTGGGCACATTGTAGCAAATTTACCTGAATAGGGGTGAGGTTGTTACGGTATATGCTCAGGTTTTTACCCGATGACAATATGCATCTTTACGATAAAAGCAGGTCATATTAGAGGCTTAAAAATGAACAAGGCTAACCAATAGGAGTGACGCATAGCTTATGTGGGTTGGTAATCACTATTCTTTAATATGGTAAACTGTCACGTATGAATAAGGGCTTAAAGTTCACGTAAATTCAGCACATATATTCTGCTAGGTTTAGCAAATAATACTTATTCTAAAGCTATAAACAATCAGACATACGCTGATAATATCGCCAAAATAAAATGTAAGGCAATTTTAGACAATGACAACCTCGATTTTTGACACACGCCACTATAAATACCCGCAAAACTTCCTTGAGATGAAGCCTAAACTGTCTCGACTTGAGCAGGCTATTAAAAAACTAGAGGCAAATTTAATTGATACGGCTGAGCCGACAAACCTTAAGTTATTAAAGCAGAGACTAGATAGCGGGTTGGGGTTAAAGGTCGATTATGCCAGTGAGCTAAATCCCGATCAGCTAATGGCAGCGACTACGATCGATGGCAAAGTATTGGTCATTGCTGGTGCAGGTTCGGGCAAGACCAAAACTTTGACCTATCGCACCAGTTATCTATTAGAAAACGGAGTGTCGCCTAAAGAGATTTTGCTACTGACCTTTACGCGTAAAGCGGCAAATGAAATAAAAGATCGAGCTAAATCCTTGCTAGCTAGCAGTCTTTCAAATCAAGAACTATCAGATGAAGAGTTGGCTGAGGATAAGCTGCCAACTGATAAAGCATTAAATAGCATCACTAGTGGTACTTTTCACTCGTTTTGTAATATGTTACTACGTCAATATTCAGGGCTACTCGGTATCAATCCAAGGTTTACCATTTTGGATACTGGCGATAGTGAGGACGCTATCGACTTGGTGCATAAAGAAAAAAAGTATCCTGCTCAAACCAAGGCACAAGCCTTTCCGCGTAAAAAAACGCTGCAAAATATCATCTCGACGTCTAGAAATAGACGTATACAAATTCGTGACTTAATCGAAAGTAACTACCCAGATATTGCCGTGCATATTCCTATCATCGAGCAGCTGGCAGTTGACTTTCATGAGTATAAGCGCGCCAATCACTTATATGATTTTGATGACATAATTAGCCAAGTAGTGCATCATTTAAAAACCAATGACACCTTTCGACAGCTGCTGCAAAGCCAATATCGTTACATTATGGTTGATGAATACCAAGACACCAATATCCCGCAAAAGCAGCTAATCGACTTAATATGTGAGTCTGAGTCGGTATCGCTGATGGTAGTTGGTGACGACAATCAAAGTATTTACGCGTTTCGCGGTGCCAATTATGAAAACATTCTTCTGTTCGGTGAAACTTATCCTCATGCCAAACTTATTAAGCTTGAGCAAAATTATCGCAGCTCGCCATCCGTTTTAAACTATATCAATGCGTTGTCCGCGCAAATCACGCTAGGCTATCAAAAGCAGCTGTATTCTGATGCGCCAATAGAAGGACACAAGCCAGTATTTCGACGACTCAGTGATGAGCCAAAAGAAGCGGGCTATATCACTGATAAGATTGTCGCGCTAAAGCCAGAGTATGACTACAACGACTTTGCAGTATTATGCCGTACGTCATTTCAGTCCAATTACGTACAGCTAGAGTTTATGGCGCGCAACATTCCCTTTATCGTGGTGGGCGGTATCAAGTTCATTGAAAGACGACATATCAAAGATGTTTTGGCCTTTGTCAAAATACTCTATAACCCAAATGACACGATTGCTTGGCATCGTATTTTAACTTTGTTTAAAGGGGTGGGTGCAGTGACGGCGACGCGCTTAACCCAAGCCATTACTGCTGACAATAATGCATTTGAATCCTTACTGGCCGCACCCTTTGCAAAAAAGAGCGATCAGCTAGAACCTCTATATTATGCGCTTACCAAGGCACAGAAAGCTGAATCGGTCGAGACAGCTATTGAACATATTCTTGAGTTTTATATTCCAGTGCTAAAGCTGATTGAAGACAATTGGCATGAGCGTACCGAAGATTTTCGGGTGCTAAAGAACCTAGCGACAGAGCACACAAGCCTTGATAGCTTTTTAGAAAATCTCGCTTTAGACCCACCCAATGATTCGGTCGCTGTCATGGGCAATTCGGATAATGGACAAGACAGTAGCAATGACAAAGTTACTATCTCGACCATTCATAGCGCTAAAGGCCTTGAGTGGCCCGTAGTATTTGTTAACTCATTGGTAGATGGCATCACGCCGCATCATCGTTCTTTGGATGACTTTGAAGCATTAGAAGAAGAGCGTAAGCTGTTTTATGTGGCCTGTAGTCGTGCAAAGACGCAATTATATCTGACGGCGCCGAATTATTTTTCCAGTTATTCTGGATACTTTGACAAACCGTCACGTTTTATCGCTGAGCTATCTGCGGACGAGGTAACGGTTGAGACGACAAGGCGAACCATGATAGAAGACGATGATCCCATTTGGTGGTAATATTCTATGTTTAGTTGATTATCCAATCAATTAAACATAAGCTAATAAAGCTATTCAGTAATATAGATAAGTGAGCTTTCGAATAGTCGAAGGTTTCACGTGCAAAAATATTGGATAATTTGACACTACTTTCATCAAATTTGTTACTGGATTATTGCTCAATGCCAGTATTATTCCTATCAAAAATACCTTCTCAAAAACCCCATAACCAAAAGTATGTGACGCGAAAATATTTCTCAGATAAGGGTTTCAAATTTATCCTAATGCGTTACTATTACCACCTAATTCTGTTAGACCCTTATATTTGATACTCTGTATTAACACCCTAAGAAAAGGATAGGTTATGCGCTACGAAGTTATCGTTATCGGTGCAGGTATGGTTGGCACGTCAGTCGCGTGGCATCTACAAAAAAATAACTCAAATGTATTATTGTTAGACAAAAAATTGCCAGGGTCAGAGACCTCATACGGCAATGCAGGATTGATTCAGCGCGAAGCCATTCATACACATCCTTTTCCTCGTCAGCTGACAGAAATGATCAGAGTGTTGCCAAACCAAGGTACCGATATTCGCTATCGTATTCCGGCCATTTTGCGTTATCACCAAGCGCTGCTTCAGTACTGGAAATACTCTACACCTGCTTCAGTCAAAAAGATTGAATCAGAATGGCAGACGCTGATTGAGCATTGTACTAGTGAGCACCAAACCATGATTAGCGCTTCTGGTGCTGACGAGCTCATTACTCGTGATGGTTGGTTGCAATTGCATCGCTCAGAAGAGACGTTCAAAGAAGCGCAAGTATCAGCTATCGACGCACGTAACCAAGGTGTTGAGCATAACGTACTAAACCTTGAAGAGCTCAAAGCAATGGAGCCTAGCGCCAATTTTGAAGGTTTCGTTGGCGCGATTCATTGGAAAAATTCTTGGCAAGTATCGAACCCAAGCTCACTCGTGAAAGCTTATGCAAAAAACTTCCAAGATATGCAGGGTACGATCAAAGAAAGCGATGTGAAAGAAATCATAAAAGACGGCGAAGGTTGGAAAATTATCACTGATAACGATACCTACTATAGTGATAAATTGGTTATCGCAGCAGGCCCATGGTCTAATGATTTGATCAGACCACTTGGCTATAACTTGCCATTGTTCCCAATGCGCGGCTATCATCAGCATTTCAAAGTGACAGAAAAGAACACCATCAATCACAGTATGTTTGATATGGACAAAGGTTTTGTGATGGGGCCGATGCAGCAGGGTATCCGTATCACCACTGGTGCTGAGATGACCACGATGAATGCGCCAAAGAACTTTGGTCAGTTAAAAACCGTATTGAAGCTTGCTAAAAAAATCTTGCCATTAGAAGATGCGGTTGAGAGTGAAGCATGGGCAGGATCACGTCCTTGTATGCCTGATATGAAGCCAGTAATCGGTCCTGCTGACAAGCATGACAAACTATGGTTCGCATTTGGTCACAGTCATCAAGGCTTTACCTTAGGTCCAATGACAGGTCGTCTGGTTGAAGAAATGATTCACGATAAGCCTGCATTGGTCGATCTTGCACCATTTAGTGCCCAGCGTTTTTCTAACTAAGTGCGTATCTGATATATAGTTGATCCAATTTAAGAGCAGTACAAGGCAACCGAGTGCAGATGTATATGTCATACTTCAAGCGAGGTTAACGCTGTAACGCTTTTATAGTGGATTGACTATAGTTAGCACAGAATTAAATTAATAAATAAAAGGTATAGACATGATTAAGAAGCTACACAGCAATCAACGTATGAGCAAAACCGTAATCCATAACCAGACGATCTATTTGTGTGGTCAGGTAGGTAATGCAGAAGACGATATCAAAGCGCAAACATTGACTTGTTTAGAAAAAATCCAAACGTTGTTAGAAGAAGTTGGTAGCGACAAATCAAAGCTACTATCAGTCACGGTTTGGATCAAAGACATGGCTGATTTTGCTGCTATGAATGAAGTTTATGACCAGTGGTTTGAAGGTATTCAGCCACCGGCTCGCGCTTGTGGTGAGTCAGCATTGGCACGTCCTGAGCTATTGGTTGAGATGATCGCCATCGCTGCTGAGTAATAAACGGCTCGCAGTATCTATAGTACCTGTATCAAATAGAAATAAAAAAGGCCATGATAATGATATCGTGGCCTTTTTTATGCTTGGCAATAAGCAAATTTAAATATTGAAAAAGGGCGTGCTAGCTTTCTAGATAAAGCCTACGCTATATGACGTCAGCTAAGCAATACAGTGATTATTATTATAGGAATTAGCACACTTTCCATACTGCTTGGCGTTTCTCAATAAATGCATCAATCCCTTCACCCACATCGTCTGCCATCATATTGTCCGTCATTACTTCACTAGCATAGTCATACGCATCTTCAACGCTCATACCCAGCTGCTTATAAAACATATCTTTGCCAGTTCTTACCGCTACCGGAGACTTGGTAGTAATCGCCGTTATCAGTGACTGTAGTGTTTGATCGAGTTGCTCTGCTGGCGCAACTCGATTGATCAATCCATATTGCAAGGCAGTATGCGCATCGATGAACTCACCTGTGATTAGCATCTCAAACGCTTGCTTACGAGGTAGATTACGGCTGACAGCAACGGCAGGCGTGGAGCAGAACAGTCCAACGTTTATCCCAGAGGTGGCAAAATTTGCATTATCAGCGGCAACGGCCAAGTCACAAGCTGCGACTAGCTGACACCCTGCAGCGGTGGCAATGCCTTGCACTTTTGCGATGACGACTTGCGGCATTTGATTAATGGTTAGCATCATATGACTACATTGCTGGAATAGGGCCCGATGAAACGCTTCATCTGTATGCGTGCGCATTTGCTTTAAATTATGACCAGCGCAGAATGCCTTGCCTGTCGCTTGAATAACCACGACTCTGATCGTATCGTCTTGAGCGATATTGTCCAGCTCTGCTTGCATGGCAGATAGTACTTCAACGGACAACGCATTGAATTGTTTGGGTTGGTTTAAGGTCAGCGTGACTATGCCACTTTCTTTATTGTCTTCTCTAATAACCAAAAGGTCATCTATGTCTAAAATAACGTCAGATTGAGTCATTTATCATCCTTGATAATGGGTTGGTTTATAGTTTTATATATAGCTGACTAAATAGTAGCATGGCTCATATTCTATACAATAGATGACTGACATAGAAAGATCACGAAAAAATAGCGCACTCAAATTATGAGTACGCTATTGGTTTTTCAATCAGATTTAAGCTAAACCTATACTAACTTAAATTTAGGGGCTGTAGTAGATAAGGATTAAATATCACACCATTTTCTCAAGGTTTTCAGCTGATTAGATGGTGAGCCATAGTTGAATCTAAACTCGCACTCTTTTAAAAACAAATGGAAGTTCTTCTTATTAATCCCATTATACTTTCTGAGTGTTCGTTTGGACTGATTCCAGAAGTTCTCAATGCCATTGATGTGATTGTTCTTACCGCAAATGAACTCTATAGAGTGATTGACTCTGAAATGTTTAAACTCACTCACATCTAATGCATTGTAACTTCGATAGCTATCCGTATAAACAAAGCTGTCAGGCTTGATTTTACGCTTAATAACAGGCATTAGGGTAGTCTGTTTGGTGTCTGCTACGACAATGGTATAAACCTTACCGTTTCGTTTTAGAATACCAAATACAGCGGTTTTACCAGCAGCCCCGCGACCTCTTTTGCCTTTGCGTACACCGCCAAAGTAACTTTCATCTAATTCGACCTCACCATCAAAAAGCTCATCAGCTTCTAATGAGAGATGGTAATCTATCACAAGTCTTATTTTATGATAAAAAAGTGCAGCAGTATTAGGCTGAATATCAAGCAAATCTGCGGCTGTTCTAGCAGTCACTTCAGCCGTAAAAAACTCTAACAGCCTTCGCTGTGCTTTTTTACTTAGTTTACAACGGGTTATCTTCATAAAAGTAGTCTAGCATAGTGCTTATCTACTACAGCCCCTAAATTTATACTAAGCTGTATGTATCTTGAGATTAGTATGCGCCTTCGCTATAGATAAGCTCGTAGCTGTGGCTATAGATTTCAACGATGTTACCGAACGGGTCTTCCATATAGATCATGCGGTAAGGTTTTTCGCCAGGGTAGTAGTAGCGTGGTTTTTCCATACGCTTTTTACCGCCTGCTGCAACCATACGCTCAGCCAACTCTTCAACATTTGGATCTTGAACGCAGAAGTGAAAGATACCTGTTTTCCAGTATTCAAAGTTGTTTTCAGGGTTTTCTTGGTTTTTGAATTCAAAAATCTCAACACCGATACGGTCACCAGTAGATAGGTGAGCGATACGGAAGCTGCCCCAACCTGCACCGAATACTTCAGTACACATCTCACCAATCGGGCTGTCATCTTCGACAATCTCAGTTGGTTCCATAATGGTGTACCAACCCATCACTTCAGTATAAAATTTTACGGCGGCATCTAAGTCAGGGACTGACAGACCGATGTGCGAAAAGCTTCTTGGATAAACGTTGTTCATAGCTTGTGTTCCTGTTTGCTGTACTCTTGTTTAACGTGAGGCCAGTATACAAATGCACCGTCATTATGTAAAATTATCAAATATTATATAAATAATTATGAAAAGTAATGATAAATATCACATGGTTACGCACCTTTTGCACGCTTGCTGAAGTTGGGCACTTTACGCGCACCGCTGAACGTCTATATATGACGCAGTCCGGTGTGAGCCAACACATAAGTAAGTTAGAGGAGCAACTAGATACAGACTTGTTGATTCGTCAAGGAAAGCAGTTTTCATTGACCAATGCAGGTGAGCAGCTTTATAAAGAAGCAGGCGAGATACTGCAGCGATTATCAAATTTAGAACAGCGCATCGGTGAAGATCCGCCTTATGAAGGATTGGTACGGTTGATGTCACCGGGTAGTGTGGGACTAAAGCTATATCCGCAGCTTTTGTCTTTACAGCAGCAGCATCCAAAACTAGTGATTGATTACCGTTTTGCTCCCAATTCTGATATTGAGCGGGCGCTGGCAAATCACGAGATTGATATCGGCTTTATGACGGATATCTCAGACGATGAAACAGTTAGCTGCAGGCCTATGGCACAAGAAGCATTGATACTAGTAACCCCTGCGGCTACAGTAGAGCCTAGCTGGGAGCAGCTTATCGAGCTTGGATTTATCGATCATCCAGATGGCGCCCATCATGCAGGCATGCTACTGACTGCAAATTACGAGCAATTTCAGCATATCAATAATTTCGAGAAAAAGGGCTTTTCGAATCAGATAGGGTTAATCTTAGAGCCAGTCAGCAGGGGAATAGGCTTTACTGTTTTGCCAGCCCATGCAGTGGCTGCCTATCCAAAGCCTGAGCTGATTAACAGTCATTATCTGCCAGTTGCTGTTAGCGAAACCCTATATCTGGCAGTCAGAAGACAGCAGGTACTCTCTAATAGAATGCATACGGTCATTGATGAAGTAAAAGAATGGCTATAGATATGTTGAGAGTGAATGATACATGCACAGCTAACGAAGGGTTAATCGAAAGTTCAATAGCTGCGCATTTAACAGAAGAGGTTCATTGATAGATTGCGACTATAAAAGATTGCGTCTATCTTAAAGTCTGCCCAAGTTTGATACTTGCGGCAATATTAGCAGCAGTCGTCTCAATATTGTTATAAGCAGAGCCTAACACATTATCGATCGTGTCTACTTTTTGGATACTCGGCATGACCACATCAAACTGACTGGTCTGAGCAGGTTTTAGTCCATCGACACTGCCGCAGATAGCGATAACAGGTGTACGGCTAGCCTTAGCGATTTGGCTGATACCGCCTGCCACTTTACCCATGGCTGTTTGTGCATCGAGCTTACCTTCGCCAGTGATGACGAGATCAGTCTCTGCGATATGCTGTGACAGGTGAGCCACTTCGGCCACCGTATCAAAGCCTGACTTTAGCTGAGCTTGAAAGAAAGTCATCATCGCATAGCCAAGACCACCAGCAGCGCCAGCGCCTTCAACGTATTGATAGTCTTCATAGCCATGCTGTCCACAGATGGTCGCAAAGTGACTGAGTGCCTTATCCAAGGTATTGACTTGTTCTGGGCACGCGCCTTTTTGTGGGCCAAATACTGCGCTAGCCCCTAGCAAACCGCATAATGGATTGGTCACATCACAAGCAACTTCAAATACCGTGTCTGATATCCTTGCATGAAGGCTAGTATTATCGAGCTTATGTAGGCTGGCAAGTGAGCCACCACCATGAGTGAGCAGGCTGTCATTAATGTCATGAAATGTTATGCCTAGCGCCATTAGCATGCCAAGACCTGCATCATTGGTTGCGCTACCACCTAGACCGATAACGATACGCTTAGCACCTTCTTCTAACGCATTTTCGATCAGCTCCCCAACACCATAACTACTCGCAATAACGGGATTACGCTCATCAGCCGTCAGTAGGTGTAATCCGCACGCTTGAGCCACTTCAATAACCGCCGTCGCGTCAGGCAATAATAGATACTTTGCCGTAATCGGTCTCATCAATGGGTCATGTACTCTAACTTCTTTCCAGCGCCCGCCCAATATATAAGACAATACCGCTGAGGTGCCTTCACCGCCATCGGCCATTGGCAACAGCTTATAGTCAGCATCTGGAAACACTTGGCTAAAACCAGATTGAATGGCATGGCACACGTCCAGTGCTTCTAAACTTTCTTTAAACGAGTCAGGGGCGATCAAAATTTTCATACGGCTCTCTTTGAATATCTTAATGACACGATCATTGCGATAGTGTCATGTTTTAAAACGTTTATTTAACGATCATCAAATAAACGTATATAGAAATACACAATTTCATGAACTAGATAAACACTAGAGTCAACAACCAGATAAATACGATGCTAGTCACACCTTGGATACCAGTGGCCATTGAATGAGCCTTGTACGCTTGTGCCACGCTCATACGACTAAACTGGCTAACAATCCAAAAGAAGCTGTCATTGGCATGTGAGATGGTCATGGCACCAGCACCAATTGCCATCACGCAGAACACGCGTCCAAGTTCGCTGTCTAGGCCAATCTGGCTCAATAGTGGGGCAACCATAGCAGAAGTCGTAACCAATGCGACTGTGGTTGAGCCTTGTGCCGTTTTTAGCGCAGCAGAGACGATAAATGGCATGAAGATGCCTAAACCCAAGGCCGATAGAGTCGAACCTAGGTAGTCACCGATTGGCGTCACTTTTAGCATGGCACCAAACGCGCCACCAGCACCAGTGATCAATAGGATAGGGGCTGCTACTACCAAACCTTGTGAGATACTATCGCTGATTTGCTGCGTTTTTTGCTCTGAATTAATTAAGAAAAACGATAAGAACAAACCGATAAGTAACGCAGTCAATGGGTTACCAATGAATATCAGAATTTCCGCTACTATGCTACTGCCAAATGGTGCGCTTGGGAAATTAGCAACCGAAGATAGACAGATTAATATGATAGGCACGATAATCGGTAAAAACGCCATTGTTGCTGAAGGCAAGTGATTATAATCATCACGAGTTTTCATTCCTTCAGGCATTGCTGCTGGAGCATCTGCCGCATTGATATTGTCAGGAGTAGCGTTAAGGAAGCGATTAGACCACCACCAGCCAGCCAATACCGCAACTGCTGTCACGACTACACCGACCATAATGACCAAACCTAAGTTTGACTCTAGACCTAAGTTACCTGCCGCTGCGATTGGACCTGGCGTCGGTGGGACAAAGGTGTGGGTAGCGTATAGACCAGTGGCCAAGGCAATGCTCATCGCGACACTTGATACATGTAAGCGCTCAGCTAAAGACTCTTTTAGAGAGTTCAAGATAATATAGCCAGAGTCACAAAATACAGGTATGGAAACGACCGCACCGACGATAGACATAGTCAAAGTAGGAAAGCGTGGCCCCAATACTTTGATGACTGACTCTGCCATTACGATAGCAGCACCCGTTTTTTCAAGGATTAAGCCAATAATCGTACCAAATACAATCACAAGACCGATATAGCCTAAGATACCACCGAAACCATCAGAGATCGTTTTGGCGACCGTGTTAAGTGGTACTTGATAAAATAGCGCGACCAAGAAAGCAGACAAGATCAACACTAAAAAAGGATGCCACTTTAATTTTGCGGTAGCGAAAATAATAAAAAGAATGGTCAGCACAAGCCAAAATACAATCATCACTGTCTCAATATGGTTTATATCTTAATTGATTACCAATGCAATATAGCCAATTATATCGAGATTAAATACGGTATCTAGCTTGCTAAGTCTACTCTGCATAGTGCTTTCACAGGCTTTTACCATGGCTACATTTAAACGATATCGAACCAACTATCTGCATCACTAACGATACGAAATTTTAAAGGGGCATATTTTATAGCAAATAGACGCCGCTAGGAAATAGATTCGTTAAATAGTTGGCGCTGTTGACAAAAAATCGAGAGATACTTAATTTTAAAATGACGGAAATTAGTAAGAAAAAGTCGAAGACGTGTGTGGAAATACTTTTATAACTAGCAATTGCTAATACTTCAAACCAAAAAAAACTGGCCATTTATAATGACCAGTTCTTGTCTAAGCAATATTTACCTACCTGAGTAATAATTATTTTTAAGATAAGTATTCTAAGAAGTGTCCTGATTGACAGTTAGGCAATCTTATCAAAAAAAGCTTTGTTATTGGTAGCAGTTGCAGTATCAAAGCTGACGTAAATGCCTTGATCATCCAACGTGGCATACCAATGATCATCGTTGCCACTGGTCAGCAGCTGAAAGTATTTGTCATTGACTATTCTGCCAACTGTATATACTTCACCTTCGGAATAGTATGCATTACCTTGAGTACAGATAAGCTTGTCATTGGTATGAATGTTATTATTGTCTTTCATATTCTTGCGCCCTATTAGTACATTAGATAGCAGTAGATTATCAATTCTGCTAATAGTAATAAAGATGATTATATAGGCAGTATCTTGTTGTTTGGTATAGCATTTTTAAGGTAGTTGTTGCATTTAGTTACTACAATATTGCATAGATAACTTCGCTATCATAGCAATAGATTTTTTGAGAATCCTAAGTTGTTTAGGAATATATAAAATCCTAATTTATCGAGATAAAAGAGTGCAAGTTAGCAATATAAATAGTCTAAATACATAGACTCTAATGCCAAAAATAACACACGTAAAAAAGCCAGCAACCTAAGTTGCTGGCTTTTTGCAGACTGAGTCTAACTACATAGAAGATTACTCTTCAGAATAGTCTTCTTCAGCAGCTTCTTCTTCAGCAGCTTCTTCTTCAGCTGAATCTTCGTTGTTACCATCTTCAGAAAGAATAGTAACTAAGATGCTAGCAGTAACGTCATGGTGTAGCTGAATATCAACATTGTATTCGCCAACTTGACGTAGAGTGCCTTCAGGTAGCTTGATTTCAGCACGGTCTACTTCTAGACCTGAGTTAGTCAATGCTTCAGCGATATCGCGAGTACCGATAGAGCCGAATAGCTTGCCTTCGTCACCTGATTTAGCACGCATGATAACATTAACGTCAGTCAATGCATCAGCACGCTCTTGAGCAACAGCGATCTCTTTTGCTTCTTCAGCTTCAAGTTCAGCACGACGTGCTTCGAACTTTTCGATGTTAGCTTTAGTAGCAGGTAGCGCTTTGCCCTGAGGGATAAGAAAGTTACGTCCGTAACCTGGTTTTACATCGACAGTTTCACCGAGTTTACCAAGGTTGACGATACGCTGTAACAAAATAATTTGCATGAGTCATTCCTAGTTAGCGGTTAACCTTGATGGTTATCAGTGTATGGAAGTAGCGATAAGTAACGAGCTTGCTTAATAGCAGTCGCTAATTGACGCTGATATTTAGTAGATGTACCAGTAATACGGCTTGGTACGATTTTACCATTATCACTAATGTACTGTTTTAGCAATTCAACATCTTTATAGTCGATGTGAGTGATGCCTTCAGCAGTGAAACGGCAGAATTTGCGACGGCGATAGAAACGTGCCATGAGTATTCTCCTTTAATTAGTCTTCACTGTTGTCGTTGTCGTCATTATCGTTTTCACGATTGTCTGGACGACGAGTAGTTGCTTTGCGTGCGCGTTTTTCATCGGCATTCTTGGCTAACTGCGACTCTTCAGTGACAGCTTCGTCACGGCGCATAACTAGACTACGAATGATCGCGTCGTTATAACGGAATAATTCTTCAAGTTCAGCTAAAGTTTCACCGTCAGTTTCAATGTTGAAAAGAACGTAATGAGCTTTGTGAATCTTGTTGATTGGATAAGCCAGTTGACGACGGCCCCAATCTTCTAGACGATGGATAACACCGTTGTTGTCTTGAACTAACTTGATGTAGCGCTCAACCATGCCGACCACTTGGTCGCTTTGGTCTGGGTGTACAAGTAACACCAGTTCGTAATGTCGCATTATGACTCCTTACGGATTAGTAGCTATTAACCCTATGTTAATAGCAAGGAGATTTATAAGGTAAGCCCAATTCTAGTCATATTTTATAAAAAACAATCAAGAATAAGCTTAGTTTATAAAGCGCCGTATTATAACAGTACTCGGCAACTAACACAAAGGTTAATCACCAAGCTACTGTCAATAAAATATAAAAAAAGGCTAAATAAGCTTTGCTAAATAAAAAAGCCGCGATAGTACGCAGCTTTTTTGAGTATAACGAGCTATAAAACCAATAACCAAATCAAAATACCGTTATTCAGGTTTTGATTTTTTTACCAACTGGCTACTGTCTGCTTTGACCACTAAGGTTTTGGCAAGTTTGTCATGCCAACCAATATTTTCAGGGCTTTTAGATGCCATATAGTAATGAATAGCGATAATCACAAAGCCTAAAAAGCTAGTAAACGAAAACAGTAAGTTATAGATAATAAATAACAATAACGTACGTGTACCGATAAGCTTAATGAACGAAGGTAGGCGATGCGTGGTTTGATCCACAACACGAATACCAGTGATCAGCTTGCCTAGCGATTGACCACGCATGGTAATAAATACCAATTGTAAGGCAAATAGTCCAAAGACCATCACCTGTGACATCATCAATGTGCTACTAGGAAGGCTTTCCATCAGGCTCATTGAGTATTGATAGGCGGCGTCCATATCTTGAATGTTTTGGAACTTGGTATAGTCCACATCCATCTTAGTCAATGCCATTACTAGCGGCAGTATGGCCAATATATAAAGTAGGCCATTCAATGCAGTCGCCAATACGCGTGACATAATTGGCGCAAGTACCACGTTGCCGACAACTTTATCATTGTCTGCAACAGCCTTTTTGAGAATAGACTTGTTTAATGAGACATTGTTGTGCGGCGTTTGATGACGATTGGTCGTCATGTCGGCTTTCACGTTTTTAGGACGTTCAGGCTTGCCATATAGTCTGTCTAACGATACTGACTTATCATCTTTCGCTTTATTGGTATCTTCAGGGAAGACGGTCACGTTATTGATGATAGAGTCGTTTACTTCAGGCGTGTTAGCACTGGTCGGGCGATAAACCGTTTGGTTATTGGTAAGATCACCTACGCGCTGCCACTGAGCTAAGCCTTCATGCCACATCAAATCATCAAGCAATACTTCACCAGATGCCAGCATGATATTCAGCTGCTCCAACTGATATGGGCCAGCTTGTACGTTATTTCGAGCAAGGAAAATCTGCATAATTGCCTGCATAGTTAGTCATGTCTTAGGACATTATATTAGGGTCTATTTGAAAAAATCAAATAGACCCTAATAGTGGTATCTTTAATGACTGTGTGAATGACCGCTGTGATTAAACGTAGCGGTTTACTTCGCTTCTTCACCAGCTAAGAAGAACCAAGTATCTAGTACTGAGTCAGGGTTCAATGACACTGAGCTGATACCTTGCTCCATTAACCAAAACGCTAGATCTGGATGGTCTGATGGACCTTGACCACAGATGCCGACGTATTTGTTTTGCTTACGGCAAGCTTCGATAGCCATAGACAATAGTTTCTTAACAGCAGGATCACGCTCATCAAATAGATGTGAGACGATACCTGAGTCACGGTCAAGACCAAGCGTTAACTGAGTCAAATCGTTAGAACCGATTGAGAAACCATCGAAGTATTCTAAGAACTCTTCTGCCAATAGCGCGTTGGTCGGTAGCTCACACATCATGATGACGCGCAAACCGTTTTCGCCACGTTTTAGACCATTTTTCTCAAGTAACTCGATGACTTCTTTGGCTTCGCCAACAGTACGTACGAATGGAATCATGATCTCAACGTTGGTCAAGCCCATGTCATCACGTACACGTTTTAGTGCTTTACACTCAAGCTCAAAACAGTCACGGAAGTTATCAGACACATAACGGCTAGCACCGCGGAAACCAAGCATTGGGTTCTCTTCTGATGGCTCGTATAACTTACCACCAAGCAGGTTAGCGTATTCGTTTGATTTGAAATCTGACATACGAACGATCACTGGCTGATCCATAAAGGCAACAGCTAGGGTTGAGATACCTTCAACCAATTTATCAACATAGAAGTCAACAGGTGACGCATAGCCTGCGATACGCTCTTGGATTGCTTGTGAAATTTCACGTGGCAAGCTGTTCATGTTTAGCAAGGCTTTTGGATGCACACCAATCATACGGTTGATGATGAACTCTAGACGTGCAAGACCGATACCTTCGTTTGGCATTTGGGTGAATGAGAATGCGCGATCTGGGTTACCAACGTTCATCATCACTTTGAATGCTAGCTCTGGCATAGATTCAACAGAGTTAGTCTGTACTTCAAAATCAATCTGGCTTTCGTAGATGAAACCAGTGTCGCCTTCCGCACAAGAAGCAGTTACGTCTTGACCATCAACCAATAGCTCAGTTGCGTTGCCACAACCAACGATAGCTGGCACACCTAGCTCACGCGCGATAATAGCAGCGTGACAAGTACGACCACCACGGTTAGTGATGATAGCAGAAGCGCGCTTCATAACTGGTTCCCAATCCGGATCAGTCATGTCTGATACGAGTACGTCGCCTTCTTCTACTTTGTCCATCTCGTTTAGGTTGCTAACGATACGCACTTTACCTGAACCGATACGTTGACCGATTGAACGACCTTCACACAATACTTTTGCGCCAGTCGTGTCGATGACATAACGTTCCATTACGTTGCTGTCTTGACGGCTCTTAACAGTCTCAGGACGTGCTTGAACGATAAAAATCTCGTTAGTATCGCCGTCTTTTGCCCACTCGATATCCATCGCTTGACCATAATGCTGTTCGATCGTTACCGCTTGTTTGGCAAGTGAGGTTAGCTCTTCAGTAGATAAAGAGAACTGCATGCGATCTTGTTTTTCAACATCAACGGTTTTAACTGATTTAGCCGTACTGCCTTCATCACCATAAACCATTTTCTTATGCTTGCTACCTAGGTTACGACGAATAACTGACGGTTTGCCATTGGCTAGCAATTTCTTAGAGATATAGAACTCATCTGGGTTAACCGCACCCTGTACAACCATTTCACCTAGGCCATAGCTTGAGGTGATGAATACCACTTGATCAAAGCCACTTTCGGTATCTAGCGTGAACATAACACCAGCAGCACCAGTCTCTGAACGTACCATACGCTGTACAGCAGCAGATAGTGCAACACCCTCGTGCTCAAAACCTTTGTGTACACGGTAAGAGATTGCACGGTCGTTATATAGAGAGGCAAATACTTCTTTAATAGCAATTAGGACGTTATCAATACCGCGAATGTTCAAGAAAGTTTCTTGTTGACCGGCAAATGACGCATCTGGCAAATCTTCAGCAGTGGCAGAAGAACGTACAGCAACAGCGATGTCTTCGCCGCCACTCATGGTTTCAAATGATTGACGTACTTCTTGCTCAAGATCTTTTGGCAGTTCTTGTTCAATAATCCAAGTACGAATCTTTTTACCAGTAGCCGCAAGCTTATTAACATCGTTTACGTCTAGTGTTTTTAGCTCGCTGTTGATTTTGTCAAGCAAGCCTGTTTCAGTCAAAAAGCGGTTGAATGCATTTGAAGTGGTGGCAAAGCCGCCTGGAACACTAACGCCTAAATCAGAAAGATGGCTGATCATTTCGCCAAGCGAAGCGTTCTTACCACCAACCATTTCGATGTCGTCTTTTCCTAGCTGATCAAGATTGATTACAAGTGCTGTAGATTGCGCTGCCATGATAACTCCAGAAAATAAGGTTATTTAGTAAAGATTATAACGGTGAATTATACCGCTATATTTGGAGAATTTCGAGGGGTTGAACCAATATTTTTGTCAAAAAGATACAAATTGTGGGATTTGCTACATAAATTAGGGCCAGTCCGATCAGGTTTCGTATTTACTCAGATGAAAAATATCATTGCTAGTGACAATGTTATGCGCTTTCAAAAGCCAATTACTGCATAAAATAGATGCATTCAAATAAGCCATATTTAGAGTATTTCTATAATTTATGTTTCAATCTTATGTATCTGTATAAACAAAGCATAATAGAAGAAGCATAAAAAACGCCTTAATGAGAGGTGAATTAACTATGACGACAAGATGAAAAACAATGTTGGTGCTAAGTGTACGCCTGTAACATTGATTTCTATTAAGAGGCTAATATGCGTATAATGTAGCGCATAGATAGTTGATGCACATTGCATGATAAATGTGCGGTATAGGTGCTGAAAAATGCTCGTTTTAAGAAGGCAGTTATAAAGCCTAGTTATACGAGTTATAAAGGTAACTATAAAAAGCCGAGTAAAATTCACGCTATTAATAGTCAATAACTGCTAAACGTTTGCTAAGTCTGAATTATTACTAAGATCTATACCAAAAACTAAATGAAGGTCACTATTGAGTTTTCAACCGAGGTGTCAACGTTATGTACTCAAGCAATCCATCTGAACAAGTCAAGTCCACTATCCAAAATCGTCATGCACTAAACTTGGACAGCTCACAAGCCATCAGAACGGCGTTTTTTATCTCAGATGGCACCGCGATTACGGCTGAGACTCTCGGACGCGCTATTTTAAGTCAGTTTGCCTCGGTCCCTTTTGAGACACGAGTGTTGCCATACGTCGATAGCCTAGAGCGTGCTGATGATGCCGTAGAGCAGATCAACATGGCATATCAACGTGATGGGTCGTTGCCGTTGGTGTTTGATACGATCGTCAATCCAGAGATTCGTGAAAAAATCAATTCAGCACATAGCTGTAATTTGGATATGTACGAAGGGTTGATTGGCCGCGTTGCAGAAGAGACTGGTGTGGAGCCAGATGGTCATTCAGGGCATGCACATGATGATGTCGATTCTGAAACTTATAAAGAGCGTATCGATGCAGTGCATTTTGCCTTAGACAATGATGATGGCGCACGTACTCGTCACTATAATGCAGCCGATATTATTTTGGTGGGTGTGTCGCGCTCTGGTAAGACGCCGACTTCTTTATATTTAGCATTGCAATTTGGTATTCGAGCGGCTAACTATCCTTTAACCGAAGATGATTTGTACGACAATCAGTTGCCGAAAGCATTACGTGAGCACAAAGACAAACTATTTGGTTTGCTTATTGATACCGATCGCTTGGTAAAAATCCGTCAAGAGCGCCGTGCAGGCAGTCGTTATTCTAGTTATCAGCAGTGTCAGCAAGAGCAGCGCGCGATTCAGGGTATCTATATCACGCATGGTATCCCGAGCTTAGATGTATCAGAGATGTCTGTTGAAGAGATTGCCACACGTATTTTGCAGATGACAGGTCTCAAACGCCGTATTGGATAATGAATGTCAGCTTAAACAGTCTCTGTTCAATCAGTATCAATAAGTGTTCAGGCAGCTTTAATAAGTGCGTATAAAACACTAATAAACATACATCATTTCATCCTAGATAATTATCATATAGAGAATATTATGATTTCAGCCTTTCAATCTATAAAGCCATCGTTGTTGCTGGCAGGTTTAATCAGTGCAGCGACTTTACTGAGTGCTTGTCAAACATCACCATTTGCAAAGGATCCAGTACCTGAGCCGCGCTATATTCCAAGTATCGTATTGGGAGAAGCACAGACACTGACCGTTATGCCAAACCGTGTGGCTTGTGCTTCAGAATTGCCAATGCAGTGCCTACTTGCTAAGTCTAAAGACGGTAGCGTATTCCAGATTCCTTATGACTGGATCGACGATTTCAAACCAACCCTTGGTACAGAGTACATTATTAGCGCCCGCCCGCAGATTGATGAAGGACAACAGAGCACCACTGGTCACTGGACATTGCAAAACATACTGTCACAACGTATGGTGGGCATGCCTTAGTAGGGCGGTATTCATTTATCTACATGATACAAACTCATCTACATATTGATTCATTTATATCTCAAACATTTACTCGATAAATAAATATAAAGAGGACATCATGGTAAGTAAAAGTGCAAGCGACGAGACCAACGATACTGGTAAAGATATTCATACCGAAGTATCAAATAAATCTAGCGGACACGTGCCAAGCCCTGAACATACCGAAGGTAAGAACAAAAAAGAAAAGATAGAGCAGACTCACGAGCAAGTGACTGATGATGTCATGCATCATCCTGACTTAGTGAATCCGCTTGATGACACACGAATCGATATTAAATCTGGTTTTACCAAAGACTCTCGCCGTCTAAAAAGTGACGATCACGAATATGAGTATGATGCCGTTGTTTTGGGGGCGGGACCTGCTGGTGAAGCCGCTGCTATGAAATTGACTAAGTCTGGTAAAAGAGTTGTCGTCGTCGATCCGCGTGATCAAGTAGGGGGTAACTCTACTCACGTCGGTACGATTCCAAGTAAAGCACTGCGCCAATCTGTATTCAACTTGATTAACTTCCGCCGCGATCCAATGTTTACCAAGGCGATGGAATATAAGCAAGTACCGCTAAATGAAGTACTGGCCAAGGCGCGTCAAGTTATCCGTCGTCAAGTCAGTACCCACACACGTTTTTATGAGCGCAACCGTATCGAAGTCATCCAAGGCTGGGCAAGTTTCATTGACGCTCATACGCTACGTATTGAAGTCGATGAAAATGTGTACGAAACCATCACTTTCAATAAAGCCATCATTACTGTCGGTAGTCGTCCTTACCGTCCTGAGATTTTAGACTTTAACCATCCACGCGTTTTTGACTCTGACAAAATCTTGCAAATGGATTATGTGGTCAAAAAAATCATCATTTATGGTGCAGGGGTTATTGGCTGTGAGTATGCGTCTATCTTTACTGGTCTTGGCTACAAAGTTGATCTAATCAATAACCAAGATCAATTGCTTAATTACTTAGACAGCGAAATCAGTGATGCCATCGCGCATGACTTTAGACAGTTCGGTGTGCTTATCCGTAGTAACGAAGAGATTGATCATCTTGAGACTCATGATGATTATGTAGTCTTGCACCTAAAGAGCGGCAAGCGCATCAAATCTGATGCCATTCTTTGGTCAAATGGTCGCTCAGGTAATACAGAAGGCCTGAATTTAGAAGCTATTGGGCTAAAAGCAAACGGCCGTGGTCAGCTAAAAGTAGATGATACTTACTGTACGGACGTCGACAATATCTATGCTGCTGGCGACGTAATCGGTTGGCCGTCACTAGCCTCTGCCGCCTACGACCAAGGTCGCTGTGCCGCTGCCTTTATGGTTGGTGATAGTGATGCTGAGCCAGTATCTAGTGTACCGACGGGTATCTATACAATTCCTGAAATCTCTTGTATCGGTAAGACAGAGCAAGAGCTCACGGATGAAAAAGTTCCGTATGAAGTGGGTCAGGCGTTCTTTAAGCATTTGGCACGTGCCCAAATTATCGGTGAACGTTCGGGCGTATTAAAGATATTGTTCCATCGTGATACCTTAGAAATTCTAGGCATCCATTGCTACGGTAACCACGCTTCAGAGATTATCCATATCGGTCAAGCCGTGATGAAGTGTAAGAGCAACAATACGCTTGAGTACTTTGTAAATACGACTTTCAACTATCCAACGATGGCAGAAGCATATCGTGTGGCGGCATTGAATGGTTTGAACCGAGTGTTTTAAACCATTGTCTATTTATATCGTATAAATAAAAAGAGCGCCTACTATTATTAGTAGGCGTTTTTTTATGCTCATAGACTTCATTAATTTGAAGATTTATAAGTAGGCTTTTCGCTGCGGAATACGCTTGCGTAAAAATAGCAATAAAACAAAATAGAGCAACCATAAGCCAGCCAACGCATAAAATCCTACAGCGACTTGAGAAACACTGGCACCCATTTGGTTAAGCTGCACAGAGGTATTGATTGCAGGCGTGGTCGGTACCAGCCAACGTATGACTTGTAGTACTTGAGGCAATTGGTCAGCTGGCCAGGGATAGCCGCTTAAGAAGAATATCGGTAAGGAGATAAAAATTAATATCTGCATACTGCGCTCACGCTGCCGGAACCATAATCCGAGCACGCAGCCGAGCGTTGCGACTGTCGGACAAAATAGTGCCAAAAACAGCAGCGTACCAAGCATGTTTTGTCCACGTGGATAATGATGTAGCTCAAACGCCCACCCATAATAAAAGCAGCCAACGATAAAACTAAGTGAGCTTAGCGCTCCGATACGTCCTAGCCAGCCACGTATACTGGTACTGTGACGGCGCTGCTCATACCATGTGCCAATCAGCATCGCAGTCGCCATTAAAAGTGTCTGCTGTAAAATGATAACAGAGACAGCTGGTACGACATAAGCACCATAGCCTTCGGTTTGGTTATACAATGGCATAATCCGTAGCGGTACAGCTTGCGTGTTCTGCGCTGCGGTAGATGCATAAGCGCCTTTCGCAATGCTTTTCTTTACCTTGATGCCTGCCGATACCGTACCTACTGCTTGAGAGAATCCTAATTGGACGTTTTTATTTAAAATAAAATAACCACCATTACCCAGTACACTGACGTGTGCTTGCTCTCCGGACTGAACTTGTTCTTCAAGACCAGTTGGAATCACCATATAGCCTGCAATTTGATCTGACCATATGGCTTCTTCGGCAGCCTGCTCATTGATAAATCGTTCAGTATCTAGGTATGGGCTAGCACTCGCATAGCGTACGAGAGTACGCGATAAGTTGCTGTTGTCATGATCAATGATACCTACTGGCACATGATTGACTACCTCAGAAGAGTAAGGCCAAGGATAGAAAAACCCATAGATAATAGGGGCAATAATTAACATCAAAAGTACGCCTTTGTCGCCAAAGACGTCTTTGAAGGTTTGAATAAAACTGTTCCAAAAACTTTGTGATGCCGGAGTGTCGGTTAAATTAGCTTCTGAGTGTGTATTATTTGATTGTGCAGACATTAGCGTGCTCCCCAACGTTCAGGATGCGCCAATGCGCGTTTGGTTAATAGTGCCGCAAGTAATAGCGCTATTATGACCGCAAGCATGAGGCCATAAACGATAGGTAGAGAGATGGCGATCGGTGCTTGCATTTGTAACTGTGCAATATGGAGCTTTAAATAATGCGTTAGCGGCAGGGCATTCGACCAATATTGCGCGCTATCACTAATCGCAATATAAGGAAAAGTAACACCGGCAAAGGCGTAAGAAGGTGCTGAAATAAATCCAGTAGTCGATAGACCCATACGTAATGAGAAAGAATTCAAAGTAAAAATAGCACCCAGCCAAAACGACAATACCATTAGGCACAGAAACCCAGCATAGACTGCCATAAGAGACATGATGTTGATATTCTGATTGGACGTTGCCAGCCACAATATCAACGCTGACCACAAGCTATAAGCCAGTATTGGCCAAAGGTATTTACCCAATAGACCAAATACCAAAACTGATAGGCTGACCGAATGGGGCATTTTTGCATTCGATGATGTTTTGTTATTGCTGCTATCTTGTTTGGTTGATAGCGAAGATGACGTTTTTGAGGCTTTAGATAAGGTTAGATTAGGCTTTCCTGTATCAATAAAACGGTACCAGCGACCGATATTCTTATCACGTAACTCGCGGCCAATCGTGGTTGCGCCAATGACCATTGCCAGTATATGTAATAAGGCAGGTATGACGGTCGATGCCAAAAACTGCTGATAATTGGTCGCAGCATTGAATAAGCTAATACGCTGCACACTGATAGGCGCGTAAGCCGTCATCGCTTGTGATGGTGCTACGCCTTGTTTGACCAATCGTTTGATCTCTACACCTGCGGATAATGTACTAGCGACCGCTTGGACACCTGCCTGAATAATACCAGAGTGCGTACCGTACTGTGCATTGACTTGTAGAGTCAACGGAGCAGGCTGGCTCGATAATATATTACGAGAAAAGTCCTCTGGGATAATGACGACAGCGTAAATATCGCGCTGTAAAATCGCAGCCTCTGCATCCGCTTGGGAGTAATAAAGCTGTCTGACCGTCAAAGTAGGACTGGCCTCTAAGTAACGGACGGCCGTATTGGCAACAGCGCTGTTGTCTTGATCGATGACTCCGATAGGCAAATCGGTAATTTGAGTCTGTGAAAATATCCACCATATTAGCAGCACCGTTGCCAGTGGTATCCATACCACCATGCTAAAGTCCCAATGATTTTTTGCCAAAAAACGGCGCTCGTAGGCTGCACTGCGTAAAAAAGCCTCACTTAACTTAGTCAAGTGCATGGCTTACTCTTGGTTCTGATTGACAGGGGTAGGGTTGATACGTACGACCACACTCATGCCTGAGCGGATACGAGCGTCAGGCTTAGATGGTCGTGCCTTTACCTCAAAAGTACGCACATCAAAACCATCATCGTTATTGGTCGGACGCCAAGTGGCAAAGTCTGATAAGGTCGATGTCGCATAGACGGTAAACTGTTTTGTATAAGGCTTATCCGCTGATGACAGCGCTGGAATAGTACCGGTAAATGTTTGACCAATAGCAAATTGATTTAAATAAGACTCAGTGACGTTAAGTACTACCCATTGGTCGTTGGTATCCACCAACGTCAGGAGCGGAACCCCTTGACCGATGACTTCTCCAGCACTCACGATGACATTGTCAACGATACCAGCGATAGGACTTCTTAGGTTCGCTTCCTCTTTTGCTACTAGCGCTTCATCGAGTTTTGCATCGACCTGTGCGACTTGTGCAGTGGCCGCTGACTTATCTTCAGTACGTGCGCCTTCTAATGCCAGATCATACTGTAAGCGGGCTGCTTCAGTTTGGTCTTGAGTAGCAAGATATTGCGCATACGCCTCATCGCGCTTTTGTCGCGCCATCAATCCTTCTTCGTAAAGGCGATTGACACGTTGGTAAGTATTTTCTGCCAAGTCAGACGCGGCTTTATTGGCTTGCCAAGCGGCTTTTGCTTGGGCGATTTCTTGCGGGCGCGCACCATTTTCTGCTTTATCTAATTGGCTTTGCGCGATTTGCTTACCAGCACGTGCTTGATTAATCTTGGCATTAATCTCAGGCGAATCCATCTCAACCAGTTGCTGACCTGCCGTTACCGTATCACCCTCTGTTACCATAATCTGGGCAATACGCCCTGGTACTTTTGCAGCGATAGACGTTTGCTGCATCTGCATTTGTCCTTGCAGCGTAATAACTTCTGGCTCGCTATGCGCGTTACTTTTGTATAAGCCGTACGCAATCGTACCAAGGACAATCAGTATGAATAGTGCAAGTAATCCTTTTTTCATACGTGCAGATTTGTCAGTTTTAGAGGCGTCACGATTATAAGCAGGTGTCGGTTGCTCTGGTTCAATATCAGACGCGTCTTCTACAGGATCGACTGAATTTTGTGTATCTTGAGAGGTCACTGACTCGGTTGCATCAGCTGATTTATTTGAGTCGTCTGATTCGCGTGGTAATTCTGTCATGACAATGAGATTCCTAAAGCAACAAAGTTGAAAATAAAGGGTTTATTACTAGTACACTCGAAACGCATAAGGCTTGGCGTTGTCTATGGTTTCAGAATTAAAAATAGCACCAAGGGCGACGATAAATGCTGAATAATAGAGCCATAGCATAATGACCACGGCAGCTGAAAGCGCGCCAAACTCAGCACTATAATTATTAAAATTTTGCACATAAATTGAAAACAAGATGGACAATATAATCCATAAAACCGTTGCTAACGCAGCGCCCGGCATCAATTTTTTGAGGGCAACAGCATCACGATTTGGGGCTAGACGATAAAGACCTAAAAAGCTTAAGAATATGATACCCGTCAATATTGGCCACCTGCTCCAAAGCGCAATCGTCTTAGCTATCTGAGGGAAAGGAAAGTAGGCGGCTCCCAAAGGAATAATCGCGATAGAAGAGACCGCGATAATCAATACGACTACTGCTGCAAAGGTCAAACCAACTGCGCGAATCGTGCTTTGTACAAAACTACGCTCCTGAGTTATATGAAACGCAAGATTAATAAGAATAATTAAAGATTTGATACCTTTGGAGCCCGCATAAAGTGCGAGCAAGGACGATATAAGCAAGCTGAAAGTCAGGGCAGACGTAGTCGTAGAAACCAATTCGCTCAGACGGGAGTTGAGCACTTCATATACTGTATCAGGTATAAATTGACTCAGAAGCGAGATTTGCTCTTGCATCTCGGCAGGAGAAAACGCAAGACCATAAAGTAGGACAAACACAGCCATCACTGGAAAAATTGATAAGAATCCAAAGAAACCTACGCTTGCGCAATGCGCCCAAACATTAGAGTTATTGGCAATACGCCACGTTTCTAGTAACGTCTGTAGCCAGTTTTTTATCAATTTAGAGGTCAATTTTTTCATAAAAGCAGCTGTTCATAAGAGGGTTGGTAATAGTATTTTCGATGTCGGCTTTATGGTAATACAAAGCGTTTATCAGCACGACTTATGGTTTATCACATCACATCATTGCTCAGTATATAAAGTAGGCAATTGAATGTCAGCGGCGTTGAGATAAGCATTAAAAGCAAGTGGCGTACCACAGCTTTGCATAAGGGCAGCCAGTGACTGTACATAGTCATTAGCAGCTTGTGCTTGTTCAGTACGTGCTTTGAGCGATTGCGTCTGTGCCTGCACCACGTCAACGGTAGTATTTACACCTTCTTGTAATCCTAAGCGACGTAGTCGTAATACTTCTGCTGCCAAATCAACATTACTTTGTAATGCTTGATAGCGTGATTGAGCATTATTGACATCGTGCCAGTTTTTTTCTACCAGTAGCAATAAATTGTCACTAACTTCAATCTCAGAGAGATCGGCCTGACGTATTTTGGCACTACTGGATGCTAGCGATGCGGCTTTATCGAGTCCGCCCCATAGTTTCCAACTGGCAGATATACCAGCGACCCAGCTTGGATCTTTCTCTACCTGACCATAACCGTATAGTAATACCGTAGGTTTGTAGCCCGTATCTGATAGCGCATGTAACTGCTGAGCCTGTGCCCGCTTGGCTGCAACTTTTTGCAGTCCGGGATGGTTGTTTAGTGCCAAGTCCTGAAAATAGCTCACATCTGGTAGAGGGCGACTAGAGACAAACAATGGCGTGGTCGGTTTAATACGGTAGTCGGTACGTAGTAGACGCTGTAGCGCAATCATGGCTAGGCGCGCGTCATTATTCGCATTGACGGATTCACTCTTGGCATCCGCAAGCGCTGACTGTGCTTCTAGTCTATCGACACGTGAGATAAAACCTTCTTCAAACAGACGCTCGGCCATATGGTCGGTTTGCTGCAATGTATCGTAAGCGTCTTCTCGTAAGTAAGCGGCGATAATCGCTAACTGTGCCTTAAAATAACGCTCAATTAACGTATTATAAAGCTCATTTTTATCCAGTACGCTATCAGCCATCGCTTCTTGCGTACGTGCATCCGAGGCGCCAGTCAATGCGTCTGTACGCCCAGCAGTATAAATAGGCCAAACGACACCAAGACCTGCGCCCGACGTAGAGCCTGATCGCTTGAGATTGTAAGAGTCGGGAATACGCTCACCGACCAGCTCACCAAAGTCTGGTAAGTCTGCTGTAGGAGGGACTATGTTATCTACGCCATTGTTTACTTCGTTGACGATACCGCTTCTGAGAGAAGATAAATCTATATCCTCATCTAAATGATAGGCACTGGCAGATACTCGAGCAAATACGAGTGGATTGTCGATAGTTCTGAGTGCGTCAGTTTGGTATTCGCTAGCAGCAATCGCTGCTTGATTGGCAGCAATTTTAGGTGATACTTGTACCAGAAGCTTCTGCGCTTGCTCTAAGCTCAAAAAGCTTGAGACGTCTAGTGCGTAGCTGTTATCTACTGCTTTATGTGTAATAGGGTCAACAAGCGTAGACAATGCCTGCGACTCAACGTTTTGAGGGTTTGGTACTGTATGAAAAGGCGCCACAGTTGGTTTATCATTATCAGTTGGACTATCAGCATCTATGATTTGTGTCACAGCCACTGGTGTAACATCATCTGACACTTCTATACTGTCAGCGTCAGTGCTCGCGTAAGTCATGACAGGCACGCTCATGACTGCAGCTGTCATCATAGCAGTCGGTAGCGCTGATAAAATGAATTTCATAAGTCACATAAGCCATTAATTAGAATGTAAGGTATTATAAAATAAGGAACAGCACCGATAGGTTTCATTGCTCAGGATATAAAGTTGCTGAACTATTATAGACTATTTGCCAGCTAGCGAAAAAATGATGCTTAAATAAATCATTCATACTCTAATATAAAAATATGTCTATATTAAAAGCGCTAACAAGCGGTCATTCGTCATAAGAGGTACACTGTAGAGCCACAATGGTGACGGGTCAATGCTCAGTATTTTGCCGTTTTCTATTGTGCGACCAGTAGCGGTATGATAGAGGTTGGATTTAATTTTTAAATATCTGTTTATAAATAACAACATAGCCAACAAGACGTTTTCAATTCAAGCAATTTATTTTTAGTTAGATTTTGTTTTTAATCTCATTATGAAAGCATTTAGGCAGTAATTAACAAATAAAAAATGCTCAATAAGCCTCAGTCAATCAGTAGCAATTAATAAGTAGCCGTCAATGAATAGTCACTAAATGGCTATTAAGTAGAATAAATAATATTAGTAGAGGGTGTGTCATGGCAGGGTATATTTTAGCGTTGGATCAAGGGACCACGTCAAGTCGAGCGATATTGTACGATGATCATGCGCGTCCTATCAAAATGGTACAACAGCCAACGACGCTGCAAACACCAAGAGCTGGATTCGTTGAACAAGATGCACAGCAGATCTGGCAAACTCAGATTAGCTGTGCACACGATGTTATTAATCGGGCAGGACTGCTTGCCACTGACGTTACCAGTATCGCGATTACCAATCAGCGCGAGTCTATTGTGATGTGGGATAAGCAAACTGGCAAGCCACTGGCTCCCGCCATCATTTGGCAAGACAGGCGTACCGCAAATTACTGTAAGACGCTCGCTGCTGAAAGCGCTAGCAATAGTATGAATGACCCTGTGCATCAAGGCGTTGATAGCGTCAACATGGCACATGAAGTTCAGCGTATTACAGGCCTGCGTTTAGATCCGTATTTTAGTGCCAGTAAGATTGCTTGGTTGCTCGAAAATAATCCTAAGCTGAGTGTGCGAGCCAGCAAAGGTGAGATAGCAGTCGGTACGATTGATAGTTGGCTGATTTATAAGCTCACAGGTGGGGAGCATGTCATTGATGTGACCAATGCTTCTCGCACATTGTTATTTGATATCCATAAGCTGGCGTGGTCAGAGGCACTCTGTGACCGATTTGCTATACCTATGCATATATTGCCTAAAGTACTATCGTCCGACGGTGATTTTGGCAAAACCAAAAAAGGTCTGTTTGCAAAGCAAATACCCATTCAAGCAGTATTGGGTGATCAGCAAGCAGCGCTCTTTGGACAAGGTTGCCTTGATGCAGGTATGGCCAAAAACACTTACGGTACAGGCTGTTTTATGCTAATGAATATTGGCCAACAGCCAAAGTTGAGTGAGCATAAGCTACTAACCACCATCGCATGGCAACGTAAAACGTCACCAATTCGTCCAGACAATTTATCATTTGACCAAATCGTACAGTCAGGCAAACGCATGCTACAGCCGCCCAAAAAGGAAGTCACTTATGCCCTAGAGGGCAGTGTATTTATGGCAGGGGCTATCGTTCAATGGCTGCGTGATAATTTGGGTATGATTCAGCAGAGTAGTGATGTCGAGGACCTAGCCCGTCAAGTAGACAGTAGCGAAGATGTCGTTCTATTACCTGCTTTTACTGGACTGGGCGCGCCTTACTGGCGTTCGGATATCAGTGCTAGCATTACTGGTATGAGCCGCGGCACTACTAAGGCACATATTGCACGCGCTGCATTGGAGGCCGTTGCTTATCAAACCTATGATGTGCTTATCGCTATGCAAAAGGACAGCCCTCATCCTTTGACTGAGCTGAGAGTAGATGGCGGCGCTGCAAATAATGATTTACTCATGCAGTTCCAAGCAGATTTGTTAGGTGTTCCAGTATTACGTCCTAGAGATACAGAGATTACGGCAAAGGGCGCAGCACTCCTCGCAGGACTGAAAACTGGGCTATATGACGAATCGACCATGAAAGCTTCATGGCAGGTAGATCGCGTGTTTGAACCAAGTATGTCGACTGATACTCGTGAGCGACATCTTGTTAAATGGCAACAGGCTATCAAAAGGTCCCTGATGCCGTTATAAAATTGATTTACTTAGTAAATTTATTGTGATCGTACATTTATAATTACTCAAAGTATGAGGCTGCCGTACACAAGTGTGATAAAGATACAGGCTGTAACGCAAGATAATCGCAACACGGACACAGTTTACAAAATCGGCCTATCTGTCTTTACCTATAAATTTTTATACTTCAATTGGATTTAGTAAGACCGCTAGTTTTTAGCAGATAAATAATTCAATAAATAATAAATAATAAATAATTTAAGGACAATACTATGAGTAACCATGATGCTATCGATCGCAGTGAAGTAAAACATATGTCAAAAGAGACAAAAGAAGATTTAAACGCAGACATTATTACCGGTGAGCCAGGCTCGCATCCAGTAGGTACAGGTATCGGCGGTGTAGGCGGTGCAGCAGCAGGTGCAGCTATCGGCACAATGGCAGGTCCACTAGGTACGCTAATTGGTGGTGCTATCGGTGCTATCGTTGGTGGCGGCGCAGGTCATGCAGCAGCTGAAGCCATTGATCCAACTCACGAAGAAGCGTACTGGCGTGCAGAGTACGCAAATGCAGATTATCATAGAGAAGAATACGATTTCGACCGTGACTTGCATCCAGCATATGCAGTTGGTTATGCGAACCGTGCTCGTTATCCAGTAGATGCTCGTTTTGAAGATCATGAAGCAGATTTAGAGCGTTCATGGCACGAAGTAAAAGGCGAGTCTCGTATGGAATGGAACGAAGCGCGTCAAGCATCACGTGATGCATGGAACCGCGTATCATAAGAAATTTTAGGTAACTAATAGAATGGTTAGGCAAACATCTTGGCAGCCAATGCATTTAGTAATTAGCTAACATTAGAGGTTGCTATACCATTACCTAAAATAGATTGATTGTATGTCTAGTTCTATTACTAAATCTACTTATCAACATTTATGCTATTTTAAAACTTCCAAGGCTTAACTTTGGGAGTTTTTTTAGGCATAAAATTTGCAGCGTATACACATACGTGAATATTATGTACTATAATAATGAGAACGATGGGGAATATATGAGTAATAACACTGAAGGCAATAAACAGTTTTATATCGCAACGGCAAACTTGCTGAACTTTGCGAACCCTAATCGAACTTATTATGAAAATGCGCCAGCTTATAACGATAAAGCCTATGAACATAAGCTGCGAGGTCTTACAGATTTATTGGCTAAAGCGCATGCTGACATTATCGCAGTACAAGAGGTTTGGGATAGTGATGCATTAGAAGCGCTGGCTGTTTCACTAGGTTTCAAGCCCGAGCATGCGGTCATTCCACTTGCTAGTAATGATAGCGCTAGTATATACACCAAAGGCATGGGTGCACAGAATACACCTGCTGTCGGTATTATCAGCCGATTTGAGCAGTTAGAAACCAGTTTGCTAAAAGATATAGCACCAAAAGCCATTATTGATGTACCTGATATTGGTCCTTATCAACGCTTCAACCGTCCTCCATTAGTGTTACGTGTTGACGCGTACGGGCAGCCCATTACAATTATTACAGCGCACCTAAAAAGCAAACGTGCTTTTTTCTTACGCGACGAAAATGGTGACCTATTAGAAGACATGGACGATCCGAATATTCGAGTTCGCGCCAAGCTTCGTAGTTTATGTATGCGCGCGGCAGAAGCGGCCTCTATCCGTATGTCTATTATAGAGCGATTGCAACATACCCGTGAACCATTGATTCTATTGGGCGATATGAATGATGTTACAGGTAGCGTGACTACTCAGTTGATGACAGAAACTGGGGAGGTTAATTACGATAAAAGTATGCGTGATGTTGCACTTTTTGATGCTGCTCGTATTCAAGCACGGTATGGTTGGATGAAAGATGTCGCATACACCCATATATATCAAGGTATTCCAGAAGTTATCGATCAGCTATTTGTCTCTGAAGAGTTTTTGCCTGATAGTAAGTTTTCACTTGGTCATGTTGAACGAGTCGATTATTTTAATGATCATTTGAAATGGGACTATGACGATAGAGTGACCGATCATGGTATTATAAGGGCGAAAATAAAACTCAATGATTAACTTTATAAAATTAGACGGTTAGCTCTATTAAATTGCTGATCGTAGTATTATTTTTTAACCTATTCATGTCCCTTGCTTGATAATGTGCAAGCGTTTATGATGCCTCTGCATTGAACATAGTAGTGACCATACAGGCTTTATATTTTAGCCAACAGTTAACCATTCTTTATCTAAGGATAATTACTATTCAATGAAGATGTTATTTATAAAATAGGGCGTAACATTAAGAGATTCACAATGAGTGATAACAAAGACGAAAAGATTGAAGATGTGTTGGTAGATTCGGAATTGGCAAAAAAGCTTGTACCTAATAAGTTTAAGTTTACTAGCCAACAAGGCCGTGCACGTCGTCAAAAACTATTGGCTGGTGCCAAAAAATTGAGCGAAACACATGCTATTAACGATATTACGTTAGCAGCTGTGTGTGAAGAAGCAGGCATACCAAGAGCGTCTGCTTACCATTTTTTCCCTAATATTGAAGCAATATTTTTAGCATTGCGTTTTTTGAATGCGATTGAAATATTAGAGATGGTAGAGACGGTCGATATTGGCAACTATGATAGATGGCAAGGGTATCTAACGGCGCTTATCGATCGTTGTATTACGATATTCCATAACGATGAGACAAAAGCCAAGCTTATCTATGACACTAATACACCTGATTTTGAAGGTGACAGCTTTGGTGAAGATATGGATCATCAAATCGTTGATCTGGTCTATAAGCGCTTGTCAGAGCGTTATGAGATGCCAAACTTCCATGATATTCAAGATACCTTGCTGATTGCTTATAGCATCGTAAATGCTATCTTTACGTTGTCTTATCGCCGTCATCAGAGTATTACTGAAGAGTATATCCAAGAAGCAAATACAGCATTTATTGCTTATTTACGTTGTTACCTACCAGAAAAGTTGCCACGTAAAAACCGCTAATTGAGCTTACTTTAAACATAAAAAAGCCGACAAATAGGTCGGCTTTTTTATGTTTAGTTTTTAGTATAGGACTGGAAATAATACAGATTAATATCTCTAATAAAACAGCGACTATTCTAACGGTTAGACGTCAAATCTTGTCCACGGCAAGTATCATCGCTCGCATCTAAAGGCGAGTACTGCTTATGATAACTGACTATTGACTTCTCTAGCGCTACATTGGTCTGTGAGTCATTTGCATTGACGTAAGCTTCGCGGGCTTGTTCAAGCCAGCGATCGGCCATACGAAAATGCATACCAGATTCGCGCCAGCCTCGCGCACATTGATTGGTTGCTGCCCAAATTAAAGCCACTTCACTAAATGCCATCTCACGTGGTGCTGATGTTATGCCATCGCCGTCTTTAAGCGCGCTTAAAGTTGCCCATAGATCAGGACGCATTAAAGCAGAGGTAGACGGAATATCTTGATACAGGCTCAAGTCTTGTACCGTATCATTATCTAGCGCTTGCAATATAGGCTCTGCCATTTCTAACGCAACTTGACCCGCGGATGAGCGGCTATTCATACTGTCTTGATGAATGGCATAGTTCAACCACGCTTGCGCTTTATAAGCGAAATACTGTTGATCTGCTGTCTTGTCTTTCTGTTGATAAGGTTTTGACTGCGTGACCATGCAATTTAACAGGCGCTGTTGTTCGCTTTGATATCTATAAGAGCGTGCTTGAGTCTGACTATCATCGCGGCAATATTCACCCATGCTAGTTGAGTGAGCCACTTGGACAGTCTCACTCTTAGCTAAAGCTGGCTGCATAAAGGTTAACGAAAATAAAGCTGATAATGTAACGCATACTGAGCGCTTGAAAGGTGCTGCATTGATGGCTGAATCAAACATGGTGTAAACCTTATGTTAAGGTAATAAACGTTGGTATTATTTACCATTACTAGGGCTGACTTAGTTGTTTATCGAATGACAAAATAACTCATCATAAGACAAGCATGATACTGTCATAAGATTGTACTTACGACAGTATCATTAGTATCAAATAATTAAAATGCAGAATTGCTGCTTAGACGTTGGTTCTTACGTGGGTCTTCACGTTTAAATAAGTCTTCATCGAACTTAAAGCGCAATCTAAAGTAAGCACCTTGCTGAGTACTGTCGTCATAAGCAATATCTTCATCTTCAAAGCCCATGAAGTTATAACCAAGTGATAACCAAAGGTTGGTCATTGGGCTATAACCCACTTCTGCACCAAGCATATAAGCTAAGTCATTTGCCTGATCATTCCAGTAAGTACCTGCTTGCAATCCAATATCCCAGCGCTCACTAATATCATAAAGACCGCGGCCATAAACAGCGTGAGCCGTGTTATTGCTGGTTAAGCTGTCTGCTTCGTATTCTGTATACTTACCAGCATAACGTCCAGACAACGTCAACGGACGCGTAGGATGGTAATTACCATTCCATGACCAAACCATGGTGTCTTTTTGATAAGCGTCATCGCCAGTATTATTATCATCCAAACGATATTCGAATTTTGCAAGCATATCTAACTGATTGCTATCGTAGTCACGATACGCAGCACCTAGCTGAAAACGATTGATAGTGCGATCACCGTCACTATAGTCAGTGCGTGAATAGATGTCTTTAGCTAAGAAGGTAACCTCATCGGTATAGCGATAGGCGATACCAGCACTACCAAGTAGCGTATCACTTGTTTCACCCCAACGTTTTTCAAAACGTCCTGATGCCTTATAGTTCTCTTTGGCAAGATATTCAACACCGATACCTGCCGCTGTTGCAGTGTTGCTTTCTTCACCTTCCAGAGACTCGACACGCTCAAATAAAGTATTTAAAGTTAGACCTTCTTGAACATACCACTTGTTTTTTAGACCAATGGCTGCTTCTGCTTCGCGTGCACTGATGGCATCGCGCATACGGTATTCGCTATAAACCTTACCATCTTTCATGTAAGTCGCGTCAAAACCAACAGTGGTACGTTGACGCTCATCTGTATCATCAAGACCATAAGTGCCAGATAGGCTATTAATCAAATCATGACGTGCGTATAGTCGTCCTAGATTTCCGAGCGGTGTCTCACCACCAATAGAAGTCGCATTACGTGAGCTGTTTTCGATATCTTGCTCATACTCTGCAAATACCAAGCTATCATTCAACTTAGGTAGACGAGAGGTAATACGAGCACGAACAGTCGTGCCTTCAATATCTTCTTCAGCGTTACTAACACTGCTTAACGCTGACTGATTGATAATGTCATCATTAAACAAAGTGTCGTCTGTAATATCTACAACGTCTGTCGCGGCTTGAGTATTACGTGAGGCAGCAGTCGCATCTTGTTTGTAATAACGAACCCCAATTTCACCAACGATGTTTTCGCTTAAACGATGCTCAACGCTTGCTTGCACGCCTTCGCGGCTAGCGTCAGTAGTATGCTCTTCTGTGCGTATACCTTCTAACTTAAGAGCAGTTTTCTTATCATTTAGAGTATGAGTAACCTCTACACCAGATTCAGTACGTCCAGCAGTAAGCGGTGATGCACCAGTGACAAAACCTTCATCAGCATCATTATAATAAGCTTTGGCAAGCGTATTTTTCTTATTATCAAAATCAAGCTCAATACGTAGTGCGTTACCTTCAACATCACTATCAGTCAATTCTGTCGCGTTGATTTGATTACTTGACTGAAAATTTGGATTCTCAGCTTTGTTCATCGCATATTCTGCGACTAGCTTTAGCTTATCATTGAATTTAACAACACTATTAACACTAACCAACTCTTCTTTGTTCAGTGGGTCATCGCTATTTACATAGCTACCACCGATGGCGACTTTATCCGTCAGTTGCTGCTTCGCGGCAATACCACCGACGAAGTAATCTTCACCGCCTTCATCTACCTCTACCGTGACACGGATATAGATAGGATTGCCCTCGATGTCTTGACTAGCAATCGGTGCCGTCAAGAATAAGCTGCGGCTGATAGGGTCAATCTCATAATCAGCAAAGCGAGTAAGCGTCTCACGATTGATAATCAACCCAGGGTTGTTGGCGTCACGAGTAATAACTTCAACCGTTTCAGAGTTTTCTAATACCGCATCGAAGTTCTCAGCCAATGGATATGGGCCTGAAATACCCAAACCGCGAGTCTCATTTACACGTTGGCTAGTACTGGTCTCTGCTAAAAAGGCAGTAACACGAGTATTGCTATCTTCAAATTGAGCTTTTAGACCAGTTAATGTACGGTTATATTGACCAAGTTTGATACCTTCGTCATCATCAATCTGAGTTTTCAAATCACCATACATAGCGAACGAGCGACCTTTATCAAGGCGCACATAGAGCTTGCTGGTTGACTGCGCGTCAAAACCTTTGGCTGAAGAGTCGCCGTAGACCGGATAGTACTCACCAGGCTCGATATCACGGAACAGGCGCTCGCCTTTTTTATCGCTGTCATAAGCGAGCGTTAATAAATAATCACCACGTACTTTGCCTTTTAGGAACATAGCGGCGCGGCCTGAAGCGGCATAATCGTCATTACCTGATATCTCATGAAGCTCTTCTTCAAAAGCGCCTTGAGCGTCAGTGATTTGACCGCCATCAAAGTCTTTAAGCGAGATCGCACCTTCGACAATACCGACCGCGATCAGCGGACGTAGCTGCGCGGTAAACTGTAGCGGAATCACTTGTTTTCTGCTACCGGTATCGATGACCAGCTCGCCTTTACCCGGTACGCTTGGCGCGGTGACGGGTATCAGTAGCTCACCACCATTGACGGTAATCTGGGTGCCTGCCGCTTCTTTACTACCGTCTTTTAGGTTGATACGGCCGATATTGGTATCGATAGTAATCGGCGTAGAGGCGACATAAGGACGACCATCACGATCCTTTAGGCTGATGACGATTTGATATTCACTCATGCCATCGGCTGGGACTAAGCTATCTTGAGTACGATAGTCAATCGCTTGCAAGCTATCTGGCGTCAAGACGTTGATCGTCTGCTCAGAGATGACTTTGCCATTGACGTCAGTCGCCACGCCGCGCAAGGTGTTGCTGCCGCGCTTCAAATCAACCGCGTAATAGTCAAAAGCAGTTACTTTTTGCTTTTCTTGCTCGGCGGTTTTACCGATTTGCTGCTCTGATACGGCTTTGCCATTAGCATAAAGGGTAAAGCTGCTGCCTAGTGGCGCTTGTACTTGTACCATTTGCTTATAGCTGCTGAGCTGCTGGCCTTCGCTTAGATTAATAAAGGCAACATCGTTAGTCGCAACCTCTTTTAGAAACTCTTCGAGTACTTTTTCTTTCGGTTGGGCGATAGTATTGACTTTTAGGTCGATACGTTCGTTAGCTGGACTGACCATCTCATTGACGATAGCTGAATCACATTGGATACCTTGATCTAGCGCGTCGTTAGACTTACAGCCGCTGGCATCGACGTTGTCATCGTAATCGCGATCGTAGATAGGCTCTAGATCTAGCTTGCTCTTAATCGCTTGCTCAAGCGCGTTATTTTTTGCGCTGATAGACTTACTACGAGCGATGAGCTCTTCGTTTAGACGATCAGTGCTATCACCCATACCGCCGACGATACCGAAATCGGCACGGTGTAGCTCACCGTATTTTAAGTCAACAAAACGGCTACCGGCGTCACCTGCATTGCGATTGCTTTGGGTGACGAGTTCGGTGTCTCTAGGTATGGTTGTGCGGTCGACTTTTAACACGTGCGTCTTAGCACTGACGCCATAGAAGTTATATTTACCTTCAGGGTCGGTGACGATGAAGTTACCGTTTTCCATATAGATGCGCACGCCTGCGACGCCAAGCTCGCCGTCTTCTTTTTGCTGGATGCCGTCACGGTTGATATCGTGGTAGACCTTACCGATGATGATACCATCAGTATTCATAACACCGCGGCTGACTTCGATGGGCCACTGTGCCTCTATTGAAGTCAGTACTGATCCACCAGTTTCAGAGTTGAGACCCTGTGCGATGGCGCGGTTAATACCGTCGCCACCTAAGGCAGAAGAGCCAATCAAGACACGATAGGTGACTGTTTTGCTTTCATTAACTGCCAGATCACCCAAACCTAAGATTTGATACTTGCCTTCTGCTGTGAAGTCATCTGTTTTAGCGTTATCAACACGCAAGCTACCAGCCACATAGTCAAAGCCACGTGGCATCGCGTCTTTTAACTCAACATCATAAGCAGTAGATTTACCATCGTTCTTGATATTAATCGTATAGTTGACATAGTCACCTAGCTCAGCAGTTTTCACATCACCTTCTTTGGTGACCTGTAGCGTAGGGGAGGTATCGTTTATGACGATGGTTGTGCTGAGATCTCGGTCAATTTTATTGAGATCAGACGCGCTAGGTTGCTCATCCAATCCGACAGAGGGGGCAATACATGCGTCTAGGGTAGCCGTCAGCGTGTCGCCTTCTAGCGTCTGAATAATGGCATCATTAATTGCATTTGCATTATTTTGCGTAGGGGCGTCTAAGCGATATTTACCCGTGTTCACACCGGTTTCGATAGCTTTTAGTGAATAAGTGTCACCAGTTCCAACTGGTGGATTGGCTGACTTGATGGTGACCCATACTTGGTCTTTCTCATCGCTTTGCAGGTTACATTGTGCAAAGCTGGTTTCGAGATAGACGTTTTTGCCAATTTGTGAAGAGGTTGGCTCACTATCGAAAGCTTCGTTTTTGAAACCGATATCTGGTTTGACAATGACCAAGCTGTCAGTGGCTATGACTTCTTTTAGTGATGGATCCTCGGTGACCACAGCACCAAGCTGAATCTCGGCAGTATCACCGTCCTGAGCGTTGGCGTCAGACAGTGCTTGGACAATGAGCTGAATGCTCTCACTCTGTCCTAGCTTGATTTGGGTGCTTAAGTTATCAAGTAACAACTGCTGATCATCACCATCGACGATACCGTTATTATTTAGGTCTTGATAGACTTTGATATTGGACAATGTGTCAGGCACGGTCAAAGTCAAATCGATAGTCTGATCGCTATAACTGGTATTCTTTAGGACGTTGACCCAGTTTACGGTGGTACTAGGCTCTACCGTTTGAGTGGCAGGCTGAGTCAGTTCGATGCCATACTCAGGTAGTGCAGATGCTTTGACTTGGACTTTATTAGAGTCAGACTTTAGAGTGAGATTTGTTTGGTTGTTGACGGTGTAGCTGGCATTTGCGACGTTGTCGATCAGCCGTAGCACTGATTGAGAGGCTGCTTGTGCAGTATTCGATTGCATAAGCAACATGGCCAATGTCAGCGTAGAAATCTTCGCTGTACATCCTGCAGTACGTTTGAACGCTGTCATAGTAGGCTTAGTCATAAGTTGCTTATCCAATAAAACATAAATGATGGACTAAATGGAATGCCTCTAACTTAACCAAGATAAATAGCGTTAAGTTAGAGGATGTCTATAAGCGTCAAGTGACACTTATAGAGTTCAAAAAGGTAGAATTTGAGCTACTTTTGAGCTACTAAGGGTTCACTTTAACCGCAAAGGTCAAGTTGGCTGAAGCACCAGATGCAAGAGTACCCAGATTCGTGGTGACTGCTGCATCGCCTTCAGAGTCAGTACCTAGACCTGCAGTAGAATTTGTTGAGCTTGTAGCATCAGTGTCGCCAGTATAGGTCGCTTGAGTGCCCCAATTACTGGTTTTATCCGATACCACAACATTATTTATAGCCGTATTGCTGACATTGGTAAACGTATTGGTTGCGGTGATTTGATAGTAGATACAATCGCCTGGTTGAGCTGTAAAGGTAGCAGTCGTACTTGAGCCTAATGCACCTTCATAAGTACCGATATTGCCTGTACACTGAATTTGTAAGGCGGCTTGCTTAAGTAGCGTAAGGCCTTTAATAGTTGTAGTATTTTGAGCCGTATCACTAGAAGCGTCTGTACCTGTAGAGGTCACTGTCAACACGTTAGTATCTGAGTCATCAAGATTGGTGTTGTCACCAACAGAGTCAACAGTGTAACGAATTACAACCGCCTCGTTTGGTGCTAGAATCACGGTATCAGGAAGTTTATATTGACCCGTTTTAGCATCAACAACCTCTAGAGGCTGTTCAACGTTATTGCTATCGACATAGACGGGATTAATAACATCAAGTGGCGTATCACCATTAGGATCGGTAATGGTGATGTTTATTGGACGAGTAGTACCGCCTTCGTTTGCATTACCTGCGTTCTCGATAGTATGACTGTATCCTACAGAACCTTCGACAGGGACTTCTTTAGTAACACCAGGGGTGATCGTCAAGCTACGGTCAACGAAGGTAATGGTTGATGAAGTATCTTGTCCATCAGTACCTGCTCCATTAGCATCATCAGGGACTTTAGGCGTATCAATATCGTCATCAGTACTATCAGAGATATCAAAGTTGCCTTCAGGATTTGGAATTGAAGCATCAAAGTTATCATAAAGAGTGACATTGTTAGTTGCAGTACCCGCTGTGCTTAAGATATCTTCATCAACAGTAACCTCAAATACAACAGAAATACTTTCGCCAACATTTAGTTGAGGTAGAGTACCTTGAAGAGTCTGACGCCCAACTGCTTCAGTTATTGTAAGAGCGCTATCAGGGATAGCAGCACCGCCAAACCTAACTGTTCCTGGCTTGAGCGTCATACCAGCAGGTAAAATATCTCTAAAGACAACATTGGTTGCATTTGCGCTATAGTCAGTATCAACGTTTTCTACAGTAATAGTATAGGTAATGTCATTATTATCAGCATTTAGATTTAAACTAGTACAAGGAGTATTACCTTCACACGTTGCTGATTTCGTAATAGCAAACACTGGTAGTCTAACTAGGGTTTGGTTTTGGTTTGTTAGGGTTGGTGTACCTGTTATCACGCTACTAGTGGCAGTAATATTACCTTCACCAGTATCACCGCCATCTTGATCTGCGTCTGTTGGTGCGTTATAGCTCAGCTCAGCTACCAAACCTGGCAGTAGAGTTAATTCATCATTAGTGGTGGTCAATGTACCAGTCGCCGTAGTACCGGAAACACTATAATTGGTATTCGGGTTCAGGGTTTGTAGTTCTGCTAGCTGCTCAGTAGTCAGTCCACTAACATCGATTGAGTAGCTAACATTTGCAGAATCAAATGTATAATCAGGAGTACCACCAATACTAGTGTCAGTTGCATTTGTGGCGATAGTATAAGTATCGGTAATATTACCCTCGTTGGTCAATAAGTGAGTAAATAGCGTCGAACCACCTGGTGTCGCTTCTTGATTGATCGCAGTGTCAGGACCACTATCACCATCAGTAATATTTACTAGTGAGAAGTTAGGCGTTTCGTTAACATTAACGATAACTTCATTAGATTTTACTGGAAGCTGGGTAACACCACCAACGCTATAGTTTGCTGTTGCAGTGTTAGTGATAGCGACACCATTCTGAACTCCATTATCTGTTTTAGCCGCCATAGCGCCAGTCGAGACGCCCATCAGCGCAGCCACACCGACAGCAAGCAAACTATAATTAAAAGTATTTGATTTCATGTAATGCTCCAGAATTAAGATTAGAAATTGAAACGTTAAAAGCGTGAAGGTTTAATGTCTATTGAACTAATTAACGGTGGTATTAAGAGCAACGGCAGCTGACTTCTTAGCTGGTAGCAACTTAATATTCCAACGCAGAGTGCGGTATTCAGAATATGGAATCTTGACCATATTGCCATCGACTTTACGCATCAGCGGCATATCAGCATAATTCTTACCATCAGTGCTAGCTTGTGCGCTTGCAGGCATCGCATCACCAGTAAATGTCATGTTGGCAGGGATAGGTAACGTTACCATCAAATCATTAATATCTTTATTAATAGTATTGGTATAATTCGCTTTATACTGAATCACAGTACCTGCTGGTGCAGTACGTACTGGTGTATAGACCGTTTTACCTTCCGCATTCTTTATGACTTGATTAGCTGTTAGTTCCATTTTTAGGGCGTCTTCAGCATGTGCTATATTTAGTAAAGAGCTAGAAGCTATAGTGGCCAATAGAACATTGCGTAGAATTTTGAAACGTTTCATATAAAATCCTTTCTTATATCATTGCTATCATTGGGATGTTGATGCTTTGGGCTACAGTGAAACTGTCTATAATTTGATATCAGGATCGTCTGTAAAAAGCGCACATCTTCCCTTTAAGCTATTGTCACGTAACCGATACAAATATTCATTATAAAGACGACAAATGGTAATTCGAGGTAGCTAAACGGTAAAAGGCCCTGTCTAGGTAGACAGGGCCTTTTCTGGTTAGAAAGAAGATTAGTAATACTTTAGAGATGCAAGAAATAATAGCTACTGAGTGTCCATAGTCGTGCCATATTTAGTATTAAAATATAGCGTGGCTTTGGTAGGAGTTGATCCAGTAGGTTTGTTTAAGTTAAACAGCTCAGAGGTAATAGTACCTGTCGGTAGAGTTGTGCCAGTATAGAGAGAAGTAGGATCTCCTTTAGGAACTGGCAAAGCGAAAACAGAGGTTACCAAGTTGGTTTGCGACTTTACCTGTAATTGATCGTTGATTTGAATATCTTTCAAATCAACATGACCTCGATTATAAGCTTCAATTCTATAAGCAATACATTTTCCGGGTTCTATGTCTTTTATTTCTGCAATACTAAATGCAGGGGTTTGAGAAGGTGTACCAGTAGTACCGTTAAAGTTTGTATTGATATTACAATTATGGACATATTGCGATTTAATAAGCACTAAAGAGGCGTTATTCGCTTTCACCTCACCAAAATCTAAATTGTCATATATGTATGTGCCATTAGTAAGTGTTACTTCTCTAGTATTAGCAGTGCTATCTACACTATAATCCCATGAGGTTGGCTCGGTTTCCACTAAGCAGGCTCTGGTTGGCAATGCATCTGGTTGAACAGTAAAACTGTATTTACCTGCACTTGATACTGTTTGTGGGTTAGCTGAGCTTGTAACAACTTTAGTGCCGTTACAGTTTGTTAAAGTAACTTGTAACGCACTGTCAGATATTCCAGACTCATTGCTATCTAAGATGCCATTAAAGTAAGCACTATTTGCAGTAAAAGTGCTAGTAATATTCCGTTCAGTAGACTCTGCAGCAGTAATGCCGCCATTATCGTTGAAGACGATGCCTGAGAATGTATATTGAGACGGTGTGTTAGTAACGTTACAAGTGATTTCATCACCGTAGCTTACATTATTTATCGCAAACGTGCGACGCGTACCAGCCTCGTTAATTGACATCTCGCCACTGCTAAAGACCACATCAGTACCAGTGGTTGCGTTTGAACAAACATAAGTGGTCTGGTAGTCAAGTAAGTTACCATTTATGATGTGCTCAGAGACCGTATAGTTAACGCCCTCGGTCAGGGTAGTGACTGTGGTTGTGTTGTCAGTGACTACATCATTAGATCCAGTCGTTGTAAAAGCTTCTACAAAGTCATTATTATCCGTGCGCCGCAGTTCGATACGGAACTGATCATCACCTTCCACGCGGCTACCATCTAACAGTTTGTTCACGATAATCTTCGGTGGTGCAAGGCAAAAATAGAAATCTGAATAGCCAACAGAGTGTGTACTAGTTAGACCCCTATCACTTCTAGTATTGCGATGCTTGAGAACTACAGGAGAATTGGCTGTACTGTAGGGCCATGTTGCGTCAATATTACATTCATTCACAGAACAGTTTCTTCCTGCGCGGCCTGTCACTTTACTATTATTAGTAATTTCATGAAAGTAAGGAAAATATGTTAACCGACCGTTATTAAATGCTTCAGCTTCTTCTATATAAGGAATTTGGTTAGAACTTCCAGTTGAGTCTAAGTCCTGTATTTTGTAACCAATCTTACTCACAGAACGATCTACTTGAACTGTTAAACTGTGATTGGTTTTAACGGTCGTAGAAATATGCGATAAGGTGATGGCTGAAGACGTAACACCATTTAAAGAATCATAAAAGGGTGATTTACTTCGCCCATTACCAAGATATATATCTTCTATATCTGAAAATGAAATCGTAAATACTTTACTGCCTGAGTTTTCATTAAAGGTAAAAGTACGTAATTCCTCTCCACTCTTCCAAGATGATAAACTTGGAGCTGTACTAGCATTATTTGCGATATTGTATTTTTTATGACCCGAAGGGCAGCTTTCCGCACTAAAATCATTAGGTGTAGCAAAAGGGTTAGCAACTGCAAAATTGCTAACCAATAACAGTATCACAAAGCCCATCAGGCTCAGTAGTTGGTATAGATAGCTACCAGAGGTACGTGAACTGACTAAATCTAAAAAGTGTTGAGCTTTATGCATGGCACCATTTCCAATAATTAGAATGTGTGAAAAAGTATGAAAAAAAACGTTACCAAAAAATACTTCTCCTACAATATTATTACAGATTGACTACATATTAGCATCCAATAGACGACAGTCGGTAGTTTTCACGGTTCCGATGGCAACACCTTAGTGATATTTAAATAGGGATTTCACAAAACACTTAAAATTTTTTCATTAGAAAGAGTAAGGCACGCCAGAATTATGTGCATCTGTGCCTAAGAGGTGTTATCGATAGCGTATATGTGTCCAATGGCGTATTAAGTTTACGGCAAGCCTATAATTATTTACCTAACAACTAATCATTATTTATTTAAAAAATACTTGTTATTTCATCATTTCTCTACAGCCATAAACAACTTAACCGTAAACGCTTATAATGGAATGTCATAGTCAAATAATGATTAAACGAATAGCTATAGCATTATGACGATTTGGCAGGTGTGTTGATTTGATACACTTGTCGATATGAGTAATACTATTTTTATAATCAAGCTGTATATCATCGCATAAATCAAAGGAATGCTTGGACATAGCAGGGACGTGGCAAGTAAACCAATACCTCATCACATATTATTTAACAAAGCTCTGCCTGATAGACAGGCATGACTGATATAAAAGGACTAACAAGAATGAATTATTATAAGGATGCTGATAGCACCGAAACCCAAGAGTGGCTGGCAGCCTTTGAATCTGTGGTCAAACACGCAGACAAGGATCGTGCTCAGTTTCTCCTAAAAGCCTTATACAATATGGCAGTTCAAGAAGGACTGCCGTTCAACAGACTAGACACTGCGTACGTCAATAGTATCGCTGTTGAAGACGAGCCAATGTACCCAGGCGATCTAGGCATGGAGCGTAAGATACGTGCGCTAATTCGTTATAACGCACTTGCCATGGTCATGCGTGCCAATAAAAACGACGATGATCTAGGTGGTCACTTAGCGACATTCGCCTCTAGTGCAACACTTTATGAAACAGGTTTTAACCATTTCTTCCGCGCCGCTAGCGATCATTTCGGTGGCGACATGATTTATTATCAAGGTCACTCAGCCCCAGGTATCTATGCACGTTCTTATCTAGAAGGTCGTTTGACCGAAGATCAGCTCGATAACTTCCGCCGTGAAGTAGGCGGCAAAGGTCTATCAAGCTATCCGCATCCATATCTCATGCCGGATTATTGGCAGTTCCCAACCGTATCAATGGGACTTGGTCCAATCATGTCTATCTATCACGCCCATGTACATCGTTATATGGAAAACCGTGGCTTGCTAGAAAAAGAAGGCCGTAAGATTTGGACATTCTTGGGTGATGGTGAGACTGATGAGCCAGAAAGCTTAGGTGCAATTTCTCTCGCTGGCCGTGAGAAGTTGGACAATCTAATATGGGTAGTTAACTGTAACTTGCAGCGTCTTGATGGTCCAGTCCGTGGTAACGGTAAAATCATTCAAGAGCTAGAGTCAGTATTCCGCGGCGCAGGCTGGCGAGTCATCAAAGTCATTTGGGGCGGTAACTGGGATTCATTACTTGGTAAAGATCATACAGGCGTGCTTAAACAACGTATGGAAGAAGTGGTGGATGGCGAGTATCAGTTATACGAAGCGCGTACGCCTGAATTTACTCGCAAAGAATTCTTTGGTAAATATCCAGAGTTAGAAGAAATGGCAGATGCGTTGACTGACGAAGAAATCTCACGTCTAAACCGTGGTGGCCATGATCCAGTTAAAGTTTACGCTGCCTTTAGCGAAGCGATGAAAACCAAAGGCCAACCAACGGTTATTTTAGTCAAAACCGTTAAAGGTTATGGTTTGTCTACCCAAACGCAAGCCGTTAATAAATCGCATCAGGTCAAAAAGCTTGATCAAGAAGCGTTGATGTATTTCCGTGATCGTTTTGATTTGCCATTTACTGATGAGCAGTTAGAGACTCTACCGTTCTACCGACCTGAAGAAGGTTCGGCGGAGATGAAGTATCTTAAAGGTCGTCGTGAGTCGTTAGGTGGTCATCTGCCAAACCGTCGTAGTGGTCACATCCCACTGAATATCCCTGAACTATCAATGTTTGATCGGGTATTAAAAGGCAGCAATGGTAAAGAGCAGTCTACGACGATGGTATTTGTACGCTTACTATCTGCGATGCTTAAAAACAAAGACATCCAAGATCGCGTCGTACCAATTGTACCTGATGAAGCGCGTACGTTTGGTCTAGAAGGTATGTTCCGTCAATTGGGTATTTACTCGGCTGTTGGTCAAAAATATACGCCAGAAGACAGTGAAGCGTTGATGGGCTATAAAGAGGCTATCGATGGTCACATGTTAGAAGAAGGTATCAACGAAGCAGGCGCAATGAGTACTTGGATTGCATTGGCAACCAGTTATTCTGTGAACGCATTACCGATGATTCCGATGTATATCTATTACTCAATGTTTGGTTTCCAACGTGTGGGTGATTTGGCTTGGGCGGCAGGTGATTGTCAAGCACAAGGCTTCTTATTAGGCGCAACTGCTGGTCGTACGACACTTAATGGCGAAGGCTTACAGCATCAAGATGGTCATTCACAAATTCTGTTCAATGTCGTGCCAAACTGTGTCAGCTATGATCCTTGCTTTGGTTATGAGCTAGCTGTGGTCATGCATGACGGTTTACGCCGTATGTATGGTGAAGGCGAGCGCGTTTACTATTACTTGACGTTGATGAACGAAAACTACGAGCAACCTGCTATGCCAGAAGGTGCCGAAGAAGGTATCAAACGTGGTATGTACTTGCTTGAAGACAATGGTTCAACACAGGTACAGCTATTAGGCTCTGGTGTTATCTTACGCGAAGTACAAAAAGCGTCACAGATACTAAAAGACGAGTTCAATATTACGTCTAACGTCTGGAGCGTAACCAGCTTTAACGAGCTGACTCGTGACGGTATGGTTTGTGATGACTACAATCGTCTACATCCAATGGACGAAGAGAAAGTGCCTTGGGTTACTGAGCAATTAGCACCGCACGAAGGTATCGTGGTTGCAGCGACAGATTATATGCGTAACTACTCAGAGCAGATTCGTGCTTGGTTACCAGACAACCGTCCTTACACGACTCTAGGTACCGATGGCTATGGCCGTTCTGATACGCGCGAAAACCTACGTAGTTTCTTCAACGTTGATGCTGCGCATATCGTTGTGGCAACGCTTAAACGTCTAGCCGATGAAGGCGAAGTTGAGATGCGTTTGGTTAAAGACGCGATTTCAAGCTTAGGTATCGATGTGGATCATCCACCTGCATGGCAACAGCAGTCTTACTATGATCAGTCTCCAGATGCACCAGCGCCAGGTAACGTAAATCCAAATCCTGTACCTGAATTTATCGCTGAAGACGATGATGAAATCAGTAATGAAGGCCGTGCTGAAGATCAAGCAGATGCAAACGTACTTGATGATAAAGATGTCAAATAATAATAACCATAAGACGAGGAAATAAATCATGGACATTAAAGCCCCCGATTTAGGTGTTGATAGCGCCGAAGTCAGCGAGATTATGGTAGAAGTTGGTGATGTCATCGCAAAAGACGACAACATCGTATTATTAGAATCTGACAAAGCATCAGTTGAAGTACCAAGCTCTGCTGCTGGTAAAGTGACTAAGATTAGTATTGCTATCGGTGATCAAGTCAGCGAAGGTATGGTACTAATTGAGCTTGAAAGCGCAGATGACAGCGCAGAAAGCAATGATAATGCTGCTGCTGAAGAGCAAGAAGCGAACAGCACAGAAGATGTTAAACCAGAATCGAAACCTGAGCCTGCTGCAACTGAGTCAAAGCAATCAGAGTCTACTGCCAAGCCAGCCACTAATGCTGGTAAAGCAACTACTCATGCGCTACCTGATTTAGGTGTCGATGAAGCACAAGTTTCTGAAATCATGGTTAGCGTTGGTGATACTGTTAGCGCTGAGCAGTCGATTTTGCTAATCGAATCAGATAAAGCATCGGTTGAAGTACCAGCGCCAGTTGCCGGCAAGATTGAGAAAATCTTGGTCGAAGCAGGTGATATGGTTGCTAATGGTCAGGACTTTATCGTTATCATGGCAAGTGGTACAGGTGATGCTAGTGATAGTGAACCTGAAGCGCCTAAGCCACAAGAGTCAGCCCCTGCCAAAACAGAAGATAAACCAGCTACTAAAACCACTGGTGAGCCAAAACAAGCTGCCAAACCGACCAATACTGATACAGCTGCTAGCAAAACAGAGGGTAAGTTAACTGAAGCACAGGTCAATGAAAAATTGGTTGATGTGTATGCAGGTCCTGCCGTTCGCAAACTAGCGCGTCAGTTAGGCGTTGATATCACAAAAGTGAATGGTTCAGCTCTAAACGATCGCATTCTAAAAGAAGACTTGTTTGCACATGTTAAGAGCAGTCTAACCAAGCAGAAAGCGGCACCTGTGAGCAGTAATCCTGTTAGCTCAGGTCTACCGAAACTGCCTGACATGAGTAACGCGGAGATCTGGGGTGAGACAGAAACACAAGACCTCAGCCGCTTGCAGAAAGTCTCGATACCACAGCTCAACTACAATACTTTGCTACCGCAAGTAACGCAGTTCGATTTGTCTGATATCACTGAGACTGAAAAACTACGCGGTGAGCTAAAAGGTGGTATGAAAGCTGAAGGTGTTGGCTTCACTATCTTGGCATTTGTGGTTAAAGCTACTGCTTATGCGTTGACCCAACATCCACGATTCAATAGTCATTTGAGCGATGACAATACTCAGGTTATATTGCGCAAAAGCGTCAATATGGGTATTGCTGTGGCAACAGATGATGGTCTTATCGTACCGGTTATCAAAAACGTACAAGATAAAGGTCTGAAGCAAATTGCGATTGAGATCGGCGAGCTTGCTGTAAAAGCTCGTGATAAGAAGCTCAGTACCAAAGATTTGCAAGGGGCAAGCTTTACTATATCGAGCCAAGGTAACTTGGGTGGTACGGCATTTACGCCATTAGTTAACTGGCCACAGGTTGGTATTTTAGGTGTCTCTGAAGCAAGTATGCAGCCACGTTGGGATGCTAAAAAACAAAGCTTTGAGCCACGTTTGATGCTGCCACTGTCTTTGTCTTATGACCACCGTGTGATTAATGGCGCAGACGCTGCTGTATTTACTCGTTATATCGCAACGCTATTGGCAGATCCACGTCGTATCTTGATCTAAAGCTAGCTAGCAATTAGAAAAGACTGCCTACGGGTGGTCTTTTTTTATGGAGATTATTTGTTCTTACAGGTTATTAGCTATTTTTATAAGTAATTGCCTAGTAGTTAGAGTAGAAAAACGGTAGTAGCCGTAATTAATAAGCACAAAAAAGCCAGCTATTAAGCTGGCTCTTATTACGCATGGTATCTTTACTAATTTAGAACTGTTTAACGAATGCTACGCCATATACCCAAGGGCTGATATCAACTTCACCAATATCATCACCGTTTAGGCTTGCATCTGTTTTAATGTCCATATAACGGGCATCAATACGGAAAGATTCGGTAGGAGCAAAAGGAATATCAATACCAACATGACCAGCTACACCAACGCTATCATCAAGTTCTAAATCATAGTCACCAGCGAGAGGAATATAAACCTTTTCTTCAAAGAAAGTAGTGTAGTTCACACCAACACCAACAAAAGGCTTCACATTCATAGGCAGATCATAGCCATCGAAGTGATACTGTACAGATAGAGTAGGTGGTAGATGCTGTGTTTTCGCATCAATAGTAGTGTCACCAGCTTTTAGGGTAATGTCATGATGGAACGGAATAGCAGCTAGTAACTCAACACCAACGTTGTTAGCGATAAAGTACTCACCACTGATAGTTGGACGTACATCGCCATCAACATCAACTTCAAAGTTGCCTAAGCCAGTAGATACTGTACCGTTGTCACTTTTAGGATCAACATAATGTGCGCCAGCAGCAACAGACCAAGTACCAGCAGGGACTGCAAAAGCAGTTGTCATTGTAAGTGCAGTAGCAGTTGCTAAAACTAGGGATTGTAGTTTCATCATTTCATTCCTTAACGTAATAAAAAATTATCAGCAGTTTGCTAATGAGGGATGGCATTAGCTACTGATACATAATGTTATGATTAAAGTTTAATCTGTAACATTTAATGTCTATTATAATACGAAAATCATTATTACTGGTAAGGTTTTGAATGTAAATTAGCAATGTTTCTGCAATAAATTACATTTACGTGTAATTCAATTGTCTACAGTCTATAATTAAACACAGCAAAAGCTGCTTTTTAAGTAAGTGTCATTGACGTAAGTCGGTATCTCTTATTTACGATTCAACAAGAGGTGCAATATATAATGCTTGGTTATTGCAGTAATTCGCCTCTACGCTGTCAAAATGCGCGCAATACAAAGTTATTGAACCAAGTGGATTCTTGTTGTCCGAAATGTCACTTACATTTAATACCAGCTCAAGATATAAGTCAGCAGCTTCGTAGTTACGAGCAATTCTTGAGGTTCTCTATGCTATTGATTGTGTTTATACTGTTGGTATCAATCTATATTTATTATTTATATTTTGTTTAGTCAGCTGATAATATCAATACCCAATACACCAGTGTTTATCAGAAAATCTATTAAGTGAGAATGCGGATTATTGTGAATAAGCCTTGCAAGTAGTTTATGATAGTTGCTTAATTTTATTAATACTAAATCGGTATACCACTATATAGGGCTGGCATGTTATTCCAATCTATACGGCGCTTGCGTCATTTTGTTTATGATATTTTACAAAATGAAGAACATGACACGTTATTTAGCCGTTACGTCGATTACTTTCTCATATTTTTGATCATGACTAACGTAGCCGCTGTGATAGCGGAGTCTGTCGATCAATGGTATTACCCTTATCAAGATTACTTCACCTTATTTGAAAACTTTTCTATCGTTGTTTTTTCTGTTGAGTACTTATTGCGTTTGTGGAGTGTCGCTGAAGCCAAGCCTGACAATACGACGTGGAAACAGCGTTGGGATTGGATTAGAAGCCCATCAGCGTTGATTGATTTAGTAGCCATCGTGCCAGCATTTTTGAATTTCTTTGTCAACATTGATTTGCGTTTCTTACGTATTTTACGCTTGTTTCGAATCCTAAAATTAACTCGTTATTTTGCTTCCATGCGTATTTTGCTAGTCGTGATTAGTAAAGAGAGAGGCTCATTTCAGGCTGTTATCTTTATTCTTATCATTATGATTGTGACCGCCTCTAGCGGTATTTATCTGGTAGAGAACCACGCACAGCCAGACGAGTTTGAGTCCATACCTAAAGCGATGTGGTGGGCTGTGGTGACACTGACAACAGTAGGCTACGGAGATGTCACGCCAATTACTAATGCGGGCAAAATATTGGGGGCGGTCATTACGATATTGGGCGTTGGTCTCGCAGCCCTACCGGCTGGTATTCTAGCGACAGGACTAGCAAATGAGTTGGCCCAGCGCCGTGAAGAGCTTGAACAGCATTTTCGTGAGCAGCTCATTGATAGCGATTTTGATCTGGTACAGAATCAGATGATGATTGATAAAATTCGTCGAGAGCTGGGTTTAGATAAAGAGCAGGCACAAAATATCGTCTTACAGGTACTTCGAGAGCAAGAGCTTGAACGGCGTGAGAAAGAAGTTGAGACGCGCCAAAAGAACTTCTGTCCGCATTGCGGTGAAGTTTTATAGGCCAGTGTAAAATGTTTTAGAACAGATAGGTTTTTAGCAATTAATTACAATTAATATTTTGACCATAAAAAGAAGTCTTATGTTTGGATAGCATAAGACCTCTTTTATATGCGATGACCAGTTGCTCTTATATTCCCTGAGGAATAGGCAATGCACGTGCTAACTCATGAGCTACTTCTTGTGCTGCATCTGCTAGACTTTCTGCAGTGAGTGGTAAGTTTTGCAATGTTAAGTGCCAATCATCAACAGATCGACGCAAATGGGCTACCCATAGCGTGGTGCAGTCGCGTGGGAGCTGCTTAAGGTTGACTTCGAAACAACGGTTTCCTTCATCGTCACTTAGATGAATTTCGCCTTTCTTGACTCTAGAAAACGAATGGCCATGGTATGAGTTAGCAATTAAGCCAATATGAGTAATATGAGCAGGAATTTTTTCGAGTTCCAATCTGATTTGCTCTTGATCAAGCGGAGCAAGATACATGGCTTGTTCGCCGCGATCCTTACCATTTAAGCTGTCTCCTTGATGCTTGACCGACTCAGCTCTATCTCGTAATTGCTTAAACCAAACGATGTCACTGATGACACAATTATCATCATATAATACGCAAGCCAAATCAATATCCATCGCGCTTTGATTCTTTTTGAAGCGCTTAAACATGCCTTTCGGCTCAATTTTGGTAAATTCATAATTGAGCGCAAAGAACAATGTTCCTGCGTCTAGTCCCAGTCCTCGTAAATTATCTGACAACAGTGGTGATGGGGCAGTGGTCGACATAACTTTCCTTTTTTATTCTTAGTTTTTAACCGTTATCTAGATCTGGTGCTTGCTTACATAAGGTGTGCGGATGTTAGCCTATCTCAGGTCAGTGATGTCACTCACTGATTGCTGCCGAAGACTTATCTAATACTGCTTGATAGAGTAGCTCAGGCTTAGCGTCTAATAACCCGTTACCAAATCCACGTAGCCACCAGACCAGCTGTGAGGTTAAGTTAATAGTGGCTCTTACAGTAAGGGTGTTATCTTCATTTAGCGTCACGGTTTGATCGTCATTAAGCTTACTTTCAGTCATACTTTTACCTGCTTGCCTAGTAAACCTAAGCTCAACAGCAGTATTTTTGCCACGCTCGTCCAATTCGCCAAATAGTGGGTGGCTAAAGCCCATGCTACCTTCATCTAAGTACGTATCAAGTTGAAAATTCTCCGGTGTTTTTGCAGCGGTTTCGAGAATTTCAACACTATCAAAACGATGTAAGGCAAAGGTGCGAATGGTGGCTTCTGGATCGTCGGTACGAGTTGCCAGTAGATAGATAATCACGCCACGCTGGATAATTGCGATTGGATTTAGGATGTATTCGCTGGCTTGTAATTTGTTGCTACGAGTATAACAAGCATGAATCTGCAACTGATAAAATAGCGCGTGGTAAATATTGTCTTTACTATCCAAATCTATATCTGGTGCAATAAGCGGCTGGGTGGCAGGCTCGATACGCACTCTGTCTATCCAAGAGTGGGTTACTTTGCTGTTTTTCAGCTGTCGCCGTGCTAAGTCAAACCAAGGAAATAATTCATCTAAAATAACAGGTGGCAGTAACTGGGTCAGATTGGCCTCGACCATATTAAAAGCAACCGCTTGTGATAAATTCATATGCGGCAAACTTTGTAATGGTGCGTCCTCTTTCCAGCGCCAACCTTGGGGGTTGGCATTGTTTTTTTCGATAGGGAAGCGTTTGGCAAGGGCATTCAAATCACGTTGGACAGTACGTAGGCTGATATCAAAGCCTGCCATCATCAGCTGCTCATAAATATGCGTGGTGCCTACCCAGCGATTGCGCTGTAGTTGTGATAGTACCTGCCATTGACGTGCAGTCGTTGCCGCACCATGCCGATTGTCACTAATATTGGCGGCATTGGCCTCTTTTGAGGTGCCAGTGTCTACAGCTGCAAGCGCACCTGCCTGCTCACTAGGATTGGACTGAGCTTGGATGTTATCAGCATCAGTAGGATGTACAGTCATTAAGAGATACCCTTTATGAAGTTACAAGTCGGTTTCTGGCACGATATTGCTCGATCAGGAACCGTTAATCATCGCAGAAAAGCAGCGTAGCGTCTAGCGACGTTCATGCATGCGTATGTTTATTTGAAGGTTGCTATTCGATGGTTACTGTTCGATCTAGCCATAGATATAACAATGAATCTAGTCGAACAGCAATGTGCGTACGTATCGGTAGTACCGTTTAAATTTTAATTGCCATCCTCATCGACAGCTGTTGTCTCGCTATCGTTTAGGGTGTCATCAATAGGCTTAGCATCGCTTTGCTTGTTACTTTCCTCGCTGCATTTCTCATTACTTCTCTCATCTTTACGCTTTTCTTTTATTCTCTTACCTTCTTTCTTTTGACGTTTTTCTTTACGCTTTTTCTTCGCTTTCTTTTTGGACTTTTCATCATCGATGTCATCAGTGTTTTCCTGGTTTTCATCCCACAGCATCAGACGGCTTAATACTTTGCCAAATAAAGTATCTTTACGATAACGGCCTTTCTTATTCATGGTGTCGATGGGCAAGCCAGTCATCAGCGTCAGGGCCTCACTTAGAGTATAGACGCCATAGATATGAAATTTGCCTCTATTTACCGCATCGATAATGTCGTCACGTAGCATCAGTTGTTTGACATTGGCCATCGGAATGACAACGCCTTGATCGCCTGTTAGCTCTTGCTCGCGGCAAGCGTCGAAGAAACCTGCGATTTTGGCATTGATGCCACCAACTGCTTGTACTTCGCCTAGCTGGTTCATAGATCCAGTAATCGCGAGAGACTGATTGATGGGGACGTTTGCTAATGCGGATAGCAATGCACAGCCTTCGCTCACAGTAGCACTATCGCCATCGATTTGTGCGTAGCTTTGCTCGAACGCCAGTGAGGCACTAAAATTCAGTGCATGATGCTGACTAAATAACGCTCGCAAATAGCTGGTCATAATCAGCATGCCTTTGGCGTGTAAACTACCGCCCAAGTCTACATCACGCTCAATATCAAGAATTTCACCTGTGCCAATATTGGGCTGAATGACCGCAGTAAGCCGTGCTGGCATGCCAAACTCACTATCAGCATAACTGACCACAGTAAGCGCATTAACTTGTCCGATAGCATTGCCTTGCGTCTGGATCAGCTGTTGGCCGTTTTTCAGCTCATCCCAGTACAGATCGCGCAAATATCCTGAACGCTCATCCATATCATCGATTGCTTGAGTGACATGATCTGCCGTTACCATATCATCGCTATTTAAACGCGCGTGACGGTTTGATTCATGCAATAGTTTAATCAATAAGTCACTGTGTAGGCTCAAACGGTCTTGCTCTTCAGCTTGCAAGCTTAAATGCTCAAGTAGCGTGGCCTGCGCACTACTATCAAACGGGTAAAGGTTGGCGTAGTCAATGATATCAGCCATTTTTGCGACCAATGCCAATTCATGCTCAATGGTACGAGGCACATCGTCATGAAAGTCAGCTCGGACTTTGAATACCGCATCAAATTCAGGCTCAAGCTCTAGCAGCTCGTAATATAAATCTGCTTCACCTAACAAGATAACTTTGATATCTAAATCAATAGGCGCTGGTGAGAGAGATAAGCTACCGGTTAGCGTCAGCATTTGCTCTAGACTAGACAGTTTTATTTTTCGTGATTGTAATGCGCGCTTTAAGCCCTGCCATGCATAAGGATGCTCAAGGACGTGGCTGGCTTCTAACAGTAAATAGCCGCCATTGGCGCGATGTAGAGCACCTGCACGAATCATACTCACGTCAGTGGTTACTGTGCCTAATTGGGTGATTTGCTCGACATGCCCCAATAAATTGAGATGGGTTGGCAAATCTTCAAAAACCACGGGTGCGCCACTGTCAGGTGTGTGACTGACAATAACATTGACCGCATAACGACTGGGCGTCGTAGCCAATACTGCCGTCACAAACTCTTCATCATCGCCATTAACGATACGCTCTACGTGAGTGACCATGTCATCAAATACAGCCTTGAGATATGCCACGACAAGTGGATGAGTCGCAAACTGCTCATAAATAGGAGTAAATAATGGCTGTAAAGCACGTTGGGCAATACTACGATGTAATGCCTCTATCTCATCGTTGGCTTCGTCTTCTAATTGCTCTAAAGCAATAGTCAATTGACTCAGGCGCTTTTGCATATGGTTTTTTTGTACAAAGTTATTCAGCTCAGCTTCATACTCATTATTGCCATATGTAGAATCTTGGTTTTCCTTACGCTCATTATTTTTTTCGCTCAAAATATTAACTTTTTCGCTATCATCGAGCTTTTCTGATTTTTTTTGATTGTTAGGTGTTTCTACCTGTTGGTTATCATCACTGTTGCTTTCTGTAGGCAGTTGACTAGGATGAACAAATACGGCTTTATTATCAAACGAGCGAAACGTCAATGCTAGGTCATATTGCTTGCCTTCAGCATTAAGCGCGTCATAGGCATGACTTTCTTTTTGATGAGTACTGTTTTTGATGGCTTCGATTTTGCTCTGGTATTGATCGCTACGAAAGCGTTGGCTTAAACGCTTTTTTGCTTGCTGCCATAAGTTATTAACTTGCTGTTGTAATAGCGAGGCTTGACCAGCTGGTAGACGTAGCGCCAATGGTGTGCGTGGATCGGTAAAGTTATGCACGTATACCCAATCATCAGGCGTCGGCGCGTCAGCAGCGATACGCGTCAAAAGACGACTAATCACAGTACGCTTACCCAAACCGTTCTCACCAGCGGCAAATACATGGTAGCCACTGGCTTTGATATCTAGCGCTGTATGTAATGCTTTAAGCGCGCGTTGTTGACCGAAGCCTACATCTAAGTCAGGCGCAGTGCGAGTATCTGTAGGCAATTCATCAGGGTCGCTATAGCGTTTTAATTGCTCAGCGGAAATGCGACAATTTTGCTGAACTTCTGTGAAGATAGGGTTTGGGGTATCAGGTGCTGTTTGCTTAGTATTTTTTGTATCGGTAGTAGGTACTACCATATTGTTAGCGTCTTTTGATACTTGCGATATAGGGGTGTAGGGTTGTTCTGTCATAGGCGTTTGAAAAATCATCTTAAAAAGTATTAAAGGAATATGAGAAGTGATTGGTTTTATCTAGTCATGCGTATTCTGAGTTTTTTATAATCAATCATGACATCTTACAAGATATAGTCACCTATTAGCGAAGTCATTAAGCGCAGTTTTGTATCATATTTAGACAAATGCCTGAGTAAAACTGGTAAAAAACGAATGAATTAATCAGCGAATTGGAGGCAATCAAAGCAGAATAACGCCTCATGATAAGCGTAGATAGTATAAGATGTCCCACATTGGCGCAATCTGCAACTATTCAATGGGCAGACTGCATGATAAAATAAACGGTTCACAAGTCAAAACTGGATAACTCGTTGTATGTCAGCTTCCGCTAAAAACTTTTCATCGTCTGCTAGTATGGGTAATATCAATATTGATCCGGCTGGTTTCGTAAAGCTTGGTTCGCAATTGCCAAAGTTGGCCAATATCTTGGCGCAAGCGATAAATGAGCTGGGTCTGTCGTTAAGTGAAACGCAGCAGCGCACGTTATTATTGTACTTAGACCAGCTTTTACTATGGAATAAGGCGTATAATCTGACCGCGATCACTGATCCAGAAGAAGCGCTGATCAAGCATGTGATAGATTGTCTGTCTATTATAACGCATTTACCTGCCGGATCGTTGCTAGATATCGGCACGGGAGCAGGGTTGCCGGCAGTTATTATTGCCATTTGTCAGCCTGAGCGTCAGTGTACTGCGCTTGATAGCAATCAGAAGAAAATTCGCTTTATTAAGCAAATCAGCAGCGAGCTTGGTTTGAGTAATATGCAGCCGATTGCATCGCGTATTGAAGCGCATGAAGCAAGCTATGCGGTGGTGACATCGCGAGCGTTCGCCAGTTTGATAGATTTTGTAGAAGTAGCGCAGCCGAGATTGGCAGATGGCGGCTTCTTATGTGCTATGAAAGGCAAAGTGCCGAGTGAGGAAGAGCTGCAAGCACTCGATAGTGATTGGCATATTAAAACTATTAAACTGACAGTGCCACGTTTGCACGACAGTCGTCATTTAATTGAAATGTCTGCCAAAGATAGCTAAGGTATAAACACTTCGCAGTCATGAAACAGGCACTGTTTTTTGTGAAACACAGTTTACGTCTGTATCTAAATGACATAGTATTTAAAAGCATTTAAAATGCTCGACCGCAAACTGAGCATTTTAGATCATAAATGGCTGATTTCTAAATACTGAGCGAGTGTCGCTGCACAAGATTGAACAAAAATAATCGTACCAACCGAGTCAAAAGTAATAGACCCTAATAAAATTGAGTGAGTGTATGGAAATCATAGCCATTGCGAATCAAAAAGGCGGTGTGGGTAAAACCACAACGGCAGTAAATTTGACCGCCAGCTTGGCCGCTAAACGCAAGCATGTACTGCTGATTGACTTAGACCCACAAGGTAATGCGACCAGTGGTACAGGTGTTGACAAAAACGAGTTAGATCTTACCATAGCGGACGTTTTGCTAGATGGTGTCGCGTTGTCTGAAGCAATTGTTACTAGTCCTGCAGGGTTCGATGTCATCGGTGCCAATCGCGATTTGGCTGGCATGGACATTACCTTAATGAGTAAGACAGATAGTCATGAGCTGTTCAAAACAGCGATGGCTGAATTGGTTAACGATCAGGTATCTACACAAAAACAGCCATACGATTATGTGATTATCGATTGTGCACCTAGTTTGAATCTACTGACGATTAATGCGTTGGTGGCTACGGACAGTGTGATTATCCCTATGCAGTGTGAGTATTATGCACTAGAAGGGTTGGCTGACTTATCACAAACGATTGATCGCCTAACAGAGTTGAACCCTAAGCTATATATTCGCGGTGTGGTCAGAACGCTATTTGATGCGCGTAACACGCTTGCCCGTGATGTCTCTACTGAGCTAGAAGCGCACTTTGGCGATATCATGTACAAGACTCATATTCCAAGAAATATTCGCTTGGCAGAAGCTCCTGCGCACGGCTTACCAGTTATTGCGTATGAGAGGTGGTCAAAAGGCGCACGCGCGTATCAAAAGCTGGCCGCTGAAGTGATGAAACAAAGCAACTAGTTTTTATCTAAAGTCTCTCACAAAGGATTTTTAGATAAAAAGCGTCACTGATCAGCACAGTGAATGAATAGCATAAGTATAGAACACTTAACATTGTATTTAGTAAGCCGCACCAGTAATCAATTGGCTTTTATTTTAGCGTTAGAGGATAGGTAATCATGGCGAAGAAAAGAGGGTTGGCTGCTAATCGGGGCTTAGATGCCTTATTAGGGTCAATCAAAAAAGAAAAGCAAATTACCGCCTCTGCCTTGCAAGACGACATGGTGGCGCGAGAAAATGCTGCGCCAGATATTAATGTGCCTGTAGAGACTAATGCGCCTGTAGATACTGTGTCTACGGATATAGCGCCTGATATCACTCCGACAAAAGCCAGTAAAAAATCATCTGCGAAGACTACTGATAACGATGCTGCTAGTGAGAATAGCACTCGCGCGCCACGTTCACCTCGTGCTACTAGCAAGGCGTCGCTCAACAAATCGCGTGGCAATAGTGCAGATACGAGCGCAACCGAAGACCAGATTAGCCTTGTGCAGATTGATGTCACACGCTTGCAAGCAGGTAAGTACCAGCCTCGTCGTGATATGAGTGAGACAGCACTTGCAGAATTGGCGTCTTCTATCGAGCAGCATGGCGTGATGCAGCCTATCGTTATCCGTCCACTGTTGGCAAATGAGGATAAGAGTGAAGCATTTGTCACTCACGAAATTATCGCTGGTGAACGCCGCTGGCGTGCAGCAAAAATGGCAGGAAAAGCGGTCATTCCCGCGATTGAGCGCGCCTTATCTGATGAGTTGGCAATTGCATTAGCACTGATTGAAAATATTCAGCGCGAAGACTTATCAGTGATTGAGCAGGCGGCAGCATTGCAGCGCTTTCATACGGAATTTGGTATGAGTCATGCCATGATCGCTGAAGTCGTCGGCAAGGCGCGTACGACAGTATCGAATCTACTCCGCTTAAATCAGCTGCATGATACAGTAAAAGACCATTTAGCCAACAGTGCGCTAGATATGGGTCATGCTCGTACACTTTTAGCATTGTCCTCTGAACAACAACCTATCATCGCGCAAAAGATTATCGATGGCGGTATGACCGTGCGAGAAGCAGAAAAATTGGTCAAATCCATCTTGCAGCCAGCGCCCAAAATCAATCGTGCTGAACAAGCGCAATCTCGTGATGTAGAGCGTTTAACCCAGAGATTAACAGACATGCTTGGTGCTGAAGTCAAACTAAAACATAAAAAAGATGGTCAAGGTAGTGTTGAGATATTTTTCCACAATCAAGACCAATTAGCTGCGTTGATCAAACATATAGAAGCTCAGGCTTAATAACGTTTGCGAGTTAGCTGTATCTATCCAAACGCTAAATCGCCTCTGTAATAATTATTTTGTAGTGATCGTTTTTGCAAAAATACGGAAGAGAGTGAGTATGTGGGAATTGGTAAAAGCAGGTGGCTGGCTAATGACACCTATCGTTGTTTGCTCTGTATTGGCTTTGGTTATTATCATTGAGCGTAGTCATACGCTGCAGTTTAACAAAGTCGCTCCTAGCAGGTTACGCGAACAGCTAATAACTCGTTTACGTGAAAATGGCGATATTGGCCGCACACAATTGATGAATGTAAAAGAAAAGACGGCGCTTGGCGATATCTTGGCAACGGGGTTGCTATATCGTCAGTATGGGCTAGAGTCGATGACGATGCACATGCAAAATCGTGCCAGCGTCCAAGTTCATCAGTTGGAAAAAAACATCAATATGTTAGGCACTATCGGTGCGATAGCTCCGTTACTTGGTCTATTAGGTACGGTACTAGGAATCATCTCTTCATTCTTAGCGATTACCGATGGCGCAATGCAAGATCCGACGATGCTAGCCGCTGGTGTATCACAGGCACTAATAACTACCGCTGCAGGTATGATTGTTGCTATCCCTGCGCTGGTTGCTTATCGTTATTTTCAGCGCCGTATCATTGATATTAATGCTCAGTTTGAGACTCAAGCAGGTCTTATGATTCAAGAGCTGTATGATTATCACTTGCTTGCTAGTACGCAGCCATCTACATCTTCTAGCCGTCTGTCAATAGAAGATAGTATTGTGCAAGAGCGTTCATTCGGTGCGTTGGATTCGGATAAGACTAGCATAGCGGCAGTGTAGTCAATGCGGTTTTAAAGAATAGATGTCTTGAGCCTATAAATGGTAGCTGAATTAAAGAGATTGATATGCGTTTTAGAAAACCAACGGTTGAACCACTTGAAATTAATCTAACACCGATGATTGATTGTTTACTGTTTTTGATTGTGTTTTTATTACTTGCTACCTCATTTAATCACTTTAGTCGTTTAAATATTATCCTTCCTGAAGCGGAAGGTGTCGCACTGACAGAACAAAACAACAGTATCGAAGTAGCTGTGCAAGAAGATGGTAGCTATTTGGTCAACGGCATTACACTTGCTAGTAGCAATGAGGCTGAACTGACCAGTATGTTGCAGCAAGAGGCGGGCAGCAATCGCGATATGCTATTTGTCATTGCAGCGGATGCCAATGCGACTCATCAGTCTGTGGTACGAGTGATGGATATCGCTGGAAAGCTCGGGTTTTTGAATTTAAACATTAGTACAGTGGTACCACTTGGCCAAACGCTGCCGCAATAACAGATATAGTCTTATCATCATAAAACTGTGTGACACACAGCCCATTCATACCATGATACCCAAATTGAGGCTTTTATGAGCCAAGCTTATTTACCTGACTCTAAAAAATCTTCTGCTAAAAATGCATCGGCAGTATCGCCCATTACGCCTAAGAGTAAGACACTATTACGCTTATTAAGGTATTTAAAGCCTTACTGGTGGGCATTGCTATTGACGGCTTTAGGTTTTGCGATTAATGCAGGGACAGAGATTTGGACTGCCAAGCTTCTGCAATATATTACTGATGCTATCAATCAGAATGATCGAAGCAAACAAACCTTATTTCCACTATTGATTATATTGCTATTCTTTGTGCGCGGGGTTGGTAGTTTTTTGGGTAACTATTACTCTGCATTGGTCTCACGCAACTTAGTCTATGAGCTACGTGTAGAAGTTTTCAATAAATTACTGCGCTTGCCTAGTTCATTTTATTTGGCCAATCCAGCCGGTACGATTTCATCGAAATTGATATTTGATGTTGAGCAAGTCACGGCTGCCAGTACAGACTCAATGAAGACCTTGCTGCGTGATGGTTTGACCGTTGTCGCGTTGATTGGTTTTTTGTTTTATAGCAATTGGCGTCTAACGCTTATTCTATTTGTGGTACTGCCACCAATACTATGGCTGGTGCGCATTGCATCAAAGCGCTATCTTAAGCTCTCAAAAGGTATCCAAGAGACGATGGGTAATGTCAGTCACATTACCAATGAAGTCATCGGCGGCTATCAAGTGGTCAAAAACTACGGTGGTCAATCATACGAGTCAGCACGTTTTGACAAAACATCCAAGAAAAACTTACGCCAAGGTATGAAGGTGGTTGTTACCAATAGTATTAATACGCCAGCCGTACAGCTGTTGATGGCGGTTGCGATGGCCGTTGTCGTCTGGCTTGCGTTGCGACCTGCAGTAATAGATGATATTTCAGCAGGTGAGTTCATCTCTTACATTGCAGCAGCAGGTTTATTGAGTAAGCCAGTACGTTCACTAACCGATATTAATCAGAAGCTGCAAAAAGGTCTGGCTGCCGGTGAGTCGATTTTTGCGCTACTTGATGAGCCAGAAGAAGAAGACACGGGCACAATCAGCAAAGCGCTATCAGGGCAAATGTCGTTAGATAATATCAGCTTGGTATATCCAGATTCGACGGTGGCTCTACGTGACTTTACCTTGAATATTAAAGCAGGCGAGACAGTTGCACTAGTAGGGCGAAGTGGCGCGGGCAAGTCCTCACTAGTCAATTTATTAACACGTACTCTAGAGACGTCTTCAGGGCAAATCACATTGGATGGTATGCCTATTGAAGATATTAAGTTAGAGAGTTTGCGTGCCCAGATTGCAATGGTGAACCAACAAGTAGTATTGTTTAATACTACCGTACTTAATAATATTGCTTACGGCAGCCTAGCTGACAAGACTCAAGCTGAAGTTGAGCGAGCAGCGAAAGAAGCTTTTGCTCATGATTTTATTATGAAAATGCCAAACGGCTATCAAAGCGAAATTGGTGCTGAAGGGTTGCAGTTATCTGGTGGTCAGCGTCAGCGATTATCTATTGCTCGTGCGCTGTTAAAGGATGCGCCGATTCTAATTTTAGATGAAGCCACTAGCGCGCTTGATAATGAGTCTGAGTATTATATCCAGCAAGCGCTCGATAATGTGATGAAAGACCGCACCACATTGGTTATTGCCCATCGACTGACGACTATCGAATCAGCGGATCGTATTGCTGTGATGGATGGCGGCCAGATTGTTGAGTTAGGAACGCACAATGAGCTAATGAAACTGCAAGGCCACTATGCGCAAATGTATGCTCGAGATTTCGAGTAGTCAATTTAGAAGTTTCCAGCCAATTTTCATGCAGCCATGAGCCAATAAGATAAGCGACATTGATTAATGAGTATTGAGACGACAATCACCCGCGCATGGCAACGTCAAGCTGTTTGGTTGTGGTTGTTGCTACCTATTAGTTGGTTATACGGTTTCATCACCTTCTTGCGTCGTCAAGCTTATAACGTCGGCCTATTATCAAGCTATCGGGCACCTATTCCCGTGATGGTCATTGGTAATATCAGTGTCGGCGGTAGTGGTAAGACGCCGCTGATTATTGCTCTGGTCAGCTATCTGCAAAAGAAAGGTATAAAAGTAGGGGTGATCAGTCGCGGGTATGGCGGTGATACGAGTCAAATGCCTGCATTGGTTAGTGCTACCAGTTTACCCCATGTAGTAGGGGATGAGCCGTGCTTGATTGCTCATATGACAGGCGCTGCTATGGCAGTGTGCCCCAATCGTCAGCAAGCGATTGCCATTCTGTTAAATGCAGCGCCTGATTTGCAATTGATTATTGCAGATGATGGTTTGCAGCATTATGCACTACAGCGTGATATCGAATGGATTGTGGTAGATGCCGCCCGTGGGTTTGGTAATAAGCAACTATTACCAACGGGTTTTTTGCGTGAGCCAGTGTCACGGTTAGAGGGTGCAAATGTTATCTATCATGAAAAACCAAATACGGATTTAACTCTGACTTCTAAAAGTGGTAGTAAGATACGGTCTGCTGATCGTTTGACCATGCATTTGCAAGCTGGTGAGTTACAGCGCCTATGGAATCCTACATTGAGCGCAGCAAAACTAAATAGTGTAAAGCCTCCTAATAACAGCCGCGTCCATGCTGTTAGTGGTATCGGCTATCCGCAGCGGTTTTTTGATACCTTAGAGTCCATTGGCTTTGAGGTCATAGGGCATCCTTACCCTGACCATTATGATTTTAGTTTGGCTGAGCTTTTGCAGTATGGTGATTATCCTATCATCGTAACCAGTAAAGATGCGGTAAAAATCAGCGCATTATTGGCAGACTATACAGCGACACAAGCACTCAGTGATGAGTATGTAGAACTTGTCAGTAGACTATGGATGTTGCCAGTGACGGCTGTATTATCAGAGAATAGTTATCATAATCTAGATGCGCAGCTAAAGGCGCTAGGGATTCGTAACGACCATGATATGAACACGTCAGCCTCATTATAAATATCAGCTAATATTTTAAATCGCCGTACCACTTTTATAGGAATACGCCATGTCGTTCGCCACCACACCTACCAAAACCCATATCGTGATTCCTGCACGTTTTAAGAGTACACGGCTACCTGGTAAGCCATTGCTAACTATTCATGGTAAGCCAATGATACTTTGGGTAGCAGAAAAAGCGCAGACAGCAAGTTTTGCCGATGACATGTGTATAGCGACTGATGATGAGCAAATCGCAAAAGTTTGCACCGATGCAGGTTTTGATGTGGTTATGACCAGTAGCGAGCATGCTTCAGGTACGGATCGTTTGGCAGAGGTAGCAGCTATCAAAGGTTGGGCTGACCACGATATTGTGGTGAATATGCAAGGCGATGAACCCCTTGTACCGCCCTTGCTTTTGGAGCAAGTACAGGCGCTTTTGGTAGCGGATGAGGATAGCGTGATGGCCACACTTTGTGAGCCTATCGATGACTATGATACGTTCCAGCGGCCATCGGTAGTAAAAGTGGTCAACCAATTTGCGAACAACTTACAGCGTGCGCTTTACTTTAGCCGCGCACCGATTCCTTGTGATCGTGATGTTGTATTGGCTGATAATAATCAGATGCAACCACCAAAGAACGCCTATCGCCATTTGGGTTTATACGCTTATCGTGTCAGTCTACTACAGCAGTTCGTAAACTGGCCACAAACGCCACTTGAGATACTTGAAAGCTTAGAGCAATTACGTGTTTTAGAAAACGGTCAGCATATCGCCATCGCAGAAGCTGGCTGTCAGTTACCAGCTGGCGTCGATACACAAGAAGATTTAGACCGTCTAAACGCGATGAGCTTAGATAACTTTCATAACTCTACTAAGTAATAGTCTGAGCAAAGTTGCGTGTGATTCTAAGTTTTCTACAACGCTAAAGTATTGTTGTCGTGGCTATACCTAAAGTACCTAATCAATGTGACAGAGCCATAACCATGAATAATTTGACAGGAAATATGGACGCACTAGATAACACAGACCGTATGTATTTTGCGCCACTATTGCCATGGCAAAAAGTATTGTGGTTACAGTTGACCGAGCGCGTACTTAAGCAGCAGTCTTTGCCGCATGCATTGCTCGCTGCTGGTATGCAAGGTATGGGTAAACGCGCCTTTGTATGGCGATTGGTCGCTTGGCTATTATGCCGTGAGCGTGGTACACACCCACTAGGTGCTTGTGAAGTATGTGAGAGCTGTCAATGGCTCAAGTCGGGAACTCATCCGAGCCTACAAGTATTACCACTCGTTAGTATGCCTATCAGTGCCGAGAGCGATGCGCTTCAAGAAAAATCAAGCAGTACAAAAGATAAAAAAGGCGCTAAAGCTACTAGCAATAGCGCTCTTAAAATCAAAGTAGATGATATTCGTGCCTTGCAGCCTTTTATTTATCAAGGCGGGCAAGGGATGCGCATCTGTGTATTAGATCACGCTGAAAAAATGACGGTGGCCGCTGCTAATGCGCTGCTTAAGACATTGGAAGAACCACAAGCGCAGGTGCATCTATTTTTGATTAGTGATACGCCTGCTCAACTATTGCCAACAATTAAGAGTCGTGTGCAACAGTTGGCACTACAGACAATTGAGCCGACTGTTGCTGTCGATTACGTGACGCAGGCGTTAGGTCATACGATTAATCGCGAAGCCGTCGGTACCGCTGCGATTGAGCAGTTGATACAACTGGCCAATGGTGCGCCGTTAGCTGCTATCGCTTTGGCGCAAGCATCATGGTATAGCAAGCGCAGCCTATGGCTGACCACATGGCAGGCGCTACGTAGTGGTAAACGTAGTGGTGTGGCGGCAAGTGATTATTGGCAAGGTCAGCTCAATATTAAAGAGTTTATACAGCTGTCTGAGCTGATGCTTCTTGATATACGCCGTGTCTGTTTGGGCCTTGTTGAACTACAAAAGGATGTCAATCTATCAACGATATTGGCGACTTATCAGCCTACTGATAGCGGGTTAGAGGCATTTGCCAACAGCGTACAGCAGACCAAAATTGCACTGCAACAAAATGTGCAAGAAAAATTTGCCTATGATAAGCTAATGCAAGAGTTGGCAAGCTTATAGAGCCATGCTTGAGCATTTAATTAGTGCTCGAAAATTCGCAATTGTTCTTAACTATATACTATCGATTATTTATATAAACATATTAAACCCAGTTGATGAAGGAAGCTGACTATGGCAATGCCAGGACGTGGCGGGATTTTAACCTGTCATTATGAAAGTATCGAAATGTTATATGCCAGCTATTTGTCATTTGTCAGTAATGGCGCTTTGTTTGTACCGTCTGACAAACCTCAGCAATTGGGTGATGAGGTGTTTATTGCTATCACCCTACCTAACTCTAGTGAACGCCTACCAATGAATGGTAAGGTGGTTTGGATTAACTCTAAGAGTCAAGGCAGTCGCCCAGCAGGGTTTGCTGTGCAAATTGGTAGTGATGTCTCTGGCCAAAGAATCAAGAATGAAGTTGAGCGCCTACTAGCAGGAAAAATAGATAGCTTGCAATCGACTTATACTATGTAGTATCTAGAAATCACACCTGTATCTTTGATGAGTTTGGCTGTGATTTTTAACTTATTAATATAAAAAAGCAGCCTTATTATTTAGTAAGGCTGCTTTTTTAGATCAAGTTTCTTTAAATTTTTATAGTAGTAGGCGCTAGTCGCTTAATAACGAGGCGGCACATACATATCATCGGGAATAGGTTCGCGGTAGTACTCATCATCGCGTTTGCGATTGGGTAACTCAATTTCGTCACGAGGCACTTCTTTGTAAGGGATTTGGTCGAGCAAATGGGCAATACAGTTCAGCCTAGCACGTTTTTTATTATTGCCTTCGACAACCCACCAGGGTGCTTCAGGAATATGAGTGCGCTCAAACATGGTTTCTTTCGCTTTGGTGTAATCTTCCCAGCGTCTGCGCGACTGTAGGTCCATTGGTGAGAGTTTCCACTGCTTAAGCGGATCATATATTCGGCTCATAAATCGTGCATGTTGCTCATCATCAGTGATAGAAAACCAGTATTTTACTAAGCGAATGCCTGAGCGTACGAGCATACGCTCAAACTCTGGTACTGATTGAAAAAATTCTTCATATTGCGCGTCAGTACAAAACCCCATAACACGCTCAACGCCTCCGCGGTTGTACCAACTACGGTCAAACAATACGATTTCGCCTGCTGCAGGCAAGTGGGCCACGTAACGTTGGAAGTACCACTGTGTTTGCTCACGCTCAGTGGGAGCCGGCAGGGCAGCTACCCTGCACACGCGTGGGTTTAATCGTTGGGTAATGCGTTTAATGGCACCACCTTTACCAGCAGAATCCCGCCCTTCAAAGATAACGACGATACGCTCACCGCGATCAACGACCCAATCTTGTAGTTTTATCAGTTCTCGCTGTAGTCGTACCAACTCTTGAAAGTAGGTGCGTCGATCCAGTTTTTCTTGCTCGCTCATCTCACGTCCGTTAAAACGAAAGTCACGTGCATAGTCATCTATTTCATTTTCTAGTTCTTCATCATATGTATCGATTAAGTCTTGGTGCATTTTTCGACGTAAATCATCATCAAGAATGTCTTTTTCGATGCGTTCAGTAAGAATGGCTTGTTCCTGATGGTACCGATCTATATCCTCCTCAGTCGTTAGAGATTGAAAATCAGCGGTTGCAAGCGGTTCTGTCATCACCAGTTTTTCAGAGCCAAAAATGACTTGCCTCATTTTTCTTAATAAAATTTTTGTCTTACCCATAAATATTACCTTTGTTTTGCGTATCGGCTTTTTTAAGAGGCTACTATCTAGGTCGTTTCTATCATAGCAAAGTACAGACAATAAAAAATGCCCTTTAAATAAATTAAAGGGCATTTTTTATTAATAGATATGTACTGATTAAAATAATAAGTCAGCGTATCTTTTTCACTTAAAAGTAACCAAGCTTATTTTTCTAGGATACAAGTCACACCTTGACCACCTGCTGCGCAGATAGAGATAAGTGCCCGGCCCGAACCTTTTTGATCCAATAATTTAGCAGCAGTAGCTAAAATACGACCACCAGTTGCTGCAAATGGATGACCTGCCGCTAGTGATGAACCGTTTACGTTTAATTTGCTGCGATCGATAGAACCTAGTGGTGCATCTAAGCCTAAGCGCTCTTCACAGAATTTCTCATCTTCCCAAGCAGCTAAGGTTGATAGTACTTGTGAAGCGAAGGCTTCATGAATCTCATAAAAGTCAAAGTCTTGTAGAGTCAGACCAGCGCGCTCAAGCATACGTGGTACCGCATAAGCTGGTGCCATTAGTAAGCCTTCTGTAGTGCCAGATTTACCGATAAAGTCTACTGCTGCGGTTTCTTGATGGACAATATAAGCCAATGGTTTTAGCCCGTGCTCTTTTGCCCACTCATCAGTACCTAGTAGTACACAAGAAGCACCATCAGTAAGCGGCGTAGAGTTGGCAGCTGTCATCGTTGGATTGGCATTTTTTCTACCAAATACTGGCTTTAACTTACCCAGTTTTTCTAATGTAGTATCTGGACGCAAGTTGTTATCACGAGTCAGGCCTTTATACGGCGTGATCAAGTCGTCAAAGAAACCTTCGTCATAAGCGCGTGCTAGGTTTTGATGGCTGTTAAATGCAAGCTCATCCTGCGCTTCACGGCTGATATTCCACTCAAGCGTGGTAATCGCTTGATGATCGCCCATTGATAAACCAGTGCGCGGCTCACCGTTTTGCGGTGAATCGATTAAGTCTTTTGGATTTAGACCCATTAACGCTTTTAGACGTTGTTTATTGTCTTTTGCTGCACCAAGTTTGATCAGTACTTTACGTAAGCCATCGCCGACAGCGATAGGAGCGTCAGAAGTAGTATCTACACCACCAGTGATTGCCGAATCGATCAGACCAAGTGCAATCTTGTTAGCAGAAGCAAAGGTCGCTTGTAAGCCAGTACCGCAAGCTTGTGAGATATCATAAGTTGGCGTATGTGGGTTTAGCGCGGTATTTAATGTGGCTTCACGAGTAAGGTTGATATCACGGCTAAGTTTCATGACTGCGCCAGATACCACTTCACCTACTGTTTCGCCTTGCAGGTTATAACGCTCAACTAAACCGTCCAATGCAGCTGTTAGCATATCTGTGTTGCTAACATCAGCGTATGATCCATTTGAGCGCGCGAATGGAATACGGTTACCACCTAAAATAGCAACACGGTTTAGGTTTGAAGCTGGTTTGCTCGCGCTGGCTTTTTTAGCTGGAGCAGGTTTTTTAGCAGCAGTGGTTTCCACTTTTTCATCGACCGCTTTTTTGCTAGCAGTTTCTTTAGCGCTAGTATCTTTAGTCGAGGTGCTTTTTGCAGCGTTTTCTTTTTTTGCTGTATCTGATTTTGTATCCGTTGCTTTAACAACTGTACTTTCAACAACAGGGCTATCTGGATGATTGTTTTTATTACTCATAATATTATCCTTAAAAAGTATGGGTAGAAGTAAAAAGTGATAGGTAATAATAAAAAATAGTTAAGTTATTTTATACAAGCAAATATTATCATTTATTACGCAGTACAGCTGTTTATCATAAGGCGTTTTTATTCACTTAATGTATCTCTTTAGCAAACTATGTGACGCTTGTATGAGGTCGGTAGTAGATTCATGACCATGACGCATCGCTCTAATAGACTGGCTAGTAAGAAATATTAGCATTGCATAACAGTACGTTTGATAATATATTGTTATCAATAATTAAGTATGCCATAACCTATAGGTCAGATTTTAACATGTTATAGTGGCGCTTAACGCTGCTAAAAACGACTGGCTTGTATACTGACTTGTTTACAGATTGTTGTAGACATTATCTGTTTTTGGACTTGTTTATAAGGGAAGTGTATAGTTAGGCTAGTTTTGAGGCGATTTACTAAATTTAAATAATTACGATGTCAATGTCTCTATATAATAGATTCATTGCATTTTTTATTATTATACGAATCATTAATTATAAGGATTATATTATGTCAGACCGTTATGGTGATTTTGTTCAATCTTCTATTGGCAAAAAAGTAGCAAAAAACTTAGGTTTGCCGATGCCAACGACGCTTGATCGTTTCGAAAGCGGTGAGCGTCTAGTGCGTGGTAGCGTATTGGTTGGCCGTGCTACTGGTGATGACAAGAGTGTCAGTGAGTCTGTTGCCCGTATCCTGTCAGACGTCCATGCCGAAGTATATGTAAACAGCAGTGATGATATCAAAGACGCACTTGCTGATGCAGGCGTTGAGGCAAAAGCTAACACGGGCGGCGATGATCAATTCAAAGTACTGCTTTTTGATGCCAGCAACATCAGCAATGCTGAACAGCTAAAAGAGCTTTATGAGTTTTTCCATACAGTTGCACGCCGCGTAGAAAAATCAGGTCGTGTGGTCGTGGTTGGTCGTACGCCAGAGAACATCACTGATATTGAATCTGCAATGGCTCAACGCTCGCTTGAAGGTTTTGTGAAATCAGTGGGTAAAGAGTTTAAGCGCGGTATCACAGCGCAGCTGATTTATGTTGAAGAAGGCGCAGAGCAAAACCTAGATTCAACCTTACGCTTTTTTACCTCAGCTCGTTCAGCTTATGTATCAGGACAAGTAGTACGTGTCAGTAAAGGCAGTTCAGTTGATGTCGACTGGAACCAGCCTTTGGGCGGCAAGACGATGCTAGTGACTGGCGCAAGTCGCGGTATTGGCGAAGCTATCGCTCGCGTATTGGCTCGTGAAGGGGCGCATGTTATCTGTCTAGATGTACCACAGCAGCAAGCTGACCTACAAAAAGTTGCTAGCGAAATCAGTGGTTCTGCTTTGACGGTAGATATCACTAGTGAAAACGCTGGTGCAGAAATCGCTGACGCTGCCCAAAAACGTGGTGGCCTAGATTCAATCATCCATAATGCTGGCGTGACTCGTGATAAGACATTGGCTAAGATGGATGAGAAAAAATGGAACATGGTCATTGATATCAACTTAGGCAGTATCGCTAGATTGAACCGCTACTTGTTGGACAATGACGTACTGAAAGAAAACGCACGTATCGTATGTGTGTCTTCAATTTCAGGTATCGCGGGCAACATGGGTCAGACCAACTATGCCACTTCTAAAGCTGGGGTAATTGGTTTGGTTAACGCAACTGCCAAGCAATTAGAAGACAATGCTAAAGGCATGACGATCAATGCAGTCGCTCCTGGTTTCATCGAAACCCAAATGACAGAAGCCATTCCATTTGCTATTCGTGAAGCTGGTCGCCGCATGAACTCAATGAGCCAAGGCGGCTTACCAGTAGATGTGGCTGAGACTATCGCATGGTTTGCTTCACCTGCGTCTGGCGGTCTAAATGGCAACACGGTTCGCGTCTGTGGTCAAAGCTTACTTGGTGCATAATGTTGATTAATTGACAGGTATATGTGAGAAATAAGGTACAGATAGAGACAGTAGTTGTATCATATGAGCTATTATTCCTCGTTTGTATCACATATGCTTACGAAATAATCTCTGATAAAGTGTAATAAAGCTGCCCAAGGGTGGCTTTTTTATGATAAAAACACAAGAACCAATAGCCAAACTATTTTTTGCTATTAAAGATACTCATGAGGTTGATTAAATTTAATGCTTATTAGATGATTTAATAGTAGGCTTTAGTCAATGACTGCAGATTGTCTTTATATACGTTAAAGAACTTGTTCAAGCCACACTTAGGATGTACTTATGTCAGACAAACATTATGATGCGTTGCCAAAAGCGCACACCACTTACGCCAATATTGTCAAAAGCTTATTGCCTATCGGTAATGGTGGCAAGGTCAGTAGAGACCAGTTGCCACAATCTACTTACTATGTAGATGACTTGCATATCGATCAAGAAAACCTAGACGACTATCGCAAAATTTGCGGTTTTGCTGATGATGGTAAAGTGCCAGCGACTTACTTCTCGGTATTGTCACAGACGCTGCAGATGAACATGATGGTCAAAGAGCCATTCCCATTTGCCATGCTAGGTCTTGTTCACGTTGATAATAGTGTTACCCAGTATCGCCCGATTGGAGAGCGTGAAACGGTAGCAATGTCGGTCACTTTTGATAACCTGCGTGATCATGCTCAAGGTCAGCAGTTTGACTTTGTCACTATCGTAAAGTCAGAAGATGAAGTCATCTGGGAAGGTACATCGACTTATTTATCACGTAGCAAGAAACCTAGCAGTAAAGATAAGAAGAGCGCTCCGCGTCCGGTCATGGTCAAGCCTGAAGTAAACGAAGCAGGTGTTCATAGCATTTTTGAAGTGCCAGAAGATATCGGTCGTCGTTATGCTTTTGTCTCAGGCGATTTTAACTTGATTCATTTGCATCCGCTATCAGCACGTGCGTTTGGTTTTCCTAAAGCGATTGCACATGGTATGTGGTCAAAGGCTAAGTGCCTTGCTCTGATGGGTGACTTGCCTGATACTTATACAATTGACGTCTCATTTAAGCTGCCTATCTTTTTGCCAGCTGAAGTAGAGCTTATTGCGCAGCCAATCGCTCAGCTTGAAAGTGTCGGCGATACCTGTGATTTTGGCTTATATAGCTCCAAAAACAGTAAGCCACATTTGGCGGGTGTCGTGACATTAAATAGCAAGTAGCAAGTATTGTACGACGTATCAGAACCTATATCTTAATAGCCATATTTAACCAACACGTTTATCATTATGACTGCACAAAACATGAATTCACAAAATAGCGCGATAAGTACGGATCAAGCTGACAGATCAATGACTATTGATACAGTAGCTGCTAATGACAACGCTGTCACTGATATCCCAAGTGATGACCATAGCGATTCTGACAATGGTGTTGATTTGTCCGCTGTCTTTGAGCCTTATTTTCGTCCGGATGCCAATACTATTGTGTGCGGCGCGTTAAATGAGGAAAAAGTCGCCGCCTTAGCAAAAGCTGGCGTTGAATTGGTGATTAATTTGCAGCCAGAGGATGAGTTAAGTTTTAATGAATCAGCCGCTGTTGAGCGCGCAGGAATGAGCTACGAGCACCTGCCTATTAATGGCGCTGAAGAGCTAAAGCAACTTAAAATATTGGCATTTGATAATATATTGCGTCAGTATCATGGTAAAAAGATGGCCATGCACTGTGGTTCAGGCAACAGGGTAGGGGCTGCCATTGCACTACGCGCAGGCTGGTTGCGTGGTCGCAAGATGGATACTGCTATGGAGCGTGGACGTAGTCACGGCTTGACCAAGCTTGAACAAGAAGTCCATAATCGCTTGCTAGTACCGCGTTAACTAGATTTGTGGCATTGAATATTAGTGCTGTCTTAGACGTGAGTAAACTCTAAAAGTATCATCGAAATAAATAATAAAAAAGGCGACCAATAGGTGGCCTTTTTTATTGGCTCACAATTCATTTATACTGGTTCGAATATTTTATATAGCTTGTGTATTACTATCATCTTAAAAATAGAATAATTTATATCACTGGAGCAAGGTAATAATAATGGATCATAATACAGAGAATTCTAATACACCCATAAACGCTGACTTTCAAAAAAGATTACAGCAATTACTGACAGATTTACAGCTTGATGATGCACCTGCTGGCGGGGCTGTGGCCGTGTATCAAGCAGGTCAATGCATTGCGCAAGCCAGTACAGGTATGGCGCGTCCCGATATGTCGTGGCTACCCGATACGTTGGCAATTAACTTTTCTACTGGTAAAGGGGTATTGGCAACGTTGGTTCATGTGCTGGTTTCGCAGCAACTGATCGAATATGACAAACCTATTGCCCATTATTGGCCAGAATTTGCTGCAAACGGCAAAGACCAAATTACGTTGCGACAAATCATGTCACATCAGGCTGATTTGTTTTCGATTCAAAGTATCGAGGTCGATAGCGAGACGGTACTTGATTGGGATACGATGCTGCGCCACATTGCAGCGATGCCTATTACCTCTCCCGAAGATGCGCCCAAATATGATAGCGCTTATAGTGCGTTGATCTATGGCTGGGTATTGGGCGGCGTAGTAGAGGCGGTCACAGATCTATCATTCGCTGAAGCACTGCGCCAGTATCTAACAGAGCCTCTGGGTATTGCCGACAGCTGCTATTTTGGTGTGCCAGATAGCAAAGTAGATCAGGTGGCAAAATTAGCCAAAGATTTTGAAGAAACAGAGGATACAAACTCCCATTTAAAATCGAGACGCCAAAAACCAACCTTAAAAGTAGACTCTCAAGAAACTTTACGTACTTATGAAAGCTTACCTAGTTATCATTACTGGCAACAGAAAATGCTAAATGACAAACGTGCAGCTGAGACGCAAAGTAGCCTAGATGACAGCCTAGATAGCTCTGATATTGATAACGTACAACATGTATTAAATACTGCGCGTATTAATAGCTTATATTTCAATACCAGTCAGCTTAATCTAAAAAACTATAAGGCGGCGCTGATACCTGCTGGCAAACATGCCCTTGATTATCATAACCGTCAAACATTACAGGCGGTCATTCCAGCGGCAAATGGTGTCGCTTCCGCTAAAGCACTGGCAACGATTTATGCAATGCTTGCTAATGGCGGTGTATGGCAAGGGAAAACACTGATCGATAGTGCTACTTTTAAGCAGTTATCTACTCCGCAGGTTGAGGGTTTAGATGCGGTTATGCCAGCGGCTATGAAATGGCGATTGGGCTACCATAGATTATTTAGCTTGTATGCTAACAACGATGATACGGATAAGAGAATGAGTTCTGATTTATCAGGATTTGGGCATATGGGATATAACGGATCGGTTGCTTGGTGCGACCCTGAGCGCCAACTGTCATTTGCTTTTATTCATAATTTTGATACCACTATGCTCAATGACGTTCGTCAGTTTGCGCTGACAGAAGCCGTCTTGAGCTGGGTAGAAGAGATACTTTAATAACGCCAACTTCAATCGCGAATTGATTCTGTTTCAAATATAAGCAGCATTAATGTTAATGCTGCTTATTTGGTGTCATTTTGAGCAATCTTGATGCGCTGAGACCGTGGATAAAGATAGAAGTCAAAATGACAATCGAACAAACAATCCATAATTTAAGCGCATCTTCATCCGCGAAGAAACCTTGATTGAGCGCATAGGACAGATAATATAAAGTACCAATACCGCGAATACCCAAAGCCGATATTGCATATTTTTCAGTATGAGGTAAGTTCAATCCTGATAAGGCAATAAATCCACCAATCGGTCGTATAAGTAGTAGGAAGGTAAAGCTGACGATATAGACACGCCATGTCAACTCGACACCTGCCTGCAACCCTTGACCAAGGAACATACCAAAGATAACCAGCACCAATGACATCAGTAAGCCTTCTGATTGCTCAGCGAAATCATGCAGTTTTTGGTGATAGGTATGCTCACACTCCGAGCGACGAAACGCAAATGCGGCCACAAATACAGCGATAAAGCCATAACTGTGTACATACTCTGCAAGACCATAGGCTAGTAGCGTCAACGCAATAACCACATAACCTTGCGAGATGGTAGTCTCACGGGTATGTTTAGAAAACACGATTTTGGCCAATAATTTACCAACTAATACACCCACCACTACGCCTGCGCCAATCTTCCACAAGACATCATGAGTAAACCACGACCATAGCATCTCGTAAGTAAAGGCTTTGCCTTCACTGAACGCTTCTGCAATCTTAATCGCTAGATATACAAACGGAAAAGCCAAACCATCGTTCAACCCGGCCTCTGATGTTAAGGTAAAGCGCGGTGTGTCTTCTCCTCCTGTATTGGGAGGTCCCACTTGAATGCTCGAAGCTAACACGGGATCAGTAGGTGCTAACACTGCACCCAACAGAATAGCAGCACCAAGGCTTAAGCCAAACGCGTAATACCCCAAGACTGCCATCGCAAAAATACCAATAGGCATGGTGATGAGTAGTAGCCTTACCGTTGGTCGCCACAATCGCCAAGACAACTCTGTATCGATTTTAATACCAGCACCAACCAATGAGACCAATACAACAATCTCAGTCAGTTTTTCGATGAGTAAACCGTTATCAAGTGGGTCTAAAAAGGATAAAGACGTCCACCAGTAGCCCATCATCAGACCGAAGCTGACTTGGAGCATCGGTAATGAGATAGAGGTGCGCTTAAAAATAACAGGAAACAAGGCCCCGAGCAAAAAGGCAATCCCGCAGATTAATAAGAATAAGTTATATTTTTCAATCATAAGGTGTACGCACGTCGTTATGTTTTAAGGGTCGATTTTAAGAGGGTAATTTTAGATATTGATGACAATTCACAGCAATGGTTGATAGTCAGTCACTGATACTCTTTATCATGACGCCAAAATAAAATAATTACCGCAAAAAATAGTTATCAAAACGACAGCTACGTTGTTTTTTGGTGAAAAAAAAGCCTGCATTACGCAGGCTTAATATTTTTATCAGTATGTCTGGAGTATTGATAGCTTACAGACTAGCGCTCCACTTGGCTCACGTCACGTACGGCACCAGTATCAGCACTGGTAGTCATAGCCGCATAAGCACGTAATGCTGGCGAGACATGACGGTCACGGTTGACAGGCTTCCATGCATCACGACCACGCGCTTCCATGGCTTCTCGGCGAGCAGCTAGGTCTGCATCACTCACTTGCATGTTGATGGTACGATTTGGGATATCGATATGAATGCTATCGCCTTCTTCAACCAAACCAATCGCCCCGCCTTCAGCAGCTTCTGGGCTAGCATGGCCAATTGATAGACCTGATGTACCACCAGAGAAGCGACCATCAGTCAGTAGGGCGCATTCTTTACCCAATCCTTTTGACTTCAGATAAGTCGTTGGGTATAGCATCTCTTGCATACCAGGGCCGCCTTTAGGACCTTCGTAGCGAATGATGACCACATCGCCTGCAACGATTTGATCAGCCAATACCGCAGCAACCGCATCATCTTGTGATTCAAATAGACGCGCGCGACCAGTAAAGGTCAAGATGCTTTCGTCGACGCCTGCGGTTTTGACCACACAGCCGCGCTCAGCGATATTACCATATAGTACGGCTAAGCCGCCATCTGTAGAGTAGGCGTGTTTGGCACTACGGATACAGCCTGACTCACGGTTGACGTCGAGGTTTGACCACTCTTTTGATTGTGAGAATGCTTCCGTGGTACGTACGCCACCAGGTGCTGCAAGGAAGCGTGCGCGAGCTTCATGGTTGTCAGGGTTCATGATGTCCCACTTACCGATCGCTTCTTTCATCGTTGCGCTATGAATAGTCGGCACGTCAGTTTTTAGTAACTCGGCGCGATCAAGCTCAGCGAGTAATGCAAAGACACCGCCAGCACGATGCACATCTTCCATATGGTATTTCTGTGAGGCAGGGGCTACTTTTGCCAGACAAGGTACACCGCGACTTAAACGGTCAATATCAGCCATCTTAAAATCGATCTCTGCTTCATTGGCCGCAGCAAGTAGATGCAAGATGGTATTGGTTGAACCACCCATAGCGATGTCTAAGCTCATGGCATTTTCAAAAGCAGCCTTGGTAGCGATAGAGCGTGGCAGCACAGAGTCATCATCTTGCTCATAACGACGCTTAGCAAGCGACACAATGGTACGACCCGCTTCTAAAAATAGCTCGCGACGCAATGAATGAGTAGCTAGTAGTGAGCCATTACCTGGTAAGGCTAAGCCTAAAGCTTCGGTCAAGCAGTTCATCGAGTTGGCTGTAAACATACCAGAGCATGAGCCACAAGTAGGGCAGGCTGAGGCTTCGATAGCAGCGACGTCTTCATCACTGATGCTATCATCAGCAGCGTCCATCATCGCATCGACAAGGTCAAGTTTGCGAACAGCACTGCTGTCACTACTATCGGTATTGTGGCTCTTACCAACGGTACTGGCTAAGATTTTGCCCGCTTCCATTGGGCCACCTGAGATAAAAACCACTGGTATGTTAAGGCGCATGGCGGCCATCAACATACCCGGAGTGATTTTGTCACAGTTAGAAATACAAACTAGCGCATCTGCACAATGAGCATTGACCATATATTCGACAGAATCAGCGATCAAATCACGGCTTGGTAGCGAGTACAACATACCGCTATGGCCCATCGCAATACCATCATCGACCGCAATGGTATTGAACTCTTTTGCAACGCCGCCTGCTTGCTCAATCTCACGGGCGACCAGTTGTCCAAGGTCTTTTAGATGCACATGGCCGGGTACAAACTGGGTAAAAGAGTTAGCAATCGCAATGATTGGCTTGCCAAAGTCGCCGTCAGTCATGCCGGTTGCACGCCATAATGCGCGCGCGCCTGCCATATTACGACCGCCGGTAGAGGTTTTTGAACGATAATCCATGTGATATTCCTTACAAATAGGCGGGGTTGTTAAAATGTGCACCCTCAGTTTTAATAGGGATAGTGTGCTTTTTATAGAGAGTGAGTACTAGTGAATAATACTAATTCGTTACCATACCATTAGATATGAATAACTAAAAACAATATGCTAATAACAGTGAATTAATAATCACAAGCGATGAGTAAAAAAAACAATTACTCAAAATAGCTACTCGATACGTTCTAATATGGCTTTGTCAAACCAAGGAAGATCGGCTTTGTCTGCTTCTAATTTCACAATAGTTGCAAGCGCATGAGTAGCCAGTAGCTGTTGATAATCACTACTAGCTTCAATCGTCAGCAATGATTCGGCAGGTAGTGCTTGCGTATTGGGGTTTTGCTCGTCAATACTAATTAATATTTGCTTATTATTTTTATAAAGGACGTCTACACGACCAAAAAACTGCCAGTCTTTAAAAGCGGCAATAATAGCGTCGGCAGTATCTTTGGTATATATCTGCTGCGTCTCTTTACCCGTATTGGTCCAGTGTAGCCGTACAGCCAACTGCAATGCCTCACTAAAGACTACCAACGAGCCGATAATTTTTACATGCCAAGGACTGGTCAGCAGCTCCTCGTCAATGCCAATTAATTTGGCAGCTTGATGAGCCGACATGGGTGTATTGAATTGAAGCAGTAACTCAGGAGTGAGCGGGTGCGTTTGTTTGATCGCATCATCTAAACTGTCATAGTGATACAAAAAATGCAGTGGCAAATCTTGCGTGACAATCTTCTTTATAATTTTACAATTGTGTATCTGCCAGCTGATGGCTTTATCAGTCAATGCTTCTGCTAATATGATAGCGTTCGGATCAATGGTTTGAGTACCACTTTCACTCTCAATATCAGAGTGTTCTTCCTTACTATCAAGGGTTGCAGCAGTGTTATCCATATCTGTTTGAGTTGGCAAAGTAGGCAAATCCATAAACATAGCGTTATTAAAATAGAGGGTTAATATAACATTTTAAGGGCATGACTCGCCAATAAATTAGTGAGCTAGCATGGTTGGAATATGGCTTGATATTTTTCAAATTCGGTTGTCATACTGACTTGTACTAAAGTTATATTTCGTCCACTATATGACAGATGCTTTTATCTATTTTGGATAGCTATTGAGCTATTGAGCTATTAATTAACTAATAATAAAACTCTTAAAGGAAAAAATAATGACTGAAGTAAATCAAAAGACTGCTTATGACGACAATAATATTTTTGCCAAAATGTTAGATGGTGATATTCCATATCACAAAGTATATGAAGATGATAAAACGCTGGCCTTTATGGATATCATGCCACAAGCAGAAGGCCATGTATTGGTCATACCAAAACAGAAAGCCGTTGATTTGGCGGATCTTGAGCCTGAATATGCTGCTGCGGTGCTAATGACGTCTAAGAAAGTCATGCAAGCTCAGCGCCAAGTATTTGAGCGTGAAGGCGTTATCCAAATGCAGTTGAATGGCTCACAAGCAGGTCAAACGGTCTTTCATTATCATGTGCATCTCATTCCATCAAGTATCCATGAATTGGGTCGTCATGCAGTGACCCAAGCAGATAATAGTGATTTGGCAGCTATTGCGCAGAAGTTGGCGGCAGTGATTGATGCATAGTTAGAAAACAGAGTGCTTCTGTTTAGGTACAATAAATATTGGTATTTACGAATTAGCGAGTATTCAAAGATTATAAATCACTAAAAAATATATATACAATCAAAAGGCAGCTAGCAAGCTGCCTTTTTTATTTTCTTGGTAATAGTCATGTAACATTCGTTAAAGTCATGTTACGAGTTGAACGCTTGTCTAGGGTTTTGGAAAAGAGTGTGATAATTATTATAACCATTCACACACATTTTCTAATCTTTGCCTTAATTAAAACTTTTCTATAAAAAGGCATCGTCAACTTTTGAGGATATTATTTTTCATGAGTAAATTACCTCGTTCGACTATTTTATTACCAGTCTTTGTACCTGCAGCAATTATTATGCTGCTATTGGTCATTGGTACGGCTATTAATCCTGAAGCAGCGGGTGCTCTGTTTAGTGATGTGCTTAGTTTTACGACTGAGACATTCGGCTGGTTTTATATGCTGGCAGTGGCACTGTTTTTGATGTTTATTATTGTACTGGCGTTTTCGTCTTATGGCAGTATCAAGCTGGGCCCTGATCATGCTGAGGCAGAGTACGGATTCCTTGAATGGTTTGCCATGCTGTTTTCGGCAGGTTACGGGATTGCGCTACTGTTTTATGGGGTAGCGGAACCAGTGATGCACTTTTCTAGTCCGCCAATGTCGGATCCGCAGACTATCGCCGCGGCAAAAGAGGCGATGCAAATTGCGTATTTTCATTGGGGTTTTCATATTTGGGCAATTTATGGTGTCGTTGGTTTATCACTAGCGTATTTTGCGTTTCGTCATGGTCTACCACTATCGATACGCTCGACGTTGTACCCGATTATTGGTGACAGGATTCATGGCCCTATCGGTCATACGGTTGATGTGTTTGCGATATTAGGTACGATGTTTGGTATTGCGACCAGTCTTGGCTTGTCGGTGTCGCAAATCAATGCGGGACTAAATTATTTACTGCCAGATATCATTCCAGTGAATACGACCGTACAGGTGATTGCCATTGCCTTAGTGACCGCCGCGGCATTGGTATCGGTGTTGGCAGGTATGGATAAGGGTGTAAAACGCTTATCTATTTTAAATATGTTATTGGCAACTGCGTTGATGCTGTTCGTATTTGTTGTCGGTCCGACCATTTTTATCTTGAATGCCTTTATGGAAAATACGGGTAGTTATTTAGGTAACATCGTTGAACGTACCTTTAGCTTGCAGGCATACGAGAATAGCAATTGGATCGGCAGCTGGACTTTATTTATTTTTGCATGGACGATTGCATGGGCACCTTTTGTAGGTCTGTTTATCGCCAAGATTAGCCGTGGTCGTACTATTCGTGAGTTCGTTTTGGGTGTGATGCTAGTACCGACTTTCTTTACGTTCTTCTGGTTTTCGGTGTTTGGTGATACCGCGCTACACATGATTATGGTCGATGGTTATACCTCATTAATCAGTGAAGTACAAAACAACCAAGCGATTGCTTTATTTAAACTGTTAGAGAATCTACCGTTTACTGAATTTGTGTCGTCGTTGACCATTTTATTGATTATTACCTTTTTTGTGACGTCATCGGATTCTGGCTCATTGGTAATCGACTCGCTAGCGGCAGGTGGTCGCAGTGATACACCATGGTGGCAGCGTAGCTTTTGGGTAGTGACTGAAGGTGCTGTCGCAGCAGTATTGCTACTTGCAGGTGGTTTAGAAGCCCTACAAACAGCAGCTATCGTTAGTGCGTTACCATTTGCGGTTATTATTCTTATTTCAATGTTTGGTATGTGGCGTGCGCTGCGTATCGAAGGACATCGTAATCAAAGCCTTGGTAATGACAACAGACTGCCGCCGCATTTACTCAAACCGTCTGCATGGCGCGAGCGTATTGATTATATGACCGACAAGCCAACGCGTGAAAAGGTTCTTAGCTATATCAAAGAAGTGGTTATGCCTTCGATGATGGAGGTGTCGTCTAAATTTGCAGAAACCGGCTGGACGACTGAGGTCAACTATGACGCGGTCAATAACCGAGCCGTATTAGAGCTACAGCGCGGTGACGATGTCGAGTTTTGGTACGAAGTTCGCTTATCTGAGCATGATGCGCCTGATTATTATACTGAAGACAGCGCAGATACTTTGCCACAAGAGCACCATCATCGCGCTGAGGTGTATCTACGCCGTGGTGGTCAGACCTATGACTTATACGGCTACAAATCTGAATCAGTGATTAATGACATCATTGATCAGTTTGAGAAGTATTTACATTTCCTCAATGTATCACCTGATAGTCTGCCGTGGCGCATGCAAGAGCATGATGATGACATCACGCTAGAGCAGGGCAGTGTGCTTGATAAATAATGCATGGGATTTATTAAAAACGAGTAATGCTTATGCAAGCTATTCACGTTAAGCGCTTGCAATAAACGCAGGAATCCTTAGAATAACGGCTTGTTTTCCTTACAAATCAAGCCGTTTTTTTATGTCTATTGATTCTCCCGTTTTATCTTCGTCCTCGACTTTGTCTGATCATCCGCTATTACAGCCATTAAATATCGGTGGCCTGACGATTGAAAACCGTTTGATGGTCGCACCGATGGCAGGCGTGACGGACAACCCTTTTCGCCGATTGTGCAAATCATTTGGTGCAGGTCATGCGGTCAGCGAGATGATCATCGCTGATACCGCTCTTTATGCACGCAAAAAATCCTTGTACCGTGCCAATTTTGACAATGAGATTGCGCCTATTTCGGCGCAGATAGCAGGTGCTGAGCCGGACAAACTGACTGAAGCGGCCCGTTATCAAATTGATAATGGTGCACAGATTATCGATATCAATATGGGCTGTCCGGCCAAAAAGGTCTGTCGTAAGCTGGCAGGCTCTGCATTGTTGCAAGACGAAGATTTGGTTGCACGATTGCTAGATGCCACGGTCAATGCGGTAAATGCACCTGTTACGCTAAAGACACGTCTGGGTTTTGAAAACGGTCGTGAAAACATCTTACGAGTCGCCAAGCGTGCTGAGCAGGCGGGCATTGCAGCGATTGCTATTCATGGACGTACGCGTGAAGACATGTACACAGGCAATGCACGCTATGAGCTGATACGCGAAGTCAAAGAAAGCATCAGTATTCCTGTCATTGCCAATGGAGATATCGATAGCGCACAAAAAGCCCAACACGTCTATGAAATGACAGGCTGTGATGCGGTGATGATTGGGCGTGCTGCACAAGGGCAACCATGGATATTTCGCGATATTGAGCACTTTTTGCGTACTGGCGAGCGTCTAGAGGCACCGAGCGTTAGTGAGATAAAAGAGATCGTACTGGCCCATTTGCAAGAGCTTTATGATTTTTATGGCGAGTACTCAGGCTGCCGCATCGCTCGCAAACATATCGCTTGGTATACGACAGGTATTCCAAACTCTAACGCCTTTAGACAGGCGATGTATGGCGAAGAAAGTACCGTTGGGCAATTCAAAGTGGTCGAGACTTTTTTGCAGGCGCACGAGCAGTAATTGCTTAAATCTTGTTTTATAAACTCGTGCTAGTTACTTTTCATAGTACTTTTTACATCTTGCCTTTTGATAGCGCTTTTATATATCAGCTATGCTTTATCAATGGGCACAGTATGATTATCAGTATCAGACTGTTTATCAGGCACAGGCTTTCTATTTTGCCAAGGGAATCGACCTTCTAATTCAACCTGTAGCGATAAGCTTAAAAAGGTTCGAATTAGTACGATAAAACCTAGTACCAGTACGCTGCGTAGCGATGGCTCGGTGACGACAGTAGCTACGATATCAGCGGCAATCAGTACTTCTAACCCTAATAGTATAGACTTGCCTACGGTCTGTCTGATCTCTACGTAAGTATCATTGTTGAAATGGCCAGACGCTCGAAAAGCTCTATATAAAGCAAGAAATAGCCCAAAAAACATAATGAGGACGCCAATGACTTCGATCATTTTGGCAATTAAGTCGATATAGTGAGTTAGTGTGTCTATCAAAGCAGGTACCCCTCATAATAGATTAGAAAAAAGCTTAGCACTTAACACTTGGTACTTAGCACTTAGTAATTAACAATAAGCTAAAAATGTATTTATAAATATTTATGTTGACGACGAAATTTGTAAAGATCCCGTCAGCTAACGCTCACTATGGTTTTGTTCACTCCATACGACATTTTTTTGCTATGCTATAACCGAATACCAATAACTATAGAATAAACGAAAAGGACTTTTTATGGCCAATCTCTCGAAAAAAGCAATCACCAAAGCCGTCAAAGGCAAGAATATTATCATTACAGGCGCTTCAAGTGGTATCGGCGAGCGTACGGCTTTTTTGCTCAGTGAATGCGGCGCGCATGTTATTTTGCTGGCCCGTACTGAAGATAAGCTAAAAATGGTCAAGGAAAATATTGAAACACTTGGCGGCGCGGCTAGCTACTATCCATGCGACCTTACCAATATGGATGAGATTGAAAAAACCAGTGAAAAGATTTTGGCTGACTTTAAACATGTCGATGTACTAGTCAACAATGCAGGACGTTCGATTCGCCGTTCAGTGCATGAGTCGGTCAACCGTTTTCATGACTTTGAACGTACCATGGAGATTAATTATTTTGGCGCGGTCAAAATCATTCTTGGTTTCTTGCCAACGATGATTGGTCGTCAAACCGGTCAAATCGTGAATATCTCATCAATTGGGGTATTGGCAAATAGTCCTCGCTTTTCAGCGTATGTCGCGTCAAAGGCGGCCTTAGATGCATTTAGTCGCTGTTTGGCTGCTGAAGTCAAAGGCGATAACATCAAAGTAACCAATATTTTTATGCCACTTGTGCGTACCCCAATGATTGCGCCAACCAAGCTATATCGTTATATGCCAGCACTGATGCCTGACGAAGCCGCGATGATGGTCGCAAAAGCCATCGTTCATAAGCCAAATAGTATTGCTAGTAATATGGGCAAATTTGCATCGGCGACTTATTCACTGGTACCAGCCTTTAACGTTGGTGTTCAGTCCATTGGTTATCGCATTTTCCCAAGTTCGACCGCTGCGCAAACGACTGATAGCAAGCCTAACCTTGCTCAGCGTGCCTTTGCCAAAATTCTTCCTGGTGAGCATCACTAGAATCGATTTGTTATCAGGCTCGAATTTGAAAAAAAAGATACTACGGTATCCTTTTTTTATGCCTTAAAAATATGCTTAAGCAGTATAAAAGCCTCTTCGCTGCCATTGTGTGAAGGGCTTAGTTGTACGTTAAATAAATCCTTAAAAATTCCGCTGTTAAATTTCCTTTATATATCTAAGTTTCAGGAAGATGAATAAAATTCATCTTATGTTTAAATTGTATCGTTTTTATTCATGTTTAGATTTCGGTATGATTCACCTCATACACAGATTTGGTTTTATCTCAGATAAATAAGGTAGCGGATCACCATGAGTAAAGAATTCAATTGTTCAATTAAGCACATTCGTTTTGACGAAAACTATCAGCCTGCAGATAGCACGCGTTTGACGACTAACTTTGCAAATTTGGCACGCGGCGAGCACCGTCAAGAGAACTTACGCAAAACGTTAACCATGATTAATAATCGATTCAATGCATTGGCGCATTGGGACAATCTGACAGCAGATCGTTATTCTGTTGAAGTTGATATTATCTCTGTCGATCTAGATGTTAAAGGCAATGGTCAGACGTTTCCTATTATCGAAACGCTAAAAACCACGATTGTGGATCATAAAGAAAACAAGCGTATCGACGGTATGGTTGGCAACAGTTTCTCCTCTTATGTGCGTGATTATGACTTTAGTATTGTGTTACCAGAGCATCGCGACAAAAACCTAGCATCCATAACGCCAGATAATTTTGGTGAGTTGCATGGAAAATTATTTCAATACTTATTGAATTCAGAAGCTTACAACGCTCATTTTCAAAAAAAACCTGTGATTTGCCTGAGCGTGTCAACCAGCAAGACTTACTATCGTACTGTTAATCAACATCCTGTATTGGGCATTGAGTACAAGCAAGATGAATACTCGTTGACCGACGACTATTTTCATAAAATGGGCTTAACGGTACGTTATTTTAAGCCTGAAGGTAGTGCCGCGCCGCTAGCATTTTATTTTGCAGGGGACTTGCTCAGTGATTACACCGATCTTGAGCTGATTAGTGCAATCAGTACTATGGAGACCTTTCAGAAGATCTACCGTCCTGAGATTTACAACGCCAATTCAAGCGCTGGTCAAGTGTATCAACCTAGCCTGAATTACCAAGACTATTCATTGACGCAAGTGGTCTATGACCGCGCCGAACGTAGTCAAATGGCAGTGACCCAGGGCAGGTTTACTGAGACGCATTTTATTAAGCCGTATCAAACAATCCTTGAGGAATGGGCTGCAAGTTATGATGTAACAGGCGATACTGCTCAAAAAGAAGCCGCTGATAAAGAAACGGCTAGCAAGCAAGCCGCTTAACTGAGCATTACTCATCAACATAATAAAAAATAAATTAATCAGAAGATAAATCGTATGAAACTACTATTACCGACGTCTACCGCTGGCAGCTTACCAAAACCGTCTTGGCTAGCAGAACCCGAGAAAATTTGGTCACCTTGGGCTTTAGAGGGCGAGCAGTTGCTTGAAGCCAAGCAAGATGCACTGCGTGTATCATTGCAAGAGCAGCAGCATGCAGGGATTGATATTGTCAGTGATGGCGAGCAGACCCGTCAGCATTTTGTGACTACGTTCATCGAACACCTTGATGGTGTCGACTTTGAGAAGCGTGAGACGGTCAAAATTCGTAATCGCTATGATGCGAGCGTGCCATCAGTCGTTGGTGCGGTGAGCCGTCCGAAGTCCGTGTTTGTTGATGATGCCAAGTTTTTACGCCAGCAAACTGATCAGCCAATCAAATGGGCGTTGCCAGGGCCGATGACGATGATTGATACGTTATATGACGGTCATTATAAAAGCCGTGAAAAATTGGCTTGGGAATTTGCTAAAATCCTGAACCAAGAGGCAAAAGAATTAGAAGCGGCTGGCGTCGATATTATCCAGTTTGATGAGCCCGCATTTAATGTGTTCTTTGATGATGTGAACGACTGGGGTATTGCAACTTTAGAGCGCGCCATTGAAGGCCTAAAATGTGAGACAGCTGTCCATATTTGCTACGGCTATGGCATCAAAGCCAATACCGATTGGAAAAAGACACTGGGTTCAGAGTGGCGCGAATACGAAAAAGCGTTCCCTAAATTGCAACAGTCGAAAATCGATATTGTCTCACTTGAGTGTCAAAACTCACGTGTACCTATGGATCTGATTGAATTGATTCGTGGTAAAAAAGTGATGGTCGGTGCCATTGATGTGGCAACCAACACTATCGAGACACCAGAAGAGGTAGCAGATACGCTACGCAAAGCGCTACAATTTGTCGATGCTGACAAGCTGTATCCTGCGACCAACTGCGGCATGGCACCTTTGTCTCGCCAAGTCGCACGTGGTAAGCTCGCGGCATTAAGCGCTGGTGCTCAAATCGTTCGTCAAGAACTGACTGCTTAGAGTTTTGCAAGGGAAATTCTATTTAAAGAATTTCCTTTGCAAAACTAAAATTGAAGCACAATTTTTTAACGTTATTTTTTAACGTTTCTCGGGATTGAAGCAATGATTAAAGATAGGATTGACGCGACCGACTTTAGAGATGCCATGTCTTTGCTAACGACTGCGGTCAATGTGGTGACCACATCAGGGGCGACCGGCATGCATGGGTTTACAGCATCGGCAGTATGTAGTGTTACAGACACACCGCCGACTTTGCTTGTCTGTATGAATCAAACGTCTCGGTCACATAGCTACTTTCTGGAAAATAAAATTTTAAGTGTCAATGTGTTAGGCGCGCAACATGAGCAGCTGTCCAATGCTTTTGCCTCTAAGCTGTGTTCAGAAGAACGGTTTGAATATGGTTCTTGGACACAATTACAAACAGGCGCTCCTGTATTGGAGGATGCCTTGGTCAGCTTTGATTGTGAGATTGAACAAATTCAAGAAGTTGGCACGCATAGCGTCTTTATGTGCCGCGTTGTCGCCATCAATCAGGCTGAGCCACAAGGCGGAACTGATGAAGGGTTGGTTTATTTTAATCGTGCCTATTCTAGAGTGGGGCAAGTAGAGCTTATTTAATCCAATACCTATTATCCAACACCTAAGCCTATGGGCTATTGCTCGTTCAATATTGAGCAGTCGTTTAACTATAATTATCATCTCATTAAATCTAAATAAGAAGTAACTATCCTGTGGAATTAATAACTTTTTTAATAATAGGGGCGCTAGCAGGATTTGCTGCAGGGCTATTTGGAGTAGGCGGTGGCACTATTATCGTACCACTGCTATTTATTGTCTTTACGCAAATGGGTTACAGTCCTGACAGTATTATGCACTTGGCCTTGGGTACTTCACTGGCAACCATTATTGTCACGTCCATAAGCTCGCTCATGGCGCATAATAAGAAAGGCGCAGTCATGTGGCCTGTCTTTAAAAATCTGACGCCAGGCTTAGCAATAGGCTGCTTTTTAGGAGCAGGGATCGCAGGGCAGATATCTGGTTTATATCTGCAGTTGATTGTTGGTGTGTTTTTGCTTTGGGTCGCTTATAAAATGTTTATGGGTGGTAAAAAGAAAGCAAATAGCGATGCTGGTAATGTTCATATAGCTTTGCCTTCAAAACCTAAGCAATTAGCAGCAGGGGCTGGTATCGGTATTGCTTCTGCTATTTTTGGGATTGGCGGTGGTAGCTTAACCGTACCTTACCTCACGCGTTACGGTGTGGTTATGCAAAAAGCCGTTGGAACCTCAGCCGCATGTGGATTGCCTATCGCGATTGCAGGTGCGCTAGGGTTTATGTTCTTTGGCATGCAAGCTCAAGTCGACGTGCCCAATACGATTGGCTTTGTTCACATCTATGCTTTTTTAGGCATTAGCATCATGAGCTTTTTCACGGCCAAGCTAGGCGCAAAAGTCGCTCACGCATTATCGCCGCAGTTGCTGAAAAAATGCTTTGCAGTACTGTTGACCGTCGTAGGCTGTTACTTTTTATATAAAGGGTTGCTATAAGTAGTTTTAGATTAGTGGACGCTGTGAAAGGATTCAAGGGCAGGTTTTCAATGAACTATTCGACTAGCTACATTCTTAAATTGTAGCTAGTCGGTATGTAGTTTTATAGGGAATATGTCGAACCAGTTTCTTATTTAGCTAAATTACTTAACCAAATACTCGCCATAATATCCAAAACATTCCTATCATTAAGACAGCGATCACGAGCAATCGTTTTAGCCAATAAGGCAATAGAGGTTTCTTATAGCCTAAGTCATTTAGCTGACTATCGACACCGTCTTGCAGCCCCTTAAACCCTTGACTCTGTTTGGTGGTTTTGACACGATTTTTTACCAATGGCCCAGGCTCGTCTTCTTCTTGCTCTCTATCAAAGCTGATGGCTTGATTTGGAATGCCTTGTTTACTAGCGATAGTATTGAGCTTCTGTTGTTGCTTTACTTTCAGCTGGGTCTCATAAGCATCAATTCTACTTTTGGCTTCATCCATACTGATGTTTTCGTCTGCCGCCAAAGTTTTGATGGCCATTACTAGGTTGTTTTTTTCGACCATCATAATGACGTCTCTTGGCAACTTGGTATTGACCGTTTTTGCGCTAGGGTCGGGGTTAAACATGACTGTCCTTATTACGGCATATAAGTGTAAATGAGTTATATGCTCATTATAACCATGTTAGATAAGCAATATTCAAGCAAAAAAATACCGCGGCCACTATGGTGACTGCGGTATTTTATTATTTATCGTTATCGGCATTTTTACCAATATTTGATAATTATAGATCTTTCCAGCGTTGTATAGACTCTTTGATAACTTCTTTCGCTTCTGCAACATCGCCCCAAGATTCAACAACCGTCGTACCAGCTTTTTTCAGGTCTTTATAATGACTGAAATGGAACTCTAATTGGTTGATCAACTGCTTTGGTAGGTCTTCTAAGCTGTTGTAAGCATTGCCTGTGTCACGGTCATCAGCAGGGACAACAACGATTTTGTCATCTACTTCGCCATCATCAACAAACTTCATCACACCGATAACTTTTGCTTTTAAGAAAATACCAGTCGGTAGTGGCTGCTCAGTCAATAGCAATACGTCAAGCTCATCGCCGTCTTCGTCAAGTGTTTGCGGGATGAAACCATAGTTACAAGGTTTAGCAAAAATCTGTGGGTCAATACGGTCAAGCTCAAATACTGCTAATTCGCGATTCCACTCAATTTTATGGCTGCTACCAGCTGGGATTTCTACTACTACGTTGATGATGCCGCCGTCTACATCGCCTGCGTCCAAAATTTTGTTAAAATCTGCCATAAAATGCTCCAATTTGCTTTTGTTTTAAATGTTTGAATAAGGGGTTGAGCTAGGGATACAGCAAGGATAGTTGCTGCGTCCGATTTGTACTGCATGCGATTATAGCAAGTTTGTACTGAATTTTCTCTTAATGCTTAAGTCTAAGCGTGCAAGATATTATGCAAAAAAAGATTATGCAAAAATAGGCTCAAAACTTACTTAGGGGCGATAGCTCGCAACTCAATCAGTCCAGCATGGCGCTTGGCGATGTTATCGATAAGTTTTTGAGTGACTGTCTCATAGCTGAATGAATCGCTCACTTGCTGTTCGGTTTGCTCTGTTTGCTCTGAATCTGTCTGCATGGCTACAAAATCAGACAGTCGCAACATCTGCATGCCGGCATAGCCACAAGGATTGATAGCGTTAAATGAGGACAGGTCACAATTTAAATTAATCGCAATACCATGGTAGCTAAAGCCATGCTTAATCTTAAAGCCTAGCGAGGCCATTTTGCCAAGCATAATCTTATTATCAAGAGAGTTGTCATCTGTAGAGGCGCTGTCATCTGTTGCAGCAGTATCTGCATATAAGTAGACACCAGGGGCATCACGGCGCGCATGAGCACTGATATTGTCGCTACTAGATGGTGAGCTACGCAAACAGTCATTGATGACGTCTTCTATCGCTTGCTCAGCATGGGAGACAAGATTGCGCACACTCCATTTGAGGCTGTCTAAATCAAACAACCAATAGAGCACTAACTGTCCATGACCGTGCCATGTCACCTGACCACCGCGATCGGTCTTGATGATAGGTGTATCAGTACGCTGTAATATGTGCTCTTCTTTACCTGCCTGTCCAAGCGTGTAGACATCGTTATGATCGACAATCCATAATTCATCAGGCGTACGCAGCCCTTGTTGTTTTTTTAGATCGATACGTTCGAGGGTGCGTGCTAGCATCGCATCGAGAGTAGGGACATAATCGGCGGCTGATAGAGATTTGCTGACAAGCGTATCATTGAGGGGTTGTGTGTCATTTTGCATGAGAGTATCTGTCTTATTATTATCAAGTTTAAAATAAATAATGCTCATCGGTAGTGTAGCAGTTTTGGCGACTATCGCCCAAAGATATATACTGTCGCAATGTCTGTAAATGGCGTAAATGCTAATAGAAAACAGCTAGTAATTGATGACGAAATAATAGGTATAGAACAGTGGCAAGTGGTTCATAGCGGTGCTGCTAGTACAGACGCAGTAGTCAACCAAAGGTGCTGTTCATTGCTCAGTCGATGCGCTACATTAAAGTGTAATGAATGGAATCTAATGAAATTTATAGTCAGAGTAGGTTATCAAAGAGTGCACCTGACTAGAAAGATAGAGCCTCTAACCCAATATAATGTAGTGACTACAAACCTTATGACTATTACTATGATTATGACAAGGAAGACAAATGACAGATAGCAACCAAAGCGCCCATGAGCAGGCAGTGACCGAGACAGGTTTTGCGCTGCAGCGTGTGCCTGAAGCCTTAAGTACGGCGACGACTATCGATGAGATGAAAGCGCAATTTTCACGCTTGCAAATGTTAAGCCGTACCCAGCCAATCAATGATTGGGGCACTCGTACGACGCAGCTAGACAATCTAGAAGTGATGCTCAGTGATAACCAAGAGAGTTTTGCAAAGGCGATTAGTGCAGATTTTGGCTATCGTAGCCAGTCAGAGACGCAGTTTGCTGAGTTGTTTCCTAGCTTTACCGGTATCAGCCATGCCAAAAAACACGGTAAAAAGTGGATGAAAGCACATCGTGCGCCGATCTCAGCGCTGTATATGCCAGCCCATAATGAAATTCAGCCTCAGCCATTGGGTGTGGTCGGTATTATGGTGCCTTGGAACTATCCGTTATTTTTAGCAATTGGCCCGATGATTGATGCAATCACTGCAGGCAACCGCATTATGGTCAAAATGAGTGAGGCTGCGCCGCAATTTGCTCAGACGTTTGCTGACGCCATTGCTCGTTATTTTTCCCCAGATATGATCTGTGTGGTGCTCGGTGAAGTTGAGATTGCTGCCGCCTTTAGTGAGCTACCATTTGACCATTTGCTATATACCGGATCGACTGCGGTGGGCAAAAAGGTCATGGCTGCCGCTGCGCCAAATCTAACACCAGTGACGCTTGAGCTTGGTGGTAAATCACCTGTAATCGTACTAGATGATGCCAATCTAGAGTCTGTTGTCAATCGAGTGATGATGGGTAAGACACTAAATGCTGGGCAGACGTGTATTGCGCCAGATTATGTCTTGATTCAGCGTCAATACCATGACCAGTTTATCCAACTCGCAAAAGAGTGGATGACCAAGCATTATCCTGATATCGAAGAAAACCCAGATTATTCTCGCATTATTAATGGTGAGCAGTTCAAACGGGTAAAAGGCTATCTAGATGCGCTAACAGGCGGCGAGTTACATGCGTTAACTGCCGTTGAATCTAATATAGAGACCCGTTTAATGCCGCCAGTCATCGTCAGCGAGCCTGAGCCTGACAGCGACCTCATGCAAAATGAGATTTTTGCCCCGATTTTGCCGCTGATGCATTATGAGACGCTTGATGATGCCATTTACTTTGTGAACTCGCGTCCACGGCCATTGGCACTATATGTGTTTAGTGACAATTACAGCAGTATCGAAAACGTGCGTAACAATACGGTCTCGGGTGGCTTATGTATCAACGAAGTTTTGATACATGTGGCTCAGCACGACTTGCCGTTTGGTGGCGTGGGTGACTCTGGTACTGGCGCATACCATGGTAAGGCCGGCTTTGAACGCCTCAGCCATATGAAGCCGATTTTTGTCCAAACCAAGCTCAATGGCCTGAATTTATTATTGCCGCCTTATGGTGGACTGTTTAAAAAGGCAATGGCGTTGTTCTTGAAATAACTGTCTTTAAGATAACCGCTTTTAAAATGACCGTTCTTAAAATAATTGTCTTTAGAGTAACTGTTTTTGAAGTAGACGTTTTATAGTAGCTATAGAAATTAATAGTGACCTTTTTAATCGATATCATGACCAATAGCATCTATCTAGATAGGTGCTATTTTTTTGTCTAAAATATGACTTCTCAAATATAGATTTCTCAAATTAAGAGCGACTTGTCATAAGAGCTTTATCAAAATTATCGTAAATTTATATACTGCGTTAATCGACAAATAAGCGTTTGTCATCACTTCTATAAATCGCTACACTTTGTAGTAAGTCTAAACAACAGTAGATAGTAGCTGAATGGTCTATGGCTAGCCTTGGTAAACATGATATAGACCTTTCAGCTGATTTTTAGTTCTATTGTTCTAATAGTGATTTCATGCCGATACAACATAATAATAGGAAAGAGTATGCGCCAATGGATTGCATTAAGCTTACTGTGGATGAGCGCGTTACTACTGCCTTTATCGGCGTCAGCGGCGTGTGAATCACCGATTAAATTTGGGGCGCTAACCTGGGAGAGTGGGCAGTTCACCTCCGGCGTACTCAGACATATCGTAGAAGATGGATACGGCTGCATAGTAGAGGACGTACCAGGAGCAGGGCCTGCACTTGATACGGCGCTCTCACAGAATGACATTCAGGTCATCGGGGAACAGTGGGTTGGCCGTTCGCCAATCATGGAAAAAGCCATTGAGCAGAATAAAGTAGCCATCATCGGCGATACGCTAAAAGGCGGTGCAACTCAAGGCTGGTATGTCCCGCGATACGTTTTGGAAGAAAACCCAGGACTACGCAGCTATCAAGATCTGCCTAAATATACGGAGCTATTTAAAGACCCTGAAGATCCTGGTAAATCTCGCTTTATGAACTGTCCCTCTGGTTGGACGTGTGAGATTTTTAACACACGTTTGCTAAAAACCACCGGTCTAGACAGTCTTTTTAACAACGCACACCCTGGTACAGGTGCTGCTCTCGATGCCGAAATTGCCTCCGCTTTCGAGCAGCATAAGCCACTGTTGTTTTACTACTGGCAACCCACTGGGCTAATGGCAAAATATGACCTTGCGCCATTAGAGTTCCCAGCTTATGAGGATGCTTGTTGGCAAAATCTGCTGCTCGCTGATGGTAAGATGGATTGTGTGTCAGGATTCCCAGTATCGCCGTTAGGTATTGCCGTTTCTACTCCATTTATAGAATCTAATCCTGAACTAGCAGCTGTCTTTGAAAAGGTGCAATTTACCTCTGATGAGCTAAACGGTGCTATCTTGGAGATGAGCGAAAGTAAACGCACTGGCGATGAGCAGGCCATGGTTTTTTTGCGTGACAACCCAGAGGTTTGGCAAGCATGGTTATCCGATGAGGCCGCTACCAATCTCGCTACCAAGTTAGGCCTTAGCTCAACGGGTGCTATCTCTAAAGAAGCAACTGCATCTAGTATCAATGCGTCAGCGCTCGCATCAAGCTTTCCTTCATGGTCGCTTGAGACCCCACTCAATAATGCCTTAGCAAACGTCGTCCAAAACTATGGTGATGTATTTCGTACTATTAGCACGATGACCCTTACTTATCTGCTACTACCTATTGAACGATTATTAACGGTTATCCCGCCTTGGCTGATTATTGCATTTGTGACTGTGCTTGGCTGGTTTGGTGTCCGCAAGATTTGGTTCGCGCTGGCATGTGGTGCAGGGCTATTTTTGATAGGTGCTTTTGGCTTATGGGGCGCACTGATCGATACTTTAGCGCTGCTTATCGTATCGGTACTGGTCACGGTCGTGATTGGTATTCCTATTGGTATTGCCATGTCAGGTAGCAAACTGCTACGCAAGATTGTGACGCCAGTGCTAGATATCATGCAGACCATGCCAAGTTTTGTATATCTCATACCAGTGCTAATGCTGTTTGGTATTGGTAAAGTGCCTGCGTTATTCGCGACCGTGATTTATGCGTTGCCACCCTTGATTCGTCTGACGACATTAGGGATTACGCAAGTTAATCATGAAATGGTCGAAGCAGGGCGCTCCTTTGGTAGTACCCACCTACAGCTACTTCTCTGGATTAAATTGCCACAAGCGCTGCCCAGTATTATGGCAGGTATCAATCAGGCTGTGATGATGTCACTTGCCATGGTGGTATTGGCTTCAATGATTGGTGCTCCTGGGCTTGGTGAAGATGTATTGCAATCTATCCAAACGCTCAATATCGGTCAAGGTCTACAAGCAGGTACGGCCATCGTTATCGTTGCCATTATCATTGACCGTATTACGCAAGCATTTGGTCAAGGTAAGCGTACCCGTCAAAAAACCATCGAAGCAGGCAGACGTCCGATTGGATAAAAAATTATCTAGTGGCATACGACTGAACCCATGGTAATCGACCGAAGCCATAATGATAAAAACCACGTGAATAGTGAGAGCACCGATGAATCATATCCAACTAAAAAATATCAGTAAGATTTATAATGCCAATAGTACGCAAGCACAGTCTGCATTGGCATTGCTGGCTGAGGGTATGGATAGCATCAAGGTAAAAGAGCAAACGGGCTATTCAGTTGGTCTTTATGATGTCAATCTAGATATCAAGGCAGGCGAGTTGCATTGCATCATGGGTCTGTCAGGCTCAGGAAAATCAACGCTGATACGCCATATTAATCGTTTGATAGATCCAACCAGTGGCGAGATATGGGTAGATACTGCTCTGAATAGAGAACATGCGACTCACACAACAGCTGATAGGCAATCAGCGACAGATAATGTAAGTACGGTAGTAGAAGAAAGCTCTGCTACGGCTATTAATATTTTAGCGCTCAACGATAAGCAGTTGCAGCATTATCGTCAGCAGACAGTCAGTATGGTTTTTCAGCATTTCGGCTTAGTGCCGCACATGACGGTCATACAAAATGTTGCTTATGGTCTGCGTGTCCGAAAGATGAGCGCAAACGAGCGACATGAAACGGCTCGACATTGGCTTAATGAAGTCGGTCTATCAAATTTGGAGAACAGCTACCCTGATGAACTCTCAGGTGGTATGCAGCAGCGCGTTGGTCTGGCTCGTGCTTTGGCAACGGATAACCCAATTTTACTAATGGACGAAGCGTTCTCTGCGCTTGATCCGCTCATTCGCGCTCAGCTGCAAGACCAACTACTCGAATTGCAAGATCGATTGAACAAAACCATTGTATTTATTACTCATGATATTGATGAAGCTGTCAAAGTAGGTCAGCGCATCAGTATGTTAAATGGTGGTCGACTCATACAAACGGGCACACCAAGCGAGTTGCGGCATAATCCTGCTGATGACTACGTCGAGCAGTTTATGAGTGCAAAAGCGTAAGCCGTGATAACCATTTATGGATAGATTTTCTGGATAAACTTATACAATGTTCTTATAAATGGTTTAAGTAATCGCAATCGTTTTATTGGGATTCACTGTCATTTTTCAGCAATCAAAAGTGAACTCTGAAATAAATACCAAACTTCGTTATACTGAACGGCTTATCGATGGCTCATAATGAATGAGCGTGTATTGTTTATCGTCCACATATGATGTCGCTTTGTCTATCAAATGACGTTTGTTTCTTATTTTGCACTTTTAAGGCCATAGCATGACCGTTTCTTATGCACCTATTATTACTTCATTGCTTGATAATGATTTGTACAAATTTACGATGTTACAAGCCATGCTGCATCAGTTCCCGCAAACCCATGGTGTTTATCGCTTTCGCTGCCGTAATAACAAAGATGCAGCCTATCCGTTGGCTGATATCCAAAAAGATCTAGAGCAGCAACTAGACAGCTTATGCGAATTGCGCTTTTTGCCAGATGAGCTAGAGTACTTACGTAGCTTACGCTTTATTCGCTCAGATTTCGTTGACTACCTAGAGCTGTTTAAGCTAAAACGCCGCTTCATTACGGTAAGTACAGACGATAAAGGTCGCCTGTTTATCGATATCGAAGGGCCGATGATTCAAGCGATGTTTTTCGAAGTATTTGTACTGGCTATTGTTAATGAGCTGTATTTTAATGCGCTATCTAATGACAGCGTGATTGAAGAAGGACAACGTCGCCTCGATGCAAAAGTAGCGCTATTACATCAGTATGCCGAAGAGCAAACCCAGTACGATCAGGATATGCCGCCATTTATCGTCGCTGATTTTGGCACGCGTAGACGCTTTAGTCGACGCTGGCAAGCACACGTAGTGGAGACGTTACATAAAGCCGAGCCAAAGATAGTTGGTGGTACATCAAACGTATATTTGGCCAAGCAATTAGGAATGACGCCAATAGGCACCATGGCGCACGAGTTTATGCAGGCGTTTCAAGCATTAGATGTGCGTCTGCGAGATTCACAAAAGGCCGCGCTTGAAGCATGGGTGCATGAGTACCGTGGCGACTTGGGTATTGCATTGACAGACGTGGTTGGAATGGATGCATTCTTACGTGATTTCGATTTATATTTTGCCAAGCTATTCGACGGTCTGCGTCATGATAGCGGCGACCCTTATATTTGGGGCGATAAGGCGATTGCCCATTATGAGAAGCTAAAAATAGATCCAAAAACCAAGATTCTAACTTTTAGCGATGGGTTAAATTTAGAGAAGGCGTGGGAGTTGCATCAATACTTTAAAGGTCGCATTAGAACTAGCTTTGGTATCGGCACCAATTTGACCAATGATATGGGCATTACGCCGATTAATATCGTGCTTAAATTGGTAGAGTGCAATGGTCAGCCAGTCGCTAAGCTGTCTGATAGCCCAGGCAAGACCATGATCAATAACGACACGTATCTTGCCTATCTGCGCCAAGTCTTTGAGGTTGATGAACCTGAGTAAACAGAATATCAAACTGTTGCGTTGCCAAATGTGCCAAATGAGATTGATGCGCTTGGTTTGTCCAAACAGCTGCTATCTAGTGGCTGTTTTTCGTTTAACTATCAACACTGCTGGTAGATTTTTCTTCGGCAAAGGCGGCGTCTAATGCTTGCTGTACAGCATTGATACGAGTCTCGCAAACGCGATAAGCGGCAATAGACTCTTCGACCGTTGTCATTAGATTATCAATATCAGGCTCATCCTGTTGCTGTAGTTCAGCTGCATTGGTTTTTAAGATATCGTAAGCCGCCTTAAAGGTTTTTGGGGCGGCTTTTTTGCGTCGGCGAGTAGGGGTTGTCATAAAATTTCCTAATTTTTAAAGATAAGTTGATGAGTAATCGTTAGATATTATTATGTGGTTAAGTTGGAGTGCCTGAAGTTTCTGTCGCTTCTTTATCCATAGTGACATCGATAATTTGCGCTTTTGCGTTGCCATCTTTTAAAATGATATTAACGGTTTGCTCAGGATACAGTTGGGTACTACTAGTGAGGGTTTGCTTGTTTTGAGCATCCGTGAGCATGGTATAGCCCTGCTTGAGTACGCGAGACGGTCGATGTAATAGCACAATATCACGTAGATGTTCGCTATCGCGCTGTGCTTGCACAATTTGCTGCTGTGCGTTTTGCATGATTGACTCTTGATAACTTCTGCTATTAATAGCGGCTTTTGCGAGCTGTTGATACGCTAAGGTTTGCGTTTGTGTATATCGCTCAACCGTCAGTCTGACTGCTTGCTTTACTTGGCGCTGGGCACTTTGTTGAATACTGCGCCATGCATAGTCACTGTCTTTTCGTAGAGCGGTTAGTTGGCCAATCGTTTGCGACTGTATTTGGCTTAATTGGCGTGCGGTTTGTTGCTCGGCAGTATTCAATTGACGCTGTGCCGCTTGCTTGATTTGAGCTTGATATTGTAGCGTCTGAGTGACGAGCTGGGCCAAGTGGCTATGGATAGCAGCAATCACCTTTGAGGGTGTATCAAAGCTAGTATGTGCCACTTCATCTAAGATGACCTTGTCACGCTCATGACCGATGCCCACCCAGACAGGGACAGGCTGCTCAGCAACCAAAGCTGCCAGCTCATAATCATTGAGATAAGCTAAGTCGCCAACCGCACCGCCGCCGCGAATAATAACCAACAAGTCTGGTAGACGCTGATAAGTATCGTAAAATTGCTGCTGGGCGCTAACGATGGCTTGGCGTATCTCGGCGGGTGCATGATTGCCCTGAAAAGTCGCATTATGATAGTGGAAGTGACATGCACCTGTACTGGCTAAGCGATCGGCATCTGCTTGAAAATCACCCAATCCGGCTGCCTTTTCAGGGGCGATGACCAGCACATGCTCAATATCAAAAGGGGCAGGTAGCTGCTGATTGAGATGTAATAACCCTTCACCTGTTAGGCGGTCAACCATTTCTGCATATTGCCGTGCTAAGTCGCCTAGTGTATAGCTGGGATCGATATCTTCAATGGTGATTGAAAAGCCGTACTGGGCATGGAACCCTGCCGATACTTTAAGGAGTACGGTCAAATCACGCTCAAGCGGCATACCCGTTGCACGTTCAAACTTAGCTAATACACGAGCAGCTTTAAAGCGCCAGAGATTGCCACGGCAGCTGGCGACCACTTTGCCGTCGTCATCTTTTTCTGCCAGTTCAAAGTAGTAATGACCACCTTTACTCGACAGATTACGAATTTCTGCTTTGACCCACACTCTATGATCAAAAGTTTGTTTGATGACCATCTCAACCGCTGATAAATAATCACTTAGGCGTAGAACCGTATCCTCTAGATGGTCTTCTTGCTCAGCGAGTTCTGCCTCTAGAGTGGCCAAATCTTTGGCAGGTGCTAATACTTTGGCCTGTTTAATATTTGAAAGATTGGGTTTGCGCATAATATTAGACCAAAGGTAATGAAAATATAAAGACTGACGAGGATGTGCTGAATACGATAGCGGATAGTTTAACTTAAAAAGTAGAGTACAAAAAGCGAAGCCAACAAGCTTTGATTGATATATTATCTATATCGCAGTTTGTTGGCTGTTTAATCAGAGAAAGATTGTATGTCACTTAATGTTAGCGATTAGATCGTAAACCTGTTTGCGTCTAAAAGAGATTGTCGTGTAGAGAAAAGTAGATGGATATTTTTAGCTAGATATAGTCGGTTCAAGATAATTCAGATACAAGGAAGGCAAGCGAAAGTGCTACAAATAGTAGACTGAGTGAGCCTGACACTGTATCTGATTTATATGGTATTGACGATATTTATTGGCAACGGAAGTTAATGGTGTATTCGTAATCATCGCTACGTGACAAATCTGGTGTACCCGTGCCAAATATCGAGCCGACGACAGCACCTACTTGACCAACCATACGGCCAGTACGCTCGTTTAAGATGCCATTATATTTTACATTATCATCAACGATAATTACTTGCTTGCTTCGACAGGTTTTTTGAGCACTATCAATTGCGTTTTGCTGTGCCTTGACTTTGGTATCAGCGATACCTGTTGTCTCATAGATAGAGTTGGCACGCTGAATCACTGGTGAAGAAGGCGTACTTTGACAGGCGCTCAAAGCAAGTACAGCCGCTAACGTTGCCGTCAAGCTGGCAGTTTTATTAAAAGTATTCATAAGTAATTCCTGATTTATATAAACAGAACGTCTTAGCTATAGGCAAAGCTTTATGAATGTAGCTTATCTAGATATTACCTGTCTAGACAGTTATTGTGTGCTGTATTACGGGTATATTGCCGATGAACCATGCACTAGATATAAACCAGTTTAAAACTTCAAGAACAGCAATATTGCAAAACTACAGACAACCGTTATTGACAAAAAATAAAACAAGTCGCATCCGTACACAGCAAATTACTTGAAATATAAATTGTATCTAGGATAATTGAGCCATTCATTTTTTATTAATAAGTAATACTATGCAATTAATTCCTGCTCCTGCTGGTGTGCTCGAGGTTGACGCACTGTGGCAAAATGACAATCCCAATGATCCAAATACAGACACGGTGGCGATGCTGTGTCATCCCAATCCGTTGTTTGATGGTACGATGAATAACAAAGTGGTCACCACCATGTATCGCTTTGCCCGTGATAATGGTATGCATGTGGTGCGCTTTAACTTTCGCGGCGTTGGTCAATCGACAGGCGAGCATGATTATGCGGAAGGTGAAGTGGTCGATGCAATGACCGTGCTACAATGGATTGCTGAACAAACCAATGCTCGAAAGCTATGGCTGGGTGGTTTTTCTTTTGGTGGTTATGTCACGGCACGCGTGGCTGAGCAAGTGCTTGAAGCCGCGCATATATGGGGATTGGGTGACTTTGAAGTAACGAAAATTGCCCTGATCGCACCATCAGTCGAAAAAAACGACAGTACTGATATTAGTTTGCCTGCGGATAGAACTTTTGAGATTTATGGTAATGCGGATGAAGTAATTGAACCTGATAATATGCAGGCATTTGCAGACCGATTAGGCATTGAAGTCAGCGTGGTCGATGGCGCGGGTCATTTCTTCCATGGTCGCTTATCAGAGCTCAAAGGCTTATTAGACAAGCATAGCTTTGGGTAGGATAGCTAATTTATTTGCTACCTAGCTCAGCTTGATAGCTTCTGCTTTGATATGGTTTAGCATGGCTTGCTTGGCAGCACCAGCATTATGCTAAATTGCCCTATTATTTTGATATTTATTTAATCCAACGATGAGTCGTATTATGAGTTTATCTCCATTGCAACGTTACGAGAAAGCCGTCAGTACAGATGAGTTTACTCGGGATGAGCAGCAATTTCAGGCCATGAGCTATCTTGATGAGATATACCATCAGCTCATCAATAGCGCACCGCAAAAGAAAGGTTTTTTTGGCTTTTTGAAATCTAAGCCAGTCGCGCCAACAGGCCTTTATATGTGGGGCGGTGTCGGCCGTGGTAAAACGTGGATGATGGATATGTTTTATGACTCGTTGACCATCGAGCGCAAGATGCGTCTACATTTCCATCATTTTATGCAGCGTGTCCATAGAGAGCTTAACAAACTACAAGGTGAGAGCGATCCGTTAGAGAAAGTCGCTGATATTATTTATAAAGAAGCAGTTATTATCTGTTTTGATGAGTTCTTTGTTTCTAATGTCTCTGATGCCATGATACTAGGCGATTTATTCACTATGCTGTTCAATCGTGGCATTACTTTGGTTGCTACTTCAAACATTGAGCCAGCTGGACTGTATAAAGATGGCTTACATCGTGACCGTTTTATGCCTGCCATTGCGGAAGTTGAGCGTCATACCACGGTCATGAATATCGACTCGGGAATTGATTATCGTCTGCGCGTATTGCAACAAGCTGAGCTATACGAAGCGCCGCTTACTAAGGCGAACTACCATTGGTTAGCCAACCGTTTTGCGAGCTTATCGAATAATCAGAAAATCAGCAAAGAGCCCATTATTATCAATGGACGAGAAGTAAAAATCAACGCTTGTACCGAAGATATCTTATTCTGTGACTTCCGTCATCTTTGTATGGCGCCGCGATCAGCCGCTGATTTTATTGAGCTTGCCAAACGCTTTAGCACCGTTTTAGTTGACTCCGTGCCAGCACTAGATGACGACTTGCGTGATCCAACGCGCCGCTTTATTTATCTCGTCGATGAGTTTTATGATCGCCGTGTGAAATTATTGGTACGTGCAGAGCAGCCGATTCTAGACTTGTATCAAGGAGAGAAGTTGGCGTTTGAGATTGAACGTACTCGTTCACGCTTGCTTGAGATGCAGTCAGAAGACTATCTACGCATGGACCACCGAGTCGAAGATGTTACGTAGTTTATTGCTGAGTTGAGACTGCCTACGTGTAGCTCTCAACTGCTCTATAGCGGTTAAAAAATAAGAAAATGATATTATAAATAATAAGTAGTGATAGATAATAATAAATAAGGATAAAACAATGACTACAACTGACAATGCTGATAATGAAAGCCAAGAAACTGAAGACAACAAACTGTCTATTAAGAATGTAGCAGCGAATGATATCTCATCTACCAGTGAAGAGCTGATAGGTTGGATCAATTCAAGACGCAGTATGGGCAATCTAGATGAGCCAGCACCAACGCGTGCGCAGATTGAATCTGCCATTGAGTGTGCGGCAACTGCGCCAGATCATAAAAAATTGCGTCCGTGGCGCTTCATCGTGACGCAAGGTGAGGCGCGCCATGAGTTAGGCCGTGCCTTGCTCGAAGCTGCCCAAGCAAAAGCCCTACAAGATGGCGAAGAGTTGTCTGAGAAAACCATCACTAAAACTCAAAATATGCCGCTGCGAGCGCCGCTAATCATAACGGCTGTGACTCAAATGCAAGAACACAAAAAAGTGCCACCTTTTGAGCAAATGCTAAGTGCAGGTGCTGCTGTACAAAATCTAATCTTGGCATTAAAAGCTCAAGGGTTTAGTACCGTTTGGCGCACTGGGCTGCTGTGTAATGAGCCTGCAGTAAAAGCGTATTTCGGAGTGGGTGCAGATGATTATGTGACCGCTTTTGTTTATACTGGCACAAGTCCAAAGGATGAGTCCAAACGCAAACCTATCGATATCGAACCGCTAGTTCGCTTCGAGTCGTAATGTAGCTCAGTGCTGTCTATTAATAAGATTATAATTGCACAAAGTTGTAATTCAAAGATAATAAGGCCAGTCGCTGAGCACGATAGATTCTATTGATAATACGTCAGTCAACACGGATAAAAGAACATGACAAGCCCTAACAATAGTAATAAAAACAATACCAGTGCTAATAATGAGACGGACAAAGAGTCGTCTGAAAAGCAGAATGGTATGCTTGCAGGTATTCTTGAGCGAGCAACCAAGTCAGGTCTTGGCCGTAAAAAGTCAAACCCTAGTCCTGTTGAATCAGCTGTGGCAAAGGATATGGCAGACATTCATAGCAATCCTACCAAGCTACGTTTGGCGTTTTTAGGTGGTGGTAGCTTTGGTACGGCAATGGCAGATTTAGCGGCCCGTAATGGCTGTGATACCACGCTGTGGGTACGTAATAAACGTACCGTAAAAGCGATGGCGAAAACACAGACCAATAAAAAGTATCTACCAGGCTATAAGCTTGATGATCGACTGAAATACAGCCATGATTTGGCGGCAAGCGTCAAAGATAAAGATATTATTTTTATCGCTGTGCCAGGTTTGGCCTTTCGCGAAACGCTAAAAAATATCGCGCCTTTTATCAGCGGTCAGTCTATTGTGTCGTTGACTAAAGGTATGGAAAAAGATACCTTTGCGATGATGAGTGATATCATCAAAGAAGTGTTGCCAGAAGTAAATTTTGGCGTCATGTCAGGGCCGAACCTCGCTATCGAAATCATGAAAAACATGCCGTCTGCTACGGTTATCGCAAGTGAGTCGGAGCCATTGCGTCATGCCGTGCAAGCAGCGTTACACAGTGCCTTCTTTAGAGTATTTGCTAGTGATGATATACGCGGCGTCGAGCTTGGCGGCGCGCTAAAAAACATCTACGCAATTGCCATGGGTATGGCGGCAGCTTATGAAGTAGGTGAAAATACTAAAGCGATGATTCTTACTCGTGCTTTGGCAGAAATGAGTCGTTTTGGTGTTGAAGAAGGCGCCAATCCGCTCACTTTCTTGGGCTTATCTGGCGTAGGCGATTTATATGCTACTTGTAGCTCAGAGCTAAGTCGTAACTATCGTATCGGTAATATGCTCGGTCGTGGTATGAGCATTGATGCCGCGGTCAAAAAGCTTGGCCAAACTGCTGAAGGGGTAAATACTATTCAGCAAGTTCATGAAAAAGCGACCAAAGCGGGTATCTATATGCCAATTACCCATGCGCTCTATGCAGTCATTTATGAAGACAAGGCCGCTCTAGGCGTTGCGCTACATCTAATGGAAGCTGGGTTCCGTAGCGATGTTGAGTTTGTCATGGCGCATGATCATAGCAATGCAGCACTTACCGCTCATATGAAAACCTCGGGCAGTAATACCAAAAGCAAAGACAGCGATGCTGATAAGTAAGATATATTACTAGAAGACAATATCAAGAGAGTCGAACTTAGCGCTCCAAGGAAGGTTATGAAAATTATATTAGTACGTCATGGTCAAGCAGAAGACGAAACACGTCCAGATAGCGCGCGTCAGCTGACGGACTTTGGTCAGCAGCAGGCAGCACAAACGGCAGAATATGTGACCACTCACTATAGCCCAGATCGTTTTGTGGTCAGCCCTTATACGAGAGCACAGCAAACTTTATCTGCGTTCCAGTCGCGAGCGCCGCAAGTCGCCTCATCTGTGCAGGACAATATCACGCCTTCGGATGATGCGCGCCAAGCTCTGATAGATATTGCCAATATTGAAGCTGAGTGTTTGGTCGTTGTTTGTCATATGTCTATCGTCGCCTATATCGCGGGATTGCTGACAGGCGATTATCCTGAGTCGTTCTCTCTAGCAGAAGCCAGAGTGTTTGACATGGAGTTTGTGATGACTGGCATGGCAACGGAAGTTGATCGTTTTGTTCCTGACCAGCCTTATTAGACTAGACATTCTAATATTTTGCTTAGAAACGATTTGCTAGAGCAGAATTGATTAGATATGACGGATTTGAAGTGGTATTTGCGAGAAGCATGCTAGTTATTAATCGTATAAAATCATCCATTTCTTTCAAAAACCGCATAAACCTTAACGATATTTTGATAACTGCAGCAATAATTGAGGACACGTTTAGTGTTACATGTTTGGTTACGAGCGCAGCATAGCCCGCTAGCTGTTTGGCACGAAGATGTACAGCAATGGCAAATGGTTGACGGTTGGCAACAGCTGCAAACAATCTATGGTAACTATAAGTCCAATAGCCAAAAGGCACTTTGTCTATATTTTCCATCAAGTCACGCATTACAAGTGGATACGGCGCTCAATGCTGCTCAGCTTAAACAGCTGGGTAATAGCGGCAAGCAATATTTATTTGAAGAAACTTCATTAACGCCTGTTGAGCAATTAAACATCCGTCAATTGAGCCATGCTGATACGACGCAACTGTACGCACTGGTACAAAACGATATTGAGGCATGGCAACAAAGCGCGCAGCTAGCCAGTATGAATATAGTAGCGTTACTGCCAGATTTTTTATTGTTGCCACCGCCAAAAGAGGGCGCAGGTCAGCAAGTGACTCTTTATCAAGATTCGCAGACTATGCTGCTGCGCCAATCATTGCGTCAAGGTATGGCCGTCAGCTATTTACCACTAATGTTTGAGCGTTTCCCGCATTTAAGTGAGGTAATGGTGTTGCCTTCTATTGAGGCAGCTATTGACGTATCGCTTGACTCGCTAGATTCCTCATCGACGCTAGAGTTAGCGGCGCAAACTAAAGCGTTGATCGCTGATCATCAGCTATTGCTGACGACCCTGCCTACAGTACCTAAGCCAATTGACAGTCCTGAACGTCACGCGCTTAATTTCTTTATGAAATCTACTGACTCACAACTATCACCATATTTGCGAGTGGCTATGATGGTTGCGCTATCAGCGTTAGTGCTGCAAATGGCAACCGATGGTGTGCAGTGGTACAAGTATAATGAAGCAACCGCAGCAACCAAGGCTGCAATTGCGGCACAGTATCAGTCTTGGTTCGCCGATGAGCCACTGAGTACGCGCACCAAACTGCAAGTACAGCTGCAACCAAAACTGCGTAGCGATAGCCAAGCGCCTGCATCGCATATGGCCGCACTGTCACGCATATCACCATTAATTAAACAGTCTTCATTGCATGCACAGTCATTGGTAATGCAGCCATCAGCGCTCAGCTTTACCTTGATTGCTCCAGATCGCGGTAGTCTTGATAAATTCACAAGCACACTGGTAGCACAAGGCTTAAATGCCAAACTTGCGCAAGTGAATAGTAATGAGCAAGGTCAGTTTAGTGGTCAAGTCACTGTCAATGTGATAGAAAATAATATTGCAGAAAACAGCGACATGGCAAACAATGCGGCAGCGTCGTAACTCATCAAGGTATTGGTAATAAAGGTCAAAACATGAAACGATTACAACGCCGACCCAAATACAGTGCAGCTGTCTCTACAACCAGTACTAAAACACATGCATTTTCAGAGCGTGTGAGCAGTTATCAAAATGGATTAACGACGCGTTGGCATCGGCTGCCTGCACGTGATCAGTTGGCATTGGCTGTATTGTCAGTGTTTTTACTATTGTTTATCGGTGGCTACGGTGGTTATAGTGTTCATCAAGCAGCCACTGAGAGTAAGCGCGGCTATCAGGAACAAGTAGCAGACTATTTCTGGTTACGTGCTCAAGCAGGTAATATCGATAATAAGGTATCAAGTGCGGCTACCACGGTTAATGGAGAGGCTGATATGCCACCTGCCAGTCGTATTAACGCGTTGTTGAGTGGTTCTGGCATTGCAGATGCTCAAGTGGTTGCAGCTGGTGATTTAGTACAATTGAGCTTTACGCATCCGAGCCAAGCAGTGGTCAGTACGGCACTTGGCAAACTTGAACAACAAGGTTGGCAGTTCACGCAATTGTCTATGCAGCAGGATACAACTAACAAATCTATTCAGGTACAGGCGACAGTCGCTTTGTAGAATGCGTCACACAGATGCTTAACTCTCAGTCATTTTTATACCATCGCATTTTGTGCTTAATTTCAAAATAGGGCTTTATCCTTGCTATCATTGAAAAGCCACTCATCTAGCACCATTAAATGTGTATTAGCCAAACACATAACAACCATAAACAATCGCTCGATAGCCAATCCGAGCAGCAGTCACATCACTAAACTGAGTCTACCCATAGCGATTAATGAGCACAAATACGACCTGTAAGGAAAAAATAATATAATGAGTGACAGACTGAGAAACGACACGCAGCGTTCTTTGACTACTTATAATCACATCACTTATTTTCTATATGTGATCAGTTACTTTACGGCAGGTCTACTGTGGATTGTGCCGATTGTCATGAACTATGCCAAACGTCACGATGCTGATGGAACATGGCTGGCCACGCACTTTGATTGGCAGATTAAGACTTTTTGGTACAGTATTGTTTGGTTTGTCATTGGTATTATTATCATTACCTTTGCGTTGGGCGGCTTTGGCGTTAGCGTGTTGGCAGATAGTGGCAACATTGCTATCGATTCGGTATTGTTGGCAGGGGTGGGTTTACTTATTATGACCTTTACCTTTATCTGGCATTTATATCGTATCATTCGTGGCTGGATTGCGTTGACCGATGGTCGTCCTGTGCCCTAATAGCGATTAATCTGTATTTACTACAGTGCGAATATAGAAATTTACCGCATGAAACTTTGCTCTTATTTCTGTTAAGCTGATATAATCGCTGCGCCTGATTTCATTCGCATTATTCATTCACTTTTTTTCGAGCAGGGTCTGTCATTACTATGTCTTATGCCTTACTTCGTCCTTTTTTGTTTAATCTGGATCCCGAGCACGCCCATGAGATGACGCTGTCTTTATTGGATAAAGCGCACAAAGCGCGTGTGCTAGGCTTGGCATATGGTCAGTCGATGCAACCCACGGATTGCATGGGATTGCAGTTTGCTAATCCCGTTGGTTTGGCGGCAGGGCTGGACAAAAACGGTGACTATATCGATGCACTCGCAGAGCTGGGCTTTGGTTTTATCGAAGTAGGGACAGTGACACCAAGACCGCAAGTAGGCAACGATAAGCCAAGACTGTTCAGAATCAAGCAAGCAGATGCGATTATCAATCGTATGGGCTTTAACAATGAAGGTATCGATTATCTGATCGATAATGTCAAACGCTGCAAGTATAAAGGTAATATCGGTATCAACATTGGTAAAAACGCTGATACGCCAGTAGAGCAAGCTGCCGATGATTATGTCTATTGTTTAGAGCGCGCCTATCCGCATGCCTCATATATCACGGTCAATATCTCATCGCCGAATACTAAGAATTTACGTGATTTGCAAAGCGGCGAGGCCCTAACTCGTTTGATGGACACCATCAAGAACCGTCACAGTCAACTGGCCAATGAATATGGTTTTTATGTGCCACTGGTGCTGAAAGTTGCTCCTGATTTAGAGCCTCTGCAAGTGGATTATATCTCACAGCAGCTAATAGATTTTGAGATTGATGGTTTGATTGCGACCAATACAACACTAAGCCGCATAGGTGTCGAAGACTTGCGTGATGGCGACCAAATGGGCGGCTTATCTGGTCGTCCTGTGAGTCATATTAGTACCCAGATTTTGCAACAATTCTCTGATCAGTTAGATGGTAAAGTCGCTTTGATAGGCGTGGGTGGTATCGATAGTGGTGCCAAAGCCGTCAAAAAAATCGAAGCAGGCGCAGACATGGTACAGCTCTATACGGGGCTTATTTATCGTGGTCCTGGACTGGTGCAGTCTTGCATTCAGGCAATCGGTGGCTATTACGATGCCATGGAAAGTTAATCCAATAAATAAGGTAATAAGGCGTAGAGCATGAGTGGTTTAGATATTGTGATTGCTATTGTTGTCTTGATTGGCTTATGGCGCGGCTTTCAAGTAGGACTGATTAAAACAGCAATAGGCTTGGTAGGTTGGTTTATCGCCCTTATCGCTGCTACTAGGCTGGCAGGAGTAGTGTCGCCCCAATTGACGGGTATCGTACAAAATCCTGTACTACAGATGGCAATGGCTTTTTTATTGGTAGTGATTGCGATCTTGGCAATCATGCATCTGATGGCGTTTGTATTCTCAGGCGTGCTCAAAACCTTACGTTTGGGCGTCTTGGACAAAATGGCGGGAGGCGTATTGGGTGCTGCCAAAAACGTACTAATGGTCTTGGTTGTATTGAGCGTCAGTGCGCCATTGCTAGTACAGATGCCGCAGTGGCAAACCTCCGTACTAGCGCCTGAGCTAATGCCATATGCACCGATGGGTAAGGCTCTAGTATCGGACGTATTAGGCATGGCGTGGGATCAGGTCAATCAGTCGTAATTGTTTAATTGCCTATTATTTTATCTAACTGTCCATTATTTTACTTCTTTTTATACTTCTAAATGTTTGCACGTGTCACTGATAATCAAAAACAGATTATCGAAAAATCTCGTTAAGTTTCTTACAGTATCATCAGGTTAGCGGCGTGCGACAGTAAATGATTTTAGTAATATACTGTCGTTAAGTTTGCCGTTATTGTCGTACTAATGTATGAGTCAAAATAGGATATAGCTATTATGTGTGGAGTCATTGGAGTTGCAGCTCACGAACCAGTCAATCAGATTCTTTATGACGGTTTGACGATGCTACAGCATCGCGGGCAAGATGCAGCAGGTATTGTCACTTTGCAAGATGGGCGACTCTATCTACGTAAAGAAAATGGCATGGTACGTGACGTATTTATGAATCGTCATATGATGAAACTGGTTGGTAAGTTTGGTATCGGTCACGTTCGTTACCCGACAGCTGGTACTTCTAGCAGCGCTGAAGCTCAGCCGTTTTATGTTAACTCACCATATGGTATTACCCTTGCGCATAATGGTAACTTGACCAATGCTGAGAGTTTGGCCAAATCTTTGTACATCGAAGATCGTCGCCACCTTAATACTGACTCAGATTCTGAAGTACTGTTAAACGTATTGGCACATGAGATGCAGAATCTAGGCAAAACACATCCAACGGCTGATGATATTTTTGAAGCAGTAAAAGCCGTCTATAAACGCTGTGAAGGCGCTTACGGCGTTGTAGCTCTGATCACGGGTCATGGCTTACTGGCATTCCGCGATCCAAATGGTATCCGTCCACTTATCTTTGGTAAGCGTATGGCACCGAATGGCGGCACTGAGTATATGGTTGCCTCTGAATCAGTTGCATTGACAGGTTCTGGCTTTACTATCGTTCGTGACGTAAAACCAGGCGAAGCGATCTTTATCGATTTGAACCATAAGCTGCATACGCATCAGTGCGTCGAGCAAAAAGAATACACGCCTTGTATCTTTGAATATGTTTACTTTGCTCGTCCAGATTCAATTATGGACAATATCTCAGTTTATAAATCACGCCTACGTATGGGTGAAAAACTGGCAGATAAAATCCTAGCTGAATGGGGTGAGAATCATGATATCGATGTGGTCATTCCAATTCCAGATACCTCGCGTACTTCAGCGATGGAGCTGGCGCTAAAAATGAACGTCAAGTACCGTGAAGGGTTTATGAAAAACCGCTACATCGGTCGTACGTTTATTATGCCAGGTCAGCAGCAACGCAAAAAATCAGTTCGCCAGAAACTAAGTGCTGTGCCGCTAGAGTTCAAAGGCAAAAACGTGCTGTTGGTTGATGATTCTATCGTTCGTGGAACGACTTGTCATGAAATCATTCAAATGGCACGAGATGCTGGTGCTAATAAAGTGTTTTTTGCCAGTGCTGCGCCACCAGTGAAATTTCCAAACGTATACGGCATTGATATGCCCGTACGTAGCGAGCTTATTGCTTCAGGTAATAGTGTTGAAGAAGTGCGTGATATCATCGGCGCTGATCGTTTGATTTTCCAAGATTTGGATGATTTGATTGACGCAGTAAAAGACACCAAACACAGCCGAGTGGAAGGTTTTGATTGTGCGGTATTTAACGGCTGCTACATCACTGGTCAGATCAATGAAGCGTATCTTGATCACTTGCAAGAGCAGCGTAATGATACTGCCAAAACTGGTAAAAAAGGCGTACAAATAGTGGCTGATACCCCAGTTGATATGATGGGTGTAGAAGAACTTTAAGTAGTATTGAAGTCATTATTTTCAGATAACAAAAAGCTAGATTCTATTTAGAATCTAGCTTTTTTATGTTTAAGGTATAGCTAAGAGTACTGACGTTTATATAAATGGTCAAAACAGTTTTAGCCTAAGAAGCTGTTAAATAACCAAAACAGACCATTGATTGCTGCGATACCAACAACCATACTGACCAAAAGCTGACGGCTGATATGATAGATAAACAATACCAAAATAAGTGCACCGACTTGTGCCATTAATAGATGTAATTCGGTATCGCTGAAAGCAACAGTCGTCGATATGTCTTGATAGGAGAGGCTAGTCAAAATAAGCAGCACCATCACTGATAATGGCAAACTCTCATTTAATCGGTGTAGCCAAGGTGTATCGAGTAGCTTTCTAGGTATCAGTGCGGGTAGCGCACGAGTGATAAAGGTCACAGCTGCCATGGCAAGCGTGGCAAAAATAAGATAACTACTGGTCATAAGAGTCTCCCGTCTTTTGACGCTCTATCCAAAACCCACGTACCAAAATCATAAACATGCAGATAGTGATGGCTACTAGTAGCAACCAGTCACTGGTAAATAGCGAAGCAATGATTAAGCCAAGCATGGCAATACCAATCGGGAAGTAGCGTTTGATACTTTGAAATTGCTCATACGCGAGAATTGCAAACAGACAAACCAAAGCAAAATCTAAATTTGGCACCAAATCACTGAGCGTACTGCCAATCATGACGCCAACCGTACTCGCCAGTACCCACCAGCTTTGGTTAAATAGGCTGATAGGAAGTATCAGCGCTCGTCGCGACTCATTTGGCAAGCTGGTCATGATCGAAAAAGTCTCATCAGTCAAAGCGAACAGACAATACGTCTTGGCCAGCTTATTTTTCGGTAAATACTGTAATAACGGCATACCATAGAATACATGACGTAGATTAATCGCAGCAATATTGGTGGCGATATTACCAATTGGTAGGCCCGCGCTCAGCATTGGCAGACAAGCATACTGAGCTGCACCAGCATAGAGAACGATACTGAGCATAATCGTTGCCCATATCGGGATACCTGCTACCTGTGCGAGTACACCAAAGGCAATACCGGCAGGCAAATAGCCCATAGCAACTGGCAAGCTTTTCTTAAAGCCCTCAGCCCAGTGGTAACGGTTTTCATGTTGATGGCTTAATTCATTTGAATGAGTATTCACATAACATCCTAAATTTTTCTTATGATATTTTTATAAATCTATCGATATAAAAATTATTGATTCAAACGGTATTGCTGCAAAATTAAAAAGTGAAAGACGAGCTTAATAAAAACGTTCTATCGAAAATTGATAGAGCAAACATAATATAAAATTAACTAAGCTTCAGGTTGTAGTTTCTCATAACTGCCAGTCTGATTGGCACGGTACAAAAACCCGCCTAGAATGACTAGTCTTAATAGTAATAGACACCACACGCTAAGCCAAATACCAGTCATATCCCATTGCTGATAGAGCAACCAGCTCAACGGAAAGAAAATAGCAGCCAGTATCAGCGCCGCATTACGGATCACGCTACCAGCCGTTAAACCAAAAAATATTCCATCTAACCAATAGGCTCCAACGCCGACAAGAGGCAACAACACGGCATATAAATGGTAATCATAGGCGAGGGTAAACACTGACTCAATATTGGTCATAAATCCCAAATACGTAGGCATCGCAAGCCACCAGATGGCGCTTAACATGATAGCAAGACCATAACTAACCACGCCTGTACGCTTTATAATAATACGAAAACGTGGCCAGTCACGTCGCCCTGCGGCTTGCCCACTTAGCGTTTCAGCAGAGACAGCGACGCCGTCCAGAGCGAAGGCAGATATGCTTAATACTTGCAATAAAATAGCATTGGCAGCCAGTATGACATCACCGCTTTGGGCAGATAGGCGAGTAATCCAAGCAAAGCTTAGCGTTAAGATAAGCGTACGTACAAAGATATCTTTGTTTAAAGAAAATAGCCTAAGCATCTTACCTTTCGTAAAATACTGACGATCTGCTTTAAATAATACAGACCACGATATTTTTAAATGTTGGCGGCTCAACCACAGTGCCATCAGTATTCCAAACCAAAATGCAATAGTCGTTCCCAGTGCAACACCAGCTAATCCCATTTGCATTGCAAATACAAAAAACAAGGTCAGTACGATATTAAGTACGGCAATAAAGCCCTGTTGATAAAGCATATAACGGGTCTTACCTTGTCCTGCAAACCAACCAATAAATGCAAAATTCATCAGCTCTGCGATCACGCCCCAAAAGCGTACGTCTAAGTAGGTCTTCGCTGCGCGTCCACTCTCAGGATTGGCTGATAGTGCTTGTAAGCCAAAATCAATCAGCCAGGGCTTTGCCAGTAGCAATATTGCTCCGATAACAAACGCCAATAGTAACGCGCGCTGTAAGATAGACAGCAAAGGCGTGGGCACTGATACGGCCGATGTATTGCTAGTATTATTCGCCAGTTGTCCCAATGCCTGCGCAGCAAGCCCAGATGATGCATACTGCAAAAAGTTAAAGCTAACAAGCAATAACGACAGCAACTGTATGGCTAGACCCATACCAGCAAGTTTCGCCGTGTTATTCATATTGCCTACAATGGCCGTATCAATCACGCTTTGCAATGGCATAGCCAAATTAGCCAGCAGTACAGGCAATGCAATCGCGACAATACGTTTATAGCTTGTATCAATAGGTGGCATCGCGTGAGAAGTTGCGGAATTAGCTGACATGGGTAACTCGTTTATACGTGAACGATAAAGAGGTGTGTTCGTTATATGATAATAAAATTGTAAGGCAGTACATTTAATATAAGAGACAAAATAGCTATAAAGACAAAAGCACCTAGACTCATTATTCATGAGTCAGGTGCTCTTATTTAAACGTTGTAGCTGTATAATCAGTAATTATATAGAGTGTGATACCACGCTATTTCAACGTATTAATCCATCTAATATACCTTACTAAACGTTGTCTTGCTCAAACATTTTTGGATCGTTGAAAGTAACGATTTCTTCTTCAAACTCTGGTTTTACTTTTACGATAAAGTCATCACGCGATAGACCCATGCGCAGCGGAATCGAGCTGGCAATATAAGTCGATGAGTAAGTACCCGCAAGCAAACCAATAAACAGAGCTACTGAGAACCAGTATAGTCCATCACCGCCCAAGAAGAGCATAGCTAGTACGACCAATAGAACAGTTGAGATGGTCATAATCGTACGGCGTAGCGTCTCGGTCAATGACAAATCAATCGTCTGTTCTGGCGTAATTCCGCGAACACGGCGGAAGTTTTCACGGATACGGTCATAGACAACGATGGTATCGTTCAATGAATAACCAATCAATGCCAATACCGCAGCCAATACCGTCAGGTCAAATGGGAAACCGAATAGTGCAAATACACCGATGGTTACGACGGCATCATGGAACAGTGACAGTACAGCACCTAGAGACAATTTGAACTGGAATCGTAGGGCAACATAGCCGAGCATACAAACCAGTGCCAACACCAATGCCATGACTGAGTTTAGATAAACCTCATTACCAACTTGGCTACCAATGATATTTACGTTGCTAATCGTAGCGGTATTGCTAGGTAGTGCCAATGCTTGCGTCAGATTTGCGCTTAGTCCATCGACGTTATCAGACTGAGGGGGTAGACGTACCAATAGCTCTTCACGCGTACCTAGATACTGTACAACCGCATCATCAAAGCCATTGTCTGCTAGTGCTTGTACAACAGCAACTTGCTCAACAGGCTGCTCATAACGAACATCAGCAGAGACACCACCAGTAAAATCAAGACCTAAGTTCAGACCATTTACCGCGATAGCAATGATACTACCGATCACCATAAACAAAGATAGTAGTGCCATCGGCTTTTCTATCTTCATAAATGGAATGATACGTTGGTTGCCAACTGCCTTGATGCCACCTTCAGCGACAGCTGCTGCATCATCAGCGGCGTCACCTGATATTACGTCAGAATCAACAGCGGTAGACAGTGCTTGACTGTCTTTGGCATTTTGACCTTTACCACCGCGACGACTAGAGCTTTTACCTGACTTTGTGGTAATAGGGTTATTGGTTTTAGTATTGCTACCTTTACCATCACGACGCGGTTTGTTACGGCGACGCGTACTTGCATTAGTCGTCTCACCGTTTGAGCCATTTCGATCAGGATTATTCTGCTGTTCTAAAGGGTTGTTATTATCAATCGCCATAATATTCTCCTAACCGATGCTCAGACTTTTGATGGATTTACGCTTACCATAAGCAATTTGTACCAGTGCACGTGTCACCAAAATTGCAGTGAATAGCGAGCTGACAATACCAATAGCTAGCGTAATCGCAAAGCCTTTAATCGGACCAGTACCAATCGCAAATAGGATAAACGCGACCAATAAGGTTGTAATGTTGGCATCAAAAATACTGCTAAATGCGCGATCAAAACCTGCCACGATGGCTGATTTTGGCCGGACACCATTGGCAATCTCTTCTCGTATTCGCTCAAAGATCAGTACGTTGGCATCAACCGCCATACCGATGGTCAAAACGATACCTGCGATACCAGGTAGGGTAAGTGATGAACCCAAAATTGACATAATGGCAATGATAATAATAACGTTAACGGCTAGCGCAACGTTGGCAATCACACCAAACAAGCGATAGAAGATAATCATAAACGCGAAGACTAGTAGATAGCCGACCTGCGTAGAGAACAACCCTTTATCAATGTTTTCTTGACCAAGTGAAGGACCAATAGTGCGCTCTTCTACGAAGTACATCGGTGCAGCAAGTGCACCTGAGCGCAGTAGTAGCGCAAGCTCAGCTGCTTCAGCACTACTATCTAGACCAGTAATACGGAATGATGAACCCAGTACCGCTTGAATGTTGGCGCGGTTGATGACCTTTGTTTCAGCGTAAGGTGTGCGTACTTCAGTTGTCTCACCGGTTGCTGGATCTTCTTCGTAAGTGATTCTTTGTTTGTTTTCAATGAACAATACAGCCATCTGTTGACCAACAGCTGTACGTGTGGCGTTCTGCATGAGCTTGCCGCCAGCACTGTCCAAGGTAATACTTACTTCAGGTAGACCACTTTCATCCAAGCCAGTTTGCGCGTTGGTTACTTTGTCCCCAGTGACGATCGCTTGACGATCTAACAGTACAGGAGGACCATCAAGAGTTTCGAATGGGAATGCTTCTGTGCCTGCTGGAGGTATGCCGCCAGTATAGGTATCAGCATCTTCTGCTACCATACGGAACTCAAGGTTTGCAGTACGACCAAGTACACGTTTCGCTTCAGCAGTATCTTGTACACCAGGTAGCTCAACGACGATACGGCTAGCACCTTGCGACTGTACCAAAGCTTCGGTAACACCCAGCTCAGCAATACGATTACGTAAAGTCGTTAAGTTCTGGTTTACCGCGTAGCTATTGATTTCGTCAAGTGTTGCATCGTTATACGATAAGACCAATGCAGGACCTTGATCATCAATAGAAGACTGCAAGTTAAACGTATTGCTCATTGAGCCTTGTAATACGTTCTGTGCACGGTTACGAGTATCAGTATCAGCAAAATGCAATACCACGCCGCGATCTTCGGTTTTGATACCTTTGATTGCTACTCGCTCAGCACGTAGCTCACGTCGCATATCGCGACTGGCACTGGTCAAACGCTGTTCAAGCGCCTTGTCCATATCGACTTCGAGTACAAAGCGTACACCACCACGTAAATCGAGACCAAGCTTCATCGGTCTTGCACCAATATCGCGTAGCCACTGCGGGGTAGTCTGTGCTAGGTTAAGGGCAACGACATAGTCTTCGCCCAAGTTTTGACGTAGCACTTCTTGCGCTTTTAGCTGATCGACTGGGTTGTTGAGGCGTACCAGCGCGCTGTTACCCTCAAACGTACCATCGTGGTTATCTAGACCTGCCTCTTCGAGTAAGCTTTGAGACTCGGTTAAGATACCTTCAGATAGCTGAGTTCCTGCGGCTGCGCTCGTAATCTGCACAGCAGGTTCGTCAGGGTAAAGGTTGGGGGCAGCATATAGACCGGCAACGAGTAGCACGACGGCAATTAGTAAGTATTTCCAAGCGGGATATTGCATAATCACTTCTTTAAGTTGATAAACGACTGGCGACGTAGGCCACAAGTTAGCAGATGGGAAGTTAGCGATAGCAACGGTCGAGTGCTATGTTCAGCAGCCGTCATCATGCACCATTGCGATCATCCGCGATGATAGTAACGCATAAAACAGTAAAGCAAATAATACAGATGTCTGTTTATCTGGTCACCTAAAATCATAGGGCTAGATTGGATAAAGATAGGACATCTAAACAGTAAGCTTAATTTATATAGCAATTTTACCTTACTGCGTTAATAGCGAAAAATGACCGTAAATCATATACGGTCATTTTTTAGTCATTACATTCATTAATGTGACGACTATCGAATGTTCACTAATAAATTTTCACTAATAAAAGCTAGTGAACATTCTCATTAGACGCTTTCGATCGTGCCAGCAGGCAATACTGAAATAACAGAAGCACGTTGTACTTTCACGTCAGTATTGTTGTTTAGGCTCACAACGGCATAGTCGCCTTCGATTGCTTTGATACGACCCATTAAACCACCAGCGAAAATAATTTCACTACCCACGGTTAATGCGTTAACCATGGCACGGTGTTCTTTGGTACGCTTAGACTGCGGGCGAATGACCAAGAAGTAAAAAATCGCAAAAAACGCAACAGGCAGTAGAATCTGACCGAATAGACCTGCAGCACCTGCAGTCTCTGGTGCAGCATGGGCAGCTTGAATAAATAAGCTCATAATATCTCTCAGTAAGTCATAGACAATAATAAAATTAGACGCATAGTAACAAAAAATCCCAGACTTGGTAACTGTTAATCATAGGCTGAGCGTGTTTTTCTTAGCGTAAGGCATACTATCAGCCAATGGGTAGGACAACAATGTTTTTACTATATTCAGATAATCTATATAAAGCCTCAGGCTAAATAGCTGTCATGAATTGGCTAGTAAAGATGTCGTCATACAACCGTTAATAGTAGGGCAATAAAAGTCATCAAAAAACAAAAACTTAAAAATGGTGACTTATTGTGAAATGGTATCATCAATGCTACTATCAAATGGCAATGATTGCATGGATTTAGTATGCTACATATTGAACCATATTACGGCTTATTGAAGCATAGTATGGCTTTGAAATAGCGATTAAATCAGCTTTGAGTAACTATTTATACGATAGACAGATGTCTTTTATTACTTTGTTAAAGATAATCTAAAAATCAATATAAATTGCTCATGACATTATCTTCCTTTTACTCTTTTTAGGTTACCTAACTTGTTCACCACTTTTATGTTTGTACCTCGTTTATGTCGTCCGCGCGCTCATCGTAAAGACGCATCTGCAGAACCTCCCCCGAGAATGACTACTAGTTCTCGATTTGGTTATACTTCTTTTTCAGCACTATCTGCATTAGCAATCTTTATGCTACCGCAGGCAGTGTGGGCAGCTGGTGCTGTATCAACATCCAGCGAGGCGGCAGCACCAACTGCGCTTAGCGTTTCTTTATTGATATTTTTTGTCTTACTCGCTATTGGCGTTTCTTTTGTCTGTTCATTAGCAGAGTCTGTTTTGCTGAGCATGACGCCATCGTTTATTGCGGATGTACAAGAAACCAGTCCCAAAAAAGCAGAAATGCTTAAAAGCCTGAAAGTGGACAATATTGACCAGTCACTAGCCGCTATTTTAACGTTAAATACCGTTGCCCATACACTTGGCTCTATCGGTGCGGGTGCACAGGCTACGATCGTCTTTGGTAGTGCGTGGTTTGGTCTGTTTTCTGCCCTCATGACGCTTGCTATCTTATTCTTGTCTGAAATTATCCCAAAAACACTAGGTACAGTTTACTGGCGTCAGCTAAGTGGTTTGGTTGCTTATTTTGTTCGTGGCATCATCATGCTGCTATACCCATTAATCTGGTTCTCAGAGCGTCTGACAAAACTATTGGTACGTGGTAAAGAACCGCAAACATTTAGCCGCCGCGAATTTGCTGCTCTTGCTAGTATCGGTGAAGAGTCGGGACAAATTGATCCACTTGAATCGCGTATCATTCGTAACTTGCTCGCGTTTGGCGCGATTAAAGTCGAAGATATCATGACACCGCGCTCGGTGATGCTCGCATTTGAAGAGAACAAAACCGTCGCTGAGCTATTGGTTGATCGTCCAAAGCTGACGTTTTCTCGCTTGCCAATCTATGATGGTGATTTGGATAACATTACAGGCTTTGTCCTAAAAACGGACATGCTACTGGCTAAAGTTAATCATGCTATGCACAAGCCGTTGACGCAATTTCAGCGCGACATCACTTTTGTCTTCTCTAAGATGAAGCTGTTTGACTTGTTAGAGTTGATGCTAAAAAACCGTATTCATATTGCGATTACAGTCGGCGAATATGGTGAAGTTAAAGGCTTGGTCACGTTAGAAGATGTGTTTGAGACATTGTTAGGTCTTGAGATTGTTGATGAGATAGACCGCGTCGAAGACATGCAGGCCTTGGCTCGTCAGATGATGGATAGACGGGTAGAGCGTTTGGGCATGAAGCTCAGCGATGATGAGCAGTATGAAGACAGTAATAACGAACCTAAGTCTTAACGAAATCTTAACTATGCCCTAATGAAGCCAAACTCTAACGTTGATAACTTAACCATAGTATTGATGGTTCTAAAGATTGATGGTTTAACAATGGTCAGCTCATTATGGGCTGACTATCAAACTAGAGCCACGAAGCATCTAACCGTTTGAACTAGGATTTATAGCATAAAATGTTAAGAACATTTGATTTGATAGCTTGGGTTTTTATTCGCAATAATTACACAGGGTGTCACATGGCTGTGAGAATTCGATGATAGGCTCGGCATATGATATGAGTATATAGATATATCTATACAGATACACTGCCAAAATAAATGATAAAAGAGCGTTAATCGTCAATATATGACACTAACGAAAAAAATATCGCTAAGGATTATCATGAAAAAATTATTGGGAAATAGGCTATTAGCTCTATTGGTGAAAAGCGCCAGCATCACTGCAATCGTAGCAGTAGCCAGCACCATCAGTATCAATGCACAAGCAGCAACTATGACCGAAGATTTGGTACAGAACTATGCCGCCGCAATGAAAGCATCAGCGAATAGCCAGAGCATCAATCAGGTATCGCGCCTTGTGTCAGATGACGCGCTTATTTCTTTATCTAGAAAGGGAAAGTCTACCAGTCTAGACAAAGATGCCTATTTAAAGCTGCTTCAAAACAGCTGGAATGATACGTCCAATTATCGCTATGATATTTCGGTAGATAATGTGGTGATTACTGGTTCACAAGCCAAAGCCAATGTGACGACCAATGAAAGCTGGGTAAAAAATGGTCAGCAAGTATCATTTGTTACCACATCTCGTGTGACCTTGACCTTATCTACTGGTAATGCAGTGCTCTTGCGTGCAGTGTCTCAGGTGGCTATTAATTAAGTCATCATCGAGCAAGTAAGACTCAAAAATACAATAGGTAGCATAAACAATAGCTGATTGAGCTAGCTGCGATTTCGACCTATAAAAAGTCTTAGCTGGCTAACAATAGTCATTACTTAGTTTTATAGGCTACTTGAGCGTCTATGATTATCTTTTATATTAGGCTAGTCTTTGCTTTACATTGCATACTATACTATCCATCAACTTTATCTTATTAATTTCTGTCGTTAGGAAACCTCCAATATCATGTCTACTGTGCTATCACACTCTCGCTCATTTATTGCGTTGCCATTGACGCTTGCGGTATCCACTTTACTGATTAGTGCGTGTAGCAATACATCAGCGGTAAAAAACAAAGGTGCGACCAATAGCTCATCTGTCATTACCAAAAGTCCTGCCAGTCAAGGGGCTAATACAGGTAGTGCAGACTACTCAACTGCGTTTTTGGATGCAGAGAGTTTGGATGAGTTGGCTGACTTGTTAGAAGCTACTGACATGACCATGGTAGAAGGTAACCAGCTTGCTATTCAGCAATATGGTGATTTGTGGAATCGTCTACGCGCAGGCTACCGCATGAATGGTGGTAAGCCAATCTATAATCAGCGCATTGAAGGTCAAAAAAGCTGGTTTACTAGTAGACAGGATTATCTCAATCGCCTAACTGCACGTGCCAGTCGCTATATCTATCATACGGTACGAGAGGCAGAGCGTCGCAATATTCCAACAGAGCTTGCTTTGTTACCAGTTATCGAAAGCTCTTATGATCCAAGTGGTACGAGTAGTGCAGCAGCTGCGGGATTATGGCAATTTATCCCAAGTACAGGCCGTATCTATGGCTTGAACCAAAGCAGTACTTATGATGGTCGTCGCGATGTGATCGAATCGACACGTGCTGCCTATGACTTTTTGACAGCACTGCACAACCAGTTTGGTAGTTGGGAGCTAGCATTGGCTGCTTATAACGCTGGACCTGGCCGTGTACAAAAAGCAATTGATGCCAACGCAGCGCGCGGACTGCCAACAGATTACTGGTCACTTCAATTACCGACTGAAACGATGAACTATGTGCCGCGTTTCTTAGCTGTAGCCGAAATCGTCGCTAAGCCTGAGCAGTATGGTGTGTATCTACCAGCTATCGCTAACCGTCAGCATTTCCGTAGTGTACCTGTTAACTATGGTGTGAGCTTGGCAGAAGTATCGCAGTTAACTGGAGTCAGCTATGATGAGCTAGAGCGTCTAAACACTGCACTGACATCAGGCCGCGTTGATTCTTCAGGTCCACAGCGTGTCATCATTCCTAACGACGTCAGCCTCAATGCTGATGCCAAATTAAGTGGGCTCAGAGGTAACGGTACAGGCAATGTACTCGCCTCAAACAACGCAGGTAGCTCAAGCACGACAGCGACTACGCCAAGCTATAATAACAAACCCTATACTGCCTCATCACTGCCATCTACTGGTAGCGCATTGGCTGATTATGCCGCTAGCGCAAGTGTACCTCAGCAGACTACCAGCTACATCTCACCATCTGCGACGCCAACTAGCAGCTCGGTATACAGTGGCAATTCTTCAGCTCGTACTGAGCCACCACTGACCACAGCAGAGACTAACAAAATCAATGCTGAGCTTAAGAGCAGTAACAGTCTACCGACTACCTCAGCTCAGATTACTCAGAACAATACGATTGTCCAAGAGCCACCGCTTAGCAAAGAAGAGCGTGATTTCATCGCCAATCAAATCCGGAGAAATACCTCTGAGACCAATGTTATCAATGCTGATGGCAACATTAATCTATCAGCCGTACAAACACAGCAGTCTATCTTAGAAGCGAGTGGTGCAGAGAAGAAACTTAGCTTTGCTAAAACCTCGGTAAGTAAGCCAAAACCTCAAGGCACTCGTACCACTTATACGGTCAAACGTGGCGATACGCTCTCGAACATTGCGAGTCGAGCAGGGGTTAGCTGGCGTGATATCGCAGAATGGAACCAGATAGATGCCAGTGCCAATTTGCTCTCTGGCAGTACGTTATATCTATATAATGCCAAGACTATCGAGCCATTGAGTACTGCTAATAACGCCGCCGCTAGTCAGCCTGACAGTTACGTCGTACAAGGCGGTGATACGCTTATCGGTACGGCCAATCGTTTTGGCTTATCGGTCACTCAGCTAGCCAGCTACAATAATCTGAGCAGCCGTGCTGATTTGCTCAGAGGTCAAAAATTATGGCTCATACCGGGTAAAGTGACTGCACCTGCGACGACACCTGCAGCGCCTTCTACCAAGCCAAGTAAATCAAGCACTGCGACCAAAAACTATAAAGTAAAAGCAGGGGACGGATTAATTGCATTGGCACGTCAATTCAATGTGTCGACAGATACTTTAGCCAGTCTCAACGGTATCAACAGCACAAGTTCGCTATATGTTGGTCAGACGCTTAAAGTGCCAGCCAGTGTTGATTTCGATGCTACAAGTACGACAAGTGCTAGTAGTAGTAACAGCTCAAGCTCGGTCGCGACCACCAACTACAAAGTAAAATCAGGTGATACGCTGATTGGTATTGCGAACAGCATCGGAGTGAGTGCAACGGAGCTGGCTGCAGTAAATAGCAATTTTGATGCAAAGGCTCGCTTGCAACGTGGTCAAACGATTAAAGTTCCTGCTACTAAAGAGTTGGTTGACCGTCAGCTGAATGACAAAGCGGTCAGCTACAAAGTAAAATCAGGTGATACGCTAACGGGTGTCGCTAAACGTTACAATATTGGCTTAAGTGATTTGGCATCAGCGAATAACTTGAATACCAACTCGAATCTGATATTGGGCCGTACTATTACCATCCCTGCTAGCGGCAGTGTGGCAAGCGCATCTAGTAGCAGCCAAAGCAGCAGCTCTGCTAGTAGCAGCAGTAGTAGCTCAGCAAGTAGTGGTACGAAATTAGGTAATACTGAAAGCTACAAAGTTAAATCTGGCGATGGCCTAATTGCTCTAGCACGTCAGTTTGGCATATCGGTAGAGGATTTGGCAGCGACCAATGATCTAGCGACCAATGCACAACTACAACGCGGCCAAACGCTTAAAGTACCAAAAGCGACAGTAAGCTACACGGTTGGCTCGGGTGATAGCTTGATTGGTTTAGCACGCAAATATGGTGTCTCAACACAAGAGCTGGCTGATATGAACAATATCGCCGCTGATACGATGTTGCAGCGTGGTCAGCGTCTGACAGTTCCAAATCGTTAATGAATAAGATATTAATGGATACCGTTTACATAAGGCGTCATTAATATTAATCATTAATCGTATCGCACAAAAAAGCTGCTCTTTATAAGAGCAGCTTTTTTTATTTAACAAGAATAAATAACTGTGAAAGTTTAGCTTGCAAATTGCCTAGTAATATTTACAGACTAGACAGTCTGAGTTTTAATAGTCTCAAGATAGCTTCTGATGTTACTGACATAGTGCATGGCTTGACCATAGCGGCTATTCGACGCTCTATTGTCTGCTAAATAAGCATAGACATTCGCCCAGCTCTTATCATCGATACCTTGAGCTCGTAGTTCACGTTGGATTCTTTTTACCGCATTGGGACCCATGTTATAACCTGCAAGGGCAAACCAGATACGGTCAGTTTTTGGCACATCAGAGAAATCTGCTTTCACTTGCTCTAGATAGCGTGCACCGCCACCAATGCTTTGGTAAGGATCGACACGGTCTGAGACGCCCATCGCTTTTGCAGTGTTATTGGTCAGCATCATTAACCCGCGTACGCCAGTCGGCGACACAGCATTGGCATCAAGGTGTGACTCTTGATAACCCATCGCGACCAGAAGTTCCCAATCGTGATTGTAATTACGTGCTTGCTCTTCAAACGAAGACTGATAGTCCGGTAACTTTTCTGTCAACGTTCTCTGGAAGTGATCCTGACTATAGGCATCTTTAAGCAAGTTTTGATTGTAGAACGCGGCAAGTTTTTGTGTGTTTTGTAGCTTAATGCTATCGCACAAAAAGTAACTGGCCTTTCTTGATAGTGGATCATTGGATGAGCTAAACGTCCAACTTACCTTAGGATGTAGACCGTTCTTAGTCAGACTAGAATCGTAACCACAGCTGACATTGATTGACGATAAATTTAGCTGGCTCTTCAGCTTGGTGCTAGCCGTAGTCAATGCCATGTCAGCGTTGCCGGTTCTTAGTGCTTTTAGCGCGGCTTCTTCACTGGCGTAGGCTTTTAGATTGATATCGACACCGAGCTCGTCGGCATAAGTGCGCACCAGATCAAAACCAAAACCATGTTGGAAGCCATCGGTAGCAAAGTAAGTGCTATCGCCAGGCACCGCAGCAATGGTCAAGGTGTTTTCCAGCATGACGTTGTCATAAGCTGGTACCGATGTGTTCATGGTCGTCAAACTCTCAGCGGGCAACGAGAGTAGAGCGATGCTAGAGATTTGTGCCAGCTTCTTGGTTCTGGCAAAATGATTAGACGCAATAGGGGTAACGGATGAAACGATGTTACTTTTGGTGTTCAGTAGGCGTTTAGATGGACGCAGTAAATAAGAAATACGGCGTTTGGCCCCTTGCGCAGATACTTTTACACGATAAGTAATACGCTGCATGGATGTCTCCTGATTTTAGCCATCCTTCTTACCGCAAAAACACGAATAAATATATGTGCATAATATTGACATATATCGATATAGTATCTTAAATAGAGTGGCATTTTTAATAGGATAAATGCCGCTCTATCTTGTTTGACTATAGCGCCACTAGCGTACTCTCTCTAAGAGTTAGTGGGATAGTTTGTCGTCAGCCAGCTATCAATATGTCATAAAAGCGTTCTAAACAGTGTTTATAAGTACTGGTTTAAAATACTGAACGCACAACAACGCGAAGGATATAAATCAGATGATTCCTTCATCGATAACTAAATATGGCTAGTGGCCAAACAACTATATATCAAACATAGGTAAGGTCATGATTAAGTTATTGAGACAAAGACATAGCTTGAAACATTGATGTAAGGTTTTGCCAATGAGGCAAATACATTCATCTGTTTTAACTATGCTAACTTTGATGGCTGGCTATACTTTGAATCACTAATATTAAGTTACTAGTAATAGAATAGCTGGCTACTAAAGTTGTTTGTCCAGCGATGAGGGTAAGCAAAATAACCAGAAGTGATAGTTTATAGCTGTCTATCAAATTGACTATGTCATACCGTCATCGCGACACCAAAAATAAAAAAATACCATGCTGCTAACATATATAGTGCAAACATAGTATTTCAATGGGTAGCGGTTTAAAATCTTATCGCCGATATAGCATCATAAAGTCTTAAACAACTACCAGCATTATTTTGGTGCCATAACCGGAAGCTGTAATAATGGGAAGTTTCATGACAAAACGTTCTTTCTTACAGGTAGTAATATGCGGTTACTAATTGCATTATTCAAGTAGAGTTAAGAAAAAAGCGATAAAACTTAACAATTAAGATATAAACGGTTAATTTTCCAGCTATTTGGTACATAATAATCAAAAAGGGGCTGTAGTAGATAAGGATTAAATATCACACCATTTTCTCAAGGTTTTCAGCTGATTAGATGGTGAGCCATAGTTGAATCTAAACTCGCACTCTTTTAAAAACAAATGGAAGTTCTTCTTATTAATCCCATTATACTTTCTGAGTGTTCGTTTGGACTGATTCCAGAAGTTCTCAATGCCATTGATGTGATTGTTCTTACCGCAAATGAACTCTATAGAGTGATTGACTCTGAAATGTTTAAACTCACTCACATCTAATGCATTGTAACTTCGATAGCTATCCGTATAAACAAAGCTGTCAGGCTTGATTTTACGCTTAATAACAGGCATTAGGGTAGTCTGTTTGGTGTCTGCTACGACAATGGTATAGTCACCTGACCACAAAAATGTTATAAAATAAATCAACTAAACGATTACCACAATAAATAACCATGACTTACTCCCTAGATTATCGCAAACAAGTCTTAAAAAGCTTAGATGAGGGCATGACCTTTGCTGAAGCTGCTGTTTTCTATGATATCAGTCCAACGACTATCCAGAAGTGGAAAAAGCGTCTTCATAGTAAAACCACTCGATATATTAAGCCCTACAAAATAGAGGATGAAGCCTTAGCTCAAGATGTCAAAGACCACCCTGACGATTATCACTATGAGCGAGCACAGCGTTTTGATTGTAGCCCAACAGGCATCAGTAAAGCCTTAAAGCGTATTGGTGTTAGCAAAAAAAAAGACACTTGAGCATCCCAAAGCCTGTCCTGTGAAAAGAGCGACTTATCTAGCCAAGCTTAACCACTACATTGCTCAAGGCTTTGCTATTGTCTATATGGACGAAAGTGGGTTTGAGAGTGAAACGATGCGTCCTTGTGGTTATGCACCCATTGGTAGCCCCTGCATTGGCAGTTACAACTGGCAAGCCAAAGAGCGAACCAACGTCATTGGTGCGCTATATGGCAGAATGCTGTTTGCACTCGATTGCTTAAAGACCAACATCAATAAAGAGGTTTTCTATCACTGGTGCAAGTTCACGCTGATACCAAAGCTTAAGAAAAAATGTGTGATCGTTATGGATAATGCGACCTTTCATAAGCGCGTTCAAAAGCTGCTTAACAGGCATGGTCACAGGCTTCTATTTTTACCACCTTATAGTCCTGACTTAAATCCCATCGAGAAAAAATGGGCTCAAGTGAAGTTTTTGCGCCAAGGTTGGATGGAAAATGACTTATCTAAATTGTTTTATGATATTCATCCAAAACATAACTCTTTTGTAGTGCAGTGACTATATAAACCTTACCGTTTCGTTTTAGAATACCAAATACAGCGGTTTTACCAGCAGCCCCGCGACCTCTTTTGCCTTTGCGTACACCGCCAAAGTAACTTTCATCTAATTCGACCTCACCATCAAAAAGCTCATCAGCTTCTAATGAGAGATGGTAATCTATCACAAGTCTTATTTTATGATAAAAAAGTGCAGCAGTATTAGGCTGAATATCAAGCAAATCTGCGGCTGTTCTAGCAGTCACTTCAGCCGTAAAAAACTCTAACAGCCTTCGCTGTGCTTTTTTACTTAGTTTACAACGGGTTATCTTCATAAAAGTAGTCTAGCATAGTGCTTATCTACTACAGCCCCATCAAAAATAGAATAACAAAGTTCAAATAGTAGTAAAACTAGACTTTATGCTTATGCGTATGGTTTGACTGAAGCTGTTAGCAAGTCTAGTTTGACTTTTGAACTATCATTTTCTTTTTCTCTGCAAATTTTTCTCTATAAGTGACGACCGTTTAAAATAATATTTTAAGTGGCTAGTTTATGCTGGATTTTCGATATCGATAAAAGTAACTGGTAGACCAAATTTTTGAGCGACTATCTCTCCTAATGCCTGGATACCGCCACGCTCCGTTGCATGATGACCACAAGCAAAATAGTCAATTCCAAGCTCACGCGCGCTATGCGTAGTACGCTCAGATATCTCACCAGAGATAAACGCATCACAGCCCATGCTAGCCGCTTGCTCAATCATATCCTGCGCACCGCCTGTACATATACCCACACGTTCTATTAGTCTACCACTTGTCTGAGCAGAAGCGTCTGTATGATACTCAGCTGAAATATGTAATGGCGCGCGACCTAAAGCTTGAGTAATGGTGGCAATAAGATCGTCAGTACTTTGCGGTGTACAAGTAGCGATATTGCCCACAGGATGTGACTCGGAGGGATAGAGCGCACCAGTGATTGTCATGCCTAGCATGTCAGCAAGTTTTGCGTTGTTGCCAGAGATTGGGTGTGCATCAAGCGGTAGATGATAGCCAATCATAGAAATACCGTGTTGCATCAGCTTGCGCACGCGTCGACCTTTCATCCCAGTAAGAGGTGCGGGTTCGCCTTTCCAGAAGTATCCATGATGTACCATAATCGCATCGGCATTGTTAGCGATCGCAGCATCTATCAAGGCTTCACAAGCCGTGACACCAGTGACGATACGCTGAATCGGGCGTCCGCCATCGATTTGTAGACCATTTGGCGCATAGTCTTTAAACGCGCTGGTAGATAAGTAGTCGTCACAGAACTGTGTCAATGCCTGAGCGCTAATGCTTTGAGTATTGGATTCAGCTGTCGTATGATTTGCAGTCATTATGTTTTCCTGTCATCAATAAAATGTATGTCGTAAGGTGCTGTAGATTAACTAAGCAAAAATTATGTATTATCTGTCATGTTTGAGAGTGTTTGGTTTTGGACTTCTCGCTTTATGTTCAATTCTCGAAATGTTGAAGTGTCGAGCATCGTAAAAGCTATTTTAACATGCCGTTGTAAGCAAGCAGACAAGCTGGATAACTGAAATGGTACACGATACGTTACTATTTACTGGTATTGCGGTTATAATTTATATACGTGAGTCTGCCTAGCTGTATAGCATTTGACCATCTGATGAATGGGTCAACACTAGCTAAGCGGTCGCCATTATCTCACATCGTTTTTCACTGTCTGTTTGCAATAAATTTATAGAGGTTTTATATGTCGTCATCCCGGAACACCAACAACAAGGCGTCTTTATTAAAATGGTTACCTTGGGTCTTATTGCTGCTAGTGTTGGCAGCGTTTATCTGGTTGTTCACGAGTATGAAGTCGACGTCAGAGGCCACATGGGAGCCGCCAAGAACCCCGCCTGCGGAGCAGCAAGCAGCAGAGCCAGTGTCGGACACGCCAGCGCCTATCTCTTCTTATCATAATGCAGTGGCGCGTGCGTCGCAGTCTGTAGTCAATATCTATACGACGCAAACGATGACCGAGCATCCTTATATGGATGATCCCGTACTGCGCCGGTTTTTTGAGTATCATGGTGGCCCATCACAAGAGCAGGGCAATACCAATTTAGGCTCTGGTGTGATCGTATCAGAAGATGGCTATATCGTGACCAATGCCCACGTAATCGAAAAGGCCGATGAGATCACAGTCGCGTTCAATGATGGTCGTAAGAGCCGTGCCAGAATCATCGGTACAGATCCTGATAGTGATCTAGCTGTGATTAAGGTTGATATGACAGGGCTGACACCACTCGGCTTCCGCGAAGATCCAATTCGTGTGGGGGATTTGGCGCTAGCGATTGGTAATCCATTTGGTGTGGGTCAGACAGTGACGCAGGGGATTATCTCAGCGACTGGACGTACTGGACTGGGTGTTAATAAATTTGAAGACTTTATCCAGACTGATGCGGCGATTAATCCTGGTAATTCAGGCGGCGCACTGGTCGATGCTCATGGTGAGCTAGTCGGTATCAACACCGTTATATTCTCGCGCTCTGGTGGCTCGATGGGCATTGGCTTTGCGATTCCGACGGCACTGGTTGAGCAAGTAATGAATGCCTTGATTAAAGATGGCCGTGTCAGTCGTGGTTGGTTAGGTATCGAGATTCAGTCACAGCTACGTGACCCAACGCAGCTAGAGACATCAACAGGCGTAGAAGTACTAAACGTCATTGATAACAGTCCAGCGGCAAAAAGCGGTCTACGTGTCGGTGACATCGTCTTAACCATCGACGATGTCGAGATGACAGATGCCAATACCTTGATTCAGTATGTTGCTCGTAAGCCACCAAATACTGAACTGGATGCGCAGATATTACGTCAAGGTAAAAATGCCCAAGTAAAAATCACACTAGAAGAGCGTCCAGCGCAAGAGCCACTTGAGCGTCCTGTCGTACTACAAAATGACAGTATGGGCGGAATGGAGCAGCCAAACATTCAAGGTGATGAAGAAACGCCAATGATGTCAAAAGCAGAGCGTGATCGTATGCGCGAAGAGCTGATGAAACTGTTTGAACAAGATGCTGCGTCGCAGTAAGTTGTAGTTGTTCTTACCACCACTATGTGTTGGCTCATAATGTATATATGAGTCAGCACTTTTATTTAGCTGATAGCACAAAAAAGCGCGCTCCTTTAGATAAGGAGCGCGCTTTTTGTTGGAGCTGGTCTTTCTGAACTCAAAGACTAGCTTTGTTTACTGATAACCCTTCTTGCTTATAACCCTGCTATAACTTTTCAATAGGATCATGATTGATATAAATGACACCTTGCACACGGCAACAGCAGGGCAGGATTTCATCTTCTTCAATCATTGCCAGTGGGTCAAACGGATAATCGACCGTATGCGAGCTGGCAATACGTTTGACTCGGCAACTACCACAGTAGCCTTCGCGGCATTGATAGTTTACATCGTGTCCGGTGCGTAGCAGTCCATCTAGCAGACTCTCGTCATCGTGTAGATAGAACTGCTTTTTACTGGTCATTACCCAAGTCATCGTGAATCCTATTGGGATATGTCTGTGCTATTGCTATCCCTACTATTAACCCATAAGACGATTACAGCGGTAGAAATTTTATAGCTTCAAATCTCTACCGCTCAAGCCTTTATAATTCTAAGCTTTTGTAATTCAGACTTTTACAGCTCAAAGCTCTTATAATTCAAAGTCATCAAAATCACTGTCTGATAAGTCAGAGTCAATCTGACCAACCAAGTACGAGCTAATCTCAGTCTCTTGCGGTGCTACTTGCACATTGTCAGACGACAACCACGTATTAATCCACGGGATTGGGTTTGACTTTGAGTTCGGGAACGCTGCTGGCAAGCCAACAGTTTCCATACGTAAGTTAGTGATGTATTCGATATATTGGCACAGAATGTCTTTGTTTAGACCAATCATCGAGCCATCTTTGAACAGATAGCCTGCCCATTCTTTTTCTTGCTCAGCCGCCTTACGGAAGATTTCGATACTTTCTTCATAGCACTCTGCGGCAATCTCAACCATCTCAGGATCGTCACGACCGTTGCGCATGAGGTTCAGCATGTGCTGCGTGCCCGTCAAATGCAGCGCTTCATCACGAGCGATTAGCTTGATGATTTTGGCATTACCTTCCATCAATTTGCGCTCAGCAAAGGCAAACGAGCAAGCAAACGATACATAGAAACGAATAGCTTCTAAAACGTTGACCGCCATGATGCATAGGTACATTTGCTTTTTCAGTGATTTTAAATCAACCGTTACTTGCTCGCCATTGATGTTGTGCGTACCTGGACCGTACAGGCTATATAGCTGTGAGTTGCGGTACAGCTCATCATAGTACTGAGCGATATCAGAGGCACGGCCTAAGATGTGCTCGTTTTGCATAATGTCATCAAAGATAATATTTGGGTCATTGACGATATTGCGGATGATATGCGTATAGCTGCGTGAGTGAATGGTCTCAGAGAACGACCATGTCTCAATCCACGTCTCAAGCTCAGGAATAGACACCAGTGGCAATAGCACCACGTTTGGACTACGACCTTGGATCGAGTCGAGTAGGGTCTGATACTTGAGGTTGCTCAAAAATATATGCTGCTCATGCGAGGACAGATTGCTAAAGTCGATACGGTCGCGTGATACATCGACTTCTTCTGGACGCCAAAAGAACGACAGCTGCTTTTCAATCAATTGCTCAAAGATAGGGTGCTTTTGTTGGTCATAGCGCGCCACGTTGACGGGCTGACCAAAGAACATCGGCTCTTTTAGCGCATTGTTTGGCGTTTGAGAAAAAATCGAGTAAGTCATGAGACTGCCTTTATAATTGATACGGTTATTAATTTATAGGGGTTTGACTGGTTTTGATTTGATGTTATGACACTTTTTTGGATTATAGCGTTTTAGCTTAGAGGTTCTCTAGTGATATCTGTGACGACTCTTGCCCATCGTTCATATAGGCTTTGAATATTTCGCTCAGCTCACTATCATCTAGTGCTTCTAATTCATCGAGCGCGCTTTTGCGTAGGGTACTTACATCTGCATCGTCCGATAGTCTTTTTGTGTCTTTTTTGGTGGTTCTTGACGCTGGTTTTTTGGCTGCTTTTGTCACACTTTTTTTGGCGACCGTTGTCTTTGGTGCTTCATCCACACCTAACTGCTGACGCACCTCTGCAATATCAACCTCGACTTGTACGATATGCGAGCCACCATCGTTTAGGTCTGAAAATACGTTTGGGATAAACAAACCACCGTCTTTGATGATTGCGGTATATTGCACATGACCTCCGTCGTTTTAGTTCTATCTGTATGTTTTAATGATAACAGTAGCCAATCCCGCCTACCTCTTGTATCCGCCTAGTCATCGTCGTCAGCAGGATAGTTGCTACAGAATTTGCGAAAATGCAAATTCTCTTGCGCTCGGACGAAGCAGTGCTTCGTTATTTCCTCGCTCAGGGCTAAAAAGCCTTGCTAGGGCGTCTTTCTTTTTTCTTAACGACTCTTCTGATTGGGCGCACCCTACAAAATATCCGCTTTCCATGCTTTTGAGTAGGTTGGTGTCGAGGCACGAGACCCAACAAAAACTCAAACCGTTGAGTTTCCTTCGTCAACCCAACCTACGTGCTAAATTTCCATATCATCGGTGCGCTGGATGCACCCTGCACCTATGATTTCAGCTTTTCCCCCAATGGTAAGCCCACACCTTTAGGAAATGGTTTTTCACCAGTTAGATAGCAATCTTTATCAAATTCGTAGGGTATAGCAGCGAGACTTCCATCAAATAGTCTTCTCACAATATGTTCATCCAACTTTTTCTTATAAAAGCTAGGTAGTCCTCCTGTATAGACATTTCCTAGAAAAGCTAAAGTAAACTCTGCTAAATACTTTGGATACTTATTGCTAGGATATAAAACAGTTAAACTTAAAGCTCCAGAAAATGTGACTACCAATGGACAAGTTTTTTTATTTAGTTCTAGCTTGAAGTTACCTAGAAGAAAAATTAAACAAAACATAAATTCTCTGAAAGATGGGCTATGTATATTTCTAGAGGATGGATAAATTCCCACCATTCCAAAAACCGAATACAATTCATCTAAGATTTCATTATTAAAGCCTATCGAAAACGGTAATTCTATTGTTGGCCGTTTGCCATCCAACATATCATCAGTGTTTTCTTCAAAATACTTGATAACAGGTTTGAGATTCTTAATTACCATTCCACGATCTTTAAGATTAGGATGCGCTATAAAGTCTCCTAATTCTTTAAAAATACTTCCATGATCAGTATCATCTCGACTTGCAGTAATAAAAAGCGCTATATCGTCTTGATCGAAAGTTTGATCCTTATATTTCTCATAGAAGTTTTTTATCTGATACTCGGTATATGCATTCATATGATTCCAGTACCTTATAGATAAGAATAAACAGCGGACTCAACTAAATAAGCCAAACCCGCCATCAATCAATAACCTAGATCTTACATGCACCGCCAGCACAATCATCTTCCATATCCGCTTGGGCATCGTTCGCACCATCACGAGTGTTATGGTAGTACAACGTCTTCACACCCATTTTATAAGCGTTTAGCAAGTCTTTTAGCAATATCTTCATTGGTACACGGCCACCAGCATAACGAACTGGATCGTAGTTGGTGTTGGCAGAGATACTTTGATCGACGAACTTCTGCATGATAGCGACCAGCTTTAGGTAACCGTCATTGTTTGGCATTTGCCATAGTAGCTCGTACTGATCTTTTAGCTTATCAATCTCAGGCACGACTTGCTTTAGGATGCCGTCTTTTGACGCTTTGATAGAGACCAGACCACGTGGTGGCTCGATACCGTTGGTCGCGTTGGCGATCTGACTAGAGGTCTCAGACGGCATCAAGGCGGTTAGAGTAGAGTTGCGTAGACCGTGCTCAGTGATATCCCTACGTAGCGTTTCCCAATCGAGATGTAGCGGCTCTTGGCAGATTTTGTCCAAGTCGGCTTTGTACGTATCAATCGGCAAGATACCTTGTGAGTAAGTGGTCTCATTGAACGCAGGGCACGCGCCTTGCTCTTTGGCTAATTTGTTTGACGCTTTTAGGAGATAGAATTGCAATGCTTCAAACGTCTGATGGGTTAGACCAAGCGCGCTGTCGTCTGAATAGCGTACGCCATTCTTGGCAAGGTAATAAGCATAGTTAATCACGCCCACACCTAGTGTACGACGACGCATGCTGCCGTTTTGAGCGGCTTTAACAGGATAGTCTTGATAATCGAGCAGGGCATCAAGCGCACGGACGATTAGCTCGGCTGGCTCTTCGATATCGCTGACGTTTTCGACTTTACCCAAGTTGACCGCTGATAGCGTACAAAGAGCGATTTCGCCTTCTTCGTCATTGATGTTATCCAGTGGCTTGGTCGGTAGCGCGATTTCCATACATAGGTTTGACTGGCGAATCGGGGCAACCGTCGCGTCAAACGGGCTATGCGTGTTGCAATGATCGACGTTTTGGATATAGATACGACCCGTACTGGCACGCTCTTGCATCATTAGGCTGAACAAATCAGCAGCTGGGATTTGACGGCTACGAACGTTAGGATCATTTTCGTACTTGGTATATAGCTCTTCGAATTTGTCTTGATCTTCAAAGAATGCATCATACAGGCCTGGCGTATCGCCTGGTGAGAATAGCGAGATGTCTTGGCCTTTGATCAAGCGCGTGTACATTGTCTTGTTTAACTGTACGCCGTAGTCCATATGACGGACACGGTTGTCTTCGACGCCACGGTTGTTTTTGAGTACCAGTAATGACTCAACTTCTAAATGCCATAGTGGGTAGAACAACGTCGCAGCACCACCACGTACGCCGCCTTGTGAGCAGCATTTAACTGCCGTTTGGAACAGTTTGTAGAATGGGATACAGCCAGTATGCTGCGCTTCGCCGCCACGGATAGGGCTACCAAGGGCACGAATGCGACCTGCGTTGATGCCGATACCAGCACGCTGTGATACATAGCGTACGATGGCGCTAGTGGTTGCGTTGATAGAGTCTAGGCTATCACCACATTCGATCAATACGCACGAGCTAAACTGGCGCGATGGCGTACGTACACCTGACATGATTGGCGTTGGTAGTGAGATTTTGAATTCTGAGGTCGCATCATAGAAACGTTTGACGAAATCAAGACGATCTGACTTGTCGTATTGGCTAAACAGACACATACCGACGAGCATGTATAAGAACTGCGGGCTCTCATAAACAGTTTTGCTCACACGATCTTGTACCAAGTACTTACCAGCCATTTGCTCAACAGCAGCATAAGCAAGGTTCATATCGCGCCAGTGATCCAGATACTCTTCTAACTCATAAAATTCAGCACGGCTGTAGTCAGCTAGGATGTGCTGATCGTATTTACCAGCGTCAGTCAAAGTTTTGACATGGTCATACAGATGCGGCGGGGTGAATTTGTTATAAGCAATCTTACGTAAGTGGAAGATAGCCAAACGCGCAGCCAGATATTGATAGTCAGGCGTGGTTTCAGAGATTAGGTCGGCGGCAGACTTGATGATGGTTTCGTGAATGTCACGAGTTTTGATACCTTCATAAAACTGGATGTGCGATTTTAGCTCAACTTGCGATACTGACACATTTTCTAAACCATCAGCCGCCCACGCGATTACCTTGTGAATTTTGTCTAAATCAATAGGCTCTAAACGTCCATCACGTTTGGTTACTTGGATTTTGTCAATATGTGTCATGCTGGCCTCTATTTTGATTGCTTATTGTGATGCTGCGCGCCAAAGCAGCGGCAGACATTCTTTATAACGCTATTATGCGGGGTTGTGCTAGCTGTTTTTTTGGGCAAAAAGCTACCACTACTCGTAGTGACGGTTAAAATCACTGAGTACTACATATAGCGTTTTTGTTAATTGGTAGGCACAATATAGCGGGAAAATTTTGAAAATACTATATTGATTTTAGAATAAAACTATGTTGCTACAAGGTTGTAGGCAGTCCAAATTTTGGCAAAGGACGATGGGATAAGGGTTAGACGCAAATGCGGTCAATAATAAAATTTTTGTAAAAATATCGTGAGATTTACTTTTCATTCTCTCGGTTATTGTCGACTGATAATGGGAGTCATGGCGGCAATAATGCGGGCGCAGATTGTACATCAAACCACAAAAAATCGCCACCCATATCTTATTACTAGCGAGTGACGATTTGGAACAAAAAGGCGTTAAAGTTTTTTATGCGACTTATAAAACAATACGAACCGTTTTTGCATTATCGAGTGAGGCATAAAGCGCATTCACTTGCTCAGCAGCCGTTAGGTACAAATTAACCCGTGCTGAGTGAAAACGACCCGTTTTAGACGGCTTAACTTCGATAGACGCCAAATCAAAATCAGGGAACTGGCTACCCAAAATTAGCTTTACTTCATTAAGCAAACTCTCACGCTCGCCTTCATGACCGATGATGCTTAATGGGTAGTTCATCGGGAACTCCCAAAGCTCTGGGTTTTGAATATCAGTCTTTTTGCCTACCAATGCGCCTTTATTTGGCGTCAGGTCAGTGACTTTAACTGATGGCTGATTGCTGGTTGGGTTATTTGCATTGTTGTCGTTGCTGTTGTTGTTGTTATCTTTTGAATCATCACTCATGATATGAGCCTCGCTTATATAGGTAAATAGAAAAAAGTTAATCAGTCATTAGCGGTAAATAAGTAACTAACATTAAGTCATTCGAAAATCGCTGCTTGCTATAGACATTTAGTTAGTTAGACATCTGCTCAAATCATGCCAAAAGCATAACGCCAGAAACTGAGACAGGCTCAGTATGGTCGTAAGTGGCATTTAAATCGGTCAAGCTATAGTCGATTCAATTTAAAAGTAGTACAAGGCAACCGAGTGTAGATGTACATGTGATACTTCAAGCGAGGTTAACGCTGTCATACTTTTATAGTGGAATGGCTATATTAGGCAGAGAATATATGCACTGTTTATAGTGGTCTATGGACGATTATTCAAGTAAAGTCTGTATTTAGTCCGTTCCATCTTGAAGTAAGCTAAGTGGCTTTTATTAAAACTGTTAATAGAAGCTATTGCAAATAACCATTGATAGGAGTGATATCAGGCGGAATATCCGTCTCTCCCAATGCTTCTCTTAGATTAATCTCGATGGTGCGTGATAAGGCAGTCAAAGGTAACTGATTAGCCGCCAAGCCAAAAGGTTCTTCTAACTCTTCACTAAGCGCGTCCAAACCAAAAAAGGTATAAGCAATCACCGCACAAACCAACGGGGTTGCCCAACCGAGTGATGCCACCAAACCGAAGGGCAACATAATGCAATATAAATAGGTCGTGCGATGTACCAGCAGCATGTAAGCAAAGGGCAGTGGTGTGTTATGAATGCGCTCGCACGCTGCCAGTACAATTGTCATGGAGGTCAGGCGTTCATCCATATTTTGTATGACTTGTTCCGATACCAGTCCTTGACGCCGAATATCGCCAAGCTGTTTACCCATTAGGCGCATTATATAATCAGGTACGTTTTTCGCTTGGCGCATACGGTCATGGTGTATCGCTGCAACAAGAGGCTCGATATCCGCCCAAGGTGGCGTACCACGCAATCGGTGGCGCACAGCATGGGCAAAAGAAATGGTCAGATATACCATCGTTCGCTGAGTATCGTGTGCAGTCGCATTGTCATCCTCGCCATCATCTATGGCATTCGCATCGTCATCATCTATAAAAGATAGCACTTGGCGCGTTAAGCTACGAGAGTCATATACCAGCTGACCCCACAGTCCGCGCGCTTCCCACCAACGCTGATAACTGGCATTGTTTCGAAACCCAAGAAACAACGATAAGGCAATCCCGAGCAAGGTAAACGTTGCCATACCATAATAAGGAAACGAGTCAGGCATCCAGTGCTGAATAATCGTGATGAGCGTACTAAGAATAGTAATCAGCAAAATTTGCGGATAAATTTTTGGAATGATTGATCCACGTAGAGTGAAAAATATCTTAAGGGCATTGGGTGTTTGCCGGACAATCATGTCAGTTTCCTAGCGATGGGGTACATGTAGACACTATTAAATGTCTCGTGTAATTCTAATACAGAATCAAGATCTGTAAAGCCCAAAAGACTATAAATTTATTCAAACTAAGAAGTAGGGTGGTCACTTAAGCTCGGTAATTGGGATAGCTAAAAAGTTAAATCCTCGGCGAAAAGGGCGATGTTTTTATTAATCTACTTTATGTATATTAAAATGACGCCAAATATCACTTCTTAACTCTATAAAAGCTGTCACCACAGAGATGAATACGCCACCCTAGTTGTACCCCTCCTCAGTAGTGATTGCTTCCTATAGCAATTACTCTCATAAAGCGTCTGACGCTTTTTCTTGTGCGCATGCACTGCTTTAACGTTTGTATCACTATTCGATATATCTAATGGATCGTAAAGATTACCCCACTAAAAGTACGTTATGACGATCACTCGCTAACTATGAACGTTCACATTTTTATATTTGTCATTTGATAGGCAATGGGCAAAGTATCTAGATAAAGATGTACCTAGATCGAGATGCGTCAAACTTTTCATGTGAGCTGATTTTTAACTACTTTTTAGATACTTTCCAAATAGATGTTTTCTAAATAGTGATTAGATACTTCGTTTATTGACAGACTAAAGCAGTTCTCCAAAACTGAGTTAAATATGTTAAATACAATTAAAGAGCATTGGCTATCCAATGCGCGCGGCGATGTCTTGGCTGGCATGGTCGTCGCTTTGGCGCTTATCCCTGAAGCGATTGCGTTTTCTATCATTGCTGGTGTCGATCCCCAAGTAGGGCTTTATGCCTCATTTTGTATCGCGGTAGTGATTTCGTTTGTCGGCGGTCGTCCAGCGATGATTTCGGCGGCGACTGGTGCGATGGCGCTACTAATGGTGACGCTGGTCAAGGATTATGGATTGCAGTATTTGTTAGCAGCCAGTGTGCTGACAGGTGTTATACAGATTATCTTTGGCTTCTTAAAGCTAGGGAATCTGATGAAATATGTATCGCAATCCGTAGTGCTCGGCTTTATCAATGCCTTGGCTATTTTGATTTTTATGTCGCAGGTTCCTGAGCTGATGCCGCAGGCAGGTTCAAATTTAGTACATGTATACGGTCTTGTGGCGCTAGGTCTAGTTATTATCTATGGCTATCCATATATTCCAAAGATCGGTAAAGTGATTCCATCGCCATTGGTCAGTATCGTACTGGTGACGGCTATAGCCATCCTATTAGGTGCAGAGGCTCGAACCATCAATGATATGGGACAGCTGCCTGACACCCTGCCGATGTTTTTGATACCTGATATCCCGTTGAACTTAGATACGTTGATTATTATTTTTCCGTATTCTATCAGTTTGGCGATAGTGGGCTTACTTGAGTCTATGATGACCATGACGATCGTAGATGATTTAACCGACACCAAAGGCGACCGTACGCAAGAGTGCAAAGGTCAAGGTATTGCCAATGTTGTTAGTAGCTTTTTTGGCGGTATGGCAGGCTGTGCGATGATTGGGCAGTCTATCATCAACGTCAAATCAGGCGGTTATACGCGTCTTTCTACCTTAGTAGCAGGCGTATTTTTATTATTGATGGTAGTGTTCTTAAGCGATTGGCTAAAGATTATTCCAATGGCCGCATTGGTCGCTGTGATGATTATGGTGTCTATCGGTACTTTTAACTGGGGTTCGTTTAAGGAGCTAAAAACCAAGCCGCTGCAAAGTAATGTGGTCATGATTACGACCGTCGCTGTGGTGGTCGCAACGCATAATTTGGCCTATGGCGTATTGATTGGTGTATTGCTGTCAGCATTGTTCTTTGCCAATAAAATAGAGCGCTATATGAGTGTGCATAGCCACATGGATGAAGCAGCGCAAACGCGTTATTATCAAGTTGACGGACAAGTATTTTTCTCATCAGCAGAGCGTATGACTGACTCCTTCGATATTAAAGAATCTGTCTCTAACGTGGTCATTGACGTGTCGCGCGCGCATTTTTGGGATGTGACAGCAGTCGCTGCCATAGATAAAGTGATTATTAAATTTCGCCGCGAAGGCACTGAGGTAGAGCTCATCGGTTTGAACGAGGCGAGCCAAGCGATGATAGACAATTTCGGTGTGCATGATAAGCCAGATGCTGAGCAAAGCTTAGGCGCGCATTAAATTAGCTACGTATTAGTAGTATTATATTCACAAATATAAAAAAGCTGAATGTATCTCGGCTTTTTTTATGCGAATTAAAACCAAGAATACATGCTATTTATTGAGAGAATTTACTATTCATTATTGGCTTATTAAGGACGACAGAAATGTAATGAGTATTTAGGCATCTGTTCTGGCGACTGACTAGAAGACTATATTCTTTTATGAATAAATATTTTAGAAGGTAATATGTCGGCAGAAGAGAAGGGATAGCTAGAAGGGAAGAAGTAACTGGTTTGGATAATGCGGTATGGAGATAGTTAATCGTTATATTGAAATATCTAGATGTTTTGTAACAAAGGAAAATAGCTCTATAGATTATGAGAATTTTTTAAAGCTTCAACAGCTCTTTTTCAACTTCATTGAGAAATGCTTCGATATTAGCTTCATGACGCTGATAAAACGTCCATTGTCCATGGCGTTCGGACGTAACCAATCCTGCTTTTTTTAACACACCCATATAGTTTGAAATGGTTGATTGCGACAATCCAGCTTTTTCTTGGATGTAGCTAACGCATACCCCATCCAGATTAGCATGCTCTGGTAATGACGCTGGAAAGTTCGACCTGTCCTTCAACCACTTTATGATTTGGCGACGCATGGGGTTGTTAAGTGCAGATATTATGTTTTCTGTATTCATAAAATATGTGATATCGATACCTAGTTAATAATCAACAACTGTCAGAGTGGAACATTAGATTTTTAGCTTACTCAATATGGGTCTAGACACCAAAGCGGTGTAGATTCTATTTACCGCCAATGTGCCAACCATATACAAATAAACGGCTACTAGTAGGATACTGCTTATAACTAGCGTTTATATTATGACTATACGTTTCTATAACAGTAGAGTATACAGCCAAAACTAGATTAATTATGACAGTTGTACTGTCTAGTCATCGGAATATTGTCGAATAGTAACAATATATGATGGACAAAAAAAGACTGTTTCAAATCGAACTTAACACTAAACGTTGTTACGACTGACTTATTAAATACACGTAAGTTTTGACATAATAAGCAGTAAAATAGTATTAGAAAGCTTCTGACATGACAAGGGCGTATTGAATATTCAACACGCCCTTAATGCTTTATGTTTTTCAATTTTATTAAGCTTTTTCATTAATCTGGTTAGCATCGCGGTAGAGTACCGAAAAACCTAATAAGCATAGTTGTGATATCTTAGCTTTTTAGAAATGCCTCAATTTTTGGTTTAATAGTCATAGAAACGATGACCATTAACGTCAATCCTACTGGTAATGCAACTAGAAACCCTTCTAACCAGCCATTTAAAAATGCCGTTTGATTAGCAAAACCAATCGTCTTTGAGGCAGTACTAAAGGCCAACATAGACTCCATTATACAAGCCATCAACACACCTGTAATGAGATTGCGCTTGTACGCTTTGGTATTAGGTAGCTTATGATTAATAAATTTTGTGACCAGACCCATCAGTAAGAAACCAATCGGCATGATCGCATACGCCGCTAGTAGCGCTCTAGACCAGTCTATAAAAAATGTATCGGAATATCCGACATTCATATAGGTCATCACACCTGTTAAGAGACCACCTATGATAGTCATTAAGACAAGGATTAATAACACTTTGTAGAGCAACGGTGTTTTTTTAGTGCCATCACTCTTAGCGCCACTATTTTTATTGCCACCAATGAGCAGGGTCTCGGTATTTGCCGGCATCGTTATTTTCCTCTCATAAAGAGCGTTTAATTAGTCAGTGTTTTTTTCTGCCTGTCGATCGCTTACAGATTGGTCTTCTGCAACACCTGCTTTCCAGTAAGAAAAGGCATATAGCTCATCTTTAGACCACTGTTGCTCGACCTTTAGATAATGACGAAGGGCTTTGATAGATGAGAATTCGCTAGCGATATAAGCAAAACGGCTCTGTTCTGCAGTTGGCAAATCGAGAGATTTCACTATGTCGATTAATTGGCTACCTTGCGTTGGATCTGGGTTGTGTAACCATGTCATGGTGATATTGGCTGCTGTCGACAACTCTTGCTCATCTTCTACACCGTGTACTTCGATGATGCATTGACCAGTCGCGCTGGCAGGCAAGGTTTCTAGTATTGAGCCGAGCACTGGTATCGCTGTGGCATCGCCAATCAGTAGAAAATTATCTGCATCAGGACAAAGCGCTTTGGTTTTAGGCTTCATTAAGATACCGAGCTCGTCGCCAACCTCAGCATGAGTGGCCCAGCCTGAAGCGGGTGCCTCATCACCATGAGCGACAAAATCAATCCAGATCTGTTGTTTTGCTACATCGGCGCCGCGATGAGTATAAGTGCGAACAACGAATGTAGTATTGTCATTTAGGTCAATTGGCTGAGCTTTATCGATGGGAATAAGCACTTTATTGTTTGCGCCAACTGTCATGGTCGCGATATTGGCAATAGTATCTGCTTGGCCTGTGAGGTATATACGGATGTAGTGCGGAGTAATCATTTGCTTGTGAGCAACGGTCATGATTTCGCGTACTGGTTTTTGATTTATTGTGTTATTCATACGGATCTGTCCTTACTTATTTATCGGTAGTCTTGCTGGTGCTAACGTTGTCTATCATGGTGCGACTGACACGGAAAAATAACGCAAGCTCTACGAGGCTTAAATCTTTTGTTAATTGCTGTCTTGTCCATTCTTCTGCTGCATCAAGCTTTGTCATAACATCTTCGCCTTTAGATGTCAGCTGTAGTAATTGGCTGCGACCATCAAGCGGGTTATCTGTCTTCAAGATTAGCTCAGCCGCCAAAAGGTCATTTAAGGCACGAGTGATTTGCGCTTTGTCTCGCTGCATATGTTTAGAGATAGATAGCGCAGTGCTATTGGGGTTATAACACACACCTTTTAAGGTTCTGATATTGGTTACTGACAACTCTACCCCTTGCTGGCGAATGCCTTCTAGCAATAGATTGGTATAGGTATGCATCAATTGATGTAGTGTTTCGCTCAATGAATTATTAGACATAAAAACTCTTTGATATAGTTGATAGAAGCAACTATATAGAATAAGGTTGATAGTGTCAACTATAAAGTGGTTTTTGAAAGAGTGTGTCTATCTATAATTTGATAATTTTGAATAAGAGAAGACAGTAGAGGGTTAGGAAAATAGGGATATATTGAACGAGGAGCTCTTAGATTGAAGGGTTTTATGAGTAGGAGACTTTGTAATTAAGAAGCTTTGTAATTAAACAGCTTTGCAATTAAAAAAATTGTAATTAACAAACACTATGATTAATAATTTCTAGAATTAAAAAACAGGCACAAAAAAAGCTGAGATATACTCAGCTTTTTTATTTTTAGCAACTATCTGAAACCTATTAACTAGGCTCAGTATTTCTCTGAGAATCTAATCATTTTCAAGGAAAGAGCGCAAGTGCTCAGAACGTGATGGATGACGCAATTTACGTAATGCTTTTGCCTCGATCTGACGAATACGCTCACGCGTTACATCAAACTGCTTACCGACTTCTTCCAAAGTATGATCCGTTGGCATATCGATACCGAAACGCATTTTTAGGACACGTGCTTCACGCTCAGTGAGGTTCCCCAGTACATCACGCGTCGCTTCTTGCAGACCAGCAGCAGTCGCATCATCAACAGGGCTTGAGATCGTACCATCTTCGATAAAATCACCTAGGTGCGAATCTTCATCATCACCGATAGGGGTTTCCATAGAGATAGGCTCTTTGGCAATTTTCAGCACTTTACGGACTTTAACTTCGTCCATCTCTAAGCGTTCGCCTAATTCCTCAGGTGTTGGCTCGCGACCCATTTCCTGTAGCAACTGACGTGAGACACGGTTGATCTTGTTAATCGTCTCAATCATATGCACAGGGATACGAATGGTGCGCGCTTGGTCAGCGATAGAACGAGTAATCGCCTGACGAATCCACCAAGTAGCATAGGTCGAGAACTTATAACCACGGCGATATTCGAACTTATCAACGGCTTTCATCAGACCGATATTACCTTCTTGGATAAGATCCAAGAACTGTAGGCCACGGTTGGTATATTTTTTGGCGATAGAGATAACCAGGCGTAGGTTAGCTTCAACCATTTCTTTTTTCGCGCGGCGAGCTTTTGCTTCACCGACAGCCATGCGACGTGCCACATCTTTCATGTCGTGGATTTTCATGTCGAGCTGCTGCTCATAATCACGGATACGACGTTGTAGTAAAATAACGTCATCAGTAACTTTTTCTAGCGTACCAGCAAATGCAGGCTTACCTTTGATACGCTCAATCAACCAATCAACATTGGTTTCATTGCTAGGGAAGGTCTTACGGAACTCTTCACGCGGCATACGACCACGGCGAATTACCAAACGCATGATTTGACGCTCTTGCTTACGCACGTCGTCATAGACATCATGCATGATGGCCATGACTTGGTCTGACAAGCGATTGTTTAGCTTTAGCATCATAAAGCGTTCAGCAAGTAGGGCATACGCGGTATCAGCCTGTACGCTACCACGGCCATAATCAAGCAATGCTTGCTTGGCTTTAATAAATAGATGCTCGATCTCTTCTAGGCGTAAACGAACTTCTTCTGGATCAAGACCGCTGGTTTCTTCTTCAGCTTCGTCTTCAACGTCATCTTCATCTTCGTCGTCATTATCAAGCGCGGCTGCTTTCGCATTGACCTTAGCTTTGATAACTGGTGGGTTTTCTTTTTCTTCTTTAATGCGCTCACGCTCTTCTTTCGCCGCTTCCTTTGCTTCTTGAGCTGCGATTTTGTCTTCTTCGGTCTCAGGGTCTAAGAAACCAGTGATGACGTCAGATAGCTTTTTTTCGCCGTCTTGGACTTTTTGATACTCGTCAAGGACAAACTGTACGGTACCAGGCCAGTAAGACATGGCATGCTGTACATCACGAATACCTTCTTCGATACGCTTAGCAATGGCAATTTCGCCTTCGCGAGTCAGTAGGTCAACCGTACCCATTTCACGCATATACATACGTACAGGGTCAGTGGTACGACCAGGCTCAGTTTCAACAGAGGCGAGTACTGCCGCTGCCTCATCTGCTGCCATATCATCATCACTTGAATCATCGTTCATCAAGATGTCATCGGCATCAGGAGCTGATTCAAAGATTTTGATACCGACATCGGTCAGCATTTGCACAATGTCTTCGATCTGATCGCTTTCGGTAATAGAGTCGGGCAGCTGGTCATTCACCTCAGCGTAGGTAAGATACCCTTGCTCTTTGCCCATTTGGATTAAGGTGGCCAGTTGAGATGTGGACTTAGAAACTGACTTATCGTTCATAAATACTCGCTTACTTGCATCGGACATTTTTATATTGTGACACGCTATCGCTCGCTCTTTGCGTTGATCTTATCAATCGATTGATCAAAATATGGCGTAGAGGTTGTCAATAATATCAAAAATGAGTTGATATGAATAAAGGCTCAAAACACTACAATAACAATGCTGATAAACAGCTAAAAATTAGAAAAGCTAAAAAGACTTCAATACAGTACCCAAAAAAATATAGTACTTAAAATTTAATACTCAAAAATAGTATCTAAAAGCTGATACGTAAAAATAATACCTAAAATTTGTGCTTAACGATGCATGCTCACAATCATTCACCAAGCAGTGCTGTCAATATACAGCGACACAGTTTAACACAGACCACAGTCGTCAAGCACGAGCTAGTGATAGCTACCGACCATTTTTTACTGATTATTTGCCATCAGCTAAATGATTTAGGAGCGACTCATGCTACTGGGCATAATCATTAGTAGTGGGGGCAGCTGCTAGACTTTTAAAGGGTCAACATTTGAAATTAAACATTAAGACTGCACAGTGACCATCTGTGCCGATTGCTCTGCCTGCTGTGCGCGTAGCCAATCATTCAATAATTGGGTTTGTTTACGGACGATCGCAAGCTTAATATGATCTGGGTTCTGTATCAGCTCTTGTATTTTTTTCTTCATGTTGCGCTCAAGCAGCTGACTGACTAGCTCTTCGATTAGGCCATCAAGCCCCAAAATATTACGTGCGGTTAGCGCTTTATAGAAGCCGCCCCAATTACGGCTGAGCATATCTTGAGTCGCAGGTTTTACGTTTGATAAAATAAAATGCGCCGCTGCATTGACGTCTTTTGGTAGGTAATTAAGACAGCGCTTAATAGTGCTTACGATGTCTAGCAGGGCAGCATCTTGCAAGTCTTCCCACGCAAGCGGACGCAGGGTATCAGGTGATGCTTTTTGTTTGATATGAGCAGGTAGGTGTAAACCATTAATCCCTGACTGTTGCCAAATCGACTCAATAGGGTCGTCGATTAACGCGCGCGGCTGAAACAAAAAGCAAAGCTGCAATTGCTGACTGATGGTCATATCACCATCAAAATCCAGCAGCGCATCTTTAGCCTCGACATTCTGACTGCGTTTACCGCCAAGCTTTTGATAAACGTCATTGTTGAGCAAATAGCGAAAGCTACTGCCTTTGGGCAAGGCGGTCGTCAATGATCGTACTTGGGACATAAGCTTGGCTTTGCCTTCAGCCAGACTCATGTCATAACGTTCACTCAAATACGCAAAAATATACTGTGATAGCGGCATGGCATTAGCGATTTGCTCACGCATGGCATCGCTGCCCTGACTCTTAATAAAAGTATCAGGATCATGATTGTTAGGCAGGGTTAAAAACCGCAGTTCTTTATCATCGGCTAGTACAGGCAGTGCAACTTCAAGTGTACGCCAAGCGGCTTTTTGTCCTGCGCTATCTCCATCAAAGCTCAAAGTAAGCGTTGGGTTGAGTGTCAGTAGACGCGATATTTGGCTTTCATTAATCGCTGTACCCATCGAGGCAATTGCCCCATAGATACCCGCTTGATAAAGGGCGATCACATCCATATAGCCTTCGACCACCAGCCAGCTGTCTGCGCGCTGCTGACGTGATTCATAATAGCCGTATAGTACATGCTGCTTATGAAAGACGGGCGAGTCTGAGGAGTTGATATATTTAGGCTTTACTTCGTCATCGAGCGCCCGACCGCCAAAACCAATAGTGCGGCCTTGGTTATCACGGATTGGGAAGATGACTCGGTCGCGCAATAGATCGTAGTCGCGGCCAGACTCTGACTGACGTACCAATCCTAAAGCTTTTAGACCTTCAATATCCTGTGGAAATTGATGCTCAAGATGCTGCCAACCAAATGGTGCATAGCCAAGACCGAAGGTCTCAAAGATGTCTTCAGTGATACCGCGCGATAAAAAGTAGTGCTTGGCATGGGGATGCGTGGTTAGGTTGTGCTGATAGAATTGTTGGATTTGCTCTAGTAGCTCATATAGATTGCCATCTTTATCATCGTTTTGGCCAATGTCATGAGCGCCCTGCATACCAGCGCTAGTATCGGTATCTGTCAGCCATGCTGGCGGATAGCCACTGTCAGCTGAATGGTTTGGTGAATACGGCTCTGAGGAATAGGAGTCCATCGAATATGACGCTGAATCATACGCCTCTAACGGCGGGAAATTCTCATAGCCCTGATTGTCATCATAAATGGGCTGGTCGATGTAGTTTTGGTCACTTTGGACGACATTGTTTTGATGACTGTCTTGATAAATGTCTTGACGATTATTTTGATGGTTGTCTTGATTTGTACCGTCTTGGCTTACTTTGCTATGTTCTACAGTTGGGCTAGGCACATTGTGCACAGGCGGCGGTGCAATAGGTTTGGGTGCGCGACGTTGATAACTAACGTTTTGCTGTTCTTCTTTCGGTACTTCAATGCCTGTTTGCTTTGCTAGTTCATTAACCGCTTCAATGAATGTCAAATTCTCATAATCACGCAAAAAACTGATGGCATTGCCACCGACGCTACAGCCGAAGCAGTGATAGATGTTTTTTTGTGGATTGACATAAAAGGAAGGCGATTTTTCACCATGAAAAGGGCAGCAGCCTTTATATTCACTACCAGCCCGTTTAAGCGTGGTGTGTTTGCCAATGATGCTGATCAGGTCAGCTTGGCTATTTAGTTGTTCAAGAATATGGTTAGGAATGCTCATACAAAAAACAGTTTACCATAGGTCGATTATGTTGGGGCAGAGGTAATAAGGTACTGCTAGAAAAATAAGGCCAACATAATGTTGACCTTATTATCAATGAATACAGACTGTGTTAGTTAGGCTAAGCTAAGAAGAGACTTAACGTAATCAATTATTATCCATATCACTCACACTGTCGTCATTTAGCGTAGTGCGACGTGTCGGATTGGTATTTAGGGGATCGACGTTGGCTTCTCTTGCAGTTGAGCCAGTGCTTGATTGACTGGTTACGCGCTCAGCTGACGCTTCAGGTAGACCTAAGCCTACGCTAATACCATTACGTGCAGCAGCATTATTAGCGACTGGAGTATTAGCAGGCGTCGTGTTAGCCCCTGCTAATCTCAACTGAGCCGCATTACGAATCATTTGTGTCTTAGTTGCGCCGTTATACTCGCCAGATGCGACTGATTTGTCAGTCGTGTTCGAACGACCAAGCTTGCCAAAGGTGATCTTGTTGAGCCAAGTACGGTCACGTTTGGTGCTTAATTTCACACTACCATTACTAGTTAGCATTTCTGGGTAGTTGATCTGCAACAGCGTTTTGTACTCATTGGCCAAATCGGTTAGACCCAGTTTTTCATGGCTATAAGCTAGTACCGCAAGAGCATCTGGGGTTGACTCACTCAGCGGGTAGTACTGGAATACCCATTTGGCACGGTTAACCGCTGCTACATAAGCTTCACGCTCGATATACCAGTTGGCTGCGCTCATTTCGCTCTCAGCAAACTGATTGTAGATGAACGTCATACGTTGAGCGGCATCTGGTGCATACGGGCTGTTTGGATATTTATTGATAAGCTCTTGGAAGTTGGCAAAGGCAATACGCAAATACGCGGTATCACGCTCAGCTTGGTTCAGTTTAAATAGCTTTAGGCTTTCAGATGAACCTTCCATATTGGCAACGCCGCGCACATAGTAGGCGTAGCTGACTTGTGGGTTAGACGGATACAGGCGGATGAACTGCTCAGCACTTGCTGCCGCCATTTCATACTTGTCGCCTTCGTATTGTGCATACATCATGTCAAGCAAGGCTTGCTCAGCGTACTGTCCGGTTGGGTAGAATGTGCGTAGATTGGTCAGCTCTTCGATACCTTGGATATAGTGACCTTTGTCAATTTGATTGACGGCTTCGTTATAATACCCTTGCTCTGATTTTTCAGCTGTTTCTACTGCCTCACCATCTTTGGCGCCAGTTAGATTTTTAAAAGTCTGGCAACCCACTAGGTTGACGCTAAGCGCCAGTAGGGTTATTGAGGACAGTTTGATAAACGTATTGCCAACAGCTTGCATACTTCTTCTCCGACACAAGACGCATAATAGCAGCGGCGCTATCATGCTATATAAAAGGTTAGTGATAAAAAACGACGCTAAATATTCAGCGATCCACCAGCAAAAATTTTTTATCGAATGCAGTTTTTGTTATGACGTATTGTACTGATAGATTGGGTCTGATACATAGTGCTTGTATAGTAAGCCAGTCATAGACCACGTGCATTCAACCATAATCAAACGGTTTAAATGGCAAACACGGTCAACAAAACCCAATGCCATTTTCAAACTGTATCTAAGTACGGCATTCGCATACAGTGCCATAGCATACAGCAAAACATGGCTATACTTTATAGAATAACATTTGCTACGTCTATTTTTTCGCCATCTATATTGTATAGGCAGTTTAACATGAGCGGCTGTCACGAGCGATATCGAATGTCGCTAGCATGAGTAAATATACAGTAAATTACAGCAATGTCATGTTCTAGAGAGTTAAACGATGCATCTTACAGCCCAAAGGTACGCTCAAAAATTAACAGATAGCATGCAGCTTCTATAGGGCTTATGCCTGCAACATGGTACACTAGAGCGGTATTGTCTTCGCTTTTTTGTACCTTGAAGGTTGTTATTTGCCATTTATAGGCAAAAAACGATAATTAAAAAACGACAATTTTTTATACTGCTATTTATAATACTATCTTCGAAGTCACCTCACAAAACACTGTCAGGGGCTTTGCCACGTATCAATGTATCAATCCGCTATGAATAATGATGCCATGACTACCAATTTATCACCGAATCAATCGCTAGATACTGATTCATCAGCACAAGAGTCACCAATGCCAAATGAAGTTTTGAACAATAATGAGTTACCTGATAATCAACCAATGATGAGTGATCAAGTGCATGATGATGCGCTTGATAATGAAGAGTTGCTCATCGATGATGGTAATGATCTGAACGATAGCGACATTGATGATAATGATATTGATGACAGCGACATGGACGGAGACGACGATGAAGCCCCAGTAGCGGGCCAAGCTGTACCAGTGATTGTAGACATGACGCATGTGGTCACAGAAGATCAAGCTGGTCTGCGTATTGATAAGGTCGCCTCACAAGCGTTTTCGGACTTTTCGCGTGTACAACTTCAGAACTGGATTACTGACGGCAGTCTGCTCTATAACGGCAGTGTTCAAAAACCGAAAGTTCGTGTCAAAGCAGATGATGTATTGCATCTATCAACGACGTTACAGCAGCATGGCGAAGACCAACCAGAAAACATAGATATCGATGTTGTCTATGAAGATGATGACGTACTGGTAATCAATAAACCTGTCGGTATGGTGGTTCATCCTGGCGCTGGTAACCAAAACGGCACTTTGGTCAATGCATTGCTATATCACTATCCTCAGCAGCATCATCTACCGCGTGCAGGTCTCGTGCATCGTATTGATAAAGACACCTCTGGATTGCTATTGATTGGCAAAACCAAACCTGCTCAGATGGCACTGATGGAACAACTAAAAGACAAGTCTGTTTATCGTCACTATAAGTGTGTGGTGGCAGGGGACCAAGCAAGTTTATCTCGTCATCGTCGTATCGATGCACCGATTGGCCGACATCGTAATCAGCGTACTAAAATGACGGTGATGACCGCTGGCCGTGAAGCGGTAACGCATCTATTAAATGTCACACCATTGAACGAAAACTACTGTCTGCTAGATGTCGGACTTGAGACCGGACGTACGCATCAAATTCGTGTGCATCTAAGTCACATTACTTATCCACTAGTCGGTGACCGTGTCTATGGTGGCCGTCGTCAGTTGCGCTCTGGATTGACAGAAGCTCAGCGTCAAGCTATTAATAATTTCCCGCGCCAAGCACTGCATGCCTATACGTTAGGATTCGTGCATCCGACGACAGGTGAGGACATTGAAGTCACGACGCCACTACCTGAAGACATGCAAAAACTGATGGCCGTACTAAGCGACGGTTATTATGAAGAGTAAACGCTAACGTTTACTAGATGAGAGGTGAGAGCGAGCAGCCATGACGAACACGTTCCCGATGACAATGATTGCGCAAATTGATGATGTGGCTGTTTTTCAGACGGCTGCTTTTGTGTATGATGATATTGATGATTCTGCTGCTAAAAACCAGCGTACAGGGTATGAGGGTCAGTCAAATTACGGCGAGCTAAATCTAGGTCTGCATGTCAATGATAATGCACTACAAGTATTAGATAACCGCATGAGTCTATTGGCTGCTATCAATGAGCAACTGACAGATAAGTCTGCACAAAATGAGCAGCATGAGGCTATTAATCGCTTGCATTGGGTCAGTCAGGTTCATGGTAAACATATTCATGATGTCGATGCTACTACACTGAATATGGCGCCACTGTCTGCTGATGCGATGGTCAGTCAACAAAATGGTCGCGGTCTGGCAATCATGACGGCAGATTGTGTGCCTATCGTGTTATATCAACCTACCAGTGGCAAAATCGCAGCGATTCATGCAGGCTGGCAAGGATTGGCCTGCGGTGTGATACAAGAAACTGTTAATCGCTTTACCGATTCAGGCCCTATACAAGCTTGGATAGGCGTTTGTATCAGTCAGGAAAACTATGAAGTAAATACAGACGTTCGCGATAAACTATTATCTGGGTGTATAGCTAACCAGACTTTATCACAGGCACATATCGATAACTTTGTGTCGCTATTTTCTATATCGTCTTATGATGACAAGATAAAGTTGGATTTACCGAAGCTTGCTGCCATGCAGTTAGAAGCTGCTGGTGCTACAGTCATGAATGACTTACCTGTTGACTGTAGTTACGCTGATACTCACTATTACTCGTATCGCCGTCAGACTCATATGCAGCAACCTGCAACGGGTCGGATGGCACTGGTCATCGTTCGTCGTTAGCAGCTTTATAGTCAGCGAACTACTAAACCGCTACGGTGTTACCCTCCCTAGATGTACAATCTACGGTCGGCTGCCTTGTAGCTGTTTTAGATTTCTTTGACTATATAATAATGAATAGTAGAAACAAAGTGATAAACAAATAAAAAACAGCAGATTATTCTGCTGTTTTTTATTTGAATGCTACATTTGTATTAATACAAGGTCTGTATTGGTACAAAATCTGTATTAACAAACAGAGTCGCTAGATTTTGGTACTGATAAGCCAAATAGAGGACGTAAATACAGTGCCAAGAACGTACCTGCCATTGCCAGTATGCCCCAGATATAACCATGTAAGCTAAAAGAAGCGATACCACCGAAGTAAGCGCCGATATTACAACCGAACGCGAGACGTGCACCGTACCCCATCATCAATCCGCCAATGACTGACGCTGCAAAGTTACCTGCAGTAATCTTAGTAAACTTAAACAAGCCACCCGCAGCAGAGGCGATAAACGCGCCAATGATAATGCCGATATTCAATACAGTGGTCGAATCTGCAAAGATAGAAGCTTCAAGAGCCGCTGCATTAGCCCCTTGCCAATAGCCCCAGCTAGCCACATCCATGCCAAAGCCGCTTGCAATTTTAGAGCCCCACAATGTAAATGCTGACGTAATGCCCCACGGTTGACCACGTGTAAGTAATGTCAGACCGTTAAGTAAAGCCAGAACGATTGCGGCAGCAAAAAGCGGCCAAGAACCACGAAAGATTCGTTTCCAACCAGACTCAGAAGGTACGGGCGCCATCTTTGGTGCGTTTCTTTTTTTCTCAACGACTAACGTCACCATGCGATAATGCCGAATATGGCCAGCGACACCAGCCATGCACCTGTATAACCAAGACCTGTAGAGGTTGCCAAAGAGAAAGGCGCATAAGCGGGCATCTCTTCTGTCCAGAATGGCAAGTGATAAGCACCAATCGTGGCGCCCACTATGAAGAAAATAAAGGTGATGAACATAACAGAGCGTCCACCGCCTACCGCATAGAGCGTACCAGAGGCACAGCCGCCACCAAGTTGCATGCCGATACCAAATACAAATGCACCTACGACTAGACTGACCCCTAATGGCGCGACATAACCTGCGACAGGACCGCCAAATAGCGTCGTGCCATAAGCAAGGATTGGCGCAAATAGCGTGACAGCAACTGCCAACATCAGCATGTGTGAACGCATCGCCTGACCGTTACCCACTGCCATCATACGTCTAAAAGCAGAGGTAAAACCAAAGCGAGCATGAAAAAGGGTATAGCCTAACAAAAGACCTATGCCAAGCAAGAGTGATTGAGAGATATGTTGAGTGGCTAGTAGGTATGCAAGCACAATCAATCCTACGATGCCACCACCCATAATTAAGGGTTTTTGTGGTGCATTTAGGGCCATATCATCTCTGACGATAGGATCTTTTGTGTCGTTTACAGGTTGAACGAGAGTAGTCAAGGTAATAGCTTCCTTATCCGATGATGTTATCAGATATCATTTTTATAAGAATTTATATGAGTATAGTTGCGCAGGTTTGCAGAATTGGAAACTGTACGGCTGTTAATTCGATTGATTTGGTTTAGCAGTAAGAAGCGCTACATCATAATCCTATTGTTATCAATGTAAATACGAAGTGGTTAGAAAAAGTAGAATTAGTATATGATGATATGGAATAAATAAACCGCTGTGTATATGACCTTATATCAATAGTTATCTATAGTGCTGATAATTATAGGTTTATTAGGTATCAGGAATTTGTTTGTGTCACATTATCAGTTAACGCGACTGACCCATTTATACAAAATATATTAAAAGTATATGTGATCTGATTAGCCAGACTTTAATAAATAACTTAAAAACAAAAATACGTCTGATACAATGGGCTTGAATTCAATGAAGGTCGTCGCATATATACTGGTATGTATACGCTGACGTATAGAGACTATGTAATTAAAGACAGTGCAGTTAAAGACTATGCGATTGCTCTATCATTATTGATGTTTTTACCAGTTAAATTGACTCAAAGAAACGTTGCTCGGCTCGATTCTATTGTATCGCCTGAAAGCTTAAGAGCTTGAGCTATCGATAAGCATTTATTGTGAAAGTGAGGCCACTAACTATCGACTGTGGCTAAGTATCCAATATTTTATAAGTTTCATTATTCAACCAATTATTTATTATTAGAGTACGTATGAATACACCTGCTAAATCGTCTAACACCTCTACATCTACTGATAACGCGCCTAATGTCTCAATCGCTGTTATCTTCCATAGTAATTATGGTCATACCAAGCGTGTCGCTGAGGCGATAGTACAAGGTGCGCATCAGCAGTTGCCAGAAGCGCAAGCCAAGGCTGTCGATGTGTATGATGTTGATTGGGACTACTTAGATCAGGCAGATTTGCTGGTTTTCGGCAGCGCAGTGTATATGGGCAGTGTGACGGCTGAATTTAAGACTTTTATGGATGAGACATCTAAGCGTTGGTATCATCGTAAATGGGAAGGTAAGTGGGCAGCAGCGTTTGCCAATTCGGGCGGCCTGAGTGGTGATAAACTTGCTGTATTGCAGCAGATTTCTCTATATGCGATGCAACATGGTATGAACTGGATTGGTTTGCCATTGATGCCGACAGGTCATGAGGCTCATGATTTGAACCGTCTGTCTAGCTTTTTGGGTCTAATGACTCAGTCGCTTGATGGCCCACCTGAAGAGACACCAGGTTCGGGCGATATTGATACTGCTATTTGGTTTGGTGATCATCTGGCCAAAACGATTATTAAGCATCAACCAGCTGATGCTAAGCTATAAAAGCAGCTAGAACCGACAGAGCAATCGAATAAAAAAGCAGACATTATTGATGTCTGCTTTTTTTTGCGCCAATTTTTATTGAGCGGTAAGTTCTATTAAGTGCTAGGATTTTTATGGAGTAACAAGCTTAATAGGGGCGGGCTTCACGGGGATAGGACTGTCAACGAATTGAAACGATTGACAACCTCCTAACAACATCGTTGCCACTAGCAAATAGGTAAAGGCAAATGACTTCATAGTAATATCTCAAAAACGATGCTAGCCCAACGATATGTCACGATTATCCATCATTAGAAATAATAGTAGTGAAGAGTCGGGCTTATTTGCAGACATTATATATAAAAATCAGCTGCTCATAGCAGTTTAAAGGCGATATATGTATTTGACACTGTTTTTACGCAAGCTATTATGCAAGCTATTATGCAAGCTATCTCACTGTTTGGAGTACGGCTTATCTAACGCTCAGCTTTATTATTCACTATGTATAAAATTAGAAATATTTATAAAAACAGTGTCTGGTTTTGAGTGGCTGAGTAATGAATAAAATCTACAAACCGTATAGATATTCCCTTAGATTTAAGTTATTCACCAATTATTTGCTAACTGTTCGATAGTATCTATAGGCATTTTAACGGGTTGTGTTATAAATAAGAATAGTGATAATATGTTGAAAGCTGACCAAATAGTCAAGTATCCTATAGTACGAGTTTTCTAACAAAATTGTTCGATGCTTGCTGATATTTGCAACCGATTTACCTGATATAAAAAGTGCGCTGTGCTGATTTTTTTATCTCTTAAGAATGTATTAGCAAATAAAACAGAATAACCGTACTTAAAAGGTTGCAGCATGATGTAAACCAAGTGCTTACGTTCAGCATTTAAGCCGTCAAATTCCTTAAGCCTTATGCTTATCTTCATTATTTTATTTTAGCCGAGTCTTGCTATGATTAGTTTTTACTTAAATGGGAAACGCCATGAGCTAACCCAGCTTAACCCTAATACGACGGTGCTTGAGTATCTACGATTGCATGAAGGCCAAACGGATACGAAGGAAGGCTGTGGTAGTGGTGATTGCGGAGCCTGTACTGTGATGGTTCAGCGCCTGGCTAACGCTAGTCAACCAACGCTTAATGATGAAAATGGCGACGAAAAAAATGCTACGCCACCGTTCTATACAGTCAACTCCTGCATTACGCTAGTGTCGCTTATGAATGGTCATCATCTGATGACGGCTTCTTATTTAGCAGATAATCCAGAACATCATCCAGAACGTGCTTTGCTGCATCCAGCGCAGCAAGCGATGGTTGAATGTCACGGATCACAGTGCGGTTTTTGCACGCCTGGGTTTGTGATGTCGCTGGCTTGTGTTTACGAAAACAATCGTATGCAGACAAGTCAAGAAGCAGCAAGTCAGAAGGATACCAAGCAATTAAGTTACGATGAAGTGGTTGCTTCAATATCTGGCAACCTATGTCGCTGTACAGGCTATCGACCGATTATCGAGGCAGGCCTATTGATGAGCGATATCGGTCAGCAGAGAGAGGCGGAGCATTCAGCGGTGAAAGACTTGACTATCAGTCTAGCCACAGACGCGATGCGTAGTACAAAAGAATCAGCAGTATCTGGAAACGTGCCAGATAACGTCGAATTAAAGAATGAAGAGTCGCAAGCGATTGCACCTGTAATCAGTGATGCTGGGCGACAGTTATATATGCCCAAGTCACTAGATGAACTTAATCAAGTATTAGCGGCCTATCCGCAGGCTACGATTTGGGCAGGCGGTACGGACTTGGGATTGAGCGTAACTCAGCACTTAGTCGATCACGAGGTCATTATCCAGCTTTCAGCTGTTGAGGCACTAAAATCATGGTCATTATTTGACGCAAAGTCTGACTCAAGCAATGAAGAATCGGATAACGAGCAAAGTTCTAGTCAAACACTAGTACTGGGCGCTGGCATGAGCTATCAGCAGATGTTGCCTGTGCTTGAGCAGTATTTTCCAAGCTTTGCGCAAGTATTTGAGCGTATTGCCTCTCCGCAAATCCGTAATATGGGCACCATCGGCGGCAATATAGCCAACGCTTCTCCAATTGGTGATTTACCACCGATTTTATTAGCGTTAGATGCGTCAATTCAGCTGCGTTATTGCGCGCCTAATCGTAAAGAATCAGGTGAAAATTTAGATAATAGCGATTCGATTTATACGGATGAAATCATACCGTTATCAGAATTTTTCTTAGATTATAAAAAGACCAAACTGCAAGCAGGCAGTTACGTAGTCGCTATCCATATTCCTCTGATGCATGACAATCAGCACTTATTTATTCATAAAATTAGCAAACGTTATGAGGATGATATTTCTGCTTGTTTACTAGCGGCGCGAATTGATATATCAGCAGACGGCATGACGATAGAGAATGCAAAGCTTGGACTTGGCGGAATGGCTGCCATACCATTATTAGCCACCAAGTGTCAGCAAGCGCTCATTGGGCAAGCGGCAGAAGTTGCGAGTTTTGAGCAAGCAGCACAAGTCTTGTCTGCAGACGTTACGCCTATGACCGATGTCAGAGCCAGCCGTGAATATCGCTCACATGTGGTACAGCGCCTACTGGTGAAGTGCGGTAAGCAATTGGTAGCAAGTAGAGAGACCGAGATTGCTTAACTAGCAGAGTTGTTGTTTGCTAATACTGCCTAATCGTTATATTTGCCAAGAATAAAAGAGCATTCATAAAAGCGTCCTAATAAAAGAGATCCGCCATGAGCCATCATTCGTCCTTATTTGACAGTTATAGTATCCGCCGCGTGCGTCCGCCAAAAAATAAAATTGGCACCTCGGCTAAGCATGATAGTGCGATTAGCCATGTCATGGGAACGGCGACTTATGTGGATGATATTGCAAAGCCGCAAGGCACGCTACATCTGGCAGTAGGTAAAAGCAGCCACGCTCATGCACGTGTACTGAGTATGGATTTGAGTGCTGTCAGAGATGCTGATGGGGTAGTAGATGTTTTAAGCTTCAAAGATTTGCCTGCGCAGACGGATATCGGTGCGGTGTTCGACGGTGAGCCACTGATGGTGGATGACATCACAGAGTATGTGGGTCAAACGCTATTTGTAGTAGTAGCGAGTAGTCATCGCGCTGCCAAAAAAGCGGCGACCAAGGCAGTGGTAGAATATGAGCCATTGCCAGCAGTACTTAGTATAGATAAAGCGTTAGAGCAAGAGTTGTTTGTGCGTCCGAGTCATTTTATGAAGCGTGGTGACGCAGCGACTGCGCTTGAGAACGCACCGATTCGCATTGAAGGTCATATTCATATGCGCGGGCAAGAGCACTTTTATCTCGAAGGCCAAGTGTCTTATGTGGTGCCTTGTGATGATGGCGGGTTAGAGGTGTACACGTCATCGCAGCATCCAAGCGAAGTACAACAGCTGGTCGCCGAAGTGACGGATTTACCATTTCATGCGGTAAACACAGTCGTGCGCCGTATGGGTGGGGGCTTTGGGGGTAAAGAAACGCAAGCCGCTGCTTGGGCTTGTCTGTGCGGTATCGTCGCCAAACGCCATAATGTGCCTGTCAGTATGCGTCTAGATCGTCAAGATGACATGGTGGTGACAGGTAAGCGTCATGAGTTTGCCAACCGTTATGAGGTTGGTTTAGACGAGTCTGGTCGTATATTAGGCGTCGATATGCAACTGGCTGGCCTGTGTGGTTATGCGCCAGATTTGTCTGATGCCATTGTTGATAGAGCGATGTTCCATTGTGATAATGCTTATTATTATCCAGCTGCTCATGTAGCAGGGCATCGTTGCAAGACGCATACCGTATCCAATACTGCCTATCGAGGGTTCGGTGGTCCACAAGGTCTGATGACTGCTGAGTATATGATGGACCATATTGCCTATACATTAGGGCAAGATCCGCTACAAGTGCGCCTAGCAAACTTATATCAAGATGGTCAAAGTACCCATTACGGTCAAACCATTGAGCATTTCGATTTGGCGACCATTATGACCAAACTGGCAGACGATTGTGATTATGACAATCGTCGTCAGCAAATCCTAGAAGCCAATCAAAAAGCTGCCGCTGAAGGCAGTGATAAACGTTTGGGTCTTGCTTTAACGCCAGTAAAATTCGGTATTTCATTTACGGTGCAAACACTAAATCAGGCAGGTGCATTGGTACATATTTATACTGATGGCAGTATCCACCTCAATCATGGTGGTACGGAGATGGGGCAGGGTTTATATATTAAAATTGCCCAGATTATTGCCAATGAATTTGATGTTGATTTGGACACGGTCAAAGTATCAGCGACACGTACCGACAAAGTGCCTAATACCTCACCAACTGCCGCGTCATCAGGGACAGATATCAATGGTAAGGCAGCACAGAACGCTTGTCTAAGTATCAAAACGCGCATACTCGAATTTGCCGCTGAGCATTTCGACGTAGCGCAAGAAGACATACGTTTTGAAAAGAATCATGTCTATATCGGTGATAAAGAAACGCTGACTTTTGCTGAGATGATTCAACTGTCGTACCAGAACCGTATCAGCTTGTCGTCTACTGGCTACTATAAAACGCCTAAGATATTTTATGATCGCTCTAAAGCATGGGGACGTCCGTTCTTCTACTTTGCCTTAGGCGCTGCCTGCGCTGAGGTTGAGATTGATACGTTGACAGGTGAGTACAAAGTACTACGCTGTGATGTGCTGCATGATGCAGGACAATCGATCAACCCTGCCATTGACATTGGTCAGATTGAAGGGGGGTTTGTGCAAGGTATGGGTTGGCTCACGGCAGAAGAGCTGATCTGGAATGATAAAGGTAAGCTCGCATCTGATAGTCCTGCTAATTATAAAATCCCAACCGCGCATGACTTGCCTAAGCAGTGGAATGTCAAATTGTACGATCGCAAAAACGAAGAACAAACGATTTATAACTCTAAAGCCGTTGGTGAGCCGCCGTTTATGTTGGCAGCCAGTGTTTGGTGTGCCCTTAATAATGCGGTCGCGAGCCTTGGTGATTACAAAAAGAATCCAGAGCTGACCATGCCTGCGACACCAGAAGCGGTATTAAAAGCTGTTATGCGCATGCAAGGCACGTCGTGGGATTTAACAACTAAAGCAGATACAGATACGATTGATAGTTTGGTCAAAGGCGCAGAAGAGAACAGTGACCTTTACAATGAAAAAGCAATGCCGCAAGACGTACGTCATTCCAAAGACATCGATCCAAAAGAAGTCGAAGGCAAACAAACCGATGACCAGCCTAAAGCGATAGAGCATCCAAATGTAGCAGGGGCAAGAGGTCCTGCGCACAGTGAATGAGTCGTTAGCACCGCCAGTCGTCTGGTATGAAGGTCTAGCGCAATATCAGCAGCGCGGCATCGCTCATGTGTTAGCGACGGTCGTAGCTGTGAACGGATCTGCTCCTCGAGCGCTACAGGCAAAGATGATTGTTACGCAAGATAGTATCGTGGATACGCTGGGCGGCGGCGGTCTAGAACACGACGTTGTCAATACAGCACGGCAGCTATTAAATGGTGAAATAGCGGCAACGGTATCAAAAGAAGTAAAACCAAAAGTTGCTGAAACTGACAGTGAAAGCGCGTCGACACCTGATAAAGCGGTACGTCGTGATGCTGTCTATACTAAGCACTATCCGCTAGGTGCAAAGTTAGCACAGTGTTGCGGTGGTAGCGTCACCGTTATGTTCGAATGCTTCAATGTAACGCCGCCGATGTCAGTACTAGTGTTTGGTGCAGGGCATGTAGCATCAGCGCTAATGACCATCCTCGCTGAGCTACCTTGTCAGGTAGATTGGGTGGACAGTCGCCCAGAGATGTTTAAGCGTTACTTAGTTGATGAATCTACTACTAATCAATCCAAAATTTATAACTTACCAGCGCATATCCGTCCGCATATCGATGATGAGCCTGTAGATTTTGTGCGCCCATTTATCGAGCAGGGTGGTCAGCGTTTTATTCTGGTTATGACTCATGACCATAGTGTTGATTTTGAGTTAGTGCGGGCGGCATTAGATACTATTTCTGACACTAGCTCACCTCATGATAAAAGCTCAGATATTTCAGCACCTTACATAGGCTGCATTGCCTCGGCAACCAAAGCCAAGCGTTTTAGAGATCGTTTGATGCAGCGTGGCTACAGTGAGCAACTGGTCAATCAGTTGGTCATGCCAATTGGATTGCAAATTGGCGGAAAAGAGCCGATGGCGGTGGCGATTTCTATCGTGGCACAGCTCCTACAGAAGTATCATCAGGCTACTCCTTGAACGGCTCACTTCATATAACCTTTATACTTTTTATCAAATTATTAAAGCGCTCAGTACTATTTATCAAAACGCTCAGGACTACTAAGCCATTGTGAGATCTACGAATGACCATACATATCTATCAAGCTCGACTGCTACACTATTTGACCGAAAGCGATCGTACTGAGCGTACAACCTCTGATTATTCACAGACATTAGCTGTGGAACGAGACATTACGTTGCTACCAGTGATTGAAGGTGTACAGGTTTATCCTGAATATATCACTGATGGTGCGCTTGTCGTAGATGGTGTGACAGGGTGCATTGTAGAGTATGGGCATAACGAGACAATATTAACGAAATATGTTAATACCACTGAGCAAGCAGGACAGTTAGTAGTCAAAGTACATGATTATCGCGACAAACTTATCATGCCAGGCTTTATTGATACCCATGTGCATTATCCGCAAATAGATATGATTGCTGCTTATGGTGAGCAATTACTTGACTGGCTTAACAATTATACTTTCGTCACTGAGGCCAATTTTGGCAATCCAAAAGTAGCACATGATACGGCGCAGTTCTTCTTAAACCAATTGCTTGCTAATGGTACAACGAGCGCAATGGTATTTTCTACCAGCCACCCTGAATCAGTGAACGCATTTTTTACGGAAAGTCACAAGCTCAATACTCGTATGATCACAGGTAATGTCTTGATGGATCAAAATGCGCCTGATAATTTGTGTGTGCCTGCTGAGCAGGGCATTCGAGATACCCAAAATATCATTGATAACTGGCATGAGCGCGGACGTCAGCATGTGGCGATTACCCCGCGCTTTGCTATTACTTCGACACCCAAGCAACTACAAATGGCAGGTGAGCTGTATGCCAGTTACGATAGTGTTTATCTGCAGACGCATCTTGCAGAAAATCATGATGAGATAGCTTTTGTGAAACAGCTGTATCCCAATCATAAAGGCTATCTAGACGTCTATGATACGATGGGATTACTGGGTCGACGTACGACTTTGGCACATGGTATTCACCTTGAAATATCTGAGTATGAGCGTCTGCGCGCAACTGGCACACAAATATCACACTGTCCGACGTCCAATCTGTTTTTGGGTAGTGGACTATTCGATTTACCCAAGACGTTAAGTTATACCGGTGTCAGTATCGCCACTGACGTTGGAGCAGGGACGAGTCTGTCGATGCTGACGACTTTGTCAGAAGCGTATAAGATCCAACAACTACAAAGCAATCAGCTATCCGCTCATCAAGGGCTATATCAAATTACGTTGGGTAATGCCCAGTCGCTATTATTGGACAATAAAATCGGTAACTTTATGCCAAATAAAGAAGCGGATTTTGTGATCATCGATATGGGTGCAACGGAATTGCTTGAGCGACGTATGGCGCAGACCAAAACACTGGAAGAGCAGTTGTTTGTACTAATGATGCTAGGCGATGATAGAGTAATTGATCAGACAGTCGTCGCAGGCGTGAGTCGCTATCGTAAATCTACTGCTTAATAAATGGGGCTGTAGTAGATAAGGATTAAATATCACACCATTTTCTCAAGGTTTTCAGCTGATTAGATGGTGAGCCATAGTTGAATCTAAACTCGCACTCTTTTAAAAACAAATGGAAGTTCTTCTTATTAATCCCATTATACTTTCTGAGTGTTCGTTTGGACTGATTCCAGAAGTTCTCAATGCCATTGATGTGATTGTTCTTACCGCAAATGAACTCTATAGAGTGATTGACTCTGAAATGTTTAAACTCGCTCACATCCAGTGCATTGTAACTTCGATAGCTATCCGTATAAACAAAGCTGTCAGGCTTGATTTTACGCTTAATAACAGGCATTAGGGTAGTCTGTTTGGTGTCTGCTACGACAATGGTATAAACCTTACCGTTTCGTTTTAGAATACCAAATACAGCGGTTTTACCAGCAGCCCCGCGACCTCTTTTGCCTTTGCGTACACCGCCAAAGTAACTTTCATCTAATTCGACCTCACCATCAAAAAGCTCATCAGCTTCTAATGAGAGATGGTAATCTATCACAAGTCTTATTTTATGATAAAAAAGTGCAGCAGTATTAGGCTGAATATCAAGCAAATCTGCGGCTGTTCTAGCAGTCACTTCAGCCGTAAAAAACTCTAACAGCCTTCGCTGTGCTTTTTTACTTAGTTTACAACGGGTTATCTTCATAAAAGTAGTCTAGCATAGTGCTTATCTACTACAGCCCCTAATAAATTAGCGAAAAATATGAATAACGAAAAAGCCCTGTTTATGTTAAACATAAACAGGGCTTTTATCAGATTGATTTGTGCTTAATGACAGCTTAGTTGCATTCATCTTTTAACTCAATAGACACATGCCAATCCGTGATATCAACCTCATGACAATTATTACCCTCGCCATTGATACGGTCAATAACTAAAAAGTCACTGTCACGCCCAAGCGCGAGTAGAGGGTGATGCCAGACATTGGCATCGTACTGTACACCTTGGTGAGATTTTGCATAAAATACGGCCAGATCGTCAGCAGACTGCGGCGGTACACTAGCTTTGGCCACGACGACAATGTAGTCTTGGCCTTCCATAGATACAAACGCCTGTGTTCCAAGCGGATGGTATTCCATGACTGAGAGTGCAATCGGATTCTCACGTTTCTTGGCCCGAAAGATACTCATACCAACTGTGCCGCCATCAAGCTTGCTTTCGGCGAGTGCATGATGGCGAACCGCATAGCCATTATTGATCTCATAAGTATTGTCAGCGGTTTGTTCATCAATACTATAGCGCTCAATGACCGAGCCGTAAGGTGCAAAATTTGCCTTAGTCAAAGGCTTAGCAGTTAGAGTGACACTCATTATTTAGCCTCTTTACTGTTAGTACCAGCACCAGTATCAACCTCAGCAATTTTGCCATACACGCGAACACGGCTAATGCCACCATCTGGGAAGATGTTGACCCGAATATGAGTAATGGGTGTATCAAGTTGAAGCTTGTCTTTGCCAAAGTGATGAACGTCGTCAGCACTGGTTTTTTGTGGTTCAAGCAAGGTATCCCAAAACATGCTTTGAGTCACTAAGGTTTGCTCTGGTGTATTTGGTGAGTAGACGGCTTGAATCGAGACTTTATCAGGATAATTGCCTTTAAAATGAGCAGTATCTATCTCGATAGAATCAACGATACCTGCTTGGCCTAGCGCAATGATACTCCAATCGTTACCTGGTTCACGGCGACGACGAGTCTCCCAGCCATCTCCCATATTAGGCGCTTTAGTCGGCAATAGTAAATTACTAGCAGCACCAAAATGCGCGTCGTTACTGGCAATAGCACGACCACCATTTAGCGCACCTGCCAAATCGAGCATTTCGCTCTGTTTGTTCAGACTAGCGTCAAGTTGAATATCACCATAAACCCGTAGTCGGGCAACGCCACCATCTGGATAAATATTCAAACGAATATGGGTTACCGTTTGTCCATGATCAATCTCGATAAGCTCATGATTGTGACCTTGTAGTGGAGTCATACCCACTAGCGCCTGCCATTTTTTACCATCCCAGTCTTCTTTGTTTAGACCAGCAAGCTCAGCTTCATCTTGCTGCAGCAGCTCGGGCGCGTATAATGCATCGACACTGGCAGAAGATGGAAAGTTACCCGTAAAATGACTGGTATCAATATCGAGACCGGCTATTTTGGTTGGGCGGGCCAGTTGGATAACCAAGTAATCGTAACCCAAATGACGCTTACGACGTGTTTCCCAGCCGTCCATCCATTTACCATTATTATCGAATTTACCCACAACAAAAATAGGCGCATCAGGGTTTAGAATACGGCTTTTATCTGCAAAGAAATCATCGGTAGCGAATAGGGATTTTGCACCCAAGCGACTGTCGGCTACGTTTGATTTTTTGGTGAATGCTGGCAGAGTATCAGGTAGATTGTTTGCGGAGATAATTTGTCCAACTTCTGAAGTGTTTTGACTCACAATGATTCCTTTTTTAATAATGGTGTTTATTAATAACGTATGGCTTATTTTATATATTAATCTATGCCAATTCGTACGCGCTTAGCTAAGCAGAACGAGTGCTATGACGATAGCCTAAGCTTACATCCAGTTAGCAGTGTTGTCTGACGTAGCAGGATGGTTTTCGTACCAGTGTTTAGCGATATCATCACGGCGGCATATCCATACGTCGGGCTTATTGGTGATATATTGCAAAAACTGCTTTAGTGCTTTGATGCGTCCTGCACGCCCAATAATGCGGCAATGCAAGCCAATGGTCAGCATTTTAGGGGTATGTGCGCCTTCTTCGTATAAGGTGTCAAAGCTGTCTTTTAGATATTGATAAAATGGTTCGGCATGAGTGAATCCTGGGCTAGAAGAAAAACGCATGTCATTGGTCTCGAGGCTATAAGGGATGACCAAATGTGGTTTACGCGTGATCAGATTGCCATCTTGGACCTTTACATTGAGCCAATACGGTAACTCATCACCGTACGAGTCAGAGTCATAGGTATAGCCGCCTTGCTCGGCGACCAGTTCACGAGTATTTGGACTATCGCGTCCTGTATACCAGCCGAGAGGTTGTCCGCCTAGCATACGTTTAAATATCTGGGTGGCGCAGCGAATGTGTTCACGCTCCGTCTCACGGTACATATCCTGATAAGTAATCCAACGTAGGCCATGACTGGCAATCTCATGACCGTCTTCTAATACACGCTCGATAATATGAGGGGTCTTTTCAGCAGCGGCGGCACAGGTAAACGTGGTGATAGGAATACCATAATCTTTAAAGACATCTAGCACACGCCATACGCCGACACGGCTACCGTATTCGAATGCAGATTCAATAGACTGGTGACGGTTGTTAAATTCTGGTGTGCCTAAAATATCAGACAAAAAACGCTCTGATTGACCATCGCCATGGATGACGCTATTTTCTGCACCTTCTTCGATGTTTAATACAAATTGTACGGCGATTTTTGCGCCGCCTGGCCAGTTCGCTTTTGGTGGATTGCCAGCATAGCCTTTTAGGTCGCGGGGATACGTGCTCAGATCAAAGTCACTGGTAATTTTTTTGCTCATTATCTATATTCCTATATCGCTTAGAGCCTTAGATATTTACTAAAATATTGCTTGTGAAGGACAGTTATTTTTTATCACAAATTAAAGTGATGACGCATATACCACAAGCTGTTGGCGCTCAGCATCCGTCAACTGAGTAATATTACCAAGCGGCATATAGCCAGTCTGTACCGCAGTGACGATTTTCGCTTTATAAATTTTTAAGTCTTCTGGTGTCTGCAAAATAATACCTGCTGGCGGCGCGGCGAAGCCTTGTTGCGTCGGTTGTACCGCATGACAGGTGCTACAGCGCGTATGCACGACATCCATCATGGCGTCATCTGCTGATGCGCTCACGGGTACGGCTTCAGCAGTAGCTGCATTAGTACTAATACGGTTATTAGCACTGTTAGTAGCATTACTATTAGAACTGTTATTAGCGTTAGCAACAGTATCAGTGCTTGAGTCAGTAGTCGCGCTCGTAACTGGCGGCGTGCTATCAGTCGTTGTAGGTGCTACGGAGGCAGTAGCAGGCATTGCAGGCACTGGCTCAATTGGTTCAGGTCGCATCCAGATAATCAACAATACGGTCAATACGGCTGGAATAACCAAGTAGCGTGGTTTTTTATGACCTAAATGCTTTTGGTTAAAGTAATGACGGGCAGTCGCGGTAATGATACCGACGAAGACCAATACCAACCAACCTTTCTCATGAGCATACATCATTGGGTAATGGTTGCTGATCATGGTAAAAATCAGCGGTAGGGTAAAATAGTTATTCATCAGTGAGCGATTTTTGGCTTGTAATGCCAATTCAGCCACTTCTTTACCCGGTTTTTCGCCGCGCCGTACACAGTCAACGAGCGCACGCTGAGCCGGCATAATACCGAAGAATACGTTACCTACCATCACCGTGCCCAAGATAGCACCGATATGTATAAATGAGGCGCGATCACTGAACAGCTGGTAAGAACCCCAGCTCGCGATGACCAGCAAGATAAAAATCAGCGTACTAAAGATAAAGGCGTTTTTACCCAAATGACTGCGCACGATAACTTCATAAATGAAGTAACTACCAAACAAGAAAAGCAAGCTGGTGGCAATGGCACCGATACTAGTAAAGGGCACTTTGCTTGGGTCAATTAGGTAGGCAGTTGCATTGGCATAATAGACGATAGACATCATCGCCGCACCCGTCAGCCAAGTGGTATAAGCTTCCCACTTAAACCAATGTAGCGTCTTTGGCATCTCTTCGGGTTCGAGTTTGTATTTGGCAATCTCATAAAACCCGCCGCCATGGATGGCCCAAAGATCACCCGAAATGCCTTTGTCTGTTTTCCACTGTGGCGGTTTGCGTAGGCTTAAATCTAGCCACACAAAATAAAACGATGCACCAATCCATGCTACCCCAGCGATAACATGAAACCAGCGGAAAAATAAACTCAACCATTCGAGAAGATAGGCGCCCATGTAATAGATGTCCTTTAATGTGACAGTGTCTTAATAAAATGTCTTGGTAATTTTTTTTGATAGTATTTCTTGAAAACTAAAAATAAATCAGAGAGCTAAACAGCACCAAAGCTATGATCCGCGATAGGTACTATAACCGTGCGCACTAAGCAGAAGTGGCACGTGATAATGACTGGCATCGTTTACCACAAAGTCGATAACCACTTGCGGGTAAAATGCTGTTAGCTGCTGAGCATCAAAATAAGACTGAGTATCGAACGTTACGGTATAGCGTCCGGTATCTAGCTGACGGTCAGTACTATCGATGGCTGTATCAAACTGCCAAGCGTCTGGTGTGACACGGCCATCACTATTGGTTGTACCATGCGCTAGTAATGTGGCGGCACCGTTGTCTTGTATGCGGTGTAAGGTAACGGCGACATCAGCGGCAGGTTTGCCAAGATGAGTGTCTAAGATATGTGATGATAGGGTGGCAGACATAGTGCTTCCTTTAAATTAGTGAAAAATATAAATAGGGTGAAAATGCTAGTCTAACTCTGCAACTACTATTTGCTTGTCTCAGCATTACCTAGCAATTTAGTTAAACGTAAACGCGTAATTTTGTTTTGTTCAGCGGCTGCATTTGCCAGTTCAGTAGCACGATCATTAGGCAGGCGCGCTAATAACAGATCCAGCATTTGCTGCGCGCTTTTACCCGTCGCAAAGACAATAAAAATAAAACCAAATTTATCGAGATAGTCTCGATTGCCTTTGGCAAGTGCTTTGAGCACCTCATCTGCTGCATCGTTAGCGCCTGATTGTTCGTGTGCAGCGCTACTTTGTGTGTTGCGGTATTTTTCTTTTAGAGATGCCACGTTACCGATTTGCGGATGCCCATCAAACGCTTCTAATAGGCTAGCCTCATCGTTTTGTACTTTGTCCCAGATAGCGTCGCTACTTGCTAACAGTACATCAAAGTCTGCAAAAGGGCGGGCGACTGCAAGTTTATAGGCCCAGCTTTTACTGGTGCAGCAAGTCAATAGCTGAGCGATGGCGACTTCTTGTGATAGGTCGTTGAATTGCGCTAAGGTTAAGCTCACGATGACATCCTTTTCTAATAGGGTAGCCCGTTATCTGTATTGGGCGATAAATGTTTGATAGAGGTTTATACCTTATGATTATTTGCATAAACTTATAGGTACAAGCAGTAATTTTGATAAGTAGCGGTTGCTTCAGCTTCATAGATGATTTGATTAAGCTAGCAGCTATTAATTGGCTTGAAAACAAAAGCCAGTAATCTATGTGTTCGTAGTCAGACCTTTAGCGCTTATATACGCTTTGCATAATTTCAAGTTATAGTGAACTGACAATATGAAACAGATTTGCTAAGGAAACACTGATATTTTGACCGTCCAAAACGTCTGGCAAGAAGTGATTAATGACGGCGTAATTGATTTACAGTTCCCATTTTGCTAAAACCTGACTAATTGGTCAACTGTTTTATGCGAAATATTTTTATTTAACAGGTTATGCTGCTCAAATCTATGTATTTACATAAGAATACACAGCAAAATATAGCGACTATTTTGTCGAACCTGTCTCTTAGAGTGAGATACCACTGCTATGACTCAAAACAATCAAAAGGAAGAAACCTCAGTGACTGATACGCCCTCGCACCGTAGCCAACAAGCCATTCGCGCACAGAATCAAGCGCTTATCTTAGCGGCAGCTGAAGAAGAGTTTGTGCTCCAAAGCTATCGTGGCGCTACGATGCAGGGCATTGCCGATAGAGCAGGCTTACCTAAAGCCAATGTTCACTACTACTTTAAAAACAAAAAAAACCTCTACATGGCAGTGCTACGCTCGATCATTCAAGAATGGAATGAAGGCTTGGTAACCATGACGGTAGATAGCGACCCAAAAACGGTCATCGAAAAATTCGTCCGTACCAAGCTACATCAAGCCTTTGTCAATCCAAGTCGCCATAAACTGTTTGCGATTGAAGTCATCGGCGGCGCACCGCATCTGCATGAATTTATGTCCACTACGATGAAGGAGTGGGTACACGATAAAGCACAGGTAATGAAAGAGTGGCACAAGCAAGGCAAAATTGGGATTACTGATCCTCTCCAACTACTGATTTTGATTTGGGCGACTACCCAACGTTATGCTGAATTTGAGATTGAAATCGTTGGATTGATGGATAAGACATCATATGACGCAGCAGATGAAGCGCGTGCGGCAGACTTTCTGGTGCCCTTTATTTTAAAAGGCTGTGGCCTTGAATAATGACAAGGTACCTATTTGACAGGGTGCCTATTTAATAAGTCAGGTGCTTAATCAGCGAAGTGCACAGATTATTTCTATTTTTCTGTGCACCTCGTTTACGGCGAAACACTTCGATATGTTCAGCCCTAGCTTGTGTTTAGCATTAAGCGACTTCTTGCGTTGGTTCTAATTTGTCTTTTGCATGCTGTGCTTTGGTATCAAACTCGATGCCATAGTTTTGAGGTAAAATCATATCAAGGGTGATGGCCACAATCCCTGCCATCGTTACCGCTGAGCCAAAGATATTCTGAAAGAACTGGGGCGTTTGTGACAGTACATCAGGGACAAAGGCGATACCCGTTGCCAGACCCAGTGAGGTGGCAATGATTAAGACATTACGATGCGTGAATTGCACGGTAGATAAGATACGAATACCAGCAGTCGCTACCGTCGCAAACATCAGTAGCGTGACGCCGCCAACAACAGGCTTCGGTAATTGGGTAAAAATAGCACCAAGGACGGGGAATAGCCCCATCAGGCATAGAATGCCGCCCACATAGAAACCCACATAGCGACTGGCAATACCCGTCATCTGGATTACACCGTTGTTTTGGCTAAAGGTTGTCACAGGGAAGGTATTGAATATCGCCGCAATCAGAGAGTTAACACCATCTCCTAGTACACCGCCTTTGATGCGTTTCTCATAGAGAGGGCCTTTGATCGGTTCACCTGATATCATTGAGGTAGCGGTCAAATCACCCGAGGTCTCAATACTGGTAATGATGTACATAAAGGCAATGGGAATAAATGCCTGCCAATCAAAACCAAAACCATATTTGAAGGGAATGGGAACGGTGAAAAAATCCGCTTCAGACACCAATGAAAAATCAATGCGCCCCATAAATACGGCCGCGATAAGGCCGAGCATCAGACCGATAAAGATAGCACTTGAGCGAATAACCTTATTGTTAATAATGCTAATGAGCACCACACTGACGAGTACGCCACCACCTAAGAGTAGGTTTGGAATACTACCGAAATCCTCAGCACCAAACCCACCTGCCAAATCAGTGAGACCTACCTTTGTTAGGGACAAACCAATCGTGACAATCACACAGCCAGTAACAATAGGGCTCATAAATGATTTGAGTTTGGTGATAAATTGACTCAAAAATATCTCAACAAATGCACCGAGAAACGACACACCAAAGATAACGGATAAAATCTCTTCAGGACTACCACCGCGGTTTTTTACTACAAATCCTGCTGTCAATACTGCCGCCAAAAAACCAAAACTGGTGCCTTGCAGTGCCATAAGGCCAGAGCCGATGGAACCGATTTTTCGAGTTTGAATAAAAGTCGCTACCCCAGATACGATCAACGACATGCTAAGAAGATAAGGAATATGTTCCCCTAGACCTAAAGTGCCACCGATGATTAATGAAGGGGTAATAATACCAACGAAAGCAGCAAGTACGTGCTGTATGGCACCTAAGAATGCTTTGATAGGGTTGGGGCGGTCGTGCAGTCTATATAATAAATCAGTATTTGCTGGAACGTTTTCACTCATGGTGGTTTCCTCCTAGAATAACTGCTTAGCACCCAATTAACTGTATATATCAGACAACGTAACAAATCATTAGATAAAAATTAAAACCCAATCCTTGACCTGTTTTTTATCGATTCAAATAATAGGGGTAAGTTCCCGACCTTAAAATAGACAACAGCAATAGTTTATATTTGTTGGCCAATATCTAAATAACCTGACCAATTAGTCAGACCTATTTAGGATATAGGTAAAATGAAAGTTAATGCAATGTTTTTTTTGGTACTACCAGGTTTACGGGTTTGTTACTAATAAAAAATAAAAATGAGTTCGAATGAAGGGTGCCTAAGAAGAGTGCATAAGACGGCAGGCAGGTTTTACTAACAGTAGGCTTTATCACTTTTCTTCTAGCAGCTTATGACACAAAAAAGCCTTAATCATAATGAATATGATTGAGGCTTTTTGTATGAGTAAATTCTAACGTTGTGTTTCAGTTGCCTAAGCTGCCTAAATTACTTTGGACTTGATGACCATACGGGTGAGCGGATGATGCCTTGTCCTGATTTACCGAACGCTTCGCCACCATTCAATGATTTAATCGTTAGTACACCTTTGCCGCCTTGGGTTGACGCATAGACCACGCGCTTGCCATTGGGTGAGAAGCTTGGGGCTTCATCGATACCCGTATTACCAAGGTTGGTCGTCACCGCACCATTGCTATTCATAATCGCGGCTGAGCGTCCACTTAAAAAGGCGATTTGTGTTCCGTCGCTGCTAAACTGCGGGCTAGTCGCATAGCCACCATTTGATACTTTGGTTGTGCGTCCCGAGCCAAATTCATAACGATAGACTTGTGGTTTATTGAATCCAGTTTTGTCACTGACAAATACAAATGACTTGCCATCAGGAGCGTAGCTTGGCTGCACCTCACTGCTTGGCAAATTAGTGAGGCGTCTAGGCGTACCGCCGCTTGCGCTTATCTCATAGATATCGGCGCTACCCTCAAAGCTACTAGAAAATAGGATTTTGCTGCCATCAGGAGAGAATGACGGACTCAAGTTACTACCAGAAAAAGGCGTTAGCACACTGGCGCCGCCGCCACTGACGTTTTGAATGTAGATGACGGGATATGATTTTTCACGTTGTACCGAGTAGGCAATGCGATTGCCGTCAGGTGACCATGCTGGTGAGAAGATAGACCCTGCTACCTCAGTGATGGTTTTGGCGTTTTCACCATCAGCATCCATCACTTTTAGACGAGAGACTTTTTGTTTGCCAGTGCCTGTTTCTTCTATATAAGCAATACGCCCTGAGAAATCCCCTGGAATGCCAGTAATCAGCTCATAGACTTTATCTGCGATGACGTGACCGGCGTAGCGCATGCTTTCTCTGTTATTGTCAGCGGTTAGGCTTTGCTTGCCTTCTATCACGCGACCAGATTTGACATCGATGACCTCATAATCGGTGACGATTTTGCCGCGATTGGTACGAGTGCTGCCGACGACCAAATAAGGTATGCCCATACTTTGCCATACTGGCAGTGTGCCTGCCAGCTCGCTACTGCTGCGTGGCTGCTGCGGTAGGTTTTGGCTGGTGACTTTTAGTTCTGTATTATTCAAATCATTTAAAATAATAGGGGACAAAACAGAATCGCCTGCGAATAGTACAAACGCGACTTGGTTTTGTTGGACAGGAATCTCATAGTCCAATTCTAGTACAACAGGTGCAGCGAGCACGCTTTGCGATATTAGCAATGCTGAAGTGCTGGCGAGTAATGAGACTAGTAGTTTCTTGTGGGTACGCATGAGTAAGTGGAGCTCCTAAAATTAGTATGATATTCATTTTTTATTTAATGAGACAAGCATCTAGATAAGGCAGCAACCTATGCGAGACAAGCCGCTTAACGTCACGTTACCAATATTATAAGAACCTAGCAACTGATTAATTGCTGCCTTTAAACTGTATGGTAAAAGTCGGGTATTTAGGGTCATCAGCATCAATTGGGAGACTGCCAGTATTGAGCACCGCTTGTCTGGCAGCTTCATTGACGACGCTATCAGGACCAGATGCGGTGACATTGACCACGTCACCATTGGCATTAACGGTGATGGTTAAGGTGGCACGCTGGGTAGAGCCTTTCGCTGCGGTAGGCGGCGTATAGTTGCGCTTGATTAGATTGATGATTTCACTATTGCTGGCACCGCGACTACCACTTGAGGCAGAGCGACTACTACCTTTAGAAGTGCTAGAGGTTGAGGTGTCGCCGGAGATGGTTGATTGACCATCTGAGAGACTAAAGGTTCGGCCTGCATTGCCAGAGCCGGCAGTATCAATCTCAATATTGCGATCGCTAGCAGTGGGACGTTTTATCTTTGGTGGATTGTTCTGCTTTTGACGAAACTCTCCCAGTCTTTTTTGTTCTTCTATGAGCTGGTCGCGTTTGCTTTGATCGACTTGGTCAAGCTCTTCCATGGCGGATTCGTCTAGTTGTGCTGCCCACTCAGCCATTTTGCGCTCATACTCTTGATTTTGCTCAAGCAGACGTTGTTGATGGTCTTCGCTCATCAGTATGGGTTGACCAGCTGGCTCCTCAGATCGTGTAAATACAGGCACGCGCTGAGAGCTTGACTGACTTGAATTTTGCGCACTGACGCTACTACCAGATATTTCTGGCTGGGCACTACTGGATGAGTCGCTAGTGCTACTATCCATCTGCATTGCGCTAGCTGCTGCACGGTTGGCCAGTATTTGTCCTTGCATTTCAGCAAGTTGCTCAGGGGATACCATGACCGTCTCAATACTACCAGCAATCTCAACTTCAGTGGTTTGATAGTTATAAACCAGTATGCCAATGACAAGGCCATGCGCCAGTAAGCTTAGCAACGTAGGCAATGTTAGGCCGTTGCTTTCTGGTTCGGTAGGTACATAGACGGCAGGAGCATTATGCATGGTAAGGATACTCATGAACGTGATTTGTCAGATTGATTACTAGGATTGGCTATCATGATATGAAACGTTTACTAAAGGATATTTATCACTATAAAGAAGGCGTGGGTAGAGGCGCACCGGTCAGTAATCCAACTTTTTCGATACCTGCTTGCTGCAAAGTTGCCATGAGCGTCATGATGGCACCATACTGATTGTTTTGATCGGCATTGATCATCACCTGTACTGGCTCAGCATTACTATTATCGCTCTGAGACTGTAGGTTAGATAATGTATTAATCAGCTCAGGCTCACTTACAGGCACGTCAACATTGCTTTCATAACTGATAAAAATATCACCCTTGTCAGTCAACGAGACAATCACAGGTAATTGGCTTTGACTCATGGTATTGGTTTGTTCTTTTGGCAAATCAACATCGACGCCTGTAATCAGCATCGGCGCTGTCACCATAAAGATCACCAGTAGCACCAGCATGACGTCAATGTAAGGTACGACGTTCATTTCTGCATTAAGAGCTTTTTTTTCACGGCCGTAGGGGTTTGGTTTCATAGCCCTGTCACCTGACCTGCATTAACTTGGGTTTCTTTGCTAATAGGTGCTTGTACGCTGGTCTCACGCTGCAGCATGCCCGTCATCTCATCACAAAATAAGGCACGCGAGTCATATAGCTGGCTCGATTTTGCTGTGAAGTGGTTGTATGCCAATACCGCAGGGATAGCGGCAAACAAACCCATGGCTGTGGCAATCAGTGCTTCGGCGATACCGGGCGCGACAGAGGCGAGGGTAGCTTGCTCAGTTTGAGACAGTCCCAAAAAGGCATTCATAATGCCCCACACTGTACCGAACAATCCGATGTACGGAGCAACGGAGCCAATGCTGGCTAGCGTCGTCAGTCCCGACTCTAGCAATTGCTGCTGGCGACCTAGGCCGACGCGTAGCTTGCGTTCAACACCATCGATAATGTCGTCTTTAGGTTGACGCTTTTTATGCATTCTTAGGTATTCTGAAAAGCCCACATAAAAAATCTGCTCAAGTCCCTGACGATCAGGAGAGCCTTGAATGCCTTGATATAGTTTGGCCAAGTCTTCGCCTGACCAAAACCAAGTCTCAAATTGTTGATCAAAGTTTTTGGCTGTACCAAGTCGAGCACTCATGCGAAAGATAATAACCCAGCTGAGCAAAGAAGCTAATAACAATAGTGCCATCACAATCTGCACCAATAGACTGGCTTGGGTAATAAGATCGACAATATTTAATGATTCAGGCATGTAATGGACTCACGAATAATTGATAACAGCTGGTTTAAATAAAGACATCCAAACCAAACGAACCCTAAAAATAATACTCACGCTTTCTTGCTCAATTCTCAAGATAGTACTGATATCAAAAATCTTGTTTGATAAAGATCCTCTGATCATAAGTCCAACCACTGAGACATCAACATAATAGCCTGTTAGTTTACTTCTAAATGAAAGAAACGTCATTATTAATGTGTTAAACGACTATTTAGTTGGGCTACTACTGATTCATTCAATAGTTAGTTGGATAACATGGATAATGACCGAGCAAATACTTATTACCTAAAACTTATGACTCAAACCGAATATTTCCTCAATGACGAGTAGAAAGTAGTTTTTCGAATAGCGTCGAGCAGCATGACTATATATAGCTTTTCATGTGGCTTTTCTGACCGATAGTCTTGAAGTCTCTCAAAATCCTATTTTGTACGAGATAGACATTATCAACGATTGAGTTTGTAAGATAACTGGTCTAATATGTTACGCTTTGTTACTACATTATTCTTATTGTGGCATCGTTATTTTTTCGCTGAGGTCATGTTCAATTTTAGGTAATGATGACTTTTTATTAGCCAGTCGGGGGCGACACTTATGAATGCAATTGAACGCTATTTTGGGATTAATGGTGAAAATACCACGATCAAAACAGAAATCATCGCTGGTATAACCACGTTCTTGACGATGGCTTATATTATCTTTGTCAACCCTAACGTCTTAGCCGATGCAGGTATGGATAAAGGGGCCGTATTTGTAGCGACCTGTATAGCAGCAGCAGTAGGTTGTTTCATTATGGGTATCTACGCCCGACTACCAGTTGCGCTCGCACCAGGTATGGGTCTTAATGCCTTCTTTACCTATGGTGTGGTGCTTGGTATGGGCTACGCATGGCAGACAGCGCTAGGTGCGGTGTTCTTGTCTGGTTGTATCTTTGTACTATTGAGTCTATTTAAGATTCGTGAAGCAATTATTAATGCTATTCCAACATCCCTCAAGAACGGCGTAGTTGCTGGTATTGGTGCGTTCTTGGCGTTTATTGCATTGCAAAGTGCAGGTATCATCGTCAATCATGATGCAACCTTAGTTGGCCTTGGTGACATGACGTCATTTGGTCCTGTCATGGCTTCATTAGGTTTTGTTGTTATCATTGGCCTGTCTTACAAGAGAGTCCCAGGTGCGGTAACCATTGGTATTTTATTGGTTGCACTGATTAGCTTATTAATGGGCTATACGCAGTTCACAGGTATCATCTCTTCACCGCCTTCTATTGCACCGACGCTGATGCAGTTAGACATTGCTGGTGCATTTGATGTGGGCATGATCAGTGTTATCTTTGCTTTCTTATTTGTCGATTTGTTTGATACTGCTGGTACTTTGATTGCTACCACTAGCCAAGCAAAGCTAACGGACAAAGATGGCAATATCCCGAACATGGGTAAAGCACTACTCGCTGATTCAACAGCGACAGTAGCGGGTTCTTTACTGGGTACTTCATCGACGACCAGTTATATTGAGAGTATCTCTGGTATTGCCTCAGGTGGCCGTACAGGCTTAATGGCTGTTACGGTAGGTGTGTTATTCCTGTTCAGTATTTTCTTCTCGCCACTAGCGGGTATGATTCCAGCTTATGCAACGGCTGGCGCTATCTTTTATGTAGCCGTGCTCATGATGGGTACCCTAAAGGACATTAACTGGAGCGACTTAACAGAAGCAGCACCAGTGGTCGTGGTATTGCTATTCACGCCGCTTACATACTCTATCGCTGACGGCATCGCACTTGGTTTTATTACCTTTACGGCTGTAAAAGCAATTGCAGGCAAGTTTGCAGATATCAGTATCGCTGTCTGGATTTTAACTGCTATATTGTTGTTCAAGATTATTTTCTTATAATGCAAAGTGTAGTAAGACATTAATAGTGTCTTAAACAAGAAACCCTCCTTATCAGCTGATGATAAGGAGGGTTTTTTTTGTCAGCATTATAAGACTATCGTCTTAATTTAATCCCGATATTCTTATGGTTAATGTTTAGTATTTCTGATACCAGTATTAAGTAGGGTGATGCCAAACTATGGGCAATAGTAAACAAAAAAACGTAACCAAAGCGTCATGGCCAATAAAGTGCTTGTAAGTTATTGTTATTTAGATATATATTAATTTATGAAAACAATAAATTTCGTTAGTTTGAAAAAAACTTTCGTGATATTATAGCCGAGTTAAGCGCATCACCTCAATCAACGCCGTAGAGGTTTTTCTTACAGTGAATTAGCATCATCAAAGATGACAGATTTGTAATTATTAGAGCGATTTTTCGGTTCAATAAGGCGATATTTGGTCATCACACTCCTTTCACTACTAACAAGAAGAAGGCACTAATGCCGCTTAGCTTTTCGTTGTTGCCTTTGTATTGTTAACGTAGCCCGTTTAACAGTCGAACGACCTACTTAACCGTCTCCAGCCTATGCTGGATTTTTAGTTTTGTGATGGCGCCGTTTGGTCTTTTGATTATTGCTGTGAATCTCCGTCAATAACCACTATTTTTTGATAGCGGTTATGAGCAGTTATACAGGACGATCAGACTTCCTAAAGCACCATTTATTATGGTTTTTAAACGATAGTTATGGAGTTATTATGAACCCAGTAGACCAGTTTACCCCGCAAGAGCCGATCTTGTTTAATCCTGTTGATATGCTGTCGCCTGAGTATCTCGCCCAGTCAGCAGAAGCGCTAAATAAGCGTATTTCGCCGCTATATAGCGCCGATGAAGAACGTTGGTTGTCTGAGTTATTGCCACTTGCCAAACCCAGTATAGAAGAACGCGATGCTGCTGCTGAGCAAACGCGCAAACTGGTCGAACACGTGCGTAATGATGGTAAAGCCGTCAAGATGGTTGACTCATTATTGCTTGAGTATAGCCTTGATACCCAAGAAGGTATTTTGCTAATGAGCTTGGCAGAAGCCTTGATTCGTGTGCCAGACAACTATACGGCTGATGCATTGATTCATGACAAAATGAGTGTGGCTGACTGGAAAAAGCACATTAAAAATGACAATGGCTTTATGGTCAATGCTTCTACTTGGGGCATGATGATGACTGGTCGCGTTGTCAGTATTGACAGCAGCACCACTGCATCAGGTTTCTTGGATCGCATGACTAAGAAGATGGGTGAGCCTGTCATTCGTAGTGCGATGCAAAAAGCCATGCGTATCATGGGCCATCAGTTTGTATTGGGCGAGACCATCGAAGACGCCAATAAAAACAGTCAACCATATCGTAATAGAGGCTATACCTATTCATTTGATATGTTAGGTGAAGCGGCCATCACGCATAAAGATGCGGAAAAATACTTCAACGACTATCTACATGCGATCAGAGCTACGGCGAACGTAAAAGTCAAAGAAGGCATGCCGAAGCCGTCAGTGTCTATCAAATTATCAGCACTGCATCCTCGCTATGAAGCGACGCAAGAAGCGCAAGTAATGGGGCTATTGCGTCAGCGCTGCCTGCTATTGATTGAAGCGGCACGTGAAGTCAATGTCGATATCAGTATTGATGCTGAAGAAGCAGATCGCCTCGAGATTTCTCTAAAACTGTTTGAGTCTTTGTACCGTGATAATTTAACGGCGGACTGGGATGGTTTAGGTATCGTTGTACAAGGGTACTCTAAACGCGCAATCGCTGTATTAGCGTGGCTTGCTCGTTTGTCTACTGAAGTCGGTGATCGTATTCCAGTACGTCTAGTAAAAGGTGCTTACTGGGATACTGAGATCAAACTTGCTCAGCAAAAAGGTCTATCAGGCTATCCAGTTTGGACACGTAAAGAAGGTACGGATACTGCATACCTTGCTTGTGCGCGCTTCTTATTGTCAGACCATCTGCGCGGGCTAATCTGGCCACAGTTTGCGACGCATAATGCGCATACACTGTCTTCAATCATGACCATGAGTGCACATAGAGACTTTGAATTCCAACGTCTGCACGGCATGGGCGATGCACTTTACGATCATATTTTGCAAGCTTATGAGATTCCTGTACGTATCTATGCGCCAGTAGGTGCACATAAAGACTTGCTACCGTACTTGGTACGCCGCTTGCTTGAGAACGGTGCCAACAGCTCGTTTGTTCATCAGTTGCTAGACAAATCTTACCCAATTGAAAAGCTAACGGTGCATCCATACGACAAGCTACTTGGTAATGCAACATTGCACAATCCAGACATCCCGTTACCGTTAGAGATTTACGGTGAACGCCGTGCAAGTTTTGGCCCTAATATCTTTGTAGAGTCACAATGGCTGCCGTTCAAATCAGCTATTGATAGCCATCTGCATAAGACATGGTCAGCAACCTCTATCATCAATGGTAAAGCTGTTGATACCTACGAAGTAGATGGTCAAACGAATCAGCTTGATACGCAGACTGTACTTGCGCCTTGGAACCACGAAGTTAGTGCTGGTAAAGTAACTTATGCCAACGCTGAAGTGGCTCGCCAAGCGATTGACGTTGCTGTTGCTGGTCAAGAGGTATGGAAAAATGTACCAGCTGCTAAGCGTGCTGAGATATTACGTAAGATTGCTGAGCTATACGAAGAAAACTACGCTGAGCTAATGGCACTATGCCAAGTTGAAGCGGGCAAAACCATGCAAGATGGCATCGATGAAATCAAAGAAGCCGTTGATTTCTGTCGTTTCTATGCTGACGAAGCAGAGCGCCTAGATGATGTCGTGCATGAATTTACAGACTTGGCTGGTAAGCAGTCTCGTCAAGTGTATAAAGCACGCGGTACTTTTGTCTGTATCAGTCCATGGAACTTCCCATTGGCTATCTATACGGGACAGATTGTAGCTGCACTTGCTGCAGGTAACACCGTAGTAGCGAAACCTGCTGAACAAACCAGTTTGGTCGCTCACTTTGGTGCACAGTTGATGTATCAAGCGGGTATACCTGCAGAAGCATTGCAATTGGTCATTGGTGCAGGCGACGTAGGTGGTGCTTTGACGGCGGCTGACAATATCGCAGGTGTGATATTTACAGGTTCGACTCAAACAGCCCAACGTATCAACCAAAGCTTAAATGACCATGCACAAACCAGTGGCGAATTGCCTGTCTTTATCGCTGAGACTGGCGGTCAAAATGCGATGATCGTTGACTCAACAGCATTGCCAGAGCAAGTCGTTAGAGATGCGGTACTATCAGCATTTGGTTCAGCAGGTCAGCGTTGTTCAGCTTGTCGCATATTGTGTGTACAAGAAGAGATGGCGGATGATTTAATCGAGCTGTTGCAAGGCAATATGGCTGAGCTGTCTGTAGGTAATCCTCTATATGCTGCGACAGATGTAGGTCCAGTGATTGATGCGGATGCTAAGCATGGTTTAGAGGCGCACATCGAACGTATGAGTGCTGAGCCGACTGCTACTATTTTGGCACAGACGCCGATGAGCTCAAGCTCAGTCGTCAGTCAAGAGAAGTCTACCTTTGTACTGCCAACCGCAATCGAAGTGAAGAGCATCGATGTGATCGGTGGTGAGCACTTTGGCCCAATCCTACACGTACTACGTTATCAAGCGCGTGATTTGAATAAGCTGATTGATGCCATCAACAATATAGGCTTTGGTTTGACGTTAGGTATCCATAGCCGTATCGAAAATACTGTTGAGCACATTGAGCGCCGCGCATTTGTCGGTAACACTTACATCAACCGTAACCAAATCGGCGCGGTCGTAAACGTACAGCCATTTGGTGGTTGTGGCCTATCTGGTACTGGTCCTAAAGCTGGTGGCCCGCACTATGTCGCGCGTCTCATGCAACTTAGCTCAGAATCAGTCAACGCTGAACAGTCAGCTGCTCATATGACAGCGACCGAAACCCAAACTACCACTCAAACAGAACTCGCATAAGGAGTAGCAACATGGCGACTGAATTCAAAAAAAATCATGCCCAGGTTTGTGAATCTTGGCGATTACTCGGCGCAGTGAATCGCGCAACGTATCTACAAGCAGCCATTCCAAAACTGGCATTGCTCACTGGTGATGCCAATAAAGCAAAGCGTTTATTCAACCATTTGTTGAGCGCTGCGCCTAGCTTGGATGAGATGCATCGTATGACAGGGGCAACAGGCGAGTCTAATGACTTGTATGTGACTGGTCGTGGTAAGACGATGGTCATCGGCGGCGAAACTGCTAGAGCCATGGCAGTATTAGGTCAGCTTATCGCGGCATTGTTGACAGGTAATGAAGTTATATTGCATTGCCCAAGCCAAGATGAGATGTGTAATGAAGCTGCTAAGATACTGCACGACACAGGTATCAGCGAAGATGTATTGAGTGTGGCTAACGATTCGCAAACTGTGACACTTTTATATATCGATCGTCTAGCACAAGTGGCTGTCTCTGGTAGCCGCAGCGAAGTGCAAGCCATCAGTCAAGAGCTTGCCAATACTGACGGTATTTTGACACAGGTTATTAGTGTCACTGATATGGAAGGCTTGTCAGAAATGCTAACGCCTGACTACCTACATCGTTTTGTCACTGAGCGAGTCAAGACTATCAATACCACAGCAATCGGTGGTAACGCGAGCTTGCTTGAGCTTGGTACAGAGTAGAATCACTGCATTAATTACGAATCCGCTTCGCTTTTATATCAACTTTCATAAAGGCTAAGCGGTATTTGGTAGCGCTATAACTACCAAACTAGTGATTGCATAAGATGTATAAGAAAAAACCGCTATCTGAGTCATTATCAGTTAGCGGTTTTTTTTGTTTGCGTTATTTAGCTGAAGATTGATTATGGGGCTGTAGTAGATAAGGATTAAATATCACACCATTTTCTCAAGGTTTTCAGCTGATTAGATGGTGAGCCATAGTTGAATCTAAACTCGCACTCTTTTAAAAACAAATGGAAGTTCTTCTTATTAATCCCATTATACTTTCTGAGTGTTCGTTTGGACTGATTCCAGAAGTTCTCAATGCCATTGATGTGATTGTTCTTACCGCAAATGAACTCTATAGAGTGATTGACTCTGAAATGTTTAAACTCGCTCACATCCAGTGCATTGTAACTTCGATAGCTATCCGTATAAACAAAGCTGTCAGGCTTGATTTTACGCTTAATAACAGGCATTAGGGTAGTCTGTTTGGTGTCTGCTACGACAATGGTATAAACCTTACCGTTTCGTTTTAGAATACCAAATACAGCGGTTTTACCAGCTGCCCCGCGACCTCTTTTGCCTTTGCGTACACCGCCAAAGTAACTTTCATCTAATTCGACCTCACCATCAAAAAGCTCATCAGCTTCTAATGAGAGATGGTAATCTATCACAAGTCTTATTTTATGATAAAAAAGTGCAGCAGTATTAGGCTGAATATCAAGCAAATCTGCGGCTGTTCTAGCAGTCACTTCAGCCGTAAAAAACTCTAACAGCCTTCGCTGTGCTTTTTTACTTAGTTTACAACGGGTTATCTTCATAAAAGTAGTCTAGCATAGTGCTTATCTACTACAGCCCCTTGATTATAGAATGTTATTCAGCAATATCAACCCATACCCAGCCGTTCTCTAGCCATTCGCTCAAATCATCTGCATCAACATCGGTGACGTCGCTATGTTGTAAGGCTTCACCATTGGCCAAGCGTACTAGTACTGCTATCGCCGATTTATCAAGCCCATCGATACGTTGACCATTAGCATACAGTACAGTGCCATCATCGGTCTGGCTATAGAGTAGGCGGTTGCTATAGTCCGCCTGCAATGTGGCCCCTTCTGATAGGGCCTGTATTAGCTCATCGGTATCTAACGTCTCTTCTGGCATCAGCGCATCATATTGGCGTTTACTAACTACTTCAGAAACTGCTTGGCGAATCATATCATCACCGCGATCAGATTGTAGCATCTCTAGCAATTGCGCCTTGATAGCGGCAATACTATCTGCTTGCAATTCACCTGACGCTTGTAGCGCTTGCGGTAGTAGCATCGGGATAAATAGCTTGCTGTCGTTAGTCGCAATATCGGCCACACTATCGATGATTTGCATCAGGTTTGGACGGCGGCAACCAAACGAGAAAGTCAAACAGTCATTTTGTGCTACACCGAAATGTGATAATTTCGGCGGTACATAAAGCACATCACCCGCTTCTAGTATCTCATCAAAAATAAGCTCGCCCATGTCGTCAAATAAACGAAGCGGCTCATCAGCAACAAATTCTGTCTGGTCATCACAGAATTTGCCTAACTGCCAACGTCTAGAGCCATAGCCTTGTGCCAAAAACACATCGTAGTCGTCATAATGCTTACCGACCGAACCACCTGCTGGCGCATAAGAGACCATGATGTCATCGCGCTGCCATTGCGGAATAAAGTCAAACGCTTGCCACAACTGACCAAGCTCTGGCGACCATTGCTCAAGATTCTGTACCAATACGGTCCATTGCTCTGGTAGGTTTTCAAAATCAGTCTCATTCAGTGGGCTTTTTTTAAGTTGCCACTGTGCCTGACCTTCTTTTTTACTGGCTGCTTGAGTCAGCAGTCTTGCGCTAGCATCTTCTTCAAGTGCAAGACCAATCATGTCATCTGGCTCAAACATATCAACTAGCTGCGGCAACCCTTGCTTAATAAGCAGTGGCTTCTTTTGCCAGTATTCAGTCAGGAATTGCTTAGGCGTGATAGAGTCGGGTAAACAAAGAGGAATAGAAGTCATTGATAAATCCATATTTTGGCGGTGTACAAGATTAATAATAAAGGATGCTTTATAGGAAGGTTTTAATAGTTTAAGATTGTCATCTATTTGATGTCTATTATTTTGGTGACGTTTATATAGTACATATAAGCAATAACGATTATCAAAATAATAGCTGTCAGCAGAGCACCCACTCAATCGTAGGAACGTTATGAAAAAGCTGCATTTTGTTGTCATCATCGCTAGCGTATTTTTGCTACAGGCCTGTGTCCATAAAATTGTCACAGTACCCGCAAAAATCGCTTATAAAACTACCAAAGGCGTGGTCAAAGGAACCGTTGCTGTGGGTAAAGCTATCATACCGGGCGACAGTGATGACGATGATGATAAAAAATAAAACCTTACTTATCGACTATGGGTTTTGAATCAAAAGCAATCGAATCAAAACCAGTCATAGTATTCAAAGTAAGGTTACTGTTTATTTAGACAATAGCTATCAAGATAGGAGCGAGTAAATAATACTAGGCGCTCCTACCTTTCTAGTCCGATCTTATTATCAGTATGCTCTTATTAGTTATTAAAGCTTGGCAATCCATTCTTTAATAGCGCGTGCTTGCTCAGCGGCATTACCGATATAAGTAGCAGGCGTCAATGCACGTAGGCGTTCTTTATCCGCATCACTAACTGCCGATAGCTCATCGCTTTCGACGAACGTTAGCATGGCTTCACGAGTCATGGCATTACCACGAGTCAAGGCTTTTAGTTTCTCATACGGGTTTTCAACACGGTAGCGACGCATGACCGTTTGAATCGGCTCTGCTAAAACTTCTTGTGCTTGATTCAAGTCATCATTTAAACGCTGTGCATTTAGCTCAAGTTTACCAACACCTTTTAGACAAGCATCAAACGCAATCATGCTCTGTGCTAGACCAACACCGATATTACGCAACACCGTTGAGTCCGATAGGTCACGCTGCATACGTGAAATTGGTAGCTTCTCACCCAAATGTGCCAGCATCGCATTGGCAACGCCTAAGTTACCTTCAGAGTTTTCAAAGTCAATTGGATTAACTTTATGCGGCATGGTAGAAGATCCAACTTCACCATCTTTAAGGCGCTGTTTAAAATAGCCTAAGCTAATATATTGCCAAATATCACGGTTGAAGTCGATCAAGATTGTATTGAAGCGTTTAACAGCATCAAACAACTCAGCGATATAATCGTGCGGCTCAATCTGAGTCGTATAAGGGTTAAACGTTAACTCTAGACGCTGATTGATAAACGCTTCAGCATGGCTCTGCCAGTCGACGTCAGGATACGCTGAAAAATGTGCATTATAATTACCGACTGCACCGTTGATTTTACCTAACAGCTCTACTTGATTGATTTGCTTGATTTGACGGGCTAGGCGATAGGCTACGTTTGCCATCTCTTTACCCAGTGTCGTTGGACTGGCTGTCTGACCATGTGTACGTGATAACATTGGCTGATCAGCGTGAGCAATAGATAAGTCAACGATGCTATCAGTCACTTGCTGCATTTTAGCAACGACAAGCTTGCGGCTATCTTTTAGCATCAATGCATACGATAGGTTATTGATATCTTCACTGGTACAGGCAAAGTGAATAAACTCAAGTGAATCAATCAAGGCATCCTGACCACGGAACTTGTCTTTGATAAAGTACTCAACCGCTTTTACATCATGATTGGTCGTCGCTTCGATGTCTTTGATAGCTTGAGCATCTGCTTCGCTAAAATCATCAACGATTGCATTCAAAAAAGCGTTGGTCTGGTCATCAAACGCTGCTAATTCACCAATTGCGCTGTTGTCAGCTAAAGACTGCAACCAGCGAATCTCTACCGTAACGCGAGCTTTGATTAGACCAAATTCAGATAAATAAGGACGTAAGCTGTCAGCCTTTGATGCGTAACGACCATCAATTGGAGAGAGAGCGGTAAGTGGGGTCATGATTATGCCTCAGTAGTTATGAAATAAAAAACTGCAAGAGTCTAGATAAAAAATTACCATATAATAAACGACGTCGAAATCGTTGCGCGTAATATAGCAGAAATATGATATTAAAAAAGCGGTCTATGCAAATAAAGCGATGTTGACCCTCGTTAAAATCAATCTATTTACTCCATCAACATCTATGCTTTAAGTTGGGTCTTAGGAATCAATTAAAATCCGCAAGGTGCATCGATAGATTCAATCACGCCGCCGCCTAGACATACTTCATCGATATAAAATACCGCTGATTGACCAGGGGTGACGGCACGCTGTGGCTCATCAAATACGACGCGCACTTCGCTGCCATCAGCATTGATCGCAAATACGCGACACGCTTGATCTGGCTGGCGATAGCGAGACTTTTCCATACAAGCTAGACCTTCGTCGCTAAACACATCTGCAGGCGGTAAACCATCGATCCAATCGAGCTTATAGGCTTTTAGCTCGTTGCTCATTAGCATGGGATGTTCATGCCCTTGACCAACGATTAAACGATTTTTCTCTAAGTCTTTTGCCAATACAAACCACGGTGCCTCTACACGGTCTTTAACGCCGCCAATGCCGATGCCGCCGCGTTGACCCAATGTGTAATACATGAGGCCATCATGAGTACCGATGACTTTATTATCATCAGTAAGTATCTCGCCTTTTTGGGCAGGCAAATATTGCTGTAAGAAGTCTTTAAAACGGCGTTCACCAATAAAGCAAATGCCCGTAGAGTCTTTCTTTTTAGCCGTCGCTAGGTCATGCTTTTCAGCAATCTGACGTACCACTGGCTTTTCAAGCTCACCAACTGGGAATAGCGTTTTGGCGATTTTGTCACCGCCAACCGCATGCAAGAAATAGCTTTGGTCTTTATTATTATCAAGACCGCGTAAGAGCTGTGCAACCTCATCACCTTCGGCATTGATATAGTTCACACTGCGGCGCGTATAGTGACCGGTCGCGATATAATCTGCACCAAGCGTCAACGCATAGTCCAAAAACGCCTTAAACTTAATTTCTTTATTGCACAAGATATCAGGGTTTGGGGTGCGTCCTGCTTTATATTCTGCCAAAAAGTGCTCGAATACGCGATCCCAATATTCCATAGCAAAGTTGGCCGTGTGCAGCTTCATGCCAATTTTGTCACATACGGCTTGCGCGTCTGCGAGGTCATCCATCGCTGTACAGTATTCGGTGCCGTCATCTTCTTCCCAGTTCTTCATAAACAGGCCTTCAACCTTGAAGCCTGCCTGCTGAAGTAATACGGCTGATACAGAAGAATCAACCCCACCTGACATACCGACGATCACATGCTTGGTGCTAGGATTTTCGACATCAGCAAGTGTTAAAGGGCGATGAGCATTAAAAGACTCAGAAACGGTTGTGCTTGAGGTATTTTGTATGGCTGACATAAAACGGCTCAACTATTTATACGTTATCCAAAGTACATGCCGACGCCAAGTATTATGTAATCACTACAATACGTAGTCTCAGCACAACAACGTCAGCTTGTCTTTTGGATCTGGTATTATGATAAAATAAACATCATATTATACCAGTTAATTGAAACTGGTGGCGACCGATGGTATCTGGCTACTAGTAAAACCACTTTGAAAATTCAGATAGTGGTTTTGAATTATTTTAATCACGTTTAATGCATCTTGGAATAATAATGATAAAAATTGGTCAAGGTATCGATGTTCATGCTTTTCATAATAATGGTCAGCAGCAACAATATGTCATTCTAGCGGGCGTGCCGATTGAGCATTCTCATAGTTTGCTCGCACACTCTGATGGGGATGTGGTCTTGCATGCATTGGCTGATGCGCTGCTGGGCGCACTTGCACTTGGCGATATTGGGCAGCATTTTCCTGATACCGATGCGGCACATGCTGGATTGGATTCAAGGATTTTGCTGCGTTATGTTTATAGTAAAGTGCAAGAGGCTGGTTATAGTCTAGGCAATGCTGATATTACGGTGATGTGTGAACGTCCAAAGCTGGCACCGCACAACAAAGCGATGCGCGCTAATATCGCGAGCGACTTGCAAACGGATATTAGCAATATCAGCGTGAAAGCCACCACGACTGAAAAATTGGGATTTACGGGTCGTCAAGAGGGCATCATGGCCAATGCCGTGGTATTATTAGTCCCTAATACTGTTGAACCTATATAGATCGAAATTCGTGCTTGTAATACAGCGGCAGTCGCCCCATGTATCAGCCACGTCTTTACACAATTATTTTTATATAAATGATCATTTTAATGAACCGCTTTATCAATAGGAGCTTTTATGAGTGAGCAAACCCCAAACACTGCTGCAAACGACGTTGAACAATTGATTCGCGATCAAATCCGTGACAATAAAGTCATTATCTACATGAAAGGCACACCGCAATTTCCGCAGTGTGGTTTTTCAGCGCGCTCTATCGAAGTGTTGACTCAGATTGGTCGTCCATTTGCGTTTGTAAACATTTTAGAAAACCCAGAAATCCGTGCAACGTTGCCAAAAATTGCGAACTGGCCAACGTTCCCACAATTATGGATTGATGGCGAGTTGATGGGCGGATCAGACATCATCTTGCAAATGTATCAATCAGGCGAGCTAAAGCCATTGGTTGAAGCAAACAGTCCTGCTGCTTAATACTTGAAAGTGTGAATTGGATGTCTTTAATGTCCAATTAGCCTTTGCAAGATACAAGCACAGCAAACCCAGATAGTCATTAATGGCTATTTGGGTTTTTTTATTGTCGCTATTAGTGTTGTTGGTAGCGTATCTATTCTTGTTCCTATTATTATTTCCACGCGCCTATGTCATTAGGTTTCGTTGTTTTTATAGGATTTACCCCCATATAGTTTCCAGGATGTCAGCGATATAAATAATAATTATCAGATGAGTAAGAGAGCTTTATGAATAACCAAACCAGCGAACAGTTAAACGAGCAAAGAGAAGCGGCTGAGCAGGCGGCGATTGAAAAGCGCCGTGAACGTTTGAAAAATGAATCGACACGCATTATTGAGATTGCCAACAATGAATCATACTCAGCACTTAAGTGTATTCATCAGCTTAGTGTGGCAGGTGGTGCAACTGAAGCGACATATGTGGCTATTGAGCAGCGTATCGTTGTAGACCAAGATCCTGCAGGTGCTTATCATTTGGCGTTGTTGGCTCAAAACACACCTGATTTGCCAATCGATGCTCGTCAGCTTATCGAGTTGGTAGTCAACAAGGGTGATAACCATCAGCGCTTGGCCTTGCTCAAAAACTTACCATTACCACCGGTTGAGCTTATCAAAGAGCAGATTTTGGCCAGTGATGATGGTGAGGCGATTGGTCAAATGAACGCCTATCTACAGATTAATCCAGAAGGGTATGGTAGCCATCATATGCTGTCTAGTGGTCAATCAGATCAGATCGTACCGCTTAGCCCTGGCAATAATAACTAAAATGATGATCAAAACAGTAACTAGGGCGTGTCTTCAATTCATCCGATAGTCATCTAAATGGGCTAAAAATGGCTAAATCTTGCCAAACATCGTCAAATAGCTGCTTAATATCCCGATATTATCTGCGCTATTTTTCTTGTTTGACGGCAATTTATCTCATTTTTACCACCATTTTTGAAATGAAAACACGCCCTAGTAAGGCAATAACTAGCAAGACAGTAACCAGAGTAGAGAACTTTTTGCTTAAATTTAATAGTTTTTGTTCTAACGTTTTTTAAGTATCAAAAAATTGTTATAATTATGGGTTATTCAGGGCGTGTCCTTAATCTGAACAAAAGCATCTGAATGGGCTAAAAATGGTTAAATATTGCCAAACTATGTCAAATAGCTGGTTAATATCCTGATATTATCTGCGCTATTTTTCTTGTTTGACTGCAATTTACCTCATTTTTATCACCATTTTCAAAATAAGAACACGCCCTAACCAATTATGAACGACTTATCTGAGTCGTTATCTTTTTTATAAATTCGACTGACGTTTATTTGCTGCCTGTTTTCTTATTTGAACATAGGATATGGCAATCAGCAGCGTTATGAGTCAAGTGAGGCACACATGCAATACCCAAAACATTACGACGTGATAGTGATCGGCGGTGGTCATGCTGGTACAGAAGCTGCACTAGCGGCTGCACGTATGGGCGCACAGACCTTATTGTTGACGCATAATATTGAGACGCTCGGGCAGATGAGTTGTAACCCTGCGATTGGTGGTATCGGTAAATCGCATCTAGTACGTGAGATTGATGCGCTAGGCGGTGCAATGGCGCTGGCAACGGACAAGGCTGGTATTCAGTTTCGCGTACTAAACAGCCGTAAAGGGGCTGCCGTTCGTGCCACGCGTGCGCAAGCAGACCGCATTTTGTATAAAGCGGCTATCCGTCATACGTTAGAAAATCAGCCAAACCTAGATATATTTCAACAAGCTGCTGATGATATCTTGGTCGAAAACGGCCGTGCGACGGCAGTCGTGACTTCTACAGGTATTATCTTTAAGACCGAAACAGTCGTATTGACCTCAGGGACTTTCTTAGGCGGCGTTATCCATATCGGTTTGGAGAACTCAAAGGGTGGCCGCGCAGGGGATCAGCCTTCTATCAAATTGGCAGATCGTTTACGTGAGCTTAAGCTGCCAGTTGGTCGTCTGAAGACAGGTACGCCGGCACGTATCGATGCGCGTAGTGTTGATTTCAGCGTGATGACTGTACAGCCGGGTGATACGCCGTTGCCAGTGATGAGCTATATGGGTGACGTCTCTATGCATCCTGAGCAGGTCAATTGTTATATAACCCATACCAATGCGCGTACTCATGACATCATTCGTGAAAACCTTGACCGTTCACCAATGTTCTCTGGCAAAATCGAAGGCATAGGCCCGCGTTATTGCCCATCTATCGAAGATAAAATTCATCGCTTTGCGGATAAAGACAGCCATCAGATTTTCATCGAGCCAGAAGGTCTGACCACGCATGAGCTATATCCGAATGGTATTTCGACCAGTTTGCCATTCGATGTACAATTAGACTTTATCCATAGTATGAAAGGCTTAGAAAATGCCCATATTACTCGTCCAGGTTATGCGATTGAGTATGATTATTTCGATCCACAAAACCTAAAGCCAACGCTAGAGACCAAGTCTATTGACCGTCTGTACTTTGCGGGTCAGATCAACGGTACGACAGGCTATGAAGAAGCGGGCGTACAAGGTTTACTTGCAGGGACCAATGCGGCATTGGTCACTACCAACAATAGCGAGTTTGACACGTGGACACCGCGCCGCGATGAAGCGTATCTTGGTGTGCTTGTCGATGACTTGATTACCCACGGTACTACCGAGCCGTATCGTATGTTTACGAGCCGCGCAGAGTATCGTCTATTGCTACGTGAAGACAATGCAGATCAACGTTTGACTGAGACTGGTCGTAAGCTAGGTCTGGTAGACGATGTACGCTGGCAAGCCTATCAAGAGAAAATGGAAGCTATCGCGACAGAAACTTCACGCCTAAAAGACATGTGGGCCACGCCTACCAACGCACTAGGTAAGCAAGTGACTGAGCAGACGGGTGAGGTGCTCTCCAAAGAATCGACTGCCTTTGATTTGCTAAAGCGTCCGCAAATACATTTTGCTGATATCGCCGCTATCACTGACTCAGCCGTTGATACGCAAGTGGGTGAGCAGATAGAGATTTCTGTCAAATATGCAGGCTATATCGATCGTCAGCAAGAAGATATCGATCAAATGAAGCGTTTAGAAAACACGGCGCTACCGTTAGATTTTGATTATAGTATCGTGTCAGGTCTATCAAATGAGATAGTACAGAAACTTACGCAAGTTCGTCCTGCGACGTTAGCTCAAGCGGGACGTGTTAGTGGTGTAACCCCTGCTGCTATTCAGTTGTTGGCGATGACGGTTAAAAAGCATAAAAAAGCAAAAGCTGCATTGGACTCATAACAGCTATGTAATAAAGCCTTTTATAATAAGGCACTTATAGTATAAGAAGCCCGTAACGATGTTTCGTTACGGGCTTTTGTTTATCAAAAAAATAGTCAGTTCTAAAAGAAAGTCACATGTAACCTTGTCCTACCTGCTACTTTGTCTCTATACTAGGTCAGTAAATTTTCTTAATACTTGTTAATTTTTCTCGCTGATGTCCATATATTGATGGGCTTGTCACCGAACTGAGTCTACTTATGATTGATGCTATTGTTTTTGCTATTACTATTGTCTTACCCAACCTTGCCTTAATGTGGTTGGGTTTTTTTATGCAAAGACGGGGTGAAGCAAGCCAAACTTTTATCGATCAGGCATCAAGTTTTGTCTTTAATTATTGCTTGCCGTGTTTATTGTTTTTTAGCGTGGTCGATAGCGACGTCGATTATGGTAAGCAAATTACGCTTATTCTTGTTGGTATCTTGGTGACGTTTATATTATTTATTGGCGCAGAGTTTTATGCCAAACGCTTCGTCAAGCGTCCTGAGGACCAAGGTGTGTTTGTACAAGGCGTATTCCGTAGCAACATGGCCATCATTGGCCTTGCAACCGTAGCCAACGCTTACGGCGCACAAGGATTAAGTATCGGTGCTGTCTATATGGGCGTAGTGACGATACTGTTTAATATCTTGGCGGTCATTACCTTGAGCCGCGTATCCAAAAGCGTGGATGACACATGGGTTAGTCGCGGCACGATGATTGTGAAAAAGTTACTGACCAATCCTTTGATTTTGGCATTGGTTGGGGCATTCGTCTATAAAGCACTACCATTACCGCCACTCACTGGTGTGATTCATACCACTGGTGATTTACTGGCAGCGGTGGCTCTGCCGTTAGCACTGATCTGTGCAGGTGCTAGTATTAACCTAAAGTCTATGTTGCATCCTTCGGGCTTATCTATGCAGGCGAGTATTGGGCGAATTGTCATTGCACCATTAATTGCTATCGCTGTTGGACTTGGCTTTGGATTATCAGGCGTGCATATGGGGGTGTTGTTTTTGATGGTCGCATCACCAACAGCTGCAGCCAGCTATGTCATGGCAAAAGCAATGGGTGGCAATGATGTACTCGCTGCCAATATACTTGCCTTTACTACCGTTGTCGGCATGTTTGGTATGGCGATTGGGGCAGCGTCGTTACGTGCCCTTGGATTGATGTAATGCAGATTTTATACTATTCTTAAATAAGTAAGTATTTTCGCTTTATCTAATTTTGATAGTCTTAAAAAAGCCCTCTTTTCAAATAAGAAAAGAGGGCTTTTGGTATTAATCTAGCGTTCGCTATTACGCTTGTCTTCACGGCGCTGCTTGCGCTTTGGACTAGTACGATAGGTTAAATAACCACCGATAGCCATAACTGCAAGAAAGGCGACGATATACATAAATATCGACGAGCCAATCATGAGCGATGCACCGATAATAGGAGTTGCTTCCATGTCAAAAATCCAGTTAAGGTTCATCAATAATTATGCAAGTGTCTCATTTCATTGTAAAGTAAATAAGTTTAGCTCCGGTGTAAGTTCAAGTGAACGAATACGGGCGGCTTGGTCGTAAATATTGGCCGTCACAATCAGCTCATCTGGCTGATAAGTTGCCAAAAACGCAGCGAGTCTTGGTTTGACCGTGTCGACAGAGCCAATGAATGATACTGACAATGCGTTATCTACCATCATTTTTTCTGCTTGACTCCAGATACTGTCCATATCGTGGGTAGGCTTAGGCATTTGACCTGTTTCGCCACGACGCAGACGTACAAAACTCTGCTGTGCTGAAGTAAAATGATACTCGGCGGTCGCATCATCATCAGCCAGCAATAAGTTTGCAGCTAGCATCACATAAGGCTTATCTAGATAGACAGACGGTTTAAACTGTTCACGGTAAGCCTCAATTGCTTGCCCAAGCATTTGCGGGGCGAAGTGAGAGGCAAACACATAAGGTAGTCCTAAATGTGCAGCCAAAGTCGCACCAAATAGAGAAGAGCCTAATATCCAAATCGGTATGCCTGATTTTGCGCCAGGGAATGCCTGTACAGGGCTGCCATCTGTATCATTACCTAAGAAATACATCAGCTCTTGCACATCTTGTGGAAAGCGTTCGGCATCTTTCATTTGTCGACGAAGTGCCTGAAACGTCGCACCATCAGTACCAGGTGCACGGCCTAGGCCTAGGTCCACACGGTCACCATATAATGCCTGCAAAGTACCAAACTGCTCAGCAATCACGAGAGGGGCATGGTTCGGTAGCATAACGCCGCCAGCACCAATACGGATACGGTCGGTTTTACTACCGATATGCGATAGTAGTACTGAGGTGGCTGCACTGGCGATGCCCGGCATATTATGATGCTCTGCCATCCAGTAGCGGTTTAAGCCTGATTTTTCTGCTTGCTGCGCGGTTTCCACTGTTTGGGCGATGCCTTCAGCGATGGTTTTGCCTTGAGGTACAGGCGCAAGATCTAAAAAAGATAAAGGGATTTTATTACTCATAAATGTTCCAGTAGTGTGTAAATTATTTTCTACTGATATGCTTATAGACAGTGGTAGTTTCAAGTGCCGCTAGTCACTGTTAATGAATCATAACAAAGTCAGTTGACTCTGTTTTTAATCTCGCTTAACAATTATTAAGGTGTATTTATAAAGGTTGTCGTTTGTCAAAATAAGCGATAAATAAACCATAAGTAAGGTAATAAAAGGATTTAGCAGCATTATACTATGGCATTAAAAAAAGCAGGCAACCTAAGTTACCTGCTTCTCTAATTATAAGATTATAATATAATGATAAATTAAATAATCGTTATCTTAAGAACCAAATGCAACATTATTTATCTTGGTCGCTAAGTTTGTAAGCTAAGACATAATCACCGATGGTTGTTCCAACTGAACCATGACCACCTGCGACCAATACGACCATTTGCTCACCTTTAGAGTTCAAGTAAGTCATTGGCGTGGCTTGACCACCTGCTGGAATACGGACATTCCATAGCACGTCGCCATTTTTTAAGTCATAAGCTCGGAAGTTGTTTTCTGTCGCCGCTGACAAGAATGCGACGCCGCCTTTAGTGATGATAGGTCCACCGATACCAGGTACGCCCAGTTCCAGTTTGATAGGAATAGGAGACAAGTCTTGTACCGTACCATTTTTGCGTTGATAAGCGATATCACCTGTGGCTAGGTCAGCACCAGCGATTGTGCCCCATGGTGGCTGCTGACAAGGTACGCCTAATGGTGACAAGAAGGGCCCCAATTCTACTGCATAATCTGCACCTTCATTGGCATTGACGCCTTGCTCGCCTTTATTGGTTTCTGCATCGCCCAACGTGTCTCTAGGAATGAGTTTTGAGGTAAATGCCAAGTAAGTCGGCATACCAAACATCACGCCATTCTCAGGATCGACAGCGATACCACCCCAGTTAAAGGTACCAAAGTTACCAGGATAGACTAAGCTACCATTGGTTGATGGCGGGGTGTAGCGACCATCATAGTTAAGCTTATTAAACTCAATACGGCACATCATTTGATCAACAAGACTGGCACCCCACATGTCTTTTTCAGTCAGTGGTTCAGGCTCAAAGCTCAAGCCAGAATAAGGCTGAGTTGGCGCTGCGTGCTCTCCCGCTATGAGATAGCCTTGCGGTGCAGGACGCTCCTTAATAGGTACAATAGGCTCACCTGTCGCACGATTCAAGACGTATACATCGCCTTGTTTGGTTGGTACAACCAGCGCGGGCTGTACACCGTCGGCCGTATCTAGATCAAGTAAGGTCGGTTGAGCAGGTGTATCCATGTCCCAAAGGTCATGATGGACAAACTGCTGAACCCAGCGTGCTTCACCAGTTTCGATATCTAGAGCGACAACAGACGTTGCATACTTTTCTTCAGCGGCATTTCGGTAGTTTCCTAGCTGATCCGGTGTGCGGTTGCCCATAGGGAAGTACGCTAATCCAAGCTCTTCATCGGCAGTAGCGACTGACCATGAATTTGGTGAGCTGGTCTTGTAAGTTTGAGTTGGATCATTGACATCAAAAGGCGCTGTATTATCAGGATCACCTGAGTCCCAGTTCCAAAGAAGCTCACCGGTATTGACATCATACGCACGGATTACACCAGAAGGCGAGTTGACATCATAGTTGTCATTGACAGCACCAGCTACGATAATGGTATCACCGGCGATGACTGGTGGTGACGTAGAATAATAGTAACCTGCTTGATTGAACGGCATGTTATGCATCAAGCCTAATGCACCATCATCACCAAAGTCTTGGCAGCGTTGCCCAGTATTTGGATCGAGTGCATATAGTTTCGCATCAGACGTTGGGATAAATATCTTGGCATCACATTGCTTAGATGCGTTTTCAAAGGTATTACCAGCAATTTTTTGTACTTGCACAGGACTGGTTGCTTGACCAGCATAATAAGATACGCCGCGACAGGTTTGGTGCTGGCGTTGTAAGTTTTCCTCTACTTGAGGATCAAACTTCCATAGCGTCTCACCAGAGTCGGCATCTAGCGCTAGTACCCAGTTGTGAGGGGTACATAGGTATAAGCCGTTACCGATTTTTAATGGCGTTGCCTGATAAGTGGTCTCGCCGACATCGTTAGGACCTTTGACATCACCTGTTTGGATTTGCCATGCCAGTTCTAAATCTTTGACGTTATCGGTATTGATTTTATCTAGAGGTGAGTAGCGCTGACCATAATCAGTACGACCATACGCGCTCCATTCGCCATCTGGCGTTTGCTGACCGTTTGATAACGGATCACCAAGGTTAGCTGACGTCTCATCTGAGCTGACGTTTTGCTCGTCATCATTTGCAGCAGTCAAATCAAGCTCACCGAGTTTGTCGGTGGCATTGTTGGCTAAACTACCAAAAGAGAGTAGTGCACCTACGGCCACGCTTACGAGCAGACCCCAATAGTACAGAGGGCTTTTCTTAACGTTGTTTGTAGCTGCAACATTTGCGGCTACGTGAGTTTTAGGCCCACGCATTTTGTTGGATACCCATGGCAGTAGCATGAGCAAACCAAATATAAGCGGGAAGCCAACTCGAGGTGCTAGCGCCCACCAATAGAACCCAGATTCCCAAAGCGCCCAAGCCATGGTTGCTACGATAAATAGTGCATATAACCCGTAAGCACTCCAGTGTTTTTTGAACAATAAAAAAGCTGTCGTTAGTATAATGACGCCAGCAATGAGGTAGTAAGGACTACCGCCTAAGGACAATAAATAAGCGCCGCCAATGAGTAGAGGGGCGGCAAAAATTGCCATAATGATCGCTACGAATTTTTCCATGAGCGGTATCACCTGTTTACAAAAGAGCAAGTTAATATGTATTGATATTTAGTCGCAAATCAATTTCATTCGACCAAATATCAATACAAGTGTGAATAATATATAAAAGAAACATTGAATAACGTTCTAGAATCTATTTTATCATCCACAGCTCAGTCTAGTAAGGGTGAGCAAGTCTGAGATACTTTATTTAACAAATGCTCATTAATTTGCAAATTGCTTTTGACATAGCTCTATGAAAGCGCGACCATATTGACGGATTTCGGCATCGTCACGTACGGCCATCCAACTGGTAAAGCGACCAAAATGATCGACGGGTATGGCAGTCAGGTTTTGATAATGGCTTGGCTCAAATGCCATTTCTGCGATGATACCAATACCTAAGCCCAGACCGACATAGGTGCTGATCACATCGGCATCGAGCGCCGCTAATACGATATCGGGCTCTAGTCCTGCTTCATCAAATGTCTTATCAATAGCGCCGCGTCCTGTAAAACCACCGTGATAAGTCACAATTGGGTAACTGGCAAGCGTGGGCAGGTCAATAGACTCTTGGCTAGCCAGTTCGTGATCACTCGGTACGATGACCCGATGCGTCCAATCATAGTAACGATAGCATCTAAGATAGTTATTATGCAGCAAGGACTCAGTGGCGATACCGATGTCGGCTTGACCACGTATGACCATCTGGGCGATGGTCTCTGGATCTGCCTGTTGCAAAATCAAATTCACTTTAGGGAAACGATCTTTGAACTCTTTAACCACTTGCGGCAGTACATAACGCGCTTGTGTGTGAGTGGTGGCAATCGTCAGCGTACCGATGTTAGGATTATTAAAATCTAAACTTAGGTTTTCAATGGTACGAATTTCAGCAAAGATAGACTCGATATGAGGCATGAGCGCTGTGCCCATAGTGGTCAGTCCCGTCAGGCGTTTGCCTTGGCGCACAAACACTTCCGTCTTTAACTGGTTCTCTAACGCAGCAATATGCTTTGATAAGCTTGATTGACTGGTATGTAGCACGGTCGCCGCTTGGCTTAAGTTATAACCGTTAATCACCGTATGCCATACTGTTTCTAGCTGTTTGAGCTGAATCTGCAAATGCCGTTGGTTGACCACTACGTCGATTGCCATAACTTAATCCTATTGTATAAATATACAAACCTCGTTTGTATATGAAAGTAAAAATGTCTGAACATACAGTAATAAAGTAGTGTAAAACAAAGCTATTATTCTTGTATATAATAAATAGCTATCAATTTATGATAATTATGAATATAGAAATTGTATTTTGCAATGCTAAAAAATTATCCGTTCCGTAAACGCTGTCTAGTCAATGAAGCCATTTGACCTAACAATTCATAAAGAACGGTCATTATTGAGCATAAAAAAACAGCTACCTTCTAAAAGATAGCTGTTTGTCAGTTATAAAGTTATTTATTACTATTAATATTTACTACTGTTAATCAGTTGATACTGACCAACTTCAAACTTGGTTTATTGTGCAATATCAAAGCGGTCTGCATTCATAACCTTGTTCCAAGCGCGGACGAAGTCACGAACGAATTTCTCTAAGTTATCATCTTGCGCGTATAGCTCAGCATAAGCACGTAATATAGAGTTAGAGCCAAATACTAAGTCTACACGGCTTGCTTGCCATTTGACGTTTCCTGTACCACGCTCACGTACTTCGTAGCTATTGGCAGTGTTGTCTGCTGCTTTTACAGGATGCCATGTGTAGTTCATGTCCGTTAAATTAACAAAGAAGTCATTGGTAAGCACGCCAGCACGTTCCGTAAAGACGCCATGTTGGCTCTGACTGTGGTTGGTATCAAGCACTCGCATACCACCAAGCAATACAACCATCTCAGGCGCTGTCAATCCCATTAGCTGCGTGCGATCAAGTAGCATCTCTTCTGGTGATACCGCATAGTCGCCCTGAATCCAGTTACGATAACCATCATGTAGCGGCTCTAAATCAGCAAAAGATTCAGCGTCAGTCATTTCAGCGTCAGCATCACCGCGACCTGGATTAAACGGTACAGTAATATCTACGCCTGCATCGTTTGCTGCCTGCTCAATAGCGGCGTTACCAGCCAATACAATAAGGTCTGCTAAGCTAACGTCTTTCTCAAAGCCAGACTGAATGCTGGTCAATGTCTCAAGTACACGTTGTAGCTGTTCGGGCTCGTTTCCTGCCCAGTCTTTTTGTGGAGCTAAACGGATGCGTGCACCATTTGCACCGCCGCGATAGTCCGAAGCGCGGAACGTACGAGCGCTGTCCCATGCTGTAATGATCAACTCACGACGACTAAGGTCACTGTCTAATATTTGCGATTTTAGCGTTGCAATATCATCAGCAGTCAAGTCCGCATTACCTGTAGGAATAGGGTCTTGCCATACAAAGTCTTCGCTCGGTACGTCGGCACCTAAGTAACGAGATTTTGGCCCCAAATCGCGGTGAGTCAGTTTGAACCACGCTCTAGCAAACACTTCATCAAAGTATTCTGGGTTGTTATGGAATTTCTCTGAAATCTCGCGATAGATAGGATCTTTGCTCAATGCCATATCTGCATCAGTCATGATTGGGTTGCGACGTACACTTGGATCATGAGCATCTAACGGACGATCTTCTTCTTTGATGTCAGTTGGTTCCCACTGCCATGCACCTGCTGGACTTTTGGTCAGTGCCCATTCATGGTTCAATAGTAGCTCGAAATAACCGTGGTCCCACTGGGTCGGATTTGTGGTCCATGCGCCTTCGATACCACTTGAAACGGTATCGCCTGCATTACCACGACCTTTAGGATTGCGCCAGCCTAGACCTTGCTCTTTAACGTCAGCGGCTTCTGGCTCATCTTCTAGTATCGTCGCATCACCATTACCGTGACATTTACCAACGGTGTGTCCACCAGCGGTTAGAGCGACCGTCTCTTCATCGTTCATTGACATACGAGCAAAAGTAGTACGCATATCTTGAGCGGTTTTTAGTGGGTTAGGGTTGCCGTCGACACCTTCAGGATTGACATAAATCAAGCCCATTTGTACTGCTGCTAGTGGGTTTTCTAGTGACGTACGGTCTTCGTCGCTGTCATAACGGTTTTTGGTTTCAGCTAACCATTCGCGCTCAGAACCCCAGTAGATGTCTTTTTCTGGATGCCAGATATCAGCACGGCCACCAGCAAATCCTAGAGTTTTGAAACCCATAGATTCATAAGCCATGTTACCTGCCAAAATCATCAAATCGGCCCATGATAATTTATTGCCGTACTTTTTCTTGATTGGCCACAATAGACGACGGGCTTTATCAAGGTTGACGTTGTCAGGCCAGCTGTTCAATGGTGCAAAGCGTTGGTTACCAGTATTAGAGCCGCCACGACCATCAGCACCGCGATACGTACCAGCTGAATGCCAGGCCATACGAATCATCAGTCCGCCATAATGACCCCAATCTGCTGGCCACCATTCTTGCGACTCAGTCATTAGGTTTTTTAGGTCAGTTTTGACTGCTTCTAGATCTAGCTGTTTAAAGGCTTTAGCATAGTCAAAGTCTTCACCCATTGGGTCAGTCTTTTTGTCTTGCTGATGCAATATGTCCAAGTTTAGAGCATTTGGCCACCAATCTGTCGCAGCAGAAGCAGTGGTAGTGTGCGCTTGATGCATAACAGGGCAGCCACCCATACTAGGACGTTGAGCCTCGTGCGAGTTATCAACGTTTTCGCTATGGATCGTTGGGCCTTGACCATCACCCTGATCATAGGTTGTGTTAGTAGGCGCATTATTATTGTTGCTTTCGTGATCTACAGGACAACGAGCAGCATCTGGGGCAGTGTTTTTGTCGGTGGTGTTATTGGTTGAGTCGGACATGGTATAACTCCTAGGCTATGATAATCGAAAGAACAAACCGTGAATCTCGGTAGTCGTTGTTTATGTACAAAGCATAACTAAGCTGAGTGGATTTATAAAACTAATATATAAGAATTATAAGTTTTAAATTACAAATCATAAAATGCTTGATGTTTTGTTTATCTCAATCATTATTAACGCCCTTGCTTATCATCGCCAGTTAAGAGTAAACCAATAGAGTGCACCTAACCAATCAAGCCTGCGTCAGTTTTACTACTACCTTTATATTACCTATAAATAATGTCATTGTCAGACATCCTTCAAAATAGAAATTAGCAATAAAAAAAAGAGCTAAGATAACCTTGGTAAAACACTGCGGTTTTTTGCGTTACTATTAAGAAATATAAGCGATTGTACATGGCCTGCAATCGCTAAGTTAATGCAAAAACATCTAGTCAAGATAAAGGTTCTCAAGTACCATAACTGGATTTTGTTGTAATCATAATATTGGTGCAACGTAGAGCAATTTTTATCGATTCTTTTGTCGATAACTGATTCTAAAGATTGATAAAAATTGTGCGCGGTTGTGTTCTTTGTCTGAATTGTTGGTGAGTTATTATGTCTGCTGTCAAATCTGTACCGCCCAATCAACCAATTGCCAAAAAGTCATGGGGCGAGGCTACAAAAGCTTATCTCGATCCTCGTGTCATTATTATGCTGTTTTTGGGGTTCTCAGCGGGTATACCTATTCTGCTGATTTTCTCAAGTCTGTCGCTATGGCTGAGAGAAGCAGGCATTGATCGTAGTGTCGTCACTATGTTCAGCTGGGCAGCACTGGGGTATTCGTTCAAGTTTATTTGGGCGCCATTGATTGATGCGCTCCCTGTACCGTTTTTGACCAAGTGGCTAGGGCGTCGTCGTAGTTGGATGGTGGTATCACAGCTGCTTATCGTGCTGGCAATCTTTTTGATGGCAAGGGTAAATCCTGTTAGCGAAGATGTCTTGGTTTATATGGCAGGCGCGGCCGTGCTGCTTGGGTTCTCTTCTGCGACGCAAGATATCGTGATTGATGCGTACCGTATTGAGCTTGCGCCGCCGTCTATGCAGTCTATCTTGTCCTCTATCTATGTGTCAGGCTACCGTATCGGTATGATTGTCGCAGGGGCAGGCGCGTTATATTTGGCTGATTATTTCGGCTCAAATGAGACGTTTTATAGTTATGAAGCGTGGCGCAACACCTATTACATCATGGCAGGGGTTATGACGTTAGGCGTATTAACGACGTTTGCTAGTTATGAGCCAACCGCTGAGACCCTGCAAAGTAAAAAGCAGAAGGGTAACTTAAAAGTATTCCTAATTTATTCGGCGTTACTGCTTATCCCAGGTCTGCTGTTTGGTGTTATTTACCTGATTAATATTTTGATCAATACAGTATTTGATAGCACAGTGGCCTTGATACCACTAATGGTAGTGCCAGCGATTAAATTTTACTTTTTAGCATTGGTCGCGTGCGCGCCATTGTTATTACTGTACTTTATTATTAATCAACCAAAAATCATTAACAAAGCCCCGTTGGTCGCTGAAACTCGTGAAGACTACGTCAGACTGGTAGCGTTGTTTGTATTTTCAGTGATTGCCTTCATCGCTGCTTACATATTGATGGGGCAAGTCCTGCCCGAGTTCGAAGGCGCGTTTTCTAGTTTCTTTGTAGAAACCTTGCATTTATTAGTAAGCTTAGGCGCGGCAATGGCAGCAGGTTATGCCCTGGTACAAATAGGACTGGTGAAAAAAGAAGTGGCCATGGCAACATGGATTGAGCCTGTTTTAGATTTTTTCCGACGTTATGGCAAAAAAGCCTTGCTGCTATTGGCATTGATTGGTCTATACCGTATCTCAGATATCGTCGCAGGCGTGATCTCCAACGTCTTTTATCAAGATATGGGCTTTAGCAAAACAGATATCGCCAATGCCGTAAAACTGGTCGGCGTGATTATGGCAATTGCAGGTGGCTTCTTGGGCGGGGTTTTAGCTCAGCGCTTCCGTATCATGCATGCCATGATGATTGGCGCGATTTTAGCGTGTGCAACTAACCTGTTGTTTGTGGTATTGACATACAACCCAGGTAGCCTGCCAATCATGTATATGGCAGTGATATTTGATAACTTGGCTGCGGGCCTTGCGAGCGCTGTATTTATCGCTTTCTTATCAGCACTGACCTCGATTCGCTTTACTGCTGTACAGTATGCGATTTTTTCCTCATTGATGACCCTGATACCAAAAGTGATGGGTGGCTATTCTGGTGCTATCGTCGATAATATGGGTTATCCATTTTTCTTTATCTTTACCTTTGCTATCGGTATTCCAATTCTGGCACTGATTTACTTTGTCGATAGACATATTGTCATTGGTGATAACGATGATATTTATGGTGATGACAATAATGATAGTAGCGGCGGCAATGGGGTAGGTGACAAACTGAGCAAAACCAATCCTAACCTGACCGATACCAAAGAGCCACCACGCGCATCAGAGTAGGCTAAACAGTATTTTACCTTTATTCATTCACTGTTATTTAAGAGCTATCTATGACCATATCGACCATTCGTCAAATCAAGCAGCAGATTCAACAACTGACGAATGATAATACGAGCAACCAGCTGCCGTCGTTTTGGCTAACGGACTGGTTGTTACATGTCACTGATAAGCCTGCGATAGCGTTGATGACGGATGAAGATTATCAGCTCACTGATAGTGAGGTCGCACGGTTCAATGACGGCGTGGTAAAAATGCAGCAAGGCATACCGCTTGCGTACCTAACCGGACAGCAGGAGTTTTGGTCGCTTAACTTTAGAGTGAACGAGCATACTTTGATTCCTAGACCCGATACCGAAGTACTGGTCGAGCAGGTATTAAACTGGATAAACGTTCAGCCAATACGTATTCGTAATAAGCGTTTGCTAGATTTGGGGACGGGTTCAGGTTGTATCGCTATCAGTCTTGCTCATGAACTTAAGCATGCCAATTGGCAAGTTGTTGCGGTCGATTTATCGCTCGACGCGCTGAAGATTGCTCAGCATAATGCCGCGAGTAACGACGTTGCCGATATTGAGTTCGTCCAAAGCAGTTGGTATCAGGCACTCGCTACTGGTGCTGAACATCAATTTGATGTGATTGTCTCTAATCCACCATATATCGATGAGACAGATGAGCATTTGGCTGCGTTAAAGGCTGAGCCGATAAGCGCGCTGAGTGCACCCAATCATGGCTTGGCAGATATTAAGCATATTATCCAGCAGGCACGGACATACCTATGTACAGATGGATTATTGGCTATCGAACATGGCTATGATCAAGGTGCTGCTGTTCGACAGTTATTTTTGGATAATGATTTTGAGTCGGTGCATACGGTACAAGATTATGGTGGTAATGACCGTATCACGCTAGGGCAAGTTCAATAAACAGTTTTATGAGTGGATTTCTTTGATTATAGGTTGTAGATAAATATGGTAGAAGAGGTGGTACCGCTATCCGATGATGAGCTGCTCCGTTATGCTCGGCACGTTTTATTAGACGGTTGGGATATGGATGCTCAACTGCGATTAAAATCAGCACGTGTGGTCATAATAGGGGCAGGCGGCCTTGGTTGTCCTGCTTCTGAGACATTAGTGCGTGCTGGGGTAGGTTATGTCCATCTGATTGATGATGACGAGATTGAGGCGAGTAATCTACAACGGCAAACGCTGTTTTTGCCAGAAGATATTGGTCAGTCTAAAGCACTGACCGCAGTGCACATGTTAGCGCGCATCAATCCTTTGATAAAGGCTCGCGGCACAGTCGCACGGTTAGACGAATACAACGCTTATGAATTGCTCGATATGGCATCAAGCAAGCCTGACTTACTCTTAGACTGTACGGATAATTTTGCCACACGCGACATCATCAATCGTATTAGTGTACGCTACCAGATTCCCTTGTTATCTGCCTCAGCAATTGCGATGCAAGGGCAGTTAGCACTGTTCGAACCTCAGCTCGATACTGGTTGCTATCATTGCGTGTTTGGCTCAGTGGTGCTTGACGAAGCCGCTGACGAACGTACGTGTGCCAACTCTGGTGTGCTAGCCAGTACCACTGCCGTCATGGGCAATTTGCAAGCCAATACTGCACTGCAATATTTAGGATTAACCAAAAATCTACTGACAAACAAGCTGCTCATATGGGATGGTAGTCAGATGCAGCAGCGGCTGATGGGCTATCGAAAAGACCCACAGTGTCCAGTCTGTAGCAGTCCTATAGTCAATCCTCTATAAATTGGATACGGTGTCAGGCTTGCTTAGTCTACGAGTTGTAGTACTTTCACTCGCCTTCCTTGTATCCAAATTATATTGAACCGACTATAACTGAGTAATCTGATTTTAACGCATTTTTATATTGTACTGCCTATCTTCAAACCTCCTTCTTATTACCATAGTTGTTTTTTATGAAAATTCATCGTCCGCATTTATTAAAGCATACTTTTAATGTTATGAACCGTGTTCGCCAAACAGCGAGCGTAGCAGGTCTGTCTGCGCTAAGAGTGGCAAAAGGTGAGAAACCTGACGCAATGCTACTCAAAGAAACCTTTGAGCAGTTAGGTACGACTTATATCAAAATCGGTCAATTTATCGCCAGTACACCGTCGCTGTTTCCACGTGATTATGTTAAGGCATTCCAGAGCTGCTTGGATCAAACCACGCCATTGTCTTATGCTTATATCGAGCAAGTGCTGACAGAGGAGCTAGCGACTGATGGTATGATGCTTGATGATACGTTTGCGCATATTGACTCAGAGCCACTAGCATCAGCTTCTATCGCTCAAGTGCATGCAGCACGGTTGCACAATGGTGATGAAGTGGTGCTAAAGGTACAAAAGCCTGGCGTCGAGACCATCATGCAGACCGACTTGGGTGTATTGCATGGCGTAACTAAGCTACTTGAAATACTAATGCCTTCAATGAAATTTGCGAGTATTGCGCCGATTATCGATGAGATTCGTTTGCGTATGCTTGCCGAGACTGACTTTATCGCTGAAGCACAGAATATTCGCGATTTTCAGCAGTTCTTAGCGGTATCAGGTAATACTCGTATCGTTGCACCAGCTGTCTATGAAGAGCTGACTACCAAGCGTGTATTAACGATGAGCCGTCTATATGGCGTCTCTATGGTCGATGAGTCACTCATGCGTCAGTACTGTGTAGATCCTGCCCAAGTCATGGCAGACACGTTAAACACATGGTTTGCCAGTCTCATGTTATGTAATAGTTTCCATGCTGATCTGCATGCCGGTAATCTAATGCTATTAACCGACGGCCGTATTGGATTTTTGGATTTTGGTATCGTCGGTAAGCTCAAAGCTGAGAGCTGGCGTGCATGTATGGGCATGATGCAAGCCATGCAAGACAGTGACTATCAAGCCATGGCTCGCCATATGATTGATATGGAAATGACGCATGGTGGCAATAAAGTCGATGTGGTTGCACTGGGGAATGACTTGCAACGCATGATGACAACCATCATGGCAGAAGATAAAACCTTTACCAGCGGTGTTCCTTTCAATAGTAAAGAGCAAGCCGATGAGCTTAATAAAATGATGCTTGAGATTGTCGAAGTTGGCAAACGTCATGGTATTCACTTTCCACGCGATTTTGCTCTATTGACCAAACAGATGTTGTATTTTGATCGGTTTATGCGTACGCTAGCTCCAGATATGGATATGTTTAGCGATCAGCGGGTGCAAATGCTAGGGCAGGATACAGTAGAGACACCAGCGTTAGACGTATCATAGTTTTCGCTAATAACTTTATGCTGGCCTAATATATCTAATAACTTCTCTATTTCTGCGTTTATTTATTACTGCTTTTGACTGTCTAACACAAAGGATTGTGTGCTAATTGCCACAAAAATGGCTCTGTCATGATGACTGCTTTTAAAAGCCGTATGATCCCGATGATTACCAACGAAGCTGCCATTGCCTGTATCGGTATGTACTGCATGGCAGTCGTCATGGGTTATGGACGCTTCCTGTTTACCGCCACCTTACCTGATATTATGGTGCAATTGTCGTTATCAACGACGATTGCAGGCTGGTTGGCATCAATCAATTATATCGGTTACTTTATTGGCGCTCTTATCGCTATGTTTGTGCCTCAGCGCTCGACATGGCAGGCGATGACGCTGTGGGCGATTATCAGTGTTGTCACCACGATGTTACTCGTCATACCAAATATGTCGCTCACGCTATGGTATATCATTCGCTTAATTGCAGGCATTGCAAGTGGCGTGGCGATGATTCTAAGCTCATCATTTGTGATTCAAACCCTCAGCCCTGAGCGCCGTTCTGTATTGTCAGCAGTCCATTATGCAGGTATTGGCGTTGGCATTAGCGCCTCTGCCATCGTGACGTGGTGGCTATTAAAACTAGGCTATCACTTCGATGTAATTTGGCTAGTCGCAGGTGTCACCAGTTTGCCGCTTGTATGGCTACTGTATGCGATAAAGCCAAGACAAGTACGGGCTGTTGATTCACAGCAGATTGATGCCAAACAACACGTGTCAGTGCACCAGACCTATGTAAACTTTAAACGCTCCTTATACGAAGCAATTTCTGGACACCATAAAGCGCTTACTTTACTTTTTGTCAGCTACGTACTGGCAGGGTTTGGTTATATCAGCTCAGCAACTTTTTTACCCGTTATGGCAGCACAACGTCTAACAACACAGACGTATGCTGGACTCATGATTTGGTTGGTCGTTGGTATTTTTGCGATGTTGTCAAACCCTCTATGGGGCGCGCTTGCCAAACGTATCGGTGAGATAAAAACCTTAATGGGGCTGACGGTATTGCAAGCATTTGGGATGTGCTTGCCGATATGGTTTGATGGTGCATTTGGATTATATGGCAATGCTGCGATTTTGGGATTGACCTTCGTCGGTATGGTATCGATGACACTGACGCTGTTTAAAAACATCAATCCTGCCTATTCTAATTTACTGATTGCTTTGGCAACGTTGGCTTATGCATTGGGGCAGTTTTTGGGACCTTTGGTGACAGTGGCACTGGCAGGGAGAGATGGCAATTTCAATGCAGGGTTGCTTGTCGCTGCTATCGGATTAATGATCGGATTTGTACTATTGGTATGGTTTCGTCGACAGTCGCCAAAGACAGCTAAGCTCGTCTAAACCACGCTACGGCTAAATACTTCTCGTAATTCAAAACTGGTATGAACTTGGGCCACACCTTCAATACGATTGAGGCGATGCAATAAAAACTCTTCGTAATGTGTCATATCACGTACCCTGACCTTAATCAGATAGTCTTCCGTGCGTCCTGTGACAATACTACAGCTAATGACTTCCTCAAAGCTCTGAACTTTGCGTTCAAACTGCTCAAAACGTTCTGCTGTATGTTGATCCATACTAATAGCGATAAACACGGCTAGCGGATAGCCAAGTTTTTGCGCATCGGTTTTGGTATGGTAGCCAGTGATTATGTTCGCATCTTCTAAGCGTTTGATACGACGTGCGCAAGGGGTGGCAGACAGGTTGACGCGTTCAGCGAGTTCAGTAATACTCATGCGTGCCTGCGTTTGCAATAAGTGTAGTAACTGTCTATCTATCTCGTCTATATCTGCAGTTCTTGTACTATCAATATAATTGTCTGGCATTTCTTAAGCCTTAATAGTGGATTTATTCGATTATAATGTCTAAATTGTGTTTTTCCACTAAAATAACAGAAAATAAAGTAAAAGAAAGCAGGTTTCTCTCCGTTAAACTTTGATATTATTATGGTATGAACACTAGTTATCTCGTATGATAAATACTGATTTAATCAACAGTTAATCGCCTAGCTAAATATATAAACAACCAAGTCATCTAAGGATTGATTATGTCTGACCAAGCCACGCACACTGCAGCCACAGGGACTGCAAAGATCACACCAAAAAGTGCTGCTTTTGACTTCCGTAAATACCGTCCATTTGCATTTGCGCCATCGCTGCCAGATCGTACTTGGCCAAGTAAAACGATTGAGAAGTCACCGATATGGGCAAGTGTGGATCTGCGTGATGGTAACCAAGCACTGATTGATCCGATGACCATTGAACAAAAAATGCGCTTCTTTAAGACTTTAGTAGATGTTGGTTTTAAAGAGATTGAGATTGGTTTTCCATCAGCGGCGCAGGTAGAATTTGACTTTGCTCGTAAGCTTATCGAAGAAAACCACGTACCTGAAGATGTAACGCTACAAGTATTGGTACAAGCGCGCGAGCATTTGATTGCCCGTACTTTTGAATCATTAAAAGGTGCTAAACGTGCGGTTGTCCATGTCTATAACTCAACCAGCCGTGTACAACGCGAAAAAGTCTATGGCAAAGATAAAGCCGAAATCAAAGAAATTGCTATTGCAGGCGCCAAGCTATTACAAGAATATGCAGCAAAGTATCCTGAGACAGATTGGGTATTTCAGTACTCGCCCGAGAGCTTTAGCCAGACAGAAACTGAATATGCCGTAGAGGTTTGCGATGCAGTATGTGACGTGTGGCAACCACAGCAGGGTCAGGAAGTTATTTTTAACTTGCCAGCGACGGTTGAAGCCTCTATGCCCAATGTCTTTGCTGATCAAGTAGAGTACTTCTGCCGCAATCTAGCGCAGCGTGAGCATGTGATTGTGAGCTTGCATACTCATAATGACCGTGGCTGTGCGGTAGCAGCAGCTGAATTGGGCGTACTTGCAGGTGCGGATCGTATCGAAGGCACATTGCTTGGTAATGGTGAGCGTACAGGTAACATGGACATCATGGTCATGGCCATGAACTTATTTAGCCAAGGTATTGATCCTGAGCTTGATTTTAGCAACATGAGTGAAATCGTACAGGTTGTGAGCGAATGCAATAATTTACCATTGCACCCACGTCATCCTTATGTAGGCGAGTTGGTCTTTACGGCCTTTAGTGGCTCACATCAAGATGCTATCAAAAAATCTCTCGATTACAATGAAAGCAATCAGAGCGAAACAGACAATGTCTGGGACGTGGCTTATCTACCCATTGATCCTGCACATATTGGGCGTAGCTACCAAGATGTAGTACGTATCAATAGCCAGTCGGGCAAAGGTGGCGTCGCATATATCTTGCAGCGTAACTACGGTTTCAACTTACCACGTTGGATGCAGATTGACTTTAGCCGTGTGGTACAAAAGCAAGCTGAAGCAGCTGCAAGAGAATTGCAGAATGATGAAATCTTGCAGACCTTTGAAGATACTTACTTGCAGCAGGGCAAGTTTGAACTACTAGACTATAGCGTCAACAATAAAGGCGGCGCGGTTTACTTTAGTGGTCAGGTGCAGATGAATAGCGATACCATTAATATTGATGGCACAGGTAACGGTCCATTATCATCGTTTATTGACGGACTTGCACAGCATACGGGCAAATCACTACACATTATTAACTATGCAGAGCACGCGATTAACCCGCATCATAACAGTGGTAATGGTATCGATGATGATACCAATAGTGATAACAAAACCAATGCTAACGCTGCTGCTTACATTCAGTTAAATGTTGATGGTGAAGTGTATTCAGGCATCGGTACTTGCAGCAGTACGGTGTCAGCCATGCTAAAAGGGGCGTTATCAGCTTTTGCTCAAACGCTAAATACAGAAGCTGCTTAGTGTTAAGTAGTCATTGATATCACGCAAAATTCTGTATGCTAATAACGCCATCGCTCCTTGTCTCTAGCAAGTAAAGCGATGGCGTTATTTTTTGCCATAAATACCTGCGCCATTTCAACTATATATTTATGAGCAATAGCATAATGTTACTTGTGTTTTTGGTGTCTAAGACTTACGCTAATGTGTATATTAAAATATTATAAATAAAAGGTTAATTATGGAACCTATCTCATTTGCTTCATTCACACTGGCATCTATTTTGGCTTCGTTGCCTGCGAACGGTGAGGCTATTACCAAGCCGACCATCACCACTCATATTAGTCCAGCCATTGCCGGACAGTGGGAAATAGATTTGGATAGTAGCGCTCATTCTACTCAGGCTATGATGACCAAGGAAGCCGAAGCTAACCAGTCGGCAAATACTGCGCAACAGCCTAGCAGTGTAGAGCCTAAGGTGATGACGGGCATGGATGGCGGCGTACTGACTCAAAGTGAAGAGCGGGTTCTAAACATTAAACCAACTACTAGTAAGAACTTACTTGCATCAGTTGGTAAGTCTAACCAGTGCCGCGAGCTATATAACTTTAGTGCGGATAATGAGATGTGGTCTGTCAGTGGCAAAGAGTGGACATACGGCCGCTATCTAGTCACCCACCGTGAAGAAGGGCTGCCAGTGATTGCGATCAAGACTGTTTATGATAATAATGAAGTAGATTGTTCAGGCAATCAGATCGACCAGACTGATGAAGCGTTGATTGCATTTATCAATCATGATGGCAATCAGATGCAATGGTGCGCTGACCCTGATGGTAACGAATGCTTTATGAACTTCAATAGAGTGTTACCGTAATCAGATATGCTCTTTGTACTTTACGTATAATTGATAGCTTATTGATGACATAAAAAAACCGCTATATTGATAGCGGTTTTTTTATGTGCTGTTTTAATTAAACTTAGCGAACTCTATAAGTATTTTAGCCTACAAGTCTTTTTTAGCTTTATTCGCAGTCAGCAGCTCTCTTTCGAGATAATGAATGTTTTGCGCTTCACGAGTGAAGTTATCATCCGCCAAAATTACATCACGATGCAAAGGTATGTTGGTTTTGATACCTTCGATAATCAGCTCATCAAGAGCATGTACTGTCTTAGCAATAGCTTGCTGACGAGTTTGACCGTGACATATAAGCTTACCAATCAATGAATCGTAATAGGTCGGTATCTCATAGCCAGGGTATAGATGAGAGTCAAAACGGATACCAGAACCACTTGGCGTGAACAATTGACTGATAGTACCTGGGCAAGGTACGAAAGTCGCTGCATCTTCGGCATTGATACGACATTCGATCGCATGACCCTGAATCTCAATCTCACTCTGACGATAAGACAGGCCGTAACCGGCAGCAATTTTGAGCTGTTCGACAACAACATCAATACCAGTAATCATCTCAGTCACTGGATGCTCAACCTGTACACGAGTGTTCATTTCAATAAAGAAAAATTCGTTATTTTCAAACAAGAACTCAAATGTGCCGGCACCGCGATACTTAACAAGCTCGCAAGCTTTTACACACGCCTTTAAGATTGGCTCACGTACATCATCTGGGATGTCAGGCGCAGGTGCTTCTTCTAGTACTTTTTGATGGCGACGCTGCAATGAGCAATCACGATCATATAGATGGATAGCATTACCATTACCGTCACCCAACACCTGTACTTCTACGTGGCGCGGGTTCTGTAGATAGCGCTCCATATAGACAGTGTCGTCACCGAACCAGAGCTCAGCTTCTTGCTTGGCCGCTTGTACCTGACCAATTAGTTCATCAAAGCGTTCAACCACACGCATACCGCGTCCACCGCCGCCAGAAGCCGCTTTAATCAATAGTGGGAAGCCGATATTGCGGGCTTGCTCTTCAGCATTATGCAGAGTCACAGCGCCAACTGAACCAGGTACAGTTGGTACGCCCGCTTTTTTCATAGCGTTGATGGCAGAAACTTTGTTGCCCATAAGGCGAATATGATCAGCATTAGGACCAACGAAGGTCAATCCTGCTTCTTCTACTTGTTCAGCAAATTCAGCATTCTCAGACAAAAAGCCGTAACCGGGATGGATAGCATCTGCACCAGTGATTTCAGCAGCAGTTAAGATGGTATTGATATCAAGGTAGCTTTGGTTAGCATTAGGCTTGCCAATACAAATTGCCTCATCAACAAAGCGCAAGTGCATCAAGTTGGCATCAGCAGTAGAGTAGACACCTACCGTTTCGATACCTAGCGCTTTACAGGCGCGGACGATGCGCAGGGCAATTTCACCTCTGTTGGCAATGAGCAATTTTTTTATCATGGGTTCATCCTTGTCGAAGCGTCAGTCATTGACTGAGTTTCGATACATAGCATCATGTTATTTAGCATTGACGCGGTATATATACCAAAAGTCAGCCATAATGAAATAAAGTATGGCAAATATCGTTACGCTTTATAGCGTATGACAGGTTGACCGAACTGTACGACTTCAGAGTTATCTACCAAGATTTCGTCAACAATACCACTTTGAGTCGCTTCAAGCGGGTTCATGATTTTCATGGCTTCGATAATACCTAAAGTATCACCTGCCTGAACCTTTTGACCGACTTTCACAAATGGTGGGTCATTAGGGCTTGGTGCTGAATAGAAAACACCAACCATTGGTGAAGACTCAACGCTACCCGCTTTTTCTGCAGGTTTGCCTTCAACAGCGGCAGCAGGAGCAGCGCTCGCAGCCATCATAGTTGGCGCAGGCGCGTCATAGTGACGAGTTAAGCTAATATGCTCGTCGTCAGAACTGATTTCTAAATTAACCAGTTCACTTTCTTCCATAAGGGCGATGAGGGTGCGTATTTTTTCAATATCCATAGTTTTTATCTGGCCTTGTACTAAATTCGAGAAATAGTGTAACTAAATATTGTCTAATTAATTGCTAATGATACCTAGATCCAGGGCAATGAGCAATCAATGTACAGTTGTTAACTGAGAATTTTTACATATTTTGACGTAAGCCATCTTTTTAGTAAGAAAATATCTACGATTTTTCATAGTCTGTATGATCAAATAACGCTAACAATGATTATAAAATGCAATCCATCAGCAATTGGCTCAACCCCATAGTATAGTTAAGCGTTTTTGCTGATAGCGTAGACGCAAAGTAAGTAAAATAGATGATAAGAACAAACCTGTAATCAACGCCATCCAAAATCCTTGTGCGCCAACGTCAGTGAAACGCACCAGATAGACGCCAAGTGGTAGGGCCACTAACCAATAGCAGAAGAGCGTTACCCACATCGGTATGGTGGTATCTTGCATACCGCGCAATATACCAGCGACGTTAACCTGCCAGCCATCAAACAACTGATAAGCAAGTGCAAAGATAAGCAAATGCATAGACTGAGCTCTAACCTCTGGGTTATCCGTGAATGCTGCTGCCAGTTCTGGTCTGAATAGCCATATTCCAAGCATACAGGTCAAAGCGATCAATACGGTCCATACCAGTCCAGTAGCTTGCACTTGGCGCAGTGCCAATAGGTTTTTTTGACCAAATCGATTGGAGACCATGATAGTGAGCGCCATGGCGACAGATATCGGTATCATAAATAGCTGTGAGGTCACTGACAGCGCCACTTGATGCGATGCTGTTGCTAGCTCACCCAATGGACTGATAACGAGTGCGCCTAAGCTAAATAAACTGGCTTCAAAGAAGATAGAGATACCAATAGGAATACCAAGTTTCAACAGTTTTTTAATCTGTGTACGATTAGGGCTAGAGAAGCCATAAAAGAATCGCGTGCTCACAAATTCGCGACGGTTTGTGAAGCTAGTATAGGCCGCCAATAATAGGACATTTATCCATAACACCAATGCTGTCGCCACCCCGCAGCCTGCACCGCCCATTTCTGGCATGCCAAATAACCCATGAATAAAAATATAGTTCAAAGGAATATCTGCAAGCAGGCCAATGATACTAATGACTGTCACAGGCTCAGGACGACCCAATGCCTCGCAATAACTGCGTAGTACGGCATATACAGCGAGCGCTGGGAAACCAAAGGACACGCCATGTAAATATTGCGTCGCTATCGGCTGAATGTTTTCTGGGACACCCATAATGCCAAGAACATTGGGAGCTAAATTAACAATGATAAAACCGATAATGCCAATAACACCTGCGGTCCATAGAGATTGCTGCGTGATATGCGGTACTTGGCCGTGCTGGTCTTGACCAATTGCTTCACCAATCAGAGGCGTGGTTGCGATAAGCACACCTGTGGCCAATAAAAACAGCGGTAGCCAAATACCAGACCCAACGGCTACCGCCGCCAAATCAAGCGCCGAAACTTGACCTGCCATGATGGCATCAACCACGCCAAGTGCGGCTTGGCAAAACTGAGTAATTAAGATAGGGAGGGCAAGTATGCCTAAACGTAAGCTGTAGCTTTTAAAATCTTTGAAAGACAATGGAAAAACCATGGTAAGCAACTTTTTATTCTTTGCGGTAATTGTTATTAAGGTAGTTATTATTAATAAACAAACATTGCTATCAATCGATTAAGATTGACGCAGCAAGGAGAGCGTAGTGCCGACGATAATACTCCGATAAATAATATGAGCAAGCTTATAATGTTGCATAAGTAGATAGGCAGAGTATGAAAATAAAAATAAAGACACTAAAATAAAAATAACCCGTCGATCCAAGTAGTGGATTGACAGGTCATATACATAGTAAGATGGTAAAGAAGCCACACTATGATGTCAACGCTTTAGCGCCGCTATACAGGTATTAATCTTAGGTTTTTTGTACTCTATTTCATAGTTAATGGATAACAGCCAATAGCCAATAGCAATAGCCAACTCAATGAGTTTACTCCGGCAACAACTCAAGTGTCTCCGCCATGTCCATAATTGCTCGCCAATGTTTGGGCTCTAATGGAATCACTGTTAATTGCTGACATCCTTTCCTTAGTAATAACGAATCTTCCAAAGTTGGCAAAAATTTTAGCTCTGATAATGGTAATACCTCTGTAAAAGCTTGCTCAAAGGTGAGATCGACCATATACCAGCGAGGTGCATCTTCAGTCGCAATAGGATCATAATGACGATGCTCAGGGTGAAATTGAGTAGGATCAGGATACCCTGCTGTAGTCACTGTCATAATACCAGCGACTCCAGACGGCTTGGCGCTAGAGTGATAAAAGAACACTTTGTCACCAACTTTCATATCATCACGCATAAAATTACGTGCACGATAGTTGCGAACGCCGTCCCAACCGTCGGTGCCCAGGCGCTGCAAATCTTCGATACCAAAAAATTTAGGGTTAGATTTCATTAACCAATACGCCATATACCTATCCTTCGATTTTTTATTTATTTTTCAATTTGTTCTTAAAATTATCAGAGTTAGTTTCTCTTAACTCATTTTCAAACCCGTTTTTAATAGTTTCTGTTCTTAGTAGAAGCTGTTTTTAACATATTCTCTATATATTGCCCATAAGTTGCGATGGTGAATAGGGCGTTTATACGTGTTTTTGTTAATAGTTTTATGATAGATAGGCTTTTCTTTATCTCATCTAGTCGCTATCCTAGCGTTACTTTTGATATCGATCATTATTGCTCACTACAAAATAAGTTTATTTATGCCCAAAGTGAATACAGACAGTATGCCAAATGACCTGAATACGTTAAGTCTTACTGAACCAACGACGGATACTATCGCGGTAGACGTGACCGACATTCCATTGTCTCTTTACATTCACATCCCGTGGTGTGTGAAGAAGTGTCCTTATTGCGATTTTAATTCGCATGAGCTATCGATGGACAGCGAACTATCCATGTATGAAGATTATGTCGATGCGTTACTGTTAGATGCCGCGATGCAGCAACCTTTAACTCAGGGCCGAAAAATTGGTTCGATATTTATCGGTGGTGGTACGCCGTCTTTGCTACCCATTTCTCAGTATCAGCGATTGTTTACTGGGTTACGGTCATGTTTTGAATTTGCAGAAGACATCGAAGTCACGATGGAGGCGAACCCTGGCACGCTTGAGTATGCACCATTTTCTCAGTATTTAGAGGTCGGTATCAATCGTCTGTCTATCGGCGTACAGAGCTTTGCCGCCGATAAGCTAAAGGTACTGGGGCGTATCCACGATCCTGTGCAAGCGTTATCAGCAATTCGAGCTGCCAAAGCGGCTGGATTTGTACGGGTTAATGTCGACCTGATGCACGGTCTACCGCAGCAAACCATGAATGAAGCGCTAGAAGATATCCAAATGGCGCATGATGCTGGCGCAACGCATATCTCTTGGTATCAACTGACTATTGAACCAAATACCGTGTTTTACCGTAGCCAGCCTATTTTACCCGATGAAGACAATTTGGCAGATATAGAACAAGCAGGTCAGTCGTTATTGCAGCAATTAGGCTATAACAACTATGAGGTATCTGCGTGGGCAGGTGAGTCAGACAAACCATGTCGTCATAATATCAACTATTGGCAGTTTGGCGACTATTTAGCAATCGGCGCAGGAGCACATGGTAAAGTGACGATCAGTCGTAATGACAGTATCGATAATGGCTCTTTAGAACTAAGAAATAAAATGGAAGATGACTTGTTAGTAACGCCAGGCATCTATCGTTTTAGCAAATCACGTTTGCCAAAAGATTATGTAGTGGTGAGTTCAGATGCCACAAAGGAATCTGACATAAACCAAATAACACCAAAAATGGTTGGCTGGCAAGCGATTGATCAAGAAGAGTTGGTGAGCGAGTTTATGTTAAATGCGCTGCGCCTACACGGCGGCGTTGCTTGGTCGATGTTTGAAAAGAGAACTGGATTAGCGCTCAATAGTGTTATTAAACAAGTAAACAGTCTAGTTGCACAAGGGTTATTGGTAGATAGTGATACGCAGTTGCAACCGACTGTATTAGGTCAGCGTTATCTCAATCAAATATTACGCGCTTTTTTATAAAACGGCACTTAGATGATTGTTTAATAGCAGCGAGGTACTAACATAAAAAAGGCTTATCAAATAAATGATAAGCCCTTTATAAAATCTAAAAAAATCAAACCTTAGATTTTATCTTGTACGTCTTGTGCGCCGCCAGTTACAGCATTTCCAGCGCTTGATACGTCTTGGCCAAGGCCTTTAAACGTGTTGCAACCAGTTAGAACGAACATAGCAGTTAAAGATGCGATGATTACTTTTTTCATAATAGTATCCCCAAAAATAAATGAGTGGTTATAAGTAACAACAGTGACGCTAAGCGTGTGCTCAAGCTTCACTGAAGAGGTATTGGATGAGACAGTCATACATAAATGCTATCGCGTTATCCATTACAGACATCATAATGAAAGTTAAAAACGCTGCACAGTATCAAAATGTAATTATTGGCAGTAAACTGTAACTTTCAATTACCTACCGTCCATAAACTTAAATAATAGAGTGCTGAATATTTTTGGAGTAAGAATGACCATCCATATTGTGCTAGTAGCACCAAAAATGCCGAGTAACACTGGCAATATTATTCGACTGTGTGCCAATAGCGGGGCACAGCTACATTTAGTTAGACCATTAGGGTTTGAGCTTGATGACAAAAAGCTACGCCGCGCAGGTCTGGATTATCATGAATATGCTCATTTACAGGTGCATGATGATTGGATAGCTGCAAGGCAAGCACTACAAGCTGCTGACTGCCATGTCGTTACGGCATTGACAACCAAGCTTAGCAAACCGTTTTACGATTATGACTTTGGTAAAAACTCGGACTCTGACGCATCTGATAATTCTGCTATGCCTAATATTGCGCTGGTTTTCGGTTCTGAGACAGCAGGTCTGGCAGACGATATACGTGAAGATATCGGTGCTGATAACTGGCTAAGACTGCCCATGCTAGCTGACTCGCGTAGTTTGAACTTATCAAATAGCGTAGCCATTTGTTTGTACGAGATATGGCGACAGCAAGGGTTTACAGGCGATGAAGGTCGTAGCGTTGGTTATGAGACATTGACAGTCTATGACCCAAAATAGCTATGTGTTTAAACAATAGCTATAGACTTAGAAATATTTGCGTACTCAATGAGCAGTGAAGTATTAGATACTGCTCATGCACATATGATAATTTTCTAGTGCGACATCGAGCATATCTTATCGTTTATAAAGCACTTATAAAGCACTTATAAAGTACTTATAAACAGTTTGGTGGTTTGGGTAATCCTGCCAAGCGATTGACATGACGCGCAACCAAACCTGTATTAAACAATTGCTGTAGCTTTTGATTGCTAATATCAAGTTCTGGCAAAGTCTTTTGTAGCCATTTAATTAGTGGACGGGTTGCTGGCGCGTGATTAAATTTGTCAAAAAACGCGCGCACTTGTTGCAAAACTTCTAAATGCTCATCGCTCAGATTAACCTCTAACGTGTCTGCCAATTGCTGCGCGATAGCAGGTGTCCAAATCGTATGGTCACATAGATGGCCGTCTTGATCTAATTCGATATCAGCCGCTGATAATGCAGCGTTGTGAGTGGTCATGTCATTACTCATAAGGCAATCGTCACCACTTTGTCAAACTGACTGCTCTGAGTCAGATTCACCCATTCTGCGTCGGTTAAAATAGCAGTCAACTTAGTCTCTAAATTAAGTTTGCCAGTTGTATTTGTTGTGAGCTGGGCGATGTCATCTGCTAATGCGTAAATACCAGAAATATCATCTATATCGCTATCATTTAAATAAGCATTGAGCCAGTCGATAAAAGCAGGGGTGGCGCCAAGCAGAAGGATACTATCACCTGTGCGCCAAGTGTGAGACATCTCTTCAGTACTGCGTCTAAGGGTAGCCATCGTGCTATGCAATTGATATAAAGTTGCCATAAAAGTGTCCGATTACGTGCTTTATTATTTTATAAATCTAAGTTATACAGCGATTTAAAAGGTAAGTATCTGCTCAAAGTCTTGCGAGTTAATGACCTCTGGCACGAGTGTGAGCTGTGATGCCAGATCTGTCGGCAACATACCAGTGACCCAGCCACTAAAGACATCATCAGGTAGCCAAGCTGCAGGCATATCGTAAAGCTCAAGTGACTGAATCATGCCATGCAGCCGCGAGTCAGATTGCATCAACAAGCCAAAGACTGGCGCATCTAAGAACAGTTGCACCTCATGACCAAATGTCGCTAAAGTTAGCGCAAGCGCACAGCCTTCGTAGCTTGCTGCTTCAGTAGGCGTATGCAGCTGAATTAATAATCTCATTATGTATTCCTAAAAATAGTTACCGCTACCAGTGATCTCAATAGACAAACTATCAAACGACATGCTATCAAAACTGTATCAAACGACAGTTATCCTGCATCATCATCGCAAGTTCACTGAGTCCCACTAATGTAAACCCTGTCGCAAGATTGGCACCGTCAAGCTGATGGCGTGAGCTGTTGTCTACATCACTCACGCCGCGGCTAAGGGCTGTACTGACACAGACAGGCAGGGGTAATTGATACTGCTCAGCCAAAGACTGCCATTCTTTGGTCAAGTCTAATTGATCGGCTGACTGCCAACGCAATCGATTGGCTATATGAGCCGAGTCGCCATAAAAGAAGACGTTGAGCAGGGGTTGTTCAGAGGTAGTATTATCGCTGCTGCCTGTACTATTAGTGTCAGTGTTATCAACATCATGACTATTCGCTGCGCGATTCAGGTAAGCGCGTGCATAGCGTAACGCCAAGTGTGCCAATGGGTGACTAGGGTCAGCAGTAATCAGTAGTAACGGGGTAGTGGTCGTCATAAGGCGCAGTATCACATATTATAAATAAGAGTTTAAAAATTATGGCCGAGTTGCTATAAATGCTTTGTATAAAGTCATTTGGTCGTTATTATTATAGTGCTTGTGTGCAAATTTGCGTGACAGAAAACAGAATTTATACTGATAATGAGACATGCAGCGGATCATACTGTCACATCAAATAGCGGCGCGTCGTCTCTATCAAAGATGTTTATGCTAACATAAAGCGCCGCAAACCAAGTAGAGTCACTGTTATTTAACGTGGTTTTATCTCAAGTGTAAGCACATTGAGTATTATTATTTGATGCTGTGACTGCCTCGTAAGAAAAAACAATAAACTTATGAGCTAGGTTCACGTAGTCTTACCATTCTATGTAAGGAGTTTTTGTCACTATGTTACCTGCTATGCCCCCACGTGTGAACAATGGTACAGATTATCAGCCTACCGTAGAACAACTGCAAGTCCTGCAGACAGCGAGCGAATTTGCTTATCAGATTTGGGAAAGTCGGACCGTTTCATGTCAGACGTTTTTGCGTAGCTATCCATTGAATAGTACGTTGACCCGCCAGCAAATCGATGATCTGATACAAGATTATACGTTAGATGAGAACTATCAACTCGCTGACGAAACCAAGGTCATGAGTGGTTTGCGTCACTTGCGCACGCTACTGATGATGCGTTGGATTTGGCAAGATGCTTTGCAGACGATCAGTCTGGAGCAGCTGACCGATGAGTTGTCTGAATTTGCAGATGGCTGTATCTCTTTTGCTAAAGATTATACCTATCAGCACTTGGTTTCTAGATATGGCGAGCCGACCTTTATCAATGAACAAGGCAATGTACAGATTGATGATATGGCAATCATGGCCATGGGTAAACTTGGTGCGCAAGAGCTGAATTTATCAAGTGATATTGATCTAATCTTTATACATCAAGCGCGCGGCGAGACCAATGGCAATAAAGCAAAAGGCACACGTAGCATAGATAACAAACGCTTTATGACCAGATTGGGCCAAGGCATTATTAAACTGCTTGATAACAAGACCGCTGACGGTTTTGTCTTTCGAGTAGATATGCGCTTACGTCCATGGGGTGATGGAAGTGATTTGGCCATTCATCTATCCGCATTACAAAAGTACTTTACGATGCATGGGCGTGCATGGGAGCGTTTTGCTTGGTTAAAAGCACGCGTGGTCGGACAAATAGACCAGCCATTCTATGAAGAGATACAATTCCTGATTAAGCCATTTGTCTTTCGTTATTACGTGGACTACAGTGCATTTTCGGCATTGAGAGAGATGAAGTCTCTTATTCAAAACCAAGTTGCACAGCGTGAAGACTTGGATAATATCAAGCTTGGCGCGGGCGGCATTAGAGATATTGAGTTTATCGTACAGGCCTTTCAGCTTATCTATGGTGGCCGGCATCCACAGCTGCAAATCAAACCTTGCTTGCAAGCGATGCAAGTATTGTCTGAGCTTGGCTACCTGGAGCATTCAACTTACGAGCAGCTACAGGCAGCGTATCGGTTCTTACGCCGGCTTGAGCATGCTATTCAAGCGATTAATGACCAACAGACCCAGCGCTTACCACACGATGAGCAGTGGCAGCATAATCTAGCAGTGACGCTGAATTTTGAAAACTGGCATGCCTTATTAGATCAGCTTAATCGTCATCGCGAGAGTGTCAATGTGCCGTTTGAGCGTATGGTCACTGAGCGCCAAGTACCTGACAACGAAGATACCGACCTAGAACCAGAGCACTTAGATGAGCAAATTGCCCGTTTAAATGAAGTGCTAACAGAAGAAAATCGCGAGTTATTACAGAGCTTTTGGCAATCAAAAATGGTAGCTAACTTAAGTGATGAGGCCAGAGAGCGCTTAGACGATGCGTATCCTGTCATTGTCCATGCATTGTTAGCGCATCAAGAGCAGCAGCAACTTGCCAATACTGCTTTACCGAGATTGATCTCACTGCTTGAAGCGATTTGTCGCCGTTCTATTTACTTGGTCATGATTGCTGAAAACCCCAATGCAACGATTGAGCTGATTCCAATGCTATCTGCCAGCCCGTGGATCGCAAAAGAGTTGGCTCAGTATCCTGTATTATTAGACACATTTTTGCAGCAGCGTTATCGCCATCTGCCAGATAAACGTGAGCTGCGTGATATCTTGCGCCAACAGTTGCTACGCGTCGAGCCTAACGATGAGGAAGAGCTGTTAAGCGTCCTACGTCTGTTCAAAAAGAATCAGGTGTTGGCGGTTGCTGCTAGTGATGTATTGGCTGAACGCCCGATTATGAAAGTATCGGATTCATTGACTTATATCGCTGAAGTCGTACTAGAAGCAGCATTAGAGCGCGCTTTTGCAGAGATTGTTAATCGTTATGGGTATCCTATTGGCCAAGATGGCGACCCAGTCACTGAAGCGGACTGCGGCTTTGCAATTATCGGTTATGGCAAGCTTGGTGGCTTAGAGCTATCGTATTCTTCAGATTTGGACTTGGTATTCTTACACAAGATAAAAGAGCAAGGCATGACCACTGGTGAAAAATCAGTCAGTGGTATGAAGTTTGCCGCGCGTCTTGTACAAAAACTGATGAATTATCTCAATACTCAAACACGTGATGGCCGTGCCTATGAGATTGATATGCGTCTGCGACCCTCAGGAAATGCTGGCATGATGGTAGTGTCTTGTCATGCGTTTGAAACCTATCAAATGGATAAAGCATGGTCATGGGAGCATCAAGCGTTGGTACGTGCTCGTGCGATTTGTGGAGACAGACGAGTCACTGCACGCTTCTGTGATATTCGCCGCGATGTCTTGTCGTTGCCACGGACACTGGATCAAGTACGTAGTGAAGTTACTAGCATGCGTATCAAAATGCAAAAGCATCTAGGCACGAGCCAATGGCAGCAGGAAGCGGGCAAATTTCATCTTAAGCAAGATGCAGGCGGTATTGTAGACATTGAGTTCTTAGCACAGTTTGCCGTATTGGCCTACTCGCATGAATATCCGAGTTTGACCAAATGGAGCGATAATGTGCGAATTTTTGCAGAAGTTGCCTTGCTTGGTATTTGGGATGACCAAGTCTGTCAGGATTTGACCGATGCCTATCTAAGAATACGTGCTGCCACGCATCAATTGGCACTATCAGAGCAGTCTTTGCTCGTTGATGAGTCATTGTGGCAGGAGACGCGAGCGTTAGTACAGTCACAATGGCAGCATCTTATGGGTGTGGAGACAGACGACGAGTAATATCGTAACTTGTATGATTAAGGCCTTGCCGATAGTCCAAGAGACGCTTAAACTGTAAGGCCTTGTGATAATTAAAAAGCGTAATTAAAAACTATAGGGTCTCAAACCAAAAGATTTCATTTGCCAATACGGCCAGTGATATAATCGGTCACACATCATCTTAATACTGTTAGCTGTTCGTCATAATCAAGCTGTGCTTTAAGCAATAAAAATGGGCACTGCGGTGTTATCATACGATGTTGATCACTACTGTTAAATAAAACCTACCTAAAAAAAGTTAGACGTCAGTGCTAGCATAAGGATTATAAAATGAATATGGCAACACAAGATGGTAAGCTTTGGATGAATGGCACAATGATCGAACAGCCAGATGCTAAAGTTCATGTGCTTACCCATAGCTTGCATTATGGCATGGCTGTGTTTGAAGGCGTGCGTGCTTACCAAACCGCTGATAACCGCACGGCTATTTTTCGCCTAAAGGAACACACTGAACGTCTACTTGGTTCGGCAAAAATCTTTCAAATGGACGTACCGTTTGATGCGGCCACTCTAGAGCAAGCACATAAAGATGTGGTAAAGCAAAACAACTTGGCAGAAGCCTATATTCGTCCGCTTATTTGGGTAGGTGCAGAAAAGCTTGGCTTATCTTCACGTGACAATAGCATCAATGCTATGGTTGCTGCATGGCACTGGGGTGCATATCTTGGTGAGGAAGGTATCAAAAATGGTATCCGTGTAAAAACCTCTTCATTTACGCATCATATGCCAAATGTCACTATGTGTAAGGCAAAAGCTTCAAGCAACTATCCTGTGTCTATCATGGCCAACCAAGAAGTCACTCGTAATGGTTATGACGAAGCTATCTTGATGGATCCGCAAGGGTATGTGTGTCAAGGTGCTGGCGAGAACTTATTCTTGGTAAAAGATGGCGTGCTACATACGCCAGATTTAGCGGGCGGTGCATTGGACGGTATTACCCGCCGTACTATCTTACAGTTCGCGGCTGACCTAGGTATCAATGTCATCGAACGCCGTATCACTCGTGATGAGTTTTACTTAGCTGACGAGATATTTATGACAGGTACTGCTGCTGAAGTGACGCCTATTCGTGAATATGACGATCGCATCATCGGTAATGGTGGCCGCGGTGAGTTGACTGAAAAACTACAAACCTTATACTTTGATGTAGTCCATGGCCGTAATGAGAAATATATGGACTGGTTAAGCTTTATTGATTAATACAATATCTAGCAAGGAGCTAAAAAAGAAAGCCAACGCTATTAAATAGTGTTGGCTTTCTTTTTTTGAAAGAAAAATCAGCATGCCCATTAATCGTTGTTTTTATATCACTGTTCGATATTATAATATTTAATTTTAGACTTTATTTTTGCTTCGACTTTTCTAACATTACGGCTATTGATTGTTTTGCTCATGGATCTAAATGGAATCAACAGCTTATCACCAATACCATCGACTAGTACAAACTCAGGAATACCGTGTCTTTGTTCTGTATACATGATACCTGCAATATTTACTTCACCAAATACAACGTGTAAGCTACAGCATTCATTAAAAAATTTATCCAAAGCATCTGCATGATTTTTATCAAAGCTATTATCTTTGTCTAAATCATACACAGACACAACTGAGCCATTAGGAGAGGTTATTTTTTCAGTAACTAGTGCTAGCCCTTGGTCTGTTCCAATCATACCGTAAACTGTTTCGATAGGAAAAGTATAAGTAAGCTTAGCGTAGCTGTTTTTACATAATTGCAAATACTGTAATAACTCTCTACGGAACTGTTTGTAAATCCCTTGAGAGCGATGTGCACGTAAATAATGTTGCTTAGCCCTTGCACCATCAGCAGTAGCATGTTTCGGATTCATAATTTTTATTATTTTGTCTGAATATACTGGATGCTCAAATACAATTTTCTGAGTACCTTGGCCTAGTAATTTGAGGTTTTTAGTCAAGAGCATGGTTATGTTTTTCCTATACTGCAGTATCTGAGATTTGAATATTTACGAAACAATAAAATATGATGTTTAATCATGACATATTAGACTTTCAGTTATAACGTTGGTAGAAGTTATTTGTTAGCTCAAAATAGTACTAATAAATGATTAACCAACAAATATTATTATTGAGGTTAAGCTCTAATTTATTAATATGAACCGCCCCGACTATATCGGAGAGTGGATTGCTTGAGTCAGGCAGCTTTGTCTGACTCAGTAAGACTATCATAGTATCGTCTCTCAAACTCAAAAGGCGACACATAACCAATCGTACTATGAATGCGAGTTTTGTTAAACCAATCGACCCATTCAAGGGTTGCTAATTCAACATCATTCACACCTTGCCACTGCTGTTTTAAATATTCAATCACCTCTGTTTTATAAAGCCCGTTAACCGTTTCAGCCAATGCATTATCGTATGAATCACCGGTTGTACCAACAGATGCAATAACGCCAGAATCAGCCATCTTATCAATATAGCGAATGGATAAGTACTGAACGCCGCGATCACTATGATGAATCACATCTTTTGGGTTATTTCTGTCTGCAATGGCTTGATTTAACGCTGCCATCACCATATCCGTGTTCATACGATCTGATACTTTCCAACCAACGATAGCGCGAGCAAACACATCAATGATAAAAGCAGTATATACCCAACCACTCAATGTCTTTATATAGGTAAAATCAGCTACCCATAGTTGGTTAGGGCGATGGGCGTTAAAGTTACGATTAACTAAATCATCAGCACGCTTTTGATCATCACGAGACTTAGTCGTTATCTTACCTTTACCTCGCCAAACACCTTGCATACCATGCTGACGCATTAACCGCTCTATAGTGCAGCGTGCAGGATGTATACCCTCTGCTTTCAACTGTTGCCAAACTTTACGAGCACCGTATCGGCATTTGCTGTTCTTCCAGATACGTTTAATCTCATTAAGGTAGAAATCGTCATGCTGACTACGCTGTGAACGCTTTTCAGGATTTTCTTCTAGTTCTTTAGCACGATAGTATGTGGATGGAGCAATCGGTAATACTCTACAGATTGGCTCGACTCCATATTGTTGTTTATGATCTTCAATAAAATCAACCATTACTTGGGTTTGCGGTCGAGCTCCGCCTGGGCGAAAAAAGCTGCAGCTTTCTTTATAATCTCATTGGCTTGCTTTAACTCTCTGTTCTCACGTTCAAGCTCTTTGATACGCTCCGCTTGGCTTTGAGCTTGAATGTTTGCAGGAATGGTTTTATCAATGTGCTTTTTATGCCATGATCGTAGGGTCTCAGGCGTGCAACCTATCTTTGGCGCTATGGCTTTGATGGCTGACCAGGTGGATGGGTAATCGTCTTTAGCTGCAATCAGCATACGGACGGCGCTCTCTTTCATTTCAGGGGTATAATTTCGTGTTTTCATTGTCATATTCTCTCAGAAAATTGAGTCTCCGACAATCCCGGGGCGGTTCAATAGTTCAATATCAAGTATTCTTCAATAGATACTCATAATACGAGTTAGGCTTTATGTCTTTCACATAAGACATTTTATGTATACTGGCTTGCGAGATAATATTTTGATATTCAGTTTCATTGTAAGGTTTGTCTAGTGACGCAACCAATAAATGAGGTTTAGTATCATCAATGATAGGGCATTGATATCTTGCAAGCTCGCCTTTTATAAGCGTATCAAATAAAATCTGGAAGAAAAAGTAGTGAGGGATATATTCTTGTGTTTTCCAAAAATTTAAAATTAAGTCTAAACAGGTATGAATAACCGGATCATTTTTTCGAGCAAAGATAACGCTATTTAACACATTGATTTTATGGTCACTTTCCCAAGAAAAATAGCTCTTGTTAAATTTTTTCCATTGTTCTTTATCTCGTGCATCTTCGGCACGTTGATACATAAAGAAACCACTATTTTTCAGCATGGCAGGTAGAGGTGCAGTGAGGTAAATCGTTGCATCTAACCAAATACCGCCATAAACATCGAGCAAGGCAAGACGCACTAAATCAGCAAAGAAGGCTGGTCTGAAACCTGGAGACGTTTTTTTATCCCAAATAAAATCAGGTAAATCTAGATAGTCGTAGATATTGCTGTCATCTAGACGGATGATTTTATAGTCAGCAGCATGTTTGTCTACTGATTTGAAATATAGTTTGACTGATTCAGGAAGGTGGTTTTCAGTAATACCTTGCCCCCAGTATTGCCAAATGATTTTTTCGTTCTTAAATTCTTTTTTTGGCTGCAATGAAAAAGTCATTAACTTGCCATGGTTATATAGCTCAATGAATTGTGCCCAACACTTTGCAACTTGGTTTTGCTGTTCGAAGTCAGCTTTCTTTTCAAAAGTTTTGCGCTTACTTCTAGGTGTGACTACGTTATAAAGATAGCGATAGGGTTTTTTCTTTTTTCTTTTTAACTTTGTATACGCTTTACTGTCTGAAAAAAAGCGAGGCGATATATTGTCTGAATCGAGTTTTGAGTTTTCTTTTACGTCTGCCATTATTCTTTTTCCATTCAGCTTGAGTAATCTTATTATTAGTCTCACCTCTGAGATATGAGTGCCCGCCAAAACGATAATGGGACTTATCAGAGAACATTAACTTAGAGGTTTTTTTCCAGTACTCACGTTCACCACGTGTGAAGTACGGGGGTAGTATTTTAATGTCTGTGCGCTCTAAAGCAAACTTATTTAGATGGCTTTCATCATGCCAAAGAGCAATAATGTCCTCTTTTAAATCAGCTTGCGTATTGTTGTACAGAATATGACATAACTCTAAGTAAGCATTACTTTCACCTCCATTTAGAGCGCCTGTGAAATAGTATTTACCTTTATTGTAGGGAATATAGGCTTTACTGTTCGAATTGCGATCGTAGGTATATTTCTTACGGTTGTGATGAAACATGTGAGGCTGAATACATAGGGTTAATTTTTCCTCAGACTTTAACGGCAGTAAAGCTTGCTTAGTGACTGTTTCTAGAAACTCCGTATTAGCATTGAAGAAAAAAACATAATCATGTCTTTTAATTAAAGGCTCTGCATCTAAGAAGAATTTAAATCTCATTAACGTACTAAATGGCCATTCAAGAGCATCTTTTTTTAGAGCTGTCACATTATTATCTAGTGCATTAAGTGAGTCTATCAATGACTCATCATCGGTAAATAGAATATAGTGTTTGTGACAGTCGGGTAGTAAATGTTTTTCAGCAGATTTATAGAAGTAATCCCAAAACACAGTATATCGACCAGTTGCAATATATAGAATGGCAACAGATGGTTGAGGGTGATTATCTATTGTAGAAATAGTTGATAGCATAGCAAACTCGATTGTCGTAATAAAATTATTGTCTATGATTTATAGTCGATATCGAAAAAATTATTTAAAAGGCACTTCTTTCGCGAAAAGGGCTTTTTTAGCTTGTGTCACTAATCTTCTAGCTTCTTTGTGTACTTTAGCGAATCCTTTTTGCTTTTCTAGCTTCATTCGATCTTTACGATCTGTTAGTAGTGCACTAGGTAGAGAAGGGTTATTCTTGTGTAAAAGCATTTCTTGGATACATAACGCAGGTACTAACTGTTGCACTGGCTCAGAGCCATTAATAATAAAATTATCGAACATTAAACTATCTAGAGGTAGTAAGTCATTATCTTTGATATAGTCTAGATATACTTTGGCACCTTGCAGAGATAGTATATAGCCTGCTGTGCCTAGATTTTTACCTTTTAATTCAGTTACATAGCGCTTACCATCTAAGACAGTATGTGTATCTTTTGATAAATAGGTTTTTTTGGCAAAAGCTTCAATTTTAACGATCTGCCAGTCAAGTTTAATCCACTTGTCGCAATTGAGTAACGTCTCAGCATCAGCACCTAAATAAATATCATCTTCAAAAATAGTGGCATATGCTAAATTCTCTTTAATGATTTTCTCCCAAATTGCTACGTGACTCATCATACATGCTAACTCACCTGGAGTTAGGTTTGTAGAGGTTAAACTTAAAGCCAAACGTTCAGCATAAGGTTTCGCAATATCCGGTGTTAAAGCATCAAAGAATTCATAGCTTACGTTATGTTTACCAAATTCTGATTCAATATGCTTTCTGCGGTCGGTTGCAGAGGCTAAGCTAATGACAAACTTTCTCATAATAGGGTGGTCCTACATTATTTGGTAATAATTAAGTTTTTAATGGCTATGGCTTTATCTTGCAACATTCTTTTCTGTTTTTTCAAACTATAAGATGAGTCTCTACCTTCTTTTTCTTTACGCTGTATATTTTGGGTCGCTTGTGTACCTAAGATATCGCTGTCGAATCCCATTGGGCTGATCAGTGCAGGCCACACGCCTAGGCCTTTACCATTTTGGCTAAGCCACCTTTGGAAGAAAATGTCGACAGGCATATAAATGGTTTTGCCTTGTTTAATAAACTCTTCTGCACCTTTGCGTGACCAAATAAGTCCTAAGCCGCGGATAGGGAAGTAATAAGCATGCCATAAAGTATGCGCATCAAAAGTAACAATGTCTTTAGCAAGCTTCTTCTTTTTAGCTGCGATATTTACGAGATACCAGTCCAACTCTGGGTGAGTATGTAGATACGTCAGTGTCTTATCAATAACAGGTTTAAAACTACTGGTCATCTTCATATCATCTTCTAATACAACCAAAATATCAGCATCAGTTTCCAAGAACTTTTGTGCACATTGATAATGGCTTAAATAGCAGCCGATTTCTGAATTTAAGAGACTACGACCTAAGTTACTTCTGGCACTTTTATCATCATAGTTTACAAACTCCGATAAATCCTTGCCGCGACCATCATAAGCAGATACGCGTTCAAATGGCCAGTCAATATTATTGAGCTGCTGTCTTGATCTTTCTAGTCGCTCATTGCTACCGTCTAGATTGATCAAGTAAGTAAGAACTTTCATATCATTTACCTTTTGATAGCACATTGGGTTTCTTCTCTCAACAACGATTTGGGTAAGTATAGATAGAACTTTTTAATCATTGCTTTATTAACCTTTTGTGAAAACCCTTCACTTAATAAGTCCATGCTTTGAATACAACCGTATTTTATAGATTCATCATCTAAATTTTTTATGAATTTCTCTACGCTATATTCATTTTTAAGATAGTTTAGGTTTAAATCAGGTTTCAGAACGGCTTGATTTTTCTGTATGCTCAAGTGATTAGCCAAAGAAACTGGATCGAATTGAGATATATCTCTAAAACGATGCTTTATCTGATTTTCCAAAAAAGTAAGGTTGCTTAGTAAATAGCTGCTTAATATGCTCTTGTCAACAATATGAGGATAATGATGTATCTTGAAGAATTGGTTAGTCTTAAGAGGCATAGAGCCTAACATTTGAGCTGTAGTATATTTAGGCTGAATCGGATTCTCTAAAAATTTGTTTAAGAGTTTTCGATATTTCATTTTAGTATTAAGTACTATTTTCTTTTGCCAATGGCCATGAATAATGATTTTTTCATTATCCAAAAAGTCATCCATTCTTACTGGTTGGTTAAAAAAGAAATCATCATTCATATAGATGAAGTAATCAGATAGCCCTTTAATATTCCATATCATTGTCTCGATTGAAGTGCTATTAAACGTAGGTAAAAACTGCTCGTAACCCGAAAATATGTCCTTATGATCAACGATGCGTATTTTATCTGCTGAGCAAATACCTTGCTTGGCAAACTCATCGATGAACGCTGGCTTTTGTTGATCTGTGACGACATATATATGACGACAAAAAGGCACATATTTGATGATAGAAGCAATATTATAATATATCTCATCGTCGCTAGCGAAACGCGTGTCAGTTATTGCGTCAGATGCCACTTCTTTAGTTGGCTTATACTGTTCTCGCTTTTGTTTGAGTATAGGGTCTGCGCCATCTACCCAAGCAATGACGATGTCTAATGTACTTTCATTAGGCTGCTTCATAACTGATCCTGCTCTCATCGGATATGCATCTATTTTAGTAGCTATATTAGACCAGCTATGATATTTGCTGATGCGATTATTAACAAGGTTTAATCGATTCAGATAGTTAGACTTATTATCATTTTTTATAGAGATACCGTTAAATCCTGCTCGTACTTTACTGAGTAAATGCCGAGCACCAGCGGTAGGTGAGACTAGCATATAAAGTCAGAACGCTGCAATAATTATGACCATAGATGCATTCATTTGGCTAACCTATCATGCCTATACCGTTAAAAAACCAAGCTGAGACACCAATGCCACCTATTATTCTATTTATTTTAAAAGCGCTTGAAGGTCGCGGTGCTGAGCGTATGGTTGCGACGTTGGCAAGCACTTATGCAGATATGGGCTATCGTACTCATATTCTATGTTTGGAAGCGACGCAAGATATGCTACTAGACGCTCGTGTGCAATATCACATCGTGCCATATGATGAGGTGTTTTCTGAGCAGAATCTCGACCCAGAATCTACGCAAGCACAAGCCTACGAATCAGTCGCTAAGCGTATTGACACTTACGTGCTTAGCCAAATAGGAGTGCCAGATTTGATACTGGCTAATATCTATAAGATAAACTGGATTATGGCATATAGTCAGTTGCCAAATATCGTAAATGTACTGCATACGACGCTATCAAAGCAGTTCCAAAACCAATTATTAGAGTCGCCAGTACAGACTATAAATCATTTGAAAATGGTCTATGGCGCTCATCCTTGTAGCTGTGTGAGTAAAGGTGCACGTCAAGATTTGATTGATATTATAGGAAATATTACCAAAACCACAACAATCTACAATCCTTGTGATGCTATTGCTATAAAGACCAAAGCAGCAGCATCTAGCCATCTTGAACATTTCGGATTAGTAGATAAAGAGTACATTATACATGTCGCCTCATTTGATGACATGAAAGGTCATCGAGACTTGCTACAGGCGTATGCTAAAACAGAACGAAAGCTGCCATTAGTGCTAGTAGGTAAAGGTAGGCTTGAAGCAGAGATTGAACAGTTGGCTGTCCAACTAAATATTAGCGATAGTATTAAATTTTTAGGCTTCCAGACCAACCCTTATCCATTAATTAGATCAGCTGCACTGATGGTACTCACCTCTAAGTTTGAAGGCTTTGGCTATGTCATCGTAGAGGCGCAAGCACTGGGCGTACCAGTAATCAGTACGGATTGTCCTTTTGGTCCACGAGAGTTATTACCTAAGAAAAACTTAATTGCGGTAGGTGATATTGATGGCTTGGCCACTCTCATCGATCAAGCCATAGACAACCTTACAGATTATATCGTGCCGCTAAACCAGCAATTACTGCCTGAACATATTGCAAGACAGTACTTAGCGTTTGGTTCTGTTTTAGATTCAGATAAAAATGAGGGTTTATAACTTGTAGTGGTTCTTAATTAAACGCAATTAAGTAAAGGTTATTAACTGCGAGTCATTAACTAGAAAGTGTCGAATAGCGATTTAGAGATAGGAGAGTGATTGATGACAGGAACACCATGCGATTGATAGATTCTGCCGAGCAAGTTAAACGAAGGGATAATGCGCTCGTTCATGACTTTGCTGAGCATACTTGGTGCACTATTGTTTTTATTTTCATAAAACCGTGGTTGCTTACTGTTAAGCAGGTCAATACCATATAGATGAATACACGCTGCTTGACGCGAAAACGCCAACTGCGCCGCTACATAGGCAACAGTTCCTGCTTCCACAAATCCATGAGTAATGTTAAGAGAGACGCCGATGTCAGCCGCTTTATGATCGCTATCAATAATAAAGTTTGGATTATTGATAAAGTACGATAGCGGCATTTTTTTATTGAGTAATTTTTTCTTAAAGATAAGCTTATTAAAAGATAGCTTGTTTGACTTGACTCCCCATGGCCTATCTACTGGGTACAACACTCGCATGGCATGATGGTACGTTCGCATAATATCAGGGTGCGTGGTAGCCATCGCTTCAAAGACAGCTAATGTTGCATATAGAGGTTGACCCTTATAGTACTGCTGTAAAATCTCCGGCTGATGACTGATAAAGCGCGCATCACTGATGACGTAACCAGCAATATCGGTAAACTGATGCTGCCCAACCAGGCTGATACTGCCATTAACAAAAATAGTAGGCGTATCTAGGAGCTCTGCTAACGGCAGCTGCTGTATAGATGGTCCTGAGGCGATAATATTGACGTCTTTTCCATGCAGGCTTTGTTCAGGTTCATTGGCATTAAAAGCATTGATAATGATGAGCTCATTATCAATGTTGAACCCAGCGGTAGCAGGTAATCTCAAATATAGCGCCATACTATTTTCCAGTCGTTTATTTCACCTATCTTATATCTTAATACACTGCCTTTATGCTAATTATAAATTGCCTACATATGGTTAATTACTAAGCATTTATTGCCAATGGTCTTTCAACCATGGGCTTGGCTTCACATGTCGATACCATTTACCACCACTACCAGCAATCGCATCGGGCGGGTTAATCTCACCGTGGAAGATAACGATTTTGGCATCATCCGGCAGAGTAGGTGTGCGTACAAAGTTAAAAGGAATCGGCGCAATACATTGGTACTTAAAGCTAACACACCATGTCTTATACCAATACTCTAAGTGGTGATGCTCACGCAAATAGTTAGAGAGATAGGCCTGCTCGTGACGTACTTGGGTGCGAATGGTTTCAAAGTTCCGCTCAAAATTGGACAGCAAATCAGGATAGGTATTCATACCAATATTAAAGCGATAGACAGAGCTATTACCAATCATGCGCCAAGGTTTTTTCCAGTCGCGGATGATGACGACACTGTCCTCATGCTCAGCTTGGTAAGTAAAAAACGCATCGATATTATCAACAATGACGATATCGATATCTAAAAATAGGGCCACACCTTTTAAATCATACAGCTCAGGCTTAAAGGTAGTCAATTTTTTCCAACCACGTTCAGGACCTGCTGGTAAATCCATGTCAGGTATCGGATAACAGGCAATCGCAGGGTCGATACCTGTGCTGTCATCGGTCAAGCAAACCATTTGAAAATCTAAGGTTAGATGTCGACTAACCATGTTGTAAAGACGATTGACGTATTCAGGACCATATTTGTTGCCCCATTTCATACAGATGATATAACGCTGTTCAGCAGTATCTGTGCTGGTTTGATTAGGGTCTATAGATGAGTTCTTAGTTACGTCAGATGTCATAATGCACTCGTATTGAGATAATAGTCAGATAAATGAAGGACTAATAAAAATAAAAGGATATAGAGTTCAGCCAATATTAGCATAGCTGTGACTGATGGTACGTCTAAACTGATGGTATGTATAAATAGGCAACACTAGGTTGGTGATGACTAATGATTGTCGAGCTTAGTGTTATCGCTTTTAACAGTACTATCGTTTTTAACATTGTCGATTTTAACATTGTCATTTTGAACGCTATCGTTGATATCGCTATCAGAACGATTAGAAACGCTAGAATGGTGAGATTGGATAAAAGCTGCTAAAGTCTCTTTATCTTTTCGGTAAGGATTGCCTAAGTTTGGTATACGCTTAAAACGTCGATAGCCCCACATATAATGACTGTAATTGTCTTTAATCATACGCTCCATGGCCTGATTGAGAGCATAAGTCGCCACTTCAGCATTGCGGTCATACAAGGCTGGATCATCGAGTTTGTAGCAGTAGATATCAAAACCGCGTCCATCGGTACGGCGAATACAAGATAAGCCAACCAGCGCACATTTGGTTTTGCTTGCCAGTTTGGAGGCAAGGGTACTGGTCAAGGTTTTGATACCAAAGAACGGAACGACAACGCCGCCTGATGGCTCTGGAACGTGGTCGGGCAATACAATACTAAAACCACCTTGCTTGAGCGTTTTAAACACGGCTTTGACGCCGCTACCATCAGTAGGTACCAAAGTCGCGTTAAGTCGCGCTCGTCCTTGAAGGATAAACTCGTTAGCGAATTTGCCGTCAACTGGCTTATACATAATGGTTGGCGCACCAAACTGGTTGAGCCAAGCATTCATCATCTCCCAAGTGCCGAGATGCGGTACGATAGCAAGCATGCCATTTGGATTGGCAAGACCCTCTAAAAAAATGTCTTTATTATGGACATCACAAATCTGAGCGATACTCCACTCAGGAGGCATCGCCCAGCTTTTTATAGATTCAATACTGGTCAAACATTGATGATAAATAATGTCTTTGGTCAACGCACGCTTTTGCTGCTCAGACAATGTATGAGTAATCAGCGCCATATTGATCTGAATGGTACGCATGATACTTAAACTGGGTATCTTAATGATAACCCACGCAACAAAACGTGCCAGCATCTGCAGTACAGACAATGGCACGACTTTGAAAATATGATACGGATTCATGACCACTCACATGGTAATGAATCACGTAACAAGCACTGTAGACAGCAACTGCGCATCATCAAACGATTTATTCAGCAGGCTTGTTGGTATCAGCTTGTGCTTTTTCACGCACACGGATACCAAGCTCACGTAGTTGTTTGCTATCAACGCCAGCAGGTGCTTGGGTCAATGGGCAGTCAGCTGTTTTGGTTTTTGGGAAGGCGATAACGTCACGGATAGAGCTTGCGCCTACCATCAACATAATCAAACGATCCAAACCAAATGCTAGGCCGCCATGCGGTGGCGCACCGAATTTTAGGGCATCAAGTAAGAAACCAAACTTGTCTTCAGCTTCTTGCTCACCAATACCCAAGGCTTCAAGTACAGCTTGCTGCATATCGTAAGTATTGATACGTAAGCTACCACCACCAATTTCAGTACCATTCAATACCATATCATAAGCGATAGAAAGGGCAGATTCTGGGTTGTTTTTCAACTCTTCAACTGAGCCTTTAGGCTTAGTGAACGGATGATGCATTGACGTCCAACGACCATCGTCAGTTTCTTCAAACATTGGGAAGTCAGTTACCCAAAGTGGTGCCCATTCACAAGTCGTCATTTCAAGATCTAGACCAATTTTTTGACGTAATGCACCAATTGCATCATTCACGACACTGGCTTTATCCGCACCAAAGAAGATAATGTCGCCATCTTCTGCAGCAGTACGCTCGATCAAGCTCACAAGCACGTCATCAGTCATGTTTTTGATAATTGGAGACTGTAGGCCTGACTCTTTATCCACACCGTTGTTGATGCTGCTAGCGTCATTGACCTTGATATAAGCCAAACCGCGTGCACCATAAATACCAACAAACTTGGTATAAGCATCGATTTGCTTACGGCTTAATGATGCGCCACCAGGGATGCGTAGGGCAGCCACACGACCTTTAGGATCGTTAGCAGGACCGGCAAATACCTTAAAGTCAACGTCTTTCATCAAATCTGCAACATCAACCAACTTTAGAGGAATACGTAAGTCAGGCTTGTCTGATGCATAGTCACGCATTGCTTCAGCATAAGTCATGCGAGGGAATTGCTCGAACTCAACGTCCATCATTGTCTTAAACAAATGCTTGATAAGGCCTTCGTTGATGTTCATGATTTCTTCTTCGTTCAAGAAAGAAGTCTCAATATCTACCTGAGTAAATTCAGGCTGACGATCAGCACGTAAATCTTCATCACGGAAGCATTTAGCGATTTGATAATAACGGTCAAAACCTGACACCATCAATAATTGCTTAAATAGCTGTGGTGACTGCGGCAGGGCAAAGAAGTTACCTGGACGGGTACGTGATGGTACAAGATAATCACGCGCACCTTCAGGCGTTGCACGAGTCAAGATAGGCGTTTCAACATCCAAGAAACCATGATCGTCTAAATAACGACGAATCGCTGACGTTGCCTTGGCACGGAACACCATACGCTCTTGCATTTGCGGACGACGCATATCAAGATAACGATACTTTAGACGCAGGTCTTCAGATACAGTTGTTTTTTCGTCATTCAATGGGAATGGCGGTGTTTCAGACTTAGCCAGTACTTCAATTTCTTTGCCCAATAGCTCAATCTGGCCACTGGTCATATTATTATTTTCAGTACCTTCATAACGGCGACGTACGCGGCCAGTTATCTTTAGCACGTATTCAGGACGTACAGCATCTGCTGCTGCAAAAGCTTCTGGGGTATCAGGGTCGACCACAACCTGTAAGATACCTGCGCGGTCACGCATGTCTAAGAAAATCACGCCACCGTGATCGCGACGACGATGTACCCAGCCTACGATACTAATGGTTTGCTCAAGCAAGCTCTCGGTTACGGCTCCGCAATACTCGTCTCGGTATTCGCTATGCGTCATAGTGCTTTGCGTCATAATATGGTTATCCAGTTATCAGCCCAATTCGAAGTACAATAATGCAGCCATTGTTGTGCGTTTCAAGCTATTTGCCAAAAAAACACACAAACAACGCGATCAAGACAAAGGGTCATCACGTTGGCTGCAGAAAATTTGATATAAACGCATATTATGCCTAATCTGCCTTTGTTATACAACCGGCTGAGGTCAATCAAAGAACGGGAGTCTGCAAGTATCTGACGTATTTATTCAGTGATATTTATATTGGGTTAAATATTGTCATCATGCTTGAAAACACCGCTTAGTGTGCACATATCAACCGCACGCTAATAAAAACAGCCATATCAATATATTTACTGACTTGAGGATTTGTAACCATGCTATTTCATCCCCCTAAAAACCCTGTCGAGCTTAAAATACGCCACTTAAATGATGCTCAAAAGCAGCGCCGTGAAGATTTGATGGAAGCCACCCAAGGCAAAGCTGCCCTCAAACAGTTCAAAAAAGTCATGGCCAAAAAAGCCAAGCAAGCATTGAAAGCAAAAACTAAAAATAAGAAAAAACATACTGATGATAAAGCACAAGTTTTTGTGCTCGATTTTGATGGTGATATCAAAGCAACTGCGGTCAAACATTTGCGTGAAGAAATCAGTACTTTAATTAGTACCGCAAATAAAGGTGACGAAGTTATCGTCCGTCTTGAATCAGGCGGCGGCTTGGTACACGGTTATGGTTTGGCCGCAGCGCAATTGGTTCGCCTAAAGGATGCTGGCTTAAAATTGACGGTCTGTGTTGATAAAGTGGCGGCGAGCGGTGGTTATATGATGGCCTGCGTTGCAGACATGGTAGTAGCTGCACCATTCGCTATCATTGGTTCAATCGGTGTGGTGTCACAGTTGCCAAACTTCCATAAATGGCTAAAAAACCATGACGTCGATTATGAAATGTTTACCGCTGGTGACTATAAGCGTACGGTAACTGTATTTGGTGAGAATGATGCCGAAGACCGTGCCAAATACCAAGAAGAACTAGAGCAGACGCATGAGCTATTCAAGCATTTTGTTAATACGTATCGTCCAGAACTCGATGTTGCCAAAGTAGCTACGGGTGAGCATTGGTATGGCGAAGATGCATTAAAGCTTAACCTGATTGATAGTCTACAGACTTCAGACAGCTATATTTTAGAGCGTATGGAAGACAACGAAGTGTATGCACTATATTCACGTCAGAAGCCGACGTTAGCAGAAAAGCTAGGATTGGCTCAAGCAGCAGAAGCGACACTGAGCATGGCTGTAGATAAATTACCTGATGCACTTGCACGTTTTGATTTGAACAGCCGCCTAAATATTCTGAAATAATGTTAGTTATCATTATGATAGTTAAATAATGGTATTTTAGTGCTCAGAAGTTTTTAGATACATTGTTTATATTTTGTAAAAGGCGTGGCCTAGCTGGTCGCGCCTTTTTGCTGTTTATTGACAATTGCTGTGTTATAAATGTAGCACACGGAAAACAGTATACGTGCGTACACTAAAGCTCTAGTAGAGCTTTTTATCAACATTTGATTTAGACAATCAATAAAGAAAAGGAAGTCATTTATGTCTAACGACAATTTAATGTTTACCGCAACAGAACATGGTCAAGCCATGCATGCCAAAGTCAAAGCGTTTATCGAAACGAATATTGAGCCTATCGAAGCCCAATTCTGGGAAGATTGTCATAAGAAAAACCCTGATGGTAATTGGGAAAATTGGGAGTGGCCAGAAGCCTACGAAAACCTGCGCAAACAAGCACGTGAAGAAGGCTTATGGAATTTATTCCTGCCAGATGACACACTAGGTGCAGGACTGTCAGTCACTGATTATGCGCCTATTGCAGAATTGACTGGTCGTAGTTTGCTAGCACCTCATGTATTTAACTGTAATGCACCTGATAGCGGTAACATGGAGCTGTTATGGCGCTACGGTACTCAAGAGCAGCAAGACAAGTGGCTTACCCCAATCCTAGAAGGTAAGACACGCTCTGTATTCTGTATGACTGAGCCTGACGTGGCGTCAAGTGATGCAACCAATATGCAAGCAACCGCCGTAGTAGATGGTGATGAGATTGTCATCAATGGTAGCAAGTGGTGGTCATCTGGTCTTGGTGATCCAGCGGTTGACGTCTTGATTGTGATGGCATATACCGCGGATGAAAGTGCAGACCGTCATCATCAGCATTCGATGGTGCTTGTGCCAGTCAACACACCAGGTGTGAATATTAAACGTATGCTTAAAGTGTTTGGTGATTATGATGCACCGCACGGCCATGGTGAGATTAGCTTCGAGAATGTGCGTGTGCCAGTCAGCCACTTTATTGGTGGACCTGGTAAAGGTTTTGAGATTGCACAGGGTCGTCTAGGGCCAGGTCGTATTCATCATTGCATGCGCTGTATCGGTGCTGCCGAAAAATCTCTTGAATTAGCGGTCAAGCGTGGCATGTCACGAACTGCCTTTGGTAAGCCGTTACTGCAATTGGGTGGTAACTTTGAGCGTATCAGCGAGGCCCGTATCAAAATCGACCAAGCACGCTTGCTCACATTGTACGCCGCCCAAAAAATGGATGCTCAAGGCACCAAAGCCGCATTGACTGAAATCTCTGCTATCAAAGTAGTGGCGCCAACTGTGCTACAAGAAGTCGTCGACATGGCGATTCAGATTCATGGTGGTATGGGCGTATGTCAAGATACCTTGCTACCGAATTTCTACGCGCAAGCACGTGTACTACGTTTGGCAGACGGTCCAGATGAAGTACATAAAACCATGATTGCTAAGCTAGAACTGAAACGTCAGGGCTTTAGTCGTTCTGCTAAATCTGACAAAGCTTAGTCTTAAGCTTAATCTTAACAAACGGTTGTGTGAGTTGGTTTTGATTTGCTCACGCAACTATCAAGAATAAGCCAATCAAAATGCTAATTGAAAATTCACTATTAACAATTTAGTAGTGAATTTTTCATCACTAGAGCGAGTCCTCATCTCAAAAATGGTAATAAGCATTAGATAAATGGAATTGAGAACTAGTTCGCATATCTGTTATAAAAATAAATGACCACATGATAAGGAATGTCTCATGGCAACTGATAATAAAGTACTAGACAAAGGCGGTGCCGTACGCGAGGGTGAAGAGCTTGATGCCAAAGCAGTAAGCGCATGGCTTCGCGGTCAAGGTGTCGACGTGATAGGCGAGCCTACAGTCACTCAGTTCTCAGGCGGCGCATCAAACTGGACGTATCGACTACAGTATGAGGGTGAAGATAAAAACCAAGATCTCATATTACGTCGTCCACCAAAAGGTACCAAGGCAAAATCTGCCCATGACATGGTGCGTGAGTACACCGTTCAAAAAGCATTAAAAGATGCTTATCCTTATGTACCTGAGATGATTGCGCTATGTACGGATGAAGCTGTTATCGGCGCTGATTTTTATGTAATGGAGCGGATGGAAGGTATTATCCCTCGTGCAGAATTGCCAGAAGGTATCGATCTAAATCCAGAACAAACGCGTCTGCTTTGCACCAATGTATTAGACGCTTTGGTAGAGTTACATCAGATAGACTATACCGAGCATCCTGATTTGGTTAATTTGGGCCGCGGTGAAGGTTACTGTGAACGCCAGATCAGTGGTTGGGATAAACGTTATGTTAAAGCAAAGACGCCAAACGTACCAAGCTTTGCACTGGTTAGACAATGGCTTGCTAAGCACACGCCTGCTGATAGCAAAACTTGTATCATTCATAATGATTGGCGCTTTGACAATGTCATACTTGATGCAGATGAGCCGACCAAAGTTATTGGCGTGCTCGACTGGGAGATGGCAACCCTTGGCGATCCATTGATGGACTTGGGTAGTGCGTTGGCTTACTGGATTGAAGAAGATGATAATATCATCATGCAGCAATTCCGTCGTCAGCCAACACATTTAGAAGGCATGATGACGCGTGATGAAGTGGTTGAATATTATCTAAAACAGTCAGGTTTAGAGATAGATAATTGGACCTTTTATGAAGTGTTCGGATTGTTCCGCCTCTCAGGCATTATTCAGCAAATCTACTATCGTTATTATCATAAGCAAACCACCAATCCAGCGTTCAAAAACGCTTGGCTCGTTATACATGTCATGCATGCTAAATGTTTGAAACTAATTGCGCAATATGAAGGCGAAGCCTTATTCAATGCGCATGTGCAGCCGCATTTAGAAGACATAGGGGTAGATGCTGCTGCTATCGAGCAGTTACCAAGCCCTGTTCAAAAAGTGGTCAAAAGTATTTTACCAAAAGGTTATTTTGCAAAAGCACCTGACTCTCCTGAAGCGTAAGTATTCAGCAAACCGTACTTTAGCAAATATGATAAAAGGTAATAATTTATGACAACCATACTTTTAGCACGTCATGGCCAAGCGTCTTTTGGACAAGAAAACTATGATCAACTCTCAGAACTAGGCACTGTTCAGGCACAAATGTTAGGTCAGCACTATGCAGCTACGCAGCGCCGTATTGATGCCATATTTACTGGTAGGTTGGTTCGACAGCAAGACTCAGCACGTCATTTTTGGGAGCGTTACCAATCATCTGTACATGTTAATAATAGCAATGGCACAGCTGTTGCGCCCGCAATCAACTTTGATCAGCCTGATAGTTATATTTTGCCGCAATTTGATGAATTTAATCATAAAGACGTGTTCGTTAAGTCAGCAGAGGCATCTGGTAATCGATCTGACATCTCAGCTGAAATCGCCAAAGCAGAATCGCCAGCGACACGACTGGCAGAGCTATTTGATCAAGCGATGCGACGCTGGCATGCTGGTGACAATGATCAAGACTATCTTGAAAGTTGGCCACAGTTTAATGATCGTGCACAGCAAGCCCTTGAACAAGTACGTACGAAAGTAGCAAGCATGAGCTTAGATCAGGACAGTACCGTACTCGTATTCACTTCAGGCGGCGTCATCGCTGCAATCACTGCACAGTTATTGCGACAAGGCAGTCAGACCGCTTATCAGCTGAATAAAAGCTTGGTTAATACGGGTGTGACCTCTATTACTTTAAAGAATCAAAGTTCTCGCTTATTGTCTTTAAATGAATACAGTCATTTATTTTCTGATGGTAAACCGTTTGTGACATGGCGATAAATTTACACATGGTTTGCGAATAATATAGTGTCATATCTGCTTAAAGTATAAGCCTTATCGACGTTTATACTAAATACCAATTTAATTCTGTGCAATATCGATATACAAAGGACGGTACATGCAAAATAAATTAATAAAATTGGTTGCTAAGAGTGCGCGCCATAGCAAAAACCAGATAGTAGGCGCGGTACGACCTGCAAGCTATCTAAAAGGCTTGAGTAAGCAGCAAGTAGGCAAAGGTAAAACGGTGCTTATTACAGGTGCCAGTTCAGGTCTGGGCGAGGGTATGGCCAGATTGTTTGCTAGCCTTGGCTACAACTTGGCTATATGTGCGCGTCGCACTGATCGTTTAGAGCATCTAAAATCGGAGATAATAGACAAGTATCCTGATATCCGAGTCGAATACCAAGCACTAGATGTAAGTGATTATGATACGGTTTTTCAAGTATTTGATACTTTTGCAGATGATTTTGGTAGCATTGAGCGAGTAGTGGTCAATGCTGGCATTGGTGATAGTCGCCGTATTGGTAAAGGGCATTTTGAAACCAATCGTCGCACTGCTGATGTCAATTTTGTCGCCGCACTGGCACAGTGTGAAGCCGCCATGAATATCTTCCGTGCTCAGAACAGTGGGCATTTGGTCGTGATATCGAGCATGTCAGCCATGCGCGGATTGCCTAGGCATCTGACGACCTATGGTGCAAGTAAAGCTGGTTTGGCTCACTTAGCAGAAGGCATTCGTGCCGATATGCTTTTGACCAATCTTCCTATCAAAGTTTCTACAATTTACCCAGGTTATATTCGCACTGAAATCAACGAAGGCTCTAAGCCATTGCCATTTGAAGTCGATACAGATACCGGTACTAAAGCCATTGTCGCGGCTATCGAAGCGGGTGTAGATGAAGCCTGTGTGCCGAGCCTGCCTTGGTCTATGGTCAGTCATGCGATGAAGCACTTGCCATTACAAGTAATGAATAAACTAAGTTAATCAAATTGGGTTTCCTAAGGTAAAAAAGAAGAAGCCCACTATAATAATAGTGGGCTTCTTCTTTTATTTACTCTGAAATAGCAGGGCAAGTATTACAACGTTTGAGGGTTATTTGACATATGCTGTTCACGCAATTTTTGACGTAGTACTTTACCAACATTACTCTTTGGTAGTTCGCTGACAAACTCAATATGGCGTGGACATTTATAACCAGTCAAATTTTCCAGTGCGAATTCTTTGATAACTTCTTTAGTGACATTGTTATCGGCAGGTACGATATAAATTTTAACCGCCTCACCTTGATTTTCATCAGGAATGCCAATCACGGCGCAATCGACGATAACATCACAATCAAGCATAACGGATTCGATTTCATTCGGAAATACATTGAAGCCTGAAACTAAGATCATGTCTTTCTTACGATCTAGTAGAGTAAAGTAGCCTTTCTCATCCATGCTGACGATATCACCAGTGCGGAAGTAGCCATCGCGAGTAAAGTCATTGCTATTGTCTTTATTAAAATATCCTGACATAACGTTTGGACCTTTGATACACATCTCGCCTGCTTGATGCATGCCAACACGCTCACCGTTTTCGTCAACCACGATAATATCGACACTCGGTACAGGTATACCAATAGTACCGTTGAACTTGCGGTCAGTGATAACGTTGGCAGTACCACCAGCCACGCCTTCAGTCATACCCCAACCTTCAACCATGGGGCAGCCAGTTACTTCTAACCAACGTGCTGCGGTTTGCTCGGTTGCCGCCATACCACCTGCTTGCGTAATACGTAGCGAGCTAAAGTCCAAGTCTTTAAAGTTTGGCTGGTCAAGTAAACCTTTAAATAGAGTGTTCACAGCAGGGAAGATGTGGAACGGTTGTTTTGATAAGGTTTTGACAAAACCTGGCATATCGCGCGGATTAGGTACTAGGATAAAGGTATAACCTGAACGCATACCAAGTAGACTCAGCATGAAGGCAAAAATATGATATAGCGGTAAGGCCATAACCATATTGATATATACTTCATTGATACCTGAGGTCACAGGACGATACCATGCCTCTGATTGCATAGCAGCAGCGACGACATTACGTTGTGTTAGGACAGCACCTTTAGATAGTCCAGTCGTACCACCTGTATACTGCAAAATAGCTTTCTGTTGTAGGGTGGTTTTTGGTGCTTGAATCGGTAGATTCTTACCTTTCTTTAGAACTTCAGGGAACTTAGTAACGTCATACTTAGGATCGTTTAGGTTGTACTTTGGAACCAAGCGTTTGACCTGACGGATGACCGTATTGACCAAAATACCTTTTAGACCCATCATATCGCCCATTTTTGACAGCACGATACGTTTGATATTGGTCTCTTCAATGACTTGCTCTAAGGCTTGAGCAAAGTTGTCAACGACAAAGATAACCTGAGCACCTGAGTCATTCAATTGGTGACGCAACTCGCGACCCGTATATAGTGGGTTTACTGGAGTGCAAACATAACCTGCACGTAGAATACCAATCATAGTTGGTAGATATTGGGGAACGTTTGGCATCATAAGAGCCACTACGCTGCCTTTAGGTAAACCTTGAGCCTGTAACCATGCTGCTACTGCCAGTGAAGCGTTATCAACATCACCATAAGTATGCGTCACACCCATACAGATAGTCATCGGATGCATACGAAAGCGGTTAAAACACTCTTCATATAACTCTATGAGGCTTTCATACTGATCCGGATTAATCGTCTTAGGTACGTTTTCCGGGTATTGAGAAAGCCAAGGTTTATCTACAGTCATGATTAGCGTCCTTAAATATTAAAATAAATTAAGGCTCTATAAAAAAGTAGTCACATCCATGTCAACAATTTATATTGCTGTTCCGTTAGCAAGAAATTGTCGAGTGTTATCCTATATATTCACATACTGCTAAAATACGAGGCCCTTATAAAGTTTGATTTAACCACAGAGCATAAATATCTCATCAGGTTAAAAAACTAATTAATGTTTTGATAATGAAAATAGCTACTAGTAATACTGCTAATCAATCGATATGAGTCATAATTATATAAGATTAAAATAACAGAAAGTATAGTGACACATTTTGGCAATACATTAACATAACTACAACCTTGCCTGTTATGCTTATACAAGAACTTGATAGTTTACAGTTAAATTTGATAAATGAAATAATATATGTTGAATAATCAGAAAATACCTAGACAAATAATTTACTTTCTTATCAAGTAATTAACATGAAATTTATTCAAAAGATGTCATATAACTGAATATGAAAGTAGATTTGTAGTAATTATAATAGAGAAATTTTATAGTTGAATGACAGAAAATAAATATACAAAAAGGCATCTTACAATTACTGTAAGATGCCTTTAGTAAAAATAAATTCATGTTTTTAGAATTTTTTAAAAATTGTCTCTATTTATACTTGAGGGTAGTCTGCATTGTGTTTTTCACGCAATTTTTGACGCAGTACTTTACCGACATTACTCTTTGGTAAGTCGCTCACAAACTCAATGTGACGTGGACACTTATAACCCGTTAGATTGTCTAACGCAAAATCTGTAATCACTTCTTTGGTAACATTATTGTCTTCAGGTACTACGTATATTTTGACCGCTTCACCTTGATGACTATCAGGAATGCCAATTACCGCGCAGTCAAGAATACCATCACAATCAAGCATCACGGACTCAATTTCGTTTGGAAATACATTGAAGCCTGAAACCAAGATCATGTCTTTTTTGCGATCTAGCAGTTTAATATAACCCTTGTCATCCATGCTGACGATATCACCAGTGCGGAAATAACCATCACTAGTAAAATCAGCACTACTGTCTCTATTCAGATATCCAGAGGTTACGTTAGGGCCTTTAATACATAGCTCGCCCCCTTCGTTTAGATCTACATGCCTGCCGTCTTCATCGATAATAATAACATCTACGCCAGGTGCTGGCACACCGATAGTACCGTTAAACTCACGATTGGTAATAACGTTGGCGGTGCCGACTGCAACGCCTTCTGTCATACCCCAACCTTCGATCATCGCGCAGCCAGTTACTTCTAACCAGCGATTCGCAGTTTGCTCAGTAGCCGCCATACCACCAGCTTGTGAGATACGTAAAGAGCTAAAGTCCAAATCTTTAAAATTAGGATTATCGAGCAGCCCCTTAAAGAGGGTATTTACTGCAGGGAAAATATGGAATGGTTGTTTTGATAAGGTTTTAACAAATCCAGGAATATCACGTGGATTAGGGATTAGTATAAAGGTATAGCCTGAGCGCATACCAAGTAGGCTAAGCATGAATGCAAAAATATGATAGAGCGGCAGCGCCATTACCATATTGATATACACTTCGTTAATTTCTGATGTGATAGGGCGAGTCCATGCTTCTGATTGCATCGCTGCTGCTACGATATTACGCTGTGACAAAATAGCGCCTTTCGAAAGGCCTGTGGTACCGCCTGTATATTGTAAAAATGCTTTTTGATCCAAAGACATTTTTGGTTGCTGAAAAGGTAGGTTTTTACCTTTTTTCAATACTTCAGGAAACTTAGTGACATGGTACTTAGGATCGTTAAGGTTGTATTTGGGTACTAAGCGTTTGACCTGACGAATAATTGTATTGACCAAAATACCTTTCAAACCCATCATATCGCCCATCTTCGATAGGATTACACGTTTGATAGCCGTTTCTTCAATAACTTGCTCAAGCGCTTGGGCAAAGTTATCAACCACAAAGATTGCCTGGGCACCTGAGTCGTTAAGCTGATGGCGTAATTCTCGGCCAGTATATAGTGGGTTAACAGGGGTACAAACGTAGCCTGCACGTAGTATTCCAATCATGGTGGGCAGATACTGTGGAACGTTTGGCATCATGAGAGCGACGACACTACCTTTTGGCAAGCCTTGATTCTGTAGCCAAGCAGCGACTGCCATTGAAGCATTATCAATATCACCATAAGTATGAGTCACTCCCATACAAATGCTCATTGGATGTCCACGGAAGCGATCGAAGCATTCTTCGTACAGCTCCATGATGCTGCTATATCTATCGGGATTAATGGTTTTTGGCACACCGGCTGGATATTGAGAAAGCCAAGGTTTGTTCGATATCATAGTTAGCATCCTTGCGATTTGATATAGGCTAAAGTATTTTAAGAAGGTATTTGTCAATCTATCAATAGTACAAACCACCACTTATTTAGGTGGTATATACCATATTCAATAGCATCCCTGTCTATTGATTAATAGCTAGTCTTTTTGCTGCTATAACAGCATTCTATTTAATGAGTATTTAGATAAAGCATTAAATAGAACAAACAAATAAAATGTTTAGTAAAAAAAACAATGCTCGTTCTAAAACTATTTATCTGCTGCTTACCAATAAAGTATCAAAAAAACGATACATTTGAGCAATACATTAGCATGAATTTAGTCTAAAACAATAACAGTAAGCGATACTGAGCAGTACATATATTAACTTATAAGAATATATAGGCTCTTTTATCTCATAAATGAAGGATTAAATAACTAATATTGGTGAGTTGATAAAATACAAACGAATGTAGATGCCAAAATTATTGCGGTAAAATAAATTGATCTTTTTTATTAAAGAAACGTCGATAGATGAGTAATGCACTGATAGTGCAGCCAAGCGTGCTGCTGACACATATCAGGAACATAGTGACTATTTGGTAGCGTACGGCTTGAGTGGGATCGGCGCCCGCTAGGATTTGACCCGTCATCATGCCTGGTAAGCTAACAATACCGACGACTAGCATAGAGTTTAAAGTTGGAGTCATGCCATTGGTGATAGCTGCTTTTATCTGCTCATGGACGGCTTCGAATGGCTTAGCAGATAGACTGAGCATCATTTCTACGCGCCCTGATTGCTCATGAAAGGATTCAATCAATTGATTGCTCGTCAACGAAATGGCAGTCAGAGAGTTACCTAATATCAGACCCAATATAGGAATAATGAATTGCGGTGTATACCAAGGCTCAACATTCAAAATCGCTATAATCGCAATCGCTGTTACTAGTATTGCTGAGATACCGACTGCCAATAACGTATCTGTCAATAATCCTCTATAACTGCGTTTAACGCGATTTTTGGCCGCACTTCCTGCAATTAAAGTCATGACCGTTAAGATAAGTAGTACTTCATACCATTGTTCACGTGCAAAAATCCACGCCAGTATCAGCCCAATAAAGCTAAGCTGTATAATCGTACGAAGTGCCGCTATTAAAAGGGTCTTGCTTAGCTTTAAACGTAACCGCCAAGAGATGAGTAACACGATAATAATTAAACTACTGGCAAGAGCAATATCACTATAAGTGAGAAATATTTGCATATCATTCGTACCACTCATATGAGCTTATTTAGAAAGTAATTATAGTAATAATACAAGGTGAGGGTTAAGGTTATTAACGTGCTAAATTGTCTGAGCAACTATACGAAGACTTACTCATTTGATTAAATGTTTCTGATAAAAGCTCTTCAAGAGTCCGCAGTGAGCACACCGGCTTGCATGTGCCAATGTCTATTTGCCAAAGGCATAATATCTTTTGTGTCGTGAGTCACCCATAGGAGTGTGCGCTGTGCATCTGCGCGCAACCAGCTGATGAGTAAGTTGACTAGCTGTGTTGAAGTGTCAATGTCCAAAGCAGCAGTTGGCTCGTCTAGCAATAGAACTTTTGGACTAAGTTGTAATAGACGCAATGTATTGACCAGTTGGCGCTCGCCACCAGATAAGTGCTTGGCGTCCTGTTGCAAAAAATCTGCACTTCTATCTAAGTGTTCAAGCTGAGCAACATGCCAGTCTATGTCAAAAGTCTGCGATTGGTGAGCATATAATTGATAAGGCATTTGTAAGTTTTCAAGGACACTACCGTCTAACAGTTGTGGATGCTGAGCAAGTAGGGCGACCTGCTGGCGCCACCGTATAGGCGCAGTCTCATGCATATCGTGATAAACATTACTCGACGTGTCATCGTGCAAACGAACAGTACCGCTGCTCATTGGTAATAATCCTGCCAATACTCGCAATAGTACTGATTTACCGCTACCAGACGCTCCTGTCAAAACAGTGACTTGCCCTGACAATAGCATACCGCTCGCACCGCTTATTAGCGTTCGATCAGGAGTTGATGGCTCTTTATCCAGTGAAGCGTCTGCGGTTAGCGTGCTTGCCCATTTTTGATAAATACTAGACGGCATAGAGATTTTATTCGAGGCTTCTTTGCTATTTTTAATGCTTTGAGCATTTATCGTCCGTTGGCTATGTACCCATAGGTTATCAAATTCAAGCAACACTCTACCCGTATCTATGCTCATAGCAGTTCTACTGCTGACCATTTACTTGCTCAGCGATAGCTTGTTCGATCGTAACGCGCAGTTTTTTTGGCACACGAATAGGACGCATTGGTGGGGTTGTCGCTGCAGTATCTTGTTTATCGCTGCCTATTTCATCATTACTCATTGGCTCTGGTTTGACGAGGTTTTGTACGCAGGCAATAACGATTTTGGTGCTGCTTAGTAGCTGGCTATCATCTGTTTCGGTAGTACTATGATTTGGTAGATTGCGATATATACTTTGGTAAAATATGATGCTGGCAGGTTTTAGCTCCACTTTATCAATACGTACGCTAATTACTTCATCTAATAGAATGGCTCTTTTGTATTGCAAGTCTGCCTGACTCACGACAAAATGCTGCACTTCACCGCTATCAGTCTGCAAAAAATACCCATTTAAGCCCAGCTCAGTAAACCAGTCGCGTCGGCAGTTTTCAAAAAACACCAAATGATTGGCGTGATAGACTATACCGCCAGCATCAGTATGGTTAATATAGACGTTATAATCTTTAGCAAATAATGGTTTGGTGTCATCATTCATGGCTGATGTCGTATTTTTTTGATTAATTGTTGTCATAGTGATGCTCGATATTTTTAATAAGTATTGTTGAATAAAAGTGTTTCAGATAGACCAATAATAGATAGTGCTTATAATAGAGTTACTCTAGCTCAAGATTTCAGACCATGCAACCGCTAGAACCGCTTACATTTGTTATCATAGCCGTTTATATCTCACCCATTTATAGAGCGCTATATTCTAACCAATCAGTATAGGACAGTTTATGACCCGTTTTGTCAGTTTTAACATCAATGGTATCCGTGCACGTCAGCATCAGCTCGAGGCGGTGCGCGAGGTAATCGATCCTGATGTCATGGGCCTACAAGAAACCAAGGTTCATGATGATCAATTTCCGCTTAGCGATATCGAAGGGCTAGGCTACCACGTCGAGTATTTTGGACAAAAAGGGCATTACGGCGTTGCACTCTTATCCAAAGCTGCACCTGTATTTGTACAAAAAGGCTTTCCTGGCGAAGATGAAGAAGCCCAAAAGCGCTTTATCCATGCACGTTATGAGTTTGAAGGTCGTGAAGTGGATGTGCTCAATGGTTACTTTCCGCAAGGAGAGAGCCAAGATCACCCGACTAAATTTCCTATGAAGCGCGCTTATTATGCCAATTTGATGGCTTATATTGATACGCTAAAAGCGGAAGGTCGTTCGGTTATCGTCATGGGTGATATGAATATCGCACCAGAAGATATCGATATTGGTATTGGTGAAGTCAATGCCAAACGCTGGTTGAAAAACAGAAAAACCTCATTTCTGCCGGAAGAGCGCGAATGGTATTCAGCATTGATGTCACGTGAGCTGACAGATACTTACCGTCTGCATTATCCAACGAGTACCGAGTTATACAGCTGGTTTGATTATCGCAGTCGCGGCTTCAATGATGAACCTAAGCGCGGGTTACGTATTGATCATATTCTATGTACCTCAGACTTAATCGATAAATGTATCGATGCTGGTATCAGTTATGAGCTACGTGCTATGGAAAAACCTTCAGACCATGCACCAATTTGGTCAGCATTTGACCTAAAAAAACCGTAATACTTATATACTGTGATACCTATATATAGTCAATTCTCATGTCAATTAGATACGATGATTAGCTTGCTCAGTCTGCTGGTTGTAGCATTATAGCTAGTTCTTCTTGTATCTGAACTGTCTTGAACTGACGCTAGTATTTATCACTTAGTATTCCGTAAATAACGATAAAAATTGAAAAATAAGGATTTTATTATGGCTGTTGGAAATGTATCAGTACCTGACGTTATCTATCCTATCGACGGCATCAAGCTCAGTGCCACAGCGGCAGGCGTTCGTTATAAAGATCGCGATGATTTAGTAGTCATCGAAATATCGGATAAGGCCACTACTGCGGTTGTAACCACTAAAAATACCTTTTGCGCCGCGCCAGTGCGAGTATTGCGTGAGCACTTTGCTAAGGTTAGTCCGCGCTATTTAGTCACCAATACGGGTAACGCAAATGCAGGTACGGGCACTGATGGCAAGCGCCGCGCTATTGATATCTGTACAGCATTGGCTGATAAAGCTGGTGTAGATACCAATACAATATTGCCATTCTCTACCGGCGTGATTGGTGAGCCATTAAATAGTGATGCGGTCATTGCAGGTCTGGATAATGCATTAGCTAACCTAGCGCCTGATAGCTGGCTAGCTGCTGCCAATGGCATTCGCACAACAGATACCATTCCTAAATTGGCCAGCCAAAAAATTGATGTAGCAGGTACTAGCTATCATATCACTGGTATGTCTAAGGGCTCAGGAATGATACGCCCAAATATGGCGACTATGCTGGGCTATGTGGCGACAGATGCTAATATCGCTGCTGACTTATTGCAAGAGATGCTAAGCGCTATCAATGAGCAGTCTTTCAACCGCATTACTGTCGATGGCGATACCTCAACCAATGATTGTTGTGTGTTAATCGCAACAGGTGCTGCTAGCTCAGAGGTGATTGATAGTCCAGAGCATCCACATTATCAGCCTGTATTCGATGCATTAGCTGATGTGTTTGTCCGTCTAGCACAACTGATTGTACGTGATGGAGAAGGCGCTACTAAATTCATGACGGTCAAAGTGACTGGCGGTCAAACCACGCAAGAATGCTGCGATGTGGCTTATGCAGTCGCACATTCACCCTTAGTAAAAACGGCATTTTTTGCTAGTGATGCTAACTGGGGACGCATATTAGCAGCAGTGGGCTATGCTGGTATCGAAAATTTAGATACAGAGCAAGTTGATGTGTATCTAGACGAGGTAATGATTTGTCAAAATGGCGGTGTTGCACCTGACTATACAGAGGAGGCGGGCAAAACAGTCATGAGCCGACCTGAGATTACCATTCATATCGACCTTGCACGTGGTGATGCTAGTGATACGGTGTATACCTGCGATTTATCATACGATTACGTCAAAATAAACGCTGATTATCGTAGCTAGTAATCTTCAATAAAACAGAATTTGCATAGTTGTATAAGAGCCAGCACAATATTTGTTCTGGCTTTTTGATGTCAAACTTCTGCTCAGTAGCAAATAACTCTGCTATTCAATACGCTTCATTAACATCAGTTGCAAAAGCTGACGTTACTTTACAAAGCAGTCATAGAGGGTAAGACGATTAGCGACCTATACTGGTTTCAGTAAGAAGCAAACAACCTTATTAGCTTGTAGCAAAGCAAGATCAGGTGTTCAAAATAATAAGTTTATTTAAGTAACAATGAATTACTAGCTAAATCAATAAATGAGCCAGTAACTAAGCTATCAATAAAGAATCAATAACAATTATCTGAGGATTGAATAATGAAGAAATTAGCACTTGCAGCATTGATGACGACTTTTGCCCTTTCTGGTTGCTCTACGATGGGTATGGACAATGAGCGTACGATGGTTGTTGAAGGACAACCTATGAATGTAAAAGTAGTAAACATCCCAAGTTTTGAAGTAGAAATTGCACCGCGTAAAGCAGTGTGTGACTTGACTGCTACTGATGGCAGCATGGTTGAATCACAGTGCTTGCAGTATCGTCAGACCTATCAGAAAAACTACACTACGCTAAACGGTAATATTCAAGGCTTTACCTATGAGCCGAACTATCGTTATGTCCTAGATGTACGCCAAGAAGCAGTAACAGCAGAAGGCTCAAATATAGTGCAGCCAGTTTGGATTCTAAATGAAGTGGTATCAAAAACTGCTGAATAATATTGATAGCAATATATAGACAATAAAGCAGTTATATATGACAAAAAGGCCTCTAACGAATTAGAGGCCTTTTTACGTGTTTATTATTAGTAAATTATGTTCTGAGAAATCAAATTAGCATTGACTGTAATTGACACTGACGCCACGCGTTGCCGTAGGAATTCTATTATCAGCATAGACCGCCAGACCCCCTCGTGCTGTTTCTTTATATTTATCAGACATATCGGCACCTGTTTGCTTCATCGTTTCTATCGCTTTGTCTAAAGAGACGAAGTGCTGACCATTACCTCTACAGGCTAGACGTGCTGCATTGATTGCTTTAACTGCACCCATCGCATTACGCTCGATACAAGGCACTTGTACCAGTCCGCCAATAGGATCACAAGTAAGACCTAGATTATGCTCAATACCAATCTCTGCTGCATTTAGGCATTTTGCTGGCGTGCCGTTCATGATTTCTGCCAGTGCGGAGCCTGCCATTGCACATGCCGAACCAACCTCACCTTGGCAACCGACCTCAGCACCAGAGATTGAAGCATTTTGTTTGATAAGGCTACCGATAGCAGTGGCGTTTAGCAAAAATTTACGAACGCCATCTTGGCTGTAGTTGGGCAAAAAATCACGATAGTAGTGCAGTACGGCAGGGATGATACCTGCTGCGCCATTGGTTGGAGCTGTGACTACTTTGCCGCCATTGGCGTTTTCTTCATTGACGGCGAGCGCGTACAAATCGACCCAGTCCATAGCGGCTAACTTATCAGTCTTGGTGATAGGTTGGTCTTTTTCAGCACACAGCTGCGTATGCAAATCTTGGGCACGGCGTTTTACATCTAATCCACCCGGCAAGATGCCACCATTTTCACAGCCTTGTTTGACGCAGTCTTGCATCACTTCCCAAATGCTATCTAAGTAAGCAAATACTTCTTCTTTGGCATGGAAGTGACATTCGTTTGCCAGTACCAATTCGCTGATGCTCAAGTCATGCTCACGACATTGCTCTAGTAGCTCTGCTGCGTTATTGAACGGGTAGGGAACTCTATCGATGGTCGGGCTGGCATGATCTTCGTCTGGGTTAGTTGCATCTTCTTCATTAATGACAAAACCGCCACCAACTGAATAATAAGTCTGCTGATAGCGAACACCTTCAGTTGAGATAGCGCGTAGCGTCAATGCATTAGGGTGATAAGGCAGCACAGTATCGTCATACCAGTAGATGTCTTGCTCTGTATCAAAAGCAATCGTATGCGTGCCTGATACATTAAGAATCTTGTCAGAGAAAATAGGAGATAGGTAGCTACTGGTCATACGTGTGTCTATCGTGCTAGGCGTGTGTCCAAGCAGTCCTAACAAGATAGCGGTATCTGTTGCATGGCCTTTTCCAGTCGCCGCCAAAGAGCCATACAGTTCAATCTCAATGGTCTTAATTGCAGTCAGTTCCATCTGCTCAGTTAGCGAGGTCAAAAATAAGTTTGCAGCGACCATCGGTCCGACTGTATGCGAACTGGATGGGCCGATGCCGATTTTAAATAAATCAAAAACACTGATCATAATAAGTCACCAAAAATTTTAAGCGCTTTAGCCTATTTTATCTATGGCATTGGGCGCTTTTGTGAAAAATATAATAGACAGCCGTCGCTCCTAGTCACCATTGATAGGTGGGCGCGAGACACTATTTATGAAGGTTATAAGGTAAATGAGCACTGAGGGCAATCGAATAATAACTTTTATTTATTTTGAAACTCCGTTATCATGCTCGCAGTCAACAACTATGTAACATCCTGTAAGTTGGTTATCATCGTAAAATAAGACGGATTAAAAAAGACTAAATTTTTCAGTCAAACATATCCGTATTCATACATCTAGCAAGATATGGCTATCATACCAAATAATACTTTTGGTTTGTCATATTACAACATAAATGAATGAATTGGGATGACATATTATAGATAGAAAGACTTAACGTTCTGCTATTTATACAAGCCCTTAGAAATATGTCCATTTATTAATATACTTATTTTATCAGTTATTCTAGCCTATTACTTTAGCTTAGCTCACATAGGACAAGCGCGCATGCCATCTCAAAAAGACCCTTCATCAGCGTCAGACAATAGCGCTCAAGATCTATCGACTCAAAATGCCTTGGAGTCTGCAGGCATTGATTCAGCCGCTATCAATTACCCGCACAATCCAGACTTCGAAAATGGCCGTTGGTTTCCGACATGGCGTCCTTATAAGGGTGACTTGGATCGTGATCCAGTTGGTATCAACGACTATCTACCTCCGTCAAAAAGCGTATTGCTCGGTATACAGCATACATTTGCGATGTTTGGTGCAACCGTGCTTGCACCTTTATTAATGGGGTTTGATCCTAACTTAGCTATCTTGATGTCTGGTATCTGTACGGTAATGTTCTTTATGATTACCGGTGGGCGCATGCCGAGCTACTTGGGATCAAGCTTTGCTTTTATTGGTCCAGTCATCGCGGTGACCGCTTATGCAGGCGCAGGGTTTAATGACAATCTAAATGTTGCGCTAGGCGGTATTATGGCCTGCGGTATCATTTATGCATTGATTGGTCTGCTAGTGATGAAGACGGGTACAGGTTGGATTGAGCGCTTGATGCCGCCTATTGTGACGGGTGCGATTGTCATGATTATCGGTCTTAACTTGGCGCCAGTGACCATTCAAGGGGTGTCTGCCAATCAATTTGATGCTTGGATGGCTACCTTGACCGTATTGCTCATTAGTGGTGTGGCAGTATTTACTCGCGGTATGTTGCGTCGTCTGTTGCTACTCGTCGGTCTGGTTCTATCGTACGTTGCTTACTTTGTCATGACCAATATTTTAGGCTTTGGTACAGCGATTGATTTTAGTACAGTAGCTGCCGCTTCATGGTTTGGACTCCCAAGCATTCATACGCCGCGCTTTGAGATGAGCGCTATTATCCTAATTGCACCTGTGGCCTTTATATTGGTGGCTGAAAACCTAGGGCATTTTAAGGCAGTAGAGGGCATGACTAAGGCTCGTGTGACCCCTTATATGGGTCGAGCATTTTTGGCGGACGGTTTAGCCACGACCTTTTCGGCAGGATTTGGTGGTACAGGTGTTACTACTTATGCTGAAAACATCGGTGTCATGGCGGTTACCAAAGTATATAGCACGACGATATTTGTCGTAGCAGGATTGGTTGCTATCATATTGGGACTGTCACCAAAGTTTGGTGCGATCATTCAGACCATCCCAGCGGCTCTATTGGGCGGTGCTTCTATTGTTGTCTTTGGTCTTATCACGGTTGCTGGGATAAAAATCTGGATCGATAGCCATATTGATTTTAGTAAAAACAGCAACCTAATCATCGCGGCAGTGACGGTCATTATGGGTACTGGTAATTTTAGCTTGCACTTAGGCGGCTTTGATTTAGGCGGTATCGGTACTGCTACTTTAGCCGCTATCGTGTTGAATGCTTTGTTTAACCAAAGCTCTGAAGCGAAATAAGTAATACTGATGAGATTGAAGTTTGAGCTTATCAAATAAAGATAGTCAAAGCATATCTCATCTAACAAAAAGCGCCCATGCTACCGATAGCATGGGCGCTTTTTTATGGCAGTGTTGAGCAACAGTAGTATAGAACAACAGTATCGGAACTATTTATAATCTCGCTTATAAAATCTTGAAAAAAAACGATAGCGGCGAAGGGCACGTGGTTTTGGCTTCAATGAGCCTAAGTAAATAGCAAACATCGTTAATAGTGCGCCACTCCACTGTAAAGTGTTAATCGGCTTGTCCAGCCAGCTATAGTCAATGACAAGGGCTGCAATAGGTTCAGTCAATAATAGCAGTCCAGTCAGTGCCAACGAAAGCTTAGGAATAGAGTAGGCAATCAACCCCCATGCCAAGCACTGCATTACCGTACCATAGATAAGCACCCAGCCAATCTCAGACCATGTATTGGGTAGGATATTACCTGTATCAAATACAAACATCGGTACAATCATGGCTAAGACGCCGCCGATACTGATTAGCTGCATTAACATAAATATAGGCGTCGGTTCCGTATCGTGCGTTTTGCGGATAAAGGTCATTGATGCCGCTAGCATGGCACCCGATACAATACCAGTGACAAAACCCCAAGTCGCAGCAGTGTTGTGTGCGAATTCAGGGCTACCTATCATCGCCACGCCTATCATGGCTAAGAACAAACTAATAAGCTGCACGATAGACTGACGCTCATTGAAATACATAAACCCAATCGCGGCCAAGAAAAATATTTGCAGACTATTCAGCAGCGTCGAAATACCAGGCCCAACCGCATAAATACTCTCATGCCACAGTGCCAAATCTAAGCCTAAAAACGCCCCTGATAGTAGCGCATAAAAAATGGCGCGTCTTGATTTGGGCATTCGTTGACCCATTATCTTAGCCAATACCGCAAATACAATACCCGAAACAGCCAATCGCCAAAACGACATGGCCCAACCACCAATATCGACGTGAGCGACAATTAAGCTGCCCAATCCAAAAATGATACAACCAATGACTAAGCCAATAGGTGCAGATCGCGTTGAAGCAATAGCCATAATTTGTCCTTATAACAGTATTTGAATAACAGCATTTTGAGTAACAGCACTCTTATTAGCATTGCATCATGTCAGAACTTATGTTGACATAGAGCCATATTGTCGTGGTTTTAAGTGCAAAATGAAATGGCAAAACCACAATTTATTATGCTGAATATAAATACTATCGCTATGCGGAACATTATTGGGCACGTTAGACGCAAATAAATAACCAAAGTATCTGATATAGCTACGTTTTTCACAATAGACTTATGACAGTTGGGTAATAGTACTTATATCAAAATATTTGTATCAGGGCGACGATTCGTAGGAGTAGGAAAGAGCATAATGTATACAAGTGATATTTCTGCACGGAGGATATGTGTGTAGCACTTTAAGCGACACTAACGATGCAACACATGTATAGTAGATTGACGATATAATGTACTCAACGTCTGATTAGTTATACCAAACAATCTATATTATTTGTCTAGGTTTATTTATGCTTCAACGATTGCTATCAAAAAAACAGCCACATACATTGTCTGGCTTGCTACCAAAAATATCGCAATACAGTGTCGTCGTGACGATGCTATCTAGCGCATTGTTTTTTATGCCTAGCGCACACGCCGCCAGTTGTAAAATCCCAAAAAGTTATTACAAAAACGTCTCCTGCACGGCTAGTAGCAGTTACTTTTTGGCGATCAAAGATTTTGGTGCGCCAGTGGCGTTAATCGATAAAAAAGGCAAACGAGTCGTTGATTTGTCACGTTATCAAAAAGTCGATGCCGATAAATTATCGGGCGGTCTGTTGCCTGTACTGCGTAACAGTCGCGTTGGTTATCTCAATATGCAGGGCCGCGAAGTCGTGCCTGCCATGTACGATATATTGACAGAGAGTCAAGGATGGGCGCGGCCTGTATCGGATGGGCGTATCGTGGTAAAAAAAGAGGGTAACTATGGTGTGATTAACACAGCCAATAGTACCGTTGTCTCATTTTCTGCAGCGATTGATGATATCGATAATTATCGTAATGGAGTAGCGCGTGTACGTAAAGGTCGTGCAACCAGTTGGGTGGATAAAAACGGCAATGCGGCGAGTGATCCGAATGCCCAGAATAACACTCAGGCAGTGAATAAACCTACTTCTTCTAACGAAAAATCTAGCACAGCATTACAGTCTGCACCGGCGCGTTTTACGACACTTCAATCGCGTCAGCAAGATGGTAAATGGGGTTTCGTCGATGACAATAATGTCACGATGATTACGTACTCATTTGATGAAGTGCGTCCGTTTTCTGAGGAATATGCTGGCGTGCGTATCGGTGAAGAGTGGGGCTTTGTCAATTTAGGCGGTGAGCTAGCGATCCCTTTTCGCTTTGCTAATAGTGGTGTGAACGCTAACGATAGCTATCAGGGCAAACCATCCTTTGTATTTACAGGTGGTAAGGCGTGGATTGGTAACCTAAAGAATGGGAATAAAATGTGTATAGATAAGGAAGGGGCTGGTGTCGCTTGTGATTGATGCAATTACTAGGGCGTGTCCTCGTTTTAAGAGTGGTGATAAAAATGAGATAAATCGCAGTCAAACAAGGAAAATAGCGCAGATAATATCGAGATATTAACCAGCTATTTGACACAATTTGGCAAGATTTAGCCATTTTTAACCCATTTAGATAGCTATCGATTGAATTGAGGACACGCCCTAGGATTAAATAGGCAATAAAAAAGAGTGTAAAACCTATGAGTTTTCGATAGGTTTTACACTCTTTTTTTTGACATTGATGTTTTTATTGATGTTTTTAAAGCTAGTTGCTCGATAAATGATTACTGATTAAGTCAACCATATAAGGCTGATAATACTCTGGAATATCGTGTGCCATGCCTTCGATGAGATGGAACGTAGCATTAGGAATGGTCTTGGCAACGACTCGGCCCTGTGAGGCAGGCAGGAGTCCATCAGCGCTACCATGTAATACAATCGTTGGTGCTTTGACTTGCTTACTAAATCGGCTGATAGAGCCTGATGCCAAGATAGCATTGAGCTGCTGTACTGTACCAAGCGGGTGGAAGTTGCGCTGATAGCGAATCTTAGCGATTTCACGGACCATACGCACATTCACATGACCTGGTGTACCAACGGTCTTCATAAACCAAACACTATGACGCACGATATCACGCTCAGAGTGGCTCTCTGGACGATTGATAAGGGTATATAGCTGTTTGGGCTTTGGCGGCTTCAAAAACGCACGATTGGTCGTGGTAAACATAAGCGCCATTCGCTGCACTAAGCTTGGATAACGTGCCGCCACAATTTGTGCAATCATACCGCCCATCGAAGCCCCAAGCAGATGTGTCTTGCCAAGCTTGAGTGCTTTAATTAGACGTGCGGTGTCTTCAGCCATGTCTGTCAAGTTATAAGCAACCTGTGTGCTTTTATTAGACAGCCCTGTTTGTAGGCGTACCATCATTTTAAGCTGGCTAATACGCGGCAAACCTTCTATCTGCACTTTAGAAGACAAGCCGATATCACGATTATCAAAACGAATCACAAAAAAACCAGCATCGATAAAGCGCTTAATAAAATTGTCTGGCCAAAATATCATTTGTGAGCCTAGCCCCATGATCATCAGCAGCGGCGGATTGTTGGGATTACCGCCAGCTTCGACACACAACTCAATACCATCACCGATGTCAATCATTGCTTGACGAAGGTGCTTACTCAAGTCAGAGTCGCGCCATTGATGCTCCCCAAACTTGCGCCACTCAGGAGTAGGGTAGTTATTCAGATGATCTTCTAGATTGTTATCTAGCGTTTCAGGCAATTTGGCACTATTGATGTCATTTGATTTTGTCATGAAGTGTCCTAATTAGAGGGTCATCTACTACAGCTCAAGCATCTCAAAATCAAGCTTACCGACACCGCACTCAGGGCAAGTCCAGTCATCAGGGATGTCTTCCCACTTAGTGCCAGGTGCGATACCTTCTTCTGGGCAGCCAAGCGCCTCATCATATATCCAGCCGCAGACAATACATTCATAACGTTTCATAAATAGTCCTATCGATCATTACCAGTATTACAGTTACAGCGTGCTATAAACGCTCATTTTTAATATTACAGCTATTATATTAGACTGCAAAAACGCACGTAGTTTAGCATATAACCGCAATTTTCATAGTTAAGTTTACACTTGTATATTGAGATGACTTTTCTTTTATCAAGTCAATCACATACGTTACCTTATTAACGCTTAATAACAAGACTGGACGCCAGCCCGCCACACGAAAACCAATTATGCTATAATAATCGCCGCTAAATTCACAGTAATGCTTAGCATTTATCGCTGATATATCATCCAGTTGTTGTCTTATCTAAACTAACTAAACCATCTAAATACATAAGCTAAGGGTCATCATGAGTACCAATGCCGCCGCCACATCCGCCACCAACAATGAGACGTCTCATGTGCTCAATACTGACCATCCGTTTTGGCAGATTATTCGCACAGTACCAGACTTTCCAAAAGCTGGCATTGATTTTTATGACATTACCCCGTTACTGCGCAGTCATATTGACGCTGTCATCGATGCGCTACTTGCCGCTTTGCCAGAAGGGCTTATGGACGAGGTAGATTGTCTGGGTGCAGTGGAAGCGCGTGGCTTTGTATTTGCCAGTATGCTAGCAGGCCGTCTGGGCAAAGGCATGATCTTGCTACGTAAACCAGGTAAGCTGCCGCCACCAGTTGCCAACAAAGCCTATGCACTGGAGTATGGTAAAGACACGCTTGAGATGCAAAACAACCTACCGCCTGAGCGCGTACTATTGGTTGATGACATCTTGGCGACTGGTGGTACGTTGACCACTGCTTACGAGCTATGTCAATCAGCTGACCATACTGTGGTCGGTGCGTTAGTGTTACTGGACTTGGTTGACTTGCATGGCGAGTTCCCAGTACCTGTTTATACGGTACTAAAAGCTTAAAATGAATTGCTATATTTTTGACTACTAGACACTTCGTATTGTCGATATAGTTAAACGATTCTCCAAATAAAAAAGCGCCCTGATACTATGTCAGGGCGCTTTTTTTGATACTGTATTAATGTTTTTTAGTATTGTGTTAAGTAGGCTGTGTTTATTGCTCTTCGTCTTGTTCGTAGTCCTTACAAGACTGCTCTATCACCGTACGACCGACTGTCTTTGGGGTAGTGACTTTAAAGTCTTTTGTAGTCAATATTGGTTTTTCTGACTGCCATGACTTGGTTACTTTGCCTTCAGCATCGTAGTTAACAAAGGCTCGTCTATAGTAACTGGCATCTTTACATGAAATGAGTAGTTGCTGCTCACTATGGTCAATATTGCTTTTTTCTTCCTTCGTGTCATCGGACTTGGTGTCTGTGTCTTTAGGATAGGTTCTAAGGATAGATACTGTGATATTTTCGACGTCTTTTTCATCTATGATACTGATGTCAGAGCTTTCAATAGAATCCAAATCTATACTAAAAATTGATCCAGAGCTGCTCTCGGACACCTCTACCCAGTTAACTGCCTGGGCGCTGATCGCTAAAGCACTGCCTGCCAATAATATTGATAGCCGTTTCATATAAGCCTTGCTTCTTGTCATTTGAAGTAGGTAATGATAGCCAACTTACTATTAGTAGGCAAATACCTTTTGTGCCAGCCCAGTATCCGTCGTGTGGCTATTATTGTCCGCGAATGGCTGCTAATGTCTTAGCCAGCTCGTCACGCGCCCCGATAAAACCGTCAATACCCTTAGGCAACAAGTCCTGTGTAACCTTGTCTTGCTGATACGCAGCACTAAACTCTTCATGCGTTAAGCTTACCTGAGTCATCGCCTTCATATCCATCGACATGCTTGGAGACAGTTGGCGAGTTACCTCGGTATCCATGGCTGCCAACTCATCAATGAGGTTGGGAGCTATAGTCAGTAAGTCACAACCTGCCAATGCCAAAATTTGCTCGGTAGAGCGGAAACTAGCGCCCATTACTTGTGTCTGGTAACCGTGCTGTTTGTAATACTGATAAATGAGCTTGACTGACTGTACGCCCATGTCATCAGAAGCCGGTACGTTTTGACGGCTTTGTTGGCGTTTTTGCCAATCTAAAATACGGCCAACGAAAGGTGATATCAGGGTCACGCCAGCATCTGCACAGGCAATCGCTTGGTGTTGTCCAAATAGTAAGGTCAGGTTACAGTGGATATTTTGAGTCTCAAGATAGCGTGCTGCCTCAATACCTTGCCAAGTTGCCGCCATTTTGATCAATACTCGCTCTGAATCGATGCCCGCTTTTTGGTAAGCATCCATAAAGGCCAGTGCCTTATCTATCGTCGCTTGAGTATCATAAGATAAGCGAGCGTCCACTTCGGTAGAGACTCGGCCTTCGATCAGCTCTAAAATATCGCAGCCAACCTGAATGGTCAGCGCATCGATCACGGCATCCACGTCACCATTGTGACGGCTCATGGTCTCTGACAACATGCCTTGGTTGTCAGGATGAATCAGAGCCTTGGTAATAAGGCTTGGGTTGGTGGTTGCATCGATAGGTTTTAAACGGGCAATAGCGGCAAGGTCACCAGTATCAGCAACAATCGTGGTCATAGTGCGTAGCTGTTGTAATGCGCTCATCAGGTATCCTTTTTTTTATTAATCATATGATGCTCCTCTTATATATAACAGGGTAGGGAGCTGAACTGGAACTGTAACACAGTTTTGGGCAGGTGTTGCCTCATAGTTATGCTATGCATCGCTGTTATCTGGCTCAACTGTGCTAATATTAATAACAGTTGGTATATTTATACGCATTTACGAATGGGCACTGACCTTAGTTTTTGCTATAGTAGAGCCGGCTATGTATCAAGCTGCTGTATTTGGCAGTAAGGGCGTGTTGAACATTCAAATATTAGGGCTGCTGATCGCTAAAATTGCACCAAACTAGGCGCAAGCCGACGATAATGTCGAGACCTTAACTAGGCTTGTAACGACGTTTGGGGTGATTTTAGCATCAGCCTTTCAGGGCAGTACTATTTTCTGCCAATATATGGCGAAATTGTTTAACCTAGAATGACTAGGCGTCAAAAATTTCACTGCATATTGTCTAAAAAATAGTCACTGCCAGCACCACATTTGAATGTTCAACACGCCCTAATATAGCATTAACGCCAAATGGCACTAGCAATATAGGGTGTTTTTGATAGACTGTTTTGAGGTTGGTTTTGAATATAGTTTCTATCATCAGTCTTAGCCTTTAACTAAAAACAGAAAACAGTCAGATTTGGCAATAGTGCTACCCTACGTAATAGCAATGTAATAGCAATATAGCAATGTAATAGCAATATTTAAATAATAGTAATATCTAACAGCGATAAAATCTAAAAAGGATGGGCGGTAATGAGCGAGCAGTCACCAGAGCAAACAATGGATAATCTAAATCAAACCACTACAGGCGCTAGCGATACCGCAACTGAAAAAGAGTTTTTAGACAATATTCGCCAAAATATTGACGCAGTAGACTGTGAGATCCAAACGTTAATCAACAACCGTGCAAAGTTGGCTCAGCAAGTAGCCATGGTAAAGAAAAATCATACCGCTGCTGATGACAATAGCAATCCTATCTTTTACCGCCCTGAGCGTGAAGCACAGGTACTAAAAGCTGTCATGGAGCGTAATGCAGGTCCCATCGCTGATGAAAAAATGGCGCGCTTGTTCCGTGAAATCATGTCAGTATGCTTGGATTTAGAAGCGCCGCAGCGTATTGCCTTCTTGGGCCCTGTCGGTACCTTTACGCATGCCGCTGCGCTCAAGCACTTTGGTAAAGCCGCGGATACCGTACCGATGACAACCATTACTGATGTGTTCCGCGAAGTCGAAGCGGGTACAGCGATGTATGGGGTGGTCCCTGTTGAAAACTCTTCAGAAGGCGTCGTCAACCATACTCTAGATGGCTTCTTATCTTCTACTTTGAAAATCATTGGCGAAGTTGAACTGCCAATTCATCAAAACTTCTTGGTTGCTGAGCATACCAAGATTGATGGCTTGAGCCGTATTTATTCGCATCAGCAGTCGCTTGCTCAGTGCCGTCATTGGCTAGATGTAAACTTCCCTAATGTTGAGCGCGTTGCTGTATCAAGTAATGGAGAAGCTGCTCGCCGCCTCAAAAACGAATGGCATTCAGCTGCGATTGCAGGTGACGTCGCTGTTGCAGAGTATGGCTTGCATAAGCTCTACTCAAATATCGAAGACAATCCAAGCAACACTACACGCTTCCTTATTATCGGTCATGAGGCGATTGCACCATCTGGTCAAGACAAAACTTCTATCGTCGTCTCCGCTCACGACAAAGCAGGCGCACTGATCGAAATATTAAAACCTTTGTCATATCATGGCGTATCGATGACCAGTATTGAGACGCGTCCTGAGCGTCCTAACAAATGGGCATACGTATTCTTTATCGATATGAATGGTCATGTTAATGATCCAAACGTTAGCGCTGCCATCAATGATATTCGTCCATTGGTCAAAGATTTGCGCATATTGGGCTCATATCCAAAAGCTGTCCTATAGGCGACTACCTATAGGTAACTATAGGCTTATTCACTGGTATTCATACATAATAGATGGGTCTTAGCTTTTGCAAATAGCATTAAAAAAGCATTTACAGATACCATCTAAGGATAAACCATGCAGACTACTCAATTGACCGCGTCAGATCTATCGCCGTTAACGCCAGCTTACGACAGTATTTTGGCATTGGCACCTTATCAAACCGGTAAGCCAATTGAAGAGCTGACACGTGAGTATGGTGTCTCAGACGTGGTAAAGCTGGCTAGCAATGAGAATCCAATGGGATGCTCACCACGAGTGACGCTAGCAGTGACTGAGCAGCTAGGGCAGTTGTCGCGCTATCCTGATGGCAATGGTTACTATCTAAAGCAAGCGCTGGCTGACTTTAACGATGTCAATGCCAATCAAATTACCTTAGGTAATGGCTCTGATGATTTGCTCGATATTTTAGCACGTAGCTTTGTGGGTGCTGATGATGCCATCGTCTATAGTCAGTATGCTTTTGTGGTATATCCTATGCTAGCGAAGATGCAAGGTGCCACGGGCATTGAAGTGCCTGCTCAGCGCTTTGGGCATAATCTAAAAGCCATGAGCCAAGCGGTACAAGATAATCCAAATACCAAAATTGTCTTTATTGCCAATCCGAATAATCCAACGGGTACGCAGCTAGAGCAAAAAGAGCTGTATCAGTTCGTTGCCAGTGTGCCAAGCTCAGTCTTGGTGGTACTAGATGAAGCTTATATCGAGTATAGTCCTGAGAGTAACAACCGCGCACTATTGGATGAGTTCGATAATGTCATTATTGTGCGTACTTTTTCTAAAGCTTATGGGCTGGCAGGTTTACGCGTCGGTTATGCTCTAAGCTCGGTGGCAGTGGCGGATTTACTAAACCGAATTCGTCAGCCATTTAATGTCAGCCGTGTTGGTTTAGCTGCTGCTGCTGCACTTGCCGATCAAGACTTTATCGAAAAAACTCGTCTGATAAACGATGAGCAAATGCGTTGGTTAGAAAAGCAGTTTGACGCGCTAGGATTGGGTTTTGTGAAGTCGCATGCCAATTTTATTATGGTCGAAGTGCAGGTTGAGATGGAAGATATAACCGCTGCTTCGATTCATCAGGCGCTACTTGAACAAGGCGTTATTGTCCGTCCGTTGGATGCTTATGGATTACCTAACTGGCTGCGTATCACAGTAGGTGTGGCTGAAGATAATCTGCGTTTGATTGATACTTTGCGTTCTATTTTGACTGAAGACTAAGCGCATCCATAAGTGCTTTGTAATTTAAAAATTGTTCTTAATTAGCCATTAAAATTTATAACACTAAGACTGGCTCTATCTATGTCTTAGTGTGTCCAACGAGAAAAGCCGTGAGTAGTCAGAAAAATAATAAACTTCAATCGTCTCTAAATACTACGCCACCTATATTTAAACAAGTTTGTGTGATTGGACTTGGGCTGATTGGTGCCAGTTTTGCGCAAGCCATTAAAGACAATGGCTTAAGTGAGCGTTTGGTAGCAGTCGATAGACATGCACCAAGTATCATAGAAGCTATTGAGCATGGTCTGCTAGATGCAGGTAGTGCAAACTTACAGGACATCATCGCTGGCAGTGATTTAATCATTATTGCAGTGCCAGTACAGGCAGTTCAAGTAGTGTTTGTTGATATCAAACAAGCGATGGATAACGGACAGCTTGCCAGTGATTGCATCATGACGGATGTCTGTAGTACTAAAGTCAATATCATTGATGCCGCTAAAGCAGTGTTCGGTTCGCTGCCGATAGGATTAGTGCCAGCGCATCCAATTGCTGGGGCTGAAAATTCAGGGTATCATGCTCGCCGCGCCAGTTTATTTGTCAATCATAGCGTCATTATTTGCGAGCTACCGACAACCAGTGCAACTGCTATTGCAAAGTTGCGACTATTGTGGGAATCAGTAGGCGCAAATGTCATGTCAATGGATGCTGAGCACCATGACCGCATATTAGCGCACACCAGCCATTTGCCACACCTGCTTGCCTTTAATTTGGTTGAGCAATTGGCAAGCCATGATGACAATTTAGATATGTTTCGTTATGCCGCTGGTGGATTCCGCGATTTTACCCGTATCGCTGCCAGTGACCCTAAAATGTGGCATGATATATTTTTTGCCAATCAAAGCGCGATTGTCAGCGCCCTTGATGAGTATGGTGACTACTTACAGACAATGCGCCAACTTATCATTGATAAAGATTCAACCGCCCTGATGGGACTTTTGGGCCGCGCGCAAGCCGCACGGCGACATTTTGGCCATATGTTAGCCAGCACCCCTTATACGGATACTTCTGCTATGTCAGCTTCTTATAATATTACCCCTAGCAATACTGTTTCTGGCACTATCGCCATTCCTGGTGACAAATCTATCTCGCATCGCAGCATTATGCTCGGCAGTCTTGCCACAGGCGTGACAAATGTGACTGGGTTTTTGGAAGGGGAAGATGCGCTAGCAACGCTGCAAGCATTCCGTGATATGGGTGTGACTATCGAAGGCCCTGACAATGGCAATTTGACCATTCATGGTGTCGGTATGAATGGTTTAAAACCTAGCAAAACCCCACTGTACATGGGTAACTCTGGCACCAGTATGCGTCTGCTATCTGGTATCTTGGCAGCGCAATCGTTTGATAGCGTGTTGACAGGTGATACTAGCTTGAATAAACGCCCAATGGAGCGCGTGGCGGCACCGCTACGGTCTATGGGAGCTGTGATTCAGAGTACTGGTCATAGTGGTACTGCGCCGCTCAGTATCACTGGTCGTGATACAGTTGGCAAGCCATTACAAGGTACTGAGTATGATATGCCAGTTGCTTCAGCTCAGGTAAAGTCTTGCTTGTTACTAGCAGGTCTATGGGCAGAGGGTACGACAACGGTCACACAGCCTGAGATTAGCCGTGACCATACTGAGCGTATGCTATCGGCCTTTGGTTATCCGGTAACCGTAGAAGGCAATCGCATCAGTGTCACCGGTGGCGGCACAATAACAGGTGGCGATATCGCGGTTCCTGCCGATATCTCATCTGCAGCGTTTTTTATGGTGGCAGCAGCCATCAGTCAAGACAGCGAACTGACCTTGAACCAAGTAGGTATCAATCCTACGCGTACTGGCGTCATTGATATTCTTAAATTAATGAATGCAGATATTAGCCTAAGCAATGAGACACATGTGGGCGGCGAGCCAGTTGCTGATATTACAATTCGCAGCTCAAACCTAGTCGGTATTGACATACCAGAGCATCTTGTACCACTGGCGATTGATGAATTTCCTGTGCTGTTTATTGCGGCTAGCTGTGCACAAGGTCGTACGGTATTGACTGGTGCCAAAGAGCTGCGTGTCAAAGAATCAGATCGTATCGCTGTGATGGCAGAAGGATTACATACGCTTGGTATTGATTGTACTGTAACTGATGATGGTCTGATTATCGAAGGCAAAGGCGCTGCTACTGAAAATGGTGAAGTCAATAATGACCAACCTGTTTTTGGTGGCGGTCATATTGTCTCGCATCATGATCACCGTATTGCAATGAGCTTCTCTGTTGCCAGTCTGCGTGCATCTCAGAAAATTACCATTGAAGGGGTTGAAACGGTCAATACTAGCTTCCCAGGATTTGCTGAACTTGCCAACCAAATCGGTATGTCTATCCAAGTGGATACTGGTGCTGAGTAAGTCGCTAAGCTACTATTAACTCTTAAAGATTTAATCTAACATCGTTAGCAATGTACTCATGTCACTATTGGCGTGAGTACATTGCTTTTTACCTTATAATCTCACTGTAGTAACCCTGCACTCTCACTATTCGATTGACAATAATAATTAGAATTAGGTGAGAGCGCGCTTTGCTCTAAAAAGTTGTCCTATATTATGACTACCCAAAATGTCATCAAAAAACCCGTTGCCCCAATCATCACAACCAGACGCGGCATTATTACTGCGCTTATCGCGTTCTTTATTTGGGGTGGATTTCCGCTATACTTCAAACAGTTATCTGATTATGATGCAACGGAGATCATTGGTCACCGTATCGTTTGGACGTTTTGTTGCCTACTGATTGTGTTAGTGGCTACCAAACGCTGGGGGTGGATAGAAACGCTCAAGCAAAACCCAAGATGGATTGCGCTATCACTGGTCTCTGGGTTAATTATCGCAACCAACTGGCTGACCTATGTATGGGCGGTCAATCATGATCGTATCCTTGAGGCCAGTTTGGGTTACTTTATTGGGCCGTTGGTTGGCGTTGCGCTATCCATGATTTTATTTAAAGAGCGCCTGCGCACGCTACAATGGGTAGCCATTGGCTTTGCATTATTGTCTGTGGTCATTCAAGTGGTGATGCTTGGTAGTCTGCCGTGGATATCATTGATTTTGGCATTTAGTTTCAGTACCTACGGGACGATTCAACGACAAACGCCATTGACTGCTGTTGATGCCATGTTTGTCGAGACCGCAATGTTGGTACCTTTATGTCTTTGGTGGTTTTGGCAGTCTGATGTGGCAAGTCATCAACTGAGCTTTTGGTTTAGCTCAAACATTTGGCTACTGATGATTGCAGGCCCGATTACGCTAATACCGCTTTTATTATTCAATAAATCTACCAAGCTCGTGGCATACAGTATTCTGAGCTTTATGAATTATCTGACGCCGACCTTCATTTTCTTTTTGGCAGTATTCTATTATAAAGAACCATTCGATTTACATCGTTTAGCAGTATTTGGTTTGATTTGGTTAGGTCTGCTATTATTCAGCATCGACCTGTGGCGCCATCGTCCAAGTAAAGTGTTAAAAGCGGCGCGCCTACGTGAAGAAGCGCTAAAATCGGCTAAGTAAATATTAAAAACACGAAAAAAATTAGCAAACAAGGATGAAAGCATGTTTCATACTCAGTCTGATGTTGTATTTATAAAAGGTCTAAAAGTTGAGGCAGTCATCGGTGTTTATGACTGGGAGCGTGCTATCACTCAGCCATTACTCATTGATATTGCGCTTGAAACGGACATTAGCCGTGCTGCTGTGTCCGATGATGTCAGCGATGCCCTGAGTTATAAAGAAGTCTGCGATGATGTGAGCGAGTGGTGCAAAGAGATTCAAGCAAAGCTGCTTGAGCATTTGGCTGGTCAAATCTCTGATAAGATATTTGCAAAATATGACTGTCAAAAAATAACGTTGAGCATTGCTAAGCCTACCGCTATTGCCCAAGCTGATGCGGTAGGGGTGCAAATAACGCGCTATGCGCCAGCATCAACCAACAAGCCAGCTACTAAAGAAGCTGCCAAAGAAGTTAACGTCAGCCAAGCTGATGATGCATAAAACGTCAGTGGATTTGAATTTGGCAATGTTCACACAATGCGCACCTGAGACTATACAAGCGCAGCCTGTGGTAGAGTTAGTGTTAGCGCTAGGCAGTAACTATCAAGCCGACAAGTATCTCCCGCTTGCTAGGCAGCGATTAGCAGCGCTAGGTGAGGTGCGATTGTCTACGGCCTTTCAAAATCCTGATTTTACCGCGACTACCCAATTACCAAAGCCTGACTATACCAATCAATGTGTCCATTTAGCACTGACCACACCGATAAGCCTGCAGCAACTACATCAAACCTTTAGAACGCTTGAAGGCGATTGTAATAGATGTCGACAGAATAAGCCAAATCAAGTACGGCGAGTGACAATGGACATTGATATTTTGATGATTAAATTGGCTAATATAGAAAATAGCCTAAGCAAAAATTTGATATTTAAATCAATATCTGATTGGATTGTCATGGCTGATCGTTATCCATTTAAAGCCCATGAGGAAGCTGGAGTTAGGGAATTAACCGTATCTACTAATTAGATGTTTAAATAGCGTTTTAAGAGAAGGTCGATGTTAAGTTGATAGGTGATAAAGTAATTTATTTTAACTGACACTGACTACATCTGATATTTCTGCAGTAGATAAAACTAAGGGGCGTACAGTATACTGTACGCCCCTTAGTTTTATTTCTTTTGCTGAAATTCTAGTAGTTACTTCTGCTCGTTATCTGCGTCATTGATATCAGCACGACCAATCACATCTAAATCTTCTAGACATAGCTTGTCATATTCTTTTTTGCAGAAATTGGGATCAATATCGCACATCGCTGACTGTAGTTGATCGAGACGATTCTCTGATTGTTGAATATGTTCGAGCATTTTGGCAAAAGCTTCTGCGACAGGGTCTTGTGAATAAGGGTCGATACCATAAGCACGGAAGGTATTGGTGCGTTTGGCAGTAGGGGTAGTATCTTTAGTTTGATCGTTGTTCTCACCAGCCTGCGCAACTTTTTCTTGTTGCTTAGCGTCTTGTACTTTTGTCGCGATTGGATTGCCTTTTTCATCGTGATGATCTGAGATCATACGCGCGGCACTGCCGACCATCGTAGCACCTGCTGGTACTGGCTTGACTACCACTGCATTCGAGCCGATTTTAGCGTTTTTACCGACTGTAAATGGTCCCAAAACTTTTGCACCAGCACCGACTGTTACACCGTCTTCTAGCGTTGGGTGACGCTTGCCATTATTCCAAGACACACCGCCCAAAGTAACACCATGGTATAGCGTCACATCGTTACCAATCTCAGCCGTCTCACCAATGACGACGCCGACACCATGATCGATAAAAAAGCGTCTACCAATCTTGGCAGCAGGGTGAATCTCGATACCTGTCATGATGCGCGATCCGTAAGAGATCACGCGAGCGGCTAGTTTTTGTTCATTGTTCCAAAGACAGTGAGCACCACGATGTAAAACAAGCGCATGTATACCCGGATAAGTTAGGATCACTTCCAAACTATTACGCGCCGCAGGATCTCGGGTGAATACTGCATCAATATCTTCTTTCAAATCGTTTTTGATAGTAACAAGTGATTTGAATAATTTGGATGGCAATGACATAAAGCGTCCTATCTATTCGTCGGTAGAGTGTCGTTGCGAAAACAGCGATGCCTCTAATCTGTGGTCATAAAGTTCGGATAATCAGGAATATATATTTTCGCTAAGCTTCTGCAAGTTATAACAGCTTTATACGGCAAAATATAGTAAAAAGCTATCAAATAAAGGCAAGCTCATAAACTATGATTTGTTTTAGTCTTTTGATAGTTTGGCAATTAAAGCGCTTAATAGCTGATACTCTTTTTGATCAAGCTGTAGACGTGACCCAAGTCTAGACAAGCGTGATGGCAATGACTTTAGATGTTCGCTATTGGCTAGGCCACGCTGCACCATAAGGTCAGTGGTGCGCTGAGTAAGCTGTTGCAGCTGCTGCTGATTAATAGCAGGCTCATCCCATTGCTGACGCAAATTCACATTGATTGTCGATTGGGCGTCTGTACTTGTATTCGAATCTAAACTATCCACTGTCTGAGTGTGCGTTTGAGCATAAGCAAAGATAAAGCTGGCGATGACTTGCACCGCTGATGCAACATTTAGCACAGGGTAAGCAGGATTGGCATCGATTTGAATATGATAATCGGCATAAGCCAATTCTTCATTGGTCAATCCACGGTCTTCACGTCCAAATAATATAGCAATATTTGGTTTGTTAGAAGTCGCGGTAGATGAGTTATCAACATTACTATCGTCTGCACTTAAAGCTGCCTGTGCATCGATAAAGTCAAACATAATCTTAGCGGCTTGCGTAGGTGTCACGACAGGGCGTGGTAAGTGACGGCTACGACTACTAGCGGCAAACACCAACTGACAGTTTGAGATAGCAGACTCTAAAGTGGGGGCAATCAAAGCTGACGATAATAACTCACTGCCACCCGCTGCATGAGACACACTGGTTTCGTCAATCGGTAATTTGGGATCGACCACCGTTAAACGAGACAAGCCCATGGTATGCATCGCACGAGCAGCCGAACCAATATTGGCAGGCAAAGTTGTATTGACCATGACTACTTGCAAGCAATCAAGGTAGTCGTTCACTGTGCGTGATGATACGGCTAATGAAGCGTCGTTACTCATTATTGTTCCAGTCTCTGATTGATTTCTTGTTCGGCACGGTGTAATGCAATGGCAATCTCTTCGATCAGGACGGCTTGCTCATTGATACGGCGCTCACGGCAGTATTCTTGTAACTGGCTACTAAGACGAACTAATTGAGTCGTACCTAAGTTGGCGCTGGCGCCTTTTAAAGCATGAGCAGTTTCGAAGCCATTGGCGTTATCGTCTTTTTGGTGGGCAATTCGCAGCGCTGCAACTCTTTGCTTACTATCAGCAAAATATACTTGTATCAAATCAACAAAGTCTTCTTCGAGCAGGTCACGCATGTCCTCGAAATGTTCATGATTGATGATTTCTTCATCAGTTTGTCCGAGCATATTATTATTTGTAGTGTCATCCATCGTGGTTGTCCAATTTATAAAAGTTAAAGCAATAAGATTACTATAATGAATTTTTAAAACGTAATGTACGTCTTAGCTGTAATGGAAATGTAAGTTTTCTTCACTGACCAAAGTCTTTAATGTCTGTAGGTTGTCGTCATTTGGGTAAACGCGCCAGTGCTCAGACAGTCCAACATTTGCGATGCCATAGACTTCATAAATGCTTAGTCCAAGTGGCAGACAGTTATCATTGATAGAAGCGTCAGTATTACTCAGGGCGTTATTGGCATAACTGGCTGGCATACCGTTTTGATTGGCCGCGTCATGGTTCATGTCGCTCTCTAATGCCAATAAATCATTACCGTTCTCATCATACAAGCTACCACCCATTGCAGGGTCGTAGACATTACTACCGCTGCCACCTTGCTCGTCTTGCTCTTGGTTATAAGCCAGACGCGGCTCGGGAATAATGTCAGCTTGGGCTGATTTAAGTAGTGGTTGTAGACGTGTGAGCAAATTAATATCGCTACCGTGAACTTTGATACTGATTTTTTTGAGCCAACGTAGTCTGGCATCTACCATGCTCATGGCACTATCAAGACGTGCGAACAAACGTCCATCCCGCTCACGGATGCTGCCTTTGATGATGACAACTTCATCGATTTTCAACTGCTCTTTGACACGATTAAAGCGTTCAGCGTAGCAGCTAACCTCGAGTCTCGATGTACCATCATCCAGAGTAATCACGTTGCGGTTACCAAAGTTGGCAATATCTATAATAAGCCCAGAAAAATAGCAGCTGCCGTTATAACCAGTATCGGTTAACTTATCGAGACGTGCACCAGAGGTATAGCGTTTGAGCTCATCCAAATACTCATTGATTGGATGTCCCGTTAAGTACAGTCCCAAGGTGTTCTTTTCAGCTTTTAGGCGGTGTTTATCACCCCAAATGAGTTCTGGCGTCATGACTAACGGCGGCGCGGCGACGACACCATCCATTTCACCAAACAAATCCATCATGCCTATTTCACGGTTCTGGCGGTCTTGTTCAGCAGCCTGTACGGCGCTTGGCAACTGACTCATTAAGGCACCGCGAATCTCGTACGCTTCATCGGCTGGCAAGTCAGGTCGCAAGGTTGCGGCAAAGTCGTCAAAACAGCCCGCACTGACCAATGCTTCAAGCGTGCGTTTATTGACTTTTTTGATATCGACACGGCGGCAGAAGTCATACAAGTCTTTAAAAGGACCTTCGCGGCGGCGTGCATCTACGATAGACTCTACTGCGCCTTCACCCACGCCTTTAATTGCGCCAAGACCATAGATGATATTGGTCGGAGTATCGGCAACGAAATGCCACTCACTACGATTGACTGAAGGATTGACTACGGTCAACCCAAAGTTTTCACGGCAGTCATTGATAAAGAACACGACGTTGTCGGTGTTGTTCATATCAGAAGTTAAGACCGCTGCCATAAATTCGGCAGGGTAATATTGTTTTAGATAGGCTGTTTGATAAGCCAATACCCCGTAAGCCGCAGAATGAGAGCGGTTAAAACCGTAACCTGCGAACTTTTCCATCAAGTCAAATACGCCACCTGACGTGACCTCATCGATACCTTGTGAGGTGGCACCAGTGACAAAAATATCGCGCTGCTTGGCCATCTCTTCAGGTTTCTTTTTACCCATCGCACGGCGTAGCATATCAGCACCGCCCAAACTATAGCCTGCCATCACCTGTGAGATTTGCATCACCTGTTCTTGATAGACAATAACGCCATTAGTGTTCTCTAAAATCGGCTCAAGATTGGGATGGTCATAAATGACTTCCTCGCGACCATGCTTACGGTCGATATACATCTCTACCATGCCTGCATCGAGTGGGCCGGGACGATACAGCGCACACATGGCGATGACATCTTCGATATTGGTCGGTTGCAGTTTGGCCAGATACTTCTTCATGCCCATACTTTCTAGCTGAAAGACCGCCGTGGTTTTGGCATCTTGCAGCAGCTTATAGGCTTTGCTGTCATCTAACGGCAAATCTTCCAAAACTAAGGCAGGTACGTTTTCTTTTGCACGGCGCAAGTTGATGTTTTCAACTGCCGCATTGATAACGGTTAGGTTACGTAAACCCAAAAAGTCAAACTTCACCAAACCAACAGCTTCTACATCGTCTTTATCAAACTGGCTGACGCGGTGACCTTCATCATCACAGTAAATGGCACTAAAGTCAGTGATTTTGTGCGGAGCAATCAATACGCCACCAGCATGTTTACCGACATTTCGGCAGACGCCTTCCAGCTTAATCGCCATCTCCCAAATCTCAATGGCATCTTCATAATCCATATTATCAGGATTAGAGATCAAGTCTTTGAGCTGTGGTTCTTGCTCAAGCGCTTGGCTCAGTGTGATGCCAGGCGTTTTTGGAATCAGCTTGGATATTTTATTGGCTAAAAAGTACGATTTGCTTTGTACGCGTGCCACATCACGCACAACCGCTTTTGCGGCCATAGTACCAAAGGTAATAATCTGCGATACGGCATCACGACCATAGGTTTGCGCGACATAATCAATGACGCGGTCACGACCTTCGATACAAAAGTCGATATCGAAATCGGGCATCGATACACGCTCAGGGTTCAAGAAGCGCTCGAATAGTAGATCGTAATGAATCGGGTCAAGGTCGGTAATGTTTAATGCGTATGCGACCAAGGAGCCTGCACCAGAACCACGTCCAGGGCCTACTGGCACGCCATTGGCTTTTGCCCAGCGGATAAAGTCCATGACGATTAGGAAGTAACCGGGGAAGCCCATGGATAGAATAATATCTAACTCATATGCAAGGCGTTCATCGTATCTCTGACGGAAATCGCTCCAATTGTCCGTACGTGCTTCGACAGGAAACAGCTTATCTAAGCGCTGCTCAAGACCGCGTTGTGACTCGGCACGGAAAAACGATTCAATCGTCTCGCCTTCAGGCACAGGAAAATCAGGTAGGACGTTAATACCAAGCGTCAAAGTTACATTGCAGCGTGTAGCGAGGCGTAAAGTGTTATCAATGACCTGCGGAATATCAGCAAATAATTGCTCCATCTGAGCTTGTGTTTTTAGATACTGCTCATCCGAGTAAGTCTGCGGACGGTTTGGATCAGCAAGGACATAAGAGCCTGCAATACAGACGCGAGCTTCATGAGCATCAAAATCATCCTGCTCTAAGAAACGCACGTCATTATGCGCAATGATAGGGATGTTGTGTTTGGCACCTGAATGAATGGCTGCTCTAATAAAGGCATCTTCGCCTGAACGATTGGTACGCTTGATCGCAAAGTACAAACGATCGTCAAACTGTGCCTGCCACTCAGTAAGTAGTTCATCGGCTTTTTCTGGCATCGAGCCGACCAATGCTTGACCCACGTCTGATTTCTCTGTGAGCAGTACAATCACACCTGCTGCATGCTCCAAGATATGACTGCGCTTAATAACCGGTGTGCCATGATTGATAGGATCAGCACGACCTTCGGTAAACCCAAGCGACACGATGCGAGTAATGTTTTGATACCCTTCATTATTCATCGCAAGTAGGGTAAGGCGTGTGTCTTCATTATCCATGATGACTTCACTGCCAATGATAGGCTTGATACCCGCACCTAAGCAGGCACGATAAAACTTCACCGTGGCATATAAATTGGACAAATCGGTCAATGCCAACGCGCGCTGATTATCAGCCGCAGCAGCTTTTACCAGCGGTTTGATACGCACGATAGAATCGGTGATGGAATATTCGCTGTGAATGCCAAGGTGTACAAATGCCATAGAAGACTCTTACTGGTACGATCAAAGAAATAAGCTACCGATAAAATAATTGATTATTATCAATCAATTATGCTGATATCTAGTGGCCGACAAGACCTCGATAGCTATATTGATACGTTTTAAATGGGGTCGTCAATAATAGCATTATTTGCCGCAGACAGCCACAGGTTCAAAGGGTTTAATCTGCGTGAGAGGATTCGTTTTTCTTATTTATTAACATGAAATTTTGCTGCGTGTTCTCTCAATAGTTGTTAGCATAAACATTTGTTTTTAAATAATTGTAATGCTATGCCGATTTCACTATATTATTCACGCAATCAAAGAAGACGATAATACTATGAGTAATATTACTAAGCTGCCTGCATTTGGCGACATGTTAAATGCTGGAATACAAACTATAAAAAATTTAAGTACGCGAAATACTATTGGGCGCACTGTATTTTACAGAGAGTTTGAGAAATTAGCGCAAATCGTAAATGATCATAAAGACATCAACTATATGAGTAACTACGATATACGCCATGAATGTCATGATGGTTCGCCTTGCTATGACGAAATTATTGATTTGATCTTAGTATGCTTATCTGCAATGGGCTTGGTTAAGGAGGATAAATTTAGTTTAGTTCCTAATCTAAATCAGAACTTTGCCAATTTTATTAATTTCGATGAGAAAGTAACGCCTAAAAATATCATACGTTTAGACCCTTTCGGTAAAGTTTATTTTTGGCTGGCGGGTAATAGTTTTAATCAATATATTAGTGAAGGAATACCAAATGGTGATTATATTGCCAACTTTAAACGCTTCGATAGCAAGTCTTTTGCTGATTTGCAAAAAGTTAATATTGCTGCTTATGGCAAAAATGGTGACGCGCTTATTAGCCATTTGATTGACGAAACTAAACGTCGAACCTCTATATTTATGAATAATTATGCAGATGTTGCTGTTGGTAATGATTTTGTCAAAGTGACGCCTGATATGATCATGGCTCAACTTGAAAGCTTATCACCTTTGCAGTTTGAATGGTTTTGTTTGAAATTGATTGAGAGATCCTTAGAGATAGAAAGTCCTGAAAGTAATCTAACATCTCGTCATACAGGGCGGTCTAACGATAATGGTATTGATGGACTAATTATTCAGGACTTTCCAGATGGTGAGGTGCACAATTATTATATACAGGCCAAGCTCTATAGTAATGGCAATAATATATCTAATGGCGATTTGAGAAATTTCATAGGTGCATATCCTCCACAAAAAACCAATCATCATGGCATCTTTATTACTACCACTAGCTTTACTAAGCCTGCTCAAGACTATGCTAATTCGACTGATTCGCACAGTCTTATTCTCATTGATCAAATGAACTTGATCGAGTTAATGATGCAACATAAAGTCGGTTTAAAAGAGGTGAATGCCAGACCAAAATTATTATTGGACAATGACTTTTTTGAAAGAATTAAGCTATATTAAAGCAGGTCAGTATTTACTTATTTATGCAAGAAAAGCTCTATGAGTTATAGCAACACATAGAGCTTTTTTATAATGACTAGAGACATATATTCATAATTTAGTAACCAACCACCGCCGCATCGACAATACGTGGATCAGACGATCCATAAACACCATTTGGGGTAAGCATAATCGACTGCGTAGAGCCCATCGCGGATTTTGGACTGACGGTATGACCCATTGATTCGAGCTTTTTCACGGTATCGATATTCAGTGCTTTTTCCACTCGAATCTCATCAGGTAGCCATTGATCATGGATACGCGGCGCATGTGTTGCTTCAGCGATATTCATATCATGGTCGATGACGTTGGAGATAATCTGAGTGACAGTCGTGATGATACGACTACCTCCTGGGCTACCAGTAACGATATAAGGTTTGCTGTCTTTGAATACGAGCGTCGGACTCATAGAAGACAGTGGACGCTTATTGGCTTCCACAGCATTGGCATCGCCACCAAGTAAGCCGTAGCCGTTTGGTACGCCCGGTTTGGCAGAGAAATCGTCCATTTCATTATTGAGCAGAATGCCCGTGCCATCCGCAACGAGACCAGTACCATAAGAGAAGTTTAACGTATAGGTGTTGGCTATCGCATTGCCATCTTTATCAACGATAGAGAAATGCGTAGTCTGATCACTCTCGTACGGCAGAGGATTGTTTGCTTTGATAGTGGCTGCTGGCGTGGCTTTATTGGGATCAATCAACGTACGCAGTTTATCTGCGTAGGCTTGTGAAGTTAAGCCGCTGGCAGGAACATCAATAAAGTCAGCATCTCCCAGATACTCAGCTCGATCTGCATAAGCCAACTGCATCGCTTCGGCCATTAAGTGAATAGTCTGTGCGCTGTTTTGTCCGTAGTCTTTGAGCGGATAGCCTTCTAAGATATTTAAAATCTGCACGATGTGAATACCACCAGAGGAGGGCGGCGGCATAGAGACAATCTCATAGCCACGGTAGTCGCCTTTGACAGGTTCTCGAGCGATGGCTTGATAATTGGCTAAGTCCTGCAGGCTCATGCTGCCGCCTGCTTCATTGACTGCTTTGACCAGTTTTTGAGCGGTTTCACCCTTATAAAATCCATCTATGCCCTGTACCGAAATCCGCTTTAGCGAACGCGCAAGCTCAGGCTGCTTTAAACGTTCGCCTGGCTGATAAGCGCTGCCATCAGGCTTAAAGAACACTTTTTTGGTACTTGGCCATTTTTGCAGGCGATCGCTCAACGCCGTGAGTGACTCGGACAAGCCAGCGGTGACTTCTATACCGTCTTCAGCCAGTGCTATCGCTGGTGCCATAACTTGCTCGCGGCTCATCGTACCATGCTCCTCTAATGCTTTTAGTAGTCCTGCTACTGTCCCTGGCACGCCAATGGCCAAGCCATGATAGCGAGATAAGTCGCTGACAGCATTGCCTTCTTTATCAAGGTACATATCGCGTGAGGCGCTACTCGGTGCTTTTTCACGGTAATCAAGCGCCACCGTTTTGCCTTGTTTGGCATCATAAATCATCATAAAACCGCCGCCACCGATATTGCCTGCGCGCGGCAAGGTTACTGCTAGGGCGAAACCTACTGCAACGCCAGCATCTACCGCATTACCGCCGTCCTTTAAAATCTGTAAACCGATATCAGAGGCAAGCGCTTCTTGGGTAGCGACCATGCCGTTTTTTGCCCAAACTGGATGATGAATGGCGTCTTCAGAATAGATGGCTTGGTCACTATTAGTATTGTTCGATGTGGTGCTAAGTGTATTGGTTTTCGCTCGCGTGATGCGCTTGGTTTCAGAGAGTACCGTTGGACTATCAGCCATGATGGCCAAGTTTATGGCACTGGTATTGATTGATGTGTTGTTGACCGTTGCATTACTTACTGAGGTTGTTGGCTCTACGGCCTGTGCGGATATAGATAGCAGTAGCGTACTGGTAATGAGCACGACGCTAGATTTGAGTAAGGTATTGATTTTTGGTTTACGCTGCTGAGCGGTTCGATGATGGCAAGATAATAACTGTGACATCGCAAAGTCCTTTTTACGCGAGTGGAAGGAATAGGGTTAGGAAATAGATAAGCATAAATAGTAACGAAAATATGAAATAGTAGAAAGTTGTTTATTATCTTTTGTGGCGTATGCTTTTGTAGCGTTTAGCTATATCAGCTCTATTTCAAATAAACGGGGCTAATTTTCAAGTAAATGAAGCTACTGATAAGACAACAGTTATACAGAGAAAATTATTTATGAATGAAGAAATCCTTTAAAAATATTCGCTAATATTACTAAGTTGTAACGTCTTGTGATATAAATAACGGTACCACTGTACACTCATTATCGACTGTCTATTCATACAAAGAGATTACTATGTCATCACACCATATTAATAACCGCAATCGACAGCGCTACTCTGAGACTGCGCCCACTTATTTATCTAACACTGATCATAAAAACTATAATGGTAAAAATAATAACGGTCATCTATATCCAGCCGGTAAATTGACTTCTATAGCATTGCTCGTTGGTAGTGCTTCACTTGTACTCGCAGGTTGCCAATCAACTCCAGCTAGCTCATCTTCCAATCTGTCGTCGAATAGCAGCGTCTCTAGTACCATGATGGACTTTAGTGTCGCCGATGCCGCGCAGAGCCAACGTCAGGGTCAAGCCTTTACTGCCAGTCAAAATGCTCAGGCCGCGCGTTATGAGCAGCTGTTTGATCAAGAGAAGTATTCAAGCACCGAAAACCAAGCCAAATCACACTTGCTTGCAGCCATTCGTCAGCACTTGGCGACCGAGCATGTCGCAGTCGCCACAGCCAATTATCGCTCAGCACCATTCATTGACCCAGATAGTATCGACGCAGGAGCGAGTAGCTTGCTCAGAACGATTATAGAAACCTATGCGTATCAGCCTGAGGGTATGTATGATAGTAGCGATGATGAAGCGCAAGCTGAGGCTAGAGCAGAATTAGCAGCGGTAGGTGTAGAGTCGAATAAATGCAATGAAAACGAAGATGATGACGCTTATGAAGTCTGTGTGGTAGAGGGTATTAACTACGATTATGATGACGCAAAAGATTCGATAGAGTCCGACTATCCTAGTGATTACGATAAGTCTAGAGCAGAAGCTGAAGCAGAGAGAAGAGCTATTGCTGCTATATTGGCTGAAGCGGGGGAAAATGAGCCGACGAGCAGTGATACCAACAGCGATAACGAGTATGCTTACGATACAGCAGATGATTATAGTAGCAATAATTTCAGTAGTGACGACTACGATAATTATGATGAATACAGCAGCGGTGCTGAAGGGATGCTCTCAGGGATGTCAGGGTTAAGTCCTAAGTCAATGGCTGCAAAGTATGAAGCCATGCAAATGGCAAAACAGCAAGCTAAGACAAAGACGGTAAATCGTGGCAGCCTACCAATGTCATCTACAGGCATGATTGGCAATATACTTGATATGTTCCACCGCACTCCTGAGCAAATAGCTGCATCCAATGCTTATCAGTATGAGCATTTAACATTCAATAGTGTCAGTCAATACCGTCCCAAGCAGCGCCAACTACAAAGCGTCTATAGCTACGACTACGCTACACCTACGATTAGCTCATCGATACAGATACCGTTAGCATTTGATTTTAATAGCAGCAGTGTCGTAGTAGATCCATCGGCCATCATGCCGATTGTTGCACTTGTCAACCCTGAAAATACGCCATTACCATCACAGATGACCTCGCATACGGTGAGCTTTGGTTTGCCTGAAAGTATCACGGCACAGTTGCCACCAGCGGTGCTCTACGATGCGGTGCTCAATGCGATACAGAGCAGCATGGCTGAGCTGGCGCCTGAGCATTTTAGCGCAGTGGATATCAGTGGTGATGCGTTTGCCCAAGAAGTCGGTGCGACTCGCGCCGTAAAAGTCTATTTCGGTAGTCAGCAAAGCGGTGAAATAATTGGCAAGACCCTCAAATACGTAACGAAATCACTGCAAGAATACGTAGATGCCAATCCAGACAAATACCCTGATGGTGCTACGTTGAAGGCAGCACTTGCTAAAGCGCAATTATACAATAAAGGTTATCAAAGCGCGGATGTCGGTTCGCTATTACAGCTTATCGAAGCTATCGGTCCTATCTCGTTTAATCAAATCAACTACTATTACTTAGACAGCTCAGATCGACTGTTGGCCAAGCAGCAGCGTGTCAATATCGGTGGTGATTTGATGGGGTCGACCACAACCATGCTAAACCAAGTGCGTTACGATAAAGCCAGCTTTAACCGTCACGCCTTGACGCCACTGCTTACAGAGTCTTTTGGTCCAAACGCGATGCCTCCTATCGATGGCAATGCATGGATAGCTACGCAACGCGAGAAAAAAGACAGATTACAAACGGCTCGCTATGCACGCTACGACTATCAAGATAATGGTGTCGAAGGTGCTTATAGCAGTAATGAATATGGCACTGATGAATACGGTAACGATAATGATAATGGCGCAGACGCTGTCGATGAGAGCCGAGTTGACGATGCTCAAGATGATATGAATGAAAAATAGAAGTCAAATGACCTCATCTCATTACATTTACGCTCATATCTATTAAGGATAAAAATGAAAACAGTACATCACACCATTGCACAACGTCTGCCATTTAAGACTGAAAATAATCTGTTAGTCACCAGCGCATTTTTGACAGGGGCACTGTTGTTAACAGGTTGCCAGTCTACCAGTTTGGGCCAGTCCAACACGGCGGCTGTAAAACAAGCGCCTAGCATTGCCAAAAAAACACTAGAAACAGCCCTGCAAAAACAGCGACGTCAGTCCTTTAGCTATCATAGCAATCTTGAAATTGGCAATAACCAAAAATTTACAGATGCCGATACTAATACTAGTACGGAGAAAATGGCGGTATCAGACTATGTAGATGAACACTGCGAAGAGGCACATGACCAAGCGTACGCCGCTCTAATCTTGCAAGCCGAACAGCAAAACAAAGATATCTTAGCGGTGGATTACGATACTAAGCGTGACAGCATAAGGCAGTCGTACTTTGAGTGCGTAGCTGCCTATCATGCATGGGATGACCATCAATACGATAGCGATGTAAAAGTAGCACCAGATTATCAAGCGCTATTTGATAATTATGAGGATAAACAAAGACCGTTAGATGTGAAGAAAGCACAGTTATTAGAGGAGTATCTACTAAAGCCGCTCTCTATCGACTCTCAAGGGATCTATCAACCGATGGCAGGCAAGGCTACGATGCTCGCTAGTGCGCAATATCAAGCACGTAATCATCACAGCAGTATCAACCAGCCTATTTATATGGATTTTAAAAACGGTGATATTTACCTATGGGCAGATAATTTTGCGATTCTAAACTCAGAATTGTTAGACGATAAACTCGGTACAAAATGGCAAAACAAGTGGTTAAAAATAGCCATTGATGATGGTACGTTACCTAAAGGGTTTGGTGGTGAAGTGATAAAAAGCCACTTTGCGGCGTTAGATGCGACTTATGACGCGGCTCCTGTCAGCCAGTTTAATTATGTTGCCCCTAACTCACTTGCTTCACTGTCTCCAAAGCTGCCCGCGCACCAGTTATTGGCTATGCTACCAAGCGATCAAATCATTCGCCGAGTACAAAGCTTTGAGGACTATCAAGCGTCGCAACAGAAATATATGCAGATTTTCTATGATCGAATCAGTGAAAAATACCCAGAGCTGGTACAAGAACCCGAACCGATGACAGCGTTTGAGTCGATTCAAAATCCAAAGGCATTCACCAGTAAGTCTGTTGTACAAAAAATACTGGCTATGATAAAAGATCAAATGAATGAGGAAGCCACGACAGGTGAGGTCGTTGCCGATACAGAAGTACAGGAGCTATACGGGTTTGATAAACGTGGCCAACTAAAATGGGAGCACTTACGTCGTCAGTTGGACAATACTAACACTACCGATACCGAAGCGAATAACAACAAAGGCATGAGGATAGATGTGTTGCAGCAGTATTCTGCTATCAGCACTAAGGATTTGGCGTTTCCTAACCTACCAAGTAATGTGCAGTCGCCGAACGCTAGCAATAGCATTGATTTACGAAAGTATGCTCCAGAGCTGCTGCAATACTACCAAGATGGTAATGGCACGGCAGTAGGTAAGATGGTCTTTAACATGTTGCCGATGGTCAGAGAGCGTATTGGTACGGTTGAGTAACTGATTAGAGTATTAATGAGTAAATAGAAAGCATTATTAGTTTTTGAACAGGATAATTTTGCATTAAAAAAAAGCGCACCTATTAACGGCGCGCTTTTTCATTTTATACGTATACAGCTGGGTAAAATAACACTTTTCCGGAGTGGCTTATTACATACCTTGATGCTGTTTGTCATGGCCTTTACGGTCTTTTGAATGCTTGCGACCTTTTTCCTGTCTCTCTGATTTCATCTGTTCCATCTTTGTACGTTGCTCAGCAGTCAACACTTGAGCGATGGCATGTTGGGTTTGTACACGTTCGATAAAGCGTTGCTTTTCTTTTGCCGCTCGTTGATCAGCCAGACGGTTTAAAGCAGCAGTATTCAAAGTGCTGGCATTGGTCAGTGCTTGTATTTGCTGATCCATTTGCGCGCGTTCTGCTTGATGTTCTGCACGGTCAGCAGTGCGATCGCCACTTTTGTTTTGCATGATGGCTTTGATTTGCGCTTGCTGTGTCGCTGTTAGATCCAATTTTGACATTGGGCCTCTCATCTCACCTTTTTTCATGCCATCTTTGTGGTTCTTTTGCATTTGTGCAGTTGGCGTTGTATCAGTAGTCGCGTTAACACTAGTGCAAGCCGTTACTGTAAATATGCTAGACGCTGCTAATACTGAGGCTAATAATAATTTTTTCATAACGATATCCTTTGTTGTATGGAATGTAACTATATTTAATGTGGTGATAGTGGGTTGATAGGAGCTATATTACGACAGTTAAAGGTTACGAACATTTATGAAGTATTAAGAAAGGTAACGTTTTTAGCGAATTGCTACGTGCTTGCCTGATAATATGGGTAACTAAACGAATTAAACCAATTAATACTATCGAAAGTGAAAGGAGATAAGTGTGCCAAATATATTGATAGGCGATGACGACGAAGAGTTGACTCAGTTATTGCAAGAGTACTTGGACAATCATGGCATTCGCTGTGACTGCGTGCATGATGGTGCAGCAGTCATACAACGACTCAAGGCAGTAGCACACGAAGATACGGTTTATGATTTACTCGTACTCGATATTATGATGCCAAAATTAGATGGATTAAGTGTCTTGCGCCAATTACCAAATATTATTGATATTCCTGTCATTATGTTAACGGCGAAAGGGGAGGAGATTGATCGTATTATTGGTCTAGAGCTTGGTGCCGATGACTATATCACCAAACCTTGTAACCCTCGAGAGCTGCTGGCTCGTATCAATGCAGTGATTAAACGTACCAATACGACCGCATCAGAGCATACTCCGTTGCCAGAGAGTCGTTTGCATCTCGATCAAAACCAACGCGCCTGTCAGATAGATGGGGTGACGCTACAAGTCACGGGTACAGAGTTTGATCTGCTCGTGGCCTTGCTCAAACAAAAAGGGGAGGTGGTCAGTAAAGCATGGCTGTCAGAAAATGTCTTGCAGCGTGAGTTGCAGCCCTTCGACCGTAGCCTCGATGTACATGTATCTCGCTTACGCAAAAAACTTCAACCTTTCCACGATGAACCAATAAAAGCGGTGCGTGGAAAAGGTTATCAACTGGTGCTGTAATGACGGACATATCGATGAAAGCTTCTGAGGAGACCCTCAAAAAAGCACCTAAGTTTAAGGTGCGCATTACCTTGTTTTGGCGTATGTTTCTGAGCTTATTACTAACGATTTTAATCACCTCTGTATTGTCTATCGTGGTAGAGCGCTGGCTGGCTGAAAAAGAGCTGACCTCTCGTATGGACGTGCAAATCGATAGTCTATTAATAAAGCGTGAAGAGATGGTCGCGTCGCTACGGACTGGTGATGTAGAGTCTGTCAGGCAGATGTATCGTCAAGACCGCCAGCTGATGAATCAAATCAGAGTCTATGATGAGCAAGGCGCTATTATATTCCCGCGTTATCGTGACAAAGATGAGCGCGCGCAAGGACAACTGCAAAGTGGTCGGCAGCTAATGGATCGTGCGATACAACCGGTGCGACCAGTGTCGCCTAGACCGCCTAGAGTAGAGAATAACGTTTATGGTGTAGAAGGCCGAAATGCTGACAATAGGCTGCGTGAGCACGACAATGAGATACCAAAAGATGAGCCGTCTTTCTGGCAAAAATTATTAAAGCCAAGAACGGCAAGTAGTGCCGCAGTAGCTGATATCGATACTCGTCCTGAATTGGCCGATATGTCTGTTGAATTACCTGATGGGCAGTCAATCATCATACAGTTGCGTCCGCACCTACGTTTTTCAGACGTGGTAGAGATACAGCACGGTAATTTTCCAATACGTTTGCTATTGATTGTTATCTTTAGTGTATTGGTCTGCATATGGCTCAGTCGTACGTTAACCCAGCGGATTGGCCGTGTACAAAATACCGTACACCGTATGATTGATGGTAATTATCAAGCCAATCCAGAACTGTCCAAGATGGGCGATGATGAGTTGGGGCTACTTGCCAAAGACGTCGCCCATCTGTCAACGAGGCTCGTCGATAGTGAGCTGGCACGTAAGCAAATGCTCAGTGATATCTCACATGAGCTGCGTTCGCCGCTTGCTCGTCTGGATGTAGCGACTGAGCTGACTCGAGACTTTGCGCCCAATGCCAATCGTTATCTAGACCGTATCGATAAAGAATCTACACGAATGAATGAGCTAATTGAGCAAATCATTCATATTCAATCCCTACAAATGCAGCAATATACCGTCGATAATTTGGAGAGTGAGGCAGTCGATATATCCGACATCATTAGCAATATCGGAGAGGATGTCTGCTTTGAGTTTCAACATAAAGATGTCCATTGGCAATGGCAACCGCCTTTAGCCTCAGCGCTAGATAGTTTGGAAGGATTTTGGACAGTCCAAGGTAATGCAGAGCAGTTGTATAGTGCACTTGAAAATGTCATTCGCAATGCTTTTATGCACACGGCAGCGGGTTCGACAGTGATTGCTGAAGTAAAGGCAATACAAATGGACAATAAGGCACCAGCTGTTCAAATTAATATAACAGACGAAGGTGGCGGTGTCGCAGAAAAAGACTTAGAACGTATTTTCCACCCTTTTGTGCGGCTTGATACTGCTCGGCATCGTGATACTGGCGGCTATGGTCTTGGATTGGCCATTGTTCATGCTGTAGTTATGGCGCATAAAGGATATATCAATGCTCATAACCGCCAAGATGGTATTCAAGGGTTGGTGGTTCAAATAGTGCTACCTAGCAGATAAAAAGATAAATAATGTAGAAACAAATTATGTAACCAATATGCGCTTATCATGTATTTGTAATGTGTATAAACGCATATTTAGTAGTAGATAAAAGATGACTCTTTTTAAAACCGACGTAATTTATTATAAATAAACAAAAATTAAAAGTAGTTATATTCATATATATGAATATAACTGACGAACGGTATCAAAACACGGATGAACGGTATTGTCTCTCTGTATATATTCGGTAATACTAATATATACAGAGAGTGATAAAGATTATACAAAACAGAACGTCTTATTCCTTAAAGACTACTACAACTATTATTTGAACAAGGTCTCGTTACTATAAGCTTATAACCCGTTTTATTTTGTCACATCGTCTCTCTGACATAGATCTTATCTCTGATTTTTTAAATCTGACAAGTCTGTAAGGGAGTACGCATCATGAACCGCATCTATAAAGTCATCTGGAATGAAGCCTTAAGTTGTTTTACCGCCGTTGGTGAATACGCGAAGGGACGTGGCAAATCTTCCAAATCTAGCGTTAGCTCTAACGCTACCATAAATACAACGTCTAACCTGTCCGTTATCCATACGTTACGTCTGAGCACTATAGCGCTTGGGCTACTAGCTGCTGGCTTTGGCATGCAGGCAAATGCAGATCTGAACTACACTAACAAAACTCATTATACCAGCCATCAGACCATGGGTAATGGTCATAGTAGCCATGGGAATGGCAATGGAGTTGGACACGATACCCATGGAAACGGCAATGGTTATGGTCACAACGGAAATAACGGAAATAATCATTTGTCTGGTTTAAAATTCACTGGCGATACAGGTGGTGTTATTACACGTAATCATGGTGAGAAACTCAACGTCAAAGGCGGTGCAACTGGAACGCTAACAACGGGTAACATAGGTGTGGTTGCTGATGGCTATAATACCTTAAACATTCAGTTGGCGAAAGATATCGACCTAGGAGGGACTGGTAGTATTACCACTGGTAATGCGGTCATGAATGATAGAGGCATTACTTTCTTTGGTGGCAGCGACGTAAGCTTAAGTGACACAGGTCTTAATAACGGTGGAAACCAAATTAAAGGAGTTGATGCTGGTAGTGACGGTACAGATGCTGTAAACGTCAATCAACTATACAAAGCTGTCATATCTAACAAGACCAAATATTACAGTGTCAATTCAAATGGAGGGGCTAATGTTCAAAACGAAGGGGCAACGGGTCAAAACGCCATGGCTATGGGCAAAAATGCGGAAGCTAAAGGTAGCCAAGCTATTGCCATCGGTAGTGTATCTGGGGGGCAACATACTATAGCAAATGGTGAGCAGTCTATTGCTATTGGCGCAAATGTTGTTTCAACAGGCGGCTCATCTATTGCTATTGGTGGGAATGACTTAGATGATGCCTCAAAGGTGAATGGGGTTAATGCATTATTCAACACTTATACAGGCATCACAGGCGGTCTTGTTACGGTAGGTGATTATAGTAATCATACTGAATCTGGTGGTGCGGCCTCTGTTGCTATTGGTGTCAAAGCGCATTCTAAAGGCAATCTCTCTACGGCTGTGGGTGTCCGTTCAAGCTCATCAGGTGATGCATCTTCTGCCTTTGGGATGGGCTCTTCAGCAACTAAGAAAGGCTCAGTGGCACTTGGTGCGGGTTCAACCACATTCACTGATGCGACTTACCAGGATAAGCTTACTATTGGCAGTAAGGATTATTTATACGCTGGTGAGACAAATGATAAAGGGGCACAGATATCTGTTGGCTCAGAAGGACGTGAGCGTCAAATCAAGCATGTTGCTAGTGGTGAGGTAAGTGCAGCCAGTACCGATGCGATTAACGGTAGTCAATTACATGCAACCAATGAGTCTGTTAAAGATTTAAGTACTACTGTTGTGGCTAACAAAACGCACTTCTATAGTGTCAATAGCACGGATTCAACCCGTGGCAATTACAATAATAATGGTGCGACTGGCGTTGATGCAATGGCAGCTGGAATTGATGCTCAAGCAGTTGGTAATCGCGCTGTTGCTATGGGAACTGGTGCCTCTGCTACTAGTTCTGAATCCACTGCATTAGGCGCTGCATCGCAAGCATTTGCAGCCTCGGCCACTGCAGTTGGTTTTGGCGCAAGAGCAGATAAGTATGGTACAACTGCGATGGGTGTGAATTCTCGTGCTCAAGGTGAGTATAGTACCGCTGTTGGTCAACAAGCTGAAGCTACAGGTGATGACTCCATTGCCATGGCTAAAGGCGCTAAGGCTACTAAGAAGAGTGCCACAGCAGTTGGTGTTAACGCTAAAGCTGAAGGCGAGCGTTCAGTGGCTTTAGGTGAAGGTGCACAAGCTACTACTTTGACAGGTACTGCTATTGGCTCACGTACGCTCGCTAGTGCAGTACAAAGCACGGCAGTGGGGGTGGGTTCTCATGCAACTAAACAATGGGCCACATCTGTAGGCTTTAGCTCAGAAGCAAAAGGTATTAGCTCTGTGGCTTTAGGTGATCGAAGCGTAGTAGATGGAAAAGAATCGATAGCGATCGGTAAAGGTAATATAGTGAGTGGTAAGAACTCAGTCGCTGTGGGTACTGGCCATACTATTAGTGGTGACAACTCAGGTGCCTTTGGTGACCCTAATATTATTAGCGGTACAGGTAGTTATGCAGTGGGTAATAACAATACTATTGATGCCGACAACTCCTTTGTATTAGGTAATAACGTCACAATCAACGCCAGTGACAAGCATTCAATCGCTCTGGGTGAAGGTGCTGTAATTAATGGCGAGGATAGTATTGCAATTGGTCGCGGTGCCACTGCTGCGGCCAGTACCAGAAACGGTCTAGCAATTGGTGTGAGATCAAGCTCTGGTAACCATGCTGCATCTTTAGGTGATGATGCTACGTCTGGTAATTACGCAGTAGCGCTTGGCTCTAAGTCCACTGCTCAGATCGGCGGTACGGCTATTGGTCGGGATTCTAGTGCAGTCAGCAATGCCACAGCTTTAGGTCGTGAGGCTATTGCAGGACAGTCAGGTAACGTCGCTTTGGGGCATCAATCCATTACTGCATTACAGCACATCGGCGCTTTTGCCATAAACAATCAACCAGTCGCTGGCTTAACTAGTGGTGCTAATACAGTATCAGTAGGGACTGTGGGTGCTGAACGTCAAATCCAAAACGTGGCACCGGGTATCGTGGATGCTACTAGCACTGATGCCATTAACGGCAGTCAGTTACATGCTACTAACAGCGCGATTGGTGATTTGAGCGATACAGTTGTAGCCAACAAGACTCACTATTACAGCGTTAATGATAGTAATGTGCAGCAGGATAACTACAACAACGACGGTGCAATTGGTTCCGATGCAATGGCAGCAGGTGCACGAGCATTAGCTACTGGTGAAAGAAGCACCGCACTTGGTAATGGAGCGAGCGCCTTAGGTAACGATAGTACGGCAACGGGGCGTAACGCGAAAGCTGCTGGTCTACAAAGTACTGTCGCAGGTGCAGGTTCTGAAGCTGGAGTCAGAGGTACGGCGACAGGTTATGGTGCAAAAGCAGTAGGTAATTCTCGCAGTACAGCGACGGGCTATCTTGCTAACGCGTCAGGCGACCGTAGTACAGCCATAGGTTCTGATACAACAGCAAAATATTATGCTACCGCATTGGGTAATGCTTCGAGTGCAGAGGGTAGTTTCAGCACAGCACTTGGTAATAAAGCCAAAGCTGAGGGTAAATCTAGTGTGGCTATCGGCGACAAATCTTTAGCAACTAAGGAAAGCAACATCGCACTAGGTGACAATGCACAGGCAACCGGAAACCAATCAATCGCCCAAGGCAGAAATACTAAGGCGACCGGAAGTCAGTCCATTGCACAAGGTACTCACGCTGAAGCGACAGGTAACTACAGCTCAGCGCAGGGCTATTTTGCTAAGGCGACTCAGTCTGGTGCGATTGCACAGGGTCGCGATGCAAAAGCGTTCGGCGAGAACTCAATCGCACAGGGCATAAAAGCCACAGCCAGTGGTAAGTCTAGTGTGGCTATCGGCGACGGATCGAAAGCGAGCGGTGTAAATAGTATCGCAATCGGTACAGGTAACGAAGTAACAGGTGATAACTCAGGTGCATTTGGTGACCCTAATATTATTAGCGGCAGCGGCAGTTATGCAGTGGGTAATAACAATACCATCGATGCCGATAACTCCTTCGTATTAGGTAATAACGTCAAAATCAACGCCAGTGACAAGCATTCAATCGCTCTGGGTGAAGGTGCTGTAATTAATGGCGAAGACAGCATTGCAATTGGTCGCGGTGCCACTGCTGCGGCCAGTACCAGAAACGGCCTAGCAATTGGTGTGAGATCAAGCTCTGGTAACCACGCTGCGTCTTTAGGTGACGACGCTACGTCTGGTAATTACGCGGTAGCGCTTGGCTCTAAGTCCACTGCTCAGATCGGCGGTACGGCTATTGGTCGGGATTCTAGTGCAGTCAGCAATGCCACAGCTTTAGGTCGTGAGGCTATTGCAGGACAGTCAGGTAACGTCGCTTTGGGGCATCAATCCATTACTGCATTACAGCACATCGGCGCTTTTGCCATAAACAATCAACCAGTCGCTGGCTTAACTAGTGGTGCTAATACAGTATCAGTAGGGACTGTGGGTGCTGAACGTCAAATCCAAAACGTGGCACCGGGTATCGTGGATGCTACTAGCACTGATGCCATTAACGGCAGTCAGTTACATGCTACTAACAGCGCGATTGGTGATTTGAGCGATACAGTTGTAGCCAACAAGACTCACTATTACAGCGTTAATGATAGTAATGTGCAGCAGGATAACTACAACAACGACGGTGCAATTGGTTCCGATGCAATGGCAGCAGGTGCACGAGCATTAGCTACTGGTGAAAGAAGCACCGCACTTGGTAATGGAGCGAGCGCCTTAGGTAACGATAGTACGGCAACGGGGCGTAACGCGAAAGCTGCTGGTCTACAAAGTACTGTCGCAGGTGCAGGTTCTGAAGCTGGAGTCAGAGGTACGGCGACAGGTTATGGTGCAAAAGCAGTAGGTAATTCTCGCAGTACAGCGACGGGCTATCTTGCTAACGCGTCAGGCGACCGTAGTACAGCCATAGGTTCTGATACAACAGCAAAATATTATGCTACCGCATTGGGTAATGCTTCGAGTGCAGAGGGTAGTTTCAGCACAGCACTTGGTAATAAAGCCAAAGCTGAGGGTAAATCTAGTGTGGCTATCGGCGACAAATCTTTAGCAACTAAGGAAAGCAACATCGCACTAGGTGACAATGCACAGGCAACCGGAAACCAATCAATCGCCCAAGGCAGAAATACTAAGGCGACCGGAAGTCAGTCCATTGCACAAGGTACTCACGCTGAAGCGACAGGTAACTACAGCTCAGCGCAGGGCTATTTTGCTAAGGCGACTCAGTCTGGTGCGATTGCACAGGGTCGCGATGCAAAAGCGTTCGGCGAGAACTCAATCGCACAGGGCATAAAAGCCACAGCCAGTGGTAAGTCTAGTGTGGCTATCGGCGACGGATCGAAAGCGAGCGGTGTAAATAGTATCGCAATCGGTACAGGTAACGAAGTAACAGGTGATAACTCAGGTGCATTTGGTGACCCTAATATTATTAGCGGCAGCGGCAGTTATGCAGTGGGTAATAACAATACCATCGATGCCGATAACTCCTTCGTATTAGGTAATAACGTCAAAATCAACGCCAGTGACAAGCATTCAATCGCTCTGGGTGAAGGTGCTGTAATTAATGGCGAAGACAGCATTGCAATTGGTCGCGGTGCCACTGCTGCGGCCAGTACCAGAAACGGCCTAGCAATTGGTGTGAGATCAAGCTCTGGTAACCACGCTGCGTCTTTAGGTGACGACGCTACGTCTGGTAATTACGCGGTAGCGCTTGGCTCTAAGTCCACTGCTCAGATCGGCGGTACGGCTATTGGTCGGGATTCTAGTGCAGTCAGCAATGCCACAGCTTTAGGTCGTGAGGCTATTGCAGGACAGTCAGGTAACGTCGCTTTGGGGCATCAATCCATTACTGCATTACAGCACATCGGCGCTTTTGCCATAAACAATCAACCAGTCGCTGGCTTAACTAGTGGTGCTAATACAGTATCAGTAGGGACTGTGGGTGCTGAACGTCAAATCCAAAACGTGGCACCGGGTATCGTGGATGCTACTAGCACTGATGCCATTAACGGCAGTCAGTTACATGCTACTAACAGCGCGATTGGTGATTTGAGCGATACAGTTGTAGCCAACAAGACTCACTATTACAGCGTTAATGATAGTAATGTGCAGCAGGATAACTACAACAACGACGGTGCAATTGGTTCCGATGCAATGGCAGCAGGTGCACGAGCATTAGCTACTGGTGAAAGAAGCACCGCACTTGGTAATGGAGCGAGCGCCTTAGGTAACGATAGTACGGCAACGGGGCGTAACGCGAAAGCTGCTGGTCTACAAAGTACTGTCGCAGGTGCAGGTTCTGAAGCTGGAGTCAGAGGTACGGCGACAGGTTATGGTGCAAAAGCAGTAGGTAATTCTCGCAGTACAGCGACGGGCTATCTTGCTAACGCGTCAGGCGACCGTAGTACAGCCATAGGTTCTGATACAACAGCAAAATATTATGCTACCGCATTGGGTAATGCTTCGAGTGCAGAGGGTAGTTTCAGCACAGCACTTGGTAATAAAGCCAAAGCTGAGGGTAAATCTAGTGTGGCTATCGGCGACAAATCTTTAGCAACTAAGGAAAGCAACATCGCACTAGGTGACAATGCACAGGCAACCGGAAACCAATCAATCGCCCAAGGCAGAAATACTAAGGCGACCGGAAGTCAGTCCATTGCACAAGGTACTCACGCTGAAGCGACAGGTAACTACAGCTCAGCGCAGGGCTATTTTGCTAAGGCGACTCAGTCTGGTGCGATTGCACAGGGTCGCGATGCAAAAGCGTTCGGCGAGAACTCAATCGCACAGGGCATAAAAGCCACAGCCAGTGGTAAGTCTAGTGTGGCTATCGGCGACGGATCGAAAGCGAGCGGTGTAAATAGTATCGCAATCGGTACAGGTAACGAAGTAACAGGTGATAACTCAGGTGCATTTGGTGACCCTAATATTATTAGCGGCAGCGGCAGTTATGCAGTGGGTAATAACAATACCATCGATGCCGATAACTCCTTCGTATTAGGTAATAACGTCAAAATCAACGCCAGTGACAAGCATTCAATCGCTCTGGGTGAAGGTGCTGTAATTAATGGCGAAGACAGCATTGCAATTGGTCGCGGTGCCACTGCTGCGGCCAGTACCAGAAACGGCCTAGCAATTGGTGTGAGATCAAGCTCTGGTAACCACGCTGCGTCTTTAGGTGACGACGCTACGTCTGGTAATTACGCGGTAGCGCTTGGCTCTAAGTCCACTGCTCAGATCGGCGGTACGGCTATTGGTCGGGATTCTAGTGCAGTCAGCAATGCCACAGCTTTAGGTCGTGAGGCTATTGCAGGACAGTCAGGTAACGTCGCTTTGGGGCATCAATCCATTACTGCATTACAGCACATCGGCGCTTTTGCCATAAACAATCAACCAGTCGCTGGCTTAACTAGTGGTGCTAATACAGTATCAGTAGGGACTGTGGGTGCTGAACGTCAAATCCAAAACGTGGCACCGGGTATCGTGGATGCTACTAGCACTGATGCCATTAACGGTAGTCAGTTACATGCTACCAATAAAGCGATTGGTGATTTGAGCGGGACAGTTATCGCCAACAAAACCAAGTACTACAGTGTAAAAAGTGGTGCTACAGGAAACAAAAACAACGATGGTGCACAGGGACCAAACTCTATGGCTATGGGCGGCAACGCCAGTGCTACAGGTGGTCAAGCCATTGCTATTGGTAGTGGTGAGAGTGGTCAGAACACCGTAGCTAGCGGTCAGCAATCTATTGCCATTGGTGCAAACACAGTATCAAAAGGACATTCATCTATCGCTATTGGCGGTGACGATTTAGATGCTGCCTCAATGGTAAGTGGGGTTAATGCATTATTCAACACTTATACAGGCAGCACAGGCGGACTTGTTACAGTTGGCGATTACAATAATCACACTGAATCTAATGGTGCCGCGTCTATAGCGATAGGTGTCAAGGCGCATTCTAAAGGCAATCTTTCTACCGCTGTCGGCGTCCGTTCAAGCTCATTAGGTGATGCCTCTTCAGCCTTTGGTATGGGATCGTCAGCAAGTAAGAAGGGCTCAGTAGCACTAGGTGCAGGGTCAGTGGCTAATCGTGCTGGTGGTTTGGCAGGTTACATTCCAACAGGCGTAAGCTTAGCAGATGCAGATGCAATCACAAATACTCAAAGTGGCGCAATATCTGGCGCTGTCTCAGTAGGAAGTGGTGCTAAGGGTGGCAATCGTCAGATTATCAATCTAGCAGCTGGTACCAACGATAGTGATGCAGTGAACGTTGCGCAGTTAAAAGGTGGTATCTCAAGTGTCATTGACCTAGGTCTTGACTTTACAGGTGATAATACAGCGACAACTGTCACTCGTAACCTTGGTGAGAAACTCGCCGTCAAAGGCGGCGCAACCACAGCCCTATCGGATAATAACATCGGTGTAGTTGCTGACGATACCAGCAAGACTCTAACCGTCAAGCTGGCAAAAAAACTAACCAGTCTTGAGAGCATTACTATCAATAACGGTGGTCCGATCATTAGCAGTACGGGTATTGATATGGGTTCCAACGCTGATGAAGAGGATTACCCAACCAACACAATCACCAACCTTGGAAAAGGTGTCAATGGTACTGATGCGGTGAACCTTGATCAGTTGAATGATGTGACAACGGATCTGACTGACTTAGGTTTCGACATTACTGCCGACAACGCCTCATTAGCGCCTGGTGAGACTAAAGACAAAGTCAAACTTGGTGATACGGTCAAATACACCAGTGCAGATGGCAGTATCGTCACTACAGTGGCAGATAATGAAATCGACTTTGCATTGGGCGACAACCTCAGTGTTGGTGGGCCAGGTCTAGATGGTGAAGATGGTGTAGATGGCTTCATCGGTGTGAATGGCGCAGACGGTGCATCTGGCGTGGCGATTAATGGCGCTGATGGCACAATCGGTCTAACGGGTCCTGCAGGGGCAGGTACCATCGGTGTCATTAATGGTGTACCCGGTGTGAATGGTGAGGACGGCATTACACGTATCGTCATTGATGATATCCAAGTTGCCACCATGGAAGATGGTATGAAATTCGCAGGAAACACGGGTGCTACCATTGCTAAGCAGCTCAACGAAACCTTGAACATCGAAGGTACGTTAGCTAACTCTGCTGATGCCTCAGGTGCCAACCTACGTGTTGACAGTGATAACGGTAAGCTAAATCTAATGATGGCTAAGAACCTAACGGATCTTGACAGCATCATGATTAATAATGGTGGTCCGATTATTAGCAGTACGGGTATTGATATGGGTTCCAACGCTGATGAGGAGGGTTACCCAACCAACACAATCACCAACCTTGGGAAAGGTGTCAATGGTACTGATGCGGTGAACCTTGATCAGTTGAATGACGTGACAACGGATCTGACTGACTTAGGTTTCGACATTACTGCCGACAACGCTTCATTAGCGCCTGGTGAGACTAAATACAAAGTCAAACTTGGTGAGACGGTCAAATACACCAGTGCAGATGGCAGTATCGTCACTACAGTGGCAGATAATGAAATCGACTTTGCATTGGGCGACAACCTCAATGTTGGTGGGCCGGGTCTAGATGGTGAAGATGGTGTAGATGGTTTCATCGGTGTGAATGGCGCAGACGGTCAATCTGGCATTGCCCTGAATGGCGCTGATGGCACAATCGGGCTAACGGGTCCTGCAGCGATAGATGGTGTGAGTCCAACGCTGACCATGCGTCCAGAAATCCGGCCTGGCGACGTATTTGATGATGACACAGACGTCACTCGCTTAAGTTACGAAGATGGTGACGGTAATAGTCATACCATAGCGACGTTAGAAGATGATGGTTTACGTTTCTCTGGTAACGACAATCCAACTGTTGGTTATGTCACTCGCAACCTAAACAAGGAGATGCAGATTGTTGGTAGTAAAACAGCTATTGGTACATATTCATCAGGCAATATCAATACGATTGCGACACAAGATGGTGGTATTGAGATTCAAATGGCTGATTCACCGAAGTTTGGTGAGGTAATCATCAATGCTGAAGATACCGGTAAAATCACGGGTCTTGCTGCTGGTGAGGACGATACTGATGCCGTCAATGTCTACCAGCTCAATCAAACCAATTCTACTATCAACCAAGGTCTAGACTTTGGGGGTGACAGTGGTACCGATGTCAACCGTAAACTTGGTCAAAAGCTAACTGTCAAAGGTGGCGATACCATCAATGCTGATCCAGCAACGAAAAACATTAGTGTCACTGCTAATGGTACTGATACCTTGACTATCAGATTGGATAAAGATATTAATCTTGGTAATACAGGCAGTGTTACCACTGGCAATACTCAGGTGAATAATGCAGGTATTACTTTATATAATGGTGATAATAACCAGGTAGCACTGACTAACAATGGTCTGAACAATGGCAAAAACAAAATTACTAATGTTGCTGATGGTTTTTTGAGTGCTACTAGTAAAGATGCGGTTAACGGTAGTCAGCTGTTTAAGACCAATAACGAAATTGCTAAAGGCATAAAAATTGGTGACGGCAATAGTGCTAATGATCAGCAATTTTCGCTAGGCGATACCATCAATGTCACAGGAGATAACAATCTGACTACTGTCGCTTCTGCGACTGGCGTCCAAGTGAAACTGAATAATCAGTTAGACCTCGGGGATGATGGCAGTATACAGATAGGCAATAGCATCATGAGTGATGCAGGCTTTACCTTCGTTGGAAATGGCGTGAATAGAATGGTTTCGCAGGTCTCATTGAGTAGCCGTGGTCTAGATAATGGAGGCAACACCATTCGCAACGTTGGGGAAGGTGTGCTAAATACGGATGCTGTCAATGTTGGGCAGTTGAAAGATGTCGCCATTGCCTTGGATCAAGGTTGGGGCATCACCGCTCAAGGTGATATCGCTACTATGGTAAAACAAGGAGATGCCGTCGACCTTAGTAGTAAAGACGGTAATATCAAGGTATCTCGGAAATCAGTGAGTGATGTCGCTGCTCTTAATGGTAGTCCATCACTACAAGCTGCAGCCATACCTACCAACGCTAATGATATTAGCTTTGATCTGAACCCAGATATTACTTTGAATAGCGTAACCACTGGTGATACGGTTATGAATGACAATGGACTGACCATTGCAGGTGGCCCAAGCATCACAAAAAGTGGTATTGATGCCGCTAATACCAAAATTACCAACGTTCAAAATGGGGAAGTTTCGGCGACAAGTCAGGACGCTATAAATGGTGGTCAGCTTTATGCCCAAGGAACTGGTATCAGCAGTATTATCGGTGGTGACACTGTTTACAATGCCGAAGATGGTACTTTTACCAACAGTGACATTGGTGGAACGGGTGAAAGCAATATCGATGGTGCGATTGCTTCTATCAGACAAGGCACGATTGAAATTAGTGAAAATGTTCAAATTAACACAGAGAGCATTACCACTAATACAACCAATATCGCGACCAATACGACAAATATTGCTACGAATACCAGCAATATCACGACCAATACTACGAATATCGAAACCAATACGGACAAGCTAAATGCTGGACTCAATTTTGGTGCAGACAGTGGTGCTAATATCAACAAACCAATTGGCGATGATAGTGTCCTAAGCTTCACCGGTGGTAATAACATTACTACCACGGCAGATGGCAGTAGTATTAAATTTGATCTAAACGGTAATATCAGCGTTGATAGTGTCACAGTTGGGACAACGGTTATCAATAGTGAGGGTATCAGTATACAAGATGGGCCAAGTATGACGTCTCAAGGTCTATATGCTGGTAACCAACGTATGACTGGTGTCGCCGATGGGGTCGAAGCGACAGACGCCGTCAATTATAGTCAGCTTAGCGCGCTTGATAGTCGACTCAATAACAATATGAGCGATCTTGGCTACAAAATCGACGAAGTAGAAGACGATGCAAATGCAGGTATCTCAGCTGCAATGGCAATGTCAGCAATGCCTCAGGCTTATATCGCAGGTAAGTCATTGATCGGTGGCGGTGTTGGTACCTATAATGGAGAGAGTGCTGTAGCGATTGGTTTCTCTAAGTTATCTAATGACGGTCGCTGGGTCATCAAGGTAAATGGTACGGCAGATACTCAAGGCAACGTAGGCGGTGCAGTTGGTGCAGGCTTCCATTTTGACTAACAGAGCTTTTCAACTGTAGTTATCGATAGACTATAAAAAAGCAAGACATTGGATGTCTTGCTTTTTTATGGTTTAAAGATGAATAGTTAATGAAACAATGATATCGATAAATCAAAATAAGCGCTTGTAAGTTGTATCTTACAGGCGTTTATTATTTCTAATTCAGGGCTTCTATATTCTGAACATTGCACCATTCGGTGTCAGTCCAACATAGGCCATACCTGCTTGATTCATCCAGTGAGGTTGAATAATGCCATGCTGCAAAATCGCATGAATGTCTCTATGTGCTCTTTCTATCTTGTGCTTTTTATATAGGGAGGCTGTGCCAGCGACTGCGTAAATTTCAGATACCATGTCACGAGCTTCTCTTGCGCCTTCACAAGACGCTGCCCATACATCTGCAAGCTGTATATCAGTAAAGGTGTTCTGCTGCTGCGCCTCTTCCCATAGTACCTCGACACTATGATGCAGTTGGGCGCGTTTTGATGCCAGTACGGTTTTGCTCTTAGCAATGGTAGCTTGTACCGTTGCACGGTCGCGTAGATCTGGACTCTTACCAGGCGTTACTCTCTCAAGGCACATATCAACCAAGTCATCCATAGCGGCTTTTAATACGCCTAGCGCCATAGCTGCACAGCCAGCAGCATTGATACAACCAATAGGCAGTCGACTGTAGGCAGTATCGACAGCCACAGGACTATCAAAGTCAACTGCATAAGCCTCTTTGACAAAAGCGTCTTTGACAACTATATCGTGGCTACCTGTGCCATTTAGGCCGCCCACGTCCCATGTATCAATGATTTTTACATCTTTCTTGGGAATAAAAAATAGCTTTAAATTTGCACCTGGGCCAAGAGTCGTAGGAGAGCCTTCGGAGATAACGAGACAACGTAGCACAAACCAGTCAGCCAATTGGCATCCAGAGACGAGTGTCCATTGTCCTGATACCATATAGCCATTATCTACTGTTTGGGCCACGCCTTCAGGACGTGCGGAATTGGCATAAATATGAGAGGGGTCGCTGTATACTTCTTTCATGCTGGATTCATCCAAAAATCGACCGAATGTACAGGCCAAATGGTTGTTCCAAACGATCCAAGCAACGGAGGCCTCAGCACTGGCCAACGTCTCATAAGTTTTTAGCGTCTCTATTGGGTTGCCTGCCCATCCTCCTAACGATTTAGGCAGCCCCATTCTAAATAATGCAAATTCTGAAAGTTTATTGACTACCACGGGTGCAATTTTTCTAGCGCTTTCTGTTTCATCTCTGAACATGATTGCTGATGCATAAATCTTGTTTGCTGCATCCGATGGTAGGGTGGTTATTTCTGCTGAGGATATATCATTCATATTGTTCAACCTTATTGTGATGAATAAAACAGTACTTTTTTCTACAACTGATAAAGTATAAATTTGAGCGATGACAAATGCTTATATAAAGAATAACCAACAGCTGCCCACCATACAACCGTTAATATGAATATATTAAAAATTATATTGTAAAAATTGAATAAATAATAATCAATGAGGCTAAATTTAGCGATAAAGCTAGAAATCAAGCTGTAAAAATAGGTAGGGGTAAAGAATAGCGAAGAATAAAGCTCGACCAAATATTAAGTGTTAATTCTAAGTCACTTAATATTTGGCCGAGAAAATAAATATTCTATAAAGATAAGTATCCTATAAAAACTGTCTTAAATTAGGCATCACGTTTCGGCGCATCAGGCTGCATCATAGGATCCGCATCTGCAAATGCTTCTAGTGTACGGCAATGAGTATCAATGGCGACGATATTGGGATAAGCGCTCAAATCTACTTTAAAGCGGCGAGCAGAAGAGACTTGTGGAATCAAATAACAATCTGCGAGAGTAGGGCTATCACCATAGCAGAACTGTCCGCGATTGTTATCCGCCGCCAAACGTGTTTCTAAAGCGGCAAAACCTTCACTGATCCAGCGATTGCACCATGCAATCACATCTTCCTCATTTACTGACAGCTCATTGCGTAGGTACTGTAAAATGCGGCGATTATTAATTGGATGGATGTCGCAACCAATCATGGCGCTCAGTGCGCGTACTTGCATACGCCCAGCAGCATCGTTAGGTAGTAGTGCGTGCTCAGGGTAGACCTCTTCTAACCACTCCAAGATAGCTGGACTTTGATATAATAATAAATCGTCAGTCTGTAGGACAGGCACCAATCCTTGTGGATTAATTGCTTTGAAGGCAGACTCTAACTGTTCATCCTGTGCCAGATTGATCGTGATATCATCGTAATCTAAGCCTTTTAGGTTCATAGCGATACGAGTACGGTAAGACGTGCTACTACGAAAGTAGCCATAAAGTGTCATCATGATTCATGTCCTTATGTAGTTGTGTTTTTATAAAGATAAAGGGGCTGTAGTAGATAAGCACTATGCTAGACTACTTTTATGAAGATAACCCGTTGTAAACTAAGTAAAAAAGCACAGCGAAGGCTGTTAGAGTTTTTTACGGCTGAAGTGACTGCTAGAACAGCCGCAGATTTGCTTGATATTCAGCCTAATACTGCTGCACTTTTTTATCATAAAATAAGACTTGTGATAGATTACCATCTCTCATTAGAAGCTGATGAGCTTTTTGATGGTGAGGTCGAATTAGATGAAAGTTACTTTGGCGGTGTACGCAAAGGCAAAAGAGGTCGCGGGGCAGCTGGTAAAACCGCTGTATTTGGTATTCTAAAACGAAACGGTAAGGTTTATACCATTGTCGTAGCAGACACCAAACAGACTACCCTAATGCCTGTTATTAAGCGTAAAATCAAGCCTGACAGCTTTGTTTATACGGATAGCTATCGAAGTTACAATGCACTGGATGTGAGCGAGTTTAAACATTTCAGAGTCAATCACTCTATAGAGTTCATTTGCGGTAAGAACAATCACATCAATGGCATTGAGAACTTCTGGAATCAGTCCAAACGAACACTCAGAAAGTATAATGGGATTAATAAGAAGAACTTCCATTTGTTTTTAAAAGAGTGCGAGTTTAGATTCAACTATGGCTCACCATCTAATCAGCTGAAAACCTTGAGAAAATGGTGTGATATTTAATCCTTATCTACTACAGCCCCAAGATAAATATTATGAAGTAAGGTCTGTATCTCAGTGGTATTTGATCGGGCAAGCCATTATTGAACAAACCACTAACAAGCAAAATTAAAAAATAACCAAGCACACCAGAATCGAGCAAATCATGCCAGCAGACAAAACCCTTGTAGACAGTTCTATCACCAGTAAAAACCAAAGTGGCGTCCAGTCGCTTGAGATTGGGCTGTCGATACTCGATGTGCTGATCGACCGTAATGAGCCTATGATGCTAAAAGATATCGCTGAAGCCATGCAAATGCACCCAGCAAAATCCCATCGTTACTTGGTCAGTCTCATCCGCAAAAACTATGCGCGTAAGCTTGATGATGGGCGCTATGGGCTTGGCGATAGAGTCAATGCATTGGCATCACTAGGACATACGGAACTCAACCAAAACAATCTTTTGGCGCGTCTCACGCAAGTGGCTAATGAAATCAAAGACACCTTAAATTGCGGTGTGCAAATTGCCAAATGGTTTAGTGAAGGCCCTATTATTATTCAGTCCGTTGAGCCAGACAGTCCGATTAGTATCATTACTCGCATTGGCTCACGTATGCCTCTGACGACATCGGCTACAGGGCAGTTATTTGCCAGTTATCAACCTGATGCCGTCATTCAGTCATTGGTCACAGCTGAATGGCATACGAGTAATACCGCCGCAGATATGGCCGAGAAGTGGCAGCACTTTACTCAGCTACAGGCCAAAATTCGTACTCAAGGCTATGCGACAGTGACGGGCGATATGCTTATGGGGATTAATGCCATTACAATTCCTGTTATATTGCCACAGCTTGCCAATAGTGCTGCTAAACCATCCACGAGTAGTGACAAAACTGATAGTGAAGATTTACCGCTAGAATATGCTATCACTATCATTGGAACAACAGAGCAATTGCCTATGAGTGAGCAACATAATGTGGTTAAGCAAATACTGGCGATAGCACAGCGTTATCAAATTGCCTAGCCAGTATGTGGTGCTATAAGCTAGGGCGTGCCTTCAATTCACGCCATAGTCATCTGATATGTATCCTTTAGACCATACAGGCGCTACTGGCCGCTTTTGCTTTTTCGTATACGTTGTCAGCGTCTAGGCCAGTTGCATTTACTTCATCTAGGTAATGCTGAGAGCCTTCCATTAATGGGCCTCTCCAATCTGGGTCATTGAGTGGATCAGGGATATCAATCATAATATCGCCTTTTGCTTTGGCGGCGGCCATCGCTTTGGCATTGCTGATGTCAAATACTTTAGAGATATGTGCTGCCAGCTCTGCGCCAGAATTGTCATCAATCACTTTTTTGAGGTCATCAGGCAAGCTGTTATATTTCTCTTTGTTCATGCTAATCACAAAGGTGGAGTTATAAAAAGGAATATCGGTGTGCGTATTGATCAGCTCATCAAGGCGAAACGCTTGAATGGGTTGCCAAGTAAAGCTGAGCCCATCAATGACACCGCGCTGCAGAGAGGTATAAGTATCACTGGCAGGCATGCCGACAGGTGCAGCACCAGTGGCTTCGATAATGTGGCTAGCAACCGCAGAAGGTTGGCGAATACGCAGACCTTTCATATCAGCTGGCGTGCGAATCGGTTTATCAACCGTATGAAGTGCACCTTGTCCAGTGCCTATCAGCGCTAGCAAGTGAGTGTCTTCGTACTCGTCTTTAATGACACCCTCGTCATATAGTTTATGAAGTATACAGCTCTGCTGCTGTGCAGTATTTGTGATGCCTGGCAACTCTACGATTTGAGTCAAAGGAAAACGTCCTGCTGTATATCCTTGCGCTTGCATACCAATATCTACGCTACCTTTAGCTGTAGCGTCATAGGTAGCACCTGGTTTGCTGAGCGTCGCAGAAGGGTATATCTCAACCTTTAAGCGACCTTTTGAATCTGCTTCAATTTTCTTTGCCCATGGCTCTAACGCTTCGGTGTTTATATTGTCAGTGGCAGTCATGAAATGCGAGAACCGCAATGTTGTCACTTCACCTGCATCTGTAGACGCGCCTCCTGCTTGGTCGTTATTGGAGCAACCAGTCATCGCAATCGAGGCGGCTAAGAATATTCCTAGAGGGGTTCTTATTTTCATCATAGAGTCCTTTCATGATGGTTAGATAGGGTTCGCTATTCATTAATACCTAGGGTATGTCGTCAATTAGCACTTTTATAATTAAAGCGATGATTAACTGATCATTTAAAAAGGCAGTAAACAGAATGACAGGAGAGTTACTCGCCGACAGGAGCAACTTCGCGTGCTTCAGCCAGCTCATCACTATGCAGAAACTGTGTATGTGCAGGAGCACGCTTGGTACGAGACCACTCATCTAGCATGTCTTGCTTGATGGCATCTGTAATCATCGATACTTTGTCTTCTGAGGTTGGATCATCATAGGTCAGCTCGAGACGATGACCGTTGGGATCAAAAAAGTAAATCGAGTGAAAGATGCCGTGATTGGTCACGCCAATGACATCGATGCCTGCATTTTCTAAATGCTCTTTGGCAACTATTAATTCGTCACGGTCCTTAACCTTTAGCGCCAAATGCTGCACCCAGCTTGGGGTATTAGGATCAAAGCCCATCTCAGGTTGGTTGGGTACTTCGAAAAACGCTAAGACATTGCCATTACCAGCGTCCAAAAAGACGTGCATATAGGGGTCAAAGGCTTTGGTCGAAGGCACATGGTCTTCTGCGAATGCCAAGATAAAATCCATGTTTAGATTTTTTTTATACCATTCGACGGTTTCTTTTGCATCTTTGCAGCGGTAAGCCACATGATGGATTTTCTCAATTTGAAAGCTCATATCAAACTCCTTTTGATAAGGCGTGTCATTCATTTGGCTTTATTCACATAACGATAAGTAGGTGAATGCGTTTGTCTTCCTATCAGCCTGCATGAGAATTTTCACGCCTATTTTGCTATTTCTCTATCTATGTTATTTCTTAAATGCTACTTGTCAAAATCAAAGCTAAGCGCTGGTAATACCTTACCGCGTACTTCACCAAAGCCAACACGGATGCCGTCTTTTTCGCTATAGCCTTTCATGATGATCGTGTCACCATCTTCGATGAAGCTGCGCGTCTCACCGCCTTCAAGCGTGACTGGTTTGGTAGCGTTCCAAGCAATCTCTAGCATTGAGCCATAAGAGTCAGGTGTTGGCCCTGAAATCGTGCCTGAACCCATCATGTCACCGACTTCAACTTTGCAGCCAGTGATGGTGTGGTGGGTAAGCTGCTGTGCCATTGACCAGTACATGTATTTGAAGTTGGTCTCGCAAATGACTGTCGCTGTTTCCGCATTTTCAGGCAGTAATTCAACTGACAGGTGGATATTAAAGCTGTTATCGCTCGCTTTTTCGTTCAGATAAGCAAGTGGCTTAGGTTCTTGTGTTGGACAAGCTGTTTTGAACGGGGCTAATGCATCCATGGTGACAATCCAAGGGGAAACCTCAGACGCAAAGGTTTTGGCATTGAATGGACCTAATGGCACATATTCCCACTTTTGGATATCTCGGGCTGACCAGTCGTTGAGCAGCACCATGCCAAAGATATAATCAGAGGCTTCATCCACCGCAATTGGTTGACCGATATGATTGCCTTTACCAACGACAAATGCGGTCTCTAACTCAAAATCAAGACGCTTACAGGCAGAGAAAATAGGGCGGTCGTCAGGGCTAGGCTTTAGCTGGCCGGATGGGCGTATGATATCCGTCCCGCTAACGATGACAGTGCTGGCACGTCCGTTATATCCAACTGGCATTTCAGTCCAGTTAGGCAGTAGGGCGTTATTTGGATCGCGGAACATGGTGCCGACGTTGGTCGCGTGCTCTTTCGATGAGTAAAAATCGGTAAAGCCCGGTACTTGCACTGGCAAATGCATGGTGACGTCTGCTTGCTTAAACAGGACTTTGTTCTGTAAGTCTGCATTGTCACGTAGGGTGTCATTGTCGCTAGACAGCAGTGTCTGAATCGTCGTACGTGCTTGCGTCCAATTGTCTCGACCAGAATCAATAAAAGCATTTAGAGTGGACTGGTCAAAATACGGACCACCGTTCAAACTTAATAATCCTTCGGCTTCGAGTACAGATAGATCCAGTACATGCTCACCGATGGCAACGCCTGCACGGCGCTTGCTATCACCAGCAGCGTCTTTGGTCTCGCTAAAGATGCCATAAGGAAGGTTGTGAATAGAAAAGTCAGAGTCAGCAGCGATATCGATAAAAGAGGTGAGGGTGCTGTCAGTCGTTGACATGATTTGCTCCTTGCTAATATACATTATGAATTACGTTATAATTAATTACTTACGTATAATGTAATTTATTGATATATGGATTGCAAGTTTTTTGTGCAATGTCTTTTGTGAAAAGGCTGCTTTGAAAAGTGGTTGTCGTTGTTTTGACTAAAGGGTTTTAGCTAAACGGTTCTGACTAGATGATTTTAATAAAATAATTTTGACGAAATAATTTTGATTAAATGCTAGACACAAAAAAAGGCCGAGCAATCGCTCAGCCTTTCTTATCCGCGTTTATTTTTTATAAAGTTACATATTGAGTAATATGTTAAGTAACTTGGACTAATTAATCTTTTAAGACGTCTGCCATGGCATTGGCCACATAGTCGATGTTGCTGGTATTTAGGCCAGCCACACACATACGTGAATTAGAGACCATATAGATACCAAACTCGGTCTGTAGGCGCTCGACTTGCTCAGGCGTCAAGCCAGTAAAGCTAAACATACCGTTTTGACGAGTGATGTAGTCAAAGTTACGGTTAGGGATTTTAGCTTCTAATACCGATTTTAGCTTTAGGCGCATGGCTTTGATACGGTCGCGCATCGCATAAACTTCGCCAACCCATTGCTCATGTAGTGCTTCATCGTTCATGACGATATCGACCACACGTCCACCATGTGATGGCGGGCTTGAGTAAATACGGCGTACGGTTGCGTTTAGCTGACCGAATACGCGCTCGGTTTCGTCTACGGTTGGGCAGACGACTGATAGGCCGCCGACGCGCTCGCCGTATAGCGATAAGTTTTTAGAGAATGAGTTGCTAACAAACAATGGGAGGCCCATCTCAACGGCTTTACGAATAGCGTAAGCGTCGCTGTCCATGTTTTCGCCAAACCCTTGATAAGCGATGTCCATGAATGGAATCAGCTCACGTGCCTTCACGACGTTGAGTACGGTATCCCATTGCGCTTGGGTCAAATCCATACCGGTTGGGTTATGACAGCATGGGTGTAGCAAAATGACGTCGTTTTTGTTCAATGTTTCAAAAAACGCAATCATTTCATCAAATTTGATGCTGCTGTTGGCTTTGTCGTAGTACGGGTATTTACCGACTTCTACATCAGAGCCTTCAAAGATAGCGATATGGTTGCCCCATGTCGGATCACTCACATAGCATTTGGCTTGTGGGAACCAGTCATGGATAAACTCAGCACCGACTTTTAGCGCGCCAGAACCACCGATTGTAGCGATGGTCGCGACCAAGCCGTCTTTTAAAATCTGAGCGTCTTTACCAAACAGTAATTCCTGACAGCCTTTACGGTGGCCTGGCAGACCTGCCATTGGTAGGTATGGACGCGGGGCGATAGGATCAGCAATACGCTCTTCGGCTGTTTTTACACAGTCGAGTACAGGCAATACGCCATTCTCATCATAATAAATACCAATACCTAAATTGACCTTGTTAGGATTGCTATCTGCTGAGTATTTTTCCATAAGACCTAAGATTGGATCACCAGCGTAATAATCGATACGTTCAAACATGCCATTTCCTTATAAAAATATAAATCGAGCAGCCGAAAATCATAGAGCAAATTGCGGCTGAACTCAACACGAGAGTGGGTTATATGAGGCAATTAATAAAATAAATAGCCAAATAGATTGTTTATCCGTCTATCAAGCGCATTTGACATGCTATACGTCATTCGCTAGACGATGATTCAGAGTGATGTAGGTCGTTATAATGAGTCGAAAAATACGTTTGCAAAAACTGCTTAAAAGCAATTGTCGCCGGAGAGAGCGCCCGTGAAGCACGTTGATAAATAAAAAATTGCCGCATTTTGACTGGTTGAGTGAGTGGTCGCATCAGCAGACCATTGGCGCTGACCCAATCAATAACTTCAGGCATATAAGGCAGACACAGCGTGATACCAAAGCCTTGGCGTGTCATCTCAAGCGCGGTGGACATAAAATTCACCTTGTATCGAGCTTGTTGAACGTGAGCGGAGATAGAGTCGTCGAGCTCTGCGGTTACTTGATCTAGGAACGGACCTTGTAAGGTAATCAGCGGCGTTTCTAATAAATCTTGCCAAGTAATTTCGTCTCTTTGTGTCAGTGCATGATTATCTGGCATAACCACGCAAAATGGTAGCTGATATAACAAGTCAGCCCTGATGTCATCATCAGTTTCTATAAAACCAAGCTCGGTGCCAACGCCTAAATCGACTTCGATATCTTGAATATGCTTAAGTAAATTTTCGGCTGAGCAGTCCAATAGTGAGACGCCGATATTTGGATATTCTTTGGCAAATTGAGCGATGACAGCAGGTAGGGAAGACGCTGCAAACTGTGATACCGCCAAGCGTACTTGACCTTGGGCTAAGCTGGTCAAGCTACTCGCTTCATTTTCAAACAGCTGCATCTCATTCAAGATACGCCGCGCTTGCGGTAGTAGATGCCGTCCGACTGCTGACAAAGATAACTGGCGAGTGGTGCGATCAAACAACACGATACCTAGGCCAGTCTCTAATTCCTTAATCAATCCACTGACGGCAGATTGGGTCAAATACATCTGTTCGCTGGCACGAGTAAAACTGCCGTTGTCAGCGACTTTGATAAATGCGGTCAATTGGCGAATGCTGATATTCATAAGTAAACCTAATAAATAAATCATAAAAAACAATTAGTCTTATAAATAAAGCTAATCTAATATAAATACAACGTCAACAATAAAGATTGATTATTAATCGTTTTATAGATTTTTACTAATAATCGACTTTTACCACTCATCGATTTTCTATTACCAATTGAAATTAAGGATAATTACAATGGCAGATTTATTTGACAACCCAATGGGACTAAATGGATTTGATTTTGTCGAGTTTGCTTCTCCGCAGCCTGATGCAGTCGACGCATTGTTTAAGCAGCTTGGTTTTGCCCATGTCGCCAATCATCGCTCGAAAGACGTTGCGCTATATCGCCAAGGTGATATCAACCTTATCCTAAATCGCGAGCCAAAAAGCCAAGCCAGTTACTTCGTTGAAGAACACGGCGCTGGTGCTTGTAGCATGGGCTTTCGGGTAAAAGATGCCAAAAAAGCATATGAGCGTGCGGTGGAAATGGGTGCGCAGCCAGTAGATGTGCCAACTGGGGTGATGGAGCTTAGATTGCCTGCTATCAAAGGCATTGGCGGATCATTAATCTATTTGATTGACCGTTATAAAGACGGCGAATCTATCTATGATGTCGACTTTGAGTTCTTTGCAGATATCGACAGAAACCCTGTCGGCTATGGCTTCAAAGTTATCGACCATCTAACGCACAACGTCTATCGTGGGCGCATGGCATACTGGGCAAAATTCTATGAGCGTATCTTTAATTTCCGCGAGATTCGCTACTTTGATATCAAAGGTGAGTACACGGGACTAACCAGTAAAGCCATGACAGCACCGGATGGAAAAATCCGTATTCCACTGAATGAAGAAGCCAAGCAGGGCGGTGGCCAAATCGAAGAGTACTTAATGCACTTCAATGGCGAAGGTATTCAGCATATTGCTTTAGCCAGTGATGACTTGTTTGCCAGTATTGATAAGCTAAAAGCAGCTGGTATTCCGCTGATGACCGCACCAAATGCCGCTTATTATGAAATGCTGAGCGAGCGTTTACCGAACCATGGTGAAAATGTTGCTGACTTGCAAACGCGCGGTATCTTGTTAGACGGCACAACAGAAGGCGGTGCACCGCGTCTGCTACTACAGATTTTCTCTGAAACTATTTTGGGTAGCCCAGTTTTCTTTGAGTTTATTCAGCGTAAAGGCGATTATGCCGATGGCTTTGGTGAAGGTAACTTTAAAGCGTTGTTTGAGTCGATAGAGCGCGACCAAGTACGTCGCGGCACAGTCGGTCAGCCAGAGACTGAAACGCTATAAAGCTACCTAACGCTTAGACCACATTTAATCAATGGACAAGACAAAGGGAGTTTGTGTTGTCCTTAATAAGTGCATTACCTAAAAGCATATTGCAAAGGTAATGCTCTCATTGCGATAAAAGGAATACAGGCATGGAACGCCTATCACAGATAGATTCTCTTAATACTGCCATCGGTACCAATAGCGTTGCGACTAATAAGCAAAGCGACAATGCGTCCAGTCATTCTAACGCAACAAATAAAAAACAGCCCTATATCTCACACCAGCCCGATAACCATGGTCGTATTCACTATAGTGATGATGAGCATGCGATGTGGCAAGCGCTGCTGGCACGTCAAGCGGAACAAACGCCCAATCGTGCGTGTACTGCATATCTAGAGGGTTTGACTAAGTTAAACTTGCCGACGACGCATATCCCGCAGTTGCACGATATCGATGAGGTATTGCAAGCGACGACAGGTTGGCAAACTGCTGCTGTGCCTGCATTAATTAGCTTTGGTAAATTTTTCAAATTACTGGCCAATAAGTCCTTTCCTGTGGCGACGTTTATTCGTCGATTTGATGACATGGACTATATTGAAGAGCCTGATATTTTTCATGAAATCGTTGGGCATTGTCCGCTATTGACCCATCCTGCGTTTGCGACGTTTAATGAGACGTATGGCAAGCTTGGTTTGAGTGCAACGAAAGAGGAGCGCTGGTTTTTAGCACGATTGTATTGGTTTACCATTGAGTTTGGCTTGGTTGGCAGTCGCATAGAAAATCGTAGAATCTATGGTGGCGGTATATTAAGCTCACCTTCTGAAACGATCTACGCACTTGATCGGACGCCGCAAGAGCTTTCAATCGCTCAAAATAAGCCGCAATCTCAACCAGAACACCGAGCGTTTGATTTGCTCGATGTGTTGCGTACGCCTTATCGTATTGATCAGATACAGCCTATTTACTATGTCATTGATGAATTAGATACCTTATTTGATATCGTCAATAGTGACATTATGAGTGCGGTCAAAAAAGCTATGTCGCTTGGACTATTTGAGCCGACCTATCCAGAAAAAACTCGTTAAAGATATCAATTTAAAATTAAACCTGAAAACCATCACTTCAGTACGGAATATTGAGATAGCAGCAAAGCTATATCAACATGAACGTACGAGTATTAGAAAGTAGCTATCAAAACAACCATTAAAAACTGACATCGAAAACAGCCACTATAAAAGGATTTTATTATGACAGCACTATCACAAAACAGCTGCGAAGCTTGCCGCATTGGCGCACCGAAAGTTGATGAAGCCGAAGCAAAAGAATTATTACCGCAAATTCCTGATTGGTCACTAATTGAGGTGGATGGTATTCAGCAATTGCAGCGTCAGTATAAATTTAAAAACTTCGTCTCAGCAATGGCATTTGCCAATCAACTGGCAGACATCGCTGAAGCAGAAGGGCATCATCCGGGTATATTGGTAGAGTGGGGTAAGGCTACGGTCACTTGGTGGTCGCATAGTATCAAGGGTTTGCATCGCAATGATTTTGTCATGGCAGCTAAGACCGATGACTTAATCGATAAGTAATAGGTTTCCTCATTAGCAAATCAATTTAATCATACCCCTACCATTAAAATTAAAATCAAACCCAATTTAGTGCCAGTATTTACTGGCATTTTAAGGATGTGTCATGCCACCAAAACCGCTTACATTAATCAGTGCCAAGCTCGCCTTTATCATATCCGCCATTGTCATCGGTATCATGGGCATCACCATGATCGGCTTTGGCTGGGTGCCTCATCTGTCTCTTATCTTGGCCATCTGTGTACTACTGGCTATTGGTATGTACAAAGGACTCAGCTTTGATGACATGCAAGCACAAATGGCCTCAGGTGTCATGCGCGGTATTGGTGCCATCTATTTGTTCTTCTTTATCGGACTGATGGTTGCGGCTTTGATGATGTCGGGTGCGATTCCTACACTCATGTATGTAGGTTTTCAGCTGATCTCACCTGAATATTACTATATCTCTGCCTTTATCTTGACCTCTATTATCGGTATTGCTCTAGGTAGTAGTTTGACGACTGCAGCAACGCTTGGCGTGGCGTTTATTGGTATGAGTAATGCGTTTGATGCCAATGTGGCAATAGCAGCAGGGGCGGTAGTATCAGGCGCGTTCTTTGGCGATAAGATGTCTCCATTGTCTGATACTTGTACTATTGCGTCTTCAGTAGTTGGTATCGATCTGTTTGAGCACATTCGCAATATGATGTATACGACCGTACCTGCATGGATATTGACAGTGATTTTGTTCTGGATGTTCTCAGGACAGACGACCAGTGCTGATCTGAGTCAAGTGACGATATTGCAAGGTCAGCTCATAGACAGTGGTTTGGTACATGGGTATTCAGTATTACCTTTTGTAATATTGGTTGGATTGGCACTGTTTCGGGTCAATGCGATTTATACGATTATCTGTACGATTGCCGCGGCACTGATCATTACTTATATCCATAGTTCACCAAGCTTTGGTCAACTGGGCGGTTATCTGTTTGCAGGCTATGCCCCTGCTGAATCATTAGAGCTGGGTGAGGTAGGTGGTATGCTGTCGCGTGGCGGTGTACAGAGTATGTTCTTTACTCAGGCGATTGTGATACTAGCCTTAAGCTTAGGTGGTCTATTAACGGCACTGGGTATTCTGCCAGCACTGCTATCTGGTATTAAGGATACATTGACGACATCAGGGCGAGCGATATTTGCGGCAGCGATGTCGGCACTAAGCATTAACGTGCTAATCGGTGAGCAGTATTTGAGTATTCTCTTATCAGGTACGGCATTTCGGTCGACGTTTGAGCGCTTACATCTACATCCTAAGAATTTGTCTCGGACGATTGAGGATGCAGGAACGGTGATTAATCCATTGGTGCCTTGGAGTGTATGCGGGGTATTTATCAGTCAGGCGTTAGGGGTGCCAGTATTGGATTACTTGCCATATGCGTTCTTCTGTTATTTGTCATTACTGCTGACATTGCTATTCGGGTTCACGGGGCTGACGATTAGTAAAGTGAAAGAAGGGAGAGTGGTCGAGACGTGATAGGTAATGATTGATAAAAAAAGGAGGGGCTAATATTAGCCCCTCCTTTTTTGTTTCGAAATACGTAATTACTGATCTTCCGTTTGTGCATCCTGACTTTTGACGATTTTATGCTGATCCTCTGTGCTATCGACTTTCCAGTAGCTAGAAACATATAAATGCGTCTTTGGTACCGCGCGCTCAACTTTGAAGTACTGGCGCAGTGCACGCATACTATGGAACTCACAAGCTGCCCAAACAGCAGGTTGACCATCAAGCCAGTTCAATGATTTAACACAGTCCAGTAAAGGGCTATCGTCTGCATTTGGATGCGCGTTAATCACCCAATGTATCTCGACGTTCTCTGGTTTTTTGAGCGTCTGACGATCTGCTTCAGTCGTCACTTCAAGTACTGCGTAACCACGAGCCTCAGTAGGCAACTGGGCTAAGTTGACCGTAATCGCTGGTAGAGCGGTCATATCGCCGACTAATAAAAACCAATCTGCTTCATTATTAATGAGTTTTTTTGGCCCTGGACCACCTATTAGAATCTGATCACCGATTTGCGTATTTCGTGCCCATGCCGATGCAGGTCCTTCCGTCTCATGTAAAGCAAAATCAATATCTATTGCGTCTTCACGTTGCACGCTCACCGTATAAGTACGCATCAGTGGGCGGCTACCTGCATCTTGAGGGAATATCAGTTTGATATAAGCACTTTCTTGATCGATAGGGAAATCAACCATGCCAGCACCGCCAAGCGTGACACGGCACATATTTGGCGTAATGTATTTAGTGCCAATAACTTCTAGTACTCTTGGAGTAGGTTTTGCCATATTGTGCTTTCCTTCTAACAGCGGGTTAGGGGTTAGCTTACTAATAGAACCAACCCGCTGCTTGTAAATTTGATTAAAAATTGGCTTTTAGGCTGACTGACATTTGACGTTCAGGGCCCATCCAGCAGTTATTGATGTCGTAACAAGCACCAACATAGGTCTTATCGAACAGATTGTTGATACTCGCACCCACCGCCAGCATAGGGTTGATCTGATAGCTGCCGCCAACATCTACTAGCGTCACACTTGGTAAGTCATCTGAGTTTTGTTTATCAATCTGCATACCATCTTCGTAGCGAATGCCAGCATTTAGAGTGAGTTTGTCTGTGGCATAATAGTCTGCCCATAGCGTGGCTTTGTGTTTGGCAGTTTGGGCAGGGGTATTACCGACTACATCAGGGTTGAACTCATCTTCTGTGATCTCAGCATCGGTATAGCTGTAGCTTGCCGCGAGATCTACCCAGTCATTGAGCATGCGACTGCCTGATATCTCAAAGCCTTTTGATTCAATTTCACCAGTTTGAATTTTTTGTTGAGAATTAGCGGGGTTGGTTACTATGACATTTTTCTGTGTGATATCAAATATGGAAAGTGTTCCTTGAGTTGCACGGTCTGGAGACAGATATTTGAAGCCAGCTTCGAGCTGATCAGCAGTGCTTGGTTCAAAAGGTTCATTAGTAATAAAGTTGCTACCAACAACGGGCTGAAAAGACTCTGAGTAACTAGCAAACGGTGATAAACCATTGTCAAAATCATAAATGGCAGCAAGACGTCCGCTGGTTTCTGACGCATCATTAATAATAGTTTTAGAGCCTGGTGCACCTAGATAAATTGAATATTGCTCATTAGTACTTTCAAAATCATCATGGCGTAAGCCTGCCACTAGTGTTAAATCTTTCCATTTCATTTCATCTTGTACATAAACACCAAGTTGACTTTGCTCGATATCATCTTTCTGATAATAGGTGTCTAGTGATAGCGTATCAGTGCTAATTTGAGAAAAACTAGGTCTAGATAGGTCAATAGGTAAGTCTTCGCTTTGGAGTGTATCTTGATAAGTAACAGTGCTATCAGTATCTTGGTATTCAACACCAAATAATAAGTTATGAGAAGTGTTTGCAGTATCAAACTTATAGGCCAGTTGGTTATCTGTGGTCCAGTTATTCATGCTCTCATCAGTGGTATAAGCGCTACGTTTCAAAATTTCGTCACTATCATCAAGAAACCCACGGTTATACATATTGCGTTGCTGCGCCTCGGCATCGGTATAGCGCGTAATATGTTTAAAAGTTAACTGGTCATTGATATCCCAGTTCACAGTAACACTTGGCATAAATACTTCTTTACTAAATTTATTCCATTCATCGCCTGCATAGGCATCACTGCCGAGCTTGCCATAGCTTGCCTTGTAGACAGTGCCGACAGCAGGCAATGGGGTAGATGGTACCATCTCTGGATCATCTTGATAAAACAGATTGGCAAGTACCGAGACATCATCAGTTGCCTGCCATTCAAGGGATGGATTAATCAGCAATCGCTCTTCTTCTGTGGTTTGCATTTGACCATCTTTTTGGCGTTTTAGCGCGACTAGGCGATAGTTTAAGGTGTCTGTGATAGGCCCTGTACTATCGACGGCCACTTCTTTTAGGTTTTGATTGCCGAATCGTAGCTGTACTTCGTTCTCTTGAGTGCTTTTAGGGGCTTTGGCTATTTGGTTCACCATACCACCGGGTGCTGCATAGCCATAGAGGGATGAAGCAGGACCTTTCACGACTTCTACCGCTTCAGTCGCATAGACATCGACTTGTGGCATCAGATTCCAAGCGCCATCGTAGGGCAGTCTTAGTCCGTCATAAAAGTTTGAGTAGGTTTTAAATCCGCGGATATTGTACTCATCAAAAACAGATACCGTACCGCGGCTCTCAGAGCTTACGCCTGGCTCATAACGTAATGCAGCATTGACACTATCTGCCTGACGCTTTTGCAACAGGTCTTGATCGATTCTAGTATAACTCATTGGCGCATCGTTTGGATCCAATGCAGTTTTGGTGCCAGTACTACGATAGCCATCTGAGTAGACGGTAATAGCATCTAAGGTAGCTGATGGTGTAGCAGCCTCATCGTTTTCAGTATTGTTTGTCGTCTCTACAGCGTAAGCGGCGTGACTCATACCCATGATCAGGCCAATTTGTACTGCTGTGGTGAGATATTTTTTGCGAATGACGTTAGTGGTTAGATGAGACCGCATCAGATTTCCTCTTGGACTAAAATGATTAAATATTATTTGCGACAGTTAAAGCAAATTTATAACGACGCTAATAATAACACTAATGATAATTATTATCATTAAAAAATTACAACGAGACAGTTTTGAGAAGTATTTGCACTATTAATAAGAGGCTAAAGATAGAGTATTGCGAATAGAGTCACACAGACTTACTGTTTTGAGCGATGTATTTTAAACGATGGTTTTTGTCAGACTTTTCTCGTATTATGCAGCAGCATTCTGAATACAATTATTTACAGTAGAGTTTTTACATCGCTGTATTGCCGTCACTGTACGGCTTTATTCTAGCTCGCTTTGAGATTCTTTAAGATTGGTCTTGCAAGCAGATATACCATTATTATCGATAGGTTTACGTTGTTCATTGAGCAACCAAAGATTGTTTAAGGTCACATTTATGGACACACCCTCCAACCAATCCACCAACAACCAACGCTATTTCACAGTGTGGCGTTGGCATTTTTATACAGGTATTTTTGTTGCTCCCTTTTTAATTGTCTTAGCGATAACGGCGCTCGGTATGCTGTTTATGTCCAACTCAGTAGGACGTGACAACGACCGCTTAACGGTTATCGTGCCAGAGTCTACAGTTCAATCACCTGTCTCTACTCAAGCAAAGAACGCGCTGAGCACCTTGCCTGATAGCACACTGGTTAAATATATCGCTCCTCGTGATACCGATACAGTGGCTTTGTTTCAGATAAAATCAGACGACCAAAGCAATATGGTGGCAGTAAACCCTTATACGGCTGATATCGTCCAAAGTGTGCCTACCAGTAGCGGCCTTTATAGTACGTTTAACGATATTCACAGTGATTTGCTGATTGGTAAAGTTGGTGATTATTTGTTAGAAACGGCGGCATCATTGATTATTTTGATGATTTTGTCTGGTTGGTATCTGTGGTGGCAAAAACGTAAATCAGTCAAAGCGATGTTGATACCTAATGAAAGGGTAACCAATAAGAAAAAACGCTCTTTTATCCGTACGATTCATGCGACATTAGGTAGCTGGATATCTGTGCTGCTACTGTTTTTCTGTATATCAGGTATGGCATGGGCAGGTGTGTGGGGTGAGAGAGTAGTGCAGGCATGGAGCCAGTTCCCTGCGGGTAAGTGGGGCGTTGCACCTGTCCCCGTATCGATTGACCACAGTCAACATGCTGCCATGCAAGAGTCTACACCAGCGCCGCATGTACATGGTGCGGCAGCGTCTGAAGCGCATACTGAAGCACCCACGCATGGCAGTGCCCTAAACTCAAGCGACACCAAAGAAGTTCCCTGGGTGCTTGAGCTGACGCCGATGCCTGTGTCAGGCACGACCATGGGTAAAGATGGTATCGCTGCTAATATCCCGATTATGATTGATACAGTGGATCGCTACGCTCGTGAAATTGGGTTTAACGGGCGTTATCAATTAAATCTGCCCCAAGGCAGTACTGGCGTCTGGACGATTAGCCAAGACTCCATGAGCTACGATATGAAGAGCCCAACGGCTGATCGCACGGTACATATCGACCGCTATTCGGGCAATATCTTGGCGGATATACGCTATGATGATTACAATGCTTTTGGTAAGTTTATGGCGGCAGGTCTCGCACTGCATATGGGCACGCTCGGCTGGTGGAGCTTACTGGCCAATGTGCTGTTTTGTCTATCGGTGATTGCCATGTGTGTGAGTGGCTATGTCATGTGGTGGCAGCGTCGCCCGCGTCATGTTAGTGAGTATCGCGGCCTCAACCCGCCAGCGCGTGGGCAGCGTTTTACCGTTTGGTGGCCGCTCGCTATTCCTTTATTGGCAGTGGCTATCATATTCCCAACTGCCATTATTGCGATTGTGATTATTGCGTTATTGGACTTTTTAGTGATTTCTCGAGTTGGGTTTTTGCAGAAATGGTTAAAATAAGCGCATAGCAGAATACAGCTGTTCCTTATATAGTAAAAGAGCGCCTTATAGTAAGGCGCTCCTTTTTTTGCTTAAAAATTGCTGATTTTAAAAGCGGATTATTTCAAAAACTACTCAGATTAACTGCTACTTAGCTTAAAGTTGATCAAACGTTTTATGGGATTGAAATAGCTCGGTCCATGCTAGTAGTTAAAGCATTGCTTACTTGAGCATAGCAATGGCATCTTTACTGGCACGCTGTCGCTCTTCGGCATTTAGCTCAATGAGACGGCCTTCTTTCATCAGTAATAATCGATCAGCATGCTCAAAATAACCGTCATCATGACTGATGATAAACAGTGTCTTACCCATGGCTTTTAGCTCAGGGATGAGCGTTTGGTAAAACACGCGGCGAAAAGCAGGGTCTTGGTCGGCTGCCCACTCATCGAGCAGTAATATGTCCTTTTGTTCGGCGACGGCGATTAGCATAGCCAAGCGTTTGCGCTGACCTTGCGACAACTTATCTGTAGAGAGTTTATGGTCAGACACACTTACTTTTTCTTGTAAATTGAGCTTATGCAGCCAGTCAGACACTAGGGCCGCATCAGGCTCATGGCCTTGAATTCCAATCAGTTGCTTAAATAGATGCTGGTCGCTAAAAATCGCAGAAAACAGCTGTCTAAAATCGGCATTGTTCTCTGAATTAACGCGTTGTCCATCGACTTGTACCGTTCCTGTAGTAGGAGTAAAGATACCAGTAATGATTTTGGCAAGAGTTGATTTACCGCTACCATTCGCACCGATTAAGAAAACCACGTCACCTCGTTGCAAGGTTAAATTGACGGACTTTAAGATATTATTGCTAGGGTTTTGATTGTTAGCACTGTTATCGCTATTTTGAGCATTATCATTAACTGCTGTGTCTGTTGCATGACTACTACTGCCTACATAGCGATAATTGATATTATTCAAAGTTATGGACTGCCAGTCCTGTGCAACCGTGTCTGTCGCAAAGCTCGGCTGATGCTCGGCCAATTCTAAAGACTGTATCTTTTCTAGCGCAACTTGAGCGGTCTGCAATGTTGGGTAAGCGCCAACCGCATGTAGGAGCGGCGACTGCATAAACAAAATCGTCAAAGAAAAAGTAGTAGCAACCCCCATTGGTATATCAAGATAATTAGCCACTGCAAACACGATACCAATCGATGCGAACATCATAATATTGGACCAGTTTACCGCTGATAAATGAAAAGTATCAGACTTGGTTACGGTCTTCTCGTACGATTTGGCATGAGCCAAGAAGTCATCTGTATACAGTTTTTCTGCTCGGTGTTGGTTAAGTGCTAGCTCTTTGCGACCTTCTATTATCGATTGATAATCCTGATATAACGCGTCATTAATCTCTCTCAACTCGGTCAAATGCGTATAGACATGCTTGACCAATATGGTACTGATCCAAATCGTCATCACAATCCAAAACATGACAATAAACAATAATGGCAACGATAACCAGCCCAAATATAGCCCAACGCCAACAGACAAAATAATACCCTGTACCAGCTCTGGCATACGGACAAAAGCAACGGTAATCGATTGAATGTCTGAGGATAAGCTGGCAAGTAAGCGTGCACTACCCAAATGGTCTATCTGAGGAACGGGAGTATCGATGATTTGTTTGACCAGTTTGGTTCTAAGCTCATAGACAAATCGATGCCCCAATCGCGTCAATGCATATTGCGACAAAAATGTCGTCACTAGCAGTAACAACACCAGCAGTGAAAACTGCCCCAAGCTGAGCCAAGATAAAGTATCAAATACTGGCTGACTGATAAAAGTATGATTGATATAGGCAATAATACCGACACTGACAGCAGCATTGACCAGATTTAGCAGAATGACTTTGAGAAAAGGCAGACGATAATTCGCCCAAATCATATGATATAAAGAAGCGGTCGTACGAGAGGACGCTGTGGTATGAGAAGACGCTTTGGTACGAGAAGACATAGTAACTCAGTAATAAAATAAATTTTTGATAGCAGAAAAGGGAGTAGGTCGCGCCTAATCCCTTTTATAGAACCTAATAAAGCCTACTAGTAAATCTTAAAAGTCGAACGTTGCTGATACTTTTAAGGCCGTTGGTTCACCCGCATTTAAATAGCCATAGCCTGGTAAACCACCTACAGACTGCCAGTAGTCTTCACCTGTGACATTGGTCACCATACCTTTTAGAGTAACGTCTTGCCCTGCCAGCATAGTGCGATAGCGAGCACCTAAATCTAGGGTAGTATAGCCATCAACTTTTAAGGTATTGGCGGCATCGGCATAACGCGCACCTGTATGGATAACATCGCCCGTTAAAGTTAATCCTTCAACGGCGGCCAAATCATACTCTAGGTTGACGTTACTCTGTAATGTGGGCAGGCCAATGACGCTATTGCCATCTAATGCACTATCGCCAGTATCTTTTTGCTTAGCACTTAAATAGGTAACCCCAGCATTGAGGCGCATGTTTTCGCTTGGGCTACCAAAGACAGTTAGCTCAGCACCTTGATGGCGGTTCTCGCCAGTCGCGGTAAAGGTATTATTGTCATCGATATAAGCTCGTGGTTCATCAGTATGGAAAACAGCGAGACTACTGCCAATCATACCGTTATCGTATTTCACACCCAGCTCAGTTTGTTTGCTTACATAGGGGTCTAGGTTTTGTCCTGCATTGGTTATGGCATTGCCAGAATTATCAACCAATGGCGCAGCGGCACCTTTGGCAAGACTTTCGATATAATTACCATATACAGACCAGTCCATCGTTGGCTGATAAACGATACCGACGCTTGGTGTCCATGCGCTTTCATCATAGCTAGCTGTTTTGGCTTGGGTGTTATAGTCATAGCTGGTCGTTTTGATATTCTGATGACGAACGCCTACCGTAGTTTTTAGCTTATCGTTGAACAGTGAGAACGTGTCTGCAAGCGCAAAACTCTGTAATTGAGTTTCACTCGTTCGCTTAGGGTCATCAAAACTTCCGCCAAAGAAAGCGGTATCTGACCATGCATTGTCATAATCTGTCGGGCGGTACAAATTGGTCGCGAGTTGATTGCCAAAGTCAAAAGCGTAAGCGCCTTTTTCCTCTTGATCATAAAGATCGGCAGCTAGTACCCAGTTGTGATCAATCTTACCTGTTTGCCATTGACCACGCAGACCAAGCTCAGCACTTTGTACTTTATCTTCTCGAACATTGTCAAAGCGGTAGGTTGAGCCAGTGCCATCTGCGTCAGATACTGTGAGGTTGGCTAACGAGTTGTCCTCATCACCATGTCTGATACCGTAGGCGCCATAACCAGTAATGCTGTCGTTAAAATCATATTCTCCGCGAATCGTACCAAAGACATCCTCTTCGTTTGAATAACTCCAAGGCTGCGCCCAGTTTTTTGAGCCGTCTGGTGCTTTTGGTACATGAGAGACACCGGCAAGCGTCACACTAGGACGAGTCTCTGATAGTTTGTTGTCTTGCCAGCCCAAGTCAGCCGATAGACGATACTGATCCCCTCTATATTCCAAACCAAGGGCAGCCAAACCCAAGGTCGATGACTCATCGTCGATAGCGCTGTCACCATCTTGATAAGCAGCATTAAAACGAACGCCAATCGCATCATCGCTACCGAAGCGATCACTGACATCTACTGCGACCTTACCTTGGTCGCCTTGACCATAACCAAGCGTTAGCTGACGTAGTGGCTCATTATCCGCTCGTTTGGGTAACAGGTTGATTGTACCGCCTGCGTTACCACCACTCGGTGCTGCGCCATTTAACATCGCTGAGGCACCGCGCTGGACCTCGACGCGCTCGAACAATTCAGTTGCGATATATTGTCTAGGTAGTATGCCGTATAGACCATTAAACATCGTGTCGTCTGAGGTGGTCACAAACCCACGCATAAAATATGCTTCTTGAAAGTTACCGAAACCTCTTGCCACACGAACAGTAGGATCTTTTTTGAGTAGATCGCCCACACTTTGCGCTTGCTGATTGGCGATATATTCATTGGTATATGAGGTGGTAGAGAACGGCGTGTCCATGATGTCTTGATTGCCCAAGAGTCCGACGCGGCTGCCTGTCGCCACCTGACCACCTTCATATGCGCTAGGTAACCCATCTGCTGACGCATCAGCACTACTGGTGACGACGATAGTATCAAGTACCACATTAGGGGTGGTTTGAGCATCTGCATCATCTACTAGCGCCCATGCCGAGTGACTTGTGGTTAGTATGATGACTGAACATAGTGTTTTTAGAGGTAGCGATTTCGTCGATAGCAAGCGTGAGGGTATGGACGCTAATCGTAGAGAAGCGCCAGACACATTCAGAGAGTTAAGACGAAACAAAGCAGCAGATAAGTGAGACAGTTGCATGAATATTTCCAGCATGTAATTTAAATCGTTATTATAATGATAATCATTTCTATTACAATGAATTACTGAGTCAATTTTAAATACACTAGCTTTGAGTAAAGCAGGGATTTCACTTAATGAAGTGCTAATAGCGTCGTTTATAAATAGGGCAGTGCTTTTACATCTGGTGAAGAGTAGGGTGGGCTCTTTAGGATCAGTAAAAAAGAAGTATAAAGCAGATGGTTGGTTTGCCTATTATAAGTAGTCTATATGGACAATTTATTCATTTGAGCCAGTTCACGTATCAATGTATGCTATTGTTTTATCAGGGGCATGGAGTACGCTGGTATCGCCCACCAGAGGTGCAGTCAAACGGAATTGACTGATTTATATAATTGAAATGGATTTTTAAGGTGGCGCTTATGTACGCAGTAATTGGAGCAGGTCCAATGGGGCTCGCTGCAGCTCGAAATTTGCAAAAACTCAATATTCCTTTTGTCGGCTTTGAGCTACATACAGATGTAGGGGGTCTATGGGATATCGACAATCCGCACAGTACCATGTATGAAAGTGCCCATTTGATTTCGTCCAAGCGTATGACGGAGTTCAAAGAGTTTCCTATGAGTGACTCAGTCGCGGCGTATCCTCATCATACCCAGCTCCGTCAGTACTTCCGCGACTTTTCAGATACGTTCAATCTAAAATCACATTATGAATTCTCCACGCGCGTGATCAGCATGGTGCCTGAAGAGGATGGTTGGCGCTTAGTTAGCGAGTGCAATGGTCAAAAGCAATCGCGACTGTTTGATGGTTTGCTCATGGCAAATGGTACTTTACATACCCCTAATATACCAAGTTTGCCAGATACGTTTGCAGGCACGTTGATGCATTCTTCTGAATATCGTAGCCCGTCAGTGTTTAAAGACAAACGTGTGTTGATCGTTGGGTGTGGTAACTCGGGCGCTGATATCGCCGTTGATGCGGTACATCATGCCAAATCAGTAGATATCAGTCTACGCCGCGGTTATTACTTTCTGCCCAAATTTATCAAGGGTCAGCCGATTGACACACTAGGCGGAAAACTAAAGTTACCGCGTCCAGTTAAGCAGCGCATGGATGCGGCGATGATTCGTATGGTCATCGGAAAACCTTCTGATTATGGACTGCCAAACCCAAGCTATCGCATGTACGAATCACACCCTGTGGTCAATTCATTGGTATTACATCATTTGGGTCATGGCGATATTAAAGCGCGTCGTGATATTCGCCGCATCGATGGTCATACGGTGAGCTTTAGTGATGGGGAAAGTCAGGATTATGATTTGATTCTTATGGCGACTGGGTATTTACTAGATTATCCATTTATTGAGCGCGCGCAGCTCAATTGGCCTGCCAATCATGACGCGCCGCAGCTTTATATGAATGTCTTTCATCCTGAGCATAATAATTTATTTATGATGGGTATGGTTGAGGCCGCAGGGTTGGGGTGGGAAGGTCGAAATCAACAAGCTCGGCTTGTCGCACTATATATTCAGCAGCGTCAGCAAAATACAGCAGCTGTCAAACAGTTCAATAAAGTGAAGCGTAAGCGAGCTGGCAAGACACTCGATGGGGGCTATGACTATATTAAGCTTGCACGTATGGCATATTACGTGAATAAAGATGAATACTTAGAGACGCTGTCCAAGCATATCGCTGAGCTCGAAACAGAACAGCCTGTATTGGCATCAGAGGTATGATAGCGGCAGTGGCGTTTGAGCCACGGAGCTTGATTCTGCTCAATCTCATCTTGGCGCTGATGATGTTTGGCGTGTCATTGAGTTTACGTCTCGAAGATTTTAAGCGTATCGTTTTGTCTCCCATTGCGCCGATAGCAGGTCTGTTTGCTCAATTCTTTCTATTGCCCCTAGCCACGTGTCTGTTTACGTGGGCGTTGAATATCGATCCCGAGTTGGCGCTAGGAATGATTTTGGTCGCGTCTTGCCCAGGTGGTAGTTTTTCTAACATTATGACTTGGCTGGCACGCGGTAATGTCGCGGTGTCAGTCAGTATGACAGCGGTATCAAGTCTTGCTGCGGCTATATTAACACCAGTCAATTTTGCCTTTTATGGTTGGCTTAACCCACACACACGTGAGTATCTGACAAAGATAACGATTGAGCCTAGTAGTATTCTGATACTGGTTCTATTAGTGCTAGCGTTACCTTTAGTGCTAGGGATGGTAACAGGGCGACGCTTACCTGATCTGGTCGTACGTATCCAAAAACCGCTACGTATTTTCTCGCTACTCGTGCTGATGGCTTTTGTGGCAATCGCCTTTTCTAGCAATTTCGCGCTATTTTTAGAGCGTTTTCATAGCTTCTTTTGGTTGGTCGTTGGTCATAATTTCTTGGCGCTTTCGTTAGGTTATGGCATGGGGCTGATGCTCAAGTTGCCAGTCGCGGATCGGCGCGCGGTGACTTTAGAAGTAGGAATACAAAACTCAGGGCTAGGACTGGTTATTTTATTTACTTTTTTCCCAGAGGCAGGTGGCATGATGCTGATCACGGCATTCTGGGGCGTATGGCATTTGGTGTCAGGACTGACACTTTCACAAATTTGGGCACGGATACCCTATGAATAAAAGCGTAATAAATAAAAGCATAGTGAACAAGCGTATATTAATCACTGGTGCCGCAGGTTACATCGGCCATCAATTGGGCAATCGTCTGGCTACTCATTACCATGTCGTCGGCACAGATATTCGCAAGCGCAATGATCTAGACTTTCCAATTCACGTATTAGACGTGCGTGATGAGGGTTTGGCAACGTTACTAAAAGAAGAGGGGATCACTCATGTCGTGCATCTCGCCTCTATCTTGCAAGCGTCAAAAGATCGTGCTCGTGACTATGATATCGATGTCAATGGCACGCATAACGTACTTGATTGCTGCATCAAAGCAGGTGTCGCACATATAACGATCACCAGCTCGGGTGCTGCCTACGGATATCACGCTGACAATCCTGAATGGATTGATGAGCAAGATGCACTACGCGGTAACCCTGAGTTTGCTTACTCGGATCACAAAAGGCAGGTCGAGGAAATGCTTGCAGATTTTCGCGAGCAGCAGCCACAATTACAGCAGCTGATCTTTCGACCTGGCACCGTACTAGGCGCTGATACACGCAATCAAATTACCAGTCTGTTTATGGCACCGCGTGTGCTTGCGCTCAAAGGCAGTGAGTCGCCCTTTGTGTTTATTTGGGATCAAGACGTGATTGGTGCTATGGAAATAGGTATTCGCGAGGATAAAACTGGCATCTACAACATGGCAGGCGATGGCGCACTGACGATGAAGGATATCGCAAACCGACTTAATAAACCGTTATTGACTCTGCCAGTGGGTTTGGTTAAAGCTGTCTTACAAGTGGCAAAATGGGGTGGCAAACCAACGGGACCAGAACAGGTTAATTTTTTGCGTTATCGCCCAGTACTGAGTAATAGGCGACTCAAAGAAGAGTTTGGTTACTCTTTGGCAAAAACGTCTGCCGAAACCTTTGAGTACTTCATCGAATGTAATGGATTGCGTAAACCTTGATAGGGAGATAATCATCGATGCCATCAATGTCATCAATAAATGTTACTTTAATCACTGGCGCTGCATCAGGACTTGGTTGGGCGATGGCACGGCACTGGTATGACGCTGGGCATCACTTAATACTCGCTGATATAGATGAGCAAGCGCTAATCGCCCGCACTCGTGAGTTAGAAGATTCTGCTAGAGTCATGACAGTCGTCACTGATATCACTCAAGTTGATGATATTGCTAGCCTTATTGAGCAAGTTAGTGAACGTTTTGGCCGTCTTGATCTATTGGTGAACAATGCTGGGATTACCCATCGATCACCAGCACATCAGACTGACCCTACGGTGTTTCGCAAAGTCATGGCGGTAGATTGGCAAGGAGCAGTGGAGCTGACCATGGCTGCGTTACCGATGCTACGAGAATCTAAAGGGCAAATTGTCTGTATCGGCTCAATGGCTGGCTGGATGCCAGTTCCTGGACGGGCAGCGTATTGTGCGGCAAAGGGTGCGCTGGCACAGTTCTTTGAAGTACTGCGCTTGGAGCTAGAGTCTGAGGGTATACATATCCTTATGGTCTATCCCAGCTTTCTTGATACACCTATCGAGAACCACGCGCTCGGCCGTGATGGTAGTATCGCAAAGCATCCGCGGTCAATTATCGGTAATATGCGTAGTGCTGAGTGGATGGCCGAACAAATCGATCAAGGTTTGCAGCGGCGCAAACGTTGGATATTGCCGGACCCTATCTCACGCTTTGGCAGTTTACTGTGGCGTATTGCGCCAGCTTTATACTTGCGTCAGGTGCGTAAACGTTTTGGAAGTGAGTTACGGTAGACTACGTTAAGTGAGAACCTAGAAGAGAGGCTAGTAGTTCATGAAAATTATCGATAGTGCTATGCTAAAAATGCTATGCTGAAGAGTGCTATATTAGAAGTTTATATATTAGAAATCTCTATGTTAAAAGTCTCTGTATTAGAAGGTGCTTTATTAGAAAACACTATGCTAGAAACAATAATCTAGCATAGCGTTTTAACTCATAGCGCTTTAGCTTTACTAGCTAGTTCAATATCACCTAGTTCAGTATTACCTTTATTAGTACTAATGATTTCTGATTGGTTTGCCAAGCTCTATGGTCTCTTTAGTCTCGATGACGGTAGGATTTTTCGCTTCTTGACGCTTATCCCACCAAGCAAAGATATTTGCCAATATAGAGCCGGATACAGAGTGCCAGATACAAGCGACGGCAGCAGCGATGGCAGATTCTGCATTACCAGGGAAAAACTTGGTACTTAAACCCGTGGCCAAGCCTGCATTTTGTACACCAACCTCAATAGATATGGTGCGTTTTTTGGGTTTGCTCATACCAAATAGTGCACCTGAATAGTAGCCCAGTATGTAGCCGACGATATTGTGTACCGCAATGGCCAAGATAACGACCAGACCTGACTGCAAGAACTGATCACCAAATACAGCGGCAACGCCACCGACGATAGCGGCGAAAGCTAATACGGCCACGCCTGGCATCACCGCACGTACATCATTAAACCAGTGTTTGTTTTGAAATAGTATGTTTAACATAGAGCCGATAGCGACTGGCAACAATGTCACTAATAGCATAAAGCGGAACATACCCCAGCCATCCATCTCTACAGATTGACCGACCAAGTAATTGAGCCAAAGTGGCGTCACTAACGGTGCAATGATGGTTGATACGGTGGTCATACCTACCGAAAACGCCACATCACCTTTGGCAAGGTAGCTCATAATGTTTGAAGACACACCACCAGGACAAGTCCCAACCAATACTAGACCCAGTGTCAACCCAGGCGATAAGTCGAACAATCTAGACACGCTAATCGCTAAAATCGGCATAATGGTATATTGGATAATTGAACCGATAAAAATATCAAGCGGGCGCTGGGCCAACACTTTATAGTCTTCTTTACCTAGTGTCATACCCATTGCGAGCATAATGACACCCAGAACGATGACTTGGGTATCACCTGTCACCCAAGAAAAAGTCGCAGGCTCTATAAATGTCACAGCGGCCGCTAAAATAATAACCAATGCCGTAAATCGACTCAACTGCTGACTTATCATCCTCAAAAACTGCATTTCTCAAATCCTTCTAAGTCCGGAAAATAGTCAAGTATAAGTTCAAAACCACTGTATTTCCAATGGGTTTGGGCGGTTTTTAGCCAACAATAAGTTGCTATTATAATAACTTTAGATGTATTTATATTTTTGAAGTTTTTTCTAGATGTTTATTCAATAGTTAAACGAGGTACTAGGTGCTACTAAATCTATCAACACGTTTCAGACACCTAGGTCTTGCGTTAGCGATATTTTATCTACTCTACAACTTGACGACTGTTTATAGTGTCTCCCTGTATAAACTTTATCCATCGAAAGTTCATAACCTAGCCACGCCGTTCGATAGCACCATTCCTTTCATTCCCGCTATGATTGTTCCTTACAGCTGGTCGTTGATTTTATTTGTGGCTAGTTTTTTCTTAGTGCGGACGTCTACGCAATTATTTTTATTGACCTACCGCTTAGTTTTGACGACCATTTTTGCCTGTTTGATTTTCTATCTCTATCCCGCTCGTTTCTCATTCAATCGATCGATACCTGATGATTGGACGCAGTTTGGCTATCAGTTTTTGCAGTTGGTGGACAAGCCATTCAATCAGCTCCCATCATTGCATGTCAGTTATGCCATGTTGCTTGGCGTATCATTATGGGATGTTGTAGCGTCTAAAAAGAGATGGATTTTAGCGGCTTATCGATTGTTGCTGACTGGCATATGTACATTGATTGCCCTGTCGACAGTGTTGACGTATCAACATCATTTGCTAGATATGTTCGGCGGGGTAGTGTTGGCAGTTTCGGTGCTTATGATCTCAAATCGAATCCGAAATGCACTGGTAATCAAGCATCTGACATTGGGAGTAATAGGGTTCTTATTGATAGCGATAGCAGGGTTTTACTTTGCTAATATGAGTATGATAGCGTTTGAATCTATAGAAACTTTAGCTCTTATTATTGCTTCATATTGGCTGATCAGTTTTACGATGTTGGCTTTGGCCTATCAACGGGACAAGCCAATACGGGATATACGCTGGTTTCAAAAATCCAGTAGCGGTCGACTCACGGTATATACTTGGATGAAGTTTGCGCCAATCATTATTATTTACAATGGCATGTCATTTTTGGGACAGTGGTATTTCAAAGTTTTCTCGAAAGGCCAAAAATATCCACTCACACCGTATGCTATTAGTGAAAGCCTCACCGTTGTGGCCTCACCTCGATTAATGCAGACGGATCTAAGTAGACATTTAACGTATTGGTTGTTTGGCTACGATTTACTAGAACGGTCGATTGTGCCAGAAAAACTACCGTACTCAGTTTATTGTCAGATTATCGTTGTTGATTTAGCTGCTGAGATATCTAGCCACGCTCATAATCTTAAAATAGCTGCTAATAGCAGCGTGAGTACGACAGTTCATTACTTGTATTTACCTTTGTTGGATTTGCAGCCATTAAATGACGTATTGCTCCAATATTATATTAATCTATTTCAACAAATTGACGCTTTAATACAATCCGCAGAGACACAAGCGATAACCGCTAATAATGAGAGTTTGGTAGAGGGTAATCAGGTAGAAGATAATCAGATAAAGGATAGCCTCATCACACTCATCAATTTTCATTGCGTAATGGGTCTGTCGCGTAGCATCGGCGTGCAGGTTTTATATTTATTATATTGTGGTACGCTAACTGTCCATAACTATCAATCGTGGATTGAGCAGCATTATCCGCACGCGCACCTGAAAGGTGCTTATCTGCCAAAGTCATTGATAGAAACTATGGCCACTTATAAGTCTGTCACCTATTCAACAGCGTCTTAATAACTATCGATGTCAGTCGATTTGTGTCTGCTGGTTTTTCTTTATTTTCTTTTTACCTATTGCTTAATTCCTATTCAACTATGGAGGAATCTATGAACACCTTATTGCCTCGCTTGTATTCTTTTCGTCGCTGCCCTTATGCTATGCGCGCTCGTCTCGGCATTCTATTTGCCGAGCTGTCCGCAGAGCTGCGAGAAATCACGCTAAAGAATAAGCCAGAGCAGATGCTAGCGATTAGTCCAAAAGGCACGGTGCCTGTGTTACAGCTTTCAGATGGATCCGTAATTGAAGAGAGTGCGGAGATCATGATGTGGGCGCTTGAGCAAAACGATCCTCAGGGACTGCTGGATGAAAAGGTTTCATCTGAGGCTAATGCACTGATAGCACAAAACGACAATGAGTTTAAGCAGTGGCTCGATCGTTACAAGTATGCCGATCGTCACCCTGAGATGACTCAAATAGAATATCGACAAAAAGGTGAAGTTTTTTTGCAGAAGTTAGAAGCGTTATTAACTAAGAATACCTATCTACTAGGCAATAGCGTGACGGTTGCTGATATCGGTATCATGCCGTTCGTTCGTCAATTTGCCCATGTAGATCGTGATGTCTTTTATAGTTTGCCTTACCCCAAGCTACAGCTGTGGTTACAATATTGGTTGGAACATCCGTTATTTGTACAAGCCATGACTAAGTTTCAGCCATGGCAGGAAGGCGATGAGGTAGTGGTGTTCCCTGCTTAATATAGCGGGTTCTACATAAGCTGTATAGGGTATCAATCTTGCTTGGTCTATCTTGACTTCACAACGACCATTTTTTGTGCTGGATGTTTGTCTTTCACAACGATTACTTTTTTGGCTTTAGGTTTTGCTTTAACCACGACCACTTGTTTCGCTTTGGGCTTTGCTTTAACGACGACAGCCTGTTTTGTTTGATGCTTGTCTTTGACCACGACAACTTGTTGGGCAGCACTCGCTGGACCGATCATAGCAAAGCAAGTAGATACGGCCAATAGTGAGCTAATAGCGATTTTTTTCATGTTGAAGTTTTTCATAGTAAGGTCCTTTAGGCTGATTATAAGTAAGCGTGTTTATTTAATGGTTAAAGGTATCTGAGTTGAACGTCGCTTTATTGAATAAGTAGATAATAGCGAGTTATAGCGTTACGTACTTTTATGAAAGTTAAAGAAAGGTGACTTTCTCTAGCAGATACTGAACCATTAATACAATCTTAGGAGCTTTTCGCTAAGGGTCGGCAGGCTAGCAACACTCTAGAGACGATACTTACTCAACTTTATCTGAAGTCATAGTTACAAAATGAGAGGCATGGTAGTTTTTGCGTGGACTCGAAAGGGTCTAAACGACTAACAGTGATGAGACATAAAAAGGGGCGACTTAAGATAAGTCGCCCCTTGTTTAGTAGGCATATTAAATGCGTTGATGATTAAGAAAGTTTAGTCATTTTTCAATGAACCAGACTGTTATTAACTCAATATTCATCCAGATCATTGGCTAAAGCAAATAGTGCTCCCCATTTCATAGCGGCTTTCACGATTTACTCTCCTAAATGATTAATAAATGAGTAATGTCGTTTAAACCTTACAAGCCGCACTAGCTTCTTTGGCTTTTTCATAGACAGCTTGAGGGTCTAGACCTAATGCTGCGACATCGTTATTGATAATAAATATAGCTGAGGGCACGAATGGATATTTAATGGCAGTGTTGTCGTGCAAGCTTCATCTTCTCCTCATGTGGGGCCCTTGCCTTATCCTGTTGAGGAAAATGTAGATCCTGAAGAGGCTTTTTTGGCCTCTCTTTCAGGCTGCCACATGCTTTTCTTTTTATCTATTGCCGCCAAAAGAAAATATATCATTGATTCATATATAGACAATGCAGTAGGAACAATGGAAAAAAACAGCGACGGTAAAGTCTCAATGACGAAAGTCATCCTAAAACCGCAGGTTAAATTCTCAGGTGATAAGCAGCCGACCATGGCGTAGCTAGGAAAAATGCATTATCAGGCGCATGAGCAATGTTTTATCGCGAACTCGGTGAAAACTAAGGTGGTTACGGAAATCCTTGTTTAATAAGCTGTTGAACACAGACAGATAACAGGTGATTTTTTACTTTATGACTATTTTCAGCTAACTATTTTTAGCTTCTTAATAAGGCGTTTAGGCTGTAGAATTACTCTTTTCTAAGAAAAACAGCCTGTTTTAAGGAGTCCAAATGCATTATTTAATATTCTAAAAACATTTAGAATTAATTGCAGTAACTCTTTTTTTAGTTAAATTTGGCTGTCAGGGTTATTCTACAGCCTTGTTGGGGCTCTTTTGAATATTGGAGATTATTTAAATAATGGATGCAATCTTTAATTTTTTCAACCAAGGTTGGGTTGGCTCAGCTCAGTGATAGGTGTTGTGGGTGTTGTTTTCGGTATAGTAGGAATGTTTTCTTACAAATTTTCACGAAGCACTGCCAAGCCATCATATCAAAAATCGTCACTAAGACTATTAGGACGCAGAGAGGATAACTTACCCGATGATGTGTGTGTTTTGTTTAAAGGTACCGAGGTCGAAAGGTTGACAAAGACAACTATTGTGATTTGGAATAATGGAACTGAAGTTCTAAGTGGAGAAGATATTGTTGAATCTGATTTACTAAGATTTTCTTTTCCTGAAGGTTCAAATATTTTAAGTTTTAATGTTATTAAAAACACTCGGGATATCAATGATTTTTCACTTTCTAAAGATGAAGATAGAAATAATGAATTAGTAATTAACTTTTCATATTTAGATCCTAAAGACGGAGCGACTATTGAGATTTTGCATGATAGTGAAAATCTTTACCCTAAAATTATAGGCACAATTAAAGGTCTCCCAAAAGGAGTCGAAGATCTCGGTAGCGTCTATTCAAATAAACCTATTAATGTTAAATCGCCATTTGGGTTTATCTTCGCTAATAGAAAATTAGTTTTCTGGATTGCAATAATATTGGGCTTGTCTGTATTTATTCTCGGGTTGTTACCAGATGAAATAGTAGAGATTGTAGTAAACGAAAAATCAGTAGACGATAAACGAGCGCTAAAAATTGCATTTATTATTACAGGCGCTCTTTATACTTTATTGCCTGCATCTATATTGTGGTACCGAAGAGAGAAGTATCCTAAAGCCTTAAAGGCCGATGAAATAGAGCTCTAACGAGTCAATTCAAAAGGAAAGAACAGTTGGTTTTCTCCTTCGGTACTAATTAGAGTCGACTATTCTTAGCCTATTAATAAGCCGTTATTTTTGGATATTTTAATTAGCTGTTTATATTGGAATTATTGAGCAATGTGATATATGTCGTTTTGGAGTATCATAAATTATAAATCATAAAAATGGGACAGAATAAGCTGTTAATTTTATTTATCGAGATCGAGCATGGATGAAAAAATTAAAGCATCATGGGAGCGAGTACTTCATCCTGAGACGCTTAAAACAAATATCATTACCGCCTCTATATTTTCGATGGCTTTCGAAATGCTCAAGAGTAGTATTATCGAAAAGATCGAAGGTTTCTTTATAAATGGATTCGATGAAAATGGGATGATTGTTAGCCCTGAATATAAAGAAAAGGTGCTTAGCCTAAACAGAAGCCAACTCTATGCATCGTTGAAATGGTTACAAGATATAGATGCTATTGATGATGAAGATTTAAAGAAATTTGAGCATATCAAAAGGTGTCGCAACACCTTAGCTCACGAGATGCTCACATTTACCTCGTCAGGTGTAGAATTTGATGTTGCCGAAGCATTTAAAGAAATAATTGGCCTATTGAGGAAGATAGAAATTTGGTGGTTTGAAAACTTAGAAATGGCAATAGACCCAGAAGCTTACCCCGCAGATCTAGACTTAGATCAGGTAGTACCTGGTCCCGTATGGAGTCTTCAAATGCTCATCGACGTTGCGCTAGGACCAGAGGATGAGGCGCGAAAATATTACGATCACTTTGTCGCAAATGCAGGCGTTACCAGATTCTCCTCATGTGCCTGAGCCGCCAATCGACACTCAAGCTATATTAACTTTTTCTTCCCTCTCAATTATTCAAAACAGACTAAGCTAGCGTTTTAGCGACTTCTACGCTGAAAAGCACTCGCTAAAGACTCTATTTGTAACAGCAAGGCTCAATAAGTTTTAGCCCATTGAGCCAGTATTGCCTATACAGTTATTCTATCGGAGACGGCTTGCCATGTGGGCTTGAGCGCAGATATTGTTTAGGCGCTTTGACAGTTGCGCCAAGCTCGGCAGCAGCGTGCCAAGGCCAGTGCGGGTCATAAAGTATACCGCGTGCCAATGCAACCGCATCCGCTTGCTGCTCAGCAATGATGCTTTGCGCTTGTTCGGCTTCGGTGATTAAGCCCACTGCGATGACGGGTATATTGACGGCTTCTTTTATTGCGGTTGCAAAAGGCACTTGGAAGTTAGGCTCTACAGGGATCTTCTGGTCTGGGCTAAGTCCTGCGGTGCTCACATGGATATAATCACAGCCTAACGCCTCCAAAGCTTTAGCCAGCTCAATCGTTTGTGTGAGATCCCAGCCGCCTTCAACCCAATCGGTTGCAGAAACACGCACACCCACAGGCTTTTCACTTGAAAACTCAGTCCGAACCGCTGTAAACACCTCAAGTAACAAGCGCATTCTGTTCTCAAGGTTGCCGCCGTATTGATCATCACGGTTATTAGAAAGTGGCGACAAAAACTGATGTAATAGATAACCGTGCGCCCCATGAAGCTCAATCAAATCAAGGCCCAACGCATCTGCACGTTTTGCCGCATTCACAAAATCATTTATTAGCGCATCAATGTCATTTTGTTCCATTGCTGTGGGTACAGTAGAGTTTTCGTCATAGGCAAGCGCCGACGGTGCGATCGTTTGCCAGCCATTTATCTCATCAGAGGCAATCGAACCGCCACCGTCCCATGGCTTTTCGGTTGACGCTTTACGCCCAGCATGGGCAAGTTGTACGCCTATCGGCATCGGGCTGTACTGTCTGATTGCTGTTAGCGTTTTATCTAGTGCCGCTTGCGTCCTGTCATCCCATAAACCTAAATCAGCATAGCTGATACGGCCTTGTGGATTGACCGCTGTTGCTTCTAAAATAAGTAGTCCTGCGCCGCTCAAACTCATTTGGCCCAAATGGATCGTATGCCAATCACTTGCCGCGCCATCATTGGCAGAGTACTGACACATGGGTGCGATGATAATACGGTTATCTAATGTGAGTTGCCCAAGTTTCAAAGGCGAAAAAAGCTGGCTCATGGTGAATCCTTAAAAAACACGGCTAAAGGCACTGAAAATAAAATGCAAAAGCGATATAAATGACTTATATGATTACCGCTTGAATAGTTGGTGGAGATGAATCTTTATTCTTATAGGGCACATTTGAGTGATGCTAGCTAATATATAGATTACTCTCAATCATATTTTTCATATGTAGTAGGCGAGGGGCAATGTCTTCTTCTAGTTTGGTGCGACTGAGGATAAAACTTGGTGCGCCGCAGTTAAAAGTGAGCAAGCCTTCCGTCGGGTGCATCAGCGCAATGGCTACCGCATTGACATCTTTTTGCCATTCACTAATTGAAAAACAATAACCATAGTCTTCATAGTCTTGAAAGGCTTTATCTAATCCTCGTCTAATCTTTAGCCAATCATCCTTATACTTACTACGAATCGCATTAAGAATAAACTCTTGCTCAGCAGGTGGCATACTCGCCAAGCAGGCTCTCCCCATCGAACTTAAATGAATAGGCAGATAAGAGCCGACATTGCGCTGCATGGTCGTGGTTCCTTGGCCTTGCACAACGTTTAGATACACCATCATCAGTCGATCACGAGTAGCCATGGCAACGGCACTATTGGCATAGTCTGCTAGCTCTTCCATATAAGGAGTCGCAAGGTTATTGATAGAGATATTGGTCATCATGGTATAACCAAAGCTTAGTACCCCTGTCGAGAGCTGGTACTTACTACTATTGGTCGATTGTTTTAAATATCCCAATTTGACCAACGTATAGGTCAGACGAGTGATGGTTCCTTTAGGAAGTCCTGTCAGCTGACTTAGGTCTTGGTTGCCTAAATAAGGCCGCTGCGGGGTAAAACAACGCAGCAGCTCTAACCCTCGAGCCAACGCTGTGACAAACTGTCTGTCGTTTTTATCTCTCATCTCTGCAATGGGTTCTAACAGTTCAATATGCATCTCATTGTTAGCGTCTTCATCGGTAAGGGTATCATTAGTCATATGTCGTCTATTATCCCCAATCAAATTCATACAAGCGTTATAAAATCACAAAACTTTATTATTCATAGCATTCTGTGAGCTAATATCAGCCCACAGTGACCCACTGTCTCTTTGATTATATTATATCAATTTACTTTCATATTCTCAGCATAGCATAATGAGAAACTATTGTTTCGCTATGCGGTATGAACGGTAGCAATAGTCGTTATAAGAGGTATGGTTAGGCTTGTTGTGGATCGTACTGCTTTTCTTTAATGAACAAAGTAGGGATAAGACCACATAAGAAATATGCACCTGCCATAAGTAATAAACCTGCGCCGATAGAGTTATGCATGGCCATATAACCGATGGCAACAGGAGCAATCACAGAGCCAAGCCGTCCAATATTAAATGCACCACCGATAGCAGTACCGCGAATAGCAGTAGGGAAGCTTTCGGTCAAGTAAGTGGCGTTGATGGCATAGGGGATACCATATAAGAAACCAAAGGTGATCATTAACCAACCAATATTTTCTGGCGTATGCATATACACTAGAACGGGAATAAACAATGCGGTGCCCATCGTACCAAAGGCAAATACTATCTTACGTCCGATTTTATCAGCCATGAATCCAGCCACGACTTTGGCAAACATCATAGTCAGGTACGTTCCCGCCATATACAGTGCCATTTCTTTGAACTTGATACCCAATTCAGTTTCTAGATAAGAAGGTAGCCAGTTACTGACACCAAAATAGCCAAATAACAAAAGTCCTGAACTCATTGACCATAGGATAAACATGATACGGTGTTTCGGATTTTCCATTATCGCTTTGTATGGGTTCTCTGCTTTTTTGAGTGTGTCTAGTGCGCCGCTCAGTTTTAATGCTCGAGCGTCTTTCCAAGACTGGGGTTCAGGGACTAAAAAGTACATTGATACTGCCAAAAGTATCGGCAAAAACGTCAGTAGATATAGTGTGCGCCAACCATAGCTAGGGATAATCCAAGCGGATACACTGGTGATAACCAATGAGCCTAAAGTAAATCCAGTCATTAATGCAGCAAGGACGGTGGTTCGATGTTTGGTAGGTACCATCTCTGACATAAGCGTATTGGTAGCGATATAAAGACTACCAAGCCCCAAGCAGGCAATAACCCGTAGCGTGACAAACTGCTCATAGCTCTGCACCAATCCACTAAAACCAGACAATATAGAGAACATGCCAGTAGCCAGGACGATGACACGTACTCGGCCAAAGCGGTCGCAAGCCCAACCACCAAAGAACCCACCGATTGCCATTCCAAATAAGGACCAACTGCCTAGAGCGCCAGCTTGTACATTGGTCAGTGCAAACTCTAGTTTTAGGCTGGATAAGGTAAAGGCAAGAATACCGATATCAGCCCCATCACATAATAAAACTAAGAAACAAAAAACAAAGGCCAGTTTCCAAGGTTGTTTTTGGGTGGAGCTTATACTTGGATCTGCAGTTATAGCGACACTTTTCACAATTTATATCCTTAACGTTGTGAGAATGAAAAACTAATTTGATGCGTAATGTTAAAAATAGAGGAGAACGGTATCAGCATCCTAGCAAATACCGCCGTGCATTTTGGTGGATGAAAAAGTGGTAGGGATTACTCGCTGGCCTCTTTAATCATATTGCGGGCAATGATGACTTGCTGAATTTGTGTGGTACCTTCATACAAACGATATAGACGTACATCACGATAAAAACGTTCAATACCATAGTCTGCGATATAACCGGCACCGCCATGGATTTGTACCGCTCTATCAGCAACACGGCCACACATCTCAGTGGCAAACATTTTGGCGCATGAGGATTCGGTAACGACGTCTTTGCCTTCGTCACGCAGACGTGCAGCGTCTAATACCATGGATTTGGCGGCATAGATTTCTGCTTTTGAGTCAGCGAGCATACCTTGGATAAGCTGAAAACTGGCAATCGGTTGACCAAATTGCTTACGCTCGACAGCATAGTTGAGTGCATCATTCAGCATGCGAGTGGCGGCTCCAGTACTGGCTGCTGCAATATGCAAGCGCCCTTTATCAAGCACTTTCATGGCCGTTTTAAAGCCAACACCTTCAACACCGCCGATGAGCGCATCCGCCGGTACGACGCAATTATCAAAGATCACATCACAGGTATGCGCGCCTTTTTGACCCATTTTTTTGTCAATTTTGCCCAAAGTAATACCAGGCGTGTCACTCTCCACAATAAATGCTGAAATACCGCCAGAGCGTTTGTTTTGTGGATCAGTACGTGCCATGACAGTGAATACACCAGCCTGCGGGGCATTGGTGATATAACGTTTGGTGCCATTAATGATATAAGTATCACCATCCTTAATAGCGGTCGTTTTCAATGAGGCGGCATCTGATCCTGACTCCGGTTCGGTCAAACAGAATGAACCGATGATTTCCCCACTGGCCAACCGAGGTAGATACTTCTGTTTTTGTGCTTCAGTGCCATCAATCACTAGGCCAGATGAGCCAATACCATTATTTGTCCCTATTAATGAGCGAAACGCAGGGGAGGTACGTCCTAACTCAAATGCCAGCGTGACTTCTTCTTCCATAGTGACACCAAGTCCGCCGTACTCTTCGGGTATGGTCAGTCCAAAAAGCCCTAATTCTCGCATTTGCTCAATGATCTCTTCTGGAAGGCGGTCATTTTCTGCAACCCAATGTTCCATAGGGATAAGTTGATCGTTAACGAAGTTACGAATGGTTTGGGTGATGTGGTCGAGGGTCTCTTTATCTCTAATCATATGAATCTTCCTTGTTTGATTGATGCCTGATATCAGTATCGGCTCTGTGACTGTATTAAATAATGTGACTTCCTTGGATAAACAGCATAATCGATGAATTATTAAATTACAATAGTTTTGGTTTAAAAAACCGCATTGCGGTATTTATATAATTGAATATAGCTTTTTAATTTACATTTATTCTAATTTATCAAATTTTTATGCTTCACAAACCAAAATAAACAGTATATATTGATATTAAATACCGCATAGCGATATTTAATATTCAAAATAAATGCTTTGTTAGGGTATTTATACTTTATGCAAGAATGATGTTTAAGGAGTCGATCATGGAAGAGCCACTCATTATTTGTGAGAAAAAAGGAGAAGGCGTGAGTGTCATTAGACTTAATCGCCCCAAAGTGCGCAATGCACTAAACAGCGAGCTACGTCAACAAATGGCAGATCTGTTCATTCAATTAAATGATGACCCACAAACCAAAGCGATCGTCCTTACTGGTGGTGACAAGGTGTTTGCCGCTGGTGCGGATATCAATGATTTCTTGACTACAAGTACAGTGGATATGTACCTGCGTCATAGTGAGCGCTATTGGGCTGCCATTACTAACTGCCAAAAACCTATTATTGCTGCCGTCAATGGTTACGCTTTGGGCGGTGGCTGTGAGCTAGCGATGCATGCTGACATCATCATCGCAGGCAAGTCTGCCAAATTTGGTCAACCCGAAATCAAGATAGGACTCATGCCAGGTGCTGGCGGAACGCAGCGTTTGTTTCGCGCGATTGGCAAACATAAGGCCATGAAAATGGTACTAACGGGCGATATGATCAGCGCTGATGAGGCGGACACAATGGGGCTAGTATCTGAAGTCGTTGAAGATGAGGCTACTATTACACGCGCCATTGAGATTGCTGAGCAGCTATCACATTACTCTCCCATTGCCTTAGCGCAAATCAAAGAAGTGGCAAATCTAGGTGTTGATATGCCTTTAGAAGGTGCATTGGCTCTAGAGCGCAAGGCTTTCCAGATTTTGTTCAATACTCACGACCAAAAAGAAGGTGCTAAAGCCTTCCTAGAAAAGCGTCCTGCAGAATATAAAGGGCATTAATCCCTAGCCGCGTCAATTCATCAGCATGTGAATTCATAAGCACGTTAATTCAAAGCCACATTGTGATCGCTTTTGAAGCAAGTTATCACCTTTGAACCGAAATTTCATAGCAAATCATGTAGAGAGTTATTATGACTGTGAACACAATTGCCATTATAGGCACTGGTATTATGGGCATGGGTATTGCTCAAATTGCTGCTCAAGCTGGTATCCAAGTACTGTTATATGACGCCAAATCAGGCGCTGCTGAACAAGGACGACAATCCTTGCGAAGTACCCTCGAAAAACTTACTGCTAAAGGCAAGTTTACCGATGAGCAGCTACAGGATATTTTAAGTAATTTGACGGTGCTACAAGAGCTTAGCCAAATTGCGACTGCTGAGATAGTAGTTGAAGCCATTATCGAAAATCTAGACATCAAAAAACAGCTTTTTGCCCAGTTAGAAGGTGTGGTCACCGCCGATACTATTTTGGCAACCAATACCTCCTCCTTATCAGTGACCGCAATTGCTGCTGACTGTAATTATCCAGAGCGCGTGGCAGGATTTCACTTCTTCAATCCAGTCCCTTTGATGAAAATTGTAGAGGTCATTCCAGGTCTGTCTACTCAGCAATCAGTGGTTGACGTTCTCTCCGATTTGGCCAAACGTATGGGTCATCTAGGTGTGGTAGCAAAAGACACACCGGGGTTTATCGTCAATCATGGCGGTAGAGCATACGGCACAGAAGCGTTAAAAATATTGGGTGAAGGGGTAACAACGTTTGAGAATATTGACCGAATTTTGCGTGAAGGCGCAGGATTTCGCATGGGGCCGTTTGAGCTGTTAGATCTCACTGGTATCGATGTGTCGCACCCCGTGATGGAGTCGATTTACAATCAGTTCTATCACGAAGCGCGCTATCGTCCGCATCCATTGACCCGTCAAATGCTAGTAGGTAAAAAGCTTGGTCGTAAGGTTGGTGCAGGGTTTTATCACTATGAAAACGGTCAGAAGTTGTCAGCAGCTACTGCTCAAGATCAGTCGTTCGAAGCACTCATATCTGATGCCGTTATTACCTCAGTTTGGGTTGGCGCTGATCTGGCAGAAGACAAAAATCAGCTGGTCGATTACCTAAAGTCTCAGGGTATCACTATCGACGACAACGACAAGCCAAACCCTGATAGTTTGGTGCTGCTCGCACCCTATGGCGAAGATACGACTAATGCTGCGATTCGTTATCAGGTCGATCCCAAGCAAGCCGTTGCCATTGATATGCTCACTGGACTAGCAAAGTATCGTACTTTAATGCCAAGTCTCGTCACGCAGGAAACATTTATCGCACAAGCTTATGCGTTATTCAGTAAAGGCTTGGCTGCCAGTGAGGCAACCACACAGCCTATGATCGGTGCCACGCTGATTGCCGAAAGCATCGGCTTTGTGGCACAACGTGTGGTCGCTATGGTGATTAACCTTGGTTGTGACATTGCTATGCAAGGGATTGCTTCACCTGAGGACATCGATAATGCCGTCAAGCTTGGGCTAGGTTATCCATATGGTCCTATCTCTTGGGGCGATCATCTTGGCGCCTCGCGTGTATTGCTTATTTTAGAGCGTATCTACGGGCTGACAGGTGACCCACGTTACCGTCCAAGCCCTTGGTTGCAGCGCCGTGCCAATCTTGATATGTCATTGTTTACTCAGCAAAACACTTACTAATTTGAACGACAAGATATGGTTATTAAACCATAAAACCATTATTCAGAATCAAAAAATACGACAAGGAAACGTTATGTTAGATGCCTATATTTATGATGGATTAAGAAGTCCTTTTGGTCGATATGTTGGCGCATTAGCAACCGTACGCGCTGATGATTTGGTCGCCACCGTGATGAAAGCGTTGGTCGAAAAGCACCAACTATCTGCTGATATCTTTGATGAAGTGTTGCTAGGCAGCGCTAACCAAGCAGGCGAGGACTCTCGCAATATCGCGCGTAACGCGGCTCTGTTAGCAGGGTTGGATGTAACTACCCCAGGTCAGACAGTCAACCGTCTATGTGCATCAGGTCTGTCTACTGTTGTCGATGCTGCTCGCAGTATTACGTGCAACGAAGGGGATATTATTTTAGCAGGTGGTGTGGAGTCGATGACGCGTGCACCGTTTGTATTTGCCAAGACAGAACAGCCTTTTAGCCGTGACTTCAAAGTATTTGATACGACTATCGGTAGCCGTTTCCCCAACCCGAAGATTATTGAGCAGTTCGGCAGTGATACCATGCCGCAGACGGGCGATAATGTCGCGCAGAAGTATGGTATTACGCGAGAGGAAGCCGATAAATTTGCAGCAGCATCACAAGCCAAGTACCAAGCTGCCAAGCAAGCAGGGTTTTTTGACGATGAAATAACACCTATTACTGTCTCCCAAGGTAAGAAATTGCCCGAAAAAGTCGTTACAGATGATGAGCACCCTCGCGCCAGCTCTAATATTGAAGCACTACAAAAGCTTAAACCATTAAACAAAGATGGAATCGTCACCGCAGGTAATGCTTCTGGCATCAATGATGGTGCAGCTGCGCTCATCATCGGCTCAAAGCAAGCAGAGAAAAAGCTAGGCTTTAAGCCAATTGCCAAGATCTTATCATCAGGAGCAATGGGTATTGAACCCAATATCATGGGCGTGGGTCCTGTTGAAGCGATTAAGCTGGCACTAAAGCGTGCTGGTTTGACCCTTGATGATATGTCTGTCATTGAGATCAATGAAGCTTTTGCCTCACAGGTACTGGGTTGTCTAAAAGGGTTGGACATTGATTTTGATGATAAGCGTGTCAATCCCAATGGTGGTGCCATCGCTGTCGGCCATCCGCTTGGCGCATCAGGTGCAAGAATCGCCTTGAGTACCGCTCGAGAGCTACAGCGTACGGGCGGAAAATATGCAGTGGTTAGCTTGTGTATTGGTATTGGGCAAGGGCTTGCCATGGTGATAGAACGCGTTTGATGCGCAAAAGCACGCTCGCCCCATTACTGATTATAGTTGATTCAGTTTAAAAGAGACACAAGGCAACCGAGCACAGATGTATGTGATACTTCAAGTGAGGGTAACGCTGTCACTCTTTTGTAGAAGGTTGCCTATATCAAGGACAATTTATTATCAAGGAAGATACCATGACAACCATACTCAACGAACACGATAACTACCATCAAGCCAAAGACGCGTATGGGTTCCCGTTAATTATCAAACAGTTACTAAACCGCGCCAAGATTGCTTCCACCAACCAAACCATTAGCTATGCCGACAAAGTCACTTATACCTATGCTGAGTTTTTTAAACGTATTAATCGCTTGGCCAATGTATTAAAAAATATGGGCTTACAGGCAGGTGATGTGGTCGCGGTCATGGACTGGGACAGTCATCGTTACCTTGAGGCATACTTTGCAGTACCAATGTCGGGCATGATTTTGCAAACCGTTAATGTGCGTCTGTCTGAAGAAAAAGTACTGTATACCGTCAATCATGCTGCGCCAAAAGCATTGCTGTTAAATGCCGAATTTGCACCAATGATTAAAGACTATCGTGACGATGCGCCTTCTATCGAGCATGTAATGTGGGCTGATGATGAAGAAGACGATAAAGCTGAGCTACCGGACTATGTCGATGGCGAATATGAGGCACTGTTGACCGCTGCTGGTGACAAGTTTGACTTCCCAGATTTTGATGAAAATACCGTCGCGACTACGTTCTACACCAGTGGTACGACAGGCGATCCAAAAGGGGTTTTCTTTACTCATCGACAGATTGTACTACAGACAATGGCAAGTACCTTGGCGTCAGCCCTCAATGCCGAAGGTCAAGGCGCGCGCTACAACGATGTCTATATGCCGATGACGCCTTTGTTTCATGTACATGCGTGGTGCTGGCCTTATGGTGCAACCATGATAGGACTCAAGCAAGTATATCCCGGGAGATATCTGGCACCAAAATTGGTCGACTTGATCGAGCAGCACAAAGTCACGCTATCACATGGTGTCCCAGCAATATTGCAGATGCTTCTCAAAGAAATGGCAGAACGCGGTCGCAAATTTGAAGATCTTAAACTGTTACTAGGTGGCTCAAAGCTTAACGAAGGCTTGGCAAAGGCAGCTATAGAATGTGGCATAGAGTTTATGTCGGGGTTTGGTATGTCAGAATCGTGCCCTGTACTGTCTCGAGCAGTATTCGATGACAAAACAGAGTCAATGACGCTAGAGGATAACCTTAACTATCGTTGTCTATCAGGTTCGCCAATTATGCTGGTATCGATGGAGATCTGGGATGAGAATGGTAAACCACAACCAATGGATGGCCAGTCAACAGGTGAGCTTGTGATACGCGCGCCTTGGCTGACCCAAAGCTACTTTAAAAACTCCGATGCAGGTGATGAGCTGTGGAAAGGTGGCTGGATGCATACTCAAGACATCGCCTGCATGACCGCTGATGGCACGCTAAGCATTACAGACAGGCTCAAAGATGTCATTAAATCTGGCGGCGAATGGGTATCCTCGCTTGAGGTAGAAACCATTTTGTCCTTTCATCCGAGTGTGGCTGATATCGCGGTGATTGGTGTGCCAGATGAGCGTTGGGGCGAGCGTCCCTTGGCATTGATCGTGCTAAAACCAGACCATGTCGACACAAAAATGGAAGATATTTTGGCATTGGGTCATCAAGCAGTAGAGAGAGGTCATCTGCCAAAATACGGTGTGCCAAGTGAAGTGAGGTTTTTGCCAGACATGCCAAAAACCAGCGTCGGTAAACTCGATAAAAAACGCATGCGTTCGATGTACTCAGAAAATCTTATCTAGTCAAACAATCTGGTCACCATTAAATCGACTTTGACAAAAGCGAAAGCTTGCATAAACCCTAGTGTTTGACTAAATGCTAGGGATGGGGAAGGTGTGTGAGTCACGAGCACCCTGAGTTACACTCATCATCTATATAACAAAACCTGTCTAATAAAAAGAGAAAAACTATGGAAGCTGCGCCTACGTTCCCAGAAATACAAGAGATTGTCACAAGCGATGATAATCACCCATTGCATGACTTTACCGTTATTTATCCTCAGCAAGTGGAATGGGGTGATATGGACTCCTTTGGTCATGTCAATAATGTGGTTTATTACGAATATGCTCAAAACGCTCGTATCTACTACAATAGGCGGCTTGGTTTATTTAACGAACAAACGTCTTCGGTGATGGCTGCCTCGTCATGTCGGTATTTAATATCCGTTGCCTATCCTGATGAATTATGGATTGGTGTCAAGGTCAAAAAAATTGGTAATTCAAGTCTGATTCATGAATATACCTATTACAGTACGGTTCAGAAAACTGTCGTTGCAATCGGTGAGTCGGTGTTGGTATATCTCGATAAATTGAGCGGGCAAAAAAAGCCTATCGATGAGTCGCAAAAAGAAGCGATTGCTGCGTTAGAGAATATTAATCAAGAAGCGTAACAGCTAATATATCGGTCGAATTATGATTAGGGTTTTTAATTGAACAGTAGTTATTAAGTAGCAGTTAATTTTCATCTAAAAGGATTATTTATTTTTATGGACTAGAGAAAATGTAGTAGCAATTGGATTGATAAGGATATCAACATAAAACAGGGAAGAAATGAATGATGCTTTATATAAAAAGGCTATCTGTAGGTTTTGCTATGGTTGTAACATGCGTATCTGCGCAAGCAATCGATCTTGTGACAACAGGTGACACGACTTTGAGTATCGGTGGTTACATCAAAGCAGAAGGTGCTTTTAACTCTCCTGATGAAGGCGAGTCGGAATTTAAGGGTAATTTACGACAGTCTCGTATCAATGTTAAAACGACCAAGTCGGTAGATGATAAAAAACTCACGGGGTTTATCGAAGGTGATTTTTATGGCGATTACGCCAAGGGCGGCTCAAATCTGCGCTTGCGTCATGCGTATGTTCAGGTTGATAATTTGACAGTGGGTAAGACTTGGAACGGTCAGTTTTTGGCAGTGGCGCCTCTTTCTACGGAGCAGCTTGACTTCTGGGGTACTGGTTTGGGCACGGCCTCTGGTGGAGGTTCTTATATTCGTCCAGATTTGACGTTGCACTATACTTATAAGGGGCTGCGTTTTACGGCGCAAGATCCTGTTTATGATAATGCGAGCTTACCTGATATGGTGGTCAGCTATAAAGATAAGATATCTAACTTTGATTATAACGTGGCTGTCACAGCTCGTGATGCTGAGAACGGAGATGGTTCAGATGTGGGTATCGGTGTTTCTTTAGCGGGCAAGCTGACATTGGGTAAAGATTCACTCCATGCCAGTATATACAATGGTAAAGGCATGGGTGCTTATTCTGCCATCTGTGTTGGAGGACCGCTAGTTATGAATGGCGGCGTAGACTGTGATGCTGAAGATGGGAAGCTTATCTCGCAAACTGGCTATAGCGTAGGATATAAGCATCAATTTACCCAAAAGCTGCGTGGCAACTTGCGTTATGGTGAGGTAAATGTAGACGATGCGGCAGACACTTCTGCCAATGTAAAAAGTGCAAACCTTATCTATGAGTATTTACCAGATCTAGATTTGGGTATTGAGTGGAGAAATCAGGACGTAACGACATTCCCATGGATGCCAGCAGGTCAGCAAATTGAAATAATGGCAAAATATGATTTTTGAGTTGAATAAGTATGGAGTAGTAGACTTTTATTAAGATAAGGCTTTATCCATGCATAATAGGGGTAAAGCTTTTTCTATAAAATCGCTAATAATGCTAAAGTAGCAATCAAAAGTTCAAATTGACTAAGGTTGCTATGTCTAATACAGAGTCCAATACAGAAAAACCAATATTCAAACAGAGTATCTCGCTATCAGAGAATAGTGAATATATATCTAATGATATAAGCACAGCGCGGTCTGCTTTCTTAACGCTACCAGTCGTTATACAGACTGCACTAGAGCAAGCTAAACGAGTCGTTCTAATTGCAAATAATCCTGCTGTCACCACGGTTCAGCTTGAGATGCTAATACAGCCCGACGATGTCTTAGTGTTATTTAATCACTTTATTCACGCTGATTTTTTTGCTAACCATCAGTTAGCTAGTTCACTACCTAAGCTGTTGTTTTTTCGTCAGATTGGTGACAGTAAGCTGCATTTTGGCCTACCACCTAGAAGCAATCATATATCAGTGATGGAGCAAATGTCAGAAACCGCCCCGTTAGGAGTATTGACGAGCAACCAGCCTTATCAGTTTCCAACATTAGCTGATGACCCAAGCCCTAATGACGATCCTATCACTACTCATCGCATCTTAGATATTCCTTCGAATATGCAAAAACTATGGTCAAGCCCTACCTATCACAGTGTGCTATCAGAGCGTCATGAAGTCGTTGCTGACTATCCATACTTTACCGATATTCATTCGTCAGCACCCTCATCAGGTTTTCTATTGTATCGGCTGATGCTGGCAGCTCGAGCATACTTATATAGTATTCGAAAAACGAAACTGCCATTAGAAGTAGCAATGATCGGTTTCAATGACAATGATAAAACTGCTCATTTTTGGCATGGGCATAACTGGGATTTTGAACGTCAGGAAATGAGTCGACCACCTACAGAAGTAACTATTCATCGGTACTAGAATGGCGTGACTACTCACCGGTACTAGAATATTGATTAACTAAGTTTTCGTTAGTTAGAAATAGTTAAACATAAGGAGCGTCTGGACGATGAGAAAGCTCCACCTCTTTGTCATTAGGCTCTCGTTGTATGGCTATCGGTAACGACTGTTCCTCTGTCCAATCAATCAGTTCCATATCGGAAAATTGGGACAACCATCCTGCCATGGGCCAACAGTGCCATTTTTGATAAAAGCGATTGGCATTGACAATGATACTGTCCAAATGATTGAGAGGTGGTCGGTAGACACTATGCTGCTGATGATAAGCGATATCAGCAGTGAGGTAAAAATCGATACCTAACCGACGTGCTGTAAAGGCAAAATCAGTATCCTCTGCGCCATAACCTGTATATTGGGTGTCAAAACCACCAATCTTATCAAAAGTCTGTCGCTTGATAGCGAAGCATAGGCTCCAAAATGCACCGTAATCCTCAGTCTGTTTGATAGCTGTTTGCTCTGTTTCAGTAGGATATGAGTCAGCTTCATCAAAATTATAACGATAAGGGTTATAGACAGACAGCTCATCTAAAACAGAGAAAGACAGATGATTGATTTTTAATTGCGTACTTTCTTCTGGTGATAAAGGTCGCGTTAGATAGCGTGGTTGACCCATCAAAAGCGCATTAGGATATTGCAAAAGCTTCTTATACATTTGCTCAATAAACGTAGGCGCTACGATACAATCAACGTCCAAAAAAATCAGCATATTGCGAGTTGCCTGCAACGCTCCAAGATTGCGATTATGTCCGATATCAAACTCTGAAGTTGTAGTATCACCACCACCATTCACAGTCGATTTAACCGTAGTCGGTAACTTTACAATGTTTAATGAGAATTCAGCTAACCGATTGGGATCGGCGTCGTCGTTGACGATAATGACTTCGGCTGGCTTTACACTACTATTTTCTAGACTGCTGAGTAGGTTATAGAGATGACGATTACGACCATAGCAAGTCGTAATGACGGTCATCGGTACAGTATCAGAAGTCGTGCTAGCGTTACTCGTTGGCTGAATGGTCATCGCTTGTCTTTGCCTTGCTATCAAGTTGCCTGTTATTTTTAATAAGTCAATATTTAATAAGTCAGAATTCAATTGTTGATTCGGGTGATAAGTTGAGTTGAGGAAGCAGCCAGTTTTCAAACCAAAGCTTAGTAGTAGGATAATCAATGGTGCTATGCATAAACGCTTGAGCAGCTGTTGACGTAGCTGCATTGATTTCCTCGCCGCTATCTTCCTCAATGTTATTTTTTTCAATGCTATCAACCGATGTAGTAGGGTGTTGTTTGCTTCGGCTATGAATTGTTTGGGCAATAGATTCAGGTTGACCGTCATTGACGCTCATTAAGGTTTTAAACTGCTGCCAATTTAGCGCTTTATTTTGAGTAACTAACGCTTCAGCCATGACGGCTTGTTCATTATGAGGTCTATCATCAGGTACTACTATGAGCGGCGTATCGTAATGATATGCTTGCGCGACAGCGTTTAGGCCACAAGCCATCATTAGATAATCGCTATGACAAATGAATGGTGTGACGTCATCTACCTCAGCTGAGATATCGACATAACATCGTTTGTCATCGTCTATAGGCCCGAGAGAGACAATTAATGTATCGGGTAGCAGTGAGCGCAACTCTGGTAATTTTTCGTCAATCGCTTTGTGTCCACCGTAGCCTTTAATGACGGTGATAATAGGTGTTGTAGCTTTGGACTTGTCTGTTAATTTAGCCTTGTCAGATGGTAAGCTTGTAGTTTTAGGAACAAAAGTTTCATTGTTCACGCTTAATTTTGCCAAAATATCTATAAAGCTCTCATAAGTATATGGCTCAGCTTTTTGAGAGTAGATAAAGTCAAGATAGAGCGTTTTATCACAGACCCACTCAGATGTCTGGGTAGACTCTAATGCTTTAGGATAAGGTGCTAGTAAGGCAAGCGCACCAGCAAATGCACCCAAATGTGGCGCATCATCGCGAATACCAGGAAGCCTAACGTAAAGGTAAGGAATACTTGCCGCACGGCAGAGCATTGCCACCTCGACGCTGACATCGATAATCATCAGATCAATCTTACATTGAAAGATAGTGTCTAGTATTTGGTGACTGCGTTTTTGAATGTCGCCATTGCCTACGGGCGAGTAATGTAGGCTGGCTGGTTGCCAATATTCTCCTGCACGACCTGCTAGTATGTCATCTGGGCGTTCATCTTCTGCATTTAAACGTACGATTTGTTGTTCATCAATAGCGGTAAAACGATAGCTATTTATATCTAAGCTCGTAAATACCGTTAATTGCGCTCTTGCATCATTAGGTAGCAATGCAGCCAGTTTGTCTGCCTGTCGGCAATGTCCTGAGCCATGATGATGAGCATAATATCCGATACGCATCATTATGATCCCTCAGAAAAGCTAACAAGACTGCTATCAGTTTCAACTGGCGCTTGAATGGCTTGATTGAAAAATTGCAGGGAGTCTTTTGTTAAATCAGACAGCTCATAGCTGTTGATACTGCTGATACTGTTGATGTAGCTTTCTGAATTATTTTCTATTAACACCGTTCCATTTTTTAACGCTGCTTGATACAGTGCTAGATAGCCGTCTACCATGGCTGACACTGAACAAAACTGCAAAGCACGGTCACGGCAAGCTTGGCGTGATATGTTTTTAATCGTAGAAAAACCATTGATAAAGGCGACTTTGTCTTTTTTAGGTACGATGACGCCTGTCTCTGGAGTAATAATTTCGGCACTGGCTCCTGCATCGAAACCAATGACTGGTGTGCCACATGCCAAACTCTCAGCTAAGGTCAATCCGTATGGCTCGTCCCAAGTGCTAGTAAATAGCATGGCAGTTGCTTGGCATAAGTAATTGTTAATCTCGTCCTTGGTGACATGACCTACATAACTGAATAGTTTGTCATCGCCACTCTTACTGTCTTTAAACAACAAAGGGGCTACTTTTTGATTGAAGTAGTCTTCGTTGCTTTTAGGTCCTGCAATGATAAGTTTTTTTCCAGCTTCCATGCAGTACCGCATGGCTAAATCAGTGCCTTTTTCAGGGCAAATACGTCCATACCAAAAATATACCTCGTCATCGCTACCATTAGTATTGCCAAGCGATTCTGTATTGGAAATAAAGGATTCGACATCGATGCCGTTATACACCACCTGTGAAGGGACAAACTCAGCGAATAACTGCTGTTGGTGCTTACTAATTGCTGTAAATTGAGTGGTTGTACCAGAGCGCAGTGTTAAAAGTGCCAAACGTAACTGCGGAAAAATAGGCGTATGGAAAGTGGTAAAAAACCTTTCGCCAAACGCTTGGCCTGTCATCATCGGAATATGATGCAGACTGTGGTTATGTACGATATCAATTTCACCGCGCTCATCACGTTCGATAATATCTCGTAGGGCTATCTGATAGGTGAGATATTGGTACATCTCTTCACGGCCCATGGCGACCGTTTCATGCTCATTATCATAAACCATCTTATTAAACTCATGACGAGTCAATAATGGCACCAACGTTGCTTTCGTCTCGCTATCTTTATGAGCGTAAAGCAATACCTCATGACCTTGCGCCACTAGCTCATCACAAATCAATTGGGTAATCATTTCTAGACCACCCGCATATGGCTGGGCGATGGGATACAGTGAATGCGCGATAATGGCAATACATAGCGGTGAATTCGAAGACCTAATCATGTTTTTAAGACCTTTATAGTTATAAGCATCATGGCTATAAGCGTTTTGGTTAGTAGAGTGGTGTATAGGGAACCTAGTATAGAAACGATAAAAGACAATAGAATGACCTTGGTTCAAAATTGGCTTATATAAATCGCAAGTTTTTACGAATTGCTGGCTTTATAAGTATTGTTTTTATAAGTACTGACTTTTACGAATCGATGGTTTTTTTATCTTTAAATAAAGACGTCGCATAAGATGTTGTGATAGTCGTCTTCTTTTCATGGGCTACTTTTAAAGTCTGCTTAAGAACCTTACTCATACTTGGCATATCTGCCCGAGCATCAGAGAAATTATCCATTGCGACCTTGGCTGCGCTTAGTTTTAGAATACAGACTGCCACTGCACAGATAAATAGTACTGGCGAATAGAGCGGTGAAAATGGCGCTACAACTAGGACTGTAATGATATTTAGCACCAATAGCAGTTTTGGTAACGCTGCTATATTCTTAAGGAGTAATGACTGACGACTTTGGATATAGTTTTGTTTTGGCGTACAGACAAAAGGTTTCTCTCGTCCCCATAGCACCGGAAGCCATGATAAGGCACCAATCTCCCAAAAGTTTAAGTGCATCAACCATGCACGTATTTTTCTACCAAAACGTGGTTGATGGCTGTCATCTATTTGTTGATTGAGAGGCGATTGATCACGGCAGTAAGCCCATAGACGTCTAAGGATAAAAAATGCATAGCCTGTATAAACCACATATAGAGGGGTAAGCATCGACACGTTAGCGTTATTTACCAAAAGCATATCAACCATCACCAGTAATGAGCAGATATGCAAAAGGATGAATAATCCTGTGAAATTTACCCAAGCACTCAATTGAGACAGATGAGCGCGTATATATGCTAGACGTTCACTCATACTTTTGGATTGCGAGACATACTGAACTGGGGAGTTGTACGGAACTGACAGGTAATCCGTGAGCACTTGCATATTGCCGTAGATCCAGCGTCGACGTTGACATATTAGGTCATCTAGTGTGTTAGGCAGTAAACCCGTGGCAATGACTTCTGGTACAAACTGACTGCGAAAACCTTGTCGATGCATAAGCACGCCCATCTGAGCATCTTCAGTGATAGAAGCGCCTGACCAACCTCCTATGCTCAAAAGATCTGAGCGTCGAATGACTGCGTAAGTACCCGTTGATAAGGCGCGATTGCGATTAAAAGGACGATATAAATGATGATTAAAATAGTGGTTCAACTCGCTATGCGCATCGAGCTGTCCTTCATTACGATAAAACTGCGGAAACTGAAGTAGGGTATGCTCAGGATATTGGGCAATAGCCTGCATGATAGAGGCTCTAGCATGTGGTAATGCTTGGTAATCACTATCGACCACCACAATGTGACTACAGTCTGGACTCATTAACCCAAGTGCCAAGTTTAAAGCACCCGCTTTGAATCCTTCGACACGATCAATGTGATAAAAGTGGACATTCAGCTCAGCGTTTAAGCTTTGGCAAAATGCTGCCAACGGCTCATACAACGACGACTCTTTATTATTATTATCGATAATCAATATCTCATCGCGTGCTTCTTTTACTGCTAATAACGACTTTATCGTGGCAATAACCAACTCTGGAGGCTCAGCTCGCGTCATCAACTGAAAACTGAGTGCTGCGCTAGTCAAAGCTTCTTGTGTGTTAGCAGTCATGTCTGGTCCTTAAGCATGTACAACAAATGAAATTTATATAAAAAGAATGGGCTTATATGTAATGTAAGTACTTGTATCCTCAGTCATTTAATGAATACCAATGCATACTAATACAAAATTAAGTAATAATTTAGCCGATAATTGTTCGTGATAAATTAACTGTGTAAGTTGTACGTAATGTGACATAAAAACTTAGTATTTTAATCACGTAAAAATAGGGTGTTTTTTGATTGAGAAGGGGGTAGGTAACTGTGTTTTATTTTTGAGTTAGGGTAGGTAGTAAAAGGATAAAGCGAGGAGAAAAAATGAGAAGCAAAAAAGTAGGCAAGCAAGTCTATATCAGTAGGTTGAAGCACGACTGTAGTAGGATAGAAAAACACGACTGAAATCGTAGTTAGTTTCAGAATCTAATTACGTTAATCAGTTTGAGATTAGATTATTTATATTGACGCTTAACTTAATGCTTAGCTAGCCCTAGCTAAATAAAGCCAGTGCTAAGCCTGTACTAAATGAGTGACACACCAGTTCCAGACAGCGTCGATAATTGGTGTTGATGACGAATTCTTTTTGCGAACGAGATAATAATCTGGCTCGACTGTTAGCGTTGACTCACTCACTTGCACCAATCTTCCTGCATTCAAATCCGCTTGTACAAACGCCTGACAAGCAATCGCAATGCCTTGACCCGCTAGCGCTGCGTCTAAAGCCAAAGCGGTCTGGTTAAATACAGCGCCGGCTAGCTTACCTGTAGTACCAAAAAATCGTGGCCAATGATGATGTGAGTCATGGAGCAATGGCATCTCTTGTAGCACCTCTGTTGATATGGGCAATTTTCTATTGGCCATTAAGTGAGGGCTAGCCACGGCCACGAGCGTTTGTTCAAACAGCAGATGAGTATCAAATGTCGCAGGGAATGGTGGGCGCGTTAGGCGTACCGCGATATCTACTTGATCACGGTTAAAGTCTGCAACGGATTCAGTCGCTACAGTACGCAACTCGACACCAAGGACCGCAGCGGTCAAAGCAGATAAGCGCGGCAGTAATAGCTTAGTGGCAAAAGTCGGTGTCACGCTGATAGTGACAGTCTTAGGTTCTCTTAGTAGCTGAGCTGTTGCTTTATCCAAAATTTTAAAAGCGCGCGTAACTTCTGCAAAGTAAACAGAACCTTGGCTAGTGAGCGCCACGCCTCTTGGTAGTCTTTGAAACAAAGGAAAGCCGATATGCTCCTCTAACATTCTTACCTGAGTCACAAACAGCTCATCAGCCGCCACCCGAAAATTAAGATGACGCCCAGCAGCTTCAAATGCACGTAAGGCATTGAGCGGTGGCAATGTACGATGACTATTTGACACTTTATTTTCCTAGACTGTAGATTTTCTGCAGTCTAGCATCTTTTATTATGATGTTAGGAATCTGATTTTATTGGTTATGATAAATGAAATGATAACTAATGGAGAAAGACAGATGAATAATATTACAACGACAAAAAAAGTAGCGCTTATCACAGCAGGTGGATCAGGCATGGGTGCTGCCGCTGCTCGTAAACTTGCAGCTGATGGTTATCATGTCGCTATTTTATCTTCCTCTGGTAAAGGTGAGGCCTTAGCAAAAGAGCTGGGCGGCATTGGTGTTACTGGATCCAACCTTATTAATGAAGATGTACAGCGCTTGGTTGCTTCGGCGATGCAACAGTGGGGACGTATTGATGCGCTTGTGAACTCTGCTGGTCACGGCCCGCGCGCACCTATTTTAGACATCACTGATGAGGATTGGCATAAAGGGCTAGAGGTTTACTTTCTTAGTGCGGTACGTGCAATTCGTTTGGTCACGCCAATCATGGTGGCACAGGGTAGCGGTGCTATCGTCAATATATCTACCTCTTGGGTAACGCAGCCGACTGCGCTTTTTCCTACGTCAACGGCTTTTCGTGCCAGCCTTGGCGCTTTTACCAAGATTTTCTCAGATGACTATGCAGCAAAAGGTGTGCGTATTAATAATGTCTTACCTGGCTGGATTGATAGCTTGCCTGAAGTCGATGAGCGACGTGATAGTGTACCGATGGGGCGTTATGGCACCTCTGAAGAAGTCGCCTCAACGATTGCCTTTTTATTATCCGAAGCTGCCGGATATATCACTGGTCAGAATATACGGGTTGATGGTGGCGTCATTCGCTCTGTGTAACGAATCAATCAATACAAGCCTATTGATACAAGATAGTTAATACCAGACTGTTAGTACAAGCAATAAAACACTATCGACGCTAGCTGCTTGAAAAAAGCAGCTCATCTATTTGTTAAGGCCAATGTTATGTTTCGAGCATACGCTGCACTGGTGCTCCTCGGTATCACCTGGGGGTCGAATTTTATTTTTATGAAATGGGCGACGGCTCTAATCAGCCCCTCACAAACCGTATTTTTACGCCTGCTATTTGGGTTTTTGCCGTTGGTTTCAGTTGCTTGGCACAGCAAAGTAATTACTCGGGCGCAGTTACAGCATTTGCCACACTTTATAGTGATGTCAGTGCTCGCAACGTCTTTTTACTATTATGGATTTGTCGCAGGTACGGCGCTATTGCCCAGTAGCATTGCAGGTCTATTAAGTGGCTCAATCCCTATATTTACCTTTTTGGGCGCGGCGCTGTTCTTACCTGATGAGCGTCCGACCAAGCAAATGGCGATTGGACTTGCGCTAGGATTTGCTGGTATCGCATTAAGTGCGCGACCATGGCAAGGCGCTACTGGTGTCTCTCTCGTTGGCGTTTTGTGGATGTTGGCAGGATCTTTGAGTGTGGGTGCGTCTTTTGTATATGCGCGGCGCTATCTGTCTCCTTTGAGGTTGCCGCCACTGGCGTTAGCCACTTGGCAAGTGGGGTTGGCTGTCATAACGCTTTCGATACTCATCGATTTCGATGGTATAACCCAGCTGTCGACAGATACTAGGGCAATGTGGGGAACGATACTTGGTCTAGGTGCTTTGGGTACTGGCGCTGCTTTTTTGATTTATTATTTTATTATTGAAACGTTAGGTCCAGTGCGGGCTGCTGGTGCTACTTATATTGCTCCAGTCGTTGCCGTCATCATTGGCGCGATAATTGGCGAGGACATCACCAGCTTAGAAATTATAGCGTTGGTACTGATTTTAAGTGGTGTCCTACGGATACAAACGGGTAGACAGACTTCAGGGTAGCGGTAGGAAGGGTAGGCTGTTAAAAATACAATACTCATACTTATGACAAGCTAGTCGATAATTTCATTTAAGCCTGCCATTGCTACTAGGTTTTTCGACGCGCTTACAGCACTAGCTCCATGACCAGTAACATGCCGACCATCAAATAATATTCGATGGTCGTCAGCATGATGAGCTCAACGATCTAATTATCTTACATTTTCTATGTTCAGATCAGCCTATGTCTAGGCAGTAGCAGTGAAATGTTGGCTTAATTCCTGAATATGCTCAGGGCCAATACCGCAGCAGCCGCCGATTAATGAAGCGCCTTGTGCCTGCCATTTTTGTGCCCAGAGCAGATAGGCAGGCGGGGTCAAATCATCACGTACTTCATTAAGCGTATCATTTGCGGCGGCATTTTTTGGTTGTGGCGGGAAAGCATTGGCATAAGCGCCAAGTTTGATATGCTGCGCTTGTTTTGCTTGCAGTACAGTTTGCGCAACATCTAGTGCTTGTTCGATGACATCAGGTTGGCAGCAGTTAAAGAGTATTGCCTCGACATCGAGAGCAGCCATCGTTGCTACGGCTTCCTCGACGGTTTCTCCTGAACGCAGACGTGGTACATCGATATCCATACTGTCTTCTAAAGTAAAAGCTACCCATAGCGGTTTATTATCTGTATCTAGCGTACTAAGTAGCTCACGAACAGCGATAGACTCGGCGATTAGACTCTGAGTCTCAGCGAGCCAAAAATCAACATACGGATTTAGACCTTTGATCAGTGGGGTGGCGATATCTTCTACGTGGTCAGCATCAAATAAGTCTGCACGGTAGGAGCCAAACAGTGGCGGGATAGAGCCAGCTACTTTGGTTGCTGTACCTTCTAGCGTCACTGCTGCACGTGCCATTTCACCTGACGCTGCTGCCAAATCTTGTGCTTGCGCTGCAAAACGTTCCTCGCCGATATGAAAGGGTACTAGCGCGTAACTGTTGGTCGTAATGACTGCCGCGCCGCTCTTGATATAAGCACGGTGTACATCACGAACGATCTCTGGCGCTTCTATCATTGCCAGTGCTGACCATTCAGGTTGACGAAACGGTGCACCACGCTTCGCCAGTTCTCGTCCCATGCCACCATCAATAATTGTGGTTGTATTTATTGGCATAACGAATCCTTCTTTATTGTGAGTAGACAAACCTGTAGAGGTGTTATCGTTAAAAATAGAGTTATTTAAAGGAGCGAAATACTAGGCGTAATAAACGTCAGATGCAACCACAGGTTTGTTAGTAACGTTAATTTATAGTTATTAACAATCAGTTGTTTACAAATAAGTTGTTTAGTGGAATATTAGATGATGAAATATAAGCTATTTTGGTATGTTATGAATCATTAAGGTGGAATCAAATAAGATGTCATATGCTACAAAAATATCGAGCAATATATGAGTGAAGTTAATGTACCAATTTTAATCGCGAATTTTAAGCCGTTCAGACTAATATCTCGTGATGAATCAGATAAATGGGAACCCAGTCTAGAAGAGATAAACAACTCTACTTATAACTACGTGAAGCTTCATAGGGCAAGTAAATTTTTCGACGCACATTTACCAAAGCCAATTCCTGCATGCTTTGGTTTTGATGGGAGCTTAATATTTCCATTCATTGAAGAGTTTAAAAATGATGATTTAGTTGTTGAGGAAGTTAATCGTATTCTTGCTTCAGTTTTCTTAGGTGGAATCTGTGTTGAATCAATCTCACCTCTAGATGTATCAAGAGGGCAGATGAATGAAACAGGCTATTATCGCCACTCATCAACTCATAGTAGTAATTCTGAATTTCATCGTGCTATTGGAGAATGTGATGCAGGCTCATTAGCTTCTATAAGGTTACTGAATCCTGAAATTATAGAAGCCGATAAATTTACAACAGCCTATAACTATGGTCATAAGGTTTTAGCTAGATTGCCAACATTATCACCGTCTCTTTTCATTGGTGCATTTACATATCATAAAAAATATCAATTGAGAGAGGCGCTAGCACATGCTTGGATTGGTATAGAACAAATACTTGAGTTTATTTGGAAAGAAACAATTGTTAAAGATGCTAAGTCTATAAATATACCTAAAAGACGAAAATTTATTGATTCTCAACAATGGAATTCAGCACATAAAATTGAAATGTTGTATCAGCAAGGATTCATACAAGAAGAGCTTTACTCGTCATTAAGTAAAGCGAGGTTCGCTCGGAATCACTTTGTTCACAAAGGAATAACTCCTTCATATGAAGAGTCTCACTCAGCGTTAATGTCTTTAATCATATTGGTAGAAGTTGCTTCAAAAATAAATGAAGTAAATTTTCATCGCTCTAATTTAGAACAGCATTTACCCGATAAATCAAAATTCTGTATACCGCAGACATACGTACCTAAAGAAAGAAGCAATGAAGGCCTCAATGTACAATATTGGCGGACTATCAAAGTAATTCCAGGGGATAAAGGTTGGAAAGGAAGTTATGAGTCTTATCCTGATATTACATTATCACCAATTAAGGTAAAAGAAGAGTGAAGACTATTTGAAATACCACTTTATATAATAAAGACAAAAAAAGCAGACATCCTAGAATATCTGCTTTTTTTATTTCTATATTATGCTTCAAACAATTATTAAGGGTAATCCCCCCAATAAATAAGAACACTTAGAAATAGAGATTAACTGCTAAAATACACCAGCAGGAGAATCCTATGAAAAAGACACGCTTTACTGATAATCAAATCGTTAATATCCTTAAACAAGCAGAACAAGGCGTACCTATCGCTGATTTATGCCGTGAGTATAATGTCGGCCAAAGCACGTTCTATAACTGGCGCTCTAAATATGGTGGCATGGATGCTGCGCTTATCACTCGTCTCAAAGAGCTTGAAGTTGAGAATGCTCGCTTAAAAAAGATGTATGCCGATGAATGTCTCAAATCCGACATATTACAGGATGCCATGTCAAAAAAGTGGTAGCGCCACTCAGGCGCAAAGAGATGGCTTGTCACTACATTAAAGAGCATGGCATCAGTATCCGCAGAGCTTGCTTGATCTTTAACATTAGCGTCACCTGTTATTATCACAAGTCGGTAGCAACGGATGAGAATAAGCAGATAGCGGACTTGCTCATAGATCTGACCGAGCAGAACAAGAACTGGGGCTTTGGATTGTGTTTTTTAAGCCTGCGTAACGTGCTGGGACTGCCATACAATCATAAACGGGTGTATCGCATCTACTGTGAGCTTGAGTTGAACCTTAGAATCAAACCTCGCCGCCGCATGAAGCGCGCCAAACCTGTGCCACTTGCTGTACCTGATAAGATAAACCAAAGCTGGAGCATGGACTTCATGCATGATGCTTTAACTGATGGACGAGGGTTTAGACTGTTTAACGTCATTGATGATTATAACCGTGAAGCCTTAACCGTTGAGATTGACTTCTCATTACCCGCTCAAAGAGTCATACGCAGTTTAAATCAGCTGATTGAATGTCGAGGTAAACCGGTCCAGGTAAGATGTGATAATGGACCTGAGTACATCAGCAACGCGCTCAAAGACTGGGCTTTAGATCAAGGTATTACGATAAGCTATATTGAGCCTGGCAATCCACAGCAGAATGCTTATGTTGAGCGCTATAATAGAACAATGCGTTATGATTGGTTAAATCAGGAATTATTTACAGATTTAGACCAAGTCCGTCAGCAAGCTGAGGCTTGGTTATATCACTACAACCACGAGCGCCCGAATATGGGCAATGGCGGTTTTACGCCAATGCAGAAACTAAACCACGCAGCTTAATTCTATTTGATAAGTGTCTTATGGTTGGGATGATTACCTAAAGGCCAGAAGCTATGGAGTCTATGTCGAAAAATGGAAGCTGTTTTTCAGCTTCATCTTCTACAGCAGTTGGGTTTCGAAGAGTCGGATATTCAAAGGTTACTGAGTAATAACTACAAGCTAAAACAGAAGTTTGATGAAATTTAATAAGTCATTAACTACGCGCCTTCGGCGCCAAATGCAGAAAAACTGTGCCTATCATTGAGGTGTGACTGATATCAACTACTAGCACTAAGCTGATCGTCAATACTTAAGCTATATTAATTTTTTACTTCTCTTTTGATAGTGCTTGTTAACGGCTCTATTCATAACGGCAACGCTCCATTGGTTTTAACCAATGGAGCCAGTATTACCTATACGGTTATTCTAGTGGAAATGATTGATCGTGTGAGCTTGAGTGCAGATATTGTTGAGAATATTTTAGGCGACTGACAGTAAGGAGCTATGCCGACATGTCTGATATAGCGAAAGTAGTTTTTATTGACCTTGCCCAAGATCCTCTAAGATAGCGCACTCTGCATTATCGTCGCCCGCGCAATGATCAAAAGAATTCTGTAGCGAGTTGACCATCTCTTGCAATTGGGCAATTTTTTGGTTTAGCGTTTCGATATGCTCTTGTGTCAGTTGCTTAACATCTGCACTCTGACGGTTGGCATTTTTGCGCAAATACAGTAACTCTTTCATTTGCTTAGATGAGAATCCTAAGTCACGAGAATGTCTTAAAAAGCATAAGTCGTCTATATCGTCTTTAGAATACAAGCGATAACCTGAATTTGAGCGATTTACGGTTTCTAGCAAGCCAATCTGCTCATAGTAACGAATCATTTTGGTAGAGATACCTGATTGCTTTGATGCTTGACCAATATTCATATTTTTCCTCCTAACCTAGAAAGGGCTTAAGCATTAATGTTTAAACCCTATATGGATATCCTTTACGATTCTATATTCACTCTGTAATGACAGTTGCTTTGAAATACTTTAGGCGTAACGCATTACCCAATACGAAAACAGAAGACAGTGCCATTGCGCCTGCCGCAAAAATGGGTGAGAGCAGGATACCAAAGGCGGGATACAAGACACCTGCGGCGATCGGGATTAAAGCAACATTGTAAATAAATGCCCAAGCCAGATTTTGTCTGATATTACTGATGGTGGCTTTACTCAAGGCAATCGCGGTAGGCACGCCTTGCAGACTACCTGACATTAGCACCACTTCAGCCGCCTCAATCGCCACATCTGTGCCTGTACCTATGGCCAATCCAACATCGGATTGAGCCAATGCAGGGGCATCATTGATACCATCGCCAACAAATGCCACTCGGCCATATTGTTCTTGCAACTGACGTACTGCATCCACTTTGCCTTCGGGTAATACTTCTGCCACTACCTGATCGATATTTAATTTTGCGGCAATCGCTTGGGCGGTATGGCGATTATCGCCTGTAATCATGGCTACTTTTAAGCCCAACTGATGTAGTGCGGCGATGGCGGCATGAGTCGTCTCTTTGATAGGATCTGCAACGGCAATGATAGCGGCCAACTGCTGGTCAATCGATACATAGAGTGGGGTTTTACCTTCTTGCCCCAAACGTAGCGCATCTTGTTCAAAAGGCGCAACATCAAGCCCTAATTGCTGCATATAACGATCTGCGCCAATGTCAATCACTTGGCCCGCCACGTTTGCTTGAATACCCAAACCTGTCATCGCCTCAAAGTCAGTGATAGGTAGCAGTTGAATATTCTGTTGTTCTGCTGCTTGTACAATGGCTAAGGCAATGGGATGCTCAGACTTTGCTTCAACCGATGCCACCACACGTAAGACTTGTTCTTTCTCAAACCCTTGTTGGACTTGGAAATCTGTTAAGGTAGGTTTGCCTTCAGTCAATGTGCCTGTTTTATCAACGGCAACCACGCTCACATCCTGAAGCATTTGTAGCGCTTCGCCTTTACGGAATAGCACACCCAATTCTGCACCACGACCCGTACCGACCATAATAGAGGTGGGAGTGGCCAATCCCATTGCACAAGGGCAGGCTACAATGAGCACGGCAACTGCATTGATTAAACCAAAGGTTAAAGCAGGGTCAGGGCCAAAAATCAACCAAACTATAAAGGTTAATGCTGATAAAAACATCACCGCTGGTACAAACCACATGGTGACTTTATCCACCAATGCTTGAATCGGTAATTTAGAGCCTTGGGCTTGTTCTACCATACGAATGATTTGCGCTAATACAGAATCTTCACCAATGGCCGTTGCTCGAATATTCACGGTACCGTTTTGATTGATAGTACCGCCGACCACTTGATCGCCGGCTTGTTTTTTCATAGGGACAGGTTCACCAGTGATCATAGATTCATCAATATAACTGTGACCGTCAACGACTTCGCCATCGATAGGCACACGCTCGCCTGGACGAATCTCAACGATCATTTGTGCGGTGACGTCCTCTACAGGGACTTCAATGACTTTATTATCTTGGTGTATACGGGCCGTCTTTGCCTGCATGCCTACTAAATGCTGAATGGCCCCAGAAGTACGACCTTTAGCCTTTGCTTCAAAATAACGACCTAGTAATATCAAGCTCACAATCATAGCAGCGGCTTCGTAATAGACGTGCACCGTGCCTTCAGGTAACGCTTGCGGGATAAAAGTCGCTATCAGAGAAAAGCCATACGCTGCGATAGTACCAATCGCCACTAGCGAATTCATATCTGGCGCAAAACGTAATAAGGCTGGCACGCCTTTTTGATAAAAGCGTCGGCCTGGAAAGAGTAGTACCAATGTGGTCAAAACAAACTGTATCAGCCAACTTTGCTGAGTGCCGAGGTTATTCACTACCCACATATGAAAGGCGGGAATCATATGCGAACCCATTGCTAAAATGAATACGGGCAGTGACAACAGCGCAGAAAATCCCAAATCTCGTTTAAGCTGATTTTGCTCCGTGGCTTTCTTATCTTGTCGATCACTTTGGTCTTGTTCTACCAGTTTGGCCTCGTAGCCCACTTTTTTAACGGCCTCAATCAATTCACTCGTTTTTATTTGAGCGTCGGCTTTAATCCAAGCGCGTTCAGTCGCAAGGTTTACTGTGGCTTGTTGCACGCCAGCGACTTTGGCTAAGGATTTTTCTACTCGTCCAACGCAAGAGGCACAGCTCATGCCTTCTATGGATAGCTCGATAGGCTTGGTTTCAGTCACTTTATAGCCTGCACGCTCTACCGCTTTGTTTAACTGGGCAACATCTACAGGCTGCGATGAATAAACAGTCGCCTTTTCAGTTGCAAGATTTACCTCGGCGTTTTCAACATGTTCAATATTTTTTAACTGCTTTTCGATACGTCCGACACACGAGGCGCAACTCATGCCTTCAATGCTCAGTACTTCATGATAAGTAGGGGCTTTAGTATTTTTTGTTTTCATAACAACCTCTGTCGTTTTTAACTATATTTTTAATCTTATTTTCAAATCTATAGCGACAGCATATAGGTTGACATCATGGTAAGGTCAAGCAGATTTCTTTGAATACTTTTAAGCTCATTTATAATAGCGTCTTATATTTGGCGTTGAATACAAAATAGCTCAATTATGGTTTATTGTTGAAGGTGTGGCGGCATTAATTCTAAAATAGGGCAGGATAAATGACTAAGAATAAGATAAACTGCCCAGCGAGCGCTGATAGGGTTCGATAACTCTCGATCAATTCACTGTATTTGGCTGCTAGCGAATAAAACACCAATAATAAACACGGCTAGCAATGACAGAGTACACCGTCAACAGCAGGTGATCTCAGCACCGTTAACACAAAATATTTATACAAGACCATTGATATTAAGGCACATCACTATGGAAGAAGTACCAAATACGATAGAACAAAGACCCGTATTCATGCCCAAAGTCAATAGTGACAATTTGGTAAAAACGGATATGGTTATGTTTGAGCGACATGTGGGATTTGCGACCAGACAAAAGAAAAAATCCATCAATGACTTACAGCAAGTCATTCGTAAAAAGTATGGATTTAAGCAAGTATTAGAGCTGTCCAGCAAATCTGGTAATAAGCTGAGTTTTCCGCTAAGTCCGTTTAGCTTAAAGATTACTGATGAGCATGATGGCAATCCATATAGTGTCGAAAATGCTTTTCAAGCCAGTATGGTTTTTGAAGATGGTGGTCCTTATACAGATTTGTTAACAGTAGCGCCAAGACAAGCCAGAAAGGATGAGCGATTGATGACCTCGGGCGAGCTCATTGGCTATAATTACTTTGGTATGGAGTGGGGCGTAGAGCCGTTAACGACGTTTTATGACTGGCTGTACGTGAATGCTCTCAAGCAAAACCCTCAGCTGCATGAGGAAGTGATTCAATATCAGGGATTTACTGATATTACCTTTAATCCTAAAAAATCTATCCATAGTGCAGCGTATGCGTTAGCGTTATTTGTGGCACTGCATAAAAGAGAATTGCTCGATAATGTTGAAGACCCAATGGCATTCTATGACTTATGCAATAATGTTAAAATCAGCAATACTGAGCACCTGTTAGAAGAAGGTTGGATCTGATTATTAAATCAGCGCTTGCTTAAGTTTGCTTGAACCGAAAGCTACGATACATGATGTATCGTAGTTTTTTTATGTCTCTATGTTTAGAGCTATATATTCTCATCCCAGTACGGCGGCGTGCCATAGTAGTTGTTCATAAAATCGATAAAGCATCTGACTTTGTGAGGTAGTAGTTTTCTATGGGCATAGACCGCATACAAGCCTAAAGGGCTAGGTTCATATTCTGGCAACACTACCACCAACTTGCCAGTACTTAACGCTTCGCTAGCAATGAAAGTCGGCTGTAATATCAATCCTCCGCCTGCAATAGCTGCTTCAACGAGTACATCACCATTATTACTATGAAAAACGCTACGTTCTTTGAATTGTTTGATCTTTAGGTATTTGTAGATTTGACCCTTAGTTTCGACATTCATATAGCTATAATGCAAATAGCGATGCGATTCTAAATCCTCAAGTTGCTTAGGTGTGCCATGAGCTTTGAGGTACTTAGGCGAGGCGCATAACACCACGCGAATCGGAGCAATCTGCTTGGCGATAAGCGACGAGCTTTGGAGCTGTCCGATACGCAGGGCAATATCAAACCCTTCTTCAACGATATCTACTTTTCGATCACTCAGCTGCAAATCAACGGTAACTGATGGATAGCGCTCCTGAAAATCAGTGATGAGTTTTGCCATATGCTTTAGGGCAAAGGAGACGGGCGCACTGATTCGCAGGACGCCTTTGGGATGCTGCTGTAAGCCGCCTAACTGCGATGCCATCTCATCAATACTCAATAAAATCTGCTGCGTATGCGTAAAGTATTGACTGCCAGCTTCAGTCAGGCTGACTTTGCGTGTAGTACGGTTGAGCAGGCGAGTATGTAGTTCCTCCTCTAGCTTTGCCACATACTTGCTTACTAGCTGCGGCGAGAGCTGCATCGTAATTGCCGCTTTACTAAAACTGCCTTCTGTTACTACCGCGACAAAAGCGCGCATGGCATCGATTCTATCCATATCTGTCCTTATAATTCTCTCAATATCAAATCCATTATAAACAGTATGTTGATAATTATTCAATATAACTGAGCTTACTCTTTTATAGCGTTGATAGTAAAGTGTGCCTATATCATTTTCGACACTATTTATTCTAATCATACGTTATGGAGTGAGCATCAATGAAATCATCACTATTAAATACTATTTTGACATCAAAAGCTGGAGCAGCGGCCTTAGTTCTTCGTGTACCCGTTGGCTTAATTTTAGCAGCCCATGGCGCCCAAAAATTATTTGGTTGGTTCGGTGGTAACGGACTGGCAGGTACGGCTCAATGGTTAAGCAGTATGGGTATGGAGCCTGGCTACCTGATGGCAATACTCGCAGGCGGTGCTGAGTTCTTCGGTGGTCTGGCTATGGTATTAGGTTTGCTAACCAGACCGGCCGCTTTAGCCGCAGCTTTTACCATGTTGGTGGCTATTTTTTCTGTCCATATCAGTAATGGGCTGTTCGCTGATAATGGTGGTTATGAATACGCGCTAACATTGATGGTGGCTTCGCTTGCTCTAGCTATTCAAGGTGGCGGCTCCCTCAGTATGGATAAGGTATTGTCAGAAAAATTAGGATAGGTTTTATAGTTGTAAATAGCTTTATTCAATTTTCGTGAATAAAGCTGTTTGAAAATAGCCATTTAAGACAAGCAACAAGGAGAAAGCCATGACAACACTTTTATCTAATGAGTCAGTTAGCCAGCCTGTATTGTTTATACCGCATGGTGCAGGGCCGTGCTTTTTCATGGATTGGCAACCAGCGGATACGTGGTATGAGATGGCAACGTTTTTAAAGAGCATTTCTGCTCGTTTGCCTGAGCGACCAAAGGCTATCTTAATCATTAGTGCGCATTGGCAGACAGCTGAATTTAGTATCACCGCTAGTAAGCAACCTGACCTCATTTATGATTATTATGGCTTTCCTGAACATACTTACAGTTTGACTTATCCAGCCTCAGGCGCACCAGCATTGGCGGAGAAAGTCAGTAGTCTACTGACAGAGGCAGAGGTAGGTAATCAACAAGATGCGGAGCGCGGGTTTGATCATGGCGTATTTATACCGCTTAAGCTAATGTTCCCTGAGGCAGATATTCCAGTGGTGCAGCTATCTTTGCGTCATGATTTAGACCCGAAGGCGCATTTAGCTGCTGGTCAAGCACTGGCATCACTGCGTACAGAGGGTGTGCTAATCGTCGGTAGCGGCATGAGCTTTCATAATATGCGTGGTTATGGTGATACTAGTTTTACTGAACCATCAGAGCGTTTTGATGAATGGCTAACGAATACTGTAGAATCAGCAGATTCGAATAAACGACTCACGGCCTTGGCTAATTGGAAAAATGCGCCTCATGCGCTTGACTCACATCCGTTAGGGGCAGAAGAGCATTTGTTACCGCTTATGATAGCGGTGGGTGCAGCAGGACGTGACAAAGGGCACAAGATTTACTCCCAGCAAGTGCTAAAAACGCAGTTGTCTGCCTTTCAGTTTGGGTAAGTATTTTGAAAAGCATAGATCACGGTGTTTCAGCGTAATTGTCAAAAATAAAACAACCTTTGAATCTCAGAATCAAAGGTTGTTTTATGTTAATAGAGCAGTTATTAACAATATATCAAATAAGAGATGTTATCTCTTATTTGATATATTTTGCCACTACATTATTTCCGTCAAGCTCAAATTTAAAAATGTTCGATGTCGTTTCAAGGTTGGCTATAGCTAAGTCAATTATTATATATTTCGTAATTGCTCGATTAACCAACGATGTATGCCACTGTCAGCAGTACGTGGATGCCATGCTGCTATGACCTTAAAAGTAGGCGGCAATGCTTCAACCTTAAGCTCTTTGACCTTACTGCTCGGCAATAATCGCGAAGGATAAAACGCAATCATGTCAGTCGTGTGCAAAATATCTGGTACAGCCGAAAAGCTAGGAACCGACATCACAATATTTCGTTTTAGACCTTTTTCTGCAAACCATTGATCATGAGAGCCGCGTAAATTAGCACGCGAAGGTGACACGACGAGCTGCGCGTGTGCAGCCACTTGCGCCAGCGTTAATGGCTCTGTGGCAAAGGTATTTTCACAACCCTTCACGCATAAATGTTGTTCTTCAAATAAAGTCACATACGATAAGTTATCAGGGATAAATTCAGGGAAGGTAATCAACAAATCAAGCTCGCCTGCTGCAATCAGCTGATTGATATTGTCTGAGGCAAAATCACGTACGATTAACTTCAAATCTGGTGCGTCGCGTCGCGTAATATTAAACAATTTCGGCAATAATGCCTGCGTCGCATAGTCAGTCGCACTAATCGTAAATATGCCTTTGTATGTGTGCGGCATAAAAATCTCTGGCTCTAACAAATCTTCCAACTGCTTTAATATATGGTCAATAGGTTGCTGCATCGATAGCGCTTTTGGTGTTGCTACCATGCTATTGCCTTGACGAATAAACAAACGATCATCAAACACCTCACGTAACTTGCGTAACTGCTCACTAATGGCTTGTTGGGTCAGCCCCATTTTGCGTGCGACTTGCGATAAGTTTTTTAGATCAAGCAGTGCTTGTAATACTCTAAGCTGCTTAATATCGAGCCGATTCATTCCATTCATAATGAGTACCATTAATAGTTGTATCTTAAACAATAATTGGTTGTTTCTAATTGTACCCTCAAAACGCTATGCTGACCAACATTGCTTAAGTAGCCACTAAATGAGCTATTAAGCATTAAAACAGGCTCAATACATTCAATAATAAGCCATCAGCTGCTTTAAAAGAGATACTTATGACACAAACTATTCCAGATACAAAGACATTATTTTCCTCTGTAGCACTTGGGCCTTATACGCTCAACAACCGTATCGTAATGCCGCCATTGACACGCTCTCGTAGCACGCAACCTGACAATATCCCTAATGACTTAATGGCCAGCTATTATGCACAGCGTGCGTCAGCAGGCTTTATGGTGACGGAAGGTACGCAGATTGAGCCAAGAGGTCAAGGTTATGCTTGGACGCCAGGTATCCATTCATCAGCCCAAGTTGAAGGTTGGAAAAAAGTCACGCAAGCAGTACATGACAAAGGCGGTATTATTTTTGCTCAGCTTTGGCATGTAGGCCGTGTGTCGCACACCAGCTTGCAGCCTAATGGTGCTCAGCCGGTAGGGCCGTCTGATATTACCGCTGATAACGTCAAAGTATTTATTGAAACAGGTCCAGGTGCAGGTGCATTGGCTGATCCAAGTGAGCCACGCGCTCTCAGTACCGATGAAGTTGGTGAGTTGGTAACGATGTATGCGGCCGCTGCGCGCAATGCATTGGAAGCGGGTTTTGATGGGGTAGAGTTGCATTGTGCTAACGGTTATTTGGTCAATCAGTTTATCTCTGAGCACACCAATCACCGTGATGATCAATATGGTGGGTCGTTGACCAATCGTTTGCGCTTCTTAAAAGAAATCGTCGCTGCTGTCAGTGATGTGGTGGGTGCTGATCGTTTAGGCGTACGCTTTGCGCCATTATTTGCGAGTACGGATGAGACGCGCGTGTATTTAGGCTTGGTAGAGTCAGATCCCCATCATACCTATGTCGAAGCAGTCAAATTGCTTGAGCAAGCGGGTATTGCTTATTTGTCCATTGCAGAAGCTGATTGGGATAATGCGCCTGATTTACCAGACACTTTTTATCAAGCAGTCAGAGAAGAGTTTTCAGGCCGTATTATTTATGCTGGCAAGTACACGGTACAAAAAGCTGTGAACATTTTAGAAAAAGGCTACGGTGATTTATTCGCGTTTGGTCGTCCTTTTATCGCCAATCCTGATCTGCCAGAGCGTATTGCCAATAACTGGCCATTGAATGAAGTAGATCCTACCACGATGTATGGTGGTACTGATGTGGGCTACAGTGATTATCCTTACTATCAAGAATAGCAAAGTATATAAACAGTGACTGAGATAAGGCCATTAATACTAATGGCCTTATTTTCATTTATAAATTTGTGACTTGCTGGATATTCACAGACAGTCAATCTTTAAGCGACAATTATTGTTTTTGTCGCTTAAAGGTTTTTCTTTTATCGTTTTATCAATAGGTAGTAGGCAATGAATCAGAATTCCAAAGACAGACTTATACGCATATTGATAGGATATGTCGGACTTTATCCAACGCTCCTAATCGTATTGACGTTATTGAAGCCTGTGACCCAAGGATTAAGCCTGCCAGTGGTGGTATTAATTGAAACCATCATACTCGTTCCATTGACACAGCTAGTTTCCTTCCCACTAGCAGGCTGGGTCATTGAGCGTCTGAGCAGAAAAAAGTAATCGCTTTTCGCAGCGTTCACTGGTACACCATTCTCTTATTCAAGCTCATCAATCAACTGTTTCATTTCATCAATTTCACGTTTTTGAGCTTTTATAATATCATCAGCAAGCTGTTGCACACGCGGATCTTCAATATCAGCGCGACTACTGGTGAGAATGGCAATCGAGTGATGCGGTATCATCGCCTGCATCCAATCGACTTGATCGACCGTTGCTTGAGATCTAACGCCCCAGATACCAACTACAAACATCAATACACTTAGACCATAGATCATCAAATTGACCTTGGTCTTCTTATACATATTGGTCATAAATGCCAACATGACGACTGCCATACCGGCACCCATGTATAGCGCCATATAAGCTCGGGTTTCACTAAAGTAAATGTGATCCCACTGGTAGGTATTGAAGTACATCATGATATACATGATGACAGTCGATGTCAGAATCATTAAGGTAAATTTTACATAAGGGTTCATATTTTTTTGCTTAGCAGCTTCCATGATATGACCTCCATTGTTTTGTTAAATTAAAATGGGTAGACAGTTAAAACCAGAATTTAACCCCCGCAGTCAAACTACTGCTATCAACTGATTCATTTTCTTGACGTCGTTGGCCACGAGCCTTGCCAAGCGCTGTCTCATAACTAACACCTACATAAGGAGCTAGCTGGCGACTGAATGTCTCGTAAGTCAGCCTGACCTCAGTTTCCATCTCATTAAAGCCTTTGGTAATACCATTATCATGGTCATCTTTACTAAAGGCAGTCAGTCCAACCTCCGGTATGACTACCCAATGCTGATCCAAACGCCATTCGTACTCTGCGCCCAGATCAAGACGAAGTTGACCATCGGTATATAAGTAGGCTCTCGCATCCGTTTCTATAAAATAAGGCGCGGTACCGACAATACCTGCCATTACGGCAGCGTTGTCGTTTTCAGTATCGTAAGCGACACCAGCTTCACCATTCCAAAAAATACTTAGTGGTTTCCAATAGGCAAGGGAGCTTAAGCTATCGATTTCTTTATCATCTTTAGTCTGAGCACTACCTTCCGTGCGTAGTCTTATACGATTGCTATCAGTACCATACCAACCCGTCGCCTCAAAGTTGATTTGGTCTTCATCAAACTGATAGCCCAAGTCGTCTACTGACACTCCCCATAATGGCATGCTGCCCATCATCATTGGCTTACCATACTGTCCGTAGGGAACCCCATTTGAATAGTCTGGACTGCGAGCATCAGCTGGTGGCTGCCCACCTTGCATGCCAGGCATATCGCCCGACATATCCATGCCGCTATGATCCATACCAGACATATCGCCCGACATATCCATGCCACTATGATCCATATTGGACATATCACCTGACATGTCCATGCCACTATGATCCATATTGGACATATCACCTGACATATCCATGCCACTATGATCCATATTCGACATCTCAGCAGCTGTTGCAAAAGAGGATGTGAGCAAGACTAGCGATGACAAACCAATGAATGACAGATTTTTCTTAGATATTTTCATAATAAGCCTCATATTCGAAGGTTTGTTAAACGACGGCAACTTCTCTGAACATGCCGGCTTCCATGTGATAAAGCAGATGGCAATGCCACGCCCATCGTCCAACTTCTCCCGTCACATCAAAGCTAATCTTTTGCGCTGGCTGCACCACAATCGTATGTTTACGTACCTGAAAGTCTCCAGATGGCGTGCGCAAGTCACTCCACATACCATGCAGGTGCATCGGATGGTTCATCATGGTGTCATTGACTAAGGTAATACGTACGCGTTCGTTCGGCTTAATATTGACAGGCGTTGCATCCTTAAACATGACACCATCTAAGGCCCAAATATAGCGCTCCATGTTACCCGTTAAATGTAGCTCGATCTCTCGGGTAGGATTACGCTGCTCCGCAAATATAGCCTCATCCACGGAACGTAATTGGTCATAAGTCAAAACCTTTCTATCAATATCACGCAGGTTAATACCGGGATCATCGAGGTTCATACGTGGACTGTCGACACGCATATCAGATTTAAAGTCATACTCGGTCTTAGCATGCTTTGCTTTGTAGCCTTTATCACCCATCGCACCCATCATATCGGCCATGGTTAGCCATTCGATCTTGTCCATAGCCGGTATGGCAGCTCGCGCGCCTTTTTTAGTTGCAAGCGTGGTCGCGACATAGCCTGAACGATCGATGTTTTGGGCAAATATCGTATGTGCGTCTTGAGTAGGCGTGACGATGACATCATAGGTCTCAGCCACGCCAATGCGGAAATCATCAATCGCAACGGGTGCGACGTCAATACCATCTGTTGCCACCACCGTCATTTTGAGACCCGGTATACGCACATCAAATATCGTCTGTGCTGAAGCATTGATAAAGCGTAGTTTGACGGGCTGTCCCGCTTTCACTAGCTGTGTCCAATTGGCGGCTGTGGTCTTACCATTCATTAGATAGGTAAAGGTCTTTTCGCCAGATAAATCAGTAAAATCCGTCGGCATCATGCGCATCTGATTCCACATTTTGCGCTTATCATAAACGGCTGCTAAATCTGTTGCGGCAATATCAGACAATAGTTTTTTGAAGTCTGGCAGATGATAATTATCAAAGTCAGCGCGCTGTTTGAGCAGCTTCAGTAGATTGTGCGGATCGCGATGCGTCCAATCACTCAGCACAATAACGTGGTCTTCCTCGATTGGATGACGCTCACGGCCTTTTGGCTCAATCACAATGGCACCCAGCATACCGGTTTGTTCTTGGAATCCACTGTGTGAGTGATACCAATAGGTGCCTGATTGTTTAAGTTTGAATTTATAGGTAAAGGTGCTGTTCGCAGGAATACCGTCAAAGCTAATACCCGGTACCCCATCCATTTCAAATGGGACGAGCAGACCATGCCAATGGATAGAGGTTGATTCATCCATCTGATTATGGACACGGATGATGACTGTATCGCCTTCACGCATCTTTAGCGTTGGTGCTGGCAATGAGTCATTGATGAGGGTTGCCATACTCGACTTGCCATTGACAGTGACAGGCTTCTTGCTGACATACAGGTCAAACTCATTACCGGTTAGGATAGGTACGATATGGTCAGATTTATCACTGTTGACGGCTACATTCTGCTGGCCTTTACCGAGCGCACTATTGGCAATAGACGGTAGGATGGACAGCATGGATGCCCCTAACAAGGTAGAAGATCCTGTCAAAAAACGCCTGCGGTTAAGCATAGTTTTGTTCATAATGATTCACCTGATTTATATCCATAAAGTGAGAGTTGAGTCTATATGTTTATCAGCCAAGCCTATGTCTTTGGCCGCTTATTAACAGAGCTGAATAAGCTATTTAAACGACAACCAAGCTAGATTTGCTGCTGCGGTGTGTCAATAATTGCATAAATAGCTGTTGAGCCATCTTTGTTAAGCTGCATCACTTTATACGGCATAAATTTATCTTGGTATTCCATGCCAGGGCTACCGACTGGCATGCTCGGTACAGCAAGTCCGATCGCATCACTTGGTGGGTTTTTTAGGAACTGCGCCATATACTTAGCAGGGACATGACCTTCAAATACGTAGCCATCAGTAGTGACGGTGGTATGGCAAGAGCGCATTTGCTGCGGTACGCTGTATCGCTCTTTAAACAAGGACACGTCTTCGACATTCTGTGCAGTTGCGTTTAAACCATGACCTTCGGCATAACCGACCCATTCTTTGCAACAGCCACAATTGGCATCTTTATAGACGGTGGCTGAGATATTTCTTAGGATAGTTGATTGGTTATCTGAATGAGCGCTGACGGGTGTCGTTTCAGCTGTTGGTTGCTCTGTGTGCGTAGTTTGCACGTTTTGCGTAGCAATAGTTGGCTCATTTACTGGTGTTGGGTCAGCAGCAGCGGAATTAGGTTGACTACAAGCGGCAATCGTTAACGATAACGGCAATACCACGATCGCCGAGAGCACACGGCCAGATATCAGATTATGTTCATTAATAAATCTATTAGTATAGCGTCTCATAAAACTACTCCCGAGCGTCTGTGTGACGATTAAATATTATAAAAATTAGAGCCACATCACTGGACAAAATAGTGCTAGCAAAGCTTAAAACTCAAATCGCAAAAAGCAGCACTATTGAGCACTGCATTTTGTACAAAAAATCAATGTTGCATTTCGGATCCATCACCTGACATATCCATCTCACCATCAAATGACATATCCAACATACTATCGTCTAACCGAGTCGTTAGCATGGTGTACTGGTTTTCATTTAGGTTAGGTAGCGATCTAATAAAAGCGACCATCGCCCATATCCTGTCATCATCGTGAGTAGCGCCCCAAGCGGGCATGCCAGATGCCATAATGCCATGTTTAATCGCCCAAAAGCTTTGTCTGGCACCGGCTTCGTTTTGATAGCGCTTAACGATATCCGCCTCGGTAAAATTAGGAGGCTTTGGGTACATACCGCTATTTAAATCTGTGCTGTTGACGCCAGGAGATAAATGACAGCCTGCACACATATCTTTGTAATCTGCACCGCCCGAGCTGATCATTTCCGCCTTTTTTAAATTGGGAACCAAAATATTCTTACTGGCATGTTCAATTGAGCGTGTGCGGGCAGTTTCTAAAAAATCGTAAACCAGCGGACTATGAGCTCGATCAGCACCGATATTTATCATGCCACTAGTCACCGTAATAAAAATACCCGTAATAGCGACAAAGACAGTAAAAAGTATTCCTAACAAGAACTTCATAGGTTTGTCCTAAAAATCCATTTTCTTTAATATCCCATTACTGCTTGATCAGCTTCTCTGACAATATAGTCAAGTCTATATAAATCCGCTATAGCGTCATCCTCGCTAAGCATACTAATGTATAACTTGCACTCGGTTTCCTTGTATCGAAATTATATTGAACTGACTATAGTATTGAACTTATAAATTGATATTTACGAATCGCTATCGCTGCTCACACAGTGCTTTTGGTACATCGCTTTCATTTTGCTCATGTTAGTCATCATGGCTTTCATAGCAGGATCATTCATATCCATTTTGCTATGATCCATTTTTTGCATCATCTGCATATGCTTTTGCATTTTCTCACAGTTCATTTGGTCTTTTTCAGCATGCATTTTTGGGTCGTGCGCCAAAGCAGAGGTTGAAACAACTAACGCTATAGCAGTTGCTACGATTGATTTAGACAGTGGCATTGATTTGAATAGTGACATGGTAAATCCTTATTTAAATTGGTATGTAGTCGAAAAGACTTTAAGATATTAAGTTACTTTAAAGCATACTTTAGTGATTCTGACAGAGAGATGACGGTAAGATTACAATTCTGTCATCTTAATATTTATGGTTTTTAATGTTGTCAGTAATCCTTTAGTATGACATCAGAGCTGATATCACTTATCGCTACCATATTTGTTGATGAAGTATTTTTCAGACTGTAGATGTTGATCTTTGTGTTCAATCTCACAAGCCACTCTCGCATCGATATAGCTTTTCATTTGTGAATTTGAGAGCTGAGCATCGTTATGATCCAAGTTTTTTGCAAACTCAGTCACAGCGTCGCAGTTGTTGATGATTGAAGTGCTTAGATCAGTCGTATGCGCATTGGCAGTGGTAGTACCGATAAGTATAGATACCGACAGCAGTGTTAATTTTTTTAATGAACCGTGAATTTTCATATAAAACCTCTTTTGTAAGTTGTTTACATTGATTACCGATAAAAATAATTCATCGTAGCTAAGTATTGAAACGAGCAGCTATTTATCGTTTATGTAGGTTGGCAAAATAAAAATGACAGTCTGATTACGAGCACATGACATCTTTGTCAGCTACCAGTCAATGTTGTCACCTGTGCTGGTTAGAACGTTAAACAATCATGACCGTATTGAGGAATTACAATGAAAGTACTGCTGGTAGAAGATGAATTGAAGCTTGGCGAGTATATAAAAAAGGGCTTAACCGAAGCTGGGTTTATCGTGGATCATCAGCTAACAGGACTAGATGGCTACCATGCATTGATGACGGAAGAATTTAGCGTGATATTGATGGATGTGATGCTGCCTGATGTTAGTGGCTTTGAGCTGGTGCGTAATTACCGAGCGGCAGGCAAGCATACGCCTGTGCTATTTCTAACCGCAAAAGATGACTTAAGTGACAAGATAAAAGGGATTGAGATTGGTGGCGATGATTATTTGACCAAACCTTTTGCCTTTGCAGAATTGATCGTCAGGATGAAAAGCTTATTACGACGTGCCAATCAAGCCGACTATCAAAGTACGATTATGCAAATAGCGGATCTCAAGATGGACATTGGCAAGCGCACGGTGCATAGAGGAGATACGCCTATTAAGCTCACGGCAAAAGAGTTTTCCTTACTACAGTTTTTATTAGAGCGCCGCGGTGAAGTGCTTCCACGCTCAATCATCGCTTCCCAAGTATGGGATATGAACTTTGAAAATGATACCAATGTGATTGATGTGGCGATAAGGCGTCTTCGTATAAAAATAGACGATGATCATGACGCAAAGCTGATTCATACGGTGCGCGGGATGGGCTATCGGTTAGAGGCTGTCGATACAGCGCTTGATAGCAAACCATCTCACGAAGCTGGCAATGTCTAATATGAAATATAGGTTTGATAATCGGCGCTTGCCACTATTATGGCGTACTGTGCTATTGCTCACAATATTTGTTGTTATATCACAGGTTATCATTTATATATGGATACAGCGTTCTGTTAAAGGCCATTTCGAGCAAATGGACGCTGAAATTATGACTCATGCGGCTTTTAATCTACGTAAACGAGTGATAGAACCTAGTAGCCCTATAACTTCCCAAACCCTACCAAGCTCTCAAAATCTATTGAATAATCAACAGTCGCTAAGAGCGGCACCTGACGTAATGCCTGATGGAGATACTTCTACCGCAGTGATATCAGATGAAGTTGATCATCAGCATTCTTCTTGGCTAGATTACGATCTAAAAACCATTATCGCTAATAAAGAAGGGCAGATACTGTCTAGTACCCCCAATAACTTTGCTCAAGAGCTAGGAGAGGGGTTTAATCTGTCATCACTGAAACAAGATAATGATAAGCAACAGTTTGTGATGAATATCAATAGCCGATACTATCGAGCAATGGTCATTGAAGACGACAAAATGCTCGCGCTTATCGCATTGCCTATAGATGTGCATCATCAGTATTTATTACAGTTCAATCGTCAGCTTAGTATGATTTTGTTCGCGATTACCTTGTTGCTCGTATCAGTAGCGGCATTGGGCGTGTACTGGGGTTTTGCACCTTTGGCGACCATCGTCCAAAAAATGAAAACAATGAATCCTGACAGATTGGATGACAGAGTCACGGTCAGTGATATGCCGTTAGAGCTGCGACCACTAGCAGAATCTTACAACTCAATGATGGCCAAGCTTGAAAGTAATTTTGAGTCTTTGTCTCGGTTTTCAGACAATATCGCCCATGAGCTGCGCACTCCAATAGCGACACTCAGCACGCAAACGCAAGTCATGTTAAAGAAACCAAGAGCGGGCGATGAATACATTGAGCAGCTACACCATCAACATGACACGTTAGAGCAGCTGTCGGCCATGATAAATAATATGTTGCTGCTGGCAAAAACCCAAAAAGGATTGAGTGACTCGCAAATCAGTCATGTGGATACGGACAATTTAATCACCAAGCTCATTGATTACTACGAAATGATTGCAGAAGACAGAGGTATCGCTATTGAGACCAAAGGTGAGTTTAGCGCTGTCTTAGGGGATAAAAGTTTATTACAAAGGCTCTTTGCTAACCTGATATCAAATGCGATTTATTATGCTGCTCAAGATAGCGTTATAACCATTAGTGCAGATAGAGTAAACTCAGATGAGATGGTGGGTACAACAATAAGCAGTCTTCAACAATCAAAACAAGCTATTTTACGAATGACCATCACTAACCAATTAGATGAGCCATTGACACAAAGTGAGGCAGATAAGTTGTTTGAGCGCTTCTATCGACATCATAAAACAATAGATCGCCACACAGGAACAGGTTTGGGTCTATCTATCGTACAGTCTATCGTTGGGGCGCATAACGGTAACGTCAGTATTACTATAAAAGACGATGATTACTTTCAAGTAAGTGTCGAGTTATTAGCAGAGGTTTAATCTTTTAGTAGTCAACGCTAAATATTCAACCTGAACAGATAGATTTGATAGGTTATTGCCTTGAAAACGAGCTGATAATGACCAAGTAAATGTATGTCTAGTGCCCAATATAAAGCTAGAGATTATTACAAGGCAATAGGTAGAACAGTAAGTCGATAACGAACATAATACTTAAAACACAATCATAAAAATCAATTAGGGAATGACTATGCATATCACAGCTAATTTTGATGCAGGCAACATTGACATTATTAATGCAGACAACAAAAAAGACATTCAATTAGCGATTCGTCCAGATGTTGGCGGCGAGTTTTTTCAGTGGTTTAACTTTCGTTTGTCAGGTCAAATAGGGGAGCAGTATGTTCTCAATATTCTGAATGCAGGAGAGGCGTCTTATCTAGAAGGGTGGGAGAACTACCAAGCGGTGGCTTCTTATGATCGTCAGCATTGGTTCCGTCTGCCAACCTCTTACAAAGATGGCAAATTGACCATCGTGGCAGAGTTAGAATGCGAAACCATTCAAATTGCTTATTTTGCGCCTTATAGCTATGAGCGTCATCAAGATTTATTGGCCGCTGTGCAAGTGCATCCGCTAGTGACGTTAGAGCATCTAGGCGAAACGCTTGATAAACGTGACTTGACCCTAGTTAAAATAGGTGACGGTGCTGCTCACAAGCGCAATATATGGATTACTGCTCGTCAGCATCCAGGTGAGACGATGGCTGAATGGCTCATTGAGGGTTTGTTGTATAGCTTGTTAGATAGCGATAATGCGACTGGCAAACAGTTATTGGACAAGGCAAACTTTTATATTGTCCCTAACATGAACCCTGATGGCAGTGTACGTGGACACTTGCGTACTAACGCTGTCGGAACCAATTTAAACCGTGAATGGCAAAGTCCAAGCTTAGACAAAAGCCCTGAAGTGTTTCATGTGATTAATAAAATGGAAGCGACGGGCGTGGATCTATTTTACGATGTGCATGGCGATGAAGCATTGCCGTACGTATTCCTTGCTGGGTCACAAGGGACGCCAAGCTACAGTGACCGTCTTGCTGGACTACGTGATAGATTTTCAGAGGTATTAAAGTTAGCCAGTGCTGATTTTCAGTCTGAGATTGGCTATGAGATTGATGCACCAGGTGCTGCCAATATGACCGTTGCCACCAATTGGGTAGCAGAGCGTTTTGATTGTCTTGCTAATACGTTAGAGATGCCATTCAAAGACAATGATAATCTACCCGATGAGGAGATGGGTTGGTCACCCGAGCGTTCTATCAAATTAGGCGAAGCATCACTGATAGCAATGTTAGCTGTCGTGAATGATTTACGATAACTATATAAAAAATCTGCAGAAAATAAAAAGCTGCTAATGATGGCCAAGTGTTTTAGTGGTCATCGTTAGCAGCTTTTTTTCATTTTCACATTTGCCAATAACAGGCCTGATAAGATCAACATCATGGCCAGCATTTTCCACCAAGTCACTACTTCTCCTGTGAGTAGTACTGAAGTCACCATACCGAATACGGGCACCAATAGCGCAAACGGCATAACCTTGGACGCGGTATTTTGACTGAGTAAGTGTGCCCACAGGCCAAAGCCAATTAAGGTTGAGATATAGACGATAAACCCAAGTGAGAGCCAAGACTTGAGCGATGCTTCAGTAAACGTCTCCAGCTGCCATGCATCAGTCTCAAATGTAAGAGAAGATATCGTTAACATCACGCAAGCAATGAGACCGCCCCAGACGACCAGCGCTAGCGCAGACAGAGCAGAGGCTTTATTTTTTCCAGTGCTAGATGTAGCAACAGATACCCTTGTTCCTTGCTGCGTCTCTTGTAGGGTAGCTTTTTCTGAGGCCTGTTTTGATGCTTGCTTGGAGGCTTGCTTGGATGCAATGTTACCAAAGCTCCAACCGATGGCCGCAATCAAAATACAGATGAACCCTGCCAAAGGCATATCACCGCCAAGGTTTAGCGCAATCACGCTGAGTCCTAGCACACCGACCAACATACCGACGATTTGCATACGGCTGACTGCTTCACCCAATATAAAGTACGCTAGCAATACCGTAATAAAAATCTGAATTTGTAGCAGTAGTGCCGTCAGCCCCGGGGATGAACCCAGATGCATTGCTGTAAATACAAAGGCGTACTGCATGACAAATGTACCGATGGCATAAATAAACAGGGTACGGTTGAATTTAGGCGGCTTTAGAAATAAAACCAGAGGCACAGCAGTAAAGAAAAAACGCAGAGCAGTAAGCATCAATGGCGGAAAGCTCTCAAGACCCCACGCAATAAAAGTAAAATTCACGCCCCAGATAAAAGTAACCAGTACAGCCAATGCAGTATATATAGGGGACATATGAGCTATCCTAGAGAAATAGTATCCGTTGTCGGGAGTGGTTAGATTTAATTGTGTTCGGCTTATGTTTGGTTGATATTTAGGCTTAGAATTATAGTCGAAAGGTCACTATATAATAGGACGGTACTAGCACTATAGTCGATTCAATTTAAAAGTAGTACAAGGCAACCGAGTATAGATGTACATTTGATACTTCAAGCGAGGTTAACGCTGTAATACTTTTATAGTGGAATGACTATATAAGTCTCTGATTGGTTAGTCTAACGATTGAGCCAATACCTCGAAAACTTTTGAATGACTCATCTGCGCCACATTGAACCGCATAAAGTTCTCAGCATTGTCTGATTGGCTAAAAACGTTGCCCGGCGCCAATACCACACCTTTGGATAAACAGCGATTGGCCAATTCGGTCGCATTATTATTCTCAGGTAATCGGCACCATAGGAACATACCTGCTTGTGGGAGCAGCCACGGTACGATGCCTAATTTAGCCAATCGTGGTAGCGTATGAGTACGTGCGCTTGCCAGCCGAGTATGGATATCATTCATATGCTTACGGTAGCCGCTATCAGTCAACGCTGAGAACACAACCGCCGCTGCTAACTGACTGCCACCAAAGCCAGTCGCTATCTTTAAATCTACCAAGCTCTCGACCCATTCTGTAGGCGCTGCGATATAACCACAGCGTAGGGATGCGGATAACGTTTTAGAAAAACTGCCGATATAGAATACTCGTGACAACCCATCCAAAGCCGCCAATCTCGCTGCAGGCTTGACTTCAAAATCTGCAAAAATATCGTCTTCTATAATGTACAAGCCAGCCGCCTGAGCCAATTGTAATACACGGTATGCCGTAGCAGGTGATAACGTTGCGCCCGTAGGATTGTGAATGGCAGCATTGGTGATGTATAGGCGCGGCCTATGCTCATCTAAAATCGCTGCAAAGGCATCTACATTTGGCCCATTTGGCGTATAAGGGACACCAACCACTTTGACTCGATGGGCAAGCAGCTGTGCTCGAAAGTTAAAATAACAAGGATCATCGACGACAACTGTATCACCTGGTGTCAGTAAAAATCGAAAAATCAAATCTATCGCCTGAGTGCCTGAATCCGTCAATATGACCTGTGACGGTTCTGCATTGATACTCAATCCTGCCATACGCCGCGTGAGTAGTTGACGCAATGCTAACAGTCCTAGCGGCGTTGCATACTCACTGATAATAGACGCATCAGCCTTGGCCACATTTCGCAGACCACGGCGCATACCTGCCTCAAACAGCCAGTCCGCTGGCAACCAGCCGCAGCCTGGCTTTAGTGCACCATCGGGTGGCTCCAGCGACTGCCGCGATACCCACAATGGATCTACCACTCGATCAATTTTTGGTGCTATATCTGTCAATGATAGCGGCGCTGTCGTCTCTGCCACATAGAACCCTGCACCAGGCCGAGAGTAAATAAAGCCCTCAGTTTGCAGGCGCTCATAGGCTTCAACCACGGTAGATGGCGAGAACCCATAATCTTTGGCAGCAGCACGGACAGATGGTAGCCGCGACTCTGGCATGTAGATAACGGTCGCTATTTTCTCTTTTACGTCAGCCATGACAACTTCGATACGTGTTAGCTTCTTATTCATATTTTTTACAATTTTTGGTAAGGCGAATTTTGTGAAGGTTTTATCTTAAGGTTATAGCTAGGACAATATATGGGTAGGATATCCCAACTGTATGGGTTTTATAGTCCAAACAGTTCTGTCTAATTGTACTGGATTGTATATAGATAACCTGCTGTGCTTTTGTTTTAATCATTGAACGTAAACGATGTGGAGGTAGGTGTGATTCTATTGTGAATCACACTAACCTCAGTCAATTCAGCGATTATTATTCAACAAGCAGCGATATATGACCACTAAAAAATATAATAAATATCTGGCCTTTGCCTTATGCGTGATAACGACAAGTGTCAATATCCAAGGCCCACTTTATGCCGTCTATGCACACAATGATGGCTATGGTGTACTAGCAACTACGATAGCGTTTTCCTTTTATGTATTAGGCGTCATACCTGTATTATTAGCTTTCGGTGGGTTGTCGGATCGGATCGGACGACGTAAGGTGATTTTAATCTCTTTGGCACTATCGGTAGCAGCAACGGCTCTTATGTTGTTTTATCCGTACACGCGAGCGCTAGCAGTAGCGCGATTCGTACTGGGTGTGGGAACTGCTCTGATGGCTGCTACGGCGACTGCCTATATGATTGAGCTGCTCGGCTCAACAGATACGATGCGTGCGACAGCGTGGGTAACGGCCAGTACAACGATAGGTTTTGGTCTTGGCCCTGTATTGACGACAGTTTCTTTGATGTTTTATGAAACCGATCAGCCAGCCAGTTTTTTCTTACTGCTAGCGAGTGGGCTGTTCGCTATGTTTTTGTTATATCAATTACCAGAGACAGCACCTAAACGCACTAATTTGCCCACCTCTATGCTACGGCTACCTTATTTTAACCGTGAGGTCATTTGGTATGGCAGCGGTATTTTGATTTGTTGGGCGACGACAGGATTGGTATTATCAGTTATTCCCTCAGTGCTGGCCACGCATGGACTGGCTAAGTATGCAGGGGTATCCTCTATGTTAGCCATCAGTTGTGGATTGATCGTTCAGCCAATCGCCCGAAAACTTGACCCTCAAGTTTCAAGCAAGCTTGGTCTTCTGATCTTACTACCAGCTTATGCTTTATTGGCTTGGGGGACGTTGAATGCCAATCTTCCAGTGATTCTTTTGGCTGCATTTTTGGCCAGTACGAGTTGCTATGGCTTTGTCTACTTGGGCGGTATGCTAGGAGTCGCAAAATCTGCTGGAAATGAGCAGGCACGTGCAAGTGCAGGCTATTTTCTGATGGCATATATAGGGCTTAGTGTACCCGTCATCTTTACTGGTTTGATTGTGGATAGGTATGGTGCTGCTACTGCGTTCTACGCCTTTGGTGTGTTTTCATTAGTTGGTGTGATTGTCTTATTTGCTAGCCAGCCTATATTGAGAACTGGACGTCATTCGAACGCCAATCTGCATAGCCTGTCTTAAAATAAGATTGATAATGCAGTTTTCTATTCATTATCTTTTCATTTTTTTCATGATTAGATTACTTGTCCTTTTTGTTATATGAATTTTTTTAGTTTATTTATTATATCTGAAAGGCATGAGTGGTTCTTTGATGTCATTCATATAGCTCATGTATCTGAATATCTACTACTGCCCAATCCATTCTTTCAAAATCTAGATTATCTTTATGTCTAGTACTATCGGTAGGTAGAGGAATTGCTTCGCCATCTTCTATTAATCCTTTTAGATGGAGCATAATCGCTTCTTTAGCATTATTAAAGATATCTGCACGTTCATCGCTGGCTGAATAGCAACCCACTATGTCTGGGATAAATATGCCATAAGCTGTTGTTTCATTACTTGGCGCAATTGCTATGGGATACTGCATTTAACATTCCTCATGAAGTTTGAACCTAAGTATAACTGCAAATTGTTTAGATAATGCTCTACATAACCCCTTAAATATAACTCACTTTCAAAATTATATTGAAAGTGTTTTAGGTGATGACTACTGTTTGAAGCACAACACTTTCATTACAATGGACGCTATCACGACGGATAAAATAGAACAGGTATCCAAAACTGAAACAATAATTCAAACAATAAGGGCGGTTTATGACTCTGAATACCACTAAAACGATTTTAATCACTGGCAGCACAGATGGCATTGGCAAATTGGCAGCGCTAAAACTGGCAGAAGCTGGACACCAAGTGTACTTGCATGGCCGCGATGCTGACAAGCTTGCTAGCGTCATTGCAGAAGTTCGAGCAGTCGCGACAGGCGCAGCAGTAGATAATATTGATGGGTTTGTGGCTGATTTTTCTGATCTAACGGATGTGCTAAAGATGGCAGCAGACGTCAATGAAAAACTGACCAAGCTTGATGTGCTCATAAATAATGCAGGGATTTATACCACGGCATCAGCAATGACGAAAGACGGTTTGGATGTACGTTTCGTAGTCAATTACCTAGCGCCTTATGAGCTGACCAATGCTTTGTTGCCTTTGCTCAAGCAGTCTGATAAAGCGCGTATTGTGAACTTAAGCTCAGCTGCGCAAGCGTCAATATCTTATCAAGCACTTGCAGGTCAAACCCGTCTCGATGATAAAGATGCTTATGCCCAAAGTAAGCTGGCACTCACGATGTGGAGTATGGCATTAGCTGACACCGTCGCTAGCAACGATATCAATGTCATTGCCGTCAATCCAGGCTCGCTACTGAACACAAAAATGGCCAACGAAGCGTATGGTCAGCATTGGTCATCCGCAGACAAAGGCGCAAACATCCTAACCGAGTTGGCCATCTCGGATGAGTTCGCTAACGATACTGGTAAATACTTTGATAACGATATAAAAGATGGCGCACATGGCGATGCAAGAGGGGCGTTTGGTCGACCACATGCTGATGCTTTAAACCAAGCAGCCATTGCAGAGCTTGAGCAGCAGACTCAGACAGTATTGCAGTCAATTTTTGCATAAGATGCATAAAATTTGCATTTAGCAGCATCAATAAATTTCGAAAAATTAAACCATTACTAGGGCGTGTCTTCATTTCAAAAATGGTGATAAAAATGAGATAAATTGCCGTCAAGCGAGGAAAATAGTGCAGATAATATCGGGATATTAACCAGCGATTTGACGATGTTTGGCAAAATTTAGCTATTTTTAGCCCATTTAGATAACTATCGAGTGAATTGAAGACACGCCCTAACTACATTTTCAAATTTTATTATTAAAAAATTTTTCATTAAAAACAGGACACAATATTATGCAAACTATTAAAGCTATTGGTTATCAAAACAATCTACCTATCGATAACGAACAATCGCTACAAGACATCACCCTTGATAAACCAGTTGCTTCAGGCCGCGATATTCTCGTAGAAGTAAAAGCCATATCAGTCAATCCAGTAGATTACAAAATCCGTGAAGGGCGTCCTGCTGCAGAGGGTGAGTATGCTGTTATGGGTTGGGATGCTGCTGGTACTGTGACGGCTGTCGGTGAAGACGTCAGTTTATTCTCAGTAGGCGACAACGTCTACTATGCTGGAGATTTGACCCGTTCAGGCAGCAATGCTGAATATCAGTTGGTCGACGAGCGTATCGTTGGGCACATGCCAGCCTCTTTGTCTTTCGCTGAGGCAGCGGCATTACCACTGACGACGATTACGGCTTGGGAGATGTTATTTGACCGTTTACAAGTGCCTGTCTCTGGTAGCGCAGCGAATGACAGTGGTAGTAGTGAGAATGCTAATAACGTCTCAGTATTGGTCATTGGCGCAGCGGGCGGCGTTGGATCTATCTTAACTCAGTTATTAAAAACAAGAACATCTGCCACGATTATCGGTACGGCTTCGAGAGATAAGAGCGTGCAGTGGCTCAAAGATTTGGGTGCTGATCATGTTATCAATCACCGCAACCCATTGTCTGATGAACTACAAAAAACAGGTATTGCTGAAGTAGACTACGTGGTGAGTCTCAATAACACTGAGGATCATTATGAAGAAATCATTAAATGCTTAAAGCCGCAGGGTAAGCTTGGACTGATTGATGATCCAAAATCACTAGATGCCAATCCTCTTAAAACCAAAAGCTTAAGCCTGCATTGGGAGTTTATGTTTGCACGCTCAATGTTCAATACGCCAGACATGATTGAACAGCATTATTTATTAAATGCGGTGGCAAAATTGATTGATGCAGGCGAGATCAAAACCACGGTCGCTTACAATCTTGGGGCTATCACCGCTGAACATCTACGTAGTGCGCACCAAATGCTAGAAAAACAGCAAGCGCATGGCAAGATTGTATTAGAAGGCTGGTCTGCATAACGCCATTTAGATTAATAGGTCCAATGTGACGCTTTTAGCAGACACGTTAGACCTATTTAAATCAATGATAATAATAAACATAGGATAAATAGATGAGCACGCAAGCAAACAAACCACTTACCATCATCGCCACTATCAAAGCCAAACCTGAGCACGTTGAACAAGTCAAAACTGAGCTACTTAAACTGACAGCAGCATCACAAGATGATCAAGGTTGTATCCAATATGACTTGCATCAAGAAAATGCAAATAGTAACGGTTTCGTTGTTTATGAGATTTGGGAAAACAACGAGTGTCTTCAGCAACATGTACAAAGCCCGCATTTCCAAAATTATGTACAAGTAACAGATGGGATGGTCGATGAGTTTGTCGTCACTGAAATGACAGTTATCTCATAGGTTTGATCTATATTCTGCTGCTGACGATAAAATAAATGGTTGAAAGTCATGACTGATAAGATTGACTTTTATACTTCAAAACAGCGTTTATTGATTTAGATATGAATGGCTTTGAATAAAATATTCAAAACCATTCATACGCTATTTATTTGCTATTGATCGATGATTATTCTTGAGCAACGTTCAAAACGATTTTACCGACATGTTTCTTTTCTAAGAAAACCGCTTGAGCAGTATGTATCTCTTTTAATGGAAAAGTACACGCCACGATTGGATTTATTTTACGTTGTTCGATACAGTTAACGAGGGTTCGGAATACTTTAGGCTGAAGCACAGTACAACCGTAAAAGGTTAAGTCTTTTAAATAAAGTGTTCTGATATCTAGCTCTAATGGCTTATAAACCGCTACTAAGTTAAATACTTACTTCATCATTACCGATCCATTTGGGACCTATTTCAACCTCAATATCACGTGCGGTAACGGCTTCAGCGCACTCGGAGCATACTGTCACCGGATGCATAATGTGACCACATGCCTTGTGTCTATGCAACAGCGGTGCCCCGCGTTCATCAGCCATGTGTTTATCACCCCAACTGACCAATGCCAGTACGACAGAGTGCAAATCTAATCCACACTCTGTCAGTCTATATTCCTCACGTAGCGGCCGCTGCTGATAGGCGACTTTTTTTAAAATATCGTATTCAACCAATTTACGAAGACGGTTAGATAGGACATGGCGTGTAATGCCCAAGCGTTGCTCAAATACGTCGAATCGTCTGACTCCCAAAAAACAATCGCGTAAAATCATGAGCGTCCAACGATCACCAATGACTGCTAAAGTGCGAGCCACCGAGCAAGACTGTTGGTCCAGTTCATCCCAGCGCATAGGTTATCTCCTTTATCTTTAAGCTATAGGTTAGCTTGACAGGGTATAAAAATAAAGCTATATTTTTGTTAGTTCTAAAAAGGAACCTATAAGGAAATAGACATGAACAGAGCACCCGTAGCAGTTGTAATCGGCGCAGGCGATGCCACTGGCAGCGCTGTTGCCAAACGTTTTGCGCGAGAAGGTTTTACTTTGTGCGTGACCAGAAGGACTGTTGAGAAGCTAGAGACATTAGTCAGTGATATCGAAGCGGCTGGGGGAGTAGTCAAGCCATTTGGTTGTGATGCGCGTGTAGAACAAGAAATGGTTGAGCTGTTTGCCCATATTGAAAAAGACATTGGGCCGATTGAAGTAGTAGTGTTTAACATCGGGGCAAACGTTCATTTCTCAATCTTAGATACGACAGAGAGGGTCTATCGAAAAGTGTGGGAGATGGGTGCCTTGGCTGGGTTTTTGACAGGTAGAGAAGCAGCAAAAGTCATGATTCCACGTGAGAGGGGGACAATTATTTTTACAGGTGCAACAGCGTCTTTACGCGGTAGTAAAGGTTTTTCGGCTTTTGCGAGCGCTAAGTTTGCTCTGCGGGCATTGGCACAAAGCATGGCGCGCGAGTTGGGGCCTAAAGGCATCCATGTCGCACACCCTATTATTGACGGTGCCATTGATACTGACTTTATTCGTGACAACTTTCCCGAGCGCTATGAGCTAAAAGACCAAGACGGTATTTTAAATCCAGAACATATCGCTGAGCAGTATTGGCAGTTGCATTGTCAGCCAAGAGATAGCTGGACACATGAGCTGGATTTACGCCCATGGATGGAGACTTTTTAATCTTATCTGGTTAATAACCGTCAAAATTTTTAATGGATTTTTAACATATTGCAAGGAATGCCAAGATGAATAAACAAGTAGAGTTTTTCTTTGATGTGGGCAGCCCGGCCAGTTATTTGGCATGGACACAGTTAGCGAGTATTGCGCAGCGTCACAATGCCGAGATCGTTTGGCGACCTATATTACTTGGCGCAGTGTTCCAAGCCGTTGGTAACACCTCACCAGCTGCCGTACCTGCTAAAGGCGCTTATATGCTCAAAGACCTTAAGCGTTTTTCAGCCATCTATGACGTGCCTTTTCGCTTCAATCCGTTTCTCCCAGTCAATACGATGCAGCTTATGCGCGGTGTTACCGCCTATTTGGGGACACCTAAATTTGAGAGTTATTTGTCCGCTATCTTCAATGCGCTATGGGCTGAAAAGTTAAATATGGAATCACCAGAAGTCGTGGCTGAAGTTTTGTCGAAAGTAGGCATTGAGGCGACTGATTTTATGGCGCGTATTAGTGAGCCTGAGGTCAAGGCGCGTTTAAAATCTAGTACCGAAGAAGCAGTAGCACGAGGCGTATTTGGGGCACCAAGTTTCTTTGTAAATGGTGAGATGTTTTTTGGTCAAGACCGGTTGAGCTTTGTTGAAGATGCTTTGAGAGACTGAGAATAGTAAGTCATAGGATATATAGATTGCACTGTACTAGCTCAACGATAGTCCATTGGCTTTCAATCCACCAGACATCAGCCGCGATAAGTAACCGTGATTTTTCTTCACTGTGGTTTCTCCAGAAAATAACCTTACCACTCAGTTTAATGATTAAGCTCTATGGTTACATTAAGACAAGTCTATATATTGATAGTTTTGCTTAGACTGCTCTAGTTCCTCTAAATCTATATCTACTGTTACTATATCTGGCGACGAACCAAGTTTTTTGATAATTCGTCCTGTAGGAGAGACCACTAGACTCTCTCCTACAAACTGACCGCCATGACCGACGCCCACACCGTTGCAAGTAATCACAAAACATTGGTTTTCAATGGCACGCGCTTGAGTCAATACATAGTGGGTATTTGCATAGGGAGACATATTGCCGTTTGGCATAAATATGATCTGTGCGCCTTTTTTTGCCAGTGCTCTTGAGCCTTCTGGAAACTCTAGCTCAAAACAAATCTGAGCACCACAAACCATATCATTAATGCTAACCACTGATAAGTCTTCTCCGCTTGTAAATACCCCAACATCATCAAGCCAAAGTTTTGACTTTCGGTGTTTATGAATGATTTTGCCGTTTTTTATAAAAGAACATGCGTTATAGAAAAGTTGATCCTGTTTGTCAATATGTCCAATAATGATGGTTGAATCTGTATTTTTGCTTGCTTTCAATATGCTGTGAAAGTGCTCTGTTGATTGATGATACAACGCTTCAATATTGTCTAGCGTCGGAAAGCCAGTCAAAGCAAGTTCTGGAAAAATCATAAAGCCATCGCAGGCTTGATTGTCATGGATTGATTTTAATATCGCAGCAACATTTACTGATACTTGATAATCGGTAATATCCATTTGATTGAGGATTATTTGCATAGGTCTTGCTCTTTACCGTAGGGGGTTGATACTTTCACAGTGCTTATTGGTCGCAATTATAGGTAATATTCGTTAATGACGGTCTTTAGAAACACTTATTTAAAATGCTATTTAAAACACTTTTAAAGACATTGTGACTCTAACCAACGACTCAATTTAATGATGTCTGGTTGATTTGACTTTAAGTCATTATAAAAGAAATAGAAACTGTCGCCAGTGAGTAATTCATGCATTGGGATTTTGACAAGATTTTGCTGATGTGTTTGTTCTAGCATCATATAGTTGTCGGTAAGCGTAATACCTAAGTTATAACGTGCAGCCTGTGCGGCAAGCAGTACATGGCTAAATTGATTAATCTTTACCTCGCTTGGCAGCTCAAACCCGCCTGCTTTACACCATTTTAGCCAATCATTAGCCGTACCTTCACTTTTGTCAGAATATTTTACGGACAGTATAGGGTGTTGCCATAACGCCTCAGGCAATGGCTGATCCTTTATTTCCGCCCAAAGTTTTTGGCCACAGACAGGAAATAGCTTCTCAGCGAATAAAAGCTTGCTGACTACATTGCGTTTCGGTGGATTGACGGTAATAAAGCAATCCGAACACTGCTCATTATAGTCGTCTTGGTCTGTCACCATATTTAAGGTCAGCTCAATCTCTGGGTGCTGTTCGCGGAAGTTTTCTAACCGAGGAATCAACCAATTGACAGCCACTGAACTATACAGTGCTAGGCGAATATGCCCAGGCTGGTCATTTCGAATGGCCTGACTGGTATTGGACAGAGCCGTCAGCGATTGATTTACTTCTGTGAAATAACGCTCGCCTATATCTGTTAAAGAAAGGGTTCGGCCCTGCCTATAAAACAACGCTTCACCAAGATATTCTTCAAGCGTTCGAACCTGATGACTCACGGCACTTTGCGTCACGTTGAGGCTTTCTGCTGCCTTAGAAAAACTATTAAGCCTTGCTACAGATTCAAAGCATTGTATGGCACGTAATGGGGGGAGTTTCATTATGAGTTCAACTAATACTAAACGTTTTTATATCATTATACGTCATGAGTATACGCGAATATACTATTTATCTGACCATTAGATTAAATGGCTTAATTTAAAATTTTATGTATTTTGAGATAGGTATAAGCATGATAATGCCGAAGATGAGTGTTGGATTTGCAATGTTACTATTGGTTGCAGGAAACATGATTGCAGTCCTTTCGGATGCGCTGATAAAAGAGTTGCCAGATGGCGCAGCGGTCTATCAGTTTGTGCTATTGCGTCAGCTAACAGCTGTCTTGATGCTGCTACCGTTTTGTTTATTCAACCAAAAAGCCAAGCTACTTAGTCACGTAAAATGGCATTTTGTACGTGGGCATATTTGGTTGTTTGGCGCGGTATTTATGGTGTTGTCTATCCAAGCGCTACCGCTAGCCACGGTCAATGCGATTTTTTATACTGCGCCTTTACTGATGTTGCCGTTAGGGTTTTTGTTTTATAAAGACAGACTTACAGCACCAAGCATCATTGTGGCAATACTAGGCTTCATAGGTATTCTTGTCGTGGTAAAACCAACGCAAATTAATATGGGTGCTATATTTGCGTTGATCGTGGCCTTAACGATGGCGACGAACAACCTACTAGTGCGAAAATTACCTTCGAATCACACAGTTGCTCAGACCTTGTTTTTGACCAATTTAGTCGGAATACCGTTGGGGCTTAGTTTGGCTATTTGGGAAAATGCCCCTTTGAGTTGGTACGCGCTATGGATAGCAGCAGGCTCAAATCTGTTTATTTTGATTTATGCGGGTATCTGCGTGCTGGTTTACCGAGCGGTAGAAGCACATAAAATATCTAGTGCAGAATATACCGGTCTGTTAGGAGCAGTGGTTATCGGCATCGTATGGTTTGATGAAATACCGGATATCAGTCTTTTGATAGGTTCGGCTCTTATTGTCTTACCTTTAATTTGGCTCGCCACGCTTGAGTCTATTAAATATAAAAGAACAGCCTTATAGCGTTTTGAAACATAGAGAACAGATAAGGAAAGCGTCATAATATTAGCATGACTTTATGTCATGAATTCGTGTGTTGGTGGTGTATCAAAAAGTATGCTGATTAAAATTCGAACAATTTTTGAAGCCTTTAAAGCCCTATAGAATCAGGGAACTTAGCATAGATTTCTTATTGACTTTTATCGCTAGCATACTTTTTGATACACCACCAAAATTCGCGGGTCATTTGAATACTATTGTGTTTGTGTTGGTACAAATAAGCAGACAGTCCCGTCAGTAACACAAAGACAGGCGCACATAAATGGGCAATCATTCGGCTGAAAAATAGTGGTTCATCCGTTCCTGGTATCAGCATTGGATCAGGAACTTGATGGTGTAAGTAAAAGGTCTCTCGAACATGATCCACCATCATGATGAGCATCACAAGCCCTCGAAGTGCGTCGATCGCTTGCAACCGTTGAAAAGGTGTCGCCATACAATAGCCTTTGTATAGTCAAAACGAAACATTATAACATATCAATTATTAGCTACTACTGATTTAAGTACGCATTTTCGCAGAGGTGCTCACTGATTTGGATGTTTATGCTTGTCTTAACTTTTTATGCTGTGTCTGACCTAACGATAGCGTACCGCTGTTAAAACGGCGCGAAATTATCAGGCTGACTGTGCGTATCAGTCCAACGTTGATTGGCATCAATATGACTATTAAGCCCAACTCCTCGTGGTACTTGCATATTATCGCCATATAGCCAAAGCACCATATTGGTACGTTTGCCACTGGTGATTGGATGTGCGGCATGAGGCACCGAGCCTCTATGAATAATCGCTATGCCAGGTTTAAAAATGGCACGTTTGGTTTGCCCTAAATGGCGATCGACAAAGTCAACTTCTGATCCAGTAAAGTCTTCGCCTGGCAGATTTAGGTTAATATTCATAGTCACTGCTGAAGCATCAGTATGAAGTTGTAGCGATGTGTCGCCTGTCGGCTGGTATTGAATTGAGAACCCAAAGGTCTGAGTGTCATAGCCATAAACATTGGCAAATAACAACCGAGCGATAGGGCGCATATATTGATTCATGACTCTATGATAAAACGCCTGAAAATTAGGGGTGGCCAAATAGCCTGACGAGCGCGCATCTAGCATAGCCCCATTACTGTTCAATGCGATACCGTAAGGAGGACGTATAGGAATGTTAGCGTCTGCGATTGCTTGCAGATAACGGCGCAGCGTTGATAGTTGTGCTGGGTCAAAGAGTTGCCCTTGGTATACGTCAGGTAGTATCTCTTGCCATAAGTTTTTAACAGCCGTCTCCGTAGAAGGAGTGCGCCATGCTTGCGTCACTGCATCACGTAGAGTTGGATCAAATAATGAGTCATCAAGTACAGGCAAGTCATGCTCAGTGGTTTCCCATTCTGCCCACGCTTGCTCTAGTAACTGGCTGTTTTGATGCCAGAAATGCTCTACCGATGCTGCACGTCTCAGCATATCTGATTTTGACGGTAGTGGTAAGTTGCGTGCCTGCTGTAGTGCGCTCTGTTGAGTATCTCCATCATGGTCGCTATAGTGTTGAGTGTCCTGTGTGCTCGTAGGCCGTATTATAGTATCCATCGTGTATCTCCAAATGTGTGAGTAAACGTTATAGGTGCATGCTACTATAATTAATGATTTTGATAATCAGTAGGTTTAGAGAAACAGTTTCAATAATTTTTATATAATGATGAGGCTAGCAGCAGCAAGCGATGGTGGTTGCTAAGTTAGACGCTAATTGAACGAAGGCATGACGATGAAAAATTTGCAGGATTTACGTATTTTTATTGAGACCGCTCGCTTAGGCAGCCTATCTGCCTGTGCTCGGCACTTAGATCTGTCGCCTGCAGTTGTGAGTGCAGCGGTCAAGCGATTAGAAGCGGAAATTGAGACGGTATTATTTGTTCGCTCTACTCGTAGGCTGCGTTTGACTAGCAAGGGTGAACAATACTTAAAGCATTGCCGAGATGCGGTGGCTATTTTGGACAATGCTTATGCAGGACTGCATGACAATGATGCTGAGCTGACGGGTACCATTCGGCTGTCGGCATCATCAGATTTGGGACGAAACCTAATTTTGCCTTGGTTGGACGATTTTATAGACATTCACCCAAAAGTGACGGTGCAGCTACATATGTCAGACAGCTATGTGGACTTGTACGGTCAGCAGATTGATTTGGCACTACGTTACGGCGCACCCAAAGATTCATCACTGGTCGCATTACCTATTGTATTGAATAATCGCCCTATACTGTGTGCGTCAAAGGAGTACTTGAGCAAAATGGATAAGGATATCGGTATCCCAAAAATGCCGGAAGATTTGTCGCAGCATAACTGCTTACGTTTGGGTCATGATGAAAAGTATTTGAGCGAGTGGACCTTTGAGAAAGCGGGAAAGACTAAACGTGTGGCAGTGGATGGGAATCGTAGAAGTAAAGACGGTGACGTTGTGCACCGCTGGGCAGTGGTTGGTAAAGGCATCGCATTAAAATCTCAGTTAGATATAGCCGCTGATTTAAAGGCAGGGAGACTTGTCGAGGTAGAGTTGGACGGCTGGCAAGTGGCCAACTATCCACTATATTTGATTTGCCCAGAACGGCGCTTAATCGATCCATTGTTTAATGCGGTCAAAGAATACTTGATTGAACGGGTAGAGCAGGTATTAAGGTAAAACGAAAACTGATGGTTACCCTGTTTGATTAGTTTTATATGATTCATATTCCATTTCTTTGCATGAAATATGTTTAATCAGACAATAAAAACAGCAATCCCTATACGGTGATTGCTTGATGACTCTTTTAACTATTGCCATATCTTATCAAGCACTGTAAACCAGTTTTTTGACGTCACCTTTTCAATAAGTTGGTTTGAGAAGTGACGTTGTTGCATTCGCTCAATCAACATAGAGATTTGACTGATATCAAATAACTCATCAGGTAGTAGACAACCATCAAAATCAGAGCCAAAACCAACATGATCTTCGCCTAGATGGTCGATCAAATAATCAAGATGGTTGACAATCACATCAAGCGAGGTTTGCGTATTACGTTGCCCATCTGCACGAAGAAACGCCACATCAAAATTCACCCCAACCATACCATCGCTTTGTTTAATAGCAGCTAGCTGTTTATCGGTCAAGTTCCGTGCTTGCTGACAGAGAGCATGCGAATTGGAGTGTGTTGCAACAATAGGCTGGCAGGCAATCTCTAGCGTATCCCAAAAAGCGTGTTCATTCATATGCGAAACATCGATCAGCATCTGCTTGTCATGACAGGCCAAAACAAGCGCTTTGCCTTGAGCGGTAAGACCAGATCCCGTATCTGGAGAGTGCGGAAAGGACGCATTTAAGCCATCACCGAAGAGACTCTTTCTATTCCATAGTGGGCCAATGCTTCTGAGGCCTGCCTCATAAAACATATCAAGCAGGTCAGGCTGTATGGCTAAAAACTCAGCACCTTCCAAATGCAATACAATGGCCAGTTGCTTATTCTGTTGACAGGCTTGGATTTGTTTTAATGAGGTGCAAATCTGAATCTGACCGTCAGATCTTGCCTGTAGTTGCTGGGCTAGTTTCAATTGTGCGCAGCAGATATCGACGATTTGTTGCGGTGTAAAATCTGAATTTGATGGGTTGGCTAGTTTATCAGGATGGTTGTTTTTCACATAAGCGTAAGGTGGTAAGAAAATGGAAAATAATCCGCCTATCCAATTCGCATCTTTGCAACGTTGTAAGTCTAAATGTCCCGGTAACGTGCCATAAATAAAATCATGTACCGGATCGGCAGCTGAACTTAGCCAAAGGCGAGTCAACAGATCATTATGTCCATCAAATATGACAGGCTTAGTATTAGCATTCATATTTCACCTGTCACCATACGAGTAGGAATCAGTTTGTCTTTATTCAGCTGCTTGTTACTCAGTGTTTTAGAATTTTTTGGATTACGAAAGCGCAACTCTTCAAAAGGTACAGGCGTCTCGCTGTTGATACGCGCCTCCTCAATCAGGTAGTGATAAGGCGATTTACCACAGACAGGATCGGCGTTTTTGGCGTCCCCAGTCAGCATAAACGCTTGGCAACGGCAGCCGCCATAATCGCGCTCTTTGTCTGGGCAGCTTTGACAGATGTCGGGCATCCAGTCATCACCGCGAAACTGATTGAAGCTCGCAGATTCATACCAAATATCTGACAGTGGTGTATGTCGTACATTAGGAAACTGTATTGGCATTTGTCTGGCAGCATGGCAAGGTAGGGCGGTGCCATCAGGTGCAACGGTCAAGAAGATTTTACCCCAGCCATCCATACAGGGCTTTGGACGTTCTTCATAATAATCAGGCACCACAAAAATAAGTTTGCATTTGATACTACGTTCTTCAATCTGCTTGCGGTATTCATTGGTAATGCGTTCAGCTCGGACCACTTGCGCTTTGGTTGGTAGCAAACCCTCTATATTCTCAAATGCCCAACCGTAAAACTGACAAATAGCCAGCTCGACCGTGTCGGCTTCCAGCTCTAAGCAGAGGTCAATAATCTGGTCAATCTGATCGATGTTTTGCCGATGAATGACAAAATTGAGCACCATCGGATAGTCGTATTGCTTAACCAGACGTGACATCTCATACTTTTGTTCAAAGGCATGTTTCGAGCCTGCCAAGGCATTGTTGACCGTTGGATCACTGGCTTGAAAGCTAATTTGAATATGCTGAAGACCTGCTTCTTTTAAACGCGCAATTCTAACCTCAGTAAGCCCCATACCCGACGTGATCAAGTTAGTATAAAAACCTTGATTGTGCGCATAAGCGACCAGTTCTTCTAGGTCTTGACGAACCAGTGGTTCACCGCCAGAAAAACCAAGCTGCACCGCGCCCATTTGCCGCGCCTGATCAAACACATCAAACCATTCCTCTGTCGTTAGCTCCTCTTTATACTGAGCGTAATCGATAGGGTTTGAGCAATAAGGGCATTGTAAGGGGCAGCGATAGGTCAGCTCAGCAAGCAGCCATAGCGGTAGCCCGACTGGCGCAGTCATACTAAATCAATCCAATGTTCACGCTGGGCGACCAGCATATATTCAATGATGTCTTGTTCGATTTCGGGAATATCACCAAACATAGCCTGTACCTTTTGGATAATATCAGCAATGGACGCTTGACCATCAATATGTTGCCCAATGATGCTGGCACTGTCATTGAGCTTAATCATGCCTTCAGGGTAGAGTAAGACATAGGCGTTTTGCGCTGGCTCAAACTGAAAGCGATAGCCATGACGCCATGCCGGTACGATGGATTGATCCAGCTCAGGTAAACTAGCAGGTATACTCATTTGAACAATCCTTTATGCCAGACATTGTCAGTGGTAACGCTTTGGTAAGGGGCTTGGTTATGCACATAGGCCAAGCTCAAGGCATCCAAGATTGTCCATAAGATATCGAGCTTAAACTGTAGGATCTCAAGCATACGCTCTTGTTGCTCGGCTGTTTTGAATGAGTCGAGTGTGATGGTCAGACCATGCTCAACATCGCGGCGAGCTTGGCTGAGGCGCGAGCGGAAATAGGTATAGCCTTGCTCCTTTATCCAAGGGTAGTGCTTGGGCCAAGACTCTAAACGCGACTGATGAATCTGCGGAGCAAACAGCTCGGTCAGTGAGCTACTCGCCGCTTCTCGCCATGATGTCCGACGCGCAAAGTTCACATAAGCATCCACGGCAAAACGCACACCCGGTAGCACCAGCTCTTCAGAAATCACTTGCTCACGAGTCAAACCAACTGCCTCTGCCAGACCCAACCATGCTTCACGACCGCCGCCATCAGGATATACGCCATCTTGATCAATCATACGCTGAATCCATTCTTGACGTACGCGCTGATCAGGACAGTTTGCCATAATAGCTGCATCTTTCAATGGGATATTGATCTGATAATAAAAACGGTTAGCGACCCATGCTTGGATCTGCTGCTGGGTCGCTTTGCCTTCATGCATCATGATATGAAAGGGATGGTAAATATGATAATACTGACCTTTTGCCATAATCGCTTGTTCAAACGCTTCTGGGCTTAGCGCTGTGTTTTCTTCTTGCATTGTTCTCACCTTACGATTGCTATCTTTGCCTTACCTTTTGTCTTAAAGCTCAATCTGCATACCATCAAATGCTACTTCAACACCATGTTGTTTTAATGTCGCGGCCTGTTCGGATTGTTCATTCAATATCGGGTTGGTGTTATTGATATGGATCAGCACCTTACGAGCGTCATCGAGCTGATCTAGATAATGCAGCGAGCCGTCTTCACCACTAATATGTAAATGCCCCATGTCTTGGCCAGTTTTTGTACCGACACCGCGTTCTTGCATTTCATTGTCAGTCCATAGCGTACCGTCAATCATCACGCAATCAGAAACTTTCATGATCTGCATGACTTGATCATCAATCTTACCTAGACCTGGTGCATAAAAGAGTTGTTTTTGTGTTTTTAAGTCTTTTACAATCAGGGCAACATTATCGCCATCATGCGGATCATTACGATGCGGAGAGTAGGGCGGTGCAGAGCTTCTAATCACCAAGGGCGTCAATTCTAAATTGTCAAATCCTTCAATCTTAAACGTCTTTTCTGGACCAATTTGATTGTATTGCAAACCGCCATTCCAGTGCTTCAACATGTTAAAGAGAGGAAATCCTGTTGTTAGATCTTGATAGACCATGTCAGTACACCAAACAGGAATTGGACAACCTTCACGCAGGGTCAATAGCCCCGTCGTATGGTCAAGCTGACTGTCCATCAAGACCACATTGGTGATGCCTGTATCTCTCAATTGACGTGCTGGCTGTGCTGCCTTGAACTCAAATAATTGTTGGCGGATATCAGGTGACGCGTTGAATAAGATCCAATCCACACCATTTTCTGATATGGCTATCGAAGATTGGGTGCGGGTTTTTGCCTGAATCGTGCCTTGACGGACACCGTGGCAATTATCGCAGTTACAGTTCCACTGCGGGAAACCACCACCAGCAGCTGAGCCTAAAACGTGAATATACATAAATCAATATTTCCAAAAAAATAAAAGCCCTAATCATCTAGGGCTTTTAATGGATTGAGTGCTAATGAGTTTTAGCGTGCTTCGAAATACATAGTCACTTCGAAACCGATACGAATGTCTTGAAAAGCTGGTTTGGTCCACTGCATGGGATTACTCCGGAACTATCTTACTATTTAAGAAGTAAGATTAATAAAGTGAATGAGTGATAAAGGGTAATATAAGCTGCCCCCCGCTGTCAATTTCTTAGATGTTAGTAAAGCGTTAACGAGCATCGATTAAGCAGTCTTTTATAGCATAAATGAAAGCTGTTTTTTCGTGCGAAAAAGACAACATATTGGGCATAAGATTAAAAATACCTTTGAATAGATTGAGCATAAATTATCACTATAAAAAATCTGCTTGCAGTGAGTTAAGCGTATTTCGAGAACTTATGAGTTATACACGTATATTGCAAAAACCGAATTTATCTATAAAGTAATAGATTAACTTGATAGATATTGGAGCCTGAAGATGATTGCTGAATTACAAGGCAGTGAGTTAACCAAAGCAATCTTGGAAAATGTCAGCAACCATAGATAATGGTTACTACGAATTATTGGTTCCTATTGTAGCCTTTAATAACGACCAGTTCATTTGTGATAAAGGTGATCTATGGGAGTACGCTGTCTCAGTAAAGAGAGTGGCACTTACTCATGATGATGTAGGGCTATAACTCATTATCAATATAATGACTGTTACGTTCTACATACAGATTAGTTTTACAGCCTATGCACGAAAATCTACCATCTGTCTACAACTTCTTGTTCTAGTTGACATTACATCTGTACTATCTATTTATAAGCTCATCTGTCTAATCATCAATATTTTGCAACGATAGATATAACAGGTTCGAAGATGCTCAAGTAATTGTTGTTATGAAGCCACTTGTTTAGCTTACTAATCATTGTCATTGAATAGGAGTAACAACATGGATACAGTAACTGTTGGAAGCGAATTAACTCGTTCAATGCTTGAGGAAGGTTATCAAAGTATATGGTGTGCTGTGAGTGACGAGAGTGATGAGAACGCTATAGAAGATCAGGTAGGTAATGACTTCACATCTCGCATTGTGGCTTTTGAAGATGGCCAGTTCTATTGTACGGGCGGTATGCCTTGGAAGTATGCAGTGCCAATTGAGATCGTTGCATTGACGCGATATGACTTTTCTTTTTAGTGAACAAACATAACGTAGATAGGTTTGGATAGTCATCGCCGAAAGTAAACCCTAATATCAAGATATTTAGTTAGATAAAATGCGCGACTGACAAGGCCATTCAAGCGATGCAATATACAGCTTGAATGGCCTTTTGTGTTTTAGAGCCAGTTTGAAAGCGGTTTTTTATTTCAAAAAATCAGGCTGCATAAAGGCTGGGTTTGGATAAGTGTAGAAACCTTCACCAGTCGCGAATCCTAGTTTGTTTTGATCGATTAATTGCTCTTTTAAATATTGAGCAGCCTTAAACCTTACAGGGTTTTGAGTTTTTTCAGCAGATAGCTTCGTGATGTTGTAGGCAGTATTGATACCGATAGTATCCAATATGGCAAAGGGACCTGACGGTGCGCCAGTTACTATCATCCACGTTTTATCTATCGTATGTGGATCGGCGACCTCTTTTGCAACCAATTGCAAAGCTGCATCTATAAAAGGCGCCAACAAACTGTTCATAATATAGCCGGGTTGCTCCTTATCCAGCGGCATTGCCACCATACCGATGGCAGTAGCAAAAGCAACAACCTCATCAAATACGTTAGGATCTGTCCCAGGGTGTCCCATGATTTCGGCGACATTATGCATCCAAATTTTATTGGCAAAGTGTAGCGCTAAAAACTGCGCAGGTCGTCCCGTTGACTCTGCAAACTGACTAGGAAGTAAGGTAGAGGTATTGGTCGCAAAGATGGTTTTCTCTGGCGCTAGTTTGGCAAGTTTTTCATAAAATTCGATTTTAGTTTCAGGAATCTCGGGTATGGCCTCAATCATTAGATCAGCATCTTTGACTGCTTCTGCTAAGTCTGAGGTGTAGCTGAGATTATCAAAAGCTTTATCCAACTGCTCTTGAGTTGCCCTCAAATCCTTTCTAAAAGCCTTGCACATCAATTGAAATTTTGACTTTGCTTTTTCTAAAACCTCATCATTGATGTCATAGACACTGACATTAAAACCATGAAATGCGGCCTGAAAAGCAATTTGGTAGCCTAGGATGCCGCTTCCCGCGACAGTTACATTTTTATACGTCATTGTATTTATTTCCTAATAGTAGTGGATATAAGTTGCTAGATAAATGTCTAGAACTTATAGATCTATTATTAGATAGTTTTACCTTACTATTCAACCTTCATTTTTATAAAAACATTTAAGAGAACTCAGAAATATTGCTATGCAGGCATAAGATAATTGCACACCACTTGACTTGTTATATTTATAGGTAATTCAAAAACTTAATGACTATATTATTAACTTTACACCTAATGGTTTTATGATAATTTAAGGCTAATTTCATATCATAACGACATTTTTAATGACTGTTGATGTCAAAATATTGTCGACGAGGTTGTAAAGGAGGACATAAGCAGAGATGTAGGAGTACTCAACAGACCCTAGTATGTTCTAAAAATATCAGTAGACGCGACAACCTGTTCCCTAAACCACTGATGCTTAGGGTCTTTTTGATATTTTTTGTGCCACAGCATCCGCATGGTAATCGGTGTGGGTTGATAAGGTAATGCCACGCTGTCTAAATGCTCAAATCCCAACGTATTCAATTTACTGGGGACAATGGCCATTAACTCTGACCCCTTAACGAACGTTGCCATCGTCGCAAAGCTATTAGTGCGTATGACGGTATTGGCATCTATCGCTTGGATAATACGTTTATCCGTTTGGCTAGCAGACGCGCCTTTGGTAAAGCTTAGCCCCACGTAGCGAGCGTTATCAAAATCTTGCTCGGTTACTGGCGGTGAGCGGTACGCAGGATCGTAATAACACCGTGCCACATCGTCAAATAAGCGTACGCTCATAATGTCATTGTGATCAGGGGCAAAAGGAGAAAATGCTACATCAACATTATGTTGCTGGAGTTGCTCAATATTAGGCTTGCGAGAAGGCAGTATGTTTAAGCGAAACGAGGCCACTTGTGCGCTAATTTTTGCATTACCTATGTTAAGAACACACCCACCTGATAATTATTTGCCAAAATTGTGTAATCAAAATGAGCTAAATTTGGCTCAAACTCTTGGGTCTGCGTTAACTCATCTAGCCGAACTAATAACGGCTTAATTTCTTGATATAAATATTCACTTTTTTGGGTCGGCATCACGCTTCTACCCGAACGCACAAACAACTCATCGTCAAATATTAGCCTGAGTTTTTGCAAACTATGGCTAATGGTCGATTGTGTCAGATCCAGTTGTTCGGCAGTTTTAGTCACTGTACCGACTTCGTGCAAGGTTGTGAATACCGACAAGTGCTGTCCGCTTAACGCTAAGTAATCGAAATCTTTCATAATAAGTATGAACAAACCTCTGTTTTTATTCATGAGTTGGTAGCATATGATGGTTGTCATCGGGTTGCAAGAATTTAATATTCCAAAAACCCCAAGTTTTAAATACTGCTTTATCAAACATTAGGTCTTTAATAAAGCAGTCACTAACCATTGGCTTTGAACACCTTCTTAATTAGGGAACACTTATGACATCTTTAACCAACGCAAAAGCATTATCTACCTTTGCTGTTTTGGGCTTATTTGCACTACCTACAGTCGCAATGGCAGATATAACAGAAGGGCTGTATGGCACGGCATAACTGGGCTATAGCATTGTGGACACTGATTCAAAAGCCTATGGTAATAATATTGCAACCGATAACGATTTCCCAAGTTCATTTGAAGCTGATAATAGTATGGTCGGCGGTATAGGATTAGGTTATCAGTTTAACCAGAACCTACGTATAGAAGGTCGATTGGCAAAACGTAGCTTTGATATTGATGACTCACGTTACGGTACAGGCGCTCGTGATGGCGAGCAATACATTTTAGATGGTGAGTTTGAAAGCTTAACGATGACTCTTGAAGGGTTTTACGATTTCCCTATTAGTGCCTCATTTACCCCTTACGCTAAGGCAGGTATTGGCCTCTCAAAAAATGACTATTCTGCTCGATTAGGCGGAACTGGCGTAGCAGGGTTTGACGCATTTGATGGCAAAGCATATGGCTATTATGACAACTACGCTGATGGCGACTCTAGCGAACTTACATGGAATATCGGAGCAGGTGCAAGCTATGCATTGACCTCAAGCACCCATTTATATGGAGAGTATCAATATATCGATTTTGGTGGCGACGTACAAACAGGGCAAGACGGCTTTAGCGATGGCTTTGAGATCAACGACGCTTCTGCTCATGAATTTAACTTAGGCTTACGCTATCGGTTTTAAGGTTTTTTAATTTATCTTAGTCTCGATGTTTCATCTGTATCTAAATACTTAAAACAAATTTTAAATCATCAATCTATCCAAAAGGCATCACTATGAAGATTTCAAAAGCTAAAGTGATTGAGATTGCCTCTTTCAAACTTAAACCAAGTATCTCTTACGATGACTTTGCCGTTCTTGATCATAGCGTTGAGGTCAATCATGTGGCAAAACAAAAAGGCTTTGTATCTCGTGAGTCAGCAATGGGTGAAAACGGCGAATGGGTGGTTGTGGTGCATTGGGAAACGTTAGCGGATGCGGATGTTTCCATGACAAGTTTTACTAAAACACCTATGGCAGCTGAATTTATGGGCAGTATAGATTTAAAGACGATGGCAATGAATCGCTATACTTTAGTAGATTAGTTTGAAATAAAAAGCAATTTCAATCAGTTGCAAACCAGTAGGCCGATTAGGGTTAATAGATAAACCTTAATCGGTTTTTATTCTAGTTAAGCGAATCAAAGAGGTGCACTATGAAAATCGCAGTTACAGCCGCCAATGGAAAACTAGGGTCTGCCATTATTGAGAATCTCCTACAGGCGCACGCCGCAAAAGACATAGTAGCGCTGGCACGCACTCCTGCCAAAGCTGAGTTTTTGATTAAGCAGTATGGCATCGAGGTCAGAGCAGGTGATTATGATGATGTACAACAGCTTGAGAATTCATTACAAGGTATAGATAGCGTTTTACTGGTGTCTAGTATGGATGAGCCTGCTAAGCGTATTGGTCAGCATCGCAATGTCATTGAGTCTGTGAAAAAAAATGGTGTGACAAAAATCGTGTATACCAGTATTCAGGGTTCTAGTACTCAAACTGCGTTTGCGCCGATTGTGAAGAGTAATCAGCAAACAGAACAAGATATCAAAGATAGTGGCCTCAATTGGGTGATAGGCCGCAATGGTATCTATATCGAGCCTGATGTGGATTATCTCGATAGCTATAAGGTGCAAGGTAAGATTGCCAACTGTGCAGGTGAGGGCAAGTGTGGCTATACCACTCATGAGGAATTGGCGGTCGCTTATAGCCAAATGCTAATCAATGCTAAGCACGATGCCAATATTTACCATTTAAATAGTGAACCCATTACCCAGCAGCAGCTCACTCAGTACTTGAATGACAGGTTTGGTACAACGCTTAGTTATCGCTATATGACCGTGGAGGCGTTCAAACAAGACCGTATTGATGAACTAGGCGAGTTTATCGGTACAGTAATCGCTGGTATTTACGAGCAAATAGCAATAGGTGCTATGCACAACCAAAGCGATTTTGCCAAGGTAGTGGGGCGCGAACATATGAGCTGGACTGAGTATTTTAACAATCAATAAGACCGCGCATACTCAAGCTAGATATTATTTGAACGCTCTTTGATGTAATGCAAAATGTAAGGAAGACTGCTATGCCTATGATTACGCCTACAAATAAATCCGTTACCAAATTCGAAGGTTTACATTTGTATCACGCGCCATTTTCCAACTGTGCCATGCGCGTAAGGATTGCATTAGCAGAGAAGCAGCTAGAGTGGACAAGCCATCTTATTGACCTATCTAAAGGTGAACAGCGTAGCAAAGAATATCTAGGAATCAACCCTAATGGTGTGGTACCAACCTTGGTAGATGAGGGTGTGGTTATTATTGATTCGACCGATATCATTGATTATTTAGACACCATCTATGAACCAAACTCGTTGCGTCCTGATACTGAAGCCGAAATGCAGGCCATGTATGATTGGATGCATATGGCAAAAGATAATCATCTGTCTATAAAAACTTATATGTATTATAAATTAAGTGCCACGGGTCTTAGCGAAGAAGAACTAATAGAATACCGAAAAAACCAAACTTACGACAAAGCACTGTTAGCGTTTCATGAGCATCGTAGCACACATGGTTTTAGTCAAGAGGATATTGATAAGGCAACCGCAGTTCTTGACGACTGTTTTGCAAAAATGGACGTACGTCTCAAAGATCATGATTGGCTAGTTGGCGACGCCTTTTCATTGGCGGATATTACTTGGATTCCGCAACTGGTTGTTTTAGGTAGAGTAGGCTATCCTTTTGCGCAGTATGCACATTTTGAGCGTTGGAAAAATGCAATTGTGGCACGCCCTAGTTTTAAACAAGCAGTGACTGATTGGCTGCAGTAAAAATGAGTGACGACAGCGGTAAGACTATAATAAAATGCAATTATGACAGTAAGATCTAATCTCAATAACATCGTCTAATAAAACTAAAATTCGTATACTTGCATAGATCTTACTTCTTTATAAAAGAGTATTTCAAACCAAAAAAACCACCCTAACTTGAATAGTGAGGGTGGTTTTTTTATTTGTGCATCGATATAGATTTGTGAGGTCTGTATCGCTATAGAAGAGAAATGAATTATTTTCAAACAATCTGAAGCCGCAATAGCTAAAAGACGGGTGGGAGCTAAGGTATTAAAAAATAAGCTATTAATTTTTGATTTCACCATAATTAGCCTAGTAAAACGTGATGAATGGTTGAAAACAAGTTATGAGCAGCTAACTGAGCTTTGTTAGTTTGTTATACTATAGAAAGTATAGAACTAAAGTTCCTTAATTACAGATTTATAAGAATAAATGGAATTAATAAGCTTTTGATTAACATGTGCTTTCGCTGCCAATAAAGTATCAACAACCAAATAATACAAGAAGTCAGGATAAAACTATGGATAAGTTATTTAATAAAACTATGATTGCTATCATTTTGCCAATAGCTTTATTTGGCTTATCTTCTTGTGCTGTGACTGGTATTGATAATAGTGGTGACAGTCGCCGTATCGATGGTGTGATGTGGAACAAACAAGTAGACGCTAACACTGACAGTCTATTAGCAAAAAAAGCACCTACCGATCAAACGAGACTGGTATTTGTTAGAAGTAATGACAGTTACTCTGAGCAAACTAGTGCCAATATCGCTATAAACAATAGATTTCAGGTGAGCTTGCAACAAGGCAACTATACGGTAGTGAATTCTTGTATAGGTACTAATCAGCTAAGTGCTCATGCAACAGGATTTAAGAACAATGATTTACTTGCAAACAAAAAAGACTTTGAGCTTGCTGGTGGTCAGACTTACTTTTTTTATGTCGATATGGCAGAAACAGGGCAAAGCAACCTGAAACAGGTTACTGCTGAAAGTGCTATGCAATTGCTAAAAAACAAACGTTATCAGTCTCATCAAATTAGCCGCGTAATTCCTAATTGTCCCACGCCTGTTGTACTCAAACCGCAAGCGATACCAATGGTAATTCCTGTCAATATCCCAGCGCCTGTCTTAGCAGAAAAAGTAACGATTGATCTTGAAGTGTTATTTGAGACAGACAAAGCCATAGTGCGACAAGACTATTATTCAAAAATAGTTGAGTTAGCAGAGTTTTTGACTCAGTACCCCAATACGGTTGCCACCATTGAGGGACACACTGATAGTCGTGGTAGCGATGACTATAATCAGGACTTGTCACAGCGCCGAGTCAATGCAGTGCAAGAAGTATTGATTGAAAACTTTAATATTCCAGCAGAACGTGTAAATGCCATTGGTTATGGAGAACTGCAACCAAGAGCCAGTAACGATAGTGCCGAAGGTCGACAACTCAACCGCCGTGTCATAGCGATAGTTGAAGAACGCTTGACTACTAAGTAAGCCCTAAAAAATGAGTACTAGCTTAGATCTAAGCGGTTGTCGCTAGTGACTATTATGAATACATAAATCTCTTAAAAGAATTTTTTGATTTAGAAAAATAAAAGGTAAATCGACTATGAATACTATCGTTGTCAAAACCAATAATGCCACTCAAACTGTCAGCCAAGTACAAATCATCACCAAGGACGGAGTACCAACTGTTATTGCTGCTGAGGGACAAGTGAACTATGAGTTTCATGATACTTCCATTGGTTATGCGCCTAATCATATTATTACTAAGCGTATTAAAAATGATTTACATGTGTCGTTTGAAAAAGAAGGACAAGAGAGCGACCTTATTATTGAAGGTTTTTATGATGATCCAGATAGTGCTTTAGTTGGTATTGCTGAAGATGGTGAGTACTACTACTACATACCAGATACAGGTGAGACGTATGACTACGTCACGCAATTAGAAGTGGGCGACGTTGAAGGGCAAGCTTTGGGTGGACAGGATTATATAGCCGCTGCTATTCCTTGGTGGATACCTGCTGCAGCTACATTAGGCCTAGCGGGTATAGCTGCGGCGTTAAGTGGAAGAGGGGATGACAATGTCATAGCACCTGTGAATGATGCCCCTGTGGCAACCGATGGCGCTATCAGCACCCCAGAAGGTACAGCTATCGCTGTACCGCTGATTGCCAGTGACATCGATGGCGTGGTTGAGGGCATCACTCTCACCACCTTGCCAGATGCTGCCCAAGGCGTCCTAAGTTACACCAATGCGGCAGGGGACAGTGTACCTGTCGTCGCGGGTACCCCGCTGAGTGCTGCTGAAGCGGCCACCGTGCGCTTTACCCCAACAGAGAACTTCAATGGTACGGTGGACGATATCGAATTCTTCGCCACCGATGATGATGGCCTAGACTCAGCACCTGCCACCGTGACGGTCAAGGTCACTGACGTGAATACCCCGCCAACGGCTACCGATCAGAGTCTGACGACCGATGAAGACACGGCAGTGCCGGTAGTGCTAATCGGCGATGATATTGATGGTGTGGTTGCCAGTGTCACCGTATTGCAAGTACCGCCTGCCAATCAAGGGGTACTGAGCTATGAAGATAATGGCCAAATGGTTGAACTCACGCCAGGTACTGTATTAACCGCTGACCAAATCACCAGCGTTATGTTCACTCCTGCGCCGAACTTCAACGGACGAGTCAGCAACATCCAATTCAGCACCACCGACGATGATGGTGCCATATCAGCGCCAGCCACCGTTGAGATCACGGTCAATGATGTGAATGATGCCCCTGTGGCAACCGATGGCGCTATCAGCACCCCAGAAGGTACAGCTATCGCCGTCCCGCTGATTGCCAGTGACATCGATGGCGTGGTTGAGCGCATCACCCTCACCACTTTGCCAGATGCTGCCCAAGGCGTCCTAAGTTACACCAATGCGGCAGGGGACAGTGTGCCTGTCGTCGCGGGTACCTCGCTGAGCGCTGCTGAAGCGGCCACCGTCCTCTTTACCCCAACTGAGAACTTCAATGGTGCGGTGGAGGCCATTGACTTTATCGCCACAGACGATGATGGTCTAGACTCGGCGCCTGCCACGGTGACGTTAACGGTTACTGACGTGAATACCCCGCCAACGGCTACCGATCAGAGTCTGACGACCGATGAAGACACGGCAGTGCCGGTAGTGCTAATCGGCGATGATATTGATGGTGTGGTTGCCAGTGTCACCGTATTGCAAGTACCGCCTGCCAATCAAGGGGTACTGAGCTATGAAGATAATGGCCAAATGGTTGAACTCACGCCAGGTACTGTATTAACCGCTGACCAAATCACCAGCGTTATGTTCACTCCTGCGCCGAACTTCAACGGACGAGTCAGCAACATCCAATTCAGCACCACCGACGATGATGGTGCCATATCAGCGCCTGCCACCGTTGAGATCACGGTCAATGATGTGAATGATGCCCCTGTGGCAACCGATGGCGCTATCAGCACCCCAGAAGGTACAGCTATCGCTGTACCGCTGATTGCCAGTGACATCGATGGCGTGGTTGAGGGCATCACCCTCACCACCTTGCCAGATGCTGCCCAAGGCGTCCTAAGTTACACCAATGCGGCAGGGGACAGTGTGCCTGTCGTCGCGGGTACCCCGCTGAGTGCTGCTGAAGCGGCCACCGTCCTCTTTACCCCAACTGAGAACTTCAATGGTGCGGTGGAGGCCATTGACTTTATCGCCACAGACGATGATGGTCTAGACTCGGCGCCTGCCACGGTGACGTTAACGGTTACTGACGTGAATACCCCGCCAACGGCTACCGATCAGAGTCTGACGACCGATGAAGACACGGCAGTGCCGGTAGTGCTAATCGGCGATGATATTGATGGTGTGGTTGCCAGTGTCACCGTATTGCAAGTACCGCCTGCCAATCAAGGGGTACTGAGCTATGAAGATAATGGCCAAATGGTTGAACTCACGCCAGGTACTGTATTAACCGCTGACCAAATCACCAGCGTTATGTTCACTCCTGCGCCGAACTTCAACGGACGAGTCAGCAACATCCAATTCAGCACCACCGACTATGATGGTGCCATATCAGCGCCAGCCACCGTTGAGATCACGGTCAATGATGTGAATGATGCCCCTGTGGCAACCGATGGCGCTATCAGCACCCCAGAAGGTACAGCTATCGCCGTCCCGCTGATTGCCAGTGACATCGATGGCGTGGTTGAGCGCATCACCCTCACCACTTTGCCAGATGCTGCCCAAGGCGTCCTAAGTTACACCAATGCGGCAGGGGACAGTGTGCCTGTCGTCGCGGGTACCTCGCTGAGCGCTGCTGAAGCGGCCACCGTCCTCTTTACCCCAACAGAGAACTTCAATGGTACGGTGGACGATATCGAATTCTTCGCCACCGATGATGATGGCCTAGACTCAGCGCCTGCCACCGTGACGGTCAAGGTCACTGACGTGAACACCCCGCCAACGGCTGACGATCAAAGTCTGACGACCGATGAAGACACCGCGGTGTCTGTGCCGCTCATAGGCGCTGACATCGATGGCACGGTTGTGAGTGTCACCGTATTGCAAGTACCGCCTGCCAATCAAGGGGTACTGAGCTATACCCGTGCAGGTGGACAAGTGGTTGAGATTACCCCAAATACCACCCTAAGCGCAGCGGAAGCTGAAACGGTCACCTTTACCCCAGCACCTAATTTCAATGGTGCGGTTAGTGACATCCAATTCAGCACCACCGACGATGATGGTGCCATATCAGCGCCTGCCACCGTTGAGATCACGGTCAATGATGTGAATGATGCCCCTGTGGCAACCGATGGCGCTATCAGCACCCCAGAAGGTACAGCTATCGCTGTACCGCTGATTGCCAGTGACATCGATGGCGTGGTTGAGGGCATCACCCTCACCACCTTGCCAGATGCTGCCCAAGGCGTCCTAAGTTACACCAATGCGGCAGGGGACAGTGTGCCTGTCGTCGCGGGTACCCCGCTGAGTGCTGCTGAAGCGGCCACCGTCCTCTTTACCCCAACTGAGAACTTCAATGGTGCGGTGGAGGCCATTGACTTTATCGCCACAGACGATGATGGTCTAGACTCGGCGCCTGCCACGGTGACGTTAACGGTTACTGACGTGAATACCCCGCCAACGGCTACCGATCAGAGTCTGACGACCGATGAAGACACGGCAGTGCCGGTAGTGCTAATCGGCGATGATATTGATGGTGTGGTTGCCAGTGTCACCGTATTGCAAGTACCGCCTGCCAATCAAGGGGTACTGAGCTATGAAGATAATGGCCAAATGGTTGAACTCACGCCAGGTACTGTATTAACCGCTGACCAAATCACCAGCGTTATGTTCACTCCTGCGCCGAACTTCAACGGACGAGTCAGCAACATCCAATTCAGCACCACCGACGATGATGGTGCCATATCAGCGCCAGCCACCGTTGAGATCACGGTCAATGATGTGAATGATGCCCCTGTGGCAACCGATGGCGCTATCAGCACCCCAGAAGGTACAGCTATCGCCGTCCCGCTGATTGCCAGTGACATCGATGGCGTGGTTGAGCGCATCACCCTCACCACTTTGCCAGATGCTGCCCAAGGCGTCCTAAGTTACACCAATGCGGCAGGGGACAGTGTGCCTGTCGTCGCGGGTACCTCGCTGAGCGCTGCTGAAGCGGCCACCGTCCTCTTTACCCCAACTGAGAACTTCAATGGTGCGGTGGAGGCCATTGACTTTATCGCCACAGACGATGATGGTCTAGACTCGGCGCCTGCCACGGTGACGTTAACGGTTACTGACGTGAATACCCCGCCAACGGCTACCGATCAGAGTCTGACGACCGATGAAGACACGGCAGTGCCGGTAGTGCTAATCGGCGATGATATTGATGGTGTGGTTGCCAGTGTCACCGTATTGCAAGTACCGCCTGCCAATCAAGGGGTACTGAGCTATGAAGATAATGGCCAAATGGTTGAACTCACGCCAGGTACTGTATTAACCGCTGACCAAATCACCAGCGTTATGTTCACTCCTGCGCCGAACTTCAACGGACGAGTCAGCAACATCCAATTCAGCACCACCGACGATGATGGTGCCATATCAGCGCCAGCCACCGTTGAGATCACGGTCAATGATGTGAATGATGCCCCTGTGGCAACCGATGGCGCTATCAGCACCCCAGAAGGTACAGCTATCGCCGTCCCGCTGATTGCCAGTGACATCGATGGCGTGGTTGAGCGCATCACCCTCACCACTTTGCCAGATGCTGCCCAAGGCGTCCTAAGTTACACCAATGCGGCAGGGGACAGTGTGCCTGTCGTCGCGGGTACCTCGCTGAGCGCTGCTGAAGCGGCCACCGTCCTCTTTACCCCAACAGAGAACTTCAATGGTACGGTGGACGATATCGAATTCTTCGCCACCGATGATGATGGCCTAGACTCAGCGCCTGCCACCGTGACGGTCAAGGTCACTGACGTGAACACCCCGCCAACGGCTGACGATCAAAGTCTGACGACCGATGAAGACACCGCGGTGTCTGTGCCGCTCATAGGCGCTGACATCGATGGCACGGTTGTGAGTGTCACCGTATTGCAAGTACCGCCTGCCAATCAAGGGGTACTGAGCTATACCCGTGCAGGTGGACAAGTGGTTGAGATTACCCCAAATACCACCCTAAGCGCAGCGGAAGCTGAAACGGTCACCTTTACCCCAGCACCTAATTTCAATGGTGCGGTTAGTGACATCCAATTCAGCACCACCGACGATGATGGTGCCATATCAGCGCCTGCCACCGTTGAGATCACGGTCAATGATGTGAATGATGCCCCTGTGGCAACCGATGGCGCTATCAGCACCCCAGAAGGTACAGCTATCGCTGTACCGCTGATTGCCAGTGACATCGATGGCGTGGTTGAGGGCATCACCCTCACCACCTTGCCAGATGCTGCCCAAGGCGTCCTAAGTTACACCAATGCGGCAGGGGACAGTGTGCCTGTCGTCGCGGGTACCCCGCTGAGTGCTGCTGAAGCGGCCACCGTGCGCTTTACCCCAACAGAGAACTTCAATGGTACGGTGGACGATATCGAATTCTTCGCCACCGATGATGATGGCCTAGACTCAGCGCCTGCCACCGTGACGGTCAAGGTCACTGACGTGAATACCCCGCCAACGGCTGACGATCAAAGTCTGACGACCGATGAAGACACCGCGGTGTCTGTGCCGCTCATAGGCGCTGACATCGATGGCACGGTTGTGAGTGTCACCGTATTGCAAGTACCGCCTGCCAATCAAGGGGTACTGAGCTATACCCGTGCAGGTGGACAAGTGGTTGAGATTACCCCAAATACCACCCTAAGCGCAGCGGAAGCTGAAACGGTCACCTTTACCCCAGCACCTAATTTCAATGGTGCGGTTAGTGACATCCAATTCAGCACCACCGACGACGATGGTGCCATATCAGCGCCAGCCACCGTTGAGATCACGGTCAATGATGTGAATGATGCCCCTGTGGCAACCGATGGCGCTATCAGCACCCCAGAAGGTACAGCTATCGCTGTACCGCTGATTGCCAGTGACATCGATGGCGTGGTTGAGGGCATCACCCTCACCACCTTGCCAGATGCTGCCCAAGGCGTCCTAAGTTACACCAATGCGGCAGGGGACAGTGTGCCTGTCGTCGCGGGTACCTCGCTGAGCGCTGCTGAAGCGGCCACCGTCCTCTTTACCCCAACTGAGAACTTCAATGGTGCGGTGGAGGCCATTGACTTTATCGCCACAGACGATGATGGTCTAGACTCGGCGCCTGCCACGGTGACGTTAACGGTTACTGACGTGAATACCCCGCCAACGGCTACCGATCAGAGTCTGACGACCGATGAAGACACGGCAGTGCCGGTAGTGCTAATCGGCGATGATATTGATGGTGTGGTTGCCAGTGTCACCGTATTGCAAGTACCGCCTGCCAATCAAGGGGTACTGAGCTATGAAGATAATGGCCAAATGGTTGAACTCACGCCAGGTACTGTATTAACCGCTGACCAAATCACCAGCGTTATGTTCACTCCTGCGCCGAACTTCAACGGACGAGTCAGCAACATCCAATTCAGCACCACCGACGATGATGGTGCCATATCAGCGCCTGCCACCGTTGAGATCACGGTCAATGATGTGAATGATGCCCCTGTGGCAACCGATGGCGCTATCAGCACCCCAGAAGGTACAGCTATCGCTGTACCGCTGATTGCCAGTGACATCGATGGCGTGGTTGAGGGCATCACCCTCACCACCTTGCCAGATGCTGCCCAAGGCGTCCTAAGTTACACCAATGCGGCAGGGGACAGTGTGCCTGTCGTCGCGGGTACCCCGCTGAGTGCTGCTGAAGCGGCCACCGTCCTCTTTACCCCAACTGAGAACTTCAATGGTGCGGTGGAGGCCATTGACTTTATCGCCACAGACGATGATGGTCTAGACTCGGCGCCTGCCACGGTGACGTTAACGGTTACTGACGTGAATACCCCGCCAACGGCTACCGATCAGAGTCTGACGACCGATGAAGACACGGCAGTGCCGGTAGTGCTAATCGGCGATGATATTGATGGTGTGGTTGCCAGTGTCACCGTATTGCAAGTACCGCCTGCCAATCAAGGGGTACTGAGCTATGAAGATAATGGCCAAATGGTTGAACTCACGCCAGGTACTGTATTAACCGCTGACCAAATCACCAGCGTTATGTTCACTCCTGCGCCGAACTTCAACGGACGAGTCAGCAACATCCAATTCAGCACCACCGACGATGATGGTGCCATATCAGCGCCAGCCACCGTTGAGATCACGGTCAATGATGTGAATGATGCCCCTGTGGCAACCGATGGCGCTATCAGCACCCCAGAAGGTACAGCTATCGCCGTACCGCTGATTGCCAGTGACATCGATGGTGTGGTTGAGCGCATCACCCTCACCACTTTGCCAGATGCTGCCCAAGGCGTCCTAAGTTACACCAATGCGGCAGGGGACAGTGTGCCTGTCGTCGCGGGTACCTCGCTGAGCGCTGCTGAAGCGGCCACCGTCCTCTTTACCCCAACTGAGAACTTCAATGGTGCGGTGGAGGCCATTGACTTTATCGCCACAGACGATGATGGTCTAGACTCGGCGCCTGCCACGGTGACGTTAACGGTTACTGACGTGAATACCCCGCCAACGGCTACCGATCAGAGTCTGACGACCGATGAAGACACGGCAGTGCCGGTAGTGCTAATCGGCGATGATATTGATGGTGTGGTTGCCAGTGTCACCGTATTGCAAGTACCGCCTGCCAATCAAGGGGTACTGAGCTATGAAGATAATGGCCAAATGGTTGAACTCACGCCAGGTACTGTATTAACCGCTGACCAAATCACCAGCGTTATGTTCACTCCTGCGCCGAACTTCAACGGACGAGTCAGCAACATCCAATTCAGCACCACCGACGACGATGGTGCCATATCAGCGCCAGCCACCGTTGAGATCACGGTCAATGATGTGAATGATGCCCCTGTGGCAACCGATGGCGCTATCAGCACCCCAGAAGGTACAGCTATCGCTGTACCGCTGATTGCCAGTGACATCGATGGCGTGGTTGAGGGCATCACCCTCACCACCTTGCCAGATGCTGCCCAAGGCGTCCTAAGTTACACCAATGCGGCAGGGGACAGTGTGCCTGTCGTCGCGGGTACCTCGCTGAGCGCTGCTGAAGCGGCCACCGTCCTCTTTACCCCAACTGAGAACTTCAATGGTGCGGTGGAGGCCATTGACTTTATCGCCACAGACGATGATGGTCTAGACTCGGCGCCTGCCACGGTGACGTTAACGGTTACTGACGTGAATACCCCGCCAACGGCTACCGATCAGAGTCTGACGACCGATGAAGACACGGCAGTGCCGGTAGTGCTAATCGGCGATGATATTGATGGTGTGGTTGCCAGTGTCACCGTATTGCAAGTACCGCCTGCCAATCAAGGGGTACTGAGCTATGAAGATAATGGCCAAATGGTTGAACTCACGCCAGGTACTGTATTAACCGCTGACCAAATCACCAGCGTTATGTTCACTCCTGCGCCGAACTTCAACGGACGAGTCAGCAACATCCAATTCAGCACCACCGACGATGATGGTGCCATATCAGCGCCTGCCACCGTTGAGATCACGGTCAATGATGTGAATGATGCCCCTGTGGCAACCGATGGCGCTATCAGCACCCCAGAAGGTACAGCTATCGCTGTACCGCTGATTGCCAGTGACATCGATGGCGTGGTTGAGCGCATCACTCTCACCACCTTGCCAGATGCTGCCCAAGGCGTCCTAAGTTACACCAATGCGGCAGGGGACAGTGTACCTGTCGTCGCGGGTACCCCGCTGAGTGCTGCTGAAGCGGCCACCGTGCGCTTTACCCCAACAGAGAACTTCAATGGTACGGTGGAGGCCATTGACTTTATCGCCACAGACGATGATGGTCTAGACTCGGCGCCTGCCACGGTGACGTTAACGGTTACTGACGTGAATACCCCGCCAACGGCTACCGATCAGAGTCTGACGACCGATGAAGACACGGCAGTGCCGGTAGTGCTAATCGGCGATGATATTGATGGTGTGGTTGCCAGTGTCACCGTATTGCAAGTACCGCCTGCCAATCAAGGGGTACTGAGCTATGAAGATAATGGCCAAATGGTTGAACTCACGCCAGGTACTGTATTAACCGCTGACCAAATCACCAGCGTTATGTTCACTCCTGCGCCGAACTTCAACGGACGAGTCAGCAACATCCAATTCAGCACCACCGACGATGATGGTGCCATATCAGCGCCAGCCACCGTTGAGATCACGGTAACTCCTGTTGTTGACATCACTTATGTTGTTATCACGGGAGACGAAAATGTTATTGAAGGTGAAGAGGCTGAATACACAGTCAAGTTTTTAGATGAAAGTGGCAACCCTGTCGTGGTTACTCAAGCCACTGATGTTACCGTCACCTTTAACAATATCAGCACCCAAGACGCCGACACCAACTATAACAATGCCCAAACCATCACGGTTACCATACCTGCCGGACAATCGAGCGTAGCACTTGACGTTGACACCATCGATGACTATCTTGCAGACGATGGCGAAAACTACAGTCTCACCATCACCGGTGTTGGCGCTAACGAATTTGAAGCCGTCGACTTTAGTGACGAGGCGACCAACACCGTCACCACCACCATCGACAGCAATAATGCAGGCGACAGCGCGAATGAGGGCGGACTTGATAGCAATGATGTTGTCTATGTCAAACTAACTGGCGATGACAGCCAAGTAGAAGCAGACGATGCTGTACTGACGCATACCTTATCGCTTGTGGATGCTGATGGTCAGCCTGTTGAAATACCAGTAAGTGGCAGCGTAGTGGTTAATTTATCTTATCTTAACGATGAGACCACTGCGGCTGATTTTGATGCGAGTAGCAAGCTGACTACGGTCACGTTTAATGCCAATACTGGTAATCAAATTATACTGACCAATACGGTGTTAAATGATCGATTAAAAGAAGGCAACGAGAATTATCAACTAGCAATAAGCTCTGTTGATGGTACCAATAGTGGCTTTGAGTCTGTCCAAATTGATACTGAAAATAGCGTCACAGGCGAGATCGTCGATGACGTTGATCTCAAACCTGATGTCAATACTGTACAAGAAGATGGCGTTTTAACCGCGACAGGTAATGTATTAGCTAATGACGAAGTCGGTACCGAAACATCCGTCAGCTTGCAGAGTCAGCCTAGCGATGCAAATGATTATGGCGCGCTGACGCTAAATAATGACGGCTCGTACACCTATGTTCTAAATAATAACAGCTCTACCGTACAAGCCCTTGCCAGAGGGGAGGTAGTTGAACAAGTATTTACTTATAGAGTAGGTGATGATACTCAAACCTTAACCATCACTGTAACTGGTACCAACGACGCGCCAACCTTGGATGTCTCTGGTAATAGTAATACCACTGTCAATTATACAACAGCTTACCAAGAGGGTGATGTCCCTGTTGCTATCAGTGACAGTAGTACCATTGCCGATATTGATAATAACGATACGATTGGTAGTGCATTTATTGTATTAACAAACTCACAAACAGGCGACTTAATTGCTATTGATGAAGGTGATCTACCAGCAGGTATTTCAGCCACATTGTTAGGAAATAGCCGCATTGAGTTGAGCGGGAGTGCAAGCTTAGCTGACTACCAAACCGCTATCGATGCCATCACTTTTGCCAACACCTCTGCTACCCCTAGCGAAATAGACCGTATCATTGAAGTGACAGTCACTGATATAAATAATGCTAATAGTAATACAACAACGACAGTTATCAGTGTGGATGCGACGCCGCAAGCAGTCGATGATTCTGCTCAGGTCACTGAAGGCGGTAAAACTATATCGTCGAATACCACGTCCCTAAACTTACTAACCAACGATGATTTGGGTACGGCAAACACAACCATTACGTCATTCACATACTTAGATGAGAATGGCGATAGTCAAACAGTAGCAGCAGGCTCTGTAGTTGATACTCAATACGGCTCGCTAACTATCAACGCAAATGGCACGTGGACATACACATCGGATGATACATCGGACAATATGGATGGCATTATCGATAGTATCTCTTATACGATTACAGACGCCGATGGTGATACCAGTACCGCTGATTTTAATATCACAGTGGATGACACGCAGCCCACGGCACTTATTCCTGAAGTTACGCTGAATGAAGATGATCTAACTGGCGGTACCGATACGGCGCCTGATGCGCTACGAACGACGCGTAACCTTGGTATCACTAAGGCTGCAGATGACATCAGCGATGTGGTATTCACTGGTGTTACCACAGCAGGGCTAGAGGCCTTAGCGCTTGAGTCCAATGGTGAGCCGTTGACTTACCAGGTGAGCAATGGCGGTCATACAGTGGTTGCTAGTAGTGCCACAGGTAATAGTGTGTTTGCCATTACTTTGACCAGTCCCACGGATAGCACTGGAGATACGCAAGCATTTGTATTTGAGCTACAAGGTCAGCTAGATCACACCGATGGCTTTGATGAAATAACCTTGCCTATCAAATATGAACTTCAAGATACAGATAGCACTAGTGTGCAACAATTTAATGTCTTTATCAAAGATGATGATGTTGAGGCTAAAGATGATACACCTGTAAGTGTGGTGGAAGGCTCGTACATTGATGGTGATGATAGTACATTGCTTACGGGTAATGTGATTGATAACGATAAAGGTGCAGATGCGGATTTAAAAATCAATACCTTTACTTATTTAGATAAAGATGGAAATACGGTTGAAGATTCTACCGAGTTTGGGGTGAGTCTAGAAACGCCAACAGGTACTCTAACGGTTAATGAAGATGGCAGCTGGACGTTTGCCGCTAATAAAGCGATTGATAATCGTGTTCCTGCGCCGCCTCTACCTGATCCACAAGAAGATGGATCATTTAGTTACACACTAATCGACGCCGATGGTGACGTATCGAGCACTGCTAGGCAGCCTATAAGCGTGACAGACACTGCGCCCGTCATTGAAAGCGATGAAAGCGTCATCTTAAAAGAAGACGAATTGTTCCCTAATTCGGGTACTGCTAGCACTTATGTGGTCAAAGTCGATTCCGCATTTACGGTCACTGGCAATGAGGATAATATCTCTGATATTTACTTTACCATGGGTGATGGCGATCTAATAAACGGTCGTTTCCAGAGCAGTGGGCTACCGCTTTATTATCGCTATGCTGAGGTCGATGGCGTAATAGATTATAGCACCCTATATGTGTCGACTACCCAGCGCGGCGAACTGGTTGCGGATACAGTCGATAATCCTAACAACAACGTCATATTCAAAGTGGAAATCAACCCTGAGGGATTGCCTTATACCAGTGCAGATGCCCTGACTTATACTGCCACCCTCTATGATACGATCAGGCACGACAATATTGATGCCGATAATGACGGCAGATTAGACAATATTATATTTGATCTCGATTACGCGGTTGTCGATGAAGATGGCTCGATAACTGAAGATCAATTCGATGTCGAAGTGGAAAATAGACTATTTAATAAAGATCTTGATTTCACTATCAATGAAGGAGACTTTGCGGATATTACTGGGGATGAAAACATCGCTCCAAATGGCAAGAATGCCCTGTTAATCAATGCTGCTGAAAACTTCGATGGCGGTGTAGTCACCATATTGAATTATGATTTATCGTCATCGAGAGTTCTGCAAAGTGGCCAATCTATTTATATTGATGTAAACGGTAATGCCATTGCTACCGATGATCAGGATAACCCAGCCATCGTCGGTAGTTTGAAGAATATCGGTAATGGGCAAATCGAGTTTAATCCAGAAGAGAACTACTCCTCTATCGCGACGCCAAATGATAGAAATGTAGGCACGGCGGAAGCGCCTACAGGTTATGAGCAGACACCTGATTCGTTTGATCCTAATTATAGTGTGATGTTTAACATTCGTCTGCAAGATGGGGGGCAAACTCTAACTAGTAGAATAAATATCGAAGTAGACCCTGTTGCTGATGCGCCTATTATCGTTATTGACGCGGCTGAAGTTGATATCGTTGATGGTGTTTATACAAACGATGTTAAAGAAGATTCATCGACTCAGCTTGGCTTTATAGCACCAATCATTGGTGATAATGGCGGTGAGGCCAGTACGGATTTAAGTATCTATGATGATCCAGTTTATGGTGATGATTATATTAATGGCACTAAGAGCGAGAATGATGACAATACAAACGGTGGATCTGTTGATCGTAGCGAACGTTTTGGGGCGATTACATTAAGCGGATTTCCTGATGGTGTTCAGCTATTTTACACTGATGTCAATGGCGTTCAGGACATCAGTGATAGAATTGGAGAAGATGGTACGATCACGTTTAAACTCACCGATGGTACTCACATTAACAATGAGTTTACGGCTGATGTTGAGAATATGACAAGTGCTGATTTTGAATCATTAATCGTCTCTAACCCAGATCAAAATGCCACTAACTTTACAGTAACCATGAGTGTCACTGAGTATGAAGTTGATGAAAATGGCATCCCTTATCCGCTAGAGCCTAATGACTCCAGTAGTGCTGATCCTGATGGTAGCTTGATAGGAGAAACCACGTCAGTAGATATACTCATCGATGTGCAAGCGGTGACAGATGCATCGATTATTGATTTAGTAGAGCCTGATACACCGCTCCCGCCTGGTACAACTTCTATCACTCTATCAGACGACCCCAACAATGGCATTGATAAAAACGATACGATCAATGCGGTTATCGACGAAGACAGCAGTCTAGATTTGCAGTCTATATTGAATGAAACATTTATAGATGACGATGGTTCAGAGGAGTATTGGTATTCTATTGAAGGGTTCGTTGATGCGCTAAATGGTCAGGTGGTGACGATTAATGGTAACAGCTATACCATAGCTGATGGCACAGTCACTCTTCCAAAAGCGCGAGTGACGGCTAGTGATTTGGACCCAAGCTTTACGTTTACGCCTCCGAAAGATTTTGCGGGTGTGATTAATGCAACACTTACGCTAAATACGCAAGACACCGATGCTGATTCTGTAGGTATCGCCCCTGCCATTCAGACCGCCTCTGTGCAATTGAATATAACGGTCAATCCTACCATCGATGTGACAGCTGTGAATCCACAGGCGGGGGCTGAGGATACAGCGATTGCATTATTTACAACAAATGCTGTTGGCGATTCAGTTTTTACCATTACTGATCAAAATGGTAGTGGAGAATTCTCCAAAGAAGAATTCTCTAAAATAGGTATCTCGCAATCTTCACTAGATGCTAGTGGCGGGACGGTATTGAATGAAAACAATCAAATAGTTGACTTGACTACGCTTGCAACTGAGACGATAGATGGCGATATTTACTATATCTTTGGGAATAATCCAAGTGACGTCGCAGGTTTTACCATTAAGCCGCCAGCGCATAGTAGTACTGATATCAGCTTAACCTATTTTGTAGAGACTACTGATGGTTCAGTCGATAGTGCTAACCCTATTACTGAAAATGAAACCTTTGATGTCACTATTAAGGTCACTCCAGTGGCTGAGAGGGCTGATATCGATAGCGATGGTGACAATAGCAATGATGTCACTCTCAACCCAGACCATACCTATAGCGCACTAGTATTTGAAGACGGAGATGCAGACGGTATTAGCAGTACAGCCCCTGTTTGGTACGATCTATCGACTGATCCGAGTGATACCAACTTTGATTTACTTGATGGTTGGTCAAATGAAGATGATACCAACGACAACAACATTTATACCAAGTCAGAAGAGACCTTTGCCCGTCTGATCGTCCAGATTAGAGCTGAGAACGGTGACTGGGTCAACGCTTCCGGGGCTCAATTCCGTTATGACAGTGCCGGTGAGACGCAGACTGTCACAGCAGGTAAAAATGGCATAGACATACCTGTAGCAGGGCTTAGCAGCTTGGCATTTATTCCGCCTAATAATTATTCAGGCGAACTACGTATTCAAGAGCAAGCGGTCACCATCGACTATGATGAAGATGATGATACCGCAACAGATAAAGTCGTATCTGGCGAGTCTTTTCTTTACCTAACTGTGACGCCTGTTGCTGATGATGTACTGCTTAGCGTGCAACCTGCTAAAGGAGAGGAAGATGCAGGTAGATCTAATGGCAATCCAACCGATGAAGACAGCTATACACCAGATGACACTATTGACAACCCTGAGGGAGGCATTGCGCTTAAGATAAAGGCACAGTCCAAAGATAAAGACGGTTCTGAAACCTTTAATGTCACTATTGATGCGATACCGGATGGTGCCTACCTTTATGTGTGGGATGCTGATAATGGCGCAAATGGTGGCTATGTCTTGATTGACCAAAACTATGGTGCAGTCAATGATGTTACCACAGTAGATAATGCTGATGATACATGGTCGGTCACGTTGACTGATTATCAAAGTGATAAAGTACCATCGTTTATACCGCCACTGAATAGTAATGATAACTATACGCTACAAGTCACTGGTGTATCAGTAGATGGCACGGACACCAGTGAGCCTAGTGCGTCATTGGCATTGCCTATCAAGATTGACACGATTGCGGATAAAATCCTCAATGACGAATTGAATAAAGTTACCTTTGATTATGGTGGGCAAACCTCTGATAACTACGCGGTTATCCTTGAAGAAAGCGCATTGGATGCCGCTAACAGTGAGATAGCCTTTAGGTCTATTTTTAAGACGCCAGAAGATATCCGATCTTACGATGATGATGGATCTGAAATCGTGACCTACGTCATTACTGGTCTCGATGACAGGTTTGCGATGCAGGGAGCAGATGTAACCTTTATCGGTGGTGAAGGCACTGCTAGGCAGTGGGTTGTGACTGATGAAGCGATTAATAATGGCGAGATAATACTCAAAACCGCAGACAACTTCGCAGGCGAAATTAACTTTAATATCAAAGGCGTCAGTACGGAGAAAACAGGCGGTAGTGAGGCAAGTCAAAACCTCCAGCCTGTGCAAATTTTTGTTAAGCCGGATGCGCTTGATAATGATGTGGTTAATCCTACTGCTGAGCAGAATGAAAACGATTCTGTCACGTTAGACTTTGAGCGCGCCTTTAGACGTACGGATAATCCAGATGATTGGACATCAGGTGTTGAAGAGCTAAAGAGTGTGGCTATTAGCGTCACTGACCTTGAGGCACTAGGCGTTCAGCTCACTGTCGGTGTCGGTGTCAATAGCGTTGTTATCACAAGTGCTAACCTCGAAGTTGCTGATGCTGGGTTTTATACCATCGAGCGCGATTCAGAGGGTGCGTTACCTAAGGCTAGTATCATTGCTATTCCAGCTGAGCCTGCCAGTTCTGAGTCTGGTTTTGTCAATTATCAATCAGGCAATGATGTCTATGACTTTGGCATTAAATATACAGTGACTGATACTGTCAGAGCTACGAATAATGAGACGGCAGATATCGTCTATCAAACATCACAAACCCGTGAGACGACATTTGTTGTAGATGTCCTGCCTACTACTAATGTGCCATCATTGGTCAATCTTGCTGAGATTGAGACTTCAGAGACTATTGATATCGATAACGCCGATGTGGCTGATGATGAGGTGATTAAAACGGTCACTCTCACCTCACCAGACCTAGATGGTTCAGAGGTGTTTACACGAGTGCAAGTAGACGGTGTGCCTGATGGTATTTTGGTACAAGTGGATGCTAATGGTGATGGCACCTTCGTTGACGCGGTCAAAGCGGGTGATACCTGGTATGTCGACTTTGATGATGAAACCATAGACACATTTATTACGGCGAGTGTGGACATCAAGTTCAGTGTAAAAGCAGGATATGACGTAGATAATGCAGATGGCTTGACTATCACCGTAACTGCCTATAACCAAGATGCACCTGACGTTGAGAAATCAGCTGACGCAACCTTTGAGTTGACGCTTATTACGGGTATGGACGGTGGTGTGGAAGAGCCTCCTGAGTTGGTAGCAGATCTCATCGTGAAGTCCATAACCTTGACTGAGGATGGAGCCGGTCAATCTTTAGATAACTTTATCATTGGCTCACTTAATCAGGTGGCTTATGACAACCAGACGTCTGCACCGATATCATTCACCATTGCTAACTTGCCTGATGATGTGGTGTTACAAGCGTCTAACGGGGTCTCGTTATCCAAACAAGGCAATACATGGTTGATCAGTGGTAATGTCACCAGTGATAGTGATATTGCTGATTTACTGTCTAATATTAGTATTATTCCCACCAGTGATTACAGTACAAACAACCAAAGTGAGGCAGTTGCTTTAGATATCTCATTTACAGCGACTGACAGTAATGGTGACTCTGAGACTGTGACAGCAGACGATCCAGCGTTTCCAATAGGTGATCCAGACACTAATGACAGCACATTGATTGTGCTGCCCATTACCGATTACTTCGGTTTCCATGAAGAAGATCCTACAGCAGCACAGAATGACGATAATATCGTGATAGCAGAAGATGAGACTAGGACATTAACCTTAGATCTGACCAAAACTGCTGATGTAGGTAATGTCGAAATTATTGGTGGTAATGTCTATCTTCAGTTCGCTGACAATGCTTCCGTTAATGGTACGCTTGAGGACTCTAACGGCGTGCCTTTAGCTACAGTCTCTAATCCTGCAGGATTGCCTATAGGAGAGTATTTTGTGTTGCCAGTAGGCGCAAACAATCCTACGTCTGCTAACTTCAATTTCATTCCTGAACGGAACGAAGATGGCGCGACTGTGATTGAGACGTATGTAGTGCATAAGGAAACGACAGATATCCCAGATCATGACATAACCACGCTAGTATCACGCAAAGACTTTGAAGTCACTGTGGAAAAAGGCGCAGATCCTTTGCTGTTCGTCGTCAATGAGGCCGCGTCAAACTTAACTGTAGATGAAGATCAGGGCGAGATCGGTGACACTACTGACGTCAATGTCGTTAGTATTGTGTATGACACCGTACAAACTGATGAAGATGAAGGTGATAACGATCAGCCTGCTTCCTTCATAATCAACAATATCAATGATAACTTTACCGTATACTATGTCAATGATAGTGGAGATATCGTCATAGCCAACAAAACAGGGACAGGGTCGTGGAGCTTGCCAAGTACCGAGACAAATCCGACGCCCGAGATATTTATCCAAGCACCAGAGAATTATAGTGGTACGAGTAGCGCAGTTATTTCAGTATTAAGTACAGACGGCCTACAGGGTGACACCACGACCGTAGATCTAGTATTTAACCCAATAGCTGATGGTGTTGAGTTAACCCCGCAAAACTCAGCTGGCAAGGCCTATACATGGGTCGAGTTAAATACCAATGCTAAGATGGAAGACACCGATGGCAATGATACTGGTGAAGGAGGCAGTGAGACATTAACATTGACGATTACTCCTGAAGATGGCAAACCCTTCGACGAGTCCATGCTATTTAGGATTGGCGACACAGGAGAGGTCATCGGCTTACGTAATGCCGATAACGATGGCGATGAGGTATCTGTTGAATTTGTAGCGGGTAGCTATGTATTAAGTGGCGTGCCTAGCAGTAGTATTAACGATATACAGATTCTGTATCAATCGTATAACGGCACTATCACTTATACAGGCAAAACTGTCGAGACCTCAGGCCCTGAACAAGTCTTTTCTAGCGAAGAGAACAAAACTGCGGATCTGAACCTGAGTGATTCTGTCGCTATCGAAACAGGGGAACAGAACGATACCATTGCCACCACCAATAGTAGTACTACTGTAAACTCTGGTGCAGGCGATGATCGCATCACTGGCGGTGCTGGTGATGACTTCCTCGATGGCGGTACTGGTGTCAATACACTAATAGGCGGCGCTGGGAATGATAAGTTAGTATTCTCTTTTGATAATTCTTTAATGGATGGCGGTGACGGTATCGATACTCTATTGATCAATGTGGCTAATACCACTATCGATTTTGGTGGCTTTGATAGTGGCGTGATTGAGAACATAGAGATGATTGACCTAACTGGGAACGATGCGCAGTCATTAATTAACATCGGTACCAATGACGTTATTACCATGACCGAAAGCAATAATGAGCTATTTATTAATGGTGATGACGAGGATAAGATATCTTTGACCGCGGAGTTTGTCGAGCAAGAAGTATCTGATCAAGCAGATTACATCCAGTATCAAAGCACAATAGATTCAACGGTTAACTTATACGTCCATGAAGATATCACCATACTATAAGTAGGGTAGTTCAGAGTCGATGCTTTTAGATTACTTTCTTAGGAAAGTGTTAGTAGCTTGCAAAGGCGTCTAAGAGAAGAGGGTACTTCTTTTAAAGCGTTGCTATTGGAAGTTTGAAAAAAGTTAGCTTATAAATACTTAATAGAGCAAAGGTTATCAGCTACAGATACGGCATTTTTACTTGGTTATCATTCTAATAGTCAGTTTTTTGGTGCTTTTAAAAGTTGGTTTGGGATGACGCCAAATAGTTCGGCAGATTATGGCCTGCATTGGGAATTGCCTACCAACTGGCAACAAGCAGACTTTGATGACTCTAGTTGGCCGAACGCTACTACCTATAGTAACCAAACCATTGGGGTAAACAATAAAGCAGCTTATACCAATTTCATAGATGTTTTTGATAATGAAAAATCAGATGCTGAATTTATTTGGTCAACCAATGTCGTACTCGATAATGAAGTTATCGTACGCTATACAGTCAATGGATTATAGAATTTTATTTAGATTGGTCAGCCTTTATGAAAGCTACTAAGCAATAAAGTTTTAGCTATTAAACGCCTATGTTAATAACATTGTCTAGTAAAACTGAACTTTATGTCTGAGTACTTTATACTTGTAGCTAATAGTGATCAGACATTCTTTGCTCTGATTAAAGCGAAGTCGACATATATGATTATTATCGACAAACACTCTCATTCATCTTTGCTTATTCACATCAAAAACAAGCTTATTACTCAGCAGTAGTAAGCCTGTTTTTGATGTAATGATTCTCGCAAATGCGCTACAAGCAGTTTCAACTTTTGGTCCGGTTGCCGTGCCTTGGGGTAAACCGCATACATACCCATTTTCTTTCGTGTAAAGCGCTGCAAAATCTGAGTAAGCGTGTTTTGCTGCATTTCTTCATAAACAAGTGCTTGTGGTAAAAAGGCGATACCTAGGTCGCTGAGAGTCGCTTGTTTAATCGCATTAAGATGATTGCTATGAAACCGACCCTGTACAGGAAGCAGTTGCTCCGTGCCATCTATATATAGCGGCCATATACCATTCGCCGTATGATCAAACTTATAGACCAAACACTCATGACTCCGTAATTGTTCAGGGGTTTGAGGTGTGCCATGTCGCTCTAAATAGTCTGGTGTCGCACATATGACCCACTGGCTATCTATAAGACGTCTTGCAATGAGTGATGAGTCTTCAAGCTCTGCTGTCCTTATCGCCAGATCAAACCCTTCTTCTATCAAATCAACCAATCGATTGGTAATCTGTAAATCTACTGATATTTCTGGGTGTTGTTTACAGAATTCGGCAATGGATTCGCTCAATATTAGATTTGCAGAGACCGCTGGCATAGTTATACGTATGTTGCCTTTCATGTCCTCACCATAGCCTGTTACGGCATTTTCAGCTTCTTGAAAGGCAAATTTAGCGATTTTAGCTTTGTTATAAAGCGTCCTTCCTGCATCGGTTAAGCTTAACTTTCTGGTTGTCCTATAAAGCAGCTGTGCGTTTAAGCTCTCTTCTAATCTTGCAATGCGTTTGCTTACCACTGAATTCGTTAATGACAGCTTTTCAGCGACCCGAGAAAATGAGCCTTCATCAACCACTTGGACGAATAAAACCATATCGTCAGCTTTGCCCATACTTGTTCCCCAATTGGTGTAATACGTTTTGGATTATAGCAAAAAAAGAAAATAACATTGTCCTTTGATGCAATATATCAATGTATTGACAAGGCGTAGAATATTTTAGGTAATTTTGAGCATTTGTTTATTTAACCATTCTATTAATCATGTCACTGACAGAGATTGTCTTCGGCTTCGTCTGACCGACAGCGTGAAGTTATAAAAACAAATGCTTAAATGAAGTTGTTCAAGGAAGATTACACGATAAAAAAAGGACTATGATTTTGAATCAAACAATATATGGACTGTTGGCATTACTGCCAATCGTTCTCTGTGGTATTTTTTTGATAGGGTTGCAATGGTCAGCCAAAAGAACCATGCCAATCGTTCTGGCTGTTACTGCCGCGCTTGCCCTCTTTGTATGGGATATGACGCTTAATCGCGTGTCTTCATCTATTATTCAGGGAATGGTCATTACGGTTTCAGTATTGTGGATCGTATTTGGGGCTATTTTCTTATTGAATACGTTGAAGCATACGGGTGCCATTGCCGTTATCCGTGCTGGGTTTACCAATGTATCGCCAGATAGGCGGGTGCAAGCCATTATTATTGCTTGGTGCTTTGGTTGCTTTCTTGAGGGAGCGGCTGGTTTTGGTACAGCGGCCGCTATTGCCGCGCCTTTACTCGTCGCAATAGGATTTCCAGCGCTGGGTGCTGTGTTGATGGGAATGATGAGCCTGTATCGTTTGGGGCAGTCGGTACGCCTATCGTTATTGGAGTAAACAAGGGGTTAGATACAGTAGCCATTAGCGCCCAACTGGCACAACAAGGACTAGAGTGGGGCGATTTTTTACAACTAATTACCAGCCAAGTAGCCATTATGCACGGTGTCATTGGTACATTTATGCCACTTTTTATGGTGATGATGCTCACGCGTTTTTTTGGTAAAAATAAAAGCTGGAGAGAAGGCTTCGCTATTTGGCCATTTGCTATTTTTGCGGGTTTGGCATTCACAGTCCCTTATACCCTAACAGGTATTTTTTTAGGGCCAGAGTTTCCATCATTGGTCGGCGGTTTGGTCAGTATCACTATCGTTGTTAATGCGGCAAAACATGGATTTTTAGTACCAAAAACCACATGGGATTTTGAACCGAAAAAAAGCTGGCCAAGTGAATGGCTTGGTAAGCTAGTGGTCAGCAAAGAAGACATCACTCCTGCGTTGAGTGATAAAAAGATGTCCACGGTCATGGCATGGTTCCCTTATTTATTGGTTGCCCTTTTATTGGTGTGTTCTAGAGTATTAACAGGCTTTCAGTCTTTGCTGAACAGCGCGACAGTAGACCTAACCTCGATTTTAAGTGAGGTAGATATCAGTGCCAGCTTTAGTCCTTTATACTTACCAGGCGGCTTGTTATTAATCAGCGCCTTGGTTGCTGCCGCTTTTCAAACCAAAAGACCTGCCAGTGCACTAAACAATGCATTTAAAGAATCAGGCAAAACTGTACTAGGGGCCGGATTTGTCCTTATTTTCACGATTCCAATGGTTAGGATTTTTATTAATTCAGGCGTAAACTTATCAGATGTGGCGAGTATGCCTGTCGCCAGTGCAGAGTTGTTTGCGGGTACTTTTGGTAGTGTTTTCCCTCTGATTAGTGCAACCATTGGTGCGTTAGGTGCTTTTATCGCGGGGTCTAATACCGTATCCAACATGATGTTCAGTCAATTCCAATATGAAGCCGCCATGAGCTTACATATTTCACCTTCTCTAATCATCGCGGCTCAAGCAGTTGGTGCCGCTGCTGGTAATATGATTGCAGTACATAATGTTGTGGCTGCATCGGCAACGGTAGGCCTACTCGGTATGGAGGGCGCCACACTTAGACGTACTATTTTACCTACTTTATACTATGTATTGTTCTGCGGAATAATCGTTATGGCTACCATTTACATTTTCGGTTTTCAAGGTCCTTTAGCACCATAAAGCACATGTAACCTCCAAGATAAAGAGATTGATATGCATTCATCAAACCTTTTCTCATCAAATATGCCTTCTCAAGACATCATTAGCCCTGATCAAGTGTTAGACAAGCTGACGAACGTATTAGGTGCTAGCAATGTACAAGCAGATCCAGAGAAAAACGAACACTATAGAATGGGGTGGCGCTCTGGTGGCGGCAGCGCTTTGGCTGTTTTGTTTCCGCAAACGTTGCTGGAGATTTGGCGTAGTTTAGAAATATGTGTGGAAGGCGACTGCATTATTATCATGCAAGCAGCAAAAACGGGACTGACTGAAGGCTCAACCCCGAGCGGTAACGACTACGATAGACCAGTGGTTGTGATCAATACCCTTGCAATGAATCAGTTGTATTTGGTGAATGATAACGAGCAAGTGATTAGCTTACCTGGCGCCACGTTGCACCAGTTGCAAAGTCAGCTTAAAGTCGTAAATAGGGCGCCTCACTCCGTCATCGGGTCCTCGACATTGGGTGCGTCTATTATTGGTGGTATTTCTAACAACTCCGGCGGTGCGCTGGTTAAAAGAGGTCCTGCTTATACCGAGCTGGCATTGTTTGCCCAAATAGACAAGCACGGTCAGCTAGTACTGGTTAACCACCTAGACGTAGAATTGGGCGACACCCCAGAAGAAATACTCACTAATCTGCAAACAGGTAATTTTGATAAAAGAGAATTACCTAACACTGGCAAGATGGCATCTGACAAAGAATACATCGCCAGAGTAAAAGACGTTAATGCAAGCACACCAAGTCGTTTTAATGCGGATAAGCGAAGACTGTATGAAGCAAGCGGCTGTGCTGGCAAGCTGGCGGTATTTGCAGTACGTCTTGACACTTATCCAACGGCCGTAAAAGAGAAAACCTTTTATATAGGCACCAATAGTGTGAGTGAGCTTGCACAGCTCAGAAGACAGATATTATCAAGCTTCGATAATATCCCTGAAGTTGGTGAGTATATGCATCGTGATATATTTGATGTATCTGCTAAATACGGAAAAGACACGTTCCTGAGTATTAAGCATCTCGGTACCAATGCTTTACCTCGACTATTTTCTATCAAAGGCGCTATGGATGCAAAACTCCATAAATGGTCATGGATGCCAAAGCATTTCACTGACAAAGTCATGCAGTTCATCGCCAATATATTTCCAAAGCATTTACCGAAGCGAATGCTAGAGTACCGCGACCAATATGAGCATCATCTCATTTTAAAAATGAGTGATGAAGGTATAGCTGAAGCACAGGATTTTCTGAAGGTGTTTTTCGACGCTTCAAATACGGGTAACTATTTTGAATGTAGTCAAGAAGAATCAGAAAGCGCTTTTTTACATCGCTTTGCCGCTGCAGGTGCCGCACTAAGATATGAAGTCATACATGAAAAAGACGTCGGCGATATATTGGCATTGGATATTGCTATACCACGTAACGAATTAGAATGGCTCGAAACCCTACCTAAAGACATTGAACAGCATTTGGAAAAGAAACTCTATTATGGACACTTCTTTTGTTATGTATTTCATCAAGACTATATTCTGAAGAAGGGTAGTGATGCACATCTTGTTAAAAAAATGATGCTAGAGCTACTGAGCGCACGCGGAGCCAAATATCCTGCTGAGCATAATGTCGGACACCTATACGAAGCGGAACCTGATTTGCAGAACTTTTATAAAAGTCTAGACCCAACCAATACCTTTAATCCGGGTATTGGTAAAATGTCGAAAACCAAACGCAATTGCTCGTGTTGTCTATAACTGACCTCTATAACTGATATTTAAAACTGGCCATGGGCTGATTATTTATCAGTAGCTAAGTAGCTAAGTAGCTAAATAGTTCAGTGTTTGTCCATTATAAATTGTTCGATACACCCTCAGAAGCACTGCCAATGGGTAGTGCTTTTTTATTATTTCTCGGTAAATGTATCAGTGGCCTCGAGTTCAGAAGCATATTTATTCAAAATGATTTTGTTATCTATTGTTAAATACCAGTCGATGCTATGTATAATGCAGCACTAGCATAGCTTTCACTTAGTATGGCTTTCACTCATATGCCTTTAATAAGAAGATTACATTATGTCAAACAAGCGTCCTTTATATATTCCTGTTGCTGGACCCGCTCTTTTAGAGACACCTTTATTGAATAAAGGTAGTGCTTTTTCATCAGAAGAACGTAGTAGTTTTAATTTAACGGGGCTATTACCTCATAATATTGAAACGATTGAGGAGCAATCATTACGTGCTTATCATCAACTAAGCTCATTCACTGATGCGATGGATAAGCATATTTACTTGCGTAACATCCAAGATACCAATGAAACCTTATTTCATCATCTAATTGAGCAGCATATCGAAGAAGTCATGCCGCTCATTTATACCCCAACCGTTGGTCAGGCGTGTGAAAAATTCTCGCAAATTTATCGTCGTAAACGTGGCTTGTTTATCTCATATCCTGAGCGTCACAAAATCGACGATATGCTACAAAATGCCACCAAACAAAACGTCAAAGTGATCGTTGTTACTGACGGTGAACGTATCTTGGGCCTAGGGGATCAGGGTATTGGCGGTATGGGCATTCCAATCGGTAAGTTGTCTTTATACACGGCTTGTGGTGGTATTAGCCCAGCCTACTGTCTACCTATTTTGCTGGATGTCGGCACCAATAACCAACAGTTGCTTGATGATCCTATGTATATGGGCTGGAGAAATCCGCGCATCTCTGGCGATGAATATAATGAATTTGTGGACTTATTTATTCAAGCCGTTAAGCGCCGTTGGCCAGAAGTGTTATTGCAATTTGAAGATTTTGCTCAGGAAAACGCGACACCATTATTGAATAAATATCGTGATCAGCTATGCTGCTTTAATGATGATATTCAAGGGACTGCTGCGGTATCGGTTGGTACTCTGATTGCAGCGTGTCTAAATAAAGGTCAAAAACTTAGCCAACAGAATATCGCATTTTTAGGCGCAGGATCTGCAGGTTGCGGTATTGCTGAGCATATTATTCGCCAAATGCAACGTGAAGGATTGACTGAAGAGCAAGCTCGTAGTCAAGTGTTCATGGTTGATCGTTATGGCCTGCTAACAGATGGCATGACAGAGCTGCAAAAATTCCAAGAACCATTAGTACAAAAGGAATCAGCTATTGCAAGCTGGGATAAAAGTAAGAAACTCGGCTTAGCGCAAGTGGTTAAACAAGCAAAAATCACCGTATTATTTGGTGTTAGCGGACAAAAAGGTCTGTTCACCCAAGAAGTGATCGAGTCGCTATGTGCTAATACTGAGCACCCAATTGTACTACCACTTTCAAATCCAACGTCTCGTGTGGAAGCAACGCCGCAAGAAGTCATGAATTGGAGTAAAGGTAAGGCAATTGTTGCGACGGGTAGTCCGTTTCCTTATACCACTTATAACGGTCAGTCTTTTGAAGTGTCTCAGTGTAATAACAGCTATATTTTCCCTGGTATTGGTCTAGGTGTTTTAGCAGCACGTGCGTCAGGTATCAGCGATAATATGCTAACGGCAGCAAGCCAAGCCCTTGCAGATATATCAATGGAATACGAAAAAGCACCTGGTGCCATCTTACCGCCGATCAAAGTTATCAGAGAGATTAGTGAAAAAATAGCGTATGCAGTGGCATTACAAGCAGCTCAAGATAAGCTAGCATTACCTATCACATCGGAGAATTTACAACGCCGATTAAAAGCGAACTTCTGGTTACCTGAATATCGTAACTATCGCCGTACTTCTTTCTAAGTTAGACATTAGATAGTTAGCTATTATCAATATTGCAAACACTATAAAAAATCACCTTAACTTGAACAGTTAGGGTGATTTTTTTCTATGCCTTAATATAAAACTATAAGGTCTGTATGGTCGCTTAGCTTGTTTCAGTAATGTGTAAGTTAATGATTTTGACGGTATCTTATTTGTCGATATTGGTCGATACCGTCAAAAGTAACCAAGATATAATTTTATTATTCCTTACTAACCTTGCCTATTAACCCTTGAATATAAAAAACCCCTTGTAGCACAAGGCTTACAAGGGGTTTTTTATTACTTCTAATATTATTGGATGGTGCGCCCACCAAGACTCGAACTCGGATCGATCGCTTAGGAGGCAACTGCTCTATCCTGTTGAGCTATAGGCGCATTATGGAGTGACATTGTAGAAAAAAGCAGTCATAAAAGCAATCAACAAAAGACAAATAGAGACAATTTATCTTTACTCACCATTGCTAAGCGCGTCAGTGACATCTACAGCATGATCACCTGATGCATTTTTTGCCTGTGAGGTTGGTTTAAATAAGTCATTTACACTGTTCTTATAACCACTAATGTTCTCATAATCATATTTTTTTAGTATATCTTGACCTGTGCTCGATAGTAAAAAATTACGGAAGTTAATAGCAGTTGTATCGTCTGTCAGGATGACACCTTCAAGCGCCTGTTCATCTTTTAGCGCATAGTTAAAGGGGTTTAGAGTGTGTATCTTTTTATCTTTATCATGCGTACTATTATCACTATTTTTATCAGATGCATTACTTATATCACTGGCCTCAGTACTTTTCTGACTTTGACCATTTCTATCTTGTGCCTGTTGCAATTCTGACTGTAGGAGTGATACTCGTTCTGTAGATAGGCTATCGTCATTGGTAATAATCATATCTGTATCAAAGACAAAGAGTTTGTCTTTGGTAGAACCACTACTTGGTACTGTAAGAAGGTCGTTAGAGAAGACATAGCTCGCTAACACTTGTACGTGCGGATAACGAGATTCAAAACTCACAATGATATCGTCCAAAGGTATCTGTAACTTCTCCTCTGCTCGAATGTATAAAACACTGTCAGCAATCTCTCTTGATTCATCACCTTTCGTACTAGAGTCTGCTTCACTTTCACTTGCCATGATTGGCAATGGGTCTGTGTTTTTGCGATTACTGGTCCACAACCAAATGAAGACCGCGATAAAGATTGTGAGCAGTAGCAAGATTAGCCCAGCCAGCAGTAGTTTGTAGTCTTTCATATATTACTGCTCTTTTATTATTAGTTGATTCATAGCAACGTTTATATACAGGGTAGTATCTATTTTTTAAAGCTTTTGTTCTAGTACTTCATCGGTTAATTCAGCCAACATGTCTGCAAAGATATCCGTGTCTGCAGAAGGGGTAGATACTTGTTCTTCATTAACCTCACCACTTTCATCAGTATGGCCATTGGTTTGGCAATCTGTTAGAGGATCAGATTGGTCGTTTAATACCTTGGCAGCAGGTGTAGTAGTTTGATGCGCTGCTAACGGCGATTCACCGGTTAATAGTCTGTCTTTTAACCATCTAAACCCATGTGCCTCCCACCATGCTTCAAAACGTGGCAACGTGCTACCACGTACCGCTACAGGTAGATCTAGCGTTCTCAATTTCTGCGCAAGGATAGGGTTGCTGATAGCTTGATGGATGCTCAAATAAAGTGAGCTACTATCATCGGTATAGGGTCGTCTGTTTTGCCATGATCTCTCATCGATTTTCATACGTGGCAGTTGCCACAACTCACCGCGATAATACACGACGTATAAGCGTTGTTTTGGATGGACAAAAATAGCATCAATGGGACGCAATGGCATAATATTAAGTAATCCCGTCAATAGAAAGTGTTATTTAGATACAGGTTGTAAAGGCCAATTTAAAAACCGCAATGAGATTATTTCATTGTAAATATGAATGATAGTATAAAACGACACTAAGTGTCGCAAGCTTATTATAATATCGGCATCTACACTAGTAAACGATAACCATCAATGGCACACTGATAGCAAATTTGGCATGTCAACGTTATCAATGGATATGTAGAATTTGCTACTATGGTTGTTTTTGTTTAGGGCCCTCATGCTAGCAGAAATGCATCATAGTAACGACCATCAAACATGGATTGATGAGTATCGATTTTTGTTTTGTCTGGATGTTGTATAGCGATTTTGACATTGGATACAGACATCTCATCTATAAGTGAAGCCTTCTTTATTAATCCTAATACCTCACCTTTATTGCAATCAGATTATTGTCTATGTTCACTATTATTCAGTCGCACCGTACCGAAAACCTCGTTGATCAATTGCTCGTACAATATCAGTCCAAGGATCAGCCTGTTTTTGAGCCTTTTATTGTCATTGTACCGTCAATGGTATTGGGTGATTGGTTGGATAAAACTATTGCTAGCCGTGCTGGTATTAGTACCTTGGTGCGTACTAAATTTTGGGGCCAGTATCAATGGACGTTGATGCAAGATGTATTGACCCGCCATAATGCATACTTACTGGCGCAAAACCCTGAAGCGACAACTCTAAATGTACCCGAAGTGGCGGTGTTGTCACCGACAGTAATGCAGTGGCGATTGTTTGGGTATTTGACTTATTATCAAGAGACAATCGTTGCAGATGAAAAGCATCCAGTTCATCCATTGTTAGCGTCTTTGATTGATGACCCACAGGCAAGCGCTCAACAAGACAGCTTACAACAGGATAAGGCGCAACAAGATGCCCGTATTTGGCAGCTGGCAAGCGATTTGGCTAGGGTGTTTAACCGCTATTTGACTCATCGTGAGGATTGGTTGGCATTATGGTCGCAAAACAAGCCGTTGAACGTAAGTGAGTTGATAGCGGATAAAGACGCCTTATCACTGCGCTTTGATAAGTATGCGCGCGGCACACCTGAGTGGTTGGTCGAGCATTATGTTGAGTTAGAAATCGCCCAACGATTCTTGTGGTCGCATTTGTTTGCCGATGTTCATCTACACCGTGTGGCACTAGAGCGTGCGTTTTGGTCAGCTTTAAAAGGTAACAAGGCGAATGAGCGTGACCAATTGCCCAAAGTACTGCGTATATTTACCATACAGCAACTGCCACAGACCGAGCTCGACTTTCTACAGCGCCTGTCGCAATACATGAATATCACGCTATTGCACTACAATCCATCAAAGCTGTTTTGGGCGGATATCGTCGATAAGTCTTGGTTACAGCGTCAGCAGATTATCAACCCTGAGAGTGTCTTTTTACGTGATTATGGTCATAGTTTGCTGTCGCGTCTCGGTAAGCAGTCGCGCGATGCGTTTGCCATGCTTGCCAATTTATCAGGTAATGAGCAATACGACGATGCGCTAGTCGAATGGCAAGATAACTTTGATAATGGTGTAGATGATGCGCTCGTTCATGGCATGTATGAAAGTGTCGTCCCTGCTGAAGACGCTGTCAGTACTCAAGATGCGCAAGGTAACCTGAGCTTATTAAAACGTTTGCAAAATGATGTGTTGATGCTTGATGAGCAATCGACCCAGCAGGCGACAGCCGCTACAGTCTCACAAGCGATAAGTAAGCAGATAGAGTCAAGTCTTGATGAAGAAAAGCCAGCAACGGCTTGGTATGAAGATGAAGCGTTAGAGAATAAGCGTTTTGAGAAAGACCGTTTTTGGGCAATCTCTTCCCAAGATAATAGCCTAAGCATTCATTCGTGTCATAGTTTGCAGCGTCAGCTTGAAGTGCTGCGTATTATGATTGGTCGTTGGCTAAATGAACCTATCAAACTAGGTGAAAAGAAACGCCATATCTCCGACATTGTTGTACTGCTACCTGATGTTGAACGTCATCATGCATTGATTGGGTCTATCTTCGTCAATGGTAAAGGTCAAGACGGCTTGACTTTGCCTGCTAAAGTGACTGGTGTTGTTGATGCCGACATTCGCCAGTTATGGGAAGCCATTATCGGTTTTTACAAACTATTGGGTAGCCATAGTGCCCGTTTTGAAGCAGCTGAAGTCTTAGACTGGCTCATGTTACCGCCTTTATTTGAAAGCTTTGGGTTGACTCATGAGCAAATGAGCCGTGGCTGTGATTTGTTGGTAGAGGCGGGCTTTATTCGCGGTTTTGACGAGCTGCATCTTAAGCAAACGTTGGACGGTAATGATTACGACTATCGCTTTAGCTTTGCACAGGCATTAGACAGATTAACTTTAGGTCTGGTCATGCCAGAGGCTGAATTGAGCGACTGCTTATATGATCTAAATGACGATGAATGGCCAAGCACTGCGTTACCAGAAATGACCTTACCGTTACCACAAGTGAGCCTAAATGATGCGCTGATCGTTGAAGCGCTTTGTCGTATTTACACGGGCTTAGTTGCGCGTCGTGATGATCATACACAAAAAATGAAAGCGGAAGATTGGCTCGACCAGATTGAGACACAAGTTATCCATCGCTACTTTGGCGATGTGGATCAAACGCGTACCATGCGCGCCATCTACAATGCGATGAATGGCTTTAAATCAAGTCTGCGAGCCAATCGTCACTATAGGCAGTACGCTAGTGGTGATGTCGATAACAGAGAAGTGGAGCAGAAGCTGGCGGGTGTGGAGCAATTGCCGCTCAAGCTGAGCTTTATGCTAGACAGTATCGAAAACGAGCTTGAAAGTCAGCAGGTCAGTGCGGAGCCGACGGGTGTGATTACCTTTGGTCGATTCGGTGCACTAAGAAACGTGCCATTTGAGCTAGTGGTGATGCTCAATATGGATCTCTCTGAGTTTCCTGGGCGTGACCGTGACAACCGCTATGATTTGATGAAAGCGACCAATGCACGCCGCGGTGACAGAGTTAGTGAAGATGATGACAACGGTGCATTTTTAGATGCGCTACTGTGTGCGCGCAGTGCTTGCTGGATGTTCTATAACGGTCAAAGCTTGACGGACACCCACGAGCATTTGCCAGCCAACCCAGTGAGTGAGCTATTACAGTTCTTGCAAGGCGAGGTGCAATGGCAGGTGAACTCGCTTGAAACATTGCCTGAGAATATTGATCCCACTACCGAGAGTCTCAAGCGCTACTTACCTAAATTGATTAAGCAGTGGCTAGTGACTGAGCATCCTGCACTACCTTTTCATGAAAGTCTGTTTGAAACGGCAATCGAAGGCATTGATGTTTTTGAGCAAGTGTCTCTTGATATTGATGGCAATGCTAATGCCAACGTTAATAGCAATGTTCAGGATACCAGCCCTGTCGATATGATTGACGAGCTGGATGCTTTATTAAATTCAGCCATGCGCAGAACCAAGCTGGCTCAGAAAAAGCAGTTTCCGCCTGCGCCGCTTTGGCAAGCGGTGTTTGACACATTAAAAGGTCGAGTATCTAGTGAGCATAAAGAGTTGGTGGGCTTACCCACGAAGGCGCAGTATGAGTCAATCGCTCAGGTGCTTGGTCAAGGCTTGGGTCAGCTAGGTCAAGTAGACAATCAAACCTTGTTTGCATTGGTCGAACTATTGGCGCTAGATATAGCTGTTGATGCTAGCGACGTCAGTGGTATGACAGAGGCATTATCTGATAGCATATTTAATGTTAGTGAGATAGATATTGAAGGGGCATTGGCTTACCAAGTACGCCATCCTGCCAAAGCGTTCTTACGGTCTCAAAAGGTGCATGTGGTGCAAGGTGAAGAAGCACTGTCGCAGCAAGAGCCGCTATTCTTGGACAGTCTGACTACCTATCAAATCAAAGATCATTTGATTAAACAATTGGTTACTGATGAGAATAAGAAAAATGATAGTAATGCAGCGGATGAAACTACCACTCCAACTCTAATGTATCAAAAAATTATGCCTGCTGGTGTCGCTCGCCAAACCACGCTACCCAATCAACAAAAGAAACTGCAACAGCAATGCTTGGAATTCAAAGAGCAATTAATGGCTAATGGCTTTGATGAAAGCAGTATTCTCAACGAGAGTAAGGCAGATAGCAGCAGTGTATTGCAGCTACTGACGCCAACCGCTGAGTATCCCGTTCAGATAGAGCTAAAAAATATACTTAGTAGCACTGACAACGAATCAAGCAATCAGACAGATATAGAGGGTATAGAAACACTGCTTAAGCTGTTGCCAAAAATCATTAAGATCAAAGGTTCAGTACCAATATTAGCACCCATATCAATTATTCAGGCGGGCGTGCCTTATGCTCAGCAATCACCCAAGCAGTGGTTAAATATATTGCCCAATTCTGCCAGCCCTAGGCATTTACTCAAGTTTTGGTTGTCACATTTGTATTGGCAAGTGGCTAGACGTACCACTGCCGAGCAAGTAGTATTAAATGATGGCGTGAGTATTTGGCGCTTTAATAAGCCCAGCTCACAAGTCAAAAAGTATGACAAGGTCATTACATTCAAACTGAGCCCGATTGTGTATGAAGATGCTGTGATTGAGCTGATAAAATGGGCTGTTTTTGGTAAGTTAACGGGTCAAGTGCCTATTACGTTATTACCAGAATATGCACTTAACTACCTTGATAAGTATCTAAAGCATGAAGAAGGTGACAGCAACCGCTACTGGCCAAAACGAGCCGACTTCTCAGACTGGTTAAGACCTAACTACAACTCAGACACGGTATACGATACTTGCTCGCAGCATGCTATTTGGCAGTACGTACTACGAGACCAAGATGCATTCAAAGCGCTATCGGCAGCGTTGACTACATTAGCCCAACCACTGTATGAGCCGATGTTTAATGCGTTAACTAACTTAGATAGTTAGCCAGTTATTTAGAACAGCCTCTAATTAGTTTTTGCTATTTTGTTTTGATAAATAATAATTAAAAGTATGCGCCCATATGACAGACCTTAGCGATCCAACCAGTACCATTGACTTGTCTACACAACCGAATTTATTTGATGAATATTCAGATGAACTGACTTTATCTGCTGTGCCTGAGCGTAAAAATGATGTCATACCGGCAGTTGAGGTTGATCTAACGGGTAAACACCTGATTGAAGCCTCAGCGGGCACGGGCAAAACTTGGACGTTGACCGGTATCGTGCTGCGCCTACTGATCGAAGCGCGACGTGCACCAGAGCAAATCATTGCCACGACTTTTACACGAGCCGCCGCTGCCGAAATGCGTCAGCGTATCCATGATCGTTTGGTAGATTTTTATCAATTATTACAATGGGTTAATAGCCTAAGTGCCGATACTAGCAATAAAGAGAGTCTCTATCCCAATATATTGCAAGTCTTGCCTGAAAGTAATAAAGACACACAGGCAGGCAATGGTTCAAGTACTAATGCAGACGCTGAAACAGATATTGACGATTTAAATCAAGACCTTGCTACTGATAAGCAAGCGGCGGCAGAGAAACGTAAACAAGCAAAAAAAGACCGCGAAGATTGGCTGGTTAATCAGGCCAAATATGTGCGCTTAGATGGCATCATGCAAGATCCTATTAACTTGCATCTCGTCGGCTATTTGCTAGATCACGTGTACAGTTACCCCATGGCGGAAGCTATTAGGCGTACGGCACTGGTACTAACCACATTGGATAAGCTGTTTGTAGGTACGCTCGATAGTTTGGCGCAAAAATGGTTGACGGAGTACAGTAGCGAAACTGGTCACCAGCAGGGTATGGGGATTATTGAAGACAGCAGTATTGAACAGGTAACTGACAGTATTATCCATGATGAGCTGCGTCAGTTTCAGAGCCGCTTATACTATGAGCAGCCTAAGCTTTACGCGCTAATGGATCAGCAAGGCAAACTGTCTGCAGTGGGCGATCATAAGAAATATGTAACGCGCTCGCTTAATTTTATCTCTGCGCCGATTGATGAAATAAGACTTGATAAAAGCTTTGACTTTGATGCATACGAAAAGCTAATCAATGAGTTCTCTCAGTTAGATTTAGCTGATATCCAGCCTTATTTAAATCCTGATTATAGAAAGTCTCAAGGGTTTCGTGGTGGTTCTAATTTAACCAAACAGTTTAATGCCATTATCGAGGTGCATCAAAAGATATCGCAGTATCAGATGACATTTAATAGCTATTTAAATGAGAGCGAAAACAAGATTCTGACATCATTGCAGGATTCTAGATATCCCGATGAAGATGGCAAAATTAAGAACTTTAATAAGAATAAAGAAAAAGAGCATCAGACGCTTTTTGAGTTAGAGACTATTAGTAAGTTAATGGCTATCTTAGAGATGCTTGATAGTTTGAATCAGCATATTTTGTTGGTATTAGCCAATCTTAACCGTCATATTGTGCTGGCTGTGCGTAATAGACTACCAGTAATTTTAGAAGAGCGCGGCGAGACGACCTTTAGTTTGCAGATGGTACGCTTAAACCAAGCATTGACTGGCCGCCAAGGAGATAAGCTGGCGCGTTATATTCGTCATCATTATCCTGTGGCATTGATTGATGAGTCGCAAGATATCAATGGCGAGCAAGCCATTATGATTGAAAGCATTTATTTGCCAAAGAATAAGCGTAAACAGTCGGACAATGACAAGCAGTCAACCACTAAAAAAGCCAATAATGAGTTTTTGCTATTGGTTGGTGACCCCAAGCAAGCTATTTATGGGTTTCGTGGTGGCGATGTGGCCAACTATAACTATATGAAAGCCCAGTTTGATAAAAGCGCCCTTTGGACGCTTGATATCAACCGACGTTCTAATGCCGGTGTGATTAACGCATTGAACTGTTGGTTTGGTATGGCTGATGCCACAACTGCTGAGAATAAATTAGCTCAATTAGGCACAGGTATTTATTACCAACATATCAAAGCGGCAAAACCAGAATATGAGCTGTCTTGGTTTAATGAGTCAAATAGTCTGGATGATGTGCTGGTGACAGAGGTGCTTTCTGCTCAGCCAGTGAGCTTATTGCACCTGCCTTATGATAAGGACAAAGAGTTTGATTATGATGAGCATGAAATAACAGCTCGCCATATAGCCACTTTGCTTAATAGTGGTCAGACACTTAAAGGTAAGCCGATTCAGCCGAGTGATATTGGGGTGCTAGCACGTGCCAAAAAAGATCTGAAAAGAGTCGAAGACGAGCTAGTAAAACTCAATGTGCCGACCTTGACCACCAGTGATGTCAGCATATTTGAGACTATCATGGCAGAAGATGTAGCGGCGCTACTGAGTGCTATGCTATATCCGTATCGTCATGACATGATTAATCGGGTATTGACCAGCCATCTATATGGACTAAGTATCAAAAACATCAAAGCCATGATGACGGATCATGAGTCAGGCATTACCGAGGGTAGCAGTACACCAAGCGCCCGTTCAAATAAGTCTAATTCGAAAGAATTCTCAGCGAATGAAGCTGCTGATACTAAGAAAAGCTATCAAGACTTTATTACCTATCTAAAAGAAGGGGCACAGCGTTGGCAGCACTTTGGCATCTTATCAGCGCTACATTATTTATTAGATAAAAGTCCCGTGCAGCCGCAAGGCGTTTGGCAGGCCCTAGCTGCTCATCCAGAAGGTGACCGTCATATCATGGACTTGCGTCATGTGATGGACATCTTGGCGCAGTATGGTCTAGGTATGGGTGAGTATGAGTTGCTGGCGTGGTTCAGGCAGCAGATAGATAAAGCGCCTAATAGTGATTGGGCTAAGCAATATCCGCTACCGACAGAGTCTGGCGTGCAACTGATGACCATTCATAAGTCAAAAGGGCTTGAATTCCCTATTGTCTATGTATTGGGAATGGGTGATGCCAGTAGGAAGTCTGGTAATAAAGAAGACTATGGGCTGTATTTATACAACGCGCAACAAGCGCCCTCAGCGCTAGTGCGGCAGCCGATAGACAGTCAATCGACGGGAAATCAGCGCCGCTTCTCACCACTGCAAGGCTCTGCCACGGTTGAGGATTACTATACTGATATCGAAACACAAGAAGGTTTTGATGAGATAAGGCGGCTTGGTTATGTGGCATTTACTCGGGCCAGTGAGCAGCTTTATGTGGTGCTGCGAGATCCGAGTAACAAGACAGGGTTTGAGCTAAAGCCAGTGTTTTATTGGTTTGAATCGTCAGAAGCAAAGTTCGAGCTACCTGATAGGCTCAAAGGCATTGTAGGCATGCTCAGAGGGCATAAGGTTAATGAGTTCTATGACAATAATTACGCAAGCAATGGTGCTAGCTCAGCAGGTATAAATGACAAAGTTCATATGGCTGCTACCAAGTCAAATGCTCATAAGCCTACGACAGAAGCTATTGAGTACGCGCCTTTTGCAGAGGTGATGAAAACCAATTATTTTTATGGTTGGGCTAAGACCAGCTTCACCGCTTTGGCGCGTCAGCTAGATGAATCTACACAAGCAATGGCGATAGTGGATGAGCGTATTGATGATGCGATAGACATTGATATGACAGAGTCTTCTGTTTCAGACCTTTCTTCACTGAATAGCAAAGAGTCTCTCGAACAAGACAGTGAACTAAGCCTCAAGTCAGAAGAGGATATCCGCTTTACCTTTGTAAAAGGTGCCAATGCCGGTACGTTTTTGCATGAGATATTTGAACAAATCGATTTCACTAATAAAGCCCAGTGGCATCAGGTTATTGATAGAGCGATTAATAGCTATCAGTTACCGCTGATATATAGTAGTGCTGAACAGCAGAGCCGCAGATCACAAGGAAGGAAGAAAGGAATCAACGGTGTCATTGATTTCGATTCAATAGATACAACCAAGCATGAGGCATTAATCAATTGGATTGAAGAAGTGTTGCATGCGCCACTGTTGGCTTCCAATCAACCCTTGATTGCTCTTGATAAAGGTAAGCGATTTGCCGAGTTAGAGTTCAACATGGGATTGTCAGAGAATTTCAAAGCACAGGATATTAGTCAACTTTTTCAACGGTATTTACCTGACGAGACAGATAAACACGTTACTCTAGTGCCACAAAATAAAGCACATCTATATCGTTATTTGCGTGGTGAGATTGACTTGGTGTATGAGCATGCTGGCAAGTATTATGTGGTCGATTATAAGAGTAACTTTCTAGGAAATAGCCTAAGCGATTACAATGAAGATACGCTCAAGAAAGCAATGTCCAAGGCGGGGTACTGGCTACAAGCAGCAATCTATCAAGTAGCATTGCATCGGTTCCTTGCTATGAGGATCAGTGATTATACGGGTAACGAAGATAAATATTTAGGCGCTGTAGAGTACGTATTTTTACGCGGTGTGTATGACCCGAATGCTCAGGCAGCTACTATGCCTACATCGCAAGATGTGGTTCAGTCTAATCACGATAACTTGAGCAGTAATAGTTGCTATGGACTGGTTACTTGGGATATTCCCATCGCATTCATTAAAGGTCTAGATGCCTTGTTTGGCCTGCCTGATTAATAAACCTTATATAGCAATTAGATAGATAAAAATTGTTATAGCAGTTAATCAGATTAAAAAGAGATAAATATACGATGAGTAATGATAACAATAAGAGCAAGTCAGCCATTAGCTTACAAGAGAGCTGGGCTAGTAACATCAGCGATTATATCTTGTTGCGTCGTCAGCAAACACATGTAGCATATGACGCGGTAGATGCAAAGACAAACGATAAAAACAGAAGAATCGATAAGTCAAAAGATAGCGATTTATTTACGGCTCTATTCGTTATTTTAGCGGCTCATTTGGAAGAAGGGCATACTGTATTAACCATTAATGCAGCCGATCATGAAGCTCCCATGCAAGGGCAAATTAATGGGGAAGTGGTCACGTTATACGCATGGCAGCAGCAATTATTGGGGATACTGGCAACACCAATTTTTGCACTGATTGATACTCAGATGAAAACGCAACTAGACACGCAACCAAACACGCAACTAGACGATGATACTACAACGGAGACATCGCTATTTGTATTACTGGACACTTTGTTTGGTCAGCGAGATTACCTGTGGGCGCAGCTAGCACTTAGTAACCATGAAAAAGAGACGTTGATCAAACGTTTTGATGCGATAACTACGTTATACCAGCGCTTGAAAAATAGCGACTTAAATACTTTCGTTCATTCAATCCATGAGCATGCTTTATTTGCTAATGTTAAGGCGAACAGTAATTGTAACAACAATCAAAATAGCCTAAGCAAAGATAATCAACCAATTATTTATAACATAACTAAGAATAAAGAGACCCAAAGTTCAAAAATCACATTTTGGCTACACCGCACATGGCAAGCAGAATTTAACTTAGCACAGCATATCAATCATATTTTGAATCAGCAGATAGTGCCTTTAGACATAGCCATGCCTGAGAACTTAAATGACCAACAGATAGCCGCTATCAATGTGGCGAACAATAATGCATTTAGTATCATTACTGGTGGCCCAGGGACAGGTAAAACCTACACTGTTGCTCAATTGGTTATCGCGTTACAACAGGCGACAGAGAATAGGGGAGATGAGTCTGAACATATTAGGTTTAGCACAGACAGTGCTAGTCTAGCATTAGCAGCGCCAACGGGTAAGGCGGCCCAACGTATGCAGGAGTCTCTACAGGCGGCTTTAGACGACGCAAATGTAGAGCTACAGTTGCAAGAGGCAAAAACCATCCATCGTCTGCTAGGTATCGGTCGAACGGGTAGACCGCGCTACGATGCCAACAACCCACTCGGTGAAGATATTATCATCGTTGATGAAGCATCTATGCTCGGAGTTGAGTTAGCCAATTATCTTGTGAGCGCAGTAAAGCCAGGTGCTAGGATAATACTATTAGGCGATGCTAATCAGTTAGCAGCCGTCGATGCAGGAGCAGTATTGGCTGATCTCTGTCGCATTCCGCTACTGCAACCCATACATGCAGAACTAACCGAGAGCCGCCGATTTAGCGCCGAGTCAGGTATCGGTAAACTGGCCACTCAAATCAATAAAGCAGAGACAAATCTTCAAGCTATTTGGCAATTATTAAGGCAAGACGCTGCTTTGAGTTTTCAATATGTTAACTTGTTACAAGCAGAGTCTATATTAAATAATAATATAGAAAATAGCCTAAGCAAAGAAAAAGCTATTTCAAAAATCTCCAATAATTACCAATCATACATAAGTAAAATTAGAAATTTACTAAAGAATCCAATAGAAAAATCCGTGCCAGAATCAGTTAAAAATACTACCTCTTCGTTAATGGAAGTATTTAATCAATTTAGAATCCTCACTGCTGGCCATAATGGTGAATGGGGCGACCACTATATCAATAACTACCTCACTCAATGGCATCTTGCTGAGTTAAAGTTACCATTGGGACAAAACACGTGGTTCCATGGACGTCCTGTTATGGTGCTACAAAACAACTATGAGCTTGGGCTATTTAATGGGGATATCGGTTTCTGCTTACAAACATCAGATGAAAGGAGCCAATTAGAAGTATTCTTTGAAAATAAGACACAAGGGATAGCTGTTAATTTGCTAAATGAAGAGGTGATAGCCACAGCGTATGCAATGACTATTCATAAGTCACAAGGATCTGAATTTAATCATGTTGCTATTACTTTTGATAATAGTCATGCAAGATTGCTGAGCAAAGAGCTTATCTATACGGCAGTGACTCGTGCTAAGAAGCAGGTAACGATATATAGTACCAAGCACGCCTTAGAAAAAGCAGTTCAAACACCAACTGAGCGGCATACTGGTTTGGCATTACAGTTTTAACGATTCATTCAAGTTGTTGTCGGCACAATAAATCAGCACAATAAAAAAGCATCCAATTTGGATGCTTTTTTAGGACTTAACTATTTTAATCAATTAAGTCTAGAATTAAACTTTGTCTTCTTTGATTGCATAGATACCTGGCAGGTGACGCAAGTAACCATGGAAATCCATACCACAACCGTAAACATAGCGATCTGCAACATCAATACCCACAAAATCTACATCAAAATCTGAAACTTTGCGATCATGTTGTTTGTTAAGCAAGACACAAGACTCAAGTGATAGAGGCTTTTCTTTGCTTAATTCTTCAACAACTGCTTTTAGGGTAATACCTTCGTCAAAGATGTCGTCGATTAACAATACGTGCTCACCTTCGATACTAACATCAGGCTTGAATTTCCAATCAAGCTCATTAGTACCTTCGTTATCGCGATAACGAGTCGCATGGATATAATGCATGCGATGGTAGAACGTAAGATGTGTCAGTAGCTGACCAGCTGGGATCAAGCCGCCGTTCATCACGACCATAACAATTGGGTTTAGACCAGCATAATGTAGATTGAGCTGAGCGGCCAAACGCTCATAAGCAGCAGCTACTTCGATACTGCTAATAAGGCACTCTGAGTTGCGTAAGGTTTTTTCAATTTCTTGGTTACTGATTTGGGTCATCGGGTGCGCCTTGGGTAAAAAGTGCCGCTTATTTTAGCAAATTTTAGTGAATTTGCCCAACGTCATATGACTTTTGGGACAAAATTAATCCAACTTTTGGGGTTATTCTGGCTTTTCTATAATAAATGGACGGTAATAATTGGCCAATCTATTCAATGAGTCATTTGGTAGGTCAGGTAATAGCTTATTAAGTGCCATACTCATGCCTTTATCAATTGCGGATTTGGCAACTGGAACTGACTTACGCTTGATCATGCCTAGCTTTAATGTCTCGGCATAACGACTGATAAAGTGGGTCAAAGTTTCTTCGTTCATGGTTTCGAGTGCTGTTTTAAATTTGGCTCTATCCACATGTTCAGGCGTGATAGCAGCAAACCCTTCAGTGATGGTATCGGCATCTTTTTCTGACAGTTTAAAGCCGACACGTTTAACACCTTCATTATCAATAAAGGTTGCGTGATCTCTTAGAAAATGAAAACTTGGTAATACGTCTTTGTTGTTTTCTTTACCTAGTAAGATATTGAGTAGAGTATCTGTTGCGCGTTCAATCGTTCCAACAATTTTACGCATAGAGGCTTGGCGCTCAGGGTTAGGAATAATATCTACCAAACCAACCAATAAATTATCAGTAAGATCGCGTGCTGTCTGATGCGTAAGAGCATCGCGATAAGGGTAGTACTCTACATTCTCATTTGAAGCAACGACTTGTTCGGCCTCACTGATTAAAGCTTTTAGTTTATCTGAGGGTACGAATCCAAAATAATGTGCCATTGCACTTCCTTTATTTGTTGTTTTTTATGTCTTACTTACGTTACATTTATCACCAAATCGGTTATTATTCAAACAAAGTTTCAGTCTCAGGCTCATCAAACCAAATGCTGATTAGTGACATGCCCTAGTTATAAGATAAATGACTTTGTTGATTGGTAATAATTTTGCAAATTGCTAGAATTTACCTAAACGATAGATGAGCTGAGTCACTCATCGCACACTAATTTAGCATATTTTTCATATTTTAATTCAAAAAGCTTGAACTTATAAGGCTATTGACTACTTGTCTAGGGAGAGATGAGATGAATAGTGCTATCGTACTACTATTCGCCGTTGCCGCTATGCTTTGCGGCTACGTGTTTTATTCAAAATTTATCGCCACCAAAATTTTAGCATTGGACAACAGCCGTCCTACACCCGCACATACGATGAAAGATGGGATCGATTATGTTCCCACCAATAAGTATGTATTGTGGGGGCATCACTTCACGTCAGTGGCAGGGGCTGCACCAATTATCGGTCCTGCCATTGCGGTTATTTGGGGCTGGGTGCCTGCTATTATTTGGGTAGTGGTAGGTACTATCTTTATGGCTGGTGTACATGATATGTCTGCTATTTGGGCAAGTATGCGTAATAGAGGGCAGTCGATTGGCTCTATCGCTGGTACTGTCATGGGCACACGTGTCCGCAGCTTGATGATGGTTGTTATCTTCTTATTACTACTGATGGTCAATGCTGTATTTGGCGTAGCTATTGCCAATATGATGATCAAGACGCCATCTGCGGTATTGCCAGTTTGGGGTGCCTTAGTGGTTGCCTTTATCATCGGGCAGTGTATCTATCGCTACAATATGAATTTGGTCTGGGTTTCCATTATCGGGGTAACGGCCTTGTACGGGCTTATCTATCTTGGCCCTATGTTCCCGATTGTGTTACCTGAAACCGTCATGGGTTTGCCTGATAACGCAGTATGGATCTTGATCTTGTTCGCCTATGCGGCGATTGCATCGTTGTTGCCTGTATGGATGCTACTTCAACCTCGTGATTATATTAATGGCTTACAGTTATTTGTCGGTTTGATTTTATTATATGCCGCTATTTTTATCGGCACGCCTAATATTGTCGCGCCAGCCGTTAACACTGCATTACCAGCGGATACACCGTCACTTCTACCATTATTGTTTGTGACAATTGCTTGTGGTGCCATATCAGGTTTCCATGGTTTGGTTGCAACAGGGACCACTTCTAAGCAGATTGATAAAGAAGAAGACGTTCGTTTCGTTGGTTACTTCGGTGCATTGGGTGAGGGTATGCTAGCGCTTGGAGCAATCCTTGCAGCAACCGCAGGTTTTGCGACTCTTGGTGATTGGCAAGCGGTCTACCAAAAGTTCGGTGATGGCTCTATCGGTGCGTTCATCGACGGCGGTGCGACCATATTAAATGCCGGTGTTGGTATCGATATGGTGCTATCACAGACCATGCTTACGGTAATGGCTGCATTGTTTGCTGGTACTACGATGGATACTGGCGTACGTTTACAACGTTATATCTTCCAAGAATTTGGTGAATTTTATAATTTGCCCGTATTGAATAAGAGTGTCGTTGCAACGTTACTTGCTGTCGGAAGCTGTTTGTTATTAGCGTTCGGTGCTGGTGGTATCGATGGCGCGGGCGGTATGATCATTTGGCCGCTATTTGGTACAACCAACCAGTTAATGGCTGCCTTAACCTTGATGATCGTTACCATCATCTTATTACGTAAGGGCAAGCCAGTTTGGTACACCTTGGCACCATTGTCGTTCTTGTTGGTTATGACTGTCTTTGCACTATTGATTCAGCTCAAAACCTTCTTTACTGATGGTAATTGGCTACTTATTATTATGGATATTATTATCTTAATCGCGACCATTTTGGTGACGTTTGAGAGTTTGTCTGTACTACGAAAAGAGTGGTCACTACATAAAGGTAAAAGCGGTGAGGTTTAAACATTAAACCATATTGAGTATCTGTTTAATAAAAAACGCTAGCAGCAATTGCTGGCGTTTTTTGTATCATATAGGCATGATAGATCATAAGAATTAAGTAAAATACGAGCACATTATGGGAAATGAAAACACATCGAATGATATAGAAAATGTTCAACCATTAGAGAGCACTCAACCATGGTGGCAACGGTTTAAGAGTGGATTAAATGAGTTTTATCATGCGCCTTATCGTCAGACAATGGCACGCGCGGCACGTGATGAAGAAGACTTTTTTATGTTGCTTATGTTTGCTGAGAGTTTGGGTATTGATAATCCCGCCAGCTTTTATACATTAGAGCTACAGCCATTATTTTTAGAGAACTTTCATGAGTGGCATACACGTATGGGGATGGATAGATGTCCATTTGACCACGTTGGGTGCTGCTAACAGTAGTGGATTGACTATATAAAAAAGTAGCTAAGCATTTATTAGATAATGAGACAAAATACGAGATAACAATATGGCATTACACCCTTTACATGGATTGGTAGAGCAGTTGGAGACACAGCCGATTATATTTATCGGCGGCAAAGGTGGTGTAGGGAAGACTACCACTGCAGCAGCCCTAGCCAGCTACTATGCAAGCCAGCAGCAAAAAACCTTAATTGTCTCAACCGATCCGGCACATAGTTTGGGCGATGTACTAAATACCCAGCTCAATAACGCAAAAACAGTAATATCACCTTATCTAGATGCGATTGAGTTAAATCCTGATGTGATTGTCGATGAACATTTTGCTCAAGTTGAACGTACAATTAGAGCTTATGCCAACCCAGATATGATGCCAAAAATTCGTGAGCATCTGAGGCTATCTAAGTCGGCACCTGGCGCCCAAGAAGCTGCGATGCTCGAATCCATGTGCCACCATTTAGTCGAAGTGGCAGATGCTGGGTATGAACACATTATCTTTGATACTGCGCCGACAGGTCATACTTTGCGATTGTTGGTATTACCAGAAATGATGGGGGCGTGGACAGATGGGCTGCTTGCACAGCAGCGGCGACAGGCCAAATTACGTTCGGTGGCGACGCATTTGGACAGTCACAATCAGAAAAACAGCGCTCAAAAGAACGATGTAGCCAATCCGTTTGCCGCAAAGAAATCAGATCGCTGGGAACAAGCCGTCTCAGTATTAGAAAAGCGCAAGCAATTGTTCCGCCAGGCAGGGTTGCTACTACATGACCGTACACAAACAGCGATTGTGTTGGTGATGACCGCTGACGTCTTACCATTGGCTGAGACCAAGCGCGCTATCGAGCAATTGGAAGATAGTAAGCTCATGCCAGCAGCAATCGTCGTTAATCAGCTGATATCAACAACGCAGTCGGATGATTTTTGGCGCCGCCGCGCTGAGCGTCAGCAGCATTTGCTGCAGGATATCGAACAAAGCTTTACCAAGTATCCGCTGTATCCGATTTACCTGCAACAGACAGATGTACGCGGTACTGATGCATTAAGTGCGTTGTTAAGTGTATAGAGTGCATAGATAGTTCGCTGGTAATTTATGACTTACGCTTATACGACTGTAACTTACCTGACAGAGACCATGCCATGTCTGTACGTAACAACTGAGCTTGTTCGGACTTACCGCTACTAAGCGACGACCATTGTGGTTTACCACGCGCTTTTTTGAGTTCACTTGGTAATTTATGAGCTGGCCAGACAGTAATTGGATTATTGTCTTCATCTGCATGATCACTGTCGTCAGTTAACGACGTTCCAAGACTGTTTTTTTCGCCCTTATATAATAACTGAGTGGCATCTGTAGCAGCATGACCACGATGGCGTAATGCAGTAAGTAAGTCTAATGCTCGTGTTGCTAATAGCGTCAATGTTGCAGGATCGATATATAAGCGTTTTACCCCAGTAATCCTATCGGCAATACTGCTGGTATTCGATAGCAGCCCGCCTGCAATACCACCTATTGCGGCACCCAATCCCAGTGTCGTACCTAAGGCTGCTGCATCGATACCTAGTCCTAGAAGCGCACCAGCTGCTGCACCAGAAGTGGTACGAATGCCGTAGCTTTTGAGAAGTTCAGGGTCGAATGGGTCTTGTTGATAGGCTTGTAGTTCAAGCGGCGTTGCAGCGACGGCATTGTCATAAAACTTATAAAGGTTAAGTAAGTTGTGCTGCATCGCACGCTCACTTTGTCTAACGGCTTCTTGCATTTGCTGTAACACAGGCAGTGGGTCGTCATCTTCATTGATCTCGCGTACAAAGGCAGCAACATTCAATAAAAAATCAGCGATGATGATATTGGCCTCATCATACAGCTGCGCCCAATCCTCAGTCCGTCGTTGCATCAGCTGCTCAAGCATCTCAGAGTGGGTGAGCATAGTGGCCAGGTTTTTCCATAGACGCATCTCATCTTCAAACTCAAACGCGACCGAATCGAAACGCGTTGAAATATGCAGATTGCGTCTTGCCAGCATCGTTTGCCAGTCGTCGATATTGGCATTCTGACTGTCGGTAAAATTAAAAACAGGCATCACAGGAATCGCAGCCCAAGACAAAATCGCTAGCTCGTCTTTATATTTACCCAATACAGGCTCACGAGCATCTACCACGTAAATGGCCATATCACTTGTCAGCAGCTGACGAATTACTTTGGCTTCTTGACTATAATCATAGGGCAAGTCATAGCTGTCTGCACCTTGAGCGACATCCGCCGCCAAAAACTGTTGCAAGCGCTCAATACCATCACGGCGACTGGCAGTGTTGTCCTCTAGCCAATCCATAAGCCCTGAAGCATCTTCCAGACCGGGTGTATCGTATAATGCCACTAGCACATCACCAGTGCGACTGTCTGTCAGCTGTGCTTGCTCGACGTGACGTGTAGTTGCAGCTTCGTTTTTGACTTCACCAAAATATACGTCACGCAATAACGTGCGCAGTATAGAGGTTTTACCTGTATTGGTATGACCAACGACCGCCAATTTAAGCGGTTCACCACTAGCGATGGTTTTCTTTGTCATCTTTGACACTGGTGCTGTCGTTGCTGATGCTTCGGTTGATACAGGTTGATTATCCTGAGTAGCTATTGACTGAGCTACTGTGAATTTTAAGGTGTTGTCTGAAGGAGTACTTGAGACATCAGGGGTCGGCTCATAGGCCTTATCCGCAAAGAGACCTGCAGGCTTATTATTCTCATGATTATTTTTATTGTCATTATTCATAGTAACGTCTTATATTTATTGATGGCAAAAACACACAGTAGCCATTTATTGTAAAACAAATCTGATTGAGTATCGGTTATGAATGCGTATTGTCATATCATAAATCGTAGTCCACGCATTTGTAATCATGCTCTAGTCGGTTCAATATACTTTGGCTACAAGGAAGACGAGTGAAAGCACTACAAATAGTAGGCTAAGCGAGACTGACACCGTATCCAATGTATAGAGAATTGACTATATTAGACAGCACTAGGTGGACGCAGCAGTACCTTTAGCTTTTTCTTAACACCTTTAGCACGAAAAAACCGCTGCCACATACGGTAAAAGACGCCAAATATTAGGCTGATGATATTGTCATGACTGGTTTCACCAACGGCACCATATTTGACGGGGTTATTGATGGTATCTTCTTCTACATAAGTACCAAACCAGCGATCAAAAATAATGAGAACACCGCCGTAATTTTGATCAATGTATTCGTCGTTGGTGCCATGATGGGCGCGGTGATTGGATGGGGTATCAAAAACATACTCAACCCATTTTGGAAATTTTCCGACTGTTTCGGTATGGATAAAGAATTGATAAATCAAATCTAAGGCGTAAAAGAAAAATACCCACACAGGATGTACGCCCAACATCATCAGCGGAACAAAAAACAACCACCAACCCGTCACTGAGTACAGCAGGCTTTGACGCATGGCAGTGGACAGATTCATAAGATCGTCTGAATGATGCACGACATGCGCTGACCAAAACCAATTCATACGGTGTGACGCGCGATGGAACCAATAATAGCTAAACTCAACCGCGACGAATATAGGGATGGCGGTAAGCCATGTCACCTCAATAGTAAATAAGCGATATTGATATAACCATAAGCAGATAGGTATGACGATAAGCGCTTGGACAATCAATTCAAACCCTAGATAAGAGCCGCCCAAACTAAAATTGGTCATCGCACGGCGCCAACTAAAGCTTTTACTATTGCCACGCTTGGACTGATACAGCCATTCTGCTAAAAATAACAAGAAAAATGGGCCACCAGCCAGCGGTAGCAGCCACTCCTGCCAATACGCGGGTAGAATGCTTGCCAGCATTGGCTGCCACGACTCTGGCGCAGCCGTTAAGATACTTTGGTTTAATGCCTCTTTGTAACCATCCAATAGTTGACCATATTGACCTAGGGTCATAAGGGGGCTGTTTAAAGAGTTATCTGCTGCCATCTTGGGCTCCTAGCCACTATAAAACATCCTTGTCGTCTTGATATGACGTCACAGCCATTAAAACGTATCTTAACAACTGTTATATCAATAAGTCTTTAGACCTGCTTAAGGTGATAGACCTATAATATTTATTTATTGTATATCATGCGAGTCATAACGATAAGTTCATACTTGAGTAACAGATTAAAAATTAAAATGTGTTAAGTAGCTATATCAACCAAGCCAATTTTTCGTGCAGAGAGCGCCGTTTGCCACTGCTGATAACGAACCGCTTGTTTGTCTAATGGCTCATCATCGGTACGTGCGTTAGTCAATCCTGTAGAAACGCTTTTATTACCTAGCAGTTGTACGATAAGCCCATCTTTGGCGTGAGCAGCGATTTGATCAAGTTTACGTAGCGTACCGCGGTCTGGCAATGCATTGCTATGAATCCCAAGCAAGACCTGTACAGGATGCGCATCTAAGTAATTTTTGAGCCGTGCCATATCATCACGGTCATCGACGATACCAAAATTCTCAACCTCGCTTGATTGTTCAAAACCATGATGACTGCCATCAAGCCCTGACTGCCACCATTTATCCTGATCTGCAGGGTATTCAAGCAGCACAACTAACTTCTTGCCCGCACTGACTGTCGCTTTTGGTGCGATAGGGGCTGGCGCCTCAGTAAAATCATCAGCATCAACCACATGCCGCTGCCAAAAATTTAGGATTTTTTGATAATAGGGTTGTTTGATATCCAAACGCATTTTTTTGCGGCGGAATATCAATGCACAAAATGCCCATGCTATCGCTCGCGGTACAATGCCGTACATCAGCAAGCTACCAACTAGTAACCCTGCCCATTGCCGTGCAACAGACAGCGGCATGGCTTCGGTGACAAGCCTGCTCTGTGCGATCGCTGTACTGTCTGGCACACCAAATCCCACCATACTAGGTAGCCAACCTAATATCTGAGTCAGGCTCACAAGCGCCTGATCAGAGAGTAAGGTTGACTCCCAGCTAAAGCTATACTGACGCACAATCAGTAAAAATATAATTGCAAGTAGCATACCGGTCAATGTCGCGAGCCACAACTGATGGCTAAACCGCCCCAAATACCAACGCATACCGCTGTGCTGTAACTGGCGCTCATACAGATCGACGGCCGCCTTGGTCACATCGTCCTTACCGCGTATGAGATAACTTGGACTGACAAAGCTCGCAAACCAACTGGGCGATTGTTGATCTCGATTGACAAGGGTCATGGCAAGCCAGCCACCAAGCATAATGGTATGAAAGCCAAGCAGACAGACCAACACATAAAAGAAATTCACAACATTAGACTGCAATAACGTAAATAACCCCAAAAACCCTGAGATACACCACACCACGCTCATAACGATCATAATACCCTTTATGCGACCATCAATCTTGCCTAGCACACGCTCAAGCGCCCCGTTACTATCTATACGTGACGCCCGTCGATGCAGCTTTTGAATAGGCGTGCCATCCTCGCCCTGTAGTTTTTCCGTGATTAATAACGGGTCAGTGGCAAAGACGTGCTGATCGGTCTCTAAGGCTCGTACCAGCTCGGTCAGTTGATCTTGGGGTGATAGCATAATGCGATAATATCCGTATGAAGGCGTCAATATAAGAAATAGGAAGCAAAAAATGCGCGTTCTAATCGTTATAGATTATTGTAGCGTATATAGAATGAGGATGACTTTTATTATTTTTATCATAGTAAACGCTTATAAAGTCAGCCAAAATGAATAAATGAAACCCAATCGTGTCAAAAAGCGTATAAAAGAGACATATCAAAAAAAGGAAGGTGCCATATGAATAACGAAATGAATAATAAAACCTATCTTATCATCGGTGGAACAGGCGGCATTGGTCAAGCCATGATACAGCAGCTAATACAAAAAACGACTGTGAGTCAGACGGACAGTCAATCTCATCAAAGCCATCGCACACAAGTATTTGCTACTTATCATCGAAATGAGCCAAACATTGAAGCAGAAAACCTGCATTGGCTGCCAATGAACGTCAGTAATGAGGACAGCATCAAAAAAGCTGCCGATACCATCAAACAGACAGTCGGTCATGTGGATTGGGTAATCAACTGTGTGGGATTACTACATACAGAGACAGCGCAGCCAGAAAAGGCCTTGCGACAGATGGAAACGGAGTTCTTTTTGCAAAATATGCAAATCAATGCGCTAGCCAGTTTGCTGATAGCCAAACACATCAAACCGTTGCTCGCCAAGGCTAATCGCAGCGCCAATCATCCTGCTATTTTTGCGACCGTATCAGCCCGCGTCGGTAGTATCACTGACAATCAGCTAGGCGGCTGGTATAGCTATAGAATGAGCAAGGCGGCGTTAAACATGGGGATGAAAAACTTGAGTATCGAATGGAGCAGATCACTTAAAGATGTATGCGTGGTAGTTATGCAACCAGGCACCGTCAATACCCAACTATCCGCGCCGTTTCAAGGCAATGTTGCTGATGGACATCTGTTCTCGCCAGCGTATAGTGCGGAATGCTTATTGGAGGTGCTCTCAGAGATGACTGCTACCCAGTCAGGCAGTTTTGTCGATTGGGCTGGAGAGTCAATACCTTGGTAGCCGTCAGGAGACTGGCGCTAGCGTACGTAGTAATGATCCATGAATCTAATACGCTTCAAACAGCGACATAAACTCATTAACCGGCGTCTGCTCTAGCCTTTCTTGATCGTCGCATAACTCAATGATCTGCTGACAGCGACTTTCGATAAAACGAGTGGCTAGACTGGCATGGAACTTGGCTTCCAGTACAGGGATACCTTCGGCACGTCGACGTTTGTGCCCGATGGGATATTCAACAGCCACTTGTTCCGTACTGCTACCATCGTTAAAGAAAACTTGAATGGCATTGGCAATAGAGCGCTTACTAGGGTCGTGGTAGTCTTTTGAATACTGCTCGTTTTCTTCTACAACCATCTTGCTGCGCAGCTCATCGATTGACAAATGTTGTTCGTGATAGTCGTCTTCATAGTTCTCTGCCATCAGATCGCCTGTCAGCAGCGGCACAGCCACCATATACTGCAAGCAGTGATCTCTATCTGCTGGATTGGCAAGCGTTCCTTCTTTTGAGATAATTCGAATTGCTGAGTCATGGGTAGTTAGGACAATTCTTTCTATATCGTCGATTCTACCTTTCACATGTGGGTGCAAAATGACTGCGGCTTCACAGGCAGTTTGCGCATGAAATTCAGCAGGAAAACTTATTTTAAATAAGATATTTTCCATCACGTAACTACCGAAATCACGCTGGAATTTAAAGCGACGTTCGCCTTCAGGCTTGGTCACTAGATCCTTATTGGTATGGCTAAATAGCACATCATAGAATCCCCACTGCGGTGCGGTTAATGCGCCAGGGATACCCATTTCACCACGTACCGTTATATCGACCAGACGTACCGCACGACTGGTCGCATCACCTGCTGCCCATGATTTTCGGCTGCCAGCATTGGGTGCATGCCGATAGGTGCGCAGTGCCTGACCATCGACGATGGCTTGTGAGATGGCTGCCATGATGCGCTCACGTGGTAGCTGATAAAGTTTTGCGACGACGGCTGTTGATGCCAACTTGACCAAAAACACATGATCAAGACCCACACGGTTGAATGAGTTTTCGAGCGCCAGTACGCCTTGAATCTCATGCGCCATGATCATGGCTTCAAGCACTGCTCTCATGGTTAATGGTGCTTGTCCTTGGCTGATATTTTTTTGACTAATATAGTCGGCGACTGCCAAGATACCACCCAGATTATCAGAAGGATGGCCCCATTCAGCAGCAAGCCACGTATCGTTATAGTCAAGCCAGCGCACCATGCAGCCAATATCAAAAGCGGCTTTGATAGGATCTAGTTTATAGGAGGTGCCAGGGACGCGAGCGCCATGCGGCGTTATTTGATCGGGGCAATCAGGCCCCAAGTGCTTGGTGCACTCAGGGAAGCGCAACGCCAATAGACCGCAGCCAAGCGTGTCCATCAGACAGTGGCGCGCGGTATTCCACGCATCAGTAGGGTTTGGGGATTGCCTATCTATTGAATAGTTGAGAACGTAATCGGCAATTTTTTGAATTTCATCGTCATATTCTGGACGGATGTTGCTCTCTACCGTCGCATCATTTTTATTTGAATTGGCTATATCTACATTGGCTGTATTTGAATGGTTATCTAAGTGATTATTTGACATGGTTGGTTCCTCATCCTGAGTGTGCTACTTCCTTGGCTGATTATCTCAGCCATCCTTTTAAATGAATCATTATTTGAAAGTAGCATACTCAATACGGAACAACCAATTTGAATTATGTTAAGAATTAAGATGTTAGCAGCGATCTAAATCATTAAGTACAACAGACCTAAAACAAACAAAGCGGCCATGATAAATAGCAGGAAACTTAACACTTTGGTCGTAGTTGACGCAGTATCCGTGCTCTCTTTTTTGATTTTGTTTTTCTTAGCAACGTATAGCACCATCTTTACATGCTCGATATTGTCCTCGAGATAATGCTCGCCTTCAGGTACAAAACCTAACGACTCATAAAAACTCAGTAAGTAAACCTGTGCCGAGATGATAATCGGGCGCTTTTTACCATACTTTTTGCGGCACTGTGCAATAGCCTGATTCATCATTTGCCGTGCTAGGCCATCACCTCTATGCTCCGATAGCACAAGCACTCTACCGATAGCAGGCATCGCGGTGTGGTTGGTCTTAATCGCAGGATCAGCTACTGATAGATTGGATTTTAGCTTATTAAACTCAGGTGGAATGATACGGCAATAGCCCACCAGTGCTGCATTTTGATGAGCGATTAGGTGCAAGCAATCAAAATCCACTTCATCCATATCTTGATAAGCACAGTTTTGTTCGACGACGAACACTTGCGAGCGTGCCTTTAGGATATGGTAAAGATCAACTGAGGTCAGCTCGTCAAAGGTTTTTAAGGAAAATTCACAAGTCATAATAGTCTAGCTTCTGGCGATAGGCGGTAAAATAGAGGCATTATAACGATTTAGGTACACATTAACCATTCCTAACCGTTTAGGGTCTGGCTGATTTTGTCTAAGTTTAGGCTATCAGACATGGCGCTAAAGATTTCAAAATATTTGCCGCGCTGGGCATAAAGTGCCTCGTGCGTACCTGTCTCAACCACTTCGCCATTTTCTATCACCACGAGATCATCCGCATCGATGATTTGGGCAATATTGTGCGAGACCATAATGACGGTACGGTCTTTTTTGATCAGATCTAGGCTTTTTTTGACTTGTTGGCTAGCAATGGCATCGAGGCTGGCTGTCGGCTCGTCCAAAAACACAATAGGCGGGTCTTTTAAAAACATCCTTGCCAGCGCGATACGCTGCTGTTGACCACCTGATAAGGATTTGGCAGTACTCTCATAGCCATCAGCTAACCCTATGATCTGCTCGTGGATAGAGGCTTTTTTTGCCGCCACGATGATGTCATTTTCGCTGGCATTCATATCACCATAGCGGATATTTTCACTGATCGTACCCGAAAAAATATGATTGCTCTGTAGTACTAGGCCGATGCGCTGGCGCAACTCGTGGGTATCACAGTCGGCCAAATCATGCCCATCTAGGCAGATCGTGCCAGCGTCTGGGGCATAGAACTTGACCAATAGATTGATAATCGTGCTCTTGCCTGCGCCAGAGAGGCCAACCAGCGCCGTGATACGGTTGGGCTTAATAGTGAAGCTGACGTCTTTGAGCGCTTGCGTCCCATTCGGATAAGTAAAATCGACATGTTTAAGCTCGATATGACCTTTTAAGTTGTCGCTACTGATACCAGCGATGCTCTCGACTTGGCTGTCATCTTCTAAAATATCAAAAAAACCTTCGGCATAGGTCAATGCATTATTTATCTGGTCGTAGATGCGGTGTAATTGACGGATAGGGGCGGCGACATTTTGAAACAGCATGACATGAAACAAAATCATACCAATGGTCATCTCACCTTGTAGGACAAAATAAGCGGTGAGAAGGATGATAACCACCACACCAATCTGCTCGATAAAGGTTTTGATGGCATCATAAATAAAGCCAATACTACGAATGCGTAGTTGATTGTCGGTCATTTCCTTTTGAATGGCTAAGTGCTTCTCAGCCTCGATGGACTCACGGACAAAGGATTTCACCACGCTGATTGAATTAATCAAAGAGATCACTAAACCGCTTTTGGCTTCTCGAAACCCGCGCATCTGCCGACGAAAACCTTGTAGACGCCGTGCTTGCTTTTGGCTAATAACAAAGTAAATGGGTATGATAATAAGACCCACCATGCCAACCCAAAAATTGGTCGAAAACATGATGATAAGTGCCACAATCGCATTGGCAAATAACGGCAGCATGTCGATAAAGAAGTTTTGCACGAGGCTGGTTAAACTACTAACACCATAGTCAATACGGGTTTGCAGTTTACCACTGTCATTTTCACTACTGGTATAAAACGCCATGCGATAGGTAAGGATGCGCTCAATGATTTTTTGGGACAAGTCACGAGATAAGTTGATACGAATCTTTTCACCAAAAAAACGCTGACCAAAAGAGATGAATATCGACAGGATCTCTTTGGTCAGCAAGACCGCGCTAATAATACCTAACATACGCAGACCTGCTTGCCATGGCTCGGCAAGCGTAGCAATTTCGGTCAAGGTATCAACGGTATAACGTAGTACAAACGCATTGACCTGCGCGGTAAAGGAGCCTAAGACGGTCAGCACTAAAGTAGCAATGATAAGCAGGCGATAAGGTTTAGCAAATACTGCCAGTTTTTTTAGAATATCCCACAGTAGCGCCCGCCGTTCTTTCTTTTCGACGGGAGGCTTTTTGTCTAATTGTACGCGGCGGGATTGGGGAGATGTTGGCATAAGATCTTATTAAAAATTAAAATAAGCCGTGTCTACGCTTAAAACGCATCCGCTGGCACAAAAACTTCGCCAACCATGATACGCCTTGCTGAGCGACTCATCGACACTTTTTTGGCTTGCCAGCGCCCATCGACCAGTTCGGTTTTTCCGCCAACGAGCAATGTACCTGATGGATGGCCAAAACGCACCTCTGTCAGCTCACCAGCGCCTGCTGCTTGATTGACGAGCGTGCCTTGTGTGGTTGCCGCAGCGGCGATAGCGACTGCTGCTGTACCCATCATAGCGTGATGCAGTTGACCCATACTCATAGCACGTACCACTAAATCAATCTCTTCTACATCGACCGACTTACCACTAGAGGCGGTATAGCTCTGTGCTGCGCCAACCCAAGCGACTTTAGGAATGTGTTGGCTAGTCTGTGCTTCAGAGACATCTTGGAAAAATCCCATAGCAACACCGCCTGTGGCACGGATTTTCTCAAGCTTGGCAAGTAGCTCACCGTCGCTATTGATGTCGCCTTGTAGCTCAGTACCCGTAAAACCTAAATCTTCTGCTTTCATAAAGATGGTTGGGATACCAGCGCTAATAAAGGTCGCTTTGACGCTATCGGTATTTAAACCGCAGCCAGTAACATCGAAGTCATCGACCAAGTTGCCAGTAGGGAACATGTCGCTGGTGGCATCTACAGGATCAATAAACTCAATTTTAACTTCAGCCGCTGGAAAGGTTACACCATCTAATTCAAAGTTGCCCGTTTCTTGAACTTGTACTTTATCATTCGCGTCTTTATAGACTGGAATATGCGCAATAATCGTTTTACCGATATTTTCTTGCCAGATACGCACTTCACAAATCCCGCTTTCAGCATTGTCATCGATACTATTAGCAATTTTGTCGGCATCAACTAGACCCATATTAATGGCACAGGCACCGACGGCTGCAGTTAAGTTACCACAGTTACCCGCCCAATCAATCATAGGCTTTGCGATATTGACCTGCCCGAACAGATAGTTCACGTCATGATCTGGTCTGTCAGAGGCCGATAAAATAACCGTTTTTGATGTGCTAGAGCTGCCATTGCCGAGACCGTCAATTTGCTTACCGTAAGGATCAGGGCTACCGATGACACGTAATAGGAAGTTATCCCGCGCAGAGCCTGCGACTTGGCAACGCTCAGGTAAATCAGACAGTTTAAAGAATGTCCCCTTTGAAGTACCACCGCGCATATGAGTAGCGGGGACAGATAGTTGTGGGGCGAATGTATTTTTATTATTTGACACCTTAAAGTCCTTTTAAATATTTTGTGATGGAAATATTGATTTTAAATAAGGTCTTCGCTCATAAATCATGTTTGTTGAATGAAGATACGATTAACATAGGTTTACCCTCAATGAGCGGGCTAGTTTCTTGAACATTCAATTTTTCAACAGATTCTATAAAGTCTGTTGAAAAACTATTGCTATAAAGTGTTACAGACAAAATATCATACCAGTTTGCAGTTTCAGCATTTGAGTAGAATAAGGACTTGTTTTTCATATTAAGCCCTATGCTTTTCTGATTCATGGCATTATTGGTCTCCATAATATGGATATTTTGTCCTTTAATAGTTTCAAATAATTTCAACCATTCTTTGTCTAGCTCAGGGAATGTTGCTAATTTAGCCAGTTCGTTTAAAGCCAATACAGCATCTTTTTTTAAGCGGACAGTTTTTACGCTTTTACTCCAACCAGCAGAATTAAGGTATTCCAAAGTGCTTAAGTCAATGGTTTCAGGCATTGTTTGTATGATACGACAAGCATTAGCAAACTGCTGATAATAAAAGAGCCATTGGTAGGGGGAAGAAATATGGTCTAACGTTAAGAAACTGACACTATCGTACTTGAAAAGTTCAACTATTAAGCTCTGATATAAAAGGTCAGCAATCGTTTTTGACTCCCAATCACTGAAAGTAAGAAAATCACAATTGTTAGCAGCGATTCTTAAGATAAGCGATAAATTGTCTTCTGGAATATAGCAATACGACATAGTTAACAGCCTTTTTGTCAGGTGAGCTATAAAAAGATATAAACGTTGCATCAATAAACGCTTTTACTATCTAGCTATATTCGCCCCACCAGTAGAATTGACAGATACGATCTCAAGCCCCGTTAGTGTTTTTTTTATACTCAATATTTCATGGGTTTTGCTGCTGATTGAACCCAATGTGCCCATTTTGACATTATTGATTTCATCAAAACTGGCACGGGCTTTTTGCCAAGGGAAGCTTGTAGTCACTTCCATGTTTTCAAAATACCCTGAAGTACTGGCTTGCGTCACGACCAACGCGGCTTGGGATTGTTTCATATAGCCGCATAGCTCATCCTTACCGCCCTCGACTTCCTATGTACCTTGAAGCGTATTATGATTAATCATTACTGTCACATCATCACTATAATTGTCACAAGCAGCAACAGGATCGTTCATAGCAAGCGCATTATTATGCGCTAAGAATTGCTCGACATGATCTGATGACAGTAAATAATAGCTTTGACCCAAATATAATACGATCACTGCAATGAATAGTTTGAACCAGCCCATAAATTTCTCAACAAATAGTAATAATAAATAGAAGCGTTATTATGCATAAAATATTGATAAATGTTGAGTAAAGTATAAGGCTACTTGCTTGGTTAATAATGATAGCGACAAGAGATAATCGTCAGATAATTATCATCGACGGCATATACCAATCGATTGGCGTCATCGATGCGTCTTGACCAAAATCCAGATAGGTTTTCTTTTAAAGGTTCAGGTTTACCAATCCCTTCAAACGGATTACGCTTACAGTCGGTGATAAGTTTATTAATACGCTTGAGTGTTTTTTTGTCTTGGGTTTGCCAGTACAGATAGTCTTTCCACGCAGCGTCTGTCCATGCTAGTTGTTCACTCATTGTTAGACCCTTTGGATTGATTAAAGCCTTTGAGTTCAAGCACTCTCAATATCGCCATCCGTATGTTCATTATTATCGCTGCTACCATCACCTTTATCACTATCTTCTGCCGTATCAATTAGCTCACGCGTAACCGTCTTGCCAGCTTTATATTGGGCAATAGAGTCCGCTAAGTGCGCCGCATTGGCAGGAGATTTTAGCAGATAGACGGTTTCCATCAGGCTATTGTAGTAATCAAGTGACATCACAACGGCATCATCAGCGTCACGGCGGGTTACGATAGTGGCATTGGCATCATCGTTTACCGTATCTAGGACAGATTTTAGGTGCTTTCTGGCTTCTGAAAAACTAACGACTCTCATGGTTTACTCCTTTCATAATACGCTTCATGACTTGTACAATATATGGTACATATTACGCCATTGGTTAAGCAAATTCAATATTTAGCTGCTATCTAGTACTTAGGAGTAAGTAACAAAACTCAGTGTATAGAACGCAAAAGCAAATAAAAGCCGACGTCATATAAGGTTATACAACATCGGCAACTTTTATTCTTTATTGCTTATCACACTAAAACCTAAGGATAGCCCTAGACAATATCCAGCGTACCCTCTATAAACTCTTTAGCAAAGCGTTGTAGCATGCCGCCAGCATTGTACATTTTGACTTCATCAGCCGTATCTAAGCGGCAGATAATAGGCGTCTCAGTGGTACTACCATCGGTACGATGAATCACTAGAGTCATCAACCCGCCAGCAGAGACTTCACCTGTGACATCAAAGGTTTCCGTACCATTGATATTTAGCGTATGGCGAGTCGTACCTTCTTCGAACTGTAAAGGTAGCGCGCCCATGCCAACTAAGTTTTGACGATGAATACGCTCAAAGTCTTCAGCAACGACGGCTTCTACGCCGGCGAGACGCACGCCTTTGGCAGCCCAGTCACGGCTCGAGCCTTGACCATAGCCATCACCTGCGATGATGATCAGCGGCTGCTCACGGTTCATGTAGGTTTCAATCGCTTCCCACATGCGCATGACTTGACCTTCTGGTTCGACGCGCGCCAGTGAGCCTTGGACAACTTCGCCATCTTCATCGCGTACCATTTCGTTTAATAGCTTAGGGTTGGCAAAGGTGGCACGTTGCGCGGTTAAATGGTCGCCGCGATGGGTCGCGTATGAGTTATAGTCCTCAGCAGGCAAGCCCATAGTATCGAGATACTCGCCAGCTGCTGATGAGCCCAGAATAGCGTTTGATGGTGACATATGGTCGGTTGTGATGTTATCACCCAATACTGCTAATGGACGCATACCTTTTAGTTTGTTCATCGCTGCCATTTGACCTTCCCAATACGGTGGACGGCGAATATACGTGGTCATTTCACGCCAGTCGTACAGTGGGCTTAACGCTTTGCCCGTGTCTTTTTTGGCTTCATCAAACATTGGGATATATACGGCATTGAATTGCTCAGGCTTAACAGCAGCTGCAACAATGGCATCCACTTCTTCATCATCAAACCAGATGTCTTTTAGATAGACGTCATTGCCGTCTTGGTCTTTACCCAATGAGTCTTTTTCAATATCAAAACGGATGTTACCAGCGATGGCATAAGCGATAACCAGTGGCGGCGATGCTAAAAATGCTTGCTTGGCATACGGATGGATACGACCGTCAAAGTTACGGTTACCAGATAGCACTGCCGTAGTGAACAAATCATTGTCGATGATTTCTTTTTCGATATCAGGGTCTAGCGCACCGCTCATACCGTTACACGTGGTACAGGCAAAGCCGACTACATCAAAGCCAATCTCTTGCAATTCTGGCATCAGCCCTGCTTCTTCTAGATACATTTTAACGGTCTTTGAGCCTGGTGCTAATGATGACTTCACCCAAGGTTTACGTAATAAGCCTTTGGCATTCGCATTACGAGCGACAAGACCTGCTGCCACCATGTTGCGTGGGTTTGAAGTATTGGTACAGCTGGTAATAGCAGCGATAATCACCGCGCCATCTGGCATCAGGCCATCTTTTGGTTCAGGCAGTTTTTCGTCAGCGCCATGAGCGATACCTTTGGCAACCAAGTCGGTAGTCGATACACGGGCATGGGGACGCGACGGGCCTGCCATATTACGTACGACTGATGACAAATCAAACTCAAGGACGCGTGCGTATTCGGCTTTTTCCATGCCGTCAGCCCATAGGCCCGTTTGCTTGGCGTATTGCTCAACCAGTTTAATCTGTTCCTCAGAGCGCCCCGTCAGACGTAGATAGTCAATGGTTTGCTCATCGATATAGAACATCGCGGCAGTGGCACCATATTCAGGCGTCATGTTGGAGATAGAAGCGCGGTCACCGACACTTAGCTGGCGTGCACCGTCACCAAAGAATTCGATATAGGTAGAGACCACACCTGCGTCGCGTAAGAACTCAGTCATTGCCAGTACAAGATCCGTACCAGTGATGCCTTTTTGCAATTTTCCCGTTAATTTGACACCCACATAATCAGGTAGGCGCATATATGATGGGTTACCTAGCATGACGCTTTCGGCTTCTAGACCGCCCACACCGATTGAGATCACACCTAGGGCATCGACCATCGGCGTGTGACTATCCGTACCGACCAACGTATCGGCAAACGCGACTTCTTCACCCGCTTTATTGTGTACGACTTGTACAACAGGTGACATTTTCTCTAAGTTAATCTGATGCATGATGCCGTTACCAGGCGGTACGACGTTTACATTGTCAAAGGCATACTGGCACCAGTTGATAAAGTGAAAACGGTCATCGTTGCGGCGCTCTTCAATCGCGCGGTTTTTCTCAAACGCGTCGTCTTCGAAGCCTGCATGCTCAACGGCCAATGAATGGTCAACGATAAGCTGAGTTGGCACGATAGGGTTTACCTTAGACGGATCACCGCCTTGCTCAGCGATGGCATCACGCAAACCTGCCAAATCAACAAAGGCCGTCTGACCCAAGATATCATGACAAACGACGCGGGCAGGGTACCAAGGAAAGTCTAGATCTTGCTTGCCTTCGATATGCTGCTTTAGCGCATCGGTTAACTCTTCTGGTGGGCAACGGCGTACTAGGTTTTCACACAATACTTTTGAGCAAAATGGTAGCTTGTCATACGCGCCAGCTTCGATGCTCTCGACGGCCTCACGGGTGTCAAAATAATACAAATCAGTACCGGGAAGTGGCTTTTTAAATTCATCGTTCATTGGTTGTACTAGGGCGTTGTCCATAAGTCACCTTTGGCTGTTGGCTAATTATAATAAGTAGTTAAGCGTTGATATCGGGTAAAAATTCATTCCTTTAGCAAAATCATCGTTCGTTATTATAGGCTTTGCTAAAGAAGCGATATTGAAAATTAAAAGGGCATAGTTTATAAAAAAGATAGTGTATGACGATTAAACCTGAAAAACTCATAGCAAGGCTCAATCATCATACCTGTATCAGCTAGCACTGCCGCTAGCTGATAAGATTACTTAGCAAAAATCATCTTAATAATTGATAAATAACAGCCGTTTAACGAGCACTCATATCTGGTACTGGACGCAGATCTTCACCAGTGTATTCTGCGCTTGGGCGAATGATACGGTTATTAGCACGTTGCTCAAACACGTGAGCAGCCCAACCAGTCAAACGTGAGCAGACAAAGATTGGTGTGAATAGCTTGGTCGGGATACCCATGAAGTGATAGGCAGATGCATGGAAAAAGTCAGCATTACAAAACAGTTTCTTCTCACGCCACATCACTTCTTCACAGCGTACCGAGACGGGGTATAACACTTCATCACCAACATCAGCAGCCAGCTTCTCAGCCCAGCCTTTAATCACCACGTTACGCGGATCTGATTCGCTATAGATTGCGTGACCAAAGCCCATAATTTTGTCTTTACGAGCCAGCATACCCATCATTTCTTCTTCAGCCTCATCAGGTGAACTAAAACCTTCAATCATATCCATCGCTGCTTCATTCGCTCCGCCATGCAATGGACCGCGTAGTGAACCGATTGCACCAGTGATACAAGAATGAATATCAGATAAGGTAGATGCACACACACGAGCGGTAAAGGTCGACGCGTTAAACTCATGCTCTGCATAAAGGATAAGCGAGACGTTCATTACTTTTTCGTGTAGCTCGTTTGGTTTTTCGCCTTTGAGTAAATGCAAGAAATGACCGCCAATCGTGGCATCATCTGTATCGGTCTCGATACGTACATTATCGTGGGTAAAACGATACCAATAGTTGATAATCGATGGAAAGGCCGCTAGCATACGGTCAGTTTGATCGTTTTGCTGAGCAAAATCAGTTTCGGTCTCAAGGTTGCCAAGCATAGAGCAGCCCGTACGTAGCACGTCCATTGGATGCGCATCAGCTGGGATACGTTCAAGTACGTCTTTTAATGCTTGTGGTAAGCCACGCAAGCTTTTGAGTTTGGCTTGATAGGCATCAAGCTCGCTTTGAGTAGGCAAGTTGCCATATAGCAGTAAATACGCCACTTCTTCAAAAATACACTTATCTGCCAGCTCTGATACATCATAACCGCGATAGGTCAGACCAGAGCCTGATTTGCCAACGGTAGATAGAGAGGTTTTACCAGCGACTTGTCCACGTAGACCTGCGCCTGAAAGTTCTTTCTGTGCTGCCATGTTTACATTCCTTTTGTTGGTAGCTTTTTTGAGTGAAAACGGTGTTTCTGATAATAAATTTATTGGTTAATGACTGACTATAGCGCCAGTCTAGCGTTACGCAGGCTGTTCAGGCTGTGGACCGTCTAAATCGACGTTACAACGCTCAAATTCAGCTTCAATAGGGCCATTTAAGACTTCCATTGCACTGCCTTCGCCTTCTGCGTTATTGATCTTCATATATTTGGCACCCAGTGGTGACTCCATAAATGTCTGAATCTCAGTCATTTCTTCTGGGGTAGGGTCAGCCATTGGCGTTGCTACTTCTTCGCCATTCATGACACGCAATTGCTCATTGCCAAAAGCAAGCAGTTTTTTACCCACATCCGACGTATAAAAGTCATCTAATTCTTTTAACTCTGCATCAGTAAACTGACTCTTATAAAAACGATCGACTTCCGCTTTACCCAAGTCTTTGTCACGTGACTCGAGGCAGCTGACTTGCTCTTCACTGAGCGCGCCGCTATTGATAATTGGTGCAAACAATAGGCTGTTGACGGTATCTAATGTAATCGTCGTCATGATCAAGTCATTTTGAGCATCAGTCTCTGAAGGTGCAGCTTCGCTTTCGCTAACCACAGTCTCGCTCGTATCACTGGTAGTATCGTCAACGGTTTCTGGTGTTTTATCACAGCCTGTCATGAATAACAGCGCCGCAAGCGTGCTACTAAGTAGTGAGGATTTGACAACCGTATGAGCAGTAAAAAATGACATAAATAACCTAAAGGTAAATAAAGACGGATTTTGAAACGATAAAGCACACAGAGGTGGTTTATCGTTTCGGCGTTGCTACTTGGCAGTTATTAGTTATTAACTACTTATTATCAGCAAATAGCTTGTCTAGTGTCTGCTCAAACTCATGATAATTCAAGAAATCGTAGAGCTCCATACGGGTCTGCATAGTATCGACGACTTTGTCTTGAGTGCCATCATCTAATAAATGCTGATAAACGTTCAATGCCGCTTTGTTCATAGCGCGGAAAGCGGATAGTGGATATAGCACCATCTCGACACCCACACTATACAACTGATCAGTGGTATATAGATCTGTCTGACCAAACTCTGTCATGTTTGCCAGTACTGGAATATCGAGTACATCAGTGAACTTACGATACATCTCGATATCGGTTAGCGCTTCTGCAAAGATCATGTCTGCACCCGCTTCTTGGAAGGCAACGGCACGTTCAACAGCAGCATCCAGACCTTCTACTGACAGGGCGTCTGTACGAGCCATCACTACAAAGTCAGGGTCAGTCTTGGCATCCAATGCCGCTTTTAGACGATCAACCATCTCTGAGATACTAACGATTTCTTTATTAGGGCGATGACCACAACGTTTTTGTGCCACTTGATCTTCGATATGTACTGCCGCGACGCCTGCTTTTTCCATCTTTCTGATGGTTTGAGCGATGTTAAACGCGCCACCAAAGCCCGTATCGATATCGACAAGCAGCGGGGTATCGACTGCATCAGTAATACGGCGTGCATCTTCTAGTACGTTATCAAGGCTGGTCATACCTAGATCAGGCAAACCAAATGAGGCATTGGCCACGCCAGCACCAGAGAGGTACAACGCTTGATGACCAACTTGGGTCGCCATCATCGCTGTATAGGCATTGATAGCGCCTGCAATCTGTAATGGTTGGTTGTTATCATTTTTTTGAGTGAGGGCACTGCGAAAGCGCGCGCCTGCTGAAGATGAAGTCATATGGTGATCCTTACTTAGAGGGAAAATATTCTAATTGTTGTATCTGATTATACTCAATTATTCATGCCTGAAAAGTTTGGGTTCTTAATTAATATTTAATTTAAATAATAATTAAATGTAGTATATTTAATAGTATTTATAATTCAAATAGCATTATGCAGTTATTGGTAATTTCCTATGATAAGTATTCATATTGCTTAAAATTACAGCTTTTAAAACCTTCTATTTTTTACATTTAGTTACAATTACTAAGTTTGCTACTTCATGATTACTGTTTTATTAATTTAACGACAATCATCAAAAAGCCCCAACAGCTAGGCTATTAGGGCTTTATTCCATTCAAATAGAATGATTAAGCAATGAGTCTTATATTAATCAAAGGTTAAGCAAATAAACCTGCCATATTGGCCAAGAACAATAACGCGAAACCTGCTAAGAATATCAAGCCTGCGATAGACAGGGCGTTCATACCTGCTGACAGTTTCTTATGCTTTTTAACCAATGAGTAGTTTAACCAACCAAAAATAGGCGCAGAGACGAACGCCGATATCATGGCAAACTTAAGCATAGCGCCTAATTGTCCTGTGAAGAAAGTGATAATTACTAGACCACCACCGATGGCATAGGTCGTCCAAAAAGCGATCTGCTTTTTATTGATTTCGCTTTCACCTTTTAGCAGGCGCCAGCATTCAGCATTAGCGCGTCCATAGCCATCAGCACAGGTAATGGTCGTGCCGAACATACACATAAAGGCGACGAAAGCGACCAGCAGTCTCGACCATTCACCAATGGTTGCGGTATACATATTGATCAACTGGTTGATATAAGCACCGCCGACCAATTCAATCTCTTGTCCTGATCCGTACTGGACAAACACACCTAACGATAAGAAGAACAACGCCAATATCGCTGAGACTGCATAGCCAACATTAAAATCTAACAAGCCTTGGCTATGCGTGGTGTGATCTGCTTTGACTTTGGCAGAGGTCCACATAGAGGTAATCGCTGCAAACTCTAGCGGTGCTGGCATCCAGCCCATGAGTGCTACGATGAAGCCCAACGTGGCTAGGTTCCAAGGAGAGGCGGCAACAAAATCTACTGCCATAACCGTTGGCTTACCAGCGGCAATAACGACCGCTGCTACCGTTGCTGTGGTAAGCGCAATCATAATCCACTTGGTCACGCCATCGAGCAATTTATAATGCCCTGCAATCAAAAAGAACCAAGAGACCGCGACGATAATGAGAGATAACGCCATCGTCGACAGACCGAATGAGGCGGGTAGCATAAAGCCTAAGATCACAGCGGCAATGAGTGAGACCGCACCCGTACTAATAACGGCTGACAAGATAGATAGAATGAAATACACCCAAAGATATACCTTTGAGCGTTTGGCATAGCCTGCAATCAAACTCTCGCCCGTATCATAAACATAATCGGTTGCGAATCGAAAAAACGGATACTTAAACACGTTGGCCAATACAATCATAATAGCCAACTGCCAGCCATAGATAGCACCGGCCTGTGTTGATGAAATCAGATGTGAGCCACCAATGGCAGCAGTCGCCATCAAAATACCTGGGCCAAAGATGCGCCAGCTAAAGCCCTCTTGTTGCGAGGCAACGCTATCGTCAGGGGCGCTTGGGTTATTGAGTTGTTGTGTGGACATGAATACCTCGAAATGGTTAAAACAGCAAATTATCACTTACCTGTGTCAGCTTGCCAATGATCAGAAAAGAACGTCCTATAAATCGCCTAAATATAAAACGATTTACATCGTATCGACTTTATCACACCAACACTGTCTAGGAGAATGATTATTCTAGTTATTATTACTATTTGTTTGCATTGCTATTCTTGTTAGTTAGCATACTTATAAAATAATATCAATATTTAAAATGAATTATTTTTGGCGGTTCTTTATAACACAATATTCAACGGATATCTGCCCATTTAGGCCTGTGACACAAAATTTTGCTGCCGATAAGTGATGCCGCGCTGTTCGTAGACGTGATAAATGGCTGTGAGCAAGTCAGGTATTTTTGGGTGTACAAAGTCTTTGAGGGTGTGTAAATAAATAGGGGAGGTGACATTTTCATGAACCAAACGTTGGTAGATGATCTGTTCCGTACGTACGGTTTGCAGGCTGGCAGGCACCAATGTAATGCCTTCGCCTGCCGCGACCAGCCCCAATGCGACCTGCAAATCGCTGACTGTCGTGGTCATGAAAGGTGAGATGCCATACTGGGCAAATAGATGTAGTAAAGGCTCAGTAATAGGATCGCTAGACGCTGCTTCATGAGTAGCAGCACGGTTGACTCTATTTGTAGACAGCTTATCGTTCGCTTGGGTCACTACCTCTGTCGTCACCGTGGACGATACTGGCAAATGTGTTTGATGATATAAAATTAAGCGATTGTTCGCTAGGTCTATCAAGCGCTGCTTACGTACATTGGCAAGCGGATGTGATTTTGGCAATGCCACCACGTAGCGTTCATGACGTAGCAGAATCTGCTGAATCCATGGGTCTTGATGGGCAAATCGGCCAAAACCAATATCAATCTCACCAGACTTCAGGGCATCCATTTGTTGATATGAGCTAATGTCTTTTAAATTAACATCGATATCAGGGCTGAACTGTTTAAGCGTGGCAATGATTTCAGGCAGTAGGCCATATAGCACTGAGGGCACAAAACCTATATTTAAAACGCTGCTTGGTGCTGATAGACGCTGAGTCATACTGGTCACCGTATCAATCTCGGTCAGTATGGTGCTTATTTTATCGTAGAAAAAACTACCCGCTTCAGTCAGATGTAGTGGTCTGTGGTAGCGATCAATAAGCACCACGCCCATGTCAGTCTCTAACTGTTTTAGCAAGCGACTCAGGCTCGGCTGTGACAGTCCTGTTTTGGTGGCGGCAGCGCTAAAGCTGCGCAAGTCGGCAACCGCGATAAATGCATTGAGCTGTTTTAAATCCATACTATTGAGCCTGTCATAGTCTATGCTATCTCTACATAGAACAGTTCTTAAGGTTGATTTATCATATTATTTAGAATAGTTCTTATCAATATTAGCGTTATCCCATAAATTGTGCTTGAAGATAATAGGTTGAGCAACTATATTGGTGGCTAATAACACTGTTACACTATAGTAAGAAAATTCATTCTAGCAATCATTTAACACCAGTAGAAAAAACTGGTTTGGTATTATTCTATGAGCGACGAAAAAAAAGACGCTGGCACCGATTTTGATGAAAAATTGGCTAGAATTATTGACCAAAAGTCGCGTAAGCGTAATAACAACGACATCTATGAACGCTTTATTAATCGAGTTCATGGTTCTGAAGAGAACGATCAGGCTGAATTTGAAACACTAGAGAGTGCAAAGAACCTTGCCGCTTTCGAACCTTTGAGCACAGAAGAGTTGCAACTGTTTGAAGATCAAAGCAGTGAGCAAGAATTATTGCTAGAAACAGAAAATGCTACAGCAGCAAACACTACCTCTGAAGCTTCAGATACAAATGTAGTATTTGAAAATATATCTGAAAATAATGTGCTGAATATCGCTAACGATAGCGACAGCATTAGTATCGATGTCAATGATGTCAGTTCAGATACAGAAGCCTCAGAATATATAGATCGCAACAATATGGATAGTAGCAATCAAACAGAGTCATCCTCTACGATTGACTATAGTGAATCTAACATAAATGAGATATCGGTTGATGATTCTTTAGACGTCTCTTTAAACATAGAGAATGTGTCTGAATCAGTTATCGAAGAGCCAGTCATAGACAATAAAGTGATCAAAAGCAAGAAATCTCTCATGATGGCTATGGCGATTGGTTTAATCGTATTGGTTGCTATTGCATTAATGCTTGTATTTTCAGGAGTCTTATCTACTTCTGCGGTTGATAGTATAGACAACAGCACTGATGGTAATGTAGAGATAGACAGTACACCAGCTGTTAGTGCTGATCCAGTACTGTCTACTGACAGTCAAACAACTACGGATGGCGTTGACCCTGTAAGTACTGTAAGTACGCAACCAGCCACTACTCAGCAAGATGCTTTGGACAACAATAGACAGGACCTGCCAGCTGCTAATGAGTCAGAGTCAACTTCTAAAGATCCTACACCAGAAGATGATGCCACTGTTATAGCTACTGAGGAAGCTGCCATAACTTATGAGGACTTTAGACAAGAGTCGCAGACTACCTTGTACCGCGAAACCAATGATTAAAGGGGCTATGTTTTATACCATTTCAAACAGTTAAATAACCGCCTATCAATTTATTCGAGACGTTCGTACTAGAAATTGTTGCAATACAATATAAAATTCGTATCATTATGTAAAAGGCACAGTTGTTTGCCGTTGATGATATAAATTAGATGGTACGTAACTATGAATGAATCAGAAAACGTGAATAATGATATCGAGCCAAAAAGCATCAGACCTCGTAGTCTTGTTTTTGCTATTATCAGTGTCATCTGTATTGTTCTAATATCCGCCTTCTATATGTCTAACCGTATCTCTTCCACGCTATCTCAAGCGTCGACGACTAATAACGGTTTAACAGTCAGCAACATTACTAAAGAGGCTAATGCTAATCAGGCTGCACAGCAGCATTCGAATAGCCAAAACCAGCCTAGCAGACCTATAGTTATTGACGGTCATGAAGATGACACTGTCATTAGCTATCATGACTTCAAGCAAGAAGCGCAAAATGTGCTATTCCGTGAGGAAGAAAAGATCATACAAGCCAAGTACAGTGCACATGGTATAACGCCTGCTGTCAGCGCTGAAGACTTTAGAATAGAAGCACATAAAACCTTATATCGTGAATCCAGTTATTAGGGCTGCTATTAGCACTATAAGATTATGATAACTATAAGTCAGTAAGTGAATAATATTAAGCCCCATTTCTCTTCTCTCATGTTTAGAGAGGAGAAATGGGGCTTTTTTTGTGGGCTCAGTGCTCCATGCTTTAGCGTGGTGTTATTTGTGAAAGGTCGTACATCTGCTTGATAGAGCGCTTGTATTTTTCATAAGGGAACATGAAGGGAAGCAGCTTAGAGTCATCAACAGACACCGAGGCCAAGTACTGATGCTGTTGCTCTTGCTATTTATATTACAATCACAGCATCCGTTAGCTTGCAGGTCGTGTTAAGCCAGTTGCTTTTTAAGCGTTCTTAAGCGACTTTTAAATTCTGAGCGGTCAACATAACAGCCTTTGAGACGACGCTCACCGACGTTTTCATCAAATGCGTTACGCCCATGTAGGACTCGGCGGTTATCAAAAACGACCATTTGACCAGCCGCTAGCTTTAACTCAATCTTATAGCGACTGTCTTTTAATCAAGCCATCAGCTCTCGATAAGCAAGGTAGTAGTCGTACATAATATCGCTCGGCAAATCAAAAACATCTGCAAGATGCGCGTTGTATTTGATTTCCACAATATTGCCAAAGTTGTCTAGATTGATGACGGGGTGGTGCTCACGGATATCATGGGCGCTGTCATGAAAACGAAAGGGGATGGCATATTCGGCAAGCAAGCGAAAATACTCAGGCTGCTCTTTTCGTAACCCTTCTAACACCTTTAACCCATCTACGAAAGTAGATTCGCCACCTATGCTTTCATTACTCAAAAAATGCAAAAATTGATAGCCTGGAGGCAACTCCTGATTTGGCAAGTCGGTATGCAAAGGTAATGAGAGTGACGTATAAGCCAAATTAATCGGCGATTTTTCTGATATCACATCAAAGGTCATACCGAAATTAGTCTGCCGTAAATAGTCGACTCGCATGGCTGTCTGCACACCCGCATCAGCGTCATCTGGCATATTATCAATGATAGTAAGCCCATATTTATCCAGCGCACTCATCCACTCATATAAAGCGCTGTCACTGGTCATGATGCTCTGCTGGTCATACATGGGGATGTGGTCAATTCACCTAATAGGCAATATCAATCAACGCAGTACTAAACTGCGATTGATATCTGGCGAGATATTTTTTGAAGGGTTTTGAATAATATTAAGGCTTCGCAAACGAAGCCTTAATATTTGCGACAATTGGTATAAGCTTTTTATTTATCCGAAAGCTACTTATCGAAAAGCTACCCTAACCAGTATTACGTAAACCCGCTGCCAATGCATTGATACTACGGATTAATGGGTCTTCTACATTAAGGTCGTCATGTGCCGCATCGTTCAGGGTGTCCTGTTGTCTGGCACGCTTTAACAGTTCAATCTGGATATAGTTAATAGGATCTAGATAAGCGTCTCGCCACTGCAGGGATGAAGCAAGATTCTGCTGATTGGACAATAAAGAATCTTGCTCAAGCAGAGAGTTTAATCCTGAATTGGTCAGCATGTATTCATCGGTGACCGCTGTCATGATTTTTTCGCGTAACGGCTCATCATCACATAGTTGGCTATAAGCCTCGGCAATATTCATATTGGCTTTGGTAAAAGCCATCTCGATATTACTGATAAACACACTGAAAAATGGCCAGTGCTTATTCATCTCTTTCATCAATGCTTCGTCTTTTTTGACGCTATCTAGCGCACTACCAACGCCATACCAAGCAGGTAGGGTAAAGCGTGCCAATGACCAGCCAAATACCCAAGGAATCGCTCGCAAGGTGGTCTTACTTGGTAGGCCTTTTTTGCGATGAGCAGGACGTGAGCCAATGTTTAACAGAGAGATCTCTTGTACTGGGGTGACCTCGGAGTAGAATTTATAAAACCCTTCGGTATGATCGGTCAGCTCGCGATAGCGTTGTTCACCTGCGTCTGCTAAGCGTGCAAACAGCGCTTCATACTCTGGCAACTCAGTCGGTTGTACCACAAACCTTGTCGAGCAGGCTTTGAGTGTGCCTGTGATCGCCATGGTCAGCTCAAATACAGCGGTATCTGTATTGGCATACTTGGCATAGAGCACTTCGCCTTGCTCAGTTACTTTAATCTGACCATGTAGCGTGCCAGCTGGCTGTGCCGCAATGGCTTTGTGCGTTGATCCACCACCACGGCTCACAGAACCGCCACGACCATGGAACAAGCGTGTTTTTATGCCATATTTCTCAGCAATGTTATTAATGGTTTGCTGTGCACTATAAAGCTGCCAAGCAGAGGTGATAATACCGCCGTCTTTTGATGAGTCTGAATAACCTAGCATAATCTCTTGCGTGTTGTCCGTGTTCTGTAGCAGTCCACGATACAGCGGATTGTCTAACACGGCAGGCAAGATTTTATCGATATTTTTGAGATCTTCGATGGTTTCAAACAACGGTGCGACAGGTAGGTCAGCAGACAACTGACCTTCGTCATCAATTCTGCATAAGCCTGCAAACCGCATGAGCAGCAATACTTCTAGTAGCTGGCTAGCATTATTGGTCATCGAGATCACATAGCTACCAAAAGTAGCCTGTCCCACCAGTTTGCGTAGAGTAGCGACCGAATTCATCAGTGACAATTGCTCACGCGTTTTGTCTGTCAGGTTGTCAGTATAAATGAGCGGCGTGCCAGGTTTTTCTAGCAAGCGTGTGAGCCACTCTTGACGTTCGGTTTCGCTTAACGTCTGATAATCAGGCAGGTTGGAGGCACTAGCAAAGATATCGGCAATCACTTCGCCATGGTATGACGACTCTTGACGGATATCGAGCGCCGCCAAATGAAAGCCGCAAGTTTTGACCAAACGAATGACATCTAGTAGTAATCCTTCTGCGTGTGCTGTATCGTGTGTATTGACACTTTGACGGATAATGCGCAGGTCTTCTAGTAATTCTTCTGGATTGGCATAGGCATCTTTTTCAGCTTCGATGTCCGTGCCTTTGCTTTGGATACGGCGATTGGTGGCTTTGACTTTAGTCAGAATGATAGAGAGCAGGCGACGATATGGCTCATTGCCATAGTCATCGAGGTTATAGTCGAACACTCGCTGATCGAGCTCATCATAACTTTTGATTTTGGCATATACGTCAGGTGAAACGGTGACAATAGTGTCACTATGAATCAGCTGTCGGCGCAGTTTTTTGAGTAGTACTTGATAGTGACGCAGCACGGTATCAGCATGCATCAATACAGCAAGTTCTGTGGTCTCAAAAGTCACAAAAGGATTACCATCTCTATCGCCGCCAATCCATGAGCCAAAGCTCATAAATGCGGGTAGTGGATAGTCTGTGAGCTCTGGATAGATATCGACAATGGCTTTTTTGATATTACGATATACTTTAGGAATCGCATTGAACAAACTGGCATTAAAGTAATGTAGACCATTGTTAATTTCATCATATACCAATGGCTTACGAGTGCGCACTTCATCTGATGACCATAACAGATCAATCGTTTGTGCAGTTTGCTCTTTGGCTTGCTCGTAAGCAAAGCTGTTTTCAGTTAGGTCATTTAAAGCATCGCTGTGAGTGAATAGACTTTGTAAGATATTCATCGTTGTACGGCGACGCGCTTCGGTAGGATGTGCGGTAAACACAGGCGTAAACTTTAGCTGGTCGATGAGCTCTTGCATTTGAGCAGGCTCGATATTGCGCTCACGACACTCGAGCAACGTACGACGAAATGATCCTTCCCAGCTTTGCTCAGATTGCATACGCTGCGCATGACGCTGCTCACGCAAATAATTCTCTTCACTTAGATTGGCTAGGAAAAAATAGATAGAAAAGCCGCGTATGACATTTTTTAAGGTTTGATTGTCCAAAGAAGCAATAAAATCGATAAGCTGCTGTTTGTGTGCCTCATTCGGCTCACGACGCTGTTGAATAAATCCCTTACGTAGCTTCTCAATCGTATCTAGCGTTTGTTCACCAGATTGGCGAGAAATAGCATCGCCTAGCAATGAACCTAACAAGCTGGTGCGTTTACGTAGTACGTTGTTATCTAGTGTCATCTTCAACCTTCCTATCAAATGAATGGATACAATACTATGGCTATCTGATACATAATATCCTTATAGTTTTTTGCAATTTAACATAAATAGGTGAGGCCTGCTTGATGTTGATAACAACTTTTTTTGCTAATCAACCTTTATGACACTATTACTAATATATGGCGAAGTCTGTTTTTCAGCAGTTATTAGAAAAAACTTATTTAGATTATTTCTCTAACGACTCCGAAGATTATCTATATAATCTGCCCAATCTTGCATCATCTGTACCCTAGTGTCGATTTCATCAAGTCTATTGTAAGCCCCGCCATGTGTGTCTTTGATTCGATGACCTAGCTGTAACTCTGTGACGATGTCAGAATAGCGTAGCTCAGGCTGTTCCATGAGCAAAGTTTTAGCCGATGCTCGAAATCCATGCGCACATTGCACGTCTTTATATCCAAGTCGGTGAAATATCTGCACCAACGTCGCCTTACTGATATAGGCATTGCTTGAACCGCGCATCGACGCAAATACATGCTCTTTATGCCCAGTAATTGACTGAATGTTTCGTAATCGCGAAATTACTTGCGTGGCTAAGGGAACAACTAAGTGCGAGACCATATCGTCACGACCTTCGCCTTTGGTCGGGGAGAATGCCCATGTATTATTGTCCCAATCGATGTCATCCCAACGCATCGAGCGTAGATCGATGCTACGTACAAACACGTAAGGTAATAAGTTCATTGCCTCTAATGTGATCTTACTTGCGCCTTTAAAATTGGACATATCCTTTAAGAGAGTCGCAAATTGATCTGGTTTGGTGATGGCTGGCAAGTGATTGCCTGAATTGGCAGGTGCAAGCTCACCACGGGTATCAATCGCCACATTTCTATCACATAATCCTCGAGCAACAGCGAATGAAAACACTTTTTCAGTATACAAACGAGTGCTTGCACCAACGAAAGTTGCTTGATTTTCATTGTTTTGGATAGACTCACACACACTCAGTATCATCTCACTGGTGATATCGTCCATTCTTAAATCACCAATTTCTTGGCACATATATCCTAGACATAAATCCCAAAACTTGAGGGTTGACTCACTGTATGACGGTTTTTTAGATTTACTTTGATTGCGACCTGCTGTTTTGTGTTCTCGCCATGCTTGAGCAATGTCAGAAAATGGCGCGTTTTTTAGATGAGTATATTTATTGGTTTGCTCTTTTTGTTGGATAGCTTTTGGGTCAGAACCTTTGGCGACCATATCAAGAATGGTGTCTGCTTTATACTTAACCTCATGGAGACTGACATCCTCAATCTTACCCAACATCATCCTAGGTCGTTTGCCCTCGATATGCGGATGGGAATAACGTAAGTAGTATTCCTTTTTACCATTTGGATAAATACGAAGACTTAGGCCAGCCACACCTGAGATACTGACAGAATAATCTTGGTCTCGGTATTCGAGCTTGTTGATATCGTTTGCAGTGTCGATAGCCATAATGTATATCCGTAATATGATAATTAAGGTTGATGATAGGTTTATGATTGATGACTTATAAAAAGTCTATTCTGTAGAAAAACATAGAATATTGGACACTATCATGGACACTGGTATTCGTTAGTGTTGTTAGTAAAGCCTTTTAGATAATAGTTTTTAAGACGTAATTATCCCCAAGGTTCACTTGGGGATAATTATAGCATAGTGACCAAATAGTGAGTAGGCCATACGCTGAGAGGGTTACATGGCATTTCTACCAGTTATTTCGGTACATAGTTAAATGCGATTATCGTTTCCATGATTGATTCGGCAAGGAGTTGAGCATATTTTCTACAAAGCATATGCTCCTGTACTCGCACAGAATATAAAAATCAGGGTCATAGTACTGTTCTGTGCAAATTTAGAATGCACCAATTTTGAGGGGTTTATAGAAAATATATAACGAAAGGCTGAATATATTAAAAAATATCAATAGATAGCTCATTCATCTTAAAAATAGCTTGGTAACAATAAATAGAGGGCTACTGTTTATAGGTAGATAAAATTCATCATTCTGCAAGAATAAATAGCGTCAGTTCTAATGATTTAACAGTCTGTCTATGATTTAAATTTAAAAGGTTATACGTGATGACTTGGGTATAGCGTTTGAAGGCTAGATAAGATTAGAAATATTCGAAGGAGTTATATCGTTTGGCTGAGTTTTTGCAATTTAATCTATTTTGGCAATATTAGAAGATATCTAACCATACAAATGATGGTTATCAAAAATAGGCTATTAGCATATCTATATTAAAGACTTAGCCGGTGGACACGGATAATAAATAAGCTATCGCAGACGAATAGCCATGATCATATCGAAGAAAAAGCTAATGATGGGTTTGGATGTAGCCATTCGTATTATCGCAAATCATAAAATATTAATAACCAGTCATACAGAGCATTCAAACCTTAACGTCTAATAAAACGTTAAATGATTGACGTAATAATATACCTGTCAGAGATGTTTAGAAGTAAAACTGATCAAGCGTGAACTATCATCCAAAAGATTCGGTTGAATTAACAGGACAGAGTTAGTCGGTGAGAGCTAAATAGTTTGGTAGGATGTTTATACCTAGCAGTATCAGAAATGTATGATCGTCATGATTCTATAGTTAGTAAGGCTTAAACCTACGATCTAATAGACTTCATTTAACATAATATACATTATGCGAAAACAAACCAACGGTTTTAGTAGTTAGGCGAAAAACCATTTATACCATGTCATTCTGATACCTTAACTCGGATTTGATATTAGTTATAGACTTTTACTAACGACAAGTTTCAAGCAAATGCTGACGTAACGTTTTGTCATCCTGATCTAAAACCACATCTGCAACTTGGCAATTTTTATCATTATCGTCACATGACAGCTCATAATAAATATCGCTACCTTGTGCCAAGCTAACCTGAACCAATCCTTGAGCAGTTATTGAAAACTTCTTGTCTTGCGTATAGTCAGGATCTTGCGAGTTCCAAAGCACATCGTAATCTATATTGCAGGACGTCTGAGTTTTATCAAAATATTCTTGCTCAAGTTGCATGGCTGCTTGCAAGTCAGCATCTGCATATTGCTGCAGCACTACAGGATTACTCATACCTTGGTCATCAATATCTTGTTGGTACATTTTCGTGATAGTCGCAATCTTTATATCAGCCATGGCATTTTGTTTCTGATCTACTTTTGATACATCCGCTATAGCGTGACCGACAGGCATCAGTCCTATGGTCAATAGTAATGTCAGCGATTTATATGTTGGCATCTTATTCTCTGCGAGCTTTTATCCTATAAGTGTTACTGACTATTACATCATACCTATATTCGGACTCTGCTGTATTATCGTATCATTCAGGTTTACTTACCAAAATATCGATTACATAGTGCTTTTATGGTATTTTTTACCAGTTCCCATGACAATTTATAGTGATGTTTCTTTCGCTAATAACTGTGCTAAGGATGATTTTATGATGATATTACCTACTTTTTTTAAGGAAAAATCTGCGACATTAGCCTCTAGCAGCCTTCTGTTATTTACGCTAGCTGTGACGGGTTGTCAGTCTGCTTCTGAGTCCAGTGAAGCCATTGTATCTCAGCCAACCAGTAGCTCATCAACACCTAGTAATGCTGATATCAGCCAGCAAACCCTTAGACAGCAAGCGTTACGTATACAGCGCGCACTGGCAAATAAGGATTTTTCTCGAATCACTAATGATATCCATCCAACACGTGGTGTTCGTTTTTCGATGTACACTTATGTACGGCCTGAGTCAGATAAAGTCTTTAGCCGCGGGCAATTTGCACAGTATTTACAGCAGTCCAACATTCAGTTTACTTGGGGCGAAAAAGACGGTACTGGCGATCTTTTGGTCACACCGTTGCCTACTTATTTGGATACTTGGGTGGATGGCAAAAAGTTCAATAATGCTAGCATCAATGTTAATGAATTCAAAAATAATGGTAATTCTATCAATAACTTAAAAAATATATACCAAACATCAGATGTTGTAGAATTTTATTATAAAGGCACGGATGAGTATGATGGTATGGACTGGCGGGTATTACGCTTAGTATTTGATGAGTATCAAGGCAAGCGATATCTGGTGGCTATCATTAATGATCAATGGACGGTTTAAGGTGTAGAGAAAGATTGCTCGACAACTTTTATAAGGCTTGTTTAAACTGACTGGCTGCTCTATCTGGTTATAAATGCCATATATATTCAAATAAATATATATATCGCAACTTGTGTTAAATAGTTTTTGGTATGGTTTTTAATGACAAGCTTTGTCAGTTTTAAACTCGGGACTTTGTGCGGTTTTTTTGATTAATTTTAGCGCTTGTTGTAGCTCGCTTGAGTTTTTATAGAAGCGCTGTTGATTGAGCGTATAGCCTTGTACTAAGTATTTACGTAGTCGCTGCGTTGCCCAACGCCTAAATTGCACGTCTTGAGGAGATTTGATTCGTTAGCCTACTGATATAACCACATCTAAGTCATAAAAAATCACCGGATGGTTTGAATTTGCAATATGCATTTTTTGTATATTGCTTTTTTCAGCGATTTCTTTATCTTTTATGGCATTGGCGATATGACGAGAAATTACTGATTGATCACGACCAAACAACTCAGTCATTTGTGCTTATGACAGCCAGACAGTCTACTGCTCGAAACGTACATCTACTTGCGCCTTTCCATCAGCACTTTCATAGATTTCTGCTTTTGCCACATTATCACTTATAGCGTTAGTCATTTCAGCTTCCCTAATTCTAATATGCTTATGCTGTCTTAAATACAGCTTACTATCACCATCCCTATAAATATCACTTATAACGGCGTCTGACGAAAAAATTTCACCATAATCTCATAAATATCCGGATAAGCATCAACTAGCTTTTGTGGGGTCTCAAAAAACACTTCACTGAGAACGGCAAAAAATTCTGCAGGATTGGTTGCGCCATACCGATCAAGCCCTGACTTGCGATGTGTTTGAAAATCTTCAAAATCGCGACTCATAATCTGAGTCCAGTTTGCAGGATCTATATCAGGTTGCATCGGTGGAAAACCATTGGCGCGGCCGTTCATCATATCGAGCTTATGTACAAATTCATGAATGACAACGTTGTGTCCGTCACGTTCGCCTGAGTACTTAGCGTCCTTCCATGAGAGAATGACAGGCCCTCGCAGCCATGCTTCTCCGCTACGGTGCTGAGTGCCCTCATGGACGATACCAAACTCATCCACCGTGGTGCTAGCACTCTTGTACGAGCCAGGATAAATGATGATGGATGACCAACCAGCATACCAATCAAGGCCTAAGTTCAAGATCGGCAAACACGCTTGCAGTGCAATCGATTGTCTGACAGTATTGGTAATCTCAAAACCTTGTGCACCAGTGATAGATTTATCAGCTAAAAATAATGTTGCGAGCTCAAACAGATGTGATAGCTCATCGGTACTTAATCGATCCAATATGACAATACGTTCGGCTGCCTTTTTCCAGTCAGCATGGCTAAATTCACTATTATCTAGTATGCGCTGTTCACGCCAGTCTTTTATGATGCCAAACATAATTTGCTATCCTTAAACCTTAAGACATTGAAATAACTCAGCCTAGCATGCATCACCTGCCACAAATATACCAATATCATTATTAAGAAGACTTTATGGCATCTAGCTGTACTCCAACTACACGAAGTGCCATCGTCTTCCAATCTAGATCCAGTTCATCAGCGAACACTACATGGTGACTAATACTGACGTACCCATGTACGATTGCCCAGATATCTAACGCTATTTGCCGACGTTGCGTCACGCTAGCATCTTCTGGTAAATAAGAACCTGCGACCCGAACCAACTTTGAAAACGCGCTGTCTCTTGCTGCAATGGCCTCGGTTGAGGGCTGATATCCTGCATCAGACTCCCCAAAAATCAACCGATAATGCGCTTCATATTTCTCGCCTACATTAAGATACCCTAGGCACGCCTCTAGCACTTGCTCTTTGTTTGCTCTACCCTCTGGAATGACATCCATGGCTTCACGGACAAGATTAAACCCTTCTATGTACAGCGCATCTAGTATGCCTTGCTTACCTTGGAAGTGACTGTATATACCGATGGTGGACAGTCCTGCCCGCTTGGATATAGCGCGTACACTCAAGGCGTCCCCACCCCCTTCTAAGAAAAGCTCAGATGCAGCGTTTAGTATTTTGGTTCTGGCACCCATTAGATTCTCACTATGTCTTGACAATTATAACAGTGTTATTCTAGTATATAACACTGTTATACACAAACAATTATGAATTGATTGTGTTGATAGTAACTCAACTTAGAGTAAGGACACTATGAGTATTCAACAGCTAGAAACGGATTATCTAATCATTGGTAGTGGCGCGGTGGGCATGGCTTTTGCCGATGTGCTGCTCACAGAAACAGATGCTAATATTATTATCATCGATAAACATCATAAGCCAGGTGGTCATTGGAACGATGCCTATTCGTTTGTCACCTTACATCAGCCGTCATCTTTTTATGGCGTTAGCTCACGTGAGCTTTGCGGCGGTATGGTAGACGAGATTGGCTTAAACAAAGGCTTGTCTGAGCTAGCATCAGGGGCAGAAATCATGGCCTACTTTGATAAAGTCATGAAGCACACATTTTTACCAAGTGGCCGCGTGAAATACTTCCCGATGTGTGACTACAAAGGCGACGGTAAGTTTTCATCATTACTGTCTGATACCAGCTATGAGGTTGAGGTCAATAAGAAAATCATTGATGGTACTTATTTCAAAACTTCAGTACCAGCAACCCATACCCCAAACTTTGAGATTGCTGAAGGTGTTAAATTTGGCCCATTAAATGACTTGCCGAGTCTAACCAAACCCCGTGATGGTTACGTGATTATCGGCGGCGGAAAAACAGGTATAGATGCGGTTTTATGGCTACTAGAGAATCAAATTGACCCAGACAATATCACGTGGATTATGCCAAGAGATGCTTGGCTGATCGATCGTAAAAACACCCAACCCTCTCGTGATTTTTTCACCCATACTATTGGAGCACAGGCTACTCAAGCAGAAGCGATTGCTGAGGCAGAAAACATCGAAGACCTGTTTGATCGTTTAGAAAAAGGTGGCGTATTAATGCGCATTGATCCAAATGTGCGCCCGCAAATGTTCCATGGCGCTACCATTAGCAGTGAAGAGCTCAAGCAGTTACGCCGTGTTAAAAACATTGTGCGTAAAGGGCGCGTGACTCGCTTAGATACTGATAAAATTTATTTTGGTAAGGACAGCATTTCTACCACCCCCAACACCATGCATATCGATTGCTCTGCACGGGCAGTACCAGTGACAGAGACGTACGATGTGTTCAAAGGTGATACTGTGGTGGTACAAACCGTACGTACCTATCAGCCTGTGTTCAGTGCCGCATTTATCGCCCACATCGAGGCCAATTACGATGATGAAACCATCAAAAATGAGTTATGCCAAGTGGTGCCAATCCCAAATCATGATACGGACTTTTTGGTTGGGCTTGTTAAACAAATGCAGAATCAGATGCGTTGGTCAAAAGAGCCTGCGCTACGTGAATGGATGATTAACAATCGATTAGATGGCTTCACCAAATTGGTACGAGCCAGCGAAGACACCCCGCCTGAAGAGCTTGCTATTCTTAAGCATTTAAAAGAAGCAGGACCAAAAGCCGCTGCAAACATGCCCAAGCTCATGGGTGAAGTCATGCAAATTACGGCAGCGCGTCAAGTCAAAACTGCTAATGCTTAACCTGATGACCATAAAGTAAAATAAAAAAGGAAATAACTATGCAAGAATTTCAGACCAATAAAGCAAACCTAACTCAAGCTCGTCTGCAAGAGACGCCTATACACACTCTTAGTGATGGCGAAGTACGTGTCAAAGTTGATCGCTTTGCTTTTACTGCAAATAATATTACTTATGCAGTCATGGGTGATCAATTACGCTATTGGCAGTTTTTTCCGCCAAATGGTGACGAGCCTGAGAAATGGGGCATTATTCCAGTATGGGGCTTTGGTGATGTGATCGAATCAAATAGCGATGCACTACCTGTTGGTGAGCGCTTATTCGGTTACTTCCCGCCCGCCAATGAATTAATCATAACACCCAAGCGAGTCACCCAAACCAGCCTGCTGGATGGCAGCGCTCATCGTGCCGAACTACCACCCGGTTATAACCTATATCAGCGCGTTAACCATGAACGGGGCTATGATCGCGCTCATGACGATCAGCGCATGCTGTTGTTCGTATTGCACCTGACCTCATTCTGTTTACATGACCTATTGAAGAGTAATGACTGGTTTGGTGCAGAGCAAGTAGTGATTATTAGTGCCTCTAGTAAGACCAGTATTGGCTTAGCATACGGCTTAGTTGATGATAAGGATGCACCGTACGTTATCGGTCTCACATCAAACCGTCATGTAGATTTTGTTCAGTCAATTGACGCTTATGACAGTGTGCTTAGCTATGACACCCTTGAACAGATTGATGCAACTAAGCCGACGGTTATTGTCGATATGTCGGCCAATACTGACGTGCTCAGCCGTCTACATAAGCACTTAGGCGATAACATGCGTTACACCAGCAATGTCGGCCTTACGCACTGGGACGAACCACGTCATACCGAAGGTATCATTCAAGAACGTAGCCAGCAGTTTTTTGCACCAAGCCATGTACAGCAACGTATGAAAGAATGGGGCCCTGAAGAGTTCAATAAACGCTCTATGCGTTACATCATGAATAGCACTGCAAAAACTAGTGCGTGGTTAAAGATTCAAGAGCTTGATGGAGTCAATGGCTTACTAGAGGTTTATGAAGACATTTGCGAAGGTAAGATAGCTGCTGATGAAGGTTTAGTAGTCGTCATGGGTGACAATGAAAAAGACTAGACTATAAAACTGGCTATAAAATTTATCGACTATTTGTCATTAGCAAAATTAAAAAGCAGAGAGTCTAGTCAATAAACTCTCTGCTTTTTTGTGCGTTATACACTGACTACAGACATACGCCCTACTCATAATTTTTAAACTTAAAAGCTGTGGTTTACACTGTAGTTTACATTGCGGTTTAATGCACCCACCCTTCATCTTTTAGATAATCATGCAACCCTTCAGCGAACTGTCTATAGCCCGCAGCATTGGCATGAATTTTATCAGATTTCAATGCATCATCTGACAGTACAGTTGACCAGCCATCAGAATACAGAGGTATGCCTTCAGCTTCCGCAATATCTTCATACAGTGGATTATCACTGGCCTTACCAAACAAAGCACTGGTACTGAGATGCGGCTCAGCGATTAGGACAACATCAATATTATTGGATTGTAAGGTGTCGATAGTCGCGATGATATTAGCACGAGTGGTATCAGGCGCAATGCGCTGCAATACATCATTACCACCCACACCCAGTAAGACCAAATCAGGGTTTTGCTCAGTGACCTCATTCACTCGAGTAAGCACATCTGCAGAAGTATCACCATTGACCCCCGCATTGACGACGTTCCATTTACTTAGCTCTGCTAGCACCGTAGGATACGCTGTTTTAGGGTTTGCGCCGTAACCATAGGTCAATGAGTCCCCAAGTGCAACCACTGTGCTACCAGCAGGCAGGGCCGTCTGTGTCGGTTCGCTACCACAGCCAGTCACACTGATAGTCGCTGACAACCCTATACCTGCCAGCATTAAGAACCTACCACCTAGCTTCATGTCTTCTCTTCTCCTGTTTCTATTGAGTTAAACTTATTAGAATTAGGTTCAAGTTTTTAAAAATCTATTATTTAACTCTTGTTGTATATTGCTCAGTAACCGTTGTATAGTCCATACAGGAGATAGACTACCTGTTGGGCGCAGTACAAGTGCTACTCTACTTAGCATAGACAGTGTATTCATCATAAAGTATAACTTTACCAAGGATACGTGAGGTATTTATGAATAAAACAGCATCTCAAAGTCAGTCTAAGGATGGAAACCCAGACAAAGAAAAATCTGCAAATCAAAGTCAGAGTCAGAGTCAGTCCATTAAAGCAACCAGAACCGATACCACAAGTCCTCATTCAACGACGGTCACAGACACCTTAGCAAATCCTGAGAAAAAACCACAAAGCTTCGATGAGCTACAGATAAGTAAGGGTAAGTATCGCCCAGTGGCACAAGCTGTTGGTCATTGGCTTGATAATATCAACATGGATGCCCTCAATTATTTAAACGAACAAGCAGAAAATATTTTTTACCGTAAAGGGGTCACCTTTACCGTCTATAGCGATGCCAAAAACATCGAGCGTATGATTCCGTTTGATATTATTCCACGCATTATTGCAGCAAGCGAATGGCAACAAATAGAAGCAGGCTGTAAACAGCGTATCACCGCTCTCAATGCATTCTTACATGATATCTACCATGACCAAGCCATCATGAAGGCAGATATTGTCCCTGCCAGCTATGTCTATGCCAGTGGCTGCTATGAGCCATGGATGATGGGCATTGAGCTCGATAAACCTGTCTATTCGCACATCAGCGGTATTGATTTGATTCGAGACGAGACAGGTAAGTTTTGTGTGTTAGAGGATAACCTGCGTACCCCATCAGGCGTCTCATATATGCTTGAGAGTCGCAATATATCAGAGACACTATTAGCTGATATATTTACTGAAACGCCTATTATGGGTATTAGTGATTATCCTAGCCGTCTCAAGGCCTGTCTTGCCAGCTCAACATCCAAATATGATCCACAAGTCGTCATTTTAACGCCAGGTCGTTTTAATAGTGCCTATTATGAGCATGCCTTCTTAGCGCATGAGATGAATGTGCCACTCGTCCATGGGTATGATTTGGTCGTTGAGGACAGCAAAGTCTATATGCAAGGTATTCGTGGCAAGGTACAAGTCGATGTGATCTACCGCCGCATTGATGATCCCTATATTGATCCGTTAGCTTTCAAATCTGATTCCATATTGGGTGTGTCAGGGCTAATGAGTGCTTATCGTGCTGGAAACGTGGTGATTGTTAACGCTCCAGGTACAGGCGTGGCCGATGATAAGAGTTTATATCCTTTTGTACCAGATATGATCAAATTCTACTTAAATGAAGAGCCCATCCTACCTAATATCGAGACATACCAGTGCCGTAAGCCCGACGATCTCAAATATGTACTCGACAATCTAGACAAGCTGGTGGTAAAAGAAACACAGGGCTCAGGCGGATACGGAATGCTCATTGGTCCGACATCAACCAAAAAAGAAATCGAAGAATATCGCCTGCGTCTGCTTGAAAACCCAGCCGGTTTTATTGCCCAACCGACTATCTCATTATCTACCAATCCCACTGCCGTAAGCGACGGTATCGCACCGCGTCATATTGACTTGCGTCCCTTTATCCTCAGTCATGGTGATGGCACAGTAGATATTGTACCTGGTGGTCTGACACGAGTGGCCATGGTTGAAGGCTCTTTGGTCGTCAATTCATCCCAAGGCGGCGGTATCAAAGACACTTGGATTATTGATGATAGTGATTTAGACAGCCAGCAGACCGACAAGTGCTCGCCTTTATCATCAATAGGTGTCAATGCTTCAGGGCACGCGAACTACTATGATCGCGTCCAGCCCTTAGAAACAGGTTACGAGAGTTTAGATGATGCGCCCATGATACTGCTACTCTCTACCGCCAGCCACTTGATATGGCTAGGCCGATATAGTGAGCGTCTGTATTACTACGACGATGTTATGAAACAACTTATCAAAGGCGATCTCAAAAAATCACAGATCAGACATCTAATTAGTCATTTAGGGTTTGCCGTTGATGGTGAAGTGTCACTGACCACCATGAAAGCACAAATGATGGCTGATTTGGAACAAAACATCATACCCAATATCGTGCAATCGATTGAGGATAATGTCCAAGAGGCCAAAGGTGTCATTGGTAAAGATACTGCTGAGTTATACAACTTGATCAAGCGTTTATCGAGTGCTGGCACGTATCGAGCAGCGACCTTGCAGCTACACGCGTGTAACGCTGCGATGAAACAAGAGAATCCGACAGTGACTTGCTTCTGGCAATTGGGGCGTCACTTTGAGCAGCTTGAGCGTGCCGTCTTGTTGGGAGAGGATTCAACAGAGATCAGTTTTGAATTCAGACATTGGATTAATGAGTTGCCGGAGAATACGCGCTGGCGTGAGCTTATCCGCTTGACCAACCAGATGATCAGGTCAAAGAAATTTAGTGATTTTGCGCTGATTAGCAAGGAGTTCAATCTCATACTGCGTCAAGGTGTATAGAAGGTGTCTAGCCAAAAACCAATAGCAATGGCTCATGAGACATATGGAATAAACAGAAAGTAGAAAGATGCTATAAGGAAAATGCCATGAAACTTCAAATCAGTCACCAAACCAACTATTATTACGATGAGCTAGCGCAGCGCAGTGTACAGTATATACGCATGACCCCCATGCAAATGCCGCATCAGACCATTCATAAATGGGATGTCATGCTCCCTAAAGTGGCGACTAACCAAAAGGATGGCTTTGGTAATGCATGGCTCACGCTCAGTCGTAACGAGGCACATAACAACTTACAAATGCAGGCGTCGGGTATCGTTGAGATCAACACCGAAACCGAACGTTTAGAGGATATGGATCATGTCCCCTACCTGCTATTTACCGTACAAACCCCTTTGACCAAATGCTCACAAGAGATGCGAGAATTTGCAGCACCATATCTGAAAACCCCTACTCATGACAGCTTAAAGGCGATGGCGAATGCCCTTATTATGAAAATGCCTTTTGTTAAAGACGTCACACATGTGGGCACAACTGCTGCTGAGGCGTTTGCGACAAGTGCCGGTGTGTGCCAAGACCATACGCATGTATTTTTAGGTATCTTGCGCGATCAACAGATTCCAGCGCGTTATGTGTCCGGTTATCTGTATGACGATACCGAAAATCACATGGCCAGTCACGCATGGGCTGAGGTTTGGCTGGATGGTTACTGGTATACTTTTGATATCTCAAATCAGGCGTTTACCCCAAACTCACATGTGTATGTGGCTATTGGGCGAGATTATCTAGATACGGCGCCTGTTCGCGGCGTGCGTATGGGCGGCGGTTACGAAAATCTTTACAGTTTGGTATTAGTCAAAAAGCTATCATAGCGTTTGCTATTTTTTATTACGTTTATTCATCAAGGGTATTTTATGACTTATTGTGCTGCCATTCGTCTAAAAGACGGTATGGTCTTTGCCAGTGACACGCGCACGAATGCCGGTGTTGATCACATATCGACATTCAGAAAGTTGTATCAATACGGCGTTGAAGGCGAGCGCTTTATGGTGCTACAGACAGCTGGTAGCTTAGCGACATCGCAGGCAGTGTTCAATAAACTACAAAGCGACATTGACCAGCGTGCTGAGAGTAACCTCAATACAGTAGCGACGTTGTTTGATGCCGCGCAAATGGTTGGTGAATGTATGCGTGATGTTATGAACCATGCAAAAGCAGTCGCTAACTCTACTCGCGATGGTGCATTTACCAGCTCGTTTATGCTTGGTGGTCAAATAAAAGGACAGCCACCTGAGCTATACCTGATTTATCCTGAAGGCAATTGCATCAAAGCCACTGAAGATACGCCCTTCTTTCAGTTAGGTGAAAGCAAATATGGCAAACCTATTTTGGATCGTTCTGTCAGCTACAACACGGATGTAAGGCACGCGGCACGTGCGTTGATGCTGTCATTTGATTCCACGATTCACTCAAACCTATCAGTCGGTATGCCGATAGATTTTGTACTTTATAACAATGACAGCCTAGCTCTGCCAAACGGCCGACGTATTGATGAGCGTGACGAGTACTTTAATACGATTCGTCATCAATGGTCAGATGCGTTACGTCGCACTTTGGTTGAATTGCCTAAATGTCCTGATGGTTATTGGGGATAAATAGCTCCGTATAAAATCATATTTTTGTACTGAAAAGCCCTTTGTGACAGACAAAGGGCTTTTTTATTATCAACTAATAATCAGGCAATAAAAAACCGGAGTAGCGCTGAATAAACAGCCCTACTCCGGTTTTGCTCTAAAGGCCTTGAATGCCATCATTCAATTGTTGTGTAATCTACCTCATGACCTGGTACATGGAAGACTCACTGGACTGCACCTAGATAAAGGCCCTAGTGCATTAGCTCAATCACGATTGCGTGATTGCGCCAGCGAGCTAATGACACTAGGGCCTTTATCTAGGTATTAGCAGGACTGAAACAGTCTTCCTTGGGTAAAATGTAATGGCTTGACTCGTGGACGACGCAACGTCGCCCCTCACCGTAAACGGTGAAACGCTAAATCTCACAACTCGTTAAGTTTGCCTCATAACAATTATTATTGTCAATATATAATTGCAAATAAAATCGTGCGCGACGCTATATGTCGCAGCCCATATATTTCCTTACAAAAGTCCTTGATATCTTCTGTGAAACGCGCTTTTATGGTGCTACAAAATTACGCGCACTGACAAAATAAAAATTAAGGCAAATTTCTATGAGTCTGTCATTTTCACAAATTCAGCAAGCTTGGCAAGTCCAAGATCCAAGTTTGGTCGATAAATTATGTACATTGGCAACTCAAGCTGTTGCGATTCCTGAAACACCCATCCCTGAGCATGAGCTTACTTTTGATCGGTTTTTAGATAAGATGTTTAGTCATCAGTTTCGGGAGCAACACCCCGAAGTACAGTTTGCAGAGCGTGTGGCAATGATTGCCAAACTGGAAGCAGACGAAGGCGTTTACCCCCTCCCAGATCGCTACAAAATCCATATAATACTGACCGCACTGTGGGAGGATGGCAGCGCGTATTCTAGAACTATTTTAAAACGAGCCATTACGGATTTGCCAGTCAGCTATGGTGTGTGGAAGGGTTTAAAGCGTATTTATAAGCAAGCTGAATTTTCTCAAGATTATGAGATATTTGGACAAATAGCTGCCAAGATTGATTTACAGCGTTTCAATCAAACCGCCAACTCTGCGGTCAGCCTAGCCACCAAAACCTATATGAGCCTCAGAGCCTGGCGTTATTTGCGCCAGCTAGGACAGCAAATGCCAATTGGCTACATTGATGCCGCCGTCTCTGTACTCGCCAGCTATGACGAAACCATGACGGCAGGCAGCCTTGAACAAACGAACAGCTGGGTACTTAATCATATCTGTTTCCATAACAGTCTTGATTATGGCGTCAATCGATTCAGCAGTCGCTCACTTCGCAAGCTCTTTGATGCCAAAGGTCGCGCGTTTTCTGAGGCGTGGCAACGAGACCCTGAACCACTTATTCAGCTATTGGCCATCGCCAAAAACGAGGCTGTCAGACAGTTTGCAACCGATAGCCTAAAACACGACTTTAAGACCCAATTACGTGATGTGAGTGGTGAAACGCTACAATATTTATCTGCCGGACAAGCACATAGCAAAGCGCGTGATGAGATGATTGTTTGGCTATTAGAAAACGCACCGCATTTTGAAAAGTCTAAATTTCAAACATTGGGCTTGCATCAAGTGGTGCTACAACTACTCCATTCACACTATCCTGCCGCCTATCAATATGCGATTGGCTATGCCAAAAGCTATGCTCAAGACTTATCGCTCACTGAGCTGATGTTACTGGCCATGTCAGATTATGAACCTGTTAGAGAATTTGCCATCAATAGTATCCTGAGTCGTGACCCTGTTGCTGATATTGGTGTCAACGGTTGGTGTCAGCTATTAGATACCGAACATCACTATCAAACCGCGAGCAAACAACTTAGCAAACACTTTACGAGGCGCGATTTAACCCCTGAATGGTTTTTTGAACGATTGACTAGCGGCAAAACACACAGCGTAAAATTTGCCATAAAAAAACTACCTGAGCTCTATAGTGCCAAAGAGCTAGGGACTGAATACTTTATTCGCATTGCCCAGCAGTTAGATATACCAGAGCAACAGGACTTCTCTGCTCATAATGACAGTTACTGCATGGACTTTGCGTTGGACCAGCTCAGACGTTTGGATTTGAGCCAAGTAAACGCTGACGTATGGCAAATACTGCTATTACATCCACTATCGCAAGCGACTATTACCGATTGGTTTGATGAAGATGTACTGTCAACTGCGACGCTTGATATGAGCTATTGGCATGCACTTGCCTATGAGCCTGATTGGCAAGTGAGTGAATATATTGAACAATTAAAATCTGCTGACACTCCTATTAAAAACTGGCAAAAGCACTTGGCCTTTGATGAGTACTTAGCAGAAAACGTGCGGGATTGGCTGTCTGATGTGCGTCGGTTTGCGCCGATAGATTTAGGTTTCGACTGGCTTATGAATCTTGCGCATAGCGAACAAGCACTCTATCGTGAATTTGCGATTGAACGCATTAACAAAGGGTTCTTGCCTGCCGACTTTGTCGCATATCTTGACAGCAATGAAGGCGACTCTACTGACAACGCTTCCAGTAATGGCACTGACAATAAAGACTCAAATAGCGATGCTGCTACTGAAGTAGATTTAACCGGCCAACGCTATTTATTCACGGGCAAGATGCAAAGCATGACTCGTGGCGAGGCCGAAAAAGTTGTGAAAGCGGCTAATGGTGCTATTAGCAGCGCCGTCAACGGCAAGTTAGATTACTTGGTCATCGGTGATGATGGTTCACCGTTATACGGTAATGGCCGTAAAGGTAGCAAGCAAGTTAAAGCCGAAAGCTTAATCGCCGATGGTGCGCCGCTAAAGATTATTTCCGAAACCGCCTTTTTACAGATGCTGAGCGGTCAATCGAGAGATGTGTCTGAAGACGATACTTTTGCAGGTGCCAATGCACTGTGGCATATGGCAACAGATGACGCGACTGCACCTATCAGTGAGCTTGCGATCAGCTACCTCAGTCATCATCATGAACAGATTTGCATGGCATTGACAGACAGACCAGTCGATCCCGATGCGATTATTCCTTCTTCGTTTTTTGATGCGGAGCGTGTCATTCCTTTGTTGCAACACCGTAGCAGCCAGCTGCGAGCATTTGGCTTGTTACTGAGTGAGTATGAGATGGCGACATGGCAACCAACGCCAGCCCTATGGCTGATGATGGCAGAATCTCCCTATACGGATATCACGCAACTGCTGAAGCGTGCGCTATTGGATAAGCCATCCGTTGCCAATCGACGTTATCACGTTCAGTCAGCACAATTGAATGCTGGCATGCTGAATGCGTTGATTGAAAGCAAAGCGCGAGTCGCTCGCCAAATCGGTATCACCCTACTACAGCGTCATGCCAGTTTCCAAGATATGCAGTCTTTATATCGATTGACCCAAAGCACAGACCGAGAAGTACGCTATGCTGCTGTGACCATGCTATGGAAACACTACAAGGCGCGTCACGTGTCTCCAAACTGGCAACCAGCCAGTACCGATAGTAAAGATAAAAAAGATGCTGCACGAGATAAAGACAACAGCGCTCAACCAGTCTTAACAGAGCAGTCAGATAAACGTTTGGCAAGCTTGCCTGCAGAAGTTGATCAGCTACTAATGCTGCTACGCCGTGGTCTCTTTGAGCTACCACCTGGTCGTCTAGGCGGTTCGCAAGAGCCAAGTACTAGTGACAGTAATAAGCAAAAATATCAACGCTATTCAGATAAGCGCTCATCATCACAGTCATACGAAGTAGCTGAGTCAGATAGCAATATCACGCTAAAACCCATATCTGCGAGTCGTGCCAAATTGGCGTTGATTGAAACGTTCCGTGATGTAGCATTGGCTGACAGTACCTTTGCAGCGCTCATTATGTCCACACTGTTCACCTTTACGCACTCGGCAGGCAAGATGGAGCGTCATGCGTGCTTAGTTGCCGTCACACGGTTATTGCATCGCTATCCTGAGCTATCTAAAAACCTGCAGCCAGTGGTCTCTGCTTGACGGCTTTGGCAAACAGATATAGATAAAAGATACTTAAAAAAATATGACGTCACCTCAACTGAGATAACACCATGAAAACAATAACACTCCCCTATTGGGGTCAAATTATTGGCTTAGTCAGTAAGGCCAACAGCACCCAAGCGGCAACTCAAAAGACAAGCAAGCAAGATGGGCGCAGTCTTTTTATTACTCGCCAGCAGCGAGCATCTGCTACGGTCTTATACGTCCTTGATCAACAAGGTGAGCAATTTAGCCTATCGACAACTGCGCTGCCTTGTGCGATGCAAGCGATCACCAAAATAGATGACAGCACTATTGTTATGATTGGTGATGATGGTCATCTTTATCAAACGGATTGGCAAGCAAAGAAAGTTAAGAAGACCAGTGCTACATCCTTGTTCGATGCACCTAAAAATAATAACGATGATATAGGCCGTGCCGTAGCAATGGCACAACTACAAGATGCCTTGGCTATCTTATATCCAAAATACATTGTGGTATGGCCTTATCAGGACAGTCAAGCCAGCAGTACTGTCATCGTTGAGCCTTACTCGTCTTCTATAGCAGCATCAAGTAAGGAGTCTGCATTAACAGCGCTAGCAACCTCAAGTGATGGTTCGTGGTTAGTCGTGGCAGATAAAACGGGAGATGTTAGTAGCTATCAATGGACCTCAGATGGTGTCCAGCTCAATCTAAGTAGCCGCAAACAGCTCCACCAAGGTAAAGTGAACGCGCTTTGTTTTGAGCCAGTCGGGCAGCACTTCTTCTCAGCAGGCGCAGATAAGTGCTTATACCGTACTCATGTCCAAGGCGATCTGCACCCTGTTGATAGAGCCAAGTCTAGCCAACACAGCGAAATGATCACGGCGCTTTGTGTCTCAGACACACGGTTGTTCACTGCCGCTGATGACAAGAGTGTTAAATCATGGGCATTTGATAAAGGTCAGCCAAACAGCTGTAAAGAGGATCTAACCAAGGCTCGACAGATCGTCTTATCTTCTTATGCTGAACAACCAACGCTCATCGTCGTAAGTGCCGATCAGAGCTTACGTTTCATACCTATTGACCATACTAAAAGCCCGTCACAGAATAGTACGTCACAAAACAGCAAGCTGCTGCCAGTCACTTATATCATCAAAGACGGCTATCAAAGAATCGGCCAATTACTGACAGATACTTCAAACAATAATGATGTGTCGTTTAAAGAAGGTCTAGCGCTGCTACAGGCGCAAGCCGATAACCAAACATTAGAGCTGGTTAAAAAATTACTTGCAGATAGCGACACACTCACGGCCAACCAAGCATTGCAATTGGTACAGTGGGTTGCTACTACTAATCTTGATAAAACTGCACAGGTTTTAGAGCAGCAACTAAGCTCGGCGCACAGTGCAAAAGTACGTCTTGCTGCTTTTCATGCCTTGGCCGACCGTGCAAGTACGGCGAAGCGCCCGCTGCATTATCTAGAAGAAGCCTTTAAAAATCGTTACTACGAAGAAATGGTGGCTTCTGCATTACAAGGTTACCTAAAGGTTGCGATGAAGGATGCTGCGAGCCAGCGCAGAATTTTACCTGTTTTAAGAGAGGCGTTGTCACACAGTTTTGCAAATATTCGCAAGCAAGCATTGGCCTCCCTTGAGACCTTATTGTCAGATAACAGCCCTCAAGCAGATTTGATGGCATTAGACTGCAATCAGTCAGACATTGTCCAATCAGGGCTGATTCGTCTGTATCAGCGCGGCATGCTAAATCACCTTGAAGTCTCGCGTCAATTGATGCTGCTACAGAACCATCGTAATACAGAGATTAGGCAAACGGCGTTTTACGTCTCATTGCTTTCTCAGCCCAAGTTAATAGAGGCGTTGAAACAGCAAGGTGACACGCAAACATTGCGTACCCTATCTGATTTTGATGACTTTCGCTTACTGCGCGGCACGCTACTAGATAATGCTAGCAGCACAGCGGCAAATGATAAGAGTGTTAAACAATCAGAATCCGATGAGGCGATCCGTTTAACCTTATCTACGCAAGATTTTATCTCGCAAGCAGATAGTACCCAAGCATCTAAGTCTAAAAGTAAGGCTAAAACGGCCAAATCCAAGAAGCCTGTTGCTGAATCTATAAAGCTAAGCAATGACACGTTAGAGCCATTATTACAAAGCTTAAGCAATAGTCACGAAGATATCAGTTTCCGAGCGGCTTATACGCTGGCTTGCCTACAAGACAAACGAGCGTTTGGCACCCTGATTAGTCTAATGAGCCATGATGACAGCGCCATCATCCGTGCTGGTGTGGCCACCGCGCTTGGTCATTTAAATATAGAAGACGGCAAAGCAGTCCTACCGACATTACTAGATGATAAGGACGCTGGCGTGCGCCAAGTCGCCATGCAAGCCTATGGCAAGTTAGCAGACAATGCACTGTCTTGGGCAGCGACGGGTTTTGCTTCTAAACATCAAGACATTCACGAGCAGTCTTTAGCACTGTTTTTAAAGCATGTTGCAGCAGATAGCGCAAATAGTAGTGATAGCAGTGATAAAAGCACTCAGATGTCGTCAGAGATGACAGACATACTGCTACAGGCATTGAATAATCCTTTTACCAGTATTCGATTAGAAGTGGTTAAAGTTCTATTAAACCGCCAATTTAAGCAGTCATCTGACACTATTTCTAAAAATTTTTCTGACAGTGCTATCGTTGACATTATTGAGCTATTGCAGCAAAGCCTCTTTGAAGACGTGCATCAAGTGGCGATAGAAGAATGGCAACGACTGCTGCTAGCGATGAATTCGAAGCATAAAACGAATAAAGCCAATAACACTGAAGAAACGAATCACCAAAAGACCAATCAAGCCGTCTTAACCTTGTTTTTTGCAGATACGTTTGCCGCTATCCGTAAGCAAGCCTTTGACATCGCACTTAAGCAAAGCAAGCATTTAGGGTTTGCTGACGTAATGCTGAATGCGCTTGCCAGCCCTTATGCTGATACCAAGCAACTGGCCTTTACGACAGTGCAAGCCAGAGCGAATACGACTCAGCTGACACAACTGATGCCAGCTCTAGTGGCCATGTTCGCTGATGACAGTATTGAGCTGCGTAAACAAGCCTTGGCGGTCGCTTTGGCGCTGACAGACTTACAGCCTACTATTTTAGCGGATTACAGTAGCTTAGATGATAGTAGTACCGATGATCAATCGAATCATCATGAAGCATTGATTGCCGCAGCCTTAAACAGCCCTTATCCTGACATCCAGCTAACAGTCGCGCAACTACTGGCCAGCCAATCACGCCTATATGCTGACGAAGAACAGGCACAGCGAAGTGATGAACAAGCGTATCAAGTCTTTAAACACTATCTAGAGCTGCCTATGCCCCCTCAAGGCAAGAAAAGTGACAGCTATACCCAGTGGCACAGTCATATAAGCCAAGCGCTGTATGGCTTGTCTAAACTGGCATACCCATCAAAGCATGATGCGCTAGGTTGGTATGCTAAATATCTACATCACCCTGATGCTGATTTTAAACCTCTTGCACCAAAACTCACGCAAATAGTCTCTCTTGAAGACGTTGATCTACTGGTGAAATGGCAAAAAGATGAGCGCGACATTATCAATCAATCAGCCAGTTTGTGTTTGGCTATTTTGGGTGATGCTCGCGGGCAGTATTTCCTTACTCATGACATAAGAGACGAAACAGACAATCTGAGTACGCTTGTTGCACCGATGACGCCTATTCATTGGCTTCAAGCGCAGCACGGTTTAGGTATTACACATGCACGGCAATTACAGCCTTTGTTTGAGTCAGAGTCCTATGCCGTAGCAGCCAGACTGTTATTAATATTTAACGACTTAAAAGTTGGCTTGCAAGGTGGCAGGCAAGTTCCTGAAACGACCGCTACTAGCACTGGTCGACCTAACCGACTGATAGAAGCATTAAGCTTTGCTGATAATGACACGGCAGTAGTCTACGCCAATATACTCGCTCGTTACCCGAATGACGTACAACAACGCAATAACCAGCAAGCACTATCGTCAACGTGGCAGTACCTAAGTGATTATTTGTCACGTCAATTAGGCAGTATTTTATCCGCTCACTCTGAAGTCATTACGATGATGATAGATGCCATGCCAAACACGGCAGATAAAGGTGGTGTTAAAGGACAGTCGCATAATACATCCTCTATCCGAGCAAGTATCCTGACAACCGTCAGTACCGAAAACTTACAACAGCTCGCCAACCTCAGTCGACATCAGCAGCCATTGGTACGCGCACAAACCATTAGTGTCATTTGCCACTTATCTGAATTACTCGCTCATGATTATTATGACGATGAGGACGATGTTTTTGAGACACTACAAAAATGGCAACGCAGTTTACAGGCCTTGTTAAGTGCTCACCCCGTTACGGCCACCGTTAATGAGGTAGCAGGCGATGCACAAACAGTCGATAGCTCGCCTACTGACAAACAAGACTGTCAGGAAGTGCATTATCCATACCAGTCCCTTGCTTTTGGCGCTTGGATTGGCGTCATACGCGCAGGCGATGATTATTATGCTAATAGCAGCACCACAGACCAAGCCATTCGAGGGCTAATGTGGCTTGCTACTCAATCATCGCAGCTTAACACTAATAACGATGAGGACTGGCGAGACAGTACCAGTCGCGTGTTGTTGCCACTACTCAACCACAGTAGTTTTGACACTCGTGAGTTGGCTTGGGCATGCTTGTATAAGCTAAACATGCCTGCCAAAAAGCTGGCTGACTATGCCATGAGCACGCCCTACCGTGACATGGTCAAACGCGGCTTGGATCTATTGTTAGATACCGCAAATAACAATGCCGTACGGCAGCAAAGCAAACCATCAGATACAGCGACTGTCAGTAGTAGCACTGATCAACAACTCATTGATTTGTTAAAAACCAATAATCACACCTTAGCAGAAGAGACCTATCAGCTGCTAAAAAGCCGACTAGGCCATCTGCCAGCCAGCTTGCTTGGGCTACAGACTTATTGCCAGTCGTTACTGCCTCAGATCGTTGCTGAATGGAAACAAGTCATCGTCACGCCCTTTGCAAACAGTCAGTCGCCGTCAGTGCAACGTCAAGACAAACTGACGTTTTTGCTGCATGCTGTGAAGAGTGATGATTGGAATGCAAAATATCAAGCACTGAGTCAACTGGTCGAGTTTCATGACGTACTCTTTGCAGACAGCACGCTATTTGAGAGCTTATTTGATTTTGCTGAAGATGCTCAAGCGAGTAATGAGAAATACCGTAGCTGGAATTTGCTTGTCGATGCACTCACCTCGTACCAATTCATCAATAAGAACACTTTAGAGGGTCGTTTAAATAGCAGCTTTAATATTGCGACTGCTGAACAGGTCGCCAATGAGGCGCACTTACGATTACTAGCCTTACTCGATGATCCACATATCAACAAACCTAAGCAGTTTATTTATAGTGATATCGCTGACCTGCGTAACACAAATCTCGTGGCGCCATTGCTACAACGTTTAGAAAGTCTGTTTGAGCACACGCCGCAAAAAAATAAAGAAGAGCGTAAATATTTATTTGATACCTTAGTAAAAATCAGCGGTTACGATCAAAACATCGATGACTATCTAGATGAGCGTGAAGACACGCGTTGGTTACAACGTCAGCACCCTAGGGACTCGCAAATCTTGTTGTCACTGTTTACGACCCTTATGAATCATAGTGATTATGCGCTTGCCGCACAGCTATTACCGTCACTGGCATGGGTACAATCGGACGACAGCGATTTATCCTCGCGCATTGATAGCGCTTTGGCGCTAGCCTACGAGCAGATGCCAGCTAAATATATCTTTAAGTTGGTTGAAGCACTGGCATATCGTGCCAAAAGACGACACGGCAGCATTGCCTCATTACAAAACGCCCTGCGTAATAAAGACGCTGATGTGCAATTTGCCGCGGCTGAAGGACTGGCTAAGTGCGGTCACGCTGATGGAGTCAACATCTTGATGGCCACGATCGATTACAACCCTGATGCTGAGTTCCGCAGCTGCAGTGTATTAGCCATTGGCGAGTTGCTAGGCAGCAATAACAATCAGAATGCTGACTCGCCTAATGCTAGCTCGCCTGTGGACAATGCTGATAACAACTTACAGGTTCATACCTTATACAAAGCCTATGATAAGTTAATCAAACTGGCCGAGGACGACGAGCACTACTTACAAGACGTGGCCAGTGAAGCTTTAGGTCGCCTTGCACAAGGTGGTGACTTTGAGCATAGTCCGCATATTTTTGAGCTATTAAAATCGCACTTGTCAGACCCCGCAGTCCATTTCACCAATCCCGCCATTGTCCATTGGTTAAATGGACTGCGCTGGCTTAACACAACGCCTGCTTGGGAACAAATCCGCAGCTATATCCGCACTCATATCGATAAAGCCATATTCTTCCGTCCACAAAGGCATGCGGTATGGCTACTGCAGATGAATGATAACGATGCCAATAAAGCATTAATTTTAGATATCTTAAAGCAAAACAACCTAGATCGTGCTGTGCTCATGGTGGCTTATACTGCGGCACAGAAAACCTGGGGCAGACTCGCGTCGCAGATTTATCCTTATGATTGGGCAGCCATCCAAAGCCATAATGATGACTTTATAGAAGAGACGGAGCGTTTGAGCCTAAAGCGTATTATTGATAATAGCAGCATCGATGAGCTGGCAACATTTATCACGCAGCATGGTACGCAGTTGCCAGCCGATACCTTGATGGCACTGCAAAATGCCATTATGGCCAAGCAAGATATGCCAACATCACAGCTTACCGCGTTGATTAGTAGTAGTAATCCCCTGACACAGCATATTGGACTGTGCTATCTGACCCAGTATCCAACCAGCTATCTTGATAAAGAGATGGTTGCGACGTTGCAGCAGCGTTTTGAAACCGCCAGCGAGCAATGGCATACGCTGATCGATACCATCAACCGAAGTCCGACTACTATCAGAAACAACCAGTGGATTGATATGGTTGAGCAAGTATGTACTACCATCTCGCAACTGGTGTGGTTAATCATACGTCATATAGCCATTACAACTGCTAAAGGTGCTATCGATAAAGCGGCTACTAAGCAAATCGCGGCAATGCTTGATTGGCTCAATGGTGTTCGTCAATCATTGACCATCACCTCTATTCCACTGCTCTCTACGACTGTTAGCGGTTGGTGGCAGCAAGCGCTGTTGGCACTACTGGCCAGACCAGTCGCTGAAGATAAAGTGCTATCAAGTATCTTGCCAACGTTGAGCGTTGTCTCGACAGCAACTCAATCGCAGCTCACTTACGACAGCCAAGCCTTGCTAGGAACTGTGATTACTCGTATTGAACAAAGCGGTACATCTACCCAAAAATCCATAATAACGGTAGTAAAGAATGCGCTGAAACATAAGGGCTCGTCTACCGAGATACCAATCAATCAACAGCTGCTACAGTGGATCAGAGCCAAAGACGCTGACGCACTCTATCATTGTGCAAGTAATGACAACATGGAGCTGACGGTTCGTATCCGTGCTATCGAAGCGCTTGGACAGCTACATGATCCAAATATTGAACAATGGCTGACGACGCTCATGGCACATGAAAATTCAGACATTCAGAAGCTTGCTTATAAAGTACTACGCCGCTGGCGGCGTGCCATGATACGAGCACAGCAAAAGCGTCCGTTGGCATATAGTCAGGACAGCAGTCAAAGAAGCAATCAGGGTGAAGGAGACAGTCAATGACTATAGATAATCAATTAGACCAAGCATCAGAAACAGAGTCAGAAGTAGCAAACACTGATGGCCTGATGATGCAGTTGGACTACGCCGCACCCAGCCAAATCAGTCAAGTTAACGAATCGTCAGACTCACTGTCGGAGGCGCAAACGACCGAACACACTCAGCATGTGGCACTATTTGCTCAGCTGAATCGATCGGAGGTTAACTTCCACGGTAAGGTAAAGTCTCCTCTTGTCTTTCGTGACAGTTTGCTAGCCTTATTTGATGTGGTCAGTAGTGATTATCGCTATGTGCCAAAAGACCGCTCAGCGTACACGGTATTTATGCAGATGCGCCGTGCCAGCAGCAATAAAAACCTGTTTACTGCGCAGCGTGATTATTTCACGTGGCTATTCAATAACGACCCACTGGCTTTTTGTATTTTGGACCCGATTATTCAGGTGCATGAGCAAGGTGTCAGCTTTGAGGTGTTTAGCCGTGATGAAGGCTGCTATGCCCAACTGACATTGACCAATGAAATTTTTGAGCAAAGTGCCGAAGCTACCCTTGGTACCACCAGTATTGATTACAGTACGGCTTTGTTTAACGGTATTGAGAAAATACGAGATCATCAACAAACGATATTAGATATCGGTCATGAAGCGGTCGGCTTACAGTTACTCGAGACTATGCCAGAGACGGCTGAAGCAAATACTGACAGCGCAGTAACTACGCCCACCGTAAAAAAACAGATCATAGAAAAGCGCATCAATGTGCCCAAAAGTTGGATCAGAGCACTGCTGCAAGTACAGTCTGCAGGTCAATTACCGCAAGACACCATCTATCTTGATCCAATCGCACTGTATAACGTGCTGTTTGAGCTGCGTATGCATGCTGATATCAAAGGCAAGCGCCGCGGACTGCTGATTGAGCTTAGACCTCAGCAGCTGCCGGTGATTATATTAGAGCCTTTTGACATCACTGTCACAAGCCAAGTCAGCCAACAGCAAAAGCCCTATCAAGGGAAACAAGCAAAGCTCATTCGCTTATGGGGTCGCCGTCGTCTGAGTCTATTGAAACGCCTGTTGCCACATACTGACAGCATTTCGGTATCGCTACTGGGTCAAGGCATGCCAAGCTACTGGACACTAAAAGGCAAAGGCTTTCATTTTACCTTTGCTATGACAGGCTTTAGCCAAGCCAACTGGTCACAGTCATTAAACTTTGACTTGTTACTACCCAAGCGCCCACAGCATAATACATTGGCTACCAATGAAAGCTTGTCAGACAGTAGTAAAGCAACCTTAGATGACAGCAATAATGATAGTAACGATGAGCATAATGGCTTGTCTGTATTAATTAAGACACTGGCAAATACTCCTAGTACTTTGAAAGGTTTGGTAAAGTCGTTATCAGCAGATGTTTCATTAACGTCTGTGCCTGTTTCTCGCCAACAAATCCAGCAATGGTTACTGTCAGGTACTCAGCAAGGCTTAATTCGCTATGAGATGGCGACGCAGCTGTATCACTACAGACCTTTGAGCCAAGTGCCGCTTGATATGGCACAGTTCGCTTATCACAATGAGGCAGAAAAGCAGGCTTTTGATTTGATGAGCCGTACGGATGCCGTGCAGAAATTCTCTGTTGAGACAGTCGCTGTCAAAGGTATTACCATTCGTGCAGATATTCATGTCGAAGAAGACAGACGCACTTATCACAGCCAGTTGCAATTAGGCGATGAAGGGCTAGTCACTAAGGCGGAATGCAGCTGTCCGCAGTACTTGCAACATCGTCTCACTCATGGTGTGTGCGCGCATCTTATTGCGCTACGACTTAGATATAATCAATACGACCCAAATAACACCGGCAATGACAGCTGGCATGACACTCGTGTCTTGAGTAAACGCGTACCGAGTAAGCGCTTTAATCAGCCTAAGAATAAAAAAGAAAGCGTACAAGTAGCATCCAATAGCTCGTTGATGACATTACCTTCTGCACCGACGCTTGATTTAACGGTCTTAGCCCAACCAGCTGCTCAGATACACGCGACTACAAGCGATAAGACACAAGCGTTAACCGCACAAGAGACCGCTATTGCTTATGTTTACATCACCATTGCCCATAAGAAGATTACCATTGAACAAACAATAGGTGACAAGGATACGCGCCAGCAGCTGGTGTTCAATCAGCCTGCCCAAGCCAAAGCCGCTTTTTTACAACATATTGCCAGATTTGAAGCCAAAGGCTTTATCGAAAACCAAGGGATGTAAGGTATGACCACACACACAGCCAACAATAACGATTACATCAGCCCTGAGCCAGTACCCACTCCTTTTGAGCGTCAGTGGCAGCAACTATGGCAAGATATTGAGCTAGCAGGCGGACGTTACCAATATGTTCAGCAGCAGCTGGTCAGTCAAGGCTTTATGGTCGAGCGTCAACCTGTCGATAACATGAGCCCAAAAGAACGGGATCGCTATAAAAAAGCCTTAAAAAAGGAAGCAGCTGAAGAAAAAAGTCTCAAAAAAGCTGCTTGGCAAGCATACAAAGCGCATCACATGGTTTACCTTGGTCGTCATGTATATTGGACGGACGATACCAGTATCGATAAGTGGGACGTAAAAGACGCGGCCAATCGGCTGATTGAAAACAAGCTGCCACTGCTGCGTAAACATAATGAGTTAGCAGAAGCGGTTAACCTTTCCATTCCGCAGTTAAAAGGATTGTGCTATCAAAGAGAAGTTGCCACCAATCTGTCTTATTCGCATTTTACTATTGCCAAACGCAATGGGACAGCACGTCAAATATGGTCGCCGATACCACGTTTGAAGTTTGTACAACGCTGGATTTTGCACAATATTTTGAATAACTTAACGACGCATGGTGCCGCCCATGGCTTTGTACGCGGAAAATCCATCGTGACCAACGCGGCAGTACATAGCAATAGTGAGCTGCTTATTAAGCTAGATGTCAAAGATTTCTTTCCTAGCGTGAGCTGGCGCCGTGTCAAAGGGGTCTTTCGTCATGCTGGCTACCCAGAGCAAATTTCGACATTACTAGCATTACTCTGTACGGAGTCCCCTAGGCAAGTGGTACAGCAAGATGGCGTTACCTACTATGTGTCATTGGGCGATAGAGCTTTACCGCAAGGCGCGCCTACCAGTCCGGCATTAACGAACATTGTTTGCTTAAATCTGGACCACCGCTTGACAGGGTTAGCAGAAAAATTGGGGCTACGTTATAGTCGTTACGCCGATGACTTGACCTTTAGTGTTCCTGCTATTGAAGACATCAAACCCAAATCGAAGGCTAAAACAACGATTAAAGCCACGACCAGCACCGCAAAGAAACAAGCCGATGCGCAGCACAACAGGCTAATCGGGCAACTGCTCGGCTCAGTCCATAAGATATTACGCGAAGAAGGTTTTGCGTTAAATAACGATAAGACACGTGTGATTCGTAAAGGCAATCAGCAACAAGTGACAGGCATGGTGGTCAATGGACAAGGCATACCTAGGGTATCTCGTCAGATTAAGCGCATGTTGCGTGCGGCCGTCCATAACCTAGAGACAGACGGCAAATTACGCGCAGATGAGACTTTAAATACGCTGTCAGGATACGCCGCTTGGATAGCCTCGGCAGAGCCAGAGCTAGGACACAGTTATTTAGCTAGAATTGAGCGTTTGCAAGTACAGCAAGAGACACCTGTATAGACATTTATTTATATTTATAAAAAATGAGTATTAGAAAATCCTATTTCTAATACTCATTCAAGTAAAGCATGTTAGCTCGGAACTATATTTTAATTAAACCGATAAGAACGCTGCAGTACGACTGTCTTTTGATTGGGCAACGTCATATGGCGTACCTTGTGCGACAATAACCCCACCCGCATCGCCCGCCCCTGGCCCAATATCTATAATCCAGTCACTATTGCTCGCCACCTGCATATCATGCTCAACCATGATGACGGTATTGCCCGCATCGACGAGACCGTTCAGCTGCGTCATAAGCATAGACACGTCAGCAGGGTGTAGGCCAGTGGTTGGTTCATCCAATATGTATAGCGTGTCGCCTCGCTGCGTGCGTTGCAGCTCGGTGGCAAGTTTAATACGCTGTGCTTCACCGCCTGATAACTCAGTGGCAGGCTGACCCAGACGTAAGTAACCAAGTCCAACTTGTAGCAACGCCTCTAATGCACGCAAAATAGGTGCCTCATCAGCAAAAAATTCGTGAGCCTTTTCAACTGTTAAGTTTAATACTTCAGCGATATTTTTATCTCGATAAGTGATTGCTAGCGTTTCTTCGTCATAGCGTTGACCATGACAAACCTGACAAGGCGCATAGACGCTTGGCAGAAATAACAGCTCAACACTGACAAACCCTAAGCCTTCGCAATTTGGGCAGCGACCTTTGGTCGTATTAAACGAGAACCTGCCTGCATCATAGCCATGAGATTTTGCTTGCTTAGTCGCCGCAAAAATCTTCCGCACATCGTCAAACAAACCCGTATAGGTTGCCAAATTAGAGCGCGGTGTACGACCAATTGCTTTTTGATTGATATTAATAAGGCGACGGACGTGCTCCATGCCAGCGATGATTTCACCGCCAGTTACTGACTCAAGCTCCTGCTCAAGTAAATCCGCTTCCCCAACAGGCGCTTCTGTGACTGTCTTCTGCCCCAACGCTTCATTGATAAGCTCTACCAATGCTTGGCTGACGAGACTTGATTTGCCTGAGCCCGAGACCCCTGTGACACTGGTCATGACCCCAAGCGGAAACTCAACGTTTAATCCTGTGATGTTATTTCGCTCGATGTTAGCAAGCTTAAGCCACTCTGTCGGCTGCCTTGTACTAGATTTTGACTGAGCGTGAGACGTAGCATTGGCAAAGAGATATTGGCTAGTATGCGACTGTTCAATCTCACGAAGTCCATCTATAGGGCCACTATAGACAATCTCGCCGCCATGCGTGCCCGCCTTTGGCCCAACATCGACTATCCAATCAGCATGCCTAATGACACTCACATCATGCTCAACAACAAACACTGAATTCCCAGCTGCGATTAGCTCATCCAATGCACCTAGTAATGCTTGAGTATCAGCGGGATGCAGACCTGCTGATGGCTCATCAAGGACATAGACCACGCCAAACAGCTGCGAGCGAATTTGAGTAGCTAAGCGCAACCGCTGTAGCTCACCAGGAGAGAGTGTCGGTGTGGTACGCTCAAGCGAGAGATAGCCTAACCCTAACCTTGTCAGCGCTTCAACACGAGAGAGAATATCACTGGCGATACGCTGGGCAACGATGGCTTTTTCACGGTTTGGTGTCTCATTAGCTACCTTGGTACGAGCAGTTGCCTTTAATTTTTCCGCCATTTCAGTTAGCGTTAGCTGTGACAGTTCACCGATATCGAGTCCGGCAAACTTAACCGATAGCGATTCTTTCTTTAATTTTTTGCCGTGACATTCAGGGCACTCAGATATCTGCATAAACTGCGAGACGCGTTTTTTAGTTCGCGGGCTCTGAGTGGTGGCAAAAGAGTGCAAAATGAAATTTTTAGCACTGGTAAAAGTACCCATGTAGTTTGGCTTTTCGCCCTTTTTGATCGCATCACGCGTTTGTTCAATATTGTATTCAGGATAGACAGGCACTGTTGGCGTATCATCCGTAAACAAGATCCAATCACGCGTCTTTTTCGGCAATGTATGCCATGGTTTATCAATATCGAAACCCAATGTGGTCAATATACGACTAAGGTTTTGACCTTGCCACGCTGGTGGCCATGCTGCAATCGCACGCTCACGGATGGTCTTGGTATTGTCTGGCACCAGCAACTCTTCAGTGACCTCAAATACGCGGCCAATACCTGAACAAGTTGGGCAAGCACCATCTGGCGTATTGGGAGAGAATGCATCGGCATATAGTATTCCTTGATCTGCCGGATATTCTCCTGCTCGTGAGTACAGCATGCGCAGGCCATTGGATATCGTCGTAACGCTACCCACAGACGAGCGCACTGAAGGCGTACCTCGCTTCTGCTGTAAAGCGACTGCTGGTGGTAACCCTTCTATAGAATCAACGTCTGGCTCATCGACCTGATCAATGAGTCGTCTGGCATAAGGCGATACAGAATCAAGATAACGGCGTTGTGACTCGGCAAATAGTGTACCGAATGCTAATGACGACTTGCCTGAGCCTGAGATACCAGTAAAGACCACCAAGGCATTACGAGGTAAGTCAACATCAACGTTCTTCAAATTGTGTACGCGCGCACCTCTGACCTGAATATTATCTTGGTCAGGGTTATAAAGGGTATTTCTCACTGTGCTTGTTTTACTTGTTTTTTCTTCTAATTTTTCTGAATTTGCCATAGCGTTATTGTTCCTATCGAATCGTTGTTTATTCCTAACGTGCTTAGTTTTCTTTACTTGATTAGTTGTCTTTATTTAATTAGCAGAAAGGTTAACACGTACTCATGTGTGGCCATGGCTAGGCTTACATATCAATAGCATAGATAGACAAAACGATAACTCAAGTCACCCAATCATTAATAATAAAAAACCCGCATCAAGGCGGGTTTTGTTTAGCAAGAACTGAAAATTTAGACATTAAGACACAACCAAGCGCATCAATTGGGTGCTGATATAACCACCAAATGTCCCTACTGCGTAACCTAAAATACCCAAGAACACGCCAACAGGCGCTAGCGATGGATGAAAAGCTGTGGCGACAATCGGTGCAGAAGAAGCACCGCCCGTATTGGCATTAGAGCCAACTGCCAAAAAGAAGAACGGTGCTCGAATGATTCTAGCAACGGCAAATATGATAACGACATGGATGCTCATCCATAGTAAACCGATAAGCAATAGTCGCCACTGTGAGACGATTCCAGCCAGATTGATTTGCATACCGATCGCAGCGATTAATACAAAGATAAATACCGTGCCGATTTTTGATGCGCCAACATGATCTAACCTACGTATCTTAGTAAACGAAAATATAACACCTATTACCGTAATAATTACCACCATCCAAAAGAACGAGCTGGCAAAGCTATATTGAACGGCCCAACTATAAGGCGCAAAGAACTCTGCAATCTGGCCACCGACAAAGTGCGCCACTCCGACCATCGCAAAGCATAAGCCAAACATCACCATCAAATCATTGATGGTTGCTGGGCGGGCATGATCACGCTCATAGCTCTCGACTGCTTTGACTACTTTATCAATACTACTCGTATCAGCTCGCAAAAAGCGGTCTATCTTGTCGCTATGTTTTGCCATGACCAAAATAGCCAGCAGCCACAATGAGGCATTGGTGGTATCGACCAAAATCATCATACCAAACAAATCATCACTGACCCCAAATAGCTCCTTCATTGCCGCTTGGTTGGCTGCGCCGCCGATCCAACTGCCCGCTACGGCCGAGAACCCACGCCATAACGTATCATCGGTAAACATCGCAGGCGATATCCACTTAGCGACTCCCAAACTGATCGGGCCACTGATGACGATAGCAATACTGGCAGCAAAAAACATCGCGATTGCTTTCCAGCCTAAGCCCAGTATTTTAGGCACATCCATGGACAAGGTCATCAACAGCAAACTTGCTGGCAGTAAGTAAGTGGCAGTAAAACCATAAATCTGCGAACCAATACCATCGGCAAACACGCCTAAGCTATTTAGAGTAGCTGGTATAAAGCAGCAAAGCACAATACCAGGCAATATGGCATAAAATCGACGCCAAAATTTACCCGGTAAGCCTTGGGTATAAAAAACCAGACCAATAATGGCCATGATGATGCCAAAGGCTAATGGCAAATTATCAATTGCTAAGTTTGAGGTGGCAGGCATCAAGGCGCTCCAAGAGTTACAACGGGCAAAAGTAAATCAGTATAGACAAGGCAAAAAACTCCTGCAAGCAGCCATCGACTATTAGCTAGGATTTGCCGAGTAGTATTTGACGGAATAAATAGCAAGGTAACGGTTAGGCAAGTAAGGGCATAAAGTAATCATGGCGCAATATAAAACAGGTAAACACAAAAAAGCCAGATAACAAGTATCTGGCTTTTTCAATGCTATCTTTAGACGATTAATGAATCAATGATTTTAATCGTCAAATATAGCTGTATTACGAGTTGTTACCACGGTTGCCGCCGTTTGGACGACCTTGGCCACGGCTGTCAGAACGACCAGCTGGACGACCTTGGCTGCCGCTTGGACGACCGCGACCAGTTGCAGCACGCTCACCACGTGGAACGCCATTGCTATCACCGCGGCTTGGGCCACCAGTGCGCTTGCCTTGATACGGCTTGCCACCTGAACGCTCATTTGGTTTGCCTGACGTGTCACGTGGCTTACCTTGATAACCGCTGTCATTGCTAGCGCGTTGACCAGTTGGAGCGCTGTCGCTTGAACGACCACGACCTTGACCACCACCGCTAGATTTACCAGCATAGCCACCGCCTGAACGACCACGGCCTTGACCGCCACCGCCGTTAGAACGACCACGACCACGGCCACGACCATTACCTTTGTTTTCGCTAGGTACGTAAGTTTTCTTAGGCTCCATACCTTCGATGATACATACTTCCATTTTGCGATCTAGATAACGGTTGATAGCGTTAAGCTGTGGACGATCATCCATGCTACATAGGCTGATAGCAACACCAGTACGACCAGCACGACCACAACGACCGATACGATGGACGTAATCTTCAGTCTGACGCGGCAAGTCATAGTTGATAACGTGCGAGATAGCTGGGATATCTAGACCACGAGCAGCAACGTCAGTCGCTACTAGGATTTTTACTTTACCATTACGCAAGTCTTGAACGATACGGTTACGCTTGCTCTGTGGCAAGTCACCATGTAGGAAGCTTGCTTTATGGCCCGCTTCTTGTAGCTGCTTAGCCAGTTTTTCAGTGCTACGTTTGGTAGCAGCAAAGATAATGGTTTGTTCCATATCTTGCTGGCAAACGATTTTATCAAGTAAACGGTTTTTGTGATCAAAATCATCACAGTAGTACACTTTTTCTTCGATGTGTGCAGATTCTACTTTGATTGATACGCGCTCAGGGTTCTTAGTGAAGCTGGCAGCGATTTTACCTACTGGGCCATCCCAAGTTGCTGAACACATGATCGTTTGACGATCGATTGGCGCTGCACGAAGGATGTCACTGATGTCATCAGCAAAACCCATGTCTAGCATACGGTCAGCTTCGTCAAGTACCAATACTTCTAGGTTTGACAAATCAACGCGACCTGCATTGATATGGTCAAGTAGACGACCAGGAGTTGCAACGATTACTTGAACGCCCTTTTTCAAAGCAGTGATCTGACCGTTGTATGGTGCGCCGCCAACTAGTGGTACACAAAATAGACCGCGCATATCTTTAGAATAAGTGCGAACGCTGTCATGTACTTGCTGAGCAAGTTCACGCGTTGGCGTTAGGATAAGTGCTTTGGTTAGTTTGTCAAAGCTAGTGGCACGGCTCAAACGGTCAAGTACAGGGATAACGAAAGCCGCTGTTTTACCACTACCCGTTTGCGCTGACAATAAAAGGTCACGACCTGCTAGAGCAAAAGGAATGGCTTGTTCTTGAATAGGGGTTGGATTGGTATAGCCACTGCGATCAAGCGCAGTAAGAATTGGCTTAGCAATGCCAAGATCAGTAAAGGTGATTTTGTTTTCTTCAGTGGCGTCAGTAGCAGCCGCTTGAGTATTATTATCAGTATTTGGAGTGTCAGTGCTTTCGATGATGCCGTTTTCAGCGGCGATTGCAGATAAGATGTCAGTCATAAGAATCCTTGGTAAGTATAAGTTGCTGTAAATTCAGCAAACTTGATGCATACCACTGATAACCGTTCACCACGCTGCTCTTATTAGCATTACCGAGCAATATAAAATTGTCGATAATTAGAAACCAAGCCAATAGAGCTTAGCGTCTTTATAATAAATGCGTTCGTGCTGTCTGACGTATTTTGGTGGTAGTGCCGAGTGTCTTATCCTTGCTTGATATACGCTCATTATCAATGCTTTGTCCAAAGCAGATAAAGGCAAACAGCAACCAATCTAGACCCTAGTTATAGGCCAGTAGATAAGATATGAGTCAAAAATAACTGATATTTTTAAAAGGTTATTTAAGTACACAAAATCATCGGCAACAATTACTTATGGTCATCCTAGACCCAAAATCGCAGGCGATGTTATCAATCTCATAATTCACGAAAGCCTAAGCTAACGTGGCGACGCAGTATAGCACAATAAAAAAATATATGTACCTATTTCTTCAATTACTGAGTAAATAAGCACTAACAGTGTTGATAATAAACAAATTTAGGTAGTTTATTTAATAACTACAGCAGAATTGAATAACTAAAGCAAATGAGCTACTCACTATTTATCTATCGTACTACTTTGACTTCTGTGACATAGGTAGGTAGCTGCCATGCCCCGCCCGCCTCGATTAAGCGGCAAAGTCCAGTGGTGCTTTCATGACTTTTTTCAAATGCACGGCCCGTCCATAGCCAATCGGTTTTGCTCATGCAATCACCGATGCCGCGCCCTTTTTGTACAGAGGTAAGCTTACCTTTATCGTAGCCAGTAGCATTGGTCGTTACCAACGTTGGCTTATAAGGTTTACTATCATTGATCACCCAAACCCCTGCTCCAGCGTTATAAGCGCCTGTCCAGCACTCATGCTGTGCCAACAGCTGAGAGCCATTTAGACGACTGATACGCCAAGGTGATTTGTCTGAAAGATTGGGACAAACGCTGTCTGCATCTTTCATTGTGCCTTTTACCAACGATGCCAACTGAGAGGACCTCATCACAAACTTTTTGTCATTACCATCGTCCGCTTTGGCACTTGGCACAACGAACCGCAGTACTGGCGCTGCTTTGGGAGGTAATATACCGCCACTAGATTTAACAGCATCGTCATTTTTAATAAAAGCACTGGATGTACCAACGCGACCTTGGAACTCATCGGCTTTTAGCATGGCAGCGCTAGCACCTTTGTCAGAGAGCTGCCAACGTGAATTGCGCAAGGCCAACGTAATCTTGCTAGATTTGGTCAACGCCTCTAACAGTGCAGTTACTTGCGCTTGAGTAAGCTCAGCGTTACCTGCAGCGGCTGAATATGGCTTCGTCTCACCATAATCCTTGTCATTAATAAACAACGAGATGCGATGACGATTACCAAGCTGCATTAAGGCTTTAGACGAGCTGTCCTTTGCTCCGCCAAGCTTTACTTTACCATCCACGCCAGCATTTGCACCTGCACGGCGTACGAGCAATATAGAAACCGGAAACTCACTGTTATTCTCTGCTTGATACCCTGCCAGCCGGCACGTACGCGTATTATCACAAGCGACTTGCCAGTCTTGACTAGTAAACTCAGTCGATGTATTGGCCATACTGGTGGTACTAAATAAAGCGGTACTAAGCGCTGCAAGTACAGGCAGTAATATTTTATTTTTTATCATATAGGTGGATTGTTCTTTTATTTTTTTAGGTATGTTTTCTGAATAATACTCTACAGTGATGTTTTTGGGATTTTTATTAGACTGGGCACTGTTTTTATAGCTATTGTCATCATACTTATTATCGTCATAGATAATGCCTGACCTACTAACACCAGTTAAATCAGCGCCTCTTGATAGCGACATATCGTTTATATAATTATTGTCTTTCATAATCATCACCTTTCAGTAGAAGAAGTATAAACACCTGTCTATTGTAATGGTGCTCGGCTATCTTAACGCACTAGTGTTTCTATCTGTTGTACTAATGTATCATTGTGTAAAGACAAAGGGAAGGCCTAGCATACATTATATTCATTTTTATGAATATAAGTAAAAAGGCTGATAAGCTATTTGCTTATCAGCCTTGCTGCTGTGTTTAAGGTTTATTTATGCTTAAAATGTACTGTTAGATCTAAACTGTATTGAGTACTTAGTTTAGTCGATTGGTTTTAGCTCTAGCGCTACTGCACGTTTAACCGCAGGACGTTCAGCGATTTTCTTAGCCCAACGCTGCAAGTGTTTATAGTCTTCTACTTGTAAAAATTCTGCTGCGTCATAGAGCTTACCTAGTGCCAACTGGCCATACCAAGACCAGACAATCATATCCGCAATGTTGTAATCAGATTCATCATTGCCGCATAAGTACTCATTATCTTTTAGATGCGTGTCTAATACATCAAGCTGACGCTTGGTTTCCATCGTATAGCGGTTGATTGGATACTCTAGAGGTTCAGGCGCATACGCATAAAAGTGCCCAAAGCCGCCACCTAAGAAAGGCGCGCTACCCATTTGCCACATAATCCAAGACAGACAATATGCTCGCGCTTTGCCAGTAGTCAGTGGCAGAAACTTATCAAACTTTTCTGCTAGATACATTAAGATTGCGCCCGACTCAAACAGTGCTATCGGCCCCTCTGCTGTATCAGTAGAATGATCGACCAAAGCTGGAATCTTTGAATTAGGGTTTATCTCTACGAACCCTGAGCCAAACTGCTCACCTTTAGAAATATCGATTTTATAGGCATCATATGCTGCCCCATCAATACCAAGCTCTGCCAGCTCTTCTAATAGTATGTTTACCTTGACACCATTTGGTGTATTTAACGAGTACAGCTGTAACGGAGCATCACCAACGGGCAGCTCTTTATCATAGCGAGCTCCAGACGTTGGACTATTAATACTAGCAAACTTACCGCCGTTGTCTTTATCTTGCGTCCAAACTTTTGGTGGTACGTATTTATTATTATCTTGACTCATAATTTATCCTCGGTTTGTATTTATGACTGCCGCGAAGGTTTACTATAACGAGAACTCATAACGATATTAAAGTCTGAACCGCCCCGACTATATCGGAGAGTGGATTGCTTGAGTCAGGCAGCTTTGTCTGACTCAGTAAGACTATCATAGTATCGTCTCTCAAACTCAAAAGGCGACACATAACCAATCGTACTATGAATGCGAGTTTTGTTAAACCAATCGACCCATTCAAGGGTTGCTAATTCAACATCATTCACACCTTGCCACTGCTGTTTTAAATATTCAATCACCTCTGTTTTATAAAGCCCGTTAACCGTTTCAGCCAATGCATTATCGTATGAATCACCGGTTGTACCAACAGATGCAATAACGCCAGAATCAGCCATCTTATCAATATAGCGAATGGATAAGTACTGAACGCCGCGATCACTATGATGAATCACATCTTTTGGGTTATTTCTGTCTGCAATGGCTTGATTTAACGCTGCCATCACCATATCCGTGTTCATACGATCTGATACTTTCCAACCAACGATAGCGCGAGCAAACACATCAATGATAAAAGCAGTATATACCCAACCACTCAATGTCTTTATATAGGTAAAATCAGCTACCCATAGTTGGTTAGGGCGATGGGCGTTAAAGTTACGATTAACTAAATCATCAGCACGCTTTTGATCATCACGAGACTTAGTCGTTATCTTACCTTTACCTCGCCAAACACCTTGCATACCATGCTGACGCATTAACCGCTCTATAGTGCAGCGTGCAGGATGTATACCCTCTGCTTTCAACTGTTGCCAAACTTTACGAGCACCGTATCGGCATTTGCTGTTCTTCCAGATACGTTTAATCTCATTAAGGTAGAAATCGTCATGCTGACTACGCTGTGAACGCTTTTCAGGATTTTCTTCTAGTTCTTTAGCACGATAGTATGTGGATGGAGCAATCGGTAATACTCTACAGATTGGCTCGACTCCATATTGTTGTTTATGATCTTCAATAAAATCAACCATTACTTGGGTTTGCGGTCGAGCTCCGCCTGGGCGAAAAAAGCTGCAGCTTTCTTTATAATCTCATTGGCTTGCTTTAACTCTCTGTTCTCACGTTCAAGCTCTTTGATACGCTCCGCTTGGCTTTGAGCTTGAATGTTTGCAGGAATGGTTTTATCAATGTGCTTTTTATGCCATGATCGTAGGGTCTCAGGCGTGCAACCTATCTTTGGCGCTATGGCTTTGATGGCTGACCAGGTGGATGGGTAATCGTCTTTAGCTGCAATCAGCATACGGACGGCGCTCTCTTTCATTTCAGGGGTATAATTTCGTGTTTTCATTGTCATATTCTCTCAGAAAATTGAGTCTCCGACAATCCCGGGGCGGTTCAGTCCTCTCTTGTAATCAATGTTGTGTTTCTACTGCTAAAATAAAGATAGGTACGCTATTAGCACTGAGCAATTTCTTTGTCTTATTTCGCCTCTTTGCCTTTTTATTAGCTACCCTTCGCATCGTTGCTCTTATATAAGTTATCTTATATCAGTTACTTTGAGTCACTTTTATTATGAGCCAGGCTTTCTTATACTACTCAGCTTGCATAGTGATCTGCTCGCAAATCCGCTATTTTCTTAATTCATAACGAGACGTTCAATGGGACTCACATGGTAACGCTCACCCCGACTCAAGATAAATACCTGCCTTATGTACTAGCGGTAGCGCTATTTATGCAAATTTTAGACGCTACTATTTTGAACACGTCCTTACCGCAAATGGCGCAAGCACTGGGTGAGTCGCCACTAAAGATGCAGTGGGCAGTCATTAGCTATGCATTGACCCTAGCGATCTTTATCCCTATCAGTGGTTTTTTAGCGGATAAATATGGCACACGCCGCGTATTTTTATCAGCGGTCATCATTTTTTGTGTTGGCTCATTACTGTGTGCGGCGTCGCAAACACTAGATTTTTTGGTTGCTTCACGCGTGGTACAGGGTATCGGCGGTGCCATGATGACGCCTGTCGCTCGTTTGATATTGGTCAAGTCTTATCCGCGCAATAAGCTACTCACTGTGATGAATTTCGCTGTGATACCAGCATTGGTTGCACCACTAGTCGGTCCGGTATTGGGCGGCTATATCGTGCAGTATGCCAGCTGGCATTGGATATTCTTGATCAATATACCGATGGGCGTGGCAGGTTTTATCATGGGCAAAAAACTGGTGCCAGCGCTATTTGAAGACACTAAGCGTCTTGACTGGACAGGGTTTGTATTGTTTGCCGCTGCTGCTTGCGGATTCACACTGGCTGTCGAGTTTGGTTCACAGACTGGTCGCGGGGTTTATGGGCTATTACTCGGGTTAGGCGCAAGTCTATTGATCGGTGCGTACATCTGGCATGCCAAACGGCGAGCAGCTCCCCTGTTTCCACTGAGCTTGTTTGATATTCGCACCTTTCGAATCGGTATTACAGGCAATTTGTTTACGCGGCTTGGTATCAGTGCAGTGCCATTTTTGCTGCCCTTATTACTACAGGTGGTATTTGAGTACTCACCTTCGCAGGCAGGTTGGCTACTTGCCCCAATTGCGGTGGGTGCTATAGGTATCAAACCTTGGGTTAGCAAGATTATTCAACGGTTTAGCTATCGTAAAGTACTGGTCTACAATACCTTGTTTATGGGTTCGCTTATCATTGTACTAGCGCAGTTTAACGATGCGTCGCAGTGGCTATGGTTTATACCTATCTTGACCATCATGGGTGCCTGCAACTCTATGCAGTTTAGTGCGATGAATACGATTACGATTGGCGATTTACAGGGCACACAGACTAGTAGCGGTAATAGCTTAATGGCGGTCAATCAGCAATTAGCGATTAGCTTTGGTATTGCGTTCGGTGCTGCTGTGTTGAATCTACTACGTGAGCGTCTACAGATGGATACACTAGTGGCGTTCCAAACCACTTATTGGATATTGGGCATTTTGACCATTCTCTCGGGGCTGTATTTCTTACGTCTAAAACCTGAAGATGGCCGCGGTTTATACTAGGGCGTGTCTTCAATCAAGACAAGCTTTCTAGTGAGTGAGACTTTACATACGACACATCTCTATTCTGTATATCCGAAACGTTTAAGATAGCTTATCTATAGACAGAAAAAAGCCAGTATACGATTGTGTTATCAATCTTATACTGGCTTTTTTATTACGACTTACCTCAATAATAAGTACTATTATGCGTCATCATCATTCATCTGTGATTGGATGTAGCGCTCTACACCAATACTTTCAATCAAGTCCTGCTGCGTCTCTAACCAATCTTCATACTCTTCATTACCATCTTTTAGCGTGACTAATAGCTGGCGAGAGACATAGTCAGACTTTGTCTCACATAAAGTGACGGCATCAGTAATAATATCGAACTTTTGTCTCTCAAGACGTAGATTGCACTCAATGATTTCTGGTACATCTTCGCCAACCAATACCTTGCCCAGTTCCTGCAAGTTTGGCAAGCCGCCCAACAGTAAAATACGAGCGATCAGGTCGTCTGACCATTTCATCTCAGCAATAGATTGCTTATATAATGAGTCATTAAGCGCTTCTAGCCCCCAATGACGTGCAATACGTGCATGCAAAAAATACTGGTTGATGGCAATCAGTGACTGCCCAAGTACTTTATTTAACGCGCGAATAACTTCTTTATCCCCTGTCATTACCTTTCTCCCTTAATCTCTGTTATTTATGCTAAATACTGTGAATGCTATTCATACGTAGGATGATATCAGACAATATTAGGAGTGACTTCAGCCATTTGGCTTTGTAGGTAATTCGGTAGACCAATCATGTCGATGAGACGGAGCTGCTGCTCAAGCCAATGCGCATGATCTTCTTCGGTGTCTTTCAGTTGCTCGACCAACATCTCACGCGTGACATAGTCATGCTCTGCTTCGCAAAGTGCAATACCTTCTTTTAGATGCTTTTGTACTTGATACTCTAAATCTAGGTCAAACTGCAACATCTCAGGGACAGTCGCACCAATATGGATAGCATCGACAGACATCTTTGGCGTGCCACTCAACATCAAGATACGGCGAATGATATTCTGTGCGTGTAGCGTTTCGTCTTCCATTTCATGATGGATACGGTCGTATAACTTGCCATAGTGCCACTCAGCATACATCTCTGAATGGATAAAATATTGGTCACGAGCGGCAAGCTCACCACCTAGTAAGAAATTCAAATAATCAATGACTTTCTGGCTACCTATCATAACGCGTACTCCCCTATTTATTTTTACCGATCACCATATATCCACAATTTATTATATAAGGATAGCATAATTGGCAAACTGATCAGTAAAATCAAAATCAATAAAATGGCTTCTAATCTTAGGTAAATATAGTAGCATACAGGCGCAGTATAGGGTGTAACGTTATGAACTAAGAATAAGATGCTAATTGAGAATCATAATTAGCTACAACTAGTATTGATATGTGTTATGTAACATGTTGGCGTTTGAGTGAGATTATATGGACGCTTGCACCCGACCCTTTAGGTATAATAAAGTTAGATGCAGAATATTGAATATATTTTATCGTATTATATTACAAGGTATATAATTGATAATATTTAAACAGCGTATGCTAGATTGTCGAGTTTTGCATGGTGTTCGTCTAGGTAGTCATTGACCATCGGCTCACAACAGCCACAGCACGTTGCTACATCGAGCGTATCTTTTAGACCATCGAGCGTATCAACACCTGCAGCAATAGCTGCTTTGATTTGCTTTTCTTTTACGTTGTTGCAGATACATACGTACATGGATTGGCTCCTCGGAATACCACTATTCGATAATGACAGCATACGACACTTATATAAAAACCTTTGTGATAAGTGTCATTGATAAAAGGATAATTTACTGTTTTTTAGCAATGAAAACTTAGTCGTTGAAATCACGTTTATCGCTTGCAGTATAATAACGATAATTATTATCATTTTCAATCACATTCGATATATTTATTCGTTGAGACAGTATCCTTGTATTACAGGCATTTCATTTATGTAAGCGGATATAAGTGTGCGTGTAACCGAATATTGTCAAAGGTAGTGAATTGACGATGAACTGTAAATTTGCTTATTTTTTAATCGATTTTGTAGATAACTGCTGTTATATTGAACCCCTATTAACGAAGCCCATTGGAATTCTCCTATGTCTGATAATAATTTTACGATACGACCTATCGATTTATTCAAAGTCCTATCTGATCCGACACGTCTAAAAATATTTCAAATTCTTTTTAAAAAAGAAGCACGTTGCGTGGGTGATTTGGTAGATATGCTTGACCAGCCACAACCAACAATATCACGCCACCTAAACCATTTGAAAAAATTGGGTATTTTGAGCTGTGTGCGTGATGGTACTTGGATGTGGTATGAGGTCGCTGATGATTTACCAGATTGGTGTCAAGATATCTTAGACATCACCTACGAGCAAATCACTCCTAGCGGCACTAGTAGAGATGTATCGGATCTTGCTTAGATACTATTGTCCGCTTGTGTCCGCTTAGATTTTTGGTTCTTTGACTGTGCTTTATAAAAAGCGTTTAAGACAATAAATCTGCAGCAATGCTCCAGACCAAAAAAGACCTACTTTCGTAGGTCTTTTTTTTGCTCAGCTATTGATAATTTGACTTAAATTGCGCTAGGTCAAATACTTATACAAGATCTAAGAAATCGCTGATAAAGGCGTTGGCTGGCTGGTGTATCAACTCCTCTGACGTGCCTACCTGCTCTACTCGGCCCTGATTCATCACGACGATCTCATCTGATACCGCACGGGCTTCTTCTTGATCATGCGTTACCATGATACTGGTGATACCAAGCTCGTGATGGATGTTTTTTAGCCATGTGCGCAGCTCTTTACGGACTTTGGCATCTAGTGCACCAAACGGCTCATCTAGCAGCAGTAGCTTCGGTTTAACAGCAAGTGCACGTGCTAGCGCAATGCGTTGGCGCTGACCACCTGATAGCTGATGTGGATAAGCATTGGCAACTTGTGGTAGCTGTACGAGGTCTAAGAGCTCTGCCACACGCTTATTGATATCAGCTTTGCTCGGGCGTTCGTTTTTTGGCAACAAGGTCAATCCAAAGGCCACATTGTCCGCGATGTTCTTATGGCGAAACAGCGCATAATGCTGAAACATAAAGCCAATATGGCGCTTTTGGACTGGGGTATTGGTCACATCCAGCTCATCAAACAATACCTGTCCTGAGTCAGCATATTCCAGACCCGCGATAATACGTAGCAAAGTGGTCTTACCGCAGCCTGACGGGCCTAGTAACGTCGTCAGTTTGCCAGTCGGCACCGTGATGTTAATATTGTCTAAAGCGGTAAAATTGCCGAATTTTTTATTAACGTTGCGAATCTCAATGCTCATAATCGTATCTCTTATTATATCTTTTGTCGTATCGTGGCAAGTAGCTGAGTAGCGACTGCATCCGTAGTATTAACATCATTTATCAGATAATGGCAGTTATACCTTACCAGTACTGTCCGCACTCGTCGATTCAGTGACGGCAGTGGCGTTAGCACTCACTGGCAGTTCAGGTGCACTGGCGAGCCGCTCAGACTTGGCAAATTTACGCTCTTGTATCTTGGTCATGACTTGCTGAATCAGTAGCGTCACTAAGGCTAATGCAGCCAATATGCTTGATAAGGCAAATGCAGCGGTAAAGTTATAATCGTTATAGGCAATCTCAACCAATAGCGGCATGGTATTGGTCTCGCCGCGAATGTGACCGGAAACCACACTCACTGCACCAAACTCACCCATCGCGCGCGCATTAGTCAAAATCAAACCATATAGCAGCGCCCATTTGATATTAGGCAGTGTCACATGCCAGAATGTTTGCCAACCAGTCGCGCCTAAGGTTAACGCTGCTTGCTCTTCAGAGTCGCCTTGAGTCTGCATCAATGGGATCAGCTCACGTGCAACAAAAGGAAAGGTCACAAACAACGTTGCCAAAATGATACCAGGCACTGCATATATCACTTGGAAACCCATACTCTCAAGCCAGCCGCCGATAGTAGAGTTCAGTCCAAACAGCAGCACAAACATCAAACCTGCAACCACTGGTGATACCGAAAATGGCAAATCTAGTAAAGTGGTGACCAGCTGCTTACCTTTAAACTGATAGCGCGTGACCAACCATGCAATTGCGATGCCCATTACCATATTAATTGGTAAGACAATCGCCGCTGTGATCAATGTCAGTTTGATCGCTTGCAAAGCTTCAGGGTCTACTAATGAAGCAATATACAACTGCCAACCATTTTTAAAGGCTTCGTAAAACACTGCCAGTAATGGAATGACCAACATGACAATCATGAATAACACTGCAATGGCAATAAAGGTACGGCGTATCCATGGCGTATCTTTGGTCGCGGCGTTGCTTTGGTAGTCGTAGCTATTAGATATTTGCATATTAGCGAGCTCCTACACGGCGCGACAGTTTCCACTGCATGATATTAATGGTAAGCAAGATAACAAATGATATGAGTAGCATAAATAGTGCAACCGCAGAAGCCCCTTGAATATCAAATTGCTCAAGTTTACTGATGATGATGAGCGGCAAAATCTCAGACTGCATCGGAATATTGCCCGCGATAAAGATAACTGAGCCATACTCGCCTGTGGCACGAGCAAACATCATACCTGCACCCATCAGCAAGGCTGGCAATAACTCCGGCAAAATTACCTTACGAAAGGTCGTTAAACGATTGGCACCCAATACCGCCGCCGCTTCTTCGAATTCAACGGACAATTCTGCAAGCACTGGCTGCACCGCACGGACGATAAACGGAAAGCTGACGACCACTAAAGCTAGCCAAATACCTATTGGCGTAAAGGCAACCTGAATATCGAACTTGGCAAACCATTGACCGATCAAGCCATTAGGCGCATATAAAGTGGCAAGCGAGATACCTGTAACGGCGGTTGGTAGTGCAAATGGTAAATCAACCAAGGCATTAATCAGTGACTTGCCCCAAAACTCATAGCGGACAAGTACCCATGCGACCAACGTACCAAATACCATATTGGTCAGCATCGCCAAAAACGACATCCATAAGCTCAGCTTGATAGCGGCAGTGACTTGCGGCTGGGTAATGGTTTCCCAAAAGCCCGTCCAACCCATCTGCGTCGTGGTATAGGCCATCATGGCAAACGGTAGCACCACCAATAACGACAAGCTAAAGACAGTAATACCCATGCTCAGACCGAACCCGGGTAGCACATTGCGCTGACGCAAACGGGTCAGCCAACCTTTTTTATTGCCGGGCTTACTGGCAGAAGAAGATGTTGCACTCATAGTGATGTCCTATTGCCTAACTGATGGTACTTAGCGAGGGTGCTCACTGTAAGACCATTATTACCATTGTTATCAAAATTATTATTGGTCGGCTTATGATATAAAGGACATAGTGCGTACGACCATGTCCTTTATGGGGTGCTTCATGACTGACTATACGATTAACTGAATTAATCCGTTTCAGTGGTTAGCGCAGTAGCTGCTCTAAGTACTTAGCAAGTGATTACTGAGGCGCGTTAATTGCCAATTGGTCAAATACACCGCCATCGCTGAAGTAAGTGCTCATGATCTCATCCCACGTACCAAAGGCATCATTCGGGCGGAAAGTCTCAACTGGCGGTAATTTGTCACCGTTTTTGTCAAGAACGCTCTTAACGCTAGGACGTAGATATAGATTGGCCGCTAGCTGCTGAGCAGGCTCACTCCATAAGTAATCAAGGTACGCTTTGGCAGCGTCTGTAGTGCCTTTTTTATCTGTTACCGTCTTCACAACTGCTACAGGGCTTTCTGATTTAATTGAGTATTTTGGATAAACGATGTCTACTTGACCTGCGCCAAAATCAGTCGCTGCAAGGTTGGCTTCGTTTTCAAAAGTAACCAATACATCACCAATACCGCGCTGTACGAAAGTCGTTGTCGCGGCACGTCCGCCGTTTTCATAGACTTTGACATTTTTTAGCATGTCTTTTACGTAGCCTTTAGCTTTTGTTTCATCTTCATTAAAAGCATGTAGACCATAACCATAAGCACCCAAGAACGCATAACGACCGTTACCTGTCACTTTTGGATTGGCCATGACAATCTCAACACCGTCTTTGGTCAAATCTTCCCAGTCTTTGATGTTTTTTGGATTGTCTTTACGTACCAAAAATACGATCGTACTGGTAAACGGCACTGCGTTGTCTGGGAATTTGCTTTCCCAATCTGACTCAACCAAGCCTTTTTTCTCAAGCAGCTCAATATCAGAGCCTTGGTTCATGGTAGCAACATCGGCTTGTAGACCGTTGGCAACAGACAATGCTTGCTTACTTGAGCCGCCATGTGATTGTTTGATTAAGATATTGCTGTTTGGGTTCTCAGCTTTGTAGTGCTCAACAAACAACGGGTTGTAGTCTTTGTAGAAATCACGTGCCACATCGTATGAGACATTAAGTAGCTCGATATTTTGCCCTTCATTCGTCGCTGAACCATCAGCTGCGGCCTCAGTAGTTTCACTGTTGCTACAACCAGCTAGACCCAATGTCAAAGCAACGCCAGCAATACTCAAGGCACTAAGAGTTTTACTTTTCTGTTGATAACGAGCTACGTCTGTCATAAATACCTCAAAGATGTCTGTTGTGTAATGCAAGTATGCTAACAGCGCCATCTTATTATGTTTAATGATGAATATGCGTATGTTATTGCCAAAAGGGAATAACCAGTAAACAAAGCCAGATATATCAATAAGTTGTTAAAAGAATCTATATGTATAACTGACTGTTTGTTTATTGATGGTTTGAATGCTGACATGCGCCCTATCTATCTTGTCCGCGTTTCATTGAAAGCAGCTAAGATAGATAGTTCTATAAACTAAGAATTAACCACTACTTCGTGGTTGCCAGCTGATCAAAACGGCCGCCATCGACAAAGAAAGCATCCATAATATCTGCCCATGAGCCAAACACAGCCACAGGTTCAAACGTCTCAATATCAGGCAAGGTATCTTTATGAGCAGCTAGGATTTGCTCATCACTTGGACGCATGTACATTTTTGCCATGAGCTCTTGGGCAGGCTTATCCCATAAACCTTTCAGATAAGCATTTGCCGCTTCCGTCTTACCAGATTTTTCAGTCACTGCCGTTACGACTGCTACTGGGTTGGCAATCGTAATCGAATAACTCGGATATACGATGTCAACGTTACCCTTTGCAAATTGTTGGGCAGTCAAATGTGCTTCGTTTTCAGTCGTGATCAACACATCACCTAGACCACGCTGGGTAAAGCTAGTCGTCGCAGCGCGTGCGCCATTGTCATAAGTGACGACATTGGCCAGCAACTTTTTGATAAAGTCATTGGTTTTTACAGGGTTTTCATTACTGCTTTCTTTGAATTGGTGCAAGCCGTAGCCATAAGCACCCAAGAAAGCATAACGCGCTGTACCACTGGTTTTCGGGTTTGGGATGACCACATCGATATCATTACGGGCCAAATCTGACCAGTCTTTGATATTTTTTGGATTACCAGCGCGAACCAGTAGCACCATGGTGCTGGTGTACGGCACGGCATTATTTGGTAGTGCTTGCTGCCAGTCAGCAGCGACCAAACCTTTCTCCACCAATAGATTCATATCGCTCTCTTGGTTAAAAGTCACTACATCCGCTTGCAAACCGTTGGCGACAGAAAGCGCTTGCTTACTAGAGCCGCCATGCGACTGATTGATATTTACTTTGCTATTTGGGTGATTCTTCTGGTAGTCGGTACTGAATAAAGTATTGTAGTCTTTATAAAAGTCGCGCGACACATCATAGGAGACGTTGAGTAGATTGACATCTTGCGTCCCGCCACTGGCACTATTTGCCGCGTCATCTTGCGTCGCTTCGGTTGGACTGCAGCCTGTCATTATCATCGCTGCTGCGAGCATGCCGCTGGTGGCAAGTACACGCGCTTTTACAGGCTTATTATTAGTTGATTGAATGCTAGCAATGCTGATTTGTTGGAATTTTTTTTGCATGATGCTCTCGATAAAAGTATTAGAAGCGTGTTGTCAAAATCTTGACCATCATCACAGGGCCTACAATCTTTTGAGTTCGGTTGTCGGGATGATGCAAGCTATGCTAGCAGCATAAATAGCAAACGCTTAGTGACGAATTAGCTTATCGACTAGTGAAGTTGGCATAAGTGATAGGAGCAATCGTTTTGCATTATTTTGCATCGTTAAGAATAAAATGGGTTGAGTAGTTGCTGGCAGGTTTATTAAGTAGACTATGATTTGGGTAGGCTGTACCATTATTTGTACGTCATAAAGTTTGCTGTATTAATGATACTTTCATTATCCTGATGCTATGCGAACCTTACTTTTCTACTTGACCAAAGGCCCTTATATGACTCTTTTATACCGTCAATTTCATTCTATTGTAGGGCTGATAATAATGACCTCTACCCTAGCTGCTTTAACAGGCTGTAATAGTATGTCGCCCACTGTGAACAGCGATAGCCACAGCAAGGTCAAATCAGTTGCCAGTACAACATCTACTTTGCCAGCTATTCAAAATAATGATTTGGGTGACAATGTCTCAGCAGACAAATTTTCAACAGACAAGGTTTCAGCGGATTACGCTACTGCCGACTACGATAAACGAGCACAAGGCTATGATTGGGTTGGCGTGATGGTACGAGCAGATGATGATCGACAGATTGACATTAAAGTTCGCTCACGCAGCGATATCAAAAAACCTACTTGTTACTTCGATGGTAAGGCGACATTGATGGGCCAAGATACTGCTCACGGTACGATTTTTCAGGCAAAAGTAAATGACAGTACGGCTTTTTTTCAATTTAAGGATGACAAGCTCATCATCGACAGCCCAGACAAGTATGCACTGAACTATTTTTGCTCAGGTGGTGGCTCACTTGCTGGAGAATATAAAAAGCTGGCAGTAGGTTTGGAGATTTAATAGTCATCGCTAGCATGTGTTAGGACGTGTTTTTCATTTTAAAATAATGATAAAAACAGAAAGGTGCCAGACCATAAGTCTGACACCTTTTTTACGACTGGCTTAGTACAAGTTTTTTATACTGATGATCTGCCCTTATACCGCAGATGCACCCGTTAATTTAACCTCAGCACGCTCTTCTTTTGCGATACCAGCATAGTAGTCACGCAAAATTTGTAGTACTTCTGGACGGCTAAAGTTATCTGGTACATCTTCGTCTTCTGATAGTGCTTTACGCAGCTTAGTACCTGACACTTTAACGTGCTCAGAGGCGTCATGCGGGCAAGTCTTATCAGAGGCCATCGCATTACAAGCGTTACACCAGAACGTCCAGCCAATTTTGAGCGGCTGAGTGATAAGGTCGTCTTTACCAACATGTTCAAAAATCGTTTGCGCATCAAACGCACCATAGTAATCGCCGACACCCGCATGGTCACGACCGACAATCAGATGGCTACAGCCATAGTTTTGACGGAATAGTGCATGTAGTAACGCTTCACGTGGGCCAGCATAGCGCATATCCAACGGATAGCCTGCTTGGATAACAGTATCTTGTCTAAAGTAGTTATCAATTAACGTTTTAATAGCTTCTTGACGGACTTCTGCTGGGATATCGCCAGGTTTCAATGCGCCTAATAATGAATGAATCAATACACCATCACAGATTTCAATCGCAATCTTGGCCAGATATTCATGTGAGCGGTGCATTGGATTACGCGTTTGGAATGCCGCCACTGTTTTCCAGCCTTTAGCATCCAAAATTGCGCGCGTTTCTGCTGGCGTTTTGTAGATTTCTGGATATAACGTTGGGAACTCACCTTCGCTAAGTACTTCAACACTACCGGCAATATTGATGGCTTCTTGGCTCAATACTTGCTGTACGCCCGGATGCTCTGAATCCGTGGTCGTGAATACTTGCTGACACTCATGTTCTTTATCGATGGTATAAGTCTCTTCTACCGTCAAGATACCCATGACTTCACCATCTTGAGCGACCAATGCTACTTTGTCACCTTGACTCAAACTATCCGCAGTTTCTTTTGGCGCAGACAAAGTGATAGGAATTGGCCAAAACAAGCCAGCGTTTTCACCGCTTTGCAGACGCATGTTGTCTACTACGCCCTGCCAGTCCGCTTGGTTCATAAAACCATTTAACGGAGTAAAACCACCGATACCAAACATGATTAAATCACCGCGCTCACGTGAGCTTAGAGTGATGGTCGGTAATGTGCTGGCAAGCTCTAATGCTTGATCGCGTGCTGCACCGTTTAATAATAGTGGCTTAAGCTCTGCACTACCGTGTGGAGGAACCAGCTTTGATTTGAATTGGGATTGGGTTTGGCTTTGAGTTTGAGACATATAGTTATTAAAACCTCTTATAAAAAGAATGGTTGGAAGAGATGAGCAAAAATGCAAAAGCGATTAAATGTACAAAACTGAGAAGAAAGCCGTCGCTAGATAATAAGTAGCGTACTAGCGACTGGGCATTAAATTTGATACGCATAGGCTACCTAACTTTCGTTATGAAAATTTATGCTGTGTTTGGATATGGATATGTCTGAAAGGAATTTATGTTTCTGGGTACAAGCTTATATGATGTATAGCTGAATTATTTACATTGCGAACGGCAATAAAACCTATTACACACGCAAATCATTTTCGTCGCTGATTTTAAGATTAAAAACAAAACTGAGATTACGTCATGTATCAATATAATTACGCTGACCAGACTTTGGTAGAGGAACGAGTTGCCCAATTTCGCGACCAAACCGAGCGGTTTTTGGCAGGTGAGCTGCCAGAAGAGCAGTACTTACCACTGCGATTGCAAAACGGCTTGTATATCCAGCGTTATGCGCCTATGCTCCGTATCGCCATTCCTTACGGCTTGCTTGCCAGCTATCAGCTACGCAAACTGGCCGAGATTACTCGCAAGTATGATAAAGGCTATGGGCACATGACCACCCGTACCAATATTCAGCTGAACTGGCCAAAGCTAGAAGATGTGCCAGATATTTTGGCTGAATTAGCCTCAGTACAGATGCATGCCATCCAAACCTCAGGCAACTGTATTCGTAACACCACAACGGATCCTTATGCGGGTATCCATAAAGAAGAAATTGCTGATCCACGTCCTTATTGTGAGATTATCCGTCAGTGGTCAACCTTTCATCCTGAGTTTGCTTTTTTACCACGTAAATTTAAAATTGCAGTGATCGGTACCGAAGCGGATCGTGCGGCAACGCAAGTACATGATGTGGGTCTGCACGTCGTTACCAATGACGCAGGCGAGCTTGGCTTTGAAGTGATCGTTGGTGGTGGCCTCGGGCGTACCCCTATTATCGGCAAAACGATTCGCAAGTTCTTACCTCGTGAGCATTTACTCAGTTATCTAGATGCCATTTTGCGTGTTTATAACTTGCATGGTCGTCGTGACAATAAATACAAAGCCCGTATCAAGATTTTGGTCGACAGCTTAGGCGGCGATCAGTTTGCCAAACTGGTAGAAGCTGAGTGGGAGGCGCACACCAAAGACGGTCCGCTGACCTTGACGGATGGCAATTTTGACACCGCTGCCAGCTATTTCAGCATGCCTGATTATCAGTCATTTGATGCGCTCGCAGTACAATCAGAGTTGCAAGCACAATTGGCAGACAATAAAGATTTCGCTGATTGGTATAAGCAAAACACCGTGGCACATAAGGTGGACGGTTACCGTGCGGTCGTGATCTCTTTAAAAGCCGGACTGGTGGACGGTCGTTATGTGCCATCAGGTGACTTGAGTGATGCACAAATGGATGCGCTTGCCGATTTGTCTGATCGTTATAGCTTTGGTGAATTGCGCGGTACGTATCAGCAAAATCTGGTATTCGCTGATGTGCAAACCAATGAGCTTTATGAATTGTGGCAGCAGCTATCAGAATTGCATTTAGCGCGCGCAAACATCAACACCCTAACGGATATGATTGTCTGCCCAGGTTGGGACTACTGCTCGCTTGCCAATGCAACGACGCATAACATCGCTGAACAAATCGAAAAGCAGTTTGATGATTTAGATTACTTGTATGATCTTGGTGATATTCGCCTAAACATGTCAGGCTGCATGAATGCTTGCGCCCATCATCACACAGGTGATATCGGCATCTTGGGTGTGGACAAAAAAGGCGAGCACTGGTATCAGATTAGCCTTGGCGGTAACTCTAGTAATGACGCCAAATTGGGCAAAATCTTAGGAAAAGCGGTGCCAGCGGATGATGTGGCCAGCACGCTACAAACCATTTTAGATGTGTATCTCGATATACGCGGCACTAACGAACAAGATGTTGAGGGTTTTGGTGACGTGATTGACCGCGTTGGTATCGCCCCCTTTAAGGAGAAGGTCTATGGCTAATCATCATGTGCTTGATAGCCATGGCGCAGACATCAGTGGCGAAGATACTTGGCAAGCGCTAGCGACAGCGCAGCTGCCTGACGGTATCGCGTTATCAAGCCTGACCTTGCTTGAGCTGTTACACAAACAAGAAAAAGTTGATGTACTTGTCCCACTAGCAGATTTATTAAATGCTGATGGCAAACTGGCAAACGGTTTGCTAGAGCAAGTATTGGATATCCTCAAGCAGCACAGCAGCCGATTGGGTGTGTGGATCACATCCAACACCGATGCTGATGATCTGCCTGATGTAAAAGACTTTTTATTGACGCAAGACTTGATCGTCATTCATGTCCCAAGTTTTGTAGACGGTCGCGGTTTTAGTTTTGCACAGACCCTGCGTCAGCTTGGTTATGAAGGTGATATTCGCATGGCAGGCGCGTTTGGTCGTGATCAAATCGCTTATTTGCTGCGCGCTGGTGCGACCAGCTTTGTACTCAATGAGCATGATGCTAAATCTGATATTAGCCAAGCCTTCACTGCCCTAGCCAGTAGCTATGATGGTCGAGACGCTTCAGCATTACCGATGTTCTCAAAAAACTGATTTTATTATTCACTATCAAATCGCTATTTTTATATTAACAATTATTAAGGAATGTATTATGAGCCAATTACACCCAAACCTAGATATCGACCAAGCAAACCAAGATTTGCAAGGTAAATCACCTGAGCAAATCGTTGAGTGGGCATTGACGCAAGCCAAAAACCCAATCATCACCACCAACTTCCGTCCTTATGAGTCAGCGATCTTGCATTTGGTTGCCAAGCAGCGCCCTGACATCACGGTATTGTGGGTAGATTCAGGCTATAACACCGATGCGACCTATCAGTTTGCCAACAAATTGATTCGTGATCTTGATCTCAACGTCGTGACGTATATTCCAAAACAAACCGCTGCCCATCGTGACGCCACCATGAATGGCATCCCAGGCATTGACAACCCGCAACATGGCGAGTTCACTGAACAAGTGAAACTTGAGCCATTCCGCCGCGCCCTTGCTGAGCTAAAACCAGATGTGTGGTTCAATGCTATTCGTAAAGACCAAACTGAGTTCCGCCAAGGTCTTGATGTACTTAGCTTATCAAAAGACGGCGTACTAAAGGTAGCGCCATTGTTTGAAAAAACAGATGCTGATCTAGACGTGTACTTAGATGAGCACAACTTGCCAAACGAGCATGACTACTTTGATCCAACGAAAGTAGAAGAAAGCCGTGAGTGTGGCTTGCATACTCAGCTGTAATTTCAGCTGTTTATGAATTTAAAAAGCCCTTTCTTTTATTTAAGAAAGGGCTTTTTTCAGTTTTTCATTGGACTTAAAACTTTTTTTCTACACGTTTACCTTGTCTATTAATATAGAACCATTCACCATCTTTTTTGACATAGGCGGTACCATCTTTAAAAGGATCAGTAAATGGAATGTCATCATAGTCTAATTCAATTGCTACATCACCATTTTTGTCAATAAATCCATGCTTACCGTTATCATAGACAAGTGCTAATCCGTTAATGAAGGGGAAGACCATTGCATAGTCTAGCTCTTTGACTACTTGATTCGACCTATTAATGATCATAAACTTATCATCATTATTAACGACGGCTAAACCACCTGAAAACCAAGTCACACTATAATATTCAATGGGTATCACGATATTATTTAGCCTATCTATAAATCCGAACTTTTCATTTTTTTCAACCGCTGCTAGGCCTTCTGTAAAGGAAATAGTAGAATCATATTCATAAGGAATAACTAACTTATTATTAATATCAATGTATCCATACTTCCCTTCGTTCTCAACTGCAGATAAACCCTCATTAAAACCCATTAAATCATCGTACATTATCGGAATAATTATCTGTCCCTGTTTATCAATGACTCCTCTTCTATTATCTACCACAACCACAGCTAAACCATCTTCAAATGGATAAGTAAGGCTGTATTTGAGAGGTATAACAACTTCACCCTGCATATTAATGTATCCGGATAAGTTGTCCTTATGAACACTTGCTAGACCTTCTACAAAAGCAATTGGAAAGTCATACTGTGTTGGTATTTTTATCACACCTTGCTTATCGATGAATCCATACTTACTACCTTTTATTACGGGCGCGAGTTCACCATCAAACTCACAGTGTTCATCAAATACAACCCCATTTGGTAACTTATAACCTTCAGCCAACGCGCATTCTGCTAGTACATCTGAACTAACTAGCAACCCTAAAATCAGTCCGAAAAAGACAGTACTTGATTTTTTTAGTCTATTAAACGTATTGTTTTGACTCATTATGATGCCTTCATAATTGTTCTGAATTAAAAAATATAAAATTATGCCCTTCTAAACCTCTAGTACGCCTATCATATCTCATAAAATCTATTCCCTTTCTCACAAAAAACCATCATTAACATGACAAAAACGAATATACTAATGCCAATTCACTAGGTGAGAGTGTGCCTGTGATACCTCATAATGGCGACATTCCTTATATCTTTTCTACCTTTTATAATAAACAATTAAATATATGGTGACATTATGAACACCTTCCCGCTATTTTTTAAATTAGAAGACCGTAAAGTGCTTATCGTGGGCGGCGGCGAAGTGGCACTGCGTAAAGCGGACTTGCTCAGCCGTGCAGGCGCCTGTATCACTATACTTGCACCCGATATCAGCCACGAGCTACAAGCCTTACTCACTGACAGCAAACATGAATTTATCTATGAGAACTATAATAAAACCTATATGTCAGGCGCACGGGTAATCATTGCCGCGACTGACGATGAGACGCTGAACCACCAAATTCATGCAGATGCGACTGAGCTAAACATTCCAGTCAATGTGGTCGATACCCCGCATTTATGTGACTTTATCTTTCCAGCCATTATCGATCGCAATCCCATTGTGATTGGTATCTCATCAAATGGTAAAGCGCCAGTATTGGCACGTCTATTACGGGCACGCCTTGAGACATTAATCCCGCAAGGCTATGGAAAATTAGCCAAGCTGGCAGGTGAATTCCGCAGTGAGGTAAAAGCCAAGATACCAACGCTTACTGGCCGTCGTCAGTTTTGGGAGCGCGCATTTGAAGGCCAAGTCAGTCAGCTAATGTTCGCCGGTAATGAAACTGAAGCGACTGCACAACTGCAAGCTGATTTGGATAGTACTGCCGCTGCTATCAGTAAGAAAAGCGACGATGTAAATGCGGTAAAAGAGTCAGACATGATTACTGCTACTCTATCTGATGAGTCAGAAAAAAGCTTACCAGCCGTTGGTGAAGTCTACATTGTGGGCGCAGGCCCTGGTGACCCAGAGCTGTTGACCTTTAAAGCACTGCGTCTAATGCAACAAGCAGATGTGGTGTTTTATGATGCTTTAGTCTCACCGCAGGTCTTAGACTTATGCCGCCGTGATGCTGACAAAGTATTCGTCGGTAAAAAACGCAGCAATCATACAGTTGCGCAATTAGGCATCAATGAGCTGCTCGTCAATCATGCCAAACAAGGTCGCCGTGTGGTGCGCTTAAAAGGTGGCGATCCATTTATCTTTGGACGTGGCGGCGAAGAGATAGAGAGCCTACGAGCACATAATGTACCTTACCAAGTCGTACCAGGCATTACTGCTGCCAATGCCGCTGCTAGCTATGCAGGCATTCCTTTAACTCACCGTGACCATTCACAATCAGTGCGTTTTGTGACGGGATTTTTGAAGGCTGGTGCACCCAACAGTAATTTTGAGAACTTTTTAAATACTGATGAGACAGTCGTATTTTACATGGGTCTGCACTCGCTGGCACGTTTGACTGAAGGCTTGGTTGACGCTGGTCGTAGTAGCAAAACGCCGATTGCTATCGTCTCTAATGCGAGTATGCCCAATCAGCAGGTATTGACAGGTACGCTTGCAACGATTGTTGCCAAACAAGAACAAGCACAATTGCCAACGCCTGCCCTCCTAATTATGGGCGACGTGGTCAGCTTGCATCATGATTTGGCTTGGTATAATTTACAAAATCAGCAGCACAGTCAAAATAGCGATGATATAGCTAAAAATTGGTTGCGTGAAGGGTCAAGAGGTGAAGCAGTAAAACAACCAATAGACCAACAAGCGCACGCCCTATCGATGGTCGCAAATCTTGCAACACAGCAAGGAGATGGTCTGGAGCAATTGATTGTTGACTAGCGCTTACTGCTAACCTGCAATAAGAATAAAACCCTACCAGTATATTATTGGTAGGGTTTTCTTTTGGCAACAGCGCAAATCTCAACGATTCTTGCTAGAATGAAGACTTTCTACTGCTCATACTTATAGTCTACTTATGCCCATATCTGATGCTAGCTTGCCTTCTTCTTTAACCACGCAAATGAAACCTTTGACCATATTGCATACCTCAGACTGGCACTTGGGGCGACGTCTGTATGGGCGTCTTCGTTATGAAGAGTTTGAGTCCTTCCTGCATTGGCTACAAGACACCATCAGCGCGCAAAAAGTAGATATATTGATTGTTGCGGGTGATATCTTCGACACCATGACCCCAAGCAATAAAGCCCAAGCGTTGTATTATGAGTTTTTGGGTAAGGTCTCGCGCTCCTGCTGTCAGCATGTGGTTATTGTCGCAGGCAATCACGATTCACCAACATTTTTAGACGCGCCAAGCAATGTGCTTAAATTTTTGAACGTACATGTAATTGGCACGGCTTGTGATGATTTGAATGATGAAGTATTAGTCTTGGGTGATGACGACAACAACCCCCATTGTATTATTGCCGCTGTGCCCTATCTGCGCGATCGGGATGTGCGTAGCAGTAGCGCTGGCGAGTCCGCGGATAGCAAAGACGCCAATGTTATCGCTGGTATTTGCGCGCATTATGACAATGTCGCAGACATTGCGAAGGCTGAGCAAGCCGACTTAATCAAAACGCATCAGCGATATATTCCTATCATCGCGACAGGACATCTATTCGCGTCTGGTGGCAAAACAACCGAGGATGATGGTGTACGCGAGCTATATGTCGGATCACTAGGTAAAATATCCGCCGATATGTTCAATGATGGTTTCGATTACGTGGCACTTGGGCATTTGCACGTGCCGCAGCGTGTTGGCGGTCGTGAGAGTATTCGCTATTCAGGCTCACCCATCGCGATGGGTTTTGGAGAGGCCAAACAGCAAAAGCAAGTATTGCTGGTACAGTTTGGTGCTGCAGAGCATTTTAATAACGACATTTTAGGGTTAAACGTCGCACCTGATAGTATTACTCCTCATGCTATCGATACAGCTGCTGACATTGAAGTCGCCCAAGTGAAAAAATCAGTAGATAAATTAGCAGAAAAAACCGCTAAAAAAGTGTCTAGTCAGGAACTGCCTTTCATGGATGACTTGTTTGGCTTTGATGAGCCATTAGAAGATGAGGAAGTTAAAAAATCTACTGTCGTAGAAAATACTCCTATTCAGCCTGAGCAATATAAAAGCATTCGAGAAACTTCTACTGACGCCGTGAATAGCAATAAAATTCTACATCGCGATGACGCTAATCAGATGCAAGTAGTATCCCTACCCATTCCAAAGTTCCAACAATTGGCGCAAATATCTGGTGACCTAACCACAATTGAACAAACCATTCAAGCGCTTACACAATCGGACTCTATTTGGCTAGAGATTGTCTATACAGGTGACGAAATCGTCAGTGATTTGCGTGAGCAAGTGCAAGCAATGGTAGAAGGGTTGCCATGTGAAGTGCTTAAGATAAAAAACACTCGTACTTATAATAAAGTGCTCAATCAGCAGCAAACATCTGAGAACTTGCAGGACTTAAATGAGATGGAAGTGTTTGAGCGCTGCTTGACGATAAATGATGTGGCTGATTCTCAAAAAGACTTATTGCGCGATGCCTATGGTCAGATACTTTATAACTTACGTCATGAAGACAAACAGGCAGAATAATAAAAGCGGCATATCATGACCACACTTCCTTATTTTTCTAAATTTTTCGCAGTTGCGGCTATTACTAATACTAAGACTAAGACTTATCCATGCGCCTAATCGAACTCAGACTAAAAAACCTCAACTCCCTAAAAGGTGAATGGCATATTGATTTTGCTGATACTGCCTTTACCAATGAAGGCATCTTTGCTATCACTGGGCAAACAGGTGCTGGCAAGACCACCATATTGGATGCTATTTGCTTAGCGCTATATGGTGAGACGCCAAGGATTAATAGTATCAGTAAGAGCAGTAATGAGGTGATGACGCGGCAGACGGCAGAGTGTTTCGCTGAAGTAGTGATTGATTTGAATGGTGATCAGTATCGCTGCCGCTGGGGACAGCGCCGTGCTTACAACAAAGCAGATGGCAATCTGCAAGATGCGACTCATGAAATTGCTAAGATAAACGTTGGTGACTCGTCAAAAGAGGATGCGCTGTTAGAGAGCACCTTAAAACATACCAAAAATAAGATCATTGAACTGACTCGGATGGATTTTCAGCAGTTCACTCGCTCTATATTGCTGGCTCAGGGTAGCTTTTCAGCATTTCTAAAGGCAAAGGCTGATGAACGCGCAGATATTTTAGAGAAAATCACTGGCACTGATATTTACGCTACCATCTCAACACAGGTTCATGATAAGAAACGTACCGAGGAAGAAATTCTTAATAAGCTGCAATACGGTTTAGACGGGTTGATGCTTTTAAATACCGATGAAGAAAGTCAGTTAAAATCGGACTTGCAGTCATATCAAAGTGCTCAAAGTGAACAGCAGCAGACCATTCAAGATTTGGCCGAAAAGATAAAGTGGCTAGATAGCGTCACAGAATCAAAAGAAAAACTGAATACTTATCAAAATGATCTAGCGCAGGCTCAGCAGGCTCAGCAAGACTTCATCCCTAGTGCCAAACGCTTAATCGCTGCTAATAAAGCGTTGGAGATTGATAGTCAGTTTGGTGAGTTATCATCTACCCGCAAGCACGTTAACGAATTAAGCCGAGAAAAAGCGCAGCTCGAATATGACTTACCTAAGCAGCAAGCACTCACAAAAAGCGCTCGCACACAGCTAGAGAAGCAACTAACACAGCGTCAAGATGCAGAAAACACAATGCAAATTGCACGGCCTAAAATTCAGAAAGCACGTGACCTCGACAACGAGATTGACCAGCAACGTCGCGCTTTAAACGATACACGTGTCAGACATGACACACTTCAGGCAGACGCTGAGCAACTGCTTGAAAATATTGCCGCGCAAAAAAGCATTGCCATAGATAAAGAAAACCAAAGCGCGCAATTGACCGAAAAACTTACCGGTACGGATAATTTAAGCTATTTAGACGGCGATATTGCCATTTTTGATGAAAAGTGCAGTCGCCTAAAAGCGGTAATATATCAAAATTCAGTGCTTTCGCAAGACAAGATACGCCAAACACGTGAATTAGAAGAATACAAAACCGCATTGGTAGTACAACAGCAACGCCAACAAGCACAAAGTGATAAAAATGAAGTCACCCAAAAGCAATTAATCGCACTAAAAAAAGCACAAAGCGAGCTGATTCAAGCGCAATCGGTCACACAGATGCGTGAGACACAAGAGCAGATAGACAGCACTAGCCAGCAGCTCGATCAGCTGCGCTTTCATGACCAGCAGCGCCGTGACCTTAACGCACAAGTGATACAAATCACCAGTCACATCGAGCAGCTAGAGAGTGAAATCAATGGCTATGAAAAGTTGATTACAACGAAAAAAGCAAGCCTCAAAAGTACGCAAGAAAAGCACCAAGACAAATTGAATCAGCTACAACTACAACAAAAGGTTGCGGCGCTAGAGAACTATATTGCCGATTTACAAGACGGTACACCTTGTCCTCTATGCGGTGCGCTTGAGCACCCTTACGCTCAAAATCACCCGCACCTTTTACCCGATGACGAAAACTCCCAATTAGCGCAGTATATTAGTGTTTTAGATGAACAAATTACCGAGCTGAATAAAAGCATCACTGCCCAGCAGATTGAGCAGGCAAGTAAACAAAGTACGCTTGCGAGTAAAAAAAATCAGCAAGCCGAACTCACTGCGCAAATACAGCAGCATGATACCGCCATAACAGAACTGCTGTATGTCATCAGCCAGCAGATGAATGATGAAAACTTAGCTAACAGTACTATTGCCAACTTGATACAACCGTTACTGGCGTTGGGTAGTGATAACGATATCGTGCCAGTGCTTACCGCCAGCAAAAACAAATTAGCGACATATAAAGACCGTATCAAAGATTCGTTAGCACTCTACGACAGACTTCTTGAAGATATGAGCCGTTTGCGTAAGACGCTAGAGACGGCGTCACAAGACCAGCAAGTACTAGCAAATGATATCACTGAGCAGAGATACAAAATCACCATTACCGAAAGTAATATAACGAGTATTGATAATAAAATCACAGAGAACTTTGCTGAACTACAAACGCTCATTACCGCCATTTTGCAGCGTATTGACCCTTATGCTGCCAGTAGCTATCCGACAGAGGCGCTGAGCACCTTGCAACATGCGCCCGTGAACCTACAGTTGTTATCGGCTAGCATTAAACAACAAAAAATTCTGAGCAATGCAGATTATGATAGTTATCTTGAAGAACTACGTCAGCAGCGCCGCGCCCTCGTACAGCTAAAAGACGCTTTCGCTGAAGATAAGGACAAACAGCAGACAATACAGACCGACCTTGAACGCATAAAAGCATATATTGAGAATAAAGAAGCACAGCTCAAAAAAGATACCGATTCGCTTAACAGTCTAATGCAAGCGAAGAATAAACAAATAGCTGCACTAACCCAGTTTCAAGACGAACGCGCAGAGGTTTTTGAGGCGGCCGACCTAGAAGCAGCTGATCGTACGCTTAGAGACACGCTAGAGCAAGCACAAGAGGCGCACAGTATTGCCCAACGACAACTGGATAAAGAGACGTATAATTTGCAACAACTCATAAAGCAGCAAGAAAACTTAGCCAATCGTATCGAAGCAGCTACGCAAACCTTAGAAACGCAACATACCGCATTTAATAACGCACTTGCCACCTCCAGCTTTGATGCGGAAGCAGAATTTTTGGCGGCGCGCCTGCCCATAGATGAGCGTAACGCACTTAGACAGCAGCAACAGCATATCGATTATGCCCTAAAGCAAGCGCAATCTTTATTGGATGCAACACAAAAAACACTTGCAGATAAACAAGCCAATCCGCTGACAGTAGACGATAGAGAAACGCTTACCCAACAGCAATCACAAGCCCAAGATGAATTTAACAAACGAATTGAGTCAATCGGTGCAATCAGTCAGCGTCTAAAGGACAATGAAGACAAAAAAACCACCCAACAGGCACAGCTTGATGCTATCACTGCTCAAAAGGACAAACTGCAAGTTTGGCAACAATTGCATAAATTGATTGGTTCATCTGATGGCAAAAAGTTCCGTACTTTTGCTCAAGGGCTAACCTTTGACCTTATGGTCACTCACGCCAATACGCAGCTGCAAAAAATGAGCGATCGCTATTTACTGGCTCGTGATGATAATAGTCCACTTGAGCTGAATGTCATTGATAATTATCAGGGCGGTGAAATTCGCAGCACTAAAAACCTCTCAGGCGGCGAAGGTTTTATCATTAGCCTAGCATTAGCACTAGGGCTATCACAGATGGCCAGCCAAAATATACGTGTGGATTCGCTATTTTTGGATGAAGGGTTTGGTACGTTGGATGAGGAATCTTTAGACATTGCACTTGATACGCTGACCAATCTACAGCAAGAAGGTAAATTAATCGGGGTGATATCCCATGTTCAGGCGCTAAAAGATCGCATTTTAACCCAAATAAAGGTCGAGAAGCTCTCGGGCGGATTTAGCCGAATTAGTGGCCAAGGGTGTCATAAAGTCGTCAGTGAAAAAGCATCATAAGTTAGGTTAATCACTGTACTACTTAATACATTCAATTAAACCATTTCGTTTAGACAATAAAAAACCACCGAACATGAAGAACGGTGGTTTTTTTATGAGACAGTTTCGGGTTGATATTACTTAGTAACTAAACCACTAAGCTCACTCATCAATACTGACAACGTTGAAAGACCGATTTGACCTTCTTCATCGTTGCTATGTAGCTCATCCAACTTATTCATCTCTGTGGTGACTGCTGCAAGCTGATCGACGTGTCTTGCTCTCCATTCACTAAATGCTTGCTTAGCATCTGGTTTGGACAGTACCGCATCCATCAATAAGCGCAAGCTGCGTGACAACTCGTTCACTAACGCATGGCGTGCACGGCGATCCCAATAATCTTGCTGTGGTAGGTTCGCAATATTTTCCATCATCCAGTCTAACTGTAATACTTGATAGGCTTCAAAGTATAAAGTTGCAATCTCATCAACAGGACGCTCGTATTGCTCAGCAAGCAATGCAGCATCGAGCGCATCGACATGGTACGGTAGCATCGCAAATAGCGTAGCATCATTATCAGACAGCTCTTTTTGCATCAAGCGTTTGGTATCTTCTTGCAGATATTGGGCAAACTGCTGCTCGATAAAGCCACTTGGCTTGGTCAGTTTTTCTACACTTTCACTAAAGCGGCTAATCATATCAGCGACTTGCAAGTTTTGACCAAAGGCGTTGATAAACCAGACCACACCGCGCTCAAGTGAATCACGTAGACGTAGCTCAAGGTTCAGCAGTAATGTGGCCTCAACTTGATTGTCTAATGCTTCAAGTGCTTTCCAAGCACGCGATACGTTGAATACATCACGGCTAATCGCATAACCACGTACGATAGTGGCTAGTGATTGATCGGTTTCCTCAAAAAGACGGAATAGCGCTTCAATACCTAAACGGTTGACCACACTGTTGGTCAAGTAAGTACTGATAATCTCGCGATGCAAACGATGCTCAGTCATCTCGTCAAAGAAGCGTGACGCAAGCTCATCTGGGAAGTACTTACGAAGCTCATTGATAAAGTACGGATAATCTGGTAAATCAGATAAGAGTAGATTGTCATAAACCCACATTTTACCATAAGCCAAGACCACTGCCAGTTCAGGATTGGTCAGACCAGTATCCGCTTTTTGGCGCTTCGCAATCTCTTCATCTGATGGTAGATACTCAATCGCACGATCCAGACGCCCTTCACTCTCTAGCATCTGAATAAAGCGCTGATGATCACTCAGGTTAGCTGCTGCACGGATATGGCTCAGCTCAATCGCTTGTGGTTGCAAGTAGTTTTGACGCAGTACCAATTCTGCTACGGTGTCAGTCATACTCTCAAGCAGCTCATTACGTTGCTTCAGTGTCATATCGCCTTGCTCGACCACTTTGCCAAGTAGGATTTTGATATTGACTTCATGGTCCGAGCAGTTCACACCGCCTGAGTTGTCGATTGCATCTGTATAGATACGTCCGCCCGTTTGAGCGTACTCGATACGACCTTGCTGGGTTAGACCTAAGTTACCACCTTCACCAACGACGGCTGCACGTAGCTCATTACCATCGATACGCAGCGAATCATTTGCACGGTCGCCCACATCAGCATGCGTTTCGTTTGCACTTTTGACATAAGTACCGATACCACCATTCCAGATAAGATCGACAGGTGCACGTAGTAACGCACTGATCAAATCATTCGGTGCAAGGCTGTCTTCACTGATATCGAAGAGCGACTTCATCTCAGGACTGATAGCGATGGTTTTGTCTTGGCGCGAGAAGATACCACCACCTTGACTAATCAATGATGCTTCATAATCTGCCCATGAGGAGCGTGGTAGCTCAAACAAGCGTGCGCGCTCAGCGTACGAGGCTGCCGTATCTGGATTAGGATCAATAAAGATATGCAAATGGTTAAAGGCAGCAACGAGCTTAGTATGCGTTGATAGCAGCATACCATTACCGAACACATCCCCACTCATGTCACCAATACCGACAACGGTAAAGTCATCACGGTTTTGGATGTCCATACCGCGCATACGGAAGTGACGTTTGACCGACTCCCAACCACCGCGAGCGGTGATACCCATTGCTTTATGGTCATAACCTACTGACCCACCTGATGCAAAGGCATCATCTAGCCAGAAGTTGTACTCTGCTGCTAGCGCGTTGGCTATATCAGAGAAAGTAGCTGTACCTTTGTCTGCTGCGACAACCAAGTACGGGTCGTCCTCATCATGACGTACCGTGTTGGCTGGCGGGACGATGTTGCCATCTACAATATTGTCTGTGACATCAAGCATGCCGCGTAAGAATGTCTGATAGCAAGCGATACCTTCTGCTTGGAACGCCTCACGACCATCAGCCATGCTCTTGGTTTTTACAATAAATCCGCCTTTAGAGCCTACAGGGACGATTACTGCGTTTTTGACCATCTGTGCTTTGACAAGGCCAAGTACTTCAGTACGGAAATCTTCCATACGATCTGACCAGCGCAGACCACCACGAGCGACTTTGCCGCCACGTAAATGTACAGCTTCGACGCGTGGTGAATACACAAATATCTCAAACATTGGCTTTGGTTTAGGCAAGTTTGGAATGTCTGCTGCCAAGAACTTAAATGACAGACGATCTTTGCGCTGACCATCACTATCGACTTGATAGAAGTTGGTACGTACCATCGCATTGATCAAATCTAAGTACCAGCGCAAGATACGATCTTCATCCAGGCTATCCACATCTGCTAACGCAGCGGTGATTTGCTCTTGAATGGTAGCAGCCTTTTCTTGACGTTCTTCTTCGCTATACTTAGGATTCATACGTGCGTCAAACAAACTACCTAACGCGACACTGATATCACTGTTTTTGACCACAGTTTGCTGAATATAAGCACTAGAGAATGGCGCACGTGCTTGCAGCATATAGCGAGACAATGCACGCAATACGACGACATCATAAGTATCGAGCTTAGTCGTTAATACCAATTCATTAAATGAATCGCTTTCAACACGACCTGCCCAGATTTGTTTTAGGCTGTCTTCGAACTGACCACGTACTACTTGCATATTGACCGTATCGACATGCTCTAGGGTCAGTTCATACTCTTGCATCCAGATAGGCTGCTCTGGCAAGTCAAACTCATAAGTCTGTGCTGAGATAACTGACACACCAAAGTTTTCAAGTATTGGTAATACTTTTGACAAGATAACCGGCTGCTCGCGACCGTATAGCTTTAGGTGGAGCTGGTTACGTGCATCGCCTGTCGACTGGTATAAGTGCCAAAGCATTGGTTGCTCTGCGGTCAGTCCTGCCAGACGCTTCGTGTCTTCGACTGCGGTACGAGCATCAAAACGCTCTTGGTAGGCAGCAGGAATATAGTTTAAGAAGCGACGATTTAAAGCATTGGCTTGTTGTTCGCCCACATTGTCGAGTAGCATTTTTTGATAATTATCATCCCATGATTGCATGAGTGCTGATAATTTGGCTTCAAGTGTAGCGATATTGACGTCATTTACTTGGCCAGGCACGGTACGTACGTGGACATGCACACGAGCATGCGCAGATTCGTTAAACTCAGTGGTAAACCCTGAAGACATACCGTTATAGGCATCTTTTAGGACGTTTTGTACTTTGATACGTAGCTCGGTATTGAACTTATCACGCGGGATATAGACCAAGCACGAAACAAAACGCTGATAATGGTCGATACGGCTAAATAGACGTAAGCTCTTTTTGTCTTGTAGTTGAGTAATGCCCGAAACAATTGGATATAGCTCTTCGACGCTGGCTTGGAACAAATCATCACGCGGTAAGGTGTTAATCACATGCATCATCTTGTGATGGGCATGACCGTCACGTGGCAAGTCTGCCATCGCCATAATCTTATTGGCTTTTTCTCGCAATAGCGGTATTTGCTGTACAGTCAGCTGATAGGCTTGTGACGTAAGCAAACCGATAAAGCGGTATTCACCAATTAGGTTGCCGTTATCATCGAACTTATGAATGCCCAAAAAGTCCATATATACCGAGCGATGTACAGGTGACACACGGCTTGATTTAGACAGCATTAACACGCGTGGCTCAGTCAATAATTGCTTTAAGCCTCTAGGCAACTGGCTAAAGCTTTCTGATAGCTTGTCTTTTTCAGAACCACGTAATAGCCCAAGTCCACTGTTACCAATCGCAAATAAATCCAAATCGGTCGGCTCAGAAGTCATTTCGATAGACTGACCACCTTCTAAGCGGTATTCACGATATCCTAAGAATATAAAGTGATCGTCTAAGATCCAATCTAAAAATGCTTGGATTTCTTGTTGTGAGTAGAACACTTCTGGTAGCGGCTTAGTCGAAAGCTCAGTTTTGATGTCGTTTAACTGCGCACGCATCTGTTTCCAGTCGCCAACGACCGTATCAAGCGTGTCAATTTTTGACATCAGCATTTTTTGCAGTGCTTCCAAGTCTTCGTTGTCTTGGTAAGCAATTTCACAATGAATCAATGACATATGTGAAGTGGCACTTTCATGTGCGCCTTCGATATGGGTGATATCACCATTGTCATCACGCTCAACACTGATAATGATGTTGTAAGTACGATGAACATCGATACCTTCAGCTTCTAGGCTCATCAAAATCGTATCAACTAAGAATGGTCTATCATAAGCTGCGATTTGAATGACAGTGTGCGAGCTGTGAAAGTGCTGCTCTTCTGCTGCTGGGTTTAGTACTGTCAGCTGCGGCTTGCTGCCGTTGTAAGCTTTGAGTAGTGTAAAGTGATGTAGCGCCATGCCCGCCAGGTCAGCATTACTAATCGCCTCTGCCGTTTCTTGATGCAGCGGCTGATAATAGCTATGAATAAAATGATCAAATAGTGATTTGTCTTTTTGTACATAACTGGTAGCAATATCGCTTATCTGGCTAATGCGCTCTTTTGCGATACTGAGGGAATTTGGCATTTCCTGCGTCCTTTTTTTATAGATTTGGTTTAACATTTATTTATTTAAGTTTATCGATTTAGATTGACTACTGTTACTGCATATTCATCATTGGTGCAACGGTGCAGTATTTCCATTCACGCGACTTATTTTATTTTTATAACAGTTAGAAACTTTCTCCTTTTTTGCTCTTATTTTTTAGTAATATGTAGCCATCAGAATTTAATACTACCAATATAGTGAAGTGTAACGCACATAAGGCGCGAGCTAAAGTGTACAACATCATTTCATGAATCAGCGATGTGTCGATAACCTTTACTAATGAGACAACGCGGTTTTAGACATCGATATGGATGATTCGGTGCTGGCAGGCGGATACTCATGGTAATTGAAGGCGTTTTTTTGTTAGAATATGCCAACATATTTAAGAGCGTACGACTCGCTCACTATTAACTTTAATGCTAAGGGCAAAAGGTATGATGAATATTTTGGTGGTTGGCTCAGGTGGTCGCGAACACGCATTGGCATGGCAATGTGCAAAAGATGACAATGTAAAAAATGTCTACATCGCTCCTGGCAATGCTGGCACCGCCCTTGAGCCTAAATGCCAAAACGTTACGCTAGAGTCTACCGACGCTGACGAGCATAGTGCTGTTATCGCCTTTTGTCAAAATAACGATATCGACATGGTAATTGTTGGTCCAGAAGCGCCTTTGGTTACGGGTATTGTTGATGCTTGTCGTGAAGCAGGTATCAAAGCATGGGGCCCAACAGCATACTGTGCACAGTTAGAAGGCTCAAAAACTTTTGCTAAAGAGTTCATGGAACAAAACAACATTCCAACCGCTGCTTATCAAGGTTTTACCGACGCAGTCGCTGCAAAAGCCTATGTCGATGAGCAAGGCGCGCCTATCGTTATCAAAGCAGATGGTCTTGCTGCAGGTAAAGGCGTCATCGTTGCTGAAACGATCGAACAAGCACATGAAGCTATCGACGATATGTTAGCGGATAATAAGTTTGGTGATGCTGGCAGCCGCGTGGTTATCGAGCAGTTCTTACAGGGTGAAGAAGCCAGCTTTATCTGTATGATTGATGGTGATAACATCTTGCCAATGGCAACCAGCCAAGATCACAAACGTGCTTTTGAAGGTGATACTGGTCCAAACACTGGCGGTATGGGTGCTTACTCCCCTGCTCCAGTTGTTACCAGCGATGTTCATAACAAAGTCATGCAGCAAGTGATTCAACCAGTAGTCGATGCCATGAAAAACGCAGGCCATCCTTATACTGGATTCTTATATGCTGGTCTTATGATTGATAAGGCAGGCGACCCGTATGTCATCGAGTTTAATTGCCGTTTTGGTGATCCAGAAACGCAGCCTATTTTAATGCGTTTACAGTCATCAATGGTCGATTTGGTCGCACAAGGTTTGGTAGGTCAATTACCTAGTGAAGCAAAATGGGATGCGCGCCCTGCTCTAGGTATCGTTGTCGCATCAAAAGGCTACCCTGAAACTTCATCTAAAGGTGATGTGATTGCTGGCTTGCCAGAACTAGATCCTAACAACGACGAAGCTGTTAAAGTTTTCCATGCTGGCACGGCATTTTCTAATGATAATGATAAAGAAGTCGTCACAAACGGCGGGCGCGTCTTATGTGTGACTGCGCTAGCAGATAGTATTTCTGATGCTCAGCAAGCAGCTTTAGCAGTCACCGCTGCTATTAGCTTCGATGGTGCGCAGTACCGCCGTGATATTGGTCATCATGCCATCACTCGCGAAAATGCTTAGCAGCTAAGGCATCCTAAGAGACATATTGAGTAACGTCTTGGGCAACATTTTAGATAATGCGAAGGTTTCGCTCAATATGTTTGATTAATAGTATTTCTGTATTTTATAGCTCTACATCACTATTTGACCTAGCATCATGCTAGGTCTTATTTTTTAGTATCTTTTTAATACTAATCTATTGGTTATAAATAGATTTTTCTAAGTTTTAATAACAAGTGACCTTGCTAAAAAATTCTAGCTATTTATCAATCATACTCAAACTAGTAAGCACCTATTTATCAATAGTTACCGCTAGATATTAGCTTACAAAGTAACTATCAATGGCCAGCTCAGGCTCATAAAACCAACGCGCTTTATATGATACAATTTTGTACCTGTGCATCACGTCTCCCTTGTATTGTAGGTTTCGAACCCGCAAATCAATACCAATTGGATGAATGATTATACTTATGGCAAATGATACGTCTAAACCTTTTAGCAACAAGCAATCAATCGATAGCCTAAAAACCTCAGGGTTTGATCGTCGTATGTCGATTGCAAAAACTTCTTTGAATATTGGTCGTCGTTGGGCGGGTAATAGCGTGTCTGGTATGTTCTTAAATAAAGAAGCACGTACTGCACGTAATCAGGCATTTATGGAAACTCAGGCAAATTATCTGGCATCAGAGTTAGGTAAATTGAAAGGTTCGGTCGTCAAGATTGGTCAAATGCTAGCGATTTATGGTGAGCATATACTGCCGCCAGAGATTACGCGTGCTTTGCAAACCCTTAATGATGACACGGCGACATTGACTTGGCCGACGATTGAGCAAACATTACGCCAGTTACTGGGCAACAAACTAAACGAGCTAGACATTGATCCTGTCCCCATCGGAACTGCTTCTCTTGCTCAAGTTCACCGTGCGACCGTACTCGCCACTGGCGAACAAGTTGTGTTAAAAATTCAGTATCCGGGTGTGGCAGACGCTATCAACTCTGACCTTGCCTTGTTCAAAAGATTGTTAAAAGTAAGTAATATCGTTCCCCAAACACGCGCACTCGACGCTTGGTTTGAGGAAATACGTGACCTACTCCATCACGAAGTCGATTATGAAGCGGAAGCGGCTACGACGGAGCGTTTTTACGAGCGTTTAATTGATGATCCGCGCTATATCGTGCCTAAGATTAATCGTACTTATTCTAAAAAACGCCTGCTATGTATGTCATACGAGCCTGGTATAACTGTAGTCTCAGAAGCATTACAATTATTACCTCATGAACGCCGAAATGCTATTGGTCAAGCAGCCATAGAAATCATGATGCAAGAGATTTTTGTATGGGGTGAGATGCAGACCGATCCCAACTTTGGTAATTACTTGGTGCGTGTGAGCGAAAACGAAGAAGATATCGATAGATTGGTTTTGCTAGATTTTGGAGCGATTCGTCAGTTTGATGGTAACTTATTAACGATTGCCCGTGGTCTACTACGCGCAGGATATCGCCATGATCAGCAAGCAATGAGCCTTGCTATGAAAGGATATGACTTTTTCGATAGCATGAGTAATAAAGTACGTTCAGATATTGCTTCGTTATTTTTGCTTGCTACCGAGCCTTTTAGTGACCCTGAGAAAAATGCTAATATCCCTAGTGAATGTTTGGATGAGCAGAATCGCTATATTTGGGCCAACAGTAAATTACATTCACGTCTATCTACTACGGCCACACGTGCAATGCAGTCCTTTGAATTTAATCTGCCACCAAAAGAATTCATGTTTATTAGCCGCAAGTTTATTGGTGCATATACTTTTTTGACTGTTTTAGATGCGCATACCAACTCTAACAGCCTCGTAAAACCTTATTTGTAAACCGTGCAAGTTTTGAGCCGTCCTTTAGTGACGGCTTTTTAATGTTTTAATTTTATTTGCTTAGGCTATTTTATATCTAATATTACTAACTTTACTGTGTATCACTGACATAAGCCTTATACTTACCTAGGCTATTATTTTTCGCTTATAGCACTTACTTGCCAATCGTCAAATCTTGTCTTATACCACTTTGGCTTACGAATACTTAGCTCCCAACACACCTCTTGTCGGGCAAGATATTTCACTTCGAAATGAGTGCGCTGACTGGTCGCTGGTACTCGAGAACGTGTTGATGGTAGACACCACACTTTAGTTGCTTGGTGTTCTGCATTGTCCATATAGGATTCAATATTGGTCACTAATATCACTTCTCCGCCCACCTGCAAGCGTGATAAGAGAAACTCAAAAAAAGGCATGTTCAGCCATTGCTGATTTGGATTGTGCTGTTCAGGATTGGGATAAAGAATGAAGATTTTAGCCAAGCTGTTTGGTTTGATTGCATGCACTGTCCATGCAGTCGCATCCGCATGAATCGCATCTAGGTTTGATAGATTTTGTAAAGTGGCTAATTTTGAGAATGCTTCAAATTTATTACGCGTGCGTTCAATGGCTATCAGATGCTTGTCAGGATTTTGTGCGGCAAAGCTAAGTGCATGCTTACCCTTCCCTGCCCCAATCTCTAGCATTAACGGTTTTTCATTTTTATTGTCATTAATAATATTTGGAATAATAAAGTCACGCGGTGCTGACAGTTTTTGTGGTTGAAAGGCACGCTCTTGCTGATGCGTGAGATCAATATTGTCGGTCATCTACTATCCTTAAAGCATTTGTCTTTTGTCATTATTCGGCCCCATGCTATTATATAGTCAATCCAATTGAATAGTAATACAGCGACAGCAAGTACGCCTCGTTTAGTCGTAATTTAAATGACGGATGCGTTTTCTGCTCGTGCCATATGCAACCAATACTAATAACATTTAGGACATTGCTCTTTTCTTATGACTGACTCTACTGCAAATACGCCCCCAAAGACCTACCCTTGCCCACGTTGCGGTACCCAGACGGCCTGGCAAGACAATAAATATAAGCCGTTTTGTAGCAGTCGCTGCAAGCTGATCGACTTAGGTGCTTGGGCAAACGAAGATTACACCTTACCTGCAGAAACCACGCCTTTTTCTGACGAGCTATAACCCACACTTTTACTCAATTATTATACCAAGGATGCTTTACATGTCTGCTACTTACCTGATGCCCACTTATAATCGTCAACCAATCAGCTTTACACGCGGTGCAGGCAGTTGGCTCTATACCAAAGATGACACGCCTTACTTAGATGCCTTAACTGGTATCGCGGTATGCGGCTTAGGACACTGTCATCCACAAGTCACTGACGCGATTCAGCAACAAGCAGGTACGTTAATTCATACGAGCAACTTGTTTGGCATTGATTGGCAAGAGCGTGCTGGAGAGATACTATGTACCGCCGCCCAAATGGACAGCGTGTTTTTTGCCAATAGCGGCGCCGAAGCCAATGAAGCTGCATTAAAACTGGCACGTTTATACGCGTACAAACAAGGTTTTAAACGTCCAAAAGTTATCGTAATGGAGCAATCGTTCCATGGTCGTACGTTATTATCTTTGTCAGCTACTGCAAATCCAAAAGCACGTGAAGGATTTTATACGCTAGATGAGGACTTTATTCGTGTGCCATTTGGCGATATCGCTGCCGTCAAACAAGCTGCTCAAGAACATGATGATATCTGCGCTATCTTTGTAGAGCCGATCCAAGGGGAAGGTGGCCTAAACACTGCAGCTAATGGCTTTACTTATCTTGAAGAGCTGCAAGCGGAATGTGACGCTCATAACTGGCTATTTATGCTGGATGAAGTACAAACAGGTAATGGCCGTACGGGTAGATATTTTGCTTATCAACACAGCAATGCTCGCCCTGATGTGTTGACGACAGCCAAAGGTCTAGGTAATGGTTTCCCAGTTGGTGCGTGCATGGTACGTGGCCGTGCCAATGGTCTGTTTGGCGCTGGTAGCCACGGCTCTACTTATGGTGGTACACCATTGGCCAGCCGTGTGGTACATAGCGTATATGACGTGCTAGCAAATAGTAATATCATGGAAAACGCAGTGACTGAGGGTTTATTCATTAGAGAAAGTATCGTTGATACATTTGGTCAACATGGCGTTAGCAGTCGCGGTGCAGGTATGATGATTGGTATCGCGCTACCTGAAGATATGGATTGTAACCAACTGGTAGATCGTGCCCGTGATGAGCAAAAGCTGATCATTAATGTGACGGGTGGTCATGTTGTACGTTTGCTGCCACCACTTAACATGAGCCGTGATGAAAGCACACAAGTTATTGAGCGTTTAATTAATTTATTAAAGCCATCATTTTAAAGCAGGCTTCAATATTAGTAATAGACAATAAAAAAGCCTATAGATGATTCATTATCTATAGGCTTTTTGCTAACTGCTAACTAAAAACGTTTCGTGCGTAGTGAGAACAACACTTAATTTGCATGGAAGTATTTTTTTAGTACTTCTAGACAACGAGTGATTTTGGCTGGCTGTTGGTCGCGATTTAAAGTGACCGCATATAGCACAAAGCTTGGTAACTGATAGCCAGTCAACACTTCTACCAGCTCACCACTCTCAAGCTCTTTTTTGACGTCCATTTCTAACATTCTAACCAAACCGTGACCTTCTTTAGCCAACGTCGTTGCCATGAATACGTTGTTGGTATAAATACGTGAGTTCATTTTGACACGCGTTTTTTTACCAGTTTCAGTCTGAATCATATCGATCTGATTGGCATCTTTCATGATCTCAATACAGATCAGTTGATGCTCAGCCAAATCTTTAGGCGTATTTAGCTTACTGTGCTGACGCAAATACTGAGGTGAAGCAACCAATAGTTGGCGTACATCGGTCAATGGATGACTGCTCAGACTAGAGTCATTAATCGATGGACTCATGCGAATAGCAATATCTATACGCTCATCAATCATATCAATATAATGATTGTCGGCTAGATAAGTGACACTAAGATCATCATGTGCCGCCATCCACGTAGAGAGTGCTGGCAGTATATGATTAACACCAAGCTCAGGAGTCGTCGATACACGCAAGCTACCTGCTAGCTCATCACGCAATTGATTAACTTTGATACGCCCTTGCTCTGCTGCACTGACGACATCTTTTGCCGCTTCGTAAAAGCTCTCACCAGCTTCTGTTAAGCTTAGCTTACGAGTTGAGCGATGTAGCAATACCACGCCAAGCTCGTTCTCTAACGAACGAATTTGCTGACTGACTGCACTGGTTGTAATACCTAGCTCACGTGCTGAGCCACTAAAAGAGCCATGTCCGACCACACTGGCGAACACAGCCATACCGCGTAAATTATCCAACATATTCTCACCTAAACGTCATTTCAGTTTTTAATATAACTTAACCATTATAACGACTTTACATTCATCTTATCGTTATCAAATGGTTCTCTCTTGTTTGATAAATATATTTTGACCCGTAATAAAAACAAAAATATCAAGGTGATATATTGCTATCACCTTGATATTTAATATAAAACTACGTTCAATATATAAATATACTTTTAGATATTTTGAGCAAACACTGCTCTAAAATCTTAATACAGCTGTACTTTACCCATTTTACCCTCACCACGTTCAGTTAAATACTGCATTACTGGTGTTTTTAGTAATTTCGTTTCAGCAACGGTTTTCGCTTGCTCTAAACGTTTTTTCTGTCGGCGCTCTGGGGTTTTATCTTCGGTCTGCATAATACTACTATCAATTTTCAAGTCAATGTCAGCTTGCGTAAATTGCTGTTGTAGCTTAGCTGCCAATTGCTGAAAAGTGACCTGCAAATGCTTACTATCAACACTGGTCAAAAACGTGGCTTTGCCATTGCATTGACCAGTCATTGTACCTTGTCGTGCCAGTGCTAGCTCATCTTGTGCCAATACCTCGCTTTCACGAGCAGTTTGCAACCAGTAGTCCCACTTTTCTGGGTTCCACTCGCCTGTCAGTTCTTGAGGTGGACAACGCAGCAATGTGCGTGGATCTTCATCAGAGTGTGCTGTTAACTGAGAATCATTTGCGCCAGGCTCAACAACTGGTTCAGGCTCAACAACTGGTTCAGGCTCAACAACTGGTTCAGGCTCAACAACTGGTTCAGGCTCAACAACTGGTTCAGGCTCAACAACTGGTTCAGGCTCAACAACTGGTTCAGGCTCAACAACTGGTTCAGGCTCAACAACTGGTTCAGGCTCAACAACTGGTTCAGGCTTAGCACTAGTCACTGACTGCGCTAAATTGTCATTATAATCAATACCGCTTTGCAGCTCATCGTGACTTGAAGTCTGATAGTCAACACTATAAAGCTCTGGCGGCGGTGCTGACGCTTCATTTGCAATAGCATCTGGAGCTGATGTCGAAGAAACTGGTTCTATAGCTGGTACTTTTGTAGCAGACCCATCACTATCATAAGTATTACTCAAGACTTCATCTACTGGCAATGGACGAAACGCCAGTAATCGTAAGGTGCACATCTCAAGCGCTTGCATCGGTGTACTTGCAAGCTTGACACCTTCACGGGCTTGTACAACAATCTCATAATACAGCTGCAAGACATCAGGGCTGATATGCTGAGCTAGCGTATAAATGTCTTTTGCTTGTGCCTCATTGACATTGAGAGCGACCTCAGGTAACAGCTGAGTCAACGCCAATTGATGTAATAGCTCAGCGAGCCCATCAAACATACTAGTCGCATCGACCATTTGCGCGCGCATTTGCTCAATATGAGCAGCAACCGCAGACTTATCATGATTATAAATATCTGTGATTAGACGCACTAAGTCAGCAGCATCAATAAGACCAAGCATTGCATTGACAGTAGCATCATCCAATGCGCCTTGGCCAAAAGCAATGGCTTGATCGGTCAATGATAGAGCATCACGTACAGAACCTTTGGCTGCACTTGCTAACTGCCAAATAGCTGGCTGAGTATAGCCTACCTGCTCTTTAGTCAAGATATTTGCCAAGTGCTCGCTAAGTAACGTTTGTGGTAATGGGCGTAGTACAAACTGCAAGCAGCGCGAAATAATCGTAATCGGTAACTTTTGTGGATCAGTCGTCGCTAATAAAAACTTCACATGCTCAGGTGGCTCTTCTAGCGTTTTAAGTAACGCGTTAAAGCTGTGCGTAGACAGCATATGTACTTCATCAATCAGATAGACCTTATAACGCCCTTGGCTTGGCGCATAAGGCACATTGTCTAACAGCTCACGCGTATCTTCGACCTTGGTACGAGAAGCGGCATCAATCTCAATAAGATCAATGAAACGCCCCTGATCAATAGCAACACAGTTATCACATACGCCGCAAGGGGTACTGGTAATACCTGTATCACAGTTCAAGCATTTAGATAAAATACGCGCAATCGTCGTCTTACCCACACCGCGTGTACCTGTAAACAGATAGGCGTGATGCAGACGATTGTAATCAATCGCATTAATCAACGCTTGAGACACATGCGTCTGCCCAATCAACTCATGAAAGTTTTTTGGTCGGTATTTGCGAGCTAAAACTTGATATTGCTGCGTCATAAGAAATGCCAATGTAAATAATACAAATATAAAGGAAGCGTCGGGTTAATGAATCATACTATGTTCAGATTATAACTGAGCTTGAAGTTGGGCCAGTCGGTCATATAAACGCTGAGTACTTTCATCAATCAATGAGCCTGCTTGATGAAATATATCTAGATAAACCTCAGTGTTTACACTGTCTTCACATGGCCGAAACTCTACGCCCAGTAAAAACAAATCGTCCATTACAGGCTCCTGTAACTGGACATTGGTATCTGACAATAAATCTTTATAAGAGAGCCGAACATTCTCTGCGCTCAGCGAACTGCTATCGTCTTGCGCATAAAACACCATGAGATAATGGCGTCCAAATACATGATAAGAATGCTCATGACGGACATAACCATTCCAGCGCGAGTCTTGATCCATGGTTCTATAAGCTAAGATTTTTTCTACTAGACACGCATAGGTATAGATTGACTCATCTACCAAAATATCAACCTGCTCATTTGGTAAAGGTCTACCCGCTTCATAATAACGCTCAAGAACACTGTTAAACAGCTTGAACCACATCCCAGTATTTTTTTGCATCTCAGCCATTAAGGCATCGGCATACACAGTCTGATTTGGCTCTACTGCTTTAAGTAAGCGTAATTCAACTTGCTCAATTAACTCGTTATCGATTAGCTGCTCTTGCACCCTAATCGCTCTTTGATGAAAGTCAGGTGATTGTAGAAACTGTTTAAGCAATGTTGATTCGTTTTGAAATGATGCAAAGCTAGACAGTTGACGACGATGGAAATCCAAAAAGGTTGTTAAATCACTTGGCGTCACTAACTGATTAAGGATATCAACGAAGTTTTGATGACTAAAGACTTGTAGGATACTTTGCTCATCATCCAAGTCTAAAACACAGTCTTCTGCAAAAAACCGACTGCCATATTCGTAGCCAACTGCATAAGATGAATGGCCCGATTGATCGTCTTGATGATTAATAGACAATGACGTTAAACCGATAAAATAAACCGCTTTATCAGTTGTCACGGTATTTCTATCTACAATTAGGCTATCGTTTTTTTGATAAATCTGAGCGTGGCGTTTGATAAGTTGGTTAACAACTTCTTTTCTCCACTCACGAACTCTAGGATTATCCACTTCTTGTCTATTCGCTTGCATCACAACCGTATTGACGAGCAGATAAATAGTAGCGCCAGAAAACTCAAAAACAAAATCATAACCCTGAAAATGATCAGAGTCAGTGATTTTGTCATCAGGCAACTCATACAATGATAAAAAACATTGCTGAATCATTTTTTGCCATGGCGCATGTGATGCTTGCTGAATATCCATAATACCTCTATAAACGATATTTCACAAAAAAGCTGATACCCATTCTGTGAAAATGAGCAAAAGCTTTTTATGCTGAGTTAAGTATCAGTTTGGATTTATAGCAAGCAAACCCACATTAGCTATCTTGTTTGCGGCGCATATGCGGGAACAAGATCACATCACGGATACTAGCAGAGTCGGTAAATAGCATTACTAGACGGTCAATACCAATACCCTCACCGGCTGTCGGTGGCAAACCATAAGACAATGCTTCGATATACTCTTCATCGAAATGCATGGCTTCATCATCGCCAGCGTCTTTTTCAGCGACCTGACCACGGAAACGCTCGGCTTGGTCTGCTGGATCATTAAGCTCACTGAAGCCATTGGCCAACTCACGACCACCAACGAACAGCTCAAAGCGATCGGTAATCTCAGGATTGTCATCACTACGGCGCGCTAGTGGTGAAGTCTCAGCTGGGTACTCAGTAATGAACGTTGGCTGACGCAGTTGATGCTCAGCCGTTTCTTCAAAAATAATTGTCTGTAGTTTACCCACACCAAACACATCTTTGACTTGCTGCTTAAGTGTCGTAGATGCATATTCTGCTAGGTATTCACGATCATTGATACGTGTCATATCAAAGTTTTCAGCATATTTTGCAATCGCATCAGACATTGACAGACGAGCAAATGGTGCTTTTAGGCTAATGGCTTCTTCTTGATACGTAAGCTCTGTTGTGCCCAACACATCTATTGCTAACTGATTAAACAGACGCTCAGTCAAATCCATTAAGTCATGATAATCAGCGTAGGCTTGATAGAACTCAATCATGGTAAATTCAGGGTTATGACGGGTTGAAACCCCTTCATTACGGAAACTACGGTTAATCTCAAATACTCTTTCGAACCCACCAACAACCAGACGCTTAAGATAAAGCTCAGGCGCGATACGTAGATATAAAGGCATGTCTAATGCATTATGATGTGTCTCAAACGGACGAGCTACTGCACCGCCTGGTATCGGATGCATCATTGGCGTTTCGACTTCCATAAAACGTTCATTGAGCATAAATTGACGAATACCACTAACGATCTGACTACGAACCATAAAGGTATTGCGAGTCGTCTCATTGGTCATCAAATCAAGATGACGATTACGATAGCGCGCCTCGACATCAGCCAAGCCATGGAACTTGTTTGGCATTGGACGTAGTGATTTGGTCAGTAGCGTAATTTCTTCAATATGCACATACAAATCGCCTTTACCTGAGCGACCGATGTAGCCTGACACCCCAACGATGTCACCCAAATCTAGTGATTTAATGCTCGCACGCGTTTCCTCATCAAGCTCTTTACGTGCTACATATAACTGAATACGGCCTGTCATATCTTGGATCACGATAAACGAACCACGGTTGAGCATGACTCGACCTGCCACGTTGACCTGTGTTTTTTCACCATTTGCTGCTTTTTCTTCAATTTCCTGCTTTGAGACACCATCAAAAGCCGTCTGTAAGTCTTGCGCATAATCAGTGCGTTTGAACGTATTAGGATACGGCTGTTTACCTGAAGCACTGATATCGTCTAGCTTGGCTTGCAGTTGTGCGATTAGCTCGTTAGCATCTTCTACGACTGGGGTTTGATCTTGGTTCTGATTATTGTGCTTTGACATAACACTCTCAATATTTTTAGGTAATTAAATGGATAAACGAAAACAGAAAAATTAAATCAATACTTATTATTATAAGAACAGACATGGTGATAAAAACGATAAAACTGTTGGTACTCTTAAAGACTAGCTACTAGTCATTGCCACCGATACTGGCCATCAAATCAGCCTGATGCTCACGCAGTAGTGCATCAAGAATCTCGTCCAAGTCGCCTTCCATAATGGAGTCGAGTTTATATAAGGTAAGGTTGATACGGTGATCGGTCATGCGGCCTTGTGGAAAATTATAGGTACGGATACGCTCTGAGCGATCGCCACTACCGACCAAGTCACGACGTATAGAGTCCGCCACATCGACCTGTGCTTGCACTTTGGCTTGTTGAATTTTAGAGACCAGCATTTTCATAGCATGCGCACGGTTTTTGTGTTGGCTACGCTCTTGCTGACACTCTACCACGGTACCCGTTGGAATATGCGTCAAACGTACGGCAGAGTCAGTCGTGTTCACGTGCTGACCACCCGCGCCGCTTGAGCGGAAAGTATCCATCTTGATATCAGCAGGATTGATATCGACGCTATCATCAATCTCAACTTCTGGCATGACCGCAACCGTACAAGCTGATGTGTGAACACGACCTTGGCTTTCGGTCTCAGGGACACGCTGTACACGGTGAGCGCCCGATTCAAACTTTAGGCGACCATATACACTGTTGCCAGATACGCGAGTGATGATTTCTTTATAACCACCATGCTCACCTTCATTTGCAGAGAGCACTTCTAGTGTCCAGCCTTGGCTCTGCGCGTATTTTTGGTACATACGGAACAAGTCACCAGAGAAAATCGCTGCTTCATCACCGCCTGTCCCTGCACGAATCTCCAAAAACGCTGGTACTTTATCGTTGGGATCTTTTGGTAGCATCATTAGATTGAGCGCTTCTTCCATCTCTACGATGGTATCACGCGCACTCTCAATCTCATCGATCATCATCTCTTTCATGTCAGGATCTGTTGCATCGGCTAGCATCGCTTCTGCATCAGCTTGATCCGTTTCTGCACCCACGTAGTTTTGCCACAGCGTCGTGATCTCCATCAAGTCGCTGTGCTCAACAGACAATTCACGGAACTTATTATTATCACTAATGACACTAGGATCTGATAATAAAGCGGTGACCTCTTCATAACGGTCTACCATCTGGTCTAAACGCAGGCGTAAGGATTCTTTCATAAAAGGACTTTTAATTAGATAAGAGGAATAAGCCCGTGATTATAGCAAATTTTTTGGGGTAAATTAAAACCTCTAATCATTCTTGTTGATATTGTCGGTAATCTCGATGTTATCTTCTCCAACATCTCTGTTTATATTTAGATGTCACAGCTTAATTTCAATAGCAAAAACAACAGACAAAAAAATAGCTAAGAATATTCTTAGCTATTTTTATCAAAACAAGTAGTCAAAGTATTAGACCTTGCGAACTAAGACCGATCCAATAGAGTAACCTGCACCAAATGAGCAAATAACGCCCAGATCGCCTGATACTAAGTCATCTTTGTGGCGATGGAATACAATCATAGGACTCGCTGAGCTGGTATTGGCAAATTCAGCAATAACACTCGGAGCAATCGATTTATCGGCATCTTTACCAACCACGGTACGTAGAATCAAATCCAACATATTGGCATTGGCTTGATGCAACCACATCATCTTAACATCAGATGTTGGGATGTCGTTTTCTTGCAAGTGCTCAGTGATAATCTCTGACACTTTCGGACAGACTTCACGGAATACTTTACGACCGTTTTGCAAAAACAGCTTGTCAGTGACCGGTGCTTTGATATCTGGATACATTTCAGTCTGTGCTGCTAGATACTCTGAGCGATCCATAAAGCCATATTCGTTTTTAATGTTGGTCGAAAACTGAGTAAATAGCTTAGAGTTTAGAATCTCATAACCTTTTGGCGTATCTAATTCTTCAACGATAGAAGCAGTCGCTACATCACCGAAGATAAAGTGGCTGTCACGGTTGCGCCAGTTTAGATGCGCTGAGGTAATCTCAACGTTGACCACAGCAATACGCTTGGCCAAACCAGAGATGATAGAACCATGTGCTTGTGACAGACCAAACGTCGCCGCACTACACGCAACGTTCATATCATAAGCAAAGCCGCCAATCATACCAATTTCGTTTTGGATTTCGATGGCAACCGCAGGATAAGTACGTTGGAAGTTTGAGCAAGCAAGGATGATACCATCTAAGTCGTTGGCCTCAAGTCCAGCATCAGCCAAAGCGTCTCTCAGTGCTGCTGCACCCATTTCGGCCATGACTGACAACTCTTCGCCCAAGTTACGGTAAGGGATAACTGGCGCCATGATTTCAGTATTTAAGATACCTTCTTTTTCCATCACATAACGTGATTTGATACCAGATACTTTTTCGATGAAGGCAGCTGAAGAAGGCTCAAGTGCCGTCACTGTCTCTGCAGCTATCTCTTCAGCATGTTCGGTATTATAGTTTTCAACATACTGGTTAAATGACTCAACTAGCTCTTCGTTACTAATGCTGTAAGGTGGGATATAAAGACCAGTGCCTGTGATACAAGTCGTCATGATAAGCTTCCTTGTCTACTACTGTGGTGCTTGGAATAAGCATAAATGTGGAAATAATAGCCATTCAATTTGAGTGAATAACTGTAAACTTAAAATCAGTGTGTTTATTATGCCTGAATATTATAATTTTTCTAATACTTTGTTACAAATAACCTGTTTGTTGCCATAAATAAGCAAAGACTGGCCGCATTTTTCGGTAGCTACGTTATAATTGGCATCATTTTATTCTGTACTATTTGTCGAACGATCTTAATTATTCAGAACATTGACACACGCTCATACTTAGGAATGCTAATGGCAGAACTTCTCAACTGGTTATTTGGTCAATACGCTGACTACTCTACGATATTCATCGTCCTTGAATTGATTGCTGTTGTCTTCGGTGTGGCCAGTGTCTTACTCGCCAGCAAAACCAATATTCTAGTCTTCCCTATCGGACTGGTCAGCACTGCTATATTTGTGTATCTACTATGGAAGTGGCAGCTGTTTGGCGATATGTTTATCAATGCTTACTATACCGTGATGAGCTTGTATGGCTGGATTAACTGGTCAAAGAATAAGAAAAACCAGTCTGTTGAGCACAAGCAGTCAAATGCCAATAACGTCCGTATTGAGCATTTGCATGCAGACGACATCCCTATCCTCTCTGCTTTGGCAGCAGGAACGGTAGCTTTTGTAGGATTGGTTTATTATTTCCGTCCAGTGATTAATAATGGCTTTAGCCTAGACGGTGCGGTACTTGGACTCCATTTATTTACTTGGGTCGATTATACTGACATGCTCACTACCGCTTTATTTTTGATGGCAATGTGGCTCATGGCACGGCGTAAAATCGAGCATTGGATACTCTGGATCATCGCTGATGCGATATCGGTACCGCTATACTTTTATAAAGGTTTTACTTTTACCGCGCTACAATATGTAGTCTTCACTCTTATCGCAATCTGGGCATACTATGAATGGCAACGACGCTACCGTATACAACCTCGAGCAGCATACGCCTAAATCTGTCATCAACGTCGCGGTCTTAGGTGCAGAAAGTACGGGTAAGACGACATTATGTCGTGATTTGGCAGCTCATTTTAATAGTTCTTGGGTGTCAGAATATATGCGCACCTACTTACAAGCAAAGTGGGATGACGAGCGCCTGACTTGTACGTGGGAGGATCTCCTACCTATCGCACAGGGGCAAATTACACTAGAAAACACCCTAGCCAAACAAGTTGCTCAGATGCCTCATGCTAGCCAGTATTTGTTCTGTGATACCAGCCTGTTTGAGCTAATGGTTTATTCCTATTGGTATTATGGCGACTGCCCTACGGCCCTTGAGCAAGCAGCATTGGCGCATCACTATGATTTGATATTATTGACTGATGTTGATACGCCTTGGGTGGCTGATGACCTGCGAGACAGTCCGCACCTACGTGATGAGATAAGTTCTTATTTTGCCAGTCAATTAAGCAAGCATCAAAAACCATTTCAGCGTATTGGTGGCGATAGAAAAGAACGCGTTAAGCAAGTAGTAGCGAAGCTCGCTAATATAGACAACATATTGCCTGACTAAAGCTAAACAGCTATACCCAAAAACTTATTCATATTTGTTTCTTTAAGACTTTCTTGTCTTTAAAAATTTTTTGTATTTGAAACCTAAGAGATACCCATGCTAAAGAAGTTTGAGCTTTATTTAGAAAAAACCATATTTAATAGCCGCTGGATACTGGCGCCTTTTTATCTAGGATTAGTGCTAGGCATTATTTTATTATTTATTAAGTTTGTCCAAAAACTATGGTATATGTTCGCTGACATTCTCACGGCCTCTGAAGCCAGTGTGATTGTAGACATATTGGTATTGGTTGATATCTCTCTGGTTGCCAGTTTATTGCTTATCATTATATTCAGTGGCTATGAGATTTTTGTTTCAAAAATCGATACTGGCACCCATGATGATCGTCCTAGCTGGATGGGCAAAGTAGACTTTTCTGGCCTAAAGCTCAAAGTTATCGGAGCGATCGTTGCTATCTCGGCGATTGACCTTTTGAAATCCTTTATGGATATATCTAGTGGAATGAGTGAACTTGATGCTGACAAGCTCATGTGGAAGGTCATTATTCATATGACCTTTGTATTGTCTGGCTTGTTATTCGCTATCATGGATAAAGTCGTTGGCGATACTAAAAAACACTGATGCCAGAAAGCACTGATATCAGAAAATACTGATATCAGAAAACACTAAGGCTTATTTTTTCCACACACTCTCCATCGTTCTTACATATTTTTTCTTTATCTCTCCTCTATGATCTTCTTTGAACCTACTGACTGTTATATGCACAGTTTTGGAATAAAGATTCATATGAGGCACTCTTATGCAAAAAACACTATTCACCAAATTGACTATCATCGTGGGGCTCTGCATTATTTTTGTCGTCGGGCTCATGATGTTTCGCACTGTCATCGCTGAACGACAATATTATGCACAATCAGTGGTGAAGGAAATCGCCCAGCAGCACGTCAATCCGCAAGAAGTCATTACCCCTTTCATCATTATTCCAACCACCATAACGCCAGAATGCTCAATAGTAGGCGATACCGATGCCGCTAAATGCAAATCCGCTTATTCATCGACGCTAACGGTCTTTGCTAATAAAACTAGCGCCACTCAAGACCTTGAAGTCAGTACGGACACCTATCGACGAGGGATTTATCATGCCACTAGCTATAACGGCGCGTTAAAATTCGATCAAAGTTATACCATAAATCAAACCCTACAACGCTTAATAGCAGATAACCAGTCGGTGAGTAACGACTCAAAAACCCTTAGCACAGCTAACAATAGTACCAATGGCAATGGCAACACAAAAACAGAAAAGACCGATATACACTGGAATGACGCTAAGTTTATTATTCCAGTTTCTGATTTGCGCGGTGTGGCAACCTTACCAACAGTAACGATCGACAAGCAAGCCATCAAAGCAACCTATCCGCAGAGTGCCATGCTTAATGGCTTAAGCTATGTTGAAGTATCGTTGCCCAACGATGTTTTGAATCGATTAACCACAACGAGCGCAAGCCAGCAAGAAAAAACAAACCTTGTGGCTGAAAATCTGAATAGCGAACCACTAAATACGCAAAGTTCTAACATACAAACGCCTATTAGCCAAAACCCAAACCATCAAGACTTAGACGGTCAGCAATCAGATAATAGTCGTCATCAAGCGCTTGATATTGTGGTGGACTTGCCTCTCTCAGGTATTAGCACCTTAAATACCGTGCCAACGGGGCAAAACTTTGAGCTATCTATGCGCAGCAATTGGCATGCCCCAAATTTTATTGGCAGAGCCTTGCCCAATGCTAAAACATTCACCTCAAAAGGCTTTGAGGCCAAATGGCAAAATCAATATCTAACGGTCGCTAACAATCAAAATTTATCAAAGTGTGTCAGCACTGCCAACAACCAATGTATGGTAGCCAGTAGCGCCGTGCTCGATAGCGCTGACCAAGATGATGAGGCTATCACAGCAATAGAAGGCATTGTCACAGCAGAGGGTAATATCGTGTCCAATAGCGACCGAGATGTGCGCTTAAGTAGCTTTGGAGTGAGTTTCGCGGAGCCAAATGACGTGTATTTACAAACAGAGCGCACGATGAAGTACGCACTGCTATTAATTTTGGTGTCGTTCGGTACATTTTTCTTATTTGAGGTGATCAAATCCAGCCGTATTCACCCTATCCAATACTTATTGGTCGGTTGTGCACTGCTGTGCTTTTACGTCTTGTTGCTACCGCTGGCCGAGCAAATCGTCTTTTGGCAAGCCTATATGGTAGCGGCCAGTGCTTGTGTTGGGCTTATTGGCTGGTATAGCTATTATGTATTTGGCGGTTTAAAACGGGCAGTAATCTTTACCGCGACACTTGCTGGGCTATATGCTGCGTTTTTCGGTATTTTAAGTACAGAAGATCTCAATCTATTACTGGGTGCGATATTCTGCTTTGTGATACTTGCCTGCGTGATGGTGATGACTCGCAAACTTGACTGGTATAAAGTGACATAAATGATGAGAGCCATGCGCTGTATAAAGCAAGTCAGACAAACTGTCAGTAAATGAGAGGTTTTTATCTGATAATTTGAAAAAAATTGGCTGCCTTAGCTTATTAACTGAGCTAAGGCAGCCAAGTAGTAATATTATTTGACGATATGATTGTTTAACGCTTTAACCCAATTATTGCAATTATCCTCGCAGCGCGGGCAACACTGATTGGGGTCAGAGATTTCATCAACGTAACCGCAATACATACAAGCATAATAAACACCTGCCTCTACTTGCTCGACTGGTCGGTATTGCTTAGGGAAAAGCGGCATCCCGTAGTCTGTCTTTTCGGAGGTGTGCAACAAGATACTAAAATTGCCATCAGCTTCGAGCAAACCGACACGCACTTGACCTAAATGCTCAACCCCTTGTTGACGCATTTCAGCAAAAAACTCATCGTGTGACATTTCCCCCTGTTTAATCTTATCAAGCACCAGCATGCCATCTTCTACAATATACATTGAGCGCCCCTCTAGCAGGTCCTCAAAAGGTTGGAACTTCATCATCGCCCAAGTACAGAGCCTATAGAGTGAAATGACCGTACCCATGATGAGTACCGCTTGGATAATAGGCAGGTCTTCGGTGAACATAGGGTCACCTGCAATAGAGCCCAACGATAAAATAATGGTCAGCTCAAAAATAGAGAGCTGACGGACGCCGCGCTTACCAGTGAATCGCAAAAATGTGATAATTAATACAAACATTACAGTGACACGTATTAAAATTTCTACGGCAAACAACCAAGTTGTGTCATAAATAAAAATACTTGCCCAATTCATACTATCTTTCCTATTTATTTATCTGATTATTGTGTTTAATGAGTGTTGTTCAAATAGTTCGTTTGATGCGAAGCACATCATCCCTATTTTTAGGACTTATCGTCAATACAACTATCGTTATTCTGCTTTAAAAAAGACTTTTTACCATAAGTACGACAAAATATCCTGTCCTGTGAGACAGCTATAGATTAGATTGATAAGTTATAAACCTATTATCTTTGCTAGAAAAAACGATCGTTATAACAGCGTACCTTACGACCTAAAACTAAAATCCTATGCTTGCCTGTTTTGTGCCATTTATTCATTGTAGGAATTACTTTTGAAAGCCACTATTTATACCATTATTGCGTTAATCGCCTTTGCCGCAAACTCCCTGTTTTGCCGAATGGCATTGGCAGAAGGCTATATCGATGCTTGGAGTTTTACAATCATTAGGCTAGTTAGTGCGACGGCCTGTCTAGGCATTATCATGGCTATACATGCTTACAGACTGCGACGCCAAACGTCTAATCATGACGAATCTACTGTCCACGCTATATTAAATGACAAAGGCAGTTGGTTAAGTAGTCTCAGCTTGGTGATTTATGCGCTGTGCTTTTCAATTGCGTATGTAGAGCTGGATACTAGCACTGGGGCATTGATTTTGTTTTCAGCGGTTCAGCTGACGATGATTGGCTGGGGTATCTATAAAAAAGAACAGCTCAGCGCGCTACAATGGTTGGCGTTTGTCGTTGCAGTGGCGGGGTTTGTATATCTGATGTTGCCATCCGCTGCCATACCGTCACCATTGGCTGCAGCGTTAATGGCTATGAGCGGCATAGCTTGGGGAGTATATAGTATACGCGGCAAATCATGTGTCTCACCGCTGCGAGCGACAGGGTTTAATTTTGTGCGTAGTTTAGTCGCTGTGCCTATACTACTACTGGTAGGTATGACGTATCTAGATGACTTAGGTTTGAAAAATATCAATTTGGATGGTATTACCATTGAAGGTGTACTACTCGCCTGTGCATCCGGAGCGATCGCCTCAGGGTTGGGCTATAGTATCTGGTATACAGCGATGCCACTATTGAAAAACACACAAGCCGCTATCGTTCAGCTATGTGTCCCTGTGATTGCTGCGTTGCTAGGTGTGATATTTTTATCTGAGCAACTAACTTTGCCATTTATAGTTGCAAGCACAGTCATTTTGGGCGCGGTCTTGGTGTTTACCTTAAATAAAAAAGTACCGGTATAAAATAATGCTATTAACAACCTATCATTAGCTAAACTGCTCAGAAAAAGTTCCAGCTTATGATTCTACCAGACAACATAAAACGCCCCGACTCTTATAAATCGAGGCGTTTTATATTCGAGTTATTATTTTAATATTGCTAGTCTACGGTCACTAGTCTTTAAACAACAGTCTGTACGCAACAGCCTTAAACGACGGTCACTTCTAGACGAGTATCGACATTGCCGCGAGTAGCATTAGAATACGGGCACACCTGATGCGTGGCTTCGATCAACTGCTGCGCCTGCGCTTCATCAATACCTGATACTTCTACAGACAGCTCTATTTCTAAGTTGTAGCTACCGTCAGCTTTCATACCGATACCTACTTGCGCAGAGGTTTTTGAAGCGGTCACAGGCAATTTCATATGCTGTGCAGTCATGCTCAAAGCGCTATCAAAACAAGCCGCGTAACCCATTGCAAAAAGCTGTTCTGGATTCACGCCTTCTTTGTCTTGCTCTTGAAAAGATACCAAGTCAAATCCTAAAGAACCATCGTCTAATCCAGTATGGCCAGAACGTCCACCAGTAGCGGTTGCACGCGTTTTATAAAATATTTTCATGAGTAATTATTCCTTGTTTCATATTATTAGAGGTCGTACTTACGCTGTTGCGATGAGATTATTATAGAATCCTCTGCATTTATACGTTAGAACAAACCTCTATAACTCTTGCCTAATCCTACAAATATTTATACTATCAGGCAACTCTATAAAATAAGCACTCGTGATGAATCAAACGACTATTGACCAACTTTTAGCAGTACTACCTAGAAATAAAACCATCGAGTCCGCTGTTTCAGGCTTGTTCTTTTACTGCGCGGACAAACCAAGCAAAGCCGTAAGCTATATTCAAGAGCCAAGTATTTGTATTGTATTGCAGGGAGAACGCGAGATTTATTTGGGTGCTGACTGTCAAAGGTTTGACAATAGTAACTTGATGTTCTGTCCAGTTAATATACCGCTAAGTATGCATATCAAACACGCTTCGATAAAAAACCCTGTCATTGTTTTATCAATGAAATTAGATTTAGCTATGATTAGAGATGTATTAGCGCAGATACCGACCACAGACCCAGTAGTAGGCAGTCATTTAGGAATAAAGTGGCACTTAGATGACACCATAATGGGCGCGTTTGACCGATTGATACGCTTGCTTGATTATCCAAACGATATTGATTTTCTGTCTTCTTTGATTCAACAAGAAATATACTATCGCCTACTCTTGGCTGAGCAAGGCAACAAACTTAAGCAATTGGTCGTTAGCGGTAGCCATACACACCGCATTGCCCAAGCGACTGACTGGATAAAGGCACATCTAGATGAACCTATTATGGTTGAGAGCTTGGCTAGTAGATGCGGCATGAGTGTCTCAGGGTTTCATCAGCATTTTAAAGAAATAACCCAGCTGAGTCCGTTACAGTATCAAAAAAGCTTACGTTTAATGGAAGCCAGACGCTTAATTAAGATGCATGGGGCGCAAATATCACAAATAGCGATGCAAGTAGGCTACGAAAGTCCTAGTCAGTTTAGCCGAGAATATAAGCGGTTTTTTGGTCTGAGCCCAAGCAATGAGTTGTAGTTATAATTTTATTTTCTAATAGAATAAATTTAATTCGCTTAGGCTATTTTCTACTATACCTATGAAACTCTTCCCAAAAAAACAACATTTTTAAGTTGAATAACTTGTGAAGTATTTCAAATAAATAGAAAAATTGGTTGACGTGACCATATATTCGTATTATAACATATTGTATATATTTAAAATAATGAATGTATAGGAGCAGCTTTACTCTGTGTACGATCGATGTAAAGCGATCAATAGAAAGCTTAGGGAGGAGATAACATGATTCGTTTAAGCTACACTCTCAAATGCTGGGCACTTGGCATCACGTTTTTTACAGTGTTCTACTTTATGGTAGTCATGAGTGACCCTGGCTTTAGTAAGTACATTTATATGTTAGCTTTCAGCACTTTGCTATTCCCTATCGCTAAGCGTGCAGTCGATGTCATGACCGATTTTTTCGCACCAGATATTGAATTGTTCAATGGATTGTTACCATCACTTTTAATCAATATTGTGATTTGGATACTTACTCCATTTATCGTCGCATTAACTGTGATTGCCTATATACTTTATAGCATGGGTGTATTGACAGAAAAGATTAGCCATTAGATACCAATCATTAAGTGCCAATTATCAAGTACCAATCATTAAATACTAGACATTAGATACCAGTCGCTAACTATCAAACATTAAGCCTTAATAGCTCATAGAGAAGATAGTTTGCAAACTATCTTCTCTAACTATATATAGCTACTAAAACGATCAATAGATTTAACTTACAACGGCTAATTGCTGGCTTTTTTGCCAACAAACTGTACTACAGCGCTAAGCCCTTGATGGCGCTTTCCTTCTGATACCATACGCAACTTCTCTACACCAGTCACTTCGTTCAGCCCTACAAGCTCATTTTGAAAGTTCTTTAAAGTGCCAAAACGTTCCCTTTGACTGGCAGGTAGTCCACCGACTGCCTCTGTTTCAAGCTGTCGTTCTGTATAAGCTTCGACGATAAATACGCCATCTGGCTTGAGAGCAGTGCCAACTTGTGCATGTACATATTGACGTACCGTTTTGGGCACGTGTGCCCAGATAGAAACTATAGCGTCCCATTTATCCTGACCAAAGTTGTAATCTGCTAAATCAGCTACTTGCGTGATAATAGCTACGCCTCTATCTCTGGCCAACTTGTTCGCTTTGGTCAGACCTACTTCGGACTTATCCATCGCAGTTACCTTGAAGCCTTGCTCAGCTAAGAATACTGCATTCCTACCCTCGCCCTCTGCTAGACAAAGTACGTGTCCACCTACAGGTATCTGCTCAAATGTCTCTCTCAAAAAATCATTAGGTTCGGTACCAAATGCGAACTCTGTGCCGCTATAGCGTTCATCCCACATCCTAATAATCCTTTTATTTGAGATTGATATCCAATTTAGTAGGTAACATATGGCATGTAGAACACATAGTAATAAAGCACACATCATAAAATTAATGCGCACTCTATAATATAGCGTACCATACAAACCTAAAACTTAGCCTAACTCACCTTATCCCACATCTTGCTTAGACGCTTGGGCGATACTGCCATACGAGTTTTCATAGGCTGGGCAAACAGTTGAATACGATACTCTTCCACCATCCAACGATACTCACTGATAGCTTCTTTATCCGCACGTCCTGCTAGCCGCTCCATATGCAAGTCAAGCGCGTAGACGCCATCAAGGTCAGCGTCGAGATTGTGCTCCAGACGCTCTAGTCGAATCTGTAGCGCTTCAAGATAGCGTGGGTACTGTTGCCAGTGGCTATAGTCCATCCGATAAACAAAATCTGCCAAATGTAAGTCTTCTAGCTGATCTTCGATATCATCGATAGACTCACCAAATATCTCACGATCTAACATCAATAACCCTTGGCGAATGCGCTGCCAACGAGTGTAGACATTCTTAAGCGTTTTGATGACGCTTTGACCAGTTAATAAGAAGTTATTCACTACCACTTCGAGAGTTTGGGTATACTCTTCAGAGGTAAACGGTAGCTCCTCGCTCAATCCAACTGCGATGTCATCGGCGCTTTCTGGTAAATTCTCAGAATGATCAAATAAGACGTAGTGCTCTTCGAGAGCCGCGTCTAACGCAGCATCTATAACGATCGTTTTAAGTTTATCCATGTCGCCAAGTGGCGCAAATGCCAGTTTAAATATACTATCGATTTGGCTCGTTAGCTGCTTTTTCTTTGCACCAAGTTTGCCTTTTATTAAAGTCAGCACCCCGATACGATGTGCTTGAAGTGCTGCATTGACATCAGTATATTGATGAATCGATACAGCTTCTCCCGCTTCATCAGCGACGAGCGCTGCAAACTGTTTCATCACCACACCTGCACTATGATGATTTTTGCTGAAAGCAAAATGCTCAGGAAACTCAGTATGCACGCCTTGCTGTTCATTTACCGCTTGACTGGTCTCAGATGCATGACGAATCTGTAGGGTTTGCAGATCACGGCCTTTTTCGATGATACGGTTTTTCTCATCGACCACGCAGATTTGTGGCTGCAAATAACGATCAATCGTAGATGGATTGAAGTTCTCTGGTGTCACCGACATGATACCGCGACGATGCAATGCCTGACATAGCTGTTTCAGCAATCCTTGTCCACCCTTTGGCTGCAACTCATCAAACAAACTGTCTGCAGTATTGGGTATCGGTACGATTTGACGACGTATCTCCTTTGGCAGTGACTTGAGCAGCTGCAATACCAATTCATAGCGCCAACCGGGCACACCCCACAGTAGCTCAATCGCGTCGAGCTGCGGTAATGCGGCAAGCGGTACACGTATGGTCACACCATCATCATCGCTGGCCGGATCAAAGATATAGCGGAGCGGCAGTTTTAAATCGCCCAGCTTCCACACTTCTGGAAAGTCCCCTGTGGTCGGCGCTTGGCTATTAAGCACATCTTCATCGGTGAAGAATAGATGCTTGGCATCATGCTTTTCGACTTCTGCACGCCAATCTTCAAACGCTTTGCGACTGGCAACGTGCTCAGGGATTTTCTTATCATAGAACTGATAGAGAGTCTCTTCATCCACCAATAAATCACGGCGACGCAGCTTGTCCTCGATACGCTCAACATGAGCAATCTTATCCATGTTATGTTGCAAAAATGGTGCATTGCGACCAAAGTTACCCGTCACCAAGCCATCACGAATAAATATCTCTCGTGATTCAACTAAATTAACTTGCTCATAGTTAGTCAGCTGCTTACTAATAATAATCAGCCCAAACAAACTAATCTGTGCGTAAGCTTTGACGCGTCCTGTTTTCTTGGACCAATGTGGTTCGAAATAGTGATATTTCAGCAAGTCACCTGCCGCTGAAATAATCCATTCTGGTTCGATTTTGGCAACAGTACGCATAAAGACTTGTGAAGTCTCCACCATTTCAAATGCCATCACCCAAGGGGGTATTTGTTTAAACACCGTACTGGCTGGGAATATCTTGGCCTTTTGCTGACGCGCAGCCAAATACTCACCGCGGCTTTCAGTCTTATGCGCGATGATAGACAATAAACCCGTCAATAACGCTCTATGCAGATTGGCATATTTGACCGCTTTTAGCTCTTCATCTTCGATCGCTGTCGGATCATTGACAGCCACATTTTTATCAGCAGCTTTTGATTCATTGACATCAGTTAATTTCAGCTCAGTGACCATTTGTACCAATTGACGGTGTGTCTGATGCCATTCACGTACACGTGGGAAGCTTAAATAGTTTTTCTTAGCAAACTGCTTACGCTGATTACCAGACAGTTTATTGCCGTCTTCATCTTTTTCAAACAGCGCCTTCCATAGGCTCAGATAAAACAAAAAGTCAGAGTCGTCTTGACGGAAGACCGCATGCTTTTGATCCGCTTGTGTACGTTTATTGGCAGGACGCTCGCGTGGATCCTGTACAGCAAGCGCGGCCACAACGATCAGCATTTCACGAATACAATCAAAATCAGAACCAGCCACCAGCATACGTGCCAGCCTTGGATCGATTGGCATACGTGCCATTTTCTGACCAGTCGCTGTCAAACGTAGGTGATCAAGCCCTTTTCTCGCTTTTGGCTTGTTAGCTTTGTCTTGAGCAGCAATGTCTTTCTTAGAAGTAATAGCGCCCAATTCATCTAGCAGTTTATGACCATCAGTAACCAATCGGCTATCAGGCGGCTCAATGAATTCAAAGTCATCCACACTACCTAGACGTAGATTGGCCATTTGCAAGATTACTGACGCTAAGTTAGTACGTAAAATCTCAGGCTCAGTAAACTCAGGGCGGCCACTAAAATCTTCTTCACTATAAAGACGAATACAAACACCTGGAGCAACACGCCCACAGCGACCTTTACGCTGATTGGCAGCTGCTTGTGAAATTGCTTCAATCGGTAAACGCTGTACGCGTGAGCGATATGAGTAACGCGAAATCCGCGCAAAACCCAAGTCAATAACATAACGAATACCCGGTACGGTTAATGCGGTCTCAGCAACATTGGTCGCGATAACAATACGGCGACCTCGACCCGATGGTTGAAAGATACGCTGCTGCTCTTCATAAGTCTGCCGTGCAAACAATGGCAGTACTTCTGTATGGCGAGGGCCATGACGCTCAAGCACTTCCTGCGTCTCACGAATCTCAGCTTCAGTTGCAGCAAATATCAAAATATCAGCCTGATCGGCGTGACCTTTACTCTGCGCGTCGCTAAAGCACTCTTCGACCGCAGCAACCACAGCGCGCGGCAGGTTCTCTTCAAAATCATCGTAGCTGTCATCTTCTGAGCTGTTCACTGGCTCATCTGTCAACGGACGATAACGGACTTCTACTGGAAAGCTACGCCCTTCTACATTAAAAATAGGCGCAGGAACTTGCCGTTTGAGCTTATTGTCATAACGGCTGAAGTATTCACTAAAGCGCTTAGTATCGAGGGTAGCTGACGTAATAATGACTTTTAAATCTGGGCGCTTGGGCAGCATCTTTTTGAGATAACCCATAATAAAATCGATATTTAAGCTACGCTCATGCGCCTCATCGATAATAATCGTATCGTACTTACTCAAAAACCGATCATGACCCAACTCAGCGAGCAGAATACCGTCCGTCATGAGCTTTACAATAGATTGCGCTGTCCCTTGCTCATTAAAGCGAATCTTAAAACTGACCGTATTACCTAATGGCTCACCCAGCTCTTCTGCGATACGGTTTGCCACACTACGAGCAGCCAATCGTCTCGGCTGTGTATGCCCTATCTGCCCTGTAATACCGCGCCCTGCTAGCATTGCAAGCTTAGGCAACTGCGTCGTTTTACCAGAACCCGTCTCACCAGCAACGATAATAACTTGATTATCGATAATCGCTTGTACTAAGTCTTCTGCGCGTTGGCTAACAGGCAGATCCAGATTTAGCTTGGCAGGTAAATCACTTGGAATACTATTGATACGTGCCTGCACAGCTTCTTGAGAACGCATTTTTATTTTCTCGTACTGAGCACGTTTTTTAGCGAGTACATCATCTAGCTTCTTTTCTTGCTCAGAATCATGATTAGATTTTTTATTCTTAGTCACAGCAGCACGTGCCAGCTCACGTTCAAGACGGCTTAAGTAATAGCTATCCTTGGCAAGTACTGGTAGATCCGCCAGTGGTACTGCTGGCTTCTTAGTATCTTGAGTTTCATTTACAGTAGATGTATCTGAATCGCTGTTTTCAGGAATATTGGGCTTAGAAGTATTGGGCATATTTGCTTAGGCTATTTATTATGTAGAATTGGTTAGATTATGGGGGTAATTGGGGTATGATTCAAGTTAGTCGAGTCCTGATTGCTCTCGTAAGCTGTCCATTAGGTTTATTTAATCAAGCGTGTATTGAGTTACTTTTATGAAATTTAGATAAATCTATTATAGCGCCAATTTCTTTAAATTCTTGATGCTTAGATAGCCGACGTACTCTTTGTCTTCTTTAGCATTCAGCTCATCTGTATCACTAATAGGCTCAATCGAAAGCTGAACATTGGAGATAAGATCATTTACGTTATATATGTCATCTATATCTACTGCAAACTTATCATCAATATGAGAAGCTGCATTGAAAGGTGACGTTTTATCTTTAAAAGTAGATTGCTTATAAAAATCACTTTTTTTTGCTTGTTTGATCGCGTCAGCTTGGTTAGGTGCAACGATGAGTAGCTTATAATGGAATTCTTCAAAACTGTCCTGCTGATAGCCACCTAGATTGATAAAGAATAACTTTAAGTCAGCAGCAGCCTTTAATTGCTGACTTGGTTCAATTAACTTAATGGCATAACTACCCACTTTGGCAATCGCTCGATACGAATCAATATGCCATTTATTTTTTACCTCAGGCCAATGTTCATTGATATCTCCTATCAAGTCACTCACTTGACTGGCTGCACCAAAGAAAATATCGTGTTGCTCAATCAGACGGCCTTTAGGACGGCCGCCCAATTGAACCATATATAGTGTTAGCATAAAACATTACCTTCTAAACAACCTTAGTGACAACGACTGTTAAAGCGTTTTAAATATTCTTTCAATTACTTATCGGATTATCCGTCAAAAACTGCTTTACAGCGTCAACGGTTGCTAACGGATTTTCTTCGTGCGGTACATGACCTAAGTTATCAAATATCTTAAGCTGACTATTACGTATATCTCTATGAAATAACGCGGCGTTTTCTACAGGAATAAGATCATCTTTTGCACCCCATAAGATTAAAGTCGGTATGTCGAGCTGCTTTATTTGGGCTTGATCACTGTCATCATCAGTCTCATTTAGGCGACGACTCAAAGCCTGCCGATTACCTTGGCGCAAGGTCAATTCATAATATCTATTAACCAAGGCATCGTTTACTTTGCTATTGTCTGCATACACACTTAAAACGCTTTTTTCGACGACACTTCTGGGTAGGATACGATTTAAAATTGGTGACATCATTGGATATTTAGCAAGCTTAAAACCAATAGGAATATGTTTGGGCGTTGCTGGATAACCAACTGAGTCTACCAATATTAACCGATCGACACGCTCAGGATACAAAGCGGCGGTGCGCCACGCTACCTTGCCTCCTAATGAATTACCGGCTAGCGTGACACGGTCCAGCTTCAAATGATTGAGTACTTCAATGACAAACGCCGCATAATTTTCGCTGCTATATCGCTTGCTCTCGTCCACATAAGGACCAGTCAAACCGAACCCTGGCAAATCCATGCTCACGACACAGTATTGATCAGACAGCGCCTTGGTCCAACCTTCCCATGTATGCAAGCTTGCCGATGTACCATGCAATAAAACGATTGTTTCAGGTTGATTCTTTTCAGCTGTATTGCCACGATTTACATGACAATTAGCTGACTGCGATACATGCGCTTGCATACCTTGTATGTTTATAAATTCGCTGTTGGGTAGTTGCCATTGTTTTAGCTCAGCGATGGTACGATCAGGTGCCCAATATTTTGCTATAAATACCATTAACACGGCAATTGCGCCTAGTAATATCAGAACAGTTGCTTTTAATAAGTACTGTGTCATGTGATCAAATCCATTTAATAAGATGACGTTAATAATAAACATTCTATACCGCTAGCTCGTATGATAAGCGATAAAAAACCCCAACGTTCAATTTGTCTTGAACATTGGGGTTTCATTTATACTAAGCAGATATGACTAGGATTTTAATGACTACTTGATTATATCAAGAAAAAGTACGCCCATAGCCCGATAACGATAGTAGCAATGATGTTTAATATGATACCTGTACGAATCATTTCTGTTTGCTTGATCAAACCTGTACCAAACACAATAGCATTTGGCGGTGTGGCAACTGGCAACATAAACGCACACGATGCACCAATACCGATGACCAATACGAGCACCTCATGTGGCAAACCCATCTGCTCTGCAATAGCGGCAAATACAGGCACTAACAATGCTGCCGAGGCAGTATTGGAAGCAAATTCTGTCAAGAAAATAATAAATGCTGAGACTGCCATCATCACAATGATAAGTGGTGCAGAAGACAGCGCAGTTGCTACAGTTTCCCCTAGTACCAAAGACGCCCCAGATACTTTCAAAATTGTCGATAGCGCAATACCACCACCGAAAAGCATGAGCACACCCCAATCCGTATTGTCTGATACTTGCTTCCAAGACACTAGCCCTAAGCTCACTACTGCTGCCGCTGCTGTTAGTGCAACGATAGCATCAGTATCCGTGATATCTAAAGCTGCTCCGATCTTTTTGGAGAATATCCAGCTCAATGCCGTAACGATAAAGACGATGATAGTGACGATACGTGGCTTGTTCCAAGCAATCGGCGCATCATCAACGAGGACAATAGTACGATTTAGGTTCGGCTTTAGGAACACATACATCGCACCCAACAATAATGGTAACAGTACCAACATCATTGGAATACCAAACTTCATCCAGTCTACAAAGGCAATATCGAGTGCTTTTGCAGCAATGGCGTTTGGCGGCGAACCAACAATCGTACCCAAACCACCCAGACTTGCTGAATAAGCAATACCTAATAGTACAAATACAAACGTACCGCGGTCTTTTTCACGATCAACTTGCGTCAAGATACCGAGTGCCAACGGGAGCATCATCGCAGCCGTAGCGGTATTTGATATCCACATCGATAAAAATGCCGTCACACCAAATATCAAAAATACAGCTGTACTCAGTTTGCCACCAGACATCGATAGAATCTTTAGTGCGATCTTTTTGTCTAGCTGCTGCACATGCAATGCTGCTGCCAAAGCAAAACCACCAAAGAACAGATAAATAGTAGGATTGGCAAAGCTTTGCAGACCGATTTCAGCATCGAAGTCTGGTATGCCAACCAAGGCACCGATTACTACGACAAGTAGCGCTGTTATGGTGACGTGCACAGCTTCTGTAAGCCAAAGCACCCCAATGAAAAACAGGACTGCGAGACCTTTATTAGCATTGATATCGAACGGCAACACATTATAAATAATCAACGCAATAATCGCGGCAATAGCGACCACAATTAACCCTTTTCCTGTACCTTTTGGGAAGGTATCAGTAAATAAATATTCATTACCATCATTAGGAAGATGGCTATCTAGCTTTTGCTCTGACATAGAATGTCCTTATTGAATCAAAGACGGTGTAAGAAACCTAAAAATAAAACATAAATTATCGGTTAGTGTATTTTGATAAACACATTACCATTGAGGTAAATCTAATTATCTGCAGACATCACTTGAGATATATACGTCGAAACTCGCTTTTCTGCAACTTATGCTAGTAATCCGTAAACTTAGTCGCTAACCACGTGATCAGCTTTATTATTAGTTGCATGGTTGATTGCAGTCTCAGTTACACATAGTCACTAAACAAGTGTACTCTGTATATGTACAAGACTATGACCACATTGCATACTAGGTAAGTTAAATAAAAGCCAAGCGCTAATAAATGCGAACGTCAACGAATAAAGATTTAATTAAAACATCTCTATTAAGAAGTAAATAAAAACACTGGAGTACTTTATGACAGACTCAAATAAAACGGACTCAACGACCAAAATGGCACCAAAAGACATCAATCAAGATGGCCTAGCCAAAGAAGATCAACAACGTACTGACGACTCTATGCTCGATATGATGCAAGGGATGCATGAGCACGAAGATCATAAAGAATAAGACCAAAGCATGTTTTGATAGCTCGCTATTCTACACCTAAATAAACATGCAAAAAACCAATACAGTTAATAATAGGCACGATAGGCGTTTATCACTATGATAAGCGCCTATCTTTTTTTGGTTCTCTCACCTCTGGCAGATGATCTGAGACATAGTTGTATACAAATGCTGCTGTCGATACAATGGCGATGGGAACAAACAAAGCATCATAGCTGACTTTTGCAAACAAGAAAGCGCCTACTGCGCTACCACCGCAGAAACAATACCAGATAATGGCTTGAAACCCTAAGGTTGGCTTACTAATAGAACGACCAGCAAGCCAATTACCAATTGCCGCCCCCATGTCTGAGGTCAGCCCTGTCAAGTGGGTGGTCCGAATGACCGCCCCACTATAAGTTGCCACCATCGCATTTTGCAGTCCACATGCCATTGCTGCTGCTAATTGCCCTAAGTAATCATGCTGCTGATACAACCAATAGCTAACCAACAGTAGTGCTGCTTCTAGATATAGCGCTCGTCCATAACGACGACCGAGTTTCAATGATGTCTGTCCAATGACAAAGCCGCTTAGTATAGCCCCTGCCAAAAAGGACAGCAACAAGGTACCAATATATAAAATACTACGCGCGTCTGAATGAGCGATTGCCGCTGCAAACAAGCTCACATTGCCCGTGACGTGCGACACTGATAAGTTGGCAAACCCCATTAACGCCGTCGCATTCACGCAACCAGCACTAAAGGCCAATACCGCCCCGCCCCATAGTATCCACTTTGGTAACTTGGTTATCATATCCCTCGTCCAAAGGCACGCAGCCAAAAAGCACGTAGCCAAAAAGACTCATAGTATAACTAGAAAAGACAGCCATTTGGCTGTCTTTTCTATTATCAAACGAATCATCTATAACAATTACTGTGCTGGTTCATCAAGCATCATCAACTGCTCGCTGATAGCAACTGTATTGAAACCCGCATCAACGAACATAATCTCACCTGTGATACCAGATGCCCACGGCGACAATAAGAATAACGCAGCGTTACCTACTTCTGTCTGTGTGATATTGCGTTGTAATGGCGCAATTTTTTCGCTGATATCGAGCATTTTACGGAAAGATTTGATACCACTAGCCGCTAGCGTGCGGATAGGACCTGCAGATATCGCATTAACACGGATACCTTCACCGCCCATAGACGTTGCTAAATAACGAACACTGGCTTCTAAACTGGCTTTTGCCATACCCATGACATTATAGTTTGGCAATACTGAAATGCTACCTTCATAAGTCAGTGTCAACATAGAACCATGGCGCATCGCTAGTAATTCACGAGCCGCTTTAGCCAATGCAACGAAGCTATAGCTAGAGATATCATGCGCGATGTGACTGCCTTCACGAGTCGTTGCGCTAACAAAATCCCCATCCAACTGATCCATAGGTGCAAAACCAATGGCATGTACCACACCATCAATACCGTCGCCCCAATGAGCAGTCACTTGCTTAAAGCACGCAGCAATTGACTCATCAGAAGCTACGTCACATTCTAGAACCAAATCTGCTTCAAATTTTTCAGCGGCCATATCGACGCGTTTTTTGATTTTGTCATTCGGGTAAGTCAGAATTAGTGATGCCCCTTCGCGGTGCAGCGCTTCTGCGATAGCCCAAGCGATAGAGAGTTTACTTGCGATGCCAGTTACGACAAATCGTTGTCCTTGCAATAGCATAAGATTTCCTTTTGAATCAATCGAGATGATTTAGAATAAGAATTTATTTAGAGTAATTAGAAGATTGAGACTACTAAATAGTACAAATGAAAAGATGAGTTATTATACACGAATTAATTTAAGTAAACAGTCGTAAACTGTATTTGGTTCTTGTTATTAGATCGACTGATACAAACAACTAATAACGTCAAAATGACTAATAGCAACTTATCACTTGAAGTAGTATCGACAATGAGAGTTTTTCGTGAGTTATTAGATTGCATTTTAGCATCAACGCTTCAAGATAAAATACTCAGGCTATAGTAGTTTGCTTATTTTATGAAAAAATCGCACTTCGAATATTAACACTACAACCGTTTCGATTAAGCACCAAACGCTCCTTTATTGATTAAAGACTCAACTGCTAGCCACAGCAGTATGAAGTTCAGCAGATTTCGAGTATAATCACAGCCCTTCCCAGCTTGCACAATTTTTATAAGAATCCTCACATGATAGGATTCAACGTTAAGCTACACCCACATTTTGGATGGCTGCCAAACTTATGAGTAACACCCCCATCATAACCCCAGATTATAAAGAAAGTACCGAATCCTATCGCCAACTGATTGCTTCAACTGGCGAAGACTTAGATCGTCCGGGTTTGCTAGATACGCCTGTACGTGCTGCAAAGGCCTTTGCCCATCTGACCCAAGGCTATCATCAAAGCATTGAAGAGGTGGTCAATGATGCGGTTTTTCCATCGACCAATCGTGAGCTAGTACTGGTACAGAACATTGAGTTTTATTCACTGTGTGAGCATCATATGCTACCGTTCCATGGTGTCGCTCATATCGGCTACTTACCTGACGGCCAAGTACTGGGGCTATCGAAGTTTGCCCGCATTGTCGATATGTTTGCCCGTCGTTTGCAGATACAAGAAAACCTAAGTGAGCAGATTGCACAGACCATCATGGATGTTACTGGCTGCCGCGGCGTCGCAGTTGTTATGGATGCATCACATATGTGTATGATGATGCGCGGTGTTAGCAAACAACATTCAACCACGCGTAGTACCGCGATGCTTGGTGAATATCAACATAATAATCAAGCCCGTAATGAATTTTTAGGGGCGGTACCTAAACGTCAGCCAGCGTTTTAATTGGCTGTTAATTGATTAGGCTGTTGTTAATAACAACTAAATAAAAAGGACGCATATGATGCGTCCTTTTTATTTGGTTGAGTGATAGGAAATAGCACTAACCAACTGGTTTTACATCATCTATCCAGTCACCATAACCAGCAGCTTCCATATCTGCAAGCGGAATAAAGCGGAGAGCTGCTGAGTTCATGCAATAGCGCTTGCCTGTCGGTGCTGGACCATCATCAAATACATGGCCCACGTGTGAGTCCGCGTAACGGCTACGAATTTCAGTACGGGTTCCAAATATTCCTCGATCTGGCTTTTCAACCACTAGGCTAGTATCCAATGGGCGAGTAAAGCTCGGCCAACCCGTACCAGACTTATATTTATCACGCGAAGAATACAGTGGCTCACCAGATACGACGTCTACATATAATCCAGGCTCCTTATTATCCCAATACTCATTATCAAAGGCACGCTCAGTACCTTCTTTTTGAGTGACCTTGTACTGAATATCACTAAGGGACTTCTTTAGCGCATCTTGTGAAGGTTTTACAAATGTATCTGGGTTAAAACCTTTGCTTACTTTGCTATCTGATGTGTTATTTGACGTCACTTGCTGTGTGCTGTCTGCTTCGGGCGTAAACTTACTAAAATCAAGCTCATAGTTTTTACCATAGACACTCTCGATAAATTGATAGCGACCAGAATTGAAGGTATAGGCTTTATAGCGTATCGGGTTCTTTTTATAATAATCCTGATGATACTCTTCAGCAGGATAAAAAGTGCTAGCAGGTACAATCTCGATCACTACTGGCTTGTCATACACACCAGATGCTTGCAGTGATTGCTTGGCCGCTTCTGCGATTTGCTTTTCTTGCGCATTATTATAAAAAATCGCTGGACGGTACTGTGTGCCACGATCAACATACTGTCCTTTATCATCAGTAGGATCAGCGATTCTCCATAGCGCCTGTACTATGCCATTGTAAGTAATCTTCTTAGGATCATAATACACCTGCGCCGCTTCTGTATGCCCAGTACCACCTGCCGACACCTGCTTGTAGGTTGGGTTTTCAGCGGTGCCACCCGTATAGCCAGACACGACTTCTACCACGCCAGGGATTTTTTCATAACCTGCTTCAACACACCAAAAACACCCACCCGCTACTGTGGCTACTGCCAATCCTGGTGTAGTCGGTGCATATGGGTTAGCGGCAGTTGTGTTCTTTACAGTAGAGCTGTTTTCAGTTGATGCGCAGCCTGCGTAAATCGCACTACTCGCTATGATAACTAACCCTATAATTCTAGATGGTAATATGCGGTTCATGAAAATCTCCTAAGCGTAATACCCTTTAAATATCCTAACGCTTTTGTATCACTGAAACATTCCTATACTGTTATATATTTACAGTTTATTAAGATATTTTTTAGCAACTGGGTTTAGAGCGTGTCCTCAATTCAATCGATAGTCATCTAAATGGGTTAAAAATGGCTAAATCTTGCCAAACGGTGTCAAATAGCTGACTAATATCTCGATATTATCTGCGCTATTTTCCTTGTTTGACTGCAATTTATCTCATTTTTATCACCATTTTTAAAATGAAGACACGCCCTAATCATAATATAAATTAAACGGTTGTTTGATAACGATTATATATTTTAGTATGAGTTAACTATGAAAATAAGACGGAAACTTTATTAGCTCAATACATTAAAAAAGCCCATTCTCAAAAAAGTAATGGGCTTTTATTTATCGTAAGGTTATCAATGTAAACATAGAATTATGAAGATTTTTGGCTATCTTTATCAGCACGTTCGTCACTTGTCTGCTTAATCTTCATTAGAATTTCTTTCATTTCAGTTGCTGACAGATAGGTTGGCACGGCATAAGTATCGCTGACCTCTTTTGCTGCTGCCTTTGCGATATCATTAAAGTCGCTGGTTTGCATACCATTGACAGTTGGATCAATATTTAGATCTGCAATCAAGTCTCTAACTTGCGCAATCAGGTTATCTGCTATCTCACTATCGCCATTAGCTGCTTGACCATTCTGTACCATACCAGTTCTTTTCGCTAGTGCAGCCAGTCTCTTTTTGCTCGCTTTTCGATTGACGTCAAGCACATAAGGCAACACGATGGCATTGGCACGGCCATGCGGAATACTATAGTAAGCGCCTAACTGATGCGCGATAGCATGCACATAACCCAGACCTGCTTTGTTAAAGGCTATCCCGCCGTAATGAGCAGCGATACCCATCTGTTCTCTTGCTTTTAGATTGCCACCGTCTTTATAAGCTAGGGGTAGATAATGCATGACAGACTTTACGGCAGAGGCTGCATAGTAATCTGTCTCTACGCTGGCATTAGCACTCATCCATGCTTCTAGTGCATGGGTCAATACATCAATACCAGTATCTGCTGTAATATGGGCTGGCATGCCTTTCATGATAACTGGATCAATCGCTGCGGCTAGCGGTACCATTCTTGGATCGATAGACAGTGCTTTCTGATGCGTTTTATCATCCGATACTACTGCGCCAAGTGTCGCTTCTGAACCCGTGCCAGCCGTCGTTGGTACGCAGTATAGCGGAGTCGCAGGCTTTCTTGCTTTAAGAATACCGATTAGCTGCTTTGGCTTGCACTTGTTGCCTTGAGACATGGCTATCATTTTAGCCGCATCGATTACTGAGCCGCCGCCAATGGCTACGATAGAGTCACAATTGGCTTCTATAGACTGACGTAGCCCTTCTTCAACTACTTTAAAAGTAGGATCTGGCGTAATACCGTCATAGATGTGATAACTGATATTTTTCGCATCTAGATAATCGGTAACTTTTGCAGGTATGCCCAGTTTGTTGAGCACTGTATCCGTGACAATAAACACATTGGTATTGCCTTCATTGATAAGCATATCGCATAGCTCATCGCAGGCAGTCTCACCAACGAATAACATTGGTCTTCTGATAGGTATCACATAAGATACTGCTTTTAATACCTTTGCCCGAGTCTTAGCGACAGCCAAATAACCAGCATGCTGCAAGCTGTTGTTTTTTACCAATTTAGTAATACTGTTTTGTGTTTTCATGAGCACAAAAATCCTTTTTAATGATGGTTTTAACTGCAATAAAGACCGTTTTGGGCAGCCAGTTAAATATTACTAATTTACGAGCGCCAGAATGTATAAAGATACGTATCACAGCATTATAAAATGGGCAGCTCTCCAAAATTATTGTACCACTGCTTTTTTCAATATGTCGCTATTATTATGAACTGCGATGTGTCAATTTTATACCAAGCCGCTTATTTTAGTCGCTTAATTTGATTGATCAATCTAAGTGGCTACAGTAAGTCGTTTAAACTAGTCAGTACTTGCTTTTAACAGTTGCTGAGTATAAATATGTTGTGGCTGATTAAAGAGATCTTCTGTACGTCCAGACTCTACGCAAGTGCCTTGTTTTAACACCATAATATGCTGACACAGTGCACGTACTACCTTGAGATCATGACTGATAAAGACATAACTGATTTCTAGCCTTTCTTGTATTTCACGTAATAAACTAACTACTGTTACCTGTGTGGTACTATCGAGCGCAGAGGTCGGCTCATCCAATATAAGTAAGCTTGGTTTCATAATGAGTGCACGCGCCAGTGCCACGCGTTGACGCTGACCACCTGACAGCTCATGAGGATAATGCTGCGCAAATGCTAAAGGCAGATGTACCGTAGCGAGACTATCTAGCACCGCTTGCTGACGGGCGACCTTAGCTACGCCTTGTACTAACAATCCTTCTTCCACGATTTGCATGACCGTCATACGCGGATTAATACTGGCAAATGGATCTTGAAATACCATCTGTATCTGCGAGCGGAATTTACGCAGCGCTTTTTTGGACAATGCTGAGATATCTTGATCATTGACCACTATCTGCCCATTTACACGTGCTTGGTTGCTCAGTAGTTGGCTAAGCGCCAGCGCAATGGTGGTTTTGCCAGAGCCAGACTCACCTACGATACCCAATGCCTGACTTTTTTGCAGTATCATATCGACATCTTTAACCGCATCGAACCAGTGCTTAGTACCACCAAACAGACCTTTTTCAATTGGGAACTGTACGTTAAGGCGTTTCACTTCTAGTACGCTTGATTGTTTATCTGCGTTATCGTCTTCTATGGTTAATGCTTGCCCAAAGTCTTGCTTGATAAGTGTGCGAGTATAATCGGCTTTAGGCTGATCAAATACCGCGGAAGTTTTACCCTGTTCAATCGTTTGGCCTTGGCGCATAACGATGACTTCATCACTATAGCGCCTGACCAGATTGAGATCGTGACTGATTAATATCATCGCCATATTGTGCTTGCGTTTGAGCTCATCTAGTAGCACTAAAATCTCATACTGCAAGGTAACATCGAGCGCAGTCGTTGGCTCATCAGCAATTAGAATATCAGGCTGCTGAGCCAATGCCATGGCAATCATCACTCGCTGACGCTGACCACCCGATAACTCATGTGGGTAACGGTTCAACTTGTCAGCAGGATCTGCAATATTGACATCATTTAGCAAAGCAATGCTGGTTTCTTGCCATTGCTTCTTAGGCACGCCAACTAGACGCAACGATTCAGCGATTTGTTTGGCGACCGTATGCAACGGATTTAGTGCGGTCATTGGCTCTTGAAATACCATACCGATACGCTGTCCACGAATAGCACGTAATGCGGCATTACGCGCCTTATCATTCGCTATGGACAAGGTCGACATGCCTGTTGTACTTGCAAGCCGCACCTCACCAGTAACGGTGAGGCTATCTGGTAACAGCCCTAGTAGCGCAAGACTGGCAATTGACTTGCCAGAGCCTGACTCACCAACGATGGCCAAGGTTTGCCCTTGTCTTAACTCATAAGACAGCGCATCGACCAACTGGATGCCTGTAGTCGTCGTGATAGTTAATCTATCTACAGTTAGCATGAGCTTATCTTGTGCACGATGAAGACTTTCATTTGGCGCATTGCTGTGCTTAGTGGCGACAATATTTTTAGTCATATTAAGAACGCCTCGGATCAAATGCATCACGCAGCGCTTCGCCGACGAAGATGAGCAATGACAAAATAAAGGTCAAACTAAAGAATCCTGACAAGGCAAGCCAAGGTGCATCAAGGTTGTTCTTCCCTTGTACCATTAGCTCACCAAGAGACGGCGAGCCAGGTGGCAATCCATATCCCAAGAAATCCAGCGCAGTCAAAGCGATAATATTGGCCGTTAGAATAAATGGCAACTGCGACAAACTAGAAGCTAACGCATTGGGTAAGATATGTCTAAGCATGATTTGGCTGTCCGAAACACCTAAATTGCGTGCAGCTCGCACATAGTCAAAGTTGCGGGCTCGTAAGAACTCTGCCCGTACCAAACCGACCAAACCCATCCAACCGAACAGTAGCATCATGGCGAACAGCATAATAATGCTGGGACTAAACAGACTGACCAAAATAATAATCATAAACAGCTGAGGCATACCGCCCCATACTTCCATAAATCGCTGCCCTGCCAGATCTACCCAGCCGCCATAATAACCTTGTACCGCACCGACGATAATCCCAATCAGTGCACCCGCAAGCGTCAAGGCCAGACCAAACAGTAACGACACTCGCATACCATAAAGTATCCGTGCCAGCACATCACGTCCCATATCATCAGTACCAAGCCAGTTCTGAGCATTGGGTGCTGCTGGATAAGGCAGACCAAGCTCGACGTTGGGCGTCTGGTCGGCAAACGGAATAGGCGGCATTACATAAAACCCTTGCTCATCAATCAGCGACTGCACTGCAGGGTCTTTATAATTGGTTTCGGTCTCAAATACACCGCCAAACGTCGTTTCAGGATAGGCCTTTAATACCGGAAAGTAATAATCGCCTTGATATTGAACCAGTAAAGGTTTGTCATTGGCAATGACGTTAGCTGCCATACAAATAACAAATATCACTGCGAAAACAAACAGCGATATCACCCCAAGTCTATTTTGACGAAAGCGATTGAGTCGTGCTTGCCAGATAGGGTTCAAGCGTTGCTTTTTTGTGGTAGATAGCTGCTCAGGCATTGGCGCTTTATCTGGTTCGCTATTAATAGTACTGCGATTTGGTGAAGGTTGATTATTTGACATTAGCGCCCCTCAAAGTCAATACGAGGATCGATTAAGTGATAGCTCAAATCACTGATTAACTGCAGTAGCAGCCCCACTAAGGTAAAGATAAATAGTGTGCCAAATATCACTGGATAATCGCGTTGTTGAATGGCTTCAAAACCTAGTAAACCGAGGCCATCAAGTTTAAAGATAATTTCAATCAAAAAGTTACCGGCAAAGAAGATACCAACGATAGCGGCCGGAATACCTGCGATAATAATCAACATCGCATTGCGAAAAACATGTCCGTATAGTACTTGACGCTCACCTAAGCCTTTAGCACGAGCAGTGAGTACATACTGTTTGCCCAGCTCCTCTAAAAAGCTGAATTTGGTCAGATAGGTCAAACCTGCAAAACCGCCTACAGTACTTGCCAGCAGCGGTAACGCCAAATGCCAAAAATAATCTTTTACTTTACCAAGCGCGCTTAGCTGATCAAAATTTTCGGACGTCAGTCCCTGTAATGGAAAGATATTCCAATAGCTGCCACCTGCAAAGAAAACCAGTAAAATCACTGCGAAGACAAACACAGGTATTGCATGTCCGATCGCTAGCAGCATAGCAGTGGCTTCATCAATGCCTGAGCCATGATGCATCGCTTTATAGACGCCTAGCGGAATAGCGATCATATAGATGAGCAACGTACTCCACAGCCCAAGCGATATCGAGACTGGCAGCTTCTCTATGATAAGATCGGTCACCGACTGCCCTTTAAAAAACGACTCACCAAAATCTAGCTGAGCGTAGTTCTTTAGCATGAGCCAAAATCGCTCTGGAGCGGATTTATCAAAGCCATATTGAGCATTGATCGCAGCGACCATCTCCTCAGAGAGACCACGCGTGCCTTGATAAGTACTGTCGTTGCCACCTGCACTGCCCGCACCAATATTACCGCCAAGCGCATTATCTTTTGCGCCCTGCTCAATAAGTGCCAGCTGCTGCTCAACAGGCCCGCCCGGTGCCGCCTGTACGATCACAAAATTGGCAAGCAATATCAAAAATAGTGTCGGCAATATCAGTAGTAGTCTTTTTAAGATATAACGACCCATAATGGCGACTTCCTAAATAAAGAGAGATAGCAATGACGTTCAGCAGCGAATTGTGGTGTATTAAATAGGTGCTTAAAAGCAAACTATTTGTTAAAAACTTACTTTAAAAGTTGTTTTTCAGCTCACGTAACGCTGCAAATACCGTTAACGACTTCTCATCATCGATAGGCATTTTGGATTTAACTCCTGCGATTACACTCGGCTCTTGTGTACGTAAAAACACATTTACCGTGCGCTCATGCTCTAGTGTCACTGGTAGCGTTGCCATGCCTTGTTCAGTTTGTACCTCTGCTCGTGCTAAGGCTTGCTGCATCGATTCATTGTCAGGTTCAATAGATAGACCAAAACGTAGGTTACTGGCCGTATATTCATGCGCCGGATACAGTAGCGCCTCATGAGGCAAGCCGTTCAAACGCTTAAAGCTCTCATGCAGTTGCTCAATCGTACCAGTAAACACACGTCCACAACCTGCACTAAACAACGTATCACCGCAGAAGCAGTGCTTTTGCCCATCGATATCTAAGATATAGGCCATATGGCTAGCGGTATGCCCTGACACATCCCAGACTTGCGCAGAGCAGCCCCATGCGCTCACCGTGCTACCATCTTTGATAGTTTGATCTTCATCAACACCATGCTCACTATGCGCAACCAGATGAGTCATCGGATACGACTCCTGTAACTCTGCGACGCCGCCGATATGATCATGATGATGGTGAGTCGTCCAAATCGAGGTTAGCTCCAGTTCATGCGTCTCTAGATAATCAATGACCGGCTGGGCTTGACCTGGATCAATGACAATCGCCTGCTTATTATTTTCATTAATCAATGTCCAGACATAGTTATCGCTAAATGCTTTGATTGGGTGAATACGGATACTCATGTTAAATCCTTACCGGTAGTTATTTTTGTTACGTGTTATTTTGAATTATCTAGGGCGTGTCCTCAATTCAAACGAGTGCCCTCTAAATGGGCTAAAAACAGCTAAATTTTGCCAAACATCGTCAAATAGTTGGTCAATATCTCGATATTATCTGCACTATTTTCCTCGTTTGACGGCAATTTATCTCATTTTTATCACCATTTTTAAAATGAGGACACGCCCTAATCTAACTGTTATTTGACAGCAACAGCATATATGCTCAGCTGACTGTTGTTATCGGTATCGGGTCAAACTTTATAATAAACACTATTTACTGTTTTAAATACTTATTGATACGCCCTTCTGCCTCTTTATCCACCCACCAGTAATCGATACCAACAGCATTGGTCGGTAGTTTTTCGGTATGGCGATACTGATCCCAGTAGGCGACATTGGTGCCAGACTTGCCGTATAGCGGTACGACATAATGACCTGCGCGTAACAACCGATCTAGCACCTGTGTATACAGTACAATTTCGTCACGATTTTTGGCATTACCAAGGGCAGCAACGACCTTATCGACGGCTGCATTCTTGATACCAGCACTATTATGATTGCCCGGCTCGTCAGCAGCATCGCTACCCCAGAATGCTGCTTGCTCAGCACCAGGAGAGAGACTTTGGGCAAATACGTCCACGACCATATCATAATCGAAGCGGCGCATACGCTCATAATATTGCGGCCCATCGACTTGACGCAATGTTGCATCAAATCCCAAGCGTTTTAGATTGCGAATATAAGGCAACAATACACGGCCCATGGTCTCGCCTGTCATCAAAATCTCAATCTGAGCAAGCGACCCATCAGGTTGATATAGTTTCATATCCTCATAATAAAACCCAGCCTCTAATAGAAGCTGGCGCGCTTCTAATAATCCTTGACGATTAAAACCATTACCATCACTGGTGGATAGCTGCCATTCTGCTAATGTTGCTTTGCGCTGAATCGGTTCGAGCTCAGACAATAACGGTGTCAATACCTGCATCTCTGCATCAGATGGCGTACCCTTTGCTGCAAGCTCTGAGCCATGGAAGAAGCTCTGCAAACGCTCGTACTGCCCATGAAATAGGGTTTTATTCATCCATTCAAAATCATAAGCAGCTGTCAGTGCTTGGCGAACTTTGATGTCTTGAAAGATTGGGCGACGCAAATTCATCACCAACGCTTGCATCGGTACTGGATTTTGACTGGTTATCGTCTCTTTTTGGATAAGCCCTGCTTTTACGGCAGGGAAATTATACCCAGTTACCCAGTTCGATGCTTTATTTTCGGGGCGAAAACGGTATTGACCAGATTTAAAACCCTCAAAGGCAATCTCATCGCTTTGATAATAAACAAACTTGATCATATCAAAGTTGTAGCGGCCACGATTGACCATCAAATCACGACCCCAATAATTGGGATCACGTATATAACTTACCGAACGTCCCGCATCGACTCGACCTAATTTATAAGGACCACTACCCATCAATGGTGACAGACTGATTTTCTCAAAATCGGCATCAATGGAAGACTTGGCAAATATAGGGAACTGGCCAACAGTCAGTAAAATCTCTTTGTTTTCAGCAGAGGCAAAGACAAACTTTACTTGTTGATCATTAATGATTTGAATGTCTTTGATATCACTTAGATAACTGCGAATATACATGGGGCCTTTGTTCAATATCGCCTCAAAAGTCGCTTTTACATCACGACTGGTCACACCCGACCCATCCCAAAAACGAGCATCAGGGTTGAGATGATAGATAATCCAGCTCGTATCATCTGGATCATATGTCACTTTACTTGCCAGCTGCGGATACATGGTAAATGCTTCATTTAATGAACCAGTCATCAAAGTATCATACAGATAGTCTGTGCCAATCATCGCCACACCCGTGGTCATCCATTTGTTGGCGCTATTAAACGTACCGCGAGCATCTAGAGACAGCGTACCCCCTGATGGCGCTTTTGGATTGGCATAGGGCATGTAAGGTGCGTTAATGTACTCAGTTGGGCTATTGTGCCCAAGCGCTGTCGTTGTGATAGGCGCCGCAATACTACTCGGTATCCAGCTGACAGTGATGGCTAGCAAAACAGCTTTTAGCAGGGCATTTTTTCTTATCATAACGTTATAACAAACCTCTATGCTAACCAATGCGAGTATCAAAAATTAAGCGCTGACGGTAAAATAGCCTGATGGCAAAATTTTATCATAACAAACTTAGGTAATTCATCCTAATGGTTTGCCATGTTACGCAGCATCAGTGCGACATCTATCAGTACGACATCATTGGTATTAGATATAATGATGGTAGATATTAAACGCTTTTTACTCAAACTGTGCATCGATAAATATACTCATAAAAAAAGACGCAACTTGTAAAAGCGGCGTCTTTTATTTTAAAGTCTAGTATGACCTATGCATGCTTTTTCTCAAACGCAATCATAAAGTCAACCAGCTGCTGTACCCACTCAATTGGTACGGCATTGTAGATGCTGGCTCGCATACCGCCTACGTCACGATGACCTTTTAGATTTAACAAGCCAGCTTTTTCTGACTCTTCTAAGAATACTTTATCAAGGCTGCTGTCTGCTAAAGTAAATGGCACGTTCATGATAGAACGATACTTAGAATCTACTGGATTATTATAAAAACTGCTGTCATCGATTGTCTTATAAAGTAAGTCAGCTTTTTGCTGATTGATTTTACCGATAGCAGCTACACCTCCCTGCTCTTCCAACCAATCAAACACCAGCCCTGCTAAGTACCAAGAATACGTCGCTGGCGTGTTAGACATAGACTCTTTGTCAGCTTGATGCTCATAGTTCAACAGCATAGGACACCATTCACTTGCTTGCCCCATCAAATCGTCACGGATAATGACAATGACTAGACCTGCAGGACCGATGTTTTTCTGGGCGCCCGCGTAGATCATGCCAAATTTAGACACATCTATCGGCTGCGACAAGATACAAGATGACATATCAGCAATGATTGGCGCATCTACTTGTGGCGGCTCAAATATCTGTAGGCCATGAATTGTTTCATTAGCACAGTAATGAAAATAAACGGCGTCTTTACTGATATTCCAATCGCTTTGCGCTGGTACGTCAGTAAAGTTATTCTCTTTGCCAGTCGCAACTAAATTAATCTCGCCCAAACCCAATGCTTCATAGCGCTTAGCTTCTTTGATTGCTTTACCTGACCACGCTCCTGTCGTCAAATAGTCACCGCGTCCGCCATTTAACAGATTCAATGGAATCGCAGAAAACTGCAAACTTGCGCCACCTTGCAAAAACAGCACTTTATAGTTATCTGGTATTTCCATAAGCGTGCGTAGCTTAGCTTCCGCCTTGTCAGTAATGGCCATATACTCTTTACTACGATGGCTGACTTCCATGACCGACAGGCCGCGACCTTGCCAATCAAGCAGTTCGCTCTGCGCGCGCTCTAATACGGCTGTTGGCATAGTAGCAGGACCAGCACAAAAATTTGGCAGGCGATGCGGTGTGGCAGTTGCTGTAGACGTTGGGGTTGTAGGCATAATCACAGTCCTAGGTATGATGAAATAAAAGGATGTTTTTTATTTCAGTTTGTTGATAAAGGCAATGGTATCGATGTTAGTTTTTATACAACTCAATGAGATATCTGCTCCCACAACTGACGTTTAGCATCACTGTCTGCGAGCATTGCTTCTAATGTCGGCACAGTGGTCAGATTGGGATGTTGGAGGCCGTTAGGCAGCGCTGTCAGTGCAGCAACTTGTATCTCTTCACTCCGGCCAATTCGAAAGATATATCCTGCAAGACTGGCATTGGCAAGCTCAGCAGTATCCATACCGTCGCAAATCGGGAATGATGTTGTCTCGCAAGTGATTGATAGCGCTTGAATGATGTTTTGCCATAGTTTCTGACTGTCACTATTTAGCGCTTTGATATCAACCACTATTACCCAGTCACCATAGCGGCCACCTTGCAAGTCAAATGGTGCTACTTTTTTTAAGCTATCATCATTTATGCTGTCATCACTAGCACTCTGTGGAAAACTACTTTGCGGAAAATTATTCTGCGCAAATTGAGGTTGCTCAATAGGTGCATTCGTAGAGGTTACAGCAGTTTGGTTCGATGTAGTACTTGGGATGTCATGATAGATAGACCCAGTACTTGAACTAACAGTAGTTGAATCAACGGAATCAAAACTATAAATAACAGGGCTTTGCTCGCTAGCCGTCTGCTCAGCGGTAGCTTGCAAATCAGGATCATACTCATCGGCAACATAGCCCTTAGCATTGTAATCATTGATATCATAACCATCAGTCGATCGATCAACTGTGCCTAAAATTCCAACGCTCACTACTTCATTGTTACTAGACTCAATATCAGTGGAAACAATATTTGATTGCTCAACCGAAGCTGTCGCAATGTCAGCCATATTGATGGTTTCTGACTCAGGTTGTACCCACTGATTGATACCTATCATCGCTAGAATTTGGCGTTGCTGCACACGGCGCTGTAATACAGTTAGCGGGTCTTGGGTATCACTCATTCGACTCTACTATCCTACTCATTTTGTTTATATCATTTATAGATGTTTTTATGGTTTTGGCAGCTCTCATTAAGCATGCGCTATACTATCAATTAAGTAATAAATACATGCCCATCAAAACAGCTGTCGAATACCGAGCCAACGCTCTGATATTGCCAACAAACAATCGTATTCATCTTGGCTGATTATCGTATCGTGTAACATCATCGTATGCAACGTACTTAGCCATTGGCGATACTCATTATGAGTAGGCTGGCTCATTTCACTTTCATTATAATCTATTTGACTACCATCCTGTTGCTTCTCTCGATAATTATCAGCATTCGGATCACCTACCAAGCGCTTGATAAAGTGATTGGCAGAGACAGGAACCGCAGAAATAATCGCCAATAACTGAATGCTATTCAAGTGCTGTGCGGTCAATAATAGCCACTGTAAATTAACATCGCTTACTGTCATAAGATCAATATCAATCAAGCGCGCATGCCGTCTCAAATCTACAATATAATGCGCCAAACTGTCGTTACCCTCACTCAATAGCGATCGGTCATGCATTGAGATCATCTGGCCTTTGGCATCTTTTGATAGTCGATAAGCCAATAAAATAACAACTGATACTTCTGATTTACTAAGTCCTGTAAATACTTGGCCCGAAGGATCTAGTTGCGCCCTTACGTTTTCCATACCAGTCTTCAGTATTTGCGGCCATAGAGATTGCGCGTCTGTATCTTGTAAAACTTCAGACAATATCGGTAGTAACTGCTGCAAATGTAGCGCTTGCCATAGTGACAATATTGGCGATTTTTGATGTGCTAAAGCTAACGGGTTATTCAGAGCAATTGCATGATCGTTACCACTAGGTATATTTTGATCTGACGAATCAGAAGCTAAGCTTTTGGTTAAGTCAGATGTCAGCTGTTGGTTAAATAACTCAAATATGCCCTGCTGATAACGCAACAACATCGTACGGCATTTTTCTTGTTTTTTATAGTACTGATGACTGTCGTGACTATGATCGCGTTTACTTTTGAGCTTTAGATCTTCAATACATAGTTCAGATAAATTGTTTTGATGCAATTGATTTAAGGCGAGCTCAATCAAAGCGCTGTCTAAACGCCTGTCCAAACTGGCTACTACTGTCATCAGCTTAGTATCTATCCTATGCGGTAATATTTTCTCATGGGAAGTCGAGTCAGTAGCAACAAAGAGCCCGTCATTCCAAATATCATTCAAACTATACATGACAGTCGTTGATAATGATTGATGCTGATGACAAAGCAAGACAGCTTCGACTAATGCTAGCGCACCTAAAGGATGATGACTATGGTTGAGTATGTACTGAGGTAGTGATACCTTTTTAATATCATTAAACCCAATTAATGTGTTTTCTGGTAGGTCAGCGTCAGGTTTGGACTGCCACGGTTTTAATAGCTGATGAACGCCAACGTCTTCGGCCTGTACTTGAAGCCGCCCATCGACCACCACATCAGCTTCTACGGCAAACTCTAAACCGTCATCAATCTCTAATTCGCCATTATCTTTATTACGATTTTCGCTTATAGATTCAGCAAGAACTTTTGCGTCACTTATCTGTTTATTGTCTCTTATATTAATCGTTGCAGCTGTTTGAGTCTCAAATACTGACGAATGCTGCACGTTTCTTTCTGGCAAATATTCACTTAGGCTATTTTCTTTTGTTGCCCCCCAATCACCTAAGCGTCGTTGCCTATATATTTCTTTGACCTTTTGCTGATTTATTCGCTTTTCTTTGGCAACTTGTACCGCAAACTCATGATAAGCATCCGCATTAATAGCGCTCATACGCTCAGTCAAGCTTGGATGTGTGGCAAACCATGACACATCACCCAAGTCTGCCCCACTACTAGCAAAGAAAAAATGACTGAGTCCATTGATATCGGCGATGCCAGACAAACGCGAGCCGAGCGAGTCTTGATGAATAGCTTGTAAGGTTTCGATAATCGCAGGCATACGTGTTAACTGAACGCTGGTGGCATCAGCAAGTAGCTCGCGCTCACGATTAAAACTGTGCTTAATCAACTGCGCGCTTGCCATACTAGAGAAGCTCAAACCATGCAGTAGCAATGTCCAGACACTACGCGGGGCTTGACGATCTATTATAGGTGGCGTTTGCACCCATTTAGACTGACGCTTGGCTGAGGACTGCTGTTGTTGTGATTGCTGCTGCCAATAAGCGACCCATTCACTATGCGTGGTGAAATTAGCGGTTTGCGCTTCTGTATTGCGTGCAAGCGTATCAACCTGTCTCTGTGATAGAAACTTTTGGGAAATACTATCGCTATCAAAATAACGGTAATTAGATATTGGGTCACTCCAGTCGTATAGTATCTGCAAGCCTGCCAATACCACCATCAGCTGTAAATTGAACGTAGCATCACCGTGCAATATATGACCATATTCATGACCAATGAGTCCGTATAGCGCCTCATCAGACAGTTTATCTAACGCACCTTGAGTAACGACGAGTACCATATCTGAGCTATGGCGACCAGCGACGAAACCGTTGATACCCTGCTCGTCAGGTAGCACGTACAAAATAGGGGTTTGCAAACCTGAAGCAATGGCCAGTTGTTGAGCGATTTCATAGTAGCGACGATAAACGGGCGGAAAATCGTGCTCGTCACGTACTGCTATATGACGCGAACGATAGCGAACCTTTTCTTTAGCTTCGTGTTGATGAGCGACTCCTTGACTGTGCTCCCATGCTTCTTGGCTGTTATCAATGAATAGCCTAACCGCCCCTACTCGCTGAGCAATAGCGCGGCCACCTGCTCGCAGGCGTCGATACTCTAAAAAACTACCACCAACGAAACTGCCTAACGTCAAGACAATGACCAGAACCAATACCCAGTAGTATATACCGCCTGTAAATACTGTCAGCAGTATAGACATGACAGCCAGTCCCACTGCCATATGAGCAAGTACAATCAGGAAAAACAGTCCATAAAGTAATAGACTGCGCCGCGTACGTATCCGCTGTTCACCAAAAAAATCCATCAGATTAGGCTGCCTAGAGTTCGCCAAAATTGTCTAAACCTTAGCCCATATTGACAATCGGTGCCTGAGCAATCGCTTCTCTATCCTCGAATACCAACTGACTGAGTGGACGAAAGCCAAACGTCGTACTAACGAGGTTATTAGGAAAGACTTCGCGATCATTATTATAAAACATCACGCTGTCATTATAATGCTGACGGGCAAATCCGATGCGATTTTCCGTATTGGTTAGTTCGTCCATGAGTTCCTTGATCATACTATCGGCTTTGAGCTCTGGGTAGGCTTCGACGACAGCGGAAAATTGACCCAACGCTTTAGACAGCATACCTTCTGCTTTTGCAAACAGTGCCATATGCTCTAGCGAGTCTGGCTGATGCTTATTAGAGTCTTGTAGATCTTGAGCATGATTACGCGCGCTAATGACGCGAGTGAGTGTTTCTTCTTCATGACTCAAATAACGCTTGGCAGTTTCGACCAAGTTTGGAATCAGATCATGACGACGCTTTAGTTGCACATCTATTTGAGCAAAGCCGTTCTTTGCTTGGTTACGTGCGCGTACCAATCTATTAAAAATAGATACCCCAAACACAACTACCAACACCAAAAATGCAATGAATAGCCAAACAAACATCTTCATAATCAAACTCCAAGGTGTCTAGAATGTTAATAAAAAGTTAATACATTGTATTTTAACTCATATTAATCAATAAAACCTTAGAACTAGATCGGAACTACAAAGGAAATCGAACAGGAAACTAAATTGAAAACTACATAAGCAAATAGCTAACCATCAGACAAAATTTTGACCCAAAAAAAGCCCTTTACAATGAAGGGCTTAATACATCACAAATAGGTTTTTTGTACTTTATAAATATAATTATCAAATTTTAGGCAAAAAAAAGCGACTCCAAAAGCACATCCTCGGCACACACTATAACTATTACCGTTGCTACCTTCCGGTCCTGGCGGGATTCATAGAACAATGTTGCGAGGCTACCAATGGAGCCACCAGTCGCAAATTATACAAGAAATTTTTAATTTTACAACCCCTATCTTAAAACTGTTTGCTTTAGACCCTAAATAGCACTTTCCTTTAGTTCATTAGCTTATGTCCGCAATACATGAGCACAAATTATATCAGTAACTTAGGTCACAAAATTCTCACAGCAACTTATATGAATTTTGCTATTTTAGTGAATGAAGTTGCACCCATGTCGATGTTTAAAAAATAATAGGAACAACTTTTCATGTATAAATGAGCGTTGATAATTGTCATTTATATATTATTAGAATCAACTTAGGAGATAATAATGAAAAATACTTTATTGAATAAAGCAGCACTAGCTTCTGGTACGGTTTGTCTCATGACAGCGATGATGGGTAGCGCCCATGCAGAGCCAACAGGCTATGATCAACTGACATTTCAGACAGAAATAAAAGAAGAGATTCAGAACGATGAAGTACGAGCCAGCTTGTACAAGAAAGCACAAGCAACTGACTCTAAGACTTTAGCTACAATGCTTAACACCTCAATCAACAATGCCATGAAAATTGCCAAGCGCTACCCTAGCGTGACCGTGAGCACAGGGCAACAGCGCACCTATCCACGCTATGACAAAAACGATAAAATCATCGGCTGGACAGGTCAAGCAAACATAGATTTAAAAAGTACAGACTTTTCAGCGACTAGCCAACTAATTGCTGATTTGCAAGAAACCTTGGTGATGGACAATCTTAACTTTGGTGTATCAGATACCAAAAAGGATGCTCTAGAGCAAAAATTAATGACCGAAGCCTCTCGCGCTTTTCAGCAGCAAGCTAAGAGCCTTACCCGTGCTTGGGATGCTCGTGGCTACCGCGTCGTCAATGTTAACCTAAACACAGGTAGCAATTATCCACGTCCAATGTATAGCGCTATGAGCATGAAAGCAGATTCGCTTGAATCCTCTGTACCAAGCCAAAGCTTTGAGTCTGGTAATAGCACTATTTCTGTGACTGCTAACGGTACCATCGAGTTAACTAAATAAGACAGCTTATAGTTAAAATAAAATAAGTGATTTACATTAAAAAAGGCAAGCATCGTTAACGGTGCTTGCCTTTTTTTACTAGGTCGTGTCCTCATTTTAAAAATGGTGATAAAAATGAGATAAATTGCAGTCAAACAAGAAAAATAGCGCAGATAATATCGAGATATTAGTCAGCTATTTGACGCGGTTTGGCAAGATTTAGCCATTTTCAACCCATTTAGATGACTATCGGTTAAATTGAGGATATGCCCTAGCGATATCCATCATATTTAATCGTTGTCGTTATTGGGATTGAGACTGAGCCACTTCTTTTTGACTCAGTTTCAACTTCATTTTTTGATACCATGATAGGTTTTGATAGGCCAAAAGCTGCTGTGCGATCTTTTTATTGTTTTGTAATGTGGTATTGTTTTGAATCACATAGACAGTAATGGCTACCTGCTCAAGCGTTTGGCCTGTCTCGCCTTGTATCACAGCTTTTACCGTATGAGCACCTGGCAACACATTTACCGTAGCAATCGATGTACTCAGCCCCTGTGCCACTTCCTTATCATCCAGATAAATACGCACACTGTCACCTGCTTGTAGCGCAGGCTTAATTTGTACAGCCACATCAATACTTTGCGCTGGGCGGCGATAAGCTCTCTCTTTGCTGGGTTCAGCAATCGTTAATTGATAGCTTACTGGTGCTTTCACTGTCGCAGTCGTCGTAGCAGTGGCAGGTGCATTTAGTGTTTGTGTCGCCGCAACTGGTTGAGTGATGACATCAGAACCGTTTGTTGCACTGCTACTCGCTGTATTAGCAACTCCTGAGCTATTCGTCTCATTACCTGTTGTGATGGCTATTTGACTGATTTGTTTGCCAGTTTGCTGCTCATAACTCTGCGGACGATCGGTAAAGGTCACTTGACCGGTTTGCTCGTCAATAACTTTATAGATAGGTGCAGCATGTGTAAGCGGCATACAAAGACTGGTAGCAATGGTCAGAAGTCCTACCTTTAGACTGCTTTTCAAAAAAGAAGGTTTTGATAATAATGCCATAGTCAGTCAGCCTAATTGATGTCTATTACTAAAAATTGAGTATCTATCATTATGCGATACTTTTGCAGTGAAATCAGTAGTCCTCGATATGAATTCAGTAGTAATGTTAAAGAAAAACGCTTCATAACGATTTTACCTCTATAAAAAGACATAAAAAAACCAGCTAAGAATGACTTAGCTGGTTTTTTTGAATCAAAATAACTGAGTGCTTTAGCGACTAATTAGCAGCTGTAGTACATATCAAACTCAACTGGATGCACAGTCACGTTCAGACGTTGTACTTCTTCTTCTTTCAAAGCGATAAACGCTTCTAGCATGTCTTCAGTGAACACATCGCCTTTTAATAAGAAGTCATGATCATCACGCAATGCTTGCAATGCGACGTCTAAGCTCTCTGCAACCGTTGGGATTTGTGCTTCTTCTTCTGGTGGCAAGTCATACAAGTTTTTGTCAGCAGCTTCACCTGGATGCATTTTGTTTTGGATACCGTCAAGGCCGGCCATCAACAATGCAGCAAACGCTAGGTATGGGTTAGCCGTTGGATCAGGGAAACGTGCTTCTACACGTACCGCTTTCGGACTGCTTACGTGTGGAATACGGATAGATGCTGAACGGTTAGATGCTGAATAAGCAAGTTTGATAGGCGCTTCATAATGTGGTACTAGGCGCTTATAGCTGTTCGTTGATGGGTTAGTAATCGCGTTCAACGCACGAGCATGCTTGATAATACCGCCAATGAAATACAATGCTGTTTCAGACAGACCAGCATACTCATCACCAGAGAATGTGTTTACACCGTCTTTTGAGATTGACATATGTACGTGCATACCTGAACCGTTATCACCAACGATTGGTTTAGGCATAAAGGTCGCTGTTTTGCCAAACTGATGCGCAACGTTATGAACAACATATTTCAATTGCTGAACTTCATCCGCTTTACGTACCATCGTGTTGAATGCAACACCGATTTCAGACTGGCAAGAAGCCACTTCATGGTGATGAACTTCAACCGAACCTTCACCAACGATTTCTTCGATGCGTTCACACATAACAGCACGCATGTCATGTGAGCTATCGATCGGTGGTACTGGGAAATAGCCGCCTTTCACACGTGGGCGATGCGCCATGTTGCCCCACTCGTAAGTCTCGTTAGTCGACCATGCTGCTTCTTCAGCCGTGATTTTATGACTAACGCCAGACATATCAACTGACCATTTAACATCGTCAAATACAAAGAACTCAGGCTCTGGACCGAAGTAAGCAGTATCACCGATACCAGTAGACTTTAAATACTCTTCAGCGCGACGTGCGATAGAGCGTGGGTCACGGTCATAACCTTGTAGCGTTGATGGCTCGATGATATCGCAAGTCACTACCACAGTCACCGCGTCAAAGAACGGGTCAACAAAAGCAGTTTCTGGATCAGGACGCAAGATCATATCTGACGCTTCGATACCTTTCCAACCGGCGATTGATGAGCCATCAAACATTTTGCCATCTTCCATGACATCTTCATCAACGGTATGCGCTGGGAAGCTGATGTGCTGCTCTTTGCCGCGTGTATCAGTAAAGCGAAAATCAACCCATTTAGCATTAGAGGATTGGATAAGATCTAATAGTTTATTCGACATGAATAGTCTCCGTTGTGTTGATCACGTAATTGCGATTTAAAATTATTAATATGATGTTCTTGTCCAAGAATGTCAGATGTGCTCTCAATACTAAAATAGCGCATTCGATATTATGCTTATTATCAGCACTATTTTGCGTATTAGTCAAGATGCTCATCTAAAGCGTTTACTCAATCAGACCAATATTTGTGCACATGGTCCAACATACGCCAATTCAATCCTAACGACATTCTAGCAATATACAACTCATAATGCTGAACTCTTCGGGCTCTTGTTAATAATTATTTTTAGACCAGTTTTTTGGCTTTAAAAATAATCATAACAGCAATAATGCAAAGGCTATGCCAATGTATTAACACTCTGATAACAGATATAGTTATAAATAGATTTAATTATCAATATTTACAGTGATTTATACGATTAATATCGTTAGATATTAATTAATTCTCATCTAGTTCGGTTTTAGAATAGTACTTGATTAGAGCACCAGTTGAGAACTAAACGCACTTAATCGGTGCAAATACAAGTATATTTATCGTTATAATGCTATTTATTGGTGCGCCGTGAATAGCTTAAATTAATAACATTATCCCTGAACAAACTATCCTCGTTATCGATACGATAATAAAAAATATGTTTTTACTTGGTGCTTACTTAGATAGCCTATACCCTACATTTGATAGAAAACAAAATAGTGGTAAGATAACCGCGCGCAATAACGCTCTCTGTTATAGTCAGAGCTATTTATGTTCGGCAATCAAGTGACTCGACAACAGTGAAAACCAATTTCATGTTAAAAATATAATAAAACTGATAAGTTGAAGCCTTAATGATTTTGATGATCGATAATTACGATAGCTTTACGTACAATATCGTACAGTACTTCGGTGAGCTAAGGCAGGACATCACTGTCTGGCGTAATGATCAGGTCAGCATTGAGCAGATTAAAACCCTTGCACCTGATGTCATTGTGATTGGCCCAGGTCCGTGCGATCCTGACCGTGCAGGTATTTCGCTGCAAGCCATTGAGACATTTAAAGGGATTATTCCCATACTGGGTATTTGCTTGGGTCATCAAGCTATCGGTCAAGCCTTTAGCGGTCAAGTGGTCAAAGCGGGCGAAGTCATGCATGGCCGCTTATCAGCTATCTATCACAACGAGCAAGGTGTGTTTGCTGGATTACCTAACCCGTCACAGGTTACGCGTTATCATTCACTCGTCATTGATAAGACAAGCTTGCCAGACTGCCTTGAACTCACCGCATGGACACAAAATGCCGATGGTAGTATTGAGGAAATCATGGGTATCCGCCATAAGGAGTTTGCTGTAGAAGGTGTCCAGTTCCATCCTGAGTCGATATTGAGCGAAGCAGGTTATCAATTGCTCAATAACTTTTTACAGACTCATGGCTTGTCTACTCTGACATCCGATGAGCTACCACAAGTTGGCTAGATTTGACTAAAAGCACGTCGGTAAAACATACTGCTTTCATAAACACATGCCAAATTTCATACAGATTCATATAAAAAATAATAGTAAGTGAGACTACAATGAGTACGACAAAAATAGAAGAAACGCACACGCCAGAGAGCATTGCAAAATTGTCTGATGAACAAACACATCAATTGCTAACCACAGCTTTGGGTAGAATATTTCAACACATCGATTTAACCTTTGATGAGATGTATCAAGTGATGCTCATCATCATGCAAGGTAGATGCAGCGACGCTATGATGGGCGCTATCTTGACGGGGCTGCGCATGAAGGGCGAATCCATTGACGAGATTACTGCATCAGCCAGCGCCATGCGTGCACTAGCCGCCAACATTGAACCAAAGAACTGCGATTACTTGGTAGATATCGTTGGTACTGGCGGCGATGGTGCTAATCTGTTTAATGTCTCGACTGCATCGGCATTGGTTGTTGCGGCAGCTGGTGCACAAGTTGCTAAGCACGGCAATCGCGGCGTCTCAACCAAATCTGGTAGCTCAGACTTACTTGAGCAAGCAGGTATCAGTCTTGCGCTCACTCCAGAGCAAGCAAAAGACTGTATCGAAAACCAAGGTATCGGGTTTTTATTTGCACCCAATCATCACAGCGCCATGCGTTATGCCAACCCTGTACGCCGTGAATTAAAAGCACGTACCATCTTTAATATTTTGGGCCCATTGACCAACCCTGCTGGCACGCCAAACTTAGTCATCGGTGTATTTACCGCGCAGTTATGTGAGCCGATTGCTAAGGTGATGAAAAACTTAGGCGCACGTCATGTCATGGTAGTAGGCGCAAAAGATGGTCTTGATGAAATCAGTCTTGCGACTTCGACCACAGTCGCTGAGCTAAAAGATGGCGAGATATCAGTCTATGATATGATGCCAGAAGATGCGGGTATCGAGTCCCAAACTCTTATCGGCCTAGATGTCGACTCTCCAGCACAAAGTTTAGATCTGATTCGTGCTGCGCTATCTGGAGCCGACACTCATGACCGTGCCGTACTTAAAGCACGTGATATGATTGCGCTAAATGCAGGTGCCGCGATATACACTGCAGGACTTGCCAGCAACTACCCTAACGGTGTTAGCCGAGCACAAAAAATCATTCAAAATGGTGATGCTTTACTCAAACTTGAGTCTTTGGCCAACTATACCCAACAGCTAGTCGCTCAAGGTTAACTTATAAGCACTCATCTACTGTCTATAGTCAAAGAAATCTAAAACGGATACAAGGCAGCCGACCACAGATTGTACAAGTCGTACATCTAAGGAGGACAACGCCGTAGCCATTTAGTAGTTACTAATAGTTCTCTGACTATATTTACATTTAACGATATTCGGATACCAGTATGACCACAACCCATTCAGACATACCGTCAGTGCTACAGCGCATTGTCGCCACCAAAGTAGAAGAAGTAAAAGCCGCTCGCGAAGCATTGTCTTTAGAGGACTTGAAAGCACAGGTCGCAGCTGATGATAAACCGCGCCGAGGTTTTGCCGCGGCATTACGTGCTGCTGGCACTAAAGAAAATGGTATCGGTATCATTGCTGAGATTAAAAAAGCCTCACCGTCTAAAGGCATTATCAATCATAACTTTACCCCTGCTCTATTTGCGCAGCAGTATGAGCAAGCGGGCGCTAGTTGTCTGTCTGTATTGACCGATCGTGATTACTTTCAGGGTGATGATATCTATCTTATTCAAGCAGCTAATACCTCAAGCTTACCGATATTACGTAAAGACTTTATGATTGATGTCTATCAAATCTATCAATCTTACCTAATGGGCGCTGACTGCATCCTCCTCATTATGGCTTGCCTAGATGATGCGCAAGTACAAGAGCTACATGCACTCAGTATTGAGCTTGGTATGGACGTATTGATAGAAGTGCATACCCAATCTGAGCTTGAGCGTGCGCTACAATTGCCACGTTCAGTACACAATATTTATGGTATCAATAACCGTGATTTGAATACCTTTGATGTGGACCTGCAAACCACGCTTGATCTTAAGAATATTTTAAACGACGCACTCGCTGCTGATAGCGCTGAACAAAAACCACTTATTGTGACTGAGAGCGGTATTCATAGCAGTGATGATATTCGCCTTATGCTAAGTAATGATATTCAGCACTTTTTAATCGGTGAGCAATTTATGAAAACTGATCATCCAGGGCAAGCGTTACAATCCTTACTTGCGGGCGTCGCGGCAGACGGGTAAAGTAACTCAATAATTTATGCTTAAATATATACTAATAGCTTGAACAATGTCTGCGCTATATACATAGTTCAATCAACCATTCATCAATCAACCATTCATCAATCAACGATACGTTAACTTTTATGTCAAACTCTCTGTTTTCAAAAGAAATGCAAGACCAGCTCAAAGAACTTAAAGGCCAGCTGAGCAAGGGCCGTGATACCAATTCACCTGAAGGTGAGAATCAAAAGCCAACTGAGCCGGTATCGCTACCGACTCAAAAGCAAGTAAAAAAGACAGTCAAGCAGCTAGATAGTGAACATATCGATGACGATAAAGTTCTATTTATGCAAGCCATGCATGGTGTTAATCAGCTAGAAGACAAAAATGTTCGCTCACCTGCCAGCGCAACTAGAGCAGGCAAACCTGATGCAGCGACACTATCAAAACGTGCTGCGGCTCAAGGTAGTGAGGCCAGTGATTTAGGCGCAGGCTTGTCAGATATGCAAGCACTACTGAACCCTGTTGCTGCTGAAGCTTATTTGTCTTATAAGCAACCAACACTGCAAAATAAAATCTTTGATCAGCTCAAAAAAGGCAAGCTGCGTTGGTATGATGCGGTAGATATCCATGGCTGTACGATAGAAGAAGCACGCGAAGCGATGACTCAACTATTGAGCCAAGCCAAGCAAAACAACGAAACCATGGTAAAAATCGTCCATGGTAAAGGTAGCGAAGCGATTCTAAAAACCTGTATTAACGGCTGGTTACGTCAATTGCCAGAAGTATTAGCTTTTTGCTCTGCGCCACCAAAAGATGGTGGTAACGGTGCTGTACTAGTACTACTTAAAAAACCTAAAGCAGATGGCGAATAGGTCTATTGTTAGTGATACGGTACTATATAAAAAGGACTGCTTATTTGCAGTCCTTTTTATATCAATCACTTATGGTTTAGACGTAGACTGCAACGATGTTTCCTTTAATGAATGCTCTCTTTAATGTACATTCCATTTAATGTTAGCTTCTCATTCTGCATTAATATCTTTACTTGAGCTCCTTCTAATTAGCAAAGCGAAATCACTATGAGCATACAGACTATTGAAAACACCAACGAACTAGAACGGCAGATTGCTGCGTTGATCGTACTTGAACCAAGGTTTGCTTCTGTGCATAAGCAGGTCGGGACACCTAATCTTAGGCATAACGCAGGTGGGTTTGAGCAGTTGATGAGAGCGATGGTCGGTCAGCAGTTATCAGTTGCCGCCGCTGCCAGTATTTGGAAACGGTTGGTTGATGCAGAATTAATCACTCCGCAAGCTATACGCGAGGCGACAGATGATACTTTGAAGACACAAGGATTGTCTAAGCAAAAAACTCGTTATGTACGCTCTTTAGTGGATCATGATATAGACTTTGCAGCCTTAGAAACTTTGCCAAATGAAGAGGTCATAACAACCTTGACAGCTGTGACAGGGATTGGACGTTGGACAGCTGAGATGTATTTATTATTTTCGCTAAAACGTGCAGACATACTTGCAGTCGATGATTTGGCCATTAAAGTTGCAGCCATGGAGTTGTTAGGCTTAGCAGAGCGCCCAACACCCAAGCAGCTAAAAGACTTAACTCAGCATTGGTCACCTTATCGTAGTGCTACCAGTCTACTGCTTTGGTCGTACTACGGTTTATTACGTGATAAAACCGCAGTACCTTTGTAACTAATTGAGCAAAAAACATAGCCAGTGTTATTCACTACCATTCGTGAGCAAAAAGTCTCCTTTAAGGCTGATTCCATATAGAAAAGCCAGATTTGTTTTTAGTGTGCTTAAACTTACTTTTTCTTAGCATATGACTTTTATGCTTTAGTGCCTTAAGCGCACCACTTCTGCTGACGGTCGCCATAGAGAATTTGTGGTGACTTGCAACATCATTTTTAGCCTTGTCGCTATCTTTACGAATATTAACGCCATCGTCGTTGTAGTCTTTCCTGTATACGCTTGTGTTTACTTCCTTGTTATCAGACACTTCATTATTAGCAGAGTTACTACTGTTATCTGATTCATTTCCTTCTGCTGATTCATCAGTACTACTTCCCACATGATGTTCAAGTTCAGCTTGATTAACAATCAACTGCTGAGTCGGCAATGCATGTTCTACTTTATATTTCGCGACTTTCTTTAATATATCGACAAACAAAGCGTTTTGTTTGTCATAGAACTCAATGATACCAATAGCATTCACATAAGCTTGCAACTGAATAACATAGCAATCTTGGCGCAGCTCCAAAATATTGACCTGATTCCATTCTTGATTGGTCAAATCATGCTCTTTTATAAATTCATCCAAGTCATTAACCATTTTGAATATTACGTCAAGATCAGCGGTACGCTTAATATATAAGTAGTGGAAAAAACGAAACATATCGCGAGAGGTAAAGTTTTCGATTTGCATCGATGAAAAATCACCGTTTGGTACCGTAACAATCGTCCGCGACAAGGTCCGTACGCGCGATGAGCGAATACCAATATCAATAACTGTGCCTTCGTAAGTACCAAACTTACAATAGTCACCGATACGCACAGGTGAATCGGCGACGACGACGACACTACCAACTAAGTTTTCAATCGTCTTTTGCGCACCAAGGGCCAACGCCAAACCACCCACACCCAGTGCGGCAATACCAGTGGTCAAATCAAAGCCCAAATTGCCAAAAATGACAATCACTGCAAATATCAGGAGTAGCGCTTTGACAACCTTGCGCAGCAGTCCCAAAATTGAGACACGCTCAGTATAGTTTTTCTTGTAGCTTAGATTTACCGCTCGAGTAAATATCGCATCGATCACTCGTAATAGTAGCCAAGTCAGCGCCAACCAAGAGGCTATATCCGTAAAGCGATTGACTGGCTCACGTAGTGTCACCGATACGCCTGCATAAACCATCACTTCTGATAGTATCAATGCCATAATGACCACAGAGAGTGGCAATATTACTTTGTTAGGTAACGGCAATGGCGTACCACGCAAATACGGATAAACAATCCTTAATAAGTGGTATAGCAACCATACCGCGACATAAGTAAGTACAAAGCTAGTCACAATCATGGTGAGCGCGGCAACCAAATCAGCTAGCTGATAGCCGAAAAGCTTTTTACCATCTAAAGAATCAACCGTGTAGCGCGATACTAAGGTCGGCTCAGTATTTTCTATCACTTCTGGTACTGAGGTCAACGTATCGCTAGAGAACTGCCAATATTGCTCATTCTGTTTTGAGACCACCCTTTCGAGTAGTAACGGAACACTTCGCTCTCCGATATTAATCACACCGACATTTTCTTGGCTAGGTGGCAGCTGGTCAGTTAGATTACCCTCAGGTGAGTTACTAATCTGTAGATCCGGCTGAAAACGCCCACCTGCATCTAGTGCCTGTTTAAACTGTCGCACAACGGTCGTTGGGTTATCGGACTTTGATAAGTTGAGATAATTACTTGCCAGCAAATAATCATTTTCACCCAGCGCACTGATAAACCCTTGTACCGTATGACGCGGCGTATCTCGGCCAAACGAATCAGGCAATGGCGTACTTACTGTCTCTCCACTACTGTCATTACCCACTCCAAGCGCACCAGCCTCGACAGCATAAGCATTATTTGGCAAGGCGATACTCAACAGCATAGTCAGTAATAGCATCGCGACTATAAATGGCATTTTAGTAATAGCAGAGAATAAATTAGGCGAAGGACTGGGAGTCAGATTGTGCTTGATAGACAAAACAAACCTCTTAGTTTAAAAATGGCATGATAGATTGACAGGTGACGTCCATACTATAGTAACAATTATTTATAACAGCAGTACTTTTGATTACGCAATTTTGTAGCTAACTGTATTGGTATTTGATTTTTTACTCTATGTGCATTTCTAATAATAAGTATTTATTAAGACAGCTTTCTCTTATAAAACTAAGAAGATGCTCATAAAATATTTAGGTAAATTAATTTTTAATAGACTATTTAGCAAGCTAACCTGAATAACATTCAGCCTACCCTGAATAAAAATTAGGTTAAAGTAGTTTATAAAGCAAGTTAATTTGTAGATAATGAGCACAGTTTTGCTTATATACTGTTTTTTGTAACTTTTGACCCCTTTTACGTCATAATAGTTACTTCTCATTTCTGCATTTTTAACTTGATTACTTTGGAATCGACTATGTCTGTATCACGTGCATCTTCACGTACCTATCTTCGTTTAAGTATTTTGAGCGCGCTTGGCTTACTTGCAGTAAATACTGCAATGGCAGCCACTTCTGAAAACACTTCCATCAACGATAGTAACCTACCACAAGTTGAGCTTGATGAAATTGTCGTTACAGCCACTCGCACACCTACTAAGACAAGTAATGTAATTGCGCAAACACGAGTAATCGATAAAGAAGAGTTACAACGTTATCAAGGTCAAACCGTTTTGGACGTACTCAAACGTCAGCCAGGCATTGCTTTTAAACAAAACGGTGGTCTTGGCGCTTCTTCAAACTTTTATATGCGCGGCTACGATAGCAAACAAGTCCTCGTATTGATTGATGGTATACGTTATAGCTCAGTCAGTGCTGGAGGCGCCGCGTTAAACTTGCTACCTGCTGATCAAATTGATCGAATTGAAGTTCTCTATGGTGCATCAGGTTCTAGCATCTATGGTGCGGATGCGATGGGTGGTGTGATTCAAGTATTCACTAAAGGCAGCAATATAGATCGAAGTAGCATGTCAGTTACCGCAGGTATCGGCTCAAACGATCATTACGTATATGGTGCGAGCGCACAACTTGCCAATACTAATGGTACTACATTAAGCCTTTCAGCCAGTCACAACGAAACAGATGGTATCAATGCGACCCGACCAGATCCCAGTAATCAAAACGACCCTTATAACAAAGACGCTGATGGTTTTGAGAGCGACAGTGTAAGCCTAGCAGTCAATCAGCGTTTTGGCGATACGTTACTGACAGGTGCTAGTATCTTGTATAGTAAATCCACTACTGAATATGACGACGGTATTTTTGAAGACGTTCATGCTGATCAAGAAAACGGCGCAGCGCAAGCTTATGTCGACTGGCAATATATGCCTGATGCCTCTGTTAAGCTCCAATATGGTCACTCTGTTGATAAAAGTGAGTCTTATGCTAAGTATCCGAATGTATTCGATGGTACTCAAGACCAGATTAGCTTAGTTGGTAAAAACAAGCTGCTAGCTGGTGAAGCTGTTTATGGTCTCGAATACCTCACTCAAGACTTAGACAGCACGGCTTACAGTATTGATGACCGTAATGTCAAAAGTGCCTTTGCTGGCTATGTCATCGCCAATGACCGCTTTGATGCACAAGCCAACCTACGCTACGATGATGACTCACGCTATGGTGATGAAACCACCTATAATTTGGGCGGTGCAATGCATCTTAGTCCTGATTTCCGCGTTGGTGCGAGCTATGCTAAAGGCTTCCGCGCACCTGTCTTTAATGATTTAAGCCCTGCATATGGTGGCGATCTTAACCTTAATCCTGAGACTAGCGACAACTATGAAGTATTTGCTCAGTACGATAGCACTCGGCACAGCACACGTCTGACAGGTTATCGCAGTGATGTGGATAATTTAATTGCTTACTCTAATTTCAAAGCAAAGAATATCAATAGCGCTAAGATTGAAGGCATATCATTAACCTCTGACTGGGAAATGAACGACTATCTGTTTGGCGGCAGCTATGACTACCAGAAGGCAGAAGACAGTAGTGGCGGAAGTGATGATGGCAACTCTCTTCCCTACCGTCCTGAACACAAGGGCTTGGTATATGTCGGATACCGTCTGCCAAGTTTAGATATACGCGCTGAATATCAGTATGTAGGGGACTATTACAGCAGAATTACCAATACTGACTCTCAATTTGTAGACAACTATGGATTGCTGAACATCAGTGGTAACTACAAACTTACTGATAATTTGTCTATGACTGCACGTCTAAACAACATCACTAACGAAGATTATATAACAGATATTGGCTATAATACTGACGGTATTAACTACTTTACCTCTCTAACTTACAACTGGTACTAATTTTGGCTGAGTAGTATCAAAAAACATTAAAACAAAAAAGGTCATCAGTCGATGGCCTTTTTTATGGCTATAGATTCCTGTTTGAGGTTTTGTTTGTCTAAGGCGTCAGCTATTTATCTCAGTCAATAGGTGACAATTAACCACTCATCTATTACAATAACGACCTCCGAGAGGTGTTGCGCCATAATAGTGATTTACTGCATTAACATTCTATAGTTATGCAATCACAGGTTATGTTAGGCTCGGTTAACTGTCGAGAGTCCATATTTTTGGTCGCTCACAGCGCAAACAACGGCACCTGCGTTTTTATTCTTTTTATCATTCGTTAACCACTGATAGGAGCATATTATGGACGCAGTGTCTACTACACCATCTGCCCATACGATCGATCCCTCTTTCACTGACTACAAAGTCGCTGACATCAGCCTTGCTGATTACGGCCGTCGTGAGATTACCCTTGCTGAAGCCGAAATGCCTGCCCTAATGGGTTTGCGTCGTCGCTACGAAGCAGACCAGCCGCTTAAAGGCGCGAAAATCGCTGGCTGTATCCACATGACCATTCAGACAGCCGTACTTATCGAGACACTAGTCGCGCTTGGTGCTGAAGTACGCTGGACATCATGTAATATCTTCTCAACCCAAGACCATGCTGCTGCTGCGATTGCTGCTGCTGGTATCTCTGTTTATGCTTGGAAAGGCGAAACAGAAGAAGAGTATGAATGGTGCCTACGTCAGCAAGTCCATGTTGGCGGCGAAGCATCAGGCCAACTTTGGGATGCTAACTTAATCTTGGATGATGGCGGTGATTTGACTGCTTTGATTCACAATGATTATGCAGAGCTTCTTGATAACATCCACGGTATTTCAGAAGAGACCACCACTGGCGTTCATCGCTTGGTTGAGATGCTTGGTAAAGGTACACTTAAAGTACCAGCCATCAACGTCAACGATGCAGTTACCAAGTCTAAAAACGACAACAAATACGGCTGCCGTCATAGCTTAAACGATGCTATCAAACGCGCTACCGATATGTTCCTTGCTGGTCGCCGCGCTTTGGTTATCGGTTATGGCGATGTAGGTAAAGGCTCTACACAAAGCTTACGCCAAGAAGGCATGATCGTACGTGTTTCAGAAGTTGACCCTATTTGTGCTATGCAGGCATGTATGGACGGCTTTGAAGTCTTATCACCATACATTGACGGTGACAACACGGGCGGCGCAGCCAGCATCAACAAGCGCTTGCTTGAAGACACTGACATGATCGTCACCACGACTGGTAACTATCACGTTTGTGACCGTCATATGCTAGCAGCCCTTAAGCCTGGTGCTGTGGTGTGTAACATCGGTCACTTTGATACAGAAATCGACACACAGTTTATGCGTGATAACTGGCGCTGGGTTGAGATCAAGCCACAAGTTCATCAAATCTTCCGCTCAGACGATGAGAACGATTATCTAATCTTGCTTGCTGAAGGTCGCCTAGTAAACCTAGGTAACGCAACTGGTCACCCATCACGCGTGATGGATGGCTCATTTGCCAACCAAGTATTGGCTCAAATGTATCTGTTCGAAGAAAAATTCGCTGACTTGCCAGCTGACCAACGTACTGACAACCTATACGTAAAAGTATTGCCTAAAAAGTTAGACGAAGAAGTGGCCGCTGCGATGGTTGCAGGCTTTAACGGTACGCTAACTAAGCTGACTCAAAAGCAAGCTGAGTATTTGGGTGTGCCAGTTGAAGGTCCATTCAAGCCTGACGCTTATAAATACTAAAAGGAGCCTGACTGTGAGTAAGCCTGCTTTCTCCTTTGAGTTCTTTCCTGCAAAGACCGAGCAAGGTCACGAAAAGCTTCTCAGCACTTATGATGAGCTTAATAAGTTATCACCAGCTTATTTTTCGGTAACTTACGGTGCGGGCGGTTCAACCCGTAGCCGCACCTTAGATATCGTACAGGCACTAAGTGCGCGTGGTACCACTGAAATCGCGCCGCATATGTCTTGTATTGGCGATGACAAAAGTGAAATCGCTGAATTGCTCGAGTATTATAAGACTTTAGGTATTAGACGCTTAGTAGCGCTACGCGGCGATTTGCCATCAGGTCAGGTGGGCATGGGTGAGCTACCATTTGCGGTAGATTTGGTAAAGTACATTCGTGAGCATTCAGGTGATCACTTCCATATCGAAGTGGCTTCCTATCCTGAAATGCACCCACAAGCGCGGAGCTTTGAGTTTGACATTGATAACTTGGTAAATAAATACCAAGCTGGTGCCAATGCGTCGATTACCCAGTTTTTCTACAACGCTGACAGCTATCTGTACTTGCGTGATAAGTTAGAGAAACGCGGTATTGATACAGTAGCTCAGCCTTTGGTCGCTGGTATCATGCCAATTACCAATTCAAGCAATCTCTTGCGTTTTGCTGATAGCTGTGGCGCCGATATTCCGCGCTATGTACGTAAACAGCTGACGGATTTTGGTGATGACCGTAAGGCTATTCGTGAGTTTGGCTTTGATGTGGTTTATCGCTTGTGTGAACGCTTGATTGCCGAGGGCGTACCTGCCATGCATTTTTATAGCATGAACAAAATTGAGCCAAACAAACGCTTAGTAGAAGCATTGGGATTGACCGCTTAAACTTGTAAGCATTCTAGAATATCCTTTAATCATTCCTGAATACATTATCAATGACTGGCGCTTTTAGGAGCGCCAGTTTTTTATTGTCAAAATTTTGACCAATAACCCTTAACCGTTTTATTCATACACTTTATCTTATTTGATTTTTAAAAATTTCTTCACTGTGTAATAATGCTGTTCTAAAAATAATTATCTTTGTTAAGAAAAATTCTCATAAAACAAATGTCATTAATTGTCTCAAGTGATATTCTATAGATCTAATAATAACTATACTCAATCAAATAATAGGAATAAGACCACGTGCGACGTTTTTTTTATGCCGTTAACAACGACAATACTGATACCTCACCACTGCCTAAATTGGGTGAGTTACCGCTAGGTAGCAATGTCGAATTGCCAGATAGCGTTGTCCATCACTGGTGCCGTGTACTACGAGCAAGTATTGGTGATCAAGGGATCTTGTTCGATGGATTTGGCGGCGAATATACAGTAGAGCTACAGGCAATCAGTAAAAAAAATGCCACTGCTACTTTGCTTACACATATAGACGACGATCGTACGCCGCCTACTATCACTCAGATTGGTTTGGTAATGAGCCGCGGTGAGCGTATGGATTATGCTATTCAAAAAGCAACTGAGCTTGGGGTAACTGCTATTCAGTTGCTCAGCAGCCACCATGGCGAAGTCACATTAAAACCTGCTCAAGTTGAAAAGAAACTGGCACATTGGCAACAAGTAGCGATTGCAGCTTGTGAACAATGCGGTCTTAATCGTCCGCCCTTCATTCTTGCGCCACAATCTATCAATGAATGGCTAAGCAATACCAATTCTGATGCTAAGACTACTGAGGCTATGGCTACTGACGTTACAAAGACGCAAATGGCCGTCAGTTCTATCGTTTCTGTGCTTAGTCATGATCCTTACTATCAAGTATTAGCAAACGCTGCAGATCTATGTATGCAAATGAGTGTACCAGCAGCAGGACAGCCTGCTATGCCTAACGCTTTACCCGATACTCTCAAACAACAGACCCCTTATATCAAACTGTTGATCGGGCCTGAAGGTGGTTTGAGTCACGATGAATGTCAGCAAGCGGAGAGTGTTGGATTTGAGCCTTGGCAAATTGGAACAAGAGTCTTGCGTACCGAGACTGCACCCGTGGTCGCACTGTCTACCTTGCATGCATTAAGTGTTTGATAAAAATGATAAATAATGGAATAACAATAGCATTTTAGATCATTTACACCTACTATCTAAGAGCCTGCTGTTTTTTATTTGTCACTGATTAAGCATGCCTTGATAGTTCAATTCTTATTTCCTATAAGCCATTCTCTTTTGTGAGATCTTATTATGAGCAATTTTGAACCCTTGTCAGTATTGACCAAACAACAATTAATGACCGAACTGTGCGAACGCCTCGAAGATGCCATATTTATATTAGATAGCAATTTACGCTATCTATCTGTTAATGCCAGCTATGAGCTTATGATAGGCTATAAAGAGGCCTTTTTGGTTGGTCGACCACTAGGTATTTATGCTGCTGAGTTTTTATCAGTTGAAGAACAGTCTATTTTAAGAGACATCCATCACAACTTAGATGAGCACGGGTTTTATGAGCTTGATTTTTCCATGGCCAATCGCTATGGACAGACATTAGATTGCCATATCACCTACCGTAGAATCCATATCGAGCAAGGCACCTACCATGTTTGTATGATACAAGACCTGTCTTCGGCGGTGAAAGACCAAAAACAGCTCGCACATTTGCTCAACTACGATCAATTGACAGGACTGCCTAACCGAAAAGTTTTTTTGAATCAGACCAGCGATATATTATTAGACAGTTATCAAGAAGTGGTGGTGGTACGTCTGAATATCGATCGCTATCGCAATCTTTCGAGCTTGTTAGGACCTGAAGGTACCAATAAATTAATAAAGAACTTTGTCTCAGGTGTCGAAGCACTCAAATTAAAAAATTTACGATGTTTCTCCCACTTTGGTGGTGACGACTTTGCCTTGCTGTTTGAATATAATGACGCCAACCTAGTACGCCATCAGCTAGACACACTCATGCAAATGTGTGAACGTCCTTTTTCTTTAGGAAAAAATCAAGCTGCTGACAACAATATTTATTATCACGTATCTATTGGCGTCAGTTATTTTCCAAAAGACGATTGTGATGTCATAGAACTACTGACCAAAGCTGAGAAAGCCTTACAATATGTCAAACAACATGGCGGGGATGACATCCGCTGGTATGATGATGCCATTGAAGAGGATACTGCAGGCAGCTTACAACTCGAGGCTGAGCTTAGGCTGGCTACCACAGCAGGTCAGTTTGTCCCCCACTATCAGCCAAAATTCTCATTAGATACTGGTGAGATTACAGGATTTGAGGCACTCGTGCGTTGGCAGCATCCAACTCGTGGACTATTAAAGCCCATACACTTCATCGATGCTATTCTCACTCATAAGCTGTCGTTTGAGCTGTTTTCACAAATGGCCATTCAGATTGCAAAGCAGCTGTCAATTTGGCAGCAGCAAGGATTCTCTCAGCATGTTTGTATCAATGCGGATGCCGCTGAATTTAGTCATCCTGAGTTTTTTTCGATGGTAAGTGGCTTGCTGGTGGAGCATGATATTGCCGCCCATCAATTGCATATTGAGGTGACTGAATCTTCTTTGATTCAACGCCACGATAATGTAAAAAAACAGCTTAACTCGCTCAGAGAGCTTGGCGTACGTCTAGCGCTCGATGATTTCGGTACTGGTTATGCATCATTGAGCTACTTGCAAGAATACCCATTTGATTTTATCAAGATCGATAAGAGCTTTATCTCCAATATTGAAACCGATCGTACCCAGCATGCGATTGTAAAAGCCATTTTAGACTTAGCAGTCGCTTTAGACATGCAGGTCGTTGCTGAAGGTATCGAAACTGAGCAGCAGCGTGATGTGTTGTTAGATATGGGTTGCAAAGTTGGACAGGGCTATTGGTTTAGCAAACCTGTGGCTGCTGATGTCGCCACTGCGATGCTGATTCAACAAAATGCTTCTGAGTAAACGCTAAGCTATTCGCTATAATTTATAACTTATAACTTATAACTTATTAACCATAAGCAACTATGTTCAGACTCCTAGCATACGAGCATGTTTAATATTTATCACGTTTATATCTGTGAAATAACTTACATGCTCGGTTTTACCAAATAATGTTGTAATTTATACTAATGCGTTTGTCTTTCTGGCGAACGCTATTTTTTTGCCTGTCGTTTTTTCACGTTAATATTAATCATATAAAGGACTATCTGTCTTAGTAACGTTAGAGTTTTCATATGCTTAATGCTGCTGTTTCCTAGCGCCTAACGTCGATTGCATAACCGATGCAAGATAGGTTCATGACTTATCAGTCCTGTCACCAAACTTGTATAATCACCTATGAAAGCCTATCTTTTATAGTGAATTTGTTAGAGCACATTTAATCTCTCATTGACTCTGACAATCACCACTCTTTTTAACACTAGTTTATGTAATCGATAGCATGGTTGACTTGCTTTACTGTTTATCCTTTATTTAGATTTTCAGATTGGCTAGGTAAGAATAACGCACTAGAGGATAGTGCGACCATATGCTCATTATTAGCTATGATCGGTTACATTCCAAAAAGGACAGGAAGTTATGCAATACAAAGCGCCCTTACGTGATATCCAATTCGTTATGCATGAACTACTCGATAGTGAAAGCCACTACAAAACTTTGCCTGCGTTCCAAGAAGCTGACCGCGAGCTAATGGACAGCCTATTTGAAATGGCTGCAAGCTTTGCTGAAAACGAACTGTCACCATTGAACCAAAGCGGTGATGCTGAAGGCTGTAAGTTTGACAATGGTAAGGTCACCACGCCAAAAGGCTTTAAAGAAGCTTATGACGCGTATTGTGAGCTTGGCTTCCCTGCTTTATCTGCTGAAGAAGATTTCGGTGGGCAAAATATGCCGTTTTCATTGTCTACTGTCATCAATGAAATGGTTGGTACGGCTAACTGGTCATTCTCTATGTACCCTGGCCTATCACATGGTGCTATTCAAACCATCGAGCATCATGGTACTGACGAGCAAAAGCAAACTTATTTAGAGAAAATGGTCACTGGCGAATGGTCAGGCACCATGTGTCTTACTGAAGCGCATGCGGGTTCTGACTTGGGTATCATCCGTACCAAAGCCGAGCCTAAAGAAGATGGTAGCTATAGCATCACGGGGCAAAAGATTTTTATCTCTGCTGGTGAGCATGACCTAACCGGTAACATTATCCACATTGTATTGGCTCGTCTACCAGGCGCGCCTGCTGGTACCAAAGGTATCTCACTATTTATCGTTCCTAAAATGACGGTTAACGCAGATGGTAGCGTTGGCGAAAGCAACAATGTCGTTTGTGGTTCTATCGAACACAAGATGGGTATCAAAGCCTCTGCAACTTGTGTCATGAACTTCGATGGTGCAACGGGTTACTTGATTGGACCTGAAAACCGTGGCCTACAGTGCATGTTCACCTTTATGAACGTGGCACGTATCGGTACTGCTGTACAAGGTTTGACTGCAGCAGAGTATGCATTCCAAGGTTCATTGACTTATGCAAAAGACCGCTTAGCGATGCGTTCACTATCAGGTACGAAAGCACCAGAAAAAGCAGCTGACCCTATCATCGTACATCCAGCTGTTCGTAACATGCTATTGACTGAAAAAGCCTTTGCTGAAGGTGGTCGTGCGCTAGTTTATTATCTCTCACATTTTGCAGATACCGTTGCAAAAGGCGAAGGCGAAGAGTTGAAGTTTGCTGACCAAATGTTATCACTACTGACACCAATTGCTAAAGCGTTCTTGACTGAAACAGGTTTAGAAGCTGCTAACCATGGTATTCAGGTTTATGGTGGTCATGGTTTCGTTAGCGAATGGGGTATGGAGCAGAACGTACGTGATACGCGCATCTCTTGCTTATACGAAGGTACCACAGAGATTCAAGCACTTGACTTGTTAGGCCGTAAAGTCTTGGGTTCACAAGGTAAGCTACTTGCTAACTTTGTAAACGTTATCAAAGAATTCTGTGAAGAAAACAAAGAAAATGACGAGATGGGTCAGTTCATTCGCCCACTTGCCAAGCATCTTAAAGAATGGGGCGATTTGACTGCACGCATCGGCATGCAAGCAACTGAAACGCCAGATGCTGTCGGCGGCGCTGCAGTAGACTATATGTATTTCAGCGGTTATGTCACTCTAGCCTACTTATGGGCACGTATGGCACTGGTTGCTCAGACTGCTATCGCAAACGGTACTGGCGAAAAAGCATTCTATGACGCTAAAGTTAAAACAGCTCAGTTCTACTTTGCTAAGCTATTGCCACGTACGACTACGCACGTACAGCGTATCAGCACTGGTGTAGAGCCATACATGAGCATGGACGTTGATCAGTTTGCCTTTTAATTAAAGCGCTAAACTTTGCAATCGTGTAATCCTGAGCGGCAACATACTTCGGTGTGTTGCCGCTTTGTTTTGCGTATGCTTATGACGACTATCGACATAGTTTTAACAGTAGCAACTATCTATAAGCACCGACCTATCTACCTTCTCACATTATAGTTATCAGCGAGGTGTCTATAAGCACTTCAATAGCCGCTGCTAACTTTTGGTGTACGCACAATTCACGAAGAAATACACTCGCTCACAAGCTTATTTGTTAAACTTTGATTATTAATCGCTAAGGTTATACCAAGAGAACAGTTGATAATCTTAACAACTTCAATTTTAATTATTTGAACCAAAGGAATGTTTATGGCTGTTTATAATGCCCCTCTTAATGACATGCGCTTTATCTTAAATGATGTATTTAAAGCGCCAGAGTTTTGGCAAAACAACGAAAACTTGGCTCATGTTGACATGGAAACTGTCGATATGATTTTAGAAGAAATGGGAAAACTGTCAAAAAACATTCTACTTCCTATTAACCGTAGCGGTGATGAAGAAGGCGCAACTTTCGAGGGTGATGGCGTCGTCACGACTCCGACAGGATTCAAAGAAGCCTATAAGCAATATGCTGAGTCAGGCTGGGTCGGCTTAAGCGGTAATGCTGAATACGGCGGTCAGGGCTTCCCTAAAATGGTTACCATGCTCACCGAAGAGATGGTTTTTACTGCTAACCAATCATTTGCTCTGTATCCAAACCTAACGGTTGGTGCGACGCTTTGCTTAAATGCGGCCGGCTCTGAAGAGCAAAAGCAAACTTATCTAGAAAAAATGTACAATGGCGAATGGGCTGGCACCATGTGCTTGACGGAGCCGCATGCTGGTACTGATTTGGGTATTATCAAAACCAAAGCTGTGCCTAATGATGATGGTAGCTATGATATCTCTGGTACCAAAATCTTTATCACTGGTGGTGAGCATGACCTTACTGACAACATCATTCATTTGGTATTGGCAAAAACACCAAATGCACCAGAAGGCTCAAAAGGTATCTCGCTATTTGTCGTACCAAAATTCTTGGTCAATGCAGATGGTAGCTTAGGCGAGCGCAACACATTAGCGGTAGGCTCTATCGAACATAAAATGGGTATCAAAGCCTCTGCGACTTGTGTCATGAACTTTGATAACGCCAAAGGCTGGATGGTTGGCGCGGAAAATACTGGTCTATCATCTATGTTCATCATGATGAACTACGAGCGTGTCACTATGGGCTTGCAAGGCCTTGGTGGTTCTGAGCTTGCCTATCAAAATGCAGCGTTATATGCCAATGACCGCGGTCAAGGCCGTAGCGATACTCAGCTACAAAGCCCAGAAAAACCTGCTGACGCTATTATTCATCATGCTGACGTCCGTCGTATGCTATTGAACGCCAAAGTAAACACTGAAGCATCGCGCTGTTTTGCGATGTATGTTGCCAAAAACCTTGATGAAGAGAAATTTAGTACCGATCCTGAGTCAGCCAAAGCGGCTGCAGCTCGTGTTGCTCTATTAACACCAGTTGCTAAAGCGTTCCTGACTGATAAAGCACTAGAAGCCACTGTTGATTGTCAGCAAGTATTTGGTGGTCATGGCTATATCCGCGAATGGGGTATGGAGCAGATCGTTCGTGATACCCGTATTGCGCAGATTTATGAAGGCACCAACGGTATTCAAGCGCTTGACTTGTTAGGTCGTAAAGTTGCTCGTAACAACGGCAAGTACGTCACTCACTTCTTGGGTGAGATTCGTGACTTTGTTAGCAACATGCAAGCAGACCACGCTATTAAACAAGCTACGTTAGATGCAGCGGATACCATCGAAGAGCTAACCACAACTGTGCTTAACAACATCGGCGAACGCAAAAACGAAATCAATGGCTGTGCGGTTGACTACATGCATGCGTTTGGCTACCTCGCCTACTCGTACATGTTTGCGTTGATGGTAGAAGCTGCTAATGGTAAAGAAGGCGAGTTTTATACCAATAAAGCCAAGCTTGCTGACTATTTCGTCGGTCGTGTCTTACCGCGTATCGATGCTCATGCACAGATGGTCAAAGCTGGTAGTGACCCAATGATGAACTTTGATCTTGCTTATTTTGATGTTCCTGCAAGCTAAGCTAGCTTTACAACTCACCTAAAATACCTTGATTAAAAGGACAGTCGTGTTACTGTCCTTTTTTTTGTCAAAATAACTGCTAACAAAATAATTCAATATCAATAGGCAGTTCCGATTAAAATAACGCAAGACAAGATGTCGCTCGACTACAATTGAACGATTGGTAAACATTACTCAACTACTTATACAGACTTAAATAATAAAAACGATTGAAACAACCATGATAAAGGGTGCGACGTGTCAGAATTAAAACGCATTTTACAACAGATTACCGCCTTGAGCGACGTGCCAGATCCTGCGGTACTCAAACGCTTGATTGATGAGCTACGAGTCAGTGATAAAGAACCTGCATTGGCCAACGAAAAAATTCAATCCCTTATTGATATCATACATCAGCATCCAGAATATGGAGATGGGCTGTCTAGTTTTGTACTAAAACTGATTATCCAATATCGACAAATTGCGCTATATACCGACACTGGTATTATGTCAGACCAAGGATTCTTCAACAGTTTACGCCGTTTGATTGGCCATCGGTTTTTACCATTATTACCACAAGATGACTCTGTCGTTGAACTGGTGGGCTACTTATTTAATAAACGCTCTGATGAACGCTGGCTTGCCAATATTGAAAAGGAAAAATGGGACAAACTGGTTGAGCTGGTGCGCGTAGAAGAGAAACATTTAAATCTAGTCGCTACCGCAAAAAACAGTATTTTAAACGCTATTATTATTTTGTCTTATCGCATCAGCGGTATCGGCTTGCATCCTGATTTGATGGAGTCCTATCCACAAATACTGAACTACTCAGCATCTTTTGTTGCACAAAATCAAGAAGCCGTACTCTTCGTCAATCAATATCGTCAAGCACATGAGCTTGATACCTTGACAGATATCACGCCCGAGCAAGCAGTCGACCCTGCACCCCTATTGGTTATGCTTGAACAGTGCGAAGATATCGTCGCTACCGTACGCAAGCGGATTTATAAAACTGGTATCTCTATCCGTTTGACTAATATGATGCTGCGTTTAGATCAAAGTTTGCAGCGTATGCGGATTTTGACTGAGTTGGTCACAGATGATAATCAAAAGCGAGATCGCGCTGTTATTGAACTGATACAGGCGCTTATCACTACGGCTAATCAGCGCTATAGTATTGGTTATTTGATTGATAATAATACTAAACTGCTCTCTCGTAAAGTCACAGAAAATGCCAGCCGCGTCGGTGAGCATTATATTAGTACCGACAAAGCTGGCTATCAAAAGATGCTCAAAAAAGCCTCTATTGGTGGCTTTGTCATTGCATTTATGGCAACTATAAAAATACTGGCGTATCACTTAGCGCTCGCACCCATGGGTCGCGCGTTCATCAACAGTATGATTTATGGTTTGGGCTTCGTATTTATTCATGTTATTCGCGGCACAGTCGCGACCAAGCAGCCAGCCATGACCGCGGCTGCAATCGCTTCTACCATATCTGAAGGCTCTGGTAAAAAATCACATCAGTTGACTAAGCTATCAGAATTAGTCGTCGATATCTTGCGCACCCAGTTTATCGCTATCATGGGTAACGTCATGTTAGCCGTACCCGTCGCCTTGATTATCTCTTTTGCTTGGTTGCAATATACTGGCGCGCCAATGATCGATACCGAAAAAGCAGGACACCTGTTACATGATCTCGACCCCTTTCACTCATTAGCACTACCCCATGCTGCCATTGCGGGGGTTTACCTGTTCTTATCTGGTTTGATTGCCGGCTACTACGATAACTTGGCAGTTTATAACAACGTAGGCGCGCGTATACAACGTCACAAATTATTAAAATACATATTGCCTAGTTCATGGCTTCAGCGTTTAGGCGGCTTTATAGAGGCCAACTTGGGCGCTATCATGGGTAACTTCTTATTCGGGGTGTTCTTAGGTAGTACCGCGACTATCGGCTATATCTTCGGCTTACCAATTGATATTCGTCACATTGCCTTTGCTTCAGCAAACTTGGCACACGGACTATTCAATATATCTGCTGATGACATCAGCTGGAGCCTCATCCTAATTTCTATACTTGGCGTGGCACTTATTGGTCTGGTCAACTTGATCGTTAGCTTTTCGTTGGCACTGTTTGTCGCCCTACGTTCTAAAGAAGTTCGCTTTTTTGAATGGAGTCGCCTCACAAAACTGGTATTTGGCCATATTATTAGTCATCCATCTGATTTTTTCTGGCCACGTGATAAGCCTATGAAATATGCGCGTATCGATAGTCAGGGTCACATGATATTTGATGATACCTCCGCACAAAAAAATGGCAAATCCATACCGAGTAATTATGTGGTAAGGCGTTTGTCTGATGTCAGAATCCTGCCTGAATCTAAACATGCTGATGCTCAACATTCCCAGACAAACACCGACATCAACTATGAAAAGCAGCCAACAGATGAGCATACGCAGCCGTATAGCTCTCCTGAAAAGGTAATGGATTTGGACGATGGTTTAGTCGATGACGAGCTAAACAGCGTTCCTTATACCGATGACATCCAATACGATAAGGTCACCAAAACGATAAGTGCGGTTGATAGCGACGTTGTTAGTGATGATCCACACCATACTGACTCTGATGACAAGCAGACTGGTGACGCAAAAACACCTTTACCAAAACCTAAAAAACCACCAAAGCTACCTAGTTAAATAGGTAGTTGCGGTGGGTTTTTGCTCGATCGACTGTTGTTACTAAAATTATTTGTCATAACGTCTGTTATCAGAGTATGTTCGATGCGCTATAAAGGTAGCGAAGCATTGGCTATATAATTAGCATTCTTTTGTCTATCATCCTAAATTGTACTAAATTAATTGACCACAGACTTTGATCATAGGAAAGAAAATGTCGTTCTTTTATCCTAAAGATGTAGATTTTATGGAGATGTTTGGATGCGAGAGTCATATAGATAATGATGGTTTGCTAGAATCCACATTCATTGATACACAAAATAAAAAATGGTTTTTTCTATCAGTGATATTCAGAACTCAATATCTGCTTATATATATCAAGATGAAGCATTAATATTTAAGATATATGAAGAAGGAGCGATGAGGGTCATGATATATGAAAATCAGATCATTATAGAATATCTGAATTATCAGGATTTATACGCTAAAAGACTTACTATTATTGATGTGTATCCAATATTTTAAATTGACCACTCTACTCTGATAGACAAGGATATGAACCAGCTAAACTAAATACTTTAAAGGTATTATCATATTAAGATGTACCTACAGCGAACCAATCAGGTGCTTTCACTGGTTCGGTACCCTAGTGAGGACTTGAATCTTTGGCTGTAGGCTAATGGTATCGGTATATTGAGTTATTTAGGTAGTCGCGGTGTACTTCGTTGTGTACTTACCATACATATTCTATCTGTGATCGATGCGCTATACAGGCATCAATGTGGTAGGTATATGAGACACCTCGGAATTTTAATACTCTCTAAGATTGTTGGATATCAAACAATCCCAGCGTGGTTCAGCATATGTATCAAAAAAACATTTTTTATTAGGAAAGGCCATGCTGCTTAGTTTTATTGCGCGCCATAGCACATTAATTATGCCAGTTTGTGCAATTATGGGCTTTGTTTTTCCAAACTTATCCAATGCAGTATTGGTATATTTACCCCAAATATTGTTCTTCTTGATGTTTTTTACTTTACTAGGCATTGACCAATATGCACTTTTAAAGCGTATAGCGACAAGCTATGTATGGGTTTTTGCCTTGTTACAAAGCGGGGGCATGAGTCTAGCTTTAATAGTAATTGCTTATGCACTCGGTGTACGTGGCGATTGGCTATTGGCGATTGCAGGTCTTGGTGCCACTGCCCCATTATTCGGTAGTGGTGCGTTGGTCAATGCGGTGGGATTTGATGCACAACTGGCGACGGCAAAAACTATCGCTGCTACGCTCGTTATGCCCTGTACATTATTAGGCGTATTATGGCTATTAGGCGATGAAAGTTCGAATTTAGACGTTGGTCTTTATGTCAAACGCTTGTTAGTTTATATTTTCATGCCAATGGTGCTAGCTGTGGGAGTGCGTCGGTTTGTTCCACCTGCTATTTTGTCACGTTATTATCCCAAAATTGGGCAGTTTAATATTTTACTGCTGATGTTGTTTCCACTGGGACTGATGGCAGGATTTCGTACTACGTTTGACCATAATCCCTGGCAAGCGTTGTTATTACTAGTGCTAAGTTCGGTATTGGCATTGGTGTTTTATTTTACCGCTTATATAATATATCGGCGTTTTGGCTATGAGAATGCTATTGTCGCGGCGCTGGTATGTGGCGGACGCAATGTATTACTTTCTTACACCATAACTGTACCCTTTATGGGTGCGGTGTTTCTACCGTTACTGGGTGCTTTTCAATTACCAATGTTTTGCTTACCCTTACTGGGCAAATATATGGCAAAACGCCATACAACTAGGCCTATGGATTTAAAATCAAGTTTTTGAACAGCCAGACTGTTAATAGATGATTTATCGTTTAAAGGATTTATTTTTTGAGTATACCCCAAGGGAACCATCTAGTTAGGGTCATTAATCAATTAATAGACCACTTAAAACAGACTAGTATAATGGAACTACTTATAACAGACTGTTTATTTAGCCTTATATATTAAGACGCTTATAACCCTCTTTATGGACTCGGGCACTGTGCGCTTGAAGTAAAAACCTTGCCGTCACCCAATCGATAAGCCAATAGATAATTACCCCACACGCAGCCACCGTCGAGTGCGCGCGCATGTGGCAAATCAATTTCGCCTTTTAGCGCAGCCCAATGTCCAAATAGTATCTTACGAGTGCGCGGTACTTGCCACTCAAACCAAGGCAAAAAATCGGTTGGCATAGCCTCATCTAAACCTGCTGAAAAGCTAAACTCAAGTGACCCGTCCTGCTTACACAAGCGCATACGCGTAAAGTAATTAGCAATTGCACGCATCTTGGTAAATCCTTCGATACCTGCATGCCATTCATCCGCTTCTTTGCTATATAGATTCGGCAGCAATTGATCGAGCTGATTCAAATTACTTTGCAGCTGAGCTTCTAATTGCTGTGCGTATCCTGCAGCGGCTTCAATACTCCAATGCGGTGGAATCCCTGCATGTACTAGCACCGTGTGCTCATCAGGATAGGCTAATATCGGCTGCCTACGTAACCATTCGAGCAACTCATCACAGTCAGCCGCAGCAAAGATAGGTGCGGTTTTGTCTTTATTTTTAAGCTTGGCGGCCCCGCGCCAGACTGCTATCAAATTAAGATCATGATTGCCCAATACTGTTGCCGCTGCGCCCTGCTCACACAACGCTTTGACATGGCGCAGCGTGTTCAATGAGTCCTCGCCGCGTGCTACCAGATCACCAGCAAACCATAATTTGTCTTGGGCAGGATCGAAATCCAGTGTTTTTAGCAATTGTAGATACGCAGCATAGCAACCTTGTAAGTCACCGATAACATACTGATGGCGAAAACTCATAATACCTCAACGATTTAAACACGATAGTTAAAGACAGCTCGATAAGAAATAAATACCTAAGCACTAATCATAAAAATAAAGCATAAAAAACCGCCATTATAATTGACGGTTAGTAGCATGCTATTATTCATTGAAAATACATTATACGTCTAGCTGTTGTGAATGATTGCTTAGGTTCACAAAGTCTGTGACGCTTAATGTCTCAGGTCGTGCCTGTGGATCGATACCACAAGCTGCAAAATCGTCTTCGCTCAATGTCGGCAGCAACGTTGATTTTTTGAAGATAGCACGTAGCGTCTTGCGACGATGGTTAAAAGTCTCACGTACGACAATAGCAAAATGCTCTTCATCATTTGCGACTACTGGTTTGTTGATATGCGGCGTCAGGCGGAACACAGCACTGGTCACCTTTGGTGGTGGATTAAACGCACCGCGAGGAACGGTCAGCAAATAATCTGTATCACAGTGGTACTGCATGATGACCGATAGGCGGCCATACGTCTTGCTGCCCACATCGGCCGTGATACGCTCGACCACTTCTTTTTGCAACATAAAATGCATGTCTTGAATCACATCGGCATAGCTAAGCAGATGAAATAATATAGGCGTTGAGATGTTATACGGCAGGTTACCCACCACCCGCAGCTTACCGCGCTCTTCACTATATAGCTCACGATAGTCCACATGCATCGCGTTGTCTTTGATAATCTCAAAGTTTGGGTGGCTATTGGCACCGATACGAATACGCAAGCTATCTGCCAAATCGCGATCCAGCTCCACCACGGTCATCGCATCCACTTCTGCCAATAATGGCTCGGTCAATGCGCCCATACCAGGCCCAATCTCGATCAAATTGTCATCGTGCTCTAGACGAATACTTTCGACGATTTCGCGAATGACGCTAGTATCATGCAAGAAGTTTTGGCCAAAGCGCTTACGCGGCTGATGTTTGGCAGCACGTAAGCTGTTAGAAATAGTTTGAGCATCAAATGAAGTTTTGGACATAAAAGAGTCTTAATGTATAAAAGATAAATGGGCGATGATAATGTAATGGCAGCGATATACTGACTTTATAATGGTGAATTATACCACAGCTCATAATTAGGCTGTGTTTTTGAATAATTATTATCGATAGACGAGCCATGCTTTCGAGTAACCGGCCCGGTAACTTTTTACCTCTACATTCATATAATATAAACTCTGACTATGCTAAATAGTAGCGTCAAATCAAGTGCTAGCAGACAGAAACAGGTCCAAAGATGGCGACATCATAACGATTGCGGCGTAAAACTAAATCGATAATTAAACGATTTTTAACGCTTCTTGGGTTTAATAAAGCCCCACTGCATAACGCAATTGGTTATGTTTCACCTTTTGAGTTTGAAAAGCGCTATTATGATAATTTAACCCTGTCAGGCATTGCTGTCTGACTCCAGTAAAGTAAGCCAGTCTCTGATATGGTCGAGGCAGTTTAGCCCTACGCGATCGTCAGCCCGCCAGATAAATACCCTTAGGGAACTCACATATGATTCTGAAACTTAACGTCACCCTCCATTATCGACTCTCAGAGCCAATGGATCTTTTGCTTCAGATTGAAGCTGCCGATCTTGCGGATCAACGGGTACGGTCAGCCGAGATTTGGACATCAGACGTTGCGCATTTTTCACGGGTTACCGCCGATGATGGCATAGGAGAGCGGATTTGGATTCATGCTGAAGGGGATTTTAGCTGCACTTATCTCGCAGAAATCGCCGTTGACCGTCCTGCCTTAGACATATCGGCACTGTCCCAAACGCCCCTGCATCTTTTGCCCGGAGAGACAATCAGGCATTTGATGCCGTCTCACTATTGCCCGTCAGAACAGTTCCATGCCTTCGTGGACGCCGAGTTTGGCAATCTCGCTGGCGGCGCACGGATTGCCGCGATGCGTGACTGGATCGAGTCGGCATTTAGCTACGTACCCGGATCAAGCCATGCACAAACCACCGCGCTTGACAGCTTTGCTCAACGTCAGGGCGTATGCCGCGACTTTGCGCATGTTCTCGTAACACTAGCGCGCGCGTCGTCGATACCAGCTAGGTTTGTGAGCGTTTATGCGCCCGATGTGACACCACAAGACTTTCATGCCGTGGCCGAGGTCTACCTTGAAGGAAGCTGGCATCTCATTGATCCAACGGGTATGGCAGGTGCCGACACAATGGCCCGCATCGGTGTTGGGTCCGATGCGTCAAACGTCGCGTTCTTAACCTCGTTCGGATCCATGGAGCTGGTCAATCAATCGGTATCCGTCACTAGACAAGCTTAGGGTCCTGACCCTGGGATTGTGGGCCTGCGCTTAAGACAGATGCTGTTCCTCATGCACGATATAAACTTTACTAAATCGTCTTAGGCGGCTGCCTTTTTAGATAGGCATTACTGATAATAAAATTATTAAGTACTACGTGAAAAATATCTATAAGCACTGACTTATACAGCAGGTACATCGATAAGTGATTTATCAGCCATCTCATTAGCCATATTTAGTGCTTGATATAAACTGGTCGCACTCGCACCGCCGCTTCCTGCCAAGTCTAACGCCGTACCATGATCGACGGAGGTGCGGATATAAGGTAACCCTAAGGTTAGATTGACCGTGTCACCAAAACCGTGCGATTTTAATACTGGCAATCCTTGGTCGTGATACATGGCAATGACCGCATCACAGTTTGTTAAATGTCTGGTAGTAAATAACGTATCCGCTGGCATCGCCTCTGATATATTGACGCCTGCATGGATGAATTCTTGCAACACGGGATTGATAATCTCAATCTCCTCACTTCCCAAGTGCCCGCCCTCGCCTGCATGTGGATTGAGGCCGCAAACCAAGATACGAGGCTGCATGAGACCAAACTTCTCTCTCATATCATCGATGACAATTTGTACCGTTTGGCGTACATTATCGGCAGTAATCGCAGCAGGGATGTCCTTTAATGGTAAATGCGTAGTGACAAGCGCTACTTTCATCGCTTGATTGGCCAGCATCATGACGACCTTCTCACAACCACTTTGCTGCATAAAAAACTCAGTATGACCACTAAACATAGTGCCATCTAATAGCTTGATACCAGCATCTATCAACGCTGATTTTTGCAATGGTCCGGTGACGATGGCAGCGACTGTATTATTGATTGCCAGTTTATGAGCAATATCTAACTGCTGAGCCACCATCACTGAGTTAGCAATATTGATTTGCCCGCAGACAACGAGTGCGGCACAAGGGATATTCAGTAGAATAAAAACACTATCAGCATCTATATTCTGCTTTGATATCTGCTCTACCAAGTTAACATCGAAGTTATCGGCATTTACAGCTGTATTGATAGTATGCCAACTAGGTATGCTTTTGAGCACGCCAGCCGCGACCAACTCCTCTGCGCGAGTTTGCATGGCTTTAGCATCAGCAGTCACCCAAATGGGACGGTCAAAATCTTGCAGCTTGCCCTCTGCTGCTAGTCCTAGTACTACGTCCATGCCAATACCTGCAGGCTCACCTGTAGTGATTAATAGCGGGCGCTTTTCTTCTGTCATAACAATAGCCTTGTGTCGTTCAAATTACTGATTTAATTATATTTATAATTATTATTCTAAGTTTTTATACTTAGATATTGTATGGTATTTCTTAGTTCATGAAAAACAATCACTTCAGATTTAGTTCTTTATCAAGTCTAAAAAACCACATTATGTGTTAAACTTTCGCATCTGATTGTAGCATTTACAGACAAACCTGAGACCGCGTTTTGGTACTTCTATCGTAGAGGCGCGCTATGTTTGTATTGCTCTATCATCGACATCCTTTTTCATACCCATTTTAACTCATTAGGCACTCATGGCAGAAAACGACAAAACCGACGACTTACTCAATCAGACACCGCCGCACAATATTGATATTGAAAAGGCATTACTCGCGTCTTTGATGAGTATCGAAGAGGCGTACGACAAGATTGCCGATATTGTCACCAAAGATGACTTTTATGCTGGGCGACATCAATACATTTTTGATGCCATTGCTCATTTGGCGGCAGTGAATGAGCCTTATGATACGGTCATGGTACACGACTGGTTAGAAGCGCAAAAGCTACTAAAAGGCGCAGGTGGTGACAGTTATTTGGCCGATATTTTGAGCCAAAGTCCTGCGACCTTATTTAACCTGACTGCCTACGCCCAGCGTGTGCGTGAACTATCAACGCTGCGTCAACTAATTACCACTGGTAATGACATGCTGACGCTTGCCTATAATCCAAAAGACCAAAGCGTTAGTGACATTCTCGATAATGTCGAAGGTAAGATATTTAGTATCAATGAGCAGCATAATAAACGCGCGGAACAGCGCGGACCTGTTGGTATTACCTCTGTCTTGACCAATGTTATCGATAAGATTCAAGAGCTCAAATCCAATCCCGATGGCATGATTGGTTTGCAGACACCATTTGCCGAGCTGAATAACAAAACCCAAGGCCTACAAGCAGGTGATTTGATTATTGTTGCTGCGCGTCCTTCGATGGGTAAAACCACTTTTGCGATGAACTTGGCAGAAGGGATTTTGTTTAATGAAGATTTGCCAGTCGTCGTGTTTTCGATGGAGATGCCTGCCGAATCTATCGTGATGCGTCTGCTGTCCTCATGGGGCGCGATTAACCAGACGCATCTGCGTTCTGGGCAAATGAATGAAGATGAATGGGCAAAGATGATGAACGCCATTCAACACTTGCAATCAAAGCATTTATATATTGATGATAGTACTGCCCTACCGCCGTCTGAGATGCGTTCTCGCTGCCGCCGTATCGCCAAAAACCATGATGGTCGCTTGGGTGCCATCGTAGTCGATTACCTGCAGCTGATGAAAGTGCCCAGTCTAGATGGTAACCGTGTTGGCGAGATTTCTGAGATTTCTCGTAGTCTAAAAGCACTGGCGCGTGAGCTTGAATGTCCAGTGATTGCGTTATCACAGCTTAACCGTAGTCTAGAAAACCGTCCGAATAAACGCCCTATTATGTCAGATCTACGTGAGTCTGGTGCGATTGAGCAGGATGCCGATTTGATTATGTTCATCTATCGTGATGAGGTTTATAATGAAAACTCGGACCATAAAGGCGTGGCGGAAATCATCATTGGTAAACAGCGTAACGGTCCTATCGGTACTATTCGTCTAGGCTTTGAAGGTCAATTTACCCGCTTTATCAATCTAACGCCAGAGTACTATCAAGGCGTGAGTTTTGAAAATGATGAGTAACTAACCTTATAAAATTTAACCCTAACAAAGACTAAGCCTTATATAGACTCAGTTTCAATTATAGGTTAATGAATAATTTTACATAACCAGTTTTAATACAATAGCCAGTACCGCATCAACTCAATCGATGCAGTACTGGCTTTATAACTTCATAATTCTACTCATACAGAAGGCGATTATGCGTACAATCACGATAAAACCAAAAGCCCTTACTCATAACCTAAATCAAGTCAAACAACGAGCACCTCAGTCTAAGGTATTGGCTATGGTCAAATCCAATGCTTACGGACATGGCGTGGCGGCAGTCTTGCCGGCCCTGCAGCAAGCAGATGGTATCGGTGTCGCTACGTTGACTGAAGCGCTAGAAGCCAGACAGTTAGGTTGGGAGAAAACCATCGGTCTAGTAGAAGGTGCGTTTACCGCCGATGAGTGGCAACAAGCGATTGATCATAATATTAGCTGCGTGATTCACCACGGACCACAGCTAGAATGGGCACTACAAAACATCCCGCCAGCTAGCAGTGCAACTAGAGTGGCTTGGCTCAAATACAATACGGGTATGAACCGTTTGGGTTTTAACGCTGAGGGTGTGCTTTCAGCAGCTAAGCGTTTGCATGAAGCAGGTTATCAGCTGATCCTAGCCACGCATTTTGCCAATGCTGATGACCACGATCACCCATTAAATGCCATGCAGATTGAGCGTTTCTCAAGCGTGCTAGCGACTTTGAAAGACACCATTAGCCCAGATATCCAAGGCTCATTATGCAATTCTGCTGGTATCGTCAACTTCCCAGAACACCATTATGATTGGGTACGTCCAGGCATTATCTTATACGGTAGCTCACCTGTCGTCGATAAAAGCGCACAAGAATTAGACTTACAGCCCGCGATGGAATTTAGTGCTCAAATCATTGCTCTACAAACCGTTAGCGCAAATGATGCGATCGGTTATGGTAGCCGTTGGCGTGCGCAGCAAGACACCAGAACCGCTTTGGTCAGCGTTGGGTATGGCGATGGCTATCCACGTGTGGTCACTGATGATGCGTATGTCACTGTGATGGATGCTAACGACAACCAAAGCTACCGCTGCCCAGTGATTGGGCGCGTGGCGATGGATATGATTGTCATTGATATCAGTAGCGCACCTGAGAGTCTTGCTATAGATAGCAAGGTCATGCTCTGGGGCGATGCGCCTCGTGTCGATGAAGTTGCAGGTCATGCTGGGACGATTAGCTATGAGCTGTTATGTCGCCTTAGCATACGTCCAAACCGTACACAGGCATAATCATTAGCGGTACAGTCATTAGCGTACAAGGTATCGTGGCTTGCTAATGTGATTTCAGTCTATTTGGCAAGCCATTTGATCTTGATAAAAATGAACGTTTACATTGAAAGTAAATACGCTATACTAAAAGTTTGTTGTCAACCCAGTATACGCACTGACGCGATGCTATTGAAGACTGATGACGTTTCACTGACTGCGATCGACTGCTAGGATTACTATGAGTTTGCGCCATTTTTTAACCTTATCTGATTTAACCAAACAAGAACTAGAAAACTTAATCAAACGCGCAAGCGAATTGCGTAAGATGCAACACGCAGGCGAGATATACCAGCCTTTTGTTGGTCGTACGCTTGGTATGATATTTGAAAAATCTTCAACGCGTACCCGTATCTCATTTGAGACGGGCATGGGTCAATTTGGTGGTAACGCCATATTTTTATCACCAAACGATACACAGCTCGGTCGCGGCGAGCCACTAGAAGACTCAGCACGCGTGATTTCTAGCATGGTTGATATCATCATGATTCGTACCTTTGGGCATGAAAAAGTTGAAACCTTTGCTGAATACTCTAGTGTGCCGATTATCAATGCGTTGACCGATGACTATCATCCATGCCAGTTGCTTGCTGATATGCAAACCTATTACGAGCATCGCGGTAGTATCGAAAATAAGATCGTCACGTGGGTCGGTGATGGCAATAATATGTGCTCATCATTTATGCAAGCTGCCAATCAGTTTGGTTTTGAATTACGTGTCGCAGCGCCTTATGGGTTTGAGCCTGATCCGAAACTTATGGAGCGCTTTTCACACTGCGTCAGTCTGGTAGAAAACGTACAGGACGCGGCAAAAGATTCTAACTTAATTGTCACCGATGTGTGGGCAAGTATGGGTCAAGAATCAGAGCAAAACACACGTGCACGTCGTTTTGCCCCTTATCAAGTGACGCCGTCTCTATTAGACAAAGCCGATCCTGAAGTGGTGTTTATGCATTGTTTGCCAGCGCACCGCGGCGAGGAAATCTCTCATGACATGCTTAATGACCCACGCTCTGTCGTATGGGATGAAGCCGAAAATCGTCTACATGCACAAAAAGCATTGATGGAGTTTTTGCTAAAAGACAAAATCAAGTTATCTTAATCACTTGCATACCCTCATAGCTAAGCAAAGTAAGTTACTTGTAAAGCAAGACACAAAAAAGGCAGACTATATATTAGTCTGCCTTTTTTATTATTCAATTTTTAGCAAGCGTATGGATATAAATTAACGCGTGAGCGTCGTTACGCCATTTGCACCTGCTTTTAATAGCACATCCGCTTGGTTTGCTGCAAAGATACCATTACATACCACCCCCACGATATTGTTCAGCTCTTTTTCTAGCGCAATTGGATTGCTCACATCCAAGTCATAGGTGTCTAGAATAACATTACCATAATCAGTGACAAAGTCTTCACGATATACTGGCTCGCCGCCCAATTTGGCCAATTGGCGAGCCACATACGAGCGCGCTTGTGGTAAGACTTCAATTGGCACTGGAAACGCGCGACCTAATATATCAACGCTTTTACTCTCATCGACCATACAAACGAACTTGTTAGACGCTGCTGCGACAATCTTTTCGCGAGTCAATGCACCGCCGCCACCTTTGATAAGTTGCAAGTGCTCGTTAACTTCATCAGCACCATCGATATAAACATCTAACGTGCCAGCAAAGTTCAAATCGACTATTTCGATACCAAGCGCACGAAGTTTGTCTTCTGTCACCTGTGAGCTAGCGACAGCGCCAGCAAGCTTCAATTGTGGCAACAACTCAATCAAACAGTTGACCGTACTACCTGTCCCTACCCCAAGTATCATATCGTCTTCGATATAGCTTAGAGCAGCTTTGGCCGCGGCTTGCTTTTGTGCTTGCTGATCACTCATCATAAATCCTTGGAAAATAAACGTATGGTCTTAAAAAAAGTAAAAGGCTAAAACAGATAAAATGCGCGGCTATTATAACCGATGATATTAATGGATGTTAGCGCATCATGACGCTAATTTGTGAGTCCTATCGTGCCTAGCTAAGACTTAACTTCGGCAAATACTTGCACTTCATGTAAATTCAAGCACGAAATCCCAAGAAAACTGCAATTGAGTCTTGCAAGATACTAAAAATCGGCATAGGCTAATCTATTTCGTTTTTATATTCATCTACACTTTTTATATTCACTCTGTTTAGGAATTACTATGCTGTCACACTGGGTACGAGCCATCTTACAAGCCACCGTCTATGACGTTGCTATTCAAACACCACTTGAAACGGCGCCCAAGCTGACCCAACGTTTTGCCAATGACATTCGATTTAAGCGTGAAGACTTACAACCGGTCAAATCATTTAAATTGCGCGGTGCCTATAACCGTATCAGTCAGTTGAGCGATGAGCAAAAAGCGCGCGGTGTGATTTGTGCTTCGGCAGGTAATCATGCGCAAGGCGTGGCTTACTCTGCACGCAAATTATCACTAAATAACATCATCGTTATGCCAACCACGACTCCTGACATCAAAGTGGATGCGGTAAGAGCACTTGGTGGCAATGTAGATCTGCACGGTGATAGCTTCGATCAAGCAAACCGCTATGCGATTGACCGCGCTGAACGCGAAGGACTGACCTTTATTCCACCTTATGACGATGAGCTGGTTATCGCAGGACAAGGTACCATTGGTCTTGAGCTGACCCAGCAGTGGCGCAATATGGACTATGTATTCGTTGCCGTTGGTGGTGGTGGCCTAATCTCTGGTGTGGCCGCATTCTTAGGCGAAGTTGCACCACATGTAAAAGTGATTGCGGTAGAAGCTGAGCAGTCAGCTTGTCTAAAAGCGGCGCTTGAAACAGGTGAACGTGTCAAGCTTGAGCAAGTAGGATTGTTCGTCGATGGTGTGGCAGTGGCGCAGATTGGCGAATTGCCTTTTGACGTTGTCCGTACGCAAAAAAGCGATAACTCAGGTCCTATCGTTGAACCTGAAGTGATTACTTGTACCAATGATGAAGTGTGTGCAGCTGTCAAAGATATTTTTGAAGAAAACCGCAGCATCGTTGAACCTGCTGGCGCACTGTCAGTCGCTGGTATGAAAAAATATATCGAAGCCAATAACATCCAAGATAAAAACTGCGTTGGTATCATTTGCGGTGCCAATATGAATTTTGACCGCCTACGTTATATCGCTGAGCGTACCGAAATTGGTGAGAAAAAAGAAGCCATCTTTGGGGTTACTATCCCCGAGCAAACAGGCGCTTTCTTGAACTTCTGTCGCAGTCTACATGGCCGTAATATTACTGAGTTTAACTACCGTGCTGACAGCAAAAAGTCGCCAGACTCAATGGAACCTGCTTCAATCTTCGTCGGCATCGCTTTAAAAGAAGGCGAAAAAGAGCGTCAAACCATCAGCAACCAACTGGCAGACGATGGCTACACTGCTCACGACCTGACTGATGATGATATCGCCAAATCACATATCCGTCATTTGATTGGTGGTCATGCTCATGTCGAAAACGAGCAATTGCTACAAGTGGTATTCCCAGAACGTCCAGGTGCATTGCTAACGTTCTTAGAAAAACTGGGTGACGATTTTAATATTACCTTATTCCATTACCGTAACCATGGGGCTGCTGAAGGTCGTGTATTGGTCGGTTTACAAGCCTCTGAAGGCAACTCTCGTCAGCTACAAGACGCGCTTTTAGATATTGGTTATGACTGTGCCACGGTCAATGACAACATTGGCTATCAGTTATTTTTGAGATAGTAAAAATAGACGTAATGTCTCTTATCTAATGGCAGTTTTTAAGTCGATTAAAAACTGCCATTTTCATATTAATAATGATTATGAGCTGGCAGGTATGGCACAGTGATAAACAAAGTATTAGTGATATTGGCCTGTCTGATTTTCGTGCTTATAGGTTATAGAGTTCTTCAACCTAAAAACACGGTACATCAACCTGCAACCAATACAGCAGCAGATATCGTAACACAACCTACTCTTACCTCTAATGACGTTGATAATATTGATGATATACCACCAACATACGTTGATTTGGGTACCACTTCAACATCAGCGCCAACTGCCACTCCAGTTTTATCAACACAACCAGCCCCAAGCTTTTCATGTGACGGCAGAACACATTGCTCACAAATGACATCCTGTGCAGAAGCCACTTATTTCACAAACTACTGTCCTAATACCAAAATGGATGGTAACCACGATGGTGTACCTTGTGAACAACAATGGTGCAACTAACCCACAACCATAAAAGCTATTTGCAAATATTAAAGTTGCCCTAATATTGTCTATATAAAACTATGATTTAATATAAAAACGAAGGCAGAGTGATTCTTATGAAGAAAAGTGCTGATGATAACCAAGGTTTGGTGAAAATCCGTCTCGATAAATGGCTTTGGGCAGCTAGGTTTTATCGTACACGCACCCTAGCCAAACAAGCGATTGAAAGTGGACGCGTGCACTATGCTGGTAGCCGGGTAAAAACCAGTAAAGAGATTTCAGTCGGAGATGAGCTAACCATTCGTCAAGGCTCAGCGACCGCTATGACTGAAAAGACTGTCGTTGTTGAGGCGCTATCTGCACAGCGTGGCAATGCGATTGCCGCTGAGGTACTATATTCAGAGACAAAAGAGAGCGAGACGCGCCGTGCTTACTATGCCGAACAGCGCAAACTGGCCAATCTTGCTCGTCCTGACAACAAGCCCAACAAAAAAGAGCGACGCGATCTACAGCGTTTTAAAAGTAATCAAGATTAAAACCGTTTCACTATCTCACCTTTTGGCCATGCATCATATGGCCAAATTTTCATTGTTAAATGACGCTATTGTTTAGTCTCTATCCTTGCCATTCCAAGCATTAAGCGTTAAGCTAGCAGCTGATTCAATCGATTGCATGCTAATAAAAGCCGCATTAACAATGCTGGTCTCTTATAGCATGTTTTTTTTGTTATAGAAGGTCATATTATGCTGATGAAAGCCTGTACTCCCTCGTCTGTATTATTGGTATGTTTAGGAAATATCTGCCGCTCCCCTACTGCTGAAGAAGTTTTTCGTCAGCAAGCAGCGATTGCTGGACTATCTATAAAAGTAGACTCAGCAGGCACCAGTGATTGGCACGTTGGCAGTGCGCCTGATACTCGCTCACAACGTCATGCTAAGTCACACGGCTATAAAATTAATAAGCTGGTCGCTCGTCAAGTCAGTGCCAATGATTTTCGTGATTTTGATTTAATCTTAGCCATGGATTCACAGAATCTAGCTGATCTACAAGCTATCAAAGATGGCATTATAGAGTCAGAAGATAATTTGGCAACACTAGCGCTATTCAGTGAAGAAGACCCTACCTACTGCGGCAGCGATGTGCCAGATCCATATAAGGGCGATAACGATGATTTTGAAGAAGTGATCGAGCGTATCGAATCAAGCGCCCAAGCTTGGATAGAAAGCTGGAAAGCCTGCTAGCCATACCGTCTATATTTCTGCTACTCTTGCATCCGGTATCCTCTATAATATGATTAATCCTCTATAAAAGAGCTACAGCGTTAACCTCGCTTGAAGTATCACAGTTACGTCTGCACTCAGTTGCCTTGTATCTCTTTTAAATTGAATCAACTATAGCTACCTTATCATTTATTATCCTTTTGCCACATAGGCTATGTTATGACCCAAGCTTCACGCCTTGACCACAGTACTCAGTCTACCATCAGCTCTGATGTTTCGAATGTTTCATCGACTGCCGTAGTCAACGATTCAATCGATTTGTCACATGACAATACGATGGCATTGGCTTGTATTGCTGACTCTGTCGTGACATTAGAGAATGAAGCGCAGCTTGACGGTTTTATGGCAGCTTATATAGAGGATACAGCAGACAAATTGCCACTGTTTGTACTGTCTGGCGGTAGCAATGTTTTATTGCCTGCCGCTTTGAAAGCCATAGTATTACAGCCAAAGATGCGTGGTATTCATCTGACCGAACAAACTGACGATTATGTCGATATCGAAGTAATGGCTGGCGAAAACTGGCATGATTTGGTCGTACATTCGGTCAATCAAGGTTGGTATGGATTAGAAAATCTTGCCTTAATACCGGGTCTGACAGGCGCTGCACCCATACAAAATATCGGTGCATACGGCGTACAATTAGAAGACCGCTTACAGTATGTACGCGCCTATCATTTGCCGACACAAACTTGGCGCCATTTGTCAGCTGCTGATTGCCAATTTGGCTATCGTGACAGTATCTTTAAACGTACGCCAAACACATGGCTTATTAGCCGTGTGGGTTTCAGATTACATACTAATCCTGCCAATATTTTAGCCAGTTATGGCGATGTACAAACTGTGGCGCAGCGCTATGCGGAGCAACAAGGGCGCGAGCAAGCGATGCCTCATGATGTTATGCAAGCCATTATAGATATTAGACAACAAAAGCTGCCTGACCCAAAACAGCTACCTAACTGTGGCAGTTTTTTTCAAAATCCTATTATCGCTCAGGAGCAGTTCACAGCGCTGCAAGCAACTTATCCAGCTATCGTTGGTTATGCGATGCCTGATGCAATGGTAAAGGTTGCTGCGGGCTGGCTCATTGAGCAAGCAGGATTAAAAGGGGGCGGCATTGCCCCTATTTTTACGCATAAACAGCAAGCACTCGTACTGACCAATCATACGCCTCAGCAAGCCACGCAAGAAGATGTAGCCATAGCGCAGAAACATATCGCTGCTACTGTCTATGAAAAATTTGCCATTCAATTGTCACGTGAGCCAGTCTGGGTAAATGCTGATGGCTCAATTGGATATGCTGAGCATGTGGCCTAAAAAATCATGGTCTAAGCGGCTACTATCTAAACGATTATGGCGATATTACTTGCGGTTTTCTGAACGCATGGTGACGCTTTTTCGCATTATCAATATTACTTTTATACTAGGCTCCACGTCTGTCATTTTAGTGATTATTAGCCTATTTACTCCGCTGTTTTCGCAAGCAATCGTTTATATCTTTTCTCTATTGCCACTACCTGATATGCCTTCTGCTGCAATGAGCTCACCGCCTACTGCCTATGTAGTCTTAGGCGGCGGTCTGACCAATGACCACAACAACCAAATTATCCTAAATCGCTATAGTCTCAATCGTGCCCGTACCGCTGCAGGCGCTTACCATGACTTACCTCTACCGATTGTACTGAGTGGCGCTGAAGCTCCATGGCTCGGTCAATGGTTGATGGAACACGGTATCGATGGACTGATCAGTGAAAATGCCAGCATGAATACGTGTGAAAACGCCCGTTTTACGGCTAAACGTATTCCGCTACGCCATGTATATCTGATTACTGATAGCTATCATATGGCGCGTGCACGCAGACAGTTTGCCTTAAATGGTATTAACAGCACACCACTTCCTGCGCCATTACCAGTTAGACGCGACTGGATGAAGCCTGCCCACAACTTAAGTCACTCACGGCGCGCTGTCTATGAGGTTGCTGCCTACCTGCGCGATGTGATACGCCCCCAGATGGACTGCCGCCATGCCAATGATGTGACTTCACAGCAGCTATTGACCCCAAGAGGCAATGCCGCAAAAAACTCTGACGAATAAACGTCAAAGATGTATACGATACCATTGAGAGACTCATTCTAAATGCTACCGATCATCCACTACATTTGTGATGGGTGTATAATAATAAGAGACACTGCTATTTAAGAGATTTGCCATGCTCAGTATATTTTTATTAATTCCATTAAGTCTCATGCTGTTTGTGGTTGCTATTTGGGCAGTGCGTTATGCGGTCAAGTCAAATCAATTCGAAGATCTGGACAATGCATCACAGCGTATTATATTGGATGACCGTCAAGAACGCCGCCAAACCATGCAGGCTCATGAACGCTCAGCACCTACTCAGCAACAAGATGAAACAGCGGCAACTGTTGGAAATAACAAACATTCTGAGATAGATAAAGATTCAAACATCTAATTTATCTACCTTATAAATGCGTAATTTATTGGTGCCGTTTTATTAACCAGTTCAGCACTAGCAAGTTCGCCCTTTACCATTCTTAGGAGACGCGTTCATGACCATCGCTTTACTTGTGGCGGCATTACTAATGGGATTCTTTGGTTCACCGCATTGCTTAGGCATGTGTGGCGGTCTTGTGACCGCGTTTGGTCTGTCTATGAAAGATGTTAGCCCTGCTAAACGCCGTGCTTTGGTAGCCACTTACCATCTTGGGCGTTTAACGAGTTACGCATTATTGGGTTTAATCGCAGGGCTTATCGGTATTACTATATTAAAGCCATTGATGCTGGGTAATAGTACACCGCGTATTTTATTAGGATTGGTACTGGTATTCGTCGGTGTAACGATGCTTGGTGCACCGTTTTTGACTAAGCTCGAACGTTTTGGTATGCGCTTTTGGCAGTATCTTAGCCCATTGCGCCAAAAGGTATTTCCACTCAATACTTTTCCGCGCGCATTAACAGCAGGGTTGCTTTGGGGCTTTTTGCCTTGTGGTTTGGTATATGGCGCTCTATTGATTGCGGTCGTTGCTCATAATCCATTAAGCGGTGCTGCGTTGATGTTTGTCTTTGGTCTAGGAACCATACCGATGTTGGTTGCGACGCACGAAACGGTCGGTTGGCTACGTGATAAGATCGGACGTTTTCGCTTAAGACAGCTAAATGGTGCGGTTATGGTAATATCAGGTTTGGCAGTAGCGGTCGTGCCGATGGTCATGGCAAATATGCATGGCAGTCATGGTGAGATGAACCATGGTAGCCACGCTGCTATGATGTCTGATATGGACTCTCACGACATGAGCCAAATGAATCATGATATGGATATGGCAGCAGACATGGATCACAACATGCAGGATATGAACAACCGTATGGATCATAGCATGCATGATATGAGTGATAAATCAATGGACATGAATCACCATGAGCATACTGAAATGATGGAACACGCTCAATAAAGACATCTAAACAGATACTATTGATACTTAGCATATAAAAAAGCCCTCAATACCATTTGCGATATTGAGGGCTTTTGCTTGTTGAATAATGCTCAGTTTATAGCAATTATTCCTGCCACTGCTCAAGCGTAAACTTGGTTTCTAAATGCTTCTCTAATGCAGGTATATTAAAGGCATCATCCTCACTCACAAAGCTAATACTAATACCTGTCTGGCCCGCACGGCCCGTACGACCGATACGGTGTACATAATCATCTGGCTGATCAGGCAAAGTAAAGTTAACCACATGACTGATATCATCGACATGGATACCGCGCCCTGCTACATCTGTCGCCACCAAGATAGACGCGTGACCATCTTTAAAGCGCTGTAAGTATTTCTCACGTTTTTGCTGAATGACATCGCCCGAGAGCATCACAATACTATGCGCTTGACGTAGTTTGTGATACAGACGCTTTACTTGGTCTTTACGATTGGCAAAGACGATGACCTTCTCTACTGCTTCATCACTGATAATACGCTGCAAGGCGTCTAGTTTTTGATCTTCTGTCAGCAAATAAAAATGCTGATCTACTAACTCGCTGGTCTTGTGTTCAGGCTCAATTTCAACAAACTGAGGCTCATGTAACCAGCGGTAAGCCAAATTCATAACATCTTGATTAAAGGTTGCAGAAAACAGCAAACTTTGACGATCAGTATTGGCAGGCATTCGACCAACTAGGCGCTTGATATCAGGAATGAACCCCATATCTAGCATACGATCGGCTTCATCGAGTACCAGTACCTCTACTCTATCTAGATACACCATGCCTTTATTAGCAAGGTCAATTAGACGACCAGGCGTCGCTACCAAGATATCAACGTATTGACGTTCCAGCTCGTGCTGCTGAGTTTCATAGTTAGTACCGCCCATAATACAGACGCTATGTAGCGAGGTATATTTGGTTAATGCAATACAGTCATCAAATATTTGCTGAGCCAGTTCGCGAGTTGGCGCCATGACCACAGCGCGCGGCTCACCAAGATAGCGCTCTTCGTCATTGGTAAATGGACGCTTAAGTAAGGCTTCCATAATAGTCAGTAGAAAAGTCGCTGTTTTCCCTGTGCCCGTTTGTGCTTGTCCAATAGCATCTTGATGTGCCAATGTATGCGGTAGTATCTTTGCTTGAATGGGCGTCAATTCAGTAAAGCCTAGATCACTTACTGCGCGCAGGGTCGCTGTTGAAAGTGGCAAATCAGTAAACGTTGTAAAATTGCTCAAAAAAATATCCTTTTAAATGAATTGCTTGTATTTTATTAATTATAAATAGGCTCACAATGAACCTCTATAGTGTCAAATGTAGCGTTTGAACCGTAATCAGTAAAAGTAGCCTTATCGAGTCTGCGGAAAACCATCAGACATATAGGCATAAAAAAAGCCAAGCCCAAATCCAATCCTACCAAATATGCTGCAGTTCACTCAACATAGGTAAGATAAGAGGGGCTTGACTCAGTAGTATATCAGTAGTTTGTACAGACATTATAACTAAACCGCTTTAATGTCTGAGTAAATTACTCTTCTATCTTTCTGACTTCTTCAGCTTGCAGACCTTTGTCACCTTCTACTACGCTGAACTCAACTTTTTCGCCATCTTTTAGAGAACGATAGCCATCACCCTGAATCGCGCGGAAATGGACAAAAATATCTTCTCCGCTGTCACGTTGAATGAAACCAAAGCCTTTTGAGTCATTAAACCACTTAACGATACCTTGCTCACGAGCTGACATAATATTACTTCCTAAAAAAGTCCGCTTAGCCCTAGCTTCCTTTGCGACATTGCATATAAACAGGGTCTAAGATTATGAAATCAAAAATTAAGAGTATTACTACTCTACTTACCATCATCTATGTAGTGCTTTAATTACCTACATAGTGTGTCCATAACGAATTCGCCAAACGCACTTATCGTCATGAAATTCGATGATAGCAACAAACTTGCAATATTTATTGCATAAAAAATATCATAGCACGGGTTTTTAGCAACATAAAGACTTTTAATATGCTTTTTGATATCTAGATAATTTTTTAGACAAATTTTTATAACCTAGCTGGCAAGCTGTTATGATAAAGAGCAAAATGCGTTGAAGCCAATTTAGCTTGGCAGCTCGCGCCTTAAATTATTCATATATTATTATAAATTATTAACATCGCTCAATAGTTACCGAGACCATTATGACCTCCTCTACTCCGTCAAAAACAGCCGAACAATCGACTAACGAAAATTCAAATCAAATACTGACTCATAAATTACTACTGGTAAACGGCGTAAATCTGAATTTATTAGGCAAGCGAGAACCGCACATTTATGGTCATACGACACTTGCTGATATAGAAAAGCAACTAGTTGAGCACGCCGCTCGCCACGGTGTAGAGTTAATATGTATACAGTCCAACCATGAAGGTAAGCTAGTAGACGACATTCAGCATCATGGATTATTGGCGGATAAATCTGCGCAAGTTGATGCTATCATCATCAATCCAGCTGCATTTACGCATACTTCAGTGGCTCTGCGCGATGCGCTATTGGCCACCCAAAAACCATTTATAGAAGTACATTTATCCAATGTTCATGCCCGTGAGCCTTTCCGTCATCATTCATATCTAAGTGACGTTGCGGTCGGAGTCATTTGCGGCTTAGGACAATTGGGTTATCAAATGGCGCTTGATTACTGGTTGAGCAATATGTATGCAGTTGACACAAACAAATGATATGACTGTGCTTACTTTTTTGTAAATGATTACTCGCGTCTTCACACATTAGTCAAACAGTAATCTTGCAATTAAAATAATAGAATTACGACTGAGCAAACAACCCATTATACGGTGACATGAATGGCAAAATCGTCCGGAAAACGCTTTATGAAACTCGCTGGCATGACAGCGAGTATTGCTGGCAAAGCCGCTAAAAACTCATTTAAGCATCTCTCAAGTGACGAAGAAAAGCGTCTGCAAGCTCGCTCAGATCTGATGCAAGACGTGGGTGTTCAAATTGCCGAAACGTTGGGCGAGATGAAAGGCGCAGTAATGAAGGTCGGACAGATTGCTTCACAATATAAGGATGTGTTCCCGCCTGAGGTTGCGTCAGCGCTCGAAAAGCTACAGAAAGATGCGCCGCCAATGCCGTATGCGCAGATACAAGCTCAAGTTGAACGCGAGCTAAAAGCGCCTATCTTAGAATTGTTCAGCGAGTTTGAAGAGACACCTTTTGCGGCAGCATCCATTGGGCAAGTGCACAAAGCGACTTTGCCATCGGGTCAAAAAGTGGTAGTTAAAGTCCAGTATCCTGATGTCGATGAAAACTGTGATAGCGATCTCAAACAAGTGCGTATGGCATTAAAAATCGCTGGCGTGCTCAATATGAGTAAGCAATTACAAGAGCAGCTTTTCAATGAGATTCGCCAGAGTCTGCACGATGAATTGGACTATGTCAAAGAAGCTCATAACTTACGCGTTTTTGGTGCTTTTCATGCAGAAGATGAAGGCCTTATTATTCCAAAAGTGATTAGCAGCCATTCTTCTAGACGGATTTTAACGCTGACCGAAGAGATGGGAGAAACATTGACTGTCGCTGCGACGTGGGACAATGACGTCAAACAAAAAATAGCAGAGCGTCTGTTTCATTTTACCGCAGGTCAGCTGTTTGGGTTGTACCGTATGCACTGCGATCCTCATCCAGGTAACTTTGCGTTCCGTCATGATGGCAGTGTCGTGGCTTATGACTTTGGGGGTATCCGCAGTTACAGTGATAGCGAAGTGCAATTATTCAAACGCTTTGTCAAACATGCACTAAAAGGTGACGTCACTGCACTTGAACAAGATTTGATTGCGCTAGATATTCGCCGCGAAGATGACAAGAACATCCCTGGTGAGTTTTATGAAAAGTGGCTATCAATCGGACTCAAACCTTTATCCATTAGCCCGTATCAAGAAGGAAATTTTGATTTTGGTAGTAGCCAAGTCCATCATGAGGCAATCGCACAGATGCGTACGTCTTTGAAGTACTTCGGTCAGTTTCAACCCTCAGCCACCACTATGATGCTAGACCGTACTGTATCAGGACAATACTGGAATCTGGTCAATCTAGGCGTCGAGATCGACCTGTCACCACTGGTTGATGAATACATTGATGCGTAGATGCGTAGTAGGTATGTTGACTGCCACGATTAAATCTATCTCTAGATATGTAGCGCGTGCCCACAACGATCGCAAAAGTCTGCCCCTACTGCATGGCCGAACTTACCACAGTTGGGGCAAGTCACTGGGTTAAGTTGTGGACGCATGTTACGTGCTAGCTCTGACGTAAAAATACCTGTTGGTACAGCAATAATCGAATAACCCGTGATCATGACCATGGTTGCAATTGCTTGGCCGAGTGGTGTTTTGGGTGACATATCACCGTAGCCAACCGTCGTCATCGTGACAACTGCCCAGTAGATAGACAATGGAATACTGGTAAATCCATTTTCCGGCCCTTCTACCACATAAATAATTGAACCAAAGATGGTTACTAACAATACAAGCGATAGGAAGAAAACCGTAATTTTCTGCTGACTGGTTTTTAATGCGGATGCCAAAAACCCAGCCTGTTGCATATAAGCTTTGAGCTTAAGAACACGGAACACACGTAAAATACGTAATACCCGTATCACGAGTAGATACTGCACGCCTACAAACATTAGGCTCAAATAACTTGGCAATACAGACAGTAAGTCTACTATCCCAAAGAAACTAAAAGCATAGCGTAAGCGGTTGGGTGCTGAAAACAGCCTTAACGCATACTCAATGGTAAACAAAATGGTAAAAAACCACTCTGCATAAAAGAACAACGTGCCATACTGCAAACGCATATATAGCACACTATCAAGCATGACGACGGCCACACTGGCTAAAATTGCAATCAGCAATACAATATCAAAGAGCTTACCCAGACGAGTATCTGTGCCTTCAATAATGATATGCGTACGGTTACGCAAGTGTGTAAGAGCTTCGGCGGTTGGTTGCTTCATAGAATCAGTACTTTATAAAATCAATGGCTTGATAGCACGCAATGACTTAAAATGTGATGGATAAGGGCAAGTTGGTCAAAATAGCTAAAACTGGTTTATAATATCGCTCACCTATCACAGTGAATACAATCTATAAGTTGCCACAGTGTAGCAAAAAAGCACTCTCAACAACATACAAATCGTTAACGTGCCAGTAGCGCTACTACCTCAAATAGACAAAGTAATGATAGTATAAAATCAGGCAATCAGATACCGAAGGTTGTTATTGATCACTCTTTTTACCCATAAAAATAGTACGTAGAACTTAAGGATGTTATATGGCAGGCCATTCAAAATGGGCAAATATTAAACACCGTAAAGCCCGTCAGGATGCAGTAAGGGGTAAGATATTTACCAAAATTATTCGTGAAATCGTTTCAGCTGCCAAACAAGGCGATCCCGATCCTGACAAAAACCCACGCTTACGTGCCGTTATCGAAAAAGCCCTATCAGTCAACATGACGCGCGACACGATTAATCGTGCTGTGGACCGTGGTACAGGCGGCGGCGATAACGAGAATATGGAAGAAGTCAGTTACGAAGGCTACGGTGTTGGTGGTGTGGCTGTACTGGTCGAAACCATGACGGATAACCTTAACCGTACGGTCAGCGAAGTACGTCATGCTTTTACCAAGAATGATGGTAATCTTGGCACATCAGGCTCAGTGGCGTATCTATTTACTAAACGTGGTGAGATCACTTTTAACGATGTCAGCTTAGAAGATGAAGTCATGCTCGTTGCACTAGATGCGGGCGCCGTTGATATTGAAAATGATGGTGAAAGCTTACTCGTTATTACTGAATGGGAAAGTTTCGGTCAAGTCCAAGATGCCCTTAATGCGGCTGGTCTTATTTCTGACAATGCCGAGGTCACTATGTCACCATCTACCACGGCTGAGATCGACAATGTCGATGATGCTGAAAAGATTATAAAGATGATCGATATGTTAGAAGATGCTGATGATGTGCAAGAAGTTTATACTAACGTGAACTTCTCTGCTGACGTCATGGCTCAGCTTGAAGCATAAACTTATTAATTGTTCAGTAAAAAGGGCCAGATGCTAAAAGTATTTGGCCCTTTTTTATTAAGATAGATTTAGTTTTACATCCAACTTCCTTCTAGTGCTAGTAAATACTCTTTTTTATCTAGCCCGCCTGTATAGCCACCAAGCTTACCGTCGCTCGCAATCACTCGATGACAAGGCACGATAATGCTAAAAGGATTTTTGCCATTGGCCTGCGCAACCGCACGGAATCCCTTTGGACTGTTGACACGCTGCGCGAGTGTGGCATAGCTGATGGTTTCGCCGTACTCAATACCTTGTAGTGCCTGCCATACTCTTTGCTGGAACTCAGTACCCATAGAGAAGTCTAAAGGCAAATCCAATGTCTTACGTTTACCATCAGCATAGTCTTTGAGTTGGAAAATCGTTTCCATTAATAATGCTTGAGCAGGCTCACTCATGCTTAGGCTATTTTTATCTATAAAGGTAAAGTCTTCATCTGTCAGGCCATAGTACTTTTTAATTTTGGGTACAGATTTTGAACTATGCCATGAGTTACCTGCCAGCAGCCAGTTTGCTTCAACAAGCATAGGCTGACCATGCTCATTGACACGAGCAATCAGTGTTAATCGATGTGACCCAAAGGCTGCTGTGGTAACTATCATAGCGTCTACTTCCCTATTCTTCTAAAAATGATTTACCAGATAAAACTGGCCCTCTTATTCTTTATCATCGGTCTCGAACAAAGCGGCGACAAATTGCTTCGGACTAAAAGAACGCAAGTCATCGATCGACTCACCCACACCAATATAACGGATAGGCACATCTGTCGTTTCGGCAATATTAAACACCACACCACCTTTAGCAGTACCGTCTAGTTTGGTGATAGTAATGCCTGTCAGTGGCACAACTTTATTAAACAGTTCGACTTGGTTGATAGCATTTTGACCCGTGCCAGCATCCAGCACAATCATACCTTCATGCGGGGCACTTGGATCCGCTTTACGCATGACACGTACGACTTTCTCCAACTCTGCCATCAAATGTGTCTTGTTTTGCAGACGTCCCGCAGTATCGGCAATGAGTACATCAATATTTTTTGCTTTGGCTGACTGCATCGCATCAAAAATGACAGAAGCGCTGTCAGAACCATGACCTTGCGCTACCACTGGAATATGATTGCGCTCGCCCCAAATCTGTAGCTGCTCAGTAGCTGCCGCACGGAACGTATCACCCGCTGCCAGCATGACTGATTTGCCTTCACCTTGTAGACGCTTGGCAAGCTTACCAATCGTTGTGGTTTTCCCTACGCCATTGACACCTACTACTAATATAACGAATGGCTTTTTGCTAGTATCAATCACCAATGGCTCAACTTTTGGTGTGAGGATATCAACCAATTCACTTTGCAATGCTTTATATAAAGAATGTGCATAGATCAAGTCACCACGATCTGTTTGCTCGGTGAGGCTCTTGATGATACGGTTCGTCGCGTTGACGCCAATATCGGCTACCAATAGCTGATCTTCGACTTCTTCTAATAGCTCGTCATCAATCTCTTTACCACCGATTAAGATACTGACCATGCCTTCAGCTAAGTTTTTGCGTGACTTACTGAGGCCCGTTTTCATACGGTTAAACCAGCTGCCCTTTTTCTTATTTTCTTTAGTCTCTTGTGACTCTGTAGTAGGCTCTTTAGTAGTAGCTACCTGTGCGTCATTGTCAGCCACTGGGTTTACACTTGGTGTATCGCCCAATTGCTCTTGCAACGGCATAGCAGGAATGGTTGACGCAGTATTAGTTTGACTTGTAGCGGCTGTCTCTGTAGCGCTTGAAAAGCTTTCAGAATTACCTTTAGGGACGTTATGCTCTTCTGTCATAACAATTGGCGTCGCCAAAGCAATATTGTCCGCAGCAACATTACTAGAGACGTCTTGGTTTACCGTACTATCCTTTTGTGGAGCAACACTCTCTGTTTCATCAATAATGGGCACAGATTGCACCGGTAGACTGGGTAAGGTAATATCATCGTCATCTAAGTCATCAAGACCAGCATCAAGGTTAATGACTACGCGGTTGCTATTGTTTGGGTTGTTCATAAGTTTGCCCTAAAAGTTATCACGATCAATTATTTGTTTATTGTTAATGGATTTATAGGTTGTCATCTGGCTACGAGCGACATGACGCTTAATTTTGACCTATTTTAGCATAATTCAAGTCATGCTCAGCCCTTACCCTATTAGACTATCGTCAAAATTTATCTGTTTAAAAAATCACTTAATGATTTGAGAAAGTTTTGCTTAAGGTTTGGACACAAAATTCTGACCTGTTACTTGTCAGACTTCGCCTACTCTACCAAGACTTATTCGATAAATACTTATTAGGAATCCGTTATGTCATTATTCTCTAAGCACTACAAAAAAATCAGCAGCATCAGTGTGGCTGTTTTATTAGCGACGACTATATTGGTGACGGGTTGCACCACGACGCAAGAGTTTAGACCGACTGCTAGTGTTATGGTTGGTGCTCAGACCTCTTTGTAATGCCATTTATTACTATGATTAGCATTTAATTCTTCAGTTATTATTTTATATAAGTAGACCATACCATGTCATTGTCTTTACCTCTAGCAGCTGCGCCATTACGCATTGCTTGTGCCTTAGCAGTAGCAGCGTCACTTGCTGCATGTCAAACCAATACGATACCTACTAACTCTGCAACTGCGACAAGCTCAATCGCAACCGATAGCTTGGCTCAAAATATGTCAGATGAAAATAAAACGAGCAAAGACACACAGCCGTCTGAATTGACAATGGACATGTCAGGTCGACATGAATATCAGTTAGAAAACGGTCTAAAAGTCGTTATAAAAGAAGACCACCGTGCCCCAGTCGCTATGACACAAATCTGGTACCGAGTGGGCTCGGCAGATGAGCCTCTTGATAAAGGTGGTATCTCTCACTTGCTTGAGCACATGATGTTTAAGGGCACGACCAATGTCTCTAGTGATGATTATGAGCGGCTAATTGCTAAGTTTGGCGGCGTCAACAATGCCTTTACCAGCTATGACTATACCGGATACTACGAGCTGTTCCCTGCCAATCGTATGCCATTAGCGTTAGAGCTTGAAGCAGATCGCATGAAAAACCTTATATTTGATGACAAAGAATTTGCCAAAGAGCATCAAGTGGTCATGGAAGAGCGTCGCCAACGTACTGATGACAATCCCCTTGCCAAAGCGTATGAGTCATTTCGTCTGCTGGCCTTACCTGACAGCCCAAAAGGCGAATCTATCATTGGACCTATGAGCGAGCTAGAATCGATCAAACTTTCAGATTTAAAAGACTGGTATAAGACATGGTATGCACCAAATAATGCAACGTTAGTCATCGTCGGCGACGTGCAACCACAAGAAGTACTTACTCAAGTCAAACGTTACTTTGGTGATTTAGAAAAAAGCAACCTACCCAAACGTACCTCTGTGACTCAAAAAGGCTTCCGTGGTTATCAAAAGGTAGACTCTGAGCAAGCCGTTCAAGTGCCCGTTCTACTGATGGGTTACAACGTACCAAGCCTTGCCACGGCAGGCACCAACAATGAAAAACAAGCTTATGCCCTGTCACTTGCGCAAGATGTGCTCGATGGCGGCTTATCTGCACGCTTAGAGAGTCGACTGATACGTGAGCAAGGTCTGCTTACCACGGTTGGTACTTCTTACGACTTGTTAGATCGCGGAGATGGGCTGTTTTTAATACAAGCAACACCTCGTGAAGGCGTCAGCTTAGAGCAAGCACAACAAGCTATAACTTCGGAAATAGAAAAGCTAAAAACCGATCCTATTGCCGATGACGAGATCAGTCGCGCCAAGACCAATACGGTTACTGGTTTGATTTATGCGCAAGACAGCATGGAAGGACAGGCACGTATGATTGGCTCGTTACAATCTATCGGTCTAGATGACAGACTGCTTGCTAAGTTACCAGCTAAGCTCGACGGTATCAGTGTGGCTGACATTCAGGCTGCCAGCAAAAAATATTTGGTCAAAGACAACTTGACGGTGATGCATGTCGTGCCACCTAAAGACAGTAAAACCCCAGCGAAATAGTCGCTGCCTATTATCAAATGTCTCATAAAAATGGCCATAGCACCGTATTCTTAATAAGAAGAAACTCATGATTCAGAATAAATACGACTCTAAAGCAAAACCAAAATCTTTTAAAACTGCTTCAGCCTCTATAAGAAGCACTATCGCATCTAAAAAGGGATCTTATCTCAGTGCTAGCGTAATTTTTGCTTTTAGCATCTTGGCTACTACTGCTCAAGCTGATACAACAGCTGCTGAAGATTACCGCTCACCTGCTGCAGTCGATGCAAGTGCGCCAATTGCTGCTCTATCTAAACTGACCAGCTTAGCCGATGACAAACCTTTAAAAGTCACCGTACCGACCATTCAACAGTTTAAGACCAAGTCTGGCGTACCTGTTATGTTTGTACAAACGACCACCTTGCCAATTGTCGATGTTGATTTGCGTTTTAATGCTGGTAGCGCGCGTGATGGTAGTATCAAAAAGGATGGTTTTGGTATTGCGAATATGACAGCGACGATGCTCGAACAGGGCTCAAAAAGCCTAGATGAAAATGCATTTACTCGTGCAGTGGAAACGTTGGGCATCAATCTAAGCAGTAGCGCCTATAAGGATATGTTTATTGTTTCACTGCGTAGCCTATCTGATGATAAGCATCTCCTGCCAGCCATTGACCTAATGACACAGATGGTGAGTGAACCTACCTTTGACGAGCAAGTTCTAGCTCGCAATAAAGCAAGACTGTTGGTAGGCCTGCAGCAACAAAAACAAGATCCTAATAGCTTAGCAAGTATCGCTTTCAACGAGGCTCTATATGGTACTCACCCTTACGCGCATCCATCAGTCGGCACGCTAGAAAGCGTTCCTACGATTGAGAAGCAACAACTGATAGACTTTAAAAATAAATATCTAGTTGCAGCAAACGCGTCTGTTGCTATGACCGGCAACCTGACATTAAAACAAGCCAAAAAACTGGCAGAAGACATCACTGCTAAATTGCCTACTGGCCAAGCTGCCACTGATTTACCTGAGCCGAAACCGCTTACCAAAGCGCAGCACGTTCATATTCCATTTCCAAGCACTCAAACCACTGTACTCATGGGACAGCTGGGTAGCAAACGGGCAACCGACCCAATAGCACAGCAGCAGCAGACCAACTTTGCTGTTGGAAATGAAGTCATGGCAGGCAGTGACTTTAATGCGCGGCTAATGACTGAGGTGAGACAAAACCTTGGCTATACTTATGGAATCTCAGGATCGATGAATCCAATGCTCTCTCGGGGTCCCTACCAGATTGGTTTTTCAACACGTAATGACAAGGCGCGTGCGGCTATTGATGCAAGCTTAGCGGTTATCAATGAGACGCTAGACAAGGGTATCACCAATGAGGAGATGCGCTTAACTACAGATAATTTGAAAAACAGCTTCCCGATGGGGTTTGCGAGCAATGCTGGTATTAATAGCTTACTTGGAATGATGAATTTTTACCAATTGCCGAATAATTACTTAGCTGACTATACCAATCGCATTGATCAAGTCACACTTTCAGAGGTCAATCAAACCATGCGAGATACGCTAAAGCCTGATAACTTTTTAATAGTTACGGTTGGGCAAGAAGATCCTTGGAAAGAAAAGAAAGTGGTAGAAAAAACCAGTAAGAAATAAATCGCTAGGAAGCAATATTAGAAATAAGCGTTATCAATCCAATGGACGTATTATAAATGGTAAAAAATACTACTCATAATATGTCCATTAATATTTGAACGGCTATAATCTTTAAGTAAGAAGTGAAATATTAGGAATGCTTAGTATTAAGAATACTTGGCATCAGAAATTTTTAGCGCAACATCATAGACAAAATGCTCAGGCTTATGGGTAGCCCCGTTATAGCTCAAACGGATAACATGCTTATCATAAGACGTCACTTTATAATTACCATTGGCAAAGTTATGTAGCGTCGGCACAATTAATAGCGCTTCTATTTGACGGTTATCTACTTTAACATTGAGGCGCTGACCCTCTCGCGGATATAAGAAATAATCACAGTAGTCATTTACCATGACCTCTGATATACGTTCGATAACCTGATTACCTGTTTCTTCTTGAATTAATTTTGGACAGACATCAGAGCGCTTAGATGCCAAACGAGCATAAGAGTTCTTGATACTATCTTCTATCTCTTTAGAGCTTTGTATATGTCTATCAGCTTTATCCGTCACTATCATATTGTTTTCAGAGGACATCTCTGTACTACACGCATTAATCAATAATACCGATATAAGTGCAGAAGTAAACAAAGCGCCATACTTATAGTTCGAGTGCAAAAAACTTTGCTTCTCGTTATTTAATTTATGATAGTTTTTCATTGTCGAGCGCTGATTTTTCATAGTTTTCGCTTAAAGTAAATTTGGTGGTTTTCTTTATAAGCCATGAAAATATAAAGGCGATTGATAACAGATATTATTAAAGCATAGTTTTTAAAGACCAAACAAATTTTTAATGAACTCATGCATCTGTCCTATGAATCCTACCAAATAATTACAAAATTATTATTTTTAGTAAACACCGGAATAGTATATATAAAAATGAATATATATCTAGCGTTATCTCGGCTAACTTTATAATTATTTGAATTCTCGATTCTTGATAAATCAATTAATAGCGGCAAGAAGAGGAACTACTAGCGTGATTGAACCCCCACTTACGATAACCATCAGTATCTAAATGAATAGCCCCTGTCGCATATAATCCTAAGCCAAAGTTATAAGGCTGTCCTTGATACTGCCAAAACTGGCATAAGCCATCATGCATGGTACTCAAGCGCCATAAATTGTCTTCGTACTCAGGTACCCAGATATCGATAGCACTTGCATTCATATGCTTACTACCATCTGCCCCGCCTGCACAATCGTTCAAACCTGGGTTACGATATACCGAACGTATCTCACTGCTGAGTGGTAAAATACCTTGGTTTTTCAACTCACTATAAAGACGCAATGTTGGTACAATGTTAGACCATAGCTCTTGAGGTGGCAATTGATACGGCTCATACCCGCATTTACTCCAACTACGGGCAGTCGTCAGCAGTTGAGACAATGGCGGTACATTCTGCGACCCGACTCTTGCGCTGAGATAGCGTTCGTACTCTGCTACTTGTCTGGCACGATAGCTATTGCTATTTAACCACGCGTTAAAGTCCATACTCATAGAATCGTTATAAGCACCATTATAGGTGTTGTTTGCTGTACTATAAGTAGTACCACGTCTCACTACATTCACACGTTTATTTTCTTCAATGGACAACCTAGCATCAATCTCGAAATCACGCTGTTTTTGTACAATCAAGTTTTGCATACTGTCGCTATTTGATGCATTCGCACCACTCAACATGGTGACACCAGGACGCTGATTTGAGCTGTTAGTAGATGGCGTTATATAAGCATTACTGTTATTGCTTGTACTGCTACTTTGACGTATTTGAATACGGCGTTCACTATCATCACTGATGATAACGGCATGAGCACTGACACTGCCAGCACATAGGATAAGGGTGATGATAGGTTGGCAAATTTGCCTATACGCATGGATTTTTGATTTTATCATTGCAAGAAACTACCGCTAAAAACGTTTTATCGATACTATCAAATTTTCAACAAGCAGGCTAAACTATCGCTTCTAATTTGAAGTCCAATATTGATAATTAACACTTATCCTTACAACTTTTATAATTGAGTGACTTTATTATTATTTGTGAATGATATAGCCATTGCTTGCTCGCATATTTTTATTAAAGTCGGTACTTTTAAGTACGTTTCTCATCATTATTTATAATGAGATAATTTAGTTAGTACTTCCCTCCTACACCAATTGTTAGCCAAATTCTGCCTATGTCTTCTAACCCGCAATATCGTTTTTCACGTCAGAGCCATCATTTGGGTCAAGGTCATGCACCGACGCTATGGCAACGTATTCATATCGACCCATGGTTAACTTTACTGTTATTGACGGTTTGTTGTATTGGTCTGACGATTCTATACAGCGCCGCCAGCCAAGATATTGGTATGGTTATTCGCCAAATGGTCAGTTATGGAGTGGCATTCGCGGTAATGTTTACCATGGCGCAGATACCGCCCAGTCTCTATCGTACTTTTACGCCCATATTTTATGTCTTAGGACTTATATTATTGGTATTGGTAGATATTATCGGTGAAGTACGTATGGGTGCTCAGCGCTGGATCAATTTGCCTGGGTTCGGTAGTGTGCAGCCTTCAGAGTTTATGAAGCTTGGTATGCCAATGATGTGTGCTTGGTTTTTGTCTAAGCGTGATTTGCCACCGTCAGCGTCTAGCATTGCTATTACCTTGGCATTAATCATTGTACCAGTGCTATTAATTGCCAAAGAGCCAGATCTTGGTACATCACTACTGGTCGCTGCTAGTGGCATATTTGTACTTTTCTTAGCGGGCCTTTCATGGCGATTGATTTCTGCTGCTGTAATTTTAGCTGTACCGTTTATTGCTTTTGCTTGGAATTTTTTACTCCACGACTATCAGCGTACGCGGGTATTAACACTCCTTAATCCTGAAGCAGATGTGCAAGGCGCTGGGTGGAACATCATTCAATCGAAGACAGCCATTGGTTCTGGTGGCCTGACTGGAAAAGGCTATCTAGAAGGCACACAATCACACTTACATTTCCTACCAGAAGGCCATACTGACTTTATTATTGCTGCCTTCTCCGAAGAGTTTGGTTTACTCGGTGTGATGCTACTGATGTTCATTTATTTCTGCCTTTTATCACGTGCCTTATATATCGCTTTTACTCATCCTGATGTTTATAGCAGATTGTTGGCTGGTGCTATCGCCATGTCTTTCTTTGTTTATATATTCGTCAATGTCGGTATGGTTGGCGGCATTTTGCCTGTCGTAGGTGTTCCACTACCATTCATTAGTTATGGTGGTACGGCTATCGTGACTCTGATGGCAGGATTTGGCTTACTCATGTCTATCCATACACATAAATCTGGCTAACTGGAATAAGATACTTTCTGTATAATTCGTCTTTCGAGTATAGTCACTGCACTACAAAAGAGTTATGTTTTGGATGAATATCATAAAACAATTTAGATAAGTCATTTTCCATCCAACCTTGGCGTAAAAACTTCACTTGAGCCCACTTTTTCTCGATGGGATTTAAGTCAGGACTATAAGGAGGTAAGAATAATAGCCTGTGACCATGCCTGTTAAGCAGCTTTTGAACGCGCTTATGAAAGGCTGCATTATCCATAACGATTACACATTTTCTCTTAAGCTTTGGTATCAGCGTGAACTTGCACCAGTGATAGAAAATCTTTTTATTAATGTTGGTCTTTAAGCAATTGAGTGCAAACAGCATTTTGCCATATAGTGCACCAATGACGTTGGTTCGATCTTTGGCTTGCCAATTGTAACTGCCAATGCAGGGGCTACCAATGGGTGCATAACCACAAGGACGCATCGTTTCACTCTCAAACCCACTTTCGTCCATATAGACAATAGCAAAGCCTTGAGCAATGTAGTGGTTAAGCTTGGCTAGATAAGTCGCTCTTTTCACAGGACAGGCTTTGGGATGCTCAAGTGTCTTTTTTTTTGCTAACACCAATACGCTTTAAGGCTTTACTGATGCCTGTTGGGCTACAATCAAAACGCTGTGCTCGCTCATAGTGATAATCGTCAGGGTGGTCTTTGACATCTTGAGCTAAGGCTTCATCCTCTATTTTGTAGGGCTTAATATATCGAGTGGTTTTACTATGAAGACGCTTTTTCCACTTCTGGATAGTCGTTGGACTGATATCATAGAAAACAGCAGCTTCAGCAAAGGTCATGCCCTCATCTAAGCTTTTTAAGACTTGTTTGCGATAATCTAGGGAGTAAGTCATGGTTATTTATTGTGGTAATCGTTTAGTTGATTTATTTTATAACATTTTTGTGGTCAGGTGACTATAAGTCGTTCTGATGATTATGGTAGTATCATTAAAATAAATTGTTTTGTACTACTAATGATTTGATAAAAGACAATGAGCCATAGCGCGAAGAAGAGTTTTATTCTTAGCGCTATGGCTTTTTACTTTAATGGTCTTTATATAATGTATGTTCGTATTAATCAATATAATAGTAACAAATCCGAAATAATTATTCGTTTTAGCGCCTCTTATTTTTAATAGTAAATAGGCATAACTTCTAATATAAGTTAACCACCTATAAGTTCAGAAAGATTTTATTCCTTGTTTTTTACAAAAAATTGCGTTAACCTCGTTTTACTGTACTCTGATACATAACCCGTACATAGCTACTAATAAACTTTGCATTTAAATATATTTAGGTTGTAGCGTAGCCGTATAGTTAGCATCTTGTAGATTCCAGACTTTCAAATACACTACTTAATTAACGGTTTGATAACAAAGCGATACGCGATGTCCTCTGAACCTTTTATTAACGTAGCATTCTAAAAGAGTTTGTATATCGCACATCATGTAAATACGACATATAGTGACATTGTCACTCAGTCCTGATTTTGGACTTTGTATTCAATGCTTATCGCTAACTATCATTTAAGCGTATCGTCAGTCGCTTTAGCTCTATTTCTGCTGAACACTGATGATAATGAAATGAAAAATTACCATATATTAATATCTATAAGAGCCACGCATTAATCAATATGAAAACAATAGATTAATGCCATGCTCAATCTAAAATATTTAGAGTTAGGTTTTGATGTATAAGTTATAGAGGTATTTATGAACAAGCGTTTATCTGGTTTACTTACAATGTCAGCAATGTTATTTGCTGGCTCTGCAGTCGCGACCAATGCAAATGCTGTAGAAACAAAGACCACACTTGCTATGATTTCGCAAGATAACGCCTCCCACATTGACCGTGTACTTGGTGAACTAAGCCGTCAGCATGATGGTGCATCAAGTTTGGTAAAGTCAGCTCGTCAGCCGACTTCATTGGCACTTAGCAGCTCATTGTTAGCCAATGATACGACACAAGTTACCAATGATGAAGACGTACTAGAGCGCCTAACAGCTGTTGCCTCTAACTCTGTCAGCAAATTTAAGCAGACTGGCCTCGCGTCTTGGTATGGTCGTAAGTTTCATGGTCGCAAGACTGCCAGTGGCGAAACTTTTGACATGAACGGTTTAACTGCAGCGCATCGCTCATTACCATTAAACTGCTATGTCAAAGTCACTAACAAGACCAATGGCAAAAGTGTCGTGGTAAAAGTGAACGATCGTGGCCCATTCCATGGTAATCGTGTGTTAGATTTATCTTATGGTGCTGCCAAAAAACTCGGTATTACGAGTAAAGGCGTGGGTAACGTTGCTATTGAGCGCGTTGCAGGACCTTAATTTTAAATATCGGTTTTAGATACCAATAATATTGCTAGCCTATATAGCAAAAAAAGCCTAACTAATCATTAGTTAGGCTTTTTTATGGTTTATATTTATCGCTCTAGGCTAATAGTAGCGAATAAGCTACTCAAAACGAAGTACTATTAGTCCTATATACCTTATAACTCAAATGCGCTTTCGATGGCATCATCAAGTCGTTCAACAGCAATCACATTGATACCTTTAAACTGAGGCGCATCCTTAGCAGGTGCATTGGCCTTTGGAATGATGGCATGCTTAAACCCGTGCTTCATCGCTTCCTTTAGGCGCTCTTGTCCATTAGGTACTGGGCGGATTTCGCCCGATAGACCAACTTCGCCGAATACTGCTAATGAAGATGGTAACGCCTTCTCTTTGATGCTTGAAGCACAAGCCAACAGTACGGCCAAATCAGATCCTGTCTCTATGACTTTGACGCCACCAACGACGTTGACATAGACATCTTGTCCACTGGTATGTATTCCGCCGTGGCGATGCATCACCGCTAGTAGCATGGATAAACGCTGGAAGTCTAAACCTAGCGCCATTCTTCTAGGCGAACCTTGTGAATCATCGACCAAGGCCTGCACTTCTACTAGTAACGGCCTTGTACCTTCACGGCTGACCATTACTACAGAGCCAGCAACAGGTTTATCGTAACGACTTAAAAATATCGCTGATGGATTAGCGACTTCTTTGAGCCCCATATCAGTCATACCAAAGATGCCCAATTCATTAACCGCACCAAAGCGATTCTTAACCGCACGAATCATACGAAAACGCGAGTCAGACTGGCCTTCAAAATAAAGTACGGTATCAACCATATGCTCCAATACTCGCGGACCCGCTAACGTACCTTCCTTGGTTACATGTCCTACTAAAAATAGCGCTGTACCTGTTTGCTTAGCATAGCGCGTCAAAATCGCTGCAGACTCTCTAATCTGACTGACACCACCTGGTGCAGAGTTAATAGCGTCCGTATAAATCGTCTGAATAGAATCAATAATAGCGATGGCTGGCTGCTCTTGCGTTAATGCAGCACAGATAGTTTCTACGTTAGTTTCGGCCAGTACACGCAGTCTATCAGCAGGCAAATCTAAGCGTTTGGCTCGCATGGCCACCTGTGCAAGTGATTCTTCACCCGTCACGTATAGTGCACTACCTGCCAATGAATCGGCTCGTGCCATGTTGGTCGCCGTTTGTAGTAGAATCGTTGATTTACCAATACCTGGATCACCACCGATTAACACTACGGAACCCGCCACTAACCCACCGCCCAGTACGCGATCGAACTCACTGATACCAGTTGGTAGGCGTGTGTCGAGCGTCACACTTACTGCATTAAGCGGCATGACAGCACTGTGAGTACCAGAGTAGTTACCAGCTGGCGCACTGGTGCCACGATTAGCAGCTCGTGCGTTATTGGGCTTCGTGGTGCTCTTATTGTGATGTGGCATGCTGACATTTGGGGCTTCGACCAAGCTATTCCATTCCCCGCAATCCGTACACTGTCCAGCCCATTTACCAAAATGCGCGCCACAATGCTGACAGACATAGCTGCTTTTATTTTTTGCCATAGCTTATAAGCCTTATTCAGAGGATCAATCGAGAATAATGAAGGTAATAATGTCACGCTTTATAAGCGCTGATTCAAAAATATTTGTCATGATAAGTCAGCCTTTAGTTTTACAAGCTGTACTTGAAAGAGGATGATATTAATTGTAGAGATGTTAATTGTAGATATAAGTAGTAACTGGCTTATAAGCTCTATATAAAATAGTTTTAGCCAGCTCTATTAGTTAATCAGAAAACACAAAATTATTGGTATAAATTTTACACAGCGTTTAGAAAGCAAAATGCATAGGAAGTAAGGAAAACCTATACCAGCATAACTCTACTTTAGTGAGCCCATCTCAGATTCTGTGTAACTGCCATTTAGATTAAATGCCTGCTGATGCGATCATCAAACATAATCATAAAGCGATTAAGAGCAGACGTCCAGTTACGGATTGGCATCGACCACTTTTTGGATGCCTGCTGGGTTGCTAGATAGACTACCTTGAAAGCTGCGTGATCAGATGGGAACACCTTACGCTTATTCACCGCTGTCCGAATCACACTGTTCAGTGACTCAATAGCATTGGTGGTATAGATGGCTTTTCTGATGTCTTTAGGGTAATTAAAGAACACCGTTAAGCCCTCCCAGTTATTGCGCCAAGACTTAACCACATGCGGATACTTATCACCCCACACCTCATCAAAGTGCTCAAGATTAGCCTCAGCTATCTCAAGCGTATCAGCGCCGTAGATGGCCTTTAAATCAGCCGCTACGGCCTTTTTATCCGTCCACGGCACAAACTTCATTGAATAGCGCACCATGTGTACGATACACAGCTGAACCTGTGCCTTTGGATAGACGGTGTTAATGGCATCAGGGAAGCCCTTTAGACCGTCAACACAAGCGATTAAGATGTCTTGTACGCCACGGTTTTGAAGCTCGGTAAGAACACCTAGCCAGAACTTAGCGCCTTCATTCTCTGAGAGCCACATACCAAGCAGCTCTTTCTTACCGCTAAGATTGATGTCTAGGGCTAGGTAAATGGCTTTGTTGATGATCTGCTTGTCTTGACGTATCTTCACGACGATGCAGTCCAAATAGACGATAGGATAAACACTGCTCAGCGGCCGGTTCTGCCAAGCGGTGATGTCCTCTAATATATTGTCAGTGACTCTTGAGACAAGAGAGCTTGAGATGTCGACGTCATAGAGCTCTTTAATGCTCTCTACAATCTCGGTGGTGGTTTGACCCTTGGCGTAAAGGAATATGATTTTATCATCGAGACCTGAGATACGGGTTTGATGCTTACTAACGAGTACAGGCTCAAAGCTGCTATCACGGTCTCTTGGGGTAGAGATTTCAAGATCGCCTGTGTCACTGCGGACGGTCTTTTTAGTGTGTCCGTTGCGCTTGTTTGGTTTATCTGCTTTCTCATGCTTGGGGTAGCCGAGATGGTCTTCCATCTCAGCCTCTAAGGCAGTATCGATAAAGGATTGCATGAGCTGCTTTTGGAAGTCTTTGATGTCATCAAAGCTTTTCATGCTACCAGCCATTTGCTCGGCCAATTTTTTAATGTCAGATTGAGTAGTCATTGCTTATTCTCCTGTTAATGGATTATAAGCAGTTACACAAAGTTTGGGAAAGGCTCACTTTAGTAGCTCTGTTTTACTCTGAACCGATTTTATAAAATAGAGTATGAGATAAGAGATTTAATGCTCTCACTTATACCTGGAAGTCTTTACCTAGATAAACAGATTTTACTAAATCATTTTCTAACACTTCAGCCGAAGTGCCTTCTGCAATGATAGCGCCTTCTGATACGATATAAGCTTTTTCACAAATAGCCAGTGTATCTCGAACATTGTGATCGGTGATCAAAACGCCAATGCCGCGATTTTTAAGCGTCAAAATAACGTCTTTGATATCGCCGACAGAGATAGGATCTACCCCTGCAAAAGGTTCATCCAATAATATAAACTTAGGATCAGCGGCCAATGCTCTCGCAATCTCACAGCGTCGACGCTCACCGCCTGACACGCTCATACCCTGAGACTTGCGCACATGTTCTAAATGGAACTCGCCAATCAACTTTTCAAGTTCTTGCTGCTGTTCAGCTTTACTTAATTCTGTACGAGTCTGTAGGATAGCTAAGATATTGTCTTCGATAGATAATTTACGAAAGATTGATGCTTCTTGTGGTAGATAGCCGATACCCGCACGCGCTCGCTCATGCATTGCGTATTTAGATAAATCCATTTTACCTAACGTAACGCGGCCCTTATCCATATTGACCAGTCCCACCACCATATAGAAGCTTGTCGTTTTACCAGCACCGTTAGGCCCCAACAGTCCGACGACTTGACCCTGTTCGACAGAAAATGAAACGTCTTTGACTACCCAACGCTTTCCATAGCGCTTGCCTAAATTTTGCATAGTCAATCGAGCGACAGGCGCCGTATTGGTATTTGATGCCGATAGGTCTAGATTTTTATCATCGCTCATAACTTACTCTTACTTTCACAAAATTTAAGCATTGCTAAAGGCAGACTTATTTACTCATAGCCTGTTTATTTGGATTAACGTACGCCACTTTGGTTTGTACCATTGTTAGGCGGGAATACCAGTTCAACGCGCTGATTGCCGCCAGCAGTCGCTTCAACATCACCTGCTTTTAGGCTATAACGAATGACGTTACCAGCGAAGCTTGCACCATTCTGAACCAGTTTCGCATTGCCAGTTAGCGTAATAATCCCAGACACTGCATTGTAGTCAATCTTATTAGCCTGCCCTTTTGCCAAGCCCTTTTCTTGCGTGACTACTTGCTGCATAGTCGCTGGACGGCCAGTTGCTACCGCCGAGTTAATGCTACGCTGCTGAGAAAGATTGACCGTGATGTTGTCAGCCGTCATCTTAAACGTACCTTGGGTAATAATGACATTACCTGCATAACTGGTCACGCCGGTACGCTCACTATAAGTGGCTTTATCTGCTAGCAATTTAATCTGCTGATTAGAATCTGATGGCAACGCATGACTATATAGCGGTAGCGCCAATAACATCACCATTGGCAGTGCGCACAATTTGTGCAAGCAGAGTGATGATGCGCGTAAAGTAGGCAAAAATTTAAGTTTCATATAAATAACTCATTTCATAATAGGTGGTAGGATTTGCAAACTTTATGCTAGCTGCTATTTTTTGACACAGTAAATAAGAAAGACTTTGATTAAAACAATGCTTTGTCTTGGCGTTCAGATGGAGAAAATGCAACAGCCACTTGGCCAAATTCATACTCTCCCGTCTCAAGATTGGCAGTCATACTAGAGGCTTCAAATCGATTCATGCCTTGTTCGATTTTCACAGGCGCGTCACTGTATACTTTGCCTGATTTCGTATTACCTTTTAGCGTACTACCAGTTACTTTTATCGGTTCAATATCAGGGGTACTCTTATTGCCTTCGCTCACCAGTGTAAATCCACCTGATAAACCAAGCTCCCCTGTCTGTTGACTAATGGCTGCACTGCCCGCTTGAATACGATAGCGTTGCTCTGCAGATGGTTCCCAATTCATGGTAATGCCTGACATTTCATCCTGATTGGTCTCAGGATTATGTGTCAAAGACTCAGCGGTAAGCTCGTATTCGGTTTCACCTTGTTCATTGGTCTGTACGGCTTTGATATCGGTGGCTTCATAATCGACATCTGTCGTTTCAATATTGACTGGCGGCGTTACGTCGCCTTGCTGCTGAAAAAACCAACCCGCAATACCGGCAATAATTAAGGCTAATACAATTAAGACACGTGTATTCACGACTGGTTATCCTGAGTTTGTGCCTCATCAAGCGTGTAATGCGCGATAAAGTCTTGATAATGTCCATGACCTTTTAAGATAAGATCACATATCTCGCGCACCGCTCCAGTACCGCCAGCACGAGTCGTTACCATGTCACTGCGCTTGATAACTTCAGCATGCGCGTTAGGTACGGTTGCCGCGAATCCTACTGTTTGCATTGCTTTGATATCCGGTAAATCATCGCCCATATAGGCACAGTCGGCAGCAGTAATATTCAAAGCAGGATCTAGAGACGATAGTAGCTCGTTTAGCGCAACAAGCTTATCATCACGGCCTTGCACCACATGGTTGACGCCCATTTCTGCTGCGCGCTTGTTTACCATCGCACTACTACGGCCCGTAATGATGGCTGTCAAAATACCGTAGCGCGCTAGCGACTTAACACCCACACCATCCTGTACGGAGAACGCTTTGGTCTCAACACCATTGGCATCATAGATAATTTGACCATTGGATAAAATCCCATCAACATCCATGACCAATAGTTTTACTTGTCCAGCTTTCTGTATCAAGTCCTGCATTATTTGTCTCTTTTTAATATTTATTTTCGAAGCGTCATTCTATATAGCTTAACTATTTCAACGGCAACTCACAAACCTTATTTGACCCCAGCTTGCAGCAAATCATGCACGGTAATAATAGCTTCTAAACGATCTTCATTATCAATGATCAATAACTGGCTAATACCACTCTCATTCATGACACTCAGCGCATCTGACGCACGCATCGTTTTACTGATATGGCGTGGATTACTGACCATCACTTCATGCATTGGCGTTTGTAGATCGATGCCTTTTTCTAACCCTCGGCGTAAGTCACCATCTGTGAACACACCGACGACCTTGTTGTTATCGTCAGTCACTACTGTCATGCCCAGTCGTCCGGCAGACATAGTAAACAAAGCTTGTTGCAATGGGGCCTGCTGATGAATCAAAGGCAAGTCCTCTGAGTTGGTATGCATTAAATCTTCGACACGTGTCAATAGCTGACGACCCAGGGCACCAGCAGGGTGCGATAATGCAAAATCTTCAGAAGTAAAATTACGTGCATGTACTAAAGCAACCGCTAACGCATCTCCGAGCGCTAAAGTAGCCGTCGTACTGGAGGTAGGCGCTAGATTAAGTGGACAAGCCTCTTGCGACTGACCAAGGGTCAATACAATGTCAGCTGCTCGTGGCAACATACCGCGCTTATCACGACTGATACTGATAAGAGGGATATTTAGATGCTTGACAACTGGCAGTAGCATCTTGATTTCATCTGACTCACCTGAGTTTGAAATAGCAAGCAGCACATCACCTTTTACAAGCATCCCCAAATCACCATGCCCTGCTTCACCAGGATGCATAAAAAAAGCAGGCGTACCAGTTGAGGCAAAAGTCGCTGCTATCTTGCGTCCAATTAATCCTGATTTGCCCATGCCCGTGACCACCACTCGACCCTTGCAAGTCAGAATGATGTCACATGCTTGTGCAAATCTGTCGTCAATCTGCTCTGTTAGTAGTGCTAACGCAGATATCTCTGTGTTAATGGCCTCGATAGCAGTGGTAATAAATTGCTCATGGGTTAAGTTGTTTTTGGTATCACTCATGAATCCGCTCTGTTTTTATAATGAATCAATACGCTATTTTACTACACTATGTTTCATATTAGTAATGGTCTACAAAATCTACACTAATATAGTGCGTTGTACCAAATAAAGAGCATGCTGCTATTTATACAAAAAAAACCCACTATTATCAGCAGGTTTTAAACGAATAAATCATGTCTTAATATTTTTTTAGAAAACATGCTCGACTATGGCAATGAGTTAGCTGTTGCTATCATTAGAACCATCGTTTGGCTTATCTTCGAAGCCTGTATTATCTGCCGTGGCATCAAACCCACGATCTTGACCAAAACCACCACGCTCAAACCCGCGCTCTTGTCCTTGACCGAAGCTACCGCGTTCAAAACCACGATCTTGACCTTGGCTAAAACCACCGCGATTAAATCCACTGCGACTCGATGCAAATCCGCGCTCTTCAAAACCGCCAGCAGCAGGATTGCTACCACGTTCAAAGCCACCGCCTTGATATCCAGTCGGTGCTGCGCTCTGAGGCTGAGCACTTGTACCTGTCGTCGTACTACTACGCGGGTTACGCGCTGGCACGACTGTTGAGATGGCATGTTTATATACCATTTGGCTCACTGTGTTTTTTAAGAGAACGACATATTGATCAAATGATTCAATTTGGCCTTGTAATTTAATACCATTTACCAAAAAAATAGAGACAGGAATGCGGTCTTTGCGCAGCGAGTTCAAGAACGGATCTTGTAAAGTTTGTCCTTTTGACATGAAATCTCTCCTAAATATTATATAGTTATGTTTTGAGTGCCAATTATTTTAAGTGTTAATTTAATTATAATGGCTAAAAGGTAGATACAATAAGGTGTTTTCTTTATAAAACGTATCTAAATAAATATTCGTTGCTCTTAAGTGATTCCACTTTATCGCGAATACGTTATTATTGTAAATAATTAAGTAACTGGTTGTTTCGTTAATACTTTTTGTCTACAAAAGTTCATAGGTCAGACATCGTAACGATGCTCAATGCACTGAGCCAAATTATAACAGCTATCTATGTCAATTTTTGAAACTAATTGTGTTAGCTATCATTGCACCTTAAGACAAGTACTCTCGTGCTTCGGCCATGGTTTCAAACGTTTGTAATATCATACGACTGCTAGCATCAGCCCCGCTCTCAGATTCTACTACCCCAGTTGATGATGTGCTAGGCAATTGCATTACCTTTCTTAGCCATGTGTACTGTCGTTTTGCTAGCTGTCTTGTAGCATATAATGCCTTATTTTGCATTTCCTGACAAGCAAGCGCCTTGGTCTCTTGATTAGCCATGTTTGGTTGAGCAGCTGACTGAGCAACATTATCTGAAATTTCTTTTTTTTCGTTGACAGCTATATGCTTTTCAAAAACGTCATAAAATTGAGCTTTATCCAGATGAGTCTCATCAAATATCGGATGGTCAACACGCACCAAGTATTCTAGTACTTGCCTGTAACCCACACAGCGCATCGAAGGCATATTAGGCGTGAGCGGATACTTTTTTAGTAAGTCTATGACTTCAGTCACCAGCCCTTCATTCCACATGATATCTAGGCGTTGTTCGATACGATCATGTAGCCATAGACGATCTGGCATTACCGATAGCGCGTGCCACTGTTGATTCGGATTATGTGCCAATGCTTGCTTTGGCTTACGCTGCCAGTCACTTATTGGAATACGTGTTTGTAGATAGACTTCAATTGCTCGCGTGATACGCTGAGTATCAGTAGCATTCAAGCGCTCATGACTTATAGGGTCTATACTCCCCAAATAATCATATAGAGCGCTAATACCTTCTTCTTGACGCCACTGCTCTACGCTCGCCCGTACGCTGTCATCGCTATCGGGCACAGGAGACAACCCATCGAGTAGCGCCATGTAATACATCATGGTACCGCCTACTAATAATGGTATCTTGCCATTTCTGTGACACTCATCAATGAGGCGAGCGACGTCACTGACAAACTCCGCCACGCTATAGCTTTGCGTAGGATCGATGATATCGACCAAATGATGTGGATAACGCGCCAGCTCAGCCGCTGTTGGCTTGGCTGTGCCAATGTTCATGTCACGATATATCAGCGCTGAGTCCACAGAAATTAATTCAAAACGACCTGTATCGTATAGCTCGTATGCCAGTGATGTCTTGCCGCTAGCAGTTGGTGCCATAAGACAAACTACGCTATTATCCGCCAGCTTGTGAGGTAGGCTATCAGACGAATGTTGCATAAAGTGGCCTTTCATAATATATGGATAACTCAGATATCGATTGGTTTAATTGCTTTAAGATGTTGTAATTATTTTCAGATATTCAGGATAGCATTAGCTTTACTAAGAGGTGACTGTCTATCGCTTTAATAGCATTGTTCATGATTATTTCAGTAAGATCATTTGCAAAAACTATTGAATCTTGCGCAGACATTTGCGTATTGACAATAATAAGTTGCTGATTAATCTCAGTAGCACTGCTTGGCAATCTATCTTTTTTGAATACTTGATGACTAGAGGTAAGTGATTCGAACAACTGGCTTACTTTAAACTGCCAGTCTTTAGCACTTATCAGTGCACACTGCCCTTGGTGATAAAATAATAACCAAGGTAGACTTTTATCCTCTATGCTTGAATCAATACCAATAGTCTCTACGTTTTCAATGATATCTAAGCAAATTGGCAAAGATGCAGAAGTAGCTGCTCCATCAGAATAATGTGACGTGCTGTTGTTACTGTTGTTACTTTGGTCTGATCGTTCATTGATATGAGATTGCACTGACTCTTGCAATGAAGGATTATCTGAAGATGATTGGTTTGCAGTAGACTGATAAGACTGCTTATTAGATTCTACTTGATTATTCTGCCTTTGGTTATTGCTAAACTGACTACTTGAGATGGGCATTTCAGACGAACGACCTTTAGAAGCATTATTACTTGTAGAAGCATTATTACTTGCTCGTTCCGCAGATTTGTATTGGCTATCAGTTTCGGTCGTCGCTACGGACGCAGATGCAGACTCAGACCCAAACTTAGCTACATCAATCGTTTTCAACTGCGTACGAACTGTATGACCTAAGTGCGCCATAATATTATTCAATGGACTGATTTTGATACGTTGTTTAGATGGATGCACATTGATATTTAACCACTGAGTTGGTAAATCAAAATACAGTGCATACCCCATACCTGCTAGCTGCGCACCTTGTGCCAGTTGACGTATTTGATTGCTAATCAATGCTTCTTTTACCAGTCTGCCATTTACATAGAGCAGCTTGGGTAAGTCAGATTTGTCATGATGTAGCGGCCATAACCAACCACTAATCGCTACCTGATTAACATTGCTATTATCGTACCCTACAGACGACTGCACCAGACTCGACAAATCTATCGATATTGCTAATGCATTATCTGTCAATGCCATACCAGTCGCTTGTTCTAGACGCGGCAGTGGCAGGCGAATATTATTATTGTCATTGTTACCACTAATACTCGTAGCACTTGCAGATAATGATAGCCGCTGTTTATTGTCATGAAAAAGTGTCAAAGCAACATCGGCACGCGCCAGTGCGACTTCTCGGACAATGGTCTCGATATGACCGAACTCAGTAGCAATAGATTTCAAATTACCGCGGCGCGCAGGCACGTTAAAATACAAATCTTTTACGACAATCGTAGTACCACGGTTATGCACAACTGGTAACAGTTTCGGTGTGTCATCTAATACGCCAGCGACCTGTAATTGACGACCGATACCGCTCTCATCATGACTACTGGTTAAGGTCAAACGAGAGACAGCAGCCATCGCCGCTAACGCTTCACCGCGAAAACCCAATGTCGTAATACCGTGCAAGTTAGCAACATCGGCAACCTTACTGGTCGCATGACGAGTGATGGCCATGACCATATCATCAGGATGAATACCGACCCCATTATCCACTACCTCAATCAGGCCCATACCGCCTTGAGTGATGCGTACCTCAATATCGGTCGCGCCAGCATCGATGGCATTTTCAAGCAACTCCTTGACCACTGCTGCTGGACGTGTCACCACCTCACCTGCTGCTAATTGATTGATTAGCAGCGGCGATAGTTTTTTAATACGGGTATTAGGATGATTATCTGGCATGGATATATGTCATGTTTTTGGAAAGTAGCGATTGGTATAATTTAGATGTTCGTTTAGATGATAAGTTGCGATAGATCCAAACCCTGCGCTTGACTTGCCTTTGACAACCTCAACTGCACTTGGCGAGCTTCAGTGTCGTTATCATCGCTTACACTTTGAGTCATATCGATGAATAACGTGGGCGGCGGAAGATAGCTATCAGCACGGCTAGCCCATTCGATGATGACTAATGCTTCAGGCTCATCGAGATACTCATCAAACCCAATAAAAGACAGTTCTTCTGGATCTTGGAGACGATATAAATCTGCATGATAAACTGGCTTGATTGAACCATCTTTTCGCTGAATACTGTAGGGCTCAACCAAGGTATAAGTTGGACTTTTTACCGCACCTGTATGACCAAGCGCTTGTAACCAATAACGCGTCAATGTCGTTTTACCAGCGCCCAAGTCCCCTGCCAGCCACACGCTACCTGTCAGTGGTAATGTCGCTAATTGCTTAGCCAATGATTGAGTATCTTGCTCAGAGTTTAGTATCAGAGTCTTTAAGTATTTGCTATTTTCTATAGGTTGACCATCACACATCAGACTGAACCTGCTTGTACTTGCTCTGTCTGTACCTGCATGGTCACAGTTGGATTGGTAAAGCTTTCACCGCGAATCAGTTTGGCATACAGCTCAGAGTCAGTCCACTCAGCACGGACCTGCTCACTGAATTCAAAATCTTCTAAGACCAGCTTACCCATTTGATCGTTTGCAACATCATCAGCAAAGCACTGCGCATACCCAGTCGCCGTCTCATGGGCAATCACTGAGTACACGCTGACATCTGCTTCACCATTTTGCATTTGTGTCTGTCGCAGTATTTCTTGCGCCCAAAAGAATATCACTCGTGAAAACTGCTCTGCCGATGGTGAAACTGGTAGGCTTATCCAACGTGCGCTAAATTTCTTACACGCTGCGACATACTCAGGATCATCTTTGTTCCAAAAACAAATCGCATGATCAAAGCTATCAATGATGTCTTTTATGGAAGATTTTAGCAAACCAAAATCATAAACCATTTGCCCATGGTCTAAACGAGTGGCTTCAAGGATCAGCTCAATTTGATAGCTGTGGCCATGAATCGAGTGCTTACAACGCTCAGAACTACAGTTACGAACGATGTGAGCATTTTCAAATTTGAACAGTTTACGAATACGCATAATAATTTGACCAAAACAGTAAGCACTATGGTGCTAAATGTTAATAAATAAGAGTTTGCCGCGTTTATAAATCGGTTTATGACGCATTATAGCAAATCGCCATGTATCCGTAAGTAAGCACTTATTAATACAATGATTGATTGAACGAATCAATTGGTGAACTAGGACTAACCATAAACATAAAGAATTTAAATGATACTTGAATCGTAGACGAATTGTGCGAGCGCTATCTATTACTAAAGCTTAAGCCTATACTCTATTCAGTAAACAGCTATGTTAGCTGTATTCACACTGTCTTGAATTCGCTTAACTTTGCGTAATGAGTAGTGTGCTGTAAAAAAGGAAACGATTATGAGCAAAGGTCAAGATAGTAAGAAGAACGTTAAGAAAAAGCCTCTTTTGACTGCTAAAGAGAAGAAAGCTGCCAAACAAGCCAAGAAAGACGACAATGGTAGTATTTTAGGCAAACATTAATAATCAATATATTAATATACTAATCCGACCTAGCCGTTCGATTGGTATTTTTTTGGTTCGTCATTGGCCTTTAGCTAAGCACTGCCTTTAATTAAGCTTAGGTTTTTATTAAGCTCCGCGCGGCGCAAACATAATAATCGCCATTCCTAATAGCGCAACTATCGAACCCACTATGTCCCACATGGTTGGTCGTATGCCATTGACCGTCCACAACCATAAAATCGCCATACATATATAAACGCCACCATATGCAGCATAGACCCTGCCCGCAGCAGTTGGATGTAATGACAGCAGCCAAACAAACGCGACTAAGCTCAGCGCACCAGGTATCAGCAGCCAGATTGACTTGCCTTCTCGCAGCCACAGATAAGGCAGATAACATCCTGCAATCTCAGCCAATGCAGTAAGCGCAAATAGCCCAACCGTCTTTAATTCTGTCAAAAATCACTACTCCTCATCTACTACTTTTCTAACCTGCTAAAACCAGTCAGGTATTGTACGGCATTTCCCAGAATAATCACTTTATCTCTGTCACCACTTATAAAAAGCTATTTTGTCTGACATTACAGTCAAAATCACAGTAAAATCTATCATAACAAACAAACCTCTTAGATAACTATCTATCGAGGCCATACCGACATTGTAAATAGGAAGTTAGCATCATGATGCGTATTGGATTATTTTTATTAACCAACTTAGCAGTGATTGTGGTATTTAGCATTGTGTTTGGTATTTTATCGAGGTTTTTTGGAATCGGTGGTGTGCACAGCGCAGGTGGTCTTAACTACATTAGCCTTGCTGTTATGTGTGGTATCTACGGTATGGTCGGCTCGATGGTGTCGCTATTTATATCAAAGTGGATGGCTAAAAGATCCACTGGCACAGTAGTCATAGAATCGCCACGCACCGCTACTGAGCAATGGCTAATCGATACAGTCGCCAAACAAGCGCGAGCCGTAAATATCGGTATGCCTGAGGTTGGTATTTTTAATAATTCGCAGCCAAATGCTTTTGCGACTGGCTGGAATAAAAATAAAGCCCTAGTAGCAGTGTCGTCTGGCTTACTACAAAATATGAATCAAGATGAAGTCGAGGCCGTATTGGCACATGAGATTGGTCATGTGGCTAACGGTGATATGGTAACCCTCGCCCTCATTCAAGGCGTAGTCAATGCGTTTGTAATGTTCTTTGCACGCATTGTCGGCAGTTTCGTTGACCGTACTGTGTTCAAAAACACCAGTGATCGCCCAGGTATTGGGTACTTTATCACTAGTATTGTAATGGATATCTTACTTGGGTTTTTGGCGTCTGCCATCGTGATGTGGTTCTCACGCTTACGTGAATTCCGTGCGGATCAAATGGGCGCAAAATTGGCCAGCCGCGAAAAAATGATCAGTGCGCTTGATGCGTTGCGTCCTTCTGCACAGCGACCAGATCAAATGCCTGAGAGTATGAAAGCATTTGCGATCTCATCAGGACAAACGCAAGGCTTTAGTATTGCCAACCTATTCCGTTCACACCCAACGCTTGATGACCGTATTGCGGCGTTGAGAGAATATAATCCTAATTAATGACAATCGATTTAAAACCAACTTGCTACTTGTTAGCAGGTTGGTTTTAAAAAAATACTTTATATAGAAAATTAGAAGTTAGAGTATGAATACTCAGTCACTATCATTTTATTTAGTAGTAAAAGGCTAAACATTAGCGCTAGTTTAAATAAAAGAGATATTACTTCTTTTCCTTAGACGGAAAAAGCGATACCAAACCATCTCCTATGATTCCTCGCCAAGCAAAGTAATCATGTCCTGCAGCATACTCTTGATAATGTGTATCGTACCTTTTTGCCAATAAAACATCTCGCAGATGACGGTTGGTTCCCAATATACCGTTGCTACCACTTTTACCACGAGCCGTTTCAAACACGCCTGCGCTCAAAAAGAAACGAACGGGTGCCTTATCCATTTTTATTACCTCAGACGCTACGAAGTGTTTATCTTCTGCTGTCTGATCTTTTGGATGCCACCAGTAAGACCCAGACATAGAGATAACATTGCCAAATATGTCGGGGTGACGTAGTGCGATAGTCGTCGCTGCTAAACCGCCATAACTTGACCCTGCAATGACCGTTCTATCCGTTGGTATCGCTACTGGCAATCGTTTATTTATTTGTGGTACTAACTCATTGGCCAATACATCTGCAAACATTGGGTTGGCAGGTAATTCACGTGCACGGGCATCATTATCAGGATTGCTAATAAACACCGCTGTCACTGGTGGAACCTTACCTTCTGCAATCAAATTATCTAAAATCGTGGGCAATCCAACCGTATCAATATAGGCTTCCGCATCAAAGATATATAACAGCACCGCATCATCTTTACTATTCTCCTTGTTGTTATTAACAGTTGGGGAGTAAATGGTGATATCGCGAGTATTGTCCAATGTACTATTGGTAAATTTAAAGGTAGACAACTCTCCTTTGGGAACCTCTGCCTGTCTTTTTATCCAACGCCTATTTGGTGCGTCTTTTAACGTAATAGTAGATTTGGTTGTGTACTTATCAGTGGCTGAACGTGGCCATGAATGGTGATTATAAGGATCGGCTTGAGCCACGGCTTTTATGGCGACTCTACGAGCAAACTCAGACAGAGGTGGCTCAGGGGTATTGGGAGCAATCTGATAGGATAAGTGCGTGTTGTTTGGCACAATAAAGCTTTTGTACCATGTATCAGAGTCTACCAATCGTTGCAATGCATCATGATTGGTGGACGGGCCACCCATTAACTTGACATTGCGATAGTCTCCTCGCGCTAAAAACGTCATCACAGTGCCCAAAGCTGTGTCTTCAATCAGCGGTGTACCTAATACTTCCACTTCCGCCCAAAAGCGATCTGTACTCTGCCCTTTCTGCAATGACTCAAGTAATGCCGATACTCTGGGGCTGAGTAACGTGTCAGAACTGTCTAGAGAATTTCCTAAAGAACCTTTTAAATCTTGCTCTGCTAAACTAACACGTTGTTCGAGCACTATCTGATAAGCACCTGAGCCAGACAGTCGCCAGGTCTCTACACAGTTTTCGGCTACTGAATAGAAGTGTTGTTTGCCACTTTTATTATCAATCAAACGGCGCGATACTTTTCCTGTGGCATCGATAACATCTAGCGTCATCATACTTCTATTACTCTCAACATATCCGGTTAGATAATCGCCTGTATCGCAAGGAACGCTAAAATCTAATGACTTATGCTGTGGCTTGATATCAGCGTTTTCCCTGTTGGAATGATTTAAATCGCCTTTTAAGGGACTTTCAATCGTTAGCATCGTTGCCTCCGAACCAAATGCAGGAAATGACGCCGAATATAATAAAAAGGTAAAGCCTGCTATGGCCCATTTCTTCTTAGGAAGAAATCGTATGTATCTCATTCACTACTCCCTCATTTATTCACTGACAAACATCTAATTTCTACCTTTACAGAATGTCTAGCGAATGATACAAAAGTGAAATACTACCTTATTTTTAATATAGATGATATTGAAAATCATTATCGTTTGATAATTTATTCTGTATAATTAAATAGACAATGACAATTTATTTTTTCTTTATAAAATAAAAAACCCACCTGACTCAATTAAAGTCAGATGGGCTTTTAGAATAGATATAATGACTAACTAAATATCAAACTCAAGCGCTCTATCGCCTTCGCTATCTTTGATACGCGTTGGCAGACCAATCTTGTTGAGCAGATTGATAAATGGCTTAGCATCTAGCTCTTCGACATTGACCATCTTGCCTGCATCCCATTCGCCAGTTGCGACCAGTATCGCAGCAGCAACGGGTGGCACGCCTGCGGTATACGAGATACCTTGGCTACCAACTTCATTGTAAGCATCTTTATGATCTGAGACGTTATAGATAAACACTTCAGTCTCAACGCCATTGATTTTGCCTTTGACTTTGTCACCGATACAGGTCTTGCCTGTATAGTTCGGTGCAAGTGAGCTTGGATCTGGTAGTACTGCTTTAACAACTTTTAGTGGTACAACTTCTTGGCCTTCAGCAGTCATCACTGGCTGCTCAGACAACAATCCCAAGCTCTGTAGGACAGTGAAGACATTAATGTAATGCTCACCAAAACCCATCCAAAAGCGAATATTTGGTACATCTAGATTGGCTGACAATGAATGCACTTCATCATGGCCACTTAGATAGCTGTTTTGCACGCCCACAACTGGCAAATCGTCCGTACGTTTGACTTCAAACATTTTGTTAGACTGCCACTTGCTGTCTTGCCAAGAGTAAACCGTACCGGTGAACTCACGGAAGTTAATCTCTGGGTCAAAGTTGGTCGCAAAGTACTTGCCATGGCTGCCCGCATTGATATCAATGATATCGATATCCGTCACAGATCCTGCATCCATCATGTCATAGCCAAGACGCGCATAAGCGTTGACCATACCAGGATCAAACCCTGCACCTAAAATGGCCGTAACATTGTTGTCTGCACAGCGCTCTTTACGTTGCCACTCATAGTTGTTGTACCATGGCGGTGTCTCACAAATCTTACGTGGGTCTTCATGAATAGCCGTATCTATGTAGGCAGTACCTGTCTCAATGCAGGCTTCTAGTACGGTCATATTGATAAATGCCGAACCAACATTGATGACTATTTGTATTCCGGTGTCTTGTATCAGCTGCACGAGTGCTTGGCTGTCCATCGCATCGACTTGATGCGTATGCAAGACCGCAGCCTGCTTAAAGCTGTCTTTTTCTTTTACACTTTGGGCGATGGCATCGCATTTGTCTTTTGTACGTGAGGCGATATGAATCTCACCAAGTACATCATTGTGCATCGCACATTTATGCGCGACCACTTGAGCGACACCGCCTGCTCCGATGATCAGTACGTCTTTTTTGTTAGATTTGGCTTGTTGGTTTGTGTTCAATGAACAATCCTCCTTTGTGTCCCTGTCGATACCATTGATAGCGGCTATGCAAAACAGAAACGAGTGAATGATATGCGTGAATTAAAAAGGAAGACCGAGGAAAACCCACGCACCCGTCGGGCAAATAATACTCCATTATTTGCCCGACGCGATTATAACAATTTTTATTCCCTTATCGGTAAAAAATATGTATAAAAAGCAGAGATATTAAAATATCTACTAATACAGGTTAAGTATTTGTTTTTTAATAATTAAAATACAAAAACCCGACAATAGCATAGTCTTAAAAGCTAAGGCTTAAGATAGGCTAGCTTTATAATCTTGATAATCAAACTCACGCTGGATATCGATACTACCATCCAATCGGCGGATCACTATCGCTGGCATATTGACCCCATTGAACCAGTTTTTCTTGACCATCGTATAACCGGCAGCATTACCAAAGGCAATCTTATCGCCTATCTGCAAATTATTCGGTAATGCATACTCACCAAAGATATCCCCTGCTAAGCAAGAGCGACCATAGATAATGGTATGGTCTGCCGACTCAGCATTAGCTTCAGACGGTGCGGCTTCTGCAGGATTACCGATAGGCGCAATATCGGCAGGACTATTATTGATCGCAGCAATCGGTGCTGACTCACGGTAAATTAGTAGATCAAGCATGTGTGCTTCAATAGAAGCATCAACGACGGCGAGATTTTTTTGATTATGCATTGTGTCTAACACCGTCGTCACCAACGTGCCCGCGCCGTGAATACTTGCCTCACCCGGCTCAAGATAGACTTGCACGCCATAAGTTTCGCTAAACACTTTTAGTCTGTCGGCGAGCTTTTCGAGCGGATAATCAGGCGCGATAAAGTGAATACCACCGCCCAGACTAACCCACTCAAGCTGCGCTAAGATATCACCAAATCTTTCTTCGATATCAGCCAAGCTTTCACTAAAGGCTTCAAAACTGTCATTTTCACAATTATTATGAATCATGACGCCAGTGATATCGCCAAGTACTGCTGCGATCTTATCTTTATCGTGCTCACCAAGACGGCTAAATGGACGCGCAGGATCAGCGATCAAAAAAGATGAGTTACTGGTTTTTGGATTGAGTCGTAGACCTACAGGTATATTTTGTGCGGCAGCTTGCGCTTTAAAAGCGTTGAGCTGTGAGATTGAGTTAAAGATTATTTTATCCGCATAGTTCAGCACTTCAGGGATTTCGTCTGCACTATAGGCGACGCTATAAGCATGCGTTTCTTTTTTATCGCTACTACTGGCATCATCGTTATTACCAAAGGTTTCATAGCCCAATCTCACTTCATTAAGTGAAGACGAAGTCGTGCCATGCAGATAAGGCTGCATCACATCAAAAACACCCCATGTGGCAAAGCATTTTAGTGCCAATAATGCTTTTGCACCAGACAGCTCACATAGCCTAGCGATGATTTTCATATTGGCAACGATAGCCGCTTCATCGAGCACGTAGTAAGGCGTTGGTGGCAATGTCGCGTTGATAGAATTCTCTAGATTTTTTGCATTCATAATAGATTACCTAATAGACACTCTGCTGTTGCTATCTTGACAGACAGATATAAATATTTGCGCTATAGTAGACTAAATTCATCATAATTAGAATATCTTATGGCACTCTCAACCGATTATTCCACCTCAGCCAGTCGATCCCATTCATCACAATTGGATCCGAAAAATATAGATTTGACTTATCTAGATCCTGATGCGCGTGCCGTGTTGGATTTTTGGTTTGATAAAAACAATGAAGCTTACTGGTTTGAACAAAACGATCGTTTTGATAAGCAAATACAAGATAAGTTTGGCGATATTTGGCACGCAGCAAAACAAGGCGAATGTGTCACTTGGCGTATCGCAGAGTCTTCATTGGATGGTAATAGCTCGATAACGGCGTTGGCAGGACGCTTGGCAGAAATTATTGTGCTGGATCAGTTTTCACGCAATTTATGTCGCGGACAAGCAAGTTCATTTGCGCAAGATGGTATGGCATTAGCACTCGCCCAAGAAGCCATTCAACAGCCTTATTTTGATACTCTACCGATGCAATGGCGTAGATTTATTATCATACCGTTTATGCACTCTGAGTCGGCCATGATTCATAAGCGTTATCTACCGCTATTTGAACAATTAGATGATGAAAATACATTAGATTTTGAACATCGTCACAAACAAATCATCGATCAATTCGGGCGATATCCACATCGCAACGAGGTACTAAATCGCGACTCAACCGAAGATGAAAAAAACTTTTTAAAACAGCCTAATTCATCGTTTTAAGCCACATTTCTAGTATTGCATTAAGATAATCAAAGTTATTACACAAAAATTATAGTATAAAAAGAAGGTCTGAATCATATCACTGGTTCAGACATTCTTTTTTACGATAAATATTTAGAGAGTATTAGATACTTATTAGTAATTTACCTTACCAGTAGTAAACGTAAATGACTGCTGCTCTAATGTTTTATCGTCAACCAAAATATCAAAGCTGACCCCATCATATCTTTAAAACGAGATAATGCATGTTAGAAATCAGCTTTCTATCTACTTCTTTTATAGCTACTGTATTTCTAGCGCTTTTCTTACTGGTGCAAAACTACGTCTATGCGTTGGCAAGACGCCATATTTTTCAATCGCCTCCATGTGCGCACGCGTTGGATAGCCTTTGTGTTTGGCAATACCATATTCCGGATACTGAGTATCCAGTGCATACATCGTCTCATCACGACTTACTTTTGCTAATATACTGGCCGCTGCAATACTAGTATGACGCGCATCGCCTTTTACCCATGCTTGACAATCAACTGCAAATGGCGCTACCTCTAAATTTTTAAAACTATCATAGTTCAAGTCAGGGCAACGATTTCCATCAAACAGTACTTCGACTTTAAATTGATCGAGCGACGTGCTGTTAACATTTCCAGTAGTCGAAAAGCTTTTAAAAATCACTTCTAGCAATGATTCAGTACATAAGCGCATACCAAGCATTGTTGCTTGCAAGATGTTTACTTGGTCGATCACTGCTGCTGGTATATCAGCGATGATATAACCGATAGCATGCTGCTGAACCAATGGATAAAGGATATCGCGCTTTTTTTCACTCAGTTGTTTGGAGTCTGTCAGTATCGACAACGGCGTGTCTTTAAGCGGTTGTTCCTCAATCAAACCTGACCAAGTCGCAGGTAATATTGCCGCCGCCACATTGACACTACCTAGTAATGGGCCGCGCCCTGCTTCATCAACGCCGATTTGTAGTATTGACTGCTCCGTCTCTTGGTTATCATTAGTCAGATATTGAGTAAGCAGCTCAGCGGTATTCATTTGCCCATATAAACGTATGGGCGCTGCTAACTGAATATATTGTCCTTTGACATCAATGTGCTCAATATTGATGTCAATTATTTGAACTGAGCTTTCTGTATGTTGGTTGATATGCATAATATTAGGAGGTCTTTCTCATTTAATTGGGATTAATAGTATCGGTATTTTGGATAAACCACTGTTCAATCACGCTGTTTGCAGGCTCATGGTTGCTTTGCTGTTGTAGCGACTGCTTTGTCACTAGTAAGTCGTGTAATTGCTCGGCATAAGCGCGTGGTTGCAGCAATCGCATCACGGTACGGCAGATATTGTCACCGCTCGCCTGCTCTTGAATCAGCTCAGGCACAATCGGTGCATTAGCCAATATATTAGGCAATGCCACATATGGCACTTTTACCAGACGCTTGGCTATTTGGTAAGTCAACTGATTTAATTGATAGACCACTACCATCGGCCGTTCAAGCAGCATTGCCTCCAGCGTTGCTGTCCCAGATGCCAGCATCACGATATCTGATGCCGCCATGGCATGTTGGCTAAATTCTGGCTGGGTATCATCGTAGACCACCACAATTGCTGCACGCAGCTGCTCTGAGCGTTGGTCGATCACTTCTTGCACGATATATTGATGGTTTTGATCAACCGTTGGAATAATAAAGCACAGCTTAGGATCTAATAGGATTAACTTTTGGATACCATCAAGCATCAATGGCAGAATAGCTGTAATTTCACCGCGCCTAGAGCCTGGCATCACACAAATAAGCTGACTCACATCATCAAATCGTTCGATGAAGAACTGCTGCAACCCATCATTGTCCCAAACGAGCTCACTGCGACGTTGATTGATTGGTGTATCGATAAGGGTCTGATCAATGGTTCGTAGTAAGGGATGACCCACACAGATCGCTGGATGGTTATGTCGCTCATAAACTGGCAACTCAAACGGGAATAGACATAGCACCAAATTGGTCGCCGCTTTAATATTATGGATACGTGACTCGCGCCACGCCCAAATAGAAGGGCTGACGTACTGCACACAAAACACGCCTTGGGGCTTTAGTTTTTTGGACACGCGTAAATTGAAATCAGGTGCATCAATACCGACGAACCAATCAATATTAGCAGCCTTAAATGCGCTCAATAGCTCGCGACGTGCTTTGAGCAAATCCGGTAGCTGCGACATGACCTCAACCAGACCCATCACTGCCAAGCGCTCTAACGGAAAAATACTCTGTAGCCCTTGTGCTTGCATCTTTGTACCGCCCACGCCTACCCAGACAATATCATCACGTAGATTATTCATTTGCCGCATAAAATCTGCGCCTAAGCTGTCACCAGATACCTCACCTGCGACGATGCCTATCACTAGCGGCGTAGCATTTATATTTGCTACTTGAGAATCCTTCTCGGCTTGATGAATGAGGTCAGTATGGTGATGAGACGTAGCAGAATCTGTCATGACAAGCTCTCGATATTAGAAATACACAAAATAAAATAAACCGTTATTATAAAATATAACGCAATAAATCAGCGATACGACCTCATGAATAATATGCGCACTCATCCGTACTGTTTTAATGACACAGTTTAGGCTACCCATCGCTAATGTTGCTATCATACTTGACGATGATACAAATAGCGAAATTCACACATAAAATCTGAGCGTTATGCACCAAAAACTCAACCAACTCTTATTAATAGATAGAAAAACCAAATGCTAAACGTGCATTTAGAACGTCAAATATCACGCTAAGTCTCTATAAGTATAACTAAGTTTTAGTTTTCTCATTCCAGTTATCAGTCAATTAACTGCTCGACTACCCTTGTCAACCAACACTTTTGTCCGCATAATGAATGTTCCTATAAATCAGCTAGACGATATATAACCATGACAACATCAGTTACCCATAATGCAGATATTGACGACGTGAATATTGAAAAATTTATTCCTTTGATTACCCCCGCCGAGCTAAAAGCCGAGCTGCCTCTGTCAGACGACGCGTATAACACTGTACTAAAAGGTCGTAATACTATTCAAGATATCTTGGATGGTAAAGACAAGCGTTTGTTTGTGGTCATTGGCCCTTGCTCTATTCACGATATCAAAGCCGCTCACGAATATGCCGATCGTTTAGCCGTATTGGCAAAAGAAATCGAAGACAGTGTATTTGTGGTCATGCGTGTTTATTTTGAAAAACCTCGTACAACGGTTGGCTGGAAAGGCATGATCAACGATCCTGACATGAATGACAGCTTTGATATAGAAAAAGGCTTGCGCACGGCTCGTAAATTGCTACTTGACTTGAATGAAAAGGGTCTACCTTGTGCAACTGAAGCACTTGATCCAAATACGCCGCAGTACATCCAGGATCTAATCAGTTGGTCAGCCATTGGTGCACGTACCACTGAGAGCCAAACGCATCGCGAAATGAGCTCTGGTTTATCATGCCCAGTTGGCTTTAAGAACGGTACTGATGGTGGTATGACGGTTGCTGTAAATGCCATGCAAGCGGTTAAAGAAGGTCATAGCTTCTTAGGTCTATCATCAGATGGTAAAGTCTCTATCATCAAATCTAAAGGTAACCCTTACGCGCACGTGGTACTTCGCGGTGGTAACGGTAAACCTAACTATGATGAAACTGCAGTAGCTCAAGTTGAAAATGAGCTAGCAAAAGGCAAAACCAATAGCAAGATTATGATTGATTCTAGTCATGCCAACTCAGGTAAAGACCCTTACCTACAACCGATGGTTATCAAAAACGTTGCTGAACAAATTCAAAATGGCAATAAATCAATTATCGGTATGATGATTGAGAGTCACTTAAAAGGCGGCAATCAAAAATTGACTGCTGATTTAAGCCAGCTTGAGTACGGCAAATCGATCACCGATGGTTGCCTAGATTGGGATAGCACCGTCACAGCATTACGTGACTTACGTGATATGGTAAAAGATGTGCTACCAAATCGCTAATAGCTATCCGCGATAATTTATCGTCGAGCAAACCATAAAAAGCCCCTTTCGCACTGATGCGAAAGGGGCTTTTTATTTTACTAAATTCCCTGTTGCTAGCATATTACTTGCTTTATTTAAAAGATTCACATATTTTTGTGTGTTTTTTCCAATCCCATAAAATATAGTCCATAGATCGTCAATATCTGAAAACACTGGAACTGTAACTGGATCAGGTAATAACAACCTTAAACGTATAAGCTCATTAATGTATGTAGCTATATCTTCCTCATTCCAACTAGTGTCCTTATAACTTTCACTTGTAGCTTCTAATCGTCTGTAAGGTATGTCTGTAATATCTGAAATATTATTGTTATGCGTTGTTAGATAAAAATCTACTAGATCATCATCTAAATTTTTTGTAGCTCGGATAAAGTTTACTTTATTTAACTCGTTAAAATCATCTTTATTGCAATATAGTAATGCTAGTGCCATCATAACCCTATTGCTTGTAGTTTGAAGAATAGCATCTGCATAATTTACTAAGAACCTCTCCCCTTCTTTGCTATTTATAAAGTTATTCAGCTCCTCGTTATCTTCGACGCTCATGGTCTCATAATTAGTATCAACATGACTTAAAAACTCTGAAAATCTTCTTATTTGAATTTGCTCACGAGCTTTTATAAAAGTTTCAAAAACTTTTGGGGTTGACTTCAATACACTATATGCTACTTGGCTAATCGGTTCCATTTCTAAGTCTCGCGTAAAGCTATATATATTGACTAACGTTTTTATTGAATAATCTAAAGACTAATCCAGTTAACTGAATTAGCCTTTTATAATCTTCAAAAAAACATGACCTGACTGAATAGAAATCAGCTATTTGCAGCACCTAGCACGCTCTCTAAGCTTTCGAGCACATGCTTAGATGAGACATTCTTTTGTAAATCTATCAGCTGCTCATGCGCCATTTGACGACGCTGCTCAGCCAACGTATTCCAGCGGGCTAGTACTTGCAGTAAGCGTGAGGCTAATACAGGATTGGCATCATCTAATTTCTGAATCACGCCTGTATACATCTCTAGACCTTCTGCCGTCCAGAGTACCGTCGGTTGCGAGCTAAAAGCGCTGATAACCGAACGGACACGATTAGGCGTATTCCAATCAAAGTCTGTGTGCGTCAGCAGCGACTTGACCATATCAGGCGTTACGTCGTCAGCCGCAGCTTGGACACTAAACCACAGATCGATAACCAGATCGTTTGCTTGGAAACGCTCATAGAAGTCCGCTAAATACTTATCTGCACCTGCCAATTGGTGATTGACCATGGCCTTCAGTGCACCAAAGCGCTCAGTCATACAGCTGGCATTATCATACTGCTGTTGTGCCCAGTCTGCTGCAGCATCTACATTGGCAGTCAACGCCATATCGAGCACGACATTACGCAGCGCACGAATACCTCGAGCTTCAGCGCTATCCTCATAAGACTGCATTGGCAGGTTGTTGTACAGCTCAGCCCATTGGCCTTTTAACTTATCAGCCACTTGCTTGTATAGCCCATCGCGCTGCTCTTTAACCAACACTGGATCGTAGTCTTTAGAAATAGCAGAAGCCAGCTCTTGCGCTGATGGAATATCAAGCAATCGTGCCGCTAGCATCGCATCGTCAGCCGCTAAGACAGGCAACGTCTGCGCCAATGCTTCCAAATATACATCAGGGCTGCTCTTCGTACCTTGGCCTTGCAGCAAAATACGATTTACCAGCATTTGAGTTACTTGCCAGCGGTTAAATCCATTGGTTTCATGCTTAAGCAAAAACGCTAAATCTGCATCCTGATAGTCATAGTTGAGCTGTACTGGCGCACTAAAGTCACGTAGTAATGACACAACAGGCTCACTCGCGACATTCTCAAACACAAACGTTTGCGACGCCTCGTCAAGCAATAACATACGTTCAGCGACGATAGCGCCTGAGTCTTTGTCAAATAAGGCGGTTGCTACAGGTATCGGCAATGGTTTTGGTGCATCAAAGCCTTTGACATGGCGTGTCTGCTGATTCAAGGTAATGGTCAGCGTCTGTGCTGCGCTATCATAGGTTTGAGAACCTGATACCACTGGCGTACCAGGTTGACGATACCAATCAATAAAATTCTCGATTTTATCATCAGTGATACTGAGTGCTGATAAAAAGTCCTCAACCGTTACTGCTTGTCCATCATAACGACGGAAATACTCATCTGTCCCTTTACGGAAGTCATCCGGCCCTAACGTATTGGCAATCATACGTACAATTTCAGCGCCTTTCTCATAGACAGTCGTTGTATAAAAATTATTAATCTCAACGAAGCTCTCTGGACGTACTGGATGCGCTAATGGACCTGCATCTTCGCTGAATTGATGGGCACGTAGGGTGGCTACGTCATCAATGCGCTGTACCGCACTTGACTGTTGATCTGCTGAAAATGACTGATCACGGTAAACGGTAAAGCCTTCTTTCAAACAAAGCTGAAACCAATCACGGCAGGTGATGCGATTGCCTGTCCAGTTATGAAAGTACTCATGAGCAATAATGGCTTTTACGCTAAAGCTGCGCGCATCGGTGGTCGTCTCAGGGCTAGATAACACACAGGCGGTGTTGAAAATATTGAGACCTTTATTTTCCATTGCACCCATATTAAACTGGCTGACCGCCACAATCATATAGCGATCTAGATCGTAGGCTCGCCCGTAATTGACCTCATCCCATTTCATCGCATCTTTCAAAGCTTGCATACCGACATCGCATTTATCGATATCAGCAGACTTGGCGTACAACTCAAGCAATACTTCTCGACCTTCGCTGGTCGTATAAGAATCTGTCAATACATCTAAATCGGCAACCACACAGGCAAATAGATAGCTTGGCTTATTGGTTGGATCGTGCCAGATGGCATAATGACGGTCGGGCGCATCGGCTACTTCACCTGCTTCGACTAAGTTACCATTGGCCAACAACGTCGGATAGCGCTTATCCGCTTCGAGTCGCGTGGTAAATATCGCCAACACATCAGGGCGATCCGGATAAAAAGTAATCTTACGGAAACCCTCTGGCTCGCACTGCGTCACAAACATCGTGTCGTCGCCACTGCCCGCCATGTATAAGCCTTCAAGCGCGGTGTTGGTCTGTGGGCAGATACGTACTTGAATATCTAAAGTAGCTCGCTCAGGGGCATTATAAATCGTCAGCTTACCCACTTCCTGCTGATAATCATCAGTGCTCAGCGTCTTACCATTCATCGTAATCGTTAGCAGCTCTAATGCCTCACCAAATAAGACGATATCCCCTGCTGTCTGACGTACCATCTCAAGCGTACTGTCTACCTGCGCGTAGTCTTCAAACAGTTTGATATCTAAATGTACCGTATCGACATCAAAACTTGGTTTGGTATAGTCTTTTAAGTTAATCTTGCTTGGCGCATGGGGCGGCACATCTGGCATTTCAGGATTGATGATTTGTGCATCAGTTTCAGCAGTAGACATATGGTGTCCTATTATTATCGATGGTTTGGTTATAAGTTATTTTTACTGGGGATAAGTAATATAGTAATGAGCAATATAATAATGAGTAATATCATTTCGCTATTTGCAGGTGACTCTAGTGCAAATAAAGACTTAGTCTTTAGGCTAACTAATCAGCTAAGCACTTAGTAAACTAAGCACATAGACAAAGCTTTGCAATGATTAAGCTAATTTTTATTACTAATTTGACTTTCTCGTTAAGCTTATAGCTAGATTGACCTAAATCGCCAAATTTCAAGTATGTAAAGTAAGATATCGTCAGTTCAAGATGATTTGAATATGAAACATACGTTATCAATTGGATAATGTCGTTGAAAATGATTTAATAGTCATACTGATGACCAATCATTTAACTAACGGCTTATTATATGACAAAAAATACGGTGAAACGCGCAGACATTACCCTACCTTTGCTTATAGAGTATGTTGACGCGCTACTACCCTCATTGACGGCTCAGACAGAACAGTCACCTGAGCATAACAAAGATAATAGTGAAGCATTATGGGTAACACATAACCATGCGGATTTATTAGCACTACAAGCACAACTTGACGATACTACATCTATTAATGAGAACACTGAAGCGAAGCTGAACGCACGACACTTATCAACGTTATCAGATCTTGCTAAACAGCATGTACCTGATCGTTATGAGCTTGCTTGCTTTTGGCTACCCACCTTGTCAGAAGAGCTAACTCAGCACTATGTACCGCTACTCATGCGCTACCGTGACCTGTATGCCGCGCACTTGCTTATTGCATTGGACAGCTCTGTAGACTTAAAACCTTATGGCTTTACACCATTTGATATATTGAATGAGCCGTCTCTAAATATTGATGATATTCAATCTATTACCTCATCAGCCGTTACTGCGACGCTTTGGCAATTTAATCTATATGACTACAAACAACTACCAAATTGGCTCAATGCTGATTACTGGGCCAACCCTGAAAACTGGGGCAAGCACCGCTGGTAATACGCTCGATTTTATCTATCGTAATTTACAGTAAAAATACTTACATAAATTAACATTTAGTATATTATAGATAGAGATTGCCTAAGTTTTATCGGAAGCAGTTTAAAAAAACAAATTTAATTAAAATTTTAGGAGCTCGTCATGTCAATCAGTTTTTCTAAGATCGCTGTTCTTGCTGTATTATCAAGCGCCGTTGCACTAACCACTGGTTGTGCTACCAAGCGCACTACTTCAGAAGTTGTCGTTGCCCCGCTAGGTATTCCAGGTGGACAAGTTGGCTACAATGGTGCGGTTATCGTTGATAACTCAAACGCTGTCATCACGGGCGCTGAGAATATTCAAGCAGTGGTCTACTTTGCCTTTGATAGCAGCGAAATTACTGCTCAATCAGCGAGCGTCCTTAACCAACACGTAAGCCTGTTAAATTCAAACCCAGCAGCGACTGTCGTTATCGCAGGTCACACTGATGAGCGCGGTAGCCGTGAATACAACATGGCACTAGGTGAGCGACGCGCACAAGCTGCCCGTAACTACCTAGCTGCTCAAGGTGTCACTGCAAACAACATCCGTGTCATTAGCTATGGTGAAGAGCGCCCTGCAGCAGCTGGTAACACTGAAGACGCGTATGCACAAAACCGTCGTGCTGAGCTGTCTTACTAAATTGTGACTTAGCGTTATTTATAGCGTTCGATGATTAAATAAAAGCCCAGCAATAGTATATTGCTGGGCTTTTGATATTTTTGACCAGATAATTAAATATAGATTATTTAGATAATACATAGCGTTTAGACTTATACAATTTTATATACTCAACTCCAAAATAATCTTTTTTGATGACTATTAATATATGCTGACTTCCAACCTTACCCAGATACAGTACACTCAACTCGACACTACGACATGGTGTGTGACGGCTCAAGTGAGCGAGTCAATCAGTCATTTAGTCACTGGAAGGTTGTGGAATAAGTCATTATGGTTGTCATCATGCAATACGTCATATAAAAACATAATCAAGTTCAGTAGCTTAAACTGGCAATATCAGGTGGCGACAGCAGCACCTAGACACTCAGTACCTGCTCTAGCACGTAAACAGCGTCAGCAGCAGCGGCAAGGCGTCAGGCAACTATTACAAGAGCTGCTCAAAAAATTAGAAATAGATGACACCTTGGATGAGTCAAGCTTTCCCTATCGGCTCGTTAATAGTCAGCATTATGTATGCTTCAGCCATACAGACGCTAGTAGTTCAAAGCAAACCACAGAATCGAATCAGACAAATTTTACGCGTTTACACAGTAAAATAGCGGTTGTTATTAGTCGTCAGCGTCCTGCCGGTATCGATATAGAGACCAATAATATTGCGTGGCATGTAGTCAAGCGTTTCTATTCAGAAAGCGAGCTAGCCATTTTACAGGAGCTATCTACAGATCAGCGAGAACGCACTGCCAAACTGTTATGGCAAATAAAAGAAAGCTTTATCAAAGTCAACCAATATACATTAGCTCAAGGTCTGGGTATGGATTACTCTCACCTTATTCCTAGCTTAATCGAGAATGATAAAGAGATTAACTCTACCTCTGTACCCAATGATAGTGAGGATGCTAACTGCCAATCTGTTTACCGCATTGCCGCGTTACAATCTCAGCAAACTGTCATCGTTTTTTGAGCAAGGTCTTTTGAGTAAAGTTCAAACCTGATTTTTAGCATATCTTTTAATACTTTATTTTAAGCATAAAAAAAACGACCCTAAAAAGGATCGTTTTTTTACTTTCTACTAACGACAGTCTTTAAACTGTGATTAGATTAGAAACGGTAAGTTGCACCAAGTTTAACAATTGGGAACCACTCTAACCAATCTTTATCTTCTAAGTCTGCTTCTGCCTTACGAGCTGCGTCCTGTGCCGCGACAGTGTTACCTTCCTCACCAGTGTAACGTACTGTTGCATCTACTTTACCCAAATAAGCTGCACCAACTTCACCAAATACACCAAAGTTATTGGTAATGTTAGGACGGAAACCTACCGTTAGATAAGGAGCAAGTTTATTACGATGTTCTAGAGAACCTTCTAAATTGCCAACATTTTGGCCACCAAAATCATCAGCATTTGCTTGTTCAACTTCTGCTGTGCCAGCATAATATTTTTGGCCATCAATACTATAGTAGCCTTCACCTTCAGCATTTGCACGCACATCAATATCATTGTCAGGAACGATGATACCAGCACCCATCGTAAACCAGTTACCAGTAGGACGCAATTGCACACCTAAGTAAGGATTGCTAAAATCACTATCAACATCATAATTGATGTCATTTGCGTCAAAATCACCGCCGAAAAGGTCAGCTACATCGCCACCTGCCCAACCAGCTTGCAATTCAGTTTTTTCGTTAAGTGACCAACCGATGTTCGCACCATAACCTAGAGTACCAACTTCAGCGCTAACTGATGCTGGGTTGATAGCTGTTTGGAACAAAGTTTTAGTGCTACCAAGTACCGCACCAGTAGTGTTGCGTACTACACCAGCGTCAGCATTGTATGCATAAGCAGCAGGTTCTGCTTGATAAGCTACAGCAACTGGCTCAGCTTCATATGCAACTGCAGCGTTGTTATCAACAACAATAACTGGATCAGCAGCTAGTGCAGCAGTTGATGCTAGAACAGCAGCAGAGATTGCCGTCAATTTAATCAATTTCATAATTATTCTCCTAAAGTGTGAAATAAACCCGCCCATAAAAAACGATGATTGTGCTTTTTTTAAACCATCATTTTGTTGAGGTGATTAAAACAATTCTGACTTGAAAAGTCACCCCTACTGATGCTGTTTTTATTTGCCATTATGTAAAGATTGCATAGGTACTGTAATAATTGCTACACCAATCTGTAAAAATTCGCTTTTATGTTACATAACGTCCTTAAAGTAACCAAACAGCGTAAACATGAGACTTCGCTTGCTTAATGTTTATGTAAGGGTATTGCAAAACATGTCCGCATAATTATCTAGAACGTACTTTGAATCAATGACAGTTATATGGCTTAACCTTACAGAATAGTGTGCCTTGTTAGTTGACGTATCTATTGTTACTTATATAAGAAAATCTACACCAACAAATAAAACGATATAAATGATCTCATATAACGCGACTAACGCTTGCCTCAAGCGGATATTATGCTAAATTAGTTGTTATAATAGATTTGTTATAGAACGTCAGTATTGTCACCATTTGTCTTATTTATGAAAGTCTTGTGATACTACCTGCTCTATTTCTTTACTCCTACTGAGTCATATATATGCCTAAAGTATCGTCGATTACCCGTGTCCTAGAAATCATCGAAGCAGTGTCCTATGCTTCAAAACCGCTTTCTCCACTAGAGCTCTCACAAGAGCTAGATATCCCTAAACCGACCATTCATAGATTGATTCAAAACTTGGTTGATGATGGTTTTTTGACTGTTGATATTGGTGGCGGTGTTATCCCTGGTAAGCGCGTACGCAATTTGAGCGTTGAGCTATGGCAACAGCGTCTGTTTTTTAATGAGCGACAGATGATTTTGCAAAAACTCGTTGATGAGCTCAAAGAAACTTGTGGCATCGGTATTCCTTATCATATGAATATGATCTACACCAACCGAGCACAGACGACGTTACCGCTACAAATATATCTTCCTGTAGGTGCAAAATCTCCGATGTGGTGTACCGCGACAGGCAAGCTTTATTTAAGCCAATTGTCTAAGAGCAGCCGCATGAAAATACTGCAGGGTTTGCCATTAGATAAGTTCACCAAAAACACCATCACTGATATCGATGCATTGAATATCGAGCTGGATCATATCGCTGCCACTGGCGTCGGTATCGATAATGAAGAATTTATATCTGAGATGGTGGCAGTCGCTGTACCTATCTTGGATAAAAAGCAACGCTATCTGGCCTCACTCTACTTACACGCACCAACCATACGCGTCTCATTAGATGATCTACTAACTCATGTACCATGCCTACAGAAAGCAGCTCAAGACGTGCAAACGCTCGTCTACGATCTGCAAAGCTAATACTATCTATTAGTCATCAAAAAAGGTCTACGCTATGATTTTAGCGTAGACCTTTTTCTTTTTAGCAAATGCATTTTTTTAATTAACGCCACTTACTAGTGATACGAAAAATTCTTAATATTAGTATGTTTAAGACAATAATGAGACATCATGACGTCCGATAATACTAGAAAAATCTTTATCACCATTCTCTACAGTATGTGAGGCATATAACTCTGTTGCTTTGGCACCCATTGGCGTTTCTACTTCAGTGTCTTGAGCTGTCTGCATCGCAAGGTTCAAATCTTTTTGCATCAATTTGCTCATAAAACCGCCTTGATAGCCATTGCTAGAGGGCACATTTTCCATGACTTTCGGGTAAGGGTTATAAACTTCTAGTGTCCAGTTACGCCCTGAGCTCTGCAGCATGATGTCTGATAGCACCTTGGGGTCTAAACCATTCTTGACGCCTAGATTAATCGCTTCTGCCGTGCCTGCCATCAGAATACCTAACAGCATATTGTTGCAAATTTTTGCGACTTGTCCTGCGCCGTGCTCTCCAGCATGAAAGATGTTTTTTCCCATCACGGCAAGTATTGGCTCAGCCTTAGCAAAAGCGGCAGCATCGCCGCCGACGATAAAGGTCAAACTACCAGCAACTGCCCCACCTGTACCACCAGAAACTGGTGCATCCAAGAAGTCTATACCAAGCTTATCTGCCGCCTCTGCCACTGTCCTTGCATCAGCCGCCGCAATCGTACTACTGTCAATCACAAGCGTGCCTTCTGGCAACTCTGCTAGCAGACCATCAGAGCCACTATCACCCAAGTACACCGAATGTACATGCTGACCTGCAGGCAACATACTAATCACAACTTGAGCATTACTTGCAGCATCTTTAGGACTTTTTGCGACACTAGCCCCTGCTTGTGCTAGGCGCTGGGTTGCAACCTCAGATAAATCAAAGACAGATAGCTCGTAACCTGCCTTTAATAAGTTCTCTGCCATTGGCGCACCCATATTCCCAAGTCCAATAAAGGCAATACTTGGTTTAGAGTTATTATTATCCATCGTACTTGTATCCTTTGTACCCATCTCATCACTCCTTGATGATTTATGATGTAGCTATTGCTACATATTATCTAACAGTATTTATTAGTGAATATTGCTTATTAATGAATGCTGCTATCTTATGTCTTAGCATCATTCTTCAAAGCGTTATAAAGTCGCTGACTGTTTTACGTTATAAATTTCTTTTAGGCAGTTAGCGGACATACTGACTACCCAAGGCGTCATTACCCAGCCAATCGCCCAAAGGATGCTCACCTTTTGAATAAGGATTGACAAAATGCTGGTCGATATACGCCTGCCCTTCTACACTGAGACAGTCTACTAATGAGCGCGACCATTTAGGACTTCTATCTTTATCAATCAATAGCGCCCGCACGCCTTCTTTAAAATCAGGATTGGCCGCACAATGTACTGCGACGTTGGTTTCTAAATACAGCACTTGTTCGATAGATAGGTCAGCGACTTTATAATAGAGCGCATAGGTCAATGCTGCCGTCACTGGGCAGCCATGGCGATAGGTGGCGACTGCGCGCTGCATCCAGCTGTCTTCTGCAAAGTCTTGGTTTAGCTGTGCGAGCGCTGCATCGCTTTGTAGCAGCGCATCGATATCAGCCAGACCACCACTATTCATCAGTTGCTGAATAGGCTGCCAGTATGTTGCAAGCTTACTATCTGGCAGTTCGGCTACTGGCAACTCAGCAAGCGCACGGCTGACAATACTATGCGCACTATTGTCATGGCACTTATTTGAACTGCTCGTGTTATCGACTGCCTGCCAGTCGCTCTGTCTTAGGCGCTGCATGACGGTATCATAATCCTGACTGGCAACGGCATACTCTGCCAGATTGGCCAATAGCGCATCGCTGCCATTACACATCGCGCCAGTTAGACCTAAAAACAAACCCGTCTTAGCAGGCATGCGCTGCAAAAACCAACTGCCAGAAGCATCGGGAAACAGCCCAATGGTGACCTCAGGCATGGCAAAACGTGTGCGCTCAGTGACCAGACGATGACTACATCCTGCCATCAGCCCCATACCGCCGCCCATGATGATGCCATCGCCCCAAAGTATTAATGGTTTCGGATAAAAGTGCATTTGACGATAGAGACGGTACTCGTAACTAAAAAACTCAGTAGCATACGGGTTTGGTATTGGCGCATCAGTAGACATGCTGTCATAGAGCTTACGAATATCGCCGCCCGCACAGAACGCTTTGTCGCCTGCACCTTTTAATACGAGCGCCACCACTTGATTATCATCTTGCCACTGCTCTAGCTGCGCTGATAGCAATTGACACATATCAACGCTGAGCGCATTAAGTGATTTGGGTGTATTGAGTGTCATGACTCCAATCAAGTGCCCGCAATCTGTCGGTTCAGTACTGAACAATACAGAGGCCTCTTGCTCGGTATTGTTCGAAGAGTTTTGGGTATCGTCGGTAGCTGCTGTCATAAAAGTGACCTACAAAGTTAAAAAGTTAAATAATGTCATGAGTGTTATGACCCAAGCATTTTAAGCAATGCTTATTTGTTTTGCCAATTGGGTTTGCGTTTTTCTAAAAAGGCCTGTACCCCTTCGCGCTGATCGTTGGTATCAAACAACTTCACGAAAGCTTCACGCTCATGGATGAGGTTCTGCGCAGGCGGGGTGTCTCTAGCCGCTTGAATAAGTTTCTTGGAATAACTGACGGCGACGGGTGATTGCTTAGCGACTTTTTTTGCCAAGGCCTGAGCGACTGGTAAACCTTCACCTTTTGCAGCGACCTCTTCAACCAGACCGATACGCAATGCCGTATCTGCATCGACCCGCTCACCGCACAGTATCATGCGCTTAGCCCAACCTTCCCCTACTAACATAGCTAGGTTCTGTGTGCCGCCAGCACATGGCAATAATCCCACGCCCGTCTCTGGCAGTGCCATCTGGGCGTGCGCTTCTGCGATACGGATATCACATGCGAGCGCACACTCTAGCCCGCCGCCCATCGCATAGCCATTGATGACAGCGATACTGACGCCACGATAGGTAGATAGCGATTCAAATGCTTCACCAAATGCAATCGCCATACTTATTGCGCGGCCTTTATCGCCGTCTGAGAAGTTGTTTAAATCTGCACCAGCTGAGAAGAATTTTTCGCCATCTCCATGCACGATTAATGCGTAAACATCGTCGTTGGCATTGAGATCTGTGATGAGCTGCTTAAGTGCTTGCAGACTGTCCATCGTCCACGTATGTGCCGGTGGGTTGTTCAACGTCAACGTTGCGGTATGGCCATCAATTGATAGCTGTAGATTTGTATAATCTGTCATAAAACATCCTTGTTTCAGTAAAACGAGATAAATTAGCGTAGCTGGTTTAGCCCTTCATCTTGTAGAACTTGACGTGAAATAATCACACGCATGATCTCATTGGTACCTTCCAGAATTTGATGGACACGTAAGTCTCGTACATGGCGCTCAAGCGGATACTCATTTAGATAACCATAGCCGCCGTGCAACTGCAGGGCCTCATTAGCAACATCGAAACAAAGGTCGGTGGAGAGACGCTTGGCCATTGCGCAGTAGGTAGACGCTTGTCCATCGTTGTTGTCAACTTTATCAGCTGCTAGATACAGCATTTGGCGTGCAGCGATGGTCTGGGTCAACATATCAGCAAGTTTAAACTGTACCGATTGTAAGCTAGCAATCGGGCTACCAAACTGGCTGCGCTCTTGCACATAACTGGTTGCGGTCTCTAACGCCGCTTGTGCCGTACCTACCGCACAAATACCGATATTAATACGACCACCATCCAGTCCTTTCATCGCGATACGAAAGCCTTGACCTTCCTCGCCTATTAAGTTCTCTACTGGAACTTTAACGTCTTTAAAACTGATTGTCCGTGTCGGCTGTGCTTTCCAGCCCATTTTGTGCTCGTTTTTGCCATATTCGATACCAGCACTATTGGCGTCTACAACGAACGCTGACACGCCTTTGGGCCCAGCGCTACCAGTACGTGCCATTACTACCAATACATCGGTTGAGCCTGCGCCAGAAATGAAGGTTTTTTCACCGTTTAGTACGTAATGCTCGCCTTGCTTCTCCGCTTTGGTACGTAAGGAGGCTGCATCAGACCCTGCATTTGGTTCTGTTAGGCAATAGCTGCCAAGCCACTCACCGCTGACCATATTGGGTAGATATTTTTTGCATAGCGTATCGCTACCATATTCACCAATCATCCATGCCGCCATATTATGAATACTCATATACGCTGCTACAGCCGTGTCGCCCCATGCAAGCTCTTCGAATACCATCGCTGAGTCCAGTCTTGGTAGGCCCAAGCCATCATATTCTGGATTAGTGTATAGCCCCAAAAAGCCAAGCTCACCAGATTTTTTGATCACATCTATTGGGAAATGCGAGTTGCGATCCCATTCAGCAGCATTTGGCTTTAGCTCTTTTTGCGCAAACTGCCGAGCCGTTTGGCAAAAAGCAACTTGATCATCGGTCAATGAAAAATCCATAGGGTCATCCTTGTTCTTATAGATCAAATAGAGGGATTAAATCTCAGATAAACGTTAATAAAAGCGCTAATGAAGATATTGGTCAGAGATTTTATAAGACATTAGCGCGACATGATAGCGGCATAACGATAATAGAATTGCGTTTAATAGTACCGCAAGTCGCATTATCGTCATACCGAAAACACAAAATGTCATACTGAAACAACAATGAGCTGACGATTACATTGAAATCGTTGTATTGACACCGCGGCTCGCTTCATCATCAAACCAACGTGCAGTCACGGTCTTCGTCTGAGTATAGAACTGTACGGCTTGCTTGCCATAAGGACCTAGGTCGCCAAGCTTACTGCCACGTGACCCTGAGAAGGAGAACATTGGAAGTGGCACTGGAATCGGCAAGTTAATACCGATTTGACCAACCTGAATGTCTTGCTGGAATTTATGTGCAGCTGCCCCTGACTGAGTAAATATCGCCGTACCATTGCCATGTGGATTGGCATTCAATAGTGCAATCGCTTCGTCCAAGCTGTTAGCACGCATAATACATAGTACTGGACCAAAGATTTCTTGTTGATAAATTTGCATATCACTTGTGACATTATCAAAGATAGTTGGGCCAACGAAGTTACCTTTCTCGAACCCTTCAACGGTAATTCCGCGACCATCTAGTATCAAGCTCGCGCCCTCTTCTACCCCAGTCCCAATCAAATGCTCGACACGGGCCTTCGCAGCAGGCGAAATCAACGGCCCCAAATCCTTGTCATTTTTGCCAGCTGAGACGACCAAGCTTTCTGCTTTTGCTTTAATCTCATCAATCCACTCACCAGCTGCGCCTACTAGTACGACGACTGACAGCGCCATACAGCGTTGACCAGCTGCACCAAATGCTGCGCCTGCTAACTGATTGAGCGTTTGCTCTTTATTGGCATCTGGCAGGATAACGCCATGGTTTTTGGCACCCATCATGCACTGGGCACGCTTACCTGATTGACTGGCACGCTCATAGACGTGTTTGCCTACATGAGTAGAGCCTACAAAAGAAACGGCTTTGATATCTGGATGGTCGCAGATAGCATCGACGGTTGCTTTGCCTCCATGTACCACGTTTAGAACGCCTTCTGGTACGCCCGCTTCAATCGCTAGCTCAACCAAACGCATAGTCACCATCGGATCTTGTTCAGACGGTTTTAGGATAAATGTATTACCCGTAGCAATCGCCATTGGGAACATCCATAGTGGAATCATCGCTGGGAAGTTAAATGGTGTGATACCAGCGCAAACGCCGAGTGGCTGCCAAATACTATAAGTATCGACACCTGACGCCACGTTTTCTACGAAGTCGCCGATTTGCAGATTGGCAATACCAGCGGCATGCTCTACCACTTCTAGACCGCGGAACACATCACCGCGTGCATCTGCAATCGTTTTGCCTTGCTCTGCGGTCAAGATTTCTGCCAGCTCATCCATATGATCACGAATCAAAGATTGATACTTTAAAAAGATACGCGCACGCGTGGTAATTGGCGTTTTGCGCCATGTCTCAAACGCAGTCTGTGCGGATGCAACCGCTTGGTTAATCTCATCATTGGTGGTTTGTGGCACTTTGGCGATGACTTCTTGCGTCGCTGGATCAGTAATATCAATCCATTCATCGGTGTTTGATTGTACGAACTGACCATTGATGAGCTGTTGAACGTGGTGCATAAGATATCCTTATCTTTTTTGCGAGACTACCGTGTGACGGCACCTAGATATTTATTAGAAAAGTAAAAGCGATGAGGGTTTGTCTATAAAACATTCATAAAAAATTGAATTTTAAAATGATTTATTTTGTATCGTTATTGACTATAACAATAAATCAATTTTACGGTCAAGCGCTTTATCAAAATTTTATCTAAGTTTGTTTTGATGACACGTGTTTCTATAAAAATTGTTTAAATAACGAAAACAAAAAAGCCCATGATGACTCATGAGCTTTTTGAGATTAAATTTATTTGTTATGTGAAATAAAGATCATTGCTGACTTATAGATGATTGGCTTATAGGTGGTTGGTTTATAGATCGATATATTGCACCGATCAATAATCCTTCATCGCTTGCTTAATCGCATCAATAGCGGTTGGATTATCAAGCGTTGACATATCTCCTGTTGGCTGGTCTTCCGCTAAAGCACGAATTGAGCGACGTAATATTTTACCAGAGCGGGTCTTTGGCAGCGCCTGCGGGAAATAAATCGCAGCGGGTCGGGCAATGCCACCCAAAGATTTGACGACTGCGCCTATCACTTGCTGCTCAATACGAAAACGGTTTTCGGTGGTTTCAATTTGCATCTGATCTTTTAGGACACAGAATGCAATAGGTAGCTCACCTTTTAGCTCGTCTTGAATACCCACTACGGCACACTCTGCCATCTCTGGATGCGTACTGATTGCCTCTTCAATCTCTTGCGTGCCTATACGATGTCCTGCGACGTTTATCACGTCATCGGTACGCCCCAAGATGTAAAAGTAACCGTCTTCATCTGTCACTGCATAGTCTGAGGTAGAATACTGCTGGCCATCAAAGAGACCAAAGTAACTGCTGACAAAGCGCTCATCGTTGCGCCATACCGTGGTAAGACAACCAGGTGGTAGTGGCGCTTTAATCGCAAGCAATCCTTTTTCACCCGCGCTGCAAGGTTCACCTGTCTCTTCATTGATGACTTGCGCCTCATAACCGTACATAGGATAACCGGGCGAGCCCTGCTTATGCGGCTTATGATTGAATTTTGGCGTATGGCTCAAGATTGGCCAACCAGATTCTGTTTGCCAATAGTGATCTAAAATTGGCACGCCTAGGTGCTGAGTCAACCAACTAGCTGTCGATTCATCAAGCGGTTCACCTGCCAAAAAGAACGACTTCACACTGGAAACGTCGTAGCGCGTCATCCAGCTTTCATCTTGTTTTTTGAGCATACGCACGCCTGTGGGTGCGGTGAATAAAATATTAACTTTGTTAGCTTCAACGATACGCCACCAGATACCAGGGTTTGGCATATGCGGCAAGCCCTCATACATAATACTAGTCATACCCGCCAGTAACGGCGCATAGATCGTATAAGAGTGTCCTACAGCCCAACCAATATCAGATATCGCCCAGAACGTCTCGCCAGCCTTACCATCATAGACATAGTCTATCGACGTCGTCAGCGCGACGGCATGACCACCCGTATCACGCTGCACCCCTTTTGGTGTGCCAGTAGTACCAGAAGTATAAAGCAAATAGGACGGGGTATTTGACTCAAGCCAAACGGGCTCTACGACTGCATTGGCCTCGCAGCTATGACGACGCTCAGTTGCATAATCAACATCGATTGCTTTGGTTTCGAATGGTAATATACCGCGATTGACCACCAGCACATGCTCTGGCTTGACAGTCGCTTGCTCGACGCCTTGATTGACGAGGTTTTTATAATTAACAACCTTACCACCGCGTAGCCCTGCATCTACCGTAATGACCATTTTGGCTTCGGCATCATCCATACGGATAGCCAAGTTATGGGCGGCAAACCCACCAAATACGACTGAATGTACGGCACCAATACGCGCACACGCCAGCATGGCATAAGCCGCTTCCAATATCATTGGCATATAGATGATAACACGGTCACCCTTGCCAATATCGTGACGCTGTAGCACATCGGCAAAATAATTAACTTCTTTATATAAGTCATTATAAGTTAGGCGACGCTTGGTATAGTCTGTATAAAATTCAACGTTATTGCCGAGATCCTTAAACGAATCAACGACCGCTGGAAAGGTTTCTATCAATTCTTGATTAATCTCTGATGACACCCACACAAAAGCATCTTGCTCTGCCCGGTCTGCTAGATGGCGATCGACGCAGTTATAACAAAGATTTGTCTCACCGCCGACGAACCATTTGGCAAAAGGCAGATTACTGTCATCTAGAATTTGCTCAGGCTCTTTATGCCAATAGATACGCTTCGCCTGCTCAGCCCAAAACTGCTCTCGATCCGTAATAGACTCATGATAAATATCAGCGAAGTTTGGCGTGTCTGTCGTTTGGGTGGAAACTGGGGATAGGGAATGGTCGCTCATAGTAGCTGTCCTTAGCATAAACGAGAAATGGGGCAATGTTATTTTATAATCGAGATATTTATAAGCTAGATAAGGTATTGGCCTCGCTATATACGTTATCCGTGTGCGATTACCACTACCAACTCTACACTGATTTTATGGTAGTAGACAGTGCCTTTATAAATACTGGTCATCCTTGCCAGAAGTAAAAAACCGATACACAATGTATCGGTTTAAAATGTAGCAGAGCCAACGGTAAAGGTCAACTCTTAAGCGAGCAATGTGCTATGAGATGCCAAACTTTAAGTAAGAATCCTATCACCATCCATAATACGAACTGTTTTATATTTCAGTCTGATCAGCATAGATTTTACGCATGGCTTTTTTATCATGCTTACCAACTGAAGTTTTTGGCAACTCATCTACGAACTTAAACTGACTTGGCACGCCATATTTAGGAATAATACCTCGCTCTACTGCTTTCTCTGCCAGTGCTTTGATATCGTCAGCACTGGTGTCCTTAGCATCAGGCTTTAGCACTACCAATGCGAGTGGACGTTCGCCCCACTGCTTATCACGTACCCCAATCACTGACACATCGGCCACTGACGGGTGTAGTGATAAAATGGTCTCAATCTCTAATGATGAAATCCATTCACCACCTGATTTTATTACGTCTTTTAAGCGATCGGTGATTTTGATATAACCATCAGGACGTATGTAAGCGATATCTTGGGTATGCATATAGCCATTTTCCCACAGCTCTTTGCCAGCGTCGTCATTTTTGAGATAGCTTTGGGTCAACCAAGGCGCACGCAATACCAGCTCGCCTGTATTTTCTGGTCCTGTACCTACGGATTTGTTGCCCTCGCCCCATACTTGGGCATCGACCATTAATACTGGTTGACCTGTCATGCAGCGACGTTCAATATCCTCTTCTTCCGTCATTGCTGGCTCATCTAAGCTAAAGTGGGTCAAACTGATGAGCGGTGCAGTCTCTGACATGCCATAGCCTGTATAGACTTCGATACCTTGTGTCATTGCCGTCTTGGCTAGACCTTCTGTCAATCGTGAGCCACCAATAATCATTTTTAGACCATTAAAGCTAGCGTCGCGATCTTGCGCTTCTTTGAGTACCATTTGTAAAATTGTTGGTACACAATGGGTGATACTGACCTCTTCATTGACGATCAAATCCATCAACGTATCAGGCGCATAGCGACCTGGGTAGACTTGCTTTAGACCTACCATCGTTGCTGTAAACGGAAAACCCCATGCATGCACATGGAACATTGGCGTCATCGGCATATAGACATCACCATAGCTTACGCCTTGCTTATCAGGCAACATACCCAAAGTTGCCGCTTCTGCTAGGGTATGTAGCACTAGCTGACGATGGCTAAAGAAGACCCCTTTTGGATCACCTGTCGTGCCTGACGTATAAAAAGTCGTCGCGATAGTATTCTCATCAAAATCTGGGAAATCAAATTCACTATTGGCAGCTTCTAATAGCGCTTCATACTCGCCTGTGACACGGCTTTGGTTGCTACCAAAGATACCTTCAGCAGTGACACCGTTGTCATCAAGCCAGATAATATGCTCAATACTTGAATTCTCGAACTGATAGTCTTTAACCAATGGTGCAAACTCAGAATTGAGCATGAGCACTTTAGGCTTGGCATGGTTGATGGTATAGAGGATTTTTTCAGGAGATAAACGGATATTAACGGTCTGTAAAACGTACTCTGACATTGGTACGGCAAAATAAGACTCAAGATAGCGATGACTGTCCCAATCCATCACGGCAACCACATCACCTGCATCAAGCTTTAAGTCTGCCAATACATTGGCCAAACGATTGATACGCTCAAACAACTCTTTATAAGTCAGGCGCTTTTTGTCCGCATACACAATCTCTTGATCTTGCGATACCGTTTTTGCACGGCTTAATAGCTGCTTGACCAGTAATGGATAATCGTAGGCAGATGGTGCACTGTGGTAAATGTTTGACATAGATCTGACTTCCTTGTTTATCGTACTTATAAGAGATAAATAACAATCAAGTTAATAGCAGCATAAAACCTACTGCGCTAACCATTTTAATTTTTATAATAACATCGTTATTGATAGTAAGAAAAAAGCGACGCTGTGTAAAGCGGTCTTACATTAAGTATCACAAGATGGCCGACCAGACCTATGCTACATAAGACAGCCAATCACTTTGTACGTACTGTGGTTTTAATCATCCCAAAGCTGGCTATTAATAACGCCAGTACCTGCACAAACAATAACAACCATACGGTAAGAGACCACTGCCCTCGCGCATAAGCTATGCCACCCAGCCAGGCCCCTAGCGTACCGCCTGTATAGTAGCCCATATAATATAGACCCGATGCTAATGAGCGGCCTTTTTTGACATTGACAGCTATGTAGCTGATGGTCGCCGACTGCGTGATAAATACACCAGACGACATAATGGCCAGTCCTATAATCACCCCCCATAATGGCGTGACCAAAGTCAATAATACTCCGGCCATAGATACGACGATAGCCACCCGTACTGTACGCGCCGATCCAAATCGGCGTAGCAATGTCGTAGATAATGGCGTGATAATAACACCAAGCAAATATACTGCAAAAATATTGGCGAGCGCACCAGTACCAAGCTCATAAGGCTTATCTGCCAAATGTAAATTAATAAAAGTGAAGCAGCCTACAAGGGAGAACAGCACGCAAGCGCCAAGCAGACAAGCTGTCACCACATAGCGGTTGGTGACATGCTCACCTAGCGTCTGTATCGCTGAGCGAAAATTAGGATTAGCCACAAAGTGACGAGACGATGGTAGCATCTTGCCAACCCATATTGCCCCCAGTAGCGTCATCGCCGTCATCACATAGTAGCCATGACGCCAGCCAATCAGCTCATGTAAATGACCCAACAAGAACCGACCCATAAAGCCGCCAAGCACGCATCCTGACACATAAAAGGACATCAGCTCAGTCATCGCCCGGCCCTCAAACTCCTCACCGATATAGGCAATTGTCACCACCGTAATACCCGGCACCGACAGTCCTTGCATAAAACGCCAAATGCCGACCCATTCAATGCTCGAGCTCTGGGCAATGAGCGCTGTTGGTATCGCTAAAAACAATAAAGCGCCAACGATAAACGACTTGCGCCCGACTGCATCTGAGAGCATACCCAGAAATGGTGACATAATCGCAATTGCCAACACAGTAGCACCAACGATCATACCAGCCTGTACTTCGGTCGCAGCAAAGTCCACCATCATGACTGGTAGCACCGCCTGAATAGAATACACTTGCAAAAAAGCAAACATACCTATTAGGCCAATTGTGAGCTTCAATATCCACGACGTTGAATGATTGGAAGGAGCTGGTGGCACAGCTGTTATATCTCGGATCTGATCTTTAGAATTATTCACAGGGGATCTGACTATATTGGTTATACCATGACTGCAAATAATAACCGTCACTGGCGTGGATGATAGAGAGGAATAACGGTGATTTTGCTTATGCTAAATTTATAAGCAAAATCACCGTTATTAAACGATAAATGCTCATCATAATGACAAGCAAATTATGGTAGCACATTCACTAATATACTCAGGTTTAAAAGTGTTATTTCCTCTTGATAGATTTTTTATTTGAGCTAGAGATTATCGTAGAAAAACTTGACTAGGAATCACATTTCGACTTGAGACGGTGAAGACAGTTTTCGACTCACGAGGTCAAGATCAATGTTACGTTTATTGCATATACAGGATAGTATGGTTAGATGCTATTGACTCACTTGTTAAGTACTTAACTTCTTTAACGATTGATAACAATGACAGTTCACAATCATTACCTGCGTCTATCTTTTCTAACGTAGAGACGTGCACGACTACACAACCTTTGAGAATACGATTTACGATGACAAAAAATATGGTGCTTTTAAAACTTATTATTGCGGTGAGTACATTGGTTTTCTCTACGATGGCTGTAGCAGAAATAACTGTGTCCGAAACTAGCGTTAAAAGTCTCAGTCCAGTTGGATCAACACTCGACGCTACAAACTCACTAGCGGCAGTAGACTGTATAAAGGATGACGCTATCACTGCTACTGAGCTCACAAAAACACGTGATAACGGTCCGTTTTCTGTAAAGTCCAAGCACGTGAATCGCCAATCAGCCAATGGTTTTGGTGGCGGCACTATACACTATCCAACGGATGCTGCTAACTGTGGTCTACTAGGTGGTATCGCGGTGGTGCCAGGTTACGTGTCTTATGAGTCTTCTATCAAATGGTGGGGACCGCGTTTAGCCTCTTGGGGTTTTGTCGTTATCACTATTAATACTAGCTCCATTTATGATAATCCGGATAGCCGTGCTGAGCAATTGAGCGCGGCTCTCGATCATCTCCTCGCTGATGAAACAGTGGGTCATATGATAGATCAAAACCGTTTGGGGGCGATTGGCTGGTCAATGGGCGGCGGCGGTGCGCTACGATTGGCAACTGAGCGCAGTACGGTGCAAGCCATCATTGCACAAACGCCCTATCACGATACGAGCTATGGTGCGATGGATACGCCTGCTCTATTCATCGCTTGTGAAAATGACCGTATCGCCCCGAATAAAAAATATACCAATGCCTTTTATCAAAAAGCTGACGGTCCAAAAATGAAGGTCGAGATTAACAACGGCAGTCATTTCTGTGCCAGTCATCGTTTTAACGAAAAGCTATTAAGTAAGCCTGCTATCGCATGGATGCAACGTTATATTAACGGCGATACCCGTTTCGATAAATTCTTATGTGGCAATGAAAGCTACAAAGACGATCCTCGTATCTCAGCCTATGATTACGAAGACTGTTTATAAGCTATTTTTTAATCTACTTACAAAAGGAAGGACAGACAGCTTTCACTGTTAATAATGACATTTGAATAACAACTCTTTTTTATTTTTACACATCTACATTGCTTCTATCTTTTTTCTTACAGACATTACTGCCATAAAAATTAATAATCATATAGTCAATCCTCTATAAATTGGATTCGGTGTCAGGCTCGCTTAGTCTACTATTTGTAGTACTTTCACTCGCCTTCCTTGTATCCAAATCATATTGAACTGACTATAGGGTGCTATAAACAAGTAAAACGATTGAATAAATGAACGATTAAGGAGCAATGTTGATGACTGATGAAATTTATGATCTAGGGGCAGGGTTTTGGAGTATTCGAGGCTCATTTATAAAGAACGGCATACTTGATATCGGTGTCCAATGTGCCCTCATAAAACTACCATCAGGACGATTTATATTCTTAGATAGCTATACGTTAAAGGATGACGTTCGTCAGCAAGTAATGGCATTGACCAATGATGGTCAAAATGTCGAAGCCGTCCTCAATGTTCATCCGTTTCATACAGTACACTGTGCTCAAATGGCAGAAGATTTTCCGCAAGCGACGTTTTATGGCAGTAGCCGGCATCCAGAGCAAGTACCTGAAGTCAATTGGGCAAATGATTTGGTAGAAAGCGATGCCATTGCTGCGCGCTACCCTGAACTCAAATTCTCTATACCTCAAGGTATCCACTATATCTCACCTGACGAGACGGTTCATGCCAGCTCCTTATTGGTCCATCATCCTGCCAGCCAAAGCATTTATGTCGATGATACCTTTGAGATACCCCCTTCTAAGTTGTTGAACGCCGTGCAGCCTAACCTAGGCTTACACCCTACTACCAAAAAAGCGCTCAAAGATGAGCCAGATGCAGCTAAGCACTATTGTGATTGGGCAGTAGATCTGGCAAGTGAGTGGCATGATGTTCGTCATTTTTGTGGCGCACATTCAGGCTTAGTGGTATTTGAGGAAGGTCAATTTGAGTCAGCACTTATATCAGCGATTGATTTGGCTCGCCCTGAGCTTAAAAAAGCATAAAAGCGTGAACCTTTAGAAAATATATTATTAAAAAAACTCGAAAGATGAAGCTTACAGTGAAAAAGTAGCTTTGTTTTATTTACATATTCTATTTAATTTACTAGACGAGGAAAATTATAAATGACTGATCACATTCATGATTTAGGCGCGGGGTTTTGGAACATACGCGGAACATTCCGTCTCGGTGGTGTGTTAAACATTGGCACTCAATGCTCGCTGATCAAACTACCATCAGGGAAATTTATCTTTTTGGACAGTTACGCCCTAACGGGTGATGTTCGAGATGAGGTCATGGCACTCACTAACAATGGTCAAGATGTCGAAGCGGTGCTGAACGTACATCCGTTTCATACAGTCAGCTGTGCTCAAATGGCCAAAGACTTCCCGCAAGCCAGCTTTTATGGCAGTAGCCGTCATCATAAAAAAGTACCAGAAATCAATTGGGCAGATGATTTGGTAGAAAGTGACGCAGTCGCTGCACGCTATCCTGAACTTAAGTTTTCAATGTCAGAGGGCATTTACTATATATCGCCCAATGAGATGATTCATGCAGGTTCTTTATTAGCTTATCATCCTGCCAGCCAAAGCTTGCACGTAGATGATACTTTTATGAGTCCACCAACGAAGCTATTAGAAGCTGTATTGCCTGAGCTAATACTACATCCTACGACCAAAAAAGCACTGAAAAACGAGCCAAATGCTGGCGCGCAATATTGCGACTGGGCGACCAATTTGGCTCATGAGTGGCGTGACGTACGCAATTTCTGCGCTGCGCACTCTTATCTTGTTCAGTTCAAAGAAGGTGGGTTTGAGAAAGCACTGGTGAAAGCCGTTAAGAAAGCACGTCCAAAACTAGAAAATGCTTAATTTCTCACACCTTAGACATATATTTTTTATAGATATAAAAACGGGTCGCTATTACTGTATTTACTAGTGTAGCGACCCATTTTTGTGAGCTGGTTATAATCGTATCGAAGCTATTACCGAAACTTATTATCGAAACAGCAAAGTAGCTAACTCATCTTCATTGTTCAGAATATCTGCTAATGTATAACGCTCAAGCACATTGATAAATGCGGTGAGTGCTTCAAAAAACACGCTTTTTAGCTGACAGGCTGGACTAATCACGCAGCCTAGTGATTTATTCTTTTTTTCCTCAATGAATGTCACTGGTAAATCCGTCTGATGAGCGCCCTGCTCACTATTATTATGAGACGCTGGTACGGCAAAGCACTCTACCAGATTAAAATCAGGCTCTATCTGTTTGATCAATATGCCCAAATTTATATCTTTAGGTGCACGTGCCAAGCGTATACCACCGTTTTTGCCGCGCACACTTTCTATATAACCCAGTTGGCCCAACTGATGAATAATCTTGGTCAAATGACTTTTAGAAATACCATAGCTGTCAGCGATATCACTAATATTAGCTAGTAGCGACGGATCTGGTCTCACAGCTAAGTAAATTAACGAACGTAGCGCGTAGTCACTATAATTGGTCAGTCGCATGTACTTGCGTTCCTATTTTTATAAATTTTATATATTAAGCTAGGGCGTGTCATCAATTAGATTATGAGCATTAAAATAAGATAAATTGATGCTAAATAAGGAAAAGTTTGCAGTGAATATGAACATATTGACAAGAACTTTGACACAGTTTAGCGAAAATTTAGCCATTTTAAGGCCATAAATTGCATCAATGTGCTAATTGATGACACGCCCTAGACAAAGTAAGTCGTATTTTTGGTAATAACGTTTAGACATAGCATTTGGAAACAGTATCGTTAGCCTGCTTTAACCAAATAAACCATCAGGCCGAGGACGTGCCAGCATGGGCAGATAACTGATGCAAAATAGCACAAAACACACAATCCAAGCACTTTGCGCCATCATAATCCACATTAGGTAATGACTCATATCTACTAGCGGTAGTAGTACGCGGCTGATAAATACCAATATCATCAAGCCATACATAACGCTTACCGTTTTTGGCGGTTGATGAATACTGCGACCTGTATGTCCCAGAGATACTCTAGTCATCATGGCTAACGTCATCATACCAACACCAGCGATCGCCAGTCCATGCATAGCGATGCTGTGCGGATAACCGAGCCAAGGCTGTAGTGCATACAATAAGAAACTCAAACACATGCCTAAAAACGCAATATACAACGACCAAAGCAATGGTTTTTGCCAAATACCATGATGATACCACCCTATCAGACGTACGATATTAATCACTGCTACACCGAGCGCGGTAACCGTCAAGAGATACTGGTTTGGATAAAATACATCACTAATAAAAAAGGCGAAGAAAAACACTAAGCTTGCGATATCTTGTGTCTTACTATTATGTAGTTTAATGGGTTCTGACGTTCCCATATCTATACTGAGACCACGTTCGATAAAAAATGGTACTACGCGTCGGCCAATCGTCAGCACTAACCCGATGATCAAATAGAAACCCAGATAAATACCTATCTTGGTTGTGTTCATATCAGCATTGATAATTCCCCAATAGCAGAGTCCGTTGCCAAAGGTCAGCAGTGCCAGTTTTGCCAAGATACCCATTTGCTTGTATTGCTTAACTTGCCATACCGCTCGACATATCACATATGCCATCGAGGCGACAAATACTACATCAAAAAGGGCTGCTATATATAACCACGACATACTATCACCTATGAGCGTTATGCCAAGCCCAAAACTTAGCCAGCTCAGACGTGCTAACAACCAACAGACAAAGATGCCTAGCAGCTTATAACCATGCGGCATCATCACCCCTGTCCATGTCTTTACCGCAGTTAGCAAGAACCCGGCTACCACTGCCAAGGCATAACCATACACCATTTCATGGCCATGCCAGTATAACGGGTTCAAAACCTGTGCATCGATATCGGTGTGACCAGTGAACGCAAACACCCATAGCAGCATCGTTACTACGGAAAATAGCGCAGCAGCACTAAAAAATATGCGAAAGCTTAAATTAAGGATAGGATGCGGAGAGCTTGGTGGTTTGCTAGGTAACTTGATAGATTGCATAGCCATCTTCTTAGAGGAATATAGATGGCTTTGATTATAACATTCATTTAAAATGTATTTTATTGTTTATACAACAGGTTTTAACATTGAAGATAGTTGTGGAGGTAATTTATAGACGTAAAAAAGCATAGAATGTAAGAACTATAGATAATTAATTGTACCAAAAAAAATTCATAAATTTAATATAGTCCATCTTTCTGAGCAATTGATAGATATGCTAGCTTTAAATTCTCATCTGCTGGTTTAAATGTTTGAGTCGAGTTGGCACTTACTTTTATAGTTGCAGAGATAATGCCACCGATAGTTACTACAGGGACTGTAGAACCAGTAAAAGCTGTCGCGACCACATCCATTACTATACCCTCAACTATTTTGTCACGATAAAGATTGAACACAGCTGATAAATTGTGTTTCTTAAATAATTTAAAGCGTTCAAGCGTAACTCTATCTAGATCTTCTATAGATTTTGTAAGTTTATATACAGCTTTTTTTGATGCTAAACTTTGATCAGGAGAAAGTAACGCTTGCTCGTAAACTTCATCTAAGTATTCATGAAGTGCAATAAATTCATTTTTTCTACGTTCTTTGAAATCTAAGATATCGTAAATATTAACTTCTCCTGTGGGAACAGGAAGGCACGCAGCTAGATCAATACGCAGAGTATTCCTTTCTTCGCTATAGTTATCTAAAAGAAGACATTCCTCTCCAAACTGTTGAATAACCCAATCTATACCTTTATTCTCTTTGACTAAGGCTTCGGCAACTTTACTTTGGCAAGAAAGCATCGCATCTGTATCAATCAATCCAGACAGTTGAACTGAGGGACGCTTTATAGCTCCAGCCAATATAAATGCTTCTTCTTGAGGTATGCCTATATATACGGCATTATTAGCTGGAATAACTACCTCATCCCAGTACAGAACGTAATAACGCAGCTCGTCTATATTGAGGCTTCTTTCCATCTGAAATCCTCTTGGCAACCTATTTATGATACCTGGCGCAGCTATTATTCCTCTTTTCAAGTACTTGTCCTTTTCAAAGTTTATGTTAATTTTTATATTTTAGCGACTTCTTGCGTAGAAAGTCTAATGTAAGTAATGGAATTCATTAGAATTTCTATCATTACTATGGGCGGTTCCTAGTATTGACGTAAAGCGGTACTTACAACTGTAATGCCGCAACAACTAACGATACGACGACTATCGCCGTTACATATTGTCTAATTTTAAAATATACATCGCTAATAATCTGCGCGCGATGCAGACTATAATCAATAACCAATAGACTTATAAAACCGACAACCAGTAGCCAAATAAAGCTACTGGCTGATAAGATTAAAAACCCAAGCCAAAGGCCAAGCGCAATGACATTGCTATACAGTGGAAGCCTAACTGCCCACTTATTGTCATCAGCTAAATCTAAATGATTGCCCCAATGTGCGCCTGCCATAAATGATGCAATCACTAGCCCATAAGCACTTAATACATCGATTACTGAACCAAGCATAGGCACGGTAACAACGTCTACTATCAATAAAAATGCACAGGCGACAAACGGAATAGCACCTGCAAAAGTGAGATAAGGACTGGGCTTTTTCATTGTTTAAACCTATCTTATAATTAGTCTAATAATGGCTATCATCTGTTGAGTGGGAGTTTTCAACATACATTAATCGCTCTTTTGAGTGTTGCCTTGCCACTCACGGATAAACTCACCGTTTGGATCGTATTGCTGAGTTTGCTTGTCTAGATTAAACTGTCTACACCCTCTTGGATCAGCACCCACGCCTGCCAGATATTGCCAATTGCCCCAATTACTGCCGACATCATAATCAACAAGATGTTGCTCAAAGTAAGCTGCCCCGTAACGCCAATCAAGGCCTAGCTCATGGATAAAGCAACTGGCAACCAATTGTCGTCCGCGATTCGACATATAACCTGTCGCGTTCAATTGGTTCATGCAAGCATTGACGATAGGATATTGTGTTGTACCATTCTTCCATTGCGCTAACAGACTCTCAATCAATTGAGTTGAAGGCGCGTGCTGAGCGATGCCTTTAAACCAAAACAACTTTTCCTGGTGGGTCACAGCATACCAATAGAAATACTCACGCCACAGCAGCTCAAACCATATCCAGTAGGTAGAGTCATTTGCGATCATATCGCGCTCATAGCGACGCAAACGATTTAATACTGTGTTTACAGATAGTGATCCGTTTGCAAGCCATGCGGAAAACTTCGTAGAATGTGTCCAGGCATCTAGCGCGTTTCGGGTTGTTTTATAAGTGCTGGGTGCATCGGAATCGAAATAGGCATCTAAGTACTTAAGACCATTTGACTCTCCACCTACAAAACTGGATGGCTGCTGTGATGGCTTATCAAGCCCTGCCTGATTAGACAACTGCGATTCAAAAAAGCACTCGTTCCTACTCTGCATATTGTCAGGTAATGGAGCAAGTGTTTCTGGTGTTGGATAAATTGCTATATCTTTTTCTGCATGCAGCAAATCATAATCGGTTTCGATTTGTTTACGAAATTGCGTAAAGCTTTTGGGTAAGCTCTCTAGCGGTAACTCATCAAACAAAGTCGATGTTGTTTGAATGTGCCACTGTATCTCTGGATATTTCGCCTGTATAAGGTTATATACTTTGTTTTGATTATAGTCTGCCGTCTGGCTGACGCAGATATCTGTCACTTGTTGCTGCGCTATTAGATCATTCAACTGAGTAAAGACGTCCAATGCTTTATCGCCTTTCTGCAAATACAGCAACCTATTACCCCGCTGCATCAATGACGCATTTAAATCAGCTAGGCTCTCATGCAAAAACTGCTGGCGGGCTTGGCCCATAGCCTCATAGCGATAGGCATCGTAATGGTCTTTATCGTCTAATACATCTGTCAACGATGACGCGTAAACCAATAGCAGCTTTCCATTAATGGATATCTTAGATGCTTTCAATAAAGTGGCATTGTCCGCCACTCTCAAATCATTATGAAATAGTACCAATGTGACATTGTTGTTCTCTAAGTTGTTCGCTGCTTGATTTGACATACCCTATCCTTCTGGCTGTTTAGCGCTGGTTTATTATTTTTAATTTTTAATCTTAAAATATCATATACGGTACAACACATACTTAGCATTCAATTTTGATGCTAACCTAATACTTGTAAGGCAATGCGCTCAGCCCCAGAAACCACTTATAAGCATTGACTCTCATGTGTCTGACTGCTTAAATGGCTTACCTCTAGGAGAACATCATGACTCAAAATAATACTACGACTGAAGAAAATAAATCAGATGAAAAGCGTAAACTTATCAATCGATTTTTGATGAGGTTGACAAAAGAGCAGCCTCAAATGTATTACGCGACCACCTCTGAGATATCACGAAGTATTCATACGATGATAAAAGAACATACCAACCGCTTGTCAGTAGAAGAGCAAGCACTGGTAAGACGGATGACGATGGAAGAAATTGAAGGATTACTTGGCTTTCATGCCAGATAACTTATTGACTAGCTTTCAAATATATCGCTCTCAGTAAAACACTGAATGTCTCACAAAAAAAGACCGCTATCAAAGCGGTCTTTTTTACTAGCTATTAGCATTCTATTTTAGGACAATTAGAACGGATATTCACGTGGCTCATTTTGCATTGAGATCCAATGTGTTCTGGTGAATTCTTCTAGTACCCACTCACCGTTGAAACGGCCGATACCTGAATTTTTCTCACCACCAAAAGCCACGTTACTTTCATCGTTTACTGGAATATCATTTATATGGGTCATACCTGCTCGGATACCACGAGCGAAACGTAAACCTTTTTGCATGTCTGCGGTAAACACCGCACTAGATAAGCCATACATAGAATCATTAGCTATCGACAAAGCATCCTCTTCATTTTTGGCTCGAATAATGCCTATCAATGGTCCAAATATTTCATTATAGGCAATATCCATCTCTCTAGTAACTTCGGTAAAGACATGGGGCGGGACTAATTGACCATTGATTTCACCGCTCAAGAGCATTTTTGCGCCCTCTTTCTGTGCCTCATCAATCTTATCTCTAAGTGACTGAACTTGTTTCTCATTGATGATTGGGCCAATAGCAGTACCTTGATCGTTAGGATCACCTACCTGTAACGTTTTAACATGAGACAAGAAACGCTCTACAAACTCATCGTACACTTCATTTTCAACAATAATTCGGTTAATAGCCATACAAATCTGGCCTTGATGCAAGAACTTACCGAACACGGCTGCTTTTACTGCCTGATCAATATCTGCATCCTTGAGTACAACAAATGGACTGTTTCCACCTAACTCAAGTGCCACTTGTTTGATATGCTCACCACCATTAGCTAGCTCACCGATGTGTTTACCCACTGAAGTTGATCCTGTGAATGACACAAAACTTGACGCTTTGTGTTCAACGATTGCATCGCCTATCTCGCTACCTGAACCCACAACCACGTTTAACAGACCTTTTGGTAGACCCGCTTCTTCAAATACTTTGGCCAATAGTAAACCACCAGTCACTGGCGTATCGCTAGCAGGCTTGAGTACCACGGCGTTACCAAGCGCTAGGGCTGGTGCGATAGAGCGCTGAGTCAAATGTAGCGGAAAGTTCCATGGGCTAATGACTGCTACCACACCGATAGGCTCACGGTAGATGAAGTTTTCTTTGCCAGGAGTATTTGATGGGCGAATCTCACCATGGACACGATTAGGGAATGTCGCTGCTTCAAGGGTAATCGCGCGCGTCGCACCGAACTCGACCATGGCTTTGATACGCGTACTGCCCGACTCTTTGATTAGCCAATCAACGATTTCTTCTTGGCGCTGATCCAGTATGTTGACCACTTTATATAATACTGCAGAACGCTCTGCTGGTGTCTGCTTAGCCCACGTTTCTTGAGCTTGGGTTGCAGCATCATAGGCTTCGTTCAACTGATCTTTGGTCGCTTGCTGGATCTCTACAAGCGTATCACCGTTATATGGGTTGGTATTATTGTTGGTGCTATCGTCTTTACCGGTTTGCCATTCACCAGCGATGAACTGCAAATGGAAGTCACTGTATGCACTCGTAGTATTGGTTGACATAATCATCCTTATTTTTAATTTATTATGTTAAGTATTAGTTCTCGATTATTAGAATAAAATTATTAAGTCGGCGATATCTTAATGAGAAAATATCTGGCAAGAAGTAAGTCTGAAATCGTTACTGAGCTATCAATCAATAGTCATCAATTAAAAAAAGGGTGGTGTTCTAAAAAGTATGCTGGCATCATACGTAGCCATAATTGACATAAAAGAACACCAGATCAAACACTTTTAAGTGATTATCGAGCTTCTTCGAGAAACAACAGGTTCTTCTAACGGCTCGTTTTAGTCGGTGTCTAAGACGGCAGTTATTGCCTTCTATGCCTACCGTATGCTGTTTGCCAATTCGTTTGTTATCTGGTTTAAATGCCGTTATGAAGCTGTCCCAGTTGTCCATACTAATAGAATCATAGCTGACTGTAAGCTGCTTTAAACGTGCTCTTAACTTCTTAGCCGTTTTTAGGTCACGTTTGCCCCAGACATAAGCGACAATCTCATTAGTAGCACGGTCATAAGCGTAGATGAGCCAGACTTTACGCTTCTTGCGATACACGTAAGTCCAGAACTCATCAACCTCTAAGCGTTCATAATAGCGCTTCTTAGGCGCGATCTTATAAACAGATGAGCCTATGGTGCCAAGTACTTTACCAATACTCACCGAGGTAATGATGGCTATGTCTCTAACACCACAACCTCGGACAGTCATCAGTCGTATGAGATCTTCTATTCTAGAGTGACAGCCGTTATAGGTTACTGCATGATCGCCAATAAACTGACGTTTGCAGTCCTTACATTGGTAGTTCTGCTTGCCATAGCTTTTTATGCCATTTTTCTTTAGACTAAGACTGTGACAGTCGGGGCAATTGATCTGTATTTGTGTCTTCATAACCTCAAATATATCATCTTGCTTTGACTGTCACCCTTCCTTTATTACCCCAGCATACTTTTTGATACACCACCAAAAAAAGCTCTAATGAGAAATGATCTTTAGTAATAAATACTAACGGTAACGGATAACAACAAAACCCACCTTGCTAGACGACTGGTCTAATGCTACCATAGCTATTAATAAAACAAGACTACTTTGTCAGTGAATATTGTTGATAAAACGTAACATATATAACTATATCCTATTACAATACGCCATCAACGTGACGTTCAAATGAACGTTAACTGTTTTAACTGACTATCTAATGCATACGCTAATATAAGCAACTACTAAGGGAGACAATCCTATTTATGTCTAATACAGACGCAACTACCCCAGATACCAAAGCTCATTTACTTGCTACTGGCTACCAATTAATTGCTAAGAAAGGTTTTACCGCTGTTGGTCTAAAGCAAATTTTAGATACAGCAGGTGTGCCAAAGGGTTCTTTTTACCACTACTTTGCTTCTAAAGAAGCCTTTGGTGAAGCAATTATTAATCATTATTTTAGTTTATATAAGACTCGGTTGGATGTCATCGATGCACAAGATGTCAGTGCACAGCAAAAACTATATGATTATTTTCAAAACTGGTATGACACCCAGCAGAACGGCTGTGACCATGAAAAATGCTTGGTAGTGAAGCTCAGCGCAGAGGTAGCCGATATGTCAGAAACCATGCGTAAGGCACTCGATACTGGCTATCAGCAAACGACTATGTGGCTCGCCAAGCAGATCAAAGCTGGCTGGCTCGATGAGTCTGTCCCTCGTCACGATAACATCTCGGCTGAGAGTATGGCCAAGCGTTGGTATTTTGCATGGCTTGGTGCAAGCTTAATTGCAAAGATTAGCCAAACCAATACGCCTTTAGCAGAAATTTGGCAGATGACAACGACCCAAATGGGACGCTAATCGTTAACCGTTTGAATTTCTATCGACTGTACTTCTAACGTAACCATTAAGGCACATTGAATATTCATAACGCTCATAGATAGTAGCTGTCAGTACTATGCTTGATTATTCAGTGTGCTTCATTGCCTTCTCTTTTTTAAACGAATTTCTTAAAGACATTTGAATACGGCTTAGACAGTTATACGAGAGTTTTGTAAATATAACTAGACGACTGGTCTAATTGGTGTACAATGCGCATAAATATTAAGAATGAATGTCTATACGAGCATTGCTTATCATTCATTGATTGATATCAGACAATATCCCATGTCAAAACCATTTAATTGAACCGTTTTTATTAAAAACTTTTTATTACTAATTAGGAATCTTATGAATAACTTCCAATACTACAACCCAGTCCGTATCGTTTTTGGTGAAGGTCAAATCGAGCAATTATCAGATCTAGTCCCTACTGATGCGCGTGTACTCATTACTTATGGTGGTGGTTCAGCACAGCGTACTGGTACTTTAGACGAAGTAAAAACTGCATTAGCGGCAAGCGGTAACCGTACTGTATTTGAATTTGGTGGCATCGAAGCCAACCCAGAATTCACTACGTTATTAAAAGCCGCTGATATGGTTAATGAGCACAACATCGACTTCTTATTAGCAGTTGGCGGTGGTTCTGTGATTGACGGCAGCAAATTTGTCGCACTCGTTTCTTCATTGACTGAAGAAGACGGCACTGTCTCACGTGACCAAGCCTGGGATGCCTTAACTGGTTATTGCAAAAATATCGACTCTGCTGTCGACTTGGGTGCTGTATTGACCATCCCAGCCACAGGTTCTGAGATGAACTCAGGCGGCGTCATTAACTATAGCGAACGTCAAGCAAAATTACCGTTTGGTAACCCACTTGCCTTCCCTAAATTCTCAATTCTAGATCCAATCAAAACACTTACCTTGCCTGAGCGTCAGGTTATGAATGGTGTGGCTGATGCATTTGTTCACGTAATGGAACAGTACCTAACTTACCCAGTAAACGCTAAAGTCCAAGATGCCTTCGCTGAAAGCCTGCTTAAAATCCTTATTGATGAAGGTCTAGTTGTTAAGCAAGATCCAGAAAACCTAGAAACACGTAAGAACATTATGTGGACAGCGACCATGGCATTGAACGGTCTGATCGGTACTGGTGTGCCACAAGACTGGACAACTCATATGGTTGGTCATGAGCTGACGTCACTACACGCTATCGATCATGCACGTACGCTAACCATCGTATTGCCATCAGTCATGCGTGAGCTAAAAGAAAGCAAGAAAGAAAAACTGCTTCAGTATGCACGTAACGTATGGAACATTACCGATACTAACCTAGATGACGATGCCATCATCGAAACGGCTATTGTCTACACTGAAAACTTCTTCCGCGAGCTTGGCTTGCCAGTTAGCCTAGAAGATGTTGACTTGACGGAATCAGCGATTGATCCAATTATCAAGCAGCTTGAAGTGCATAACATGGTTAAGCTTGGTGAACATGGTACTAACGACCTAGAAGTATCACGTCGTATCTTGCAGCGTGCTGTGACTAGCAAAGCGTCTTAGTAAGCGCTATAGCAAGAACTGTCAGAAGAATTATAAGAAAAATCGCGACAGTAACAATAACTACATATCGTTATGCTATTTATAGTAGCTATTCAGTTCAATGCTGAGTAGTTACTACATCTAATATCTCTATAATAATGACAATGAATAAATATAAAGGAGTCCTACTATGAGCTTCGATAAAGAGCAGAATCAACAAACCAACCGTCAAATCAAACTTGCCAGCCGCCCGAACGGCGAACCAACCGCTGACAACTTTGACATGACAACCAGCGACATCCCAACGCCAAACGATAACGAGATGTTATTACGCACGGTATATCTGTCATTAGACCCATATATGCGTGGACGTATGAGCGATGCAAAAAGCTATGCAGACCCATTAGCAGTCGGTGACGTCATCATGGGTGGTACCGTAGCGCAAGTAGTCGAGTCTAATATCGATAAATTTGCTGTCGGTGATTTGGTCGTATCAAATTCCGGCTGGCAGGACTACAGTGTCAGTGATGGCGAAGGCGTCCTGAAACTGGACAAAAACATGGCAAACCCTTCTTATGGTTTAGGTGTGTTAGGTATGCCCGGCTTCACTGGTTACATGGGTCTGACCGATATCGGCAAACCACAGAAAGGCGAAACGTTAGTTGTCGCTGCAGCCACTGGACCTGTCGGTGCTACGGTCGGTCAAGTGGGTAATCAATGTGGTCTTCGCACTGTTGGTGTGGCAGGCGGTAAAGAGAAATGCGATTTCGCGGTCAACGAGCTTGGCTTTGATGTCTGTATCGACCACAGAGCCGATGACTTTGCTGAGCAATTAAAAGCGGCCTGCCCAGATGGTATCGATATCTATTATGAAAACGTCGGTGGGCACGTGTTTGATGCGGTCATGCCTTTACTCAATGCTCATGCTCGCATTCCTGTCTGTGGCCTTGTTGCCCAGTACAATGCGACCGAACTGCCTGAAGGTAAAGATCGTTTGAGCGTATTGACTGGCCTTATCTTAAGCCGCCGCCTCACCATCAAAGGCTTCATTATCTTTGAAGAGTACGGCGACCACTTTCCAGAGTTCTTGAAAACCATGAGCAAATGGGTGGAGTCAGGCGAAGTCAAAACTAAAGAGCACATTACTGACGGTCTAGAGAATGCCCCAGATGCATTTGTCAGTATGTTAAACGGTGATAACTTTGGTAAGACTGTAATCAAAGTATCTGACGTTAACTAGTTATTGATTAAATATTGACTAGTTAAGCAGCTACTGACAGTTAGCAATCGTTGTAAATAACTACTTAACAACATAAATTGCTAATATCACTACTGACAGTTGCTCACAAAGCAGGAATAATGCTAACAGTCATTGTGTGCATTTGGGCTAATTAAGTAAAACTAGGCTAATTAAGTAAAGCAGATAGTGATGCAACGGAAAACTTATGACTGTTGGCTATATAGTTACTAACACAATAGTTACTAACACATAAACAATAAATAAGGATAATTATGAATATTTTAATGGTACTAACCTCACACGACCGTCTAGGCGATACTGGTAAAAAGACAGGATTTTGGCTAGAAGAATTTGCAGCTCCTTACTATGCGTTTCTCGATGCGGGTGCTAATGTCACTCTAGCGTCTCCTGCAGGTGGTCAGCCACCACTAGATCCTAGTAGCGATACTGAAGATACACAAACCAAAGATACCAAGCGTTTTAAAGACGACAAAGAGGCGCAAGAGCACTTGGCCAATACCAAGAAACTTGCTGACATGAAAGTAGAAGATTTTGATTCAGTCTTTTATCCAGGTGGTCACGGTCCATTGTGGGACTTGGCAGTAGATAAGAACTCTATCGAATTGATCGAGAATTTCGTCAAGCAAGACAAGCCTGTTGCTTTTGTTTGTCATGCACCTGGCGCGCTTAAAAGCGTCAAAGTTGATGGCGAGTACTTAGTAAAAGGTAAAACCGTTACTGGCTTTACCAACTCAGAAGAAGAAGCGGCTGGCTTAACAGACGTGGTGCCTTTCTTAGTAGAAGATGTCTTGAAAGCCAACGGTGGTAACTATGAAAAAGCGGCCGATTGGGAATCGTTTGTCGTGGAAGATGGTTTATTGATCACTGGTCAAAACCCAGCATCTTCAGAAGAAGCGGCTACGCGTTTGATCAACAAGCTCAAAGGTTAATATCATGATTCGCTTACATCACCTTAATCAGTCACGTTCGTTGCGTACGCTTTGGCTCTTAGAAGAGCTAGGCGTGCCTTATGAAGTGGTCAGTCATCAGCGCGATGCCAAAACTCATTTGGCACCAGATTCCCTGAAGGCAGTTCACCCACTCGGTAAATCTCCGGTTATCGAGATGGATGGACAGACTTACGCTGAGTCCGGTGCGATTACAGAGTTATTGATTGAACGATTTGCGCCAGAGCGTCTGCGCCCTGCTACAGATAGTTCAGATTATGGATATTATCTGCAGTGGATTGACTTTGCAGAAAGCTCGCTGATGTTGCCATTAATGCTTGAGCTATTTACCAAAAAAGCAGGCATTGATGACAATGAGTTTTTGAGTGGCTATATCGATACAGAAAAAACCAGATTGTTTGAATATCTGGATGCTTCGGTTAAAGGTAAGTCGTTCATTGTGGGTGATAAGCTAAGTGGTGCTGACTTTATGTTGTCATTTGACTTAATCATTCTCGCTAAGCGTCAAAAACTCGACGCTTACTCGAATATCAGGCAGTATGCTGAAGCGCTTGCCAGTCTCGATAGCTATCAGCGCGCTATGCAGCTAGAGGCTAAGTACGACCAATCCGTTTAGCATTGCATCATAACTGACAGACCAATTTTCCGATACACACAAACAGCTCTGTATAGAGCTGTTTTTTATGCGTGCTTTATTTTATGATTGCATGAGTAACCATCGAATTATAGTCATCAATGTCATATGAGAGCATTAAGCTATAGAGCAACCAAACAAATTGCTCAGCACCATCCATGAATTACGTGTCGATGACAAAAGCACGATAAAAGTTATGATAAAATCCTTTCTGAATTTTTTGGGTTATCTTTCAGATACCATCAGTGAGTTGACTGGCTTTTCACGCTATAAATACCAATTACACTGACCTGACTCCCCGTCTGGCATCTGTCCTATATCACTCTATTTCCTTATACAGATTGTGGTACGCCCATGAGTAACGAATATCAGTTTAAGCCCCACGAACAGCCAATAATGGTGGGATCTCCAGCCAATCCTGACCATCCAGCACGCCGTAAAGTATTTTATTTGCTTATTGGGATTTTTGTGGGTCTCACAGCCAGCTTCCAAAATGGTCTACTCGTCGCAAATCTTACTCAAATTCAGGGTCAACTGGGCTTAACGCCAGCTGAAGGTGGCTGGATATCTGTTAGCTATAATATGACCAATGCCTGTATCACCGTTCTGCTGTACAAAATTCGCCAGCAGTTTGGTATGTCACTTTTTAGCAAAATCACTCTGTTCTTTTTGTTGGCCGCCACGAGTTTACAGTGGCTAATCAGTAGTCACTTATTAGATACGCTTAATATAGGAATTGAGCCTTATTACCTAGAGATTGTCGCCAGGGGACTTAGTGGTATGGTGGCAAGTGGCATGACCATTTTAGGGTTATTCTACTGTTTGCAAGGCATGCCAACCGTCAAGCGGACCAGTGGCTTAATATTGGGTTTTGGCTTGGTGCAGTTTGGTATTCCATTATCACGAATCATCTCGCCCTATCTCGCCATCGACGGTCAGCTTGAGAATTTATTTTTATTTCAATTTGGTTTAGCATTGATTTGTTTTGGACTGATTAACATATTGGAGTTACCGCCAGGTAATACCGAAAAAGTATTTGAGAAACTCGATTTTTTAAGCTTTGCTTTTTTTGCGAGCGGTTTGGCGGCACTGGCTGTAATTTTGGTGCAAGGTAGGATTTTATGGTGGACGACGCCTTGGCTCGTCTATCCACTTATGATTGCTATTGTTGGGATTGGCATCGCTCTATGGATTGAAACACATCGCAAAAACCCAATGTTACAAGTCCGCTGGATGCGTAGCCGCAATATTATTGCCTTTATGGTGACTGGCGCTGTCATGCGGATTTTGCTATCTGAGCAAAATGTCGGAGCGGCAGGATTGCTCGCTAACCTCGGCTACGGTAACGATCAGCTGGTTACTTTTTATGCTGTTATTATAGCCGCCAGTGCACTGGCTTTGATTATTAGTATTTTTAGTACCAATGCGATGGATTTGCGCCGACCTGTTATTTTTGCAGTGGCATTGATTGCCTTAGGGTCTTGGATGGATGTTGGTGTGTCTATTAATTCAGCGCCCTATATGTTTTATCTTAGCCAGTTTTTGATTGCCTTTGCTGCAGTCTATTTCATGGGGCCTTTGGTTTTTGAAGGGTTTTTGCGGGCTATTGGCAGTGGCCCTGCGTATATTATTAGTTTTTCAGTGATTTTTGGCATCTCCCAAACAGTTGGCGGACTGGCAGGTGCAGCGGCTATTCAGGCATTTACGACCATTCGTACACAGGTCCATTATGCAGATATGGTCAGCTCACTGAATTTGGGTGATCCTACGTTTAGCGCTCAAATTGCTGGTACTCGCAGTGTATTATCAAATCAAACGACGGATACAGCGCAAGCGAATGTGGCCGCGATGAGCCAAGTTTTGCAAGGGATTCAACGCCAAGCAACTGTCTCCGCTTATAGCGATCTGTTCTTTTTGATGGCCAGTTTTGCTACTTTCGTTACGATCATTTTATTGATCAATTATTTTTATAACCGTTACCACAAGCGCAATCCACTTGCTAAAGAGCTTGCGGTTATTGCAAAAATGCGTGAGTCAAAATAACTCAGTTTATTCTATTAATAATGTTTCACCCCATTCATTTATAGCCAGTCTATTTTAATATTTATTGAAAATTTAGGAGCACGTCATGAGCCAAGAAAAACCAAATGAGCTTAATCAAATACCTCAGACGTCCACTGGCGCTCCAGCAACAGACACACCTATAGCGTCCGATATAAGTAAAGAAAAGTCTGCTGCAACTTCTTCGCAATCAGCAACTAAGACAGCAAAAGGTGATGTAGAAAACAGTTCAGACAGCAATGAACCACCAATGCCGCCAAAAGAGCCAATACCCGATACTACTGGTTGGTCGCCTAAGAAAAAATCCTATCTAAACTTAGGCTTATTAATTTTATTGATTGTCATTGGCGTGGCATTGATTTTGTATGCATGGAAACTCCCACCGTTCACCCCAACGGTACAACAAACCAATAATGCTTTTGTCAAAGGTCAGACAACTATTATTAGCCCGCAGGTTTCTGGTTATGTCACCAAAGTAGCTGTGCAGGACTTTGCCAATGTAAAAGCAGGTGACTTACTCATAAAGATAGACGATCGAACCTTTCAGCAGCAGCTCGATCAGGCACAAGCGAATACCGAAGTAGCTCTTACCAACCGCTCTACCAATGACCAAGACACGCAAACTAGCCAAGCACAAATCGAAGCACGTAGGGCTGATTTATATAGTGCCAAAATCAATGTAGAAAGCGCGCGTGAAGATGTAAACCGTTATCAAGGTTTAGATGCTATTGGTGCAGTATCGAAAGCAGAAGTTGCTCATATCAAGGCACAATTGGCTCAAGCACAAGCAGGTGTACAGCAGGCAGAAGCAAATTTACAGGCCGCCCAAGAAAACCGTGAAAAGACTAGCGGCAGTCGCTCATCGCTGGACGCAAATATCAAAAATGCTGAAGCAGGCGTCAAACAAGCGCAAATCAATCTAGACAATACTATCATCACTGCGCCTGAATCTGGCCAGCTAAGCCAAGTCAGTGTCAAAGAAGGTCAATACGTTAGCGCTGGTACGCAGCTTATGTATATTGTGCCAAAAGGCATTTGGATTATTGCAAACTTTAAGGAAACTCAAATAGCCAATATGGCAATCGGTGAGCCTGCGACCATTCATGTCGATGCGCTTGGCGGCGCCAAATTTACGGGGCACGTGAGTAATATCTCGCCAGCGACTGGTAGCGAGTTTAGTGCTGCTGCAGCCAACCCTGCGACAGGTAACTACATAAAAATTGCTCAACGTATTCCTGTACGCATCGACTTAGATCAAAACCAGCCTGAACTGGCACGCTTACGCCCTGGCATGTCAGTCTCAGTGGATGTCGATACCAATATTAAATGAAAGGTTGAATGAAAGGTTGAATGAAAGGTTGAATAAAAAATAATGCCAAACAAGGTAAATAGTCAACGTAAAAAAGCCACTCTAGATACCAAAGAAATTGGATTTAGAGTGGCTTTTTTAGTTTTCTATAATCTATAGCTTCAAACTACAGCAACTATGGTAATAAACGTTTGGTTGTCCAGCTTGTATTGCCTTCACTGACTTCACTGTCGTCGCCGCTACTCTGCGCATACACAATTCGGTCATGCATCCGATTGGCGCGACCTTGCCAAAACTCGATTTGTTCAATCGTAATTTCATACCCACCCCAAAACTCTGGCGTTGGTACGGCAGTATTATCAGGATGTGCCGCTTGAAGCTGTTCAAACGTTTGCTCCATGACTTCACGATTGGCCACTTCACCACTTTGCGGTTGACTAACCCAAGCACCTACTTGACTATCATGGGGACGCTTTTGGAAATAAGCAGCCGATTTATCAGCAGCTATTTTAGCAATACTACCGCTGATACGAACTTGGCGCTCCAGCTCATGCCAAAAGAATAACGCTTCGGCATTAGGATTTTCTGCTATATCCTGCCCTTTTGCGCTTTCATAATTGGTATAGAAAACAATACCTGTCTCAGTAATCTCGCGTAGTAACACAATACGGACGCTAGGCTTATTGTCTGCGCCACATGTTGCCAAACTCATTGCATAAGGCTCTTGCACCTTTTGTGCTAACGCTTCATTCATCCAAGCTTTAAAGAGCTCAAATGGTGACGTTGGTACTGACTGTTGGTCAAGCTCGCCTTTCTCGTATGAGAGGCGTTGGTCGGTAAAGTCCATGCTCATGGCAACTCCTTATTTGAAAACTATAATGTTGTTGTCTTAAATACCATTCATTATCTTGAATGCCACTTATTGCCTCAAATACTATTAGCCTAGTACCGATTTTATAAGATCAGCTAAGTCATTAGCCATTACATCACATTCTATTTCATCATCTGATTCTACCATCACGCGAATCATAGGCTCTGTACCTGACTGACGTATCAACAGACGACCACGACCCTCTAGCGTTGCCTGTGCTTTATCAAAAGCAGCAACCAACTCCTCATGTTTGAATGGATCTTGCATTTGAGACAAACGTACATTGACTAGCTTTTGCGGCAACACTTCAAAACCTTCAACAAGCTCACTTAACGCACGCTCTCTGGCTTGCATGACTGCCAGTACTTGCAAGCCAGCAATGATAGCGTCCCCTGTGCGACTTTTGTCCAAGCAGAGAATATGACCAGATGGCTCACCGCCCAATATCCAACCATTGGCCTCTAAGTCCTGCATCACATAGCGATCACCCACCTTTGCGCGAGTAAATTTAATGTCTGCATCTTTTAGCGCCAGCTCTAATCCCATATTACTCATGAGTGTGCCGACAACACCTTCAGCTTTGGTTTTACCTTGGGTAGCAAGCACATATAAGATCCCATCGCCGTCGACTAGCTTACCCGTCTCATCAACCATTACGATACGGTCACCATCACCATCTAGCGCAATACCAACATCTGCGTCATGCTCAAGCACAGCCTTCTGTAAGCTCTCAGGATGGGTAGAACCACATTCAGCATTGATATTGATGCCGTCTGGCGTATTATTGATGGCAATCACGTTGGCCCCCAACTCGCGCATCACTCTAGGTGCTACGCTATAGCCTGCGCCATTGGCACAATCCACTACTACCGTCAGATGACTGAGGTCATATTGATAAGGGAAGCTGCCTTTGCAAAACTCAATATAGCGACCTTTTGCATCATTAATACGATTGTTCTTACCTAAATTTGCAGGATCAAGAATAGGCATCATAGCAACGTCATTACCAACGTCGTTCATAATTGCCGTCAATTTATTATTGATTGCAGTTTGCATCTCATCAGTAAGTTTTTTGCCGTCACCTGAGAAAAACTTGATACCATTATCGTAATAAGGGTTGTGCGAGGCTGAGATAACCACGCCAGCATCTGCATTGAAACTACGGGTCAAATGCGCAATCGCTGGAGTCGGCAATGGACCAAGCATATAAACATCAACACCAGCCGCATTAAAACCTGCTTGTAATGCTCCCTCTATCACATAGCCTGACAGACGCGTATCTTTACCAATCACCACACTTGGCTTACGCGTAGGATTTTCATTTTTTTCTATGAGGACAAGCCCAGTGACATAGCCTAGTTTTAAAATAAAGTCTGGTGTAATTGGTAATTCACCAAATTTTCCGCGAATTCCATCAGTGCCAAAATAGCTCATTATGTGTTCCTCAAGTCAAAAAAATAAAAGGCCAAACGTATACGCAGGCAATACTATTGTTGTAATAATCTGTTTCTGTATTTTACAAAAAAAACAGCCAACAATAACATAGCATTGTTGGCTGTTTGTATCTTAAGCTCGCTGCAGCCTTACGTCTCAGCTAACATCAATACATTTTAAAACTATAAAAGAGAAGTATTTCACGGAACGATCTAGTTTACTCGATAGTTCGGTGCTTCTTTAGTGATTTGCACATCATGCACATGCGACTCTTTCATACCCGCTGAGGTTACTTTGATAAACTGCGGATTGGTACGCATATCTTCAATCGTGGCAGAGCCCGTATAACCCATTGATGAACGTAAGCCACCAACCAGCTGATTAACGATACCCGCAACTGGTCCTTTATAAGGAACACGGCCTTCGATACCTTCTGGTACTAGCTTCTCTACGCCATCTTTTGCATCTTGGAAGTAGCGATCTGAAGAACCGTTTGATCCTGACATTGCACCCAAACTACCCATACCGCGATACGCTTTATAGTAGCGACCTTGGAACAGCTCAACTTCACCTGGTGCTTCTTCAGTACCAGCCATGAGTGAACCAACCATAATGCATGATGCACCTGCAGCGATTGCTTTTGCCATATCGCCTGAGTAGCGGATACCACCGTCAGCAATCAATGGAATGCTATCTTTTAAAGCACTAGCAACATTATCAATGGCTGATATTTGTGGCACACCGATACCTGCAATAATACGTGTGGTACAGATAGAACCAGGGCCGATACCTACTTTTACTGCATCAGCACCTGCGTCACGTAAAGCGATTGCTGCCTCACCTGTTGCGATGTTGCCACCGATTACTTGTACGTGTGGGTAGTTTTTCTTAATCCAAGAAACCTTATCAATCACGCCTTTTGAGTGACCGTGCGCCGTATCAACAACGATAACGTCGACATCAGCGGCGATTAATGCTTCAACGCGTGCTTGCGTATCAGCACCAGTACCAACAGCTGCGCCAACACGTAGGCGACCTTGCTCGTCTTTACACGCATTTGGATTGTTTTCAGCTTTGGCAAAATCATTAACAGTAATCAAACCACGCAGGCGGAAGTTATCGTCAATAACGATGACTTTTTCGATGCGATGCTCATGCAACAATCTTTTGATATTTTCGTTGCTTTCACCTTCATGCACAGTTACTAGCTGCTCTTTAGGCGTCATAATCTGACTAACTGGCAATGACAAATTGGTCTCAAAACGCCAATCTCTATGAGTAACAATACCCACAACGTTATCTGTGCCTTTTTCGACCACAGGCACACCTGAGATATTATTATCTTGAGTCAAACGCAGCAATTCACCGATGGTCATCTCTGGATGCACAGTGATAGGGTCAACGACGGTACCCGCTTCAAATTTTTTGACACGGCGTACTTGTGTGGCCTGCTTCTCGATGTCCATGCTCTTATGCAAAATACCCATGCCACCAAGCTGTGCCATAGTGATAGCCATTTCAGACTCAGTCACCGTATCCATCGCCGCAGAGATTAGCGGAAGATTAAGTGTGATGTTTTTGGTCAAACGAGTAGACAGATCAGCAGTTTTTGGCAGAACTTCAGAATAGGCTGGTAATAATAAAACGTCATCAAAGGTTAAGGCTTCATCGACAATTCGCAACATACAGACCCCTAGTGGTGGTTATTTTGATGGGTAGGAGCTCAGGGTTAAGCGTATCAATCATTGCATCTGTATGCACAGTGCCGACTCATCGCCAACCACTCAGTTATCCTATAAAAATAACGCCACATTATAACAAATAAGCGCCTCGCTGACACACTATATTTGTCAGATTATTTTACACAAGTGCGTCTTTATCGATGACAATCATGCTTCAAACCATTAATAACTCGCTTTTAAAGCTAATCAAGCTCGCAAAGCCCATTGTTACTCCTGAATCCTATTCGCCTTTTGTTAACGTAAAACGCTCTGTAGGTAGATATTTGTTCTGCTGCGCATGCAGGTAGCCAAGCATTTGCTCCCGTATCTCACAGGCCAGCGTCCATGCTTCTATAGGCCCTACTGATGAAACAGCGCCACGCAATTGAATAGTGTTTTCGGTCACATCTACTACATACATTTCGGGTTCTGTTTTATTATCCCAAAGCTTATTGTCCTTGACCATCGATATAAATGCCTCTCGGATAGCGTCGATATCTGCGCCATAATCAATATACAAAAACACAGGACAGGTCTGATGAACTTCTGTATGCGACCAGTTTTCCACTCGTTCAGTGATTAGCTCACGCATTGGCACGATCAAGCGACGCTCATCCCATGTTTTTAACACGGCATACGTGTAACGCAGGTCTTCAACCGTACTAAAATTACCGTCCATTATCACACTATCGCCGATTCGCACTGGCTGCGTCACTGCTACCTGTACACCAGCGATGATATTCCCTAATATTGGCTGTGCCGCAATACCGATAACCACACCTGCAATACCCGCTGAAGTCAATAAAGTTTTGCCAAGGCCTTCCATATTTGCAAATTCACTAAGACCTATCCAGAAGCTTCCCAAAATCATCGCGAAAATAAACACACGGCGAAATATTGATACATAAGTACGGCGGCGACGTTCTTTATCGAAATGCTCTGCAGCCAAATTTTCAATCTGCATGTCTTGATAGCGATTGGCAAAAAAGTTAATGATACGAATGCCTAACCACATGGTACTAAATACCAGTCCAATCCAAATCAATGGACGAGTAGATGAGGCGACTGCATCTAAATAAGGAAAACCACCAGAAACCAAGGTAAAAACCAGTGAAAAACTGATGGTAAAGGTTAATGGTACTGTTAGCTTGCTAACCAAATCGGCGACGCCATTGGTACTGCCAACATACACGCTGTATTTTTCTTCATCGATATAATGATTGATGATTTTTGCAGTACCTTTACTCAGTAGCCAACCCATCCCCATGGTTAATAAAAAGAACAATATCAGCGCTGAGAATTCCCATAGCGCAATTCCAAAAAACTTTAGCTTTAACCAAGTGGGCAAATAACGCTCGAACTCGGCTGGATGATACTGCTCATAGAGATTATCAATATTGCCTACTGTCTGCGCCGAAAATACCCAGACAGGGGCTTCATCCCCTACTCGTACTCGTTGCAAATAAATAGGAACACGGCGCTCGCGATAGTCAACATAGCCAAGCTGAATAGAGCGTCTAGCAATACCCATGACACTGCTATTATTACCAAGCGGTGGTTCAATTAAGCCATCGGGACGATCTGGCATATCGTCGAATACATAGAGCTCTTTTTCAGATAATAAGAAATCCAGTCGCTTTGTGAGATCAAGCGCACGGCTACGTTGACTTTTTTCATCAATCAAATTCATGTTTAGCGCGTAAGCGGCCAAATCATACTGCTGTTTCATTAATGCTGATTGAAAAAACTCTAAGGCTGCAAGCGGTGTTTCTAAGTTAGCTGGCTCAGATAACGGTGGCAACCCTGCATTTAGTTTATCGAGAATATAGTAGCTCTCACTATATTCTCCGGTCAGTGCCGTATCCCCTTGTAGCCTGCCTGCCTGCTCTACTGCGTTACGTTCAGTAGGATCAAAGATCTCTTCAGTAATACCAGAAATACTAACACTTTCATCTTTAAGCGCATTGACTTGCTGAGCGGCATATTCAGAAAAACTATCAGGCTTACTAGGCGTTTGTTTTTCTGGCTCGCTCGTGCTCTGTTCATTTTCACTATTTGCTGCATAAGCGGGTGAATAGATGACATTTATAGCGACAATCAAAAAGCCCAACAATACTTGCAGCACATGGCTTTGAAAACGACTTTTCTCTACATCTACTTGATGATTATCATCTGAGCGCAAAACGGCACAATGATGGTTCATAGGATTGTCTTTAAGTGTATTCATGTTTTCAAAGCCATCAGTCTACAAAAGGAAAGTATAAAAAATATATCGCTGCTGCTTTAACCTAATTCAGTAAGCAAAAAAAAGCCAGCCTAAAGCTGACTTAATTTATTACGAGATTTGTAGCTATTTACCATATAGACGGCAAACATTATTTTAAGCGCGGCGCCATGTGGTGCCAGCACGGCTATCTTCTAGCTCAATACCCGCCTCTTTTAGTTGCTCACGTATCTCATCAGCACGAGCAAAGTTTTTGTTGGCTTTAGACTCTGCACGTTCGATAATTAAACCATCAATAACCGCATCCGTTAGACCATCTTCTGCCTGTTCACCAGTCACTGCTTGCAAAAACTGCTGCACTGGCTGCTGTAAAATATTTAATACTTGTGCCAATGCTTTTAGTTGCTGGGCTAATTGCCATGCGGTATCGACGTCTTCCGTTTTAATGGTTTTATTGATATCGCGAGCCAATCCAAATAAGACGCTAATGGCCGTCGAGCTATTGAAGTCGTCATTCATCGCCTTGATGAAGTCTTGTCCAACCGCGCTATTGTAAGCTTCAGCCACTAAGTCTTCGTTGATTACGATTGACTGTCCTTTTTGCTGCTCAGCCAATTTTAGTGCATTATATAGTCTGCTTAGGCTATTATGCGCTTCATCTAAGGCACTATCAGAGAAGTTAACTTGGCTGCGATAATGGCTCGATAATAAGAAAAAACGCACCGTTTCGGGCAAGTACTTTGCCATGACATCGCGAATGGTAAAAAAGTTACCCAATGATTTAGACATTTTTTCGCCATCGACATTGATAAAACCAACATGCATCCAGTTGCGTGCATACTCACAACCAGTTGCTGCCTCAGACTGCGCGATTTCATTTTCGTGATGCGGGAACTGTAAGTCATGACCACCGCCATGAATATCAAAGGTGCTACCCAAGCACTTAGTCGACATCGCTGAACATTCAATATGCCAGCCTGGACGCCCTTGACCCCATGGTGATGCCCACTGCGGCTCGTCAGGTTTTGCAGCTTTCCATAGTACAAAGTCAAATGGATTGCGTTTATCATTTTCAACTTCGACTCGCGAACCTGCCTGCATATCGTCTAGATTGCGCTTAGATAATTTGCCATAACCGTCAAAGCTATCGACGGCATAATAGACATCACCGTTGTCGCCTGCGTACGCGTAGTTGCCAGTGACTAATGTCTCAATCATATCCTGCATATCATCGATATGATCAGTCGCACGTGGCTCAGCATTTGGCATCTCACAACCAAGGGCAGTCGCGTCTTCATGCATCGCTTCAATAAAACGCTGCGTCAATGTACCAATCTCTTCACGGTTTTCAGCGGCACGGGCAATGATTTTATCATCGATATCAGTGATATTACGTACGTAATTCACGTCGTAACCTAAACGTGCCAACCAACGAACGGCCATATCAAAACCGACCATCACTCGCGCATGACCAATATGACAATAGTCATAAACGGTCATGCCGCACACATACATACCAACCTGCCCTGCTTTGAGTGGTACAAACTGACGCTTGCTGCCAGTCAATGAATCGTAAATGGCAAGTTGGGACATCGCATCTGCAAGTGGTGTGGTCATAGTAAAAAAGCCTTGTAACGTAAATAAAATAAAGAAATGTGAAATCTCAGCCGCCGTGTGTGAATAAGCCATACCAACGACCATGACTATAAATCAAAAAAATAAAAATTCAGACCAAAAAACGTCGTGATATAAAACGTAACCCATTATCTTAGCGAAAACAGGCGTAAAATACTACAATGAGCGTGCAACTAACGCTATTCAATCATAAAAATCGTTTAAGGATGTAAAGATGGGCAATCGCTTAAGCAAAATATACACACGTACTGGAGATGACGGCAGCACTGGTATGGCTGATGGCAGCCGCCTTAGCAAAGCGGACGATCTATTTAGCGTCATGGGTGACATCGACGAGCTCAACTCACATATCGGCTTGGTACGTGCGCAACTAAAGCACAATAAAGGGCAATCTATAGAGAAAGAGTTCTCTGAAGCCTTGGTCATCATTCAGCACCTGTTATTCAATATAGGCGGCGAGCTTGCTATGCCAGAGTATGAAGGGGTTAATGCCACTCATATTGAATGGTTAGAGCAGCAAATAGATATGATGAATGCCACATTGCCACCGCTAAAAGACTTTATTTTGCCGACAGGTTCTATATTGGTGAGTCAATTACACGTGGCGCGTAGTGTATGTCGCCGTGCTGAACGCCAAGCCGTGATCTTGCAGCAGCAGCGTCCACAAGCGATTCGCAGTACTGCCGTCAGCTTTATTAATCGCTTATCTGATTGGTTATTTGTCGCTGCACGCTTTTGTACAGACCCAGAAAAAGTCTCTGAGGTGTTGTGGGACAGTCAAGCATTGAAAACGTTCACTGACAGTCAATAATACAAACTAAGTATTTGACAATAAATAGCTGAAACGCAAAAACCCCGCAACAATCATGTCGCGGGGTTTTTTGTTATTCAGCGATAGCAATTCGCTCTACTGGATATCGCTATCTCTTATTACAATGACCAATTAATAAGTCGCGCTGTTGTCTTCAATGATCACCATATCGATGGTTTCATCTTTAGGTACGGCTTTTGGCGTGGCGGGCTTACTAGGCTCGGCAGCAGCTGCTTGGGTGTTTGCAGTCGAACTGTTCTGACTCTCAGCAGGCTTATTGATGGTTGGCGGCGGCGTAGGTTCAGTTGGGCGAATTGGCTCAACTGGCGTTACGGTTCTTGGCTGACGGATTGGCGCTGTTTGAGTAGTATCGTTGTTCTGCGTTGCACGGCGCTCAGCAGCACGTTGGGCGCGTTGCTCATCCATTGCAGTTTTAAATACAGAACCTGCCATCACATCTGCAACAACAGTAATCAAAGCAGGCTGACCTGCAATACGCGTACGCACTTGACTGCCTTGAGTACCGACGATGTAAGTAAACGCGTCATCAACGAGCATATTGTTATTGATACGGATATTGTCTTGCGCTAAACGCGATTGTAGACTTGGCTGATTATTGGCCGCTTGTACCTGACTGGCTTGATACAAGTCTTCACTTGGTAGCGTCATGCTGACACTTGCTTGACAAGTGGTCATACCGTTTTCATTGGCTTGTTGCAAGATAGCAGCGTTTTGGACGTCAATGACAACGCCATTGGTTTTTTCGCTAACCACACCGTTTGCCAAACTGATTTCAGCATCATTTGCATAACTGGCAGCCAATGACTGTGCTTGTTGATTGAGCGTATTTTTCAGAGCTGACTTAAGGCGATCTTGCACCATAGGATCATCACAGCTGATCGCAGGCGCAACGATATTTTCAGCATCGACAGTCTCTTGTTCTGTTAGCTCTGCCTGCTCAGCAGTGTCTTCTTTATCTGAGCGATCACAGCCTGCAAGCGCCAAACCACATACCAATCCAATCCCAGCAACTTTATGCCACTTGCTCAAACTTATATTTGCTACGCTCATACTAACTCTACTCCCAATTTACAGGTTCGTACCGCCACTGACTGACAGTGTTCAACATTCAAATCGCAACGCTAGCTGCTACAGATATAAAAACCACATCATTATACGGTGTTTAAATCAAATGGTCATTAGTGTAGCCCATGGATATACAAATAGTGCCCCTCATTGTGGAAAAAACCTGCGTTTGGTTGCAAAAACATAACAAACATTCGCAGATTTGGACTCTAAAAAGTCATATTCAAAAAAGTACGGATTGCATCGCAGTTTTTGTTAGACGTCGTTGATATGACGCTATATGATTGGGCATAAAAATCATCGATAATTGGTGCATATGATAAATTTTAGAGATACGTTGTTATTAGGTCATCGAGGCGCACGCGGTGAGGCGTTAGAAAATACTTTTTCAGGCTTTCAATACTCTCAAAACCTCAAGTCAAGAGGCTTAGCAGGCGTAGAGTTTGATATACAACTAAACGCTGACGGTCACTTAATCGTATTCCATGACGATGATTTAGAGCGTATGTGCGGTCGGCAATCACGTATTGATCAGTTAAAACTGACTGAGATTCAGTGCCAATTGCAGTTTGGCCAACCTATTATGACATTGGCGAGCATGGCACCTGCGCTTAGCGGGTTTAACGTTATTGAGCTTGAAATTAAAACGCATAGCCGTACCAATTATGCAGTATTGATTGCAGCGCTTCGGCAGGCATTTATTGATACACCTCTTGCCAGCTTACCAGTTGTGTTGACGAGCTTCGATGTCGAGTTACACAACCGTTTACAACGTCACAAACTATTATCTCATATGCCTCGCGGCTTGCTTATTCGTACGCCAGAAGCGTTGGCAAGCGCGACCAATACCGCATTGCAACTCGGTTGTATTCAACTGGGCATTCATTATCCGCTTTTGACCCAAGCCGTCATCAAGCATAGCCACCGTTATGGATTGCCCGTAAGTGCTTGGACGGTTAATGATATTCCCACCATTGAGCAGCTCATCAAATGGCAGACCGATGTCATCATTACGGATTTTCCAAGTCATTTGCTGTTGCCTTGACCGAGTTATCCGTACTTTTTTGATATTTAATCATTTTTTCGATAAACGCATTCTTTCCTACATATCTACCCTTCTTGTTACACTTCTCCTTCATGTCTGATAAGTCACTCGTATTTTTGATCAATACATTCTATAATCCATACAAGTTATTGTTATTTAGCAATATTTTTATAGTGTATAAGTGTTCACTTTACACGCTTTTTAAGGTACTATGGTGGCTTAAATTAATACCGTTAGGGATATTATATGATTGCAAAAAAAGCACTTGGCTTACCGCTTAAAGGCTTACGTTTCGCTATCAAATCTGGTGATACGCTTGTAAAGACCGCCAGCACTCAAGTAACGCGTTTTAAAACTCGTTTCGATGAGAAAAAAGCGCAAATGGCGCTTGATGAGCAGCCTGTTGCAAAACGCAATTATGCGAAAGCTTCTGAGCAAGCGGATCTTTCTGCGCAAGAGCAAAGCATTGATATGCGTGAGTTTGAATTTACCAAAGCACCAATTAACTGGATTCCAGCGGCTATTTTAGTAGCGACGCCAATTGCTGCTGCTGTGATTACGCCATGGTATCTATGGACTCATGAAGTTAGCGCTCCTGTTTGGGGTGTGTTTGGTGCCTTTATGGTATGGACAGGTATCAGTATCACGGCGGGTTACCATCGTCTGCTATCGCACCGTGCTTACAAAGCGCACCCTATTGTCAAAAACTTTTTATTGTTAGGTTCAACCTTAGCCGTACAAGGCTCAGCGTTTGATTGGGTTTCTGGACATCGTACTCACCATCGTCATGTAGATGATCGTTTGGACGATCCATATTCAGCACAGCGTGGTTTTTGGTTCAGCCATATTGGTTGGATGCTACGCAACTACCCTAGCGGTAAATTTGATTATAAAAACATTCCTGATTTGACCAAAGACAGAGTCTTACAGATTCAGCATAAATATTATGGTTTGTGGGTAGTTGCCATGAATGTTGGTATGGTTGCTGCTATTGGTTGGCTCATTGGTGATGTTTGGGGTACTTTACTGATCGCTGGTTTGCTGCGCTTGGTATTAACTCATCACTTCACCTTCTTCATCAATTCACTATGTCATATGTTTGGTACACGTCCTTATACGGATACTAATAGTGCTCGTGATAACTTTTTCTTAGCTATCTTTACGTGGGGCGAGGGTTATCATAACTATCATCATTTCTTCCAGTATGATTATCGTAATGGCGTGAAATGGTGGCAATATGATCCAACAAAATGGTTGATTGCTGGTTTATCAAAAATCGGTTTAACGACGGATTTGCGTACTGTTGATGATACGACTATTAAGCATGCCGAAGTGCAAATGCAGTTCAAAGCAGCACAACAGCAGATCGATACAGCCACAAGCACTGGGCTTGATCTTCCTCATGCGATGAAGAGCTTCCAAGACCGCATTAAGTTTGAATACGATGCATTTAAACAAACTGTCGAAGAATGGCAATCACTGAAAGCTCAAACTATTGAAATGAAAAAAATAGAATGTGCTGATCGCTTACGTGAAGTTGATGATAAGCTAAAGCATGATTATGCGAAAATTGAACAGAAAATCCTTGAGCATAACAGCAATCTAAAAACTGCTTTCCGCTCTATTGGCGCGAACGAAAAAGCGGCTTAATTAACCTCTGATTTATTTTATAATTTTGAAGCTTCTCCATCCCCCTATCCGTCCTAGATAGGGGGATTTTTTTGCTTATACTTTATCGATTATGTCATTACAGCTACTTCTAATGATTTTATTATCATAATAAATGGTCAAATACATTGGCTGAACCATTGCTTTCTCTAATCCAAAAACAATAACCATCTCATCCATCATATTCAGTTAATTAAAGACCGAAAAATTTATTTTTTGTCCAGATATTACAAGAGACGGACAGAGTGCAACGATGCCATATGAGAGCTATGCTATAGTGACATTCTCACTTTTATATTTTAATGGAAACGGCCTGTATGCGTTATCAAAACACTTACGTCAACCTAGACACGCGCCTTTATCATGAGCAGCCACCGACGCCACTAGACAATCCTCGTGCCGGTCACTTCAACACTCAAGTTGCACAGCAGTTAGGTTGGGCAAACGACGAGGACCTGATGACCAATTGGGTTGAGATATTGGGCGGTCTATACTTGCCAGCTGATTTTAAACCACTATCGATGGCATATGCTGGTCACCAGTTTGGACAATGGGCTGGGCAATTGGGTGACGGACGCGGTTTGCTAATGGCGCAGGTACTCGATGTTGATGGACAGCCACAAGACTTGCATCTCAAGGGTGCTGGCTTGACGCCCTATTCACGCATGGGTGATGGGCGCGCAGTCTTGCGCAGTACCATTCGTGAGTATCTATGCGGTCATGCATTGACGCAGCTTGGCATCGCCTCCTCTAACGCATTGGGCTTTGTGGTCTCTGATACGAGGGTACGCCGTGAGCGTATTGAGGCAGGTGCAGCGTTGATGCGTGTGGCTGATAGTCATATTCGTCTCGGTCATGTCGAGTGGATTGCCAGCTTCGCCCCTGATGTACTGGGTGAGTTCACCGACTATATGATTGACACTTATTATCCAGAGTGCCGTGATAGCGAAGCGCCTGTCTTGGCGTTTTTGACCGCAGTGGTCGAGCGTACGGCCCGTATGATTGCTGATTGGCAATTGATTGGCTTTGCTCATGGTGTGATGAACACAGATAACTTATCTATCACAGGCAGTACTTTGGACTTCGGGCCGTTTGGCTTTATGGAGCGCTTTAATCCTGCATGGATTAATAATCACTCAGACCATACGGGTCGCTACGCTTATCAGAATCAACCTGCTATCGGGCATTGGAACCTAAACGTTTGGCTGCCACACTTTATGCGCCTAGAAGGCGTCACCCGTGAGACTCTTGCTGAGTGTTTAGCGCCTTACGAAGCAACCTTTATGCAGCACTATCAGCAAGGTCTGTGCCGCAAGCTTGGCTTACCGCATCAAAGAGAGAGTCTCAGCTTAGCCTTTGAATGGTTGACACTATTAGAAGACAACTTGCTTGACTACACTAATAGCTTCCGCGCCCTACTCGGTTTGGTCGCACCAGCAGATCATCCTTATGAGCAAAAGCTACTGGCTACTATGACCACTGATATGACCACTGAATTGAACAGTGATGCGCAGCAAGTATGGCAAGACTGGTCAGCACGTTATCTGGCACAGATCGAGCAGCTGTCACTTGAGCAGGCAGTTGATGACATGACAACCAACAATCCTGTTTATGTCCTTCGTAATGGCATGGCGCAGCGTGCAATTACTGCCGCAGAGCAAGGTCAGTTTGAAGAGGTTGATCGAGTGTTTCGTTTATTAGCCAATCCTTATAGCGTGCAAGATATCGCTAATGATCTAGATAGTAATGCGCCTGCGCCTGATACACCGCAGATGCCTATTAGTTGTTCGTCTTAGTAGTTGCCCGTCTTAGTACCTTTCAATTCTGTAATATTTTGAAATATTATGAAATTAAGGTTGATATCTAACCGCATTTTTTGGCATTATCAACGAGATAAATAACGAATATCATTTTATTATATTATTCGCACAATTCACCGTTGTTGACTAGGCAGTGAATTGGCAATAATGCTAGAATGAATATTTTAGCTGGTTTGCTTTTTTGACCTGATCTTTGATCGTCGACCATGATTCTGATGGTCGTGAGTCGTTTAACGTCTTTATCCCTTTCAATTATTATCATTCAATGATCTTTGGAGGGTTAGACGTTGTTTTTTATCACCATTTAATTTATTCCAATTTATTCCAACCATGGCAATTATTATGAATGACGATACCACTTCGAATACGGATAACCTCAGTACAGAAAAAGAGCAGTTTGAACAAGCTGCCTTACATTACCATGAGTTTCCACGCCCAGGTAAAATTTCGGTAACCCCTACTAAGCAGCTAGCCAACCAACGTGATTTAGCACTCGCCTACTCTCCAGGCGTTGCTGTACCTTGTCTTGAGATCCAAAGAGATCCAAAACTTGCGTCTAAATACACGGCACGTAACAACCTAGTTGGTGTTATCACTAACGGTACTGCTGTATTGGGTCTGGGTAATATCGGTCCATTGGCATCGAAGCCAGTCATGGAAGGTAAAGGCGTTCTATTTAAGAAGTTCGCAGGTATCGACGTTTTTGATATTGAAATTGCTCAAAATGATCCAGATAAGTTCATCGAAGCGGTTGCCTCGCTTGAGCCTACCTTTGGTGGTATCAACCTAGAAGACATCAAAGCACCAGAATGTTTCAAAATCGAGCGCGTACTACGTGAGCGCATGAACATTCCTGTGTTCCATGATGACCAACATGGTACGTCAATCATCGTTGCTGCAGCCATGCTAAATGCTTTGTTGATTACTGGCAAAAAAATCGAAGAGATTAAAATTGTTTGTTCAGGCGCAGGCGCAGCAGCCATTTCTTGCCTAGATATCATTTGCGCACTTGGTGTTAATAAGAACAATATTATTGTTTCAGACTCACGCGGTATCATCAGTACTAGCCGTGAAAACCTTGATGAAACCAAACAGCGTTATGCTCGTGATATTACAGCTACTTCTATCGAAGAAGTCATGGACGATGTCGATATGTTCCTAGGCTTATCAATGCCAGGTACACTATCAGAAGATATGGTTCGCCGTATGGCAAAAGACCCTATCGTCTTTGCACTTGCCAACCCAACACCTGAAATCATGCCAGAATTGGCACATGCGGTACGTCCAGACGTCATCATGGCAACTGGTCGTTCAGACTATCCAAACCAAGTAAACAACGCGCTATGCTTCCCGTATATCTTCCGCGGCGCATTGGATGTTGGTGCAACCACTGTTAACGAAGAGATGAAAGTCGCTTGCGTAAAAGCAATCGCTGCGATGGCACACGTCGAAGCCACTCCAACTACCAGCGCTAGAAATATCGAAAAGATGCAGAGTTTTGGTCGTGACTACTTAATCCCAGGCCCTCTAGAGCCAAATCTAATCATTGAAATCGCGTCAGCTGTAGCTAAAGCAGCGATGGATTCAGGCGTTGCCACGCTACCGATCGATGACATGCAAGCCTATCGTCAGCGTCTGTCTGAGTTTGTTTATAACTCCGCGTTTGTCATGAAGCCAATCTTTGCTCGTGCTAAAGCCGATCCAAAACGTATCGTGTACTGTGAAGGTGAAGACAACAACATCTTGCTCGCTGTGCAAGTTGTCGTTGATGAGAAGTTAGCACAACCTATCTTGGTTGGTCGTCCTTCAGTTATCGAAGCCAACATCAAAAAGCTAGGCCTACGCCTAAAAGCTGGCGAAAATATAACCATCGTCAACGTTGATGACGATCCTCGCTACAAAGACTACTGGCAGGGCTACTATGAGAAGAACAAACGCCGCGGTGTAAGCATTGAGCTTGCTCGTCGTGATGTTCGCCGTAAGACGACTTTGATTGGTTCTTTGCTGGTTGAAAATGGTGCGGCGGATGGGATGGTATGTGGTACATTTGGTCATTACCAATTGCATCTGAAATATGTCGAAAGCGTCATTGGCAAAAAACAAGGTATGAACGACTTCTATGCGATGAATGCGGTACTCATGCAAGATCGTAATATCTTTATCGCTGATACTTATGTCCATGAAGACCCAACAGCTGAGCAATTGGCTGAAATGACTGTCTTGGCAACGGATCAGCTACGTCGCTTTGGTATTACGCCACGCGTCGCGCTAGTGTCTCATTCTAACTTTGGTGCTTCAGATCGTGCCAGCGCTGTCAAAATGCGCAAGGTTCATGAACTATTAACAAATATGAATGTCGACTTTGAATTTGAAGGCGAAATGCAAGGTGATGCCGCGCTTAACGAAAATATTCGTCTAAACGATATGCCATCAAGCCCATTGAAAGGTGCAGCGAACCTGCTTATCTTGCCAACCCTTGATGCCTCAAATATCGCTTTCAACCTGCTTAAAACAGCGACTGGCAGTGCTTCTATTGGCCCTATCCTATTAGGTACTAATAAGCCGGTACACATTTTGACGCCATCAGCGACAGCACGTGGTATTGTCAACATGACTGCATTGACCGTCACTGAAGCACAAGACCTAGAAAATGAAAAATAGTCATACATCATACCCAGTATGAATGCACTATATCGGTTCAATATAATTTGGATACCAGGAAGCCGAGTGAAAGTACTACGAGTAGTAGACTGAACGTGGCTAACACCGGACCCAATTTATAGAGGATTGACTATATTAAGAAGGGCTCTGTCATCCATTGACAGAGCCCTTCTGCTATACTAAAACCAGTCAATGCAACTTATAGAGCATTGGCTGTTTTTTTGATTCATAAAAATTGAGATAGTGATATAAAGCTCAATAATAAGAAGAGGCTTCTATGCAAATTTACCTCGTAGGCGGTGCTGTACGCGATCGACTGCTCAAGCGTCCTATCAAGGACAAGGACTTCGTCGTCGTTGGCGCTACTGTGGCAGAGATGATTGATGCAGGGTTTCAACAAGTCGGTGCTGATTTTCCGGTGTTTTTGCATCCGACCAGTCATGAAGAGTATGCGTTGGCACGTACAGAGCGCAAGCAAGGCTCAGGCTACAAAGGCTTTAGCGTACATACCAGCCCTGATGTTAGTCTAGAGGATGATTTGCGCCGTCGTGATTTAACCATCAACGCGATGGCAATCGAAGTTACTAGCTTGACTGATGACACCCCTATTGACGGACAGGTCATCGACTACTATGGCGGACTACAAGACTTAAAAAGTAAGACATTGCGTCATGTGTCCAGTGCTTTTAATGAAGACCCATTACGTGTACTTCGAACAGTACGCTTCTATAGCCGTTACTACGATTTTGGCTTTACCATCGCGGATGACACTTTAACGCTGATGCGTCAATTGGTTGATACAGGAGAGCTGGCTCACTTGAGCGCCGAGCGTATCTGGCAAGAGTCAAGCCGTGCGACTATGCAGCTATCACCGCAAGTCTATTGGCAAAAACTATTTGAAATTGGTGCACTCACAGAGTATTTCACGCCTTTGCATCATGCTTGGGACAATGTCCAAATAAGAGAAACAGTGCAGACTGCATTATACTTTGCGGGACAGATGCATTTGAATTTATCGCAGCGCTGGGCGCTACTAATGACTAGCCTGTCTTCATCACTATTTAATAGCGAAAACTCTGAGTCTACGTCTAACGTATCAACCCCTATAAAAAATATTAACGCTATCGGTAATAAAGCCAAAGTCCCAAAAATACATACTCAGTTCGCGACTTTATTCGCTCAGCAAGCTGAAAAACTAAGCACAATAAACAGTCTAAATGCGGCTGAAAAAATCGACCTAATCCAAGCCTGCGGTGCGCATAAGGAACCCGATAAGCTCTCTCAACTGCTCGTGTGCAGTCATGTGTTACAGCTAGCAACACAGCATCGCCAAATGATGTTAGCACTAAACAGCTTTCACGCTGTCGGCATGACTGACATTGCGCCAGACCTTAAAGGCCCCGCTATTGGTGCAGCCTTACGCCAAAGCAGGATTGAACACTTGCAAGCGCAACAATGATATAGACAAGCGCACTAGAGAAAAAAGTAGTATTGCTATGGACCAAGAACTTAATGCCTACCAAGCAGAAAATATGAATAACCAAGCGCCAGTGATGCTTGTCACAGGTAGTGCTAGGCGTATTGGGGCGGCTATTGTTAAAACAGCTCATAGGCAAGGTTACCGCGTCATTATTCATTGTCACCGTAGTGAACAAGACGCTAATGACTTGGCTGACCATCTGAACGACATCCGTGCTAATAGTGCAAAAGTTATCGTTGCTGATTTAACGATAGTCAATGATGGGATGGCTTTACACCGCTTTGTTAAAAATATCGTAGAGGCATTTGGACAGCTTGATGTACTGGTGCATAATGCCTCACGGTTTTATCCTAGCCCACTCGGTAGTATCAATCATGCACAATGGGATGAGTTGCTTTTGACCAACGCGAAAGCCCCTTTATTACTGAGCCAAGCCCTACTACCTTATCTCAAGCAACAACAAGGCTGTATTGTCAGTTTATTGGACATACACGCGCATGATAGACCGTTTAACAACTATACTGTCTATAACATGGCAAAGGCTGCGCATCGAATGATGGTACAGTCGCTAGCGCTAGAGATGGCACCTGAAGTAAGGGTCAACGGGGTTGCTCCTGGAGTCAACATTTTGCCCGACCCTACTAGCGACCAAGCTATTGATAATGAGCAGCAACAAAGTATCATCGATGCTATCCCTATGCGGCGAATAGGCCAACCTGATGAGATTGCTCATAGCGTACTGTATCTTGTGCAGGCAAATTATGTCACAGGAGAGATCATCACCGTGGATGGAGGTCGTAGTCTAACCATAGCTGGTGGTCACCTGTAATACAAAAGTATGGTTCAATAAAAAATATCTTGATTACTGCCTATCTTTTACTTGAAAAATTAAAAAAATCAGGTATCATTGTGCGTCTAACGTTAGGGCCCATAGCTCAGTTGGTTAGAGCAGAGGACTCATAATCCTTTGGTCGTAGGTTCAAGTCCTACTGGGCCCACCAAATTCAAACCCTTACAGGCATTGACTTGTAAGGTTTTTTTATTGTCTGCTGTTTTTGCTCTGTTTTCTATCAGCAAGAAAAAAGTAATCAAATAGTAATCGTTGTTGAGATATTTATAGTAGATCAGACCAAATCGCAGACACAAAAAAAACGCCCTGCCAAATTAATGACAGGGTGAATGTATTTAAACTACTTTGAGTATTTTGACCATGGCAATTGATAGTGTGGACCATCTTTAAAAGTCTTCCAGTCGCCGCCCCATTCGATCGTAACACCTACATCTTTAGCTGCTTGTTTAACTGCCGCTGCAAGCGGATGGTAGTATTTCCAATCCCATGTAACCTTGCCGTTTTCACCAAGCGCGAACAGATCGACAGCGTGGCCAGTTAAGTGACGGCTATTCATTGTCGTGGTCGCCCCTTGCTGATATAACTCTTTTTGCCGTGTAATTGAGCGCAAGCCTTCGCCTACACTAAAATCAATATCTGTAATTTCAATAGCTCGTTTAACTACTTTGACCAGATCTGGATGCAACCCTTTTAATCGATCTAGTGACTTTTCTGATAGCTTATAGTCACTAACACTCTCTTCCGGCTTGCTTTCATCGTTCACCGCGTCTTTATCACTATGCGCCTGACAGTGTACCGCTGCCTCAGCCATCGCATAAAAACCCGCGTGTGACTGATTGCCCCATGTGCCATCAACGTCACCATCATAGAAACCGTGCAGTTTCATTGTCGCTTGTAGGTTTTTGATTGTAGATTCTTGCATATATCTCACCTTATTTTAGACATTAAAAAAGCCCCAAATTTGGGGCCGTACTTAATGCTGATTGTTACTTGCCAAAAATCGCAAACGCTGCATCTTTGATCTCTTTGATTACCTCGGCAATCGTCTTGCCCTGCCATAAGGCTACGGCTTGATAAACAATACCTATAGCCAACATGCCAAAAACAGCCCAAACGAGCATGATTGCGCCCTGGGTCATGACGCTATAATCTTGATAACCCATAAATTCAATATGCGCGGCCCCACCAAACAGCGAGATTGTGACAGCGATAGTAAACTTGACTATCACTGACATATTGACTTGGATCTTACCGTCTTTCCCGATGTCACCTGATAACATCAGGCCAAATATTGCACCAATCACTGCCGCAAAAACTTTAGGTAGAAATACCATCAGCTTTAGTATGATTAGTTCTAAAAACGGTGTGTTCTGTGGCATATCGCCCCCTCAAAATTTAGATAATAAAAAACCACTCGAATGAGTGGCTAGTAACCTGCTATTGCTTTACTGTCTTGTAGCTGTTGTAGCAGCGCTTTTAAAGTGCCCTCTTGATTTTCTAGCATAATCATCGGCACCGAAGCACCGCCGAGTTTGAAATTAACGTCAATCGTCTTAGCGGCAGTCGGCTGACTGTCAAAGCGTCCGTATTCCTGCGTAGTGATTCTAGCCGTTGCTGTCCTTGCTACTTCGTAGTTGTCACGCTGACGATCTACTTGTCGCGCTTTCTCTGCAATTTCAGCCAAGTACACTGAAGCAGACTTATAGCGATTAATATCAGCAGTTGTTAGCATCTGGCCGTCACTAAAACCTTGCAGCTCACCAAAGTTTAAAGCACCACTTGATGCGCCCTGCTTGGCATACAGCTTACGCGCTTCCTCGATAGCAGATTCTTCAGATAGTCCTTGCGACTTCAGGAAGTTCTCAACACCAAGTCTAGTACCAAACTGATTGCCCAATACTGGCGCTTCCTCAGTGCCGTATTGCCGCAAGTTCCTAAGTGTCTCGTCAGCGTTTTTAAGCTCCTGAGCTTCTTTGACTGACTTAATTTTCTGCTGCAACTTATCGTAAGCTGTTGACGCTTCATTTGCAGCACGTACCATGCTATTTCCTGCACCGCCTGCGCTACTAGATATACCGTCATAAGCTGTACGGATGTTGTTGACTGAGCGAGTGACACGAGTATTAGCCGTTTCAGTGTCAGCCATGCTTTTAAATGTCACACGACCTGTTTCATCAACTGCCACTGTCAGTCCGCGTTGAGCTGCTTCAGCCTTTAACTGCGCCGTCACCACATCGCCATTAGCTGCTACCGCTGCCTTGGCGTACTTCTTAAATCCGTCTGCAAGCTGACCTGCGGTGGCTTCACCGTCTTTGACGATGATACCGTAAGCCTGCGTATATGCCTCTGCCTGTTTCGCTGCCTCCGCGCGCGTCGTAAGACCTAAAACCTTGTAAGCCTCATTAACTGAGTTGACACCATCTGTCAATGCATCAAGTCGCTCATTAGCCAAATCAAGACCCGCTGCCAAGTCTTCACCTGTAAGCTGCCCTTGCTTGCCTAAATCTTCCCACATTAAGATAATATCTTGCAGCTCGTCAGTGTTTTTAGCCTTATTGGTCATGTCATTCAAGGCAGCAAACAGCACCTCACCCGTTTGATAGCCTGCGTCGGTCAGAACATCAAAGCTTTGTGATAGCTCTAGCACTGATGCTTTTGCATCCGCATAACCTTGCGTGATGCCAACACTTAGCGAGTCAGCAAGCTCACGATAGGTCTTATCTAAAGCCTTTGCCGCACCTTGCGCTGATGCTGACGCTGCTTGCTCATCAGTCATTTTTTCAACAATAGCTTTACCTGTTTCACTGATAGCGACCGTTAGATTACGTTCTGCTGCCTCTGCTTGTAGCGCTCCCAATGCTGACTCACCGTAAGCCGCTATCTGAGCATTAGCCATTTTGGTAAAAGCACCTTCTACAGCGTCGGCTGACGCCGTGCCACTTGCTGTCATTGTGTCATAAGCGTCTGTTGCTGCCTTAGCTGCAGCACCCATTCTGTCTTGAGCTGTCATGGCTGCATCATCAAGCGCTGCTTTAGCGGATGACGTGAAGTCTAATATTGCTTGGTCTGCTTTAGCATAGGAGCTTGTTGCTGCCTCATCCAAACGATCAGCAAAATCCTTTAAAGATTGAGCTGCTTCGCCAAATGTAAGCATTGATAACCCGCGAGCTAGTACAGCCACAAAATTTGCAGCTACACCAGAAACAACATTTAGGGCAATACCAATAGTCTCAAATCCATCATTGATAGCGCCAAGTACAATGTTTACACCCTGCATAGCTCTTGTGATAAGACCTACTTTTTCTTCTGCTGTTTCTGAGCTGTTAGTAATTGCACCAATCCAATCATTAATCTGATTGTATGTATCGACAATCGTTTTCCATAATGTGCCAACCGTGGTTATCAGCTGATTGAATATTTGGTTAACAGCCGCAACTGTTGATGGGTCCATATTGCTTAGACTATCACTGACTGAGTTGATGGCATTAGCTAGTAGCGAGGATTGATTTACCGACTTATCCATCTCACCGACAAACTCAAAAAGTTGGTTTTTAGCTACCTGCAAAGCATTGCCAACCGTATTAGGCAGTGAACCAAACTCGCTCGCAATCGCCTCCCCTTGCGACTGCACTGCATTAATGACGACCTCTGATGTTAACTTGCCATCTTGTGCCAATGCTCGTAATTCACCACGAGTCACGCCTAAACCGTCAGCCATAGCCTGAGCTAAGCGTGGGGCCTGCTCCATGATGGAGTTAAACTCCTCACCACGGACCACACCTGACTGTAGCCCTTGGATCAACTGGGTGATTGCAGCATCAGCACTGGCAGCACTACCACCAGATAACTGAATTGCCTCGTTAATGGTGCGAGTGATTTCCAATACTTGCGATTGCGCTAATCCTAACTCTTCACCTGCCTGTGATATTCGGGCAAATAATTCACCCGTGCTTTCAATGTTACTAAATGTCTCATTAGCAATCTGTTTAACGCCTTCAAAGCCTGTGACAAAAGCAGCACCCTCACCAGTCGCTAATTTAACGCGAGCTTCTAGCGTTTTAAATGCGTCCGACACTTCGATGATTTCAGCAATACCAATACCAAGTCCCGCTGCTGCTAAAAGCCCTTGAAGACTCCCAAAAGCACCTTGCAATCTATTAATGTTTCCGCCCAGACCGCCAGCGCCTTGATTAACTCTATCTTGGGTGTCATCGAGGCCGTTAAGCTCATTCTCAAGCCGTCTGATTTGCTCCTCTGCTGCGCGCGTTGCTCGCTCGATTTCAGCAGCAGGGCGACCGCTATTGTTCTGAAAATCTACCAATGCTCGACTGATGCTATCAATCTCGCCACGTATCGTCTCAGGCACTCGGATGTTTGCCATGCGGTAAATAGCATTACGTGCGTTGTCAGCGGTCGTACTTGCTCGATTCATTGCACCTGACAGCTCATTTGCAAGACTGACACTGGCACTACGCGCCTGATTTAACTCTTGCTCTAATCTATCGACATTGGCCGCTGCCGCCTGAATATCAGCGGGGCTTGCGTTGGTTTGACCTAATCGAGTGGCTTCTTGTCTCGCAACTTCTAATTGACGGCCTAAGCGCGTAACTTGTAGCGCTGACGATTGCATAGCCGCCTCGACCTGCTCGCCTGACAGATTGGCACCCGCGCCCATCTGCCTAAGTTGGTCAGCGGCAGCTTTAATCTCAGCAGTCAATCTATCCGGAGCGGCATTACCAAGCCCAGCTAGCAGCGTAGTCGCTCGCTCAGTATCAGTATTCATTTGCGCCACGTTGCGCTGCACCGACTGAGCGTATTGCGTAAATCTGTCACGTGCTTGATTGATGCCGTTATTAAACTGCTCATTGAGCACACGCAACTGCACGTTAAAATCCAAATCTCCTGCCATGTGGCGTACCTCAAATTATGGGCATAAAAAAAGCCCACCAATTAGGTGAGCTTGTTGATTTGTTCGTTTAGTTATTTAAAGGCGCTTGCTCTATCAGGTTTTGGCAGCTCTCCATTCTTAATATGTCGTTCACTAATATGGTAGCGATTTAAATTGTCGCAGTCGATAAATACGACTGGTTTTTTACCCGCCTTGCTTTTATTTTCTGACAGTCCAGCATAGTGAGGCACTTCGTTGGGCGCTTTTCTACCAACCAAATGCACGGCCTTGTCTAATAATTGATTGATGCGATCAAAACCATCATCACCCCATACTTCGTGGGCTGTTGGCCACTGTTCTAATGTCATATAATTTATATCAGGCGATTTCGTTTCTGTTGCAGCTTCCATAATTTATCCTATCGACTTATTCATCAGTAAATGTCATTTTATCTTTATCATAACCTTTAAGGTTAAACTCAGACTCTACTTCATCTGATAATCCCACAATGGGTAGATAAACAGTAGCGCTATTAGATCGCGTCGCTTTATCAAACAATTCAGTTGATATCTGATCATTAGCGGGTGACAACACACCATCAACTCGCTGTAGGAAATTATAAGATGATATGCCGCCATTAAATTTGATTCTTATCTGGCAGCCCGGAGTACATTCAACATCCTCAGGCGCAAAGATAGTGAATCTTTTTGATATCGTGCCTACTGCCATTTTTCGTTTTTCTAACTCAATCCATGACCGTTGGTTGAGATTTGGAAACTGAGGCACGGTGTACGTGTTGGTAGCATCTATTCTAGCGGTTAATGAAAAAACGCCCTCAGCATTACTTACGCTGCCATACTTCCAGTTGCCATCGTCTTTAGAACCGCCTGATCCTATAGTGCCACCAGCGCCAATAGTTCCGCCATTGCCATCACTTACTTGCGGCGGCAAGCTGTCATAACCTCCACCACAACCACTCAGCATCAATGCCAAACCTATCACTAATAACTTTTTCACAATCAATCACCAAAATAACATTTACTCAATCTTAGTTGATTGTGCTTTGTTACGCTAGTCTTTCATAAACTCTTTCCAGCCTTTTGCATCGGCTTGTGATACTCGCATTGCAATAGCCATATCTTTGATGCTTTGATGCTTGTCTTTAGCCAGCGCTTTGGACAACCCCCACCACTCGCCAAACGCCATATCTAAGACGTCGTGCTCTCTGAGTCTGATTTTGTAGAATGGTAGTAAGCTGTCGAACCAAGTAATGCTAGTTGCGCTCCCAGTTGTTTTAGGGGCATGAAAATCTGACGCATAAAAAAATCGCCACTATGGGCGACAACCTCCTGCATCACTGTAAGCATCTCTAACGGCTCAAGCTCTCGGTAAAAGGTAGGCGGCTGGTCTGTCAGTACCGATGCCAGTATGACTGTTTCATCTGTATAGCTGCCAATGAGTGCTAGTAGCTCACTCTCAGGCATACCCTTGTTTGCTTTTACAATGCGCTCAAACTCAGCGACAAAAGGTGTAAATGCTCGTGTTACTTCGTTTAAGTTTTTGACCTTTACGCGCTTGATCGTAATATCGGTATCAGCAACGCGGATCACTTTATCTATATTGTCTGTCATGCTAAACCTCGATCTCAGTAAATGGTAGATTAGGCGCATCGCTGACTATCTGCCCGTCACGAATGAATACTTTAGATTGCAGCTCGTAAGCTGCGCTTGATTGTACAATGGTGTTACCTCCGCCCTGCATGGTGACGGTATAGTTTGAGCCCTGCCTATCAATAACAGTGGCCAATTGCTTAGCGCCCTGTTCAGTGACGTTTTTAAATAACTGCCATAGATTACCGCTAGCCACTGATAGCCTCCTTATCAAAGTGCCTTTCAACATCAATGGACTGGTCAATCTCTAACGCTCTATTGCTCGATAGACGACCTGTGATAGTCGTACCTCTGACCATGCCCACCCATTGCTCACCGTCATTGACACCAATCAATGTTGATGGTTTTAACACGCCTATATCAGCGACTAGCGGCATTGAGATACCGATGTTACCGATATCGCCAGTATCGCTTAATATCGCCTCACCACGGCTGATAGCTGCTGCTGTATCGGTCATTAAGTCGCTTGTGACCATAGGCGGCTGATAACCACCGCTAGTGCCTGTACGCTTAATTAGAGCGCCGATACCGTTATCATTCTCACCGTATATCGTCACGCCATTGTAGGCAGGTTTATTGACACGACCACGGCTGCGGCTGGTGATTAGCGACATCGGTAACTCGATGCTCGGTGTCTGTGCTGCCCACTCCCAACTTGGCACTGGATATTGCGCTAATACGTGCAAAATATCCTCACTCATATCGGCATTGATAAAGCCGCCCGCTGCCTCGGCGATCCACTGTAAGCTATTGATAGGCGTTTTGCCTGTATAGCTGTAAGTGTTGGCTGGTACATTCCAACCGTTGACACCTGCGAGCTGCCAATCCAATGTAAAGCCTGATGCTACGCCATTGCGGTTTAATTCAGCATCAGCTATCTGTCTTGCGCTCATAGCAGTATCAAACTTAAAGCCGCGCTGTGTCGCGTATGGATGAGCTAAGAGCATGGCGCGTGATTTGCCTTTAATCGTTAATGAGCTTTCACCGAACTGGATAGAGTCCTCACAACTATCTAAGATAAAGCGCCATAGATTGCCGTTGCACTCAAAGTCTACGCCTATGCGCTGCTCTCGTGCCGTATCGACTTTTGATAGCTCTGATAGCGGCACAGTCGCACTAAATGACCATGTATAGCTATTGCTATCAATGCCCACGCTAAAGCCTAGCAGTTTAATCTCACGCCCATCATCTGAGCGCGTTAATGACACACTGTTTGTCACAAATATAACTCCTATTGATGGTTGTGGCTCAGGTTGCTGCTCTTGCTGACACAAAATGCCAAAGTTAAGCGTTGCATCAGGTTCAAACCATTTGCAGGTAAAATCAAGTAACGCTGACGGCGCATAAATTGGCACATCGGGCACAATAGGCGCTCGATAATACCAAGGCGGCAGCTTGGCGAACTCAATAAGCTGCTCAAAACTGCGACTTGATAATCTTGCGTAGTCGCTAGACGTTGATTTTGACTTACTTATAAGCTCGCTATACTCACCTTTTAATTGACGCTCTGTTTGACGTTTGAGCATTGCTTCAAAGCCAAACCATCGGCTGTGAGTGGCTAGTTTTGCATCTTCATTCTGTAACTGTAATTTATTGGTAATAAATGTTTGATACTCAGCTAATTGTTTGCTGCTAGTGCCAACGAGTTTTGCTGCCTCGGTTAATACCTGCTCGCTACTTGTTAGCTTGATATTAGCCTCAAACTGTGCCTGATTGCTAGTGCTGACACTTTTTGCTTGCTGCCAATCTGTATTAACATCATGCTTTAAACTTTCGTTGTTCTCAAACTGACCTTGCTTGTCAATGCCTTGCAAACTAGCATCTTGCATGTCGCTTGAAATATCAGTAATTAACCCCCTAAAGACGTTTGCGTCATAGTAGCTGTTTGCCGATACAGATAGGCCAACATCATAAAAAGCGTTAATTGTACCAGTGGCAACAGGTAGCTTATATTCAGCTAAAGCCACAGCACCAACAATAATAGTTGCTGATACCACGCCATTAACATCGGGATTAATAGGCGTATCGCTTACGTCAACACCAAAATCAAGCGTTGCATCTTGCCCTGCAAAGTCCTGTGTAAAATTAAGTGTAGATGATGGCGTGTGTTTGCCGATATTTAATGTCGCGCTGTCATCAGTTTTGACAGTAAAATTAAGAGACGCATCGGGCTTATACTCTGACATATCACGCCCCTATTGTTTATATGTTTATTGATAGCTCTGTGATTTTAAAATAACCGCCTTTATATAACGTTGTATCGTCAAGCAGCAAGTCAATACCCACCGTTAGCTCAATTTCAACAACACCATTAATCACAAGTTTAGCGGTATCTGGCTGCCCTGTTTTTACAACTAAAGCTTGCTCTGCCACATTAAGAGTGATAACACCGTCTTGTACTGACTTAACAATATTTTCGGGCATAACGAGCTGCACTAGCACATCACTACCCGCATAAACATCAATAACAGCCATTGTCGCAGCCTCGATAAAAGAGGCTAAGCCGTTAAGCATTGCGTCTTTTGAGCCATTGCCTAGTAACATTACGCTGTCCTTATCATGTCTTGAATAACCGCATTATAGTTGCGCTCATAATCTATTGATAAAACATAATATTCAACACTACTATCTAGGTTTTCAAACCTATAATTACCCGCTTTATCTGACCATGTTTTGCCAATCAACTTATCATCGCCGCGCCGATACAAAGCAACCTTACGCTCAGTTGGTGTGCCTTTAATCAGAACCCTATCAGTGATAATACCGTCAAAATTTGCAGATACGAGTTGAGCGCTATCAGGTATTGCACTCACGTAGCTATCTTGCTGCTCATAATTTATGTATTGAGGTGTAAAGTTTGCGGTGTACTTCACGCCATCCCACACTATAAGTTGATGGATTTTTGCAGACGACCCGAAACTATTGGCATTATTTGTTGATGAGCCACCCCCAAAAGTCATGTATGCAGGTGTGGATACTGATGCGGATGATGCCTGATTCAGAACTACTGAGCCGTTGATATATAGCTTCTTATTGTTATTTGAAAAAACCCAAGCGAAGTGTACGGGTTTGTTTGTTGGGAAGTTTGATATATATGCAAAATCCTGAGAGGAGCTACCCGTTGAAAAGCCAAATCCTGACGAAAGAAACCCCATGTAAAAACCCTTAATCCAAGAACCGTCAACTGTACCCCCTAAAATTATCTCAGTAGGGCTCGAATTAATTGGCGACTGAATCCAGCCCTCTATTGTCAAATTTTTACTTGACAATGGAATCCTTCTGTCAAAAATATACTTACTTCCTGAGTCTTTGTTCATATCATAGAAAAGATGTCCTTCAATAACACTAACTCTGTCGGCATGAGACTTAAATATCCTACCTCTGTCTGATAAGTCGTGAAGCCCATCAAAATCAGCTTGCATCAATAGCAAAGGTCGCATTAATACTCTCCTAAATCAAAAACAACATATGAGCCATTTCCAGTATTCAAGGGTTTAAAAATATTTTTATCCGCCTTTATCACACCTGCTGTATCCATTGATAGTGGTAGGCTTGCCATCCCATTAACTACAGCATCTACCATCACCCCTCTCTTGAGCATAATCGGTGTTTGCACAACCATATCTTTCAAATATAAACCACTAATAATGTAAGGGCGGACACCAGATGATAGGTCACCATAAAAAGGCGCAACACACTCCTCAACCAATGCAACATCTAGTACTTTATCTTTTGTTAGGAAGTCATAAGTCGCATAAGAGTATTGAGAGGTGTTAGTTGGTTGGTTTGCTAATAGCACTTGCTTTTTCTCAATGCCGTAATCTGCTAAAGGCATACCCACCACCGCGCAAGTTGCATCACCTAAAAATGGGTACAATATTAGATAAAAACCCGTTTCATCCCCTATTAGTACAAAGTCGCGCTTGCCGTTTGGCGATACATCACCATTCGGCGTGTTGCTAACTGCTGACGCATAGAACCACCTGAACCATCCATAGTATGCAGCACTAACATAAGCTCTATTCTTGTTGGGAATAGCTGGGTCGTATGGAGACTGCCAATCCGCCGTATCGAAATCACTCATATTCGCGCAAATTTCAACCCCCGCCCACTTTGCAGCAGTAGCAGACTGGTTTGCATATCGAGTATCATCTACACGCAAGTACGCGGGGTAGCGAGGATCTGGTGATTTATAGCAAGACTTACCCTCGCTTGCAAAATATTGCGTCCAGCCGAGAGGTGCGTAACCAACAGTTATCCCAACCTCACTATTGACTGTAGTAGTCACCTTAAAACTTATTGTTGATACTGTAATAGCCTTAATTCTAAAATCTTTATCATTAAGCGCAACTTGCGTTGAGCCTTTAATACTAATAACACTATGCAGCGCAAAGCCGTGATTAACGCCAACCTCTAATGTGCAAACACCGTCCGCGTAAGAAACGGCTGCAACAGGCTTTGAATTTGCGCCATTGACGAGCAAGCCGTTCAGCATCTTGACTAAATCGCCTTGCGTATTGGTAATCTCAGGTATGCCGCTCATTAATCTACTATCAAACCATTTAATCATTACTCACCTCTATTTCTGTCAATGTTGGCATGGTAGCCAATAGTAAAATCATAGTTATCTTTACTAGAGCCTTGATGTTGCTGAATAGCATTACCAATCCAAACAGGGTATTTAGCCGCTGCGGTATTAATACGAACCACGTTATTAGCCGCCCAGCCTTGCCCCCATGCTGCCGCCGGAATACTAAAATACGGATAGCCAGTCATTGGGTTAAGCGGATTTGTGTCCGATGTCGTTGAGCCTGTGCCAATCTCACCTACCGTCTGTCCAATAACGCGGAACGATGTAGCACTGGTAAATACTAATGCCCATCGTTCCTCAATCGCATCACGGTTTGTTACCACGATAGGATTGTTAGTCACCTGCAGCTGTGATGTTGTAGCATCGCCAATTAGCGTGTCACTCCAGACACCATTGCCCCATGATTTTTGACCGAACACGTTATACGCACGCGCTTGCATATCACCCGCTAATAGCATTGAACTAAATACTGCGTCAGTGCTGTAATCATGAGTGATAACCGTCGATAGCGTCACACGGCCCGATATGTCCGTCTCAATCACAAGTGCAATATCCATGATGCGGTATTTAGCAGTCAATGGTGCGGTATAAAACGACATATCAAACATACCGTTTAACGTCAAAGTACCCGCGTCTAAATCAACATCGAGATAGTCGCTATCAACTTTTAAACCATTAGCATCAACCACGTTCACGTCAGACAATCGCTCAAAACCTAAATCAAACGTGTCGTTTGGCGCGTTTGTTGATAGCTGCATCGTCTTTAGCTCAGTGATAGCAATACTATCGCCCTTGCGGACAAACGGCACACGACCATCGCTTGGCAAGCGAACTGGATCAAGCCCAATAAGCTCCTTATCAAGCGGTAGATAGCTATAAGCAATCGCGTTATAACGTATTGAATCGGGCTTAACGTAAACAGGGCGATTGATATACTGCGTGTTATCGCCAGATGACAACGTATAGATGTTATTTGCGTCATACCACGGCTCATTGACCACGCTAGGATTAGCTGTCACACCTAATCGCTCGTAAAAATACAAGGCAACCACACCCGCTTTAAAATCAACCGTACCATGTGCAAAGTTATGGCCAGTGATATTGCCTTGCTCGTCAGTTGATAGCGATATAGGCGTACCATCTGCAAGCTCTGCGCTGATCTGCAATGATGCTTCTTTTAGTGGTGCGACTGGCGTTCTAAAGATAATATTGGCTAGTGGCACAGGGTCGTTTTCGCGTAACATTGACTTTAGATTGACCAGGTTAGCAACGTCTGCTTGCCATGCTGTTAATGATACTGCACCTGAGTTGTAGTCAATCACGCCAACCTGAGTACTACCTGAGTACATTCTTCCGCTAACATCTTTTAAGCTAGCCCCTAGCGCATCAACAAACACTGAGTCATTAACGATAGGTGCTAAAGCATCTTGTGGTAATGTTAGATTAATACTGCTTGCTTGACCTGTGGTGGTGGCCGCCTCCCCTGTGGGTGCTGTTACGGACTTGGCTACAAAATCCACATTGCCAATTTTAAATGGCTCAGTTTTTTGAGTGATCTTAAATACTGGAGAGACACCTGGTCGCGCCAGTACATCAACACCACTGACCTGTTTTGACACTTTGACTTTAAAGCTGGCTGTACCTGCCGACTTATTAAGAGAGCTACTCAATAGCTCTACATTCCACTTTTGTGCGACTAAGCCGTTAAATGGCTGCCAAGTAAAGTCGCTACTGCGATACATCGTATTCCCTGAATAGAGCATCCGGTTAGAATATGACGGATATAAAACGTTATCTATTTTTAGCGACGTTCCATTATCACTTAGTATGATATTGATATGACCGGCATAGCTTATATCATCTCTACCCATCACTAGGCTAAACTCGACATCAGTAACCGATTGGTCAAAATTAATCGTTTTTTCGTAGATACCGTCGCTGATATCGGGCGACTCTCTGTATGTCGTAGTTAAAACATTGGCTGCCAAAACACGCTGATAAGACAAATTAAAAACCGTATCTTTAGCTACTGTCTCGTTGGGTGCGATATTTAACTGACCATCGATAAACGTACCTGTTGCATCGCCACTAACAATACCATTAGTAACGGTTGCTGTTTTATCGCCCCATGTGACGGTTATGGCACCGCTTACTTTGTCTGCCACATTAATAACGTGGTAAGCCGCTGGTAATGCTTGATTGCCATACTTAACCGTATCTAAATCAACACCAAACGAATAAATAATATAGCTAGCTGCATCAGGGATAGCAGCAGTCGTAAGTAGCACAGTTTTGCCTTGCACTGTACCGCGACCGTTGCCGTCATCATCAACTAAGTTGCCGCGCCCATCATCGTGTACGAGATAGTTATTGCCACCTACCGTATAAATAATTTTAAGGCTATTTGGCAATGGCTCAGCACCAAGCTCACGCGCATAGTTATAACCCGCATTGTCATCAACAACTTGATAGTCAGTTTGCGCTACTCGAGTAAACTCTGATGCAGGCTTATAGCTGCCTGTGATTGTCGTTTGACCGAGATTTAGCACGCTGTACCAAGTAATCTGACCGATACCATACTGTATAGATGCGTAAGCTGTACCATTTGTACCAACTAACTCACCATCACGGTCTGTTAGCGTAATTGCACCAACTATCACGTTTAACGTTCCGACCGCAATACCACTTGGCAGGTTAAACGCCGTATTAGTCGCTACATTGACCGATTGATTGATTGCAATCACACCATCGCCACGCGCTTGAGTAGCGACCTGATTAGCAGGGTCGCGTTGCAAGATAGGCGTCTCAACCTGCGTGCTTGGCACGACTTGCGTATAAATAGAGTTGAGCTTTACTTGGCGCGATTGCATGGCTGTAACTGGCTCAGCTAACCGACTTGCACTGTAATACTTGGCAGCATCAGCAATACGAGCTTCACGCAAGATAGCGCGTCTGCTTGTGCTTATCGTCTGTGCAAACTCGGGTACAGTTAGACCAACGAAAGTCCTATTTAGCGTATCGCCAAACTCAATCGTAGCAACTGTGCGCGTCACGGTTGTGCTGGCATTTTGCTGAAAGCGGCGCTCTACCGTGTCAACTTTAAGCGGTCTAAGGTACTGATAAAATTCGTCAGACTGTCCCTCGTTTTGTACGATAACCAATGGCTGACCAACGCCGGGCACTGGGTCACTCTTTTCAAGCGCTATTTGAATAACGCGCTGACCTGAAAGCTGTGTCTCTAAGATATGCCCCGCCCATTTTGTGCCAAACGCTAAATAAGACTCAATTTTGTTTTGAGCGTCTGAACGTCTGTCTGCAAAGTCGCTCGCGTTAAAGAAAAACACACTAATATTTGGATTATCAGGTATTTCAGTCAATAGCATTCGCGGCGCCTGCAATAGCTCAGCATTAGCCGTCTTAACCGCTAGCGATACCTTACGCAAACGCACACGACCAAGTAAGCGGTCAATATCCGATACATCAGGGAATAAGTTATTAGATACGCCATCGACGACAGCAATACCCGTTGGCAGACCACCGCCATCAGGCGTGTCAGCCATGATCTCTGACTTTAAAATTTCTAAATCGTTTTGAGTAATTGCCATGTCGTCATCCGTCAAATTTTAGGCATTAAAAAACCCACTACGATGAGTGGGCTGTGGTTTTACTATTAGGGTTTACTTTTTAATCTTGGCAATTAGTTTTGCTGCTCTATCGTTAATGCGCTTTTGACGCTCGATAGGTAGTGATGCCATGTATTCATCGAATGATACGGTTTTCATAATAACTCCTTGTAAATTATAGCCAATTGTACCATTTTACACGCTCGGTATCTCTAAAAACCTAAGCGTTACGTTGTAATAATCGGTCAATTCAGGACTGGTTGAGTTCTTGACTGGCTTAGCTTCAATCGCCTCACCTGTCGTATCAAACATGACCTTCACGCGCTTTACCGCCCCATCCGCTAGATAGTCTAGCCAAAACGTAGCTCCTAGCTTGTCACGCTCAGATTTGAGCGCATTAACCGTTGCTCGTGATAGTACACCATGACCAGCAGGTGCTTGCATCGTGTATGGTCTGCCAGCTTTACGCTCTGATTGCTCGACGATCATTGTGCCATCAAGTGCGTACTTGGTATTTGATACGATAGCTGACCAGTCATGCTCACCTTCTGGGTATAAGCTGTCAGATAAAACGATAATTTCATTGGTCGCTGCGTTCGTCAGCTTTGTTTGTGCATTAGTACGCATAATATCCCTTAACTAAAACTGTGAATAGGCGTTTCTACTTCTACACTGTACTTATCGAGTAACTTATTAGCGGTACGCAATCTCATATCAACTAGCCACTTGTCACTCAATAGTGTTACTACTGGCTCAGCCTCGGGGTCATCTTCGTTGTACTCAATCTTTTGATGTACTCCGATAACATATAAGACGTACTGACTTGGGTGTAAGTCATCTGTCACTTGCCCGATAGCTTCATTAGCTTGAGACTCGTTATCAAACACCAGTTTATAATCTTGCATTTAATTAATCTCCAATGAGCGTATGCGACCATAGCCTGTCCATGACAGTTGACCGTTTACAAGTGATAGATTGAGTGTGCTGTCCCAATCACCTGTTAGTGCTGTGCCTGTAGTGATTTTTGATGCTATAAAATCAGCGGGACGTGTGACTGAGGTAGTATTTGTAACAATAAAAGAGGTAGGTGTCGCACCTAACTCAAACTGCATACCGTTAACAATGATGTCTGAGAATTTACTAGAAACTCCCCCGTTTGTATCTCTTTCATACACCCCTTGGGTTTTAGACAAACCCAAGACTGTGCTAATAGGTTGTATGGTTGCTTGTGTGTGCACGCCTGAGTAAATTAATTTACTACCGAAGCTACCGAATGTCACGGGCGTGTTATCCGAGCTACGTACTAAACAACTAAAACACCCAGCACCATTTAGCCCTGTGCCATTTGCGGCTGTAAACCTAGTGTAAATTATTACGTCATTTGGCATCACTAGCTCTTGACCTGTACCTAATATGTTAGGTTGTAAAGAGTAATTTCCTCCTTTATACCAAAAATTATCAACACCGTTCTGTAGTAAACTTTGCTTCCATACGTTAGTCGCACTCTGCTCAATTAATAACCCATTATCAAACCGTGGTACATCAACCGCGTACTCAACTAAGCCAGTGTCTTTAATGAGCCATGCTTTACCTGCACGATTGAAGTCAAAGACCTCAGCGAATGTTTTAGCTTCACCGCTTGCTTTGTATTCGCCTGTGGTAAAGTCAGCTTGTAGTTTGGGGCCGCTTTCAAAGAAACCAAAAAATCCGGATAAAAAGCTCGGTCTATCAAAGCCGAAATATTGCATGATAGCTCCTTACTTGATGATGTTGATGGGCGCACTGTCTCGCTTACTATTGCTCGCTAACTTGCAATAAACGGCTGTTTTGTATGCAAAAGTAGTGGGTTCGTTGAGCTTTAACTTTATGCTAGCGCTACCTGTTGGTGCGGTCGCACTGATAGCAATGTGATAAAAGTCGCCGATGTAAGCCGCCTGCACAGTGCAGTCGCCATCTGATAATTTAGTCCACGCTTTTGTTACTGTTACTTGTGTAGTCGCTGCCATATTCAGACCCTTTTATTTAGTAGTAAGTATTTCATTTGAGTAAGCAACCGTCACGCAGTCACTTAATTAAACAAAACAGGTCTATGTGATTTCACATAGACCTATCGAACTACAGATTCACAACTTGATACGTTGCACCTGCATCTTCATCAAACAGACATTCACCTTCGATACTCATCTCTGCAAAGTTCTCATTGATGAGGTCATAAGTGTCGGCTGGATCAAGTTTGACGCGGTAAGCAGTCGTAATCTGACGACCTTGCTGACCAACCGTGTTAATGCCATCAAGACGGACTTCATAATAATCAACGTCATCAGTCATTGGCTTGGTTACCTTAGACTCACCGTAACCGTAATCGATAGCTAGTGGTGCTGTATGACCACCTGTTAAAAGCTCAACACGTCCATAATCAGCATCGACTGTGTAATCAGTACCTTGTACTAATGGGCCATCTGCTGCATCAGTGATAGCCACGTCTGACACGTTGCCATGTTTCAAAAAGGTCATATCGCCAACTTCGCCAACGTTATGACTCTCACCTTCTACGGTATCTGCTGCCACAGTTTCAACAGTTGCTTGCAGTGCTGCACGCATCGCATCATCGCGTCGCTCTTGAATGGTTAATGAGACAGAGGTTTTTTTAGTGCCCTCGCTCACATCCCACAATTGGTTGTTGCCAGAGTGGTTCTCAAACAACTCTTGTTTGCCATCGACTGAGTGACTAAACGCCATTGCTGACGCGACGCCCACCCAAAACGCTGACTGCTTAACACCATCTTTCACTGGTGTCATATAGATTTTACCCTTGCCGATAAAGGCGTGGGATTGGTTTGTTTCTGCCATGAGTTAATTCCCCTCAATTAAGGCTTGAATTGTGTACTAAAGGTGAAAGGATAAAGCGCAAACGTGCTGAAATAGTCCGGTCTGCCTGATGTGCTAGTACGCTGTAACGCGCTGTGCCAATCGTCTAGTTGATAACCTTGCACATGGTTAATCACCTTACCGATAAGCTCTCCTGCATCGCGCATAAGAGCTGCTGTGTCTGACTGTGATGCTTGGTTGCTGACTGCGATAACAACCGTCCATTGCTGCACGTCCACGCTGTCTAGTGAGCCGACAGCGTTTGGATTATTGCTTGTGTTGACGACATAGAGCGCAGGTGTGATTTGCTTATTAATCTTGCTGATATCTGCAACGGTGCCGATGTGCTTAACGCCCCACTCGTCAGCTTTAGCCTCTAAGTGCTCGATTAGGCCAAGACCTACTGCAAAATAATTACTCATAAGTCCACGTCCATAATTCGATTGATAATGTTCAGCACTGATGCTCTGTCGTTCTCATTCATGCCAAGGAAAGGTCTAGCAGATATATCGCCCCATAAATGAGGGAATAGCGCCTTTTTACCGCCGTAGTGCATCATGCGTGCGTACACTACGTTTGTGCCCCACTTCACTCCGTCAGGTAGCGCAATATAGGTCAGTGACGCCATTAATCGGCCAGTATCACGCAAGGTTTTACCGTTTTGAATAATTGCACGTTGAGAAGGTATCCATGGTTGACGCTGTAAATCGTGCTGATTAGCAAAACGCTCCTCAGTCTGATGGACCATCTCGCTACCAGCCATACGGCTAAACTTTTGCATCTTTTTATTATCAAAATGCAAGTCACCTAGCCGCCTGATTATCTCGTCACCGCCTGATAGCTCTGCATCAAACATAGTCACCTCACGTTAGGCATCTTGGCAAAGACATCATCACCAAATATTTGACCAGGGTAGCTACTGCCAATTGGCACCGCAGGCTTAACATAAGTGCTTTGCTGCTCAGTGGCACTTAGTGGCTCAGCAAATGTGACATTAGCACGACCAGCACTAACATCCTTTAGCCAAGCAATCTCTTCTTTGTAGCGATCTTCTGGTTCGCCTGTTGCGTCGTTCTTATACAGCAAATATCTTGCGATATTGCAGCAGACAAGCTCCAAGTTATCCGTTTTAGCGATGGGTGTGTTATATCGGGTAGACAAGAAGCTGTCCATCTTGCCGCTTGCGCTTTTTAGTGCTTTAGCGGTTGCAGCCAAAGGGTCTTCATGCAACGACTCAAGCTGACCAATTTCTAATTCACTAAAGTGACTAATCAAATCATCACGAGTCGCGTACATAATCAGTCCTTTGGAAAGCGTGCGATTAGCTCAGCTTTGGTATCTGAGTCGTTGTACTCGATTTCTTCATCATCGAGTAAAGCTTTTAGCTCTTTATTGGTGAGTGTATCGAGCTCGACCACTTCACCACCTTCGCCAGTATCAACATCTTCGCCTTCAACGGCTTCAGCTTCTACGATGGCGCCTTGTTCAAGTAAGAATTTGGCACGCTTTTCGGTCAAGCCTTCAACCACTTCACCAGTCTTAAAACGGCCTACCGATTGTTTTGCAATATACTTAGACATAATTTGCTCCAAAAAAAACCCTGCGATTAGACAGGGTTATTAAAGTTAGTTGGTATTAAAGAGTGATAAAACCAGTACCGCCACACGCACCATTTTTATTGATTGGTACAGGTAGAGGGCTTGAGTCAGCGATGAATTTATCAACTGAAGGATCATCACTAAATACATGGTACGGCATCAACTCCATCGCTAATTTAGCAGGGTTATTACGATGCTTAATCATGCAGAAGTACAGCTTATTAGCACGCTCAGAGATTAACCAGAAACCATCTTCTGGAATCATCAAGTCGCTCGTACCATCTTCGGCATCAAAATCAGCGTCATACGTCCAGAACTCAATACCGTCAAGTGTGCCACGCAAGGTTGCTTTAGTCTCGCCACCAAAACTGCCATCAAACACACGAGTTGCTGTACTGTCTTTTGACGCTGTGAACTTGTCATTGAAGGTTTTGTTGTCAGCCATCGCATCAAAAACGCGGCTAGACATCAACGCATCAACTGGGCGACGCTTACCATGCTTAACCAAATCCTTAACCATGCCGCGAATATCTTCATACGGCGTAGCACCTGTTTGGTCCCATGCAATAAGCGGACTAAACGTCAAATCACTGTGGCGACCATAATCAACCGTTACACCTGCATTATCATCACCTTCTACAACAACCTTGCCGTACAGCAAAGCATCACGGCACATAATAGCGATACGGGCAGATAATGACTCACGGATAGTCCAGTAAGACACTGCTGCTGCCATTTCCCACTCATCTTGCATGGTAGGTGGCACACCTGCAGCATTGGTAGCAATCACGCGCATTGTCTGCAATAGCTTGAGCATTTTGGCTTTGATTTTGCTGCTAGGCTCTACAACACAGGCAGGTTTAAAGTAAGGCGCTGGAATATATTTAACATTCAACTCAACCTTATCTTTGATGACACGGCCTTGAGCTGTTGGTACCACAGCAGGTGCTAGCGGAATATAGGTTTTGATGTCACCTACAGGTACCTTGTCTTCGTTGTTTAAGTATTCTTCATCGTTAAAATAGCGGTCACGGAAAAAAGTGTCGACCGGCTTACTATGATCATAAACCGCGCCAAGTTCTTCAAAAGATGCTGTTTCAATTTCAGCGCCTTCAATATTAAAAGTAGCCATAAATATTTATCCTTATTTAACTACGCTAAGCGTGATTTTAGTTGAGCGATTAGCGTATGCACGCGCCGCTAGTTTCTGAGTCGCATCGAGTGCTGTGCCGTTCAGCTTGACCTGATCAACATCAAACTTACCCGCAACATAAACAGGCATTTCAATACCTGCAGCTGCTTTAGCTGTTGCTTGCTCAGCGGTTACGTCAGCAAGACAGATGACATGCCAATCAGCTTGTGCGCCTGTTTCAGTATTACTGTGAGTCGCTACGTTGGTACCAGCAGCAATCACCAGTAGGTCACCGCGTTTGTACGCTGTAGCAGTGGTAGGCACTACGCTATCGGTGATAGGTGCGACATCGACCGTTAACGGCTGCTCAGTTGTATAGTTGAAATCAACCATTATTTAGCTCCTTGTGCTTTAGCTGCTTCAACAGCTGCTAGAATTTTACTTTCGCCACCTTCGCGGCCATTGGTTGCTTGAGCTTTATCAAGACCATCTGGCAGCTCAGGCGCTTTAGGTGTAACTGGTTGAGCCATAAACTCAGCGACAGCAAACTGTGCGTCGTCCATTGCTTTAAACGCAGTTACTTGCTCGTCAGTAAACTCACGACCAGTATTAGCGGCTAGCTTATCGATAGCAGCTTGGCGTGTTGATGCTTGCGACTGTGCTAATGCGTTTTGCGCTACAAGCGCAGCAGCTTTTGCGTCAGCAGCTTCTTGTACAGCTTTGGCCTCAGATGCCTCTAGCTCTTTAATTTTGGCTTGCGCCTCTTGTAAATCCATTGATTCCCCCTCGGTTTTTGGATTTGTATTGCTCTGATTGGTGGTGCTTGACACTACTACGCTATCGGCAATTGCATCAATTAGACCTAATTCTTTGGCTTTAACGGCGGTGAAAACATCACCTTCCCAGCCTTTGACTGTTTTGGCATCAACATTACGCTGTGCTGCTACATGATTAAAAAAGATACTTGCTGATTCATCGACGCCTTCTTGTAGGCGCTGTTTTTCATCGTCTGTCAGTGGCATGAATGAGTTGAATGCGGCCTTCCATTTTCCTGATCGGAACAATGAAACCTTTTCGCCATAGCGTTCAAGCCAACCACTCTCTTCGGTGTGGACCACATAAACACCGATACTGCCAATACCCGACTGCTTAGAAGCCGTAACCTTACTTGTACTAGCACCTAACCAGTAAGCGGCTGAGTACATATCGCCACTGACAAACGTTTCAATCGGCTTTGCTGATTGGTAGATGCTCTCGGTGATACCGTCAAGTCCTGCGACATAACCACCGCCACTATCAATGTCTAAGACAATGCTAGTCACTGTGTAATCGTCATTGGCTTGCTGTATGTAGTCAGCTAAGTTTGCATAGCCTGTGACACCCCATGAGCGATAATCGCGTGAGGTTTCAGGTACTAACAGACCGCGTACATCGATAGTCGCCACACCGTTCTCGACTGTGTAGGTCGGCTCACTGTCATCACCGTCATAGCGTGATACTCTGGCCAACTCCTTAAAATCGATAGACGCAAGCTGATGCTCAAGCCCTGTGCAGCTCATGAGCGCATGACTGTCAATATCGCGCTTAATCTTTGCTTGTAAGTTCATAGTTTTACCTTTATGTAGGCATTAAAAAACCGCCCTTATCGGCGGTCTTTTTTTTGTTTCTTGCGTTTGGTGTAGATGGTCACCGCTATATCAGCTATCAGCACAACAGCTCTGAGTATTCGTGATTTATTCATTCGCTTTCTTCCTCAATCAGCTCTTTAGCCTCATCAATCATCAAAACAAGCTCTGGCACTGGCTGTGCCAACATCACTGTGATAGCCGCCTCAATACGCTGTCTTGCTGCCAAGATAGCATCTGACTGCTTGTAGTACGTGATAGCGAGTTCAGCTATCTTGTCATTGACTAGCTTATTCATGCGATTAGTGTATTGCGCTGGAGTACCGCCGAAACCATTCTGCGGGTTAATATCAGGTAGGTCACTATCAACAGTAATGCCTTTCGCTTCAGCTTGCTCTTTGGTCAACGAGCGCATATGGCAACGACATTTAAAATCATCTGGAGCGTAGTGTATATCCCAAAACGGGTCATCAATCGGTCTAATAATGCCATCTAAGATACGGTGAGCAGGTCGTTGACGACTATCATTGATACCGTCACGCATCAAATACGGGCGTTCATCTTTGTTCTGTTGCTGCTGATACCATCGACCACGGCCATAAGCACCTTGAATATTCGTTCTAAAAATATTATCTAGCCGATGCCTTGGTAGATTAATATCAATATCACCGTCTTTTACTGCCTTTTGAAAGTCTGCAAACGTGCCGCCACTATCGAGTTGATCATTGACCAGACCCATCACATGCTTAATCTGCTCAGTCTGCCCCAATCCTGCGATAGATACCGCTTGTTGACGCTGAATAGGCGTCATGCGGTCATAGTATTCATCAGGTAAGACCACGTTACGATTAAGCGCGTAAGCAATGGCTTCGATGAACTTTACGTCAAATGCTGCTGTTGTCGTTGCCATTACTCACTCACTTTATTTTGCACATTAAAAAACCCCACGGTTAGGCGGGGTCTTGTTTGTTAGTGTATATTTCTTGGTGGCTCAATCTTCGTAAAGACCCGAATACTCGTTTGCTATATCATCTTTAATAGCACATCGAATAGAACACTCGCCAATTGGCATATCAGGCGTTCGCCAAATAGGTAATCTGATAGGCTGACCCTTAACGCCGTACTGCTTACTGTGCTTTTCAATTTCTGCGGCGCTTGCCAATGGATTGACAATCATTATTGTGTGCGTTTTAGGAAAATCAAAACTCATCTCTTGGTTCATATCATTCACCCCTCTGTATTTGGAGTGCTGAATCTAGTTTATCGGCATAAAAATCTAACTTTCTAGCGACCTCTCTCGCCTCGCTTGCGGTTAGCTTTACACTTGCCCCGTATGCGGACTCATAAGGCTTACTAAAGTACATTGCTATCTTGTTATCAATTATCTTAAATTCTTTTTCATAATCACTCATATCATTAACACCTATTCAGATAATACACCCTATAAGGTGTGGCAATCGGGGGTGTAATCCGACTTTCAAAAGGGGTAATTAATCCCGTTCTAGCCACGCTTAATTATACCACTAAACCTCACTCGATTCATCAGCAAAACCATGCACATCAGCGACCTGTATAGCGGTATTAACCAACTGCGTAAACTCACTTTGAGCCAAGCTATCACCGACCATGCTAAATAGCGCCTCACGTAAGCTGTCAGCGTCCGTTGCAAGCTCGATAGCCGATAGCACCTTATTAACGTCAAACGGCTGTAAACTCAATTCAAGCGCATCATCTGCAACCCGTTCAAGCTCTTGCTGCTCATCAGTAAACTCACTGTCACTGTCAGCTGCTTTAAATGGCAGCCATGTTTTGCTAGTCATTGACGCATAGCGATTAGCTTGTGTCGATGTTGGCAGACTAACAGCACCATTACCATAATCCATATAGGCAATGTGCTGCTCGTTGTAACCATGCTCATCAACAAAGTATGACTTGGTAAAGCGAACACCCATATCATGCGCTTTCTTGTCAGCGTCTAACTGGTCTTGATTGATGAACTTCTTAGCCACCCATTTAAATTCAGGTATCTCAAATCCATTAGCCGTACAGATAACATCAATGAACCGTTGAACGGCTTTAAGCGCATGCTTACGGTCGCTGCTAAAGATAATCTCTTGCTGTTCTTGGTGTACTACCCCTTGACCGTAGGTACCGCCTTTATCCGTACCACTGGTAAGCGTCTGACCTAGCAAGTAAGTCGTGATGCTTTGCTTAACCACTGAATCATAGCTAACAAACGCTTCACCGTTACTGCCACCGGTTACCGCTGTCACATCCTCATCAACGCCGATAGTCACGACACCTGAGTTATGCGCTGCTAGTAGTGCATTAGCAAAGTCCTGCGCGTCAGCATCACTGGTTGCGTCAGTCTTACCGATAAGCAAGGGTGAACCAAAACGCTCCAAGAACTTAGACCAAAAACGCCAGCCATTGGTTTTGAAGTAATGCAGCCAGTACACGCGGCTTAATAATGATTTGCCTTTAGGGTTTAGATAGGTCGGCTTATGCTGTTGGTATAGATAGCGATAGTAAAAGTCAGCCTGATCACTAATCATGACCGGCTGACTACCATCGTTCGGAAACCATTGCAGCGCACCGCCAGATAATGGCTCAAACCATTGAATAGGTTTTGACATCATCGAGGTGACCGCATTACGCCCATTACTATCTTTACCCCAGAGCATTTCAATCACATCATAGCCGTACCACTTGCTAAGAGATGATCCTTGTAATATCGTCTCAAGATGCAGGTCTAACTGCTCATAGATAAAATCAGCAACAGCACCCTCGCTTGGTGTAATTGTATAAGTCGCACTGCCTAACTCTTCTTCACGTCTATCAATCGCTTGGTCAATGTCTGGGTCAGTAAGCAATGTCTTTAGTGCATGACGACTGATACCCGCTTTCTTAAGGATCTCGTCAGTGTCAGTACGAATCAGGTGTCGGTAAAAGGTCTTGCCACGTAAGTCGGTTACCTGCTCTTGGTTTAGCGCCTTACCTGCTGTGACACGGTAACGCGGCTTTTCAGTTATATCATTCATCTATACGTCCGTTTGCCAGCAGTGGCTCTGTGTCGTTTAGTATTAGCACCGCGCTTCATAGTGCGCTCATGTGCATATCTCAGTGAGTCAATCAAATGGTTATGCTTATCGATAATCTCCGGCAATATCTCACCGCTTAATCGGTCCGTCTTGTAGCTGTATAACCTGAACTCTTTGGCGGTTGCCGTGCACCTTGGATGAATGACAATCTGCTTATAGCCTTTTAGATGAGCAATGCCATCCTCAACACTGCCCTTACCTTTAACGCATGCCTTAATTTTTGGTATGCCGTTACGCTTCAGGTAGCTGATTGATTCAGGTCGAGCGTTATCAGCTATCACCTCGTAGTTTTCGATGCCTGGTATATTATCTTTCAGGTAGTCTGGCGTATCGTCAATCTCAAGACCAACCTTGCATGCCTCGTATTCGATATAGAGTATGCCGTCATGTTCCCATGAGTTTGTGGCGCCTGTTGGATCTGTAGAGAACCCAAAGTCTAAGCCGTTGTATGGCCCATTCCATGTTGGATGTCTTTCAAACTCTTTAACAATAAACTTACCGTTAAATATCTGAGCATCTGACGCTTCAAGATAAGCACCTTCCCAAATCCAGCAGTAGGTCGCATCATCAAGGTTTTCTTGATCATTAAGTCGCTCTTGCTCGAGCACGTCAGGGAAGAATGGGTTGTCGTTATAATTCATCTCAACGATGAACTCGTGTTCAACCTGTCTAAAACGTTTGTCTGTTGCACTACCTTTGTTTTCAGGGTTCCAAGTTATCCAAACCTCTGAATCATCTTCACGTACAGTTGGCAGTAGCTTTCGCCATGCAGCTTCACTGACGTTCTCAGCTTCATCTACCCAAGCGAGTAGTATTCTCGACTTACCTTTGATACTGTCTAAGTTATGACGCAGGCCAGTAAAGGCATAAGCAACACGCTTATTCTTAGTGCGAACGTATTTCTCACCAATCTCATAGTAATCATTGAGCCAACCGACTGACTTAATAGCCTGTTTAATTTCCTCTAATGACGACTCGTTTAATGAGTTCATGTACTCACGGCCGCATAGGATTATGCCGCTAGCACCTGCTTCGGCTAGTCGATAACCCTCTACGGCTGTCATCAACGCGAATGTACGTGTCTTGGCACTACCACGGGCACCATAAGCGCCTTTGTAGCGAGACTTAGATTCAAATACTGGTATAAGCTTGTCAGGTATAGTTATGTCAGCATAAACCTCATCACCTTCACTTAATAACTCGTCCATTTTCATCTACCTTTGGAGCCATTAAGCGGATGACTGTTGGTTTACTGCTCATACTCCCATCCTCCGACACATGGTTCACCGTATCTTTAAACATACCTAAATGCCTTGCCACATTATCAAGCGCTTTCATGCGGTCAGCTGTCATAACCTCGATGCCGAACTTAGTTTCTTTTGCACCTTGATAAACGAGCTTGGCAGCAGGCGATAGCTTGCTAGTGTCAGCAATGTGCACATGGGGTGAACCTTCACCTCTGCATATACCGCAATCGGGGTTAGGCTCACGACTTGGATCAATCTCTCGAGCATCATCGTCATCACCCATCGTGATGTTGTCGCCATAGCAATAACCACAAGCAACACGTCTAACGCTAGACAGCTCGTTATAGTCTGCATTGGCAATCTGCCACCACATAGTCACGACTTGATCCTGCGTGATAAATAAGCGTTTTTTACGATTTGCAATAGCGTCAGTGATAGCGGCCAGTATGCGGTCATCATTTAGCAATCGATGTGCTTGTTGACCTGCGTAGTTGGGTTTATACCCTGCTCGAATAGCTGCCTCTTTACCGTTAAAGTCGACAATGTATTCAAGGGCGAAAAGCTGCATCATGGGTGTGAGCTTTTTCGACATGCTCACCTCCAATTAGCGAGTGTTAAAAATGCCTCGTCCAATCAAGGGAGGCAAAAGTGGCTATCTAGTTGCTTCAATCAGATCAACGTAATATTGTGCATCACGATACCTGCAATTAGCGCGGTCTCTTAGCTTAGTCAGCCAGTACAGCTTTGCAATAGCATTGTCTGTATCATCCCATCGATGATAAAGCTGCTTGTTTGTTAGCTCGTAGTTCATAGCCGTCCATCGCTAAATTATAGGCATAAAAAAAGCCCCATCATTTAAGATAGGGCTTGAATAGGTTTTGTATTTACCACCTTCCGCTGCGGATGCATACAATATAACACCTTTATACTATAGGTCTGGGTCAGAAGTCAAACTATTTCTTCTGTTAATAGCTGCTCAACTTCTGATTCAGCTCTGTCAACTAACGTCTTGCAGTGCTTGTGGCACATCTTCATACCTGCTTTAATGCCGCCGCGTCTATACTCAGGCATTGATTTAGTGAGCTTCTGCGCCAGTCGTTGGTAGCTATAGCCGTATCGGTATTTGAGCTTGATCAGTCGATAACTAAAAGCATCATGCGTTTTGAGATAGGACATCGCGTGTTCAATATCTAACATATCATCGTCACAACCGATATCAACGCCGCCGCCATCGCTTGGCAGTATGAAGCTCCACGCTGATTTATAACCTAACGGACTGCAGCTACCGACGCTACCGCCGCTACCGCCGCCTACTGTTGATGCTGCGATATTGCCGCGGCCTACCCAGCGCCCCCACATTGTAAGTTTAGCCTTGATGCCTAGTTCATCAATCATTCGCCTTGCTCCTCAAAGTCCTGCAAAAATATCATTGGGTGTTTGCTGCCAATGTCGCCCTGGGCGTTTTGATAGGTGACGTACGTCTTAGCGACTCGCAAGATGAGTACCGGCTCGCCGCTTTCTTTGTTTATCCATGTTTTGTCTTTTGTGATCATTGGTCGGCCTCGCGGTCTAAATCTATCGAGTCAAGCTTTGCATAAAACTCAGACAGCGTACTGTTGTTAGTGATCACAATATCGCCAGGCTTTACCGCTAATGTCTGCTCTGATACATGTCCACCGTCGATGCCGCCGCGTCCTTTGATGTGGATCAGAAAACCATGCTTACGTATTAAGTCCGCTTCGTTATCAAAACGTACGTCTGGAACAATCAAGCATCGTCCCGCATTCATTGACTCGAAAACCGTTAGCCAAAAATCGTCAGCTATGAGATTACGACCCCATTCCGTGCCAAGCGTTTGCAGCATGTGACGTGTAGAGACACCGTATTGATTGGCGGGTAGGTCTTTAGCCTCATCGCTAGTATCGACGTCGATTGCGTTAAGCATGGCTTTCATTGGATCCGCGAACGAAGCGCTATACCAATCAGCGCCTAGTTTTTTTAGCAGATATTTTGCGGCTGTGTCTTTACCGCTACGAGCTTTACCCGCTATGCCGATTAATCTCATCTTATTCACTGGTAGCTCCCCGAAAGTCTGTAGTTCAATCCCATCGTCAAACGTGCAATCAACATCACTCATAACCCAATCCTCGATAAACATTTATAAACTTCGATATACTTTTTTATACTCTAAACCGGCGTCCCTTCTAGGCAGGGATTCAGCTCCGGCGCCTTTAAAACTAATAACAAACTTTTGTCTATCTATATTTTCCCTTTATTCTTTTTTTTAACTTAGAAAAAGAATAAATAAGGGGGTAAAAATAGAGTTGGGACGATAAGGACGATAAAAGGGCATATAACAAAGACTTGTCTATATAAGAGAGGTTTTTCAAAATGGGGTACTTATCGTCCTTATCGTCCCAAATATCTTAAAAACCTAACTTTTACCCTTAATTAAAATAAAATGTTAAAAACTATCGCCCCTACCGTCCCAAATATAGAAGCCAATCCGCAAAGATTGCGGGTTAACGACGTACCCGCAAGTATTACGCCATGCCGTCCTCTACATTCTCAAAGTCATCTTTGACGGATATACCCAAAATACCGCGTCCGCGAATACCATCAGAGTTCTTGACTCTTTTCACGTATGTTCGCGCTTCCAGTTTTTTGTTCAGTGTTCTAGCATTACTGATATATCTCAGCTCACCGCGCACCTCAGCAAACTGTTTCCAACTGGCCCACAGCGCCGCGTTAGTAGCGACCTTATCCCGACCAATCTCACAGCATTCTTCTATCCACTCAGCGAGTAGGTCCATATCGCTTTTATACTCGTCACGCGCTTCCTCAACGATGGCTGGCGGGTTCAGCCCTATCTCTAAATAAGCCATCGCACCGCGTACGAGCCATGCCAGGATGCCTTCATACTCAGCCTTGAGCTTTTCGCTACGGTCGTTGTCTTTGACGATATCGGGATCGGTACTGAAGTTACGGGTAAAGGGTACGAGCATGATGCGGCGCCAGATGCCGAAGTCGTCACCTTTAATGATTGGTTTGTGGTTGGTGGGTAGGATGACTGTCCATGTGGGCGTGAACTGTACGAAGGTGCGTGAGTATGCCGCGCGCGCTGCCATGGCCTCACCGCCAGTCATCGATTTGATCAACCCTTCTTTTAATTCGCGGTCTTCATCAGGCTCAGTCACATAAACAAAGCGACTACCGCGAAGGCGTAGGATATCGTCACGCGGACCACCAGCATTAGCGCCGCCACTACCTAAGAACGTCTCATTGGATGCGGTAATAGCATGCGCACCCATCGCGTCACGGATAGCGCCTAAGACAGTCGACTTACCATTACTACCGGTGCCGTACGGTATGACGATGATGTCTTCTTTAGGATCCGCAAGTAGCGTGTAACCCATCAGACGTTGGAAGAACTCGACCAGCTCAGTATCTCCGTAAAAACACTCACTAACGGTTTGCTCAAACAGTGGGCATTTAGCATCAGGCTTATATTTGGTGTGACTGGCAATCGTGATACGGTCCAGTCTGTCCGACGGTATTAGATCACCCGTGGTCAAATCGATAGCACCGTTGGCCACACCAAACAGCATTTTGTTAGCGTCTAAGTCACCAGTATTTACTAAGATGCTTTTTTCAGTACGGATGATTTTTACCATGGCAGTCATCATGGCGACTTTTAGACTGTTCTTAACAAAGTCGTATTGATCACTGGCCAAGATACCCTGCTCAGCGCCATCAGCGATAAGCTGCATGAGCGTATCTTTAGATAACTGCTCAAGCTCAGCCTGTGCCGATACGCGCCAGTAACTCCCTGTCCAGCGATACCAGGTCTCGGTATCCGCAGCAAACATAATGTTGTCGCCGAACAACTCAAGCATACGGCGTGCGTTACCGAACTCGGTATATTGCATCTGACGTTCTAAGTTCTCAGCGCTGGTATCACGCCCAAGCCCTAAAAGCGTATTGATGTTGGCATCTGAGATAGACTGCTTCATCATGGCTTTGTATTTTGTCTTAGCGGTTGCGCGTACTTCATTGCAAGTGATAACTTCGTTTTTATCAAGCTCACGGCCAATAGCGCGTAACGTCTCTTCAAACTCAAAGCCATCGCTACACTCTTCGATACGGTCTTTGTAGTCTTGAATAGCGTCACGCTTCTGTGCACGTTTTTGCTGCGTGTTGGCGTCATTACCCCACTTGAGCAATGTGCGAATAGTGATACCGCCACCATCGTGACCAAAGCCTGACCAGCGTTTTTCTAGGTCTTCATCACTTGAGTAGTTATCCGCTTTTTGCGACCAGTCATCCCAAACGTTAAACGCATCATCGCTACCGTCGTACTCATGATGTAACGCCATGCCGACTTGGAGCCAACGGTCGTAGTCTGCAGCGTCAAGGTTATTGAGTAGCTTTGCCGCTTCTTTTAGCGTCACGCCTACTTTGGCACCGGCAGTGAAGTCTTCAGGATCAGCTTTACCGCTATTGATAGTCTTAGCAGATGAGCCGCTACAAACTTGCATACCGGCATCTAACGCCATCTGCTCAAAGACTTCTAGCACTTGCGTTATTTCATCAGCAGTGACTATTGGTAGCTCAGACGCTGGCGTGTATTCCAGACCGCCAAGCATATCGGTCCACTCGTACGGCTCCTTAGTATCTGGGTGAATGTGATAAGCGACGAACTGCTGCCCTTTCCCCAGTATCTCGACACGCTGCTTTATGTCGCTGCTATCGGTAAACCAACGGCTTGCCGCTTTAGACCAGCCGCTATCACTGGCACGGTATACAAGCATCGTCTTTGGCGCTTGTCCGACACGCTCAACGGTCATACCTAAATTGTCATGACACCACTGCGCTAATGCCGACGCCAGTTCAGGGTTCAGCACATCGATGTCTATGGCGCACACTGGATACTCACCAATGCCGCACTTCACCCCGATACCCGCATCGATATCGTCAGCGGTAAAGGTTTTCTTTTGCCACTCTTTGATCATTGGCCCCTTTTGGCCTTTATTAATAGGTACGATGCTATACGCGCCGTCACACAGTCTTTTTGCTTGCATATTGTGGTCACTCATGGTTTACTTATCCTTAGTTGTGTTAAAAGAGAAATGAACCCCATCAATTCGCCGTTGACTGGGGTTTTTCTTCGTCTTGAGTTTTACCATCCCACCCTTCTCGCTGCTCTTGCACCATTCGAGCATGACGATCTGCTTCGTCATTGGCGGCTTCATCAAACAAGATTGCGTTGTTCAAGCACATGCCATACTCCTAACTGTTGATAATGTTTGTTCCAATTCGCCTTGAGTGTTGAGATTGTTGCATCGGTAAATACCAAAGCTGGGATTGGTCTAATTGATTGGTGACAGCATTTGCCATTAAGAGCGTTTGGGCAGTCGTCGCAGTTCATAATTTACTGTCCTTGTAAATGTGGATTATCTTTCGCGTGTTTGCGCTTAACGTGATTATTAAGGGACTGCAGTGCTGACATAGCGGTCTGTATCTTGTTCGATAGAACGTCCAACTCGCTGCAGCTTATGCGGCCGTCTTCTAATGCCTTGTGCATCTCAGCCATCACATCACCTTGACAAGCCGATGCTGACAACGCGGTCATGATCAGCTCATCCTTTGTCGCTTCACCATTCACTTCACAAAACACACCACCAAGACGATGAGCCATCGCTTGGATGATGCTGTGGTCATTAGTAAATTCCATAATGGTCAACGCTTCATCCAAACGTAGGTGGTGCGTATCGCAATTGGGGTTTACTTTGCTGTTGAGCACATTGTTTGACATACCCATACGAGCTGCAATAACAGGAGAACCACCGTGTTTTTCGTTGTGTACCGTCTTGTGTGCTGCGTCTATTACTTGCATTTGCGTGTCCTGTCTATCTATAAAAACGTTTTGTGTAAGGCATTATTGCCGTAATGTTAATTACAAGGTGTTAGGCTGGTTCGGCTTCTTTTCTCTGAGCATTACGCTCTTTGATAATATCTTTAATCTGATATTCGCGTAGTTCAGGAATTTGCTCATCATCCCATTGCGAAATAGCAGGGTGTTTAATACCTAACATTCGGGCTAGCTCATTCACTGAACCGCCAGCCACTTCAAGAGCTTCCGATTTAGTCATGTTGGTTACCTTAATATATTTAAAAAGTAAGTTAAGTTACCTATTAAAGCACAGAAAACTTACCTTATCAAGTGGTAAGATAACTTACCAATACGGAAGGAGGTGTTATGAATACTTTAGGTCAGCGAATACTGAAATTAAGAAAAGATAAAAAGCTCGCACGCGATACGCTTGGCACAAAAATAGGCGTTTCAAAAACTTCAATAAAAAACTGGGAAGATGATGAAAACCCTCCAAAATTTGAACACCTTCAAGCGATAGCTGACTATTTCGATTGCAGTATTGAGTACTTAACACACGGCGCAGGTGACGGTGATAATTTCAAAAAAATACAAGACAAACCCGTTAGACGCGCACCTGTCTTAAACTTTGTCCAAGCTGGCGCTTTTTGTGAATATCACGACGATGCGATATCTGATGAATCAGAACCCGTTATTGGTGACTGTGGCCCAAACGTATATTGGATAAAATTAGAAGGTAACAGTATGGAGCCTGATTTTGAATCAGGGGAGCTAGTTCTTATAGATCCAGATATGCAGCCTAATCCTGCTGACTATGTTGTCGCGCTACGTAAGGGTGAGAAGGCAGTAACTTTCAAGAAGTGGCGCCCGCGGGGCTTTGACGAAGCAACTGGCGAAGAGTATTCACAATTAATTCCCTCTAACCCAGATTTTCCTATCATTGATAGCCGGTTCATTCCTTTTTCAATCTGCGGCGTGGCAGTCCAGCGCAATCAAGTATTGAGGAAATAATGAAACCTTACGAATATTATTGGATATGTCACTTTATAAAAAATTCTAAACAAGTAAACAATCTACCCTTTGGTTGGTGTGTCTATCGCGAACCGGTAGATTTTTACGATTAAATAGAAAAATAATTCATACCTACAAGCCCCGTCATTGATGGGGTTTTTTGTTACCTATCGAAAATTAGGTAACTTTTCTTACTTTCTTTCTTGACACTAAAGGTAAGTTAAGTTACCTTATACACATCGAAAGGGCGAACGCCTTGTGAGAAATCACTAAAACTATTTAACGCATGAGTTTGAAAACTGTTAGTAAAACGCAGTGTGAAGCCCTAGCTGAGAGAATACGAAGTGGACGCGCCACGCCGCCATGGATTCGACCTTGAGATATCAGCCTTGTGTTTTATTGACTTTAGTTATCTGTGTAAGCGCCTTTGAGACGTATATGTGGATAGCACAGATTTAGTTATTTACATACATGCGATTGGTACGCCAGTCGTATGCAGTAAGCAACTAACAAGGACCGAGTTATGGAACGCTCAATAATCGTATTGCTTATAGCAATCATCATAGCGCCTTTAACAGTGCTACTGCCAAGGGCTTGTGCCACACAAGCCGCTAATGACCAAGCTGCTATCGAGATTCACAAAGATAGCATCCGTGACACTTATATAAGCCCCGCTGATCAAGTCTACATAGATTTTGCCAGTGATGATTTTAAGAAAGCCAATGAGCACGCAAACGAGTTTTTACGTGCTAACAGAGAGGACTAGACATGGCATACACCTTGAACCAACTAAAAGCGCTAGACGCCCGCGAACTGCTTACTCTCGCTGAGCATGACGTTTGCGAGTTCAGCACGTCCGATACGGAACGCGCTTTGATTTACCAGTTTAATGAGATGTTTGATTTAAACGATGAGCTACTTTGCCCAAACGATGTAGAAGACGTTTTGAACGAAGTCAGCGCCCAGCTACCCGAAGACGATTTCTTAGGACACGCCATAGATATCGCGAACGACATCGCCAAAGGCAACATGCTTAAAGGGGATATGAAAGCGGAAGGCCTAAGATTATCAAACCTGCTACAAGCCATCCAAGATGAGCAGCAAAGCGCTACCGAATACGCCTGTCATGAAATTTTGAAGTTAACCCAACCAACGGCTGCAAGCATAGCCTAATAAGGATAAACATTATGAGTATTGAAAGCGGAATTACCAAAATAGCTGAAGCGCTTGGCGCATTGGCACAATCCGGCAACGCTATCGCAGAAAGCATCAACCGCTACTGCGACATGGCCCAAGCCGAAGCGGTCAGCACTGGCGACGATGTTGAGCTGAACGAAGTGATCAACAAAGCGGTTGCCGAGTTTGAAGCTGAACACGATGCGCATAAGGCAAAAGCGGAGCAAAGCGACTCGCAAGTCGCTGAAGTTAAAGAGGACACCCCTGAAGAAGCTGCCACTGAAGAAGTCGAACCGGTAGTTAATGGCTCGGAACCTGAAAGCGATGAACCCGTCACCTTTGAAGAAGCCAAAACGGTTGTCATCGATGCGGTAGCCGTCAAGGGTAAACCCGCAGTCGCTGCCATATTCAAGCAGCTAGGCGCTAAGAACTTACCAGGACTTGAGCCAAGTCAATATAACGAGCTTGTCGCACTGTGCAAAGCGGCATAAGGAGTGAACCATGGCACACGCCAAACTAAGCCCATCATCGAGTGGACGGTGGCTCACCTGCCCCGCTTCACCCTTGATGGAGGACGGTAAACCGGACAGCGCCAGTATTTATGCTGCTGAAGGAACCGCCGCGCACTATTTAGCCGAACAAAGCTTGTCGTTCGGACATACAACGCCTGCCGAGCGCGTAGGTGAAACCATTCTAGTCTTTGATAACGGTGATTGTTGTTTTGAGCAAGATCGCAAAGATTGGATGCCTAAAGATGTATTCGCCAAGTTTGAAATCACGCAAGACATGGCGGCGTATGTACAAGTCTATATCGACCTAGTGGACGATTTAGTAGCTAGCACCCAAGGCGATTTGTTTGTAGAAGAACGCCTCAGCCTCACGCCGCTCACTGGCGAGGAAGGCGCAGGTGGTACGGCAGACGCGGTAATTCTCACCGATGATGAAATTATCATTGTCGATTTGAAGTACGGACAAGGCTTAAAGGTAGACGCTGAGAATAATACCCAGCTCATGATCTATGGCCTTGCAGCAATGGAAGAGTACAGCCTGATTGGTGACTTCAAGCAAGTGCGATTAATCATCAGCCAACCTCGTTTACACCATGTCAGCGAGTGGACAGCCGATATCGACACGCTTAATGCTTTTGCCAAGCGCGTGACCAATACGGCAAAACTTATCAATAGTTTAGACGTTAGCAGCGACTTAACCGAGCTATTCGCGCCAAGTACCAGCGCTTGCCGCTACTGCAAAGCCAATACGGAATGCAAGGCGCTTGCCGAGCACAACATCAAGTTAGTTAGTGATGATTTCGAGACTTTAGATGGCGCCTACACCGTAAGCGACGCGAAGTACGACAGCGACACGCTCGCCAAGGTTTACGGGCAAATCGACTTGCTCAAAGACTGGATAAAAGCCGTTGAGCAAGGCACGTACGCCAAGCTCATAAACGGTGAAAGCGTTGGGGATTTGAAACTGGTGGAAGGACGTGGCGGCGCCCGTAAATGGTCGGACGCAAACGAGGCTGAAACCACGCTCAAATCGATGCGCTTAAAAGTCGATGAAATGTACGACAAGAAAATCATTAGCCCCACTACTGCTGAAAAACTCGCTAAAGCGGGAACATTAGGCGATACGCAGTGGGACAAACTACAAGCCATTATTGTAAGACCTGAAGGCAAACCAAGTATTGCCGCAGGTAACGACCCAAGACCCGCCCTCTCTTTTAACACTGTCGAAGACTTCGACGATATAACCAACGTATAGGACTAAATAAAATGTCAAAAGTAATCTTACAAAACGTACGCATCGCCTTCCCTAACATCTTCCGCCCATCTGAGCAGTTCGATAACTTCGGTGCGCAGTTGATCATCGAGAAAGGCAGCGAAAACGAAAAGAAAATTAACGCCGCTATCGCAGAAGCCGCGACCGCCAAATGGACCGCTAAGGCTGAAAGCACCATCAAACAGCTAAAAGCGGGTAACAAAATCTGCTTTATCGATGGCGACTCTAAAGCTGAGTACGAAGGTTTTGAAGGCAACATGGCGCTATCTGCTACCAACCGTCAACGTCCTACCGTAGTCGGTAAAGACCGTAGCCCATTAACTGAAGCTGACGGCATTGTCTATGCAGGTTGCTACGTCAACGCCGTAGTCGATATCTGGCCGCAAGACAACCAATGGGGCAAACGTATCAACGCCAGTCTCAAAGGTATTCAGTTCTTTGCCGATGGCGACTCATTCACTGGCGGCGGCGTAGCATCTACCGACGACTTTGACGATATCAGCGAAGGCGCAGACGCTGAAGACTTCGTATAAGCGCATAGACAATTAAGTCTTAAAAAATCGATTAACTGCCGTAAGCAGTTTTATTTAGTGAGCCAATTGGGTGTTACCCATCACACAGTCGACCAGTTGGCTCAACTAAATAAACCCGAAAAGGAGTAATACCGTGGCACATTTCAGCTTATCCCGAAAGGCTAGAAAAGCGAATAAAAAAGCCGCCTACAATATGGCGGTCAAACTTAAAAAAGGCGAATCACTAAATAATAACGAGCTTGACAGCTTGCTTTTGTACTTCGCTCCGAGCTTACCGAAAAAAGCGACAAGCGCACTGCATTGGGTCGCCAAAGCCGCTGCGGTAAACGAGGAACGTAAGTATCTAAATTATGTACGTGTGCAAAACGGTACGGCATACGCCTCGGACGGTGGGCGAATACATATCGCTAAAAGCGACTTGCCGGAAGGCTGGTACTGTCCGCTAACCCTTGCGAGCGTAACGCCTGACCTACACGCACCTGATTATTTACGAGTAACAAAGCGTATGGCAAACGCGGTAACAACACAGGCAACGCTTGGCGAATTAACCAAAGGCATAGACGGTAAAAACCCATACCTCTTTCATACGGGATTAGATACCGCTGTGAATGAAAACTATCTTGTCGATGCACTGAACAGCCAGGACGCCAACGCTGCTTTTGAGTATGAAGAATACAACGCCAGTTACCGGCTTCACGGATCACATGAGTTCGGCGATTTTATCGTAATGCCTATGCGAGTAAAACCATGAATACGCTATTTTTAGATTTAGAAACCTTCAGCGAAACGCCTATCAAGCACGGCACCTATAAATACGCCGCTGACGCCGAGATTATGCTTTTCGCTTACGCTTGGAACGATGAACCGGCTAAAGTATTTGATTTAACGGGCACCGCCGATTACCGCATGGCTATCGAAGATTTATTAGCAGACGCCGACGTTATCATCGCTCATAACTCAATGTTTGACCGAAACGTGTTAAAAGCTAACGGCTTCAATGCGGATCTGAGCAAATGGCGCGATACGATGATTAAAGCGTACAGCCACAGCTTAGTCGGTAGCCTTGATAATCTTTGTACCATCCTAGGGGTTGACGCTGACCAAGCCAAAGACAAAGACGGTAAAAAGCTCATTCAATTATTCTGCAAGCCGTTAGGTAAAAACAGAACGCTCGAACGCGCGACCAAAGACACACACCCTGAAGAATGGGCGAAGTTTGTCGAATACGCGCGCTTAGATGTTGAAGCTATGCGAGCAGTCGATAAAGCCATGCCCGATTGGAATATGGCAAGCGAGATACCGCACTGGCATCTTGACCAGATTATCAATGATAGAGGTTTTAAAGTAGACACCGAACTGGTAGACGCTGCGCTCATAGCAATCGATATCGAAAAAGAACGCTTAGCGAATGAAGCGCAGCTAATGACAGACGGTGCCGTTGAATCAGCAACACAACGCGCAGCGCTACTCGAATTTATCTTGAGCGAATACGGTATCGATTTACCGGATATGCAAAAGTCTACGCTTGAGCGCCGTATCAATGATCCGGACTTACCAAGCGCAGTCAAAGACCTTCTCAATAACCGACTGCAAGCAAGTACGACCAGTACCAGTAAATACCAAGCGCTCGCGCGTTCTACCAACAGCGATGGGCGACTTCGTGGCACATTGCAATTTGCCGGAGCCGCACGCACTGGACGCTGGGCAGGTCGCACATTCCAACCACAAAACCTGCCACGCCCAACCATGCACGATGATGCTATCAACGCCGGTATCGAAGCGCTCAAAGCAGACTGCGCCGAGTTTATCACCGATAACATCATGGAGCTGACAAGCTCAGCGCTACGCGGCTGCATCATAGCGCCCAAAGGCAAAAAGCTAGTCGTCAGTGACTTATCGAACATTGAAGGACGCGCTCAAGCATGGCTTGCCGGTGAAACGTGGAAGCTAAAAGCCTTTGCTGATTTTGACAAAGGACAAGGCTACGACCTTTATAAACTGGCTTACGCTAAATCGTTTGGCGTATCGCCTAAAGCGGTCACTAAAGACCAACGGCAAATCGGTAAGGTGCAGGAATTGGCACTGGGTTACGGCGGCGGCGTAGGTGCTTTTACTACGTTCGCAATCGCTTACGGTATTGACCTTGACCAACTCGCAGACGACGCTTGGGACACACTACCGCCGCACGATGTTGAAGCGTCACGCTCATGGCTCGCCGTCCGTAAAAAGGACAAAGAATACGAGCACACCATGAGCGACAAAGCTTTTATTACGTGTGACACGCTCAAACGCATGTGGCGAAATGCCCACAGTAATATCAATCAGCTTTGGTATGACTTGGAGAACGCTTGCCGCAATGCGATTAACGCTGAAGGCCAAACGTTCAGAGCGGGTAAATTGGCCATACGTCGTGACGGTACTTGGTTACGTATCAGACTGCCAAGCGGTCGCTATCTATGTTACCCAAATATCCGCATCAAAGACGACACCATTCAATACCAAGGCATGAACCAGTATACCCGCAAATGGCAGTATCTCAGCACTTACAGCGGTAAGCTCTTTGAGAATATCTGCCAAGCCATGAGCCGCGACATCTTAGCGCACAACATGCACACCATCGACAAAGCCGGTTATAAGATTGTTTTAACCGTCCACGATGAAGTGATATGCGAAGCGCCTGATACTGACGACTTTAACCATGAACACCTAAGCGAACTGCTAGCGGCTAACCCGCCATGGGCCAAAGACATGCCACTTGCCGCAGGTGGCTTTGAAGACTACCGATATAAAAAGGATTAATTATGGCTCAAATTATTAACGGTGACGAAAATCACATCGGACTTATCCAGCAATTACCTTGTGGACGTATTCGCCAAATCGGTACGACTCCAGAGCAGCAGATGATGTTGCAAATGGTACTGACTTCATTCTCACAAGATAAGCCGATGGTCATACTGCCCGAGTCTTATGACCTGGTATTGAAAAGCGAGGTTAATGCGTGATCACTGAAAAGGACATTGAGCAATATCTTGTCAAGCAAGCGCAAAAGGGTACTGATTGGCAGATACGTAAAGCGCAATGGGTAGGACACAACCACTGCCCCGACCGCTTAATCATGACGCCTGATATCACTGTTTGGGTAGAAGTCAAAGCGCCAGGCAAAGAGCCGAGAGCCGGACAAGAACGCGAACATACTCGAATGCGCCGCGCTGGGCAAATTGTTGTCAGCGTCAGCACCAAAGACGAAGTCGACCAACTTATAAGCGAGATAAAAGATGCCAAAAGTAAATAAAGCAAAAGGCATCTGTACCACCGAAGGATGCGACAACGAGATACGTTGTAAGGGAGTTTGCAATAAACATTACCACGTAATGAAAAAGCTAAGACGTATGAAACCTTGCGGCTGTGGTTGCGGCGAACTTACCGCCCACACTTATAAACACGGGCACCATACGCGGCTATTTTCATCTGAAGAACAGTCGCGTCGCGGACAAATGAATACCGGCGATAAGTTGCGCGGCACTGGTAAAGGTCTTTGGTATGTTAAGCGCGACCAGAAGCATGAGCACAGAACCGTAGCTGAAAAGATGATAGGTCGCAAACTCACCTTTGACGACGTAGTACATCACATAAACGGTAATAAGCGCGATAACCGACCAGAAAACTTAGAGGTGATGACGCGCCAAGAGCACATCGCCGAACACCGCGAAGACATGATAAGGGGGCTTAGACGTGCCAAAGGAATTTGTACCACATGATTATCAGCAGATAGCGCTTGACCATATCCTAAGCACCAAGCGTAATGCTCTTTGGGCTTCCATGGGGCTTGGGAAAACCTCGGTATGCTTAACCGCTATCGATAATCTACAACTGGTCGAACCTGAGCCAGTTTTAGTCTTAGCGCCCAAACGAGTAGCAGCGACCACATGGCCAGATGAAGCGGCTAAATGGTCACACCTTCAAGGTTTGGACGTTACGCCGATATTGGGTAGCGCTAACGAGCGCAAAGCTGCACTAAAAACAGATAGCGCCGTTTATACCATGAACTATGAAAACCTACCCTGGCTCATAGAACACTACGGTAAGAAATGGCCTTTTAAAACCATCATTGCCGATGAATCCACGCGCCTAAAGTCTTATCGCTCACGCGGCGGATCTAAACGCGCAAGGGCATTGGCAAAGATATCGCATAGCCACGTTGACCGCTTTATTGAGTTAACAGGTACGCCAAGCCCAAACGGTTTAATCGATTTATGGGGACAGGCTTACTTCTTAGATGGTGGCGAACGCTTAGGCTACTCGTTTACTGCTTTTAAAAGTCGATGGTTTAAGAGTATCCAAGTAGGCGCACAGCGCTTTGCCGTGCGCTTAGAGCCGCACGACTTTGCACAAGAGCAAATCCAAGAACGCTTAAGCGATATCTGCTTAACGCTCGACGCACACGACTACTTTGATATCGCAAAGCCTATCGTCACAGACGTTTACGTTGAGCTACCAAGCAAAGCGCGAACGCTCTACGACAAGATGCAAAAAGAGATGTTTTTTGAGCTTGGCAACGTTGAAGTCGAAGCGATGAACGCCGCGTCTAAAACTATCAAGTGCCTGCAGTTGGCAAACGGCGCGATTTATACCGAAGGCGGCAACTGGCAACCGTTGCACGACGCCAAATTACAAGCGGTCGAATCCATCGTTGAGGAATCTGCGGGTATGCCCGTGCTAGTCGCTTACCACTTCAAAAGTGACTTGGCACGACTGCAAGCCGCTTTTAAGCAAGGTAAAGTTTTGGACAGTGATCCGCAAACGATACGCGATTGGAACGCGGGTAAAATTCCGATACTTTTCGCCCACCCTGCGAGCGCCGGTCACGGGCTAAACCTTCAGGACGGCGGCAATATCCTAGTCGTCTTCGGCCATTGGTGGAACTTAGAAGAGTACCAGCAGATTGTGGAGCGTATCGGACCCACGCGCCAAGCGCAAGCCGGACACAAGCGCCCCGTATTTATTTATCACATCATCGCAAAAGATACCGTCGATGAACTCATTATGGAGCGCCGCGACACCAAGCGTAGCGTTCAAGACATTTTACTTAACGCAATGAAAAGGACTTAATTATGAGTATGTTAGAACAGTTAAACCGCTCACTATCTCTGCAGCTCGCTAACGTTATGGAATCTGACGGCGAAGAGCTAGAGGAAGAAATCAAACGCACTAAAGCGGTAACCGATATTTCAAAGCAGATATTAGACGGTCACCGGATCGTACTTGACGCGACCAAATTCGCCTTCGAGAAAATGCAGCAAGAAGTCGACTTTGACAAATCATTATTAAGCGTTGGGTATGGCGGCTTGGAGGGACCTAAAGATGGCTAAATATCATAGATACACCGATGAGCAGCACGCTTTTATCGTTAAGCATCAAGCAGATATACCGCGCAAGGAATTAGCGGAGCTGTTCAACGCTGAGTTTGGCACTGAAGCTACTACGTCAATGATGAACGCTTACTGCCGTACTAGAAAGCTTAAAAGCAATAGTACGGGACGGTTTGATATCGGCAGGTATAGTCGTAAAGGCGCACATACCTACACCACCGAGCAACGCGCGTTTATCAAGAAGCACCAAGCGTTTAATACTCGCAAAGCATTGGTCAAAATGTTTAATACCCGCTTTGGTACTAACTTATCCAAAAATCAAATCGTTTGGTATTGCCTAGTACATAAATTAAAGCGGTACAACAACGCGAACCCAGGTAGCGAAGTGCCGATTGGCTCAGTGCACAAAGGCGGTAAGCAGCAATTACATATCAAAATCGCTAAAGATGAATGGGTACCGCTACATCGGCACAACTATGAAAAAGAATACGGTCCGCTACCGCAAGACCATACTATTCGATTTTTAGACGGTGATAGTTTTAATTGTGAAGTGTCTAATCTACTAGCCGTACCGCGATCAGCGCAAGGCGCTATTAACGCGACTAAAACATATAAGACTGAAAACACTGAGCTTAACAAAGCGACCATGTTGACCGCAGCATTAAGCACCGTCGTTAAAAGAAATAGTGAGACGCACCATGCCAAAACCTAAAAACCGCGATAAACGCAAGAAGCTAGCACAGCGTAAGCGCAACCAAGCCGTACAGCAGAAGCGCGATGATGGCGAGTTCGTGAAGTCGTTTACTGGTTATATGCAGCTCACATTCAAACGCGAGACAGACGATGAGACTATTCGCAAAAATGTGATCCGATGTGACGACTGGCTAAAGAATAGCTATCAGATATTTAAGAACCCACGCCGTTACCTGGTAGGCGTTAAGCTCTTTAAGTTTGATAAAAGCATTGAACCTGCTGAGCTCGAATGGGCTACAGAAACCGAAATAGCAAAAGAGAACATCGTTGACCTTGCTGCACAGATGGCAGACAAAATGTCGAAAGGACACGACGATGTTGACTTTGATAACTCTTACATACGCATTTATGCGTGAAGGATAATATTGTGATTAGTATACCAAAAGAAGTAAGCGCAGCAATGATGGAAGATGTTTTAGAGATGGGTTACGGTTGGGGCGTACTCTACGGACACGATGAAGATGCTCGGTACGCTAAAGCTGAAGAAATCGTCATTAATATAATTAAACGCTTTGCAGATGAAGCATTGCGGGGTAATAGCGGGGTGACTACCAATGGCAACGATTGAAACTGATATTGACCTTGAAGCGCTAAAGAATTCTGGTAAACGGGGACGTGAGCTCGTTAACTTTGCATTTAAAGAGCTGCAGTATGACGGTGAAAAGCTACTTCACACCGCCATCTATGCAGGTGCACCGCATGTGAATCATATTTATGCTGCCAGCATGCTTGGTTATAGCGCAGCCACATTGCGCAATTGGTCCAGTCAAAGTAATGGGCCTATACAGCCAAAGCGTATCAATGGCACACCTTACTGGCGTATGCGTGACATACGAAACTTGTTAGACCTTTAATCATAAAGATGGCCGGTATAAATACCGGCCTCTTTTAGTATAAATTGCTCAATCCTACCATGCCACATTCTCAATAAATCAATCGGACGGTCAACGTAGTGCTTTTCATCAATTGCACTTGGACGATGGCCCATAACTTGATTGACAATCCCACGCGGTACATCTACCCACTCAGACAGCGTTCTGAATGACTTACGCATAGCTTTAGGCGGCAAGTTCGGCAAGCCACTCTCTACAAGCAAGGTGCGATATTTTTTTGTTATTTCAATATACCCTTCCTGCCTTACCTTACTCCCAAAAACAAAATCATTGATACGCGGCAAAGCTTGGATAGTTTGCTTAGTATAAGGCGTCAGTGGAATGATACGTTCCCACTGATCAACCTTATCGACAATCTTAATCGTATTCCATTCAAAATCTATATCAGACCATTTAAGCTGCAGCATCTCCCCTGGTCGGGATCCGTTCATTAGCATGCAGATTAAAGCAGCTCGCTGAACGCTACCAATCTGGTCAACTACATTAAACCAAGTTTCTAACTGTTGCTTCTGCAGCGAACCTTTGTGAGCACGCACACTCTGTACTGACTTATTGACCTTGCGACTATTGTAAGTCTTATTAGGTATTAGTTCAGCGTACTTGTCTGTGTCTTCTGCCCAATTAGCGCATGCTTTAAACATACGAAAGTTTTTGGCCATGGTAGTAGCGCGTGTTTCGTTCTCTTTACGAATCCACGACTCTACAAAATCAGGCGTAAGCTCAGCAAGTGACACTTCCCATATATTACCAATTGGCTGAGCCATATAAGGCTTGTCTGTCAGATACGGACGCGCTGCTTGATAGTGATCATTAAGATAAGTCTTTGACCATTCAGATTTATGAGTATTGATGTAGTGCGTAAACAGGTCGCCAAACGTCAGCTGCTTGCGTACTTGTTCACGAGCAAAAGCCTTATTTTTGGCCATGTTGTCAGCCTTGGTGCGACTTGGATCAATACCAGATGCTAACTGCTTGCTAACCTCAGATGCTTTATCGATTGCGTCTTGCAAACTCATGACAGGGAATTTACCCAAAGTGATACGCTTGGGTGTGCCGGTACCGCCAACCCTACCTTGATAAATAAATGCTTTACTGCCACCAGGTGAAATACGTAAGCCCAGACCTGTGAATCTCACATCCCAAACGAAGTATTGTTTGTCCTGCGGTTCTAGTTTTTCAATTTTTGCAGTGGTTAACTTGGCTTCCATGTGATTACTAATCTATTTTATAAAAAGTAATCATATAGTAATCACATATAAAGTAAATTGCCATAAACTGAGTGATACTATTTTTAGGTGATGCACTCTAAGTTGCTGATATTGTTTACATAACTATATTGTAAATGATATTGCGGTAAACTGAGTGATACGTTTAGACACGGACTCATAATCCTTTGGTCGTAGGTTCAAGTCCTACTGGGCCCACCACATATTGAATCAGGCTTGTTCGCAGCGATGTGGCAAGCCTTTTTTTATGGGATTTTACGTAATTTCCGAATGCCTTGGTATATGGCGAACTATATAGAATACTGGTATATTTGTTGGTATAGATTATACCAACACGGAGATATACCAACATGCCATTAACTCATACGATTATCAACAAACTAACCCCAAGTGAAAAATGCACCCCTAGCCGCCCTGACAAGCATAGTGATGGTGATGGCCTTCAGCTATGGGTAAGACATACAGGAAACAAAGTCTGGGTCAGCGCTTATCGCTGGCAAGGTAGACAGCAGTCACTCACCTTAGGTAAATATCCTGTAATCACACTGCAGCAGGCACGCCAGCGTAATTTAGAAATAAAGCAGCTTATTAACGAAGGTATTAACCCAAAAGATAAGAAAAAGGAACAACGCGCTGAGCAAGACGGTTCGAGGCTTTTTGATACTATTGCCCAGGCTTGGTATGCAGACCGCAAGACCTTTTTGGCATCTAGTACGTTTAGTCGTAACTATTCAGCCTACATACGCGACGTTAAACCAGTTATCGGCCATAAGCTTATCGACGATATTACATCACCTGATATTTTAACGATTGGTAAAAATGTCGAGCAACGCGGGGCTAATGAGATGGCACGGCGAATAATGGCAGAAGTAGGACAAGTATTTAAGCACGCTATTCGTACTGGTATGGCAACGTCAAATCCTGCAGCAGATTTATCAGCGGCCATTAAACCGCATAAGACTAAAAATCACAGTCGCATTACTTCAAAAGAGTTGCCTCAGCTTTTAAGCGACATTGATAATTACACAGGTCACATCACTGTTAAATTGGGTCTATGGTTTCTATGCTATACCTTCGTGCGCACTAATGAGCTCAGGTTCATGGAATGGTCAGAGATCGACTGGAATGATAAAACTTGGCGCATACCTGCAAACAAAATGAAAATGGATAGACCTCACGTTGTGCCTCTTGCACCACAGGTTATGAGGATATTAGAGCGAATCAAAGAACTAAATTTTTCAGAGCAGTATGTGTTCTATAACCCCTCTACCCGTAAGCCGTACAGTCAAAATGCTTTTATTAACGCTCTATATCAAATGGGCTATAAGTATAAAATGACAGGGCATGGTTTTCGTGGGCTGGCAAGCACTACCTTACACGAGCAAGGGTTTATGCATGAAGCTATTGAATTACAGCTAGCACATGAACAAGAGAATAAAATTAGTAAAGCGTACAATGGCGCTCAGCATTTAGAATACCGTAGAGATATGATGAATGAATGGGCGAGTTTTGTTGATAGTGCATGTAACAATAATACTAAGACGTAGCTGAAGTAGAGACTAATTATGAGCAATGAGATTAAAGAGTTCTATGACTTAGATGAATTGACAACATTATTGTCTAGAAACTTAAATATTGATATAGAAAATAAAAAGGAATTGAGTGAGGTTATCTTCAAATTAATCTCAAAGAACCACCTTACTCCATATTTAGAATATAGAGGATTAGTAGGTGACGTTGAGTCCTATATATCATACGCTTCGTATCAGATTATCGAAACTCTTCTATATACTCTAGAACCAACTAACCTTAATGGAAATGTAAGCGAGAGCTCCAATTTATATAATTATAATCCTACTCTAAACTCCATAAAAAATCTAGTTAGGACGTTTGAGCATGGTTATAGTACTAAACCATCACAAATAGAGTATAAAACCCACGCTATTTTTAGATTATCGCCCTTATCCATTATAAATACTGTAGATGGTATACAAGTAGAACTTGGTTTTGACAAACCAGTGGCTCATATAAAGAAATTTATTGATTATCCCATAAAGAATAATGAACATGAATTTTATGGCTATCAACTTTACCGCTCAAAACAGGTTGATACTCCAAAGTTAAAAATAAATGACACTTGTAAGCTAGTATTCTCTCGATTTGATATTGAGTATTTTATAAATTCAAGTGATTACAACAATATAAGAGAGTTAGAGAATTCTAATTCATTGAGCTTGGAAGATAAAAACAGTAATCTTAATCGTAGAGCAAGAAATCAGGACCATAAAATAATCGCAATGATGGCCATTCTTCTATCTAAAAAATCTTCACAATTCAAAGTTGGTGAGAAACCTAATGCGTCAGCTATAAACGAAGAAATCCAAAACCTCGTTTGTGATTTACAAATCAATTCTGAATGTGGTTATGGACTTAAGTCCTCTAATAAACGTATTAAAAAGTATGTTGACGATTTTTTACAGACCTTGGTTTAGAAAATAAGGAAAACTGAAGGTTCAATCTGATTATTGAACCTTCAACTATCTCAATATTTCAAAATGTATCATTCTATCCATACCGAGACACCCCGTCACGGTTCATATGGAGAAACAGAATGTTACCCTCTCAAGACACAGAACATACTCATATTGAAAATAGTGATGTAGTAACTAACTATCTTCCACATCAAGGCATGTCACGCGCTAAAGACATCCTACCATTCTTACCGTTTGGGCGCACGACGCTACACGAATGGTCACAAAATGGCAGATTCCCAGCCAGCATTAAACTATCACCAACCATGGTCGCTTGGCGAAATGCGGATGTTATAGAGTGGCTGGAAAATCATAGTAATCCTGTCAATAATGCACAGGAGATTATTAATGAATAATATAATCAAAGAAAAAGCCCATGCTGACGGCATGGGCTTATCTCAATATCTAGCTGATTTCTTACTCGCTACGTTTGCAGACGTAGCAGATAACGAAGTTCTAGCAACTCTTATCAATACTCATGAAAATGCTGATATCTATAAACTACATTGTGATATTACCATTTTTTCTGGACAACTAGAAGGGCAAGTACAACTGGACACTGCTAATACGCTAGGTTTAGTTATGCTCAATAACAAAGCTGAGCAAGTTAATCTTGCTAGCATACCGCTTGATGATAACGGACGTATCTTTATATCCGATACCGACATACCGAGCGCCTTTATCATTGGCTCAATGAGTCGTGATAGTAAGTGGATAGTGGTAGCTGATCTTGCTGAGTCAGTGCGATGTTATAACGCTTATCGCAAGCAAGGCATTGACGTAACGGTACTCACTTGCCTTATACCGAGTTTATTAAATCGGACGGTAAAGCACTTTGCAGAGGTGCATCAAGTCACTATCGTGACCACCTCACAGTATAAAGCCAAAGTCATAACACCACTTAAAGGAGTGAATGTTGAAGCCATTATTTGTGAACATACGCTTATTTATGACGCGCTCGAGTTTGGTGCTGATTATGATGACTTGATAGCCGATGCTGAGATTATAAACTTGCAAGCACTAGGCAAACCAAAACCTAAACCTATCAGTCAAAAGCTACCACCAGTTAAGACACTTACAAGCACTATGATGCCAAAAATGATATGGGATTATGCTTCAAATTGTGCTGAGCGCTTGAGCGCACCTATCGAATATGTACTGATGCCCTTGATGGTATCGTTAGGTAGCGTAATAGGCACTAGGCTGAGCATTTACCCAAAAATGTACGATAATTGGGAAATAGTACCTAACTGTTATGGTGCAATTGTTGGTGATCCATCGAGTAAGAAATCACCGTCATTATCTGAGGGCTTAAAACCCATATCGCATTTAGTAGCGCTTGCTAAAAATAAGTACAATGAGGACAAGCTCGAGCATGACACCCAAAAAGAGCTTAACAAGCACATGACAAAGGCAGCTGAGAAACAGCTCAGTGAGCTTGCTAAAAAGCTAGCAACCCAAGCCGATGATGCTACTGAAATCAGCCAAGATGACCTAAAAGCCAAAGCGCAAGAGTTAGCAGAGGCCAAGCAGAGTGATGATCTGATACCTGAGATTAAACGCTACGTTACTGATGACGGTACGATTGAGAGTATCGGAGAGCTGGAGAGCAAACACAAAAACGGTATGCTGGTTAAGCGTGATGAGCTGACAGGTTGGCTTGCTTCACTAGAGAATGAGAGCAATCAACAAGCGCGCTCATTCTATCTTGAGGGCTTTAATGGCTTAGGTAGCTTTCAAGTCGATAGAATAGGCAGAGGCTCAGTGTTTATCGACACTCACTGTTTATCAGTTATTGGTGGCATTCAGCCTGACAAGCTTGAGTATTACTTATCTAAAACCATGAAAGGGCTAGGAAATGACGGACTTATCCAACGCTTTCAACTGATGGTTTATCCTGATCCTCTACCGAACAGTAAAGAGCGTGACTTGCCACCTGATAAAGAAAGCCGTGATGCTATCTATAACTTGTTTGAAACCATCGACAGTATGCAGCTAGGCGACTTCATGCGCTACGGTGCAAATCCGATTGATGAGTACCATAAGCGTCCCTACTACCGCTTTAATGATGAAGCTTATCAAGAATTTATGAATTGGTATGATGCGCTTAAACTCAGAGCTGGTGAAGCTGAACATAGCATCATAGCTGAGCATCTTCTCAAATATGCTAAAACAGTGCCGTCATTAGCACTAATCTTTCATTTAGTGGATTGCATCGAACATGGCACATCATTAGGTGCAGTCAATATAAATGCACTCAAGGCAGCGCTGGCATGGTGTGATGTGTTAGAGAGTCACATGATGAGAATATATAGCACTGTCACTGATAGCGCTAATATCAAAGCGTCTTATTTAGCCGATAAAATAATGAAAATGGTCAGAAAGGGAGCTGACAAAACTGACACAACCGACTGGATTAGTCATGGCTTTACCGCTAGGCAGCTAATCCGCAAAGGCTGGAAAGGTCTGAATGATGCTGATGGCGTATTGAACGCGCTTGAAATATTAGTCGAACATAACTGGTTGAGCTGGCAGGAAGTACCAAGTACAGGTCAAGGAGGTAGACCAACAGAGCGTTACTCTATTAACTCAAAATTAACTGAGCTTATATAGGTTATGGCAGTTATGGCAGTTATGGCAGTTATGGCAGTTATGGCAGTTATGGCAGTTATGGCAGTTATGGCAGTTATGGCAGTTATGGCAGTGTAGTATTAGAGCGCTATTGAAAAATAGCGCCTTTTTTTGTGCTTGAATGATAGTTTCGTCAGTAGTACTACTTATGGTTCTTATTGAGATTTCTTATATAAAAAATCTCTATTAAGATACCTCAATCAAACCACTGATCTTTATTTTTAATAATCCAATTGTCTAGCTTATCAACTTGAATAAACTCAATTTCAATTGGCACCGGAGGGTTTCTATGAATCCAATAAATTTGCCTAGCAATATACAACATAATTATTTTAGGGTTAGTTTCAGTATTTAGTGAGTATCCTAAAATTTCACAAATCCTATGATGGTTTTGAACAAGAAAATCATGTCGCTTCAATATTTTAGGAACATGAGTTTTTCTACCTTCATCGAAAACCCTATTTCGGAGACGCTTCATATCTTGTAAGCAATATGGAGTTTGGTTGTATTTACATTCGACCATAACCCAAGTATTTGATTGGGGAATGTATACCAGCACATCATAATCACCAACATCTTCAAAACCCTCTTTTTTAAACTTTCTTTTAAAATCTATACCATGATGACAATAGTTAGAATGAAAGTAGCGGTTAAATATTTCAAAGGTAACCAATTCAAGTTTTTTTTCTATGTCTTTTTTAATGCTATCAACTACCGTATTAACAGATTTCCAAGCAAAATTGGCAGGCAGGCAACCCTCAGCTATTCGAGCTAGCCATATTTTCCTTGTCCTAAAAGCACAACCTGCGCTCCATAAAACGCTGTCATTGCTTATTCTAATTAAAGGTTTTATATTTAAGCGTTGATCTCTTTTGTTGTACTCTAATACAGGTACATCAAATTCCACTTTGTCAGAACCCAATTTTTTAACCACTCTATCTGCATCTAAAGTTAAAAAATTGATGGCTTTTCTAATTTCTTGCTCTATAACAACTCTATTTGAATCCTGGAGTTCTAAAACCTCTCTAACACATACAGAAACTAATTCACTGAAAAAAGCGCAATAATGATTTTCTAGGTCGATTTGATTAATATTTGCCCAGCTTTGTAGAACATCTAGGGTTATAATAAGTGTTGTGAATGAAAAACCTAAATCGGCCATAAATGCCACATTGATTTGATTTAGTACTTTTTCAGTAATTTCTCCTGTAACCTCGTCACTTTCATTAACACCTACCCCCAGATTAGTACCTGCTTGTTCAATTCCGAATTCATGATCAAATTTTCCAGAGTTTTCTGAGAAAAACACCTGTGGAATGTATTCGCTGTCAATCTCAACTCCTCCAACCTCAATGCCGTGATGAATAACATCGCTGGCAGAGTACAACGTCATTAACCAACCTACGTAAGCAAGTATCAATAAAATATTTTCTTTAGAAGGTTCTTCACGACCACTAGACTTATTAGCAACTAGCCTTTCAATAATATAACGATGATGATTACTGTTTTTGTTAAACTCGCTCTGTAAGTCATAAACAGACTCTTCTCTATTAAATGCAACCTCATGTTCTAAGCTTTTTAATGCACGATGATTATGATGATATTTGAAGTTAATGTAAGCATCGTAATTATCTAACAAACTTATCAGCAACTGAACTTTATCAAACTTTGAAAGAAGCTTAAGTAGTGTGCTTAGATAGTCTGATGAAATATCGTTAATTAGATCTTTAGCAACAGCAAGCTCATATCGATTTTTCTCATAACCCTTATTTCTTATTATTTCTGCTAATTCCTTCCTCGCAATTATATAATGTTCAGGTTTAGGTAAAATATGAAAACTTTCAAGAGAGTCAAATGTTCTCTTCATCGCACCTAAAGATACTCTGGTTTGGTTCTTGTACGACTCTTCTAAAAGTTCAATGGTTTGATCCGAGATAAAGCTTTTATTTATTTCATAAATAATATTTATTACTTTCTTTGCTAGCTTGCCTTGAAACTCACTGTTGATCGAGTTGTCTAACTCTGTTTTCATAGCTAAGATATTTACAGATAGTCTGATTTCTAGACATTTATCATATTTGCTTGTATCTTGATCAACCCACCAAACTAAATCATTAAAAAAGTTTTTACTAGTAGGTCCTACTTTACCTTTATCGTCAATCAAGAAATTCTCATCAAGTAAACATTTGAAAATAATCGTTTGATACTGATTAACAACTATAAGTTGCGAGATAATGTTTCGTCTTTGAGATAGTGCATCTGCAGTACTCTCAGCAAAAAAATTAAGCATTCTACCGTTTATTTGAGGTAAGTTTATGAATTCATTAATTTCTACCAAAAAATGTATGGATGTATTTGACACTTTAGTTGACCAAGTATACTTAGTACCATTATTAGCACTTAAAAATTGGATATCATCGTAAGAGCTACTAGGTGTCCACTTAGATATTTTATCAGGGAAGTCTACAATCAAATTTTGCCAATAATTAGCCAAATATTTATAGCGCCAGTTAGAGCCACTATGAGGGTCTAAAGCTATAATGTCATAGGTAGTGGCTCCTTTTTCTAAAATTCCATTTGAGTCCTTGAAGGTTGCAAACTTGTCTACTAACGAAACAACAGAGGAATGCATCTTACGGTCATGTCTTTTTATAAAACTTAAGAATTTTACAAGCTCATCAGCATTTTCAATACTATCAAAAACTGAAATGAATTCAGGGAAAGGAAAGACTATTCCAGATTTTGGAGGTGAATAGTAACCTGCCGCGGTAGCGGCACCTCCTGTAACGTATAAGATCTCTATCTGTTCTCTTGAGACCATGTCTCCAATTCGCTCCTTAACATTAAAAGCATAAGGAGAATTTAATTTTTTAAAACCCCAGTACTCACTTTGAAGCGCATTCTGCAAATCAGTTTCAAGCTTTCCAGCTGTGTCTTCGTCATCATCTAAAATCACTACAAAATAAAATTTTTCATCAAAGTAAAACACAGAGGTTATTATGGGAGAGTAAATTTTTTCTGCATCAAATAATTGTAATGGTAATTCACTGAGTGTTTCTAATCTACGGTTGATGAAGTCAAGCAGTCGAAATGAGACTTCTTTAGGATCGGATGACTTTGAGGCCCACTTATCTATGACAACAGAGATACTATTACGAATTGAAAAAGGAAATAGTTTTTTTGAAATTTCGACAAACACATTTTGATTTACCTGTGACTGCATAAATGCATTAGTAAATTCGTCAAGACTTGAGTAAGTTCTCTCTTTGCCCAATCTTATAGCTATGCCATTGGTATCCTCGCTAATATAGTCACTAGTATTTGTAATCACCTGTCGACAAGCCATCCAAAAATCAACATTTGGAATCTCAATATGCCCATTTTGAACATCTTTAGGTAGATCGACGACATGCTTAAGTTGGTTAATTATATGATCTTGCAACTTTAAGGCATATAAAATGTCGACTATTGCTTCTGGCTTATCACCATGAATAATTAAGAAAGAATGCAAAAAGTCAGGCACTCTTTCAATACAGCCACCATAGAATATATTAAAGTACTGATTGTCGACGTTAACCTTAACTTCTCCCCAATCTATTTCAGGAACAAAGTCTTCCAACATCGGAAATGTGGGAAGTAAGTCTATTAAATAGCTAGAGAACTTGCAAAATTCATCGTAGTTGTTAATAGCTTTATTATATTTAAAGTCATTTTCTTTAATACTTAAAAATGCATTAACTAAAATACTCTGTTTTACAAGTGATGAGATATTAGGCGGCCATAGCTCTATAGTATTAATAGCTATAATAATATCTACAGGAGAGTACTGCTTCAAAAACAGGACTAGATCATCGTATAGTTTTGTATAGTTACTATCATTCTTATTTTTAGGAGAACTATATTTAAGTGAATTGTTGAGGCTCTGGATAGCTTTTTTATTTATCCCCAAAGAAGTGCTAACACCTAGCAAATCATAGATTGATTTGTGCTTTTTTTTCATATACCACCTCAAATTAAACTGACAAAACTGACAAAACCTCGCTACAAGATATATTTTTATTTGAATTCATTAAACATCGTTATGCTATAAATTACTACCTTTAAAAACTTCTGATGTATATCTAGAATATCGTCTTTAGTCTACTATTATTCAACTAATATCATTAGAATATAGCCCAAATATTTCATTACTCCCGATGAGGCATAATAATCGCCTGTTATAGCCAAATTCTTATCAGACCGCTTACGTTTTTTCTGTACTGCCCTAACCTCATAACCATGAAAATTCTCACGAGCACCCACACGTATTGAGCTATCGAGCCCTAGCTCTTTTTTAACATTACGTGCTGCTTGCTCGCTATGCGCCCTAATCTGCCAATGTCCAGCATCGGTAAGTTGACAACCTATTGTCACGAACTGCTGTAGCATTTCAAGCTGTGTCTCTTTAATCCCAAAATGAATCGATGATACGTTTAAGTTTTGTTTACCTGTAAATATTTCCACAAACGATTTCAGTCTAGCAGGTTCATCAATTGACATCTGATACGCACAATCAAGTGCTTTAACTAGAACCTCTTGATTTTTATGTCCACTCGGCGCACTCAGCAATAACCTATCATCAGTAAAAATCTGACAAGCTTTATCGTAAATCTTTCTAGCTTTATTGACAGAAATACCATGCCGAAGTGCGACTTCTGCCAACTGATCTGCTCTTTTATCAACGCTTATTTTTTGAAGCTCTTCTAACAGCGCAATGACATCGTAAACTTTAGGATGAATAAATATAGATAGCTGGGTATCTACTGCATCATTTTGTGTGTTTTGCTGGCAAGCCATGTTAGCTGGTGTGCTGTTATAAAAAAATAGAGAATCTTTGCTCGCAATCTTGTTGGTTAAATAGCCACGCAACTTATCAAGATGCACCTGTTTAGTACTGGCATTATATGCCCTGCTGTCTTGCCTATTCACCGTCTGGTAACCAATACCTGTCACCATCTCAAATATAGTTATAGGCATAACAAGTTTGGCCTTACTCATCTGCCACCCAGCCAGCAAATGAGCGGTATGGATATAATACTCAAACGTAGTATCTGGCGTTAGATGTCCAGCAAGGCTAGCCAGCCCAAACCACATCCCCTTTTCTTTATTATTAGCAAGAATAGCTTCAACGATAGCATCGCTATGATCTTTATCATAATCCGTCATCACCTGCTTAAGTGGTGAGCCGCTTAACACCAGTGCCAATTGGCTAATGGCGGTATGCCGAAAGCTATGAAAGGTAAAGTCATGATTATTTAATAAGCGATCCCATATTATTTTCATCATATTGCTGAAAAACATAGATGGTAGTGGTTGATCGCCTGACCCTTGTGAGAATAAATAGCGGCGCTTTAACCTTTTTTGTTGATAATAGAATGCGATGAACGGTTGCAACTCATCAATCTTGAAAATCTTATCTATCGGTATCACTCGTTTGGCACTACTGCTTTTAAGACTACGATAGCGGTTGGGTTTGAGAATTATTTTTGGCGCTTCAATCACTTGGCCATTGATAAACCCTATATCTGTAATGTCGTTAACCTTAGTACCAATGATTTCATTGATACGCATACCGGTGCGATAAGCAAGTGCTAGAACCACAAAGCATAATTGCTTTTGCTCAAAATCTAAATTTGATGACTGAATATAATCTTTCATCGCATGATACACATGCGGTGACACCATCTCAGATTTTACTACCTGCCGATTATTGCCCCATGGAAAATAAACGTAAGGCGCATCAAAGTGCATACGCTGATAATCATGAAATGCTTTCAGACGCCCATAAGTAAATTTCTGGCTGTCTTTCAGGCGGTCAAGATGAGATAGCTGTTGACCAGTAGCATTGTTATCATTATCTATACCACTAGACGTATCATCAAACTCTGATGATTTGCTAAGCACAGATACCCTGCGGCCATCTTTTACCTTACTCTGAATAATCTGCTCATAAACTTCCTCAAAGTCACTGCCTTCCCACTGATCAACGTCCTCATCCATCGTTAGCATCAGCCAGTCGCGGCCAATGCAGCCTACATACTTACTGATAGTATTTAGTCTAATGCTAGTATCACCGAGCAACGACAGAGTCCAACTAAGCAAGCGCTGTGCATTGGGCTGGCTAGCGTCTATTTTTAATGTTGTGATAGTAGAAATAGCGGCGTTTCTAGTCAGTTTGAGTGCATCTTGTAGCTCTTTGATCAAATTTTTACTAAAGCTTGGATAAGCTGTAGCATTTCTCTTGTCTTGTGATTTTCCTGCCGTCTGATAACTGGCATCAAACAGCTCAGACCACTCGAGTGGCTCAGGACTTGGCTTAATGGGCTCTCGGTTATAATGAATAAGTTTCTCAGTCGGCAGCCCCGTGGTTTTAATATCACCTTGCTTCACCACGGAAAGCGCACCATCAATCAGGCTACCCTCTAGCTGTCGCCAGTGATAGTTGGCATATTTAATGAGCAGTGAGTGCTGCGGGCGCTCACTATCTTTATTGGTGAGTTTAAGCGTTTGTGAGATATCGTTGATTATGGTATTAAATGGCTTTATCTTGGCAGTGTTTAACTCTTTATTTTTTAGAGCATATAAAAAACACAGGCTCATATCATCGGGGACATAATCAACAAAACGGTGTAAGCTTTCGCTGTCATCTAGCGTAACTCCATAATTATCATCACGCACTCTAAGCGGTATCACAGCCAAATGCTCTACTCTGCTTTTTTCATCAGTTGCTGGCATGCTAGTTTGATAAATCTGCCGCTCATCAAATAGCCAATCGTACAGCACTTTTAAAACCTCGATGTCGTTGATACCGCCATACATGATGCTGCAATACAGTACCCCTTCAACCAAGTCATTCACTGAGAAACGCCGTTTTCGTTGCCAAACCTCTATCATTGTCGCGCTACTGTCTGCCACAGCACGTCCATTCACAAACCAATCATAGTTAATGGTCAAGCGCTCACGAGTTGCCAGTATGGGTACCACAGGCTCATTAAGATATATCTGGTGAGTTTTATTATAATCACGAACAAACTCTAAAAACCCGCGCCGCGCCAATTGGAAGTTTTGAGCGGTGTCGAACGTCCCTTCTAGTAACTGGTTAATTGCTTCATAATGATGCTGCAGCTCACAAGGCGGCTGCATAGAATTTTGATTGATATATTCTTCGATTAATTTTTTAGCATCACGCTTAATACTTTTTTTGGATTCTTCTCTATTAAGCTGTCGCAGTTTATGAGCGCTAATATTATCCATATAGGCGAACCTCAATTTGTTTTAAGTGAAGATCTGTAGCGATCGCATCTAAATGAGGGCTGAGCTGGTGCAGCTGATTGATAGAGCTTGATGACATCGGGTGCATAAATTCCTGATCAGCATGTTCGTGACCGTAAAGGGCGCAAATCAGATAGTCAGGCACGCGGCCTGTGAGCATAGATCTCAGCTGGTGACGCAGCCAGTTATCCTGATGACTAAAAAAATCTTGCAACTGGTAGCGGATGCGGCTTGGTGTAATACTGGCAAAGCCTTTTGGATTTTTTTGGTAAATTTGAATGAGAGGTTGTTCTGATTGCAAGATTTCATTGATGGGATAAGGCGCTGCTGGACATAATGAATTATAGATGGCAGCAAATTGCTTAATATAAATAATGTAGTTTTGAATAGCCGTTATCAAAAACTTGCTAAGAGGAATGAGCCTGCCATCAGACTGCGCATGACGCTCTTCTTTGTCAGATACCCATAACATGCACCGATGAAAGTCAAACTGGTGTAGCAAGCCTGGTGCGTGCTTAACTGGGCGGATACCCGTTTGGATCATGACAATATGCCACAACCAAATACTATAGCTATTAAACTGCGCAATATAGCGATCCATGTGGGACTTTAGCTTGCCATTAAAGCTCTCGGCACTGACAGCCAGTTGATTAAAGAACTGCTGGCACATTGTGGTCTTTAGTGCCATATCACTACCAATGTGGCTTCTATGCCCGTTCATCGGTACGCTACACTCATCTATTAAAAGTGCTTTTTGCTCATCATTACAGTATTCAGTTATCAGCTCTACCGCTTTTATATAAGTTTGCTCTAGCTCTACCGTTTTAGTGCTAAGGTAATACAGCGCAGAGCTATGCCGTACATCAACGCCTGTGATCAGATCAGCATATAATGGCTTATTAAGCTCATTTTTTATCAGGATAAATAAGCCTGCTTCAATATACTGGGGACTCAGTGCTGGCAGGTTAAGTATATCTTTAGCGTAAGAGATAGCGGCTTTAACAGTATCGGATGAAACGGCAATCTTATCCTCAAGCATGATTTGCAAAGCTTCAGGCAGTGCGCAATAAAAGGTACTGCCGTAGCTTTGTCTGTGGGCAAGCAGATGACTTCGAGTATTGGTCGTCACATCAATCGTGATGCCAATGCTAATGATTTCACGGACACGATCATAAATGAAATACTGCCGTTGACTGCGACTGCATTGCCAATCAGCAATGATACTATCAATACTAAGACCGCTTAACAGTGATAGCAGTAGTACCACATATCCAGTGCCACTCTCTTTATCAACATCCATAAAACGTTGCCAAAGCGTGGCAAATAACATCTGGTAGCCGGTAATGCTTAGCTGACGATGATTGGTTGGGAAATGAAATTGATTACGGCGGGCATGTTGATGGTTGTTCTTTAATCGCCATTGCTGCATCTCAGAGGATTTAGCAATTTGTGTGGCGGGCTTAAAGTCATTGTCTAGTAATGGTATTTCATCGTCATCGGCAATATTTTCAGCGATTGCCACGTTACTGTGTTTTTTTAATTGTTTCGTACCAAACATTATTCTTTGTAGCGGCTCACCATCGATATGCATCACTGTCTTAGTGACTGCTTGAGCCGACTTTATGCATTTAATATTTTCAGTATAGGTTTTACCAATAAAAGCCTTATTATCAATCGCTACTTCATAAGCCAACCTAATTTGACCAATTTTACTACCAAGATATTGGTTGGCTATTTCACCTGTTGCCTCTTCCTGTTTGACGCTTACTTCATATTGTCTGATATAAAGTAAACATGAGAACAAGCTGTCGCACTGGGCGTGAATGCTAATTAACTGGTCGAGAATGCCACGTTGTGGATCAGAATGTCTTAGCGCCATACGAACACGCACACCAAGCTTATCTATTTTAGCAAAGTGCTTGTCATGGCGCACTGTGATCGTAACCATAACCTTTAAGTAGCCACTCATAAACCGCCAAGCATTATTATTGATATCAACTTCGCCATACGTCTGATAAAAGACAATTAGCATATAGCTGACCGCCCACTCTCCAGTTTTACCTTCCCGAATGATTTCTTTAATCACATCTTCACAGTCTATGCCAGTAAAGTCTGCAAAATTAGACTCTGGTGTCAACGGCAGTAAATCAGTATCATTATCTGGCACTAAATTAATCACATCAATCACTAGCTGAGACATTTGTATGTGATGTGGTGAACCTACTGGAATAAGCTTATCCAACACTCGCCTGTCGGTCACATCATTAAATAATTTAGTGTGACCCATAAGATATATCCATCCAATTCAGGTTTTTGGGCAGCCCCAGCATCGCCTCATCATTGGCTACCTTACACTGCTGATACTCATAAGCACTTTGGCTGATACCAGCAAACCTACAATAATTGTCTACCGTCAGACGCTCAATATTCATGAGTTCGCAAATAATACTTTTTGGTGCACTGGAGCTTAATGCTTTTAAAAAATCAGGGTGATTAATTCCCCGTGAGAAGGCCAGCTCGACAACCTCACTCCAAGCCAAACGCTTAATATCTCTGAAGCTTTCAGCGGCAACTAGACAAGGCTGACGTAAACTCATCTCGTCTATTAGAATTTCATCAAACCTTCTAAACTCATTAAAAAAATAATAGGTCGAATCTTTACCAATGACCAATCGTAGCGGTGGGCGATAATAGTCATCCAAGCCACCTATATTTATACCTCTCATTCTTGGCCTAAATTGATGCCATATTAGCAATGCCTTTTGCGCATCTTGATGAACAACCAAATTATATTTACTAAAAGTTATGAACTTCTGAGTAGGCTTTAGATGAATACTATTCATTTTAATACTATTAATAGTGAATTATACTAATTATGATATGTTATAACCTATCGATTGTAAAGCCTTTGATATTGCTGTTATATTTTTATCTTTGGATAAATAAAATACTGATTCATAACTATTTTTTAGACAAAAAAATACTCTCTAACCCATGATAAATAAAGGCTAAAGAGTATTTTAAAATTTCAATTTTAGTTGGGTGAGGAGGTTAACGTCTTATATCAGTCGACCTTCCTATCAAGCTTAGTTCTCTTCGTTATCATCGGGAACATACTTTAAAACATCTCCTGGGGTGACTTTTAATACTTGGCACAACTTACTCAGGGTATCGAATTCTATGCGAGTTGTCTCATCATTATAAATTCTATGAAGCGTTGACTTACTGATATCTGTCATTCTTACTAAATCTGCAACTCGCAATCTTCTTTCCGCTAAAAGCACTGGTAGATTACATGAAATCACAATAAAATCCTTATTGGTAAGTAAAAAATACTTGCCAGTGACTACTTTTCTGTTAAAATAATACTCGTTGGCAATAACTAAGTTTCCGTCAAAAACTATTTTCTGCTGACTAACGCTCTATTATGTCATAGACTCATCTTGCTGCTCAATAGCTGGCTAACTGTGATGGGTACGACTTGTTCGATAGATATAGTAACTATAAAAATGTGACACTAATCACAGTCATTCTGCCAGTAAAAAGGAGTATATCGTGGGCGTCAAGATTGAATGGAGCATGATACAAAATGCATGGGATAAACGGGTCTGTGAGGATTATTGGGCCTATAATCATAAAATCAGCTATGCAGATTATGTGCGTATGCTCTGTCAAAAATACAATATTAGCTCGCAAATATTATTTGAAACTGTAAGCCAATGCTATACTTGCTTAGATGATGTTTGCTGTGAATATTGTGGGAGCGCCTGTCCAATTGAAGTACCTGCTGATATCGCCTATATGCAGGCAAAAGAGAGTTGGTTTTGTGCAGTATGTGAGCATGCTATGTGGAGAAGTGACTTTATTAGCAAGTAAATAATCAAAGCTACTTTCAGCTAAAAAACTGATATTGGGAGTTTCCTAAAAACTGTGTAACTGCTTATAATCCATTAACAGGAGAATAAGCAATGACTACTCAATCTGACATTAAAAAACTGGCCGAGCAAATGGCTGGTAGCATGAACAGCTTCGATGACATCAAAGACTTTCAGAGGCAGCTCATGCAATCTTTTATCGACACCGCACTTGAAGCCGAGATGGAAGACCATCTCGGCTACCCCAAGCATGAGAAAGCAGATAAACCAAACAAGCGCAACGGACACACTAAAAAGACCGTCCGCAGTGATACAGGCGATCTTGAAATCTCTACCCCAAGAGACCGTGATAGCAGCTTTGAGCCTGTACTCGTTAGTAAGCATCAAACCCGTATCTCAGGTCTCGATGATAAAATCATATTCCTTTACGCCAAGGGTCAAACCACCACTGAGATCGTAGAGAGCATTAAAGAGCTCTACGATGTCGACATTTCAAGCTCTCTTGTCTCAAGAGTCACCGATAACATATTAGAGGACATTACTGCTTGGCAGAACCGGCCGCTGAGCAGTGTTTATCCTATCGTCTATCTAGACTGCATCGTCGTGAAGATACGTCAAGACAAGCAGATCATCAACAAAGCCATTTACTTAGCCCTAGGCGTTAACCTTAACGGTAAAAAAGAGCTGCTTGGTATGTGGCTCTCAGAGAATGAAGGCGCTAAGTTCTGGCTAGGTGTTCTTACCGAGCTTCAAAACCGTGGCGTACAAGACATCTTAATCGCTTGTGTTGACGGTCTAAAGGGCTTCCCTGATGCCATTAACACCGTCTATCCAAAGGCACAGGTTCAGCTGTGTATCGTACACATGGTGCGCTATTCAATGAAGTTTGTGCCGTGGACGGATAAAAAGGCCGTAGCGGCTGATTTAAAGGCCATCTACGGCGCTGATACCCTTGAGATGGCAGAGGCCAATCTTGAGCACTTTGATGAGACTTGGGGCAAAGATTACCCGCACGTGGTCAAGTCTTGGCGCAATAACTGGGAGGGCTTAACGGTGTTCTTTGAGTATCCGAAAGACATCAGAAAAGTGATTTATACCACCAATGCGATAGAGTCGCTAAACAGTGTGATTCGGACGGCAGTGAATAAGCGTAAGGTGTTCCCATCTGATCAGGCAGCATTCAAAGTGGTGTACTTAGCCACCCAGCAGGCGTCTAAAAAGTGGTCGATGCCAATCCGTAACTGGACGTCTGCTCTGAATCGTTTTATGATTATGTTTGATGATCGCATCAGTAAGCATTTAATCTAAATGGCAGTTACACAGAATCTGGGATGGTCTCCTGATATTTTTATCTGCCATAATCAATCCCTCTCACTTAAAACACTAACTCTATTCGTATTCATGACGATTTGGTTTTCGTTGACTTTATCATCAGTCAACAAGGCATCTGTATAACCAAATATATTTCCATTTATGTCGTGATATCACATAGCCTATTCAATCCTCAATATATATCGCTTTTAAATGAAACGAGTTAGGCTCATCAGTCATACTTGATCGATAATATATATACTCACCAGTATTAGATAATAGTCCTTCGACAGCATCTCCTATGTAAGCAAAAGCTTCTATTGGTAAGCTTTGCTCGCTCTGCATACCAACAAATATCCCTTTAGTATCATGGGCTTTTTTAAGTTGGCTAGTTAGCTTGTGTGTAGCTGTTTTCACCATATCTAATTCAGTATCACCCGTAGCGCTTGCGTGAACAAACTGGAATGAATTGCCACACTCAAGTAAGTTTATAACATCTACCACATCTATGCCGATAATAGTACTTGCCGCATTTACATCAAGCAGTTCAACGACATCTTTTATTTCATCAGGCTGACACTTAATAACTGCCTCTACGATATCTAAGCTTCCATGGTCATGATCATGATTATCTGTTTGTACGCCTACCAAAATATCAGCCCTTATTTTCTGTTTTAGCTCAAATAGTGCCTGCTCATTCCATTCATCGTTCATAACCAAACAACCAATGATAGCTGGTGGAAAACACTCTATGTTTGATCGATATAAAGCGGCACAGGGGGTATCATCTATTTGCGAGTTGTCGAGCTGATATTTCATGATTATACTCACTTATAATTAGAGCTTTTCGTTCAATAGATGGTTATCATTTAAAACCTGAAACACCGTGTCCATTTCTTCCAAAATTTTATCGGCCATCGTTCCTTCATTTATCATTGACCATGCCTTAGTAGAGCTCTTCCAGTTTTGAGGATCAAAGTAGTAATATGCAGGCCAAAGTGGCGAAGCACCAATATTATTTTTAATTAACTCTCTATTCAAAACAGCTTTCATATTGCTGGCTTCGATACAATTTTTAACTTCTTTTCTAGAATTAAATTTAATTCCTAAGCATGGGCGATCAAAATTTGCGCCTTGAAACTCAAAGGAAATATACCCTTTATTATAATTAAGGATTATAAAGTTAATCTGCTCGTAATTTTTACCCGTACCGATATAGCTGACATCTAATTGATATAAACCTTTATTATATTTTTCTATAAATTTAGCTTTCACATCTCGTATCAACTTTTGTATGAGCTCTTTTTTCATCTTGTCTACATTGCTTGATATCTGAATGCTAGCTTCTATATTCTCTACACTTTTCTTCATGATCTCTAAAACTGCATTATCTTCGTTCATATCTTCTATTCCCATAAATTTCTTTTGAATAAACTTAGTTAGCTGTGCAATAAATTCACTGACACTATGATTCTGGCATTCTACTTGACACGCTTTGAGCCAACCAATCAAGTCACTAAATCTAAGATGGCTATATTGATTGCGGGTTATCCAACCTTCTAAAGTTTTAGTATCAACGCTATACTCGCTTGGTACGTCATTATCCTCGTTTAAGTAAACAAGATGCCAAGAATTGTGTTTTCTATTTTTAAGTTCAATAGCATAATCTTTCATTTGGTCAAGCTGATCTGCTGCATAAGGTTTATTTTCAATACAAATGCCGTAGCTGTCATCATCCACCTGACATCTTAAGTAAATATCCATACGGCGTTGGGTATTACTTTTCCCCGTTATTTCTTCAAGAAAAACGTCTGTTTTCTCAAGATTGTTAAGGAAAATCTGCCAGTTATCGTTTTTATGTATAACAGGCAAACAATACTCAACAAATAATCTTAAAAAACTTTCTTTCTGAGCATGACTTCCTTTAGGATCAAGCAGAGCTGCCAAAATACGACTAATTCCTAACTCATCGGTATTGATATAATCAAAAGTACTGAAGTCTGGAGACAATTGACGACTATAAAGTGCTTGCGCAGTCTCTAAAGCGTTAATCTTTTGGCTCACATCATTTATCAAACTTTGCACGGTACTCATACTCATCTATCCTCTTAAAATCTCACTCGGTTTTATTCACTTATATTGCTGGTCATTGATTTGCTTTAGCATCTTGATAGTGTTTATATCGTAACTGCCAGCAAAGGATTGGTGTAAAAGCTGCTCAAATACACACTTGTTACCAGCGGCAAAGGCAAATAATGTTAGCGAAGATTGCAGCTTCAAATTATCCGGTGAACCAAAGATATCCAAAGCGCTTTTATCAGGATGTAATAGCAGTAATTCAGCGCACTCTATTAACCGTGCTCCAAGCACCTCATGCTGCAAATACGCTTGTGCTTGCTCCAGACTCTCTATTGCAAAGCGTCGAGACATTTTACTGTGCCCCAACCCTTTCATCTGTGGAAAAATAAACCACATCCAATGCGTGCGCTTACGACCTTGGGTCAGCTCTTCAATCACTTGTGAATAGATAGTATCTTGATCTTGAATAAAATCATCAAATAAATCTTTATCTGTCTTTGTCATCTTCTGCATTCCTTGCGATTTAAATAATGAGCGTTTGCCTACCTGCCACGCTAACCAGCCACATATATTGCCCCCATCCAGCAATGGTCAGGTTTATCAATCATCCTATTGCCGTAAAACACTTCTGCATCATCAGAAATCCGACTTTCAACAGCAGTTGTGACGCTAAAGAATTCATCAAGAGATAGCTTATGATCGCTTTCAATATCAAGCATCATATACTCGATACTAAGACCTTCAGGAATTTGATTGAGCAGATGATTAACGGTACTCTTTATTTGTTCTGAATCTGGTATGTCCGTTGCCCTAGCCTGTATAAAATTGGCAGGCTTTTCAGCCCCGCAAGATTTTTTGATATCATTAACATCTATACCAACCTTATCACAATCAGATAATACTGATTCAAACACGGTTATTACCTGCCTGACTTCATCCACTTTGCAAATAATGATCCCGTCTATTACTTCGAATCTATCAATATGCTTATCTGTGGTTTGTAGCGCAAACAATGTGCAACCGACTTGTTGTTGTAGATTTAGCAATGACTGTTCATCCCAACCATCTTCGATAACAATAAACCCAACCTCAGACAAGAGGTAGCTATCTGATTGTGGCGTATATAAAGTAGCTAAAGGTATGGGCTCTATCTGAAGCTCATCATTATCTTCTTCGTTGATATCGTTTTTTATAGTCTGTTTATCTTTAATACTACTATCTACTGTCATACTCGGCCCCTCTTTAAAGTGAAATCATTAATTACGGTTATAAAGCTGCATCCCACTTTCTAGGCGCTCAAGAATAACTGTCTTTAGCTCTAATGGTTCAATGACAACGGACAATTGCGACATACTTACCAGCCAATCTTGCAGACGAGTCGTATTAGCAACTGTAGCGCTGACTTGACGCCAAGTGTCATCAATAATCGTAATCTTCTGATCTATCGATAATGGGCGCTCATAAAGATGCTGACAGGCAAATTTCTGTACTTTTAAAACCAAGTTGATTTCAGTATTTTTACCAAACTCTAGCTTGCCCAGCTTCTGTAAGCTATCTAATGTAAAAACGTCACGCCCTACCCAGTCAGGTATTGGCTTATCTACGGCTACCTCGGTAATACGATTGACCGCAAAGTTGCGATGCTCCTCTAGCAATACGTCATCATCGATATGATCATCAGCAGAATTAAAGCCAGTGAGATAGATCATATTGTCAATAAAGATCAGTCCTTTGGGATACACCATTCTTTGAACTGGTTTTTCTTCCCATTTATTTTGATAGACTATCCGTAATTGACGATTCTGTAGCAAAGCTTGATGAATACTGCCAAACACCTTACTATCAAGATTTGGCGCTTGCACAATACTAGGCAAGGTGACGAGATGATCTTGCCATTGCCCTAGTGGACTTTGATGAAAATTATCTTTGTCTTGTCGACGTAGTTGAGTAAGCTTGTCTGTGATTCCTTGTTTAAAAGATACTGGTAAGTAGTTGGCGGTATATTTATCAAGCATCTCCCAAAAGAACACGGTTTGCTCGTTAATAACATCAATACTAAAACTGGGTTCAATATAAAACCGTGCCGTCTTGCCACTGATATTCTTGCCCCATGCTGGCACCCGGATTAAGGCGTCACTATAGAATATGTCGTTAAAGATTCGATTTAAGCCAATCAGATCGTTCTCTAAATTTTTACGCTCATTTGTATAATTATTAGGATCATTACCATAGTTGTGCATAAGCTCTGTCAGTGACATAGCATCTGCTTCACTTCGAGGAAGGCTTTGATATAAAGCAAATAGACGTGCTGACTTTGTATAGCTGGTGATTGGATGTGCAGGCATAGTAGCTTCTCTATTAGACTGATGAAGTAATCAACTTATTATTAAAATACATATTCAATCAAAACGAACCAAAATCGCAGTGCCATTATCGTAAGCATTGCCATCTGAGTCATACACTTGATGCTAAAGCGTCTGTAGCAAATCATTGCTCAGTACTGAATCATGAATGCCGTCACTACAAATTTCGAGACTAAAGACGATGCCACAGGCTTGGGCTATTGTTTCAGTAAGAGTTTCATATTCATCACTTAAAGTAGCTGTCATATTCATTCGCTTATTATTTATTATCATTAAGACAAGTATAGTAGACTACCTATAAAATTATTTTCTAGGTAGTCTACTATTATAAACCTCATAGATTATCCCAAGACAATAGTTAGCTTTGATTGTTGTTAGATCTAAGGGTATATCGCTAGTAAAGATAAATGAATCTATATACTATAGTCTAATCTTTCACTCCTACTTATAAGCCATCAACACATTAGAACTGCCATAAAAATAATAAAATACTTACTCTTGCTGATCATTGTAGATTTATCAAACACTACTACTCAGGTGAAGATACCAAAGTTTTCGAGGGTACGTCGTTATCAACTTTAATAGGACAAAGAGTCGATTATTTAATACACCCTAGTACTAAAAATCGATAATAAGCACCGTCTTATATAGCTTAGCGAATTTTTTAGTTTTCAAAGAAATACTCAGGTGGCTTGGGCAATATTGGGGTTTGACGGAAAACCAGAGTATGATATAGACCATTAAACTACTACCTTCATTTATATTTGTTTTACTAAGAGAATCTATTAATGAGTGACGTTTTATCACTGTCCCAGTTAGAGCAATACCTTTCAAAAGCGGCTTGGATCCTAAAAGGTCCCGTCGATGCTTCAGACTTCAAAGTCTATATCTTCCCCCTTCTATTCTTCAAGCGTATCTCCGACGTTTATGATGAAGAGTATCAGCAAGCGCTAAAAGAGTCTGACGGTGATATTGAATATGCATCCATGCCAGAAATGCACCGATTTGAAATACCACAAGGCTGCCACTGGAATGATGTACGTGAAACGACTACTAACGTAGGTCAAACCATAGAACAGGCGCTACGTGGTATTGAGCAAGCTAACCAAGACTTTTTATACGGTATCTTTGGTGATGCTCAGTGGGGTAATAAAAATAAGTTGCCAGATAAGCTGCTGATTGATCTAATTGAGCATTTCTCACAGTATCGTTTAGGTCATGAAAATGCCAATCCAGATATGCTAGGTAATGCCTATGAATACCTGATCAAGCACTTTGCTGACTTAACTAATAAAAAAGCAGGTGAATTCTATACCCCACGTTCAGTAGTACATTTGCTAGGGCTTATTCTCGATCCACACGAAGGTGAGTCTGTCTATGATCCTGCCTGTGGGACCGGAGGTATGCTGTTAGAGTGTGTCGATAACCTGAAACATAACGATGAAGATTTTCGTACTCTTAAACTCTACGGCCAAGAAAGAAATCTAACATCCAGTGCTATTGCACGTATGAATATGTTTTTACACGGTATCGAAGATTTCGAAATTCTGCGTGGTGACACCTTACGTGAGCCCGCCTTTTTCCAAGCCGATGGCCTGAAAACCTTTGATTGCGTTATAGCCAATCCGCCGTTCTCATTAAAAGATTGGGGCGCGGATAATTGGGCTAATGATCCCTATGGGCGCAATATCGCTGGTGTGCCACCTAAAGGTAATGGCGATATGGCTTGGGTACAGCATATGGTTAAGTCCATGAACAGTACAGGCCGTATGACCGTAGTATTGCCTCATGGCGCCCTATTTCGTAAAGGTGCCGAAGGTAAAATCCGTAAAGCATTACTAGAGCAGGATATTTTAGAAGCCGTCATCGGCTTAGGTCCTAATGTATTCTACGGCACACAGTTAGCTGCTTGTGTCATGGTCTTTAAACAGAACAAAGATGCTGACAAGAAAGGAAACGTGCTATTTATCGATGCTTCTGAACAAATACGCGTGGGCCGTGCACAAAACCACCTAGAACCAGAGCATGTTCAGCAAATATACCAATGGTATAGCGATTACCAAGATGTTGAGAACTACGCCAAGATCGCCAGTTTCGAGGACTTAAAAGAAAACGATTTCAATCTCAATATTCCACTCTACGTAGAGAAAATTATAGAAGATAACTTGCCTACTGTTGAAGAAGCTATGGCTGATTTAAAACAAGCATGGCAAGCCAGCCTAGAAGCGGAAGAAAAGTTTAAAACAATATTAAAAGGATTCTTATAATGGCATATTCTAGCTTATCAATTAAACAACTGATTACAGATATCAACTCTAATAAATATTATTTGCCTGCAATCCAAAGAAAGTTTGTTTGGGGTGAAGGAAAAATATGCAGATTGTTTAACTCTATTATGCAGGACTACCCGATTGGAACTTTCTTATTTTGGGAATTAACAGCTCAGAAAGCCAATGAATATACGTTTTATGAATTTCTTAAGAACTATCATGAGCGTGACTCTAAAAATCAGCTAGTCAACTACGACTTTCCTTTTGAGATTCGTGGAGTATTGGATGGACAGCAGCGTATTAGTTCAATGTATATTGCTCTTCAAGGTGTGTATTGCACTAAGAAGAAATATGCAAAGACCACGAACAATAGCGCATATCCCGAACGTAAAATGTATATAAACCTATTAAATGATGAGTATGAGTTTAAATTCTTAACTGACAAAGATGCTCAAAATAGTAAAAGCGGTTACTTTTATCTTGTTAGAAATATTTTAAGTGAGCTCGAAGATTCGGATGCTGACTCTGACAATATTGTTGATAAGCTAATTGAAACTGATCCTAGTAGATCAGAGCTGTTAATAGAGAATAGAAGACAGGCAAAAAAGATAATTAATCGTTTACTCAATAAATTTAACGATGACCAGCTAGTGAGTTACTTCAAGATCATTAATAAAGACCTAGATGATATCTTAGATATTTTTGTACGCGTTAATAGCGGTGGGACGATATTATCAAAATCTGATCTTCTATTCTCTACCTTAGTAGCACATTGGGAGGATGGTCGTGACCAAATTGAGAAACTTATATCTGATATGAATGGCGAAGATGGTCTCTTTAATTTCAATACCGATTTTTTGATGCGGACATGCTTATTTATTGTAGATGCTCCAATGAACTTTAAGGTGCAGACCTTTAACTCTACGAACATCAATAAGATAAAAGATAATTGGGACCAAATTCGCAAGGCCCTAATAGATGCAGCAGCAATGCTAAGAGAGTTTGGCTTTAATAAGAAGCGATTATCCTCCAACTATGCTGCAACTCCATTAGCCTATTATTTATATAAAGGCGGAAAGGTCAACTCTACGACTAAGCTAGAATTAAGAAAATTGATTGTGCATAGTCTCTTGAAGCAGGTTTATAGCGGTCAAGCAGATACGGCCCTAAGTGGTTTGCGTGATGGCTTTAGAATAAGGTCTGACAATAGCGATGAGTACATACTTAAAAACACTAGCTTTAATTTTTCCGAGTATAAACACACGAGAATGTCAGGCGGGAAGAAGCTAACCATTGATACCACGGACATTGAAAACTTCTTAGAGTACAAAAAAGGGGCATTTAGCTTCTTATTACTTTCAACGCTTTATCCAGACTTGAAGTTAGATCAAATATCATTCCATCAAGATCATATGCATCCTCACAGCAAGTTTAAGCCCTCTATATTGAAGGAAGTTGGAATAGACGGCGAAACTATCAAGCAGTGGCAGGATATGCGAGATCAGGTCCCTAACTTGCAGTTACTCGAAGGTCGCGAAAACACTGTAAAGCAGGCTACTGACCTATCTAAGTGGGTGAATAATAAAGCTGATAATGCAACTTATTATCGAAAGCGAAATTATATCTTAGATGAGCAGTCATTAGAGCTAGCAGATTTCGAGGATTTCTTTGCACATCGAAAACAACTTTTAAGAAAAAAACTGTATGAGCTATTTGATGTGACTCATATTCAAGAATCATTTGAGGAGGCAGTATAGTGGCCAACCAAGAACTTGAGCAAAAAGCCTTAGAAAAATACCTTTGGGGTGCAGCTACTACCTTACGCGGCACCATTGATGCTGGCGACTACAAGCAGTATATCTTTCCTTTACTATTCTTTAAGCGTATCTCTGACGTATACGACGAAGAGTTTGAGAAAGCGTTAGCTGAATCAGATGGAGATATGGAGTATGCCGCCTTTGCAGAAAACCACCATTTCCAAATTCCAGAAGGTGCACGCTGGCAAGACGTGCGTGAAACTACGGTTAATATTGGCCAAGCACTGCAAAGCGCTATGCGCGCTATTGAGCAAGCCAACCCTGATACCTTGCAAGGCATCTTTGGTGATGCCAGCTGGACTAACAAAGAGCGCCTATCCGATGCCATGCTCACCAACCTTATTGAGCATTACTCGCAGCATACGCTTAATTTAGCCAATGTACCTGACGATAAGCTAGGTAACGCCTACGAATACCTAATTAAAGAGTTCGCTGATGATAGCGGCCATACGGCAGCAGAGTTTTATACCAACCGTACAGTAGTCAAGCTGATGACTATGATCATGGACCCGCAGCCAGGTGAATCAGTCTATGACCCTACTTGTGGCTCTGGTGGCTTGTTACTGAACTGTGCGCTACATTTAAAGGACGAAGGCAAAGAGTACCGCACACTCAAATTATACGGCCAAGAGATTAACCTGCTTACCTCAGCCATTGCCCGCATGAATATGTTTATGCATGGTATTGAAGAGTTTGAGATTGTACGTGGCGATACTTTAGCCAATCCAGGCTTAATAGAAAACGGTGAGCTTAAAAAGTTCAACGTGATATTGGCTAACCCACCCTACTCGATTAAATCCTGGGATAGACAGTCTTTCGAAAATGACTCTTATGGTAGAAATCTGTGGGGTACACCGCCGCAAGGTTGTGCAGATTACGCATTCCAACAGCATATTCATAAGAGTTTAGATTCAGATAACGGACGCTTCGCCATACTTTGGCCTCATGGCATTTTGTTTAGAGATGCAGAAGCAGCAATGCGCAGAAAAATGATTGAATCAGATCAAATTGAAGCTGTGATTGGTGTAGGTGCAAACCTGTTTTATAACTCACCAATGGAAGCGATGATTTTAGTCGGTAATACAAATAAACCGGCTAACCGCAAAGGTAAAGTTTTATTTATCAATGGGAAAGATGATGTAATTGATAATAAAGGACTTGCTTACCTAACGACCGGACACATCGATAAGCTATATCAAGCCTATAATGACTTTACTGATATTCCGCATTACTCAACAGTTGCTACTAATGAAGAGATTTTAGCGTTAGATGGCAATATGAATATTAATTTCTATGTTAAAAAAGACAACTCAGATAGTGATATATGCTTTTCAACAGCACTATCCGATTGGCAACAATCTGGTGAGGATTTAAAGGTATCGATGAATAAATTATTTGAGGCAGCTGAATAACATGAGTGAAGTATTTGAAAAAATAGTTGCTGAACTAAATTTAGATAGAAATGATTGGCAGCTAGTTAAGTTTGGCGATATAGCCATTCAACAAAAACAAACCGTAGATCGTGAAAATACAGAACTAACTCGCTATGTTAAAGGCGAGCATATGTATTCTGAAGATATTCATTTGCGTGAATGGGGTGAATTGAAGGATGAATACTTAGGACCTGCTTTTATCCGTAAGTTTGAGGAAGGGGATATTCTGTATGGCTCTCGCCGTACCTATTTAAGGAAGGTCGTAATAGCTCCCTTTAAAGGTATTACCTCTAATACTACTTTTGTTATCAAAGCTAACGAGGAAAAAATCGATAAGCGCTTATTACCATTTATCATGCTATCTGAAGGCTTTTCACAACACTCAATCAAAAATTCAAAGGGTTCTGTCAATCCCTACGTTAATTGGAAAGATATAGCGGGATATGAGTTTTTACTTCCATCTTTAACCTTACAAAATAAATTAAGTGAACTGCTTTCTGATCTAGAAGTACTTAAAGAAACAGAAATTTGTTTAAGAAATAAATTACAAACTACTTATGAGGCTTTTATTAAAGAAAATTGTTTGAACAATAAAGGTAGCTCAACAAAATTAAGTGAGATTATAGAACGTTTGGATTCTGGGGTTAGTGTTAATTCCGAAGAAGGGGAAATAACAGCAGAAGATAAAGGAATTTTAAAAACAAGTGCTGTTTCATATGGTTTTTTTGATCCTAATGAGTATAAAAAAGTTAGAGCAGACGAACTAACTAGGCTAAAAGGTAAAGTTGAAAAGAACACAATTATTATTAGCAGAATGAATACTTATGAACTTGTTGGAGCTAATGCATATGTTGAAGACATTCACGATAACTTATATTTACCTGATAGACTTTGGCAAACTCATATTTCAAGAAAAGATATTAATGTTAAGTTTCTATGGTTAATTCTATCCTCTAAACAGTATAGAGCAAAGATCTCCATGCTTTCGTCTGGCACTAGCAATAGTATGAAAAATATATCAAAAGAATCATTTCTAAGTCTTAAGGTGTATCTTCCAAACAAGCCTTATCAAGATAAGATAGTTGGGCAAGTAGAACAAATTGAAAAGTCTAAAACTGATTTATCTAAGAAATTAGAATATTTAATCAAGTTAAATAAATCAATAATAAATCAGGTATTCTAGACATGAGCTTCACTGAGTTAAATAGCGTAGAGCACTACATCATCAATCAAATGAGCGGCGTTAACTTAAATGTGTCTCAAGAAAGCAACCAAGTTAATGAGCCTCGCAGTCAGTATGGTACCCAGTGGCAGTTTCAATCAGCAGAGCAGCTTGGCCGTAGTGTTAATGAGGTAATAGTTGAATCGCAAGTAAAAGCGGCTCTATTGCGCTTAAATCCTGATATCCAAGCAAACCCTGCATTGGCTGATGAAGTCATTCATGCCCTACGCGCTATTTTAATTTCGGTGAACCAAGTTGGTTTAGTCAAAGCCAATGAAGAATTTTTCCAGTGGCTAACGGGCGAAAAGACCATGCCCTTTGGTGAGAATAATCACCATGTGTCTATTCGCCTGATCGACTTTGAAAACCTCGATAATAACCAATACGTCATTACCAACCAGTTTCGTATTTATTATAGAGAAACCAAAATACCCGATATCGTCATGATGATTAACGGCATTCCTGTCGTCGTTGGTGAAGCCAAAACACCTATTCGGCCCTCTGTTAGCTGGCTCGACGGCGCGCATGAGATACACAATATTTATGAAAACGCGGTGCCACAGTTATTTGTGCCTAATATTCTCTCCTTTGCTACCGAAGGCAAAGAGTTCTTTTATGGCTCTGTACGCTGTCCACTAGAGTTTTGGGCACCTTGGCGTCTAAGTGATGATGACGATGCTATCGCTAGAAGCTTTGGTTTAGGTGGCGTGGGTAAAGAATTAAAAGATCTGCTTAACCCTGCCCGCCTACTCGATATCATGCGTAACTTCTCCTTGTTTAGCAGTAATAAGAAAAAGCAGCGTATGAAGATCATTCCGCGTTTTCAGCAATATGAAGGTGCGAATAAAATCGTTGAGCGCGTGGTTGAAGGTAAAATCAAAAAAGGCCTAATCTGGCATTTCCAAGGCTCAGGTAAATCCTTATTGATGGTGTTTGCCGCACAGAAACTGCGCCGTGAAGCAAAGCTAAAAAGTCCAACCGTTATTGTGCTGGTAGATAGAACCGACTTAGATACGCAAATAAGCGGCATCTTCAATGCGGCCGACATCGCTAACGTAGAGAGCACAGAAAGCATCAAAGAATTGCAGCAGATGCTTGAGCGTGACACCCGCAAAATAATTGTTTCTACTATTCATAAGTTCCATGATGCTAAGCCTAATATGAATACCCGCGATAATATTATTGTGCTGGTAGATGAGGCTCACCGTACACAAGAAGGTGACTTAGGGCGTCAGATGCGTGCTGCGCTACCTAATGCATTCCTATTTGGTTTAACAGGTACGCCCGTTAATAAAGCAGATAAGAATACGTTTTGGGCATTCGGTGCCGAGGAAGACCAAGGCGGCTATATGAGTCGCTATACCTTCCATGACTCCATTCGTGATGAAGCCACTCTACCCTTACATTTTGAGCCACGCTTAGTTGATGTTCATATTGATAAAGAATCGCTTGATAAAGCCTTCGCTGACTTTAAAGAAAGCCAAGCCCTAAGTGATGAAGACGCCGATGCCTTAAATAAAAAATCAGCCAAAATGGCAGCCTTTTTAAAGTCGCCTGAGCGCATTACTAAAATAGCTGAAGATATTGCTATCCACTTTATGGATAAAGTAGAGCCTCATGGCTTTAAAGCAATGATAGTCACGCCAGATCGTCATGCTTGTGTACTATATAAAGAAGCATTGGATGAGCACTTCCCTGAAGCGGCCAGTAAAGTGGTTATTTCCACTACCGCTAACGATGATTATGAGTTTAAAAAGAAATGGGGTATCGACAAGAGCCAACAAGAAAAAATAGTTGATGAATTTAATGATGCAAGCTCAGAGCTTAAATTTATTATCGTCACTGCCAAGCTTTTAACCGGTTTTGATGCGCCTATCTGTCAGACCATGTACTTAGATAAGTCCATGAAAGACCATACCTTGCTGCAAGCTATATGCCGAACCAACCGTCTATATTCAGGCAAGACCTTTGGCTGTATTGTTGATTACTTTGGTGTGTTTGATGATGCAGCAAAAGCGCTAGAGTTCGATGAGCTAGGTGCTCAGCAAATCATTACTAACTTATCAGAGCTACGCGAACAGCTACCACAAGCCATGAATAATGCCCTATCCCACTTTGAAGGCGTAAATAGAACCTTAGAGGGCTTTGAGGGTTTAGAAGCAGCACAGAACGCTATAGCCGATAATGAGAAGAAAGATGCTTTCGCATTGGACTTCAAATTCTTATTTAAACTTTGGGAATCGCTGTCACCGGACTCAGTGTTGGATGAATATAACCAAGACTATAAATGGCTAGCTCAGGTTTATGAATCGGTTAAGCCCGCTTCAGACAGTACCGGAAAACTGCTTTGGCTGACATTAGGCGCGCAGACGACAAAGTTGATCCATGACAACGTGCATGTAGGCGGCGTGCATGTATTAGATGAATTTGTGATGGATGCAGATATTATCGAGGAAATCTTCAATAACCCTAGTCCCAAAAAAGTAAAGCAATTAGAGAAAGCTTTAATTGAGCGTTTTAAGGGTGCAGGGGATCTTCCCACCTTTAAGTCTTTAAGTGAACGCCTTGAGGCTTTACGTGATAAAGCAGAAAAAGGATTAGTAGCTTCAATTGATTTTGTAAAAGAACTTTGTAAGATTGCTAAAGAAACGGTGCAGGCAGAGAAAGAGCTAGAGATTGATGTTCAAGAGAAATCACCTACAGCGGCTTTGTCTGAGTTGTTTTTAGAGTTAAAGACTGATCAAACACCGGCCGTGGTCGAGCGCATTGTTGGTGATATCGACGCAATTGTAAGAATTGTTCGGTTCCCCGGCTGGCAAACCACCAGCGCTGGCGAGCGTGAAGTACAAAAATCATTACGCAAAGCACTTTTGAAGTATAAGCTACACAAAGACCAGGAACTGTTCGATCGGGCTTATGCTTATATTAAAGAGTACTATTAGGTGCATATGTCTACATGTTTTAAAGGATCAGCAACCTATGTTTTAACATTTCTGAGAACTTAACCATCTAAGATTTATTTACTAATATATAAATCTTAGATAATGTTCAGCGAACTTATATAAACCTCCTTTTCTTAAATGATATGAGTAATATCAGGATTCGCCAAGGTTTCTTTCTCGCTGCTTCAAACCTTTAAGTATCAAATGGACAATTTCATCAACGAAATGTGTTTTCATTAATCGAATATAATCATCTTTACTCAGACCAGACTCTGAAGACAATTTTTCAACCGATAAATTTAACAATGATGTTTCTACCTGTTCGTAATTAGCTTCAAAGGAATTACCTTTTGCAATCTGTTGAAGTTCTATATACCCCGCATTATGGCTTATCTGCCACCCTTCAGCAAATTCTTCGCATATTTCATTATTTAAAATACTGTCACATAGCTTTTGGCAAAGTCCACCGAGACCTCCAGCCAAATATATTGGTTTATTCAAGTCGATAGCTATCAGAAATTCTTCTAGTACTCCAGGCATCTTACCTAAGTATCCCTCTAACTTGCCCCCTGCAAAAATTCTGATATCTGAATTCTCTATCGATTCTTCCCTCATAGTCGTTAAGCAACGCGACCATATATATTGGTTTTCTGGACAGTCAGGTTTAAGAAAAATTTCTTTATCCTTTAATATAGAGTCTATATCGCCAGGTACTTGATGCTTGACGATATCTAATAAACCATAATACTTAATACTAAATTCTTTACTGGCTGGAGTTAAGTACAAAGGCCACGCTAAGTGATTTTTAACATTAAACTGATCTGATTTTAAGCGCTCTTTTAATACTGATGCTTCTTCAAGAACAAACTCTGTAAAACCATTTTCCCTCAAGTCTCCCCCATAGATTAGAGTATGATCACGAGATAAAATATGTCTCGCCAAATCTTGAGAAAGTCTTTGCAACTCATCTGTATGCTGATGATGTTCCTCATAACCATCTTCAAGATAATCTGAAATAGAGATTCCAATATTATATTTCTCGGTTTGCTCTTCATTACTTGACCACAAAGGAGTAGACACTGTTATATTAAGATAATCTGTCCATATAGTCTCTTCTTGATATAGAGGTGGTTCAGGATAACAAAGATGCAATCTACCGGAGTCATTTGAGGAACTTTGATTCTTAGATAGAAGCTCTACTACCTGCTGTACTTCAGGAGGACGACAAAGAATAGAAGCTTTTGAATCAATCCATCCCTGAGATTGATAAAATTTTAAGGACACTTCTGCATATTTGAAACGCACAGTTTCTAATAAAGATGCAATTAGAATGCGCAATATATCTTTGTGCGTTAAAGTTTCAGCGGTAACGTGTACACAGGGTACATTACCGATAGAAGGGAAAATCCTATCTTCGTAGTCCTCAAGACTATTAACCACTACTATAGGTCTATGCTCTGATTTAGCAGTTAAAACTTCGCGCTGACACCAATATCTAGAAGAGTAGGCATCACTCACAATAGCTACCATTGTAGAATTTTTAAGATGACGTTCTATCTCTTCATCAAATTTAAAACCTGGCGATATTTCATTGGCATCGAAAAACCGATTCATATTACTATTGTCAATAAATCGCTTAATTTCTTGAGCGTGATTCAATCCTGTATCGCCTTTTTTTGCATGGCTTAGGAATAACTTTATTGACGTCTCTTTTCCAACCTCATTAGAATTAATATCATTTAGACCATAACGATACAGCTCATGTGAAAGCTCTAAAATACCACTTTCTATACGGTTATCGTCGGGCCAATTATGCGCTCTAATGAAATTATAGTTTTTAAGAGTTCCAGAGTAACTATGCTTCATACCGGCTTCATCAATAGCAACTGGAACAATAAAGTAGTCAGTGCTACCGCCTAGTTTATTGAAGTAGTCTACCCATGATGGTTCGGTCAAAGTTTGTCCACTAGTAAATACGAAGACAACATTTTTATCAGCAAGCTTAGGCGGAGTGTTCTTCGGTGGGTTACTTGGATTTCTAGAGCTATAGAGAAAGGTAGGTATATTGATCTCCCGTGAAAATGGTCTATCTGTATCGCGAGTAATATACCTACGGAACTCACTAATAATGTTAAAAATAAATTCTTTGTCGGAAGGGTGCCAAATAAAGTGAACAGCAAGAGGTGGTAAGTTCTGAGTAGAAGTAGTCATATTATAAAGATCCAAGATGGCTTTGATTAAATTTAAGCTTGCCAGTAATTTTGATGTTCTCCACGATTTGATGAAAAATAGGTACGATTATTGCTAGGCGTAACATGTATATTATTCCTTCTATGAAAAGCCTCATGAATCCATGTCATTAGCTCATGATGGCTCGTAGGATAGGAATAAATTTTCGCATAGCCAGCTTGTACGTTGTCATAGAGTCTAGGTGGAACATTACACGGCGTGTATACAGTTCCATTTTCAGATATTGAATAAGAGCAAGACCCTAGCGCATATGATTGATAGCTTGGCAATAATATGCCAATAAGTCCTGAACGTGTATTCTGACTGGTTTTTTTGATGCTATACCCCACCTCCCAATCAACATGTTTTCTTTTCCAAGTATCTTGACCAATCAATACAATAGTAACTGAGCTTTGAGATATGAATCTGTCTCGAATCACCTGGCGAGTAGTTTCAGTTTTATTATTAGGATCAATATCACCATCTTGAACTGAGCGAGAAACAAAGATTTCAACATCATTTGAGAAGATATTTTCGAACTCTCTCCGATCATCATCATCAGCGTGATGGAAACTGATGAATACTTTATGTTTTGGTATATTACTTAGCATATGGTTCTTAACCTCCTTCGTGATATGATCACTTTATAAGTTATCATGTAAAACGTACCTACGGGTACGAATATGATAATTAGAGTAGCATAGATTTATTGAGAATCGGGATACTGAACAATCTCTAAACAAGGTAGAATCAAAATGACTAAAGCTAATAGTATTTCTTTGACTAGCTATATTAAACTTGTTAAAGAGACTAATAAGTTTACTTCTGATAAAGCTCTTTTCGGTGCTCAGATGGGATTGTTTAGTGAAGTAGGTAGTTTAGTATCTTTATTAAAAAAGAAGCTACTCAACAACGACTCAAATGATCATTCAAATGAGTTAGTCATCGAAGAGATGGGAGATATTTTCTGGTATTTTACACTTATCACCATTGTTGAAAGCATTGATCTCTATGAATTAATCAACGATATCGATCCCTATGATAAACATGAAAGTACAATTTTCATAACAGGAATTAAAACCCGACCGTTTATTAAAGTTAAGTCTAAAGAAAGTATTAGTGACACTCAATTATTATTCAACGATCTGATAATTCATACAACATCTCTTAGCAAAGATACTACTTCAGAAAAAATTGAAAGATTTTTAAATATTTATCTGAAAATGATGGAATTTTTAAATCTTGATTTGTTAAGTATTGTTGAAAATAATACTTTTAAAATTAGAAATAGATTTGTACCAATTGAAGAACTTTATTTACCTCTATTATCGTTTGATAGCACTTTTAGTAAAGATGAGCAGCTACCAGTAGAGTTCGAGGTCCACATAGTTGAAAAACCGAATGGTAAGGCTTATCTGAAATGGAATGATGTATTTATCGGGAGTGCTCTAAATGACAACCATCAAGAGAATGATAATTACAAATATCATGATGTATTTCATTTAGCATTTGCAGCCATACTACACTGGTCCCCTACTTTTAGAGCCTTAATTAAACATAAGAGAAAAAGTGACCCTTCTCTTGATGAAACACAGGATAGTGGCAGACCGATTGTGATTGAAGAGGGTTTGAGTGCCTGGTTGTTTTCCATATCAAAGCAAAGGGGTATTGATTTTACTAAGGAAAGTAGTATTTCATATGATCTATTAAAAACTATTCAAATTTTCATCAGAGGATATGAGGTTGAAAAATGTCCGTTACAGTTATGGGTAAAAGCTATTATCCAAGGATATACGGTATTCAATCAGGTCGTCGCAAATAAAGGTGGCATTATAATAGGAAATCGTAGAGAAAGAACACTTGGATTTAAAAAGCTTGATACAGAATAAAAATCAGCCACTCTACAATATCTAAATCAAATAAATAGTTGTAATAATTATGATTAAACCGAATGAAGAGGTTTTTAAGTATTATTTTTACTTTATTCAAGAAAGAATGAATATATTTTGGAACAAGTATGAAGAAAACTATCCTCTAACACGAGACCCTACCCTACAGTCTTATAAATTTACAAATGTTTATAGAGCAATGGATAGAGTGAGTCAATACCTAATTAAAAACGTTATTTATTCAGATGAAAAATTTTCTGATAAAGATGTTTTATTTCGAATTATCGTATTCAAAATATTTAACAAGTTTGAAACATGGGAGTATCTTGAGAGTGAAATTGGTGAAATTTCTTTAGAAAACTTTAATTTGAAGCACATCAATAACGCTTTACTAGCGCGTAAAGTAAGTAATCCTATATTTAATAATGCTTATATGATGACAGGCACACATTCTTTATATAACCATCTTAATTATAAGCATGAAAAATGGCTCCAAATGGTTAAAGATGAGTTAATTGGGCAGTCTGTCATCGATAAAATCATCGATGCTACTTCTTTATCAGATACTTTTGACCACCTCAGAGGCTGCTCTTTTATCGGTGATTTTTTAGCGTACCAATATGCTATTGATATGAATTATTCAAATGTAATTAACTTTAGTGAGGATTCATTTGTAAAGGCAGGAATTGGGTCTATTAGAGGTATTAAAAAGTGCTTTGGTAATGCTTCGTCAGCGAGTTATAGTAATGAAGACATTATTAAATTCACGCAAGAAAACTTTGAATATTATCAGACAAAGTTTGATTTTGATGAATTCAAGCCTCTTTTTGGGAGAGCGCCTACTCTCATAGATTTACAAAACTGCTTTTGTGAAACGGACAAGCTTTTAAGAGTAAAGATGCCAGACTTACAAGTTCAGAATAAACGTATTAAGCAGCGATATAAAGAGACACCTAAGTCATTAGAGTTATTTTTCCCCCCAAAATGGAATATTAACAATAATATTGAAAGATTGTCTTTAGCTCCAAGAGCAGAAAACTTCACACTCTTCTAGCAGCTAAAAATATAAGTAAGATCAGTTGTGTATATAGAGAACTAAGTGACAGATACTACGGGAGTTTCCTAAAAACTGTGTAACTGCTTATAATCCATTAACAGGAGAATAAGCAATGACTACTCAATCTGACATTAAAAAACTGGCCGAGCAAATGGCTGGTAGCATGAACAGCTTCGATGACATCAAAGACTTTCAGAGGCAGCTCATGCAATCTTTTATCGACACCGCACTTGAAGCCGAGATGGAAGACCATCTCGGCTACCCCAAGCATGAGAAAGCAGATAAACCAAACAAGCGCAACGGACACACTAAAAAGACCGTCCGCAGTGATACAGGCGATCTTGAAATCTCTACCCCAAGAGACCGTGATAGCAGCTTTGAGCCTGTACTCGTTAGTAAGCATCAAACCCGTATCTCAGGTCTCGATGATAAAATCATATTCCTTTACGCCAAGGGTCAAACCACCACTGAGATCGTAGAGAGCATTAAAGAGCTCTACGATGTCGACATTTCAAGCTCTCTTGTCTCAAGAGTCACCGATAACATATTAGAGGACATTACTGCTTGGCAGAACCGGCCGCTGAGCAGTGTTTATCCTATCGTCTATCTAGACTGCATCGTCGTGAAGATACGTCAAGACAAGCAGATCATCAACAAAGCCATTTACTTAGCCCTAGGCGTTAACCTTAACGGTAAAAAAGAGCTGCTTGGTATGTGGCTCTCAGAGAATGAAGGCGCTAAGTTCTGGCTAGGTGTTCTTACCGAGCTTCAAAACCGTGGCGTACAAGACATCTTAATCGCTTGTGTTGACGGTCTAAAGGGCTTCCCTGATGCCATTAACACCGTCTATCCAAAGGCACAGGTTCAGCTGTGTATCGTACACATGGTGCGCTATTCAATGAAGTTTGTGCCGTGGACGGATAAAAAGGCCGTAGCGGCTGATTTAAAGGCCATCTACGGCGCTGATACCCTTGAGATGGCAGAGGCCAATCTTGAGCACTTTGATGAGACTTGGGGCAAAGATTACCCGCACGTGGTCAAGTCTTGGCGCAATAACTGGGAGGGCTTAACGGTGTTCTTTGAGTATCCGAAAGACATCAGAAAAGTGATTTATACCACCAATGCGATAGAGTCGCTAAACAGTGTGATTCGGACGGCAGTGAATAAGCGTAAGGTGTTCCCATCTGATCAGGCAGCATTCAAAGTGGTGTACTTAGCCACCCAGCAGGCGTCTAAAAAGTGGTCGATGCCAATCCGTAACTGGACGTCTGCTCTGAATCGTTTTATGATTATGTTTGATGATCGCATCAGTAAGCATTTAATCTAAATGGCAGTTACACAGAATCTGGGATGGTCTCGATACTACTGGTATAATCTTAATTATCAACCCTGTGAAAATAGTAAGTATAGCACCTACTACCATAGCGTAAGCTAGTAACTTGTCGTACTTTTTATCAAGTTCATTAATCTGTTTCTGTAGTTGAGCTGGAGAGGCATTGTCACTTCCTGTCATGTGCTTATTTATTAGGTCTCCAGTGACTCCAGATTGTTTTTGGTGTTTACCATTATAACCTTCAGATATACTTTTAAGCTCTGCGAACCAAATTTGGAACAAAGGTTTTCCTACCGTTAGATTTATAGGACTAGGTCCAGCGTTTAACACTGAAAATACAATCTTCCCTTCGAAATGAGGGTCTACATGAAAGCCGGATATATTGACTAATCCTTTAAATTTAATGCCTGCCTTGATTGAAATAAATGCCATTAAGTTATTCGGCATCTTAATATTTTCTTGAGTTTCTAAGAAACAAAACTGTCCTGGATTAATGATTATCTGTCCATTCTTAGCTTTCAAAACTTCATGTTTACTATCTGATGCTGAGTATGAGTGACCGAGTGATAGCTCATATTTATTGCTGTCAATATTATTCTTATTATGAAGTGGAATGATCGTTTTCAATTCCCTTCTCAGATCTTCTCTACCTAAAAAACTCATGTTTTTCTCAAACTGTAAGGATGAATATTTGTTTATAAAATAATGTTCGAATATAATTGATGATCTGTATCTATATCGTTACTATGTATTCATAGTATAAACAATTTTTAGATTTATAGTTATTTATTAAGATACTTATGTAAACTAATAGATGTATCGTTATAGGAGGTTGATATGAGTAAGAAAAGCAATATTTTTATAAGCCACTATGGTAAAGATGATGATAATGTTCAGAAATTAAAGCAACGTTTGAAAGACAAAGGCTACGATATTCGCAATAGTTCTGTAGACAGTACTAAGCACAACAACGAAAAAAGCTCTGAAAATGATCAAGCTATTAGGAAAATGTTAAAAGAAAAAATCACATGGTCTGGTACATTTGTTTGTTTGATTGGTAAAAGAACGCATACGCGCCCATGGGTAGATTATGAAATTGAACAAGCTGTATCGATGGGTAAGAAAATTATTGGTGTTTATAAACATGGGTGCGCAGTTGATACTAAGCTTCCCGAAAATTTAGAAAAATATGCCGACTCAATTATAGGCTGGAATTCAACTGATGATATAGGCAATGCGATTGCAAGTGATAAAGCTTCGTTCGAAAATTCAGATGGAACCGAAAGCGAACCCCTATACAAAATTCAAAGAGTGAGTTGTTAAATATGAATATTTTTTCTTATAAAGTTGAGCATGATTTAGGTCTAGCACCTAACCCTTTCCATAACTTTTGTACATTAGCTGTCTGTAAGTCTTCTATCAGACGCAATAGAAACCTGTCTATCGGTGATTGGGTTATAGGTACTGGAAGTGAAGCTCTAGGTAATACTAACCATCTTATTTATGCGATGAAAGTGGAGGAAAAGCTCACATTTAATGAGTATTGGGAAGATGAAAGATTTGAAAGTAAAAAGCCTATAATTGAAGGTAGTCTAGTTAAAATATATGGCGATAATATATACCACCAAGACGCTAATAACGAAGAATGGATTCAGGAAGATTCTGCTCATTCATTAGATCAGGGATTAACTAACGAAGATCATTTGAAAAGAGATACAGGTGGACAGTATGTACTTGTTTCCCAAGAATTTTATTACTTCGGTGAAAATGCTCCTAAAGTACCAGAAGATCTTATAGAACTTTGTCCTAAAAGTCGTGATATGGAGTACTTAAATAGGTCACAGGGTGTTGTAGAAGCTTTTGTTAAATGGTTAAAAGATAATCATAAAACAGGCATACATGGCGATCCTATCAATTGGAAAGATCACTATTGATGTGTAGTTCAACAATATAGACGTGTGTGTTGAATGATAAAATTTCAGTAAATTATAACTCTGAAAATTATCATTAAAACGCATATATCAAGCTAAAATAGTATGACTAGAACATTCTAAATTCGTTTTCTTCCATTCTAGTCAAGTTTTCCATGCCAGCCATATCAGCTAATAAATTCGTATAATTGATTAATATTTTTTGCAGTTCAACCAAGTCCACTCGGAATTCTTGGCGAAGCTCTGAAGACAGTTCACAAGAAATAGTGTACTCGTGCCATTTCGCAGTGAATGGTCGTACACTTGGTTCAATACTACTATAGAGATTTTAGTAAGTTCTTTACATTGCCCTCCATTAGTTTTTAGAATGTCTCGTGTCGTTTGAAATAAAGAGTAGATATTCTTCAGAGCAGTTAATTCGTCTCCATGATTTTTTTATAATTGCTAGGTAGCAATACTTGTTAGTAATTCTACATATAACTCCCAAGCACGCTGTTTATCCTTTTAATTGGGTTGCCACTCCATACTTAGAAAACCTGTTGTAAGGCTTAATGAGCTAAGACTCCAACTATCAAGTAATTCACTTCATGTGATTATTCCTCTGTCTTTAATCATGCTTTGATATTGATATATCATTATAATGTATTTCATTAAATTGCTTAACAAGTACATAAAAACACTGATAGTACAATAAGTAACAATATTTTTTACAGATTATTGATTTATAAATCTGGTTATTCCATTAGGTGATTACTCACTTATATTGTTGGTATATTTGTTGGTATAAGGAATTTATTTTCACATAATAACTTTTTATATCAATTACTTAAAAACAAAGAATGGTTGATACTGGGCCCACCATATTTAAGTATTAATAAAAAAGACCTTCAAGAGATTGGAGGTCTTTTTTATTGTCTGTTGTTTTTTTAGTAAATAACAACTATGTGTATAAGCATAGGTATAGGCACTTTATTCAAGCCTCTTCGCTGACAGCGGATAATTATTGATAGTTTTGTAGTGCTGATTTTTTTCAGACCTCTTGCGAGCCGCTACAGCGTAATGTGCTAGTTTTGGACCCAAAAAGCCTAACTATTAATATAGATAGGCTTTTCTTAGGTAAACAAGTGCTTTGCCTCTACAAGTCAGTAACAGATCTATACACGTAATGACTATCTGTTCGTAGTAGACAGTTTGTATATAATCATTGAAGATGGCTGAATAAAATCCATGTACCGATTGCAATTAGCATCACACCACCAAATATTTCAGCTCTGTGACCGATTATGGAGCCCAACACCTTTCCTAACATCACCCCTAGAGTGACCATTATCGTAGTCGCTAGACCAATTAGACCTGCCGCCAGCAAAATATTGACCTTTACAAATGCTAGGCTCACACCGACAGCCATGGCATCGATGCTGGTACCAAATGCAGTCAAAGCAAGTTTGAAAAAAGAATGTCTCGATAGCACTTCTGCCGTTTCATCACTTGGCTTCAGTCCCTCATACAGCATGTGCAGACCGAGCGTAAAAAGTATGACAAACGCGACCCAATGATCCCATGCCTCAATAAAAGACGCATCTATAAAGGATGTGGCAGAGTGACCAATTAACCAACCAATAATCGGCGTGATCGCTTCAATGGTGCCAAAAATAACACCCATTCTGAAGGCTTCGGTAAAACGAGGGTTTTTAAGAATTGCTCCTTTACTGATTGCCACAGAAAAGGCATCCGTAGACATAGAAAAAGCAAGTAATAGAAGTGCGATAGGATTCATGTGATTTTCTCTGGTCGAGTATAGAGTCCACGACATAGCCACACCCCCGACCTGCAGTGTAGATATATCGATGGTCTCGCCAACCGAGAGGTGTTCGCACCATGGCATGTGGCCAAGTATGTTGATACGAACGCTTTCGCAGTACGAAAGCAGGCTACTCCCCAAAGAGTGCTTAGATTAGCATTGATACGCTATAAGTCAATCATAAAATACTAAAGAAGAATTTTACACCTGATAAAGCGTGAAGTTGGAAACGCTAGCAAATACTCTTGGAGCAGATGAATGATTTAGAGAGTTATGAACATTAAAAAACCCTTCACGCTAAATTTTCATAGCATGAAGGGTTTTTTAATGCGTGACGCTTTTTAGTAATCCACGGTATAGCTCAAGCCGTAAGTTGTCCCTGAAGCAGGTAAGCGGTTTAAATCGCCAAAGGTCGTTTGATGATACACGGTCTGATAGTCTTTGTTTAAGATATTATACACGCCGTAGCCCATACGTCCGACAGGTAATTTGACTTGCCCAAGCACATCAAAGGTCGCATAGCCTGTCAATGGCTGCGCACTCGCGTCTGGGTCGTTCTGTTGGTCTTTATAAGCCTTGTCGCTACCGCCGACTGCCAGCGCTTGCAAGCGAATGTTACTGCCTTCGCTAAAGTTATACTGCGCGTATGCCGTGCCTTTGAGTGGCGTCAGGCGTACTGCATCCAGCTCCAGCCAGTCGCCGTCTTTTTTGTATTGCCCGCGGGTATAAGCAACACTGCCGCCTACTTGCCAGTCTTTGTTTAAATCATGCGTGAGCGAGGCTTCAGCGCCGTAAATACGTTCGTCCGTATCGACGACTTCGACGGTATAGTCGTTGGTAAAGCGCACGGTTTTGTCTGAGTCGTTATAAAAACCGCTAACCTTTGCGCTGGTATCACCGCGCGTACCTGTCCAGCCCAGCTCGTAGTTATTGATAGAAATGGGCTGAATATTGTCTGAGTTGACCACAAATCCAGCGCGCACGTCACGTAAGGCGCGCTGCACGTCAGCCGTGGTAAAGCCTTGCGAGAAGTTAGCAAAGACTTGGTCGTCATCGGTCAACTGATAGCTGGTACCAAGGTTAAACAGTACTTTGTCGTGCTTACTGCTACCCGCCTCAACCGCGCCTGCTTCGTAATCAATACCGTAAGCGTCAGCAATATCACTGATGCCATTGGTCGCAAAATAATCCGCCAATAGCTGTTCATAAATGGGCACAAAACGGTCGGTATCCGATTTGATGTTTTGATAGCGCACGCCAGCGCTGGTGTGCCATTTGTCGGTCATATCCACATCGGCATTGACGAACGCGCCCCATTTATCGATAGTGGTTTTTGGTCCGCCGTTATAGCTCAGACCATTACTTGTTGAAGTCAAGCCATTACTTGCAAGGAAGGTAGTCAGGTCTTGGCCATAATAGGTCTGCTCACTCTCTTCACGTTCAAAGTCCGCGCCATAGCTGAACAAGGTATTTTTACCCATAACATCGGTTTCAGTCTGCATAGCGGCGCGCAATCCCATCACCTCAATGTCCGCTTCTGATTGAGTAACCACAGCCGATGCAGCCAATAATTTTCCTAAGGTTGTTTCATCCGTCAAGCCATTATTTACCCATACCTCTTGGGCTTGTTTGTTAAAAAGCTTTCCTGACGGATAAAAGCGCGCCTTTTCGTCACGGTAATAGCCTGTCAGACTTAAGTTAGAACCCAAAAAGTCGCTGTCATTGTAGTTTAGGTTGACCGAGCTTTTGGTATTGTAGGGCTGGTTTTCGATATTGGCGCCATCGATAGCACGTAGTGACGGTATAGTACCTTTTACTAGCAGTACAGACAGATCATTGCCGTAATCGACGCCATAATCGGTATCTTGCTCGCTGTCATAATAAGTCGCCGCAAGATTCATGGTTTTGGTATCGCTAATATCAAAGCCAAGGTTGGCGTTGACGCTGATAGTATCGGTGTCTTGGTTGTCGGTTTGGTTGGCATCAGGGCTGATGCGGTCGCCATGACTGTCAAACTTGCCACCTGTGGTCTCGTAGTCTACATCGACATTACCATACACGCGCTCGCCGCCGTAGCCGATGCTTTGTCCCACATGATAGCCGAGCGAGTCGGATTTAAACTCGCGGCTGCTGTTGATGCCAAGGCGCGTCTGTCTTGTCAAGCCATAGCCTGCCGTCGATTTGGTCACAATATTAATCAGACCGCCGGCTGCCCCCGCGCCATAGATGCTGGTCGCACCTGAGAGCACTTCGACGCGCTCAATTTGCTCAGGGTCGATGCTGTTTAGCTCGCGTGACAGACTGCGCGAGCCAGATAATGGCACGCCATTTAGCAAATACTGTACAGGACGCCCGTGCATGGTCGTGCCGTAGTTACTAACCGAGCCGCTGCTCACGCCAAGGCTGGGCACGAGCTGGGCTAAGATGTCCCCAACCGTGCGGTTACCTGTCGCCTGCGCCTGAATGTCCGCCTCATAAATCACTTGCGTGACAGCAGGCATTTCACTGATTTTCTGTGCCAGCGCTGTGCCTGTTTTGGCATTGGCACTAACTGTAATAGCATCTAAAGTCACACTAGGTACATCGCTTGATGATGCATTCGGGGTCGCCGCAGCGGTGGCCTGCACACCTGATGCACTTTGCACTGAATTGGTATTAGTTTGGGCGTATAACTGCTGGCTGATACAAAGGGTAAGAAGAGATAGAGCAACATGATGGTGGCTTTTCATAATTACTTCACTTAGGTTATTTCACTTAGTTGGATAGGTGGACAGTGATACGCGTTATATTTAGCAAATAATACTGTATGTACTAACTTTGTGAATGACATTCTAAATGATAATGATTTTTATTTCTATAAGTATTTACAAATAGGTTTTTATAAGTAGCGAGTGACCATGTTGACTGACTTACTGCAATTACCGTCCGTTTCTTTGGTAAATTTGGCGAAATGGTTAGACAGTGACATAAGCGGCTTGTCTCAAAGTTTGTTCAAATAAATAGATAAAAGGGATAAGCCTTCAAGCAGATCGTCATTGACACCGGTAATCTACATGCTGCCCAACTATGAAGTTGATCGTTATGGCGCGCGGGGTAATTTGCACGCTGAAGGAATCGTGAATAATAAAAGCACCGCGATGATCACCAGTATTTCTTGGATAGCGCTCGCCGTGCTGTCACTACTACCTGCTGCTAATAACTGCGCACCTCGACTGTCTATATAAATGGTGGACAGCGTGATAAATATAGTAGAGATGATACGGCGACTGATGTTATTAAGGGCTGCTCCCTCAGTGACCGCGTCTTTGGATAAGCTGCTAAACCCTACCGTTGTGGTTGGCAGGTAAGCCAAACCTACCCCAATACCTCGCACACTCATAATTAGTATTAATAGCCAAAGCGTGGGCTGATACAAGCACCATGCCAGCATTAAGGTAGACAGCGCACTAATCGCAATTCCTACGATGCCAATCCCTCTGGCACCTTGCTTATCTACCATCTTGCCAGCGTAATGCGTGGTGATACTGGCCACGATCGTCGCGACCATCAGGACAACACCTGTCCATAAGGCATTCTCGCCCATCACGTCTTGGATTAACACGGGCAATAGCAAGAGACACAACATCAAACCGACTGTTTGGCTAATGCTAATGATATTACTGTGCAAATAGGTCTTATTGTTAAACAAGCGCACGTTCAATAACGGATGACGCTGACGCCGCTCATATGCCCACCAAACCATCGCAGACAGTAGAAATCCAATAGATAATAAACCCAACGTGGCTATCTTTAATAATCCGTCACTGCTGAGTAGCCCGCCAGTAAAATCTATTTTCAGCGTGCTCAGCCAAACCATCATCGCAAGCAGCCAAACAAGCAAACTGATAAACCCGATGATATCGAAAGGGGTTTCTTGATCATGTGAGCGCATGTCAGGTATTAGCCGCCATACCATCGCCATGACCGCCATACTAAGTGGCAACGTAATGGCAAACAGTGTCCACCACGCAAACTGCTCAACCAAGTAAGCACCGACCAAAGGGCCAAACGCTAATGACATCATAATAACAATGCCCCATAGCGCCATTACTCTGCCGTGCTGCTGCAGCGGATAAATCTGATACAGCATACCAATAGACAGCGGGATAATCAGACCGCCACTCAGTCCTTGTATAGCCCTAGCAATAATGACAAAGCTCATACTAGACGCCAGCATGCCAATAACTGAGCCCAACATAAATCCAAAAATTGCCGCCAAATAAACATGCTTAAAAGGAAACTTTTTGTTTAAGTAGCCACTCAGCATCAGCCCCACACTCATGGCCAAGACATAAGCATTTAGCACCCAGCCGCCCATCACAATATCGACATCAAACACCGACATAAAAACAGGAATGGCTGGATTAAGCGCACTATTGCTAAAGCTGACAACCGTACCGCCGAGTAATAGCGTCAGTAATACCTGCTGTACTTGTTTGTTGCTCAAGCCATCACTACTACTCTGAGAGGTTTCGTTTATAGAAGACTCATTTGTAGATACCTTGTTTATAGGGGCTTTATTTATAGGGGCGTTGCTCATTAAGCAGTGGCACCATAAAATTGGGTGATGGTCGGCATGACTTGTTCCTAGTTATTATTTTGCTAGCCTGCCAAGCACGTCATCCAATCTAGCTGAAACTTAACATCGTTATTCTTATCAAACTGCTGATCAAGTAAGGTTCGATAGGTCTATGCTGAATGAAGTAAAAATTGTCGGCCATTCAATGCTTGCAGACATGAGCTATCTATTTGCTGAGGCTGGTACCTTACGAATGAGCCATAAGAAATACCCACCACCGATAATGGCAGCAATCGTACCAGCTGGCAGCTCATAAGGGAAAATAACATAACGGCCAATCCAATCCGCTATCACCATTACCCCTGCCCCTAAAAGTGCAGCTAGTGGCAATTGTCGTTCAAGCTTCACAGCTCCCAGTGAAGTAGCCAAATGCGGCACCATCAAACCAATAAAGCTCAATGGGCCAACGGCAAGCGTGCTGGCCGTACTAAGTGCTGCTACTAATGCCAATAACGACAAAGTCACTGGCGTAACTGCCACACCTAAATTACGCGCCACACCTGTACCTAGTCCAAGAACGCGCAAAGGCTTAATCAGCAGTAGACTGAGTATAAATAAGATAGCGGCAATGCCAATGAGATACCATACTGTACTGGGCTGCGCACTGTAAGTCGTCCCTGATAACCAGCTGAGCATTGCTTCTAGACGTGGATCTCCCGAGAGCTTGACCATATGCATCACCCCATCCATCATGGCGGCAATGCCTATACCTACTAACAATAAATAACCTGAGCTGACCCTGCGTGCCAGCCAAATAATCAATAGCAGCACGGCCATCGCTCCTGACAGTCCTGAAACCAGCAACGTCCCTGCTCCCGCAGATAGCCCTAAACTTGGTAATAATAAAAACCCTAAAATAACCCCCAATGCAGCACCTGAACTGACACCTAGCACCTCAGGACTGGCCATAGGGTTACGCGTTAAGGTTTGCAGTAGCACACCGGCGACTGCCAACATCAAGCCTGTGGCCGCAGCGCTCAAACTGCGAGGTAAGCGGTACTGCTGCGTAAGCGCCCAGTCCGTACTTAACCCCCAACCATTGATATCTTGTACAAATAAACAGGCAAACATGATAATAGCGAGCACGCCAACGCCCCATCGCCAAAAGGCAATGGATGTATGCTTACCTGCAAGCATCGGTGTCACTGTCTCTATCCGCTCGCGACGCTGACGCAAAATCAGCCAAATAATCAGCGGTGCACCCAAGATACCTGTCATGGCACCAGCTGGAATCTGCATATCAAGTAACGGCTCAAGCAGTAACGCGACATTACTGGTCAACAACAACAGCAGCGCCCCCAACCCAAAAGCAGTAGCCAAACGCTTACCAATAGCAGAAATACCTAGCGCATTGACCAAACTTGCCGCACCAAGACCAATAAAACCAATCAAGCCAACTTCACTAATCACTAAAGCAGTCACAATTGCCACAATCAACACAACAAGTGCGCGAATCCCATTAATAGGTACACCCAGACGTTTTGCCTGCGTGTCATCTAGACTCATCAGCGTTAATGGTTTTAGTAATGGCAGACATACGACCGCCATCAAAATAGCAGTGATAACTAGCGCGATACTGGTATGCCAGCTATTTTGTGCCAAAAACCCAGCCGCCCATGACAACATGCCATTGCTACGCTCAGCAAAAAATAGCACTAGTACATTGGCTACGGCCGCCAGCAAAATATTGACCACCAAACCGGCCAATATCAAAATCAATGGATTAAATCGACTGGGTGCTGATAAGGCAAAGACCAGACCCATACTGATGATAGCCCCTACAAAGGCCACATAAAGTCCGCCATAAATAGCTAAGCTAGGCAAAAACAAAGTGACGATGAGCATGGCCAACTGTGCACCAACACCCACCCCTAGCGTCGTATCTGATGCGAGTGGGTTTTTTACCAATTGCTGTAGTAAAATACTGACCACGCCTAATAGCCCGCCAGCCAACAACGCCACCACGCTGGTCGCCACTAGATGCAGCTGTATCGCCATACTGGCAATATCCAATTGCGAGCTTGGTATAAGCAAGTCACTGACTGGGCGCGTCCACTGTTGATCTAACAGCGCCCAACTACTCCATAACGACAAAGCCGCTAGTCCGATGAGCATGGTCCATAGTCGCCAAGACAAATTGGCAAACAAGGAAGTTTGAGAATTGGGTTGATTCGGTGGCTGATTCAGTGGTGATGACTGTTTCGATGACGTTGATGAGGGTTTTGGAACTGTTGCTGCTTGAGAAGCTAATGTCATTGGATGAGCACTGTCGGTGTGGTTATTGATATTATTGTTTTGGTTGTTGTGAGTATCTGCATTGGCGCTCATAGTACTTCCCCGCCTTTTAATGAAACTTCTGACAAGTTGTTTGCTAAGCTAACCAATGATGACATCCCGCCATAAATCCATACTGGTGGTAACTCTCCCACACAGCGGGTATTACCATAACCCAGGCGCTGCCAAATCAAGCTGTCATCAATTTCAGCTCTAGTAATTGGGCTTAGTGGATCGATAATTAATAGACAAGTCTCATCATCTAGTTGCGCCAAATCTCCCATTCGTATTGGCACAAACCCCCACTGATTGCCATTGCCCAATACCACAAGCTCTCTGTCCATCTGCTCTAGCGCAGGCTGAAATAAACTATTTGCCACATACATACGCATGTTATTGGCATCTGCAAACTGTACCACTGCGAATTTCTTGGCTTTTGGATAGCGCTGCTGAAATTGCTGACTGGCCAGCTGTATGTCTTTTTGACTTTGTACAATATAGTCTTCAGCCATCTTCGGATTATCAATCAGTACGCCAAGCTCCCGCGTCGGTTCGGTATAGTCATCCCACGTTGCTGTCTCTCCTTTTGCCGCAGACATTACAGATTCCGCAGGGACATCGCCATATAAATTGCGTGCATGCTCATAAAAATAATTATCTATGACCATATCGACAGGCAGTTGAGCGATTAGCTCAGCGTTGGGCTGATAGCGGATGCCTAAGTCTGTTATCGATGTTGGCAGTTTAGGGCTACCCACCCATCTGTCCCAAACCCTAACATCACCTGTCGCAATTGGTGCATGCCCCATCGCTATTAAAGTCGCTGCATTACCCCAGTCGGGAGACACGATATTCATCCTATCGCTATGACTGTTTTCTGCTTCTGAGGTAGTGGATGTCTGACTATTACAGGCCGTCAATACCAAGCACAATGCGAGGGCGAACCATTTTAGTGTTGTCATTACTGATACTGACGTAACCATTGGATGTTTTGATAATTTATCTGTATAAAAAACGGGAGGCATAGAAGCGTATCTTTGTAGGCGAATTAAAAAGAAGGAGCAAAAACCAAACGTTAAGCGACTGCGACAGGCTGTCCAGTAATAGGATGACTGAGTAGCTGCATATCGACATTAAAGATATCGTGTAGCACGGTAGGTTGCATGGTACTGGCGATATCGCCGTTGTGACATATTTGGCCATTTTTCAGCGCGATGACTCGATCGGCATATTGAGCGGCCAGATTAATATCATGGATAATAATTACCACGCTTAATCCTTGCTCATCCACCAAACGACGAATGAGCTGAATGACCTCGATTTGATAATGCATATCAAGCGCAGCAAGTGGCTCATCGAGCAACAGATAACGGGTATCCTGTGCCAGACACATGGCAAGCCAAGCACGAGCGCGCTCACCACCTGACAGCGTGGCCGTGATTCGATCAGCGAAGGCTTCGGTTTGAGTCACTTTTAATGCTTGTGCCACTTTATCTTTATCAATCTGGGTGGGCTTTTGTAGCCATTTTTGATGCGGATACCGTCCCAACATAACCAGTTCACGCACAGTAAATCCAGCAGCTTCTGGCAATTGCTGCGGCAGATATGCCATTTGCCGCGCTAATTCCTTACTGCCATAGTCATTGATACTGTGCTCATCTAAAGTGACATTGCCGCTACTACTTGCCATCTCACCCGCTAGCGCTTTGATCAAGGTCGACTTGCCAGACCCATTATGCCCAACCAGAGCCACCAGCTGATTGGTATCAATCTCACAAGTCACTTTGTCTAATAGAGTATTTCCTTGACGGCTGATAGTCAGCTGGTTTGCACGTAGCATATAAGCACTCATTGTTGATAAAAATAATATGTCATAAAAATGATGGTTCATCGGCCATCGGTTGTAGACCAATTTTTGACGATCAAACCACAATAAAAATTGATTTTACTCGTAAATGATAACAAAAACAATTATCATTAACCATAAACTCATTCACTTTAATTTCAACGCTCTGTTGATTGCGAGTATTTATATGACCAACCTTCTTTTAGCTACTACAGAAAACACTGATAACCAAAACAGCCAATACACTTCCCTAAACGATCCTGAAATAGCAAGTGTGGTCGCTCATATTAATGAAGAGCACCTTGACGAACTGCTTGGATTTTTGAGTGCATTTACCTCATTATCTACCGCCGAATTGGATCTGGTCGATGCGCAAATAACTGATATTTATGTTGAAGGTATTGCTATACAGACTTGTCTAAAAAGCTCAGAGATTCAACCAGCTGGCACTCACAATACCTCGCTTCATGACCAGAATTTCTTTATCGATTTTGCCGCCCCCATCTCCCAGCTTGATGATTTGCAAGCCCAATATATCTTGCTAAAACAAAGAGCAGATAAAAAGCTAGGCAAAAAAACAATCAAACTGACCAAGCAAGTATTTGATATGAAAAATAGTTATAGAGTCAGCAAAAATATGCTGCGCCTTGAATTGAGCATGCCGTCATTAAATAGTGATACGCCATTAAATAATACCGCTCAGTTAAGTAATGCTAAGGGCGTCACAAGCTCGACGTCAGTACCTACCAACGAAGCGGGTTACGCTTACTTGTTTGATTTAGAGCACAATGCAATGGCCAATGCATTGATTACTGACAGCACTGATGACAATAAATCTAATGGCAATAAAGCTAGTGACTATAAAACTAATGGTAGCGAGAAGGAGAACTTACGCCCTGCTCGTCCTCACTGCTATTACACTTTGAGAAAAGCATGGCAAGCTGATGATGGAATACGAGCATGGGTTGATGTTTTTTTGCATGGGGATACGCCGGGCGGCAACTGGGCAGCAGCACTGCAAGCAGGCGAGACCGTTGTCACAAAACGAGAGTTTCCAGAAAAGGTAGAGCACTTACGAGACGGGCAAGCGGTACTGATTGTCGATGAGACCTCAATGCCAACAGCTGCACGACTGCTGGAGCTATGGAACAACCCTACGCCACCATTAGTCATTTGTGTGACACAAAATGCAGACGATCAAAGTTATTTTGATACTGTAAAAATACGCAGTGGCATTGATAACATTGGTAATGACAATAGCAATAGCAATAGCAATAGTGACAGTGACACTAATAATGATTGCGATACTGAAAGCCGCGAGGATAACCACTTTACCGTATTGCCTATAGTAACCAATCAACCAAACTCAGGGGCAGAGTTAGCCACGCTAATTGACAGAGAGTTAGGCGACTATTTGACTGACAATCCTCTACAGATTGATAAAGTTTGGGGGGCGCTAGAAGCAAATACTGCCAAAGCATTGCGCCCATTGCTGAAAGACCGACTTGAGCTAAGTCGTACCGATGTCGTGGTAAAGGTCTACTGGCGTCACGATTAGATTAGCCTTATAAAATGAAACTCAAAACCTATCCTATATATAGTGGATGCTACTGACGCATCCACTATTAATGTTTGCAGCAACGAATGCATGTAGGGTATAGTTTTCATTTTGAACGTTTAATCAACATAGTATATCGGCAGATAGTTTTATCGCTAGGATTACCAGTGATAGTCGAGTAGCACTTAGAGACTCATTTTTAATAGACTGTCTAACACCTGTGCCAGAATGCACTGTTATTTTTCTAACCCAAGGATGATGTATGAAAAAACTTAGGACACCTGACTCGTGTTTTGCTAACTTGCAAGATTACGATTTTGAACCGAACTATTTGATGGTCGATGATACAGAAGGTGGCGAGCTGCGCGTACACTACCTTGATGAAGGTCCAAGCGACGCTGATCCTATCTTATTATTACATGGTGAGCCTTCTTGGTCTTATCTGTACCGCAAAGTCATTCCCATACTAACAGCAGCAGGACACCGTGTTATCGCGCCAGACCTTCCTGGGTTTGGACGTTCAGACAAACCTGCATCGCGTGCTGACTACACTTATCAGCGCCATGTCGATTGGATGCAATCGGTGCTTGATCAATTAGATTTAAAAAATATAACACTGTTTTGTCAAGATTGGGGCGGTTTAATCGGTCTACGTTTAGTAGCAGCGCATCCTGATAAATTCGATCGCGTCGCAGCAGGTAATACAATGCTACCGACTGGGGATCATGATCCTGGCGAAGGTTTTCGCAAGTGGCAGAAGTTCTCTCAAGAGACGCCGCAGTTCAATGTAGCAGGCACCATTAAAAGCGGTACCACAACAACATTGTCTCAAGCCGTACTGGATGCTTACGATGCACCCTTCCCTGATGAGTCCTATAAAGAAGGTGCTAGACAGTTTCCTATCCTAGTGCCCACGACACCAGATGATCCTGCTTCAGAAAACAACCGAGCAGCTTGGGTCGTGCTAAGCAAATGGAGCAAGCCATTTATCACATTGTTTAGTGATTCCGACCCAGTGACTGGTGGCGGCGATCGCATCATGCAAAAGCTAATTCCGGGTACCAAAGGCCAAAATCATACGACTATTGTTAATGGCGGTCATTTCCTGCAAGAAGACCAAGGCGAAGCGCTGGCTGAGCTTCTATTAACATTCATTAATGACAATCCGAAAGCACAGTAATAGATAACAAAAACCCTGACTGCTAATGTACTAGCAATCAGGGTTTTTAGTAATGCCGTGATAATTGGTCAACGACAAAAGGCGCGAGCTGTCATAACTAAAAAATCTACTTTTTATACAGCCTTACTATACGATATTTTTAAAAATATCATCGATATACTTCTCTACCGCATCATTGTCGTTAGTAACCTGCGCATAAGTTCTAAGACCTATAATTTGAATTTGGAAATAACGCGCCAGCTCAACTGGGTCTTTCTCTGCGCTAATCTCACCGCTATCAATGGCTTGTCCAAAGAGCACGGCAAACGACGCCTCTATACCTTCCAATATATTCGTTGCATGTGCGAGCAAATCTGGACTATCGTTTTGAGTAAGCTCAGCGACTGTCTTGACGATCATGCACATACCACTAGGCGCAGTAGCGCTATTACAAACAATCACTGTATGGATAAAATGTTTTAAGCCATCTAACACTGTGTCTTTTTGCTCAATACAGTCGGCCAATCTCTTGGCACCATCTGCGGCATAGCGATTCAGTGACTCTGTAAATAGTTTATCTTTACTACCAAAAGCTGCATAAATACTACCTGGATGCATATTTACCACATCTTGCAAATTGCGCATTGATGTCGCGTGATAGCCTTTTTCCCAATAGAGATTTTTTGCTTTTTCGATCACATCCTCACGATTGAACTTTATCGGAGCACTCATAATTTTCACCTTAATATCTTTGCCATGAACTATCCACTACCTTGCTTATAGGTAGAGGTTTCTTAGGTAACGCTCTTACTTAATACGCTATTCTGTATCAGCGGTTAAGCGAATTTACTAAGCTAACCCTATCGCACCGACAGTTTTTGATTGTTTAACCAATATCAATCCTTGATTTAAGATATTGATGCTGGCATTGATGTCTCGATCATGGGTCTGTAGACACCTTGGGCAGTCCCATAATCTATCGCTGAGTTTAAGGTCATCTTTGCCAAGGACATAATCACAGCCTGAGCATGTTTTAGATGACGGATACCATTGGTCTATTCTCACAAGCGCTTTGTCATACCATTCTGCTTTATAAGCAAGCATAATTGTAAAGACTGACCATGAACTAGCGTTAATAGCTTTGGCAAGCTTTCTGTTTTTAACCATCCCTTTAATGTTCAAGTCCTCTATAGCAATGACATCGTGGTTTTTGATGATATTGAATGAGAGTTTATGTAGAAAATCAAGACGCTGGTTGGTTATTTTTTCGTAAATCTTCGCGACTTTAGCTTTTTGCTTTTGATAATTACGACTGTCTGACAGCTTATTTAGCAACCTCTCTACGTTTGGCTAAAATCTTTTGCTCACGCGCAAGCTTGTCTTTCAGCTTCGATAGAAACCTAGGATTAGCAACTTTAGTACTGTCTGATAAGACAATAAAGTTGGTCAATCCTAAATCAATGCCTATATTAGAATAAGTCTTTGGTAGCGGCTCCACTACTGTTTCAACCAATAGGCTGACAAAGTACTTACCAGATGGGGTTGCGCTGATAGTGGCACTTTTAATAAGCCCATTAATGCGGCGATGTATTTTTGCTTTGATATGACCAATTTTGGGGAGTTTGACACTGTTATATGTGAGTGCAACCGTCCCTTTTTGGTTATTAGTGGTGTAGCTGTCTTTGATACCTTTTTTCTTGAATTTAGGGAAGCCTGTGTCTTGTTCGAAAAACTTTTTATAGGCGCTGCGAAGGTTCTGCTGCACGTTAGCTAACGCTAAGCTATCTACTTCTTTGAGCCATTCAAACTCTTTTTTATACTGAGCAGGGTGTTGTTTAGAATCGTTTTATTTGCTTTATAATGATTAACCTTATCAGACAACATCTTATTCCAAATAAAGCGGGTACATCCAAATGATTTAGCAAAGAATACTTGCTGTTCGTCATTTGGATATAATCTCACTTTATAAGCTTTTAAGATTTGTTTGGGCATAAGGTATGATAACATCTTAAGCTATACTAAAAAATAATGATATACTCATCCCTCTACTTTAAAGGTAGAGGAATTCTGCACATAGTCATTAAAATCTATTTTAAGGCAAAGTTTGTAGAATCAACCTTAGTTACTGGTTTTAATCACTTTTTATATTATAAGACTTATTGAGTCTCTTTGCTTCGATTAACTATTTTTATCAAAGTTTTGCGGATAAAGCGCGCGTGCAGCAACGTCGTCAAACTCAGTTTTGAAATCAATACCTTTAGGAATGTCACGGGCTTTTTGTACCGCTGGACGAGCATTAATGCTATCAAACCAGCGCTTTAGATTCGGATAATTATCCAAGCCGCCTTCGCTTAGTACAACTGTCGCCTTATCAATCCAGCCCCAAGTAGAAATATCAGCGATTGAGTAGCTATCACCAACCATATATTCACGGCCTTCTAGGTGCGTATCTAGCACTTCATAATGACGCTCAGCCTCACGAAGGTAGCGATTAATTGCATATGGGATTTTTTCTGGCGCTTTATGTCTAAAGTGAACAGATTGACCAGAAAAAGGGCCCAATCCAGATGCTACAAACATTAGCCACGATAGCATCTCGCTACGATCTTCTGGCTGTCCTGCCAGCTTGCCTGTTTTTTCAGAAAGATACATCAAGATAGCCGTAGAATCAAACACGCGTTTGCCATCATCTTCTAGGGCAGGTGTTTTGCCGTTTGGGTTGATAGCACGGTACTCAGGTGTATGCTGCTCACCTTTTAGAGTATCTACTGCCACAAGCTCATAAGGCAGACCAGTTTCTTCAAGAAACAATGCTACTTTCATTGGGTTTGGCGTTTGATGGAAATAAAATTTAAGCATAACTTTATCCTATTATATGAAGACAGTCGTCTAATGACTACAAAAGCTGACAACTATAAAAATTGTAATGAGATAACAAAAACAAGCATCTGATTTGAAGCACATTTTTATTGTCTGACATACACTATAAACGCAAATGAACGGTCGTTCAAGTAATGTTATATATTGATATAATAAGCATCATATCAATACTATTTTCTCTACATGCAATGGATGAAGTCGATCAGCTCCATTTCGATAAGTCTTGTTCGTACTACAGAGCCACTAAAGTTAAAAAATATTTTTATCGTTGTTTTTTATTACTACTTACACAGTGTTACCTTCTTAAGATATTGATATTAATAGAGTAGTATGAATTAAGCAGAGTAATGTAATTGAGCCATTACAATTTACTTGAACGACTGCTCAATATCATTTATAGTAGTCTCTATTGACTCGCTTGCTAAGCAAAGTTGCTAATTTTGAGTAATTACTCAAGCCAATAATTAAATGTAAATCAGCGACTGCTTTGAAGCGGGCATGAAAACTCTAAAACACACTAAATCTTAAACCTATTATCAGGAATTATATTATGACCGAATTTACTCTACACGATAAAGACACAGCCCCAGCAGAAAGCAAAGACTTACTTGATTCTTCTATCAAAGCATTTGGTATGGTACCTAACCTACACGCTGTGATGGCTGAAGCGCCTGGTTTGCTTGAAGGCTATCAACAGCTACATCAACTGTTTTTAGACAGTAGCTTTGATGATGAAGAGACCACTGTTGTATGGCAAACTATCAACGTTGAGCATGCTTGCCATTACTGTGTGCCTGCGCATACTGGTATTGCTAAGAGCATGAAAGTAGATGACGCTATCACTGATGCATTACGTGATGAAACGCCACTACCAACTGAAAAACTGGAAGCATTGCGTACCTTCACACTATCTGTAGTCCGTAATCGTGGTAACGTTGATGACAGCGCGGTTCAAGCGTTTTTAGATGCAGGTTACACTAAGCGTCAGATTCTTGAAGTTATCCTTGGTGCTGCTCAAAAAGTAATGAGCAACTACACGAACCACCTAGCTAACACACCAGTCGACAAACCATTCCAGAAGTTTGAATGGCATAAAGCTGACTAATACGTTTTTCAGCTAACGCTGACACAGTCTATTTGATGTTTTCATGCTGTTGTTCGAAACATCTTCGGGCAGCAGTTTTTCATTTTAATTCATCGCTAATGAGAGATCCTATGGAACAGGTAAAAAAACCCTTACAAATAGACATCGTGTCAGACGTTGTGTGCCCTTGGTGTGCTATCGGCTATAGTCAACTAGCCGAGGCATTAAAACAAACCAACACGCTGCACGAGATTCATTGGCATCCATTTGAACTAAATCCTAATACGCCGCACGGAGGACGAAACTATCGTGAGCATATTATGGAGAAGTACGGTACAACTGCTGAAGACGTTAAAGAGAGCCGAGCTAGAATGACAGCAGCAGGTGCAGAAGCTGGATTTAATTTTCAGTTTGCCGATGATTTCCGTACCTACAATACTTTTAATGCGCATCAATTGCTGCATTGGGCTGATCAGCAAGGACGTATGCACGACCTAAAACAAGCATTGTTCGTTGCGCATTTCGTTGATAATAAAAACGTGGCTGACAGTACCGTACTGGCAGATGTCGCAGCAGATATTGGACTAGATCATAATGAAGCACTCGCCGTTATCGCAGATCAACGCTTTGCCAATGTGATACGTGAAGCCGTACAGCATTCAAAGCAGCAAGGTGTTCAAAGCGTACCATCCGTTATCTTCAACGGTCGGCATCTGGTGAGCGGTGCACAAGGTGTAGAAAACTACAAAAACATCTTGAAGCAAATAGCAGACATGCCAGAATAAAAACAATAAACTGGATCTGATTTACCAATTACACCCTACTGAGCATAGTATATAAAAAGGTATCATCATTATGTCAAACTCTAATCATTACGAGCCACCCAGCGTCTGGACATGGGATGCAGAAAGCGGCGGTAAGTGGGCAAGTGTCAACCGCCCTATCGCTGGCCCAACACATGAAGCGGATCTACCTCGCGGCAAACATCCGTTACAGATCTACTCAATGGGCACCCCTAACGGCCAAAAAGTCACCATTATGGTTGAAGAGTTATTGGCATTAGGTGTGACAGACGCTGAGTACGACGCGCACCTTATTCAAATTGGTGAAGGCGGACAGTTCTCATCAGGGTTCGTTGAGCTAAATCCAAACTCAAAAATCCCTGTACTTTTGGATACAGAGACTGGTAGCCGTGTGTTTGAGAGTGGCGCCATTTTATTCTATCTTGCTGAAAAATTCGGAAAACTACTGCCTAAAGATGCAGCAGCACGCACTGAAGTCATGAATTGGCTCTTCTGGTTACAAGGCTCTGCCCCTTACTTAGGCGGCGGTTTTGGACATTTCTACTTTTATGCGCCAGAAAAGTTTGAGTACCCTATCAATCGATTCACGATGGAAGTAAAACGTCAATTAGATGTACTAGAACGTGAGCTTGCAGAAAATCGCTATCTAGGTGGCGATGAGTATACGATTGCAGATATCGCCACTTGGCCTTGGTATGGCAATCTAATACTAGGCGAAGCATATAATGCAGGAGAGTTCCTACAAGTTGAGAGCTATCCAAATGTACGCCGCTGGGCAACTGAGATTTTAGAGCGTCCTGCTGTGCAACGTGGTCGCAAGGTAAACCGCACTTGGGGCGAACCTGCTGAGCAACTACACGAACGTCATGACGCCTCAGACTTTGAGTTAAAAACTCAAGATAAACTAGATGCTCAGACAACTGAAGAATCGAAAAAATAGACGCTTTGTCTATGACTTACTAGGGCGTGTCATCATTTAGATTGTGAGGCTCAAAATGAGAAAAATTGCAGTCAAACAAGGAAGAACTCGCCGCAAATATGAACATATTGACAAGATTTCTGACGATGTTTGACAAAATTTAGCCATTTTAAGACCACTAAATGTTTCAATGTGCTAATTGATGATATGCCCTAGCTTACTTAAGTAGTCTTATTAATTGATTTTAAAGGTAATGTTAACTTTTCCTATTACTACTTGGGACTACTGTAAACATCCAATACTTTTGCACTTAAGATTGCTAATGTAAGGCTGTTAAATACCAACTAACCATAAAAATACTATTAAAAAGGATAAGAACTATGTCAACAGATTATGCTCAAAAAATTCAAGCCGGTACTACGTTTCCTGAAATGGAAGTACAGGTATTAAACAGTGAAATGACTTCACTAGGCAAACCTGAAAACGGTCATGACTGGAAACTGGTCGTTGTATACCGTGGTAAGCATTGCCCAATTTGCACAAAGTATCTAAATACTTTAGAGACAGTAAAACAATCTTTCTATGACGTCGGTGTCGATATCATCGCAGTATCTGCAGACAGCAAAGAGCAGTTAGAAGGTCATCTAGATCAAATAGATGTTAGCTTCCCTATGGCTTATGGTCTGACTATCGAGCAGATGAACACGCTAGGTCTATACATCTCTGACCCACGTTCAGAAAAAGAAACTGATCATCCTTTCGCTGAGCCTGCTGTGTTCGTTATCAACGCTGAAGGAAAAGTGCATATTGTTGATATCTCGAACGCACCGTTCTCTAGACCAGATCTTGAAGCCTTGGCAAACGGTTTGGCTTTTGTTAGAAACCCAGAGAACAACTATCCTATCCGTGGTATGCACGGCTAATTGATATAGTAAATATAGAGTGTTGCTTCACTCGATTATTTAGCTGCTCAATATCTAACCAATTAAATTGCAAAGGGCGTATCGAGATAATTCTTGATATGCCCTTTTTTTTGTTTATTGATAACTTAACTGCTATCAAAATATTTAACTTCATTAATCTTTGCTCAGTACTAATGTGTGAGTAGTACTGTTAATCTATAAAAAGAGGTTCTAGACGAAACTCATAGACTAGCCAGCATATAAGGGCTATATTTGAGCTCGAAATATCACCATAGACACTTACCCTTTTAATTAATCTGTATTTCATTTTTTATCGGTTAGTTTTTATAAATAAAACAGACTGTGTTTATGGTCTGGTTCGTATTTCGCTTTGGCAAAATCTTGATATAATTGTACGTTCTAATTCACCAATGCTGTTTATTATTTGTTGTTAACACTCGTACACTGAGATTAATTTCTGCTAAAATCATGCAGCAACATTATCAATATCTCATCATAGGTATGAGTAAAAGGATTCGATATGCGATTGAAATCAATCGTTCAAAAATTACATGAACGCGCTCCAAAATTGGGCAAAGCTGCCTCACTGACGACAGCAACCAGCGTTATCACTTTTAATAGTATGTTAGCTGGTTTACCTGTCTGGGTAATGGGTGCTACCAAGGCTATCACCGGTGCTGCCATCGCTGACAAAGCCGTTATCGACGTGACGAACTATTGGATCAATAGCAATAACGCATTGATCGACAACGTATTACCACGCAAAGATTGGCGCATTAACTTACCTGATGATGTGCATACCAACGGTAAGTATCTACTGGTTAGCAATCATCAGTCTTGGGTTGATACCAGTATCGTGCAATATATCAGCGAAAAACGCTTGCCATTGACGCGCTTTTTTACCAAATTTGAGCTCATATATATTCCTGTCATTGGTCAAGCTTTCTACTTTCTCGACTTTCCTATGATGCGTCGACACTCTAAAGAAGCCATCGCCAAAAACCCTGCTCTAAAGGGTAAGGATATCGAAGAAGCGAAACGAGCATGTGCATTGCTCAAGGACAAGCCTTTTACACTATTGAACTATCTAGAAGGGACTCGCTTCACTCCTAGCAAACATGATAAACAAAAATCCCCATATACGCATTTACTTAAGCCACGCGCTGGCGGGTTATCACTGGCTATGAGTGCATTAGGGGAAGAGATCGATGGGATTTTGGACATGACGATCGTCTACCCTGACGGTGTACCCACTTATAGTGATCTATGGAAAGGTAATATCAAGCGTTTAGGCGTAGATGTGCGACATATTGAGATACCCAAAGACCTGTTTACTGCTATCAAGAACGGCGGTTATGAAACAGATGAAGCGATAAAAGCGCAGATGTTTGATTGGGTAGAGCAAATATGGCATCAAAAGGATCAACTTATCACAGAGATGCTAGCTGATTTTGAGAACAGTGACTTTAAGAGCAATGACTCTGAAACTAAAGATAGTACTGAACAGGCTTAGCCTATTCTATCTACCAATAATCTTTATTATTTGATAACCTCAAGGTGTGTCGCACGTGTACTAATATGATAAAGGTAAAGCCATATAATGATGAAGTTCCGCGAAAAATGGTTTCGGGCGTTGTGCCTTGCAATATTAGTACATGTTGGGGTTTTCTTTATTTTCTATCTCAACACTCATCAGACGGATTCGGTAGAAGTAGCTGAGAGTCAAACGAACTCGACTGAACCTATTGCTATCAACAATGTAGATCTACCTGAAAAGGTCTATACCACTACTGTCACCAACACTAAGACATCTAATGACACTAACAACAATGTAGAAGACACGGTCAATAAAAAATCTGAGATTGGTAATGAGCTTGAAGCATCTCAGCTAACAAGTAGTGATGAGCAAACAGCCAACGTGGAAAGCAGAAAAGCACCCTCTTCTCCAGCGACCAACAACGTCGATAATAAACCTAAAAAACCAGCTTCTACATCGATAGAATCAGTACAAGCAAACAAAAATCCTCCGCAAAAGGAAAAGGCGCTAGATGCCCAAACTGATAGCACTACCCAGTCTATAGTTGCAAACACTGATGATAAATTAGAAGAGATTAAGAACAATGCAAGCTTGCTAGATATAGACGTCCCTGCTCAAAAAAGTAACGTCAAAATAGATAAAGACTATCTTTCAGCAAAATCTGAAGTGGAAGCGATAAACGATCAATTGAGTGCCGCTATCAACGAAGTCAAAAAGCATAATCAGCAGAAAATTGATGAGCAACAACAGTTAAGAAATGAGGCGAATAGCCAAAGGCGTCCTGAAAATTCTAATTGATATTAGAAGCCTTATGGTTGGTGATCCAATTAGACTAAATACCTTTATACATAAAAAAACCCCAGCAATTAACTGGGGTTTTTATTATCTTATCAATAAACATCCAATATTAAACTATTAGCGCTCACCCAAACCTTCTGATAAGGTTTTGGTAATTGGCTTAGTTAAATAAGACAATACCGTACGTTCCATCGCTTTAATATCCACAGAAGCTGTCATACCAGGTTTAATGACAATCTCATCACCGCGCCCCTTAAACTCAGCACCATTAATCACAATTAATACACGGTAGTAAGGCTCTTCGCCTTTAGGTGTTTGCTCCATTAGCGTGTCTGGACTGATATAGTTAACTGTACCTTTCATGGCTCCAAAGATAGAGTAATCATAAGCATCGAGCTTAACCGTCGCTTCTTGACCTTCTTTGACATAAGCAATATCAGCAGGACTGACCTTGGCATCTATAACCAAGTCACTACTAGTCGGTAAAATCTGCATAATAACTTCGCCGGGTTTGACGACACCGCCAATAGTGGTCACGTTGATATTTTTAATTTTACCTTCTGTGGGCGCCATCAAGCGCTTCTCTTCAAGTACTTGTGCCCGATCTCGCAATTGCTCAAGCTCGGTATCTAGCTCTTCTTGAGCCTTGGTCATTTCAGCCTGTGCTTCTTCGAAGTACTTATTACGCTTGTTATTAATCTGCGCTTCGATATCAGCAACTTGACGACTGAGTTTAATGACATCGGCTTGACTGACATCGCCATACTTTAATAAAGGCTCATTCATGCGTAATTCTTGACGTGCCAACACTAGCATTTTCTCAAGAGAAGAGACTTCCTCGTTGATAGCTTGACGACGTCTGTTGTATAGCGCCCTTTGGTTTTGCACGTACTCAGGATAGTCCTGTACCCCTTTAGGAAATACCAACGGTTTTTCAAAAATCTCAGCATTTAGTCTTGCTAATTTAGCAGTTAGCGCAGCTGTCTTAGAAGCAGAGTTATCAACAGCTGCTTTTGCACGCTCTTCCTCCAACACTACCAATAATTGACCTGCCTTAACCTCTTCACCTTCTGTGACAGCCAACTGAGTCAATACGCCGCCTTCTGATGCTTGGATTTCTTGCGTTCGAGCACTGGCGATTACCGTTGCTTGCGCACGGGTCACTTGGTCAATCTTGGCAAATGATGCCCAAATAATTAAAGTGACGATCCCGATTAATGCTATCCAAATACTCAACCTTGAACGATTAACTTGGGGTTTAGTGGGTGTGTACTTATACTCTGACATGCCTACTTCCCTTGATCGTCTGTTGAATGTTTAGCACTGATGGGTTTTACGCTGATGTTTCTAACTCTAGAGGTAGCAGGCTTATTTTCGTCGGCACCTTCTTTTGACGGTTGGTTGGCTTTGTTAACGATTTTACCTTTTTGCTGCATGGTGGTTTTATTTTTTGCTTGATCGTTTTTTCTGAGCTCATCAAGTACAGCTTGTTTTGGACCGTCGATAATAATACGCTGGTTATCCATAATGATCAGACGATCTACCAAGTCTAGCAATGCTGTCTTGTGGGTCGACACAATAAACGTTTGCCCTTTCGTCAACTCCTGACGTAGCACTTGTAGACAGCGCTGCTCTTGTCGGTTATCCATAGAAGCTGTCGGCTCATCCAGCAAAAACACATCAGGTTTGGTCAATAATAAACGGGTAAATGCCACTAGTTGCTTTTGTCCCCCCGATAGGCCTTTACCGCCTTCACTGATCGGTAGGTCAAGACCACTTGAATGACTGGATACTAAGTTGATTAGCCCTGTCCTATTTAAAGTCTCTTGAAGGACATCATCATTGGGCGCTGCCATACCGATTAATAAGTTCTCACGCAGGGTTCCTTGAAACAGTCGATGGTCTTGCTGCAGATAACCCAAGCGCTCACTAAGTGTCTCACGACTGATCTGATGTATATCAAGTCCATCTAACAACACGCGTCCTTCCGTTGGTGCATACAGTCCTGCCAGCACCTTAAGCAAGGTAGATTTACCTGAACCAATAGGCCCAAGTATCGCTATACGCTCTCCTGGTTTAATCGACAGTTGCGGAACTGTAATGGCTGGTCGATCGTTGCCTTGGTAATTGAACGTCAATCCATCGCACTGATATGCGCCTTTTATATGCGTAGGCGATAATGGATACGCAACGCCTTGGTTGTCTTGCTCCAGTGCAAACAGACTCTCAATATTCATTTTGGCGGCTTTGGCATGAGCGTACTGTACTAGCAGGTTGGGTATCGCCATAACAGGCGCTAACACTCTACCACCAAGTATCGAGCAGGCAATCAGTCCGCCCATTGTCATGTCACCTTGCATGACGACAAACGACCCGACTATTACGATACCAACGTAGCTTACTTGCTGTAGCATCTGCGTAAAATACGTTAAGTTATCATTGGCATGCTTCATATCCAAATCGTTTTTGATGGTGACATCCATCACATCTAGCCAACGCGAGAGAAACTTCCAGCTGCCTGCTCCTGCTTTTATTGTCTCGACGCCTTCCACAGCTTCTACCAACAGACCCGTCTTATAATAAGAGGCAGTCGCGCCCTCTGATGCGATGGCATCGATGCGTTTGCGTGCAATCAGTCCCATCGTAATTGCGATGACCGCCGCTATCACTGGTACAACAGCGACTAATGGCGAGCCAATAAAAGCTATTAAGCTGATAAAAATAATGGTCATGGGCAAATCGACTAAGCCAAAAAGCGTGCTCGCCGTAAAAAAGCTACGTACTTGCTCATAACCACGTAGCTGTGCTGCCATAGAGCCAACTGACCCCGGCATTTGGTCGATACGTACTTTGAGTAGACGTTGGAACACTTCTCGAGATAGGTACTGGTCTAGACCGACGACGACCTTATCCATGATTTTTGAGCGAGAAAACTTCATAAACGCTTCAAACATGATGACTAAGAAGACGCCACTGGCTAAAATGATCAGCGTGTATTCGCTACGAGTCGGTATGACCCGGTCATACACCTGCATCGAAAATAAAGAAACGGCTAGTGCCAACATATTAATCAAAAAGGTTGCAATAACGGCTTCAGCTAAAATACCTTTATAATTACCCAAATCAGACTTTAATAGATCAGAAAATGTGGCCTTTCGCTGCTTAATATGATCTTCTTTTAGACGAATACGCATGACCAAAGTCAATTCTTCGGCACGCGTATGTACCTGCTGGTTCGCTTGTCTAAAGTTCCAACTTTTTTGCGGCGTTTGGCTATCAATCACGCCCCAACCTAAATCCGTTCGATACGCTAGTAAGGGCAAAAAAGCGGCATCAGGCTGCTCTAATATTTCTGGTGTATCTGTTATACCAATGCCTTGTAATACTGCAATGACACCGCCTAACTCATGAATGCTTTGACCTTGCCTGTCCGATTGCTCACTATGACGTTTGACAATATCATGGAGCCGTATGTTATCTACTGGATAGCCTTGCTGTCCGAGTAAATGCTTAATCGCATCAGTCAACGTTTCGGTCAGATCGACCTGCTCTGAGTGTTGCAGCTCATGGTGATCAACAGACTGAGACGGTGTCTTTTGTAATTGTGCACTCATATTAATCGCTTATTTAGTATTTTAGATGGTTGCATATGTAGGATAGGTTACGCCTGGTTGAATGACTTTACGATTTAATTATTTGTCATATCGTCTTGTTCATTTATCGGCGTAATACTGTAATCATCATTTAACATGAGATGTTCACCATTGTTCAAACTTTGTTCTGTTGTGACAGGTAGATTGACATTGACATATTCATCTGTAATGTTACCTCCATAACCAAACTCGCTACCGGCTCTGTTCTTATCTTGTTTGTTGAGCCATTTTTTTACAGACCCTATTGGGCTAAATAAACTCACTGGCTCACGATTACGAGAAAACTGTTGCCATTGCATAACGCCAAAATCTACTTGTAACTTATAAAATGACCCCAGCATCTCTGCGCGAGTTTGTACCAACTGGACTTGGTAATCATTATGCTCACGCACAGCATTGAGCACTTCTAACCATGATTTACGTCCTGCAATAAATTGGCGACGATAAGAGCTGACCACAATCTGGGCACCTGCTACAGCAGCAATCAATGATGTCTCTCGATCTTTAGCACTAATAAACTGTTGATACTGTACTTGAATATTTTCGATGACATTACGGCGTGCAGCTTCTTGGTTTTGTACTAGGCTGTTGACCTCTGCCTGTGAGGCTCGTGCTAGCGCAAAATTGGAAAAGCCAGCACCTGGTGCATAGCTTAATCCTACTGAGAACTTACCATCGTTTTCGTTATCCTCATGATAGTAAGCATGCTCATATTGGGCATAAATGGTTGGATAACGAGCCGCCTGTTGTGATTCGACACCTTGCTTAGCGGATTCAATCTGGAAGTGTTCTTTAACAACGGTAGGATTGTAAAAGCCAGCTCTATCAAATGCCATTCTTTCAAAGTCAACGGATTGCTGCTTGGCTTGATTTACCAATACCTTAAGGTTCGGTATGCTCGTGACACTCATCTGAGACAGTGGTTGACCAATGATTTGTTCTAACCTAGCAGCGGCAATACGTTGCTGCTCAACTGCCGCTTGATAAGATGTTTGCTCTTGCAATATACGGTTAGTCACCAGGTCAAGCTCAATACGAGCTGATACACCTTGACCAACGCGTCGCTGCATCATGGCTTCAAAATCATTAAGCTCTTTTAAATTCTCCACATGGACACTTTGCGTAGCGACGGCTTGGATATAGCTTTGCCAAGCATCAATCGTTGTTTTGGCCACTAGGTTTTGCTGCTCGTAGATATACTCTACCGCAGCCTTGTCATCGAATATGGCTTGATTCACATCTGCTGTGAGCTTACCCCCTGTCCATAAGGGCTGGCGAATTGTCACCTCTGAGACAAAATCATTGTCTCTATCGTAACCTGAGCTTACGCTTGGTGTTGGTAAAAGGTTTAATTTGGCCGCATTAATTCCTTCGGTAGTTGCTTGTTGACTCGCTCGAGCCGACCCTACTAAAGGATGCGTTTGAATTGCCTGCGCCACTAGGCTATTGATTTGGAAATCTGCTACTACTGCGTGTGAAGTCACGGTAAAACATATACCAGTCGCCAAAGCGGTCATAAAATGGCGCACTGAAATACTACGAAGTGACTGCTTACGATTTGACGAATTTTTCATATTATTTTAGTAATCGTCCTTGTTGATGCGCTCTTAAATGTGTATTCAACACTTCTGTGTTAAACCTTACTAGACCTAAGTTAGTAAGGCAACAACTCATATACTATATAAGCATGAATTAGAGCTCACTACTGTTCTATATACAAAAGTTAAAGCATTCTATTTAATTACTTAGGCTAACTTTATAGAAGAAGCTACTTGGAAGGTTGTTATTTTTTGAAGGTAGATGAAAAAGATGATGCTTGGTACCTTTTACTTAATATATTTCATGCAAAAAAAAGCAATGGTCCTAATATATTGAACTTACTAAGGTATAATTTGGTACGTCATAATTGGGAATTAGGGCATGTCTTCAATTGGATAAGCGATAAATAATAGTTACAATACCGCATCTATTAAGACGATGCGAGAAATACAAGTTATGGCAAGAACAGCACTAACAGATACGCTTTGGGATCAATTGCAATCAACGATGACACAGCATGGCTGCTATCACACTCAAAACAGTCGAGAGGTCATGGAAGCCATACTGTGGAAACTACGCACAGGTGCGCCTTGGCGTGACATACCTGAAGAATTGTGTTCGTGGAAAACAGCTTATAGTCGTTTCAACCGCTGGTCGAAAACTGGCTTATGGGAGAATTTTTTTTTAGCCTTTGAGCAGAAGTTGATACGGAATGGGTATTCACAGACGGAAGCTATGTTCGCTGTCACCAGCATGCAAGTGGAGCTCGGCGTGGTGAAGATCGTGCAATTGGACAAAGCCGTGGCGGAGCAACTACAAAGATACACCTATCCTGTGATGCCGATGGATATCCGCTCCATTTTAAAATCACTGGGGGTGACGTCCACGACAGTCAAGTTGCAGGTGAACTGATTGACATGATTGGACAAGCTGATTACTTTATTGCTGACAAGGGCTATGACTCAGAGGCTATCAGAGATAAAGCTCGAAGCCATAATATGATACCTGTCATCCCTAAAAGGAAGAATACCAAACAGCCTAATCCAGAATTTGATAGCTACTTATACAAGCTACGTCATCTTGTTGAAAATATGTTTGCAAGGCTCAAGCATTTTCGTAGTATCGCTACTCGCTATGAAAAGTTAGCTCGTAATTTTAAGTCAATGCTTTATCTGGCATGTACTATCGTTCATTGTAAGATGAATTGAAGACACGCTCTAGAAGCACCAAATTATTTTTATATTTTGTCTATACAATTAATAAGTGCTATTTAGGTTTATTTAACCTTTAAACCAACGATATGGTTAAGATGGCCAGTTTTTAGGTATATCGTCGCGCCCTCTACCCCTGCTTTTATTTGTACATTTATATCTATCGGCAGGCGTATCCAACTATCCTGCTGATATAACTGTCCACCCTCTATTAGCTCGCCTGCTACAACTAATATTTCTGCACCGCCATGAACTGTCTCAGTGAATAGCAACTCGCCTGCATCGATACGCTGTAGACTAACGCGCTCTACCCCATCGGAAAAAAGCGGGCAGATAGTACGGTTACCTTTTTGCTGCCAATTATCATTATTATAGGTGTCGATCGCCACGTGCTGCGTTTCGTCAGACGACATTTGCCGCAACTTGACGAAAATAACAGCACCTTCGTCACTATAAGGCTTATGGCCTGAAGTCGGCGGATTACGTAGATACCAACCTGCTGGATAATGAGTGTCATCTGCAGAAAAAGTGCCTGATAATACTAAAATCTCTTCGCCGCCTGGATGTAGATGATGCGGAAAGTAAGAGTTTGGCGCGTAACGCACAAGACTGGTAGCGCGAGCCTTCTCCGCGCCCACACGATCAAGCATGACACGCTCCACACCATTTTGTGGTGACTTAATCCATTGATGTGCTTCAGGAGTCAGAGAAGCACGTTGTGAAAAATCTGCATTAATTAGCATAAAATATTCCAAAAGTATTAAATGATTAGGGCGTACCCACAATATAAAACCGAGGACACGCCCTAGACGATAAACATAAATATATGACGTTATTACCGCACTAGAATGACCGGTGATAACGTGCTAGCGATAATTTCTGTCGTTGTACTTCCGAGAAACAGTTGCTGCCATTTCGAATGTCCGTACGCACCCACCACCATAATGTCGACATTGTTCTCTACCTGAAACTTTAACAACCCATCTACCGCATCAGAAGCAGATAAGTGATGTGCTTCAACGACAAACCCTGTATCTTCTAACTGTGCAGCGGCGGCGCTCATACTTTGCTTGGCGGCGTCATTCTGATTACCTACCATCACGATATGGCCTTTTAGACCTTTTAATAATGGACTTTTTGACACCATTCGTGCCGCTTTAATAGAGGTTTTGCTACCATCAAAGGCAATCATATAAGAGCTTGGCTCTTCAAATTTTTCTGAGCAAATCACTATGGGAATATCTGACCCACGAGCGACTGTCTCAATCTGACTACCAATATTGATCCGACTGTTCTTATGATCTTCTCCGCGTCGTCCCATTACAATCGCACGATTTTCTTCTTTGAAATGCTCAATACTAGGAAGCAGTTTGCCGTGGCGTTGATAAACGCGAACACTGACATCAGCGAAACTGCTTTGAATATGACTTTTGGCATCTTGTACCAATGCATTGCTATAGCTGTTGACGACTTTTGCTCTTTGCTCATCCAATTGGGACAACTCTTCTAATAAAAACTGACGACTATTGATGCCTATCGCGCCTGACAAGTCACGCCTAACTGAAGCAGGCACGTCACTGACATGTAATAACCCAACAGGTACGTTTAATTTACTGGCATACCATGCTGCATAGTCACAAACCGATTCAGTCACTGCCGAGCCGTCAATACAGGCCAAAATGTGCTGTGATGTTGTCATAATCTGTCCTTAAATTTAATTATTTAATCCTATACAGCTTGTTAGTCCTGACCAAGCCATGCTCTTTGGCTTATGTTCTCTGCTTTATACTCTTTAGCTTATGCTCTTTGATTAGGGGATGTTTCATTTACTTCATAATAGTTATCTTTCAAAAATTATCTTATCAAGTAAATTTACCTCTTCATTTGATAATAACCAATTTACACGGCTTCATCCAGCGATGTGTGCGACCCTTTTGCAATAATTGTAATTTGTGACCGTCAGCCTTGTACTTGGCTCACCGCAGACTGATACCTAGCTATATATAAAGTCTTATCATCGTCTGACCACATGCGCTAGCAAAGTTTGCTACAATGTATTTTTTAGCATTTATGATTTCGGTATCGTTATTTAGGTGATTGGATTATGGCAAAAAATGCCCTACAGGCTCAATTATTAAAGGCTGGCTTGGTTGATAGCAAAAAGGCCAAGAAGATCAGCAAGCAAACGCAACATGCCAAGCGCACTGGCGACTCAGAAAGCGTCGAAGCAAAAAAAGCGTTGGCAGAGGCGCAAGCTCAAAAGCTAGAAAAGGATCAAAAGCTTAATCAAGAAAAACAGCGCGTATTGGAAGAGAAAGCATTAAAGGCCAATATCGTCCAAATGATTAAGCAGCATCAAATTACTGAGACAGAAGGTGAGGTCAGCTATCAGTTTGTCGATGAGTCCAAGGTAAAGAAAATCGCTATCACTCAGAAACTCTACGATCAAATCGTGGCTGGTCACGTGGTTATCGCACGCTTGGAAGAAAGCTACGCGCTACTGCCTCGTCCATTGGCGGATCGTATCGATTCAAAAATGGAAGGCTTTATGGTTGTGTCAAACGACACTGCCGAAGAAGCATTGGCAGAAGACGATCCGTATGCCGCTTATGTGATTCCAGATGACTTGATGTGGTAAGGCATTATTTTACTGCTGTTGGCTTTACTATAGTGTTATAAGCATTCCCCCAAAAGCCCTTTATAGAATTTACGTTCTATAAAGGGCTTTTTTCGTTTATACGGGCTAGGCGAATTTTTGTAGCGCAAGATAAACGTTAAATGTGTCGATAGACTCAATCAAACGTACACAAATCAGGCTTCTTTAACCTAACATTGCTGGTTTGGTTAAAGAAAGTAACCTAGTCCTATAATTGCTAGAATATGGATATAATCAACTTGAACAGTTATTCAATAACCACTACAATGCGTTTTTAGTACATTTTGTGGTAATACTTTGTTTATTTTTGAGTAAACACTCAATATTGTTCATATTTTACCTGTTTTTGTTACCTGATAGTTCGGTGCCATCGTGCTCGTTTTATTTGCTTAATTTGTTCCAATTCACTTTTACTTTTTCTCAAAAAGAGATAATTCATGCCAAAACATTTACCACTCTCACTATTGTTTCTTCGCCTTGGTGTTTTCATCGTGTTCTTCTTTTGGACACTCGACAAATTCGTAAATCCTGAGCATGCCGCCAATGTATTTGCTAAATTCTACGTTTTAGAAAATTTGGGCATCACTATTGTTTACGTTATTGGTAGCTTACAAATTATTCTTATCTTCGCGTTTGTCATGGGTTTATTCAAAAAGTGGACGTACGGCATCATTTTATTACTACATGCTGCCTCTACTTTTGCCTCCTTTGGTCTTTACCTAACGCCTTTTGATAACTTATTGTTCTTTGCTGCATGGCCGATGCTGGCAGCCTGTTTGGCGCTATTCCTAATGAGAGACTATGACACCCTAACATTGGGTAAAAATACGTCTCCAGTATAAATGTCGGCGGCAGTGCTTATTGCTACAGTAGTATAAACATCAGACAGCAAGACATAATTTATATACTATTAAGACTGCCGACTTAAATTTTTTATCGTAGTTAAGCGATTCAGATGATTCGATTTGATCGCCACGTAACTCAACTATAGTTACTTAAGTATTGTTACTTAAGTTTAGTTATTCAGATGATGAGTATTCTACTGCTTGAGTAATAACTACGATTTTAGCCTTTGCTCCCTTATTTGGCCGGATTTTCCATGATTAAAAGAATATTTTTAATACTATTAATATTGATATTAGCGGCAAGCTTTTTTTATTTTGACCTAAATCAATTATTGACGCTTGATGGCTTAAAAGGGTCGATGGCGCAATTTAATGAATACAAAGCGCAGTCACCGCTATTGATTATCGGTGGGTTTTTCTTACTATATGTCGTCGTCACTGCCCTCTCCTTACCAGGCGCTGCGATTTTAACGCTAGCCGCGGGTGCGCTATTTGGTTTGGTTCAAGGCTTACTCGTTGCCTCATTTGCATCGAGTATTGGTGCTACCATTGCCTTCTTGGCATCGCGATATCTACTGCGTGACACCATCAAACAGCGCTTTCCTGAGCGGTTGGCAGCTATTGATGCAGGCGTCGAAAAAGAAGGTGGATTTTATTTATTTACCTTACGTCTGGTACCCATATTTCCATTCTTTTTGATTAACCTATTGATGGGTGTGACGTCTATTAAAACATGGACTTACTACTGGGTCAGTCAAATCGGTATGCTGGCTGGAACGTTTGTCTTTGTCAATGCAGGGACACAGCTGGCACAGATAGACAGCTTATCGGGTATTTTATCTTTCAACTTAATTATCTCGTTTGCGTTATTAGGTTTCTTCCCATTAATAGCAAAAGGAGTGTTGAACATGTTTAAAAAACGCCGTGTTTATAAAGGCCATACCAAACCTAAAAGGTTCGATCGCAATATGATCGTGATTGGCGCTGGCGCTGGCGGATTGGTCACAAGCTACATTGCCGCCGCAGTCAAAGCAAAAGTCACACTGATTGAAGCAGGTGAAATGGGCGGTGATTGTCTCAATTATGGCTGTGTACCTAGTAAGGCCATCATTAAGAGCGCAAAAATCGCTGACCAAATTCGCCATGGTGAAAACTACGGTCTAGAGAGCACCGTACCGCAGTTTTCGTTCAAAAAAGTGATGGCACGCGTACAGCAAGTAGTGGCTGATATCGCACCGCACGATAGTGTGGAACGTTATACCAATCTGGGCGTCGATGTGGTCAAAGGCTATGCCAAATTAGTTGACCCGTGGACAGTAGAGATCCAGCTAAATGATGGCGGCATGCAGACCCTAACAGCGCGCACCATTGTCATTGCCACTGGCGCTCGTCCATTTGTACCACCTCTGCCAGGTATAGAAGAAACAGGTTACGTGACCAGTGACACGCTATGGACTAAGTTTGCTGAGCTAGAAGAAGCCCCGAAAAAGCTAGTAGTACTGGGCGGTGGACCAATTGGTAGCGAGCTTGCGCAAAGCTTTGCGCGCTTGGGTTCTAATGTGACGCAAATTGAGATGAGCGATCGCATTATGGGTAAAGAAGACCTTGAAGTGTCTACCTTTGCTCACCAGTCGCTCACTGAAAGCGGTGTTAATATTTTGACCTCACATCAAGCAATGCGCTGCGAGATGCGTGATGGCAAAAAATACATTATCGTCAAACACAATGAAACAGAAATAGATATCGAGTATGATGAGCTACTTTGTGCCGTTGGTCGTAGCGCACGCCTTGAAGGTTACGGTTTAGAGGCGCTAGGTATCGAAACCAATCGTACCATCGTGACCAATGAATATCTCGAGACGTTATATCCTAATATTTTTGCTGCAGGTGATATCGTCGGTCCCTATCAGTTTACTCATGTCGCCGCCCATCAGGGTTGGTACGCCGCCGTAAATGGCTTATTTGGCAATTTGAAAAAGTTTAAAGTAGATTATCGCGTCATTCCGTGGGTTACGTTTATCGATCCAGAAGTCGCTCGTGTCGGTATCAACGAGCAAGAAGCCATTGATAAAGGCATCGATTACGAGATTACTCGTTTTGAGTTTGAAGAGTTAGATCGCGCCATTACAGATAGCGCGGCTAAAGGCTTTATCAAAGTCATCACCCCTAAAGGTAAAGACAAAATACTGGGTGTGACGGTAGTGTCTGAACATGCAGGCGACTTAATCGCTGAATTCGTATTGGCAATGAAACATGGTCTGGGTCTTAATAAAATATTGGGCACCATTCATAGCTACCCTACTTGGGCAGAAGGCAACAAATATGCCGCTGGTGAGTGGAAACGTGCTCACGCCCCTGAGACCGTATTAAGTTGGTTAGAAAAATACCATACTTGGCGTCGCGGTTAATTAATGGCAGTTTGCTGATCAACGTCATTAAATGATGCAATTAGCAGCAAAGTTCTAAAAGACTCTAATAAAGCTGGTTTAGATTTTGTGATATCTGTTTGGTTTGACATGGCAGACTATGAAATCTTTACCAGCTTTACTAACATTTAAATCATAACGGAAACTTGAATGCGCGTTATTACCGCTTTACCGATGCTCAAACGTCTTACGCGATATAGCACCTACGCTATGGTGATGAGCATTTGTATTGGTATATCAGCAAGCACAGCATCGCCAACTACTGCCAATATTAACCAAGACTTGTCACCTTGGCAGCAGATAGAAGCCCAAGGTAGCAATCAAGACGTTTACTTTTATGCATGGGGCGGTGATCCGCAAATTAACGCCTATTTACAATGGGTCGCCGATCAAGTCGATGATAAATATAATATTAACTTAGTCCATGTTAAATTGAGCGACACCAGTGAAGCAGTCAGTCGTGTACTCGCAGAAAAGTCTGCTCATAATGATGATCAAGGCAGTGTGGATCTCATCTGGATTAATGGTGCTAACTTTGCCACCATGAGTGAAAACTCGTTATTACTTAAACAATGGGCAAACAAACTGCCCAATTTTGCGTTGACTGATCCGGACAATAATCCAACCGTAAATTTCGATTTTGGTGTGCCGACCAACGGTATGGAAGCACCATGGGGACAAGCCTCTCTGACGTTCTATTACGATAACTTATCTACCAGTAAACCGCCAATAACGCTAACTGAACTGACCACTTGGACGGCAAAAAACCCTGGCCGTTTTAGCTACCCAAAACCACCTGATTTTTTGGGTATGAGTTTCTTAAAATATGTCTTAGTCATGCTACATGAACAACAAGACGCTCAAACGGGTAAAGACATTAGCGCACAGCTTAACTTGCCTGCCACTGAAGAAAACACCGCACTCGTATTAGACCCGCTATGGGCGTTTTTGGATAATTTTCATCCAACCTTATGGCGTAATGGCGAGCAGTTCGTGCAGACAGGTGCGCAGATGCGGCGCTTAGTCGATGATACTGAGCTGAGTCTCGCGTTTACCTTTTCGGCACCAGAAGTTCCTGCAGCCGTGCAGCGCTATGACTTACCTCAGAGCATTCGCAGCTATGCCATGAGTGACGGCAGCTTAAGCAATACTCATTTTGTCGCTATCCCTTATAATGCCAGCCACCCTCAGGCGGCACAATTAGTAGCCAACTTCTTAATGAGTCCAGAAGCCCAAGCAAAAAAACAAACCCCTTCGGTATGGGGTGACAAAAGCGTACTGGTCCAATCTACGCTTAGCCCTGCACAACAAGCGTTATTCAAAACCAAGCAGCCCCATCCAAGCGCCCTGCCCTTTGATAGTGTCAAACGCACGGTAAGCGAGCCGCATCCAAGTTGGGTAGAGGCCATTCAGCAAGGCTGGCAAGCACGTTATGGGGTGAGTCCATGAGCCACGGCTTTGATAAAATAACGAAAAAAGGTGATAGTCCTAGACCTATTACGCTTGAGAAAAAAGACCTGTTTACGCGTATCGTGTCTTTTAGTCCCAAACTCTTAATTCTCATATTAATACTACCCGTACTCTGTGGCCTTATCTGTGTACTGTTGCCTGCCCTAAGCTGGGTTCCTGCCCTAGAAAAAACAACCTTGAACCTGCAAGGGTTTATAGACCTATGGCAAACGCCTGGCATCACGCAGATGGCTGCGTTAAGTCTTGCTACAGGACTTATCAGCACCCTACTCGCTTTTGTTATTGCCCTGATGATATTGGCTGCGTTTTTTAACAGTGTTTGGTTGCAGCGTATTGAGCATTTATTAAGTCCTATCTTAGTCATTCCTCATGCAGCTGCAGCCATTGCCGTTGGGTTTTTGATTGCGCCGTCAGGTATGTTTGCACGGCTCATCTCCCCGTGGCTAACTGGTTGGGAGATGGCACCCGATGGTATGTTTCCACATGATCCATACGGTATCAGTATCATCTTGGGTTTAACCTTGAAAGAGCTGCCTTTTTTATTATTAATGGCACTGGGCGCGCTTGCTCAGCCTGAACTTGGTAAAAAACTACGTCAACAATATACTGTTGCGCTCAATTTAGGTTATTACCCAATTACTGCCTTTTTTAAGGCGGTCTTGCCTCTGTTATATCCTTTTCTACGTTTGCCTATTTTGGCCGTGTTGGCCTATGCCAGTGCAAGTGTAGAGATGCCGTTGATATTGGGTCCTAACACACCGCCAACGCTTGCCGTCTCTATCATACAATGGTTTAACGATGTTGACCTGACATTGCGTATCAAGGCATCAGCAGGCGCATTATTGCAGCTCGTACTGACAGCAGGGTTAGTCGGCTTTTGGCTGGGCGGCGAAAAAACTATCAAGGCAATATTTAGTGTTTCGTCAGTCAATGGCAAACGTCATTATGCAGATACTATCTGGCAAAAAGTCACCGCTATACTTACCGTAGGCGTGATTGGTTTTATGCTCATGTCACTCGCTGGCCTTGTTTTATGGGCATTTGCAGGGTTTTGGCGGTTTCCAGCGATGCTACCAGAGCAATTCGTGCTATTACACTTTCAAAGTGCCTTTACTCAAATGAGCACACCATTGGTCAATACGCTTAGCATTGGGGCCGTCAGTACTGCCTTTGCTGTTTTTCTGACGTTGCTATGCTTGGAGGCTGAGCAACTGAGTGCTAAGCCATTGTCACACTTCACCAGTTTTATTATTTACTTACCGCTCTTGGTGCCAAGTATTGCGTTTCTATTCGGCTTGGTCTGGTTACAGCAGTTGGCCAATCATCAATCAGAATTTTTTAACGTGGCATTCGCCCATCTTTTATTCGTGCTACCGTACGTGTTTTTATCACTGGCCAGTAGTTATCGACGCCTAGATCCTCGTTTAGCTCATGTGGCCGCCAGCCTTGGTGCTACCCCTATCAAGGTATTTTTCCAGATAAAACTGCCGCAGTTATTTGCCCCTATTTTGATTGCCATTGCTCTCGGTCTAGCGATCAGCTTTGGCCAGTACTTGCCAACTCTATTGGCAGGTGGCGGACGTATTGCCACTATCACGACAGAAGCGGTGACATTGGCAAATGGTGCCAGTAGGCGTACCAGTGCTGTCTACGCAATTATGCAAATGGCGCTACCGCTCATCGGTTTTATATTGGCTTGGATGCTACCCAAATACTTTTTTAGAAGTGGCACTCGATAGCAGGCTGGTCATAAACAAAAGCAAACGTTATCAAACATTAAAATAATCAGTCGTAAAAACGCAAACAAAGGGTTCCCGATGCCATCATCTCTACAGATAAAAGACTTACAGCTGTTTCGTCAAAACGAGCAGCTATTGAGTATCAATGAGCACATCGCTGGTGGCGACATCCTAACCGTGATGGGCCCTTCTGGTAGTGGCAAGTCCAGTCTACTAAACTGGCTAACAGGCACTTTGGCGAGTGATTTTACCGCGACGGGTACTGTCTGGTTGAACGATAAAAATGTGACTCACCTGCCTGCGCATTTGCGCAGTATTGGTGTGCTGTATCAAGACGCACTGCTGTTTTCGCACCTATCCGTCGCAGGCAACATTGCTTTTGCCATGCCAAAAGGAAACAAAAAACAGCGTGTTGAAAAAATAGCGCAATCTTTAGCGCAAGTGGGCTTAGAAGGGATGGGAGATCGTCACCCTGATAACTTATCAGGTGGTCAACAAGCACGTGTCGCCCTACTACGCACACTACTGAGTGAGCCCAAAGCGATACTACTTGATGAGCCGTTTAGCAAACTTGATACTCAATTAAGAATGGATACACGGCAGTTGGTATTCGATCAGATTCGTACTCATAAGTTGCCTGCTATTATGGTCACGCACGATCAAAGCGACGCTGAAGCAGCCAATGGTAAGGTTATTCATGTAGGACAATAGTTTTGGACATCAGAGACAAACACTCAGCCAAAATGACAAAGAAAGCAAAATACAAAAGGCAGCTCGCATGTTAGACAAGTTTATTACGCCCGTGATCAAGCCACTACTAACTCCAATAGTAGCGACATTGCATAAGCTCGGTATTACGGCTGATCAGCTTACGGTAGCTGGGTTTTTGATTGGTATGTTGGCATTACCACTACTCGCGTTTGAGCTATGGTATGGCGCGCTGGCAGCGATAATATTGAATCGTATTTTTGATGGACTTGATGGCGCAATGGCACGCTACGCACAGCAAAGCTCAAGCGCTGGCGGCTACTTAGATATCACCCTCGATTTTTCGTTTTATGCCGCTGTGCCACTTGGGTTTATTTTGGCAAACCCTGCACAAAACGCTATAGCAGGTGCCTTGTTGTTAGCGGCATTTATCGGGACAGGTTCGAGCTTTTTGGCTTTTGCGATTTCTGCGGAAAAGTTTCAATTAGACAAGCCACAGTTTAAATATAAGAGCTTTTATTATCTTAATGGCCTTACTGAAGGCACCGAAACTATTGCTCTGTTTATTGCTCTCTGTATTTGGCCACAGCAGTTTGTGCTACTTGCTGGTATCTTTGCTACTGCCTGCGCTGTTACTATTTTTACTCGTATACATGGTGGGTATCATACCCTCAAACAGCTCGAATCTACCAAGTAAGCATCTAGAGATATATGCCGTATCAAAACCCAGCAATGAACCTCTAAGCGTTTACTGAGTTATCGAGTCGCAACGCTTCTATAGATAAGGCCATATCTTCAGCAAGGGCATGTACCGTCGAGCTCTCTATGTCACGCTGGGCAAAGGCACGTAGCCCCATGACTTCTGCCTGTAGACGGCGTCCAAGTCTAACCGGATCAAACTCACTATCCATCTCACCGGCATTCTGCGCTTCCTTAAAGCATTCTATAAATCGCGTCTCCATACCTGCCAGCAGCATTTCCACCTTGGTTAACGCTGTCTGCTCACGCGCACCCAGCTCTAGTAAGCTTTTGACCAGCATACAGGCTCGGCTCGGTAATGCTTTGTCACGAATCCCGCCAAGCTGACGTATATAAGCGGCAAGGCCTAATAAAGGCGTTTCATGATGGCTTAATACTCGCTCAAGCTCGGTCAGTCCTAAACGCGCATAGTATTCTAGCGCTTCTTGAAACAGGCCCTCTTTATTACCAAAAGCGGCATAGATACTGCCTGGGCGCATATCGAGTGCTTGCTCGATGTCTTTTAGAGACGTGGCATGAAAGCCCTTTTGCCAAAAAAGCTGTAGCGCACGCTCCAAGGCGTCATGACGGTTGTAAAGTGCGGTGCGTGACATAATGTGCCCCATTTAAAAAGCCGTGACCTCATATAAAAATGGGCACGGCTATAAAACTTGAATGATTGCTCAATTTTATCCTGAATAGGTGCGACAGTAAAGTTAATATAAGAAACGGTCTGGTAAACAAACGTAATGCTAGGGCGCGACCTAGCAATCAGCAATCAGCAATCAGCAATCAGCAATCAGCAATCACTCTACAATAATTCAACAGTCATGCTGATAGCTAGTAAATGGTCTCTATAGTGGCTAATGACAATCTAGTTAAAAGTCCAGTTAATCGGTCAACAATACGTGTTTGCTCTTCTGATAAGCGGACAAACCATCACCGCCCAACTCACGGCCGATACCGCTGTGTTTGAACCCGCCCCAGCCTGCTTCTGGCAGTACGATTTGTTGCTCATTAATCCAGATATGCCCGGCTTTTATTTGTAGCGCCATCTCAAGCGCGGCAGTCTCATCAGCGCTCACGATGGTTGCTGCTAAAGCAAACTTGCTATCATTGGCTAGGCGAATAGCCTCTGCATCGTTAGTAAAGGTTGTACTGACTAATACAGGCCCAAACACTTCCTCCATCCATAATTGACTGGTCGCTGGCACATTTGTATAGATAGTTGGCGCTACAAAATAACCAGATGCTTCTACTAACTCACCACCGGTTAAGCAGTCCAGATTTTCAGCTGTCGCAATATCAAAGAATTTCTTAACTTGGTTCAGCTGCTGCTCGCTTACTAATGGACCCATTTGCGTCTCTGTCGCAAAACCATCACCAATTTGCAAACTTTCCGTTTTAACTTTTAACGTCTCAAAAAGCTGTTCAGCGATGTCTTGATGTACAACCAAACGCGACGTGGCCGAGCATATCTGACCTGCATTGGTAAATATGCCGCCAATAATTAAATCACAAGCATAATCAATATCAGCATCGGCGCATACCACAATAGCAGATTTGCCACCCAACTCTAGGCTAATGTCTTTGATGCCTTTTGCTGCTTGGATCATGACCTTTTCGCCGACGACATTACTGCCAGTAAAAGAGACTTTGTCAATCAGCGGATGGCTGGTCATAGCAGTGCCCACTTCCGCAGCACCCGGTAAAATATTAACTACCCCTTTTGGCAAGTCAATTTCCGATAAGATATTACCTAGCATAAGCTCTGGTAATAATGTCACCTCAGACGGCTTTAATAGCACGGTACAGCCTGCCGCTAGCGCAGGTGCCAACTTCCAAGAAGTCGTTACCATTGGGAAGTTCCAAGGGGTAATCAGCGCACAAATACCTACTGGCGAGTATGTCTTTAACAAACGAATGCCTGACTCAAGCGTTGATACTTTAGACCATGTTGCTTGCTCTGTGATGAGATTGGCATAGTAGCGATAGCAAGCGATGGCATCTCCGACGTCTATCTTCGCCTCTTCAATTGGTTTGCCGTTGTTTAATACAGACAGCCCAACCAAGGTATCGAATTGCTGCTCCATAGACTCTGCAATTGCATTTAGATAGCGGGCACGCTCACTTACACTAGTCTGTGACCAGCTAGCAAAGGCTTCATCAGCCGCTTCGACTGCCTGCTCTACATGGGCACTGGTGCACAGACGTGTCGTTGCAATCTCCTCACCTGAATTTGGATCATACAACGCATGGTTATTTCTATTATCAAAGCTTGCATTATTACCGTCAGTCGCGAGGGCTTCAATCGTAACCCAGTCACCATTGATATAAGCGGCATTTAATACAACTTCGTTTTGAGCCGTTTGTATGACAGTTTCTCTGGTTAAATCTGTAGAGTTCAGCATTTCCATAATGGTCAATCGCCTTATATTTTTGATCAAATTGTCTTTATGTGCGTAACGTCCGTAATGTGATTGGCTAAATAGTCGGTTTAACTGCCTACAGAAAAACCGACCATTTGAATATTATCGTCAGGCTAGATGCCTTGTGAATACTAGACACGCCACTAATACAGTAGATGCGCCACTGATGTAATCACTACCAAGCTGATAAGCGTACGAAGGATAAAGATTAAAAATAGCTCTAATACATTTAGCTTAATATTTGACTTCAAAATCAGCGCACCTACTTCAGACATGTAGATAATCTGAGTAATTGAAGCAGCACCAACGATGAAACGTGTCATCTCACTTTCAATGCTTTTACCGACCAATGCTGGCAAGTACATATCTGCAAAGCCCATAATCATGGCCGGGCCAGCTTTGGCCGCTTCTGGAATCTGCAACCATTCAAGTACTGGCACCAACGGTGTCGCAATCCAATTAAAGACAGGCGTGTACTCTGCTAAACCAAGACCGATGGTACCGATAGCGAACGTTACTGGAATCAATCCCAAATAGATATCAAACAGATTGTGTACGCTGCGTTTGAACACTTTACCTAAGCTAGGCATAGAATGCGCGCGAGTGACGGCACGATTGACAGCCCATTGGTACGTTGTATATTCAGCAGGGATGCCTTCATCTAGCATACTTTTGCCCGAGTGATACGTATCAGGCTTGAGTGATAATGGTGGTATGCGCGGCATGATAATCGCAGCGATAAAACCGGTTAGCGCAATGGTCAGATAAAAGAAGACAAAGTTATTGTCTACGCCGATGGTTTTGGCAACCACATAGGTAAAGGCGATAGAAGTGACGGAAAATGTGGTCGCGATAATGGCGGCTTCGCGCTGGCTGTAGAAGCTTTTATCATACTCTTGCATAGTGACTAGCAAGCCGATAGACGCGGCACCAAACCAAGAAGACATTGCATCGACAGCAGAACGACCCGGTAGTTTAAAGAGCTTGATAAATACTTTACTGGCTAAAGTACCCAAAAACTCCATCAAGCCGAAATCAGTCAAAAATGGCAGTGATAAAATGGCAAAGAAGAACAACGGAATTAAGACAGGAATCAAATCTTCAAAAATGACACCGCCCGTATTACGATTGATAATAAACTCAGGGCCGACTTGTAGAAAAATCATCCAAACAAATGCCATTCCTAAAAACCGGATGGCAAGCCAAAACCACTCAACATCAAAGAGTTTTTTAGCGAGCGAACCTTCATTCAGATTTGGCTTTAATACTTTGACTGCTAACGCACCGATAAAGGATATCGTCACGAGCGCCATCGTGATATAGGTCACCAAACCACCTAAGGCGGATTGTAGCGTATCGGTCAATACACCTAATAAAATCGTGACTTTACCATCCCACTCGAACGGTATGATAAATAACGCAATACCCAACGCTGAAAACAATAAAAACTTCCACATTGCCGCACGCCACTGTCCTGCTTTTGGCGTTTCTGGATCGACCGTATTATTCCCTAAAATCGGCTGCTGCGACTTATCCATGTAACTCGTCATTTAATTTCTCCTTAATGGGCGATGATTGCCAGTTTTTCCATTTCTCTGTCTGACCAATACCTGGGTTGAGCGAATTGGTTGGATCCAGTTTTTTATAAAAATAATGTAGCTCAGTTTTAGCAGGATACACATGCCCCACATTGTGTTCGGCAGGATACTCAATATGACGTTGGTCATAAAATGCCAGCAGGTCTTCCTTGAATTGCTTGGCATTGGTCTTAGGTTTCAATAAATAGTCTTGGTGCATGACATGACAGAAAAAATGCCCCAAATAAAAAGTTTTGCTGACTTGTTTTTGTAAATGTTCAGGTAGAGTCTCGTCCCAATCTACAGCATTTCTAGGTAAAGCAATATCGGTCGATAGCAGCTCGCCAAACTTATCTTGATTTAAATTATGATAACGAAACATGGCAGCGGTCGCGGCACTGCGAAATACCAATAACGTTTGCGATTCAAGCTCTGTGCATACATGCAGCGCACCTTGATATTGCTGCATATGATTTTGCAAAAAATCCTGCGCAGCAGCGATATTGTTGCCATCGTTTTTATTAGAATCTTTATTAATGCCATTATCAAAGTCGTTACCAAAACCATCTGCGACTTTTATAATCAAATGGTATTTATATGAGAGCGCCTGCGTAGTCAAAGTGGCTGGTAATGACGGCGGCATAAACCTAGATGTTAGTTGCAGTATCCAATCTGGCAGCGTATTTGGGAGATGCCACTTATCCAGATAATAGCCAATCTTTATTTGCAGTCGATACAGCGATCCTATCTTGCTAGCAGAGAGCTTACGCATACTCAGACAAGTGTCTCGACCATAGCACATCGTAATGTCGTTATAATCTTTGTGCATATACTCAGCCAACACGGGCAGGTTCAACTCGCTTTTTAACCATTGTTGCCTGAGTGTGGTGAAGGTATCAGCGTCGTTGGTCGAGATATAAAATGTTTGCTCGTGTTTAGGCTTGGCAAAGGTCGCTACCCTCACTGCAAATACGATGACCTTGCCAGCTGAGCCAGATGCTTCGTACAGACCGTTAGGATCGTTGTTAAATCTAGCAGGTGTCTCTGCCTCACAATCACGGACTTTATGTTGATAATGATGGTTGGTGCAGGCGTTACTGTTGCTCGTACTGTTTGAGACCTTATTAAACGTGCCAGCTTGCAGGTTCTCTAGCATTTCCTCTGGATGCGACCCCAAATCCAGTCCCAGATGATTGATTAACTCAAACGCTCCTGAGGTATTGCGTCTGGCAAATAACGCCATCTCAGTATAACCAGGTCCACGCTGCACTAGCATCCCGCCTGAGCTATTGCAGATTCCGCCTATTATCGATGCGCCAACACAACTAGAGCCCAATACTGAATGTGGCTCACGCCCTAATGGCGCAAGGGTAGACTCTAATTGCTGCAAAGTAGCGGCTGGCAAAGCAACCAGTTCTGCTGCATCATTAAGTAAATGCACACCGCCCAATAACTGCATAGAGATTACGACTAGTGGTCGATCATACTCTCCATTCGGAGTTGAGCCACCTGTTAGGCCTGTATTGGCCGCTTGAGCAATGATAATCACATCAAAAGTGGCACAGATATTAATGACGCGCCATAGTGCCACAAGAGAGTGCGGTATCACAACTGCGACGGTAGCGTCTGTGATAGCCTCAATTGCACCTTGCACATAAGACTGCTGTTGGCTAGGTTTTGTCAATACATTGGTCGTACCAACGACAGCAGCAAGTGCCGTTAACAAACGCGGTATGTGCTTATGTCTACTTTCTGACATTTCTCTAGCATTGGGCGTCATGAACGTGCTTCCTTGCATAACCAGCGTTTGTCATTTTTTTGACGTTTTTTAGAACTGTGACTATCAGTCTCGTGATTATCCGTAGCATTAGCGCCAGTATTACTATTAACTAAAATAAGTTACTGTCTTAGCCATTTCTTTTAGAAAGTCATCTGCTTCATCAATCTCATAAATGATTGGCTGTTTACCCTTCGTGTCTGTCTTTAATGCGTCTAGCAATTGCTGTTTATCGGTGATTCTGCGATAGCCAGCGCCAAACCCTGCTGCTAGTGGCTCAAAGTTTGGCGTTTTGATATTGACGCCAATCAATGGTAAACCGCCCTCTTCCATATAGCGACGAATCTCACCGTAGCCTTGGTTGTTCCATAGTAAGACGATCAATGGTAGCTCAAGCTCGGCTGCGCAGATAAGCTCGGCAATCGTAAATTGAATACCGCCATCACCCATTAGACTGACGACGGGTAGATTTGAGCCAACCATGGCTCCAATAGCAGCAGGCAAACCATAACCTAATGTGCCAAAACCCGTCGATGAATTAAACCATTTACGCGTCGCCAAGGCTTCAAGACCAAGGTTACCGCTATAAACAGGCTGCGTTGAATCACCAACGAAAATGACGTCTTCTACTTCATCTCTAATCAGCTTCAGTAAAGCATTTTGACCCGCAAAGTCTGTCGTTACATCCTTCAAGATGGCCTGCTTTGCTTCGTTTACTCGTGACAGTGCTTGATGATCGAATGTCTGACCTTCTAAGCGACTACACAAACCCCTAATCGCCATTTGTGCGTCGGACAGTACCGCGATATCTGCTCTAAATGGACGCTGCAATTGCTGGGCATCACAGTCGATACGGACCAGCGTTCCATTTATCTTAAACTCACCATTAAAGAACACATCGTAGTCAGTCTCACCAAGCTCAGTACCAATCGCTAATACCCAATCCGCCTCGGTAATCACGGCTCGGCCTGCGTCTAATGACTGGTTGCTACCTAAACTTAATGGATGACCAGGTGACAGCAAACCTTTGGCATTAATTGTCAAAAACGTTGGTGCATCTATCAGTTCTGCCAATCGCTGTGCATCGTGATCGACATCGACACAGCCGCCCCCATAAAGTATTACAGGGTTTTTCGCGGTTTGTAATGACTGTACGATTAGGTCTAATTGCGCAGGATTCGGCAGTGATCTTGTGACCTGCGGTAGGCTCAAAATATTTGTATCGGCTTGGCGAGTTGCGGCAGCATTTAAAGTAGGTGGCTTAGCGACATGACTGGCATCAGCGGTGATGATATCGATAGGCAACTGAATATGGACTGGTCCCGGACGTGCACCATTAAATAAAGCAAAGGCTTCGGCAATCACTGTCGGTAGCGATTCAGGTTGCCAAATGGTTTTGCTGGTCAGGGCTACTTTACTGACCATACCCTGCTGATCATGCAACTCATGTAGATGCCCTTCACCGCTACCCGTGTCTTTGACTTTGTTAACACTAGAGATGACCAACATCGGTATCGAATCAGCCAGCGCTTGTGCCATCGCTGTCATGATATTGGTCATGCCGGGTCCTGTGATAATAAAACAAACCCCAACCTTGCCGGAAGCGCGGTAGTAACCGTCCGCCATAAACCCAGCGCCCTGCTCATGACGCGGTGTCACATGACGAATGTTAGTACTAGGCAAGCCGCGATACAGCTCTACCGTATGTACGCCAGGGATGCCGAAAACGGTCTCTACCCCATAGTACTCTAGCCACTGTACCAGTAGCTCACCACAGGTTAGAGAAATGGTTTCTGATAATGCAGAAGACGTTTGCGTCAATTGGGTCATGGGTTATTCATCCTAAAGATTTTAATAAGTATTGGGTTAAATTTTTTATTTGAAGTTGCTTTTTATTTAGAGTAGTTAGTTATTTTAAATCGCTGTTAATTTTGAATAATAATTAAGTGCTATTCATTACAAGTCATGGTGCCGTAACCAATCATCAATCATGACGTTTAAACGTTTACCTGAAAAGCTAGGGAAATGCCCACCATGAACGACTCGCACTGGCAATGCGTTTAAGCGGCGCATGCTCTTGGCGTAGTCAGCCATGTTGCTGTGCCACGTATCTTCAATTAATGGGCCATCATAGATAAGGTCACCAGAAATCAGTGTTTCGCTAGCCGCTTCCCACAAGGCGATACCACCTGGTGAATGACCCGGCGTATGAATCACTTCAAATTGACGATTGCCCAAATCAATCATGTCACCATCTTCAAGCTGCATAATTTTCGCTGGTGCAGCAATTTTATAGCCGCAATGGGCATAAGGTTCAGGCGGTAGCGCGTCAAACATCTCATCGTTAACAAACATATCTGCCAAAGTACGAGCATTGTCTGGTTCAGCTAAGATGTGTGCTTCAGCAGAATGTACATGACAGCAGTCAAACTCATTTGCCGCGCCAATGTGGTCAAAATGGGTGTGACTGGCTACACCAACGATATCGCGATCAGCGAGCAAAGCAACATGGCGGCGCAATGGTACAGCACCTAACCCAAAATCTACTAATAAATCACGTTCGCTACCCCGTACGTGCCACAGATTACAGCGGAAAAACGGCTTAATCCATGGCTCGTCAATAAGTGTGATTCCGTCACTGAGCGTAGTGGTTCGATACCAGTTTTCTGGTTTAATTCGAGATAATAACTGCTCACTCATAAGTCAGCTCCATTAACGACATGAGTATCTTTAAGAGCACGCAGGTCCTTAAGATAATTTTGGTGCGTGCGACTTTCATCAATACGGGCGAGATCGATATCTACTATCATCGTGCCAGCGGTCAAACCAAGCCTTCCGATTACTTCGCCATCGGGACCAGCGGCGATACTATTACCACAGTAATGAAGGGTGTCTTCTACGCCTGAGCGGTTGATACAAGCAACAAAGCATTGATTGTCTATGGCACAAGCGCGAATTTGCAGTACCTGGCGTTCTGCATTTGGCAACAATTTGCTGTCGGTGACAGTATGACCTCCGCCCCCGCTTGTGCCAGCTCTCTTGCCACTTCTGGGAACTCATTATCGTAGCAAATCATTAAACCTAACTTGCCAAATCGAGTATTGACCACGCAGGACTTTTTACCTGCTGTAAAGAACTCGTTTTCACGATCCCATAAGTGACGCTTGTTATAAGTCGCAAGGTGTTTTCCATTGTCATCTAGCAGTATGGCAGAGTTGCTTAACTCACCATTAGACTGGCGCTCAGCGAGACCAAACAGTAGATGCAAGTTATATTTATCAGCAAGTCTCGCTGCCTCAGTGACAATTGAACCATCGATAGTTTGCGCTAAGCGATCAAGATGCTCAAAGATGTTGTAGCCTGTGAATGCAAGCTCTGGCAACGCGATCAGATCTACTTTTGCCTCTACTGCTAGGCGACAAAGCGACTCTAAAGCTTCTAGATTGGCCGTCGTTTCAGCCAGTAAAGGGCTGGTTTGAGCAATCATCAATTTCATAATGACGGCTCCTTTTTAGCTGAAGTGACAGCGCTACTAGGACGAGTGAACAGAGTCGCACCTAACCAGTAAAGTCCACCAGTAATAATAAAGACAGGTAATGAAGCACCGAAAGATGGAGGCGCTATCAAAGTCCAGTATGCGGCGAGCGCTGCACCGATTAGATAGGCTGCGATAGCAATCTTTGCAGTAGGACGACCTAACTGTTTGGTAGAATCAAGCAGCTTTACGGTGTAGCCTTCTTGACCAACAAGGTAATAATCGACAATCATGACTGAAAATGCTGGGATAAATAGTGCACCTACGATCAATAAGAAGTTTTGGAATTGGTCTAAAATACCTGGTATCAACGCCCCAAAGATAGTGACCAAACCAATGATAAGTGCAGGTTTCCAAAAGCTCATGTTAGGAGCAACGTTCATGCAGGATAGCGTTGCGCTATAGACTGCCATTACATTGGTTGTCATGACTGAAAAGAAGATAACTAGAGCAGCTGGTAGACCAAAACCAAAGTCAGCAAGCAGACGAGTCGGGTCGTAAGTCTGTTCCATACCGTTTAGGATAGAAAGCCCTGATATCGTCGCACCCAAGCCCATAGCAACGATAGCCGCCATGATGTAGCCAAAGTAAGTACCCCATACGGCAATCTTTGAAGTTTTACAGTTACGGTTGTAATCAGCTGCTGAAGACATCCAAGAGAACGCAGTGGCAATGACAATATCAAACGCGATACCTAACGTAATACCATTACGTGATTCAACTGGCATCTCAAACAGGGTCGATACATCATAATGTTGATTAAGTTGATAGAGCACGATAACGGTAAGCGCGGCCATGGCTAGTGCCGCCCAACGTTCGACAAGCTCAATACCGAGGTGACCGCGTAGCACAATTAAAACCACGACGGTCTCGCACAGAATCACAAACAGTGGCAGGTTACTATAACCTGTGGTCGCTTCAATCGCGTAGTTCAGACTCATGCCAGCGAGCAGCGCCTGAATACAGCTCCACGCAATGAGCACACCCATGTTTACCAGTGAAATCAACTGGCTACCAAGTGGTCCATAAGCTCTACGTGTCAGAGCCATCGATGGCAAACCGGTACGCTGACCCATCAGACCAACTAAAAGCAGTGGAATTGCACCGATTAAAGAACCAATGAGTACGGTCGTGATAGCAGTGGTAAAACGTAGATCTGGTACCAACAACATCCCAGTTAAGATGGTCGTGACTACGATATTGGCACCAAACCACAGCGCAAACGTACCAATTGAACCCAAACTGTGTCCAGCTTCATTTGGAGAAAGGGTATCTTGACCAAAAAATGAAGAAGGTTTACTCATTAGTGTCTTCCTTAACCGAGTTATATTAATACCAGTCATTGCACTGGTGCCGATAAAGCTACTCTATACTCCACATCTAACCAATAAGAGATTGTTAATAACCCATTCCTTTTACGGTTATCATGTTGAGACTTAACGACTAGTAAACTGCCTTAACCTTGTCGTCATAGCGTACGCCCGGCAGGATACATAGCATCTCGAACAATAAATTCGCCGCCAATACCGAGGTATTACCAAATGGATCGTACGGTGGTGATACTTCAACCAAATCACCCCCTACCACGTCTAGGCCGCGCATACCGCGAATGATTTCGATACCTTGAGTAGAGGTCAAACCACCGATTTCAGCAGTGCCGGTACCTGGGGCAAAAGCAGGATCGATACCGTCGATATCGAAGCTCAAGTAAACAGGACCATCACCTAGCTTTTCACGTACTTCAGCCATAAGCGGTGTTAGCGATTTGTACCAGCACTCCTCAGCAGGTACCACGCGGAATCCTTGCTCAATTGACCAGTCAAACTCTTCAGCGCTATAGCCTGTACCACGTAGACCAATCTGCACCACACGATTACCATCGATAAGGTTTTCTTCAACAGCGCGGCGGAACGGCGTACCATGAGCGATTTTTTCGCCAAACATATCATCATTGATATCAGCATGAGCATCGATATGCACCATGCCGACAGGGCCATGTTTTTTAGCAAGTGCACGCAGAATGGGCAATGCGATAGTATGATCGCCACCTAGTGTTAGAGGAATCGCGCCGTGTTTGACGATTTTATCGGTATAGAATTTTTCGATGATATCAACGCTTTTTAGCAGGTTGAATGTATTGATAGGCACATCGCCGATGTCAGCGACTTGTAATGACTCAAAAGGCGCAGCACGAGTGGCCACATTGTAGGGACGAATCATTCTTGACTCATCACGAATCTGTCTAGGACCCAATCTTGCACCGCTACGGTTGGATGCACCGATATCTAAAGGCACACCAACAAATGCTACATCTAGCCCTTCAGCATCGGCTTGCGTTGGCAGGCGCATCATAGAAGCAAAACCGCCAAACCTTGGCATTTCATTGCCGCTTAATGGTTGATTGAACGTCATAAGTTCTTCCTTGTTCTATTTGGTTTAAGTACACAATTTGCTACATACCATTGACAATACATAAATATAAGAGCATGAACCATGGTAAAATTTAGAAGTAAACTTCTGAATTTTCGTAGTAAAGCAGGCTTATATGTCATTAGCAGAAGTTTGTCGAAAAGCGTATTTATTGGAGGTTGGTTCTTGATATTAGATGAGTTAATAAAAATAGACGTAAAAACGCTACGTAGTTTTATGGCTATCGTAGACTGTCAAGGGGTGACAGCAGCTCAGGCACGTCTAAATGTTACACCTTCGGTGATTAGTGGTCATTTGACGCATTTGGAAGACCGTTTGGGCATGACATTATGTCATCGTGGTCGCGCAGGGTTTAAGCTAACAGAGGATGGCGCAGCGGTTTATGAAGCTTGCGTCGCTTTTACAGAGTCAGTCGCCAACTTTCAACATCAATTGCATTATATCCAGCAACTAGATTCCGTTCATGGCGGACACATCAGGTTGTGCTTAACCGATCAAATGCCTAAATTTTTTTATGATGCACTAAGACAGCGGCTTGCTAGCAGCTACCGTAATAACCCGTTGATACACTTTTCTATTGACGTCCAAAGTCCTGAGAGCATGTTAGAAAAGCTCTTAAGTAACGAGAGTGACATTGGCGTGGGTTATTTTGGCAGCTTCCCACCTTTACTCACTTTTAAGCCAGCATTTGTTGAAAAACAAGTGGTCTGCTGTGGACGCGAACATAGATTGTTTTACAACTCAGACGGATTAACTTTTGAGGATTTAGAACAGAACTATCCGTGGATAAAAAGAGGCTATGTGGTAGAGCATCATATCAATCATATTCGCCCCAAGACATTAAGCGCGACTACTTATCATATGGAGGCGACAGCGCAGCTTATCCTTGCAGGTCACCATGTTGGCTACTTGCCGCGTGATTTAGCGAAGCGTTATGAGGGTATGGGCCTGATGAAAATACTACTGCCTGATGAGGCAAGCTATGATGTCGAGCACCATTGGGCATATCGAGAAAATCAGCCTAAACAAGCGGCTGATTTTTTGAATAAAATGATGAACTTATTATAAGATACCACTAGGTTTATTACACTATTGCAGACGGTTGTTGGTACTTTAGGCCAATGGTTCTCAGCTTCCCTTTGTCATCAACTTCTTTGATGACTAATGACCATTCATCACTTATCACAACGGTATCGCCTGATACTGGCGCGGTACCTAGATGTGATTTTACATACTCTGCTACCGTTTGCTCCCACATATTTTTTGCGCTGTCTTCATCGGACGTTTTTAATGTTTTTACCAGTGTCTCAGACGCCATGATGCCTGTAAAAAATGGCAAGTCGCCAAGCTTCACACTAGGTGATAACAGCCAGTCGCCATAGAAATCATCAATAGCTTTACGATCTAGTGTTGTGTCATTAAAAATCTTGGCAATTTTGCTGGCGTGATTACCTCTCATCGCATACCAGACACTATCGCCGAATTTTAGCTTTGTATGCTCATCGACTACTACGATTTGCTGGTTACGCACTAGCGCAAAGACACTGATTTCATCTGGGTTAATACCTTTGGAGATACCCATAGGATGACGCCCAATGGCAAATGCACCTGACTTTGCCTCAAACTCATACAGCGTGATACTGGCCTTATCGGATACCCAGACTTCATGCTCCTCTTTTGGGTCTTTATTGGTTGGAATACGTACCTTAAACAGATTGGCCATCGTCGGGATGGTTGTGCCTTGCAAAATCAACGACAGAACCACGACGCCAAAGGCAATATCAAACAGCATAAAGGCGTTATCTATCCCAGCCATGACGGGTAAAATTGCCAAGGTAATAGGCACTGCACCGCGCAAACCAACCCAAGAGATAAACCCAATCTCTCTGTCTTTAAATTTGAAAGGTTTTACGCTGGTATAGACGGCAATAGGACGCGCGACAAAGATCATAAAGAGCGCGATTGCAACCGAATAATGCCAGACATTGAGGACGTTTGACGGAGTGACCAATAGTCCTAATACTACGAAAAGCACCGCCTGCGACAGCCAAGCAAAGCTGTCCATCACTCGCATGACATGTTCTGTTGAGCGCACCTTGTGGTTGCCGATTAGCACACCAGTGAGGTATACCGCCAAAAATCCACTGCCGCCAATGAGATTGGTCGCGGCGAACACAGCCAAGCCAGCGGAGAGGATTAAAATGGCGTACATACCTTCTGCCAAATGCACCTTGGGCAATAATCGGGATAAGAAATAACCGAACAATAAGCCCATACCTAGCCCAAAGCTCAGCTGCTGTAGTAATAAAACTAAAAATCCAAATACTGTCTGACCATCAGGATCAACATTTAGGGCAATCAAACCAGTGACTAATAAAATAGCCAAAGGATCGTTGGCACCAGACTCAAGTTCAAGCGTGGCTTGTACACGGTCGTTAAGCTTGACGCCGCCATTACGTAATAGAGAAAATACCGCTGCTGCATCGGTTGAGCCGACAATCGCTGCCATCAGCAAACCAAAGCGCCAATCGACATCAAGTAGCCAAGTGACAAAGACCCCTAGCACCATGACCGTGACCAACACACCCCACGTGGCCAGCGTAATCGCAGGTTTTAGACCCACTCGGAACGATTTAAAGGACGTACGTAAACCACCATCTAGCAAGATACAGGCTAAGGCTGCCTGCCCAACGAAATTGGCTAGCGCATACTGAGAGAACTCAATACCCAAGATACCTTGCTCGCCTGCCAACATACCCACTATCAAAAACAGCAACAACAATGGTACGCCTAAGCGCGCCGATAATGTACTCGCCATGATACTGGCGAAAATTAGTACTGCGCCTACGAGATACAGGATATTTAAGGTATCCATTTTTTTTGAGCCCTATTTTTTATTATTAAGAATAGTAATTGATTACGATGGGGTTTTCGTTATCTTGCTGTTAGTAGATATTACACCAGTGAGCCTACCATAAGCGGCCGTTATTCAAAATATGAATGACAATTATTTATGATGATATTAACATCACCATCAGAACTAGCAGCCAATACTAGGGCGTGTCTTCATTTCAAAAATGGTGATAAAAATGAGATAAATTGCCGTCAAACAAGAAAAATAGCGCAGATAATATCGGGATATTAACCAGCTATTTGACGCTGTTTGGCAAGATTTAGCCATTTTTAGCCCATTTAGATGACTATCGGGTGAATTGAAGACACGCCCTAGATAAATAAAAAAGACTTCAATAAAAAAAGTTTAAATATTAAAGTTAAGCTTATAAAATATCATTGCTGTGCTAAAAAATTTTACGTCTTAATATTAATTAACCTTGAATGTATTGCCATGTCAGTACCAGAATCGCAGCCGCAACCGTCCAAGCGACCACACCTAATAGCAGTGCCTTGTATAAACTCATATAACTGATGCTAAAAAACACCACAAAGGTATAAATCAAATGCGGTATGACGCCAAGCATACTGAATATCAGCGCGACCTTTAAATCAGCGGGACTGCGCTCAGTACCAACGATAAAGTGACTGATTAACGTAAAAGTGGGAAATAGTGGCGCAAGTGCCGCCAAATAGAAAAATCGGGTTTGGGCGAACATTTGAATCGCCAGTACCATCAATGCGCCGATAAGCATTTTTAACCAAATCACGACGGGTCTGTCTCCTGTTGACTATCAAGGCTGAACGTAGCTCAATCCGCCATGATACTAAAGTCTGCAAACTGACATAAGAGCAATCGCTGATTAATTAATCCGTATGATAAAAAAATGCAAAAACCCCATCTAGCTAAGTTGCTAAATGGGGCTGTTACTTTTATTCATTAAGCTTTTACGAATGACTTAGTCCTTTTTTGGCTTTAATGCCGCGCTGATGTCTGCTAGCAATGGTGGGATATCATGCTTGTCTGCAATCACCTCAATCATTATAAGCTTATCGGTAGTCGCAGCAGCTTTGTCGAAAGCAGATTTTAGCTCGCCTGCTGTCTCTGCTTTGAGTAATACGCTATTTTCTTCTGTCGCGCCAAACGCTCGCGGCATGATTTGCCAATCGCATTTAGGAATATCATTATAGTATTGATTTTCGCCATGAATTGCGCGCTCTACCGTATAGCCGTCGTTATTGATTAAGACGATCACAGGATTGATGCGCTCTTGAATCATGACCGCTAGCTCTTGGATCGTTAGCAATGCTGAACCGTCCCCAATTAATAACACACTGCGCTTATCTGGCGATGCGATTGCCGCGCCCAAGCTGGCAGGCAACGTGTAGCCAATTGAGCCCCACATCGGCTGCCCATACGACGTTACCCCTTCTGGCAGGCGCACATCACTGATACCAAAATAGGCCGTCCCTTGTTCAGAAAACACCAAGTTATTGTGATCTAAGCGGTCAGCGATAATATGCCATAGGTCATCTTGGCGGATAGCCTCACTGTCTTTACCTTTTTGTTCGTGCGGCTTAACTTCTTCACAGAAAGGTTTTGGCACGATATTAATGCCAGAGGTCATCACTTCATGTAGGGCTTGCAACGCATCTTTTAGCGCAATCGGTGCAAAGTTCTTACCACTGATAGAAGCACGCTCATAATGCAAGTCTACGACCACATCTTCATTGATATCTTGGCTAAACCCTGCGGTAGTAGTGTCAGTATATTGCACCCCTACTTTAATGAGACATTCACAGTTTTCTACCGCATCTTTCACAATTGGACGCGAAGCAACACCCGCATAAGTGCCTGCCCAACGATCGCTATTTTCATCAAGTAGCGTCTTGCCCCAAGATAGCGTGGTATAAGGAATATCGGTATCAGCAATCAACGCTTTGAGCTGCGACTGTAAGCCCAAACGATGCACCATCAAATCTGCCATTAGCGTCGTGGTCTTATTTGGCAAAAACTCGGTTAGTGCTTGCTTAAAATCTGATAATGCCGCTTGGCTAGTAATGTCTTCTTGGCTATCGATCAGCTTGGTCGTTGGTGGATAGATAGGCTGACGAGCAACATCTGGTGATAATAGTAAGTAACCTGGGCGATGCTTTTTGAGAATTAAGCGAATCACTCGATCAATTTCTGAAGCAGCATTTTCAGGAGTAAGCTGCGCTCGTGCTACCGTCACAGGCTCAACCATCTTAATAAAATGATTGAATACGCCATCACCAAGCGAATGATGAATACGGCGCTTTGAATCTTGTAGCGCTGTGCTTGGTGCACCGACGATATGCAACACTGGCGCGTACTCAGCAAAAGAACCTGCAGTTGCGTTAATCGCTGACAGCTCGCCCACGCCAAAGGTCGTCACCATGGCGGCAAACCCACGCTCGCGTGCATAGCCATCGGCAGCATAACCAGCATTTAGCTCATTGGTGTTACCTACCCAGCGCAGCTTGTCAGAAGCAAGAACGTTATCCAAAAAAGTTAAGTTAAAATCACCAGGTACGCCAAATATCTCAGATGCACCCGCTTCTGCGACACGATCAAACAAATAATCAGCGATGGTATATTGTTGACTCATTTTTTATCCTTATGACTTATCTTTGTAAGTATTGATAATTGTGAATGTGATTACGATTAAATTATAAAGTGCGTCCCAGCTTATTTATGTACTACAAAGCTTTTGGAATACATATTATAATAAACCGTTATAACATATATCCATGGCCAGAAGACACGCCTATTTTAATAACTTTAATTTTTTTCGTCATAGGTGTTGACACCTAAAAAAAACTGCGTATAATACGCCTTCATCAACTGACGATAGTTAATTGATAATTAGCGGGAATAGCTCAGTGGTAGAGCATAACCTTGCCAAGGTTGGGGTCGAGAGTTCGAATCTCTTTTCCCGCTCCAAATACTTAAAAAGCCTCACTTAACAGTGAGGCTTTTTTTTGTCCAATTTTAAGGCTTATAGAAGATATTTCGAAATATCTTTTCTGATTCAGTTAAGTTTAGCTACTCAATCAAAAATCTCATTTTCGGTGCGGTGCCCATTTGGTGCCCAAACCGTGCCCTGCCTTAAAACTGCGTATGCGTATCTGACCACAACCTAGCTATTTTTGGTTCAAAAATCATCATGACACCTAACCTAGTAAATTTGGCACTATGCTGACTTTTGAACCCAACCTCAATTCAGTAAAAAACGTGTTTCTCAGAGGTATAATTTTTCTAAAATGCATTTTGGTTTTATAACATCTAAGATTAATTGTCGTTTAAACAGTGATGACCACGACCTAATATTTGAAAAAAATTGGGACGAGTAAAATATTTATCGGCGCTAAGTTTGATGATTTTCAAGACACTCCAAAGAACTATTCTATTAAGCATTCTAACTTTCTTCTGAACCCCCTTCCTCACAAACTTCATCTTCTTCATAGAGGATAATATCGCCGGGTGTGCAATCTAAAAGCTTACAAAGCTCATTTAATGAATCAAAGTCTATTCTAGTGACTTCATTATTGTACATTCGATACAAAGTAGATCTTCCTAGTTTAGACATCCTGTCAGCATCAGCTACACGGATGCCTCTTTGTGCAAATAAAACAGGTAAATTGAGCTTAATCATTTATAAAATCCCTAAAGTGATAAAAAAGTGCTTGCAAGTGATAATATTTATAGATAATATGTACTCATTAGTGATAACTAATCATTCACTAATAGTAAATTTATTTCACATGGAGAACTATTATGTCACAGACTTATCTCACTACTCAAGAATTAGCCGATCGTATCAAATACGATGCACGTACTATCCGTAACCAACTTAAGGACACTGTTTTGATTGAAAACATCCATTACATTCGTCCTTTTGGCGGTCGCAAGATTTTGTACGTTTGGGAGCGTATTGAAGAGGATATGTGCAAGCCGGTTATGAGTGCCATCAACGGTATGGCTTTACAGTAAGTTTTATTTAAACAAGGAGTCAAATAATGGCGTCAATAAGATCGAGACGTGGCAAGCTATTCGTAGATTTTCGATATATGAATATGCGTTGCCGTGAGACGACTAATCTCACAGACACTCCAGCTAATCGAAAGAAGCTGGCTAAAATTATCGAAAAAATAGAAGCAGAAATTACCCTAGGCATCTTCGACTATGCTGCTTACTTCCCAAAGAGTGAACGAGCGCAGGAGATGACGGCACTGGCTGATAGAGCCGAATCTTGTATCAGTCGCAATCCGACCTTTAAGGAGTTTTCGGAAACGTTTTTTGAGGAGAAAAAGATTGAATGGCGGCCGAGCTACCGGCAAAAGATACAGATTATTTTGGAAAAGTATTTGTTACCTGAATTTGGTGGTAAAGCGGTACATGCCATAAAAAAATCAGACTTGCTGACCTTCCGTAGCTCCCTCGCCAAAGTTCGTTACGGTAAAGATGGTCAGTCAAGTCTGTCAGTAGCACGAATCAATCAGATTATGATACTTCTTCGTATGATACTAGAAGAAGCGTCAGATCGCCATGAGTTTGAGATGCCTTATAAAAATATTAGGGGCTGTAGTAGATAAGGATTAAATATCACACCATTTTCTCAAGGTTTTCAGCTGATTAGATGGTGAGCCATAGTTGAATCTAAACTCGCACTCTTTTAAAAACAAATGGAAGTTCTTCTTATTAATCCCATTATACTTTCTGAGTGTTCGTTTGGACTGATTCCAGAAGTTCTCAATGCCATTGATGTGATTGTTCTTACCGCAAATGAACTCTATAGAGTGATTGACTCTGAAATGTTTAAACTCGCTCACATCCAGTGCATTGTAACTTCGATAGCTATCCGTATAAACAAAGCTGTCAGGCTTGATTTTACGCTTAATAACAGGCATTAGGGTAGTCTGTTTGGTGTCTGCTACGACAATGGTATAAACCTTACCGTTTCGTTTTAGAATACCAAATACAGCGGTTTTACCAGCTGCCCCGCGACCTCTTTTGCCTTTGCGTACACCGCCAAAGTAACTTTCATCTAATTCGACCTCACCATCAAAAAGCTCATCAGCTTCTAATGAGAGATGGTAATCTATCACAAGTCTTATTTTATGATAAAAAAGTGCAGCAGTATTAGGCTGAATATCAAGCAAATCTGCGGCTGTTCTAGCAGTCACTTCAGCCGTAAAAAACTCTAACAGCCTTCGCTGTGCTTTTTTACTTAGTTTACAACGGGTTATCTTCATAAAAGTAGTCTAGCATAGTGCTTATCTACTACAGCCCCAAATATTAAGAATCTTAAACAAGCTCGTCCTGATGTAAACCCGTTTACATTGAGTGAGGTATGGCTGATTTTAAAACATGTCCGTGCTGATTATAGACCCTACTACACCATTCGCTTTTTTACCGGTATGCGTACCAGTGAGATTGATGGGCTTAAGTGGGACTGCATTAACTTTGATCGCCGTGAGATCAGTATTAAAGGGGCGTTAGTAAACGGTGAAATGGGACCAACGAAGACGTTAGGCTCACAACGTGATATTGCAATGTCGCAACTGGTGTACGACGCTTTGTTAGAGCAGAAGCAACGTACCTATGGTAAGTCAGAGTTCGTATTCTGCAACTCACAGGGCAATCCGATGGAGTACCGTAATGTGAATAGACGAGTGTGGAAACCCACGCTTGCCCTACTCGGTCTGAAACATCGGCGTGCTTATCAGACTCGGCATACCGCAGCGACGCTTTGGCTCGCTGCTGGTGAGAACCCTGAGTGGATAGCTCGTCAGATGGGTCACAGTAGTACGGAGATGCTGTTTCGTGTGTATAGCCGTTATGTGCCTGATATCACCCGTCAAGATGGCTCAGCAATGGATAACTTGCTACTGGCGAGCAAGGAGAAGCTAACCAGCGCATCGAATAGCTCTGACACTGAAGCACTAATCACGAATGCAAAAACTTACAAGGAGACGTCACAATGAAAATCATTAATTATGAGCAGCTGTTTGGTGAGTTTAAACGGGATGGTGCAATCAGTGAAAATGCGAATGAGATTGCTAATGCATTGATGCGTGAGTTGTATGTTTCATCGGGTCATAACCTCGCTCGCTTCTTGGGAGTGAAGCGGTGCTTTAATAACGATATGGCTATGCGTGTGTGGGTGCAGAAACGCTTGGACGCTCAAGATGGGTACTTTGTAGAAGATATGACCAGTCAGCTTCAAAGCGAGCTTCATGAGCTACTACCGCACTCTGACTATGGCAGCTACTGAGGAGAGTATTATGAGTGTCAAAATTCAACCTAATATGACGCAGAGCCCATACGATGTCAAAATGTGTGAGGATTACTGGGCATATGATAATCAGAGCGGCTTTATTAAACATGTGAAGACGCTTTGTGAGAAGTATGAGGTAAGTCCTCAAGTACTCTTTGAGACAGTCGCTCAGTGTTATGCTTACTTGGACGATGTTGTATGTGAGTACTGCGGTTATGCTTGTCCGATTGAAGTACCTGCTGATATTCGTTATATGCGCGCAAAAGATAATTGGTTATGCGCAATATGTGAGCATGCTTTATGGCGGACAGATCAAGCAAACAAATAAGCACTAATCATCCAAAAACCCAGACAGCTCAAGCTGTCTGGGTTTTTTATATGAGACATATTTTAAACACAGTACAACTTTAACATGCCACTACAATAAGTGTGGTTTAATTATTATAGTTAAATTGCATAAATAAAACCTCCCAAATTTAACTGTACGGAATTGACAGCAAGGGTCAGAATGAACCGCCCCGGGATTGTCGGAGACTCAACATTCTGAGAGAATACGACAATGAAAAGACAAACCTACACTCCTGAGATTAAAGAACGCGCCGTTCGCATGCTGATTGAAGCGTCGAGCGACTATCCTTCTACATGGTCAGCCATTCAAGCCATAGCGTCAAAGATTGGCTGTACACCTGAAACCCTGCGATCCTGGCATAAAAAGCACATAGACCAAACCATTCCCGCCTCAGTGCAGGCTCAAAGTGACAAAGAGCGTATCAAAGAGCTTGAACGCGAGAACAAAGAGCTCAAGCAAGCCAATGAGATTATACGTAAGGCTGCTGGTCTTGAAGCCCAGGCGGAGCTCGACCGTCCACCCAGATAATGGTTCAGTTTATTGATGACTATAGAGGTAGTTATGGGGTCGAGCTGATTTGTAGAGTACTACCGATTGCCCCGTCAACCTATCACCGTACTAAAGACCTAGAGTGCTGCCCTGAAAGACGTTCACTGCGCAGTCAGCATGACGACTACTATCTCAGCGAGATTAAACGCATCTGGCAGGACAGCAAATGTCGCTATGGTGCTCGCAAAGTCTGGCGGCAGATGAAGGCAGATGGCATTTATATTGCACGCTGCACCGTCGAGCGTTTAATGAGTCAGCACGGCTTACAAGGTGTCTGGCGCGGTAAGGGTAAGATTACCACCAACAGCCGTGACGACCAAAAGCGTGCTGACGACTTGGTCAATCGTAACTTTAATGCCCATCGTCCTAATCAGCTGTGGGTTGCAGATTTTACTTATATCAAGACATTGAGCGGCTGGGTTTATACCGCTTTTATCATCGATGTATTTGCTCGCGCTATTGTCGGCTGGAAAGTATCGAATCGTATGAACACTGATATGGTAATGGCAGCATTAAATCAAGCGATAACAGATAGAAATAATCCCAAAGATGTGATTCATCACAGTGATCGAGGGGTTCAGTACTTATCTATTCGCTATACCGATAAGATGACGGACTCTGGCGTGATTGCTTCTGTTGGTACAACAGGCGATTCATACGATAATGCACTGGCTGAAACGGTCAATGGGCTTTACAAGTCTGAGGTGATTCATTATTTAAAGCAGAACTGGACTGGTGTGAACGATGTTGAACTTGCAACCCTTGAATGGGTGGATTGGTTCAACAAGAAGCGTCTACATAGCACGATTGGATATGTGTCACCCTTTGAGTTTGAAAAGCGGTATTATGATAATTTAACCCTGTCAGGCATCGCTGCCTGACTCAAGTAGATCAGCCTTCGATATAGTCGGGGCGGTTCAAAATATTGAGCTAATGAACCTTGCCGACTTTTGTCGTAACTGTTTATCCAAATGGTATAAAGCGGCTGGTGAAGAGCGTGGTATTGAGATTGAATACGAGGATGCTCGCGAGCTTGTTTATGGTATGCCTTATGCTGAGTGGAAAGAGAAGTATCAACAGAAAGCAACGCCAGAGCAGCTAGCGCGTTTTAACGAGATTGAAGCTGCTAAGAATAAAACGGATTAAAGCTGACAGTGATGGCTCAAATAAAATAAGCCACCACTAGAGAGTGATATCAAAAAACCCAACATTGCCGCTAGATTAGCGGCTTTCTATGGATTTGAGTATGCTACTAAACCCTATGGTTCCTTGTTTCTGCATTTGACGGTCAAATAGGCGACCGATTAATGGCAATGGTACAATCAATCGACCCTCAGATACCCAAGTCACGTGTGTGGTGCCATCGCCCAAGTCTTTTAAGTCAATGATACCTTTATCATGCTGCATTTTGATGGGTTTAGATTTTTCGATTTGGTATTGCATATGAGTAGGACGCTTAAACGCTGTAATCCGTTCCCAGAACTTAACAGGTCCCGCTTGAATGCTACGTAAAGCTCCGACTCCATTGCGCTCCTCGTCACCTTCATTCACCAACTTAGCCACTCCCACCGCTTTAAATGAGCCATAACTGGCATGGTCACTCAGTGCTTCAAATACCTCATCAATCGGTTTTTTAACAATGCGCTCTACTTTTATTTTAAACATAATATTATCTCATTAAGACTAAAGTTATTTAGCTTACGGCTATTTTAGAAATAAATATAGCCGTCACATTGTGAAAAATTATTACCGTGAAGAACCTCTACCTTTCGAAGGACGCCTGCCATTGGTAGTAGGTTTGCCATTGCCTCCAGATTTACCATTACTGCCTGACGGCTTACCACGACCAGTAGGACGTCCATCCCTACCTTTAGAACCTGCTGGTTTTCTAGCATCATCTTTGGCGTATTTGTTACGCCCCTTTGCTGCCCCTGCCGATTTTGTAGATGGTTTTGACTTTGATGAAGCATCAGCACGAGATTTTTTTCGTGGCGTATTGCGAGATTTCTTGTTTGAGTGATTGTCTTGTGAAGAAGAGTCTTCTACAGATTTAAGTAACACAGACAGCTCTTTTGGGGTTAAGTCTCGCCAGTCACCAACGGGAAGACCCTTAAGACTTACATTCATAATCCGCGTACGTTCAAGCTTGACGACTTCGTAGCCAAAGTGCTCACACATACGACGAATTTGACGGTTCAAACCTTGTACGAGCGTGATGTTAAAGACATTAGGCGCTACTTTAGTCACTGGGCATTTCTTGGTCATCTTGCCAAGCATCGGCACACCGCCCGCTAAACCTTCGATAACACTATCCGTTAACGGCTTATTTACGGTAACTAGATACTCTTTTTCATGGTTATTACCAGCACGTAGTACCTTATTGACCAAATCACCGTTATTAGTCAAAAAGATCAAACCTTGAGAATCTTTGTCCAAACGGCCAATCGGAAAAATACGCAAACTATGTCGCACAAAATCGACAATATTGTTTTTCTCAGAGCTTTCCGTGGTGCTCACAATGCCCACTGGCTTATTTAATGCAATAAAAATAAAATCATCAGGCTCTCGTGGCTCAATAAGCTGCCCATTGACCTTTACTGCATCACCAGCAACTACCTGATCACCTACTGACGCACGTTTGCCATTGATGTATACATTACCTTGTTCAATAAAGCGGTCAGCGTCTCGCCTAGAGCAAATACCACTTTCGCTGATGTATTTATTTAAACGAGTCGAGGAAGCGTTGAACATAAAGCACCGTTTTACCTGATAAGAAGCGTTTTTTGCTAAGAAAAAAGCCTAAATTGAGTGGATCAATAATGATGAAATAGCTCACATTATATATGAAATCGACTGACCCTTTGAGGAGAGATGGGTAAAAACCAAGAAAGGTATAAAGTCATGTAACCGTAAATAGCGTCAAGACAACTTATCAATGGTATCGAAGGTCAGATAAGCTTATACGGGATCATTCCTAGTATACCCCTTACGACTACTATGGTACTGACATAAACAATCAACTTCAATGCTTGCTTCAACATATGCAGGTCCAATAACTGGCTTCATATCTGGTATACAAGGTCTTGTGCCACACCATGCTTCAGATTCCACAGCTACGTCAAGCGGTAGAACCTTGCGTGCATACGTCAGTACTGATTCTAATTGATCAAAGTTTTTTGGGTCATCTGACATTGCCATTTCAGCTCCAGTCGTAATTCTAATGCCTTGATCCATCGCTCCCATTACAAAGCCTTTTTCTACATCAAATAAGCTGTGAGAAAATGCGTTTTTATCAGTCATTTGAAAGTGTTGATGATAACCACGCATAGGAAATAATGGAATCTTATAACCTGATGGCTTGATAAGATTAGCTGACCAAGGACCTGCAGCAATTACTAATTTCTGACATGAGTAGGTTTTGCCATCTGTCGTAACCTGCCAACCCTCTTCCATCTGTATAACGCTGTCTACCGTTGACTACTTTATCTCTCCAGCCATTTTTTCAAAATTTTCAGCATATGCTTTGACAAGATTGCCAGGGCTTTTTATCTGCCAAGAATTTTTCCAATGGATACCACCGACATAGTCTGTAAAATTTATGTTTGGCTCCAACTCTTTTAGCGCTGCTAGCGATAAAACTTCATACTCCACGCCTTGATTAGCCGCTTTTTTTGCTTTGCCAATGGCTTTTTCAAAACTACTGGATAGACGGTGAAGCTCAATCCAGCCTATTTTTCTAACTAGCTCATCAGCGCCTGATGCCTTAATCATAGGGTCATGCTCGTTTGTGCAATGCTGAATGAGAGTGGACCATTCTTTATCTATCTCTTTAACCTTTTTCGGACTGGAATTTATCTAGTATTGTAATAAGGGGCGCTGAAGATTATAGATAGCAGACCAACGGTATCGAATATCGGTACTATTATTCGCCAATACTCTGAGAACTTCTCTAAAACTTCTAGGAAATGGTTTAATATTTACGGCTTCTCTTGTGATAATACCTGCATTACCATATGACGTTTCTTCTCCTGGTTGCTTTTTATCGAGCAAGAGAACTTGAAAGTTGCTTTTTTGAAGATGCCAGGCTATAGAGGTTCCTACTATGCCTGCACCAATAACGATCACGTCATAGCGCATATGAATACCCTTAAGTATCAAGCCAATTTTATTAATTTAAAGTGATTGCCTTTACATAGATTCTCATAAGAAAGCTAAATTATTGGTTGCTTATTTTTATAGCTCAATAGACTGACCTAAACCTTCTTTTTTAGCGTTTTGGGCAACCTTTATAGCAACTGCTGCATCAAAGCTTGCGGCGCCAACGGACTTAAATAGCGTAATACCTTTACCCTCATTCGCATCAATACTGATTTTTTTATTGACCAGATCACTTAACGTACCTGTCAGTTGATCCCATGTCCAAGTGCTCTGAATGTCATTATGAGCTTGTATTAAATCACCTGCTTCATGTAAACCACCCTCTGCATCATCGATAATAATAGCAGTACTGGCTTCTATAACCGAGTTGCTGACTTCTTTCATTGTTGCTTGATAAGCACCAACTGCATTGATATGAGCATCCGGCTTTATTTGTGAAGCTTCAAAAAGTCCTGTCGTCGCTCTTGTTGCAAGATTAATAATATCAGCGTTTTTAATAGCCTCTTCGACACTTTCATAAACTTTAAAATCGACTTGCCATTGTGGATATTCTTGCTCAAATTTATTCTGAAATTCATGTGCCGTTTGAGGCGTCCTGTTCCAAATATTTACTTGTTTAATATTTGGACGCACAGTGAGTATCGCATTGAGTTGTTCATATGCCATTCCTCCAGTACCTATCACCGCTGCCTCACTACTAGCTGGACTCGCTAAATATTTAGTCGCAATTCCGGACAGTGCTGCTGTTCGTACTTGGGTGATATATATGCCATCCAAAAATGTCAGCACATCTCCTGTTTCATTGTCTGATACGGTAATGACTGCCATGGTTGTTGGCTTATCACGTTTAGGGTTGTCTGGACAGATATTTACCAGCTTTACCACTGCATACTCATTATCACCATCAAAAACTACTGAGGGCATAGATAGATGTGAGCCAGATGTGTTTTTGTTACTTTCCTCAAAAGTAGGAATCACTAGGCGCTCAGGTGTCTTAATCCATGTTGAATGTTTTCCTTGTACTTTTAGTAAATCCTCAATAGCGTTAATTGCCATTGACATCGTCAGTTGTTTTTTTACCGTATTAATATCTAAAATTTGCATGATTATTCCTAAGTTGCTCTATGGCTTTATTATGATTTTATAAAGATATTGTAAAGTATAGAAATTAAGCATCATCAATACTTAAAATCTAATCACATATCAAAAATCTTACCACGGTTCATAATGTTGTTTGGATCGAATACTTTTTTGACTTCCTTTAGGTACTCAATCTCAGTCTCACTGCGGCTATAGTGCAGATACGGCTTCTTCGTCATACCAACCCCATGCTCAGCAGACACTGAACCGCCATATTTTTGTACCGTCTCAAACACATATTTATTGACAACCTGACACTCAGCAAAGAAATCATCTTTGCTCATGTTCTCAGGTTTTAAGATATTCAGATGCAAATTACCATCGCCGATATGACCGAACCAACAAACTTCAAAGTCAGGATAGTTACTGCTGACAATATGATCAATCTCTTCGATAAAGGTCGGTACGTGGCTTATTAGCACCGATACATCGTTTTTGTAAGGGGTAAAGACTGAGATGGTTTCTGAGATATACTCACGTAGCTTCCACAGTTCTGCCGCTTGTGTGAGATTTTGGCTCATGACACCATCAACCACCCAACCTTGCTCCATACAATGCTCAAATATGGCCATCGCTTTATCCATAATCGGCTCATAAGGCGCTTCAAACTCTAATAATGTATAAAATTTGGTACGGGATTCAAACGGTTCTTGTACTTGACCATGTGCCATTAACTTATCAATCGCTACATCGTCAAAGAACTCGAATGCCGTCAAATCAATTTGTGCTTGAAAGGCAGAGAGTACGTTCATCACATCGTTAAAGCTGTCCATGCCAAGCACCATGACATTTAAGTCTTGTGGCTGACGTTCAAGTTTTATTTGCGCATGAGTAACAAACCCTAGCGTACCTTCACTACCGATGAACAATTGGCGCAGATCATAGCCGGTGGCGTTCTTTACCATGCCGCGATTGAGATGCAAGATATCGCCTTTACCCGTGACGACAGTCAGACCCATAATCCATTGACGAGTCATGCCGTAGCGGATGACTTTGATACCGCCAGCATTGGTACCGATGTTGCCGCCTATCTGGCTAGAGCCTGCTGAGGCAAAGTCGACAGGGTAATATAAGTCTTTTGATTCAGCGAACTCTTGTAACTGCTGAGTGACGACACCGGCTTCGACTTCAACTATTCGATCGGCAGGATAGAACTGTCCGATATGGTTCATTTTATCCATACTAACGACGATTTCGCCATTGGCAGCAACCGCGCCTGCAGAGAGTCCGGTACGACCACCACTAGGGGTGAGGACGACGTTGTGTTCATTAGCAAGCAGAACAATCGCTTGGACTTGTTCGGTGGTCTTTGGAAAGACGATGGCAGCAGCAGCAGGGGCAAAGTGCTTGGTCCAGTCTTTACCCCAGTGCTCTAGGCTTTCGGCATCGGTTTTGATTTGGGTCGGATCGAAACTATGCTCCTGCTCTAGCTTACAGATAACAGTATGAATAGATGACTGTAAAGGCTCAATAGAATCGCTCACTGAATATATTCCTTAACATGATAAAAATAAATGGGGCTGTAGTAGATAAGCACTATGCTAGACTACTTTTATGAAGATAACCCGTTGTAAACTAAGTAAAAAAGCACAGCGAAGGCTGTTAGAGTTTTTTACGGCTGAAGTGACTGCTAGAACAGCCGCAGATTTGCTTGATATTCAGCCTAATACTGCTGCACTTTTTTATCATAAAATAAGACTTGTGATAGATTACCATCTCTCATTAGAAGCTGATGAGCTTTTTGATGGTGAGGTCGAATTAGATGAAAGTTACTTTGGCGGTGTACGCAAAGGCAAAAGAGGTCGCGGGGCAGCTGGTAAAACCGCTGTATTTGGTATTCTAAAACGAAACGGTAAGGTTTATACCATTGTCGTAGCAGACACCAAACAGACTACCCTAATGCCTGTTATTAAGCGTAAAATCAAGCCTGACAGCTTTGTTTATACGGATAGCTATCGAAGTTACAATGCATTAGATGTGAGTGAGTTTAAACATTTCAGAGTCAATCACTCTATAGAGTTCATTTGCGGTAAGAACAATCACATCAATGGCATTGAGAACTTCTGGAATCAGTCCAAACGAACACTCAGAAAGTATAATGGGATTAATAAGAAGAACTTCCATTTGTTTTTAAAAGAGTGCGAGTTTAGATTCAACTATGGCTCACCATCTAATCAGCTGAAAACCTTGAGAAAATGGTGTGATATTTAATCCTTATCTACTACAGCCCCAAATAAATTGCACTATTAGCTGATGTGACCACGCTAACTTTTATATCGGAATCACTATGTGTATAGCTTGTGATGACATGCACAAGTAAACTACCTAATAACCTTAAGGCATTGTCCAGAATGATACAACGTCAGTCCTAACTCAGTCAGTCCAGACTTAAGTCCTCCAAAAGAAACTTTCGCTTCCTCCAGGGTTTTAAATGGTAGCGGTATACTGCCCCTATCACCTGTCAGTATATAATCGGCGAAACACTTACCCATTAGTGTACCTGTCGTAATACCGCGCCCATTGTAGGCCGTTGCTGTTAGCAAACCTTCATCCGGTTCCATCACTCTAAAAATATGATCTTGCGTAAAACCGAAGCTACCGCACCATTCATATTGCCATTTAAATGCTGGCAAATCTGGATAGTAGCTTTTTTGAACAGTATTTGCCCATGCTTGATAAAAGGATTTTGGTTTAAGCTGCTTACCTCCCACTGTTCCTAATAACAAACGGCCATCGTCATCACGACGAAAACTAGATAATGCTAGACGAGTGTCCCATGCACCTGTTTGGTACGGCAAAATACGGTCTGCCACCTCTCCGCTAAGTGGTTCAGATGCAACTTGATAGTAATCAACCAAATAAAAAGTTTTAGATACCTCTGCCCATTCACCTTCTGTATAAGCATTAGTTGCAATAATAATGCGTTCAGATTTAACGTGAGCTTGGGAAGTTTTTGTATACCAATAACCATCTGCCTTTTCTATAGCTTCGACTGCTGAATGCTCATAAATATTCACGCCAAGATCTGTCGCTACCTTGGCCAGACCTCGTACATAAGCTAACGGGTTTACGGTACCAGCTCGATGATCTAATAACGCTTTGTTGATACTCATCGTGCCACAATATTCGTGACATTTGCTTCCAGTCAATACTTCAACATTGGCACCGCGGCGACTTTGCTGCTCGTATCTGATATCCACATCAGCCTCACCTTTAGCGTTATGTGCCATATGTATATTTCCAGCATTTGTAGCTTGCGCATCGATGTTATAACGTTCGATCAGATCGAATACTAAGCTTGGCGCCTCGCCAAGCGCCTTTGTCAAACGCTCACCTGCCACCTCACCCAGAGCAATATTCAAATCTTCAGGGCGAGCCCAAGTACCTGCATTAACTAGGCCTACGCTTTTCCCTGAACCGCCACTACCAATAGTCTCACTCTCTAACAAAACAACCTTGATGCCTTTTTCAGCCAAATGAATAGCAGCCGATAATCCCGTATATCCTCCACCAATAATACAAATGGTCGCTTGGGTGTCACTATTTAGCTGATTATAGGTGTTAATATTAGGCGCAGTTATGCGCCATAAACATTGCTCTTGCAACATACCATACTCCTTTGGTATTACACTTCATGGACTGAAGAGGTGGTATCAACTTTCTCTACAACGTGCTCTTCACGCGGTATAAACTTATCCATGAAGGCCCATAGCAAACCAAACAAAGGCGATAACCAACATGCAAAGGCAAAAGGTGCATAAGTCAATGTTGCTATGCCAAGTGTAGCAGCAACAAAGCTACCACCCATGTTCCAAGGAATAAGCGGTGACAACAACGTACCAGCATCTTCGATAGATCGTGTTAACGTCGTACGTTTGTAGCCCATCTCTTTATATTTGTCTTTTAATAAACGTCCTGGCAATACCAAAGTCGTATAAACATCTCCAATCAAAGTACCAACACCAAGGACACTAGCATAAGTTGTCAGAATTAGGCCGAGACGCGATTTCACAGCCTTATCTATTTTTGCCATGATTGCTTTTAGTGTGCCGTAATGTTCAAGTGAGCCAACAAAAGCGAGTGCAAAGATAGTCAAAGTAATAACCCACGTCATCGACATGACACCACCTTTTGATAACAGCTTATCAACCACTTCAAAACCTGTTTCGCTCACAAATCCGTTTTGTAAAACATTGAAAATCTCACTGACTCCGACACCTTGCATGAAAAAAGCAACAAATGAAGCCACTACCACGCCGCCTAAAACGGTTGGTATCGCTGGCATTTTCATGACAGCTGCTGCCACCACGACGATCGCTGGCAATAAGGTAATAACGCTTAGATTATAGTTATTAGCTAGGCTTGTTTGCAGAGCTTGAATAGAAGACAAATCAATACTGTCATCTCCATAACTCATTCCAATCCAAGCATATAAAGCTAAAGCGGTAACCATCGCTGGGACTGTCGTGGGTAACATACCTCTAATATGATCCCAAAGCTCAACGCCAGCGGCTGCAGGTGTTAAGTTGGTGGTATCTGACAATGGAGACATTTTGTCCCCAAAGAACGCACCCGAAACGATAGCACCACCTGTAAAGTGCGCTGGAATGCCTAGCCCCATACCTATTCCCATCATCGCAAGACCAACCGTGCCCACGGTACCCCATGAGGTACCAGTAGCGACCGAGATAATGGCGCAGATAATACAGACTGAGAACAAGAACGAGGAAGGAGAGAAAATACTAAAGCCATAGTACAGGATGGTCGGAACTGTGCCTGCGATAATCCACGAACCAATGAGCATACCTACACCCATCAGAATTATCATCGCAGGTAAGCCAATTTTGATTACTTTTAAAAACCGCTCTTCCATACCTAGCCAATTACGGCCACGCAGCTTCATGAATAAGCCTGTAATCAAAATTCCACAAGCCAGTGGTATATGAGGAGTAAAGTCTTTAAATACGAAAAACTGCACCATGAGAATCATAGCAGTCAAGATAAGGGGAGCAATATCCAATAAGAAGCTAGAAGATGGGCCATAGCCATCTACATCAGGGTCAAGCGGTTTATCATCAATCATGACAGTTCTACCTTCCTTAGTAGTAATCAATAGTAGTCGTAACCTAATCCGTAGTTGCTTATTGCTTTTAAAAATAAAGCGATTGTTGCAGCTGCTAAGCACAGATGGAATATGCTTCGCAGCTACCAATCAGTTAATATTCAAACAGAACTAGATGTCGATTTTTATTAACCGAAGCTAATACCTTGCGCTAGCGGTAATTCTTTTGAATAGTTGATAGTATTGGTTTGACGGCGCATATACGCTTTCCATGCATCCGAACCTGATTCACGGCCACCGCCTGTTTCTTTTTCACCACCGAAGGCGCCACCAATCTCAGCACCACTGGTACCGATATTTACATTGGCAATACCACAGTCACTACCTCTATCGCTTAGGAAAGTTTCAGCTTCACGCAGATCATTGGTGAATACGCATGACGATAGGCCTTGAGGTACATCATTTTGCATCTCAATCGCTTCATCAAATTCCTTATAAGACATAACGTATAGGATAGGCGCAAATGTCTCACTTCTAGCTACATCATTTTGCTCATCAAACTCTACAATGGCAGGTGTCACATAATATGCGTCAGGATATTTATCTGCGAGTACACGTTCACCCCCTGTAACCGTACCACCGGCTTCTTTGGCCTTTTTCAAGGTGTTTTGCATATTATTGAAACTGTCTTCATCGATAAGTGGACCAACTAAATTACCCTCTAGTGGGTGACCGATCGTGACAGTCTCGTAGGCAGATTTGATACGAGGCAAGATGTCATCTTTTACAGACTCATGGACAAACAAACGACGTAAAGTGGTACAGCGCTGACCAGCTGTGCCGACTGCTGAAAATAAAATTCCACGTAATGCCAGATCCAAATCAGCGCTTGGGGCCAAGATCATGGCATTGTTACCACCTAGCTCTAGCAAGCATTTGCCAAAACGATTCGCAACCTTTGGCCCTACTTCCTGACCCATGCGAGTACTACCAGTTGCACTAACTAGAGCAACATCTTTATGCTCAACCAAGGCATTGCCGACGTCTGTCTTACCCAATAACAATTGAGATAAGTGCTCTGGCGCATCGCCAAATTTAGCTAACGCTTTTTCAAACATTGCTTGACACGCTAGCGCCACTAATGGGGTTTTTTCTGATGGTTTCCAAATAACAGGGTTGCCACAAACGATAGCAAGCGCTGTGTTCCAAGACCAAACCGCGACTGGGAAGTTAAATGCAGAGATTACGCCAATCACACCAAGAGGATGCCATGTCTCACGCATATGGTGTCCTGGACGTTCTGATGCGATAGTCAAACCATATAACTGACGTGAAACCCCAACAGCGAAGTCACAAATATCAATCATTTCCTGTACTTCACCTAGACCTTCTTGCTTAATTTTGCCAGCCTCGAACGATACCAGCATACCCAAGTCTTCTTTATGCTCACGTAGCACTTCACCTAGTAATCGAACTAACTCGCCGCGTCTTGGTGCAGGAACGGTACGCCATTCTTTAAATGCTTGCTTGGCATTGATAATCTTGGTATCGACATCATCAACATTATCAACATTATCCAAAGTGATTTTGCCAATAACTGAGCCATCAATTGGACTACTAACGTCAAAATCGCCATTTTGATATTGTTCTTCTTTGACACCCATAGCGGACATATACTGCTTAATCATAATCAATCCTCTTACGTTGGTTTGCACTTCCTTGAAAGTAGTTATCAAGTTAACTTGCAATAAGCTAAGTTGCAAAATAATTAATTTCTTACTGCCATTCCTTTTCGGAATGACGCCTAAATGCCGTGATAATTCATATTAATTTGAAGAGTTATTACCTTTAAATATTGCTATTCAACTTCATCAAACACGCTTTAAGACTCTGTTCTTGCAGCGTTTTATATAACTCAAGCTCATCGTAAACACTTATACCTAAAGCGTCTTCAAACTCTTGCTGATTTGAGCTAATCTCATAATTGTTTTGCTTACCATCATGTAGGTTAGACTGAAAAATACCTGCCGCACTCACTGGCAAAAAATCTTCATAGACAATAGGTTCAATACGGACGACACCCTGCTTAATCAGACCTGATACTGCTTGTTTTGATGCAGATGTATTCGCGTCCTCTGCTCCTAACGAGACTAGATCTAGATCAGCACTGCTGATATCTGAGCTACTACTCACTGCTTGGTAATAAAAATAGGCCAGCTGCTCATCGTGTAATGTTTGATAGTCATCTGGGAAATCACTAAAGGAGATTTCTAGAAGTCGATAATACTCTGAAGCATTGTCTTCGTTCGGTGTCACCCTCAACTGACGACGAGCTTGATTAAGCAATTTGTCATATAGCTCTCTACCTTTAGGGGTCAAGGCCACCCCACGCTGCTCAATTTCTCCAAAGCGCGCGGTATGCTGACCTGTCTCGTAACTGCCTCTTGGGTTTTTAAAACTGACCATTTCCTCTAAAGCTTTAAAACTGGTTTGGCGTAATAAAATAGGGCACTCTCGTCTCGGTGGCCCTTCTATAATAGCTTTGGATGGAATACCTCTTGTCTGCATACCTGCCTGTACTGTATCTATATCTAAAGTTCTGGGAGTGAGATGGTTGATATGAGGACCTTTAAAGCCGACGACATCTGCTATTAGTCCATGTTGTGCTAATAGCCGTTGGTATAGCTCCTTTGAGACCGGCGTGTGGTCATGCCAGCGAAAGGTCTCTAATGCCTCTTGAATAAACTGTTTTGCTTCATCATCTGTCAAACCACCTTGCCTCTCAAAGCGTTCAATTAGACTGATTGCATTGTCAGTAAATATACTGCGATTACTTAATGTCGTTAGTACCTCATGCTTTAGTACATCATCAACTAAATCTAAGCGTAACAAAGAGGTAAACACGCGAAATGGACTGTTATTCAACGATCGTGCATCAAGCGCTCTAAACGCCGTGGAATGTACTGGCACACCCGCTGGGGTCAAATCATAATAGCCCACAGGGTACATTCCCATTACAGCAAAAAGCCTACGCATCATATGAAGCTCAGCAGCTGTACCCAGTCTAATCGCGCCGTGGCGCTCCATACTTAATCTGTCGATTTCCCCAGTATGCTTAAGCTGTTGTCGAACTTTAGGATTTTTATCTAATATCTCCTTGTTTACTTCAGTTACTAGATCGATTAGCTCACCATACAATGGCACCTCTTTTTGGTACATTTCTGACATCGCAATAGAAAATGTGTGGCGAATATCATCACTACTTACAAATGTATCTTTCACAGTTAAGTATCCTTCTTAGACGCGGCATAATTCATAGAATCAAGTTAAGGTAGTTTTTATTGAACATAAAATATGTTGGCATAGCACCATGAAATAGTTAGATCTAAAATCTAATTATTGGGAGCCTTATCAGGAATAGCAGCAAGCACTTCTTTTAAAATATTGAGTCCAGCGGTTAGTATTTCAGGTTCAATTGTCAGTGGCGGTAGTAGCCGAATAATATGTCGATGTTTGCCACTTGGCATTAATAATAATCCTTTCTCTCTGGATTGCTTTAATACATCAGCCATGATGGTAGGATGCGTTCCATAAACGGGGTGCCGCAGCTCAATACCTCGCATAGCACCTACTCCAGTAAGCCCATATATCCATGGTGATACTTCCTGCTGCTGCCACTCAGTCACTGTTTCTTCGATAGTTTTTGCATAGTGTTGGGCAGACTGCCATACCTCATCTGCTTGCATGATGTCTAAGGTCGCATTTGCAGCCGCGCACGCTACTGGATTACCTGAATACGTACCACCTAAGCTCCCTTTTGGTAGACCATTCATCACACTAGCCTTACCTACCACAGCACCTAAAGGTAAGCCTCCCGCGATACTTTTACCCAGTAATAATAGATCAGGTTCGACTTCTAAATGTGTAAAGGCAAAGGGAATACCCGTACGGCCGTACCCTGCTTGAATTTCATCCATAATCAATAGCATGCCATGTTCATCACAAAAGGCTCGTAAATACTGAGCGAATGTGGCTGACATTAACTGAAACCCACCCTCTCCTTGTACTGGCTCCACAATAATGGCACCGATGTTATCAATGTCAGTTTCTACTTCGAAGAGACGCTCTAAAGCATTAATAGCCTGCTGATCACCAATGTCGTTATCAAAACTAGGAAAAGGGATGTGATAAACGCTACCAGCTAATGGACCTAGTCCTCGCTTATAGGGAGCAACCTTGCCATTTAAGTTAACAGCGGCAAGCGTACGCCCATGAAAACCACCATCGAAAGCGATGACACCTGTACGACCTGTTTTCATACGAGCTATCTTTATAGCGTTTTCAGTGGCTTCTGCACCGCAATTGGTAAGCATGCCTGATAGCTCATCTTTAATAGGAATGAACTCACACAGTCTGGGCATAAAGGTTTGATAGGGAGTATGAGCTGCGGCGTTGTACGCATAATGAATAAGTGACTGTGCTTGAGTGATAATAGCGCTGACAATATGAGGATGGCAGTGACCAAAGTTCAAAACACCGATACCACCTACAAAATCAATATAGCAACGGCCTTCACTATCCCAAACTTTTGCATTTATACCTCTAGTTAGCGTTACCGGATGCACCATTGTAAAAGCATCGGTAACGTTGTATGTCTGTTCCATGAACATCTCTCACCTTCCCTAAGTTAGAGCTTCATTTCATCAAAACTTACTGGCAGCAGCAAACGAATATTAGTTGTGATGCCATTCCTTTTTGTCATTGCACAAAAAAACCGGCACAAAGCCGACTCATATATCTTTATTAATTAGGAGTATTTTCTAGGTACATCAATAGCAAAAATTTTAAAATCTATTTTACAATATCAATTCTAAATCCTGCTCAGACTGATTTGTCTTTTCAAGATAGGCCGAAATCCATTCTAAAATAACTTTTACTTTGTGTGAGTTGCCCAATGATAAAGGGTAAGACATATAATACGCTCCCCTACCTTTTGAAGCGTAACGCCATGCTGTTACCAACGCACCTGATTGTAATTCTGGTGCCACTAAGCGCAGCGGCACCAATGCAATGCCATATCCAAGTAAAGCTGCAGATATCGTCGTATGAAAAGTATCAAAACGTGGACCCATAAAGGTACCGTCTATACTAATGTCTTGCTGGCGAAAATACTCGTACCATGCACTCGGACGCGAGCTCAGCTGTAATAACGTGCAGTTATCGATATTACTTGTACACGGCGCCTTATCTTTCAAATAATCCGGATGACAAACGGCCACACTATATTCGTCAAACAATTTTATCGATTCCATACCGCCCCAAATACCATCTCCATATAAAAAAGCAACATCGATATTTTGATCTTCAGAAAAAAATGGCCCAGACAATTCCTTGATATTCAAATTCAGAAGCGGATAGGTCTGACTAAAGCCATTTAATGCCGGCATCAACCAACGAGAGCAAAAGGTTGGGTGCGAGACAAGCTTGAGCACCTCTGAGTTATCGCTATTTGACATCAAATTAGTAGTCGCAGATTCGATATGCTTGAGAATATCCAGTACTTCAAGATAATAAGTCTTACCAGCTGGCGTTAAAGATATTCGATGCGGTGTACGATAAAAAAGTGAAAGGTTTAACATCTCCTCTAACTGTGCTACTTGCTTACTAATAGCACTTTGGGTCATATGCATTTCTTGCGCAGCATTGGTAAAGCTTAAGTGCCTAGCAGCTGTTTCAAAACACTGTAAAGCAGTTGTTGAGGGGTATCTTCTAAAAGCAAGGGGCGTTTGGATTTCAGTTTTCATAGTTTATTTATTCTTTTGTACCATATGGTATAGAGTGTAAAAATATACACTGTTTTACTTGGGTTGACCTGTGCTGTCAATCTTCTAGTCATTAATTTAAAAGGTTTTACTTACGTAGCCTAACGATAATAATCAAACCATACTTGTATTGATGTTTTATAGATAAAACCTTTCTGCATGCTAGTTCTGATTCAAACATTTAAAAATAGTGTAGTTATTTCTCCTATTTACGATCAGGTTTTCAAAAGAGATTAATACTCAAGATACTCTCTAATCGGGCGCTTCTTAAGTTGTGAAGCGTCCTTTTTCAGGCGATTAATCATCTCAAACTCCCATCCTTGCTGCGACTGTCCGGCTGCGCTATTCGGGGTCACTAAATGATTGTATTCCGCCATAAAAGTAGGGTAAAAATTTTATAAAAAAGCCGTCTATCACTGATAAACGGCTTTTTTGTTCATAAAGGACAGTGCTACAAGCTTATCTACTTGTTCAAGCTAGTTTGCTCACTCTCATTTGTGTTAAACAAATAGAATGAAACTAATAGGTCGCTAGCTCAAGACCAATACCGGCACCAATATCGCTAGAGCGATTGTCGAAATCAACTCCCCATACTCTAGTCGTCACTTTAGTCATAGGCTGCAACTGATGTTCCCAAGAGACGTCGATAGCAGTGAGCTTGTCAGTTATTGGAAAAGCTTGATTATCCGCCTCCCCAGTCCGAGAGTCTAACTCTCCTGACTGATTGACTTTAGCGTGTTGTAGCTTCGCATGGATAAAGTTACGTCCATCAAGCCATAATCGACCACCGAGCGCGACACTTTCGGCATCACCACCGAGCGCATAGCCGAGTGGATAGCCTTGCTGATAATAGCCATCAGTGTATGTTCCATGATCGTAAGAAATACCACGTACTTCACCGCTGGTGCGCGTATCAGTATATTCCGCATAGAGTTGATAAGGCTTGCCCATCGCCGCAGAGGCATAATCTACGCCAGCCAAATACATATTCTTAGCGGGTAGACCGCCGGCTTCATCTTCACCAACATACTGTCCGTAGACACTCGCTGGCACGTTAAATAAAGGTGCTAATTGCACGCGTGCATCGAAGCCGCCTAGTTGGTTGGCTGGGTCACCGTTATCATTACCACCATTGTCCTTGGTTCCCAAGATGGCATCGCCAAATGAGCTGATACTATCTGGACGACCTTCCCCGCCCCACATAAAAGTACGAGAAGCGCCAACCTCTAACCAAGGTAATGGGCTGGCTGCTAGGCGCGCGCCAAATAACTTGGCATCTGGAACCGCGTCATAGTCATCCAATTGACCAGCAAACAGCTGATACTGCCAAGGACCGACCCAGTTTAAATATTTATAAGTTGGTGCGGTTTGCGTATCACGCTGCATAGTAATCCCTGTAACTGGAATGCTAGCATCTCCTCGAATGAGACTGCCATCCTGCCCGGGTCCCCACCATGCTGGAATTTTACCAGCGATCAACCACTGATTGGCAGCCATACCAGCAATATAAGAGCCTTCAAAACTGACATCTGAGTCATCATCAATCAGCTCATCATTCTTAAACGTTGCCTGCAAATTGAACTCCCAATTGGCTTCGCTTAAGCCGACCGAACCGCTAATCTGCTGCCCTGCTAGCTGATCATCACCAAAAGTCTGCGGCAAAGACTGACGATCGGTATGTAGCGTTATTTCGCCAGAGGCTTTAACCAAAGAGTCGCGATCTTGACTGAGCCGCGTCTGTATCGACTGTACGACTTGCTGCTGTACCACATTAGTGAATTGAGCGCCTTGTAAGCCTCGCTCGATCTCATTTGCGCTCAATGGCCAAGTGCTGGTACTGATCTGCGTAACACCTTGAGTGTTTAGCAAATCAATATCTGCTTTGAGACGTAAGTCATTTATATATAAATTCTGTGCTGATGCAGTCGTTGTCAGCATTGGCACTATCGCTACGATACTGACACTTAACACTGTTAATAATTTTTGGGGCTGTAGTAGATAAGCACTATGCTAGACTACTTTTATGAAGATAACCCGTTGTAAACTAAGTAAAAAAGCACAGCGAAGGCTGTTAGAGTTTTTTACGGCTGAAGTGACTGCTAGAACAGCCGCAGATTTGCTTGATATTCAGCCTAATACTGCTGCACTTTTTTATCATAAAATAAGACTTGTGATAGATTATCATCTCTCATTAGAAGCTGATGAGCTTTTTGATGGTGAGGTCGAATTAGATGAAAGTTACTTTGGCGGTGTACGCAAAGGCAAAAGAGGTCGCGGGGCAGCTGGTAAAACCGCTGTATTTGGTATTCTAAAACGAAACGGTAAGGTTTATACCATTGTCGTAGCAGACACCAAACAGACTACCCTAATGCCTGTTATTAAGCGTAAAATCAAGCCTGACAGCTTTGTTTATACGGATAGCTATCGAAGTTACAATGCATTAGGTGTGAGTGAGTTTAAACATTTCAGAGTCAATCACTCTATAGAGTTCATTTGCGGTAAGAACAATCACATCAATGGCATTGAGAACTTCTGGAATCAGTCCAAACGAACACTCAGAAAGTATAATGGGATTAATAAGAAGAACTTCCATTTGTTTTTAAAAGAGTGCGAGTTTAGATTCAACTATGGCTCACCATCTAATCAGCTGAAAACCTTGAGAAAATGGTGTGATATTTAATCCTTATCTACTACAGCCCCTAATTTTTTATTCATAAGGGTCTGCTTTTATGTTGAAGTGTGGCGATAAGTAAGCGTTAGCTAATTAGACACAATTAACTTCAGCCATTCGAGTAAATACAGTATTGATGGCATCAACGGTCTGCTCAATCTCAGCAGTAGTCAATGTAGGATGGACTAAGAACATTAGACTAGTCTCACCCAGTTGCTTCGCTATTGGTAGCGGCGTCTCTGGACGCAACCCAGTATTATCAAATGCCTTTTCTAAATATACCTCAGAAGCGGACCCCGAAAAACACGGTACATTTAACGCATTGATCTCATTAATAATTCGATCGCGTGACCATCCTTGTGGCAGAGTCTCTGGCTGCACATATACATAGAGCTTGTAGTAAGCGTGGATACAGTCAGCAAACGCTGATGTTGCCTCCAACTTAGGTACTGATAAATAGCTTTGTGTCTCCCAACCAGCGCATGCATCTAATATTGCATGGGCATTGGTAGTACGCTTAGCAGTCCAGTCGTTCATACGCTGTAACTGAATACGGCCGATCACTGCTTGCATCTCCGTCATACGCCAGTTGGTGCCAAAGCTCTCATGTAACCAGCGATAGCCTGGTGGATGCTCGGTCTCATAGACCGCTGCATAGCTCTTGCCATGGTCCTTATACGCCCACATTTTTCGCCATAGCTGCTCATCATTGGTAGTGACCATACCACCTTCACCGCCCGTGGTCATGATCTTATCCTGACAAAAGCTCCATGCCCCAATATGACCAATACTACCAACGCTACGGCCTTTATACTTGCTACCATGTGCTTGAGCACAGTCTTCTATAACATATAGATTATGCTGCTCTGCTAGCGCCATAATACCGTCCATATCACATGGCCAGCCAGCCAGATGCACACAGACGATGGCTTTGGTTCGCTCAGTCAATACTGCGGCAATTGTCTCAGGTGTGATATTGCCTGTCTCGGCATCGACATCAGCGAATATCGGAATCGCACCTGCATTGACCACAGATGAGATACTGGCGATAAAGGTACGCGGGGTGACAATAACCTCATCACCTGCACCTATACCGAGCGCTTGCAAGGCCACATCTAGAGCCAAGGTACCGTTACCCATTGCTATCGCATACTTGCTATCTGACCAGTCAGCGAACTCCTGCTCAAACTGACGGCATTCTTGCCCTGTCCAGTAGTTGACCTTGTTGGATAACAATACTTGGCTGACCGCATCGGCCTCTTGTTGCGTAAAACTTGGCCAAGGTGAAAAGAGAGTGTTTAGCATATAGTCCTCTATAACGCTGATGTTTTATCATTAATAAGTCATCGTTAGGCGTTGATTGTTTCTATTTTTTTAATAATCGTGCCGGATTGCCGACGACGACAGCGCCAGCTGGCACGTCTCTAATTACTACTGCGCCCATACCAACAACCGCACCTTTACCTATAACTAGTGGCTTATCAGGTGTGCCTTGCTTAAGGATAGCTCCTGCACCAATATAAGCATGGTCATGAATATGGACATTACCATTACAGCTCACTCTAGGGGCAAAGGTAACGTAGTCACCAATCACACAATCATGCTCTACATAACTATACAAACTAGCATGAAAACATTTACCAATAGTCACATTTGACGCTATCGTAACAAACGGGCTAATCGCTGCCCCTATTCCAATAACTACTCTTTCCATGATTAGTGTAGTCCGATCTTGAACGGACCATAGCGATATGCCGTCGTTCGATAGTCTGTTAGCTATTTTTTGACGAATATTACTGTCTGCAATAGCAATTAATACATGTTTATTCGCACAGTCTAGACCTTTAAACTGTTCATAATTCATAGCTATACGGTCGTTAATAGTACTTTGTAGATCTAATGAATCATCAATAAATATCACTTGGCTATCAATATTCAATCGTTTCAGTTGTTGAGCTGCTACTGGCATTAAGCTACGGCCACAGCCTGCTGCCCCATAGACAGCAAAAATTTCATTCATAGCGTTACTTCTGATTTATCTTATTTGTAGAACCTGTAAATTTACTCATAGTGGCTTCACCATCCGCACTGATACCATCTTTAATCAGCACTTTTTTGACAGTTTTGAATAGTATCTTGACATCTAACCATAACGATTGGTTGTCTACATACCATGTATCTAATTCAAACCTCTCTTCCCAAGTAATAGCATTACGGCCATTAATCTGCGCCCAGCCTGTAAGGCCCGGAAGCATTTCATGGCGCCGTTTTTGTTCATCAGTGTACAGAGTCAAATATTCTTTTAAAAATGGTCGTGGACCGACTAGACTCATATCACCTTTTAATATATTTACAAGGCTAGGTAACTCATCAATACTTAGCTTTCTAAATATATTACCAATTCTAGTGATGCGATATTTGTCTTCAAGTAAATCGCCGTTCTCATCTCTTTCATCTGTCATTGTTTTTAGTTTAAAAATAGTAATAACTCTACCGTCTTTCCCACCTCTTTCTTGAGTGAAGAATGGAGATTTTTTTAAATCGAGCCACACAATAAATGAAGAAACCAACAAAACACATGACCAAATAGGCAACGTTCCTAATACTAGTATCAGATCAAGTATTCTTTTTAGCATTTAAGTAACCTTTAATTTCGTTGAGTTGATATACAGAAGATATAGACAGAATCGTACTTTTGATAGCAGGCTCTAAGAAGTTATACTCTAAAAGTCTAATAACACCTTCAGACTCAATTAATGCTTTATCAGCAGAAAATGGGCGTATGCTAACCACAGTACCATCGTCGCAATCTGTTAATATCCGATCATATTCTAGCTCTTGAGGGTTTCTATAAACACAGAAACCATCAAATATATTAGTCTCTAGCGCCTTTTCCATAAACTCTAATGAATAAGGAAAACACAAAGCACTACCTACCAAACCGCTTTGCTTTAAATCTTCTACATCATGTCGCATTTGTTCCTGCTGCTTAATAAAACTATCTATTCTTTGTTGATCAGACAAATTACTACGCCACATCCACTGTATGGCTTCTAATTTATCTATCTCAAATATACTCAGATAGTTACTTACTTTTTCCTTTAATCTATTACTAGAGTATTCATAGTCAGAAAAATGTGGTTCAGCCAATTTGACAATATGTTTAAAAACTATAGTGCTATCTATCAAAGATACTTCTTTTAAAGCCTTTTGTAATAGAGGAAAAGAGTCATATTCCGAAGATGAATGTATGGTATTAATTCCAGCATAATATGCTTGACACAATAGCTTAGCCCAATAATGCCCATCTCCTTTATCTTCACTCATTCTCATTGAGCCAAAAATAAGTGGGCTCATAAAAAATTACCCACATCGAAAGCGCACTTCCAAATAAATCGTTCACCTTCCATAGTGGCTGAAAATGAGTTTCTACCATGAATGACTTCGTTATCTTTCCATAAAATGGCCTGACCAGGCTGTAACTTGATCTCAAGTAAATTTTTATGTATCGAAGGACTATTTTTTAGAAACATGTGGAAAGTTTCTGCAATTTTGCTAATTTCTTGGTCTACACTTTTCTCCACACAATAATAATTCCAGTTAATTTTCCATATACCATCACTCTTACTAATAACTTTATCATGTCTACTGTCACCTGAACGGGCATGAGTGACCACATTAGCAGTCAAATAAGAAAGTAGTTTCGGTGCCTCTTTTTCTAATGCATTAACGACATCACTAGCATTTATAAAAATCGTCTCACCACCATCACCGGCATTTGTCACACAACATAATAAACTTGAATTTGGGAAGTCTGGTATATAACTGCCATCAGTATGTAAAGGTTGTGCTTCTGAGGAATGACGATAAGCATTTTCTATTTTCGGATCATATCTAATTTCCATCCATGCTTCACCAGTACGTTGTGAGCTCCTATCTTTAATAGTGGCATCTTCAGCAAAAGGAGCAACTTTTCCTAATTGTGGAAAAAGTGAATCATAAAATTCTTTCACATCAGCAACCTTTGAAGTAGGATCTAAAACTACCACTTTAATGGCATCATCGTCCCATGCTGAAAGCAGATCATGACAGCCTTGACTTGGATTATTTGGGTCTATATCAATAGATTTAAACATTTGATTCTCTCTACAATTATTTATTTATATTAAGTAATTTATACATTAAATAGCACATTGGAGCTAGCAATACATACGGTCTGACCAAAAAGTATTAAACTTTCATCATTAGGTAGAAGGTTACCCTACTTCTATGTTGCATCATGCATATTACGAAACTTAACCATCTCAAACAAAATACCATTTAGTCTATGGCGTGTTTGACGAAACAATACTAGAAGGCCAATGTTTTACTAATTTTATAAACAGTAATAGCATACACAGGAGATAAGATAATCAAGACTGTAGTTAAGGTTGTGATATCAAAGAGTCGTTTTATCATATAAAACTCATTTCTTTATACATTTTTTGAATAAAAATCTAAGTAGTTTTGCCAAACCATTTTTTGGTCGAAATTTTCAATAGACCAATCTCTGGCTAATTTGTACTCAAGCTTGAAGTTCGGATTACTAGCAGCTTTATCGATTTCCTTAACGATACTATCTGTATCTTTAAAAATAAATTTTTTGCCGCTTATCCCCTCACTTACGCTATCTTTAACACCAACTACGTCATATGCAAAAGTTGGAACTCCACAACTTGCAGCTTCGATAGCTACATTACCAAAGCCTTCTCGATGACTCAAAAAAAGGTGTAGATCGGCACTTTGGAAGTATTTGATAATATTAGCTGTATAAGGTATATGCTCTACATTTGAATAGTTATCCAGAATACTTTTTAATAGCCCTTCAGAATACTTATCTTCAATCTGACCTACTAAGAGGAATTTTATATTTTCATTTTTAGACTTCTTTATGATTTCCGCTAGGTCATAAACTCCTTTATCGTAGCAAATACGACCAATAATCAAAACCTTAAAACCAGCATTACCATTTTTTTTCCGGTTAGACTTAATAGGCTGAAAGTTCACTGTATCGACGCCATTTGACGATCCTCTCCCCAGTAAAATCGCTTTATTTTCATTAAGTAAGCAGTCATTAAGATATGCTTTCTTCAAGGAGTCGGAAATAAAAACAACTTTATTAGATGTTAATAAAGCTAATTTATCAAGCATGTGAAAAAACAATCGTTTTTTCCCAGAGAAATTTTCATAAACTCTACCACGTATGATAGCAATACGATTTTTATGTAAGGTAACACGTGATGCAATACTGCCTATTAACAAGGCCTTTGGGGTAGAGTAAACTATTATATCAAACCGATTAAAAGTTAAATACTTCAATAAAAACATTAGAGATTTAGTATCTTTTAATATAGATGGATGGCGCTTAAAATTAGCATTAATTACTTTACCTATTTTTCGTTCAGTAAGTATATCTAATTGTACTTGGTCACCTCCACAAATAAGCGTAATATCAAATTCTGAATTATCTTTAATAAATTCAAGCTGTCCACGACATAACACATTAAATGCAATAGCATCAGTGATTATAAAGCATATTTTTTTAGCCAATTTTATTATCTCTTTTTACTGTAGCAATAGGAATCTCAAAATCGATTATAAACTTAATTTCATTTTCAATACGAATTTTTTCTAACTCAGTAAGTCGTATAGAATTACGACGCCTACGAGCTATTTTGATAGCAGTTTTAGGAAGGAATCTAACTATTAATGTCTTAGCTAAGTTATTAGAAAAAGCTTTAACTTTAAGCTTAAAACCAAAATTACGTTTGGCATCCGCTATTATTGTATGACGCCCTATTGAATAAGCAAGTAGCAGTTGCTTTTGAGTCACATTATTATCTTCACGATAATAATATAATGGTTTATCAATAAATCCGACTCTTAGATCGTCTTTAGAATATGAGCGTACCCATAAATTTGTATCTTGCGACTTATGTAAGTTTTCTTTATATTTATTGCGCTCAAACCACGTACGACGACCCAGTAAAGAAGCGTGAACGATGCCTGTATTACCAGATAATAAACCAGTACTAGTAATCTTATGGTTTAAGGACACACACCTTACACCTAAAGGTTCATTATTGTTGCTTAAAGAGCATAATCCTGTAGAAACTAAATCAATACCTGGATTGGCCTCTAGCATGTTAAGTTGTTTTTCAATACGTACAGGTGACATAAGATCATCAGCATCCATACGTGCTATAAAATCATACTTTGCAAGACTCACTACTTGATTGAGACGTCCTGCTAGTTTTAGATTATCACCATCAGAATAAACAGTCACTCTAGGATCATCTATAGATTGTGCCAGCTCCAATGAGCGATCTGTAGAACCATCATCGATTAAAATAAGCTCCCAACTCTTGTGAGTCTGCGCAAAGATAGAACGTACAGCATCTAACAGCGTGGATTCTGCATTATAAAAGGGAATACAAATAGTCACATAAATGTTATCAGTCATTAGAATATCTCAAAAATAGGATTGATAATATAAGGAGTCAAATTACTAAATCTAGTAGTTGTCAGAATAAAATAAAAAACAAACAGAATTACTGCTGAGCTAGTTATATAGACGTTATTTATTCGTTTAAAAACTACGGGCAGTATTAAGATAAGTGTCCAAGTAAAATAGCTAAGCAAACGCTGTGGTCCTGAAGGGTTAGCACCCAACATAGCGACAGGTATTAGAAATACTACACCAATGGCATAAAAGGTAAACAGTTGCATAAACTGTTCATCTCTGATCTTATAAATACGGATAATAATATATATCACAAATATAAGTATGGCATAAAAACCTAGCGTCAGATAACCACCACCTTCTTGATCTGCAGCTGAATAGCCTTTATACCTATCATTCGTTTCAGCAATGTAAGAAATTAAAAATTGAACACTAAACAATGACCCTAAAAATGTGATTATTACTTTATATATTAATTTTATTTTTGAATTTACTAGAAAGTAAAATGGTATTATGAATAACGCGGTAGTATGGAATAAAGAAGCAACAATGCATACTAACAAGTATTTAAAAAATCTTTTTTCCAACAAATATGGAGTAGCAAGTACAAATATCGCCATTGCCAAACCTTGTCGTAATCCATTAAAGAAAAAAGTATAAACTCCTAACGTCATAAATAGAAATACAGAAAACCAATAATTCACACTATATTTTCTAATAACCTTTAGGTAACAATAGACTATAGTCAGTCCTGAAAGCCAAAAAAGCCAAAAGTAATTATAAGTTATACTCAATAGAGTGTATTTTAATAATTGGTAGCCAATTTCAACAGATTCATTAAATTGAAAATTATAGATATTTAGACTACTTCTAAAGTCTTTAGTATAATTCCATGAATCTGTACCAACTCGAAAACTGCGTATACCTGCAAATAAAGACAATACTATTAATGGAACCCAAAAAGACTTTCTACTTAAAGCCTGTTGCTCTAGCACTATCCAAAATATAACAAAGCTAAGGACTAATAAATATGGCAGCATTTTAGCCCTCTATAAAATATGTTTAAAAAGCAAATAAAGAATTATAAACTCACATAAATTTGAGCGATTTTTTGGGCATTAGTAACAGCATCAAATCCATTGATTTCTAATGCTTTCACTATTTCTTCTTCAGTAGGCTCTGAATATCTTGAACTTAATAGATTATCAACCCAATCCTTAGCAGACTCAAGGGATAAAAAATCAACCAAATTCAATCCCAGGTCTACCTCAGTAGATATCTTATCAGAGACTAATGCTGGTAGACCAACCGTTTGACTCTCTACTAACACTACAGGAAAGCCCTCATGTAAGGACGGCATAATCATATAGTCCGCACTAGCCATCAATTCAGTAATATCAGTTCGTACGCCTAAGAATTTAACATTATCTGATAGTGACTTATTTATAACCTTTGCCTTTAGTGTTTGTTCTAATGACCCTTGTCCAATAATATACAATGTAAAATCAATATGACGACTTTTTAGCTCTTCCGCAATTTCTAAAGAAAATTTATGGTTTTTAACCTCATTCAAGCGACCAACTTGAATTATTTTTACATTATTATCGCCAAACTCTTGACTAATATAATTTTGTGATTCATTAGCAACTTTTATCATATTTTCTACGTCAACAGCATTTGGTAGTAGCCATACATCTTTTGTGGTACCAAATAAATAATTAGCAGCTAATTCACCGCATGCAATTTTATGAGTTGATACTCTACGATTGACTATTAGTGCCCACTTCTCATAGGCTTTTTTAGCAGTATTAGAATAGCCATTGTTCGTATTATGTGAGTGTGAAATACGATGCTTAACTCCAGCACCCTTTGCAGCTAATAAATGAAACGCATTGCTTAATAACATATGCGCGTGGACAATTGTATATTCAGGACGCCTTTTCAAAAACTTTTGAAGTTTTAACATGCGTTGAATAGGATTATTAGCCAATATGGGAATTATTTTGCCGCCCATTTGAGTTATCTCAGCGTCATAATCGCCTTCTCTATCTGTAAAAGTTATAAAGTCAAACTGAATTTGAGTACGATCTATATTACGGTACAGATTCATTAGCATCGTTTCTGCACCAGCACGATCCATTTTACCTACTATGTGTACAATACGTTGTGGAGTCATTATTTATTTACCTCAAGATATCCTGCATCAGATTCATACATAGAAATAATCTTATCTATCATAACAATTCGATATGCAAGCGTAGTCGCTGATATTCTTTGAGAGCTTTTTGATTTTAGGTAAGCTTTAGGTGTCGCAGGTAAGTAATCAGACAGTAGTCTTTTCACTGCTTGACGCACTAGAACGATTGTTGATTTTGACCCATCATTTATTGATCGCTTTGAAAGAATATGTTGAACAGAATCAATCAAATCTGGATGAAAATAGCCAGTTTTTTTAACCTCTAGTAGCTTATGCAACAGATATTCATGCCCACATATACTATCAAAATACGAATTCATTGAATTTAGAGAACCTACTGCTTTAAAAGATACACCACTACGATCGTACTTTTTCCAGAGCTTTTGAATGTGGCGTTTATTCCCTTTTTCTTTGTCAGGCAATCCCATATAAAGCTCATATAGCGACCAATTAAACATAGGTGCTCTATTTTCTACAAAGCCACTTATTTGCTGTGAAAATGCAGATATTATCATTGGAACACGATAGCTGACGTAAAGACGGTCTCTCCACCTCACTAAAGACTCTCCATCTAAACACTCTATCTTAATTTTACTATTGTTCTGTAGTTGGATGTACTCTTCCATACCAATAAAATCTTTTATATTTATATAGTCAGCTAGTAGCTGCAAACCTTGATGCATTCTAGCTTGAGCAGGATTAATATCTAACCCTTCTGTATAAGGAATGTCACCTCTTACGATTATTCGATAACCGCGCTTGAAAAAATCACCCCACATATAGAAGCTATCTGTAAATGCATTAAAATGATCAATACGCCCTTCACTTGTTTCTGTAAAGCGATCGAGTACCTGATCATAATCACTAACTTTGGTAGGCAAAGACAGAATCAATAATTCTTTTTTGTAAGAGTTGGCTACGCGTTCTGCTGCGGCTGTATCGTCAAATTTTTTTCCTTTGTTAAATACACCCCAATTAGCAAGCGTTAATTTATCAATCAAACCAGCCTTTTTACTAAGTGCTAGTAATAGTCGACTATCTAATCCACCAGATAGAGGGAGTAAGACTTGATCGTTAGCATACTCATTAATAATTTTTTTGAGTGATTTTGTAACTTGCTTTTCGTATATTTTGAGATACTCACTTAGTTTAGTACTACCAGAACACGGTAGAGACATACCCCGCTTCTGTATCGAGTCAAAACTCCAGTTACCAACGCCCAGTTTATATTCTAAATTTGGAAGTGCTTGTATAACCTCCTGATCCCAAGATATAAACGGCCCTTGACAACCAGAAGATAAATACCAAGCAATTGCTGCTTGATTTAACTTAAAGGTGCTTTTCAAAGCTACGATGGCACGCTGTGATGTAGATACTATTAATATATTTTCATCATAGTAGTACCATAATGTTCGCGATCCGAACTGATCACAAAAAAATGATACTTCATCATTTTTATTTGTGATGACAGCATAGGAGCCATCAGCGTTAGAACTATAAGATTTTACTTTATTATCAGTTTGGTCTATCCAGCCAATAACTAATGCATTATCTTCAGGTCCAGCAACACCTTCACTATTCTGTATGGCATAAAAACCATTAGCATCTTCTGGCCATATTTTTGCCGTATTTTGGCTTTTATTTTTGATAATCGTAGGCTCTAATAGACAGCATACCTGTTCAAGTTTATCAATAATTTTTGACTGTTCTGTTGGTTGCCGCGTTTTTATAAAGATGTAATTTGCCATTAGATACTCTATTTCATAGTTTATTATTTAAAAAGAATAAGCAAAGTTAACGGCGAGCTTTGCGACGTGCTGAAGAAATTTGATTAAGACTCTTACGCATAGCTTCGATAACAGGAGCAGCTATGCGTACGTGCAGCCTTAAACTTAAAAGTAAAAGTCGTATTTTAGGAGAGGGTGAGCTATAGGCACGATACTTACTCATCTTTTCAGTATGTTGTTTTGCTTTTATAACAGCTTCTTCAAGATACTGGGTATCTATTGTAGTTAATACAAACCAAATCCCACTGTGAATCTTATTCGCTAGAACTATTTTAACTGGCAACGATGTTGAATACTGTTCAGTTATATTCGCAACTAACCCATGTGATGAGAATATATGTAGAAGTTTACGATCACCTGACCCAGTAATAGAGTCACCGCGTTGACGATAATGATAATAACCGTTATCAATTTCAACAATTTTAGATGCAGCAAACCCTGTTTCCCAATGGAACGGCCAGTCTTCATAATATTGCCCTACCGGAAACTTTAACCTTTTATTACGTACTAACTCAGTACGCATAAACTTTAGCCAAGCAAAATGTGGATATTTAAAATAATCTACTTCCGTCATAGGCTTACAGTGATTGCTTCTACTTTCTATCTCTGGAACTATTTGTACTGGCTGGCCATCTTGAAAGGTTTTAGACTTAAACAGTACAACATCAGCAGCACAGCTTAATGCTGATGTCAAACCAGCCTTTACCAAATTTAAGTCTATAATATCGTCAGAATCGACGAACATCATATATTCGCCTGTCGCAAAGTCGATACCTGTATTACGTGCCGCAGATAGACCACCATTTTTCTTATGTTGAATTATTTTTATACGCTCATCTACAAGATGAAAGTCAATCGCTTCTCTAGAACCATCAGTTGAGCAATCTTCAACTACGATAATTTCAAGGTTTTTATATGTCTGCTGCTTTATAGAGTTGAGACAGTCATCGATGTAAGTTTCTACGTTATATACTGGAACGATAACGCTCACTAACGGTTCTTTTATAGTATTCATATATTGGTTAGCACTTTTCTCAGATCGGCATATGCCGCTATATTAACTGGAGAGTTATTTAGATTGCCTTTAGGCACTGATAAGAGGTTATAGATTGCTTCATCAATATGACTGATTTCTTCTAATTCTAAAAAAACAAGTCTCGGATGATCGCTCAGCCAATCTAAATGAGTTTGTCTAATTTTGTGATTAGAGTTTGGTAGTACCAAACACGGCGTACCTGATAGTAAGCATAATATCATACCGTGTAGACGGTCAGTAACTACTAGCTTGGCTGCACGGAATTGGTTCAGTTTATCTGACAAGAGTGTTGCACAATAATCATTATCTAGTTGTGAGCCACCAGCATGAGTATCAGTCTTCGTAATTTCATAACCTGTATCAGCTAAAGCCTTGTCAACTATAGCGTGCTGTGTAGTCGATAGAGCAATCTCTTTATCATTTCGTAGGCACTTTAGAATACCTGAGGCTTCTAAACCATCTGTAGCACCAAGCGACTCTGCCGACGCACTCATTACAATATCTGGCACTAAACCAATATTGACATTGTTATATTTATTAAAGAGCTCGATGAGCTTGTTATGTGTAATAGATTCTCTTGCAAAAATGTGTATATCTGGATGCTTAGCATACTTCTTTACGATAGTTTTTAACGCACGCTTAGATTTAGCTGAATCATCCCAATCCAGCGTCTGTGGAAAACAGACAATACGATTAGAAGGAAAAGACTCGATAACTAACTGTCGTAACTTTTCGATATCAGGATAAATGCCACCCATATTACCACCACCAATGATGGTAACCATATCTTCATTTTTTATCTGCTTCTTGATCGAACTGAGCACAAATCTTGTCTGACTAATAGGTATACTAATGACCTCATATCCAGTGAGCACATTTTCAAGATACTGTTTTTGAGCGCGAGAAATGGCGATATCGCCAATATTGCCATAGTCTGCCGCAAGAAAAATGAAGCAACGCTTATTTTTTGGCAAAGAAAAATATTTTTTGTGAATGTGAGCAGATAAAGATTGCTTTACATTCAAGGGTATTAATCTTTTAATTATTTTACGCATTTGATGCCTCGTCACTTTTTTTAGATTTTATTATTACAAATAACAATAAACTTAAATATCCAATGGCATTTATAATAGAAAACAATGCTATTGCAAGAATGTCACTATTGTTCCAATTACCAATATAAAGAGCACCAACTCGACCAAAAGTAATCATTACCTCATATACAAGTAGGGTAGATTGCATTTTTAATGCGGGCATGGCTGCAACTGCTGGTTGAACAGCTAGCATAGCAATCATCCACAAAGAAACCCATTGTGAATACTGACCTGCAATTTTCCACTCACTACCAAGAGCCCAAGGTAGAAATACATCACCGAAAAGAGCAATAAAGCCAAAAGGAATTGCTCCAACTGAAAATAAAACTAGTGCAGCCTTACTAATCAAAATGAAGGCATTTCCTGTCCTGTTACTAATTGCCCTAGTTATTTTTGGATAAAAAACTTCGCCTACTGATTGTCCTAAAAGCATTACTGGCGCACTTAAGAGCAGTAACACTAATGAATACTGCCCAGCAGCCCCTGCTCCAAATAATGTTGTTAGCATTAGTACAGGTAGACCTATAGAGAAAGCTCTGAGCACACTCTGTGGCATACGATATATAGCAAAGTCACGTTGCTCTATGGCTGCATTACGAACACCATCTGTACCAAACCAGTTACTTATCTTTAAAACACCTTTTCTAGGTACTCTTAGCATCTGCATCAAAAAATTTGTAAACTGCCCTACTATTGTAAGTAAGATAAGTAGCAATCCAGACGGTGCAAGCAGCCCTCCAATAAGCTTGCTAGTATCTGTAAACAGCTTGCTTTCTACATAGGCTCGAGCTTTAGCTTTAAAAAGACTTGCTCTAATAGCAGATTGATTTGCGACAGATAGAAAGGCGCCTACTACTAACGTTAATGGTATTAGATACAGCATCTCAGGCGCTTTCTCCATACCTGTCCATACTGCCAACCAAGGTTTTCCTACGTGAACTAAGATCAGTGAAAGAGGTGCAATGATCAAACCACATAATATGGATAATCTTGCTACTGCTGCTGCATCCTCATCACTCTCAGGCATGACGATAGCATTTGCATAACCCATAGTAGAGATTGGAGTAATGATATTAACGATTGCAGCAAACGCAGCGGCAATGCCAAAGGATTCAGGGCCATATAAACGTGTAAGAAACGGCATAAATGCCAAAGCTATGGCTTGTCCAGCAGCAATACCTCCGCCCACCATAGCAACATCTCGAATAAAATTGCTAGATTTGAGTCTTTTTACTATGCTCTGTATAGATGAAAATACTGCAGAAGGCATTATTGAAATCCAAATTAAAAGTATGTCAAACCTATGATGCTTGGAAAAATGATGCTAACTAACACCTTTTATTTAAGCTTTCGACATACCAAGGCATCGCTTTCTCAATACCCTTAACAATATCAAACTGCGGTGCATAGCCTAATGCCTTCTGTATCTTACTGATATCGGCCTGACTATGACGTACATCCCCTTCTCGAAAATCTTTATATACAGGATCTTGAGTATAAGTCACCCCATTGAGCGCTAGATTCTCTTGTAACGCTGTGAATAGTGTATTAAGCGTGGTACGTCCACCCACCGCCACGTTATACACCTCGTTTTTAGCTTCATCGGTAGCAGTCGCGGCTAAGATATTAGCCTGTACTGCATTTTCAATGAAATTAAAATCGCGACTAGTCTCACCATCACCATTAATGAATACCTCATTATCCGAGATCATCGCCGCTGTCCACTTTGGAATCACCGCTGCATAGGCACCGTCTGGCGTTTGACGCTTGCCAAAGATATTAAAATAACGTAGGCCAATAGTATTGAAGTTATAAGTACGCGCAAATACGTCTGCGTATAGCTCATTGACATACTTGGTCACCGCATAAGGAGATAATGGATTACCAATAGCATCTTCTACTTTTGGCAATGCCGGATGATCACCATACGTTGAGCTACTTGCCGCATATGTGAAACTCGATACTTGAGCATCGCGAGCAGCCACTAACATATTCAAGAATCCTGAAATATTAGTGTGATTAGTGTTGATTGGATCAGCAATAGAGCGCGGTACTGAGCCGAGCGCCGCTTGATGCAGCACATAATCAACACCTGCGCATGCTTGCTCGCAATCGGCTAGCTCACAGATATCACCCTCTATAAAGCTAAACCTTGACCACTGCTCCACGCTGACCACGCCCTGCACTTCATCGAGATTATGCTGAAAGCCAGTGGCGAAGTTATCTAGACCCACTACCTTTTGCTCTAACAATAGTAGTGTCTCAAGTAGATTGGAGCCGATAAAGCCTGCTACCCCAGTGATTAGCCACGTTTTAGGCGTCTGGACTAATGTTTCTTTGACTTGATTATAGGTTGTTGCTGTCATAGTATTTCTCATATGCTGTTCTAAGTTAGCTTTAGCTTATAGACGGATATCTGTATCTTCTTTAGCAAACACATACTTCAAATCATAGAGCACATGATTGGCTTTACCTAAGCTGCGAATGTGTGCGACACCCATATCGACAAACTCACTATGAGCCACGGCAAGGATGATACTGTCGTAGCTATCGATCGCAGGCGTACTAGTAGGTGTGATGCCGTACTCTCTTTGAGCTTCTGCGGTATCTACCCAAGGATCATAAACATCGACTTCGATATTGTACTCTTGTAGCTCATGGACAATATCGATGACCTTGGTATTACGTACATCAGGGCAGTTCTCTTTAAAGCTCAAACCTAAAATGAGTACTCTCGCGCCTTCGACTTGAATACGCTTTTTGATCATAGTCTTGACCAATTGCGTCACCACATATTCGCCCATACTATCGTTTAGACGACGACCAGCTAAAATAATCTCAGGATTATAGCCGATAGCTTGCGCTTTATGGGTGAGATAATACGGATCGACACCGATACAATGACCGCCAACTAAACCCGGACGAAACGGTAAAAAGTTCCACTTAGTACCAGCAGCCTCTAACACCGCCTCTGTATCGATATTCATCTTATTAAAGATCACCGCTAGCTCATTGATCAGCGCAATATTGACATCGCGTTGGGTATTCTCAATGACCTTAGCCGCTTCTGCTACTTTAATGCTTGGTGCTTTATGTGTACCAGCGGTAATAATCAAGTTATATACACTATCGATGAAGTCTGCGACTTCAGGTGTAGAACCTGCAGTTACCTTCAAAATATTAGTAACTCTATGTTCCTTATCTCCTGGGTTGATACGCTCAGGACTATATCCTGCATAAAAGTCCTGATTAAAGATAAGTCCAGAAACATGCTCCAATACTGGAATACATACCTCTTCAGTTGCGCCAGGGTATACAGTAGATTCATAAACAACTATGTCATCTTTTTTAAGCAAGCTACCGATAGCTTCGGATGCTTTCACTAATGGTGTGAGATCTGGCTGTTTATACTCATCGATAGGTGTTGGTACAGTCACAATAAAGAAATTGCATTCCTGGAGATCCGCTATTTCTGAACTGAAACTCAAATGTGTTGCTTGAGATAACTCTTCATTATTTATTTCTAAAGTATGATCTGTACCTGATATTAGTTCAGCTATACGATCAGTATTGATATCAAAGCCGACAACTGAGTGATGCTTACCGAATTCAACTGCTAGTGGCAAACCAACATAACCAAGGCCAATCACCGCTATTTTTAAATTTTTAATATGATGCATAAGTGTTCTCTCTATAATATCTATTAATCAATAGATATTACTAATTAGTATAACCATCAGGGTTTTTAGATTGCCATCGCCAAGTATCTTCCATCATGTCCTCAATAGACCTTTGAGCAAACCAATTTAATTGTTGATGAGCTTTAGTCGCATCAGCATAACAACTAGCAATATCACCAGCTCTTTTCTCTACAATTTGATAGGGGATGTTAGTATTACTGGCTTTTTCAAAGGCTTTCACCATATCTAAAACAGAATGACCACTACCAGTTCCTAGATTCCATACATGGTATCCTAGATTGTTGACTATATAATCTAATGCGCTTAAGTGTCCTTCAACCAAGTCCATAACATGTATATAATCGCGTATACCTGTCCCATCATAGGTAGCATAATCATTACCATAAACAAAGAGTTTATCTCTTTTACCAACTGCAACCTGAGCGATATAGGGCAAAAGATTATTGGGAGTACCATTAGGATCTTCACCTATCATGCCACTATCATGTGCGCCAACTGGGTTAAAATACCTCAACGTAGCTACTGACCAGGTAGGGTCAGATTCTACTACCTGCATTAGCATTTGCTCTACCGCCATTTTTGTATAGCCGTAAGGGTTCGTAGGCATAGACATAGGGCATTCTTCAGAAATTGGTAATTCGTCTGGATCGCCATATACAGTAGCAGAAGAGCTGAATACTATTTTCTTTACGCTGTATTTTTGCATAGACATCAATAACTGTAAGCTTCCGCTAATATTATTATCAAAATACAACAATGGCTTTTCAGTACTTTCACCTACTGCTTTTAGACCTGCAAAGTGGAGGACAGCGTCGATATTATATTTATTAAAAATACTATTCAGGCATTCACTATCTCTTATATTACCTTCAACAAATATACATTGTTTATTACTTAGAGCTTCGACTCTCTTGATAGACTCGTAGCTACTATTTAATAGATTATCTAAAACAACTACTTTATGATTCGATTCTAGTAATTTCAGTAGCATATGGGAACCTATGTAACCTGCCCCGCCCGTTAATAGAATCATAGAAAGCACCTTATAAAAATTTAATTCTGTTTTCGAAGAGTTTTACTAAAATGTCTGATTATGAAACCGATTGATAACCTACTACAAAATGCTTAAACTGTTGCTTTAGCCAACTGACATCATGATATTGTGCTTTGTTAATAAGTTCAGACAACACTATTTCAATCTCGCTTAACGGAAAACTGTCTTCGAACGCCTGCATGATAAGGGGATGAGAGGTTTTTTGTACGTTATCTTCACCAATGATCAGCTCTTCATACAGTTTTTCACCTGGTCTAAGACCTGTGAATATGACCTCTATATCTCCATCTGGATTGCTACTGTCTTTAGGCTCATAGCCACTTAGACGTATCATTCGATGGGCTAGATCCACTATTTTTACTGGTGCGCCCATATTTAAGACAAACACTTCACCACCCGTTGCCATTGCTCCAGCTTGAATCACCAAATTTGCTGCTTCTGGTATCGTCATAAAGTAGCGAGTGACGTCTGGGTGAGTCACTGTAATAGCATTACCTTGCTCTATTTGTTTGGTAAATAGCGGTACAACCGATCCAGATGAACCAAGCACATTACCAAAGCGCACCATACTTATACGCGTCTTACCACCCACTATTTGGGCGGTTTTTTGCTCAGTATTCTGCCCTATCGATTGGCTTAGACCTTGACATACTAGCTCTGCTAAGCGTTTAGATGCGCCCATCACATTGGTCGGTCTTACCGCTTTGTCAGTAGAGATCATTACAAAGATCTCAACCTGAGCTTCGATGGCTGCCCGAGCACAGTGATAAGTGCCCTTAGCATTATTGATAACACCTTCAAATGGATTGTGCTCAACGATAGGCACATGTTTATACGCCGCAGCATGATAAACCGTTTGGATACTATGATCCTTGAGTACTCGTATCAGGTTAGCTTCATTGGTTACATTACCGAGAATAGCAATGACCTTGATACCTGCATAACGCTCTTTGCTCGCGACTTTGGCAATAAGCTCTTGATGAATGCTATATAAGGCAAATTCTGATAACTCGTATAGTACTAGGCAGCTTGGTTTGTTTTTGATAATTTGGCGGCACAGCTCACTACCGATAGAGCCGCCAGCACCCGTCACTAGTACACATTTACCAGTTATATTCTGCTGCAATAAGTGCTGGTTTGGTTCAACTGTCTGTCGGTTTAGTACATCAAGAATATCTACCGGACGCATGGTACTAACCGTTACCTTTTCATCAGCAATCTCATGCAAGCTTGGTAGCTGCTTGATTTTCACTGGTACATTGGCCAGTTTGTTAATGATCATACGATGCTTTGTGAGGCTAACAGACGGTAGTGCCAAAAATACCTGCGCCACATTTAAGTTTTCTACTACGTCGATCAGCTCATTGGCGTGGTATATTCTTTTACCACCAAAATAAGCGCCACTAAGCTGGGCGTTATCGTCAACAAAACCTACGATGCAATATTTATGCGAATGCTGTAGCGCCTCAAATAACTCTTTACCAGCAGAACCTGCACCATAGATGATGACATTTTCATAAGTACCATAGCGCTTGTCACGACTGCGGAGCTTACCCTGCCAGCTTGCCAAAAGCTCTTTGATAGTAAGCCGGCTACTCCACAACCAAATAAACAGTAAGAATAGATAAATAATAGGCGTTGAGCGTGGTATTGCTGGCAACCAATCAGAGAAGATAATGAGCTGATAGGCCAAAATAATGAACACAAACAACTGCAATACATGGCGCATCACCGTATCAAAGAAGACTCGCGATACCCCCTTATAAAAACCTATTGCGTACAAGCCTACAACAGGAATCATTGCGTATAAGAGTAGCGCTATAGGGCTAATATGATTGGCGATATAACCGTATCGTAATGCCACTGCTAAAAATAAACACAGCATAGACATTAGCAAGTCAGCACTGATCAATATACTACGCTTGATACCCCGTGGCAGGGATAGTAACCATTGCGCATGACTACGCAACCAACGATTTCTAGCCTTAATATATTTCTTGTTAGAAAAAGGATGAGTGTTATCATTCAAGTCTGATTGTATCGACATAATTTCCAACTATTTAACTATGAACATAATCAAAGATAAGATTTGCTTAAATACTTATTACTTATTAATGCCTACCTATAGATTACCTACTAGATGCTACTAGCTACTTAGTGTCGCCATACGCATAATTATAATGATAGCTATATTTGTCCATCAGACCTCTTTGTACATCATTGAGAATAATGCCATCTACCTGCATATTGGCTTTATGCATCTGTTTGACAGCGTATGTGACCTGCCCTACTATCGATTTATCATAACGCGCCACCATCAGCACTTTGTCTGCACTCTGCGCCAATATAACTGCGTCTGAGGCTGCAAGTACTGGTGGTGAATCGATAACGATATAATCATAGTGTGTTTTTAGCGTTGTCATCAGTTGAGTGAATCTGTCACTCATTAGTAGCGAAGCTGGATTGTGAGGGTGTCGACCACGCGGTATAAAATCGATGTCATCCACGCCTGTTGGATGAATGAAATTTTTGATGTTTAATTCACTGGTAGGCTGTGCTATTGAAGTAGTATCAACCTTGCCTAGGCGACCACGTCCTTCGACCAGATAGTCAGCCAACCCATTATCTTGGCTCAAATTAAACATCTTATGTAGCTCGCCCAGACGCATATCGCCATCTATCACCAGTACTTTTTTATTTAGCTGCGCAAAAACCTCTGATAAATTGGCACTGATAAATGACTTACCAACGCCTGGACTTTCACCAGCAATCAGGATGACCTTGCCTGCCGGGCGAGTAGACTCACTATTACTACCACCCATTACCTCAAATACAGTTGAATTTTTCGGTTGGTTTGGCATCGAAAATATCAGACTGGTTCTAAGGCTTTTAATAGCTTCATAGCTCAAACTGCTGTGATCTACGTGTGCCAACAAACGCATAGTTCCTTGCTTACTTTTACCAATTCTCGATAGCAAAGGAGAACGCGGTATGGTGGCAATCACTGGCACACCTGTCTTCGTCTCTATACGTTCAGGGTCTTTGACCACATTGCGTAATAGATTTTTTAGCAGTACAAGCATTGTTCCCAACATAGCGCCTAATAATAAAGCCAACACGATGATTTGTAATTTTTTGGGCGCGATGGCTTTATAGGTGCTAATAGGCAAATCAATAATACGTGCAAAACCAATCTGACCTGCTTTTACGATTTTAAGCTGTTCATAGTTTTTGAGGAGTGTAAGATAAATCTCTCTATTGATAGCTGTATCTTCAGATAGCTTCAAGAAATCTCGTTGGATTTCAGGTAGGCCAGCAATTGTATTATCAATCTCTCGTTTTCGACGATTGAGCACTGCCAATTGCTCGTTGATTTGTACTACCAATGGATGCTCATTGGTATAGTACGTAGTCAGGTCTGCTTTTTTCAGCTTCAGCTCATTAAGCTGCGTATCGATTTGCGAGTTTTCTGTCAATAATAGCTCAGCTTCTTTTGCCACATCGATGGTGCCATACTCTTTACGGAACTCGTTAAAAGTTGCCTCAGAGCTCTCTAAAGTAGCTTTGAGCGCTGGAATCTGAGTCTCCATAAAGTTAAGCGTTCTGGTGGTCTCCTCTGAGCCACGCGACTGATTCTGATCAATGTAAGAAAGCACTATTTGATTAAGGACATTAGTGACTTGCTCTTGACTATCACCCGTCATAGATAACTGAATAACTCCTGTTTGCTGCCCTTGCTCAACGACTGATAGTGCACTATTGATACTATCTGTCGTCGCTTTTAGCGATTGCTTATGGATAGTAACTGGATAACCATCGTCAGGCAGCTCATTGACCGTAATATGAACCTGACCATTGCTACCACGGAATTTATGCGCTTGACCAAGCTGACCCTTAAAGTCATCCAAACCATCTGTTAATACAAAGCCCGTTTTAGTCTTAGTCAAAGTAAATTCATGATTTAAATAAGCGCGTGATACATTGAACTGACTGACCTGGGTACGACCTTTGCCACTCTCTAAAGAAACCCCTTCTGGAGTATTGACTTGGGTATCAATACGGTCGGTTTTGATTTTGTCAAATGCACCAATATTAGGGTTAGCAAGTTTAATCCGTAGGTGTAATAGCGTCACAACTGGCTCTAAAATCATACGCGATCTAATAAGCTCAGTTTCTGTTTGCGCTTTACTTGCTTCAGAGCCTACCAATTCAGATATGCTCTCACCTAAGGCAGCAATACCTTGACTGTTTTCTTCAATCTGTATAAGTGCATCAGATTTAAAGGTGGGGTTGACATAACGGCTATACAAAACCCCAATAACTAGTCCCAGTAATGCAAAAAACAGAACGATCTTCCAGCCGCGTAACAGCACCAAAAGAAGCGCCATGAGATCAATCTCGTCATCATCTTTTTCTATCTTTGCTTTGGAAGCGTTCTGTGAGTCTATAGTCATAACGGCTTACTCATCATGTTAAGTTATTAGTGGTCTACCTAAAGGCTCGTTATCGAACAATTAGTCGTAAACGCTTAGCTAATCTGTCCAGTCCATAAGTCAAGACTAGAAACAATACCTTGTCGAGCAGTCTCAAATGCTGCTTTTTCTTGCTTATAAGGGTCTGCAATATCTTCATCAATCCAGTGGCCAATCCTAAAAGTTTTACCTCGGCAATGGGGCCAGCGCTCGGTTATCCACTTCGTTTGATTTGCCGACATTGTCAAAATCAAATCTGCACGCATGACTAATGTTTCATCAATTTGTTTGGCGATGTGTCCCGACATATCGATACCCAACTCTGACATGACAGTTATAGCATTGGGATCAGCTCCATTACCAACCACAGCAGACACTCCAGCAGAATCGATAGTTTTCTGTGGATATTGTTGTTTTAGTATTGCTTCGGCAATGGGGCTACGGCAAATATTGCCTACACAAACCACCAAAATATTGTCAAAGGCCATAACTTTAAATCCCTATACCGACCTTTACAATGTGGAGATGGTTCGGATGGCAGAAGTTGAAGGTAATAGCGAACTGATAACACGATTCCAGCGTGTCAGACCTGTAGGATCGACATAAAGGATGTCATTTGGCTGCATCTCAAAACGATTAGCAATGGCTAGATTGGTAATTGTCTGCATATCAACATAGTAAATATTGGTACGTTGATAATTTGGGTTATCACGTACGATATATACTTTTGCTGCATTGGCTGTAGCCGAATTCAAACCTCTAGAGCTACCCAAAACTTGTGCTAAATTAAGACCTTCTTCTAATATAGGCACAGGTTCGATCTGACCGAATTCTCCCAATACATAGACTCTATTGCGGCTCTGGCTATTAACATGAATAGAGTCGCCATCCTGAATATAGATTTGATTGCCTGATGAACCTATTTGACGTAAGGTTTGTAGCCCGATATCATAGTTTCGGCCATTACGGTTAAGGACAATACTATTTGAATCACCTGTCTCTGTCGCGCCGCCCGCTTTTGATATCGCGCTGTACAGCGATACAGGAGCATCATCAATAGTGAACTCACCAGGCTGCTTGACTTCCCCATCGATAAAGAATTTATTACCACGATAATCGATGACTTTTACCTGCGGATCTGAATATTTTAGATAGCGTTGTAGTTTGCTCTGCAGAGAGGCGGTAAACTGAGGTACACTTAAACCAGCCGCCTTTACTCTACCAACCAAAGGAAACTGTACAAACCCTTGTTGATCTACTGGATAACCTGACGCATAAGGGTTATTACCACTTTGGGCTACGGCAGGCGTCATGTCTGGGTAGCCAACCAAATTAATACTGAGTATGTCACCCTGAGAAATACGATATTCGGCCTTCTTGGAGCTAGCAATAAGATGATAAATATCGTTGTTAGGTTGAGTTACTTGTGGTGGTGGCAAAGTCGTCAGGTTAAGCGGTTGAATATTGAATTTGAGGCCGTTTTCGGCAGTAAAGTCTCCTACCGGCGGCAGTTCTCCAGCTTGTAAACCAGAATTTATAGTCGTTGTAGCGCACCCAGTAGACCATAAAGTAGTAAGCAATAAAGCCGATACACTCAACAACTTAAAAGATTGCCGCATAATAAAAACCTTTTAGGAAATCACAATAATGAACAGTAACTAACAAAATCTTCTGCTTTACAAAAAGATAGGTTCAACTTCTATAGAATTACACAAAGAATGTTTATGTCATATAGAAACATTCTATCACAATTTTACCTATCCTATACATTATTTACAATTGGATTAATTATATTAACATTTTAATCAATCACTTACATTATTAGTGAGACTAACTCCATAATTAACATTATCTAATCAGTATTTTTACATCTCGACTTTCTTATAGAAATATATAATTATTTATTTACACTTTGGCTAGCAAGAACAAGAGTTAGTAGTTCAATTTTTTTCTTAAAATCAGCTGGTATCTTCAAGCTATCACAATACTTCTATCAATTTATGCATCCGTTACTGTCCTGAGAAGTACTGAACTCATCATAAGTCACTCGTTATTTTTTGAGCATAAAATAGTTGTTTATTAGATGTAGCATTTATCTAAAACCATTTGAATTGTAAGCTAGGAGGATCGGCAATAAGGACAAAGTACCCGTTCGAAGTTTAAAAACGTCGATATAGATACTCATACCAACCATGCTATTTCATTGATTGAGGTGCTTGACTTAGGACCTTGTTCCTTTGTAGAGAACTTTATAGGAGAAGGCTTAGGCGCGCAAAATACTAAGCCACTTATTGATACGCTTATGTATATAATGTTTAGCGATGACTATTTGGCAGACGCCACTCGAGCAAATGAGCGTGAATACTGGAGTGATCATATGCCAAAGCTGGGAGCAGATATTTCGCGCAATGCTGATGGCGTTATTCATCGTACTGGCGTATTTATGATTCCAAAGGCCGGCCATTGGGTAGCACGTGAGCAACCAGAAAACATTAATAGATATATTGTAGATTTCATTTCATCGCATTCGTAATGATATAAAATGTGCTTTACCGTAGAAATAAAAGGGCTCTTTAGGTATATAGTCTGAAGAGCCCTTTTTTGTAGTGTGCCAAATTACTAATCACCTTACAAAATAGCTCTCCATACTACTAAGCATCATCTAATAGCTTATTAAGCTCGTCCACCATTGGATCGTCAATAATACTGCCTTCTACATAGCTGATTATCTCATCTACAGTCGTCAGATCCATTTCACGAATACCTAAACTGGCTAGTTGCGCATTAATCGATTCTAAGCTGTCATTATCTTCAGTATCATCTAATAAATCCTCTTCAAACCTACCTCTGACAAACCAATACATTTTTTCTAGTACGGTTTCTTTTTTGGTTAAAGTAGAATAACCATCACCATAAATAAATAGGTTGAAATGATAAGGTATTTCTACATCATTAATGAAAAATGTACGTTGGCACTCTAATGTATAGGCTTGAATCTCTTCATTTTCAGCGCTTTCATCACTTTTGTTGTCTTCATCATATTCAATCGCCTCTTCTATCAACTCACCTAATATCTGATAGTCGCCGACTTTGATTTTGTGATTATAAATGATAGCAGAGTCTGCAATTGCATCGAAAATAATGGCACTGACATCTAAGGTATGGTTATCGATATCATAGAATGCTTTTAACGCTGGCAAAAACTCGGTCAGCTCTTCTTCTGGCACTTGAATGAGAAACTGCTGCTCGTATATTTTAATCATATCTTCAGGAGCATAGGTATTAGCAGTATTGGTCTCGTTTCTACCTGTTGGCTGCAAAGGTAAAAAATTATACGGGTTATGTTTGGTCATTCAGAACTGCCTTTTTGCTTAAGTTAAATTTATTAAATGTCTGTGTTGCTCAATCTCTAAGAGCCTTTGAACGCGCTACTATTTTTCAGTACCGTAAGACTTTAGGATTTATGGGCGTATTGTCTCTTATTCAGGCAATTTTAGATAGACAGTTATAAATATACAAGTTCAATCACTCTGGTTTAGACAGGCAGTCAGAATAATACAGACTAAAAAGACGATACTAGCCAGCAGCGGCTTGGTATCGCCTTCAAGGGTTAAACCCATCTTCTCTTTTCTCTAAGACTACTTACATACTAATTCACTTGCTGCCATCCTGATATTGCATGATGTTCATTTTGATGCGCAAATAAAGGGTGAGCTTTGGCTTCATGCAAACTCAACACAGGGGTCACACAGACATCTGTTGCTGCAAATACACGTTGCCAATGCTCAAGCGTTTGACTGGCGAATTTTTCCGCGATTGTGTTGGTCGCGGCTTGACTCTCAGGTCTATTGGGCATAATACCAAGTTGCCAGTGTATTGCTTTAAGCGCTGGCAGCTCCAATACCTCACATAGACCTTGCCAAAATTTCAACTCTAAGGAACCAACCGCCATATGCCGCTTATCAGCGGTTTGGTACAGTCGGTAACATGGCAATGCACCGCCTAAAAAGTCATGCTGCGGCAGTAGAGTGTCGTTTAAGCCATTGCCTGAAAGGCTATTAATCAGTTTGCCTGTGACCTTTGGCATGACCATATGATTGTACAAACTGTGCGTCATGCTAATAGCAATGTGTCGTCCCCTGCCCGTACGCTGCGCGGCAAATACGGCAGCCAACAGTGCTATCACTGCTGTATCACTACCACCTGCCAAATCCGCAAACTGGATATTAGGCATAGCCTGCTCACCCTGCGCTGTTCTTAGCTGATCTAGTACACCGCTCATAGCCATAAAATTGATATCATGACCTGCCTTATTGGCCCAGTCATGATTCACTTGAGAGCCATCTGTTGAGTAAGCACCTTTTTTTGCGTAATTGTCTGCTAAGCCATAACCAGTAATAGATACCATTACCAACTTTGGATTGATGGCATGCAGGGTCTTAGCATCTAGTCCCATTTCTACCAAGACACCTGGACGAAAGCTATCTAGCATCACATCAGCTTCTTTAAGATGTGCTTTTATAACTTTAATTGCTTTGGGATCATGAAAGTCATGCTTTTCGGTCGTCTTACCATGATTTAGAGCTGCGAAGAGCTCACCAAATACCCGAGCAGGATCGCCTTGTTTGGGCTCGATTTTAAGGACGTCCGCGCCCAAATCCGCAAGCAAACGCGTGGCAAATGGCCCAGGTAGATTACGAGTCAGATCGACCACTCGTAACCCTTGTAGACAGTCTCCCATTTGATCATGATTTGATACATGCATGTCAGTCATCGGAGAACGCCTCGCCTTTGGCTACCATATCTAACAAGATTTGAGCTGGCTCAAAACGTTCGCCATATTTCGCAGCCAGCTCACGACTCCGCTCAACAAACGCACTCACGCCCATTGCATTGATAAACTGTAGTGTACCACCGTGCTGCGGTGCAAACCCCCAACCAAAGATAGCGCCTATATTGGTATCGGCCACTGAGCGCACGACATTTTCCTGATAGCATTTAGCAGATTCATTGGCTTGAATAAACATCAGACGATCAACCAAATCTTGCTGCGAGGGTTGCTCCAATTTTGGCGGATATAAATTTACCAGCTCAGGCCATAGATGCTTATCACCCTCTGTTGGATAGTCATAGAATCCTTTGCCATTTTTCTTACCTTCGCGCCCATGCTCATTGACCAGTGTTTTCAGTATGTCATAAGAAGGACGCACTACGATTGGCTTACCTTCGGCTGCCATATCCGCTTGCTGCTGTTCACCAACATGTAACGCCAAGCTTAACGACACTTCATCTTGTAATGCTAGCGGCGGCATCGGCATACCTGTTTTCATACCGGCAACTTCAATGCTACGCGGATGCACACCCTCTCCTAGCATCGCAATGCCCTCTGATACATAGGTGCCAAATACTCGCGAAGTATAAAATCCGTGGCTGTCATTGACGACGATAGGCGTTTTACCTATTTGCACAACATAGTCGAAAGCTTTGGCCAACGTTGCATCGTCGGTTTGCTCGCCCATGATAATCTCAACGAGCGGCATCTTGTCTACTGGAGAGAAAAAATGCAGACCGATAAACTGGTTTGGGCGCGTACTGGCTTTTGCCAATCCAGTAATCGGTAGCGTTGAGGTATTAGACGCATAGACGGCCGTGTTTGAAATCACTGCTTCACTTTGCTGGGTACACTTGGCTTTAATTTCTCGGTTTTCAAACACTGCTTCGATAATAAGATCGCAACCTGCCAAATCATCGTAAGAAACTGTTGGCGTGATGCGTTCTAGGAGGGCTTGTTTTTTCTCTTCGGTAGCGCGCTTTCGGCTAATGGCCTTATCTAAAATATTCGTAGAATACGCTTTGCCTTTTTCAGCATTGACAATTTCTGTGTCCAATAAGACAACGTCTATACCTACTTTGGCAGTGACATAAGCAATGCCAGCGCCCATCATGCCAGCGCCCAAGATACCGACCTTTTTAATTTGGGTTCGCTCAAATCCTTGAGGACGAGACTGACCTTTTTTGATGCTATTCAGCTGAGTCCATAAGGTGTTGATCATGTTTCTAGATTCAGTAGACATCACGCAAGCTGCGAAATAACGTGACTCAGTCTCAAGCCCTGTATCGATGTCTACTAAACAGCCCTCAAACACACAAGACATAATGTGAGTAATCGCAGGATAGTTGCCATGTGATTTTTGATTGGCCATAGCAGGTGCGATAGAGAACATCGGTACGACGCTAGGGTGCTTGCTATCACCGCCGGGGATTTTAAAGCCTTTTCTATCCCATGGCTGCTGCGCACTTGGATTATTTTGAATCCAGTCTTTTGCTTGCTTCAGCATATCTGCTCGATCAGTAGCGGTCGCATCAATAAGTCCAATGTCTTTTGCCGTAGATGGTCGTAATTCTTTACCCTGAGTCATCAGCTCCAGTGCTGCTTGAATACCGACCAATCGAGGCAAACGCTGCGTACCGCCGCCGCCAGGTAGCAAGCCCAGTTTCACCTCAGGCAAACCTAGCTTGGTCTTGGGTGTATCAATGGCAATACGATAATGACATGCCAGTGCAAGCTCTAAACCGCCGCCTAGTGCGGTTCCTGTCATAGCAGCGACCACAGGTTTACCTGATGTTTCAAGTGTACGCAAACTCCCTTTTAACTTTTCGGTCAGTACAAATGCTTGCTCGGCTGTCTTTATCTGGTTCAATTGATCGATATCTGCGCCAACCACAAAGGTGTTTTTGGCTGATGTGAGTATCAAGCCTGTAGCTGCGTCATCATTAATGAAACTATCGACTATCGTGGCGAACGATTCGGTAAAACCATCACCGATGACATTCATTTTGCGCTTGCTTTGATCTATCATCACAGTGACGATGCCTGCATCGTCACGTTGGGCAGAGAAGTTTTCTAATTCATTAATGGCTGTTACGCTATCTGCTGTTTGGTTAGCTGTCTGGTTATTTTTCATCATTTTTACCCCTTAAATGATTCTTTGTATATTGCGTTTTAGTCTAATTGGTTTTCAGGTCTATTTTAGAAAAAGTTAAACGCGCTCGATAATGGTGGCAATACCCATACCACCACCCACACATAGCGTAATCATAGCGGTCTTTAGGTCGCGTCGTTCTAACTCATCAAGGACGGTCGTCATGAGCATCGCGCCCGTTGCCCCAAGCGGATGACCCATGGATATTGCACCACCGTTGACATTGACAATATCAAGCGAGATGCCAAAATCATCAGCGGTATTCATCGGGACAGCAGCGAAGGCTTCGTTAATTTCCCAAAGGTCTATATCAGAGGCTTGCATGCCCACTTTATCGAGGGCTTTTTGGCAAGCTGGTGTCGGACCTGTCAGCATAATGGCAGGCTCTGAGCCAATGACTGAGGCCATCGTGATTTTGGCACGTGGTTTTAGCCCTGCTTTTTGACCAGCTGCCGCGCTACCAATCAAGCAAATTGCTGCCCCGTCGACGATGCCAGAGGAGTTACCTGCATGATGCACATGATTGACGCTTTCGATCGTGGTATATCTGTCTAATATCACACTATCAAAGCCCATTTTTCCCGGCATAATAAAGGAAGGTTTTAGCCCAGCTAAGGTCTCGACATTGGTATTAGGACGGATGGTTTCATCTTTATCCAATAGCATCATGCCATTGATATCGGTGACAGGGACAACCGATTTATCATAGTAGCCCTTTCCCCAAGCATTGGCAGCGCGGCGATGCGACTCGGTGGCAAAGGCATCGACATCACTACGACTAAAGCCTTTGAGCGTTGCGATGGTATCTGCACCCACTCCTTGCGGTACGAAATGCGTCGCTTCATTGACACGCGGATCCATGTACCAAGCACCGCCATCAGAGCCCATAGGCACACGGCTCATAGACTCAACACCGCCTGCCACTACCATGTCTTCCATACCTGACATGACTTTGGCAGCAGCTAAATTGATAGACTCTAAACCAGAGGCACAAAAGCGAGACAAAGTAAGACCTGCCACACTTTGTGCCCAGCCAGCGTCAATCACAGCGATACGCGCAATATCAGAGCCTTGCTCGCCCACTGGCGTCACGCAGCCAAGTACCACATCATCTACCAAGCTGGTATCCAATTTGTGGCGCTGTTGCATCTCCTTTAACAAAGTTCGCGTCAGCCAAATCGGTGATGCCTGATAAAGAGAGCCGTCCTTTTTTCCTTTGCCACGTGGCGTGCGGATCGCATCATAAATATAAGCAGTCTCAGTCATAAAAAATCCTTTTTTTATTTTTTAAATAAACAGTAATTATCGTAGTCTTATAATATAAGCGTCTACATAAAGCGTGAAGCCAGCTCTTTCATAATTTCATTGGTACCGCCATAGATTTTTTGCACGCGCGCATCAGCATATAAACGAGCGATAGGATATTCTGTCATATAGCCATAGCCACCAAATAGCTGCACGCATTCGTCGATGACCTCGCACTGTTTTTCGGTAACCCAGTATTTGATTAATGAGGCATGCGGTACAGACAGTTTGCCCTCTAACATCGCATCGACTGCTGCATCACACATGGTGCTGGCAGCGAGATAATCAGCATAGCATTCCGCCATCTTAAAGCGGGTATTTTGAAACTTCCAAATAGGTTTGCCAAAGGCTTCGCGCCCTTTTACATAATCTAGGGTTAGATTGATAGCAAGTTTCATCGAGCCAACCCCGGATAGCGCAATGATTAAACGCTCACGCGGCAACTCCTGCATCATTTGTATAAAGCCCATACCTTCTACCGTACCCAACAGGTTAGTTTGTGGCACACGTACATTGCTAAAGAACAACTCTGAGGTATCCTGCGACGTCAAACCAATTTTATCGAGATTGCGTCCACGCTCAAACCCTTCTACTTTGTCCGTTTCTACGATGATAAGTGAGACGCCTTGTGCGCCTTTTTCACGGTCTGTTTTGCATGCTAATAGGATAAGATTAGCGTGCTGACCATTGGTGATAAAAGTCTTAGAACCATTGATAATGTAGTCATCACCATCTTTTACCGCATAGGTTTTGATGTTTTGTAGGTCGGAGCCAGTACCAGGCTCGGTCATGGCGATAGCGCCGATATATTCGCCCGTTGCCATTTTGGGTAGCCACGCTTGTTTTTGTTCTTCAGTACCGTGGTCTAAAACATAAGGCGCGACAATACCTGAATGCACCATACCGCCAAATCCTGATTGATTGGCCTCTATCTGAGCGTAGATAAGTGCCGCTTCATGACCGAAATCGCCGCCGCCGCCACCATACTCGCTTGGTATCGCCGCACACAAAAACCCCATCTCGCCCGCCTCTTCCCACGCATCGCGATCAATCATGCCATTTTTACGCCACCGCTCATCTTTGGGATCCCAAGATTGAAACATTTTTAAGGCGCTGTCGTGCACCATCTGATGCTCTTCGGTCATCCAGTTTGGGGTGAATTTTTCGATACTCATAATGTCTATCCTTGACAAGGTGGAGTGAATAACAACTATATAGTCAAGTCTATATAAGTCCGCTACATCGTCATCCTCGCTAAGCATACTAATGTATAACTTGCACTCGGTTTCCTTGTATCGAAATTATATTGAACTGACTATATCTAAGCCATTTTGTAAATTATGGTAATTTATATTACCGTTGTAGATATACGATAAATTCTTTGTATTTATTAATATATGAGTCTTATACTAGGCTACGAAAAACCACTTCGCAATAAATTAAATAAAAATGGTAATCTACATTACTTATTAATTTAATCATGTTAAATTATCGAGCAAATCATTTAACTGGTAGGGCGTATCAAATAGCCAATACTTTAAGAAGCGATAAATATGAAAACCTTTAATCAGTCAGATAGCTTTACGCAAACTCGATCTCTAACGCCCCTATCCGATATGCGGCCCGCAACTTTGGATAAAATTGAGCAAGCTGTTCGTAAGGTCTTTGCAGGATTTGATGCTAATGAGGTGACGATGGCGCAAATTGCAAAGTCTGCAAACGTTTCTTTGCAAACGCTCTACAAGTACTTCGGGGATAAGCAAACGCTGTTTTATACCATTATGGATATTGTACTCGGCAGATTAGCCGCTCGAATTATGGATCATCTGCAAGGGATTGATAGCGTACAAGATCGTCTACGTAAGACACTGTGGGTCTGCTTTGATTTTGTAGACTCGCATCCAGATGCGGTGATGGTGCTGTCTTCTGTCTCGGCCTCGCGTATACGCAATATCGCAATCTATGAAAACAAAGAGTTAATTGGCGCGTTTTTAGCGGTACTAGAAGATGGACAAAATCGTGGGGTGCTCAATGACACTGTTCCTTTGCACATACTGTTCGATGTGTTTATGGGGTTAATCAGTCGACTTGGTTTAATGCATACCATTCGCCAAACAGAAACACCATTAAATGCAGAGTTTGATGCACTATTTGTGATTTTATGGCGCGCCATCTCTAAACCTGAAGCCTGAGGCTTAAAATGAATTTTATAAAACTGATATTTAGCAGTGTTTGACTCTTACAAGAAAACATAACGTAAAAAACTAAAAAGCCCCACTCTATCGTGGGGCTTTTTTATACTGAGGCTTCTGAGTCGATGAGCTTAAATTATTACACCATTCATATACTCACCGCATGTTAGATACTGCTAGATTTTGGCAATCCATATTCTGCATGGTCAACCACTTGATTATCTTGTTCAATAGTCAGTCGATAGCCTTTGATGATACCGTCGTATGGCAAACTGCCCTCATACTGCTGATAATGCTCGCAGATGCTGTCTTGAATCACTGATTTACGGGCAGCATCGTCTAATTTGGCAAAACCGCTAGGCAAGTGTACTTGGGCAAAACGTGAAGCCGCGCCACGAGACAGCCAGTTATCAGCACTCGTAAATGTAAAATCTACTTCCGCTCGTAAGCTATATCTAGGTAGCGTGTTAGAGTGATTCGCCAAGTCATATTTAATCTGCGCAATATCTTCTGCGAATGGTTGATATGGTATCTCAAGTACAGCAAACAGTTTTGCTAAAAACTCATCAGCGGTAAAGTGTTTGTCCATATAGCTACCATCAAGTCCAAGGAATTTGCTCGACAGTACATGGCGCAGACGGTCATAGGCAGGTATAGTATGTTTAAGAGGATAGCCCATTTGCTTGACGATATCTTGCGGGCGCAGCTCAAGCGACTCTATTTGATTGATAATATATTGCGCTAGAGAATGGCGTGGATGATAACGACGGGTATATTTAGATGGATTAGCAATGTGGCTCATGATATTGAACACCTTAGACTCCTGTAACTCCGACGAAAAAGTATGATATACGCCCAAATAGGCAAAAAATCAGGCACAAATGAGGTTGTCGGAGTACAGGCTCATGCGCTTTACCAGAGTTGTTTTATATCGTGCTGGAAGTTGCAAGGTTTGTCACGCCGCCATGAGACTATTGTCATGGTCGGAGATAACAAAACTGTTAAACCCACGATAGATCGTTCAACGATGATAGCACACCAGATGACAAAAAATAAATACCGATATTTGTGACCGTTTGTGAATAATTCTTTTTCACGTTGCCATTTAATCTTAGACATTTCGATCCACTACTTATTCATGTATTAAAAAGAGGCACAACATCGAAATGTTAGGGTTGAAGTATTAAAAATTATGCTCGATAGCCTAACGATTGACGTCAACGACTATTCGACCACGAACCTTACCATCCAATAACTCGCTGGCTGTCGGAATGACTTCGCTTAGACCAATCTCTCTAGTAATTGCATCTAATTGCGTCATATCCAAACTTGTACTCAAACGCTGCCATGCTTCTACACGCTCATCATAAGGTCGTGTCACGCTATTAATACCAAGCAAACTAACACCGCGTAAAATAAATGGCGCAACAGTAGCAGGGAAATCCATGCCTTGAGCCAGTCCACAAGTAGCGATTAAACCATCTTCACACGTGCTAGCACAAACATTGGCCAGCGTATGACTACCAACAGAATCAATTGCGGCAGCCCATCTCTCCTTACCAAGTGCACGGGCCGGACTACTTAATTCAGCTCGGTCAATGATCGTCGTTGCACCAAGGCTTTTTAAGTACTCCGACTCCTCTAGACGACCCGTAGAAGCTGTGACAGAGTAGCCTTGGTTTGCCAAAATTGCGATGGCAAAGCTACCAACACCGCCATTAGCACCAGTCACCAATACTTCACCACGCTCTGGTGTCAGTCCATGACGCTCTAATGCGATTATACAAAGCATTGCGGTATATCCTGCTGTACCTATCGCCATCGCCTGACGTTCAGTCATCGAGTCAGGGAGCGGGATAAGCCAGTCACCGTTTAATCGCGCTTTTTGTGATAGACCGCCCCAATACTTCTCACCCACGCTCCAACCATTTAACAATACCTTGTCGCCAGCTTTGTAACGCGGATGGCTGCTTGTTTCCACAGTTCCCGCTAAATCAATCCCTGGAACTATGGGGAATGTGCGTACCACAGGGCTACGACCCGTGATAGCCAGTCCATCTTTATAATTGAGCGTGCTATATGCCACACGAACCGTGACATCGCCTTCTGGCAATTGCGTGTCCTGTATCTCAGTCAGATTAGACTGATAAACATCGTCATTTTTTCAATTAATATTGCATTAAACATAGTAGCTCCTATTTAGACCAATCGTCTATAAATGAGTAAAAAATAATTTAGACCGGTCGTCTAAAAATATAGATAAAAAAATTACTTCTGTATCCCTGCTGCAAATCCTCGGAAAAAGGTATCTAATGGGCTGACGTCTTGTACCAACTTGGCACGCAAAACCGCACCTTCCCAACCAATCCAAAAGTAAGCAGCAAGCTCATCACAATCACTATGAGAAGGTATTTGTCCTTGTTGTACTGCAAGACGCAAGCAATCTGCTAAACGCTCCTGCCAATCAAGCAATATGTTTTCTAACTCACAACGAAAACTCTCAGGCAACACGACAATCTCTTGACCTAAGTTGCCTACCAAGCAGCCGCGTCGAAATTCATGCTTAATCATTCCCAACTTAGCATCTTCAACAAAGTCACTAATACGCTGCATAGGAGATACTTGATCATCCAAAAGACAATAATCTAGCTTGCGAGCAAAATATAATGCATATTGCTGCAACACTTCCTGTCCAAATGCTTCTTTGTTTTTGAAGTAATTGTAGAAGGAACCTTTAGGCACATTGATACGTTTGAGTATGGCATCGATACCAGTGGTCGCAAAGCCTTGCTCTGTCAGCATCTCCATCCCAGATCTCAAAAGAGCTTCACGGGTATCCGTAAACTCTCGTTCAACATTAGGTGGACGCCCTCGACGGGCTTTTGGCTTAGTAATCGTCATGCATAGATATTATGACCGATCGTCTTTAATGTCAATCAATTATTTTTAGCGGTTTATTTATCCATCAGTCGCGACAGTTTTTTGACTGTCATCGCTATCAGTCCTCACCATGATACGTCGCCTCATCCACCCAAACGATGGGATCTTCGCACAAATGTACCAAGTGATACCAGATATCACTGCTACGGGCGATACGGTGGTGACCGCCTTCGAAATAGTCAACTTCCCAGCTGTCAGGCAGATTTACTAAAGTTCGTCTGGCCACTGCTACATCCAAGCTTTCATCATCCACTTCTACCATAACCCGCACCATCTCGGTATTGGTAGTGGGAAAAGACAGCTTCATATCAGCCACTACTGGGATACGGTCAGCCAATACCTCACTTGGATAGATACAAGGCGCAATCAACAGCGCGCGCAAGTTATACTTATGGGCAAAATGATTGGCAAACCAGCCGCCAAGCGAATGCCCTGCCAACACTACTCGAGGATACTGTGTCATTTTCTCACGAATCAAAACATCATAAATCTCAAATATTTCTGCAAAACTCTTTCGATAATTGACCGTTTGACAGTGTTTTGGCTCACGCGTGATACAAGTATATTTACTGGTCTCATTGCTAGAATCGAGACCATGAAAAAACAGTAAAAACGTGTCGTTATTTTCGATAGGAAACATCATAACCTTCTCCTTTTTTAATTATTATTTAGGTTGATTCTTAATAATTTGGCTTATAAATTAAACCGATTTTTGGCTAGCAATCTGCGCTTGATACAAGCTCAAAATCTCATCACAAGCCAGCATTGAGATATTTTTTGAAAAACCTTCGTTAAACCAAAAGTCATAAACCGCTTGGACAATAGCTTTCACCACTCCCACATTTTCTGGCTTTTGTTCTGCTAGTTTCATCGCAATGTCTTGCGCTTGTATATCCGACTCGCTATAGGGCGCGCTCCAGCCCACGCCATAACGATAGAGCACATCATTGATTGCCAATATGAATATAGCATTGGACACCCCAAATGAGCCAATAAGCCTGTCAAGCATTGCACAGCGCTCTTCATAAATACTGACCTCTATCGGCATATCAGCCCGCTCAAACAGACAATCACAACTCACCATATGCGAGGGTTGACTAAAATCATCCCACAGCAGTGGATAAGTTCCGCGAATCCCGCCCTTTTCCACTACATTAAATTGCCAAATCGCATAATGCGTATCTGGCACCTTATAAGGCACATGTATAAACCACTGCATCATCGCATCACTGTCGTACATGATATGAGTGCTACCAATCCGTACGCCCTGCTTAGGTAGTACATCCTGATACACGCTATTTATATCATCACTATAGAGCGTCACTTTACGTAAGTTTTCATCACTGGCATCGCCTAGCTTTGCTCTTGCTTCCTTTATATTTCGATAGGGTTTAAAGGGTGCTACCCATCTGAGCGTCTCATTAGTATTATTCACAAAATAAATATCATCTTCATAACTGTCTACAGAAACCGTTTCGAGGTAAAACAATGGCTGTTTTCGTACTCGGCTTTTCTCATCATTTGCTAGTGCCGTTATACTAGATAGCTTTGAGCCACCCGACCACTTAAAGTTATCTAACCGTTTTTGCTCAAACTGATACGTTAATGTGGTCATCGTTATATCCTTATTGTTTTGATTTTGGTTTTTTCGCTGCAGTTTTTCGTTGTTGTTATATTCTGAATGCCGATTTCAAGCCAGCCGAGTTTGTTCGTCATTGTTTGAATGACGTCATTATCTATAAAGTTACGTAAATTAATCGACTTGGTCAGGTAGTAGTTTTTAGTATTGATAGACTTTTTAGCCATAGTTTTTCGCTGTTGCATCGCTAATATTTTTGCAACGCCAACGAGCTTTTTCTGCTAGGTTTTTTGTTTATTAATAAATATAGTTTTTTGGGTTTGTACAGGCGTAGAAGTTTAGGATTAAACGTAAATAACACTACTAGAAAGACTTCGCTAAAATAGCGTTTCAAAAACTTAGTTAAAAAGTGAAGCGTTGCGCTCCGAGGGTTAACTGGTTTTTATCTCATGTCATTTTGCCTGACCTAATAACTATAGTATAAGCTCACATAAAAATAAAGCTGTTTAAAACCTTCTACGACAACTGGTGTCGCTTCTTTTTAAATGAATTGTAGTTTAGTCGTTAGCAAGTATCCCAACACAATAAGTATCATTAGCGACAGTTTCATATTGCTTAAGTATCCTCAATAAACGTCCAATTAACAATCCTTATCAAAAAACACCTTTCACGATTGACGTGGGCTTGCTATCTTGCCCCGCAACCCTTGTATTCTAATTAAGCCTGCCCCACTTTGACCTATCACACGTAGTATTCGCATCTGTATTGGATTTTATGACACATAACCTTGAGGCCAGCTCAAACGCTCGCCGAACTCAGTATTTTCAAGTATTTTTGATGGGCGTTAGTGCCTTTATTATGAACACCACAGAATTTGTCCCTGTGGCGCTGTTGAGCGACATTGCCCAAGACTTCTCTATTACGACGGCAGAAACTGGCTGGATGTTGACACTCTATGCTTGGATTGTCGCAGCGATGTCATTACCACTAATGCTACTGACCAGTCGATTTGAACGCAAACGCTTGCTCTTGGGGCTTTTTGTAGTATTTATTGCCAGTCACGTACTTTCCGTATTTGCATGGAGCTTTGACGTGCTGCTCATTAGCCGAGTTGGGATTGCGTTATCGCATGCGATATTTTGGTCCATTACGGCCGCAATCGCGATACGTGTCGCACCTGAAGGCAAAAAAGCCATGGCGCTTAGCGTACTGGCGACGGGTACGTCGTTAGCAATGGTACTCGGTGTGCCGCTAGGACGCTTAATTGGGCAATGGTTTGGCTGGCGGGCTACCTTTGGCGGTATTGGCGTCATTGCCTCAATTGTATTTATTCTACAAGCGAGACTCTTACCGACGTTACCTAGTATGTTTGAAGGGTCTTTTAGAAAGATTCCAGAACTCCTCAGAAATCCCTTATTGGTCTGTCTATACCTGCTTATCTTATTGGTCTTTACAGCGCACTACACAGCTTATTCTTATATAGAACCATTCATGCGCCAAGTCGGTAATATCAGTGAAAACGCTGCGACTTTTGTACTGTTACTATTCGGTGCAGCAGGAATTGTAGGTAGTGTGATATTTAGTCGTTGGGGTGACCGGTTCAATACCAGATTGATGCTGATATCGACCATACTGATGCTCGTGTCTATGCTTGCGCTGTTGCTCGCAGTGACCTCTGTATGGGCGCTCAGCTTTATCGCTTTGCTTTGGGGCGCAGCGCTCATGCTACTGATTATCTCAATGCAGGCCAAAGTCATCATGGTCGATGTCAATGCGCAAGACATGCTGATGTCGATGTTTTCAGGTATTATTAATCTGGGAATTGGTACGGGCGCGCTATTCGGTGGTTATGCCGTGACACACATCTCACTATCTAGCGTAGGGTACACAGGTGCGGCTATCGCAGTTGTGGCGTTACTCTTAATGCTATTTATGATCAAGCGTTTTCCTGAATTGAGTAAGCGACTTGGCTAGCTGATAAGTCGCTATTAAAGGATAGCCAAAAATAGCAGTCGGGAAGGAACCTTCAGAAAATAACAAGCAGAATGCCAGCCATATAAATGGGCTGGCATTTTCTTTGTGTGTGAATACAACGATATAGCCTACAAATCATTTCAAGTATTTCTTAGACACCGATTGAACGAACGTTCATGGGCAGTTATACTGATTTTATTGGACAAAAGTATACTTAAACTATAAGCATACTCTAGGAAAGACTGACAGGCATTAAGCACACAAGGATGAGTGTAAAATGAATGATATTCAAAACAAGGGAATGGCTCGCTATAATCTACAATTAAAATCAATTACGATAGTTATTATGAGTTCTCGAATTATGGGAGGTTTATGATGCCTAATGGAATAAACCAACAAGACAGTCAGGTTCAAGGAAATCAATATAACACTGCGCCCCTTAGATTGGGTAAATTGCATTATGCTTGGATCGTTGCCACTACAGGCTCTGTAGCAATGTTCTGCGGACTTGGGTTAGGACGATTCGCATTTGGCATGTTACTACCATCCATGTCATCTTCTTTAGGATTAAACTATACCCAAAGCGGAATCTTGGGATTCACCAACCTGATAGGATATCTGGTTGCAGTGCTTCTAAGCCCTTTTATCCTACCTCGGTTGGGTACTCGAACGACTGCGACAGCTAGTCTACTCCTCATTGCTGTTTCTATGCTCGGTATGGCTTTTACCACCAGTTTTCCAATACTTTGCGCACTCTATGTGCTGACAGGTATCGGTAGCGGTGGCGTGGTCTTACCAATGATGAGCGTCATGTCGCATTGGTTTTTCCCTTCACACCGCGGGCTTGCTTTAGGACTGGTCATGGCTGGGCCTGGATTTGGTATCATTTTATCAGGTTTTGTCGTACCCAAACTCTTACCCATCTCTACTCTACTGTCTTGGCAGACAGGTTGGCTAATTTTTGCCGTGATTAATATTGCGGTAGCTTGGCTTACTTTCGCTTTGATTCGCAATCATCCAGACGATGTCAGACAAAGCCCTTTTGGGCGCGCACCTACCTTACCTGTTAAAAATAAGAAAAAGCTAGAACGTAGCAATATTAAGCTGCTCGTACATTTAGGTGTCATCTTTGCTATTTATGGCGCTACTTATATGGTTTACGTCACTTTCATCGTGACCAGTATGGTTGGCTCATATCAATTGAGTGAAGCGACTGCTGGTGGTGTTTGGGCATGGATTGGACTGCTTAGCATGCTCTCAGGCATGTTGTTTGGCTGGATTTCTGACCATATTGGTAGACGCCTTGGTCTGGCGCTGGCTTTTTTCTTCCTTGCCATCGCTTATCTGCTAGTCGGACTGACTAATTGGGGTTTAGGACTGTATTTGTCAATTATCTTGTTTGGCTTAGTAGTGTGGAGTGTGCCTGTCATTATGGCTGCCTCGGCGGGCGACTATTTCGGTCCTGCAGCGGCGGCAAGTGCACTTGCAGCACTGACTTTTGCTTTTTCAGGTGGACAGGCTCTTGGGCCAGTGGCAGCAGGCTATCTCGCAGAAATCACTGTGGACTTTAGTATCAGTTATATGATATCTGGTATCGCCGCTTTTGTAGCGCTTGGACTTGCCTTATTATTGCGTCCACAAAAACAAGCTTAATTCCAGTCTCTATAGTATTGATACTGCTAACTATACTTACTCTTGCCACCAGTGACGTCTGTATGCGCATTTGGCCTGATTATCTTATTATGGAGTGCTGAGTTTATACTATATATAATTGGGCAGTTACTTGGGTTAAACAAGCAATATCAATAGATAAGCCTTATACTTTTCAATAAAAATAACTGAATAAAAATCAGGTGCTTACAGCATAATTACATAGAAGGAAACAAAATATTATGTGAGCGAGACAGTATGATTTTTCAATACTTGAACACCCCTTTTTTATGCTCTAAAAACTTATTTAAATAAGGCAATATTCTTGCAATTTTGCAATCAAAACGATTGCTAGCTTTCTAAAAAGTGGTTACACTCGGTTGACAAACTATTACATTGATGACAAGGAAGTCGCTATGCCTCGTAATACCTCACGTTCTAAAATTAGCCATACCTCTCTCAAAACTTTTACCAAAAGTATGCTTGCTATCAGCCTATCTATCGCTGGTATTTCTCACGCAAATGCTTATGACAGTGTCACCTTTTTTGGTGATAGCCTGACCGATGGGGGCTATTTTAGTCAAGTTGTACCAGGTCCTGCTCAGTTTACCACCAACCCTGACAACACATGGGCGACCTCATTCGCTGAGCAGCTAGGTACCACGGCTGTTCCCGTTGTCTATCTTGGAAATCAAATTGGTAACAACTACGCTATCGGCGGTGCAAGAGCAGGCGAAGGAGCGCTTTTCCCTGGCGGTATTCCTATTGCTTCTGCCAATAGCCAAGTCGATAGCTATCTCGCCAATAACACAGTAGATCCTAATGGACTCTATGTTGTATGGGCAGGTGCAAATGACTTGCTTGCGGCGGCTGAAGATCCTGCTAATGCTCAAGCGACCATACTTAGAGCAGTATCTAGCCAAACCGAAACGATTCAGGCACTAAAAGACAATGGTGCCAAATATATCTTAGTACCCAATATTCCTGATGTCGGTCTGACGCCTAGGTTTGTTCCAGACCCTGATCTAGAAGGTCAAGAACTTGCAGGGGCTTTGGCAGCCCAAAGAGCGGCAACTGATGCAGCCAGTCTCTACAATCAGTTTATGCTTAGTGGCGTCGCAGGTACTGGCGCTAATATCATACCGCTAGATATGTTTAGCTTAACTCAGGAGATCATTGCGTCGCCTGCTCAGTATGGTTTCACTAATGTCACCGATGAAGCTTGCGGTGACAACAATAGCTCTCTAACTTGTGGACCTGATACTCTTGTAGAAGCAAATGCCAACGAAACCTACTTCTTCGCTGATGGTATTCACCCGACTGGTCAAGCACATCAAATGATCGCCGACTATGCAAATGCTGTTGTCACTGCGCCTAGCTTAATCGGCGTTTTGCCACATATTGCAACGACAACCGGGCTTGCAACCAATGAGCGCTTACAGTCACACGTCAACCAAATCCAGAGCAGTGAGCAAAAACCTGCCCGTACACTATGGGCCGTCGGTGAAGTTGCTAATCAAGAAATTGCAGGGTTTGATGGTGATAATAATACCCAAGTATTGCTTGGCATAGATTTTGCTCATCCTAACTCAGCCAATGCAGTGACAGGCTTATACGGTAACATTACCCAAAAAGACTTTGAAAACTCAGACGTTGGCACAGGTTTGAGTGATGTTGATCTGGGAGAAGTTGGTTTTGGTGTCTATCATAGCAACAAGTTTGGCGGTTTACAGATCAATGGTGCTGCAGGATTTGGCAACATGGATGTCGATGTCACACGTGCTGTGACACTAGGCAGTAACCAACAACAGTTTAAGTCAAATGCTGATGGCAAGCGCTTTTATGCCAACTTGCAGGCAGGCTACCCAATGCAAGTGAGCAATATTGCCGTTACGCCTTATATCGGTGCAACAGCGAGCCGCGTAAAAATTGACGGACTCAAAGAAAAAGAGATGTCTGGCATTGCTATGCAGTTCGATGAGCAGAAATACTCTACGACATATGGCAAGCTTGGTCTCAAAGCCAATCATAGCTTGATGGAGAACCTAAACTTATTTGGTGATATTCATTACCAAAAGCAGCTAAGTGACAATCGCGAAGCGGTAACCTCACGTTTAAATACGCTACCAAATATCAGCTTTGAGACGCCTATGGTCGAAACTGATGATGATAACGTTGCCATGACACTTGGCCTATCTAGAAGCTTTGGTCTATTGAATGCCAATGCTGGTGTCACGCATTCACAAGGTAATGACGACGATTCAACCAGCCTATTTATTGGACTTAATGGTGCATTCTAAATAAGTCGTTAATCTAGAAAAATGGTATAGGTGATAATTAATCGCCTATACCATTATAAATTCAAAGACCTCTGCAATATACTATATTGCTTTTGCTCTATAAATTTTCTGCCGCACAACTTCTCAACGACAAAACCTACTATCACAAACTCTCTAAAAATCTACTTTACCACGCAAAGCCTTTGTCTTACCGCGCTGGGTTTTTTTATCCACCCGTTTACGTTTGGCATTTCTGCTAGGTTTGGTCGGCCTTCTGGTTTTATTGACATAAGTGGCTTTAGTGATGAAACTTTGCAGTCGTTCTAACGCATCTATCTTATTACGCTCTTGCGTACGAAACTGCTGTGCCTTTATGATGAGCACCCCTTCTTTGGTTATTCGGCTATCTTTGCTATCGAGCAGTCGTTGTTTATACTCATCGCTCAGACTTGAGTTGTTAATATCAAAACGCAGGTGAATGGCAGAAGATACTTTATTGACATTCTGGCCACCTGCGCCTTGCGCTCGTATGGCGCTGATCTCTATCTCATTATCGTTGAGGCTAATATTGTTGTTAATGAAAATCATAGTTTGCTTTTATCGAATGTGAATGGATATGGTTCATGATAAAGCATTATATAGTCAACCCTCTATAAATTAGGTACGGTGTCAGTCTCGCTTAGTATACTGCTTGTAATACTTTCACTTGGCTTTCTAGGGCGTGTCCTCATTTTAAAAATGGTGATAAAAATGAGATAAATCGCAGTCAAACAAGGAAAATAGCGCAGATAATATCGAGATATTAGTCAGCTATTTGACGCCATTTGGCAAGATTTAGCCATTTTTAACCCATTTAGATAACTATAGATTGAATTGAGGACACGCCCTAGTATCTGAATTATATTGAACCGACTGCCTATATTTAACTAAATATGGATTGGTCTGCTACTTTGCCAACAGTTGACGACAACGTTCAATCACTGGAGCATCGACCATCTCTCCATCTACTTTAAATACTGCCTGGCCGCTCCGCTCGTACTCCTCGACCACACGCTGTGCAAATAACAAAGTCTCATTTGTTGGTTGCAATGCTTGTTGGACGACAGCCACTTGCTTGGGGTGAATACATAGCATTCCAGACATGCCCATTTGTGACCATAGCTGTACTCGATCGCTCAGTCCAACTTCATTGTTGAAGTCAGGATAAATGGTATCGATAGGCGGCGATAATTGGTGCACTTTTGACGTCAGGATGAGTTGATAGCGGATTTGATTGGCGATGATATCTGCAGCAGGCGTTCCTACTTGTACTTGCAAATCATTGCACAAATCTAAAAATCCATAACTAAACGCGGCCAAGCCGACTGCTTTTGCCATACTATCGATTTGATACAATCCTATCGCACTCTCAATCAGTGCAATCACGGGTAAATTGGTAAGCTGATGTACGTTATTAATATCTTCTGCTTGCTCGGCTTTAGCCAATAACACGCCAGCCAAATTAGGCATCTTCTGACAGAGCACTATGTCTTTAAAAAATTCTTCGCTACCTGCCTTATTAATACGTACCCAAATCGGCTGATAACCTGCACTGTCGTGATATTGCTGTAATGCTTCGCGTGCGGATGCTTTATCCTCTGGCGCAACAGCATCCTCTAAATCGACAATAACCGCATCTGCACCACTAGCAAAGGCTTTCGCTACTCTATCAATGCGAGTCGCTGGCACAAACAGCCATGTTTTATTTTGAGAAATCGTTTTTATTTTATTGTTGATAACTGAATTCATGCGTGACTCCATCATATTGTCCAAGTAGCTATTAGCATATTTATTATGCCACTATACAGCTGATGCTCATTTAAAATTAGCAATTTATTTGATAGTGCAAAACCAAGATTACTTAGACATTCTATTAAAAAATAAATCAAAAAAACCACATGAAAATAAATCTCATGCGGTTCTTGAGTCTAATGCAGTTTTAAACAATTACTTTCTTATCTAACCTATGTCTTATAGATTATCTAATTAAGCCAGCATACCACCATCGACAACGATTGTTGCGCCTGTGGTATAGCTTGAGGCATCCGACACTAGATATAACACCGTACCAGCCATTTCATCAGGCTCAGCCACACGTCCTAGCGGAATCGAGTGTAGTGCCATTTTTAAGACTTTATCGTTGGTAGTCAATGCGGAGGCAAACTTAGTATCCGTCAAACCTGGCAATAGCGCATTAACACGGATGTTAAGTGGGCCACATTCTTTAGCAAAGGCTTTGGTCATGCTAATGACTGCCGCTTTGGTAATTGAGTAGATACCTTGCTTATCGCCTGCTACTAAGCCGTTGACCGATGCGGTATTCAAGATGACGCCGCCGCCCTGATCTTTCATCATTTTGCCAGCGGCCGTCGACATAAAGAAGTAACCACGGATATTAACTTCAACAGTCTTATCAAAGGCGGCTAAATCTGTATCTAAGATATGACCATAGTAAGGGTTGGCTGCAGCGTTATTAACTAAGATATCAATTTGACCAAATTCACTTTTGATATGCTCAAAAATTGCGTCAATTTGCTCCATGTCTCCCACATGACATGCAAAAGCACTGGCCTTATGACCGTCAGCTTTAATGCTATCTGCAACTGCTTGGCAAGCATCAATTTTGCGGCTAGAGACAATCACATGTGCGCCTCTTGATGCCAATAGACGGGCAATAGACTCACCAATACCACGGCTCGCGCCAGTTACTAAAGCAACCTTACCGGTTAAATCAAATAAATCTTTCATCGTTGTTCCTTATATTTTTATAAACTTTATATTTTCAATAATTCTTGAGCACTGAATTCATGTATCTAAAACGTATATCTAAAATCAGATAACTAAACGCAGATAATCGCTGTCATAACTAACGGCGATTATCGAGCACTAATGAACTGAACAAAGAGCGCTCAACGATCACGGTTACGCTAGCATACCACCATCTAAGGTGAAGGCATGACCATTCATAAAGGTACTTTCATCGCTGGCAAGCCATGCAATTGCACTAGAGATTTCATTCACATCACCTAGGCGGCGCAGTGGACTGGCCTTAATTGTTGCTTGCTGCGTACGCTCATCCATCGTTGCCATAGTATTGCGTACCATTGGCGTATCAATGAAGCTTGGGCATACCGCGTTAAAACGAATATTGGCGCGGGCGTACTCGTGGGCGGCAGACTTGGTCAAACCCATAACGCCATGTTTAGCTGCACTATAGGCTGAGAGCATAGGGGCTGAACGCAGACCAGCAATAGATGCGACGTTAATCACATGACCACCGCCATTAGGTATCATACAGTTGACTGCAGCACGCATACAGTGCCAAACACTTTTTAAATTCACTGCGATATTACGATCAAAGTCATCATCACTCAGCTCATGCATGGGCGAAGGCTTGTGGTCGATACCCGCGTTATTGACCACCACATCTAGACCGCCTAGCGTCTCTACCGCAAAGTCAAACAACGCACGCACTTCATCACCACTGGTCACGTCTACTTTTTTGAAGACGATACTGTTGCCAGCATCTTGACCTTGTTTGGCAACCGCTTCGCCCATCTCTTCTGCCATATCACCGATCACGACCTTAGCGCCGCGGCTAGCTAGCAATAATGCGCTTGCGGCACCGATACCTGACGCACCGCCCGTGATCAAAATTCGTTTTCCAGCTACATCTGATGCAATTCCATTTGTATTCAGTGTCATGATCTATCCCTCTACCTTAAGTACTAGTTTGCCGAAATTTTCACCGTTAAAGAGCATCATCAAAGTATCAGGGAACGTCTCGATACCTTCAACAATATGGTCTTTCACTTTCATATCACCTGACTGAATCCAGCCAGCAATCTCTTTCATGGCGATTGGATATTCTTTGATATTATCGAATACTACGATGCCTTCCATGCGAGCACGATTGACCAATAGTGATAGATAGTTCGATGGGCCTTTTACTGCTGTGGTGTTGTTATATTGGCTGATAGCCCCGCAAATAACGATACGCGCATGTAGATTAATCTGAGTAAGCACGTCATTTAAGATATCACCGCCTACGTTGTCAAAGTACACATCGACGCCGTCTGGACAGGTTTTCTTTAGTGCTTTTTTCACATCTTCGTTTTTGTAATCAATCGTCGCATCAAACCCAAGCTCATCGACCAAGAACTTACATTTCTCAGCACCGCCCGCGATACCGACGACGCGGCAGCCTTTAATCTTGGCAATCTGACCGACCAAGCTACCAACCGCCCCAGCAGCGCCAGAGACGACCACGGTCTCACCCGCTTTTGGCTGACCCGTCTTTAGGAGACCGAAATACCCTGTCATCCCCGGCATACCTAGTACACCCAAGTAATAAGACAGCGGCGCTAGGCTCGGATCAACTTTATGCAGACCAGTACCATCGCTGACCGCATATGACTGTACGCCGTCGTGACCTGCGACATAGTCACCTACTGCAAATTTTTCATTTTTACTTTCAATCACTTCACCCACAGTACCGGCGCGCATCACTTCACCAATTTGTACTGGCGCGATATAAGATTTGGCATCGTTCAGCCAACCACGCATCGCCGGATCGATAGAGATGTATTCAACCTTAATCAGTAACTGACCATCGGTAATCGTCGGTATTTCTGTCTCGGTATAATCCCAAGTTTCAGCGCTTGGCTCGCCTACTGGTCTTGCTTTTAGGCGCCATTGTTTATTAATTTTTGTCATGTCTCTTTCCTTAGAGTTGTCCTTAGAACCAGTCCGCTTGCATATCAGTGCAAACTGAGTTGGTGTTGGTTAATAATTCGATGTCGCGTTTAACTAATGGTAGTTCCCAATCGATGAAGTATTTAGCCGCTTGTATCTTGCCTTTATAAAAGTTCTGCTGCTCGACATCTTGCGTCGTATTTAGTAGCTGCTCGGCTTTACTGGCTTGGCGAATCCAAATCCAGCTCAGTACAATTGAGGCAAAAATATTCATTAGTGCTTGAGCATTACCAGTCAATGTCAGCGCTTCTTCTGTCTGCAACACTTTGCCCAAATGCACGAGCACTTCATGCAACTGACCCATATAAGGCATCAGCTTGCCTGCAAGTTGTGCACTCTCAGGCGTAGTGATGCTTTCCAAATCTTGTGTAATTTCACGTTTTAGGATTTGAATGCCTAACCCACCTTTTTGCCATAACTTGCGGAATGACAAATCTAGCGCCTGCACACCATTTGTGCCTTCATGGATAGGATTTAGACGATTGTCACGCCAAAACTGCTCAGCTTGATATTCGCGCGTATAGCCTGCGCCGCCCAATACTTGAATACCCAAATCATTGGCTTTTGGACCATACTCAGATGGCCATGCTTTTAGCACTGGCGTTAGCAAATCTAATAGTTCGGTTAGCTCATTTTTTAGCGTTTCGTCTTCACAGGTATTGATACGGTCAATTAGGTTTGAGCCATATAAGCACAATGAGATGCCGCCTTCAGAGTAAGCTTTTTGTGCCAATAGCATTCGCTTTACATCACCATGCTGAATAATAGCCGTTGCATCATCTTCAGGCTTATTGTTTGGCGCAATGCGACCTTGTGTACGGTCTTTGGCATAATCTAGCGAGTACTGATAGCCGCGATAACCAATCATAGAAGCGCCAAAACCAACTGCAATACGTGCCTCATTCATCATTTTGAACATATAACGCAAGCCAAAGTGCTCTTCGCCGATTAAATAACCATGACAATCGCCTTCATCGCCGAAGCTCAATGCCGTAGAAGTCGCACCTCTATAACCAAGTTTATGAATCAGTCCGGTCAGATGTACATCGTTACGCTCGCCAACAGACAATTCAGCGTTCAAGCGATACTTAGGTACGGCAAATAAAGAGATGCCTTTTACGCCGCCTGGACCGCCTGGTACTTTGGCCAGTACCAAATGCACGATATTGTCAGACAGCTCATGATCACCTGCTGAGATATAAATCTTGCTGCCTTTAACGCGGTACGAGCCATCATCCTGTTTTACCGCGATGGTTTTGATATCGGCAAGTGATGAGCCTGCGTGCGGCTCGGTCAATGCCATGGTGCCAGTAAATTCACCTGTCAGCATGCGCGGCATAAAGGCCGCTTTGATATCATCACTAGCAAAATGCGAGATGACGTTGATTGCCGCAGTGGTCAGAAATGGATAGGCAGTCGTTGATGGATTGGCTGCCATAAAGTAGCCTGCCACAGCAGTCATCACCGTCTCAGGCAGTTGCATACCACCGTCTTCAAAACTATAACGACCGGCGATAAACCCTGACTCACGGAACGCATCAAAAGCGACTTTCACATCGTTTATCATGCTGACTTTTTTACCATCGAACTGCGGCTCGTTCTTATCCGCGATATGGTTGTGTGGCAAAAATAAATCTGTCGCGATCTTGTTTGCCGTCTCTAATACAGCATCAAATGTCTCACGGCTATGCTCTGAAAACTTTGCGTGCTCGGTGAGTGATTCCATGCCTAGTACATCATACAATTGGAAAGGTAATTCAAAGTCGTTTAGGAGGGTATCTGCGGCCATAATATTCTCGTTAACTGATTAAATGTGGTTATCAATTGATATTAGTCTAATTTGACACCTGTCCGTATTGTCATTTATGACATAATTATGGTCAAATAAGACACAAACAGAGTATCTAACCAGCTAAAATCAACCAAATAATGGCTATTTTGGTAAGCACAGCAAAGGAAACGAGTGACTTATGCCCTATTTCAAACCTTTTAAAATGATTATTCTTGGCTTCGATGGTGTGCTCGGTAGTGTACTCTCTGGCGCATTGGACTTGTTTTCATTCACGGGGGTCAGTTGGCAGCGCTTTTCGAATGAGTCTGTAGAGCCACGATTTAATGTTCAGATTGCAAGCTTAGGTGGTGGCGATATTAGGTGCAGCAATCGGTTAATCATGCAAGCCCACTGCGATATTCGAGACGTGACAGAGTGCGATTTATTGCTTGTGCCCACCATTGGCGACTCTATTGATAAGGTATTGACGCAAAACAGTGAGCTACTGCCCCACTTAGTACGGCTTGCGAATACCAAGGCCGATATAGCAAGCAATTGTAGCGGAGCATTTTTTTTGGCAAAGGCAGGATTGTTAGATCATAAGATAGCTACCACACACTGGGGCTATGCTAATAAGTTTAAGGCAGATTTTCCATTGGTGTATCTACAAGAGAATCAGTTTGTGACCCATTCGAGAAGCGAGTCAACAAACCAGTCGGGCAATATATTTTGTGCAGCTGGCGGCAGCGCCTTTTATGATTTGGGGCTATTATTAATAGAGCGTTACTGCGGACGTGAGATTTCTACACAGGTGGCAAAAACTCAAATTATTGATAGCAAAAGAGGCAGTCAAAATAGCTATACCAATGTGACCCTGCACAAGCCACATTCCGACCATTTGATTAAACAGGTCCAAGAATATATCGAAGAAAACTTTCAACATTCTTTACAGGTCAGTAGTTTAGCCGCTATGGTAAATATTACCCCGCGCACTTTAAATAGACGTTTCCAGTCCTGCGTAGCAATGCGACCGATTGAGTATATTCAGGCCGTTAGAATTGAACAAGCCAAACGCTTACTTGAATTGGGCGATGTATCAATAAAGTCGCTTGCCGATCAAGTAGGTTATGATGATATCTCTTCATTCACGCGTCTATTTAAACGTGCAACAGAGCTGACGCCTAAAGAATATCAAGATAAGTTTTCGCGGTTGGCTATTTAAAAAGGACAGTGCTTAGCGTTTAAGCAGTCTGCCACAACCCTTTTACTTGGATAGCATCAGCTTTTATAGTTGGGTAATCGTTAAATACCAACTGATAGCCGCCATTTGTATTAGGTATGAGCTGGCAAGTTGCTCCCAGCGGAAAACTGTATTTTTTGCCGATATGACCAAAAGGCATACCACTATATATCGGCAATCCTGTTAGTTCACGCAGCTGACGAATAACTGTGGCGACATCATAACGTTTGTCATAACTGTCCTCGCCCGTACCAGATAACGCCCCAAAAACAATGGCTCGCTGCCCTTTGAACACACCTGCGAGATATAAATCATATAACATGCGCTCAATACGATACGCCTGCTCACCGACATCTTCTAGAAATACAATACCGCCATCGATACGCGGTAAATACTCACTACCTGCCAGCGCTGACACGACACTTAGGTTACCACCCCAAATCGTACCAGTTAATGGTTTCGGCTCACCCTTTGTCAGTATGGCAGGTAGCTGCTGACTGGTTAATGAAGCATCTTGTATGCTGATAGTTAGATTGGGATTGGTTAACACTTCAACAAACTGCTGACAGCTGACTTTATCGGGCGCAGTTTTACCAAACTCACTATAAAGCATCGGTGCGGCCAGCGAGCTCATTGACCCTTTTGCCAATAGCGCACACTGAATAGCTGTCACATCGCTAAAGCCTGCGAGTATCGTGCCGCGCTCCTTCATAACCCGTCCTAGCGTCGCCCAATCCACCATAGGCAATATGCGCATGGCACCGTAACCACCGCGCACACCTAGCAGTAGTTTTGGCGCGGCTATTGCCCCAGTGGCAAGGTTTTGAAAATCGCTAGCACGCTGTGAGTCCGTTCCCGCAAAGCGTAAATACTGACGATTGGTAATAGCAGGATTTTCTACTTTAAACCCAGCACAAACCACTCGATCTAATGCCAACTGATTACGCTCATCACTACCACCAACGTTAGAGCTAGCAAAAAGCCGCGTCTCAATCGTAGGCGTGATACAACCTGTCTGCGTCAGTGACTCCTGTGACGTTTGTGATGATGAGCTATCATTCAACAGCGAAGTTGGCAGATCATCTTTAGTCAGCTGCGTACTATGATCAGAATCGATAGGACTGGCTGCAAGCGCTTGAGACATACCTTGGCTCGCCAATACTGCTGTGCCTGCACTCACACCGACTCGACGTAGAAACTGACGGCGGTTTAGCCCAGATGTTGTTTCAGTTGCATGACTATTTTTATCATCTTTCCATGACTGACGCTTAATCCCCATATCTTGCTGCTACCTTATCGCTTTTATTTTTATGATTTGTGTTTTTAGACCTTGTGGCAGCATATTGTAGACGCTTTTCTGACACTGATGGTTGCCTAATCTTTACCGATATTTACTTTTTCGCTACTGGGACACACAATATAGGTCGATTAGATTTGTTACTGTAAATACAAATTCATCGCAAAAAACAAAAGGTAATAATTATGTTTAATAAAAAAACCGATAAAAACAAGTCACTTGACTCTAATTTAGAATATTTGCTAGGCAAAGAAGACAAGCTTAAAGAAAAGTTAGAGGACAGCGGCTATCTTGAGCCGTTTAGTGATGATTTAATGCTATTTATGAGTCTTGTCAAAGACTATTACAAAGGTGACTACCGTAAGATCCCTTTCAAAACAATCTCAGCTGGCGTTATTGGTGCGCTCTATGTGCTAAATCCAATTGACCTCATTCCTGATTCTATTCCGTTTATCGGCCATATCGATGATGCGCTAGTACTTAAATTTTGTTTAAAGCAGGCCAGAAAAGATCTGCAAAAATACAAAGAATGGAAGCAGGAACAATCAGCTACTAAGGATAAGTTAGAATCTAACAATGATACGGATAAGACTGATAACGACAAGACTAGTACTGATGAGAAAGACAGCGACGAGACTGGTACTAATTTGAAGAAAGCCTCATAAATATTAGTACTTTCAGCTAAGAAAAAACTGCACTATCGAAAAAGCCACGACCGCGAATTAACTTTTCGGTCGTGGCTTTTGTTACTCACAATCCATTCAATACTGTATTTTAATCAGGCACTTCATAATTAGCTTTTTCTGGATTAAGACCAAACGAGTAGACGAATGTCGCAACGAGACTATTGACAATAATGAAAGGTAAATCAATCGCAGTATGACCAAGTGCATAGCGACCAAGCAGCCAAGAGACGATCAACATGATAATAAAAAATGCACCCAAATATGCCAAAATTGCAGGGTGTTTCAAATTATAAGGCTGCTCAGGCGTCGGTTGTTTGTCTAATACATACGTCCTTACCGCCCAACCAGCTGCATAAGAGAACCCACCTAACACTACGTAACTGAAAAAATTCATATCGCTTAACTCTAATGGTATGACTGTTTATAACAAAATACTGTCTATGCAAATATCATCCACCAAAAATAATATTTATAGTCGATACTTATCTAAATACTATCATCAATGCTTATTTAAATACTGTCATCAACATTATCGATAACAAGATTGGCATGTGGATTGGCTAAAATATCAGTATTCACCTCATCGCACTCCACACGGTAGATCGTGTTGGCACCTCGGTAAATATACGACAAGTACTCACTGTCTAAAAGCGGATCAATATTTGCATAGGCTGGTTTGACATGAGCCAGTACAAGTACACGATCAGGACGACCAATGACTGCATCGATATTGTCTGGATCGATAGAGAAGAACTGCGGTATATCGCTATTGTCTATCACTTCTAACGGCTCTGGTGTATCCCAGACGCGCTTAGCAGTGACGGGTTCTTTCATCTGCATCACCCAAGTGTCATTTTGCTGGCTGACCTTTATCTGAGCAGGCTCATCTTGACTCACCGTATAACAACCCTCAAAGACAGACAGATCTGCTGCAACTTCGGTATCTGCTTGAGGGCTGGTATCATTACAAGCGCTCAGAAAAATCGCGCTGCTAGCAGTCACACTGAGCATCAAATACGTCAGTCTCTTATTAAATAAATTCGAGCGTAAGGACATAATGGGGTTATCCTGCAATCATGCATTAAAAACTTTTATTAAGTGTACTATTGTCAAAAAACCATCAAATAGCAGATACAAAAAATGCGCTTGGGCATTTTTGTAGCAAAGACAGCTCTGTCATTAAAAACCAGTGGCTTTCAGCGAGCTTCGTTATTTTAACAGAAAACCAGGACGTTACTATTATGTTATAAGTTACCGTGAGGGTTTTCTGACTTTGTGCGTCACGACTGCCCATATTTATGATAGATTTGTTATACTCACAACGCCATCATCATCGTTCGAATAACATAAACGAGATGCTCTAGTACCACCCTATGCTTACCACTTATCAGGTCCATACTCTTTTATGTCAGACAACCGTAATTCAATGCCAAACACTCATAAAGATAACGCGATTGATCCATTGGCTGCTAAAACAAATACCACTGTGGCCTATACTGATGGTGCTTGCAAAGGCAATCCTGGCGCTGGCGGCTGGGGCGCACATCTTATATTTAGTGATGGCAGCACGCAAGATTTGTACGGCGGCGACAAAGAAACCACCAATAACCGTATGGAACTAATGGGCGCGATACAAGCCCTGACCCATAGCCCGCACGAGCATACACTTGAGATTTGGACTGACTCCAGTTATGTCAAAAAAGGCATCACTGAATGGATTGAGGGTTGGAAGAAAAAGGGCTGGAAAACTGCCAGTAAAAAGCCTGTCGCCAATCAAGACCTATGGCAACAATTGGATAAGCTCTGCCAACAGCGTGATGTTAGCTGGCATTGGGTCAAGGGTCACGCTGGACATGCTGGTAATGAAAAAGCAGATGAACTGGCAAACTTAGGTGTCACCTCAAACAGCGGCCATTCAGCTATGCTCAATGAAGCAGACATGACTAAAAAAAAAGACCAAATAGTGACTGATATTGATACTAATACTGACGCTAACACTGATACCTTGCAAAAATCGTCTAGCGCTGACTGGCTAAGTTTCGATCCACTGGGTCTAGATATGATGGACGATGAGTTTGATGAAGAGCCATTAGAACCTGAGCCGCTAAGAGAAGATAATCAGAGCACACCTGACAACCTTCAAACAAATGAAAACAGTGCTGTAGAATCTCACAGCCATCAAGACAATACATACAACCCGACGAGTACCAAAGCTATGCCAGATATTCAAACGCACCTAGATGATACCGTCGACAATGATATATTGCCAAGTGTAGAATCTGATGCCCCTAAGTTCGATGGGGATACTAGCCGTGCCAACCCATATTTCAAGCCGCTACTACCAAAGCCGATACACCGCCATGAAGCAGATCGTCAGCTTATCATGGATACAGAAACCACAGGGCTTGATGCGCTAAAAGGCGACCGTATTATCGAGGTCGGTATTGTGGAGCTGGTCGGACGTAAGTTTACTGGTGAAAAGCTGCACGTTTATATCAATCCGCAGCGCGGTATGGATGATGAAGTCATTCGTATTCATGGTATCTCTGAAGCATTTTTGACCGACAAGCCGACCTTTGATCAAGTGGCTCAGTCTTTGTACGACTTTATGGATGGCGCGGAAATTATCGCTCATAACGCTACTTTTGATATGAACTTCTTAAATATGGAGTTTGCAAAAGTTGGTCTGAATGACTTTGCCAATCGAGTGCAGGTAACCGATTCACTGGCGATGGCCAAGCAGCAGTACCCTGGGCAAAAAAACACGCTAGATGCCCTCGTGCGTCGCCTAGATGTTGGTAAGCAAGACCGTACTTTTCACGGAGCATTACTTGATTCAGAGATTTTAGCCGAAGTTTATCTGGCGATGACTGGTGGGCAGGTCACGCTTGCCATCGAAGAGGATACAGATACCGATGGCGGACAAACTGCTCATGCAAGTTTCGCCAATTTAGCGAATTTATTGCTGGCATCAACGGCGGATGAAACTGCTGACCAAAGCTGGTATGCCGCTTTGGCAGAAGACTATCCTGCCCTAAAAGCTAGCATGTAATTGTTGTTCGAATTTTTATTGAACCGACATTTGTATAATTTAGTCTTGATTATTATGATAGAAAGCGTTAAAACATCACTAACCAATATTTTCTAAGTCAAATTTACACTATTGCTATTCTCATCAGTACATTATGGAAAAATACTTATGGACCAGTCTGCGCAAATGAAGCTAACCGCCCCAACGCTTAGTGTTACTGATTTTAACCTACCATCACTCCATTTACTGCATGATGAGGTTATAGCAACGCTTAAAGACACCGAGATTCATCTAGGCGAGTTCAATGATGATAGTAGCCAAGCACCTTTATTGTCGGACTCTATCGAAGTATTAAAGCAGCTGTCTTGTATTTTCAAACTGATTTCTTTAGTCGGTGCAGAAGCATTGAATGACGCCATTGTTGGTGGTTTACAGAGACTGTATGACAATGGTGATAACAACGATACTGATTTGATCATGGATCTATCAGAAGCCATCATGACCTTGGATCGTTATGTCGAGTTTGTCCTCTTGACTGAATCGGTAGAGCCTACTCTACTGATACCTGTCATCAACAAGCTTAATGCACATAGTCAAAAAGCTCCTATTACAGCAGACTATTTTTCTGCATTTGGCAGCAGTAGTGTCATCATCGCCAATCCTGAACAAAACTTTGAATCTCTAAGCACGCTTAATCTAGACACAGAGCTGCTGACCAACGCGTATCGTAGTGGCCTTGCGGTTGCACTACTCAATCAAGATGGCAACATTGACTCAGCAGACCAGCAAAAGTTGGATGCTATGAGCGCAGCCTGCGCATTAATCGCAGCAAATACTGATAGCTTATTTTGGCAAGCGGCGACTGCTGCTGTGACTGATATCGCAGCAGTATTACCATTAAACCTAAGTCAAAAACACACACTTATTTATTTAGAGCAACAATTTCAAAGCTATTTACCAGTCATGGATACCCGCTTTGCAGATTTAGTGAGCTTTGCCTGTCAACGTGATAACGAGCAAGCGCAGCAATTACGTGAACAATATGCCAGTAATCATTTAGAAGGTGCTCAGCTAGAACAAATGAAGCGCTTTTTATTCGGTCCTAACCGCGAACTTACCGATACGTTAAACACAATTATTCAACATCAGATTAATAACATTAAAGAACACGTCGATAGCTATGCACGTGGCGATTCAATCAATCCTATTGATATGCAGACCGCGCAAATTATCGAAGAGCTGACTGAGCTTAGTTCAGCATTACGTTTATTAGGTCTGTCCAACGCAGCCAATAGTCTTAGCGAAGCAGCAAAAGCTGTTGGTCATTGGCAAGCACCTTCTCCTGAAGATTTCGATCATTTGCTACTAGCGTTAATGCACGCAGAGAACGCCACCATTGCTATGGCAGAGATGCATACACCAGGGGCAATCTATCTACCACTGAATAATCCGCATATCTCATTGCATCAGCTTAATACAGCCAATGATACCTTGATACAAGAAAGCCGAACTGCGATTGCTAGTGCTGAGCAAGCCATCAATGATTATTTGGCGGAGCCTGAGCGCGACATGCTCAATATCCAAAATATTCCTGGGATGATGCGTCAAGTAGCAGGCGCGGTACGTTTCTTACAGTTGGCCACACCTGCCAGCATGCTGAGTCAGCTAGCCAACTACATTGAAAAGCGTATCGAAGGCGGACGACGTATCGAAGACAGTACGTTAGCCTGCATCGCTGATGTTATTATGGCGGTTGATCATCACTTAGATGGTTTTGAGAATAATCGCCCTGTCAGCAAGCAAGCGCTTGATGTGGGTCAACAAAGCTTAAGCCATTTACTTGCTGCTTAACTTTTCTCATTGTCGTGTCATGGTCATTACCTCTTAACCATGACATCTCATTTGAATACAGATAGTTCAAAATAATGTAGGTACGAGTCAGGCACGTGAAAGCGCTACAGTCATTAGGCTGAACTAGCTTGGTCATTAGGCTGAACCAACCTGACAACATATATGGATATCTGGTTTACATAGAATTGATGATACTTTACTCTAAAACAGTCTGTGTCTACCTCGATGCGGACTTACTTTATAATGTTTGGAATTTTATATGGCCCATGCTTTTGTATTAAGTGATGACAGTATCTTATGCCGTCAAATGCCAGATGGTTGGTGGCCTTTACAGGTTCAGCTATCGCCCGATAGTAGTGACTTAAGCGAGCAAGCTTATCAGGTTGGTCACGTAACGCTACACGAGAGCCTAGCACCAAATCATTGGTTATCAGACGGCAGTAATAGTACTGGCAACCATGCAGATAATACGGTTGATGCCAATATGGCTCATAGCTTTACTGCCCAAGCTACGAGCGCCATGACTTATGACTATGCAGTTGCTCATAACGTGACGCTACCAATTATTGCTGAAAGCAGTGGTAACACTTTTGTTCCTTATCGAAAACTGATGACTCATTTGCCAGTCGCCTTGTCAGATCAGATTAGCCAGGCAATACAACTACTAAGCTGGCAAGCAGATACACAGTTTTGTGGTCGCTGTGCTAGCCCTACCGTACATGCCAACCAAGGCGAACGTGCCATGGTTTGTCCAGTATGTCGGTTGCGCCAGTATCCCCGCGTACAACCATGCGTCATTACTGCTATTACTCGTCCAAATCCAGTAACAGGTGAGATGCAAATTTTACTGGCTCACCATCATCGTCATGGACAGCAAAACCTACCGCCAATGTATGGTTTGATCGCAGGGTTTGTAGAAGTTGGAGAGAGTCTGGAGCATGCGGTGGTACGTGAAGTCGCGGAAGAGGTCAATATCAGCGTATCAGATATCCGCTATGTCAGTAGTCAGCCATGGCCTTTTCCCTCTAACTTGATGCTTGGTTTTCGCGCCTCGTATGACAGTGGCAACATTATCTTGCAAGAAGATGAGCTAGCACATGCTGATTTCTTTGATCTCTCAAACCTACCTAGAATCCCGCCAAAGGGTAGTATCGCTCGTGATTTGATCGACCAAGTGGCTAAAGAACAAAATATAGATTTATAATCAGTCCTTATCTACAAATACCACATTACGCTATAGTATTGTATTTTCAATCTCATCTCTTTAAAATCGCTGCTCCTGTGACAAGCGTTTTACTCTAGACTTTATTTTTTAATAAGTAACACGCTAACCTGAGCAGTAAGACGCTGACAGAGCAGATGCTCTTATAGATACTGTTTTACAAAGACCGCTTTCTCAACCTTTTATCTCTATTTATACTAATACCAATTCTAACGACTGGTATTAAGGTCCTTAATTAAATGCAAAGTAGCACCAATATACGCTTAGTTAATCTACCTATCTTATTCGATGCATTACACATTGATACCTTGCCCGCTGACATACAGGCAAAAATTGCACGTGTGGATGCTTGTTTGCCACAGACGCAGTGCGGGCTATGTGAGCATCCAGATGGTTGCCTGCCATATGCCGCTGCGATTGTATTAAATGGCGAACCATATAATAAATGTGTACCTGGTGGTCAGCCAGTCACGGACGCGATTGCTCAGACTCTCGATATAGATACTCCTTACACTATGCTGACAGCAGTGCCTTCACAGTGGCCCATAGATGCCACCTCTGAACGTCCGACCGAGGTTCGTGCAGTTATTCGTGAAGATGACTGTATCGGCTGCACCAAATGTATTCCTGCTTGCCCAGTAGATGCTATCGTTGGTACTGGTAAGCATATGCATACGATTTTTACAGATTTGTGCACGGGCTGTGAGCTATGTATTGCGCCCTGCCCTGTTGATTGCATTGACTTAGTTACGATTGAGCGAGAAATATCTGAGCCTGAGCGAATAGCAGAGCAAGAGGATTTGAGACAACGCTACCACACTCATTTAAAACGCGTCACAGAACAGCTTGCCGATACGAGCAATAGTAGACCTGTCGTTAGTATGGTAGAGGCTAAGCTCAATAATGCAGCAAGCCAGTCTCTAAACATCAGTGAGTCACAAGCAAAAAACACCATTGCGGCTGCCAAGCTCCGTACCAAAATCAAAAAACTAGAAAAGCAATTGAGTGTGCGTGCAAATGATAAGAAACAAGTAGAGCTCGAATCCTTACAAGCAGAGCTTGAGTCATTGCAAGTAGCGCTATAACGGTAATGGCTGATTAAGCAGTTAATTCGTTAATAAATTGATACTTTAATCATTAACATGAATGTTAGCGCTAGCATATAATTTGGCACCACCATTCATCAAAATAATAGTCAAAATGCCATGAGTAAAACGGTCAAACATAAAACAGCTGACACACCGCCCTCTAGACGAATGCCCAATCGTGACGTGCGTCCATTCTTTGAAAAGCTGGCAGCGACTATTGATGAACCTGTCACCGAACTCAATTATGACAGTAATTTTGAATTACTTATCGCGGTAATTCTGTCCGCACAAGCGACTGATGTCAGTGTCAATATTGCTACCAAGCAATTGTACCCAGTAGCTAACACACCTGAGGCGATACTAGCATTAGGCGAAGACGGTCTCAAATCCTATATCAAAAACATTGGTCTATATAATGCCAAAGCAAAAAACGTCATAAAAACTTGCCGTGATTTGATTGAGAAATTTGATAGCACTGTTCCTGATAACCGCAAAGATTTAGAGTCACTGGCAGGTGTCGGCCGAAAAACTGCCAATGTCGTGTTGAATACGGCCTTTGGCCAGCCGACCATGGCCGTTGACACGCATATCTTTCGGGTGGGCAATCGTACTGGGCTTGCCACTGGCAAAACCGTACTTATGGTCGAAAAAAAGCTGGTCGAGCGCATCCCAGAAGACTTCATCGTAGATGCCCATCATTATCTTATCTTACACGGCCGCTATACCTGTCAGGCACGTACACCCAAATGCGGCGCTTGCCCTGTCTATGAAGAATGTATGTTCAAAGATAAAGCTGCATTTTTAGAGTTGTAACGTATTGTTCATTTCAAGCAGATGCTACTACAGCCAATTACTCAGCTAGATAAACTGCTATCCAGTAACCAGCTTTGATTGCAGTGAACTGCTTGTTGAGCATTTCTTATAGTAGAGCAAGTGTTGCTCACTAGAGTTTTATAACGTTTCAAGGTAGAATAACCCTATTTTGCGTTAAGAGATTTTGGCCATTATCCTGCTTCTGATAAGGCAATCTGCACATTAGCGTTGTCTATTAGGGTAAGTATTGACCCAACTCGTTACCGCCAAGACCATATCAGAGCGAGGCAGTATCATTTTATATATTGATTGAATGATAGTCAGCTCACCTTTTGGTCATATTTATTAGCAAAGATTTTAGTCAAAACCGATTTTAAATTGAGAAATACCGATTATCTGCCGCGTAAATGCGTGGTCAAAATTAATTAAAGCGGCACCTAGATGTGCTGCTTTTCCTACCCTTATTGATTCAATTAAGCGATCCCATTATGCGTGAATACAACTTATTTACCTCAGAATCTGTGAGCGAAGGCCATCCTGACAAAATGGCTGACCAAATATCAGACGCTATCCTTGACGCTATCTTACGTGAAGATCTGCACGCACGTGTGGCATGCGAAACCTTAGTAAAAACAGGCGCAGTCATACTTGCAGGTGAAATCACTACAACGGCAAATATCGATTTAGAGCGTCTGGTCCGTGACACTGTAAATGGCATCGGCTATCACCATTCAGACCTAGGCTTTGATGGCGAGACTTGTGCAGTCATCAATATGCTAGGCAAGCAATCTCCTGAAATCGCGCAAGGCGTCGATCGTAGCGACCCAGAAGAGCAAGGTGCAGGTGACCAAGGCTTGATGTTTGGTTATGCTAGCAATGAGACCGAAGTCCTGATGCCAGCGCCTATCGAGTATGCCCATCGTTTGATGGAGCGTCAGTCGGAGCTGCGTCGCGCAGGTGAGTTGCCGTGGTTGCGTCCAGATGCCAAAGCGCAGGTGACCTTGAAATATGATGGTAATCGTCCTGTCGCCATCGATGCTGTTGTATTATCAACACAGCATGATCCAAGCATCTCGCAGTCAGACCTACAAGAAGCCGTGATGGAATCTATCATCAAGCAAGTGCTACCAGCTGACTTACTGCACGCTGGCACACGCTATCATATCAACCCAACTGGTAAGTTTGTGATTGGTGGTCCTGTTGGTGATGCTGGTTTGACTGGTCGTAAAATTATTGTTGATACTTACGGCGGTATGGCACGTCATGGTGGCGGTGCGTTCAGTGGTAAAGATCCTTCAAAAGTCGATCGTAGTGCTGCTTACGCGGTACGTTATGTTGCCAAAAACATTGTAGCAGCAGGTCTTGCTGAGCGCTGCGAAGTACAGGTCAGCTATGCGATTGGTGTCGCTGAACCTACTTCTATCTCTGTTAATACCTTTGGTACTAGCAAAATCAGTAACGATGAGATCATTCGCTTGATTCGTACGCATTTTGACCTACGTCCTTACGGCATTACCCGTATGTTGAACTTACTACAACCAATGTATCAGCAAACGGCTACCTTTGGACACTTTGGTCGTCCAGGCTCAGAAACTGCCTTTACGTGGGAAAAAACAGACAAAGCTGATATCTTAAAAGCAGACGCTGGTTTATAAGAGTCACTACTTTAAAACGTTTACCAACCATTTTTATATACTAAAAACTACTGACACTTATTATTAGGAGTTGCTTATGTCTCAAGACAATATTCAAGACCAAAACGCTGATGCTAACATCGAAATCACCCCTGAAATGCAGGCATTCTATCAACGTGCTGATGCTATCATTGGTATCGCAAACAGCCAGCTAGGCCCTGAAGCACATTCAGGTCAAGTAGGTGCTTCTTTATTGTATGCTGCAGCACGTTATAGCGCGTCAGTTGCCTCTATCGGCTTCGTCAAAGGCGATGATTTCGCCAAAGAAAAAGATGATATCGTCGAGTTTTATGTCAAACAGTATCGCCAAATGCTGAGCGACAATTTAACTGATTATGCTCAAAACTTTGACAAGTACGTGCAGCTAAATCAAGACGACAAACCAGCTGAATAAGCGAATCTCGTCAGTCTAGATGTCTTTGATTTAGACATGCTGTCGTAGTATCAATATTTGATGGCAGAAAACAAAACCCCAAGCTTAATTGAGCTTGGGGTTTTTTGTATGATGCTTAAGTGGATAGCTACTGATAAATGAGCTACCATAAATGCTTAAGCGTTTAGCCTCAGTAGGCAAATCCATCAGCGATAACAGGATGCTATCGAATATTATGAATAAGGACATTTCTTATGAAACAAACTATATCCAATCTCCGATTTTCCACAATTAATCAATCTTCGTTCAAACCATCATTACTGATACTGACTTTAGCCTTAGTTTTAAATGGCTGTAGCTCTATGTCTGATGTAGGCACGTCTGGTCAAACACCTACCCCATCCAGTCCTGATATCGGTCAGCAATTTGAAGGTGCTGCTCTTACTCAATGTCCGCCCGCTAACCCTGCCAATAATATCTGTACGGCACAATATGAACCCGTCTGTGTAAAGACGAAAGTTGGATCAGTTTTTAGCTACCGAACGGCTAGTAATGCCTGCTCAGCCTGTAATATCCCTGAAGCCGTTGGTTATACAAAAGGCAAATGCAATTAATCTATAAAACGATTATATCGAAAGCTACTGTACTGAAAGCTGCTGTATTGGAAGATTTTTTATTAAAAATATTGAACATCCGTAAAAATACCCAGCTTATGACAAGCTGGGTATTTTTGTAGCTAAGAAATAAACTCTAAAGCTTAAGCATCTTTCTCAAGTGCTGGTGGGCCTTTTAGCAACTCTTCATCACGGAACTCATTAGCCGAGTTGTGCTCTGCTGACTCTTCTGTGGTGAACCATTGCTGATTACGATACAGTATCAAGCGATCTCGACTGAGACCGCGCAGTAGAGAGTACATCATCACGACGATCACAATAGCAAAAGGAAAACCTGAGACAATCGATGCCGCTTGTAATGCACTTAAGCCACCTGCTGCTAGCAATACAGCAGCGATAACACCTTCAGAACCAGCCCAAAATAAGCGCTGAATCTTTGGTGGATTGGTATCACCACCTGATGTCAGCATATCGATGACAAAACTGGCTGAATCTGACGAGGTAACAAACCATAATACAATCATCACCACGATGAGCAAGTTGACCGCACCTGTTAATGGATAAGACTCCATCAATTTAAAGATAGCGCTACCCGTATCGGCTTTGACCGCTTCGATCAGACCTGGGCTAACTATGTTAGGGTCTGCTGCTGCTACCAACTCCATATTTACCGCAGAACCACCAAAAGCAGTAAACCACAGGAACAATATCGTGATAGGAATTAACAGTACGCCTAATATAAATTCACGGATGGTACGGCCACGAGAGATACGTGCAACGAATACCCCAACGAATGGTGACCAGCTAATCCACCATGCCCAATAGAAAATCGTCCAAGAAGCTTGCCAATTTTCTTCGCCTCTATAAGACTCTGTCCATAGACCTAATGGCACGATTTGATGCAAATAGTTGCCGATGTTTTCTACGAAGCTGTTAAAGATAAACTGCGTAGGCCCAAAGATAATCACAAAACTTAGCAATATCACAGTGAACAATATATTGGTATCACTTAGACGCTTGATGCCTTTATCCAATCCCATAAACAGAGATAACCCTGCTAGCATGGTGATAAGGCCAATCAAAATAATCTGCACCGTAATATTATTGGGTATACCAAATAACGTCTCAAGGCCTGAGTTGATCTGCAAGACGCCAAGACCTAACGTGGTCACTACCCCAAACATCGTACCAAATACGGCGAGCGTATCTACCGTATGTCCCCAACCGCCGTAGATTTTTTTACCCAATATTGGATAAAGTGTCGAACGGATAGCCAGTGGTAAACCTACTCGGTAATGAAAATAAGCGAGCGATAGCGCAACCATGCCATATAGCGCCCATACATGTAGACCATAATGTAGGAACGAGATATTCATCGCTTGCTTGGCAGCGGCAACTGTCTCCGCCTCGCCTAATGGTGGTGCCATGAAATGATACAACGGCTCAGCAGTGCCCCAGTAAAGCAGCCCAATACCGATACCTGCTGAAAACAGCATACCAATCCAAGAAACCATATTGTACTCTGGCCTCTCATTCTGATGACCGAGTCTGATATCGCCGTAGCGGCTAAATATCATATAAATACTCATGACCAATGTTAAATTGACCACGACAATAAAGAACCAGCCAAAGCGTAAAGAGACAAATGCTTTTGCTTGGTTAAATACGACTTCTGCTTGTTCGTTGAATAAAGCGCCAAAAATAATGAACGCCAGTATCAAGATTGCTGAAGTCAAAAATACAGGTTTACTTACCCGCGGAAAAGGGCCTAATCGGCCAACTTTTACATGATCCATAGGTATATCCCCAAAAAAGTGCGTAACCATACCAAGGTATGAACGAATTATCAAATATAACACCTTGTAAATACTGCCGAATGTATAGAAATCGTAGTAACATTTCGGTAATAATTTTCAACAAACCGAATTTGTCCTGAATAAATTTAAGTATCTTCACCCAATAAAGAAGCCCCAACTTAAAAATAAATTGGGGCTTCTTCTGTTAAAAGCTTAAGTAGTTGTCCTACTTTTACCTACTTTTAGTCACCTTTAACAATCTTAGGTGGCCCTTTTAGTAGATGCTCGTCAACAAACTCATCAGCTGAGTTATGATCTGCTGATTCATCTGTGATAAAGCTTTGCTGCGCTCGATATAGAATCAAACGGTCACGGCTAAGGCCCCGCAACAACGCATACATTATGACAAAAACCACTAAAGCAAATGGCAATCCTGCTACGATGGCAGCTGCCTGCAAAGCAGACAATCCACCAGCCGCTAACAATATGGCAGCGATAACGCCTTCTGTGGTTGCCCAAAACAAACGCTGAATCTTTGGTGGATTGGTATCACCACCAGCGGTCAACATGTCAATAACAAAACTGGCTGAATCTGACGAAGTCACAAACCAAAGCATAATCATGACAACAATCATTAACGTAATCGGTTTGGCTAGTGGGTAGTACTCAACCAGCTTAAAGATTGCGCTACCCGTGTCTGCTTGTACTGCTTCAACCAACCCTGGGCTAATACCTGTCACAGCAGAGGCAAGCTCCATGTGAATCGCTACGCCACCAAAGGTCGTGAACCAAAAGAACAAGATAAGCATAGGGATTAATAGCACCCCAAACGTAAACTCACGGATGGTACGGCCACGAGAGATACGGGCAATAAAGATACCAACGAATGGTGCCCAGCTCACCCACCATGCCCAATAAAATATCGTCCAAGCACTTTGCCAATCTGTTCCACTATAAGACTCGCCCCACGTACCCAAAGGCACGATCACGGTCAGATAGTTGCCGATATTTTCGATAAAGCTATCAAATATAAAGAGCGTTGGCCCTAAAGCCACCATGAATACCAATAAAACGATTGTAAAACCGATATTGATATCACTAAGGCGCTTAATACCTTTATCCAGACCCATCATAACGGAAGCGGCTGCAAGCGCTGTGATGAAAGCTATCAAACCGAACTGTACAGTGAGACTATTCGGCATGCCAAATAGTTTCTCAAGTCCCGCATTGATCTGCATCACTCCAAGCCCGAGTGAGGTGACCACACCAAACATCGTACCAAACACGGCCAAGATATCGACCGTATGCCCCCAGCGGCCATAGATTCTTTTGCCAAGTAAAGGATACAAGGTTGAGCGAATCGATAAAGGCAAACCGCGACGAAAATGAAAATACGCTAACGACAGTGCCACAATCGTATAGATGCCCCAAGCGTGTAGACCCCAATGCATAAATGAGATATTCATCGCTTGCTTTGCGGCTTCAACCGTTTCGGCCTCGCCCATTGGTGGTGCCATAAAGTGATACAACGGCTCCGCTGTACCCCAATAGACGAGACCAATACCAATACCCGCAGAGAACAACATGCCAATCCAAGAAAACAGATTGTACTGCGGTCGCTCCGTTTGATTGCCTAAACGAATATCACCATAGCGACTCATTCCTAAGTAAATGCAAAGCCCGAGCGCTGTATTCACTAAGATAATAAATAACCAACCGAACTTATCGGTAATAAAATTCTGTAAAAAACTAAAAACTGCCCCTGCTGTTTCAGTGAAAAGCGCACCGAAAATAATAAATCCAACGATCAACAGTGACGATGTAATAAACACAGGTTTACTCACCCGTGGAAAAGGTCCTAATCTGCCTACTTTTACTTCTTCCATGTGCAAGTCTCAAAATTTAAGGAATATTACCTTAACAAAATAGGCTTTAACTATCAATCAATTACAAAATAAAACTTGATAAAACTATTAATTTACTCTAAAAGAATTCAATAGTTTTATTAAAATAATTAAATATACAGGTAGGTAACTACGTCTTTAATTCGATGTTTTTTCAATATTGTTTCGATGTTATTTGGGCAGTAATCTGAGTAATTGTGCATCATTACCGTCTTCAAGTGTCCACACTTGCCCGTCTACTGCTAGCACACTGCGTACACGCTCTCCCATGTCATAGCGATAACGCTCAGCCGCGGTATTGTCGTCGTTTATGCCCACTACGATAAGCGCTTTAGACGATAAGCCACTGATGAGCGCATTGCCCTGCCAGCTAGGAAAATCATTATGAGCACCAGCCGTATAGATGCTTATAGCAGATGGTGATATGACAGGTGTCCAAGTAATTTTGGGTGCCGCAAACTCTGGCTTTGTGTCATGGTCAGGAATGTCTAGACCTGAATAATTGCGTCCATTGGATACCACTGGCCAGCCATAGTTGTTACCCTTCTCAATAATATTAAATTCATCGCCACCTTTTGGTCCCATTTCATGCGCCCAAAGCTGTCCACTATCGTCAAATGCCATACCAAGCACATTGCGATGTCCGATGGTCCAAAACTGTTTGGCCAACTCATTAACAGTAAACGGATTGTCTGTCGGGGTGTTACCATCAGGACTCAACCGTATTATCTTACCCAGATTGCCATTCATGTCTTGTGCTGGGTCTTTGTCTTGACGCTCGCCTGAGCTGATATATAGATAGCGGCCATCGGGAGAAAACAGCAGGCGATGACTATAATGTCCTTGCCCTGTGACTTTTGGAGACTGTTGCCAGATAGGCGTGATATCTTGCAACGTAGGTGTGGCTGTCTCTAATCCTGAGAGTGTCGCTTTGATAACTTTAGCACCAAATTTATTGCTATCAGCTCCTGCCCCTGCTTCTGCGTAGCTAAGATAGACGGTATTGGACGTAGTAAAATCTGGCGACACGATGATGTCTCCTAAGCCGCCTTGACCACCGTAAGCGACTGTAGGAACGCCTTCGATTTTGATCTTATTACCCGTCGCTGTATCTACGATAAATAGCTCACCTGTTTTTTGTGTCACCAGTAATTTTGGTGCTTGACTACCTGTATTGGGTAAGGCTGTCATGGCCCAAGGCTCATCAAAGGTAGCGATTGATTTGGTGGTAAAGTCAGGCTTGCTAGTCTCTTTTTGTGTGGTGGTTTGTGTGGCGGTTTGAGTATCGCTATCTGAAGTTGAAACTTCTTTAGATTCTGTTGCAGTACTTTTATTATTAATAGTACTTACTGTAGAAGGGTTGGAGCACGCGGCAGTGCTAAACAACAATGCTGCAATAATTAGCGGCGAAGTTAAAGGTATATTTATACGTTCAATATGAGCTGTCATCGGTCTGTTTCTCCATTCAGTTGATACTGATACTATTAGTTGTTGATTTAGTTATAACATAGTCCTGAAACTTAAGAGATATTGAAATGGTAGAAGAACAGTAACGTAAAACGCGCCTTATAAATAAAAACCCCTTACCTACAATTGTAGATAAGGGGTTGGCTTTAAGCGTAAAGTTGGGTTATAAAGACGTCAAGGATAAATTGATTAGCTCATTCTAAGCTTATCAAAAGTTAGCTTGTCATCGGCACCTACATCGACTTTGATAATATCACCAGCGATAAAATCACCTGCTAATAGCTTCAATGATAATGGGTTTTCGATCTCTTGTTGAATGGCACGCTTCAAAGGACGAGCGCCATAAACAGGGTCATAACCCACCGCAACCAATTTGTTCATCGCATCTGCTGACAGCTCAATATCCATCTCACGCTCTTGGATACGCTGACGCAAGCGATCCAATTGAATATCAGCAATACCTGCCATCTGCGACATACCAAGCGGATGGAAGACTACGATTTCATCAATACGGTTGACGAACTCTGGACGGAAATGCTGCCCAACAGAATCCATTACTTCCGCTTTGATATCCTCGTAGCTCTCGCCAACCATCTCTTGAATCTTATGCGAACCCAAGTTGCTGGTCATGATAATCACGGTGTTTTTGAAATCTACCACCCGACCTTGCGAATCGGTTAAGCGACCATCGTCCAATACTTGCAGCAAGATGTTAAACACATCAGGATGCGCCTTTTCTACTTCATCGAACAATATGACACTATATGGCTTACGGCGTACGGCTTCTGTCAATGTACCGCCTTCTTCGTAACCGACATAACCTGGAGGTGCCCCGACGAGACGGCTGACACTGTGTTTTTCCATATATTCACTCATGTCGATACGTACAATCGCATCTTCAGAGTCAAACAAGAAGTTTGCTAGTGACTTAGTCAGCTCGGTTTTACCAACACCCGTAGGTCCCAGAAATAAGAACGAACCAGAAGGACGGTTGGGGTCAGATAAGCCTGCACGGCTACGACGTACCGCATTGGCCACCGATTCGACCGCTTCGTTTTGACCAATGACACGCTCATGGAGCTTTTCTTCCATTGCGATCATCTTGTCACGCTCACCTTGCATCATTTTGCTGACTGGAATACCAGTCGCGGCCGCCACCACTTCGGCGATTTCGTTGTCTGTCACCTTGTTACGTAGTAATTTCACACCGCTACCTTCACCTGTCTGCTCTTTTTGCTCAGCCAAATCAGACTCATGAATACGACGTTCTAACTGCGGAATGGTTTCGTACTGCAGCTTACTCATGGTCTCGTAGTCGCCTTCGCGGCTAGCCTTGTCATAGGCGATACGGGCCTTATCCAGCTCATCTTTTAGCTGTTGACTGCCTTTGACCAGTGCTTTCTCTGCCTGCCAAACCTCGTTGAGATCAGCGTATTCTTTTTCTAATTCTGCTATTTGTGCATCGAGCACTTTACGCTCGGCTTGCGCGCCAGCATCCTCTTCATTTTTGAGCACTTCACGCTGCATTTTTAGCTGAATCAAGCGACTATCTAGCTTACCTAATGATTCAGGCTTGCTATCCATCTCCATTCGCAAACGACTGGCCGCCTCATCAATTAAATCAATCGCCTTATCTGGTAGCTTACGGTCAGTGATATAACGATGACTCATGCGTGCAGCAGCGATGATGGCACTGTCTTGAATGTCGACGCCATGATGCAGCTCGTAACGCTCTTTTAGACCCCGTAATATCGCAATGGTATCTTCGACCGTTGGCTCATCAACCAGTACTTTTTGGAAGCGACGCTCAAGCGCGGCATCTTTTTCGATATATTTACGATACTCATCCAGCGTCGTCGCTCCGACACAATGCAGCTCACCGCGTGCTAGTGCGGGTTTTAGCATATTACCCGCATCCATCGCACCTTCAGATTTACCCGCCCCGACCATCGTATGCAGCTCATCGATGAATAGGATGACATTGCCTTCCTGCTTGGCCAAGTCGCTCAATACGCTTTTGAGACGCTCTTCAAACTCACCGCGGAATTTTGCCCCAGCGATTAGCGCACCTAAATCTAACGACAGCACTTCTTTACGGCGTAGACCTTCTGGTACGTCACCATTGATAATTTTTTGTGCCAAGCCTTCGACGATAGCTGTTTTACCAACGCCCGGCTCACCGATGAGCACAGGGTTATTTTTGGTACGGCGTGACAGCACCTGAATAGTACGGCGAATCTCTTCGTCACGGCCAATGACTGGATCTAGCTTGCCAAGCTCTGCTTGTTCAGTTAGATTAATCGTGTATTTATTAAGTGCATCACGCTGATCTTCGGCGTTTTGGTTATTCACCGTATCATCACCGCGCAATTGCTCAATCACAGCTTTTAGCTTGCTTGCCGTTACGCCTGCACTTTCAAAGATTTTTTTGGTTTCGCCCTGCTCAGCGAGTGCCAACATCACCCATTCTGTTGCGATAAAATCATCGCCTTCTTTTTGTGCCTGACGATCTGCCAAGTTCAAGATTTTGACCGAGTTTGGGTTTAGATTGACGTCACCTGTCGGCTCCGAAATGGTCGCTTGGTTATCTAGAGCTTTAGCAACGCCATTTTTTAGCGCTGGAATAGAAGCACCTGCTTGTTGGCAGATAGATAAATTGGACTCATCTTGTAGCAACACAGCAAGCAAATGCACAGGATCGATACCTGTATGATCGCGACCTAATGCTAGGCTTTGTGCTTCTTGAATGGCGGACTGCAGTTTTTGAGTAAACTTCTCAAATCTCATGTCTATATCCTTTTATAATTGGTATTCTCAATAGCACCTCTAAGGATTATCTTAGTCTAGTGCCTACTGTTATCTGTCACTTATATAAGGTATATATACATCTATTTCAAGACAATTACTAAATAAAACCTTACTTAAAGCAATGATATTTATTATTAATAATATTTAAAGGGGCTGTTAATATCAGTTAAAGGTAGTTAGTAGATCAGTTGTGCCATTTTATTAGTGCAAATGAAAGATAAACCTCCATTAAATACGTTAATGAATAATGCACTTACTTAGTATAAATTAGATAATAATCCGACTGTTCTACTCCACGATTTCGATAGTAGTACCAAGTATCACCGCATCCATAATTCCATCCATCTCATCATTGGCAACAGCGATACAACCATCTGTCCAATCACGTCGTTGATTAAATAATGCCAAATACCCAAAGCCATTCATTTGGCCATGAATCATGATATCGCCACCCGGATTGACCCCTAATGACTGCGCTCGCGCCTTGTCTTCATCATTGGGATAGCTAATATGAATAGAGCGATACGCAATGGAATTTTCATTCTTATAATCTAATGTATAAACCCCAACTGGCGTACGCTGATCACCTTCTTGTTGCTTATGACCTGTTGGACTGCCCCCTAGCGCAATACGATACGACCTAATAACTTTACCATCGCTCATCAGTTTTAAGATACGATCTGATTTGTCGACAATGACTCTATCAATGGCTGTAGAAGTAGGAATGGGATTTTCGGGTTTTGAGGTGCTTTTGGCATAAGCAATGGCGCTGGTGCTAACAATGGCAGCAAGACTAAGGCCAATGATAATGGGCAACCAAGGTGTACCCTGCTTATTTGATGGGTGAAATTTATTATAAAAAAATGGCATAGACTCTGATTCCCATAATTAATTTTTTGTCATTAATCATATGTATCAAAGCACTATGCCAGATTCTGTAGATACGTTTTGTGCAAAAGTGATGAATCACTCACTAGACTGTTACACCATGCGAATCGCACCATCTAAGCGAATAACTTCACCATTTAGGTAAGCATTATCGATGATATGAGTCACTAACTTGGCAAACTCATTGGGAGCGCCTAAACGTTTAGGATATGGTACACCTGCCTCTAGCTGCTCACGTGCCTTTTCAGGAATGCTTTCCATCATCGGTGTGGCAAAGACACCTGGTGCGATGGTCATCACGCGGATGCCATGACGTGCCAACTCGCGAGCAAGTGGCAATGTCAGACCAACCACGCCTGCTTTAGACGAAGAATAGCTGGCTTGACCTACTTGACCATCAAAGGCTGCAATAGAGGCTGTATTAATAATAATACCTTGATCTGCATTCTTTTCTACATGCTCGCCTGCATTGCTATCACTAGCTATGCGCTTGGCAATGCTAGCAGCGACCAAACGGGCGACATTAAATGAACCGACCAGATTGACATTGACCCCGCGGCTAAATGCCTCAAGGTCTGCCGGATTGTTATCACGATCTAGCAGCTTTTGTACCACTACGATACCAGCACAGTTGATTGAGCCTTGTAAGCCGCCGAAAGCTGACTCTGCCATCTCAACCGCTGATTGCACTTCATCACCGTTAGTGATATCACAGCGCACAAAACGTGCGCTATCACCCAATTCAGCGACCAATGCTTGCCCAGCAGTTTTATTTAAATCAGCGATAACGACGTTGCCACCTTGATCTACAATCGCCCGAGCCACTGACTCACCCAAACCTGATGCACCGCCTGTGACCAAAAAGCTATTTTCTTTAACTTGCATGATTATTCCTTTAAATTTTTGCTTTTTATTAGATATTTTTCTATTAAATTTATAGACACTTTACCAATTCATTTATGCAGCAGACAGACTACGCAGCAAAAAGCGTTGTATCTTGCCACTTGGCGTTTTTGGTAACTCGGTCACAAACTCGACCTCACGCGGATAAGCATGAGTGGATAGGCGTTTGCGTACCAGCTCTTGGATTTCTTTGGCGATTTGCTCACTGCCTTCGATGCCATCTTTTAGTACCACATAAGACTTGATAGTGTGACCGCGCACTTCATCTGGCACGCCTACCGCCGCAGATTCTGCGACTGCTTCATGCTCTAATACAGTATTTTCGACATCAGTAGGCCCTACGCGGTAACCTGCGGTAATGATAATGTCATCATCACGGCCTGAGAACCAGTAACTACCATCACTATGACGCTCGACCACGTCGCCTGTCAGATAGTAATCATCTACAAAGGCTTGTTTTTCATTCCAGCTATAGCCACGGAAATAAAACGCAGGTGATTGACTGACGACGACTGCCAGCTGCCCTTGTTCGCCATCCGGCAGTACATTCATATCATCATCTAGTACGACTAGTGTATGACCTGGCAGTGCCATACCCATCGAGCCAACAGGACATTCATGTGTCAGTGCATGATGTGCACAGCAAGTCATGCCCGTTTCTGTTTGCCCATATTGGTCTTTGACTTGGCATGCTAGATAGGTTTCAACCCAGTTGACCACTTCAGTGTTCAGTGTCTCCCCTGCTGAGTTGGCACAGCGCAAAGACAGCTTAGCATTAGTATCGTTATGAGCGCCTTCATTAACACTATCAAACACACCACTAGATTTCATCATTCGAAATGCCGTTGGTGAAGAGGCCAAATTGGTAATCTGATGACGCACCATAAAATCACGGGTATTGGTCGCGTCAAATCCTGCTTCATTAAAATAAGTGGTGATACCCAGTAGCAAAGGCCCTGTGATGGCATAGTACAAGCCATACGCCCAGCCTGGATCTGCCATGTTCCAATACTGATCATCTTCACGTAGGTCAATGGCATAACGCATATATAGGTAAAAAGCAGGTAACGCAGCCAATGGAACGCTGACCCCTTTTGATTTACCAACCGTACCTGAGGTAAACATTTGCAAGAATGGCGCATCAGTATCGAGCACCACGGGTTCGAGCGTTTGCGACTGTGCTGCCATAGACTGGATATAGTGATCGTCATCCCACGTCTGAGCATCCTCAGTACTGCCGACCAATACCATTTTAGTTTGCTCAGCCAAATCTTCAAACTTGCTGCGATTCTCTGAATTGGTAAAAACGACTTTGGTATCGGCTTTGTCCATCCGATACTTGATTGAGTCATAACCAAAAGCAGTAAATAGCGGCTGATATACGGCTCCGATACGCCATGTCGCCAATACAACGGTTAGCAGCTCTGGCGTGCGCGGTAGCATCGTCGCTACCTTATCGCCCGCTTTTACCCCATACGACTGTAGCAAGTTAGCGATTTGTGCACTCGCTTTGTCAAGCTCACCAAAGCTCATGCGTGTTATGTTGCCTGCGGTATCTTCGTGTACTAACGCAGCATTATCAGCGCGGCCATCACGTACGTGACGACCACAGCAAGCCATATAGGCATTCAGACGATCATCTACGTTCTCGCCAAAGATTTCTGACAGCAGTGTATTCATATCAAAATTATTATAGTAATCGGTATAGTTTTTTGGTGTGACGGTAGTATCTGTATCAATATTTATCGGGGTTTGAGAGGCGGTGTTCATAAGCTAATCCTTTAGCAATAGCAGGTAACTGGTAAAATGGTATTTATGATTGAAAAACGGTCACATCCTATAGACCGTTTCATAGGTTCGTATTTATCATGCTCTATTAGTAACGCATTTTTACGTTTATTTCAATACATAACGTATCATTTTTATTTTATAGAAATAAAGACAATCTATAACTAATTATCATTAATTCGTTATAAGTCCGCGAAGACACCTAAAATAGCTAAAGTACTGCCACATATTTTCGATTTCCTATTAGAGAATTAACACCTCAGTATTATTAGACCTCTTGCAAAAGTCATAGTCTAAGCTCGGAATTAATGATACCAGCAAATAGCTTCATTCTAAGATCGTAGCGCTGACGACGGTTGCGATATTTATGAGCCACGATTTTAAACAACTTGATTAAGCCTATTTTGTGCTCAACCACAATACGGAACTTTGCCAGATATTGATTGGCCTGTTTGCATATCTCCAATAACTGACCACCACGAGGTTTCTTAAATGGTGTGAAAGTTTGGTTATGTAGCTTTGCTAACCCTTGATAACCACTGTCTGCTAGATAGTTAGTATTCTCAGGTAACCAATCAGAACAAGTATCTTTATACAGCTTAAAATCGTGGATTGACCCTTTACAGGTTTGCACATCAAGTATCAAACCGGTTTGCCAATGAACGATAACCTGCGCTTTTAAGGTATGTTGTTTCTTCTTGCCACTATAGTAGTCTCTCTGGTTTTTTTTGGACGCTCAATAGGGGTTTCGGTGGCATCGACAATGACGACTGACCAATTGATGTCCTCATCGACACGACTAGGCAGCTTTTTGGGCAATTCAAACTTACCAAAGTCAATCAGTGTGTCTTCTACTTTACGAATGATACGGCTAGCAGAAGACTCATGAATACCAAAGTCCATACTGATATGATAAAGCGTGCGGTATTCACGCCAATAAGTCAGGGCTAGTAGTATCTGCTCCTTAAGACTGAGCACACTTGGTCTACCTGATTTGGTCTTAGATGCTTCATGCTTTTGCATGGCCTCAAGCATGTCATAAAAGGTGGCTTTATGAATGCCAGTGTAGCGTTTAAAACCAGCGTCACTTTGTTTGAGTAGCTTATCTATGTTTGGCATATCTATTAAGTAAGTAGAGTTCAATAATATACGTTGTGTCTTACAACTACTTTTGCAAGAGGTCTATTATATAAAACCTCACACCTAAACATCAGCTCTTAAAAACCCTAACAATGCTTTCTCTTCACAGCTTTGATATTTTTTGGTTCGTCCACGGCGTGCTTGTTTGTAATTTTCAAAAAACTGCCCTGCCAAAAAACGCTCAATGACAATGGGATGAATATAAGAGGCACGGCATACGGTTGGCGTATTGCCCAGCTCTGCTGCCACGCTTTTTACCATATCAGTAACTAATTGCTGTCGCTCAGCGCTTTCTGGTGCACTGGCTAGTATGCTAGTGCCTGCAGACGTTTGTAGCTCATCATATAGGTAGCTTGCCGCAAGCACACTGGCCATCCATGTACGAAAATCCTTTGCACTGTACAGTTTACTTTCGCAGTCCATGCCGCAGGTATGCATGCGTAAGTAGTCATTGATATCACTACTGTCAACGACTTGCTTATGACCGTTGTCGTCTAGATATTTGAATATCTGATAACCTGGCAGTTCAGAACAGGCTTGCACGATATCAATCAATCGCTCGTCTTGCAGTTCGATATGATGCTCTTTCGCGCTTTTTCCGACGAAATCGAACGCCAGTCCATTGTCGGTTTCACTGACATGCTTGCTGCGTAGCGTACTCAGACCATAGCTTTTGTTTTGTTTGGCGTAGCGGCTGTTGCCGATACGAATCAAAGTAGTCTCTAGCAATTTAACAACGGCAGCGAGTACATTGGTGCGTGACAACGATTCTGCTTCCAAATCTGTCTCGACCTGCGCGCGTAAATTGGGCAGCGCCTCTGCAAACCCTATCATCGCATCAAACTTTGCTTGGTCACGAATATTGTTCCATGACGGATGATACAGATACTGCTTGCGAGATTTTTCGTCTCGCCCTGTTGATTGTAGATGGCCTCTTTCGTCTTTGCATATCCACACCTCTGACCACATGGGCGGTATCACCAACGCATCAAAACGCTGACGCAATGCTCTGTCTTTTACCGTGTTACCCGTTGCATCACGATAAGTAAAGCCGCGACCCCAGCGTCTGCGCTCGTAGCCTGGTTCGTCGTCACTCACATAACGCAAATTGGCACGGCGTGCGAGATGCTCGTAATCATGACGCACGTCTTTGGTCATTGTCTGCTGGCTAGTCTGTAATTTTGCCTTTGTCATAAACCTATATACCTTTAAGAATTCATGGTTTTAGCATAATTAATGGCGGTAGTTTTTGCTGTTTATTTGGCACAGACAAAGTGTAATCGATGTGTAAAATAAAATTGAAATTATGGATGCTAAACGATGCGTTTGTGAGGCATAATTTAGCACTACTCACGACTTAAGTTTATTAAAATAAAATGTACCCTTCATCTGTAGAAATAAAACCCCTAGCTCGCGCCGATTACGACTTTTGGTTAACATTATGGCAAAGCTACCTAACCTTTTATGAGACCAGTTTGCCCATGAGCACGACTGATACAACATGGCGCAACTTGCTCAATAACGACGTCGCTACTTATGGAATTGGGGCGTGGAAGAATGGTACATTGGTAGGTTTTACCCATGTCGTAATACATCCAACGACTTGGAGTAGTACGGCATGTTGTTATCTACAAGATCTCTATGTCAATGAGTCTGTACGTGGAAAGGGTATCGGACGGGTATTAATTGAAGCGGTATACAACTTTGCTGATGAAAAAGGCTGTAATCACGTTTATTGGAAAACTCAAGAAAGTAATGCTGATGCACGCCAACTGTATGACAAAGTCGCAAGCTTAACGGACATGGTGCAGTACCGTAAAAACTTATAGTTTTTTATAGTTCAGAAATAAAAAACGCCAAGCATAAAATACTTGGCGTTTTTCGTTTTGATACTGCTATAACTTAGAAGTCGTTATTTACCGTATACACATAAGTAAGCGGTTTCGACGTCTACTTTTACCTGAAACTTTTGGTTAGCTTCAACGGTGAACTGCTCGCCAGCGTTAAACGTTTTCCACTCGTCACTTTCTGGTAGCTTAACAGTCAATGCACCGCTCACCACACTCATGGTTTCGAATTCACTAGTGCCAAACTCATACTCACCAATTTCCATGACGCCGACAGTCGCAGGCTTGGTAGCCGTTTGAAAAGCAATAGAAGTCACTTTATCATCAAAATAATTATTAACGCTTGGCATAATTTTCCTTAATTAAATGTTAGTTGCTATTTTAATTAGTTACTATTTTAAAACGGTTGCTTACAATCCTGCTTTTAGACTCGCTTCGATGAACTGATCGAGGTCACCATCTAGCACCGCACCAGTGTTAAAGGTTTCAACACCCGTACGCAAGTCTTTGATACGTGAGTCATCGAGCACGTACGAACGAATTTGACTGCCCCAGCCGACGTCAGACTTACCATCTTCAACCGCTTGCTGTGATTCCATACGCTTTTGCATTTCTAGCTCATAGAGCTTAGCACGTAGCATCTTCATCGCGGTGGCTTTGTTACCATGTTGACTACGCTCATTCTGACAGGTCACTACCACGCCACTTGGCTCATGGGTAATACGTACCGCAGAATCTGTCGTGTTTACGTGCTGACCACCCGCCCCAGATGAACGATAGGTATCGATACGCAAATCTGCTGGATTGATATCAATCTCGACGTTGTCGTCAATCTCAGGCGAGACAAACACCGCAGCAAACGACGTATGACGACCATTATTACTATCAAATGGTGACTTACGTACCAAACGGTGAACACCAATCTCGGTACGCAACCAACCAAACGCATATTCGCCTTTAATCTCAATCGTTGCCGACTTAATACCAGCCACGCTACCTGATGACACTTCAATCACATCTACTTTGAAGCCATGTGCTTCTGCCCAGCGTGTATACATGCGCAGCAGCATTTCAGCCCAATCTTGCGCTTCAGTACCGCCACTGCCTGACTGAATATCCAAGTAGCAGTTATTTGGATCCATCTCACCGCTAAACATCCGGCGGAATTCTAAATCAGCAACACGTTTCTCAGCGCTATCTAGCTCGCTCTGCACATCGGCTAGCAATGACTCATCTTCTGCTTCGACTGCCAACTCTAGCATGGCAGACGCATCTTCTAGTGTCGTCTCAAGAGAAACCACCACATCGATAACACCATCAAGGTGACTTTTTTCTTTATTAATTTTGGTCGCACGCTCTGGATCGTTCCATAGCTCAGGGTTTTCTAACTCTAAATTAACTTCTTCTAAGCGTTCTTGCTTACCATCGAAGTCAAAGATACCTCCGCAAGTCCTGCCCACGCTCTGATAAATCTTTAATTTGCTCTTGATACGGATTGATTTCCATAAATATTCCTGTTTTTCTAATAAAAGTAAATAACGCATGTGGCGCTATTTTAAATGAGATTGATACTAAATGGTTCGCTAATTATCGCTATTGCTAATGTTGCTACTATTATTGGATTGGACAGCTTATATTGACCAATCTTCTACTGCCCAGCGATGCGCCAGAGCATGCGCATGAAGCGCGTCATCAGGTGACACGCAAACGGCCACATCTGCCCATTCGAGCAATGGGATGTCGTTCTTAGAATCTGAATACGCATACGTTTTTTCAAAGGTGATGCCAGAGGCTTGCTGTTTATTTAGCCATTTATCTAAATGGTATATTTTGCCCGCTTGGAAGTTTGGTCTGTCAGTTAGCTTACCTGTATAGCGATTGTCTTTGATCTCTAATGGCGTTGCCAATACATTGGCTTCTTCCACGCCAAAACGCTTGGCAATAGCCGATACCACAAAATCATTGGTCGCAGAAATAATCACTACATCGTGCCCTTGCTCAATGTGCTGACATAACGCTTCCATCGCTTTTGGGCGAATATGTGGCTCGATTTCGCTTTTAATATAGTCTTCTCTTAGCTCATCAAGTCTATCAAGCGGCAGACTGCTTAAAAACTGCGCGACGAATTCATTGTACTCTGTCGCGTCTAGCGTACCTTCGATATAGTCATTATAAAATTTCTGATTGGCAGTGCGGTACTGCGCCTCATCGACAAGGTCATGCTTTACGATATACTCGCCCCAGAGATAATCGCTATCGACATCAAGTAATGTATGATCTAAATCAAATAATGCCAGTTGTTTTTGTTTTGTTTGTGCTTGATTTGCCTGCATGGTGAGACCTTATCGTTGGTTGCGAAAAAATATGAATCGTTTAATAAAATTGGGTACAGTTATCTACTAAAGCTGAGCGTATCACTTAAACAGCATGTAAACGAAATAAGCCTGTACCTTGTAATCTATCCCTTTAGAATTGCTTAGACTATTTACCTTTAGTCAGGCATCGCTATTTCTGTTAAGCCTGTTTTAAATTTCTGGCAACGCTCAGCATAATGTAGCGCTGACATTTTTAGCATGGCGGCTTGCTCATCTGTTAGCGTTTTGACCACTTTTGCAGGCGCGCCCATCACTAGCGAGTTATCTGGAATAACCTGACCTTCAGTAATCAAGGCTTTCGCCCCTATCAGACAGTTTTTACCAATTTTGACATTGTTAAGTACCACAGCGCCAATACCTATTAGGCTGTTATCACCGACTTCACAGCCATGCAACATAGCCAAATGGCCGATAGTCACGTAATTACCGATTTTCACCTCAATACCTGCATCAGTATGAATCACACTGTTTTCTTGCACATTACTATAGTCACCGATATGGATACGATCGTTGTCACCGCGTATCACTGCACCGAACCAAATATTGGCTTGATGACCTAAATATACATCGCCCATCACTTGCGCTGAATCTGCTACCCAGCCATTGAACGGTGCAGCAAACTCAGGGGTTTTGTCTAAATACTGATAAATCATAACGACTCCTTGTCATCTTCATTATTGTTATAACAACCGATCATAAAAATTGGGTCTAGCGCTTCGCTGTCCATTGTGGCAAAGCCAACTGCGAAAATCCAGCGCTATTAATACACGCTGGATGTTGATTTTGATAAAAGAGAAAGGAGTCAGTGTCTGCTTAGGCTATTTTTATAGAATCAATATCTTTATAAAGACCTCATTATTAGCCATGAAATGACTATTAATCCAGTAAATCGGCTAGCTATAACCGTCTATTTTGTATATAATACGCAAAATCTGTGCCTAAGCGAGCGGACATGATGCAAGTTACCTATTCACTATCTAGTGGGTTTTGTAGTTTTCATCAATAATGTCTTCTCGCTTTTTTGTGGAAAATTTTTGTGTATCGCCCTTTTTTTACTTTTATATGACAACAGTCAAATGCCGTAAATAAAAGGATACGGAGCAATTTTAGTCTAACAAAACACGATGGCACTCACCAATAACAGCGGAGGCAATCCTTGAATTCATCGGCAGAAATACAAGCAATTTTGGCACTAGCAGACGGTACAATCTTTCGCGGTGTCAGTATCGGCAGCCTAGGTCATCGTATTGGTGAAGTGGTATTTAACACAGCAATGACAGGGTATCAAGAAATCCTAACCGACCCGAGTTATGCCCGCCAGCTGGTGACTTTGACTTACCCTCATATCGGTAATACAGGCACCAATAGCGAGGACACAGAATCTGGTAATGGCCACAAAGTATGGGCAGACGGTCTTATCATCCGTGATGCCACCATGGCAACTTCTAACTTCCGTAACTCTGAGTCACTCAGCGACTATTTACAGCGTAATGAGACAGTGGCTATCGCTGAAATTGATACGCGTCAGCTAACACGTCTATTACGTGATAAAGGTGCACAGAACGGCTGTATCATGACTGCCTCAAACGGCGAGACGATCAGTAGCGACGATGAGCAAAAAGCGATTGAGTTAGCAAAAGGCTTTGCAGGTCTAAAGGGTATGGACTTGGCAAAAGAATGCTGCACTACAGAGAACTTTGAGTGGACAGCGGGTACCTGGGATTTATCAGACACCCTACTCAACCGTGATATTCCTGGTAGTCATGATAGTGGTACTGGCGGCTTCTTTAAGCAACTCGGCACTCACATCGATTCTAAATACAACGTCGTCGCTTATGACTTCGGTAGCAAAACCAACATCCTACGCATGCTCGTCGACCGCGGTTGTCACGTGACGGTTGTACCAGCACAGACCCCTATCGCAGACGTGCTAGCAATGAACCCAGATGGCATCTTCTTATCAAACGGCCCTGGCGATCCTGCAGCCTGTGATTACGCAATCGATGCGGTACGTCACATCATTGAGCAAACTGACGTGCCAACGTTTGGCATCTGCTTAGGCCATCAGCTGATTGGTCTGGCTAGCGGTGCAAATACCATCAAAATGAAAACTGGCCATCATGGTGCCAACCATCCAGTACAAGACTTAGCGACTGGTACGGTTATGATCACCAGTCAGAACCATGGCTTTGCGGTTGATGAAGACACGCTACCTGACAACGTTAAATCTACTCATCGCTCACTGTTTGATGGTACTAACCAAGGTATCGAGCTGACCAATAAGCCAGTCTTTAGCTTCCAAGGTCACCCAGAAGCCAGCCCTGGTCCACATGACTGCGCGCCATTGTTTGATAAGTTTGCAGATATGATGGAAGCGTCTAAAGCTGCCCAAGCGTAAACGGTTGATTATAACTACATAATAAGTAAACGCTTGAATCGTCCATAGCGGTTCAAGCGGCACTAAATAAAGCACTGCAAGTATAAAACGCCTTGAGCGTTATCAAAAATAAAGATTACTCAAATTATCACCCAAACGAAGGTAGCTCTAACTATGCCAAAACGTACCGACATAAAAAGCATTCTTATCATTGGCGCAGGCCCTATCGTCATCGGCCAAGCATGTGAGTTTGACTATTCAGGCGCACAGGCGTGTAAAGCACTAAAAGAAGAAGGCTACCGCGTCATCTTGGTCAACTCAAACCCTGCAACCATCATGACCGACCCTGTCATGGCTGATGCGACTTATATCGAGCCAATCACGTGGCAGACGGTTGAGCAAATCATTGCCAAAGAGCGTCCTGATGCGATCTTGCCAACCATGGGCGGACAGACCGCGCTAAACTGTGCATTAGATTTAGACAAGCATGGCGTACTGACTAAATACGACTGCGAGCTAATTGGTGCCACAAAAGACTCAATTGAGATGGCAGAAGATCGCGACTTATTCGACAAGGCGATGAAACGTATTGGCCTTGAGTGCCCACGCGCTGAAACGGCTGAAACGATGGAAGAAGCCTTCGCAACCCAAGAAAAAATGGGCTATCCGTGTATCATTCGTCCTTCATTCACCATGGGCGGTTCAGGCGGCGGTATCGCTTATAACCGCGATGAGTTCATCGAGATTTGTGAGCGTGGTTTTGATCTATCACCAAACCATCAACTGCTTATCGATGAATCACTTATCGGTTGGAAAGAGTACGAGATGGAAGTGGTTCGTGACAAAAACGACAACTGCATCATCATCTGTGCGATTGAAAACTTTGACCCAATGGGCGTACATACAGGCGACTCAATCACTGTCGCGCCAGCGCAGACATTGACGGATAAAGAATACCAAATCATGCGTAACGCATCACTCGCGGTATTGCGTGAGATCGGTGTAGAAACGGGTGGCTCAAACGTACAGTTCGGTATCAATCCTGATACGGGCCGCATGGTTGTCATCGAGATGAACCCACGTGTATCGCGCTCGTCTGCCCTCGCCTCAAAAGCGACTGGTTTCCCGATTGCCAAAATCGCGGCAAAACTGGCGATTGGTTACACGCTAGATGAATTGCAAAATGATATCACGGGTGGCAAAACGCCAGCGAGCTTTGAGCCTGCACTTGATTATGTCGTCACTAAGATACCGCGTTTCAACTTTGAAAAATTCCCACAAGCGGACAACATCCTATCGACGCAGATGAAATCGGTCGGCGAAGTGATGGCGATTGGTCGTAATTTTCAAGAGTCTATGCAAAAAGCACTACGCGGTATGGAAACAGGCGCGGATGGTTTTGATGAGCAAATCGACTTATCAAAAGTCAGTGCTGAGAAGGCTCGTAGCGAGATTATCAATCGCTTAACCATTCCAACCCCTGATCGTATCTACTATATTGCTGATGCGTTCCGCGTTGGTATGAGTGTCGATGAGGTATTTAATTACACCAAGATTGACCCATGGTTCTTGGTACAAATCGAAGACATCGTGAAAACTGAAGACATCGTGAAATCACTTGGCTTTGCCGGTTTGACCGAAAAGAACTTGCGTAGCTTTAAGCGTAAAGGTTTATCAGATTTGCGTTTGGCTAAATTGCTTGGTATCTCACAAAAGCAGCTACGCAAAAAGCGTTGGGATCTAAACGTCTATCCAGTCTATAAGCGTGTCGATACCTGTGCCGCAGAGTTCGCTACTAGCACGGCTTATATGTACTCGACGTACGATAGCGAATGTGAAGCCAATCCAACAGACAAAAAGAAAATCATGGTTATCGGCGGTGGTCCTAACCGTATCGGCCAAGGTATCGAGTTTGATTACTGCTGTGTGCATGCAGCGCTTGCTATGCGTGAAGATGGTTACGAGACCATCATGGTTAACTGTAACCCTGAAACGGTTTCAACCGATTATGACACTTCTGACCGTCTATACTTTGAGCCAATCACATTAGAAGACGTGCTAGAAATCGTCCGTATCGAAAACCCTGATGGCGTGATTGTACAGTTCGGTGGTCAAACGCCATTGAAACTTGCTCGTGCACTAGAGTCAGCAGGCGTTAAAATCATCGGTACTAGCCCAGATGCAATCGACCGTGCCGAAGACCGTGAGCGCTTCCAGCACATGATTCAGCAGCTAAACCTAGTACAGCCATCAAACGCACTAGCAACCAGCTTAGAAGACGGCTTGGTTAAAGCCAAAGACGTAGGCTATCCATTGGTTGTACGTCCATCTTATGTATTAGGTGGCCGCGCGATGGAAATCGTCTACAACGAAGATGAGCTAAGACATTACCTACGTACCGCAGTTCAGGCTTCGAACGAAGCGCCTGTCCTACTAGATCGCTTCTTAGATGATGCTATCGAAGTTGACGTAGACTGTGTATGTGATGGTACTGATGTCGTCATCGGCGGTATCATGCAACATATCGAACAGGCTGGCGTTCACTCAGGTGACTCAGCATGCTCACTACCACCATACTCACTATCTAAAGAGCTATGTGATGTGATGCGCGCACAGACGGTCGCTATGGCAAAAGAGCTAGGCGTTATCGGTCTGATGAATGTACAGTTCGCAGTAAAAGGCGAAACGGTATACATCCTAGAAGTGAACCCACGTGCTGCGCGTACCGTACCGTTCGTCTCTAAGTGTATCGGTACTTCTTTAGCACAGGTTGCTGCTCGCTGTATGGCTGGTACTTCGCTTAAAGATCAAGGCTTTACCACTGAAATCGTTCCAGCATTCTATGCGGTCAAAGAAGCGGTATTCCCATTCGCTAAGTTCCCAGGTGTTGACCCAATCTTGAGTCCTGAGATGAAATCAACGGGCGAAGTTATGGGCGTGGGCAAAACCTTTGGCGAAGCATTTTACAAGGCCATTATCGGTAGTAACGAGCGTCTGCCAGGTCTACCGACTGAAGGCGAGACAAAAACCGTCTTTATCTCAGTTCGTGATAGTGACAAAGCGCAAATCGCTCCGATTGCTCGTCAGCTTGCAGACTTTGGCTTCAAAATCGTCTCAACCACTGGCACGCAAAAAGTACTGAGCGACGCTGGTATCGAAAGTCAGCAAATCAACAAGGTCACTGAAGGTCGTCCGCATATCGTTGATGCCTTGAAAAATGGCAAAATCGACCTTATCATCAATACAACTGAAGGTAAGCAAGCTCAAGAGGATTCGTTCTCTATTCGCCGTAGTGCGCTACAGGGCAAAGTATTCTACGTCACCACGTTAGGTGCCGCTGATGCCGTCTGCAAATCTTACGCGATTGACTTACCGTTTGATGTCTATAAGTTACAAGATTTACATGAGCAAGCAAAGTCTATTGACGTGGCTGAATAATTTCAGTAGATTAAGCATAACCGTTAGGCTTGCCTAAAAGCTCACTCAAGTATCGTTGTTTGCTTTAAATATAGCCAACCATGCTTGAGGAACGATACCTTTACCGTGATAGACCTAAAAAGCATAGTGGCTAAATTGCGACTATGCTTTTTATTACGTAAGCTTAAGTGCGCCTATGCTTGAATTGAGGTGAGATACACTCATAAATGATGGCCAACTTGTTCATTACATCGTCTTAATTATCACTCTTTTATATTTTATATCCATTGCAACAACACTGACACCATCTCATTATGAGGTGGTGTGGTGTTATTGGTTTAAGGAAAAAACATGCAACGTTACCCAATGACTCCGCAAGGACACGCGGCTCTAGAAGCCGAATTAAAACAGCTAAAAAGTGTCGACCGTCCACGCATCACAGCATCGATTGCTGAAGCACGCGAACACGGCGATTTGAAAGAAAATGCTGAATACCATGCTGCCCGCGAGCAACAAGGTTTTTGTGAAGCACGTATTCGTGACATCGAAGCCAAACTTGGTGGCGCTCAAGTCATCGATCCTTCGACTTTGCCAAAAGAAGGCCGTATCGTATTTGGCGTCAGCGTCGTGATCGAAAACATGGACACTGAAGAAGAAAAACAGTACAAAATCGTTGGCGACGATGAAGCTGACTTTAAAGCTGGCAAAATCTCAGTCAACTCGCCAATCGCTCGTGGTTTGATTGGTAAGTTCGAAGGCGACGAAGTACGCATCGAAACGCCAAAAGGCGTGGTTGAATATGAAGTCATGAAAGTTATATACGACTAATAGCGACACTTAATAGCTACACTGCGTTCTAATCTATAAATTTGATGTTCTCAAAGTTAGATAGTTTGAGAAATGACTTTTGGATAATAGTTTTTATGATGATGATTGCGCCTGATTACTTAGTTATGCAATTCCATAGATGAAAGCTGTACTACACATAGATAGCATCTATACCATTTCGGTTACACAATGCTGCTTTTATCCATGATTTGTTTTGGCGCATAATTATTTGAGTTTGAGTGCACAACAGCTTTAGTATTAAGTTTATTCAATAAGAAATAGTTAGGATTGAATAGATTTTATATAAGTTAGCACTGCTGCGCTCTTACTAAAAATAATGATGGTCTGATCGCATACATAGGCTAATATCAGCACTACTACCCTCGTTATTTGGCATATTTTTTGGTGTCATTTAGCGGGGGTTTTGTTTATCTAGGCATTATTTATTGTTGTATTACTTACTATTATTTTTGAGGAGTCTTTTATGATTATGAACGATGGTTTTCAAGCATCAACTGCTAAAACGATTATGGCAAAAAATACAGCTATGTCTGCAATGCTAGCAGGTATCATGTTGGCTACATCATCGGCCAATGCTGCCCCTGAGATTGCTATTAGCTCATCTGCGAGCGGTAGCACCACGGTGGTCGAGCAATACTCTGATGGCAAAACTGCTACGATTACGGCGACGCCAAACGGTATCACTATGCAAGACGGCATGCCTTACGCGGTAACTCAGGTAACCACTGTGCCACGCTACGTCGTGCGTCAGTCTCCTGTTGTCCAAGGTACGACGACCGTTACTAGCGTACCAGTGACTAACTCTATTACCAATAAGGTCACTAAAGTAGATGTGATTACCACGCCTGCCAACAGCGTGACGCAAGTACTACCTGTCGCAACCAACGTCACCCCGCCAGTGATTATGCAGCAGCCAGTGACCAATCAAGTAACGACAACGACGACAACTTTGGATACGTTGCAACTGACCCCTACCTTTAGCACGCCTGGCGTAGTCAATGCCAACACCAAAGTCATGAAAATTCTAAAAAATGCTGATGGTCGTGAAGTTGCCGTTCCTGCCAATCATATTGCCCCTGGCGATGTGATCGAGTATCACACCACTTATACCAACACTACAGCACAGCCGGTTAATGACATCAATGCCATGATCTCATTACCAAGTGGCGTCCAGTTAGTCTCGTTGAATAGTCCTCTGCCGACGCTTGCTACCACTGGCGGAGACAGCTATCAAACCATTCAGCAAGTTGGCAATACGGTGGTTGTCCAAGAAAACTACTCTGGTCTGAAATGGAACTTGGTGAACTTTGATGCCAATGCAGCCAAAACCGTCGTCATACGTGCCAAGGTTCAGTAAAAATAATTCTGAGTTTGAAACTTAAAAACTATTGAATTTAATAAAAGGTCTTATGGACTAAGTATGTAGTCCATAAGACCTTTTTTGTGTCGGTGGCTTGGTTTTGGGTGTGGTAAAGCACTGCTTTAAGCTTAGGATATAAATGCTTGATGCAGTGGCAGAAATAGCTGAGCTTCTAGAGAAGATCATTTTTCTTTATACAGAATAGGCCGATTAATTAGATTATTAAGTTTTGTCATAAAAAAGATAAAACCAAAACCAAAGATTGACGTAGTGAGCACTCTTATCATGTTTTGATCGAACATTAGGTTTTTGGTATCTTCGTAAGTTATTTGCAGATCCTCCTCTGATCCTCTAATGTCTAAGCTGACTAATTGCGGTAAATTATTCGATACGCCTAAAAAATTGGGCTGATAGTACCAACCAACTCTTGCGTACTTGCCAAGCCTAGGTTCAAGGTATGTAGGACCCATACATGACCCAGTATTAATAAAGCCAAATACATTATAGCTACAGCCGTAAAGCGTTATTTGTTTAGGATTTTCGATAGATTGCAAGGCTATACTAAATCCCGTATCAGTAATAATACCTTCACTGTATTGTAGCTCCGACTCCTGCGGAAAACCTCTACCCTGCCATTCCAAAAAATTGAGTGCAATGAAAAAAGATATAAACGAGACATTTAGAAACGTATCGAACTTTTGAGACGCTGATTTTTCTTTAAATTTTTTGAGCATAAAATCCCTCTAAAAGAGCCTTTCTTGGATGTTTGAAAAAATCTATATTCGCACTTAAAAGATAGATATATTAAGCTACAGAGTTTAGCCTTTAAATAAACCTCAAACTACTGTTTACTATATTAGACACGAATCATACGACACTATTTGTCGTGTTGTTTTTGGGATTCTCCTATAAATACAATGACTTAGCGATAATTTTGGTAAAATAGTCTTTCATCAATTAATTGGTAAAACGCGACTTATGGCAAACATCAATTATGAAAGATTACAGGGCAAACTCAATATTTTGGCCGATGCGGCAAAATACGATGTATCCTGCTCGTCCTCGGCTGGTACGCGCAAAAACCAAGGCGGTGGCTTAGGCGATGCCTCTGCAACAGGTATCTGTCACAGCTATACCGAAGATGGTCGCTGCGTCAGCCTGTTAAAGATTCTTTTGACTAATCACTGCATTTACGACTGTGCTTATTGCACCTCGCGCAAGAGCAATGACACGCCGCGCGCTGCTTTTAGTGTCGAAGAAGTCGTCGACTTAACCATGCAGTTTTATCGCCGTAACTATATCGAAGGGTTATTTCTTAGCTCTGGTATCTTTAAAAGTGGCGACTATACAATGGAGCGACTAGTCGAAGTCGCCAAACTCTTGCGTACTCGCGAGCGCTTTAATGGGTATATTCATCTAAAGACCATCCCTGGCGCGTCAAAGGAACTATTGCTCGAAGCAGGACTATATGCAGATCGCTTGAGTGTCAATATTGAAATCCCAACCAAATCAGGACTGGCTTTACTTGCACCAGAAAAATCACACGAGCAACTAAAAGCGCCGATGGAAACAGTAAAAGAAGAAATCATCACTATCCGTGAGAGTCGCAAAACCCACAAAAAAGCGCCTAAGTTCACGCCAGCAGGTCAAACCAGCCAAATGATCGTCGGTGCGAGTAACGAGACTGACTTGCAGGTGATTCAACTATCGAGTCATTTTTACAAAACGTATGATCTCAAGCGGGTCTATTACTCAGGTTATGTACCTATGCTCTCTGACAATCGTTTGCCTGCGATTGGAACGCCTGTACCGATGGTACGGGAGAATCGACTATATCAAGCAGATTGGTTAATGCGCTTTTATGGTTTTGGTGCGCACGAGATTGTGGAGCCAGAGTCGCCATTTTTAGATTTGGACTGCGATCCTAAGCTTGCTTGGGCAATACGCCATCGCGAGCATTTCCCAGTCAATATCCAGACAGCGACTTATGAGATGATTGTGCGTATCCCAGGTATCGGTACAAAAACTGCTAAAAAAATCGTCAAAGCACGTAAGTTCAATCAATTGACGCTATACCATCTAAAAAAGATGGGCGCTGCGGTCAACCGTGCTAAATACTTCATCGCGACCACTGGTAAAAACGAACACCTTGCTCATTTAACGCGCGATAATTTTCGTCAGTATGTATTGGCTCAAACACAGACCAAGTTTAACGATCAACGTACTGGACAGTTGGCTTTATTTTAGAATGGCTCTAGATAGCATGTGTTAAAAAACCTGCTATCTCGCTACTGTATTTATGATAGAAATGTAGGATAAAACATGTCAGCACTTATGCAAAACGACTCTTACGCTATCGGTCAATTGACGCCTAGCATTGTACTGTATGAGCCTAGCTTTGAAGGTTGGCTGAGTGCTGTGTTTTATGTCTATGCCAATCGTCTGCAAAATGATATGTCACTGAAACTAACTGCGCAAGATTGCTATGTGCCATCACTCATCGCTCAGGCGACTAGCGTGGCAACTGATGAGGATAGAGCCGAGCGTGTGTTGGTCAAATTAAATACCCTATTAGGTCGCTCAGGCATGCGAAATATCTTATGGGGTTTTTTATCAGAAAAGGATGATATCGGTACGACATTGTTTCGCGTGGTCAAATACGCCATCGACTACCCTAACCGTCAAATCATGCAGGATTTGGGTAATTTGGACGTGCTTGAACTGGTGCAGACAGTCAAATCGGTTGGCCGTGAGAAACATCGTATGGAGGCGTTTGTACGTTTTGAGCATACAACCGATGATATTTATTTTGCACGTGTAGAGCCTGATTTTAACGTATTGCCACTCATCGGAGAGCACTTTCGTCAGCGCTATCAAGATCAGCACTGGGCAATCTATGATCTGACTCGGGGCTATGGCATCTATTACGATAAAAGTAATAGCACACCATCACGTCCAGCAAAGCTACAAACCATCACTAATCTTGATGATGCGGTACTACGCAACCCTGCTAGCATCCATAGCCCTGATGAACAGCGCTATCAGAAATTTTGGCAAGGTTACTTTACCAACGTCAATATCAAAGAGCGCAAAAACCCTAAGCTGCATAAGCAATATCTCCCGCAGCGTTACTGGAAATACTTGAGTGAAAAACAAGTACTGCCCAATGCTGAGCATCTACAAAAACGACGCTAATAGCTTTTGGTATTTATTAATCCACATCTTACGCTCATATAGTCTAAAAACTACCTATCTGAACTTATCTTTTTATCTTGATGGTTGAGTTTTAATCGCTTTTAACTGACAATAGCAAATTGATATTACTAACCGGTGACCAACGCTATTATGAAAGTTATGCGCTTACTGTCGTCTCTAAAGCATGATGAATCCGAGCGCGGCATTTTTCATCTTGGGCGGGCATTGGTCAAAAATGAGCATACCTCTATCATTGTCTCTAGTGCCGATGAAGACAATGACTTGGTCAGACGTCTCAAACGTGATGGCAATATATACCATCAGCTACATGTGAATAAAAAGTCCTGGCTATCGCTATTGCAAGTCTCTGCCCTACGGCATTTGATAGAAAAGTACGAGCCTGATGTCATTCATGTGCACTCTCGTACCCCTGCATGGATATTGCATTTGGCACTGCGCCGCGCACGTGTAAGACGTTTTCCCAAACTGGTCTCGACCATGTATGGTTTTTATCCTATTAATAAGTACTCTCAGGCTCTACTCAATGTTGATACGATAATCACCGTATCTGATAGTGTCACTCAATACTTAAAAAAAGGACTGCGCATCGAAGACGTAGATCCTAAGGTCATCACGCGTATCTATCGTGGTATCGATACTCGGCGTTACCCTTATCGTCATAATCCGTCGGTCTATTGGTTACGTCATACCTTTGCCGAGTACCCTGAGCTTGAGCACAAAAAATGGCTCGTATTCCCAACGGTCATCGGCAATGAGTACGGGCAAGAGTGGCTGATAGATATCTTGGGTAACCTGCAAGAGCAATTCCCAAATATTCATGTCATTATTATGGATGAAGACTATAAAGACGGCGATGTCGCTCATGAGGATTTTCGCCAACGTACCAACAGCTTAGGCTTAGCTGAACGCATTACCTATGTGGGTAGCAAGCGTAATGATATGCGGGAATGGCTATCGGCGGCCAATATTGTCATGGCACTTGCCAATGAGCCCGAGTCAATCGGTATCAATGCCCTACAAGCCATACATCTAGGTACGCCCGTTATTGGCTGGGATCAAGCCGCCTTTAGCGAGATTTTACAACCGCTCTACCCGCAAGGACTGGTAAAGAAGTACAATGCCAATGCGCTTTGTAAAGCAGTTAGAAACCAGCTAGAAAGTGTGACGCGTCCTGAAATGACCAACAAATTCACCATGCGTGAGATGATTGAAAAAACGCTTGAAGTATATCAAAGCTTACATGATACGGCGCTTGCCGAAGAACAAGCCGAAGCAGATGCTATCGCAGTTCGACGCATCAAACGCAGTCTAAAGAAAGCATCTAAACCCGCCTTAAATGTCGCTGTAAAAAATATCGAACCTGTTGCTAAAAATCCAAAAATAAAGCTAACCAAAGAAAAATCGAAGGCAACGGATAATGTCGATACGACAGAAACAACTGAATACAATCAACAGCTATAAGCTAAGCGTTTTCATTCGATAGGTAATTTTATAATTAAAAAAAGGCTACTTCTAAAATGGAAGTAGCCTTTTTTGTTCAATCATTACTGGGCAATATCAAACCTAACGAAATTTAGCTTAGGTTTAATAAGTCGTCGGTGTATGGGCACTTACGATACGGGTGACGCTATCAGTAGGATTAATAAAAGTATGCGGCTGAATGGTATCAATCACATAGCTATCACCTTGATTTAACAAGTAAGTACTGTCTTCGATACGGATAATAATCTTACCTTCGATGACCGTACCAATCTCCTCGCCTTCGTGAGCGATTTTTTCTTCTGTTGAGCTATTTGGCTGATAGGTCTCTATCAAGAACCCTAAGTTTCTTGTCCTGCTGCAGTTATAGACCTGCTTTAGCGACACTTTGCTATTGGGTTCATTGAGCTCTAATAGATCCTTTGGCGTTACAATCACTCTAGCCTTTGGCTCTTTCCACTCGTCACTAAAAAACGTAGTCAGATCAGAACCTAACACTGTCAAAATCGCCTTTAACGTATTGACCGCTGGACTGACCTTGTTGCGCTCAATCGAGCTGATAGACGTGTTTGTCAACCCTGACAGTTTTGCCAATTTACGTTGCGAGTAACCTTTTGCTAGACGCAGCTGGTTAATCTTTTTGCCAATGTCTTCCTTCAACGACTCATCTGCTTCAGAATCATTCAGTTCATCATCATCGATATCATCTATTTCAATATCAGCTGCATCTTTGTCATCAACACTATCGACATCGTTCTCAATGTTATCACTATCAGTGACAGCAGTTTCTGCCTTACTTTTAGTCGTGCTATTCGGTTTGTGGTTCTCTGGCATGGTGAATAAATTCCGTGAATAGAAATTTGGACAAGCTATCTTGCGCATAATTTAACTCAGGATGCCATTGTACACCAATCATAAATGGATGTTGTAACAAGCTGATAGCCTCTACCAGACCATCAGGCGCTAACGCTTCGACGAATAAACGCTCGCCTACCTTATTGATGGCTTGTTTGTGCAATGAGTTGACGTGCCACTTTTCACCGAATGCTGCCAGCCTTCCTTGAGGTTGAATGATGACGTCATGTATGGGCTGATACTGCACTTCAAGCGGTTGGGTATTGTCTTCTAAATGCTGCTCATAAAACCCATCAATATCACGCCAGTCAGAATATAGCGTGCCACCAAAATGAACATTCATCTCTTGCAAACCTCGGCACACTGCAAATAGCGGAATGTTTTTTTCGTCTGCATAAGCCAATAACTTGAAGCTCAGCTCATCACGACCTAGATCTTGTTTGGCTTCGGTATGCGTCGCGCCATAACGAGTTGGGGCAACATTGCTATAACTACCGGTCAATAAAATGCCATCTGCTATTTCGAGCAGGGCATCGAAGTTTTCGCTGTCAGCAGCTGTATTTGGCAGCAGTATAGGATTGCCACCATAAAAGTTTACTGCATCGATGTATTTTTGATATACCGCCTGTGCTGGCTGTCCGTCAACCATCTTATGACAAGACACAATAGCAATAATAGGTCTGAAATTTTTCATATTATTTTCCCTCGTTATAACAACTAGACCTAGGCTGTCTATGTTGTCTAATCCCTTATTTAGCTAAAATTTAACACAACGCCTCGTAAAATGTAAACTATAAACTTCATTAATATCGATATTTGTACTATAAACCCGCATTTGAGTTATTTTAAGATAATTTTAAATAAAAATTGACAATTATAGTTTTCATCCATATATTAAAAGTCAGCAGCAATGATAACCAACATAGTTTAACTTTTAAACTGAATAAAAATGCCTAAGAGCACAGTCTATAAGTCACTAATATCATTGATAAAAAATTTAGCAGTAGTATAAACACCTCATATTCAACCCGTCATTTATCAAATACTTATTTATTAAGTGTTCGTTATAAATGCCACTAGCAGAGAATTTAGACACCACAGCCAAAACGTAGTAGCAGTAACAAACCCAGTAATTCTACAAATTCATAGGAAGAACAGACATGATGACAACCAATGGAATGGTCAAATCTGCAAACAGCACAGAGTACGTGTATGTTGCCGCAGGAGATATCAATGGCTTACTTCGTGGTAAGCGCATCCCTTTTGATCAAATGGAAAAAGCAGAAAACGGCGCAATCCGATTACCTCTGTCAATCTTAGGTGTCGATATATGGGGCGCTGATGTCATCGAGTCTTCGCAGTGCAATGGTGATATCGATGCCATTGCCCGTCCAACTGGCCGTGCTGCTTATCCGCTTCTCAATACCAGTGCCCCTTCATCGCTACTACCGATTTGGCTATATACCGAAGACAATGAACCTTACTACGGTGATGCCCGCCATGTTTTGGACTACATCAGTAAAAAGTTCAAAGCACTGGGACTGACGCCAGTGATGGCAACCGAACTAGAGTTTTATTTGGTTGACTATACCGAGGGAGAGACACCCAAGCCGCCTATCCGTCCCAAGAGCGGCCTAAGACTAAATAAGACGTCCATCTTAAGTATCAATGACCTATTACAATTTGATGAATTTTTAGATGAAGTCTACGAGCAGTGTGAAAAGCTCGATATCCCTGTTGATGCGGCGCTGGCTGAAAATGGTTGTGGGCAGTTTGAAATCAATTTATTACACGTAGATGACCCATTAAAAGCTGCTGACGACGCGATTTTGTTTAAACAAGTGGTCAAAGCCGTGGCAGCTCGTCGTAAGCTTACCGCGACCTTTATGGCGAAACCGTTTGGCCTACAGTCTGGTAATGGCTTTCATGTGCACTGCAGTTTGTTAGATAAAGATGGCAACAACGTCTTCGATGATGGGTCAGATGAAGGCTCAGATATGTTGCGTCACGCAGTAGCTGGACTGCTAAAGACCATGTCAGATTGCACCTTATTGTTTGCACCGCATGTCAACTCTTACCGCCGCTTTACCCCTGGTACATTGGCCCCAAACAACGTGTCATGGGGTTATGAAAACCGCACTGCAGCTGTACGTATCCCCGGCGGTGACACAAAAGCACGCCGTATCGAGCACCGTGTATCTGGCGCAGATGCCAACCCTTATCTAGTTTGTAGCGCAGTACTAGCAGGTATGCTGTATGGTATCGAAAACAAGCTTGAAGCACCTGAGCCGATTAATAGCATTACTTATGATGCAGCAGAACTAAAAACCTTACCGTTGGATTGGCTCTCAGCCATTCGTCAATTTGAGAGCAGCGATGTGGTTGACTCACTATTCCCAAGCGAGATGATTGAGCTATTGATTGCAGTCAAAAAGCAAGAGGCCAAACGCTTTGCTCAGCAAGTGACCAACCTTGAATACCTCACCTATTTACAGGATGTTTGATATGTCAAATAGTAGCCCAAATAGCAACCAAAGTAGCAATATGGCAACGAACCAAAACCCACCTTCTAATAACACGCGCAATATCCCGCATTACTCAGATAAGGGTCAATACCCTGATAGCTATTATGCAGCCAGTCGCAACCCTAAGCCTGACAGACCAACGCTTAAAAACGATATTCAAGTAGAAATCTGCGTGGTCGGTGGTGGTTACAGCGGCTTATCAACTGCCCTACATCTTATCGAAACAGATCATGAGGTTGTCGTGCTTGAAGGCGCACAGATTGGTTGGGGCGCATCAGGTCGTAACGGCGGTCAAATCGTCAACGGTCTAAATGCCAGCCTGCAAAAAATCAAAAAATCTTATGGTCAACAAAGTGCAGACTTCGTCGGTCAGCTCGTGACTCGCGGTGGCAAAATTATTCGCCGTTTTGTCAGTGACTACGATATCAGTTGCGATCTGAAAGAAAAAAACATCTTTGCAGCATTGAATAACGGACAGCTAAAAGACTTGCAAGAGACACATGCACTGTGGGAAAGCCACGGTATGCACGACCGAGAAATGCTAGACAAAAACGGCATTCAAGAGCATATCAAATCAGATGCTTATGTAGGCGGCGTCATCGACCATTCAGGTGGACATTTTCATCCATTAAACCTTGCACTGGGTGAAGCGGCAGCTATCGAAAAAAATGGCGGCACGATTTATGAAAACACCTTAGTCGTAGATATTGAATACGCTGACGATTCTATCAAAGTTATTACTGAGTTTGGCACGGTGACTTGTAAGCAAGCCGTTCTATGCGGTAACGCTTATCTCAATAAAGTCATTCCTAAGCTGACTGATCGCGTAATGCCAGTATCGACGCAGATTATCGCGACCGAACCATTGGGTGATTTGGCCGATCAATTACTCCCTACTGATGTCTGTGTCGAAGATGTGCGCTACATTCTTGACTACTATCGCCTCTCAGCAGACAAACGCATGTTGTTTGGCGGCGGTACGGTGTATGGCGGTCAAGATCCTGCTGATATCACCGCCAAAATCAGACCCAATATGAATAAGATTTTCCCAGAGCTGCGCGATGTGAAAATCGACTACGCGTGGAGTGGTAACTTTGCCCTGTCTTTCTCTCGTGTACCGCAAATGGGCAAGCTACATGAACGCGTATATTTCGCCCACGGCTATAGTGGTCATGGGGTAACAGGCTCTCATCTGTTCGGGCAAATCTTGGCTGATGCCATCAATGGCAAAACCAAAGAGTTTGACACCTTTGCACAGATTCCTTGGATTCCGTTCCCAGGTGGGAGGGCTCTACGCGTGCCTTACTCGGTCATGGGCTCATGGTGGTATGCACTAAAAGACACCACCGGCCTGTAAATACATGACCAACCGTGCATAAGAGCGGTCGACATAGACAACGCTTTTATCATAAAAACTACTGTTGCCTTGACCTATCACAGTAATGGATTGCTGTGATAGGAAGCTCGATAGAAAGTTGATTCGCTACTGGCTGTCGAGCATCAACCACCGAATAGAGTTTGTTTTAAAAAATGAGGTTCTACAGGGAGCGTAAGTATGAACATGAAACTCAATGATGCTGTCGAAGGGCACTATCATAACAAGCGAGTCTTTCTCACCGTAATAGTAGCCGTCGTCATCTATCTGGCCTTTGCTTGGCTATCCATGAGCCGTGGTCCAGATGAATCTTGGGGTGCTTTATCTTTATTACCCACATTATTAGTATTAGTCACCGCCATTGTCTCTAGGCGACCGTTTGAATCTATGATCGCAGGCTGCGTCGCTGGCCTTGTGATGCTCAACCCCTTTGATCTGGTTTCCCCCTTTGCAGACAATATGTCGATGGTTTTGGGCAACGAGACCATTATCTGGATTGTCCTCGTCTGTGGTCTGATGGGCGGGTTAATTCAACTTCTTGAAATCAGTGGCTGCCTCGATGGTTTTAGTGAATGGCTACAAAAAATCATCAAGTCGCGTCGTCAGTCATTGTTGGCCACTTTTGCTTTGGGTGTTGTGGTCTTTATCGATGATTATTTGAACTGCTTGGCCGTATCCACCTCCGTCAAAAAACTCACTGACGTCTATAACGTCTCCCGTGAAAAGCTCGCCTATATCGTCGATTCAACCGCTGCCCCTATGTGTATTATCGTGCCTATCTCGACTTGGGCCGTTTACTTTGCAGGTCTGCTAGAAGAAAACGGCGTAGCAGCAGATGGCGAAGGCATTGGGCTTTATATCAGCGCTATCCCTTATATGGCCTATGCTTGGTTTGCTTTACTGATTGTATTCTTGGTTGCTTATGGCATATTGGGCGATTGGGGACCGATGAAAAAAGCAGAGAAACGCGCCAAGGCTGGCAACCCTGTTCCTGAAGCATTTGTCGAAGAACAACTGATATCAAACGTCAAAGCCAAGCGTAAGCTGTCGTTCAAAGCCAACATCGCTAACTTTGCTTTTCCAATGATTCTATTGATTGTCTCAACCGTTTACTTTGAAATCGATCTGTTACGCGGGGCGTTATTAACCTGTTTTGTGACTGTCGTTGTCTACTGGATGCAAGGTATCTTGAGCTTTGAGACACAAGTTGAAGCCATTTTTAAAGGCTTTAAAGTCATGCTCTATCCACTCTCGACCGTTATTGGTGGCTTTTTCTTAAAAGCAATCAACGATGAGCTTGGTATGACTATGTATGTGATTGAGGCTATCACGCCTTATATGACCATTATTATCTTCCCTGCGGTTATCTTTGCGGTCATGGCATTCTTGACCTTTGCCACTTCATCAAGCTGGGGCCTATACGTGTTGGCGATGCCTATCGTGTTCCCAATATCGCTCGCCCTTGGCGTGAGCACACCACTTATGATTGGCGCATTGTTATCGGCCTCATCATTCGGTAGTCATGCGTGTTTCTTTAGTGATTCATCATTACTTGCCGCGCAAGGTGCTGGCTGCTCACCCATGCAGCATGCCTTTACCCAGTTCCCGTATGCGATGTTAGGTGCAGGACTGTCCGTCGTGACCTTCTTAGGATTGGGCTATATGATGGCTTAAGCCGATAAAACTTAACCAATATGGACTTAACTATTGTCGCTATACACTAACGAATGATAAGAAATTGTTCGTTAGTAAATACGAATTATCATCTATATATAGTATTACTTATCTATCAATAAAAGGATTGAGATCATGCGAAACGTTACTGTGGCGACCACGCAAATGACATGCGGCTGGGATATCCAGAAAAACATTGCGACCGCGACTGACTTGGTCAAAAAAGCGGCCAACGATGGTGCCAATATTATCTTGCTACAAGAATTGTTTGAGACGCCCTACTTCTGCCAAGTTCATGACTTTGATTATTTTAAACTGGCAACTTCAGTCGAAGACAATGCAGCTATCAATCACTTCAAACAACTAGCGAAAGAGTTAGAAGTGGTACTGCCGATTAGCTTTTATGAAAAATCAGGCAATACATTCTTTAATAGCATCACTGTGATCGATACCGATGGCGAGATACTGGGCACTTATCGCAAAACTCACATACCAGACGGCATTCCTTATGCCGAAAAGTTTTACTTTACCCCTGGTGATACAGGGTTTAAGGTTTGGCAAACCAAATACGCTAAGATTGGTGTCGGTATCTGCTGGGATCAATGGTTCCCTGAATGCGCTCGTAGCATGGCATTGATGGGTGCCGAATTACTGTTTTACCCGACTGCCATTGGTGATGAGCCAACACTTGGTATCGACTCAAAAGGCCATTGGCAGCGCTGTATGCAAGGCCATTCTGCCGCCAACCTGATGCCAGTTATCGCAGCCAATCGCATTGGCACAGAAACCATCAGCCAAAATGGCAATGACAGCACGATGCAGTTTTATGGTAGCTCGTTCATTACCGATGGCCGCGGCGACATCATAAGAGAAGCGTCAGCAGATACTAGCGAAGTGATTAGTACGACCTTTGACTTAGATCAACTGGCTATCGATCGTCAGCAATGGGGTGTGTTCCGTGACCGTCGCCCATCGATGTATGGCACGCTGCTCACTCACGGTTAATTTGATTTCCGTCTCTTTAGTTTACTCTCACTATTTTTATAGTCGCTCGTGTACGATAAGGTGATTTTATGTCTATATTACTGACAGACTCAACCCCGCAGCAAGATGGCTTTTACATGCCAGCAGAGTTTGAGCCAATACAAAAGGTATGGATGGTCTGGCCATACCGTGCTGATAACTGGCGACAACAAGCTATCCCTGCCAAGAGGGCTTATGCTGATGTTGCACTGGCAATTAACAATTTTTGTGACGTTGGCGTACTGGTCAATCCTGACGATTATCAGCAGTGCCGCGATGGCTTACCTGATGATATCGACGTTATCTCTATGCCGAGCAACGATGCGTGGGCGCGTGATACTGTGCCGACATTCTTAATCAATGACGCAGGCGAGCTACGCGCTTGTGATTGGACATTCAATGCGTGGGGCGGAGACTATGATGGCCTCTACTCGCCATGGGATGACGATGATAAACTCGCAGAACGCTTGTGTGAGCAGCTAGATATTCCGCGTTATCGAACGGATGACTTTGTCATGGAAGGCGGCGCGTTTCATGTCGATGGTGAAGGCACGGTTTTGACCACGCGCATGTGCCTGCTAAGCCCAGGACGCAATCCACATCTGAACGAGCAGCAAATCGAGGACAAGCTAAAAGCCTATCTCAATGTTCAAAAAGTGCTCTGGATTGATGATGGTATCGATCCTGATGAGACTACAGGTCACATCGACGATATCGCCTGCTTTGCGCGCCCTGATGAAGTGGTTTGCTTATTCACGGATGATCCTGAAAACCCGTTCTATGAAGCAACGCAAAAAGCCTATAAACAGCTCTCAAATATGACTGACGCAAAAGGCAGACGACTAACAGTCCATAAGCTGTGCTGTACTCAGCAGCCAGTGACCTTGCCCGACGATTATGACATTGTACAGTCTCATGATGCCAAACCTCGCCTAACGGGTGATGTTTGTATCGCCTCCTATGCCAACTTTTTGATTTGTAATGACGCGGTCATCGTACCGCAATATGATGATATAAATGATGCACTCGCCATCGAGCAGCTTGAAAAAATCTTTCCGCAGCATCAAGTAGTGGGAGTACGCACAAAAGAGATTGTCTATGGCGGCGGTAATATTCATTGTATTACCCAGCAACAACCTGTAACCAAAGCGTCACTCTAAAACACGCCGCTTGGTATAGAGTGAACCATAATAAATCGCACTTATTAGCAACTGAAAGTATAAGCATAAACCCAAAAATGGATTTTAAACCCAAAAACACGCTAAAAATAAGGAAAAAGTATGAGCGATTATCAAATCAACAATCCAGCCACTGGCGAACTAGAAGCCACTTACCCTACCGCCACTGAACAAGATATCCAACAAGTCATTGAGCAAGCAGATACCGCTTATCAAGACTGGCGTAAAGTGCCATTAAATGAGCGCAGTGCATTACTGCATAAAATCGCTGATATCTATCTTGAGCGTCAAGACGAGCTATCACGTATCGTTGCAAATGAGATGGGCAAACCTGTTGCCCAAGCAAAAGGCGAAATTGGTCTGGTGGCTGATATATATCGCTACTATGCAGATAACGCTGAGCAGCTACTGGCAACCAGTACCATTGAAGTTGATTCAGGATCAGCATCGGTAGAAAAACACCCTGTAGGCGCGCTATTAGGTATCATGCCGTGGAACTATCCACATTACCAAGTCGCCCGTTTTGTCGCGCCAAACTTTATGGCGGGTAATACAATTATTCTAAAACACGCACCGCAGTGTCCAAACACCGCAGAAGTCATCGTCGATATCTTCAAAGATGCAGGCGTACCTGAAGGCGTTTATAACAATATCTTTGCAACCAATGATCAATCAGCGACCATTATCAATGACACACGCGTACAAGGTGTCTCGCTAACAGGTTCTGAACGCGCTGGACAAGCCGTGGCAAAAGAAGCTGGCGGCGCACTCAAAAAAGTCGTTTTAGAATTGGGTGGTTCAGATGCCTTTATCGTCGCAGCCGATGCCGATATCGAACAAGCGATACAAGGCGCTATCTCTGGTCGTTTTGGTAATACTGGACAAGCCTGTAACGCAGCCAAGCGTTTGATCGTCATTGAATCAGTCTATGACAAATTCGTCGAAGGCTTTACCAATGCGGTCAGCAACATGACTTTGGCCGACCCGCTTAAAGAAGATACGTTTATTGGCCCAATGTCATCAAAAGCCGCTGCGGTCAACTTGCAAGCGCAGTTAGACAGTGCTATCCAAGCAGGTGCGACAGTATTAGTAGAAGGCGGCATGGACAAAGACAAGCCTGGTGCTTGGTTTAAGCCTGCGGTACTGACAGATGTAACTGAATCCATGGATGTATATCGTGAAGAGCTGTTTGGTCCTGTAGCAGTCGTCTATAAAGCAAATGATATCGACCATGCTATCAAGATTGCCAACGATGTGCCTTTCGGTCTTGGTGCCTCTATCCAAACGCAAGATGCTGCCCTAGCTGCTGACATTGCTGACAAATTGGAAGTGGGCATGGTCACGATCAACGCACCTTCTGGTACGGAAGCAAACACACCATTTGGCGGCGTTAAACGTTCAGGATTTGGTCGCGAGCTTGGCACTCTTGGTATCACTGAATTCTTAAACTATAAGCTGATCCGTGATAAGTCTTAATAGATTAAAATCTTAGTTAAATAAAAAAAGCCTAACGTTTGACGTTAGGCTTTTTTATGAAAGGTAATTTAAGTAAGTCTACTTTTTATATGGATTTTCTTTTAACCATTGCTGGTTAGCCGTTTTTAGCTCATGCAGCTCGTGATCCATAATATCTTTACTCTTACCAGGATTCTTCATCGTAGCATAACCGTACAATACCCCACCAAGTACGATCCAGCCAAGGAAAATCCACCACTCAATAGCGACAAGTGCTGATGGCATACCTGGTAGATATAGTGCCAACATACCGAGACTTAAGATAATGGTGATAATGCCAACCAATTTACCTGCTGGTACTCTAAACGGACGTACCATATCAGGCTCACGGTAGCGCAGCACTAAGAATGAAAGAGCCACACAAGTATAAGCAATAACAATACCGAACCCGCCAGCATCTACAATCCATACCAGCATTTTGCGACCAAATAATGGCGCAAGTGTCGCGAGACCACCGATTAATAAAATCGCATTGACGGGCGTATTATATTTCGGATGCAGTTTGCACAAAAACTGCGGCAACATGTGCGTTTTGCCCATAGCATATAGCAGACGACTACCACCGATAAGAAACGCATTCCAGCTCGATAAAATACCTAGCACGCCGCCAATAACCAGTAACGTACCAGCCCATTTACCATTCCAAGCATTGGTCATCGCATCAGCCGTTGCCAATGTTGAGTCTTGCGCCTGTAATAGCGGTAAAGTCTTGCCCACACTCCAGGCGACTGCTACATACCACAGTACAGCGATAATAATAGAGACGATCAAAAACTTACCGATGTTCGGACGAGATAGATTGATTTCTTCTGCCGCTTGGGGAATGACATCGAAGCCAACGAACAAGAACGGTACCATTACCATCACCGTCATGATGCCACCCATACCGCCAATAAAGTTAGGCGCTTGTACGGTATTAGAAGTTTCAGGACTGAACAGTAACGCCCCTACGAACAGTAATATACCAACTAGAAAGATACCGACGACTGCTGTTTTTTGGAACCACGCGCTGACTTCCATACCGCGTATGTTCAGCCAAGTAACAATCACTGAACCGAGCATCCCGACGCCTACCCAAGTGGCGTAAACATCCCAGCCAGCAACATTCCAAAGATACCCTTGGCTATAATTGGGAATAATGTATTCGACGACGGTGGGCAGCGCCACGGCCTCGAACGCGACGACTGAGAAGTAACCGAACAAAATACTCCATGAGCAAATAAAGGAGACATTGACCCCTAGTGCTCGGTGAGTATAAGTATGCTCACCGCCAGTAATTGGCATAGAGGCTGCAAGTTCAGCATATGTCACACCAATCAATACAACTACCAGACCGCCTATCAAAAAGGCGCTAATTGCGCCCCATATACCTGCCGAGATGATCCAACTACCTGCCAGTACAACCCAGCCCCAACCGACCATTGCACCGAATGCCAGTGCAATGATATCGAACACCCCTAGCGACTTTTTTAATTCAGACATAACCTACTCCTTGTCTGTGTTTCATCCGTGTGAGCCTGTTACAGCTACACTATTTTTGTTTCATGGGATCATACCCATCATGTTTGTTGTGTCTGTCGCGTCGCCGCAAAGTTTAGCTTTGCCGTCGGTATAGTATTCAAACAGCAAATACAAAAACGGCGTCTTGACTTGCAAGGCGCCGTTAAAAAACTCACTCAAAGCGAGCGTCATAAGGGCAACCTTGCCGTTATCTTTCATACAATCTTTTAACCAATATAGGTACTTGAACTAGCTGTACTTGGTTAAAAGCGCTCCATCGCTAAAGTAAATAACACTCAGTATTGCTTATGCCGTTAGAATACCTTTGATAATATCAAGGCCTTCTTGTAGCACTTCATCTTCAACCGTCAGTGGCACCATCACACGAATGGCATTGCCATACATACCACAAGACGCTAGTAGCAAACCTTGCTCAAATGATTTTGCTTTTAGATTGGCTGCGGCGGCTGCATCAGGTTTGCCTTCGCTATCAATCAATTCAAACGCTAGCATAGCGCCCTTATGACGGATATGACCGATACTGCTAAGGTTCAAGCCTTTTAAGAATGAAGCAATGGTATCGCCAATCTCGATACTACGCTCAAGTAAGTTTTCTTCTTCGATCACTTCCATAACAGCAAGCGCCGCCACACAAGCAAGTGGGTTACCAGAGTAAGTACCGCCCAAGCCGCCTACTTGCGGCGCATCCATGATGTCAGCACGACCGATGACCGCAGAGATAGGATAACCACCCGCCAAACTCTTCGCAGCAGTCATTAGATCAGGCTCAACGCCTAGCTGTTCAGTGGCGAACAACGTACCGGTTCTGGCGAAACCACACTGTACTTCGTCAAAAATAAGCACGATGCCATGCTCATCACAAATCTCGCGCAAGGCTTTGGCAAATGACGGCGTTACTTGATGGAAACCACCCTCACCTTGGACTGGCTCGATAATCATTGCCGCCACTTCACTAGGATCGATGTCTGCTTGGAAGATCATGTCAAGGCTGTGCAGTGCTTGCGCTTCTGTTACGTTCAGCTCTTCTGCAGGGAACAATGCATGGAATACAGGTCCTGGCATCGGGCCAAAGTTCTTTTTGTATGGCAATACTTTGCCAGTTAGGCTCATACACATCATGGTACGACCATGCCAGCCACCAACAAAAGAAATCACGCCTGGACGACGGGTTTTAGCACGAGCAATCTTGATGCAGTTTTCAACCGCTTCTGCGCCAGTGGTCAAAAAGAATGCTTTGGTATCGCCACTGATAGGCGCTTTTTCACACAGCTTTTCAGCCAGATCCACGTAGCATTCGTAGTTAATCATTTGCGCTGCAGTGTGCGTAAATTTGTCTAGCTGCTCATGGACACGTTGGGTAATTTTTGGATGGCTATGACCCGTGTTCAATACTGAGATACCACCGACAAAGTCGATATAGCGCTTGCCTTCGATGTCCCAGATTTCTGAGTTCTTTGCTTTTTCTGCAAAGATAGGAAAGGCAACCCCAAGTCCTGTTGGTAAAACAGCTTTGCGGCGCTCAAGTAATGATTGATTGGTAGTCGTCATGGGAATGTCCTTTTCTTTGTTCGTAACATAAGTGCCATCTAGAGATTGGCGGTTTATTTGATGTCTGTCTTTGTACTCAGTAGATATCAAATGGTGTTTATTTGACCCAAAACACCATAGATATCTAAAAATTTACGCTAGTTTTTTCTTTTTTAATTGCTACTTTCCTAACCATTAAGCCAACTCATTAGGTTATGGCTATTAGGTGATATCAGAGCACCAGTATTTGGTTGTGATATAGTCTTCGATACCGTATTTTGAACCTTCACGGCCAAAGCCAGATTGCTTCACGCCGCCAAATGGGGCAACTTCTGTAGAAATTAGACCAGTATTATGACCGATAATGCCGTACTCCAACCCTTCAGTAACACGCCATGAGCGTGCATAGTCGCTACTATAGAAGTAAGCGGCCAAGCCATAGATAGTATCGTTAGCAGCACGGATAACTTCTGCTTCGTCTTTGAAAGTAAAAATGGTTGCAATTGGTCCAAAAATTTCTTCAGAGGCGATGTCCATATCACTGCTAATATCGGTGATAACCGTTGGGTTATAAGTCAGTTCTGAAGCATCATTGATACTACCGCCAGTGACCAGCTTTGCGCCTTTATCTAGCGCGTCTTTTAGCAAGGCTTGGACTTTATCTAACGCTTTTTTGTTGATAAGAGGACCAATATCGACGCCCTCTTCTAGGCCGTTACCTACTTTTAATTCAGCGACTTTTTTGACAAATACGTCTAAGAATTTATCTTTGATGCTGTCTTGCACGTATACGCGGTTGGCACAGACACAGGTCTGACCAGCATTACGATATTTAGAAGCGATTAAACCAGCAGCGGCTTTCTCTAGATCGGCATCATCAAAGACGATAAATGGCGCATTGCCACCCAACTCTAACGATAGCTTCTTAATAGTTGGCGCGCATTGTGCCATCAGCGTACGGCCTACTTCTGTAGAGCCTGTAAATGATAGTTTATGGATGCGTGCATCACCCGTTAGGATGTCGCCGATGACAGAAGACTTACCGGTTACGACCTGAATGACGCCAGCAGGAATACCCGCTTGCTCTGCCAATACACCTAGTGCCAATGCAGAGTAAGGTGTCTCGGTAGCAGGTTTGACGATAATCGTACAGCCTGCTGCTAGTGCAGGAGCAACTTTGCGCGTGATCATCGCAGCTGGGAAGTTCCAAGGCGTGATAGCAGCACAAACACCGACTGGCTGCTTAAGAACGACATGACGTAGCTGTGTGCTATTAGCAGGAATCACATCACCATAGACGCGCTTGCCTTCTTCGGCAAACCAACGGATAAAGCTGTTGGCATAACCCACTTCACCACGTGACTCAGTCAGCGGCTTACCTTGCTCAGCAGTCATAATGATGGCCAAATCTTCTTTATTGGCATCGATTAGATCAGCCCATTTTTGCAATAACTCTGCACGCTCTTTGGCTGTTTTTGCTGCCCAGTCTGCTTGGACATCATGAGCATAAGCAACGGCTTCGTTGACATCTTCTGTGGTGAGGCTTGGTACAGTACCAATGAGATCGCCATTAAAAGGATTGTTGACATCAAGTACAGCTTCATCACTAGCAGCATGCCAGCCGTCTTTGATGAAGCAAGATTGTTTGAGTAAATCTGGATTTGATAACTGCAGCGCGTGTGACATGTTGACGCTCCTTGTCATATAGGGTGTATTTATAATAATGGATACAATGGTAAGTCGTAAATAATTATTGATAATTCATTATTTGTTCAATATACTGAACACGTATTCTATATACGAGACGTCATTATAAGAACGATATGACGCGATTTGCAACCCTTAATCTCATTATTTTAAAAATTATCTTGTACTTCTTTCTTTTATTTCACTTTATAGGTTATTTATGAGCTCGACTGCCGTGCCTGCGCTAGACAAAACGTTTCAGATTTTGGACTTGATTACCGATAGCTCACAGCCTCTGACAGCGGCTCATATCGCAAAAGAGCTTGGGCTACCGCGTAGCTCCACTCACAATATTTTGCAGAGTCTATTGACCAAACATGTCATTTACAAAGACCCTGAAAGCCGTTTTTATTTGGGTTCATATTTGATGTACTGGGCAGGCAAGTACGAGCAGCAGCAAGGCGTGGTGCAGTTGTTTAAAGATTTGATTGTGCAGTATCCGGTACTTCTTCAGCACACGGTTACCTTATCAAAACTGGACTTGGGCGAAGTGGTATTTTTGGCTTGTCATGAGTCCCCTGCACCGCTTGGCTTTACTTTTCGAGCAGGCGTTCGCGTACCTGCCGTATTTTCTGCGACAGGCAAAGCCATGCTATCCACGTTGTCGATGGACAGCATCAAATCATTGTATAAAGATACGTTTCCAATGCCGATGACCCAGCATGGGGTCAAGAATTTTACCGATTTGGCAACTGAGCTTGCGGCGATACAGGAGAGTCGCGTGTCTCTCGATGATGGACAATTGCGTGATGGAATGTACTGCTTGGGCACTTATATTCGTAATGCGTCAGGCAATGCGGTCGCTGGTATGGCAGTGAGTTTTTTACAAGGAGAGTATGAGTCTAAACGGGCTGAGGTCAGTGCAGTATTGATTGAATTGGCGGAGCAAATTGAGCAGCATTTAGGCTTTACGGCAAATTGATAGGAATCTATAAAAAATAGGTCGCAGTGTTTACTCCTACACTCTGCGACCTATTTTATTACTTTCAATTTTATTTAAATATTACTGCCACTATTGCTGTTCTCGTCCATCAGTCCTAATAGGAATGCTTGCAGGTTGTCATTGAGCTTTTGAATATAATAGCCACCTTCAACCAAGACAATCAATGGCTTGTTTAGCTCTTTCATCTTTTGCGCCAATACTTTAAACCCTTCCGTACTGACGGCGCATCTCGCTTCTGGGTCGTTTTCATAAACATCAAACCCCAAGACATGAACGATAACATCAGGGTCAAATAGGGTCATTGTCTCGATAGACTTATCAATATACTCAAAAAATCCCACTTCATCGGTACCATGTGGCATCGGGAAATTGATGTTGTAACCTTCGCCCTCGCCTATGCCTTTTTCAAACGCGTGCCCTGCTACTGCTGGGTAGAAGTTAACGGGGTCGCCATGTACTGAAGTATAAAGCACGTCTTTACGGTCATAGAATATTTCTTGAATACCCTGTCCATGGTGCATATCCGTATCGATAATGGCAATTTTTGCATATTTCTGGCGTAGATGTTCAGCGATGATGGCAGCGTTATTCAGATAACAAAATCCACCCGCGGCGCTTTTGCGAGCATGATGACCAGGCGGCCGTGAAAAGCAAAGCTGTATATGACTGTCAGCACGCTCGGTGTCTGTTGCCTTATCATTTAGCAGTGCTTCGGCTGCGTTAAGTGCTGTTTGCGCCGACCAATAGATAGATGTCCAAGAATGCTCGCTGATGGGCGCACTGTCATCCGCTTGATACTTAGCTGCTTTTGCCATGATGCCAATACCCGGATTGTCATACGGCATAAAAATTCCTGTCTGCACCTGTGCGCCCAAATCTTCCTCAACCGCCATCCACTCATCATAGCCATGTTTGAGAAACTCAACATAACCAAAGTCATGAACCGCCAATATTGGTGCGATGCCAACATCGGTAGCAGTAGTGACTTCTAGACCCAAAGCCACTGGTGCTTTCAACAGCTCAACCATACGCTCTGGTATTTCTAACGGTTCGTGCATTTTCCCATAAGAAAAATAAGGTAACGGTCTATGCAGACTTAGATTTTCATGGCTGTATATTTTCATGCTCAACATTCCTTGTTTGACACTACTTGGTTTTACATTATTGATTGGGATACTGCTTTATTTAACATTGTTTTTTTTAAGAAGTTCCATTTTCTAGCTTGTGTGTTTAGTCTCTATCGCTGTAAATATACGGCTGCCGACGCTACTTTAAACAATTCCATCGGCTTTTAGCTTTGCGATCATCTCGCTGTCATAGCCCAGTTTAGCAAGTGTGCTATCAGTATGCTCGCTCAACTGCGGTGGCGGCGTGCGATAGCTGACTGGTGATGCGGATAACTTGATAGGGTTACCAAGTGCGCGTACTGGACTGCCTTGCTCGGTGAAATTAACAATCATATTCCTTGCTTGCGCTTGCGGCATGGCCAGGGCTTCAGCCACGTTATGAATCGCACCGCATGGAATACCTGCTTGGTCTAAAACCTCTAGCCAATAGGCGCGTGGCTGATTAGTAAAATGCTTAGTCAGCTCACCGCACAGCAGTTCGCGATTGGCAACGCGTTGTGGATTGGTCGCAAAGCGCTCATCGGTATGCCAATCAACTGCTAGCACCTCACACAGTTTGGCAAACTGACTGTCATTACCACAGGCTAAAATAAAGTGCTGCTCGCCCTCGCCCGCAAATACTTGATACGGCACGATATTAGGATGCTGATTGCCCAACCTTGGCGGTATCTTATCGGATGCCAAATGATTCATGCCGACATTGGCTAGCATGGCAAGCGCACTATCAAGCAACGCCACATCAACGTGTTGACCAACACCAGTATTTTGACGCGCCAATAGTGCCGCCTGAATACCAATCGTTAGCTGCAAACCTGCAAATAAATCGACCACTGCCACGCCGACCTTATGCGGTTCGCCATCGCTTGGACCTGTGATACTCATCAGACCTGACAATCCTTGGATAATATAATCATAACCAGGGCGCGCGGCATCTGGACCTGTCTGCCCAAACCCTGTCAATGACGCATAAATCAGCCGCGGATTGGACTGTTTTAGACTGTCATAATCCAAGCCGTATTTTTTCAGACCACCAACTTTGAAGTTTTCGACCAAGATATCACTCTCAGCGATTAGCTGTTTAATGATGGTTTGCCCTGTCGGCATAGTGATATCTACCGTCAGCGATTTTTTATTGCGGTTAATGGTAGCGTAATAAGCAGAGGTATCATCGCTGAATGTTGGCGGTGCCCAATGACGCGTCTCATCACCGATATGAGGACGCTCAACCTTGATGACTTCGGCACCCAGATCAGCAAGTACTTGTGTGCAAGAAGGGCCAGCCAGCACTCTCGATAAATCGAGCACCTTGATACCATACAATGCGCCCTTTGCCAAGTCATTGCTGTTACTATCGACAGTCATAATAATCCCTTATTGTGTGGCGTATTTTTTGACTTTTTAATCATAAAATTGTTATTCATGATTTAGCTATTTAACCGTTACATCATGAAGAACAACTGAAAAACGTACGCTACTGTTAATGCTCTTTTAATAAAAAGCTAAGCAGTAACGTACGCCATAAAATACAGTTGTACCAAAAACTATTAGCTAAAAACGTTTAAAAGAACGCTTGAATGCCTGTCTGTGCACGGCCTAGGATAAGCGCATGAATATCATGTGTACCCTCGTAAGTATTGACGGCTTCCAAGTTCATCACGTGACGGATAATATGGAACTCATCAGAGATACCGTTACCGCCATGCATGTCACGAGCGATGCGAGCGATATCAAGCGCCTTGCCGCAGTTATTACGCTTAATAAGTGAGATCATTTCAGGTGCTGCATTGTCTTCATCCATCAAACGACCCACGCGTAGCGCCGCTTGTAGACCTAAGGTGATTTCTGTCTGCATATTGGCAAGCTTTAGCTGTACCAACTGCGTTGCCGCTAGCGGACGACCAAACTGCTTACGATCGAGCGTGTACTGACGAGCCGCTTTCCAGCAGAATTCAGCCGCTCCCATCGAACCCCAAGCGATACCATAACGGGCTTTGTTCAAGCAGCCAAAGGGCCCTTTTAGACCACGGATATCTGGGAAAGCATTGGCTTCAGGAACGAACACTTTGTCCATGACAATCTCACCAGTGACTGATGCACGTAATGAGAACTTGCCCTCGATTTTCGGCGCAGATAAGCCTTTCATACCTTTGTCTAAAATAAAACCACGAATCTCGCCAGCATCGTCTTTTGCCCACACGACAAACACGTCAGCGATAGGACTGTTGGTAATCCACATTTTATTACCCGTCAGCTCATAACCACCCTCCACAGCGCGTGCACGAGTCGACATCGACGAAGGATCTGATCCTGAATCTGGCTCAGTCAGACCGAAGCAGCCGACATACTCACCTGTGGCAAGCTTTGGCAAATACTTTTCTCTTTGCTCTTCTGTACCATACGCCCAAATAGGATGCATAACCAAGCTTGACTGCACGCTCATCGCTGAACGGTAGCCCGAATCAACGGCTTCCACTTCCTTGGCAATCAGACCGTAAGCAACACTCGATAAGCCAGCACAGCCATAACCTTCAATCGTGACACCAAGTAAGCCCATCTCACCCATTTGACGCATGATATTACGATCGAAATTCTCGTTGCGATTAGCCTCGATAATGCCAGGCATCAGCTCTTTTTGAAAAAACTGACGGGCGCTGTCGGTGACCATGCGTTCTTCTTCAGTGAGCTGGTCACGTAATAAGAAAGGATCTTCCCAATCAAAGCGTGGGCTAGTAGATGTTGCCATGTGGATCTCCTTGGTATCAGTCATCCTGACTGACGAATAGTGATTGATACATCATTTAGTCTAACAAGTCATTGACTTCGTTATTCCGCTGTGTGAAACTTAGTTTCATAATTTAAAACCATTTAACCAAACTTTCGCTGCCCTGTAAACCTTTATCAAAAAAATATGAGTATAAAATGACGAAACCCTTATCAACAGCTACTCCGCTACTCGAACGTATACATGGAATTATGAGCCAGAGCAAGGAAGATAACGACCGACAGTTCGTCACAGCACTGGGTCGTGGACTGATCATACTGGCGGCTTTTGAGCATAATGAGCGGCTCACCCATCAACAGCTATGTCAAATGACCGAACTACCAAAAGCAACCATTACTCGCCTTATCCATACTTTGACCACGCTTGGTTTTTTACGAACGAGTGATTATGGTCAGTATCAATTGGGCAGTAGTGCGGTACGTCTCAGTGCGACTGCGTGGAGTCGTCATGACATGGTGGCAGCGGCTGAGCCACTATTACGTCAGTTCGCCAGTGAGAATGAAGTATCTGTAAATTTGGCAACCGAAGTCGAGGGAGAAATGCGCTATCACGCCTGCTGCCGTAGTCCTGCTCGCCTATCAGTCAACTTACAGGTTGGCTCCGCCGTACCTGTGGCACGCACTGCCATTGGACGTGCCTTTTATGCGGCAAGCTCGCAAGCGAGACAGGCTGTCGTTATTAGCAATCTCCAAGAGAATTTACCTGTTGAAGAATATAACGATGCGCAAACCGCCCTAGCCAGCGCGGCAGAGCATTATGAAAAGTATGGCTATACCGTCTCTGATGGGGAGTTTTCTACTGATATTTTGGCAGTCGCGGTTGGGGTATATGATGTCGCAACAGGACAATACGCGTATTCGCTGAATGCCAGTGTACCAAGCGCTAATTGGGAAGCGGACGATTATGCGGAAATGATAGTGCCGAAATTGCAAACGTTGGCGGAGCGGATTGGTGGTGGGGTTTAAAACAGTAATATGGTGAAGATATAAGCCTTCCAGCCAGTCATAATTTTTCTATTGATATAAACTAAAGAGCTGGTTAATTGGCTGGCTCTTTAGCGTCCAGTACCCACACCGCATCATGCCCGACGAAATACGTATGATGGTCCGCAACTTCTATGTTATAGACATGGTCTTCATAAGGATTGGGGCAGACATCGTTATAGCGTCGCATCTGCTCGTGAATACTATCTTCTGATAATCCTGTTGCATCACCATATTTATCAATAGTATATAGCGCTATTTCATGAGACTTTTTATTGGTAATCTTATTTTCTCTTACTATCCTACCTTCATACATTAACGGAGCGTTTACAAACTCAATATAACGCTCTAAAGAATGAGCGGACGGAGTCATATCTTGAACTAAGCGGACATTCAATGTTTTATAAAGATCAGAGTCTATAATAAAGGGTGCCTTTTCATTGATGAGCAACTTGGCATCAGAAGTTTGCAGATTGACAGTTTTGATTTCTTCTTTGAACGCTTCTTCTGTATCCGCTAAACTGACATACTGATAGCCATTATCCGTAAATTTCACAAATTGAACCAGACCGTCCGTTTCCCATAAGTCATGTTCCTCAATACTCTGAGTATACGCTGTACCTTCAGGGAAGTTCGGTAAGGTGCGTACAGGGATAAATGAATAATCGTCTAAGGCAATCGTATCACCATGAGCAGACGTTAGATATCCAGCTAGTAAACGCTCCGCCGATAACCATTCACCCTCTAAATCTTCAGGCTGGCGAGTTACCCAAAATGGGTGGTTGCTGGTACATAAGATATAGTTTCTACCTTTTTCACCTTGTTTGGCTACCGTCTCATTAAAGTATTCAACTTTAAAGATTCTTTCCTTTTTCGGGGATGTAAACGTACTTATGACAGGCTTATATTCTATGTCACCGCTACCATCTTCAGGCTTGGAGAGTACAGGCTTTGATAAAATTAAGTCACCTACTTTAATATCTTGAATCGGTACTAACCCTTTATCCGTATGAATGAGCGCTCCCGCGACAAATCCTTTGTTATTCATTAATTTTCCTTTTATTTTTTATTATCGATTTGGCTGATTGTTCAAACTGGCGTCATGCACCCATAGTCCTGCTCAACCAATGAAGTAGGTATGGTTGTCTGCCACCTCAAAATTATAGACAGTTGCCTGATATAAAATATGTTCACCTTGCGCGTTGGTCAATTGATTGAACATACGCATGGTGCCTCCATTATCTTCAATATGTTGACCCAAATAGCCTTTCTCCTGATAAAAGCTAATGTCATCAACATATCCCATACCCTTATATTCTACTTCGCTGTAGTCGAGCATATGCGCTTCGGCATCTTGTACATAATCATCGTAGTAGTCTTCATGATAGTGCTCTTGATACCAGTAATAATTTGGATTGAATTCTAAATTATCATTAGCGACTTGATAGGTAGGTTGTACACGCTCAACGGTATACATTACGCCATCAGTATTCACAGCAATTTCATACTGCTGTAGTTCATCCACACGTTTAAAGTGAAGCTGGTCATAGAACTCAATGTCCGCCTGTGGGTTTTCCATGGCACCAACGATCCAAACAGGGTGATTGGGCGTCGCTAGAAAACTACTAAAGCGGCTAGCTGCTTGAATTTTTTCATCGACAAGCAGATAGTTGTGAATATCAAAATTTTCATCATCTGGTTTTAATCTATAAGGCGAAGTATTATTTTTCTCTAAACGCACGATCCACATCTCTTTGTCTTTATGCACAAAGGTCTTGAGCACTGGCTTATACTCTATGTCACCGCTACCATCTTCAGGCTTGGAGAGTACAGGCTTTGATAAAACTAAGTCGCCCACTTTGATATCTTGAATTGGCACTAAACCTTTGTCTGTAAGAATCAAAGTCCCTGCCACAAATCCTGTGTTGTTCATGTCTTATCCTTTTTAATATTATCGTTTTAACCCATCAAACCTCAGCCCAAACTTTAGCAGATACTTACGCAGTCGGTCGCTGTCGTTATTGCTTTTTAGCTGATTTCTGGAGTTGGCATACAGGTAGCGCCCTGCTGCCGCTTGGTTTTTATGGTTGATACAAACCTCAATCACATATGCCAATTGCACCGCATCAAATGGATCAATAGTTGTCAGCATGTCTTCATCTAGATATTTTATTAAAATATTATGGCTACCCTGCTCGATGGTTTTGCTGTTTAAAGTAACATATGGGCTATTTTTAATCACTTTATTGCATATACTGTCATTACTTATTTGTGCAATCGAACTAATGCCGCTCCTAATGAAAGTGATTTTGGCAAGCTGTTACCCATTGATACCGACGTAATGACGTCATGCGTGTATGATGTACGCGACAAATGTAAGCATCTTATCTATATCAATCATTACTATTGAGCCTCGCTATGCCTGAATCTCGTACCAATCTAAACCCTGAACCCAAAACCAGCTCGCCGTATTTTATCGGATTATTACTTCGCTATAGCACGTTTAGCGCGGCGATTTTAATTCTGTTAGCGGGCTTATTATTGGTAAGTTGGTGGCTGATTGTGATCGGTGGTTTGGCTGTGGCACTTGGTATCTATGATTTGATTCAGTCTAAGCACGCCATATTGAGCAACTACCCTATCGCTGGACATATTCGCTATGTATTAGAGGATTTTCGCCCTGAGATTCGCCAGTACCTGCTTGAGGACGATAAAGAACAAGTACCGTTTTCACGCCAGCAGCGCGCGCTAGTCTATCAACGTGCTAAGAATGTCAGTGATACCAATGCCTTTGGTACGTTGGACAATTTATATACTCATGGTAAAGAATGGTTTTTGCAATCTACCATCAGTGCACCACTAGAGAACAAAGACTTTCGAATTATGGTCGGCGGTGAGCGTTGTCAGCAACCACACGATATGTCGGTATTCAATATCTCCGCGATGAGCTTTGGTAGTCTGTCAGCTAATGCCATCATGGCGCTCAATCAAGGCGCAAAATTGGGCAGATTTACTCATGACACGGGCGAAGGCGCTATCAGTCCTTATCATCGCAAGTTCGGTGGTGACTTGATTTGGGAGTTGGGTACGGGTTATTTTGGTTGCCGTGATAATGATGGTAACTTTGATCCACAGTCTTTTTCTGAAAAAGCCGTCGATCCCCAAGTTAAAATGATTGAAATCAAGCTTTCACAAGGTGCCAAGCCTGGTAAAGGTGGTGTCCTACCCTCTAGCAAGATCACGCAAGAGATTGCGGACACACGTCAAGTGCCTACGGGTCAAGACTGTATCTCGCCCTCTTCGCATAGCGCATTTAGCACCCCGCGCGAGCTGGTCGCCTTTTGGCAGCAGCTACGTGATTTATCAGGCGGCAAGCCAGTTGGCTTTAAGCTATGTATTGGTCAACCATGGCAGTTTATGGCGATTGTCAAAGCGATGATAGAGGCGGATAACTATCCTGATTTTATCGTTATTGATGGTGCAGAAGGCGGCACAGGTGCAGCGCCTGTCGAGTTTATGGACAATGTCGGCATGCCAATGGTTGAAGGGTTTTTGCTCGTACATAATACCTTAGTCGGTGCAGGTATTCGTGACAAAATTAAGCTTGGTGTTAGTGGAAAAATCGTATCAGGCTTTGATATCGCTCGCATGATTGCGCTAGGTGCCGATTGGTGCAACTCAGCACGTGGCTTTATGTTTGCAGTCGGCTGTATTCAGTCACGCTCTTGTCATACCAACACTTGCCCGACGGGTGTGGCAACCCAAGATCCATATCGTCAAAAGGCGCTCGACGTCCCTAGTAAGGCTGAGCGTGTTGCAAGTTTCCACAAAAACACGCTAAAATCGCTTGCCAGTATCGTAGGCGCGGTCGGTTTACAGCATCCTAGCCAATTACAGCCGTACCATATCGCACACCGTCTAGATGATGGACAAATTAAACTGTTATCCAAGTTTTTCTATTTTGCCGATAAAGGCGCACTGCTAGATCATAGCGCTCGTGCCGACGTATTCAACCAAATGTGGGTCATGGCAAACCCTGATAGCTTCTTAGCCAATAATGACGCACTCATTGCTTATAACAAAGACTCACGCGATAAAGGCAAAGAAACTGGTGCGCCAACAGAACACAGCGCTGGATATAATTCTGAGCATTTGACCAATCTCACCGATGGTGGACGATTAATTGGTAATGTGAATAATACAATCCGCGACTTCCCGCCTACTCGCGACTGAATCAGCGCCTAAATCGTTGTATTTAAAAAGTAGTAATGAATGTGTAATTAAGCAGTAGATAGCAACCAAACTTAAATAATTAGTACATTAAAAGATGCGTGATTGATGCCAAGTTCTATTTTTACCTTACCCCTATCAACGATAGTGCTCGCGCTAGGCCTGAGTGCCTGCCAGCAATCAAATACTGACACGGCTAGCAGCGATACAGACAGCTGGTCATGTCAGACTGAAGACACACCTTTTACTTATAGCGTTTGCCGTGTCGATGCTACCGCGTTAGCGAGCGAGCGTTATTCATTACAACTGTTTTGGCAATCCTCTGATAACAACGAGCCTCTGCTAACCTTTGATGCGTTATTGGCCACATTACCGAACAATGAGAGTCTCAACTTTGCGATGAATGCAGGCATGTATAATGAAAACTATGCACCGATTGGCTATACCGTCATCGAAGGCAAAGAACTCAAATCGCTAAATACAAAAGAAGGTGGCGGTAATTTTCATCTATTACCTAATGGGGTTATGTGGTGGGACAAAGCTGGCAACGTGCAAATCACTGAGAGTAATGCGTTAAATGAGCAGATAAGCAATGGTGATGTGCAGCCTTGGTATGCGACGCAATCGGGTCCTATGCTAGTCATCAATGACGAGATACACCCACAGTTCAACCCTGATAGCAGCTCAATCAAACTGCGTAATGGTGCAGGCGTTTGCCGTGACGGCAGTATACAATTCATTAATAGCAACAAGCCTGTTACCTTCTATCAGTTTGGAGAACTATTCAAGGATGAGCTAGGTTGTCCAAATGCACTATTTTTTGATGGTGGTATTGCCTCAGCGTTGTATGCACCTAGTATCGATAAGCAAGACAAAAAAGAGATGGGTGTGATGATTGGATTGGTTGAAAATAAAGAGTAATACGCATCTATATTTCAATGTTAATATCTAACTCCTATTGCTTCTTATATTGCGTTCAATAAAAAGCACTTGAAATGACGTTGTCATTCAAGTGCTTTTTTTGTTATTGGTAATAATTAATGGCTAACAATCGCTAAAAACTAACCACCCAAGCTCATCTTAGGGCCAAACGGTTCGTAGTGGACACTATCGACCCCATGATCTAATGCTACTAACCCATCAATCATGCTTTCCATAAACGGCATCGAGCCGCATACATAGATATCAGCAGGCTTAGGCAAGGTAGCAAGCCATGTCTCATCTAATAACTGCCCAGACTCAAAGTAAAATATATGCTTTTCTACACTCTCAGCCTGTTCGAGTAATTTATTAACTTGATCAGAAAAAGCATGATGAGCGATATTTTGACATGCATAAACCCAAATAATAGGTCGTTTAGGATTGGCTAATACTTGCGCCTCTAGCATAGACAGTACAGGCGTCACCCCGACTCCTGCACTCATCAATACCAATGGAATATCATTTTGCTGTACCAAATCTTGATTGAGCGCGAAGTCACCAGCTGGTGCCGATAATAAAACCGTGTCACCGACTTCTAGTTGATCATGCATATAGTTAGAAACCAACCCATGATGCTCATTACGGTTATCACGTCGAACAGCAAACCGAATGCCTGCATCAGTACTGGCAGAGTATAAAGAATAATGACGTAAGGCTATATGGTCGCTGTCTTTTGGGTCTGTTTTCACCGTGATGTATTGACCAGCGGTTAAGTTCAATTTACTCAGGTCAATATCTTGATTACTATCTTCATTATCGTTCACTAGCACTACTGTAAAGGCTGCGATATCTGTAGCGACCACTTCCTTTTTAACTACCTTAAACGGTGCAAACCCCTGCCACATTGCTTCTTCATACATACCATGTTCAATCTGGATAAATACTGAGGCAATTTCATCATAGGCTTCTGTCCAAGCGTCAATAATGTCATCAGTAGCCGCCTCACCTAATACTTCTTTTATCGCCCCAATTAGATGCTTACCAACGATAGGATAATGCTCAGGCAATATCTGTAACGCTCTATGCTTATGGCTAATCTGGGTCACTTGTGGCAATAGCGTAGCCAGTTTGTCCAAGTGCTTGGCAGCGGCTAATACTGTCGTTGCTAGCGCCGTCTGCTGTCTTCCCAATTTTTGATTGGTTTCATTAAAAATATCTAACAGCTCAGGATGCTGATTAAACATATTTTTATAAAACACAGTGGTAATCGCAACGCCATGCTCTTCAAGTACAGGAACAGTTGCGGTGACGATTTCTAACGTTTTTGGTGAGGCCATGTTGTTTCTCTTAGTCATTAACTTCATTGATAAATTGAGATGTTAAACATAATCCGTCTAAACTAGCAATAATGAGTAGACCTTTTTACAGTAGTCATCAAAATTTTTAACCGCCCAATTCAGAATATTTATAACATTCATTTTAAATGAATTTTATCACACTTTACTAAGCATACTAATATACAATCAATATCGAGCTTATTTGCATCGATAAAAAAACAGCCGCTATGTTGTCATAACGGCTGTTGTTATAATGATTTACTCTGTGTTAACAGGCTTTATTTATTCATCAATCGGGCTGAATATCAAAATTACCGTGCCATATATTGAGTCATTTCTTCAACACCATGTAGCGTCATCGGATACATTTTATTTTCAAACAGCTTTTTAATCTCAACGATGGTTTGCGTATATTGCCAATATGACGGGTTTTCAGGATTGAGCCAAGTTACTTTATCAAAATGCTCCAGTACGCGCTTCAACCATACGATGCCCGCTTCATTATTCATATACTCTACGCTACCACCGACTGTCATCAGCTCATAAGGTGACATCGATGCATCACCAACGAAGATGACACGATACTCTCGGCCATATTTATTGAGTAGCTCAAACGTTGGCATCGGTGCACTATGGCGACGATTGTTGTCCTTCCACACATAGTCATACAGGCAGTTATGAAAATAAAAGAACTCTAAGGTTTTAAATTCATTTTTTGCCGCAGAAAACAGTTTTTCGAGCGCTTCGACATGGATATCCATACTGCCGCCCACATCAAACAACATCAGCACTTTGACACGGTTTCGGCGCTCTGCCTGCATATGTATATCAAGCACCCCCTTTTTTGCCGTACGCTTAATCGTCTCATGAATATCGAGCTCATCAGCACTACCGGTCCGTGCAAACTGACGCAGATTGCGTAGCGCCATTTGAATTTGGCGAGTACCGAGCTGATTGTCGTCATCGAGATTGCGATATTTACGCTGCTCCCAGACTTTTGCGGCGCTACGTTTTCGAGACTCACCACCGACACGTACGCCTTCTGGATGATCGCCATAGGCACCAAATGGCGAAGTACCGCCCGTGCCTACCCATTTACTACCACCTTGATGACGCTCTTTTTGCTCTTTTAACCGTTCTTCTAACGCCTTCATCAGCTCTTCAAGCGAGCCGTACTTTTTCAGTAGGCGTCTTTGCTCTTCGGTCAGATTCTTTGGATCGAGCTTTAAATCTAGCCACTCTTTGGGCACGTCCGTTAGCTTGGCTAATAGCTCATCCATATCGAGACTATCGACACCTTCAAAATAATCTGCCATTGCCCGATCGAACTTATCAAAATGGCGCTCATCTTTGACCATGCACAGTCGAATCAGCCGATACATATCTTCGCGGCTAGCAAAAGTAGTCAGTGCTGGATCTTCAGGATGCGACTGCATCATCAGCCCTTTATCTAACGCGGCATTGAGATCGAGCAGCTCGCGCGTACTAACTGGCACGCCGTAAGTACGCAAGGTATAGAATAGTTTGATAAACATAAGAGTCGTATCACTTATTGGCTGATATTATTATCTGGTGATATTGCTGATATCATTAATTGGTACAGGTTGAGCGCTTGCGTTGACTTTTACATCAGACATTCGATATTGGATATAAAAGGTTAAAGCCAATGCAAGCGGCAAACATTAACGACGCATCATATTGGCAAAACGCTGTAATAAACTCACGTCTGCTTCGTTTTTCAATAACGCACCATATAACGGTGGGATAGATTTCTCGCCTCGCAGATTTTCTTCTAGCTCGTCCTGAGCCATATCATCAGCAAGTAACAAAGTTAACCAATCGACCAATTCAGACGTTGATGGCGGCTTTTTAAGACCTTGAATACCACGCAGTTTATAGAAGATATCCAATGCATCATTGACCAGTTTTTCTTGAATATCTGGAAAATGTACTTCGATGATTTGGCGCATGGTTTCTTCTTCTGGGAAGTCAATATAATGAAAGAAACAACGACGTAAAAACGCATCTGGCAGCTCTTTTTCATTGTTTGAGGTAATAATAACTACTGGACGCTGCGCCGCTGTAATAGTTTCGCCCGTCTCATAAACATAAAAAGACATCTTATCAAGCTCATGTAGCAAATCATTTGGGAACTCGATATCGGCTTTATCGATCTCATCAATCAGCAGTACGCTACGCTCTGTACTGGTAAAAGCATCCCACAGCTTGCCCGGCTTGATATAGTTGGCAATGTCATAAACCTTGTCATCACCCAACTGTGAATCCCGCAGGCGTGATACTGCATCATACTCGTACAGTCCTTGCTCAGCCTTAGTCGTCGATTTGACGTGCCAAGTAATCAGTGGCATGCCCAAACTTTCAGCAACTTCTTCGGCAAGCAATGTCTTACCTGTGCCAGGCTCGCCTTTGATCAGCAATGGCTTTTGTAAGGTCATAGCGGCATTTACGGCCAGTTGCAAATCATCGGTAGCAATATAACTACTCGTACCAGTAAAGTTTTGCTTAGTATTGTCAGCTGTGGTCATAATCAGATCTCGATTGTTGTTATAGATGAGTTGTTATAAATGGATAAGTCTAAAACATAAATGAATAATAACGAATAAATTAGATTAGCACAGCCTGATGCATTGCCAAAATACTCATGCGTTCGCATTTATTAACAATTGTTATGTGCAGTTCATAGTGAGCTATTATTTATATGCCTAATAAACAGTCGAGCACAAAAAAAGACACGCAATGGTGTCTTTTTATTCAGGTATCAAATAACTTTTAAGACAGTAATTTTGTCTCAACGCCTAGCCTATTTTTATTACTTGTCAGATGTATCGTTAGCCGTTTTTTTAGCCAATGTACTGTCTTTTTTTAAGTTTACATTGGTGTCAGGCTGTTCAGTTACGGTAGCGCCTTCTGGCAAATAACTGCCTGTGGTCATTTGTAACGTTGCCTGTGTATCTTCTGCGCTGCGGCTACGGGCTTTGTCCAAGCTTGATGCAAATGCGCTGCGTATCAGTTGCCATACAAAACCAACAAACAACCCTGCGACCAGTATCACCAATATCGGCAACATATTAGCAACCGCGCCTGCGTAATCTTTCATCATCACAGCATAGACGACGCTAATGCTGGCTGGTGCAAGCTCGCTCGGATCGCCAAGTGCAGTACCTGGTGCTAATAATACTGCAAACAGAACCATCCAGCTCATACCGCCCAATGGTTTTGGCAGTACACGAGCAACGAGTATCCATAGCACTAGTACCAAAACAGCACCGCCCAGATAAGCATACATCGGCAAATCAGCGGGTGGGACATCCTTTACCATTTGGCCCCACCAAATGGCAATCTCACCGAGAATGTCACTGATAGACTCTAGCGGTAAGCTATGTAAGATATTTTTTAACCAGTCCATGCGTGTTTATTTACCTGCGTTTATCGCCGGTGACACAATCTGTGTCTAGCGGTATATGTGCGTTCTGTAGAATCAGAATGAGGCCAACTACATAACAAACTTATGCATTATATAGGCTTATATGTACATTGCGTAGGGTGTCAGTTTATCACGACTCTCTACTCAAATGCATGTGAGCAAGTGTGTCGTAGGTTTTTATCAACGCTATTTTCAAGGTAGCGTATTGATATTTCCTACCACACTCACTTGCTGACAATCCCATTAATTATAGATGCTGTCCTGCGCTTCACGAGCGCGCAGCTCTGCTTGGCGGCGCATCACGTCTTGCGGCGGCAACTGCACAAAGTAGCCTTGAGACTGTAATTTTGCCAATACTTCCTCTTTATCGACACGAGCGAGCTTATCCTTAGTCGCCAAATCCAAATGCATGACAAACTTGCTACGACCTAAACCTGCACGGAAATCTTTTGGTAATACGCCAAGCCAGTCTTTGATCTCATCAGTATCGTCAGGATAATCAGGACGCGCAATGTAGATATACATGTCGTCGTGTTTGGGAAATTTATAAATATCGCAATGCATAAAAACTACCTATCAGAAACTATGGGCGTAGGTTAGCATATTTCAGGCAAATACCAGTAGTCGCTTTGCGTTTTGCTATGGTAATTTTTGTCAAAACACACAGACAAAACGCTGATATGAGCGATAAAAATATCATTGTAAAACATAACCTATTTGACAGACTTCCCTATCAAAACATTATTTTTGCCAAATTTATTTATTTTAATGGCTTTGATGACTTGTAAAAGCGCTTTGAACCTTTCATAATAAAAGCGTTTTTCAGGAGAGAGTTTATCAGCATCGTTTTTGTATTAAACCCTATTGGTTATACAACTATCGCAATTGCTAGATAACCACCGAAGGCGCATCCACCCTGCCAATCGCTCAGGTAAAAGGACTGAAAAACGCATGTCACTGTTGTTTGATAGTGTTTAGTAGTATGACGCTCATAGCGCACTACTTTTTTATCAAACATAAGGCATAACAAATCTGGAGAGTGGTAAGAACGGACGACGTCTTACCCACCGAAGGGGAGAAAATACGCTATCATCGATGATAGGGCTCATACAACTGCCCAAAAATGATGGTTCGTGTTGAAAATCTCAGGTCACAGGACAGATAGGGCTTTAGCTCAAACTGACGTATAGCGTCTGTTTGGCTTACGTCTTCATCTTTGCTTTCTGTGTCACCCTTTGATGTGATATTTGCGCCTTGCAATATTGCTTCTCGCTACTTTTACGTTGCGCATCACTCCCTACTCTGCCGAGTACGACTGATGTACACATAAGGATTTGTTATGACTGATACCCATTCTCAAGACTCTAGCAGCACCCAAGCCCCTCAGCGCACCCCTTTTTACCAATCTCATATTGATAGTGAGGGCAAACTGGTCGATTTTTCTGGTTGGGAATTGCCAATTCATTACGGTTCACAAATCGAAGAGCACGAAGCGGTACGCACAGATGCAGGTATGTTTGATGTCTCACATATGGTTGTGACTGATATCAAAGGCGCTGATACCAAAGCATGGCTACAAAAACTGCTCGCAAACGATATCAACAAACTCACTACCGCTGGTAAAGCGCTGTACTCTGGCATGCTCAATGAGCAAGGCGGCGTTATCGATGATTTGATCGTCTACCTGATGAATGCAGAAGAAACTGAGTACCGCATCGTCTCTAACGCAGCCACTCGTGACAAGGATTTAGCACAGTTTAATAAAGTCGCCGAAGGTTTCGATATTACGATTACCGAGCGACCTGAGCTTGCTATGCTTGCCGTGCAAGGTCCAAATGCTATTGCAAAAATGGCTCAGGCCAAACCAAGCTGGACAGATACCTTAGCAGCACTAAAACCTTTCGTTGGTGCTGATTTGACCGATATCGAAGGCACTGATTGGTTTGTGGCTCGTACTGGCTATACTGGTGAAGATGGCGTTGAAGTCATTATGCATGCCGATGATGCCCCTGCTTTCTTTGAGCAATTAAAAGCAAATGGCATCAAACCTGCCGGTCTTGGCGCACGTGATACTTTGCGTATGGAAGCGGGCATGAACCTTTATGGCCATGACATGGACGAAACCATCAGCCCTTACGAGTGCAACATGGGCTGGACGCTTGCACTAAAAGACGACCGCGCCTTTGTCGGCCGTGAAGCATTGGTCAGCAAACGTAAGCAGTCAAAAGAAGACAACACTGCTATGAAGCAAGTGGGTTTGCTATTGACCACGCGTGGCGTATTGCGTGAAGGCATGACAGTGACTATTAATCAAGGCACTGATAACGAGCAAACTGGCATTATCACCAGCGGTACATTCTCCCCTAGCCTAAAAAATTCAATCGCGATTGCCCGTGTACCTGCCAGCTTATCAGAAGATGACAGTGTACAAGTCGATCTACGCGGCAAAGGTAAATTCGTCGATGTACGCGTACTAAAGCTACCTTTTGTCCGTAACGGCAAGCAACAGTTTGACTCTTAGGTCTTATAAATTCTATCATTAGAGCGCGTTGTCATTTTGCGCGCAATTATAAAAATGGCAACACGCCTAGCCTCCATTATTTTTGTTAATTAACCTCTATCACTTAGGAGAGAGACCATGAGCAACATCCCAGCAGAGCTAAAATATATTGCTAGTCACGAGTGGCTACGCCTAGAAGACGACGGTACGATCACTGTTGGTATCACTGACCATGCTCAAGATCTATTGGGTGATGTGGTATTCGTTGAGCTACCAGATGTGGGCGATATCATCGCTGTTGATGACGAAATCTCAGTTGTTGAATCAGTAAAAGCGGCTTCTGACGTTTATGCGCCTATTTCAGGTGAAGTGATCGCTATCAATGAAGCACTAGAAGATGATCCTGAAATCATCAACTCTGACCCATACGGCGAAGGTTGGTTCTTCAGAATGAAGCCTGACAACATCGCTGACTACGAAGCACTAATGACTGCTGACGAGTACGAAAGCGACTTATAAGCTAAGCACGCAAGCTAAGCATGCTCTCACAAGACATTAGCACTTGTAAGACTTTAGCTCGTACAAAGCACTAGCCCCGACTAAACATAGATACTGGCAACAGCTGGTATCTATACTCTCTATTTAAACTGTTTGAACAACCTTTCTCATTAAAAGTATTGGCTCATTGACCATGCTTATTATTTGAAAGCAGCTTTATATGTAGATCTCCAACAATCATTATCCTCCGATGTTATTGCTACCAAGCGTTATCTCATTGACTCGTATTGATCACCTATTCGAATCCCAATGAATACGTGCTATCAATAACGACGCAAACTGATAACCCAATTCTCAGCATGGATCCTAATATGAATGCCAACACCGATAATAAAGACCCCATTGCCACACCAAACCATACGCCGCAGCTACAAGCGTTTCGCGATATCGTAGAGTCACGCCGTTCCGTGCGCCGTTTTACTGACACACCTATCCCTGACGACGTATTGGCAGACTGTCTGCGTTTGGCCATGCTAGCACCAAACTCTAGCAACCTACAGCCGTGGGAATTTTATGTTATCGATGATGCTGACAATCGCAAACGCGCCGTCAAAAACTGTATGAATCAAAACGCGGCAAAAACATCGGCGCGCTTAATCGCTATCGTTGCTCGCACCGACATCTGGCATGAGCATGCTCAGCAAATATTGCGCGAATATCCTGATCAGCCAGTGCCAAAGAAAGTGAAAGACTACTACAACAAAGTCGTCACAATGGACTTTTTGCGCGGCCCAGCCAACGTGGTTTCGGCTGCAAAATGGGGCGCAACGCAAGTGGTCAGACGCGTAAAAGGCCCAATCAAATCGCCTTATTATACCTTTGAAGACACCAAAAACTGGGCAACCAATAACACCGCGCTTGCCGCCGAAAACCTGATGCTAGCATTACGCGCTCATGGTTTTGATAGCTGTCCTATGGGCGGCTTTGATGAGCCTGCCATGAAAGCGTTGCTCAATCTTAGCGACGACCATCATATCGTTATGATGCTTGGCGCAGGCGAGCGCGCTGACAGTGGCGTTTACAACACCCAGTTCCGCTTTGATCAAAAACAGTTTGTGCATTACGTATAACGTACCGCTCACATTATTCCCTTAATTGCTATTTTGTTTATTACTCCCTTAACCAAGGATTGTCATGACTATCTCTCAAAACCCATCGTTTGATACCTTTCAAGGATTGTTCAACGAAGCTGAATTTGTCTATCGCCACTTAGGTTCGAACGAAACCAAGCAAGCTGACCTACTCAGCGCTGTTGGTTATAAAGATATGCAAAGCTTTATCAATGACACTGTGCCTGAGCCAGTACGTCTGCACAAAGAGCTGGATTTGCCAGTGGCGATGAGTGAGCATGCGGCACTTGCCAAACTACGCACGATGGCAGATGACATCACTGTTAACAAAAGCTATATCGGTCAAGGCTACTCTCCGGTTCGTATGCCTGCCGTCATTCAGCGCAACGTCCTTGAAAATCCAGGCTGGTACACCGCCTATACCCCTTATCAAGCTGAAATCGCTCAAGGTCGTCTAGAAGCATTGCTGAACTTCCAACAAGTATGTATTGATCTAACAGGTCTTGAGCTGGCTGGTGCGTCATTGCTTGATGAAGCAACAGCAGCGGCAGAAGCGATGGCGATGTCAAAGCGTGTGAGCAAAAGCAAATCAACGCAGTATTTCGTCGACGAGCGTGTCTATCCGCAAACGCTAGATGTTATCAATACTCGTGCTAAATACTTTGGTTGGGAAGTGGTCGTTGGTGATTTTGAAACGGCTAAATCTGGTGACTACTTCGGTGCGCTATTCCAGTATGTCGGTGCTGAAGGTGACGTTAAAGACTTAACAGACGTCATCGCGGCCGTAAAAGAAAACAAAACTTACGTCAGTGTTGTCAGTGACATCATGAGCTTGGTGTTATTGAAATCACCAGCCGATATGGGTGCTGACGTAGCGCTAGGTAGTACGCAGCGCTTTGGTATACCAATGGGCTTTGGTGGTCCGCATGCCGCTTATTTTGCGTTTTCTGATAAAGCCAAGCGTTCAGCACCTGGTCGTATCATTGGCGTATCAAAAGATGCACAAGGCAATACTGCATTACGTATGGCTCTACAAACGCGTGAGCAGCATATCCGCCGCGAAAAAGCCAACTCAAACATCTGCACCTCACAAGTATTACTAGCTAACCTCGCTGGTATGTACGCGGTATACCATGGTCCAGGCGGCGTGAAGCGTATTGCCACTCGTATTCATGCGTTTGCCACTGCGTTTGCTGATGCTATCACAGAATCTAATGACAGCAGCTTGAGCGTGGTACATGATCAATTCTTCGATACAGTCGTCGTTGATTGTGGTTCAGAGAAGCTTGCTACTCAAATCTTTAAAAATGCAGACAACGTTGGCTATAACTTATGGCGTCTAAGCGACACCAAATTAAGCGTTGCCTTTAGTGAAACCAGCGATCAGCAAGATTTCAACACGTTGACTCAGCTATTCGTCAACAAGTCACACGATCTACCTGAAACCGCTCGCGTTTCTCTTGATAGTGCACACTTGCGTACCGATGCTATTTTATCGCATCCAGTATTTAACTCGCATCACACCGAACATGAAATGCTACGCTATCTGAAGTCGCTTGAAGACAAAGATCTAGCGATGAACCGCAGCATGATTTCACTGGGTAGCTGTACCATGAAGCTAAACGCCACCAGTGAGATGCTACCGATTACTTGGCCTGAGTTTGCCAACGTGCATCCTTTTGCACCACGTGATCAAGTTACTGGCTATATCGCGATGATCGATAGCTTGCAAGATCAATTAAAAGCCATTACTGGTTTTGATGATGTCTCTATGCAGCCAAACTCTGGTGCCTCTGGTGAATATGCTGGTCTGCTCGCGATTCGCCGTTATCATGAGTCATTGGGCGAGACCAATCGTGATGTGTGCTTGATTCCTCAGTCAGCGCACGGTACCAACCCTGCTACCGCCATGATGATGGGTATGAAAGTCGTCGTGGTCAAAACCGATGAAAACGGCAACGTTGATATCGATGATTTAACCGCCAAGTGTGAAGAGCATAGCGAGCGTTTGGGCGCTTTAATGATCACGTACCCATCGACTCATGGCGTGTTTGAAGAAGGCATCCGTCATATCTGTGATTTGACCCACAAGCATGGTGGTCAGGTCTATATGGACGGCGCGAACATGAATGCTCAGGTAGGCATGATGCAGCCTGCAGACGTTGGTGCTGATGTACTACACATGAACCTGCACAAAACCTTCTGTATCCCGCATGGTGGCGGTGGTCCAGGCATGGGCCCTATCGGTATGAAAGCGCATTTGGCAACGTTTATGGCCAACCATACCTTGAGCCCTGTACACAATGCACAAAAAGACTGCTCAGCAGTATCAGCAGCACCTTATGGTTCAGCGAGCATCTTGCCTATCTCATGGATGTACATTGCTATGATGGGCCGTGATGGTCTATTAAAAGCCACTGAATTGGCATTGTTGAACGCAAACTATGTGGCAGCCGAATTAAAAGGTCACTACCCTGTCCTATATGCTGGCAAAAACGGCCGTGTGGCTCACGAATGTATCATCGATATTCGTCCCTTAAAAGAAGAGACTGGCATCACAGAAAGCGATATCGCTAAGCGCTTGATGGATTATGGTTTCCATTCGCCAACAATGAGCTTCCCAGTCGCTGGCACGCTTATGATTGAGCCAACAGAGTCTGAGTCAAAAGAAGAGTTGGATCGCTTTATCAGTGCGCTAAAATCTATCAAAGCTGAAGCCATGAAAGCCAAAGCTGGTGAAGATAACTGGACGCTAGAAGACAACCCATTAGTCAATGCACCGCATACCGCAGCTATGATTACTAATGAAGCGTGGACGCATCCATATAGCCGTGAGACTGCTGCATTCCCACTACCATACATCCGTGCAAACAAGTTCTGGCCAAGTGTTGCGCGCGTCGATGATGCGTATGGTGATAAGAACCTAATGTGCTCTTGCCCAAGTATCGAAAACTATATGTAATTATCATTTTTGATAACAGCTCGTTTATTGTCAAAAAACCGCCAAGTCAGCGACTGATTTGGCGGTTTTGTTTTATGCATGCATTGTTAAATTTTTACACTATTAATGAGACTTAACCGCCCAACCAACCTTTATTCAGCCCGCATTCTATCCAGTTTATTTTTACTTTGATATTTGGGTTAGGGTAGAAAAATGCTCCGCCGCCAAGATAAAGCTCATCGCCAATCTTATAAGGCTTTCCTTCAAATAGTAATACTTCCTGAGCGTCATCCCATGAAAAAGACGTATCCGCTAATACTAGCAGAAGACTATTATCTTTTGTCGGCACCTCGTCACTATCCCTAGTCAAAGCAAGGCAGTTATTGATAACTGTCAAATATCCCGCTGTCATCGCTGTAAATCGACCATTATATTTAGTTGGTGACCAAGTAGCAATTTGCAGAGGTGTCTTAGCTGGCATAGGTTCGTTTACTACTATCATTTCTGCCATCTCTATCTGAACAATTGGTAGTTTCTCCGCTCTATAAGTGGTACAACCTGACAGCGAAAAAATAGCTAACATTGAAATTAATAAACTTAGATAATTTGACAACCCTTACCCCTAAAGCGCTAATATAAGCAGACTACTTATTCGCTTGTTATAATAAACAAGCGTTGATAAAAGTTGTAATATTATTCACTTGGACACCGTTATGCAACAAAAAGAAATGGAACAAAAAGCGCCTAAACGAAAAAACCTTGTAATTTTGATACATGGCTTGCATCAAACAACTTGGATGATGCGTCCATTAGCGAAGCGTTTACAAGCGCAAGGCTTTGCCACCCATCAATACAGCTATCGCAGCATGCGCGACAGTATTAAAACTAACAGCCTGCGATTACATGAATGGCTGAGTGCCAACCACAACCCCGATCAACCGATAGATTTGGTCGGTCATAGTTTGGGTGGATTGATTATTCGTGATTTTTTAGCCAATTATCCCAAATGGCAAATTGGACGCTGCGTCACACTTGGCACGCCGCATGTGGGGAGTGTTTGCGCCGATTATGTGTGGCGTCTGAGTCCTTTGATTGTAGGACGATCTTATATCGATGCCCTCGATGGTACAGCGACGTCCTGTCCTGAACATATCCATCTAGGCGTGATTGCAGGCGATAAACCGCGCGGCTTAGGACAGCCTTTTTTGCAATATCATAATCGCAAACTGAATAAAGAAGGCGAATCAGCAGTGGCAGAAAACTGTGCTCATGATGGCACTGTCTACGTCAGCGAAACACGACTGGAATGCGCCAACGACCATATCGTCCTTCCCGTTACCCATACAGGCATGCTGGTCAATAAAGAAGTGGCTCGGCAAGTGATTTTGTTTTTGGAAAACGGTGAGTTTGAACACTAGGGCATATTTTTTAATACCTAAAATGCCCTAGATGACAGCGAATAATGGAATAGATATGACTGAGCAAAAGTATAAGTAAGATTGTCAAAACGCCCATTTATCGATAGAGAAAAAATTGATACTACTATTGATTGATTTAAAAAAATTGATTTAAAAAACAAGCAATGTGAAATTAGACATCAATTTTTTGAGTTGGCTGTATTTGCTATCTAATACCCATCCCTTGCTGCAATTCAGTTTTATGCTTGCTGATCACAGGAATCAACGTCTGGACGACCCAGTCATTGCGCCAGCCTTTTAACCCTTGTGGTAATTCGCTGAGATCTTTATCAAGAGCAATGACTTCATATAGCTGTCCTAGCCATTTTTTGCGCATTAAAACGCTGCTAGGCACGCCGATAGCCTTAGCATGATCATCAATCGCTTGCTGCACTGCTTTTGACAGGATTTTGTTTTTTGAACGATATGGCGGCACTAGACAAGCTGGATGCTCGGCAGGTGGTAGGCTTTTGGCTTCTCTTATTATCTTAAGCAGCTCTTCACCATATAAGCGCAGCATGCTACGTTGCATCGTCGTTTTATGCGACAGCTCACGCATGCTGTTTGGTTTTTCAGTGACGATCTCACGTACCGCTTGCTTTTTGATGATAAACGTACGCGGTTGGTTGGTCGCACGTGCCAGCTCTTCTCGCCACGTAGCAATTCCTTTGAGTATCGCCATTTGCTGTGAGTTATAGCGATAATCAGCCATTGTCAGATACATCGCTTCATCTTCAACGTGCTGCAAGTCATACAAATCACTGGCATAGAGCTGGCAGTCAGCCCAGACATAATCATACAACCCTTGTGCCTTAAGCGCATGTTCGATACTGAGATATAGCGCTGGCAAATAACGCACATCATCGATGGCATACTGCTCTTGTTCGTCTGTCAACGGGCGCTGGAGCCAATCAGACTGACTGTGCTCTTTATCGATATGCATATCTAGCTGATCCGCTAATGCCTGCTGATAGCCCATTTGCAATTGACCGGTTAAATAAGACAACGCAATTTGCGTATCAAAAATATTGGTCAATGGCGGACAACCAGATAGCAGATAAAAAATGCCTAAATCTTCACCGCAAGCATGCCAGATAGCCACATCGACTTTGCGTAGCGCTTCCCACAGCTCAGACAGTTGCAATTCTGGCGCATCCAGTAAATATACGTGATCACCCGTATTTAACTGTACAAGTGCCAGACGGGGATAGTAGGTGTCGCGCTTGATAAACTCAGTATCCAGTGCGACGCGGCCACAAGTTGCCAAGGCATTGATGACCTCAGCCAATTGGTGCTGCTCACGCACCCAAGTGACATCGACAGCATCAGCGATATCCAACAGTGCATCGATATCAATTGCATCAACATCCAGTGCAACGTCATTTGATTCCGAAGGTGTCGCCACTGATGTCATCTCAGTATTAGCTGCTTTTTGTGATGAGTTGTCAGTAATCTCGGAAGTATTTGATTTGACTGAAGCGTTCGAAACGTTGTTGGACACGGGCAGATACCTGCATAAATAGGAGAAAATAAAACGCGATACTGCGTCTTAATAAAATTAGAAAAGAGAACAATAATAAAGCAATTATAACAATTTCATAGAATGAAAGGGGCAAGACTTTGACGCAATCAAAACCTTACAAAAAAGAGCGGTTTTGCATGGCTTGACCCAGCGTCATACTATCTAGATACTCAAGCTCGCCGCCCATCGGCACCCCTTGTGCCAAACGTGTGACTTTATTGACATGACGACTCACGGCCTCGCTAATAAAATGTGCGGTGGTCTGGCCTTCAACCGTCGTACCTGTCGCCAGTATAATCTCTTCAACAGGCTCTTGTTTGACTCGCCATACCAGCTGATCAATATTTAAGTCATCCGCACTGATTCCATCAATCGGGGATAAATGTCCACCAAGCACAAAATAGCGACCACGATACCCTGCCGTTTGCTCGATTGCCATCACATCTGCCGCTGTCTCTACCACACACAGCAGCCCATCATCACGTCTAGGGTCTTGGCATAGAGGACACACCGCTTCATCACTAAAGCTATGACAGCGCTGACATTCAACAATATCGCGCATGGCTTCATCTAGTGCTTGGGCAAGCGCCATACCTTGCGGACGTTTTTTACTAAGCAAATGTAGCGCCATTCGTTGAGCACTTTTTTGACCGACGCCTGGCAATATACGCAGCTGTTTGACCAGCTGATCAAATTTGGCTGTAAGCAAAGTAGCTTCCTTTAGTTGACTGAATTTAACTTAATTTAAAAAACCGTAGCTATAAAAATGGGGTCGTATCGTGTCGATAACAACCCCATTTTTGTCTTCAGTATGAAGTATTTAATGCTTAAAACATGCCTTGCATACCTGGTGGTAGACCCATACCTGAGGTCGCGCCAGCCATGGTTTCTTCATATAGCTCATCCGCTTGACGCACCGCATCATTGATAGCCGCAGCGATAAGATCTTCGATCATATCTGGCTCATCTTCTAGCAAGCTTGGATCGATGGTCAAACGCTTGACCACATGGCGACCAGTCATGGTGACTTTAACCAGACCACTGCCCGCTTCTGCTTGCACTTCTTTATTCGCAAGCTCTTTCTTGGCGTTTTCAACGTTTGCTTCTACTTTCTTTTGCATCGTTTGTGCTTGTTGCATCAATGCTTGAATATTCATAGTTGCCTCTTTGTCTTGTAATAATAAATGGGATAATTTAAAGTTTAAAATAAAATACTGACGGCATTATACCGCTATCTTTACAAACTGTCTAAACCACGCGCCAAATCTTTGATGATATCTTCGACATCTTCCAAACCGACTGATAGACGAATCAGACCGTCTTTAACGCCAGCTTCGGCACGAGCCTCAGGGGTGAGACGGAAATGCGTGGTCGTCGCAGGATGGGTAATCGTGGTTTTAGCATCGCCCAAGTTATTGGTGATGGAGACCATTTGAGTCGAGTCAATCACATGCCAAGCCGCTTCTTTGGTATCACGACTGTCAGATGCTTTGACTTCAAAACCCATGATAGCACCGTAACCGTCTTCCATATGATGTTGGCGGGTGGCGAGCTCATGTGCAGGATGGTCACTTAGGCCGGAGAAATGCACCGTACTAACATTAGGGTGATTGACCAAAAATTCTGCGACTTGATTGGCATTGTTACAATGCGCTTGCATTCGGAGTTTCAGCGTTTCAAGCCCCTTAGTAAACACCCATGCATTAAACGGGCTCATGCTGATACCGCCTGAGCGTACCACTGTAAACGCTTCTTGCATCAGTTTGTCACTACCAACCAACGCCCCGCCAAGTACACGACCCTGACCATCCAAATATTTGGTCGCAGAGTGAATAACGACATCGGCACCCAAATCTAGCGGGCGCTGCAATGCTGGTGTGGCAAAGCAATTATCAACGACCAATAGTATGTCATTGGCTTTACATAGCTGGCTCAAATAACCGATATCGCAAATCTGCGCCAATGGATTACTTGGGCTTTCGCAATAGATCACTTTGGTATTTGGTTGAACGGCATTGGCCCATGCCTCATTGTCAAAGCAATCAACATAACTAACTTCAACGCCAAACTTGGCCATATAGTTGTTAAACAGACCGATAGACGAGCCAAATAACTGATTGGCAGCGAGCAGATGGTCGCCCGCTTTTAGGTATGCCAAGCACATGGTCAAAATAGCGCCCATGCCTGATGCAGTTGCAACCGCACGCTCGCCGTTCTCTAGCGCGGCGAGACGACGCTCAAAAGTACGGACGCTTGGGTTGGTATGACGAGAGTAAACGTTTCCTGTCTTTGTACCGTCAAAATGTGCCGCGGCATCAGCGGCTGATTGGTAGACATACGAGCTGGTGGTAAAGATCGGTTCTGAATGCTCGCCCTCATCGGTACGATGCTGACCTGCGCGCACGGCGATGGTTTGCATACCATAATCAAGCCCTAAATCTAAGGCATCATTGCGCCAGTTTGGATCTAATCCATCGTTTAAATGCGTTTGTTTGTGACTCTCATCTTTTGTTTGCGACTGACTCATAGACGTTCCGTTGCTGTGTTTTGGTTGATATAAAAGGACTGCTTATTTTTTTGATTATTAAGCAAATTCATCAGCGTTATCATAACATGCCGACTTATTCCACACATCTGGTTTCAGATAACTTCTAATTATTAATTTTGCCTATTAAAATAACTGGATGTTCAATATGACAGCCATTATGCAGACTTAACCGACAATAAATCACGATAAAATCAATCGTCAAACCTGACAAAAATAACGTATTTATAATAGGCAGATATGCTAACAGCTGCTAAGCTTAGCGACGATTTGAATTTTGGCGTTGGTGATATTTTTATAGACCGTCCAATCAATGCTATCATCCTTAAAAATAGATGAACAATTTCAGCAAATTACTTATCCATGCATTTTATTTATCAGTATATTTAGGCTCATCAAGGTAAATTCGTTATGTCGATGTTCAGTATAGAACCAAGCAGCTTATCGTTGAGTCTAACACTTGGGCTGACTTTAGGTCTGAGCGCTTGCCAGAGCCTACCCAAACAGCCTCACCTGCCTGAGAGCCAAGCGCTATCAGCGCGAGTCAATGCTTTATACCAACAAGAAGACAGCCCAAAGATTGAGCAAAATACAGCGACTACAACCAACAATACTGATCTAGTGGCCGCTGTTAGTGCGCAGAATGAAATTCATCCTGATTTGTCAGGCTATCATCCGATCGTCACTGGGGCAAATGCGTTTGCCGCCCGTAGTATGTTAACAGGTATGGCCACGCGCAATATCGATGCGCAGTATTATATTTGGCATAATGATCAGGCTGGCCAACTGCTATTAAAAGACTTGTGGGAAGCGGCTGAGCGCGGTGTGATCGTGCGTTTGTTGTTGGATGATTTTAATAACAGTGCAAAGTTTGATCAGCACCTATTACGTTTTGCCAGTCATCCTAATATCGCGGTGCGTATTATCAATCCTTTGATGCATCGTAAGTTTCCGACGTTGAACTATGTGACTGGTCTGCCGCGTATCAATCGCCGCATGCACAATAAGAGCATGACCTTTGATAAGCAGATTACCATCATCGGTGGGCGTAATATCGGCAACGAATACCTTAGTAATGATCAAAGTAGCCAATTTGCAGATTTGGATGTCTTACTTATCGGTAAAGTCGTCGCAGATATTGATAACAGTTTTTATGACTATTGGTCATCGCCTTTATCATTTGATATCGAGACCCTAGCGAAATTTGATAATGACGTTACGCCTGATTTTTTAAAGGCCTTAGATAAGCTCGGTCTGGATGAAGAAAACAACGAAGGCAGCAGCTTGACGGTTTATAAGGCTGCGATCAAAGACTCTACGATTGATAGTGACTTGATTAATAAGCGTGTGCCTTTCCGTTGGACCGACATGCAATTCTTAAGTGATAATGTTGGCAAACTAAGCAAAACGGTTCCTGCCGATACCAACTTGGTTCATCAGTTGCGTAACTTGCTTGGTAGCCCAACCAAGAAATTGACGATTATTTCCTCTTATTTTGTACCGACCAAAGATGGCGTTGATACATTGGTTAAGTTGGCTGAAGCTGGTGTCGATATTAAGATATTAACCAACTCATTTGATGCGACCGATGTGACTGCAGTGCATTCTGGTTATAGCCAGTGGCGACCTCGCCTGCTTCGTTCAGGCGTAAAAATATACGAGCTAAAATCAACGGCAGCTGAAGAAAAACGTGACAATAAACTCTGGCGTGCACGCAGTCAGTCATCAACCAGCCTACATGCAAAAACGTTTGCGGTAGACGACTATCAAGTGTTTATCGGCTCCTACAACGTTGACCCTCGGTCTGCCAATATCAATACTGAAATGGGTGTAATCATCAATGATGATGAGTTGGCAAGACAGCTGCACGGGGCGCTGAGTGATGATTTACTAAATCAAGCTTATGAAGTTAAGCTGCTAGACAACGGTAGTCTAGAGTGGCACACGATGGAAGATGGCAAAGAAGTCGTTTACGAGTCAGAGCCACGGGTCGATATGAGTGATCATATCTGGCTTACTATTATGTCTTGGTTACCCATTGACTGGCTACTGTAATATGTAAACTCTTTTCTAAATAGTCCCTAAAATTGCAGGATGTGCAGTTTTGCTTTTGTTAAAAGCCAAATCCTGTAATCAAAGTTCTTATTACAATACACAAAATTACTGTTTCGGCGAATCATTGTTTATATACTTTGATTTGCCGGTTTTTATCATGGCCGATTATCTAAACGATGATCGTCTTAATGACCACTTTACTCCGTGGATGCGTGATCTATTATGCCGACTCGTTCTCAATACGCCCTGATGTCTAAAAAAGACAAAAATACAGTCATATTCGTAAGCTTTATCAGCGCTGTAATCTTTTTTGATTTCTTGATTTATTTGTACATTGCAGACATTGTCTCAGCTGCTATTTTCCCCGCTAATAACGATCCTACGGTTGCTAAGCTGCAAGGAATGGGGCTGTTTGTCATTGGTTACTTGGCTCGGCCATTTGGTGGTATTCTGTTCGGGCGTTATGGTGATCTCAAAGGTCGAAAGCCGACCTTTTTCCTGAGCATAATCGTTACGGCAGGTAGCTTGCTCGCAATGGCGTGTCTGCCTACTTATGCGCAGTGGGGTGCGCTTGCACCTGCGTTATTCATATTGCTGAGAATCATACAAGGTATGGCATTTGGTCTTTACGCACCGCTATCTTGGGTATTTGTGGCGGAGCATGTCCCTCGGCAGTATTTGTCAGTGGCTTGTAGCTACGTTACGGCTAGCTTTTTGGTAGGTGTACTGTTCTCTAATGCGTTTTTTCTGTGGCTGACTGACTTTATGACCACCGTACAGCTGACTGATTATGGCTGGCGTTTGCCGTTTTTTGTTGGCGCCTTACTAACCTGTCTGCCATTGTTGGTATGGCGATTGGTTAAAGAGACTCCGTTTTTCTTGGCGTTAGATAAGCCAAAAACTGGTAAGAATCTAGGTAGACCATTTACGGTATTATTCAAGCGCTGCAAACACTCTATCTTTGTCAGTATGGTAATGACTATAGTGATATCTAGTATCACCTCTGTCATTGTCCTACTACTGCCAGAACTAATAGAAATCAACTTTACTTTAGACAGTGATTTGTTTAGCTTTTCTCATAGCTTGGGCATCGTATTTATGGTTCTTGGCTGTGTCTTTTATGGCATGATCTCGACCCATGAGAACTTTGGTAAAATTTTGGTCATTGGTTCTGTTTTACTTATCGCTCAAACACTGGCGTTCTTTTATCATCTGCAGGCGGGTGGCGACTATATCTTAATCATGTATGCATTGCTAGGGTTCTGTGCCGGTATCGTGGGCATGATCCCTGCCATTTTAGTGCAGCTATTTCCGACCAATGTACGTCTCACCGGCATTTCTTTTTGTTATAATATTACCTACGGTATCGTGGGTGTGCTGATACCCTTTGGTCTTGGTTACGCCACGACACTCATCAGTTTCTCGCCAGCGCTATATATTGCCTTTGTGGGCTCTATCGGTATCATTATGGGGCTTTATTTCTATAATTTGCCCGAATTCAAAAAGATTGACCATGTTATTTTATAAATAATAAATCAGTCACTAATTTGAACGATATTTAAAACTAAGGTGCAATGGGATATCTCATCCATTGCACCTTATCCATTATTTAAGACACAGATATTAAGGCTTGATAACCATGGTTGATATGACCAACAAACGCCTCTCCGTTGCGCCAATGATCGACTGGACGACGACAGATTATCGTTACTTTGCGCGACTTTTTAACCCGCATACGTACCTATATACCGAGATGATCAGCACTGGTGCGTTGATACATGGCAACCGAGCACGGCATCTACGTTTTGATACGCTCGAGCATCCGCTTGTATTGCAGCTTGGCGGTGCAGACATTGATGAGATGACACAGTGTGCTGAGTTTGCCCAGCAGTATGGCTATGATGAGGTCAATATCAATGTCGGCTGCCCCTCTGATCGCGTACAACATAATAAGATAGGTGCCTGTCTGATGGCAGAACCCAAAACAGTTGCTGACTTGGTCAAGCATATGCAAGCAGCTGTCGATATTCCTGTGACAGTCAAACACCGTATTGGTATTGATGACTTTGACAGCTACGAGTTTATGGTGGATTTTGTGCAGACAGTAGCTGCTGCTGGCTGTACACGTTTTATTGTTCATGCACGTACCGCATGGCTACAAGGACTTAGCCCTAAGCAAAATCGCGAGATACCACCGCTACGTTACGATGATGTCTACCGCTTGAAGCAAGACTTTCCTGAGCTAGATATCGAAATCAATGGCGGTATCGATACAATTGAGGACATCCGAACGCACCTACAGCATATCGATGGGGTGATGATAGGACGAGCGTTTTATCACAACCCGTATCTATTAGCAGAGGCCAATAGCTTATGGAACGAGGCAACTCCTGAGACAATACCTAAGCGCTCAGAGATTTTAGAGCAGCTATATCCATATCTCGAAGAACAACTCGCAAAAGGCGAAGCGCTGCCAACGATGACACGGCATTATTTAGGACTCTTCCAAGGTCTGATGGGCGCGCGTAAGTGGCGTCAAGCATTGAGCGGCAAACCTCAGCTGACGATTGATGATATCAAGCGAGCTGCCGATGAAGTGCTACTATTAAATCCTGATGCATAATCCTAACGCGTAGCCAAATTTAAATATTTGACTGGCTCGATATAATTTACATGCTAGCCATCGTTGTGGTCAGCTTTTTATCTATGCCGCTTGCACAATATACTGCCACATCGCTGCACCATTATTGACAATGTGCAGTACGATTGGCAGTAGTAGCGAGCCTGACTTAATCCGTGCATAACAAAATATCAATGCCAACACTACGATGGTACTGATTTCATAGATACCATACTGCACATGGATAGTGGCAAATATCAAACTGGTCACGATACTTGCTACTATCGCACCGTGATGCACAGAGTATGACGGTGCGGTGAACTGCTCTTTGATGGCTGACCATAATATGCCACGAAAAACCACTTCTTCGTAAATAGGTGCAACCACGACCATTGCAAAGACCAGCAGCCACACTGAACTAACAGACTGATACAACGGATCTACAAATACCAGCGGCGTCATGTCCAGCATATAAGTCAGCGCCTGACTGACTATCATAAATATCAACAGCAATCCTAGCATGCCCATACCTACCGTAAATGAAAACGGCTTCAATGCTAGGTACTGACGCACCTTACCACCTCGTAGACGAATAATGACAATACTGGTCACTACCAACAGTATGCAGCCTATGACTATCGAGATACTCACGACCGTTCCATCATTACTACCAAAAAAGAATATGTCCGCCATCGATCCATGTTGTGTAGCCGGTAATACCAGTTTACCAGCGATATACACGCCTACCAATTGACTGATAAAAAATGCCAATACCATGCCTACTGTTAGTACAAACGCCCCTAAGCGCGAAAACAATGGTGCACAATGAAGCAAGCCCTCCCCGTCAGACGGTTCAGCTAGGTTGTTTGGCATAGAGTTGTTGGACACAGAGTGTTTGGACATGGAAATATCACTTAGCAAATATATAGTCAGCTCACATCTAAGAGCCTGACGAATTGACGATACCTTACTTTTATTTTGGCAGTTGCTGCTCGATCAAGGCGAGCACCTGCATTGAGACAGACTCTGGATGCTCTAGCGGGAACATATGCCCCCCTTTATGAGTCTCATAAGGAATACCTAAGCGCGACTGTATCTGTTGGGGAAAGCGACGTTTTAAAAAGATACTATCTTGACCTATAATTAAGGTAACAGGCACTTTCGGACCACGATTCGGTGCTAACCAATACCAAGATGGATTGGTACGGAACACAGCGACTTCGCTGGCTTTAGGGATAGCCAATGTCACTTTGCCATCCGCGCGCTCATGCAAGCCGTGATCGATATATCCTTGAAAGCTACGCTCATCAAAATTCTTAAAAAACCCTTTATGCCGCATTTTCTCATATGCTTCATCCCGGCTATCCCACACATCACGGCGATGCTTAGACACGCCAGCTGGTGACAGTTTGTCCATCAGACGATTATTCATAAGCGGTAATCTGTCTGCTGTCTTTGCCAAATGCCACAACAAGCTGACTTTGCCATAAATCCAAGGCGGATCCATAAGCACCGCTTGTGCAAACAGTTCAGGCTGACGATACGTGGCCTGCAACGTACACATAGCCCCAAGCGAATGCCCCACTCCTACTACCTGTGCAACGTCATGCTTTTTACAGGCATTGTTTACGCTATCAATGATTTGCTGCGTCAAACTACGCCAATGATCATCCACTGGATAATCAGGCGTATCACCCAACATCGCAATATATTCAATCGTAAAAAATTCTGATAAACCTTCAAAAAATGGCTCATATACCGCGCTTGGCATTCCATTAGCATGAGCAAAATGCAGCACAGGTTTATTGGTTATTTTAGAGACAGGCAGTTTAGCAAAGGACTGCAAATTTATTTCATCACTCATGACAGACTCTCGTAGGATCGTTTATGTTATATATTATTTTAATGATTGAACCTTGTACCATTATTAAAACCAACAGCATTAAAAATAACTTCTTCAAAACCAACCATGTTTATATGGCAAGTTTGACGACTGTGTTTGATGGTTATAGTTGTATAGCCAATTTAATCAGGCTATCACTTGGGCCAAGGTTTCTTATCTGGTATTACATACAATTAAGGCTGAGCATAATTATATGCTCAGCCCCAACAATCATACACAGTATATCTAAAATATTAAACGCTTAACGCATTTTTGCATTACCTTCTTCTTGGGGCAAAAACCCATCAAGACTCATGCTAGAGCCAATGCCTGCACCCAATTGTACCGCAAAGCGATCCATAAACATTTGGAACGGATCGGTAGGGCTATAGCTGATGATCGTATCAAGATCCAATTGTTTACTGAGGCTTGTGATACTGCCCGTTTTGTCTGCCAAACCTAACTCGATAGATTGCTCACCGGTCCAAAATAGTCCTGAAAACAGTTTGTTTTGTTCAGGATTTTTCAAGCGATCACCGCGGCCTTCTTTGACGGCATTGATGAAATGCTTGTGCGTATTAGCAAGCACACCTTCGACATGTTTTTCTTCGTAGTCAGTCAATGGACGAGATAAGCTTAAGATATCTTTATACTCACCAGCCGTAATCGTACGATCTTCTACACCAACTTTGTCCATCAAGCCTTTGACGTTGTAGCTTGGCATAATGACACCGATAGAGCCGACCAAACTTGACGGATTGACATAAATCTCATCTGCGGCAGACGCAATATAATAAGCACCTGACGCACCGATATCACCAATCACCGCATAAAGCTTTTTGTCTGGGTACTCTTGGCGTAAGTCCATCATGGTCTGCCAAATCTCATCAGACTGTACCGGTGAACCGCCAGGTGAGTTAATGTCTAACGCCACTGCTTTTGAGTTACTGTTTGCAAAAGCGTCTCTCAATGCCTCATTGACGTCGTAAGCGTTGGCCACGTCATCATTACTGATCACACCTTGCAGCTCAACCACTGCCAAATGCGGCGAGCTAGTATCAACGGCATCCATACCTGTTGGCGAACCACTACATCCGCGACCTACGGTCAAAAATATCAATAATATATAACCAAAGGTCAACAGTTTAAAGAAAATACTCCAGCGACGAGCACGGCGCTGCTCAACCACACTCGCTAATAAGGTGTTTTCCAGTACTTTCCACTCTTGTCCGCTCGGCGCGTTTGGTTGCTGCATTGGCGTTGGCTGATTTGCCGAATTATCAGGACGTTTGTTAGGGTCTGGTGGCCAGTTGGGCATATAACTTCCTAAGTCAGAAACAATCTAAAACAATAAAAAGATGATATTGGTAGATACGGCTAAAAATAAATATCTCCTCGCCGTGTCAATCATCGGTATTAATAGGCTGCTAAGTATGGTGGTATTTCGATAATGGTTCAATAGTATAACTGTGAAATATCACTATATTGTAACGCTGATAATATAAGCCTTATTTTTGAGGATTAGTAGTCTCGGCATTGGGAATACTATCAATATTGCTTAGCGATTTAGTTATTTAGCGATAATGCCGCGTCTAACGGCTTATTATCATAGGTTGTAACTTCATCGACTCTCTGACGACTTATGACATCAGCCGTGATCTGCGAGGCACTATGACCAAGCCACCTTGTATTTTTGAATAGCATGTCATCATTATTCGATTCAACTGAACATAGTAATGACCACAGTTGCCAAACGCGTTGATGAGTATCAGTATCTAGAATCAAACGCGACTGGGAAGACGCTGACTGTTTGCTAGTTAACTGATTGGCGACTATTTGTGCTTGAGGGCTAACAGGTGAATTGGCAGGTAACGAATTGAGTGGATCTGCCGCATTGTATCTCAGAACTCGTATAGGCAGATTAGTATCAAGAGCAATCGTACAATCCCAAACGCTGGTATCACCTATCTTGGTCCAACCAGTGATGGCTTGTACTGACAACTCATCATTGGCCGACTGCCATATTTTGCCTTGCTCACAACGTTGGGCACTGATAGTAGGCGTATCTTCAGATTGTCTAACTGTTTTATAAGCTTGCTGAAATGTAGACCAACGATCAGAACGCCCTGCTTGCCAATATTGGCTAATGGTTAAGCGGTCATTTAATTGAGCAACGGTCGTCGGTAGTAATTCAGGATTTTTGGTATTAGCAATATTCTTATCGTCAGGAATTAACGTATCAGTCAGGCCAATACTACTGCTTTGTACGACAATACTCTCTAACTTATCGACAGATAAACTACCCAATTGCTGCTTTAAAGTTTCAGATAATTTGTCTGCTGTTAGGCTGCTTGGCATCGTTCGTGTAGATGCTGGTCTATGATCAGCTAAGAACAACCAATTGGTACTGTTTTCATTGACGGTAGGATATTGCAGCAATGCCACCGTTATATACGAATCACCCGTTGGTAGAATATATAAGGTCGGTACAGTTACCAGCGACTGCTGATTGGCATACACCGTCATCATCAGCAACGTTAATGGTGGTAACATCAACCAACGACTGAGTAAACCTCGTGGCAACAGCCAAGGCAATGCACTTAGCAAAGCCATCGATAGTATTGCTATATTAACTGGTGTATAGAGCCACGCATCCGTTAGCGCTGGCAATGACGTCAGCCAACTCATCAAATCGTGTAGATGACCAACTATCGTACTAATAATTACCCAAAGAATATCAGCAATACTCGGCACCAGAAGGTAACATAGTCCTGCTAATAGATTGAGCGGTACAATCACCCAACCAAATAGCCCAATAGCAAATAAATTGATAAAAAGGCCCCATAACGACGCCTTACCAAATAAAAGCAACGTAACGGGTAATAAAGTAAGAAACAGCCAAAACTGTAATTTAAACACATGCTTGACCATTCGCCAAACACGGTTAGATAGCGCGTTACTGATATGAGTACGTGGCTTATCATTGTATAAATTCGTTACAGCAGTAGTCTGATGCTGATACGACTTATCGTCATACTTGAGTAATAACGCCACTGCAATAAAAGATAGCCAGTATCCCGCCTGCCATAATACGTAAGGGTCACGCCAGGCCATCAACACAGCCAGTGCCAATAGCACGCGCGTCGTACTAATAGGAAGCAATGTTAGTCTGATAAATCCAATCGCCAATAACATCCAAGCCGTACGGGCAGCAGGCACGTCAAAACCAGTAAATAGCGCATAAATAAAAGCGGCACCAATCATTACCCACCAGCGCACTTGCCAACGCGGAATACGACGATAAATCGTTGAATAATTACGATCAAACAGCAGTACAACTATACCTGCTAGCACAATAGCTAAAAACAGTACGTGCGTGCCTGAAATAGCGAGCAGATGTGAGATACCCGCCAGTTGATATAAGTCCTTAGTATCACGATTAATCAAGCTACGATCACCCGTGAGCAGACTTAATGTCACGGCTTTTGCTTGTTGCTCTGCTGTCGTTTGTGCTGACCAGTCTTGATAGAAATGCTGTCGTAATCGCCAACGCCCCTGATCGATACGAGTACGAAAGCGCTGAAGATATGAATCAGAGTCTAGCGACTGCTTCGAATATTTTTTATCGCTGATTTCATTGCTAATTTCGCTACTATTTACCAATGTAGGGCTAACGGCCAAAATATTTGCAACGCCATCAATATGCCGACCTCGCAACCAGCGATAACTGTCAAAACCAGTAGGGTTATTGACTGCTTGCTCAGAAGTAGCCAACGGCGCCAGTGCTAGGCTCATGAATATCTCATCACCGGGCTGCAAATCGTTTAAGAATGCAAACTGGCTATCATTTGCAGACTTTCTTGGATAGGCGTTAAGTAGGACTCGGTGTTCGCTAACTTTGAGATTAACTTCATTAGGATTAACATCGTGATTGATGCTTAGGCTATTTTTATTTGCATCTAAGTAGTCGGATGTTTTAATTGCTAACTCTTGGGGCGTTAGCTCAGCGACTAACGGAGCGATATTCGTTATCACCGCTACTTGTCTATAACCGCTATCTGTAGCAGCATCATAAACACTATCGCTCAACCCTTCGATATGCACGAGTGCTTGTACTCGTATCGGAGCAGTTATTTCAGTGTTTTCTGCTTGTTGATGAGTAACTAAAGCTTGCAATGCGCTGCCTATCATTAATGCAGCCGCTAGCAAAGCTAAGACCAAGTGTCTAATAATTCGGAAAGGAAGTTTAGTATGACGAGATGCGTTGTTAGAGGTACTGTTATCAGCGCTGTGGCTGTCTATCAAGGGTATGTTGAATTGAGCAGATGCCAACAGAAACGTAGCAAATACAATCAGCGCCAACGACAGATTAGACGTACCAACTGTCTCTAGCAAGGATAAGTCAGTTGGCAATATCACATTATCTGCGACTGCCAATACGCCCATCATAACTATAATTATGAGGCTACCAATCAACCAGTACACCAGCACTCCTTGCTTGATGACTTAAATATTATTCGGCCAAATATGGTTACTTACTATAGCAAATGGTACGCGATGCAATAGCATTTATATTTATATTACCCTATACTGAGGCAACGTATTAGGTGGTAACTATCTGACATCACCATTCTGTGTGTTCTAACCTTTATCCTACTCACCATATATTACTTTATACCAGCTTCTCAATACCATTGAGTAGACTGTAGTTAATGATTAAAGGCGATCCTGTGCCCCAAAAACGTCTAAAAGACCTACTTCCTACACCAGAGAAAATCTTAGAAAGTCGCACTTTAAAGCTGTTTGCACCGCACTTAGCTGATCCAAGGTTATGGCATTTCAATCGACACAGCCTAAATAAGGCCGTCTATATCGGTGTATTGAGTGCATTTTTTCCGCTGCCAGGACAGATGTTACTGGCACTTATTGGCTCGCTTATTTTTCGTGCCAATGTCCCTATGGCGCTTGGTTTAACATGGATTACCAACCCAGTCACTAGCTTACCCATCTTTTATGCTGGATACTATATCGGTGCAAAGATCATTGATGCACCTGTAATTAGCTTGCGATTCATCGGTAGAATGATTGCTGATTTTAGCTTATGGGCATTATCAAATGGTGCCAATCCGTTCATTACTTATCGCGGTACCGTATCGCTTGCTGCATTTTGTATCGGGCTAACGATTTTAGCCGTAGTCACCAGTCTTATTTGCGGTTTGGCATTTAAGGCCATTTGGCGTTATAAGACCGTAGCAAGCTGGCAGAAACGTCAGCAAAAACCTTCTGACGAATCTGACAAGTTATAAGACAATCTATCTTTGTTATCTGGCTATCACGCTTACGCCCTAGCTAAACTAAGCTAACGAAGCTTATTCTTCTTTACTGTTCTCTATAGCATTCAAAACTTTGTCAGTGAAATTGCTATCCATGGGTACGATCTCAATGACTTCATCATTCTTACAGAGCGTATAACGCTTACCTGTCGCGCTGTCTTGAACTTTTAGGTCGTAATCAACCCCAGCCAAAGTGATGGCATCAAACACAGGGGTCAGTAGCTCAGTTTGTGCCTGCCTATCGAGCGTTTCAAACAAAGTTGGATCGATGTAAGGCTTTAACGGCTCATCACCCTCTTCCGCACTGCCAAAAGCTGCAATTGGATTATCATCTTCACGCATTTTACGCATCCTTATAAAATAGATAAGGCGGCTGGCTCACAACCGCTTAATCGCTAGTTTCTATGATATGTTTTCTTAGTAATATAACAATAACTCTTTAATATGACAGCCACTATATCCATGACAGATGCCAATAAATGGCGTTTCGGTCAGTTTTTCGACCTAATACAAAAAATTATTAATACTGTTCCCAATGTCCATTGCGAAGCAACAACTGACGGTCAGCAAGAGCCGCCAAATTGCGATCATGCGTCACCATAAGTAGCGCCGTTTGCATGGTGCTTTGTAGCTCTGATAACAGGCCAAAGACGCTTTGTGCATTGTCGTAGTCCAAGTTACCTGTTGGCTCGTCCGCCAAAATAAGCGATGGCTTAGTCACTAGCGCGCGTGCAATCGCTACACGTTGTCGTTCGCCACCTGATAGCTCACCTGGTCTATGCATCAAACGATGCTCCAGACCGACATTTTCTAGAATCTCAACCGCTTGCTTACGAGCATCAGTCGTTGATACTTCTGGACGCATCAGCAATGGCATAGCTACGTTTTCGATTGCTGTAAACTCTGCCAACAGGTGGTGAAACTGATAAATAAAACCCAAATGCTTGTTACGCATTGCCCCGCGCTCAGTTTCATTCATGCTATTTAATAGCTGACCATGCAACCAAACCTCACCACTGGTTGGCGTATCTAGACCACCAAGCAAATGTAGCAACGTACTTTTACCTGAACCACTGGTTCCAACGATAGCGATGCGCTCACCCGCATGAACAGTCAGATCAAGACCAGTCAATACTTGTGTACTGACCGCGCCTTCATCATATATCTTATTGATATTGGTCGCCTCTAAAATGGCAGACATAGCGCTTCCTTTATTTTATTTATTTCGGTATTTATTTCAACATTTGGACGTTTGCGATTACTCATAGCGTAGCGTTTGAGCAGGCTGAATCTTAGCCGCTCGGCGCGCTGGATAAATCGTTGCCAAAAAGCTCAGTACAAACGATGCACCTGTGATTAATACCACATCTAACAAACGCAACTGCGATGGCAAGTAATTGACAAAATACGCATCAAATAGGTTTAGACCAAAGGCTTGGTTAATAAAGCCTAAAATATCGCTGACCGTAAGCGCAAATATCACACCCAATATCGTACCAGCGATAGTACCGATGACACCGATGACCACACCTTGAACCATAAAGACTTGCGTAATCAAGCGAGGAGACGCACCAAAAGTTTTTAAGATTGCGATATCTGCTTTTTTATCGGTTACTAGCATGACCAGACTTGAAACAATGTTAAAAGCAGCAACTAAGATAATCAAAAATAGTAATAACCCGACCATGGCTTTTTCCATTTGAATAGCCCCAAACAGATTGCCATGAGTTTGTGTCCAGTCATTTGGATATAGCTTTTCAGGTGCGATAGCAGCCGCTTTTTCCGCAGCTATCGGCGCAGTAAAGATGTCGTTAAGCTTCATGCGTACGCCCTGCGCGCCTTCTGGCAAACGCAGTAATTTTGCCGCATCTCCCATCGGGATAAACGCCATGAGACTGTCTACTTCTGGGCTGATCGTAAAGATACCTGTCAGAGTAAAACGCTTAAATCGCGGTATCACACCTGCTGGTGATGGTGACGCTTCTGGTAATACCAGCGTCACTTTATCCCCTATTTGCAGACCCAAAGACTGCACCATCTCCTCGCCCAACACGATACTGAAATCACCACTTTTCAGGGTGTCAATACTACCTTCAATCATGTGCTCATTGATAATGGAGACGTTTTTTTCGTATTCAGGCTCGACGCCTGTCACCATGATCCCTGCGACCTGACCATTTGATGTCAGCATCCCTTGCAGTTGAATAAATGGTGCCACAGCTGCCACTTCTGGGTCTTCTTTAATCTGATCGGCTAGCTGTTCCCAGTCGCCAATAATTTCTGATGAGACCACAGTAGCCTGCGGCACCATTCCCAAAATGCGGGTTTTCAGTTCACGGTCAAAGCCGTTCATCACTGATAGCACCGTAATCAATACGGCAACCCCAAGCGTCAGACCAATCATCGAGATGAGTGATATAAAGGAGATAAAGCCATTACTACGTTCTGCTCGGGTATATCGTAAGCCGATAAATAACGCTAAAGGACGAAACATATTCAAACTCTTTATCTTATCTACGTGCGACTTTATATAGGTTGCATAACGAGCAGTAGTAAATGCATCATACAGTTGCTACTACTCACATATAAATCAAACACAAAAACAGGGTGTCAGACGAGCCAATAACAGCTGTCAAAAGGGAGCTAGTTTGACACAAACTAGCTGATATGTGCCAGTCATTAGCAACAACTGAGAGTATTTTTTACCAAAAAACTGGGTTTTGTTATTATTTTTTATAGGGGGCTTGCTATTAGCTGCACCAATACCTATATATTATATGCTAAAGACAATTGTCATTAACCCCTCATTGAGGTTTACTCGCTATTTACTGATAATATCGCTGACCATCATAAACCAATCATTTAAAATGTTGGATGGTACACAAGCAAATATAGTATTAGATACAAACCTCACGCTGACTTAATTTTGAGTATTTTCATGACCATAAATTATCAATACAAAAACATTCAATCTCCCACCAAGATCACATTGACCGATGAGCAGTCTGCAGGTCACGCCGATCACTGGCGTATTCTGACCGACGATATGAGTCATGATGTGCCTGAATGGCTACAAAAAATGATCGAAGTCGCAGCGATGCCTAAAGGCCTGAACAATAACGTCAGTGCAAAAGACAGCTGCCTGCTTCTATCAGAAGATCAGCCTTGCCATATTAATCAAGTGCTCGCGATGAAAGATGGTAAGCCAGAATGCTTTATCAATGCCTACCCTTGTGTCGATAGTCCTTACGGATTGAACTGCAAAATTGAGCGTGTCATCGCCAATGACAACTCGCACGATGCAGTATTACGTTTACGTACTGCTGATGGCAGTATTATTTATGCGTTTGATCAACTCTATACGACCAACCGTCATCTATATCAGCGCGACACCTCTTACTATGTGAACTTTAGTGCTTGGGCGCACGAAATTAAGCTAAGTGAGCAAAATGAAGTCATCATGGTCGAAGATCAAGAGTCTATCCGTTATCACCGTGCCTTTAACGACATCGTGGCAGCAAATGACGGAAAAATTCCTGATGACTTGCAAGAGCAAATCAGCGAATGGAAACCTGAGACCAAAGAACAAATGGCACCTGTCGAGATTAACTTGGGCCATATGTGCGCTTACTTGTTTGGCGATACGCTAGGACAAGAAGACGAGGCTTGGTGTCAGGGGCAAGTACTTGGTAAACAAGAAACCGTCTTCAATGGTAAATCTATCATATTGTTTGACGTGGTGACGCTACGTGAGCAAGATGCGGATCCTTTTGTAGTGCGTATTGGTGCGCTCAACACTGCTGAAACCAATAGCATCAAAGTACATGACTACGTCCAAGCAAACGTATGGCTACAAGCAGCAATATACAAAGAGAACCAATCAAATGCGACGCAGCAATCAAAAGCTAGCTAGACTGTTTGAAAGACTTTTTATGCCTATTTGATTGCGCAATAAAAAAGCCCCTAATATGAATTAGGGGCTTTTTTGTGTCTTATGGATTCTTACAACCCAAAAACGTAACGCAAAAGTCATATAAATATACGATTAAGCCATCGTCGTCATTGATTTGATACGAGTATACAACTCTTTTTGCTCTGCGCTTGGACGTGCAGTCTGTACGGCCATCAACTGAGACATATCGCCTTCGACACGGATTTTGCCACTCATAAACGCACCCATGATTTGATTGGTATCAAAATCAGTGATGATAGACTGTAGGATATCGCGATCTAATAGCAGCGTCGTCGTTGCATTATCGTTTAAGCCGCGATGCAGCAAACCATTTGCAAAATTGGCTTCGATAGTTTTATCAGCTTCAGCCACTTTTAAGTTGACGACCATATTGGCAAGTACTGGTGGTAAATTTAACTCACCTGCTTCGTTGCCCATTTTTTCTACTTGCTCAAACCATTCATCTGTCAAAAAAACTGCCATATTATATTATCCTTAATTGATATTCTGTCAGACCAATATCCCTTGAGGCACTCTTGGCCTAACTATTAGAATTGTTAAAATGATTGCTATCAATAGACCTATGCAATACATAGCCATTAATGACGTTCAACCTCATTATAAAGGGCGACTTGATAAGAAGTAAAACCTATTTATCGGCTCAGCAATGTTATTGTTACAAAACTTCTTTGCAGGTCTACGCTTATGTTTAGCGAGCGCCTGCTCTATTCAATCAAAATGAGCATCTAGAATAGTGACAAAATTGTGTATAAAATAGAGGAGTAGCACAGCAATAATAAGTTGCTCGCTAACATTTATACCAAAGAGTTTGTATTTTGGCGCATAGTTCTGATGATATTTAATTAGGATTGCGTTACAATACCCTTAAACAGAGTCGGGAGTTTTAACCAAACATTACATAATCGTGTTTTTTGTCAGCCGCCGCTAGCATACATCTATGGTCAATGCGTTTTAATAGCCCTATAGATATGGGTATCTATCTTCATTAGTACAGATTTTTTCGTAATAATTAAGATACATATTTAGCCTTATGAGATGTTTGATGCTCAAAACGGCGCGTCTTCTTATTTACCTTGATGATCTATTAACAATCCTACTATCGATTGACTTTAAGTAAAGTGTATGAAATGCCTATTTCTATTTATTAGTATTAACTAATAGACAGTAAGGGCCTAAATCGATAGTTAATGACGTCATTGCGCTAAATAAGCCAAAAAACAACATGTGTTGGCGCTAGTATAAATACAAATTTGAGAGTATTTATAGTGCAGACAGCATAGATTGTTGGTTAATTCTGTTGATAATTCGGGCTGTAAAGGAATCATCCAATGAGTTTACAAAACACAGCAGTCGCCCCAGTTGACCGTGAGTATGAAATTACTGTCGTAAGATTTTTTACGATCATGGCTGTCGTTTGGGGCATCGTCGGCATGAGTCTTGGTGTGTTCATTGCTTCACAGTTAGCATGGCCAGCACTCAACTTTGACATTCCATGGCTGACCTTTAGTCGTTTAAGACCGCTACATACCAATGCGGTCATTTTTGCGTTCGGTGGCTCTGCCCTGTTCGCAACGTCATATTACATCGTTCAGCGTACCTGTAAAACGCGCTTATTTGCGCCATACTTGGCTTGGTTTACCTTTTGGGGTTGGCAAGCGGTTATCGTATCCGCCGTTATTACCCTTCCTCTAGGTTTGACCTCGACTAAAGAATACGCTGAGCTTGAGTGGCCTATTGATATCTTAATTGCCTTGGTATGGATCTCTTATGCCATTGTATTTTTTGGTACGCTCATCAAACGTAAAACCTCACATATCTATGTGGCTAACTGGTTCTTTGCCGCTTTCATCATTACGATTGCATTACTACACATCGTAAACAGCATGGCGATTCCAGTTAGCGCGTTCAAATCTTATTCGCTATTTGGCGGTGCAACTGATGCGATGGTGCAGTGGTGGTACGGGCATAATGCGGTAGGTTTTTACTTAACGGCAGCCTTCCTTGGAATGATGTATTATTTCGTTCCTGTACAGATTGGTCGTCCTATCTATTCTTATCGTTTGTCTATCGTTCACTTTTGGGCATTGATTGCTTCATATATGTGGGCCGGTGGTCACCATTTGCATTATTCAGCGCTTCCTGATTGGACGCAGTCTCTTGCTATGGTCTTCTCAATCATCCTGTTTGCACCATCTTGGGGTGGTATGATTAACGGTGTACTAACGCTATCAGGTAGTTGGGATAAGCTGCGTACCGATCCAATCATTCGCTTTATGATTGTTGCATTGTCGTTCTACGCGATGTCGACGTTCGAAGGCCCAATGATGTCTATCAAAACAGTGAATGCGCTATCACATAATACTGATTGGACAGTTGGTCACGTACACTCAGGCGCACTTGGCTGGGTTGGTATGATTACCATTGGTTCGCTATACGTACTGCTACCACGTATTTATAACAAACCGAAGATGTACTCTATCAGCTTAATCACCACGCATTTCTGGCTTGCGACTGCAGGAACGATTTTCTATATCGTGTCTATGTGGATCTCAGGTATTGGCCAAGGCATGATGTGGCTGGCTACTAACCCAGACGGTACTTTGGTATATAGCTTCGTTGATACTGTTGAATTCTCGCATTTCCCATATATTGGCCGTGCATTTGGTGGCTTCTTATATGTATCGGGTATGTTTGTAATGGCTTATAACTGCTATAAAACACTCAAAATGCCAGAAGGTAAGCCTGTAGATGTCGCTGATCCAACGGATCATGAACCTAGTGTCGAAAAACCTTCGACAGCTAACGTATAAGGAGCGATCATGGCTGGTACACCGCATGAAATTATTGAAAAAAATACAGGCTTGTTAGTCATTGGTATCGTGATTGCTATTAGTTTTGCAACGCTAGTTGAAATCGTGCCATTGATCTATGACAACAAGGGTCCTGAAGAAGGTGGGGTGAACGCTCCCCTTCCTGCTATGGAGCCTTGGACAGCGCTTGAATTTGAAGGTCGTGATATTTATATTCGTGAAGGTTGTCACGTTTGTCACACGCAGATGGTTCGCCCACTACGTGCTGAGGTTGAACGTTATGGACCATATTCACGTGCCGCCGAGTCGACGTGGGATCATCCATTCTTATGGGGATCGAAACGTACTGGACCAGATTTAGCACGTGTTGGTGGCCGTTATTCTGAAGATTGGCAAAAGCAACATTTGATCAATCCACGTTCGCTAGTGCCTGAATCAGTTATGCCAGGTTTCCCTTGGTTGGCGACTAACGAAGTAGATGGCGAAAACATTCAAGCTAAAATGCGTCTATTCCGCGATCGCTTCGGTGTTCCTTATACTGAAGAAGACATTGAAGGCGCTCCAGATGCAGTGCTTGGCGCTACTGAGCTTGACGCTTTGGTCGCCTATCTACAGCAGTTAGGTACCGCAATGGAAGGACAGCGCTAATGGGTATTGGTGAATTACAAACAATTGCGACCGTTTCTGCCTTTATTGCCTTCGTAGGCGTTGCATGGTGGGCGTATTCGCCAAAAAACAAAAAACGCTTCGAAGAAGATGCACAACTTGCGCTTGATGACGAGGATATAAAATCTCTGTCTGAAGAGCAGCGCAATAAGGATAAATGATGACATTTTTTTGGAGTTCTTGGATCACTGTATTTAGTTTTGCTTGTTGGCTATTTATTCTTGGCGTCCTTTTGATGGTTCTAAAGTACAAGCCAGAAGTAGAAGAAGACGGTACAACAGGTCATGAATACGATGGCATCCGAGAATACGACAAACCCCTGCCCAAGTGGTGGTTGGTGATATTTTTTGGCTCGATCGTTTGGGGTGTGGCGTACTGGGTATTCTTTCCAGCTATGTTCCCGAAACACTGGGAAGGTATCGCCACCGTAGAAGTTGACGGTGAGACTGTACCGTGGACCTCTAAAAACGAGTTGTTCAGTGAGCTTGAAAGCAACAACAAAGTATTTACCGATAACTTTGAAAAAAGCATTTTGGTAAAAGCAGATGCTGCAGGTGCGACTGCGACACTTGGTACGCTAAACGAGTTACAAGCGACCATGCGTCGTAGTGAAAATCCGCCAGCAGATCTACAGACTAAAATTGACGAAAAAGTTGCAGAACTTGCTCCTTATGTCGAAAAACTGTCTGAAAATCCAAATGCTTTAAAAGTTGGTAGCCGCTTGTTCTTACAGAACTGTTCTGTATGTCATGGCTCTAACGCTAAAGGTGCGACAGGCTACCCTAACCTAACAGACAATGATTGGTTATATGGCGGCGAAGCTAGCAACATTCTGACCACGCTACACAATGGTCGTATCGGCGGTATGCCTGCTTGGCGTGATCAGATCGGCGAAGACGGTGTACGTGCAGCTTCTGAATATGTATTGTCACTATCTCCAAATAACGGTAGTAAGAGTAACGGTGAACTTGATCAAACTTTGGTTAATCAAGGCGAAGCTATCTTTAAGCAGCAGTGTGCACTTTGTCACTCTGAAAGCGGTAAAGGTATGATTTCAGCAGGTGCACCGAACTTGACTGACAATATCTGGTTATATGGCGGTGAGCGTGAGACTGTACGTAATACATTACGTTATGGCCGTGCTGGCGTTATGCCTCAGTGGGAAACTAAGCTAGGTAACGAGCGTATCATGCTACTTGCTGCTTATATCTACTCACTATCAGATAAAACAGGCAAATCACCTGAAGCAGCACCGGTTAATGCTGCAGCTACTCAGCCTGTAGCAGCTGAAGAAGCAACTGCTAACTAAGACGTTGTTACTGTACTGAATATGGACGAGATTTAATGAAGGGAGAACTGTTATTGCAGTTCTCCCTTTTGCGTATAGTGGTATTGATTTTCATTTAGAAATGACAATGATGAGCGGCTATAAACACTAGAAATCGTTCTCATATATTCGTTGCTTTTTATGATTATCACCCCATTATTAGTAAGGAGAATGCTAAAATAGCTATTTTTTAAAATAGTCTATTGGTCATGGCTTTATATCGCTCTGACTCAATCACATAACACGATAGTCAATTTCGCATAAATCAGATACAGGCTTGTTTAGCCTACTACTTGTAGTACCTTTGCTTGTATCAAGATTATGTTGAACCGACTATATTTACAATCGATCATTTGGTAAGCAGATTAAAAAGTTTTATGTCGAATTTTTTATCCGCTATTTACTGACATTGATAACATCATACACTCATATACCTCGACGCTAGAGGTGTTTGTTCATCATGCCAGCAGACTGATTCTTTTTTTAAAGAGGCACGTTTATGTCAGCACAACAATCCAATAAAATTCCTGTACAGCAAGTCGATCTTGATGCAACCAAGCATCGTGTGCATCCGAGGTTTGTCACAGGTTTTTATCAAAATATTCGTGTCATCACGATGTATGCTCTTTTGGCGGCTTTTTTACTTTTGCCATGGCTGCGCTATAATGATAGACAAGCGATATGGTTTGATGTGCCATCGCAGCATTACTATATTTTTGGCATGACGTTTTTGACGCAAGATTTTTATTTTATTGCTGCATTTGCCATTATTGCAGCGTTTACGCTGTTTATGGTGACGGTATATGCAGGACGCGTTTGGTGTGGTTACGCCTGTCCTCAAACGATATGGACCCATCTATACCAATATGTTGAAAAATGGGTGATTGGCGATCGTAATAAACGCATCAAGTTTGATAAAGCGCCATTAAGTGCGAGCAAAGTATTCAAACGCACGGTTGTGTATTCAATTTGGTTCTTGCTTTCTGTGATTACAGCAGCGACCTTTGTTAGTTATGTGGCGGGAACAGACTCTCTATATCATAGCTGGCAGTCAATAGGAATGATTCCGTTCCCTGATTGGCCAACATGGGTATGGGTCTCAATGTTTATTTTCACCTTTGCTACTTATGCCAATGCAGGCTACATGCGTGAGCAGATGTGTGTACAGATTTGTCCCTATGGCCGCTTTCAGAGTGTGATGTTTGATAAAGACACATTGATCGTATCTTATGATTATGAACGCGGTGAGCCACGCGGTGCCCGTAAAAAAGGCACAAATCCAGAGCACTTAGGCGATTGCATTGAATGTACCATGTGTGTGCAGGTCTGCCCTACTGGTATCGATATTCGTGATGGTTTGCAAGTTGGCTGTATCCAGTGTGCAGCTTGTATTGATGCCTGTAACGAAGTGATGGACAAGGTCGGCTATCCGCGTGGACTGATTCGTTATACGACCGAACGTCAGTTAGCAGAAAAAGAGCCAAGCCGCGTACTACGCCCACGATTATTTGCTTATTTGACGTTATTAGCTGTGCTATGTGGCGGTGTTATATATGCGCTGACCGATCGCGTGCCCTTAGAGATTGATATCCGCCGTGACCGTAATCAGTTGTCGTCTATCAATAATCAAGGCATGATCGAAAACAGCTATATCGTCAAGCTAACCAATAAGACGCAGGATGCTCATACCTACACGATAACACTAGCACCGCAAAAAGGGTTGAGTTTAGAGCTGCGCTTTAATGATGTACCATTAGAAGCTGGCGAAAGCTTTGATATGCCAGTCAGTATTTATGGTGATCCTGATGTGATAGAGTTTGGCCAAACGCCTGTCACGCTAAATGTGAGCAGCGAAAATGGCAAGTATAAGGTAAGCAAACAAAATATCTTTACGACCCAAGGTCAGTAAATTACTGACTTATCCATTATTTAGTTTTATGTATCTCATTCGGTAGTCTAGCTAGTTCAAGTAGTTAAATAACTATTCTAGCTAAAGACTATCGAATAAATTTTTTACCATTAAACTGGTAGCGCTTAGCCGCCAAATTATCCGTTGATAACATTTATAGATGTCTAATGAACGGCTATCTATTGAATGCGTATCTGATGCATAGGTATTTTATGTCTACTCCAGCACCGAACTTTAAACATCAAGATAAGCAGCCATGGTATAAAAATTACATGGTCGTTATCTTTGTGATTGGCATGCCTGCTGCGGTCGTGATCGCTTGTATTTGGTTTGTTTATTACTCTTACCAGATCCGTGATAGCGTGGTACGTGACGACTGGTATATGGATGGCAAAACGCTCTATCATGATGTATCCCGTGATAAGCTCATGTATGACTTAGACTTGCATGGACAAATGCAGTTTGCAGAAAATGGAGATATTGTGTTTTATCTTAACTACCCTGAGCAAAGCGTCCAGTCAGGCAAGCTGCTAAACGGCACACCACTTACTTATCCTGATACGTTGGAACTTTCTATTTCTCATGCAACGGATATCAAAAAAGACCGCGATGTTGTCCTTAAGCATGTTGAGGGCAATAAATACAGTGCACAAGTCGATATTGATCCTGTAAAAGCCAAGTATTACCTACAGGTTAGCAACGACGGTAAAGATGATTGGCGTATGCAAGATGTCGCAAAACTGCCTCGTTCAAAGGTCAGCTTTGACCCACTACCAGTTTTTGCTAAGAGTTAATACTGTTAGTAGCACTTAGACGTGAAAAAACCAGCCACTCGTCAGAGATTGGCTGGTTTTTTTTGAGCTATTTAATATAGCCCTAATTCATAAACTACTAAATCACAGGGTTAATCGTTGGAATTTTCTGTGATTTACGCTCGTTTTGTGCGGCTTTATCCGTCTCTGTTGAATAAGGCTTATCACTAGCGAACTTAGGATTGAACGTTTGCGTCCTTGGCGATACAGGTAAACCAATCTCAGCCAAACTATCTGTCTGACCAGCTTGAATATTGTCGCCTTCAAATAAACGCTCATCATTATCGCGATCAAGACTGAGTGTTTCAAAATCAAACAATTCACGATCAGCTAACTGTGATGGCGCGACGTTTTGCATGGCCTTAAAGATAGAAGCCAAACGCTGCGGATGAGCATCATCCCATTCACGGAGCATATCGTTGATGATGGCGCGTTGTAGATTGGTCTGGCTACCACACAGGTTACAAGGAATGATTGGAAATTCTTTTAATTTGGCGTACTCAATGATGTCTTTTTCTTCGACATAAGCCAATGGGCGAATCAGCATATTTTGCTTGTCATCACTCAGCAGTTTGGGCGGCATGGATTTGAGCGCACCACCATGGAATAAATTCAAAAAGAAGGTCGCTAGCATATCGTCACGATGATGGCCAAGGGCAATCTTAGTCGCGCCAATTTGTTTAGCAAAGCCATATAGTGAGCCGCGGCGCAGACGAGAGCACGCAGAGCAGTAAGTCTTGCCTTCTGGCACCACACTTTTGACGATGCTATATGTGTCTTTTTCTAAAATATAGTGGGCAATGCCCTGCTCGTTTAGATACGCAGGTAAAATGTCTTCCGGATAGCCTGGCTGCTTCTGATCAAGATTGACAGCGACGATATCAAAATGAATCGGTGCAATGCGTTTTAGCAGCAATAAAATATCGAGTAAGGTATAGCTGTCTTTACCACCCGAAACACAGACCATCACCACATCGCCATCTTCGATCATATTAAAATCGCGGATTGCCCAAGAGACTTGGCGACGCAGCTTCTTTTGTAGTTTACGAAAGTACGCTGATTCGGTAGGTGCTTGCGCATCGGCAAACTGCTCACCAATCATGTCCTCATCATTGCCATCTTCAGAGACGTCATCGTACTCTCTACTGTCAGTACTGATGTCTAAAGCCTGAGTATCAAAGCTCGTTGCATCAGATACATCATCAGCTTGAGAAGGAATATTTGGCGTAAATAAGGTTGCTGCGGTCATAAGTTACTCAATATCTTTATAAGGGTGGTTTTACTATAAAGCGATTTGCGATAAGGCTTTTAAAGCATTATCACCAATGTTATGTGACTGATACTTTAAAAGCTGCGATTATAACAAATATTGCTAACAGATTGAAAAGATGACAGTAATACCGACTTTATTTTATTGCAGTGCTATTTAAATTTGCTTTGGCAGCTTAGTGACGGGTGATTGGTCGCTTCATGGTTCTGTAGTAGACGTATTTTTGCTAAAATAGCCGTTTTCGTAAACCAATAATAGATATCACTATGACTAACGTTACTTTGCAAAATACCCCTAATCAAGTATCAGATGCTGATTTAGCTGCTCTTACTAAAAGCCAAAATGCGGTTGTCCTTTTATCAGGCGGTCTCGATTCGGTGACTTGCTTACATTGGGCAAAAGCGCGCTATGCATCAGTGACAGCAGTCAGCTTTAACTATGGTCAACGTCATAATAGTGAACTTGTGGCCGCAAAGACGATCGCTGAGACAGCAGGTGTCAATCATAGAATCATCGATATTGATATCGCACAACTGGGTGGCTCATCATTAACAGACCACAGTATGATCGTGCCAGACGGTGATTCGGACAAACTCCCTAACAAAAAGCGCGACGAAATCGATAACGACGCCATCCCAAATACCTACGTGCCTGCGCGCAACACTATCTTCTTATCATACGCGTTAGCAGTCGCCGAAGTCGCTGATGCCAACCATATCGTCATCGGTGTCAGCTCAGTTGACTATTCTGGCTACCCTGACTGTCGCCCAGAGTATATAGCTGCCTTTGAACATATGGCCAATCTCGCGACAAAAGCGGGCGTTACTGGTCATCGCTTATCGATTCAAACACCATTGCAGCAATTATCAAAAGCCCAAACTATTGAGCTTGGTCTGTCATTAGGTGTCGATTACGGACAGACGATTTCTTGTTATCGTGCAGATGCCAATGGTCTTGCTTGCGGCGTTTGTGATAGCTGCGCATTACGTCGTCAAGGCTTCGCCCAAGCTGGCGTCACCGACCCTACTCATTATCAGTCTTAATTAATTTTAGTCAGTCCTATATAAGTTGGATACGGTATAAGGCGCGCTTATTCCACTATCCTTCCTTATGCTCAAATCATATCGAACTGACTATGCATTAATACTAAATATTGCGTGAAATGGTGATACCCATCAACATTCGCGCAACATTCGCTTGCATTAACACAGCACGTCGTTCTTGTATTCTAATCGACATACTTGCTATCGTATGAACGATTATATTTATCGAAAGATGTAACTGACGATATCGGTCACTCATATATTGATGAGTTGACTTTGCATTGAGCAAAAGACAAAAAATTGACGCTACCTGTAAGAGGAAATTTATGAAGTTGTTGCCAGTACTACCCCTAGCCTTAGCGGCCCTGTTTGCCATGCCACAAGCCAACGCTGCTGACATTAAGCAAGACAATATCAATTCATGTGTCAATGGCGCAGTCAAATACAAAGTCGCTGACAAAAGCAACGCAACCAAACTATGTAACTGTACTATTGGTGTGCGCAGCAACATGACTATCGGTCAAATGTGGGAAATCGAAAGCTACGCGCAAGATAAGAAAGACCCTTCTAATCTGCCATATGTGAAAGCGATGCAAAAAGATTTGCAACAGTGCACCGTTGGTTTAGATTTGAAGAAGCCACAAAAACCTGCGTAACCTCTAAACGTTTAATATACAAAAGACTGGCCATTGCCAGTCTTTTTTGTTGCCAATGAATGGGCAAAGTGTAAAACTGATTATTTATTTCTACTAATCTGCCTATAATAAGAACACTATAAATAGAACCATCATTAAGCCAATACACATAACTAATAAGGATTTTATCATGGCCAAGCCAACGACAGAAACCATTCACCTACCTGATTTTCCAGTAACCATAGTACGCAAACTTGCTGGTAGCTTTATCCATGATGAAATCAATCTAAAAGAAATGGTCGCCAATACCGATAAAGGCCTTATTCTCTATTTTTATCCCAAAGACAACACGCCAGGCTGCACCACACAGGCAACAGAGTTTACCTCGCACCTTCATGACTTCGATGAATTGGGCTACGACATTATTGGCGTCTCTCGTGACAGTGTTGAATCTCATGAAAAATTTATCGACAAATATGACTTACAGATTCCACTCATCAGTGACGCTGATGAAAAGCTATGCCAGTATTTTGATGTTATCAAAGAAAAAAATATGTATGGCAAAGTTACGCTAGGCCTTGTACGTTCGGCATTTGTATTCAACAAAAACAGTGAACTGACTCATGCACAGCGTAACCTACGTGCCAAAGACTATACCAGTCGCTTATTGACCATACTGGCGCCATAATTACTGGTTCTGTAAGTCAGTATTATTGACGTTATAGTTAAATCAGTATTGATCATAAGAACAATAAAAACCGAATAAAAAATATAAGCCAAGCATTCAGTCTATCACTGAATATAACTTTGCCCCTATTAGAAAATAATATGAATAAACAATCTGACACGACCACCGACGATACGCCGAAAGAAGTCACGCGCAAAGTATCTGTCGCTATTATTGGCGCGGGTACCGCAGGTCAAAACGCTTTTCGCCAAGCGAGTAAAATCAAAGATGACGTGGTCATTATTAATGAAGGGTTTTGGACCACGACCTGTATTGCGGTCGGCTGTATGCCTAGTAAGCTGTTAATTGCAGCTGCTGATCGCGCACATGATGCCAATCATTCTGCTGAATTTGGTATCCATGCGACCGCGCAAATCGATGGCAAACGAGTCATGGAGCGTGTACGTGACGAACGCAGTCATTTTGCTAGCTACATTAAAAAACAAGTAGACAGTTGGCCTGATCATAAGAAAATCGACGGTCGTGCTCGTATCAATGAGCAAGGGCTAATCGAGGTCAATGATGAGCTGATTGCTGCTGAGCAAATCATTGTCGCCACAGGTAGCTCGCCGTTTATTCCTGATGGGTGGGCGGATAAGCTTGGTGATACCATGCTCACTTCTGATAGTGTCTTTGAGCTTGAAGACTTACCAAGGACTATGGCTGTCGTCGGTGCTGGTGCCATCGGTCTAGAGCTTGCGCAAGCATTTACACGTTTAGGTGTGGAAGTTACGCTGCTAAACCGTGCCAAACAAGTTGCTGGTCTAAAAGATGATGATATCAATAATAAGGCCATGGATTGCTTAAGTCATGAATTGACCATGCATCTAGGCAGCGAAATTATCGATGTAGGCACAACAGCAGATGAAGGTAATAAAAGTGCGTTTATCGAGTATGAAGATAGTGCTGGTGAGTCTCAGCAATGGCAAGGCGAGTACGTCTTAGTTGCTACTGGTCGTCGCAACAATATTAAGCAGCTAGGTGTCGAAAACTTAGGTGTCGAGCTAGACGATAAGAACCGTCCAAAAGATTTAAGTAAAAAAACAGGTCAGATTGGCGACTTAAACGTCTATATCGTTGGTGATGCCAATGCTAATATTCCGTTACTGCATGTGGCCAGCGATGAAGGCTATAGTGCGGGCAGTATGGTCTGCGAGAACACAGAAGCGGCCTATATTCGCCCACCTGCGACTCCGTTTTCTATCGTATTTTGCTCACCGCAAATCGTCAATGTTGGTATGTCGCTACCAGAGATTCAAAAAGATTCAGAACTCGAATTTGTTATCGGTAGTGTGAGCTTTGATAATCAAGGACGTAGCCGTGTGATGGGTGTCAACTGCGGGCTGCTACATATCTATGGCTGTAAAAAGACAGATAGAATTTTAGGCGCCAGTATGGTCGGTCCTGATGCTGAATATATCGGTCATATACTTGCTACAGCGATTACCAATGATTTGAGTATTAAAGATATGCTCGACACCCCTTTTTATCATCCGACGATACTAGAGGGACTACGTACGGCGTTACGTGATGTGCAGTATAAAATGGAGATACCTTTCCAATCTCTAGATACCCAAAAGGATAATTCTTAATCGACCATTTAGCTAAGTCCTCAAGTCAGCAATGCCTTTAAATTAATAGTAACTAGTCTTAACCATTACTTTATTTGATTGCTTCGACGACTTGAGGTAATTTATAAATACATATTCGTTTATAATTTTTTGTACAAACATACCCTGCATGGACGAAAAAATGCCAATCGCTAGTGTTACCGACTTTTTTGAAGAGATCATTCGCGACTTACATACTAGCCTATATCTTGCTCTCGGCGGCTCTATCGATGAAGAGTCACTTAATTGGTCCTCTCAAGCAGTAGAACTGGCGAGCACTGGCATCAAAATCCTAATACTGCTTGCGGTATTGGGATTTTTTTATTGGTTGGCCAATTATATCCTTAGGCAAAGCCGAGCCAAAATTCGATTAAATGAGCGCCGCACTAAGATTGTCCGTTCAGTTTTGCGCTATGTCTGGATTGTCGCCAGTCTGATAGCGATTATGAGTCAGATAAACTTTGAGCCAGAGACCATTAAAGCCACCGCAAAGGCAAGCACTTGGGCAGGCATCTATTACGTACTTTGGGCATCATCAGGACAAATCATTCACAGAGTCCTGCAGCACTATGGTCTCAATGCTTCCATAGAGCAGCTACTCAAAAATATTTTATCTGTACTACTATTGGTACTCGGGCTTGCCAGCGTTATGGCGCAATTTGGCTTTGACATTGTATCGTTAGTGGCGGGTTTAGGTATTGTTGGTTTGGCGGTTGGTTTCGCCGCTCAGTCTACCCTTGCCAATTTTATCGCTGGTATCACGATTTTGCTTGAGCAGTCTTTTCAAGTCGGTGACTGGATTCATATCAATGATAATGAAGGACGCGTGGTACTTATCGCGTTGCGCACCACTCATATCCTCACTCGAGACAATATCACTGTCATTATCCCGAACTCTAACGTTGCCTCTTCTGAGGTGATCAACCTGACGTCCAAAAACTTTATCCGTTTTGATATTCGCGTACGTATCGCGTTCGAAGATGATATTGAGACAGCTCGCAAGGAAATCTTGCAAGTACTCAGCGATACCGATGCGGTGCTTAATCGTCCTGAGACGTCAGCGACCGTGGCAGAAATTGGCGAGTATGGCGTATTTTTTATCGTACGTTTTTGGGTAAAACCAGCAGCCGTTGCCCGCATACCCAAAATTAAAGAAGTGCTGCAAGAAGAGATTAAAATTGCGTTTGATGCTGCCAACATTTCTACGCCCTATCCGCATATGCGATTGCTGATGCCAAAGGATGTTGACTACCCTATCGCAACCAAGCCCTTTGCAACCACCACTCAAATCGTCCCAGAGGAATTACCACTGACGAAGGGTGAGTAGAGAATTTATTGTCACGTATTTGACTATCACATCTTAAAATCTTAAACACGGCTACTTTGAACCATCCTACTGTGAATTATGGTAAAATTGCCGGTTACACCGATTATCTTATTATTTGCTTTTTTGTCAATTTAGCCCACAGGTACCCGTATGACCGAACAAACCGCGCCCGCATCTCTAACAGCAGCTTCACCAGAGTTGTCGCTTGATCTTATTATTACCTGTGCCGATGGGCTTGAGGCACCACTGCAGACTGAGCTAACCAGTTTTGGCATTGACAGCGAAATCAAAAGTACCGGCCGTCTAGCTGTAACTGGTGGCTTACGTGAGCTATATACTATCTGTCTATGGTCACGCGTGGCCTCGCGGGTATTGATGCTGATTAAACGTAAAAACATCAATGCAGAATACGACGTTGCGGAGCAGCTATACGGCTTGGCAAAATCGGTCAATTGGACTGAGCAGTTTAGCCTAGAGCAAACCTTTGCTATCCGTCTGTCTGTTGATAAGCGTGTCGCTGTCAGTCAGCAGTTTGCCATGCTACGTATTAAAGATGCGATTGCTGATACGTTTAACGAAGTTTACGACAGCCGTCCTAACGTCGACAGCAAAAACCCAGACTTCTCTGTTTTTGCAACCATTAATGACAAGCAAGCTGAGTTGTATTTAGATTTATCCGGTACCAGTTTGCATCGCCGTGGTTACCGTGTGGCCATGACAGAAGCACCACTAAAAGAAAACTTGGCAGCCGCCCTACTCTATAGCGCTGGTTGGCACAAGAAAAACGAAGCTGGCGATGCACCTTTCTATAATGCGTTAATCGACCCAATGTGCGGCTCTGGCACGTTCCTTATCGAAGCGCTATTGATGCATTGTGACTATGCTGTGGGTATCGACAAAGCTGCCAATCAATTTGGTTTTTACCAGTGGCAGCATCATGATGAGACGCTATGGCAAGAGATGATTGATGATGCTCAAACGCGTTTCCGCGAAGCATTAGAGATTGCCAATGAGCAGCCTGATACGTTGCCACTTATGCTGGGCTTTGATGCTGATAGTGGTGCGATCCTCGCCACAGAAAAAAACTTAATTGCCGCAGGTCTACAAGACCTTTTACCGTTACTCGATATCGAGCATCGTGCGCTTGACCAACTTAGTAACGTGCTTAAACCATTGGTTAATGATGGTCGATTGAGCAATCCTTTGGTCATTACCAACCCACCATATGGTGAGCGTTTGGGTGATGAAGAAATGATTAAGCCGTTGTATCAAGCAATTGGGCTGATATTGCAAGACAGCTTTGCCGGTAGTGGTATTGACCCGATGCTTGGCATATTGGCCTCTCATGTCGAACAAGTAGATATTCTACCGATTAAAGAACCAAAAACATTACGCTGTCATAACGGTGCTATCACCGTCTATTTCCGCTACGGAACGCTTATCGCTGGGCAAACGGGCAATCTTGTTAGTCGTTTTGAGAAACGCGAGATCGAAGTAGAAGATGGTCAAGACTTCATTAACCGTCTGCAAAAAAACCTTGCTAAGCTTAAGAAACTGGCCAAAAAAGACAATGTAAGCAATATTCGTGTCTACGATGCTGATTTACCTGATTTCAAAGTCGCGATCGACTTATACGGTGATTATGCGCATGTGCAAGAATATGCGCCACCAAAGACCATCCCACCTGAGACTGCAAAAAAACGCTTTAACTTGGCATTGATGGGTATCCGTGAAGTCTTCGATATTAACCGTGAACAGATCTTTATCAAAACGCGTGCCCGTCAGTCTGGCAACGATCAGTACAGCAAACAGAACACCACAGAAAAACGTGGCAAGTTTCATGTTGCGCGCGAAGATGGTGCTTACCTTTACGTCAATTTTACAGATTACTTAGATACTGGTCTGTTTATCGATCACCGTAATATGCGTGCTCGTATCAAGGACAACAGCCGCGGTAAAGCAGTACTTAACCTGTTTGCTTATACTTGTACCGCAAGTGTGCATGCAGCGCTTGCTGGTGCGAAAAAAGTCACTAGCGTTGACTTGTCACAGAACTATCTAGATTGGGGCAAACAAAACTTTGTCTTGAACGGTTTGGACGTTAGCCGCAATAAATACCAGTTCGTTGCTGCCGATATCTTTGAGTGGATTAAAGACAATACCGAACAGTTCGATGTTATCTTTATTGATCCACCGACCTTCTCAAACTCTAAGAAATTCCAAGGTACTTTTGATGTGCAACGTGACCATGCTGCATTGATTAATCGTGCCATGAACCGCCTCACCTCTGATGGCGTCTTGTACTTTTCTAACAACTTTACGCGTTTTGAGTTAGATGAGCAGTTGACTCAGCGTTATGACATCATTGATATCACGCAAAAAACCATTGGCTTTGATTTCAATATCAAAAAGCCGATTCATCAAAGCTTTGAGATTCGTCATCGTCAAAGTCTATAATTCGAAGTTTTAAATTTACAGCTTAGAATGTAACGTCCGTAAATAGAATTTTGATAAATAAAACTAAAGATTTATAAGGGCAATGTAAGTACCTGAAACTTCTGTTTTTTGCCGAATGTATATGAAATATAACAATGGCCCAATCAGCTTTGATTGGGCCATTTTTTGTTGCTATGATAGAGCGTTACTAGGCGATGGATTTGCGCAGTTATTGCGTAAGCATCGCCTTTTTTCGATGACCTTATAAAACCACTAACGTCTAATAAAAAGGATAACACCATGGCTTTATCACTTAATAAAGGCGGTAATTTATCGCTAACGAAAACTGACCCAAATTTAACCAAGCTACTTATCGGTCTTGGCTGGGATGAGCGCGCCACCTCTGGTGCTGAGTTCGATCTCGATGCTAGCGTGTTTTTGCTAAATGGCGCAGGTAAAGTGCGCGGCGATCATGACTTTATCTTTTACAATCAGCTGAAGTCTGACAATGGTGCTGTCGAGCACACTGGCGACAACCGTACTGGCGAAGGCGACGGTGATGATGAGGTTATCAAAGTAAATCTCACTCAAGTACCTGCTGATGTAGATAAAGTAGTCGTGACAGTGACTATTCATGACGCTGCAGCGCGTAGCCAGAACTTTGGACAGGTCGCAAACGCCTTTATCCGTGTCGTCAATGAAGAAACAGGCACTGAAGTCGTACGTTTTGATCTAGCAGAAGACTACTCTGTAGAGACAGCAATGGTGTTTGGCGAAGTATATCGTCACAACGGCGAATGGAAATTCCGTGCTGTTGGTCAAGGCTATTCGGGCGGTTTGCAAGCGATGTGTCAGCAATACGGTGTTGATATTTAAAACCATTATTTACTGGTATTTAGTCTGTTATTAGTCACCGTCATCACGTCCAAAATAGCAAACCGCCATCGTTGCAAATAGTCACAATTTTTAATGGCCAAATGACTAGTAATGCTTTACGTTTCGTTTAAAATTATGCATAAAAAGTGGTTAGTAATAACCGCTTTTTTGCGGTTCATGCCTATACTAGGTAGACCTTAGCTTTACGCAACCATACAGGATGTGTCATGAGACATTTTTATTTAGACTTTATCTTCACCGCAATTGCTTTGGCAATAGCAGCATGGTGGGGATATTCACATGGCGGTATGGGTGGCATGATAGCCACTCTTTCTATTACCGCTATTTTGGCCGTCATGGAGATTTCATTATCTTTTGATAATGCGGTGGTCAATGCTTCAGTCCTTAAGGGCTGGGACGAATTTTGGAAAAAGATATTTTTAACCGTTGGTATCCTAATCGCCGTATTCGGTATGCGATTGGTTTTCCCTATTGTCATCGTCGCAGTTACTGCTGACCTTGGTATGATGGAGGTCATCAACTTGGCTTTATATAGCCCTGAAGAGTACTCAGCAAGACTGATGGCACACCATGCGGAAATCTCAGCATTTGGTGGTATTTTCTTACTATTGGTGTTCTTGAACTTTATTTTTGATGACAAAGAAGTACATTGGTTTGACTGGCTTGAAAGCCGTTTAGCCAAGCTAGGTAAAGTCGATGCCATGAGCGTATTTGTAGCGCTTATCGTCTTGATGATTGCGGTATCGTGGGCTAATGCAGAGCAGTCAAGCGCTGTCCTAATCGCAGGTGTTTGGGGTATCTTGGTTTATCTGGGCGTACAGGTTGTATCAGGTATGCTCGAGGGCGATCTGGAAGAAGACCTAGAAAACGAAGAGAATGGTTCGGGCGCTGCGGCGACCAGTGCCATTATGAAGGGCGGTATCATTGGTTTCTTATACTTAGAAGTCCTAGATGCCTCATTCAGTTTCGATGGTGTGATTGGGGCATTTGCAATTACTAATGACGTGATTGTTATCATGTTAGGTCTTGCGATTGGTGCGATGTTTGTACGTTCTATGACTATCTTCTTGGTAGACAAAGGCACGCTTGACGAGTTCATCTATCTTGAGCATGGCGCACATTATGCAATCGGCGCATTGGCACTGATTATGCTATTGTCAGTGAAGTTCCATGTACCAGAGATTATCACTGGTCTGATTGGTATTGCCTTTATTGGTTGGGCGCTGCTAGCGTCACTTCAGCATCGTAAAGCTGAGAAAGCAAGCCTAAACTAAGGCATGTTCTCAGTGTAGTCTGTATCTAGTTATACATCTAAGCAGGTCATATCATCAGGTATGGCCTGTTTTTTTGTCATACTGTTTTTGCCACCCTATCAGGTCATATCGAAGTCCAAAAAATATCGACATAACCAATAATTGAGACAATCAATGGTTAAAATTACGTTTGCCCTGTTACTATTACCCTATCTTCAGTTAAAATCCTCGTCCTTAAATAACTTGTCGAAAAAAGACCCTATAAACGATATGCAAAAAATTCTTGATGATATTGCCGCAGAGATGGCAAGAGAAACTGACCGCGGCAAAGTAGCAGATTATATCCCGCAATTGGCTCATGTCGACCCGAACCAGTTCGGTATAGCCGTAGCGACTCCTGATGGGCATATGTATGCAGCAGGTGATGCAAGCACTCTGTTTTCCATCCAAAGTATCTCTAAGGTATTTACCTTAACCATTGGTCTTGGCAAGCTAGGCGATACACTTTGGACACATGTCGGGCGTGAACCATCTGGCGATCCCTTTAATTCAATTGTGATGCTCGAGCACGAGTCTGGCCGACCGCGCAATCCTTTTATCAATGCTGGGGCAATCGCCGTGGTGGATGCTATTATGATGGGGCATAAACCCAAAGAAATACTGGGTGAAATCCTGCAGTTTGTTCACCTCATTGCAGATGATGAGTCAATTCGCTTTGATCATAAAGTAGCGGCTTCTGAGATGGCGCACAAGGACCGAAATGCCTCTCTGGCGCACTTTATGAAATCCTTTGGTCGTTTAAGACACGATGTGGATAATGTATTAGGTACGTATTTTCATCAGTGCTCGATTGCAATGAACTGCCAACAGTTGGCCAGTGCAGGTCTTTATTTAGTGTCTAACGGAGTTGATAAGCACTCAGGAGTACGTGTAATCAATGAAAAACGAGCACGCCGTATTAACTCATTGATGATGATGTGTGGTCATTATGATGGTTCTGGCGAATTTGCTTACCGTGTGGGCTTACCAGGCAAAAGTGGTGTTGGTGGCGGTATTTTGACGATAGCACCTGGTAAAGGTTCTATCGCGGTTTGGTCACCAGGGCTTGATCATGTAGGTAACTCTAAGCTTGGACTAAAAGCACTAGAGCGCTTCGTACAAAAAACTGGCTGGTCGGTTTTTGCAGAATAAGATATACATGTATATTTGTCTAAATAGGTTTTTTATATAGTGCCAAGCTCTCATACTAGCTGCGAAGCATACCTAAGCCATGAGTTGGTTTATTCTAAGCCCATATAGTCAGTCGGTGCTTTTTAAAGCGATTGTTTTATCTAAGCTACCTTTGTGCTAAATCCCTTTTGTATGAAACATTACTTTTCATAACAATATCTTAACGACCATTGCTAAGTTGATTAGAAATTATCAAAGATACAGAAGTATTATGTCCCTTAGTAAGCATATAGTAAGCATATAGTAAGCGCACAAAATACGCCTTGCTTAGTAGGCGAACGCTTAGTATAGTAAAACGTAATGATATACGGTATATAGCATACAGCTAAGTTATTTCGCTGCTCTAGCTGGTATATCAGTCACTGCACAACTTTTAATTTCTTTTTTATTATTCAATCCACTTAACTATTAATCCAAAGGATATTTGTATGGCTATTAGCTTAACAAAAGGCGGCAACGTAAACTTATCAAAAGAAGCGCCAGGTTTAACTAACATTACAGTCGGTCTAGGCTGGGACCCACGTGCCACTGACGGCCAAGAGTTTGATTTAGATGCAATCGGTTTCTTGATTAACGAAGCAGGCAAAGTCCGTAACGACCAAGATTTTATCTTTTTCAATAACTTAAAATCAGACAACGGTGCTGTTGAGCATACTGGTGATAACCGTACTGGCGAAGGCGATGGCGATGATGAGAAAATCAAAATCAATCTTGCAAGCATTCCAGCTGACGTCAACAAAGTAGCTATCTGTGCCATCATCTACGAAGGCCAAGCACGTAACCAAAACTTCGGTCAAGTTGGTGATGCTTATATCCGCGTTGTAAATGACAATGGCGAGTCTGAAATCGCTCGTTACGACCTATCAGAAGACGGCAGCACTGAGACAGCGATGATTTTCGGTGAATTATATCGTCACAGCGGTGATTGGAAATTCCGTGCGGTTGGTCAAGGTTTCAGCGGTGGTCTTGGACCATTAGCAGCCTCTTATGGCGTAAATGTTTAACGTTAGAACCAACGTAAACGTTTAGCAAGCCAATTATCATAATCAGACGTCTGGTTATGATCTAATAAGCCATCAAGTGTGCCCCTTTAACGCATTTGATGGCTTTAAATTTAATTGGCTTATCATTAAAATCTATAAAGCATCTAAAAGCACACGCACACATTAAGAGCATTTAACAAAGATATTAGAATAAGGATTTGCAAGCCATGGCCGCAACATTCAGTTTAATCGGTACTATTGAACCTTTTTTGCATTGTAATCTTAAAAAAGGCGATTCAATTTATTGTGAAGCCAATGCAATGGTGATGATGGAGTCCAATCTTGAGCTGAAAGGTAAGCTACAAGGTGGCCTGATGCAGTCACTGATGCGCCGCTTTGCAAACGATGAATCGTTATTCCAACAGCAGATTGAAGCGGTTAATGGTGAGGGCGACTGTTTGCTTGCGCCCACGCTCGATGGTGATATGCAAATCATAGAAGTTGGCAAGCAGCAGTATACATTGAGTGATGGTGCGTTTGTCGCGGCCCAAACTGGCGTTGATATCAGAGCCAATATTCAGCGCAATTTAGGCGGTGCAGTGTTTGGTGATACAGGCGGCTTTATGGTGATGCAGACCCAAGGTCAAGGCCAAGTCGTGGTATCTGGTTTTGGTTCGTTGTTTGAGATTGATGTCACACCAGACAAAGACGTTATCATTGATAATGGTCATGTAGTCTGCTGGGATTCGAATCTTGAATACAAACTGTCAGTTTCGACCAGTAAGAAAAAAGGCATCATGAGCAATATTATCAACTCTGTTACTAGTGGCGAAGGGATGGTTCTGAACTTCTCAGGAAGTGGCAAAGTCATTATTTGCTCGCGCAATCGTGACAGTTATCAAGGTTGGATACAAAGCGTCCTAGGTAGTAGCTCAGGTGGACGTGGCGGCGGTGGTGGCTTTTTAGACAATATCTTATAGTGCATTTCGCAATTTATAACACTCTTTAGCGTTATTTCTAAACGGTTTTACTCACAATTATTATAAGGATACTCACATGGCAGTTAGTCTTCAAAAAGGTCAAAAAATCTCCCTAAGCAAAGAAGCTGGTGGCGAGCTGACTCAAGTTAAACTAGGTCTAGGTTGGGATGTCGCGCAAGGGCCACAAGATAAAAAAGGTGGTTTCTTAGGAAAATTATTCGGTGGCGGTTCGGGCGGCGACTCTATCGACTTAGATGCTTCATGCATCATGTTCGACGCTAACAAGCAAGCGGTCGATGCAATTTGGTTCAGTCAGCTAAAATCGAAAGACGGCAGTATCGTGCATACTGGTGACAACCGTACTGGCGACGGTGATGGCGATGATGAAGTCATCAATGTTGATCTCTCAAGAGTACCTGCCAATGTGGTTTCATTGGTATTTACGGTCAATAGCTTTACTGGTCAAACGTTTGAGACCGTAGAAAATGCGTTTTGCCGTATCGTTAATGCCAATAACAATAGCGAAGTAGCACGTTATAACTTGTCTGCCCAAGGTGGACATACAGCGATGGTAATGGCAAAGGTTTATCGTCACAACAATGAATGGAAAATGCATGCGATTGGCGAGACAGCTTCTGGCCGCACCTTCCACGATTTAATGCCTGCTATCACACCGCATGCATAATTGACTTTAGGCTTTAACTGGATTATTAACAATCTAGTTGAGTAGTTTGTTTCAAAAAATAGCGGCCCATCTATTGATAGATGGGCCGCTATTTTATGCTTATTATTGAGATCTTAAAAAATACTATTTACGTCCACGTTTCCAGCTAAAGCCCCAGTTAAACGCTTTGTCCATCTCTTGGTGACCTTTGAAATACTGGTTGATGCGCTCAACATTAATACTGCCCTGCTGATTGACCAAACGGGCAATGGCACACATCGGTAAGTTACCAGCACCTTCGGTCAAACGTGTCTCAATCGGCGATTGCTCTGGGACATGAATAGTCACAACCCCATCGGTTTTTTCCCAGTTAGGTGCGCCTTCGTAAATAAACGCAAAGATAAATACTTCTTCAATCTGTGACCATTGCTGACCGTTAATATCTAGCCATTCACCGCCGCTTACCTGCCCCGTTCTATCATCCGCACGTAAGCAAACATAAGGCGCTGATTGCAAGCTACCAAAGCGATTGCCCAACGCTTGAATCAGGGTTTTTTCACCATTTTTTAGATGAATCATAGCGCCGACATCTAAATCGATACCGCTTGATTGATGCTGCTTAAACAGATCTCCCAGTATCCCTTTCTTGGGCGCTGCTCTATCACTTTGGGGGCGTTGATTCCAATCTAAATTGACCGAAATTTTGCCAAAGTCATCACGTTTTTTAAGATTAATGCTAGATTGGTTTTTAGTTAACGTTATCTTACTTAAGTTAATCGAAGGACTTACAGGGATTGGTGGCGGGTTGTTGGCTTGAGACGTGCTGCTTGCTTTTTGCGTATTGATTGGTCGCTGAGTGTTGATAGGTTGAGGTTGGCTTGGTGCAGGATTATGATTTTGGGCAGGCGCTTCATCAGCAATTTCCACACCAAAATGCTCAGATAAAGGTTTTAACCCTCCCTCAAAACCTTGGGCGATAAAACGAAATTTCCAGTTTCCTTGTCTGCGATAGCATTCAGCCAATATAATAGCTTTTTCATTACGTCCAGAGCTACTCAACTGACAGTTCATCAGCACTTGACTGCCCTGCAAGACTTGAATGTCCACATCGCCAACTTGCGACAGTGTTTGCGCACTAGAGAACGCTAGGGCAATTTTCTCAATAGTTGCAGGCTGTGCAGACAAATTAATATCAAAAAACCCATCACTGTCATGACCACGGAAGCTAACACTACCATCATCGCTACGTGTCTGACCATAAAATATCATGTCACCATCACCGCGTACTTTTCCGTCATTAGTCAGACGATAAGCGGCACAATCGATGGCATTTTGGCTTAAAATACGAATGCTAATATTGTCAGTTGGTAGTGGCGCATTGGCACCTGCAATTAGTTTTTGAGGTTGGTTTTGACTCATCATACGTCCTTTAGATTATTTATTATGCTGTTGTCATTGTCATGCCGACTATCATCATATAGTAGCATGGATATCATGAATTTTTTGAACCAGACAATCGCGATATAAGCACTAAAGTCGTCCTTACAAATCCCTATGACTATTTTATCAGAGTCGTTTATAACGCATATCATTTGTATATAATACGTGCTATTAAACCGTATACCTTTGCTAATATTACTACTAGATTTGCAGTAGCAATATTGACTTGCCCATTCCCCGATACCTAATAATAACGCTGAGAGAATTATGAATAATCTTGCTGATAATAGTAACCCTTCAATACCAGTAGCAGCGTGGTTAGCTGAAGGCCAATCTAGCCAGCGTGATATGTTGGAGAGCTTACAAAGTCTAAAGAGCAAATCAAGCAGTCCTTCAAACAACCCTTTTCAAGTTATTGCCTCACACCGTCATGATAGACCTGAAATTTTTGAATTCGCCGATATGATTTATCGTGAGCCAACTGACTCGATTGTAGATACTGACACCCAAATGACTAGCGAACCTGCCATACCACGCTGGCAGTTCGTATTGGAACAAGCTCAAAAGCATAACGTAAAAGTACTACTGACTGGGCGCAATGGTATTGACTATGAAGTGTATCGTGAGAAATTCGACGCTGCGGGTATTCGACTATTAACGGGAGCAACCAGCGTAGCGGCACTAGAATCAATCGATGATAAATTTGCTTTTATGCAGCATTGTCACACTCATAATATCCCAGTGGCAGACGCATGGCGTTTTGATAGTACGGCGGAGCTTGAGGCTTTATTAGCCGAACATGGCGACCAGCCTCTATGCGTAAAACCTGTCGTCGGTATTTTTGCCCAAGGGTTTTGGCGACTAGACACGGGTAAAGCAGATAGTACTGCGTACGATAGCTTTGAGCACTTATACTTCACTGAAGAGAAAAAAATCAATACAGCTCAATTTGTGAATGCCTATGCTAACAGCCAAATTGTACATGAGCGCCCTATTCCAATGCTGCTCATGCCTTATCTATCTGGGCAAGAATACTCTATCGATGTAGTCTGTGAATATGGTGAAGTCCTAGCTGCTGTCACTCGTCATAAAACCGGAAAAATACAACATGTTGGTTATGAGCAGTCTGTCATGGATGTCGTAATCCCACTGATTAGGGCTTTTGGCTGTGATGGTATCGTCAGTGTACAGACCAAAGCTGATGATAGCGGTCAGCACCGAGTTCTTGAGATTAATAGCCGTCCATCAGGTGGTATTGGTTATACTTCTCATAGTGGAACTGACCTAACGCAAGTCGGATTTTCTTATTGGTTGGGGCTATCAGAGAGACCTAACTTAGAAACCAATATCCAGCATATTGAACCATGCCAAGTACGCTCTATTATGATGAGTGTCAAAATTGAAAACGTTGCTGAGTAAATAATTGAGTAAAAATATACTTTGCTAGTAAACGCTTTTACTAGGCACAAAAAAAGGTTTTTAGATTAATATCTAAAAACCTTTTTTATTATCTTCATTCTTGAAAAGTATTAAAAATCAACGTTTAAAATTACTCGCCAAAGGCTAGTGTCGCTTGCTTAGGTGCATTTTTAGAAGCAATAACCCATAGTAAGCTCAATACGATTGCTGAACCGATGAAGATCATAATTGATGAAGATATGGCACCTGCATGCGTATAATCCATAGACATTGAGTGATCAGTCATCGTCATTTCCATCGCGGCTATACCAGTGTAATGCATACCACAAACTGCAAGACCCATGATGAAGGCACTACCAAAACGCTGTAATGTACCACGTAGATTGAATGCCAACCATAGCGCAGCGATAGCGGCTGCAATAGCAATCACAATCGATAAGATAAGCAGCGGTATCTTATATGACATGGTAGCGTCCATCTGCATAGAGGCCATACCGGTATAATGCATGGCTGCAACACCCAGTCCAGTAAGTACGCCGCCACCGATTAACTTAGCAACGCTTGGTTCACCGCGACCTACGATGACAATACCGACTGCAACGAAACAAATCGCGAGTAGCATTGAGACAATTGTTAACCCTAAGTCATAAGTCACAGGCATCTTCATATCTACTGCCATCATACCGATATAATGCATAGACCAAATCGCACCACCGATAGCAATCGATGATAACGCTACCCAAAAATACAAATCCGTTCCTGGCTTAGCAGAAGGTACTCGAATGGCAAGGTTTAAGCCAACATAAGAACCAAATACTGCAATGGCGTATGAGACCAACACCAAAAGTAAGTTATATTCAACTTCCATCATTTTTTTGCCTTTTATCTATCATAAGAATTGAGTCAAATAACGTTACTTTTATTGCAACACGGTGCGTCATTCGCTCGTTGATTTTTTTGCATAGACATAAAATTATCTATGCACAATTTTTCCTACCCAATGGTAAATTCACAAATATTGGTACTACCGGCGCCGCAGTTAGTCTCTTCAACCTGAACCACATCTATAGCAGGGTTGCTTGCCAAAAAGCCTTCTATATAACCTACAATAAAATGGCATCCTGAGTGAGTATGATCTGACGACTTACAGAACGGACATTTGATTAAATAGATCACATTATTCTTTGCTTTAACTTTAGACAGGCCTTTTAGTGCTGGTACAAGCTCACGAGTGATCGTAGTAGGCATCTTTAGTGGACTACCAAGTGAATAATCACGTTGGTAAATACCCCCGCCAACCTTACGACCCAACTCCTGCAATGCCGTCACACGTCGCTCAATAGGTAAACTATCTTCATACTGACTGACAATATCTGCTATTTTAGGGTAATAAGCACCGATGGCTGATAAGACGCTTTTCTCATCCAATGTCTTCTTTGCAGGGGCAGCTGACGAGCCGCCCTCTTCATCGATTTCTAGATTAAAAAGCGTACAGCCTTCAATTGAAGACAAGTCATCGATTAGATCTGCTTGCGTTTTAGAGCCTAGGCTTCTTGCGATCACATGAATGATATTACCACCATTCTCTGAAGCCTCTTGTCTTTGGGAGACCAGCTGATAACCTGCTTTGATAAGCGGCGAAATAACATTGACCAGACGAATACGTTCAGAAGACGTTTCTAATGCACAAGAGAATTTCACAGAGCACTCCTTTTCTTAAAATACTGCTACGCTTTCTTATATCAAGCCATCTAGATAAGCTAATGTGAATAACGTTTCAAAAGTCCGACCAACTGGCTTTCTCACAATATAAAAGATATGCAGACATCAACCATATGATAGTTTTTATATATCTTTTATATTATAAGAAATGAACTATATTCAGTAGATGAAACTTCGATTTTTATAGTTATTAGGCATATAAGCGCTCTAACTACTAGAAATTCATTAATCGAGAAACAGTAATAAGCTTGAAAATAAGATTAGAATTAATAGGTTTAAATCAAATACTATATTTAGAATTTACAGATAACACTTAGTCACAGTAGAGTTACTAAATAGCAATAGATTTTGATTGTATTATCACCGGAATCTTGTTTTGTAGCAATACACTATATGGCTTTGTCCGATAAGTGGCTACATTAGCCGACAAATGGCTAGACTATAAAACCCCATCATTATTTTCTAAAAGTAATTAATTATTAAAAGGAATTCCAAAACTATTTAAACCTATATATCTTGATATATCTATTATGCAATTAATCTTAACTATATATTAAAACACCTATTAATGTTTTCTCTTTGTAGAATAATAGGTTCAAAATAAAATAAAAAACCTTTGTGTAGTCAAATTTTAGTCTCAAGGATAAAATCATTAAACAATAAAAATAATTATAATCACGCAAATAAACTAAGGAAATGTGATGTTGAAGCAAGTCGAATTAGTGCTAGGAGCCAATACGGTTATCGAAAATGCAAAGTGTTCGATCGCATTTTCTACTACTAAATCATTGGGATTTGGACAGCAGCTTGGGCTATTGTGGTTGCCATTAGATGCCTATCGTAAAGCCGTTTGTAGTCCTGCTTATTTACATGAGTCTAAAGACTGGGCTCAGCTCGATAACAAGGATAATCCAAGTACATGGCAGTTAGATTTACCCCAGCTATTTGATACGCTTGGCGTTAGTTTCTTACAACTGATTGCTTATGTTTATCATGAGCCAAGCCTAAACTTACCAGCGGTAGAGTTAAACGACGTAAGCCTCACGCTCAACAACGGAGATATTCGCTATAACTTCACAACGAACGAGCGGCATGTCAAAGCAGCGATTATATTAGAAATATATCAGCGTAATGGACAGTTCAAGTGTCGGGCACTTGGTGAGGCATCAACACAAGGCTTAGCAAGCCTTGAGCATCATGTACAGGTTAGTCTGAATGTTCGTCCGCCTAGCACACATACGCTTATTCAAGAAGCGCAACAGCAGCAGCGTATTCAACTAAATAACGAAGCTCGCCCTCCCCGTCATGTACAAGCAGGCGAGACTTGGACAGGAACAGCATTTGCTATTGATCCCTATCATCTGTTGACCTGCTATCATGTAATTGAGTCAGCAGCGATGGTTGGCATACGTCAGCAAGGTCAGCCTGATCGCGAGGCACAAGTCGTACTCAGCGATATCGGAAGCGACTCAGCTATTATTAGAGTTAGCGATCCTTTGCCTAGCTACCTCCCACTGGCGCAGCAATGTGTTGATATATTGGGTGAGACCATTACCACACTGGGGTTTCCGTTATCAGGACTGAGTAGCCAACTGCAAGTCACTCAAGGCTGTATATCAGGATTGACAGGTTTAAATAACGATATCCGTCATATGCAATTCACCGCACCCATTCAGCCCGGTTCTAGTGGTAGTCCTTTATTATTGCCGACTGGAGAGGTCGTCGGTATGGTCACGTCTAGTCTGGTTCATGAACATGCACAAAATATGAACTATGCGGTGAAATTTCAGTTATTATCTGCCCTACTGGCGAGCGCTGGCATCAGTTTGGAGAACACGACTGATTTGACCAGTTCTACGCCTCTTACAACACCTCAGCTAAGCAAGCAAAGTCGCAGTGCCCTATGGCTGGTTGGCTGTCAGGGTTAAGAAATCTATACGATATATAAATAAAAGCGCCAAGGAATATGAATGTTAAATGAGCAACACAGTACGACCATCACCCTACCCCGTGGTACGCTAGATCTAACTTATCAAACCAACTCAGCCACTAATAAATCAGTCACTAATAAAAATGGCGCAGAACAACACGCCCATTATCAGTTAGAAGATTTGCTAGGATTTGCCCAGCGTATTAATCCAAAGCGTGCGTTTTTGTTTGTCTCAAAAGTACTAGGTCGTCATATTCCCGTTGCGCCAAGCACTATGCGAGAGGCATTTACTGATTTAGCTGACTTAGTGCCTAGTGACTTGGCCGAGCCAGTGCTAGTCATTGGTATGGCAGAGACCGCTGTTGGTCTATCTGCTGGCGTCCATCAAGCATTGCAAACGCGCTATCCTCCAGCTCTGCTATTAAACTCTACGCGTCATGCACAGCACGATGAAAGTAGTGATCCGAATGGTACCAAATCCTTGCTGACGACATTTTGTGAAGACCACAGTCATGCGAGCCAGCATTTGATTTATCAGAGCAAAGATAGCGTTACTCAAGCGCAGCTACTGGCCAGTAAAACACTGATTATGGTCGATGATGAAGCCTCAACGGGCAATACCTGTGTGAATGTCGTCACTGCCTTACGTGAAGCAGGACTGAGCCAGTTAGAGCAAGTGCATCTAACAACATTGGTAGACTGGTCATTAGATCAAGAAACATCTAATCCACAGTCAGATGCTAAGCCTACACGTATGGCCGATCGTCTCGCTGGTATTGAGTTTCATCGTCATCATTTACTGTCTGGCGCATGGCAATGGACTGATGCACCCAATCCTGAACCTATTACAATGCCATCTGTTGATACTACTGCCGCTGGTAGTCAGGCGCTCGGTGATACGGGCAACTGGGGGCGTTTTCCAACGCTAGACAGTACAGATGGGTTTGCTAACTATCTTTCAAGTTTTCAGAGTGCATTTACGCGCTTCGATGGCCAAGAAAACTTTGATGTTACTCAGCTACCAAGAAAAATCTTAGTCTTGGGTAGCAATGAGTTTGTTTGGTTGCCATTTTTATTGGCTGAATGGCTTGAAATAGAGTCTAAAAAACTGAGCGGAGATACAGCGTCCATGGTTAATTTTAGTGCATTAACCCGTTCACCGATTGCGCTTGGTGGAGCGATTACCACGATGCTGAGCTTTAGCGATAATTACGGGCTTGGTATGACCAACTTTGCTTATAACGTTGAGCCTAGTGATTGGGATTTGATTGTGTTGTGTATAGAAACATCAGCTGATAGTGTGGATGCTATGTGGCGAGGTTTAGATAACGTGCTGGTGGTGGGCCCTAGTCTTTAAACTGCTCTCTAACTTTCAAACCTATTATTTACGGACGATGCCATGCCTACCTCCTTTTTTAAAGCCAACCCAGATATTATTAAGCCTTATGCCTTGATGGATTTGGACGACACGTTATTTCAAACCCAGCGTAAAATTGACGCTTGGGATTTGCCCACTACTGAGCCTGAGACTTTGGTTTGTTCGACGGTCAATAAACAAGACGAACCACTGAGTTTTATGAGTCAGCGCCAAGCAACCTTTTTTAATTGGTTGCTTGCTAGTACTGAATTAATTGTAGTGACGGCAAGGGATCGTAGTGAAATAAAACGCGTTAAGCTGCCCTTTGATAGCTGGCAAGTATTGACCCATGGAGCGATTATTTTAACGTCTGACGGAGCGCTGCTGAGCAGTTGGCAGCAGCATATGTATAGTAAGCTTGCGCCATTGCAAGTTAAGCTTACTAAGTTAAGCCAGTTATTTGCCAGTCATAGTCAAAGCGAGCAAAGTCATTTAGTATTCACACCGCATATCGATAGCTTTAACAATGGTTCTATTGATGAAGAATTAACCATTTATCTGGCTATCAAACATGCGCAGAAGGATCATCAAGCGCTCGTAGATTTAGCTGAGAAACTGCCCACTTTGATACGTGATTTTGATCAAGATTTCTATGTGCATGTGAATGCCAATAACCTAGCGATATTGCCCCATGCGGTTCATAAGCGTCATGCGGTACAGTTTTTATTAGAGCATCATTTAGACCATCAGCGTCCCAGTTTTGGCTTTGGTGATAGCTTAGCTGATCTGCCTTTTTTGCAGTTATTGGACTGGTACGGTATGCCCAATCATGGCCAATTGCATGAGCAATACCAGTCTAAATCGTCAGGCTAAACCATCAGCTTAAACAACAGCCACGCAAATCCACTGTTATCATCAAGAGTGCTATTATTCATACTATGACTTTACCTAATATACAGACCAAAAGAGCCGATTTAAAAAACTATAGCTCAGGCAGCTATCTTGCAAGCGATGTCACTGTCCTACTCGATATGGTGGATAAGGACGCGGTTGCCGATGTGCCAGTCAGTCAAAAAGAAGCGCTTATTCAAAGCGGACAACGCCATTACTCTGACATGCTGACCTTAGAGCAAGCACCTACTGCAATGCATGAGCAGCTATACATACAGGCGTTAGAGCAAGGGTCAACAAGGACCGCGACTGATATCGCTCATTTGTCTCATACGCTACATCATGTTTTTCAGCAGAATGTGAGTGATGAGCATCCACTGGTTTTGGTCAGTTTGGTGCGAGCTGGTCTGCCAATTGGTGTGTTATTGCAGCGTGCGCTGTCGGATACAGACAGTAGCTATCGCTTGCCAAGTGTACATTATGGCATCAGTATCATTCGCGATCGTGGTCTTGATCCAGTGGCTTTGCAAATGCTACTGGATGCTTATCCAAACAGTCCAATCGTATTCGTCGATGGTTGGACAGGTAAAGGCGCTATTTATCAAGAGTTGGCTCGTAGTCTAGAGACGTTTAGCGATTCTACTAATGTTAATTTTGCCAACATTTTTCATCAAGGCGCTGACGTCATTCCGCTACTAACTCTTGCCGATCCGGCTGGCGTTGCTTGGCTGGCGGCTAGTGAAGAAGATTGGTTAATCCCATCGGGTTTGTTAAACAGCACCGTATCAGGATTAATTTCGCGTAGCTTATACACGGAGCCGTTATCAGGCCTGCATCGCAGTGTCTTTTATGATGATTTAATTGAGGTAGATCATAGCTTGGCATTTATCGAGCGTATCGATGCCGTGAGACGATCATTGGTTGCAACTCCAACGCGTTTACCGACTTACCAGCAGCCACGCTACCAGACGGCTGCATTGATAGAGACGCTGGCAGCAGATTATCATATCGTCAATCGCAACCGTATTAAGCCGACTATTGCCGAGGCAACACGTGCCATATTACGCCGTGATCCCGAACGTATATTGCTCGCCACTGCTGAGCACCCTGATACCGTACTGCTACGCCATTTATGTGCACAACGAAATATCACTATCAGTGTATTAGGTGATAAAATACTGCCTTATCAAGCCATCACGCTTATCAAGCAGCGCTCCCAAGACACTTAATACATTTAACGGTATTAAATACTTTCTTTTCCGTTCTCTTATACCCTCTACTTATGATGCCAATTATGTCAGATATGCTAAAAACCGAGTCAGAACTTTACAATGATACCCAATCTTATGCGCATCTGATCACTGAGCGTCATGCGATGGTCAAACCGCACACGCACCATCCATATCAGCTCGGTGCTAGCTTATACATGCCTGCGACTCGCCAAGATATTTGGCAAGTCATCAAGCGGGACAAACTACCGACGATTAATAGTATTATTATCTGTCTAGAGGATGCGGTCAGTCAGCAGGATGTAGAGTTGGCGCTTGAGCGTTTGCGCACCCTGCTGGATACTTGGGCTGAGCATGTGAATAGCATTAATGCGCCATCTAAATCAGCAAAGATTCATGCTCAGCATCCGACGCGTCCACTGGTTTTTATACGTCCACGTAGCCCGATGATGCTACAGCAACTGGCTGACTATACCCATATCGATCTTATCGATGGTTTCGTTATGCCAAAAGTTGATATGTATAGCTTATCTAACTGGCGCATGGCTTGTCAGAACCTAAAAGTAGATCAACTACTTATGCCGACGCTCGAAACCGCAGCGCTGTTTAATCCGCATCACAATCAGGAGCTTGCCATCGCTTTTAAAGAAGCGTTTAGCCAACCAGTTTTTGCATTGCGTATCGGCGGTAATGACTTATTCGCAGCACTGCGCTTACGTCGCCCAAAAAACAGTATTGTCTATGACTCGCCTATCGGTACGTTGGCTTATCAAATGCTGGGCTGTTTTGTGCCGCATGGTTTTTATCTTACCGCGCCAGTATTTGAGTACTTGGATCAGCCGACACTGTTTATGCAAGAGCTGAACCGAGACGTCAGCTTAGGGATGGTAGGCAAAACTGTCATTCATCCAAGCCAAATCGCCCTAGTACAGCAAGCTTACTGTGTGCCATTGAGTACATTAGATGAAGCACAAGCGATCCTTCACTCTGAGGCCAAAGCGGTATTCAAGTACAATAATACGATGCTAGAGCCTGCGACGCACCGTGCTTGGGCGACTGAAATTGTCAATCGTGCAGAAGCCTTTGGAACCATTGATGACGGACATAGCCAGTACAGCTCACGAATGTAGCTTTCATTGCCGATAATGGCTGTCTGCTATTTAACAACTTACACCATACAAAAAGCCGCTATCAAATAACAGGTAGCGGCTTTTTTCTATAGATATGAGGCTTTAAAGCTCTCGAACAGTAGCTACATTAAGCACAACTTTCCAAAAACTGACGGAGTACTTGGTTCACTTGATCAGGCTCTTCTACTGTCGATGTATGACCCGCACCTTTGATAATAGCAAGCTTGGACCCAGCGATAGCAAAATGCATGCGTTCAGACTTGGCATAAGGCGTGGCAGCATCTTCATCACCAACCACAATAAGTGTTGGCGTTGTAATCTCACCCAACTGCTCATAAGTACCTGTACGCTCAATCACGCCCATTGTTGCTTTGACCACACCGCCCTTGCGATTGCTTTGTAGCATTGTTAGCCACTGCTTACGATCAGATTTGCGCAGTTTGTCCGCCAAAAACGTACTGCCAAACATGATTGGCATCACTTTATTACTCACACGCTTCATACCTAGCCAGCGAATCGCTTTGACCAGCTTGCGATACTGAGGTATGTTTTTTGGATCTTCAGGGTCAGCAGAGGTTTCTAACAGCGTTAACGACAATAGTAACTCAGGACGTTTGAGCGCGATACGTTGAGCCACGAACCCGCCCATAGATAGCCCAACAAAGTGACATTTATCAATACCAAGCGCTGCAAGCAAACCCAGCGTATCGTCAGTCAGCGTCTCCATATCATAGCCAGATTTAGTAACCTGCGACTGACCTTGCCCGCGAAAATCAAAAGCAATACAACGATAGTCTGTTTGAAAATGCTCTACTTGCTTATCATACATCTGTGAGCTCCACAGTAGACCGTGAGCAAATACGATAACGGGCTTTTGTGTGTCATTCGGTGCGCTGTCTTCGTAATAAATATCAGCGTTATTTACAGTGATAGTTGGCATAACCACATCCTTGTTTGATCAATGAAAGTTCGAGCGTACCCTTGTGTCTTTTACGACTCTTTTACGCTCAACCTGGCATATTAGCATAATCCATTAGCCCCTTAGGTCATAGCCTTTTTACGAGCCAGTCGTTTTGTCTCATTAGCTAGCATCAGCTTTTACGATAGAATAGGAAAGTTTACCAGTATGTAGATGTGTCTTAAGCGCCCACAAAACACGCTTTTATAATCATAGCAAGCTGCTATAGTAATCAGCATTGAACCATTTTTACCTTTATCTCAAAGTATTGTCATTGATACAAAATATTAAAACCGCCATTTAAAATAAGGAAATCTCAAATGTCACAGTCTCTCGTCGATTATCAAGTTGCAGAGCACATTGCTACCATTACCTTTAACGATCCAAAAAGCTTAAATGCCTTTGGCACACCCTTAAAAAACCAAGTCTTGATAGCGCTAGATAAAGCGGCTGCAGATGATCAAGTAAGAGTGATTATTTTACAAGGGGCTGGTGGTAATTTCTCAAGCGGCGGCGATATTAAAGAGATGTTGTCTGAAGGATTAGACAAGGATATTGTTTCAAACAAATTAAGAGGCATGGTAGAAGGCGCAGGCGAAGTCAGCTTAAAGTTACGTCATATCCATAAGCCGATTATTGCCAAATTAGAAGGTGCTGTGGCAGGTGCTGGCATGAACTTGGCGCTTACTTGTGACTTCCGAATTGCCGCAGACAATGCGAAGTTTGTACAAGCGTTCGTCAATATTGGCCTAGTGCCAGATGCAGGTGGTATTTACTTATTAAACCAATTGGTTGGTGCAGCAAAAGCCACTGAGCTTGTAATGCTAGGTGATAAGCTAAAAGCAGAAGATATGGCGCGCTTAAATCTGGTAAACAACGTGGTTAGTGCTGACGAGCTAGACGCCACCGTACAAGCATTGGCGCTACGATTGAGCCAGTTGCCAGGCAAAGCGTTGGCTGCTATGAAAGAGAGCTTCAACGTACACGCCTTCGCTGGTTTGAGCGCGGCGTTAGATACGGAAGTAGAGCAACAGACCGTAATGGCAAAAACCGATGACTTTATCGAAGGGGTTAGCGCCTTTATCGAAAAGCGTAAGCCTGTATATCAAGGTAAATAACAAGATAAACAATAATGCCATCAAAAAAGGGCTGCCAATATGGTAGCCCTTTTTTATCCAATGCCTTTGATCAAGAAGCGGTCGCGGGTTTAGAATGATGAGGTAAAGTAAATATCTTGTCAAAAATCAGAGTAAACGTAAAAGTGTAAACTAAGAAAAATAGCAGTAGCGCTACTTCCATCATAAAGGCTTTTACTAGACCAACATCGTACCAAATCATATATAGTGGCAAGCAGATCAACACCAGCCCACCTTCAAAACCAAAAGCATGAACACTGCGTATCCATAACGTGCGACGTACAATACGCCTGCGGCGTTCCCATGCTTCAAAAGCGGTATTATATATAAAGTTCCAAACGACGGCTGCTACCGACATCATTACGGCGATTGGTAAGGATTCTGATGCGTCACTGTGACTGAGTTTCATCAATATGATGGTAGATAAGATAATCGCGATAATTTCGAAGGCGGTCACATAAATTAAGCGACGTTTAAGCGGTGATAAGATCATCAACCAAGACTCCAAAGCACCTGTATTTAAATAGCAAGATGCGTATCAAAGTATCGGTCCGTCCCGAGTTAGAAAAAATAAATGAAGTGCAGAGCCACGGTTTCCGCCTGCCCCTATATTATACAGAAACCAAACTCAAAAATCAGTGAGGACATTTGTAAACAGGCGTAAGCCGTTTTATTAACGATTGGCGCCTGTTTTAGCCGGACTATTTTGCCGGTAGACCCCATTTATTGGTTTCAGGCTTGGTATCACTCGCTAGAAATACCAGCAATATAATAGATCCTATTAGTGGTACTATCCCTATCAAAAACCACCATCCTGAGCGGCTAGTATCATGCAAGCGGCGGATAGTCACGGCAAGACCAGGCAGAAATAAACCAAGTACTGCTACTATGTAAAATAAACCTGTCTCTGAGCTGAATATTATTGCGTCTATCAGCATTGCAACGATCATCACTCCCATTTGTACTAGAAAAAAATACCAATACTCTTTACGGCGAGCACGGCCAGAAAAATTCGTGTAATTTCTCATGCCTTTTTTAAACCAGTCAATGATGCCGTAATTTTCTTCATCATTATGATTGTTAGCCATCGTAGATCCGGGCAATGGTGGCGGTGTCGCTTTATTGAGCTTGATATTATTTTCCATAGGGCTTTTTATCTCAGTCGTGAAAAGTAGAAATCGTCAGTGAAAATTATCAACCATTGGCTTTGATTATAGATACTCAATAAAAGTTTGTAAATGAATACTACTTGTCTTGAAGCCATCAGCAAAAAAACCCGCATCATAACGATACGGGGTTTATTTTTAGAACTTAAAAACGTTTTAGACCATATATTAAGTCAACTGAGCAACGTTAATCTTATCTGCTTCTTCAGTATAGTCTTCCATACGGTCGAAGTTCATGTATTGATAGACTTCATCACCCATGCTGTTTAGCATGCCAGCATACTGCTGATACTCATCGTTAGTCGGCAGTTTACCAAGTACCGCTGCGACTGCTGCAAGCTCGGCAGATGCTAGGTATACGTTAGCGCCTTGACCTAGACGGTTCGGGAAGTTACGAGTAGACGTTGATACCGCAGTAGATTTCGGTGCGATACGTGCTTGGTTACCCATACATAGTGAACAACCTGGCATTTCAGTACGAGCGCCGGCTTGTGCATAGATGTTGTAGTAACCTTCTTCCATCAATTGGCGTGCATCCATCTTAGTAGGTGGTGCAATCCATAGACGAGTCTTGAGGCTACCTGCTGGTACATCTTGTAGCAATTTACCAGCGGCACGGAAATGACCAATGTTAGTCATACATGAACCAATGAATACTTCATCAATGGTATCACCAGCCACGTCTGCTAGCGTTTTTGCATCATCTGGATCGTTCGGGCAGCAAAGGATCGGCTCTTTAATTTCGCTCATATCGATAGTGATGTCGATCGCGTATTCAGCATCGTCGTCAGCACGCATGAGGCTTGGGTTAGCCAACCACTCTTGCATTTGCTCAACACGGCGGCTAATCGTACGTGCATCGCCATAGCCTTCTGAAATCATCCACTTAAGCAGCGTGATGTTTGAGTTTAGGTACTCAGTCACTGACGCTTCAGACAAAGTGATGGTACAGCCAGCCGCACTACGCTCAGCTGAGGCATCAGACAATTCAAACGCTTGCTCAGCGGTCAAATCTTCTAGACCTTCGATTTCAAGAATACGGCCGTTGAACTCGTTGATTTTACCTTTCTTATCAACCGTCAAGTAACCTTCTTTGATCGCTTGATAAGGGATAGCATGTACTAGGTCACGTAGGGTGATACCAGCTTGACGCTCACCAACAAAACGAACACGAACAGATTCAGGCATATCAAGTGGCATCACACCAGTTGCAGCTGCGAAAGCAACTAGACCAGAACCCGCTGGGAACGAGATACCCATTGGGAAGCGCGTATGCGAGTCACCACCCGTACCGACGGTATCAGGCAGTAGCATACGGTTCAACCATGAGTGAATGATACCATCACCTGGACGTAAGCTTACGCCGCCACGGTTCATGATAAAGTCAGGTAGTGTGTGCTGCGTCTCAACGTCAACTGGCTTTGGATAAGCGGCAGTATGACAGAATGACTGCATCACGAGATCCGCTTGGAAACCCAAACATGCTAAGTCTTTTAGCTCATCACGCGTCATCGGACCAGTCGTATCCTGAGAGCCGACAGTCGTCATCTTAGGCTCACAGTACATACCTGGACGTACGCCTGACAGACCACACGCTTTACCAACCATTTTCTGTGCAAGCGTAAAGCCTTTACCAGTATCAGCTGGCTCTTCTGGCTTAGCAAAGATGTCTGAATGACCAAGACCCATGTATTCACGAGCACGGTTAGTCAAACCACGACCAACGATTAATGGAATACGGCCGCCAGCACGAACTTCATCAAGCAATGTTGGTGAGTTTAGTGAGAACGTTGATAATACTTCGTCAGAGTCATGCTTAGTGATTTTGCCTTCGTACGGATAGATGTCAAATACATCGCCCATGTTTAGGTTATCGACTGCCACTTTTTCGATTGGCAATGCGCCAGAATCTTCCATGGTGTTGAAGAAGATAGGAGCGATATTGTTACCAAGTACTAAACCGCCGCCACGTTTGTTTGGCACATTAGGGATATCTTCACCCATCAACCACAATACTGAGTTGGTTGCAGACTTACGGCTAGAACCAGTACCAACCACGTCACCAACATAAGCGAGTGGATGGCCTTTTTCTTTTAGCGCTTCGATCTGCTTCATAGGGCCGACAACGCCCTCTTCGTCAGCATTGATGCCGTCGCGAGAGTTTTTGTGCATGGCTAGTGAATGCAATGGGATATCAGGACGGCTCCATGCGTCTTGCGCAGGTGATAAGTCATCCGTGTTGGTCTCGCCAGTTACTTTAAACGTCGTGTAAGTGGTTTTCTTTGGTACTTCAGCACGGTTCAAGAACCATTCTGCGTCAGCCCAAGACTGAATCACTTCTTTAGCAATAGTGTTGCCAGCTTCAGCTTTTTCAGTCACGTCATTGAACGCGTCAAATACTAGCAAAGTTTTCTTTAATGCTTCAGCAGCGTCTTGTGCAACTTCGCTATCATCTAGTGCAGCAACTAATGGCTGAACGTTGTAGCCACCTTGCATAGTGCCTAGAATTTCAACAGCTTTTTGCTTGCTGATAAGTGGTGATGATGTTTCACCCTTTAAGATAGCAGCCAAAAATGCCGCTTTAACGTATGCTGCTTGGTCAACACCAGCAGGGATACGGTTTTCTAATAGGTTCATCAAGAACGCATCTTCGCCTGCAGGCGGGTTCTTTAATAATTCAACCAACTCTACTACTTGTTTTTCATTTAGTGGTAGGGGTACAGTTCCTAGCTCAGCACGTTCTTCGACATGTTTACGATAAGCTTCTAACACAATAGTCGTCCTCGTCAGTTGGGGTGTAGCACATTACGTGGGTAGTCAGCATGACTGCCTGCGTCTATATACTATATGAAATAATTATCCGTGCAATCATAGCTTAAAACGCTTTAAATGTTAATGGCTCAGCCCTGAAAAGGCGCATAGTAAGGCCATATTGAACATTTATTATAAAAATAGTGCCATCAATAATATGATTGTTACGCTCATTATAACTGGCATTTGCCTGATTACGCTTATCAATCAGCGCTTGCTTTATGACTGAGCAGACACCATATGACTGATATACGATTTTGTAAGAAACAACTTCGATAAAATTCAGCTTAAAAAAATGTAGCAACTTAGATTTATTAATAGTCGATTGATTAGTAGTCGATTTGGTAAAAACACTTTGGTGTAAACATTAAGGACGACGATATGACTGATAGCAATACGGGCAACAATCCTAACTATGACAATGGTCTCAAGGTACGCACTGAGGTGATGGGTGAGCAGCATGTCAAACGCTCGCTTGATGCTGCCACAGGATTTACCCAACCGCTGCAAGACTGGATTATTGAGCACGCTTGGGGCAGTACTTGGCAAGATGACTCAGTATTACCGCGTAAGTATCGCTCATTAATCACTATTGCCTTTTTAATTGCCCAAAAAAGCCCAAATGAGTTGAAAGGGCATATACGCGGTGCCATTAACAACGGGGCTAGTGTCGCTGAGATTAGAGAAGTGCTCATGCATAGCTTGCCGTACTGCGGTGCACCTGCTACTCAAGAAGCGTTTCGCGCCGCCATAGATATACTGAATGAGTTGGAAATCGATATAGATATTTAAAACTATGGTCGTCCGAGCAATCATAGTAATCTTAACAATATTGTTTAAAAATTGACGACCAAATTTCTGCTATAATATCTGCACTCATAAAACATTCTGATAATTCCATAAACCCTTATAATATAAAGGGTTAAGAGATAACTCCATTATGACAACTGCCGTACAAACACATGTACCTGCTGCTAAAGCCAAACCAAAAAAAGCCATCCAAGGCGAAAAGCTGCGTGGCTATGACAAAGTTGCCCGTATCCCAATTAAAGTGATCCCGACTGTCGAGGCAAAGAAAAAGCCTGATTGGATTCGGGTAAAAATGTCCTCGCCTGCTGAAGTTGCTCGTATCAAAGCAACCTTGCGTGAGCAAAAGCTTTATACCGTTTGTGAAGAAGCGGCCTGCCCTAACCTGCCACAGTGCTTCGCGGATGGTACAGCCACCTTTATGATCATGGGTGATATCTGTACGCGTCGCTGCCCGTTCTGTGATGTAGGTCATGGTCGTCCTAATGAGCTAGACAAGGATGAGCCGCGTCATACCGCTGAGACGATTCAAGGTCTACAGCTTAAGTATGCCGTAATTACCTCTGTCGATCGTGATGACCTAAAAGACGGCGGTGCGGGACATTTTGTAGAAGTGCTAAACGAGTCAAGAGCGCTTAGCCCAAACTGTTTGATTGAAATCCTAGTACCAGATTTCCGTGGCCGTATGGATATCGCATTGGATTTATTGACAGAAACTGCACCAGATGTGTTTAACCACAACATCGAAACGGTGCCACGTCTATACAAAGCTTTCCGTCCAGGTTCTGACTATCAGCATTCGCTAGATTTGCTTAAGATTTATAAAGAGCGTCGTCCTGATATCGCCACCAAGTGCGGCTTTATGGTTGGTCTTGGCGAGACAGAAGAAGAGATCTATGCCCTACTCGATGATCTAAAAGCTCATGATGTAGATATGATCACTATCGGTCAGTATCTACAGCCTAGTAAAAACCACGCGCCTGTTGATCGTTATGTCCATCCAGATGAGTTCCAACGCTATATGGACTACGGCAAAAAAATTGGCTTCTTTAGCATTTGGGCAGGTCCAATGGTACGCTCAAGCTACTTTGCAGATCGTCAGTACTATGGCGAAGATTGCCCAGCACCGATCCGTAGCAAAAAAGCATTAGAAGCTGAAGGCAAACTTGGCTGCTAATTTAGCAATAAAGTGATGTGAAAATAATTGTGAATAGCAGTCGCTAAAACATTTCTTAAGAATATTAAAAAGGGAGAATAACAGATTTGTTATTCTCCCTTTTTTTAGCTTTGTTAGACTTACGAAGGATTAAACCCAATGCTTTACACGGTTAAAGTTGGCGTTGGCTTTCCAGCTGTTTTGATATTGAATGCAGCAATACCAAGGACAATAATACCACCTGCGATACCAGTGGTAATCTCAGGATAAATCAATAGTAAAGCACCAATAGCTAAGATGACACGAGTCACCGTATTCATACCGCCTCTGAAGTACCCTTCAAGTGCCGAGCTCAGCGCAATGACACCAGTTACTGAAGTCACTACTACGGTAATAATATCTACAATAGGTGGCAGTGGGAAATCTTTTGCTGTAACTGCCAAACCGGTTGGATCTATCATCAACATCGTTGGATTATAGATAAACATGAACGGCACGATGAATCCCGCGAGGGCAAGTTTGAGGGACAAGAACCCTGTCTTCATCGGATCACCACCGGATATACCTGCACCCGCAAAGGCTGCAAGACACACAGGCGGTGTAATATTGGCAAAGATACCAAAATAGAAAACAAACATGTGCGCTGATAAGATTGGAATATCAAAACCGGCCAATGCTGGCGCAGCCATGGTCGCCGTAATGATATAGGCAGGAATAGATGGTAATCCCATGCCTAAAACCATTGATGCCAACATCGTTAAGATAAGGGTAAAGAATAGCGATCCTGCGCCTAATGTGACGATAGAGGATGTCATCACCGTACCAAAACTGGTCAGGCTCACAACCCCAATGATAATACCAACGACCGCACAAGCAGCCATAACCGCTAGCGACTGGCGCGCACCATCTTCTAATGCACCCAAAATATCAGAAAAGCTCATGCGCGTTTCGGCACGTAGCATACTGATCACAACGGTAAAACCAATGGTATAAGCTGCTGCATATCCTACAGGTACGTTTCTGATTAATAAGAAAATTAAGAAGACAATTGGTAATAGCATATGACCGCGGGCTTTCAATACTTCTTTGACCGCTGGTAGATTTTCTTTAGCAATACCTTTTAGATCACGACGTCCAGCACGGAAATGCACCTGCGCAATGACGCCTAAATAGTACAATATCGCTGGCAATAATGCTGCTAAGGCAATCGTGCTATACGGCAAGCCTGTTGTCTCAGCCATAATAAAGGCACTAGCACCCATAATCGGTGGCAAAATCTGTCCACCAACCGAAGCACTGGCTTCAACTGCACCTGCGAAATCTTTGTGATAGCCGACCTTTTTCATCAGCGGAATGGTAAAGGCACCCGTACTAACCACATTTGATAAAGCTGAGCCGTTGATACTGCCCATAAAGCCACTAGAGATGACTGCTACTTTTGCAGGTCCGCCCTTTTTATGACCAGCGATAGCCAATGCCAAATCATTAAACAACTGCCCCATTCCCGAACGTGCTAAGAATGCACCGAACAGAATGAACAAGAAGATAAAGGTGACCGATGCACCAATCGCAACAGAGTATAGGCCTTCAGTTTTTAGGAATAATTGACCAAAGATATCACCCATGTCATAAGGGCGAGTCAGCAGCCTATCGGGCATAAAATCCAAATGACTGACAAATGGATAAGCCAAGAATATCCCTGCCAATATTGGTAAAATCCAACCAGTGATACGGCGACTGCCTTCTAGTACACAGACCACCGTAATCAGTGAAAATATCACATCGACCTGATTGGCCATACCGCCACGCGAGGTCACGATATCTTGATATTCATAGATGAGATAGCCCATACCGGATAGAGACAAGGCAAACCAAATCCAGTCATACCATGCCACTCGCTTGCGGCTACTTTTTTTACTAGCAGGAAAAATTAGGAATATCAATGCAAAACCAACACCTACGTGTACAGAGCGCTGTAACAGTGCTGGCATTGGATTAAAAGTGATATATAAATGAAACAGTGAATAGAGTATACAAATGCCAGCAATAAAATATTTCACTGGTCCTTGAGTGATATGACGCGTGATTGACTCTCGGTCATATTTTTCCAATACTGCTCGGTTGACCGCATCCGCCTCAGCATCGTTATCAACTTGAGCATCTGGCATGGTAGTCACACTACCTTGATCCGTCACTTGGGAGTTCATGACAAAAGTCCTTTTTAAATCTATCAATTAAATCATACGTCTTAGGCATGATCACCACTTCAGAATAGTCTGGCACCCACTGGTGAATCAAGAAACGATGACCACCATAATCCATTTCACCTTTGGTCAGTCTAGATACGACCCAATTAAGGCGAGGCAGTTTTTCGTTGATTTGATAACCCAGATAGCCAGGCTTTTGTATAGGAGCGAGCATTTCGGTGGAGGGTGTCCCCGCACCGAACGCTTCAAAATAGGTCGTGGTCAGTAACAGCTCCGCACCTTCTGTACTGCTGCCGTCTATGCGTTGATACTGCTCTTCCCACCACTGTTTTTCTACAGAATGTATCCAACGTAGCTGAAAGTCAGGCTCAGTGAAATAACAAACCTTATCATCAGCACCGTTTACGCCTGCGACTCGCACTTCAACGACAGACTGAAGCGTAGAGCCTAACCATAGCGTAAAAAAAACCAGCGCTGCAATAAATGCCGCGCCAGTTGATAACCACAATGAATTACTTGGCTGCTTGTTCGTCATAGTACTTTTTAGCTCCAGGATGGATTGGGGCTACCATGCCATCACGAGCGGTTTCTAGACTGATATCATTGGCCGCTTGGTGAGCTGTTTTTAGACCATCTAAATTATCGAACAATGCTTTGGTTAGTTTATAACCATCCGCTTCAGATAGATCAGAGCTAACCAATAATGCATTCATGATTGCTGCAGTTGGTACGGCTGTTTCGTTGCCATAAGTGCCAGCAGGAATCTCAAAGGTTTTGAAGTAAGGCTTGGTCGCGATGATTTCTTTTAGCTTGTCTTGGTTGATAGTGACAATCTGTAAATCTAAACCTTGCTCTAACTCCATCAAAGATGAGTTTGGTAGGCCACTACTAAAGAATGCCGCTTCAATCTTACCTGCTTTCATACCATCAGCGGCTTCAGCAAAGCCTAGATAATCAACGGTGACATCATCATATGTGATACCAAACCCTTCCAGTAAAGTACGAGCATTGACTTCTGTACCAGAACCTTGATCGCCTACAGCAATGCGCTTGCCTCGTAAATCTTCAATGTTTTTGATACCAGATTTTTTTGAGGTCACAATTTGCACCACGTTAGGGTACAAAACAGCAATCTGTTGAATGTTAGTGATTGGCTGCTCAAAGTTGTTTTTACCTTCGACAGCATCCGTAACCACATCACTCAATGCCAAGACCATGTCGACCTTGCCTTGGGTCAATAGATTGACGTTTTCGACTGATGCGCCAGTGGTTTGAGTTTTTGAGTTTACGCCAAAGGTTTTGACGTAGACTTCAGACAATGAAGTACCAATGATGTTGTAAGGGCCAGACGCGCCGCCAGTAGCGATGGTCAAAAATTTAGTATCAAGCTTATCTGCTGCAGTATCTGTTGCCGCACTATCTGCAGATGCAGTATCACTGCCCTCTGAGCTTGGAGATGAGCATGCGGTTAGACCTAGCGCAGCACTCAACATAGCTGACAAAAGTAATGGGGATTTTAAAGAATTAAGCATTGAATTCATCCTTGAAGTAATCGGTTTTATACGTTTAACAATATCCGTATTTATACATAAATACGTTACAGACGAGTAATAATATAGTAATTCTGTCAATAAATAAACCTTAGCTTACTTTCTCTTTTTCTTTCAATACCTTATATTTACAGCTATTAGAGAAAATATAGGCCATTCATTAATTGAGCTAATATATACGTATGTTTTGCTATGCGAAACAAAGTTCCATTTAATAAACATTAAAACAAAAATTGTCGCTATTGTAAACCTTTATCGATATCTAGCAAATATCGCCATATCGCATTATTTCTTAGGAATTTTTAGATATAGCAAATTAATGAGAATTCTCGATTTATAACTATCTCGATTTATAACTATAAGGGCAAAAGTTCTGCTATATTTTATCTGAGCTATTTTTTGGTTCAGGATATTACATGGCACTAGCCTGTGTCTCTCTTTTATTAACCCATTCGGATAGTCCTTATGACAATACCCCACACGGAAGTACTGGCAACGTTATCTGCTGATATTGCTATCATCGGTGGCAGCGGTCTCTACCAAATGTCATCACTGACCAACAAACGCAGTATAACGATACAGACGCCTTATGGTAGTCCATCTGATGATATTGTCTTAGGTGAGCTTGAGGGAGTGACCGTCGCATTTCTAACACGGCATGGTCAGGGCCACAGACTGACCCCGTCCGAAGTGCCTTATCGTGCCAATATCTATGCGCTAAAAACGCTTGGGGTACGCTATATCGTATCCGTATCAGCAGTTGGCTCTCTACGAGAATCGCTTAAGCCACTAGATATGGTCGTGCCTGATCAAATGATTGATATGACCAAGCAGCGAGCAAGTACTTTCTTTGGCGAGGGTGCCGTCGCTCATGTATCGATGGCTGACCCACTATGCCCTGCCCTAGCAGACATCTTGACGCGCGCTTATGACCAAGCAGATATTGCAGAAGGTAGCAGTCATTCTAAAGCAACTTATGTCTGTATCGAAGGGCCTCAATTCTCAACTCGGGCAGAGTCAGAATGGTATCGTCAGATGCAGGCAGATATTATTGGCATGACCAATATGCCAGAAGCCAAATTGGCACGTGAAGCCAGTATTGCTTATGCCACGTTAGCTCTGGTGACAGACTTCGACTGTTGGCATCCAACGGAAGAAGCCGTCAGTGCCGACTATGCTATACAGAACCTAATGAAAAATGCGGACAATGCTCAAAAAGTGATTAAAGAAGCCGTTGCTTTAATTGCCGCTGAACTGCCTGACTCAATCGCCCACAATGCCCTTGCGCAAGCATTGGTCACACCTATAGATGCGATGGACGAGCATACCAAGATTAGACTGGCCGCCTTGCTAGCGTAATCTTGATATTTACTCTCCATCTTAAACTGACTACTGCTAATCGGTCTAATTTTAATCGTGCTGTTTCCCATTGAATCAAAAAAGGCCATTATCTAAAATAATGGCCTTTTTTATAATTGAGCATGTATATTTAAATTTATGCTAAATACATTACTTTAATGTTAGCAACAACCACCTGCACCAGATGCCAGCATCATAGGTTGATTAAATGGTAGTAGCTCACCGCATCCTGCAAAAATACCGTAATGGCGACTGTCATCGCCGATAAACTCAAAGTGCGGTGCAAAGCGCGATTCTTTCAGCATGCGAAACGTATTGCCACATACTGGGAATACCCGACCAGCTTCGATAGCATGATGTTTATCTAAATCAAACCGATGCGGTGACTGCTCGATGGTTCCTTTATATATCACCGCTTGTCCGTGATCTTCGCAAGCATCCTCAAGCGATGCTATCTTAAACAAACGGTAAGTCGCAGAGAAAAACTGAATATCACCAATTTTAGCTGATAAAGCAGGATCTGTAATCTCAAGTGGACGATCTTCAACCAAACGTACGTCTAAGAAACCTGCATCTCGTGACAAACGGTTAAAATCCTTCCAATACAACGCGCCGCTCAAGCACTCTCCATATAAGACTGGGTCGTCAATTAAGTGTTGCGGGATACGGCGATCGGCATAGACATCAGAAAAATAAAACTCTCCACCAGGTTTCAGCAAACGCTGCACACTGGCCATAACCGCAGCTTTATCTGGTGATAAATTGATAACGCAGTTTGAGACGATAATATCGAAGCTATTAGCCTCAAGGTCTAGTTCATCTAGTTTCTCGATATAGCCGTGCAAAAATGTCACATTATCATAGCCAAACTTATCGACATGATAGGCTTGATGCTGTTTGGCAACGGCTAACTGCTCATCGGTCATATCAACACCGACTACGTGCCCACTCTCGCCAACCAATTGTGCTAGTGCATAGACATCTCGGCCTGAGCCACTGCCCAAATCTAAAATTCGGCAGCCTTCGAGCAGCGCTGGACATACCAAACCGCAACCGTAATACCGACTCAATACTTCATCGTGAATATTCGCGAGTAATGGCTTGAGCCACTCAGGCATATTGCTGATATCACAACAAGCCGAGGTCTTTAGATCATTGGTACTCTGTAACTCTTTGCCATAGTAATTTTGCACGACGTCATGCATAACAATATCCTTATTGAATGTGCCATCCAGTTAAAAATCTTAGTAAATCATCTTAGAACATACAACTATGTTGGTGAATTTATTGACCTAGTTATCAATTATCCGTTATCAGTCGTTATCGACTTTGATATTGATTTGAGAATATAGCCAGCCTGACGGCAAATGCTTTAGATCTTTAGGCTCATCGATATCGTGCAAAGGATCAAATAGTGAAAGTGTCCAGTCTAATGCCGCCATGCGCTGCTTGGTGACAGCGGCTACACTAGCCGTACTCCAAACAATGTCCGAAAACATGCTGTCATTAACTTGTTTAAATCCTAACAACACATACCCACCATCAGTTGCTGGAATCATGACCGCATCATGTTGATTTAGCTGCTGTACCGCTGTCTGAATACATGCTGACGTAAGACTAGGACAGTCCGTACCAATTAACACAACCTTTTTAAAACGTTGCAATGCTTGCTGACTGGCTATCAACATACGCAAACCCAAATCACCATCGGCCTGAGCAGACCAGCGCAACGAGTTGGGCAAATCAAGCACCTGCCAGCATGGATCTGTTGGTGCTGGACTCACACATAACTCAACGGAAAACCCCGTATCAACGGCCTGCTCAATACTATGCAGTAATAGCTGCCTTGCCATACGTGCAGCACCATCTACCCCTAGCGCTGGCTGCAAACGGGTCTTCGCCTTATTAGGCGCGGGATATTTTGCAAAAAGAAGGATGCAGGTATCTTGCTGTCTTGCAGCTGAATCAGCTGTCACTATAACGGTCTCTCAATTGGTCAAATGTACAAGGACGAGCTCTTTCTTATCTTGTCTATCATGTTTATAAATCAAACAACTTCACTAATTATAGTAGCGTTGCTTTAAGACATCAGGCGATACGCCGCGCCAATAATCAAAGCGCAACTGCCACATCAAAAAAATCGTCCGCCATGTACCATGCTGCTGCCAACGCCGCGCTGAGGTCGTGACTTTACTTTTTAGACAAGCTGGTCGAGCAATTTTCTTTAGCCGTTTACAGAGCTCAATATCTTCCATCAGTGGCTGATCAGGATAGCCACCAATCTGCTCGAACAAAGACTTTTTGATAAATATTGCTTGATCACCAGTGGCGATACCCATTAAGCGCGAGCGCTTATTTATCATGAACCCGACGATTTTTAACAATGGCTCACGGCTGTCTAAACGGACATCAAAACGTCCCCAATCGTACTGAGCTATTGCCTGCTGAACATTATCTATCGCGTCAGCAGGCAGCTCGGTATCAGCATGTAAAAATAGCAACACATCACCTGTTGCCAACATAGCGCCCGCATTCATCTGCTGTGCACGCCCTACCGTAGATTCGATAATACGCCAGTTGATAGCTGATTGAGCAGTCTCTGTACTTTTGAGCACATTGTTAGTAATAGCAACCGAACCATCCACTGAACCACCATCGACCAATATCACTTGCTGCGGTGCTGGATCGAGACGGACAATATGAGCCATAAGCTCAGGCAAGTTGTCCGCTTCATTTAATAATGGAACAATAATTGATAGGTTCAATGGATATACCGTCACGTTAATCAGCGAGCAAGATTAAAAACTGGCTTATTTTTTATTCAAATTCCAGTTGTAATCGTTATAGCTTATTTTTATCTTGCCTTGTTTGAGATCCGCTGTCTGAGCTTTACTCAATCCTAGTGACGAGCTATAACGACCTAGAAACCCTGCTAAATCTTTTGTGCCGCGCCAGTTGGTTGCAAAATCCTCTTTATACCATTTAAAAATTGGTGATACTTTAAGCGTATCGCCTTTGAGACTGTTGCGGCTACTGTCTGCTAAAAACTTAGACGTTGCCTGCTCTAACTGACTGTCTAAACGCTTGCCAGTAAAGGCATCATCTTGCAATGCAGGGCAACCGATACTGGCACAATTGACCGCAAAGTGAATGCGCGGATCGTTGTAACGTTTAGAACCACGGATAAGATTGTGCTCGATATCATCAAGTGAGCGCGTCTTACCAAGTAGCGAAACAAACTCTTGCTTCCATGGTGACCCAAATAGTCCGCCGATATCTTTGATAGATTTGACGTTTGGATATTTCGTCAATACCAAATCAACCGTACCAGCGTTATAAACGTTGATTAAAAATGCCAACTGCTCGTTTTTACTCCAACGATTGAACTCTGATTGAGATACCTTGCTTATCGCTTCCAGATAGCTTATCAGCTTACTTTGATCTGCTTTCATGCCAGCATAATTGACCACTGAAGCTTTGCCACCATTGGTCATGGTCACATGCTTATTTAGTAAGCTATCCCAGCTCTGATGGTTAAAGTCAGCATGAGCAGCCACGCTTGCTAATAAAATAGTCGTGGCAATCACTGGTTGGGCGAAAAACTTCTTCGCAGAAAAGTTAGATACTGACATAAGGCTTACTCCGTTTACACTGATTGTTTTTTATCTAAATTTTTATGTATGCTAAAAGCACCTATGTTTAAAGTGCTTATATTCAAAGCACTTACATTAGAACGGCTAAGGCGTGTCTGCTAGCACTGGCTCTACTGCCTCTTCTTCTAACGCGCCGCCACAACTACTGCCCTGTCCTGCTGTACAACCATAGCAGTGGTCAGCAATGGCAATGTCATCACCAGAGGGGTTTTGCGTTAACAAATCACTTAGGTGTCGCCGTGTTTTATTTGGTACAGGTATCTCTAACTGCTGATTGAAATCACAATCAAACAGCTCACCCAACCAATTGACACTAATGGTCGAACGGCACATGACCTCGGCCAAATTGGCAGCCATATAATTAGCTTTGAGCAAATCCATATACGGGTGGAACTGGTTTTTTGCCAACAGCACCGCCCCAAAACGCTGAATCGGCATATTGGTTAGGGCAAATAGATGATTAAAATCAATATCAAAGTGCGCTTTTAACTCACGCTTATAGTCGGCTTCAAGCTGCTGTTGATTGGGCGGCAGCGTCGCGCCTTGCGGGTTGTAGACCAAGTTTAATGTTAAATTTGAGTCAGGCTTGCCATAGCCCAACTGATTGAGTTTTTGCAACCCCAATATACTGTCGTCAAACGCACCTTTGCCGCGCTGTTTGTCTACGTTTTCTAAGGAATAACAAGGCAAAGATGCCACCACTTCCACTTGGTTATCTGCTAAAAACTGCGCCATATCCTCATAACCCTCTTCCATCAGAATAGTCAGGTTACAGCGGTCTATTACTTTGACACCTAATGCCCGAGCGGCCTTGACCAAATACTTAAAATCCTCATGCATTTCAGGCGCACCGCCCGTCAAATCAAGCGTATCGATGTTTTTTGCTTGTAATACCTCTGGTATCAGCTCAACCAACTCACGTGACATCATTTCAGTACGATAAGGGCTGGCAGCCACATGACAATGTACGCAAGACATATTGCATAAGTAGCCCATATTGACTTGCAATATCGTCAATTGACGTCGTTTTATCGCTGGAAAATCCGTATGCTCAAGTAGCTCGATAGTTGATTTCATGGTGGTCTAAAATCCTGTTAGCAGTACAACTAAAAAAGGATAGCAACGTGACATTAAAGATTAGAAAACACAGATAGCGCATTGCTTTTACTGTTTATTTATAAGATTTACAACGTAAAACCTGATTGCTCACTTTACGGTTTATCTAATCAATCATACCTGATTATCAATAAGCATTGACAACTAATCATATGGATTTTATGGTTTATTCCAAATGAGCATTAACCTTCGTTAGTTCTTATCAGCTTCGATGAATTGCTTATCGATATACTTCTTGAGACGCCATACCCAGCGACCTTGTAGGTTTACATTACCCCAACTACCAATGGCGTATTTATCACCGCAAGACAGCAGATATAGCGTGCGCGACTTTGGCTGATAGCTCTTCATTACGTTGTTACCCAGATAGGCCAATAAGTTATCAGCTTCGACAGCACCACCATGCACCGAGTGAACCCCCGAGTGCGCCACGTATTTATCGATTCGTGTCGCCACATCACCAACCGCAAACACATTAGGATGAGAGACGCTCTGTTGCTTATCGTTTACCGCGACAAACCCATCACCTTCTATATCCAAATCCGTAGAAGCTGTCCATGCCGACCCTATGACGCCAGTCGCAGCGATGACAGCATTTATGGGCAATGATTTATGGGTGGTCGATAATTTACCATCACGATAATCGGTCGCTCGTTCTCGAATTATCGTAATGTCATGACGATGTAACTGCTTAATGACCCGCTGTCGAAAGCCTGAGTTAAACCCTGACAATAGGTTCTCACCGCATACTAATGTCACTTGATGATTACGATTGATATTCCGTAGCGCGACTTGAGCTGCCATCACCAATTCTATTGCCGCAGCACCTGCCCCAATAATAGCCAATTGATACTTTTCAGACTGCTGAGCGGCCTTTAGAATCTGCTGCCATTGAATGATAAATGTTGATAACGGTCGTATGGCAATCACGTCAGTATTAGCATAGGTATTAACAGCGCCAACATTTCTATCATCACTATCGCTTTTATGCTCGTTGCAGCCATTGTGGCCACATAGCCAACGCATGTCTGTATCTGCCCCCGTATTTAAAGACAACACATCGTAATCAAAATTCGTTTGTTCATCACCAGTCGTAACCACCTTGTTTGACGCTGCGTTTACTTGTACAAGCGACTGCTGGATAAAGTGCACGCCTGCTCGCACACAAAGCGATTTGACATCGATACTGATATTATGCAATTGATAATGCCCTGCCATCCAACCCGGTAACATGCCAGAATAGATGGTTTGCGGTTGCTCACTAATTAAGTGAATGTTCGCCTCTATAGTATCAGCGTCTTTTAAACGCGCTGCGCTAAGTTGGCGCAACATGCCAATATGAGCATGACCTGCGCCTGCCAATAGTAGTGTCTTTTTCGGTAAAAATTTTGTCATAGATGATTTTATCAAAGCGGTTGGCGGTTAGTTGCTGTTAATATTTGATGGAATGTTGATTGATATAAATGACTTTAAAAACTCATTTAAAAGTATCATATAAATAAGACCAGTCTGTTGCGGGCGAACAGTAAGAGCGTAAATGGCTCATGTAGCTTATACAGACTCAGCGATAGTCACTGCATCAACCGTTATTGTTAGAGCGATATTTTGTATAACTGAATTAAAATCATAAAATAAGGTGAAATTATTTATCATCGCCCAGTACAATAGGACAGTATAAGAGCCGCATGATAAATTGCGTTGCTTGACCCATTATTTGAGAAACATCGTCAAAACCGTTAATGAAAATTATAAGTAATCAAGGAACATTACATGAGTACCAGTATCGATACCAGTAACGATCACATTTTGTCTTCTGACAATATTCACTACTTGCACCATGACTTTTTTGAACCAAGTAGCAAAGACGTCGAGATTAGCGCAACTTTACTGATTGTGCATGGCATGGCAGAGCACAGCGGTCGCTATAGCGATTTTGCACAGTTTTTGGCAGACAATGGTATCGCTGTGGCGACTTACGATCATTTGGGTCATGGACAGACGATCAAGACTGAGGCCGATCTTGGGTTTTTCGGTGAAGAGCATCCGGTACAGTCACTTTTGAAAGACGTGATAGTCATGGCCGATAGCCTAAAAGACCGTCATCCAGACGTCCCGCATTTTGTGATGGGTCACTCGATGGGGTCGTTTATCGTGCGCAATGTACTCAAGCATCATGCGCATAATTTCACAGGTGCTATCCTAATGGGTTCCGCAGACGCCAACCCACTGGCCAAGGTTTTACTACCTATTAACAAGCTACTGGCCAGAGTCGCCCCAAGACAACCGAATACAGTTTTTGCCAAGGTAATGAATAAAGTCCTGAACAGCCAACTATCTGATCGCAATTCGTCCTCACAGTTTGCGTGGCTCAGTGAAAATACTGCAAACATTGAAGCCTATGAAGCCGATCCTAAGACTGGTTTTGACTTTACCAATAATGGTTTTATGACATTGTTTACGCTTATGGATACTGGGCTGAATAAAAACTGGGCTACCACTATTGCCAAAAACTTCCCGATGCTGTTTATTAGCGGTGAAGATGATCCGATTGGTGAAATGGGTCGCGGTATACGTAGGGTTGTCACGCGTTTGGACAAGCGTCATTTCAGTCATGTTGATATTCAGCTGTATCCTAATATGCGCCATGAAGTGCTACACGAAAAAGATAAACAGACCGTTTATCAAGATATTTTAGAGTGGATAGAGACCAACACGACAGACGATTAAATCATGATGAATGAGTTGTTTTGAGAAGATATCTGAAAACAACTCCTTCAATATTGTCACAATAAGACCCTCAACGCGTTTGCTAAAAGTGGTCAAATTAGCGACAATACGGCAAGCAAGTTTTTGGACCAAGCCATACCTTGAATTTTCTTTAGGCTGGGTCATATAAGTCTTTAACCATAACATTAAGATCACCCTCCCTTTCATTCATTTTAGGAACCTTTATGTCATTACAACAAACCATCGAACAAGCCTTTGAAAACCGTAACGAATACAGCCCAGCTAATATGCCACAAGACGTGCGCGATGCTATCAATCAAGTACTTGAGCAACTAGATAACGGTAGCCTGCGCGTAGCAGAAAAGAAAGATGGCGAATGGGTTGTCAATCAGTGGGCCAAAAAAGCCGTACTATTGTCTTTCCGTCTAAACGACAACTACGTCCAAGCCGCTGGCGAACACGTACAGTTCTATGACAAAGTACCGACTAAATTTGCTAACTGGACCGAAGCACAGTTTAAAGAAGCAGGCGTACGCGTTGTACCACCAGCTGTCGCGCGTAGAGGTTCATTCATCGCAGCAGGTGCAGTATTGATGCCGTCATACGTCAACATCGGTGCCTATGTCGATCAAGGCGCGATGGTTGATACATGGGCGACTGTTGGTTCATGTGCTCAAATCGGTAAAAACGTGCATCTGTCAGGCGGCGTTGGTATCGGTGGCGTATTAGAGCCTTTGCAAGCCAACCCTACTATCATCGAAGACAACTGCTTCATCGGTGCGCGCTCTGAAATCGTTGAAGGCGTTATCGTTGAAGAAGGCGCTGTCATCTCTATGGGTGTCTATATCGGTCAATCAACGCGCATCTATGATCGCGAGACTGGCGAGATTCATCGTGGCCGTGTACCAGCAGGTTCTGTTGTCGTACCAGGTAGCTTACCGTCAGAAGATGGCACGCACAGCTTGTACGCTGCCATCATCGTGAAAAAAGTTGACGCGCAAACTCGTGCAAAAACATCAGTAAACGAGCTATTACGCCTAGCCTAAATATTTGGCACGTACCATTATTTGGTACATAATATTGTTTTATATGAAGATGCTGGGGGATGACTCCAGCATCTTTTTTGCAGCTTAATATAACGCGTTACGTTATAATCCTCTTTTAGTTTGTCTCTATACAAACACAAAATCATTCGTACCATCCCCTGCCTTTTTATTACGATTGATAAGCGCTTCATCGCCTTATCGACCTTTAACTGTATTTGAAATATTATGAGTGAATCATCATTACGCACCGCCGCTATCCCTGTCACTGACCCTGAAGCAGGGTTGCGTCTGACTGAGATTTTTTATTCCTTACAAGGTGAGGCAATCACTTCAGGCTTGCCGACGATATTTGTACGTCTAACAGGCTGTCCGCTGCGCTGCGTCTATTGTGATACCGAATATGCTTTTACTGGCGGCGAACGTCAATCATTAGAAACCATCATAGAAACCATCAAAGGTTATCCGTGCAAGCGCATCTGTCTGACTGGTGGTGAACCATTAGCACAGCCAAATGCCATTGAATTGATGAAACGTTTGTTGAGCGATGGGTATGAGATATCCCTTGAGACCGCAGGCGCGCTCACGGTAGAAAATGTGCCAACAGCAGTCAGTAAGGTAATGGATCTCAAAACACCAAGCTCAGGTGAGGTCGATAAAAATCTATGGTCAAACCTCGACCATCTCACTCAGCACGATCAAATCAAGTTTGTCATTATGAATCGTACAGATTACGACTGGGCAAAAGCTAAATTGACCGAGTATAAGCTAAACGAACTGGTCGGCACGGTGTGGTTCTCTCCAATGTTTAACGTCGCAGATGATGTCGATGAACAACTCAGCCCTGAAGTACCTATATTGGCGCGCGAGCTGGCAGAATGGATGTTGGCTGATGCCTTGCCAGTTCGCTTTCAGCTGCAATTGCACAAAATCATTTGGGCAGATGCCAAAGGCAAGTAACTATCAGCAAGTAACAAACAGAAAGTGTGAACACGTTGAGTGCCATGGATAAGGTAGCGGTATGATCAAACTCATTTTATTGGGCTTGCTAGCAGGTGCGTTTTTTAGCTCGACATTTATCTTAAATGAGCTTATGAGTAGCGCAGGTGGACATTGGTTTTGGTCAGCGAGTCTACGCTATGTCTTTATGCTGTTAATTATTACCGTCATTATTGCGATACAACATGGCTTTGGTCGTGTTAAAGCGCTAATGAGAATTTTTCTTCAGCATTGGGGCTTTTGGTGCATTACTGGCAGTATTGGGTTTGGACTGTTTTATACTGGTATTTGCTATGCCGCAGATCATGTTGCGGGATGGGTAGTAGCAGCTACCTTTATGTTTACCGTCGTCACCAGTTTGCTTGTGCTATTGGCATTTGGTCAACGTTTTGACAAAAAATTCATCGTATATGCTGTCATTGTCTTTATCGGTGTGGCGCTCGTCAATATCAGTGAAGGTCTGCATGCTGCTTCTATAACCGACACCGTCCCCATGTCTGACATGCTGCTTTACGGTGCGCTACCTGCTCTTATCGCTGCTTTTAGCTACCCAATTGGCAACCAGCTGGTTTGGCAGGCTTCTCATAATGCCCGCCAGCGCAATACTGAATTACAGAAGGCAGCAGATTTAAACGTTCAACGAGCTAGCATCAGTGTTGGTATTGATATCAGTGAGCAGAGTGAACCGCTCATATCCGAAGCTTATGATTTGCCCGCTACGACATATGATGCCACCGATATTGATAGCGTACTTCAAAGTAACAACACTGCGGCAACCTCATCCCTACAAAATCTAATTGCTCGTATTCCTTCTATCGAAACCACGCTACTGCAAAATGCCTTTAACAAAGTGTGGCTAATGACTCTTGGGTGTTTGCCATTTTGGCTGTTTTTGGGCATTATAGTGCGCCCTGACCAGCCCCACGCCTCACAAATAATCAATACGTTGCTCGTTGCTCTATTAGCAGGCGTGGCAGCGACCACTATATTTTTGTATGCGCGCGAGCAAGCTGTTACTTCAAGCGAGGTTGCAGGCGTTGACTCAACCCAAGCCAGTGAAGTTATCTTTGCTTTGATTGGGGGTATATTATTGTTAGATAACGCCATACCTTCGGCGATGGGACTGGTCGGTATAGGGCTGATTATTGTAGGGCTGATATTCTTTGCAAAAGACGGTTAAATGGCACTACAACACTACGCCTATTTCGTTAAAGTCATGCATTGAATAATCGCCTAAAAAACACCTATCACTTTGATGATCTCGATTTGGCACTATAACCATGGGTAATGCTTTGATTTTTCCTGATATTCTATTATATTTATTGGACATGGTTGGCATTGTTGCCTGCGCGATTGCAGGGACTTTACTTGCGCAGCATAAAGGCTTTGATATTGCTGGTTGTATCTTGGTAGCGATGGTCAATGCCATCGGCGGTGGTACATTACGTGATATGGCTCTCGACCGTCATCCTCTATTTTGGATGACTGATCTTAATTACGTGATCGTTATCACGGTGACCTCCCTTATTTTACAAATATTCTTTCACCTTTATCATAAGATTGATAATGCGTTAAAGCTCTTTGATGCCATTGGTTTGGCCGCTTTTAGTGTCATTGGTTTTAAGGTAGCCTTGACCCTAGACATGTCTCCCCTTATTGCTATTATGATGGGCGTCTGGACCGCCATTATTGGTGGTTTGCTACGTGATATCATTTGTAATGAGATTCCGCTGGTACTACAGCGTGAGATTTATATTACTGCCAGTATCGCAGGGTCTGTGACTTATTTATGCTTACAGTATTTCGAAGTCGGTGCCAGTCTCAACGAATTTATTATGCTGTTTGTGATCTTTGCAGTACGTATGCTCGCGCTCAGATTCGACTGGCATCTGCCTTCTATTCGGCTCGTAAACTGATTAATTGAGCAAGACTCTGCTGAGATAGCCTTTGTTTGACTGACAATAATTGAAAATAGTGAGAACTGCCCATGTTGGCTATCGTATTGGACCCTACCGTACTGATCACTACTTTTGACCCGCGCTCTTTGATATATTTCTTCGATATGATTGGCATCATCGCCTGTAGCGTCTCAGGAACGATACTTGCTAAGCACAAAAACTTCGATGTCTTCGGCTGTCTGCTCGTATCTATTGTCACTGCTATCGGCGGCGGCACGGTACGTGATGTCATTCTCGATCGCCATCCGTTATTTTGGATGGTAGATATGAGCTATCTGACCCTTATTACGATTTCATCCTTAGCGATGCAGATATTTTTTCATCCAAACTCCAGACGAGTGGATAAATTCCTCAAACTATCTGACACCATTGGTCTATCAGCATTTACGCTGATCGGTATCAAAGTCGCTGATAGTATGGGTGCCAATGTACCTGTAGCGCTATTGTTAGGTGTGATTACCATCGTAGTTGGTGGCATCATTCGCGATATGATTTGCAATGAGATTCCATTGGTACTGCAGCAAGAGATTTATATTACGGCAGCGTTGACGGGTGGGGTTCTGTACTTTGCTCTAAAGAATTTAGGCGTGACAGATTGGGTAGCTGACATCTCTACGATGAGTACGATTTTTACTTTGCGTATGCTGGCCATTCGTTACGATTGGCAGTTCCCTACACTAGAGTGGAAATACTGATACTAGAGCGTGTCTTCATTTCAAAAATACCAACGCGCCCATATTTGAGCGCGTTTAGTATTATCGGTTTGACATTGTCGCTTTACCCTTGCTCTACCACAGCCAAATCCTTGACCATCAGCTGTAAGCTTTGTTTGCCATTCCATTCATTGATGTCTAGCTGAAATAACAAATGGACTTGCTTAGCACGGTAATCCCACGCCTCATTATCGAAGTTAAAGCAAATTGCCTCTATCGGATATTGAACGTCTGGATAACGCAGCGATAACTTAAGATGTTTGTCTTTTAAAATCTTAAAGCTCAATACCTCAAACACACCGTCAAATATCGGTGGCGCAAACCCATGACCCCAGATACTGGCATCGGCTAAATGCTCAGCAAACCATAAGCTAAAGTCACTCGCTTGCAAAGGTCCATCGGTGAATTTTTGCTCTGCAAATACCTCATCATCCATCTGAGCCATCACTTCATTAAAAGCGGTGACAAATGCCTCAAAGTTACGGCGCTTGAGGGTCAGGCCTGCTGCCATCGCATGCCCGCCGAAATGACTGATTAAGTCTGGATAACGCTCAGCAACTTGTTCAATCGCATCACGGATATGTACGCCAGCGATAGAACGTGCAGAGCCTTTAATGGCACTATCTTCATCGGTTTGTTCAGTATCTGCTGGTGCAAATACGATACTGGGTAAATAATGGCTTTCTTTTAAGCGACCAGCGACAATGCCAATGACTCCTTGATGCCAGTCATCTTGATACAGGATAATACTACGCGCGCCTGCATTGCTGGCTTTAGCAGTAGAGACAGCTTGAGTAGCCACATTCTGAGTAACAAGCGCTTGAGTAATTGTGTCATCGTTACTAGTATTATCATTATCCTTGATATCGCCACTCACACTCTCGTCGCTATCATCTTTATTAGCCAATGCTTGTACGATACTATCGGCTTGCGTACGCATCTCGCCCTCTACACGACGACGCGTACGATTCAGCTGCTCAAGCTCTTGTGCCAAACGTTGTGCAGTACTCCAGTCTTCAGTCAATAAGCACTCGATACCAATTCGCATATTATCCATACGCCCAGCAGCATTGATACGTGGGCCTAATACAAAACCGAAATCCTGTGCATGAAGCTGCTTGGGATCACGGCCCGCTTGCTCAAGCAATGCCAATATCCCCATACAGCAGCGGCCTTGACGAATAGCTGATAATCCATGATGTACCAAGATACGGTTGTTTTTATCCAGTACCCCAACGTCTGCAATCGTCCCAAGTGCGACCAAATCTAAATATTGGCTCACCTGTACCGTAGACTTGCCAGCTTCGCGGCGTAGCTTTGCTAATCGTCCGAGCACATAAAACGCGACTCCAACTCCGACCAATGCCTTACTAGCAAAGTCACAACCTAGCTGATTGGGATTGACTACCGCTTCGGCAGGTGGCGTCTCTTTGGTCGTGAGATGGTGGTCAGTGATAATCACTGTGATGCCATCAGCTTGGGCACGCGCTACACCCTCATGACTTGAGATACCATTATCAACCGTCACTATCACGTCTGGCTGAAAAGTCTCAATACCTAACTCGACAATCTCTGGCGTCAGGCCATAACCGTACTTAAAACGATCTGGTACTAGGAAATCAACGACCGCACCCATCTTTGTGAGCGCGCGCATCATTAAGGCTGTACTGGTGGCACCATCACAGTCAAAGTCACCAACGATCAAGATACGCTGATGCTCATCAATGGCCATATCTAATAAGCGCACGGCTTCTGTGACACCGTGTAGGGCCTCAGCAGGCAATAGACCTGATAGGCTAGTCTCCAGCTCATCAGGCGCAGTGATACCTCGCCCTGCATACAGACGGGCAAGCGTGAATGATTGAGCGGCAAATGGTTGCAGCGCGGCGGGCAACTCGTCGATGCGAGTGCTAGTATAACGGGGGGTTAAATTTAGCATGAGGGTATTCTACTGGCTTTAGTAGAGGCTCACAATGACAATTTATACTACCTTTGTATATCATTAGGCATTGTGCAACCTGATGAATGATGCCCATATATTAGTGATAATTCAGACTGCCATTTTTATAGCTTATACAAACCACCTTCATTTAATCACTTACAAAAAAGGTGCACAGTGTGAGTAATTTCATTCATTTTGCTACAAAGCAATGATTGTAAGCCACGCATAAATCCATAAAATAGTAAGCAACTGAAGGATTTGTTATCTATTGAACTTTTTATCATTTATATTTTAATTATTTATAAGGACACTTTATGAAAACCACGCCACTTGCTGAAAAACTTCCAAATACTATCGACCCTAACCTAGACCTTGATAAAGTTAAAAAAGAATGTCAGGGAATGGTAAAAAGACGCGCTAGAGTTTCTGCTGGTGTAGCGGTTGTGCCAGTACCATTTTTTGATGTGGCAGTTGACGCGGGGATGTTGACGCAGTTGATTCCAGAAATTAGTGAGCGTTTCGGTCTCATTGAAGACCGTCAATCAGCCATTAACTTGGAATCTCGCGAAGTGCACTGGAGCGCAGTAAAAGATCGTACGGTAGATTTCGCTGGTCTAATGGCAACACGTGGCATTGTCAAAAAAACCATTCAAGGTTTCGGTGGTCGTATCGCTGCCAAACAAGTGACCAAGTTTATCCCACTTGGCGGTCAATTGGTTGCTGCAACGATGGGCTATACGATTTTTAAGAAAATTGCTAATGATCATATCAATGAATGCTATAAATTGGCAAAAGATATTCAGCAAAAAGAACATGGCAAAAATGTGTAAATAAGCCGAATAGCCTAGTCTATATCAAGCCAGTTAAGTGATTACTTAGCTGGCTTTTTTGTGGTTTATACAGATAGGTTATAGAGCTGCAAAATAAAATGCGCTTGTGGTTAATGATGTCATTGCTAGGTTTTACTGATAATATACAGCTTTATTTATGACAGACACCTTAAAGGAATAACTTATGAAAAAAATCTTGGCTTCAACGATTATGCTAGCGACTTTTGCCTTGGCGGGATGTACCACAACAGGTGCGACAAACAACGGTACAGGTACAGCAATCGGTACCGCAAATGAGATCGGTATGAATGTTTTCAGAGCTGCGATCGACAACCAATGCCGTAGCCAAATTGAAAAACAAAACGCGTGGCGTGTTGCAAGCGTCGCCATGACAGAAGCACAGCAAGAATCTGTTAAAACCAATGTTTGTGGCTGTGTCAGTGAGCAAGCACCACAGCAAGTGACGATTGTTGAGCTGGGCAATGCCGCGATTGACTCTCAGTACCGTACTCAGTTAGTCGCACAAGTCGTCGCCAAATCTCTACAGAGCTGCTATACAAGCTTTGTTCAATAAATCGAAGGTTAAGATGATATATCTTATATAACGCATAGGTTGAACTATTTCTGATAGTATAGCTAGGCCATATAATCAAGATATGAATACACCTGACTGACTTATTTATTTATTCGATTAAGGACCAATGATGAGAAGGCGCGAGTTTATAAAAATTAGTGGCCAATTAACCATGGCTGGTACACTATTAACCCAGCTCAAAGCTTCCAAATCAAGTTTTACTGATTCAAATCATCAAAGTACATCTATTTTTGTACATGGTGTCGCAAGCGGTGATCCTCTAGCAGATAGAGTTATATTGTGGACACGGGTTACTCATGAAAGCAATACTAATAACACCAGTATTTTCGTTGAATATATTGTTGCGACAGACCAAAATTTCGAAAATATTGTTGCCAAAGGAAAAGCATTAGCTACTTCAGAGTCAGATTTTACAATTAAAGTTGATCCGCACCTTCCTAAACCTAATAGGACATATTACTATAAATTTCAAGCATTAGGTTACATTTCCCCTGTTGGCCGTACACGTACATTGCCGCATTCAGAATTGTCATCAAGTCAGGTAGGACGTGTACGTTTAGCCGTAGTTTCTTGCTCTAATTACGGTTTCGGTTATTTCAACGGCTATGCTAATATTGCTAAACAAGCAGATATATCAGCGGTCTTACATTTAGGCGATTATATTTATGAGCACGCAGAAGGTGTCTATCGTGATCAATCATTAACAGAAGAGCGTCCTATATACCCTAAAAACGAAATTTTTAGTTTAAAAGATTATCGCCAACGTTATGCTTGTTACCGTACTGATACCGATCTTCAGGAATGTCATCGCCAACGCCCTTTTATAACCGTTTGGGACGATCACGAAATAGCAGACAATGTATGGAAAAACGGTGATAAAAATAGTAAATCTATTTCAAAAAATTACCTAGAACGTAAAATGGCTGCGGTTCAGGCTTATCATGAATGGATGCCTATTCGAGACGATAATACTAACTCACTTGATAGTCAGCTACGAATCTATAGAAATTTCGAATTTGGCAAATTATTTGATTTGAGTATGTTAGATACGCGTATATTTGGTCGTCAGAAACAAAACCTGACTCATACTAACAAGCCTAAACGACAATTACTTGGAATAGAGCAAGAAAATTGGTTATATCAAAAACTAATGAAAGGTAAGAGCCGTAGTGCTACTTGGCATATACTTGGTCAACAAGTAATTGTAGCACCATTTAAGAGAAAGTCGGGAAAGTTTTCAAGTGATTCATGGGATGGTTATTCTAGTGCACGAAACCGTTTACTGGACTTTATCGAAGATAACATTCTAGATAACATTATATTCTTGAGCGGTGATATCCATGCTTCACTTGCTTTCGATATTTGTAAAAATCCTTTCGATATTTCAAGTTATGATCCAGACAGTGGCAATGGATCGATAGCCGTAGAATTTGTTTGCCCATCTATGACCTCTTTTAGATCTAATGAACTTGCTGGACAAGATATAAATCCTCACCAAAAGTTCAATAATCATACTGAACATGGTTACATGTTATTAGACATTACTGAAAAGGCTTTCCAGTGTGAGTGGCATTATACAAACACTCTAAAGAAACGTAATGCTAGTATATATTTTGCCAAAGGATTAGTAACTCGAAATAAGGCAAATCATTTAGTTGAGGCAAGTCAATCCCGACCTATTAATAACGTCAAAGTACCGGCTACCTCAGATAGTTAGACGAAATATAAGAACCATAAGCTTAGATTAGTAAAGATTGAATTTTATTTCAATTAATTAGCCTAAAATTTATTTGTGTCAGATGGTTGAGACGTTATAGAAGCAGTAAAAGGCAACGATTGGCTACGACGAAAATACTTCGAGGTGCTATCAATAATTTTATCTACTTCCTTAATTAAATCATTAATCACGTCATCATAAATACCATGATATAGCTCTTTTTCAAATGCTGTAAATGGGTGCTTACGCGACGCCGAACCCACCTCAGTGACACCGTCTTTACTATAAAAAATATCTACGCGACCATCACTATTCAACACACAATTTAAAAGTCCACCTTCAATTTCCATCTCTACGCGTTCTGGCATAAAAATATAGTCATCTACATTGATAAGCTTTTTTTCTACTTCTCGTTTAAAAAATGATTTGATATCGAACATAGGTACATCCCTAACTTTATAATTATAAGATACGTGAGCATGCCGAGCGCTGTGACTGTTACCCAGTATTCATCTGCGTGATTAACGGGTCATGCTTTACTCAGTTATCCTATAAGATAGCGTTAGATTAGTTAAGGTGCGATATGTAAAACTGCGTTTGATGTTGGTAAAAATGTGCGATTGATTTTGAATGGGATATAGATCCAACGAAACAGAACCAGAAAAATAGATTCAGCAAAAAAGGAAGCTGCCAATAAGCAACTTCCTTTTTATATTATTGAACTACATTAACTAATTTAGCTAGACCCAACCCTTTTCACGAAATGATTTGAGTACCCCTACAAATACCGCCATCTCATCAGGTCTGCCAAGTGTTAAGCGATTAAAGCCAGTGATTGGCGCAAATTCACGCCCGACCGCAATACCATGCTCACGCATTCTATCGATATAGGCTTGCACATCGCCTTGTATCTCATGAAATATAAAGCTTGCCTGTGATGGCAAATAGCGTAAACCAAGCTCATCTAATGTTTGCTCAACCAGTTGACGTGATTGATTGGCTGTACGTAAGCTCAATGCTAGAAAATCTTCATCATCTAGAGTTGCTAATGCAGCTACAGCGCCTGATAAGTTAGTATTATCAATCGAGATGAATGCTTCTAATCTAGCAATCATTTGCGGGCTAGCAACTGCATAGCCGACACGCATGCCCGCAAGTGCGCATAGTTTTGAGAAAGTACGCACCACAATGACATTTTCTGAGTACTCCTTTCGTATCCATGCAACACCACTCTCAAAACTTGGATCAGTCACATACTCTGAATAAGCTTCATCTAATAAAAAGTAATGGTTACTTGTTGCATTTCCTACCCATTCTTTGAGCTTTACTGTGTCAGTAATAGTCGACGTTGGGTTGTTTGGATTGCACAGATAAAACAAGCTAATACCGTCAAAGTCATCAGCGACTTTTTGCATACTTTGCAAGTCAAAGGCGTAATTTTCAGTGGTCAGCGGTACTTTTACCACAGGCACATCGATGGACGTCGCATATAATTCAGCATAGGCAAAGGTTGGATGCGGCACGATAACTTGGAATTTTTTTCCTGCTACTAATGCTTGATTTTGTAGCATTTGGACGACAGTACGAATATTTTCACTAGAGCCACTGCCTAGAGAAATTTGACTCTCTGTCACATCATTTATCTCAGCAACTTTGGTAATCAGCGCCGCACGTTGGTCATCGGGATAGCGAAAGCTGATGTCTAAAGAGTCGATAACGGCTTGTTTGGCAGCATCTGACATGCCGAGTGAATTTTCGTTAGAGTTTAATTCTATTAAGTTGTTGGTAAGCACAGTGAATAATACGCCTAGATTATGTCCATTCCAAAAATTCAGTCTATGTTTATAATGTGATCTATAAAAACAGTAAGCCTAGCCTACCAAGAACATTACACGTACTCGGCTTATTCGCTTATGACCTAAATTTTTGAAATGTTATATGGATGGTGAGATTTATGCGGATATGGTAAGTGGCAATGCGTTGTATTACAAGTATTCTGTACGTTCCGATATTGAATAAACCATAAAAAAGTGAGGTACTTAAAAAGCACCTCACCTTCGCTATTGTTTAGCCTCTTTTTAGCTTCAATATTCGACCCAAGTTATCAGATTAAATGTGCTTTTAGCTCCAGCACTTTATCACGCGTTTTTGCTGCTTCTTCAAACTTCAAATCACGCGACATTTGCTGCATTTGCTTCTCTAGACGTTTGATTTCTTTGGCAAGCAGATCGGGGCTACGCAAGATATTGATATCGACATCTGGCAAGTTACTCTTAACTGGGATAGCTTGATTGTCATTGGCATCCAAGCTTTCGCCCGTATCAATCTTGTCCGTGATACTACGGCGAGCACCTTTTGGCGTGATGTTATGCTCAAGGTTAAAGGCAATCTGCTTATCACGGCGACGATCCGTCTCATCTATCGCCTTTTGCATACTTGGTGTAATACGATCAGCATAGAGAATGGCTTTACCGTTTAAGTGACGCGCTGCACGACCAATCGTCTGAATAAGCGAACGCTCTGAACGCAAGAAGCCTTCTTTATCAGCATCAAATATCGCTACCAAAGATACCTCAGGCATGTCCAAGCCCTCGCGTAATAAGTTGATACCGACCAGCACATCATGCACGCCAGTACGGAGCTCATGGATAATCTGCATACGCTCGACAGTATCAATGTCCGAATGTAGATAAGCGACCTTTACGTCGTACTCTTTAAGGTAACTGGTCAGATCTTCCGACATGCGCTTGGTCAACGTGGTAATCAGTACACGCTCGTCCTTTTCACGGCGTTTGGTAATCTCGGATAGTACATCATCAACTTGCGTCAAGACAGGACGTATCTCAATCTCAGGATCAATCAGACCCGTCGGACGGACAACTTGCTCTACGACTTGCTCGCTATGCTCGAGCTCATACAATGCTGGCGTGGCACTGACATAAATGGTTTTGGGCTTGATACGTTCCCATTCTTCAAACTTCATCGGGCGGTTATTCATCGCACTTGGCAATCTAAAACCATAATTGACCAAGTTTTCTTTGCGTGATCTATCGCCTTTATACATCGCGCCAATCTGCGAAACCGTCACATGCGACTCATCAAGGAATAGTAAGGCATCTTCTGGAATATAATCAAACAACGTCGGCGGCGCTTCCCCTGATGGACGGCCAGAGAGATGCTGTGAGTAGTTTTCGATACCATTACAGTAACCAAGCTGCTGAATCATCTCCAAGTCATACTGTGTACGCTCTTTGAGACGCTGTGCTTCAATCAGCTTGTTGTTGTCACGGAAATACTCTAAACGCGGCTCTAGCTCAGCACGAATCGTATGGCTAGCAGCTTCTAACTTATTGCGCGGCGTCACATAGTGCGACTTTGGATAAATGGTAATACGTGGCACGCTGCGCACCGTCTTACCCGTTAAAGGATCAAACCACGTGATTTTCTCGACTTCGTTGTCAAATAAATGCACGCGTACGGCTAGCTGCTCAGACTCAGCAGGATAGATATCTAACAGCTCTCCACGCAAGCGATACGTACCACGACCAAAATCTAGCTCATTACGCGTGTACTGCATCTCAACCAAACGCTTGATGGTTGCCGTACGGTCAATGTTATCGCCCACAACGACATGCAGTAGCATTTTTAGATAGCTTTCTGGATCACCCAAACCATAGATACAAGATACCGAAGCGACAATAATCGCATCACGACGCTCTAATAAAGCACGCGTGGCTGACAGGCGCATCTGATCAATATGATCATTGATGGCGCTGTCTTTTTCGATAAAGGTATCACTAGCAGCGACATACGCTTCTGGCTGATAATAATCATAATAGCTGACAAAATATTCGACCGCATTATTAGGAAAGAACGATTTGAACTCGCCATATAGTTGAGCGGCTAGCGTTTTGTTGTGCGCCATAATAATGGTTGGACGCTGAGTTTCAGCGATGACCTTTGCCATGGTATAGGTCTTACCAGAACCAGTCACACCTAGTAGCAACTGTTCGTCCATGTCCGAATTGATACCGTTGACTAACTTTTTGATAGCTTGTGGCTGGTCACCTGCTGGCTCAAAATCAGTAACCATCTCAAAGGCACGACTTGATATTTGCGTCCCTGACGCATTAACACCACTAATTTCAGCTTCGCCTTGGAGCTGAGTGGCCAATTGATTTAACTGACGCGATGAGCGCGGTTCAGGCATTCGCATAATGGCTTTCTTCTTCTTAAGGTTTATAACAATATGGGGTCTGAGCAGCGGTTTTTAAAGGAAAATAAGAAGTCTTATCCTATAGTCGAAACGCTCTCTCGCTGACCAAAAAGTGAGTATATAAATGTACGATTTATCAAAAGTTAATGCTTAATATTAGCGGATAAAACTTACATCGTTATAAAAAACGCACACAGTATTCGATAAATTTACAAAGCTTTTCATGGTTAACAAACTCGTTACACGACCACTCAACAAAGCCTAACACTCAAGGGTTCCAACACTGAGTTAAGCTGTTATTATCATTCTTGAATTAACAAGTTGATGACTTTCAAGTACTAGTGATCAGTACTAATGAATGGATAGCTTTATAGCAATTCATATTGTTAGCTTTAACTTAATTGTCATCGAATAGAAAACCAATAAAAATACATTGAACTTTCATTCAATATAATAATTTTAAATAAATGACGGAGTAAAATATGAGAGAACGTTACGCAAGTGGTATTTCAGACGAAACTGCGAAAAAAATGATTGATTTGCTAAACGCTAACCTAGCAAATGTTATCGACTTAACCTTAGATGGCAAACAGTGCCATTGGAATCTACAAGGCACTGGCTTTATCGGTGTGCATCAATTACTAGATGAGACATCAGATCGTATCCTTGAAGTATCAGATACTATCGCAGAGCGTATTGTGATCCTGGGCGGCCAACCAAACGGTTTGGCAAGTCGCGTAGTCAAAGAGTCTATCCTAGATGACTACCCAACCGACATCACTGAAGTAGATCAGCATGTTCGTGAGCTAACAAGCCGCTACAAGAAAGTAGCCGAGACATTGCGTGAAGCGATTGCTACTGCTGGCGATGCAGGTGATGAAGACACCGCTGACTTATTTACAGAAGCTAGCCGTATCATCGATAAAGATGCATGGTTCATCGGCGCAAACGCGCCGAAAAAATAGTATCGTTTAAGTTAAATAATTACTAAGTACTAGAGTCATAAAAAAAAGCCGTCATGATTGACGGCTTTTTTTTGTTTGGTGTTTTGTTAATTTAAAAAGAATACTTAGAAGCATTCGATAAAACATACATATTACATATTCAATTCATCAAACCCCAGATTAAATATTCTTTAAACTTAGTAGCTCAGCGTTAGGTTCTGACAGCGTCAAGATAGCCTCTTGAAAGACTGGGTTACCTCTGAATAAATTTTCAATCTCTTCAAACTTCTGAGCGATATGTTCTTCTTTTTGATTCCCTGCGATATCTACTGCCGCCACCATAAATATCTTTTTTGGGCCGACCCATTCTAGGTGTAGATAGGACACACTATCGATATCTGGATGATTTAGCAGTTCGCTCAAAACGTATTCGTGCATACGGTCAGTGACTCTATGCCCGACTAAGAAATCTCGGTTGCGACTGATTAAGAATATGGCGACGACGCCCAATAGTAGACCAACAATGATAGACCCTAATGCATCCCAATACGGTTCGCCCGTATAAGCGTGCATACCCATAGCAGCAGCGGCAATCACCAAACCGATAACCGCTGCTAAATCTTCAAAGAATACACCGCGCAACGTTGGGTTAGATGTATCTACGACATAGCCAAGTGCACTGATATCGAGCGCTTCACCATGTTTTTTACTTTGTCTGTAAGCCTGAACCAATGAGATTCCTTCGAGCACAAACGCCACTGCCAATACGATAAAGCCAATCGTATAGTTAGCTTCAGACTCAGTAGCGTTCCATTCTTTGATACCGGTATAGATAGAGACAATCGAGCCTGCCGTAAATACACCAAAAGCAGCAATCATAGACCAAACATAAGACTCTTTGCCATAGCCTAACGGATGGCTTTTGTCAGCAGGTTTGATAGATTTTTTTTCTGCGACGATGAGCAAAGTACCATTACCAGCATCTGCCCATGAGTGAGCTGCCTCTGCAATCATGGAGGCTGAGCCTGTCATAAAGGCGGCAACGGTTTTTGCGATTGCAATAACTAGATTGGCCCCGACTGCAATTAACACAGTGATCAGTGAGCCTGAATGCTCATCATTGGTTTCAGGGCTTTGATTAAGGGTATATTTTAATTCAGGGTCATTTAGAATTTTAGGATTACCTGCCCCACGCGCGCGAGGTGTTTGCGCTTTAGGAGAGGCTGGTAAATGGCGCTGCGGATTAGCAATAGATGGCTTTAGACTCATGCTAGACTCACTGAAATAACGTATTGATAGTAGAATTTTTGCCATGGATGAATGGCTTGAAACATACATCAGCTTAAAATAAGCGCTCTACAATATCAGTGTCTTTTTAGTGAGTCGTTGTATGAATTATTAATTCAATAAAACTAGATACCCTTGGATGATTTCAGATAGTTTTAAATACCTTTAGATAGTTCTAAATACCTTGGGCTACTTTTCCACCTCGGCATTTTCTTCGTTCTCGCCAAACTGCTTATTAACCTCTTCGAAGTCACAACTAGGACGATGTGAGCTTTCCATACGCAGTTTCTTTCGTTCTTTAGCCGCATCCGCTCGACACTGTTGCATCTTGTTTTTGATATCAAGTGGCGGTGCAGAGGTTGGTTTACCATTGTCATCGATAGCCACCATCGTAAAGTAACAACTATTGGTATGACGGACAGTACGGCCACGCACATCTTCTGCTTCGACGCGGATACCTACTTCCATTGAGGTGTTACCAACATAGTTGACACTGGCTGCAAAAGTAACCAACTCACCCACATATATCGGCTCACGGAACATCACCTGATCGACAGACAGTGTCACCACATAATTACCACTATAGCGACTGGCACAAGCATAGGCGACCTGATCAAGCATCTTGAGCAAATCCCCACCATGCACATTGCCAATGAAATTCGCCATATCAGGCGTCATAAGTACTGACATGTATAGCTCATGGTTTAATGGGGCTTTTTTAGCAGTGGAGCTAGTATTGTATTGCGGCATAATATTCCTTAATGGTTTGACACTTATTTATTATGCCTACCATTTATACAGCAGGTCACCGTATAGCACAAACAGCCCTCTGTCATTAGACAGTCTAAATTGTGTAAATTAGGGCTATTTAAACAGCATTATATAGGCCAAGACATAAGCGCTAGCTCAACCAGTGAAAGCGATACGCAAGCCACGCTACTATGGCGCTAACCGAACCGGTCAAAATACCACCCCATACAAAGTCTACCAACGCTGTATCTAGCGTAAAGCCCTTATACAGTGCTAAATTGGTAAAGTCGTATGTTCCATAAGCCATCAAGCCAATCAGCCCGCCGAGTAAGAAGATATGACCCACGGATGCGCCAGCTTTGATTTGCGGATATAGAACCAAAATACAAAGCGCCAATATATAAAACATATAAAACACGCCAGCCGCCATCATGTTCGGTTCATCAGCCAATAGATGCCCAATACGCGACTCATAAAAGGCGCCTTTCATAGTCGTCAGCCATACAGCATCGACACCCAAAAAGATAACCACAGCAGCGAGATAAATGAAAACGTAACCCATGATATTACCTCTTATAAAATGAATGAAAACGGATAAAATTTATAGTGTTAGTCTTGGTTGGATAAAGTCTAAAAATGCCAGAATACGCGAAGATACGGCACTATTTTTGTAATATACCGCCTGTATGGCTTCACGGTTATTTGGTCTGGCTATCGCCTCAGGCAACACCTCAACCAGTCGTCCAGACTCCAAATCCTCACCAATCATAAAATGTGACAATAAAGCAATACCTTGATGATTTAAACATAGCTGACGTAGAGTCTCGCCGCTACTACCAGTCATATGAAAATTCAGTTTCACTGGAGTTTTTAGTGGCCAACTATTTAGTTTTGATGCATCATTAAAGCCAATTAATTTATGAGTGCTTAAATCATCAATATTCAAATCATCAATATGAGCTACTTCATTATGCTGATATAAATATTCAGGACTGGCTACTAGCCGCAGCTTACTTTTACCTAATAGACGTGCATGCAAATTTGAGTCTTTTAAGTCGCCAATTCTGATAGCCAGATCCGTCTTGTGCTCAAGCAAATCAATAATATTGTCATGCGAGGTAAGGTCGAGAGTGATGTGTGGATATTGCGCCACAAAATCACCAACCAAAGGCGTCAGTTGATGAAAGACAAACGGGCTCGCGGCGTCAATTCTTAGATGCCCACTTGGTGCTTGTTTTAACAGCTTAATCGCCTCTTCACCAGTATATAACGTATTTAAACTCTCACGCGCATATCTTATAAAGACATGCCCCTCCTCCGTCAGCTCCAAGCGCCGTGTCGTTCTATTTAGCAGCGTGCATTGCAGCGTATCTTCGAGTCTGGACACCGCACGAGATACCTTAGCTACTTGCTGATTCAGTAAGTTGGCAGCGCCAGTAAAGCTACCCGTGTCTACTACCGTCAAAAATATCTCTATGTCTTCTGTTTTAGCATGTCCCATCATCATGATTACCTTTACAAAATTGACAAAGGTATTTTGTCATTTGTGCTGTTTTTTGCAAACTATAAATCGGTCAAACTACGCGCATCATTTAATTATTAGGATGTCGTTATGCCACTCGCTTTATGGGCGCTTACTCTAAGCGCATTTGCAATTGGGACAACCGAATTTGTCATCGTTGGATTGGTACCAACTATTGCCGCCGATCTGGGCGTGAGCTTACCTTCAGCAGGTTTGCTCGTTAGTCTATATGCCGTCGGTGTTGCCATCGGTGCCCCTATACTTACCGCACTCTCTGGCCGCTGGAATCGTAAAATAGTACTGATGAGCCTAATGGGTCTGTTTGTCATGGGTAACTTGCTGGCTTGGCAAGCACCCAGTTATGAAACCTTAATACTTGCCCGTATCTTGACTGGTCTGGCACATGGTGTGTTTTTCTCTATTGGTTCCATGATTGCTACTAGCCTTGTCAGTAAAGAAAAAGAAGCCAGTGCAATTGCCATTATGTTTACCGGACTCACTGTGGCGCTCGTCACTGGCGTCCCCCTTGGTACATGGATTGGACAGCATTTCGGTTGGCGCGCTACGTTTTTGGTCGTCTCAGCACTGGGCTTAATCGCTTTAATTGGTAGCGCGATATTAGTACCAAAAAACCTAAAAAAATCTATCCCTGCAACGTTCAAAGAGCAATTACAAGTCATTGTAAAACCACAGTTACTGCTGGTTTATCTCATGACGATCCTTGGTTATGGCGGTACGTTTACGGCATTTACCTATCTAGCACCTATCTTAGAGCAGCAAACCAAATTTGCACCATCAGCCATTGGGCTCATCATGCTCGTATATGGCGTGTCCGTTGCTATTGGTAATATCTGGGGCGGAAAACTTGCAGATAAACGTGGCCCTATTAGTGCGCTTAGCATTATATTTAGTGCCCTAAGTGTCATTCTTTTACTGTTCACCTTTACTATGCAGTCCAAGATTGCCGCAGTGCTAACTATTCTAGTATGGGGTGCTTTCGCCTTTGGTAATGTACCAGGTCTACAAATCTACGTGGTTAAGCAAGCTGAAAAATATACGCCAAATGCCGTCGATGTCGCTTCTGGATTGAACATTGCTGCATTCAATATCGGTATTGCACTGGGCTCAATCATCGGTGGTAGCGTGGTTGAAAATATGTCACTGCAAGACACGGCTTGGATCGGTGCTATCATCTCTTTAATGGCACTGGCGGTAACACGCTATTCAGGTCTGCGTGATAAGCGTGCCCTGCAAGCATCATAGAACCATTCAAGGTATAACCTTTCAATGTACAACCTCTCAACACATGGGTCCCAAACTGTTTGTGCAGTATGAGACCCTATTAATGTCATAAGCAAACCATATCTATATGATTAGACTTATACTGATGCGGTGTCTGTTCTATCTTCTTCACTAAATGTCTCATCGTTCAAAACCGTTTTATGATTTAAGACGGCAGATGGCAAATCAGAAAAATGTAGCGTATCGATATTGTTAGGCTTCACCGCAGTAACTTGTACCACACCGATCGTGCGCTCCAAAAACCCACCTTCGCAATAGCAAAAGTAAAACTGCCATAGGCGGATAAAAGCATCGTCATAGCCAAGCGCTTGAATCTCTGCACGCTGCGCCATAAACGCAGCACGCCAGTCACGTAGCGTATACGCATAATCAAAGCCATAATCATGCAATTGTTTGACGACCATATCGGTTTGTTCAGTAAATTGGGTCGTCAGCTCTTGGTTTGAAAGCAGACAACCACCTGGGAAAATATGCGTTTGGATAAAATCAACCGAGTCGATATAATCTTGATAATTCTGATCATTAAAAGTGATTGCCTGCAAGACCATGAGACCCGTCGGCTTGAGCAAGCTATTACACTTGACAAAGAAAGTCGGTAGATACTCATGCCCAACCGCTTCAATCATCTCGATACTGACTAGCTTGTCATATTGACCTGTCAGCTCGCGGTAATCTTGTTTGAGCAATGTGATTTTGTCAGACAGACCTGCCGCCTCGACTCGTCGCTGTGCTTCATCATACTGGGCATCAGAGATAGTCGTGGTGGTCACATGGCAGCCGTAATGCTTGGCCGCAAAGATAGCAAAACCGCCCCACCCTGTACCAATTTCGATCACATGATCATCAGCGCTAAGCTGTAAACGTTGGCATATAAGCGACAGTTTGTGCTGTTGCGCATCGCTAATCGTCACATTAGGCGTTGTATAGACTGCTGATGAGTACATCATGGTATCGTCCAAAAACCGCTCATACATGTCATTGCCCAAATCATAATGCGCTAGGATATTGGATTTGGAGCCAGATTTGTCATTGCTACGCAGCTGATGCTTCGCTTTTTCAAATGCTTTACTAATACCTGCAAAACGATTCTCTAGTTTATTGAGCACTGCTAAGTTACGAGCCGCCAAGCGAATCAAACCTGTTAGATCATCCGTATCCCACTCACCATCGATATAACTGTCTGCTAGCGCGATAGAGCCGCCAAGTAATAGCTGACGATAGACAGCGCTATCATGAATCTGTAGCGTCACATGTAGCGAATGGCGACCAACCGCCGAGCTACTAGCGTCGTTAGTAGCTACTTTGCCAAAGCTACTTGTCTTAGGTTCCTGCTCATCGAATGTCTCAATCAGCGTGAGGCTACCAAACTGAACGTGTTGTAACGCACGAAAGATAAGCTTTCTAGCTAAATGATTCACACTATTGCTGACTGGCTGTAGTACAGCGCTTTCATTAACTACTTTGCTCACACGAGCAGTTAATTTTTCTAGTTTTGTGACTGGTACTCGATCGGTCGGTCGTGCTGGCATCGTGTATTTATCCTTGTTTAAATGCTTTATTTTTTAGTGGTTCATTTTTAGTATTACATTGACGAGATTTTTGGACTGTTGATATTTAAAAATTGCTGGAACTATAAGACATCTTTTGCGCTCGATACTGCTAGCCGCTTTTCTGTTGACTGTCGGCCAATTTTTCATCGTAGTTGATATACGGCACTTTTTTAATCGCATAGAGCTTAAACGCGTGCCAATAAATACGTGTTAATGATGTTATATTCATCAGAGGGTTTTTTCGCAAGCTATGACGAACGGCATCTTCTGTCATTGGCACCCCTGATATCTTTATACCAGTTTTTAGCACTTCACCGCGCTCATCACTGATATTGATAGCGATACGCACTTGTAATCCAGTATTAGATTGCTCATCCGTTTTAGTAGGTTTTACCGTAACTTGCCAGCGGTACAGCTGATCGATAGGGTTAAAAGGTGACACATGAAAGTCCTTGTCATGACAAAACTCAGTGTTCTCTCCTTCTAACAAAAACCCGTAGTAATGGCGCTTGTCCCATGGCGTATTAGACACTTCAGCCAATAGATGAGTTGGCGTTTGCTGCGCATCAAACCCTAAGTAAAAATTAACTGGGCTAAAGTACATGCCCGCATTACGGCAGATAAGCAGTCCCAACATATCGCCTTCAGGTGCGCTCCCCGCATATTTCTCGAATGCTCGGCTTAGGCGTTTTTCTAGTGCTTGAACAGACTGTCCATTACTATCAGGTTTTCTATCATCGCTTAGGCTATTATTACTCTGTAGATCAATATGCTGTAGATAGTCATCAGCACAGAAACGTTGTAGCGCCTTTTTCTTTGCTGAAAATAGAGGTAGACCTTTTGCTAGTAGCTTTTTTGGTAACACTGTGCGTAATGGTAATTTTTCTAAAAACTTACTCTCATCAAATGCTGCCGTGTTAATTTCAGGAAGTTCCTTTCCTTTCGCAAGCGCACTAATATTGACGCCCCAATAGCGATAAGGGTAAACGAATTTATTCACACTAGGTAGCAGCCGACTGTGCCATGTCGTGCCCTCAAGCAATTGATGCGGTAAAGCAGTGGTATCATAAGAAGACTCATGACTTGGCATAGCATTGGTATCTTGAGCGGACATGGTCATAAATAGTCTCTTGTGTAACGGCGTACTTTTTATATGGCAAATCTTTCAAAACACTTAGAATACATAACAGAATTAGTCGTCATATTATTTGGTTTTACGGCGACCGAATAAGCCACGTTTCTTATATTGGCTCGTATCAGTAGTTTCATTCTGCAAACGATCAGCATACTCAACCAGCTCCTGGTTGGTTGTCGCTATGGTGATTTCGCGCTTATTCAACCTACGTAACTTGGTATCCGCTTTTATAGGTAAGTCTTTATAACGAAACGGCGTATGTGCGCTATCAGCGTCAGGTAAATGGGCTGGGTCAACCTCGTCTTTTATATCAATATCAAGACCGAGCGCCTGACAGACACGTAGGCCACTGCGTACGCCATCTTCATGAAAGCCATTAAACCAATAAGCCCCGCAGAAATGTGTGTGCGAACCGTTACCCGAGATACTCGACCATTTAGTCTGCGCCTCAATCATCGCAAGATCGAACACTGGATGACTGTAATCGATGCTCTTAATTATCTGCTTATCATCGACGCTTTTGTTGTCTACAGCTGGATTTAATGTGACCAAATAATTGTGTTTTTTGGTCAAGCGTTGCAGGATATTCATGTGATAAGTCAGCACTGGCTTTGCAGGTATCTGTGCGTTTCCAGCCGCTTGCTCATCCTTAGCATTACCTGAAGTTGTTTCATCTATTAAGTAATTCCAGCTTGCCCATGCCAGTGGTTTCTTAGGTAAAACACTAGTATCGGTGTGCAGTACAGCCGTGTTTTTGGTAAAGCGGAAATGACCTAATACTTCAGATTCATCGGTGCTGGCATCCTTTAAAATCTTTAGCGCAGTATCTGCATGACAAGCAAAAACAACTTCATCGAATACAAGATTTTCGCTACGGTTGTTAGCATTACCTTTATCCTGCACTGTCAAAGCACTCTTCACCGTCAAAATCACTTGCTCACCATCACGAACTACAGACTGTACTGGACTATTGACCCGTATCTTGCCACCCGCTTTGATAAAGCGTGGAATCAGTTTATTGACGTACTGCTTTGAGCCGCCTTTTATCGTAAACCACTGCGGACGATTGACCACATCAAGCAACCCGTGGTTGTCAAAGAACTGTGCAAAAAACACCAAAGGAAATTCTTGCACTTCATCTAGGCTGGTTGACCAAATAGCCGATACCATTGGCAATAGATAGTTATCGGTAAACAGCTGACCGTATTTCTTTTGTGCCAAGTAACCACCGAGCGTTTGCTCTGCAAAGCTACTAACGTCTTGTCCTTGAGAGCGCGCACTATCGTAATCTTGGCGTAGCTGTTTGATATGCTTATTAAACTGTAAGATATCTTTGATAAACTGCCAGAATTTTGGATTAAGTACATTTTTACGTTGTGATAATAAAGTGTTGAGTGTGTGACCATTGTATTCAAAATGACGTGCAGTATTTTTAACAGAAAAGCTCATATCCGTTGCTTGAAACGGCACCTGCAACTCATGAAGCAAGCGGAAAAAGTTCGGGTATGTGCGCTCATTAAAAACAATAAATCCTGTATCTATCGCACTACTCTCTACATTGCTACTCTTTGCTTTTCTACCGTCTTGTAGCACCACATCAATCGTGTTTACATGCCCGCCGATATAATCATTGGCTTCAAATACCGTCACATCATGTTGCGTGCCTAGATAATGGGCGCATGTCAGTCCTGATACACCTGAGCCGATGATAGCAATACGTTTTTGGGCAGTCTGATGGTCAGAATCTGTGGCAGCATCGGTAGCATTTTTTTGGTTACTTGCACGCTTGAAACGAGTAAACGGCATAAAAGCATTCTCTTCTGTATTTTTCTGTCGATATGATGGCTAAGAGTTCTATTGATAGTAGATTACTTTTTATTAAGTTTTTCGCTAACTTGCTGCCAGACCAAATCAGGCAACGTGCCCAATGCTTTTAAAGGCATGGTTAGTTTTTTTGGAAATTCAATCACCTCATGCCCACTTTCGATACCGTCGCGTATGGCTTGACTGGCCTGCGCTGGCGTCTGGATAAACGGCATCGGAAAGTCATTCTGTTTGGTCATCGGTGTTTCGACAAAACCAGGCACGACTAAGCTAACTGACACATCATGCGGAGCAAGGCTAATCTGTAGGGTCTTCATTAGATAATGGATAGCAGCTTTTGAGCTACCATAGGCCTCAGCGCGCGCAAAAGGCACATAAGCAGACGCTGAACCGATACCGACCAAGCGACCTTTTGAAGCGATTAGCTTTGGCAATACCCCTTCGATCGCATGGGACAAGGTACCCATGTTGACCGACATTACTTTCATAAAGACACTGCTATCAAAGTTCGGCATATCTAAGTACTCGCACATGCCAGCGCCGCAAATAGCTAGATCGACATTGTCGATTTTTTCAAAAGCTTCGATAACCTTTTTTCGATCCATGAGGTCTAAATCAATCGTTTCTGCGCCTAACGCCTTAAGCTCGGCCAACGCTTCGTCGTCACGGCCAACTGCATATACATGATGATCTGCTAGCAGATAGTCTTTTGCCAACTGCTTACCAATGCCTGACGTCGCCCCAGTAATGAGAATATGTAATTTTTCAGTAGAATCTGTCATCGTAAATATCCTTTTTGAGTATTCTTATCTTTTTAAGTATTTTCATAATATGAAATTAATGCTCTTAAACTGATTGCTCAATGAAAATTTAAACCTTTGATAACAGCTAGCTATTATCATTATTCTTCGCAGATATCATTGGTCGCATTTCATTAAGCTATAAGCCATTTTATTTAACAAATCTAAATAATTATAGTGGTCGGCTACAGGTTTATTGTTGTGTCTTCGCAATCATATGGGCTTAAGCTTAAGCTCAGCGTGTTATTTGTCATTTCCACAAGTACCCTGCTATCACAAGCAACAACACAATATTCTGTTACTAGCGTCATAAGACAGCTCAATATCAGCATGCTACAATGCAAAAATTAGCAATCGCGTCGTTTGCCGAAGCATCATCTATAATCGAATGAGCACCGTATCACGGTAAGATGACGCTATCTTTTTTCAAACTGCATGACATCTTGTCCTGATAGCAATGAAAACGTTATATAATTAATATCAGATTTTCACCAACCCCACCCTCATATAAAAAAGGATCTCTCATGAGCGAGTTGCAACTGTCTGACCGCGTCAACAACATCCAACCATCACCTACGCTAGCGATTACCAATAAAGCCAAAGAGCTAAAAGCAGCTGGTAAAGATATTATCGGTTTGGGCGCTGGTGAACCTGATTTTGATACCCCTGAACACATCAAAAAAGCAGCGATCGATGCAATCAATGATGGCTTTACTAAATATACGGCTGTCGATGGTACGCCAGAGCTAAAAACAGCCATCATCGAGAAATTCAAGCGTGACAACGACATCAGCTATGAGCCAAACGAAATCCTAGTATCGGTCGGTGGTAAGCAGTCATTCTTTAACCTTGCCCAGGCATTTATCAATCCTGGCGACGAAGTCATCATCCCAGCACCATATTGGGTCAGCTATCCTGACATGGTTATCATCGCAGAAGGCGTGCCAGTCATCGTCAAATGTCCAGCTGAGCAAGACTTCAAAATCACCCCTGAGCAGCTAGAAGAAGCGATTACTGATAAAACTAAATTGTTAGTATTAAATAGCCCATCTAACCCAACGGGTATGATTTATACATTAGATGAGCTAAAGGCCATCGCTGAAATATTGAAAAAGCATCCACAAGTTTATGTAGCTTCAGACGATATGTACGAGCACATTCGCTGGACAGGCGATAAGTTCTACAATATCTTAAACGCGGCACCTGAGCTAAAAGATCGCGCAATCATCTTGAACGGCGTGTCTAAAGCGTATGCGATGACAGGCTGGCGTATCGGCTATGCGGGTGGCCCTGCTAAGCTAATCGGCGCGATGAAAAAGGTACAGTCACAGTCTACTTCATGCCCAACATCAATCAGTCAAGTGGCTGCCGAAGTTGCTATCAGTGGTGATCAGAGCGTACTAGAGCCGATGGTAGCCGCCTTTGAGAAACGCTGTGACCTAGTCGTAGATGGTCTAAATGCCATTAAAGGTATTACTTGCTTGCGCCCTGATGGCGCATTCTATGTATACCCAAATATCGTACCGCTAATCAAAGCGGCTGGCCTGTCATCATGTACTGAATTCTCAGCATGGTTATTGGACAAAGTAGGCGTAGCAGTTGTACCTGGCGATGCATTCGGTCTTGGCGGCTATATGCGTATCTCGTACGCTACTGATGAGGCAACATTGAAAGACGCCCTATCGCGTATCGAAAAAGCAGTGGCTGACTTAGACGTTGCTGAATAAATCGTAAAGAGCAATCAGTCTTACCGCTGTTCATAAAAAAGACGCCCTATACATTCTATAGGGCGTCTTTTTTTACGCGAGTCTTGGGCATAACTAGGAAAAACACGCTATCTCATCATTAAACTGACAATTTTTACTAATTATGCAAAAAAAGGCTTGACGTATTTTTTAACTTTGCTAGAATACGCCCCACTTAGCAAGAACTCGTTAGAGACTTCTAAGGCTCGTTGTAAGCGATTAAACACTTACAGCCTATTCTCCAATAGCTCAGTTGGTAGAGCAACGGACTGTTAATCCGTGTGTCCCTGGTTCGAGCCCAGGTTGGAGAGCCACATTTTAGTAGTAAATTTCTTGAGTCAACTTTGATTCAATTATGGCATTTGCCAAAACCCTCATCAATTTGATGAGGGTTTTTTTATGTGTCTCATTTAATATGCTTTATTACCGTTGCCATTTTGATAAACGCTAATAACTACTTTATTTCATACTTGATTATGACCATGATATTTAAAAATGAATATCATGGTCACGATAAAACATTACTGTAGCAAGTTCTCTATTGGGTAGCTTAGCTTAGCAACATTGTTAGCATTGGCAACCAAAATACCAATGCTAACAATGTCACTAACAACACAGGCGGCGTGATCAGTAGACCAATCTTTATGTACTGTCCCCAGCTAATTTTGTAGTCCTTCTCTGCCAATACGTGTAACCATAGTAAAGTAGCCAGACTACCAATTGGCGTAAATTTAGGTCCCAAATCATTACCGATGACATTGGCATAAATCATTAGCTCTCGCGTTGCGGCAGGTACTTGTGCTTGATCAATCGCAAGCGCGCCGACTAAAGTGGCTGGCATATTATTCATAACAGAAGCAACTATCGCTGATAAAAAACCAGTTCCAACGGTAGCAATGACTGCACCTTGTTGACCCAACCAGTTAAGTACCTGCACACCATAGGCAGTAAGTCCTGCATTACCCAGACCATATACCACCAAATACATGCCGATTGAAAATAGTACGATTTGCCAAGGCGCTTTACGTACTACATCGCTCACAGAGACCACCGCACCACGCCCGCCTTGCCATATACGGCCAGCGATTGCCATTAACGCAACAGCAGCGATGCCCGTGACCAGTGAAATAGGTAGCCCCAACGACTCTGTCGCAAAATAGGCGACCAGTAGCAAACCTAATAACGGAAAAGCGGCTCGAAAGACTAATGGATCTGTAATGGCAGACTCTGGTGCGCTGAGTTCGCTAGTCGAGTAGGTTTTTGGAATATGACGTGCATATACAACCCACAACACCAGTAGCGTCGCTAATACAGACACTATATTGACCGGTACCATCACCGCCGCATAACGACCGAAACCAATATCAAAATAATTGGCACTGACAATGTTGACTAAATTTGAGGTGACCAATGGCAGACTTGCCGTATCAGCGATAAAACCAGTCGCTATAATAAATGCCAGAGCTGATGGTGGCGAAAATTTGAGACGTAGCAAGATAGCGATGACAATCGGGGTCAGTAGTAGCGCAGCACCATCATTAGCAAAAAAGGCAGAAATAAAGGCGCCGAGCACGACAATCATCGGAAACAATAAACGCCCTTGCCCATTACCAAGGCGTGCCACGTGCAATGCGGCCCAGCCAAAAAACCCTGCCCTATCTAAGATAAGCGAGATGATAATCAGCGCTACAAAAGTAAAGGTCGCATCCCAGACAATATCCCAGACGATACCCGCATCTGATAACTGCACGACGCCAAGCGCTAACGCGACTAAAGCACCACCCATGGCGCTCCAGCCGATGCCCAATCCTTTAGGTTGCCAAATAACTAAGACTAAAGTTACCACAAAAATAGCAAATGCAAGCATTGTACAACCTTACTTAAGCTGATTTTATTCAGCCGATTTAATATAGGGAATTAGGTCGATTAGGAAATTAGATCGATTAGGAGGCTAGATCGATTTTTGATTGACGCGGCTCGATAGTTCTTCAGCACTCTCAACGCGTTCTGAATAACGATCAGTAAGATAATCTGAACGTCCGCGTGTGAGCCAAGTAAACTTCACTAGCTCCTCACAAACATCGACAAGACGCAGATATAACGGAGACATATCCATGCGATTATCGTTGTTGAACTCCAAAAACGCTTTGGGTATCGAAGATTGGTTGGGGATAGTAATCATCCGCATCCAGCGCCCGAGAATACGCATTTGATTAACTGTATTAAAGCTCTGACTACCGCCGCTGACTTGCATCAGTGCTAGGGTTTTACCTTGAGTTGGACGCACGCCACCTAGTGACAGCGGTATCCAGTCGATTTGCGCTTTCATGATACTGGTAATACTGCCGTGACGCTCTGGACTCACCCACAGCATGCCTTCTGACCACTGCGCCAGCTCCCGCAATTCTTGCACTTTGGGATGGTCTGAGTCTACATCGTCAGGCAACGGCAAGCCGGATGGATCAAACATTTTTACTTCACAACCGTACCAACGTAGCAACCGGCTTGACTCTTCAGCGGCCAATCTAGAAAACGAGCGTGCACGGACAGAACCGTATAGCACTAATATTTTCGGCGGATGACGTGAGTCATTCGGTGCAACCAAAGACTCAATGTCGATAGGTTGAAGATTATCTATATCAATATTGGGCAAATCGTCTAAGCTAAATTTTGGCGAAACAGTAGATTCGGCTTCCAATGCTTGGTCAACCTCAGTGTTTATCATGAGTAATAACCTCGCCGTCTTCTTTTGTAAAGCTACTTACTGGATTGGCTAGCAATTCAAACACGCGCTCTGAAGGACGACATAGAGCAGCGCCTTTATCAGTCACTACGATAGGACGGTTGATTAAAATAGGATGCGCAATCATGGCATCGATAATTTGATCGTCAGACAACTCAGGATTATCCAGACCAAGCTCATCATTGATAGCTTCTTTGCTTCTTAATAGCTCTCTAGGCGAAATCTGCATTTGTGCCAACAGCTCCACTAAACGGTCGCGGGTTGGTGTATTTTTCAGATATTCCACCACTTCTGGCTCTTCACCTGACGCTTTAATAATGGCAAGCGTATTACGAGAGGTTCCGCATTTAGGATTATGAAAGATTAATGGCTTCATAGTGTTTACACCTATTTTATGTATTTATTGAATTGATAATTGGTTTAATTATTACCTTGCTCAGCAGACTCACTTACTCTGCAGCCACTCAGGCTATCCATGAGTGACGCACACAATTCTGGATGTCCCGCACAGCAATCTTGCAACAGGAACTGAATGACGTTATCCATATGTGATAGCGAAGCACGATAGATAATCTGTCGGCTATGACGCTGTGAGACCACCCATCCTGCCCGTGCTAGCACCGATAAGTGGGCTGACATTGTGTTATGAGGGACAGAGAGCTGACGGGCTATTTCGCCCGCAGGTAGGCCTTCAGGCTCGTGGCTGACTAGCAGCTTAAAAGCCTTTAAACGAGTATCTTGAGAGAGCGCAGCAAAGCTTGCGATAGCATTAGTTATTTCCATATGTCCAATAATACAGACATATTAAAATAATTCAATGTTTTTTGAATGAGGTTATCATTCCTTAGAGACATCAGGCATTACTCATCAAGGTACGATGAGTCAAACCAACGTAACTTCCGTAATTCACCTTAAGTATTAGAAACTATCAGTTTCGGAAGTAAGACTGGACAGGGATAGTATTAAATAGACCTCTTGCAAAAGTCATAGTCTAAGCTCGGAATTAATGATACCAGCAAATAGCTTCATTCTAAGATCGTAGCGCTGACGACGGTTGCGATATTTATGAGCCACGATTTTAAACAACTTGATTAAGCCTATTTTGTGCTCAACCACAATACGGAACTTTGCCAGATATTGATTGGCCTGTTTGCATATCTCCAATAACTGACCACCACGAGGTTTCTTAAATGGTGTGAAAGTTTGGTTATGTAGCTTTGCTAACCCTTGATAACCACTGTCTGCTAGATAGTTAGTATTCTCAGGTAACCAATCAGGACAAGTATCTTTATACAGCTTAAAATCGTGGATTGACCCTTTACAGGTTTGCACATCAAGTATCAAACCGGTTTGCCAATGAACGATAACCTGCGCTTTTAAGGTATGTTGTTTCTTCTTGCCACTATAGTAGTCTCTCTGGTTTTTTTTGGACGCTCAATAGGGGTTTCGGTGGCATCGACAATGACGACTGACCAATTGATGTCCTCATCGACACGACTAGGCAGCTTTTTGGGCAATTCAAACTTACCAAAGTCAATCAGTGTGTCTTCTACTTTACGAATGATACGGCTAGCAGAAGACTCATGAATACCAAAGTCCATACTGATATGATAAAGCGTGCGGTATTCACGCCAATAAGTCAGGGCTAGTAGTATCTGCTCCTTAAGACTGAGCACACTTGGTCTACCTGATTTGGTCTTAGATGCTTCATGCTTTTGCATGGCCTCAAGCATGTCATAAAAGGTGGCTTTATGAATGCCAGTGTAGCGTTTAAAACCAGCGTCACTTTGTTTGAGTAGCTTATCTATGTTTGGCATATCTATTAAGTAAGTAGAGTTCAATAATATACGTTGTGTCTTACAACTACTTTTGCAAGAGGTCTAATAATTTGATGCTATGGCTTGATATAATATTACCTGCCCCGGCAACTTATTATTTTTTTGCGCGTTTAAATACCCTACCAACATGAATCAAGCTGATTAGTTTAATCAATGGTTTGATAAGTAGTTGTGCGCTGCCAAGGATAAATAGCCATGTGCCGTCCGTCGTTAACGACTCTTTCAAAAAGAAAAAGCTACCAATCAAAAACCAAACAGCGATAAGTAAATCATTCACTGCGCCCAAAGCATCATATCGTCGCTGTATGGCAATATGCTCTTGCCCAATATCAACATCTAACGCTTTGCAGTCGCTCAAAATTTATCCTTTGCTTGCATGTATTTGAACAATAGATATAGGGGCTGTAGTAGATAAGCACTATGCTAGACTACTTTTATGAAGATAACCCGTTGTAAACTAAGTAAAAAAGCACAGCGAAGGCTGTTAGAGTTTTTTACGGCTGAAGTGACTGCTAGAACAGCCGCAGATTTGCTTGATATTCAGCCTAATACTGCTGCACTTTTTTATCATAAAATAAGACTTGTGATAGATTACCATCTCTCATTAGAAGCTGATGAGCTTTTTGATGGTGAGGTCGAATTAGATGAAAGTTACTTTGGCGGTGTACGCAAAGGCAAAAGAGGTCGCGGGGCAGCTGGTAAAACCGCTGTATTTGGTATTCTAAAACGAAACGGTAAGGTTTATACCATTGTCGTAGCAGACACCAAACAGACTACCCTAATGCCTGTTATTAAGCGTAAAATCAAGCCTGACAGCTTTGTTTATACGGATAGCTATCGAAGTTACAATGCACTGGATGTGAGCGAGTTTAAACATTTCAGAGTCAATCACTCTATAGAGTTCATTTGCGGTAAGAACAATCACATCAATGGCATTGAGAACTTCTGGAATCAGTCCAAACGAACACTCAGAAAGTATAATGGGATTAATAAGAAGAACTTCCATTTGTTTTTAAAAGAGTGCGAGTTTAGATTCAACTATGGCTCACCATCTAATCAGCTGAAAACCTTGAGAAAATGGTGTGATATTTAATCCTTATCTACTACAGCCCCTAGATATATCAATTGGCTAGCACGGCTGTCAATGAGCTATTGTAGAATAGCTTATCAAATAAGACATCTGTTTTTAACCTCACTAACGACAGTTCAATAACTTTATTACACTTATAGAATTTTGAGACCTGAAAATATCATACATGAGACGCTAAAGATCAATCCTAAATAGTATCTAAGATCTTGGTTAAAAGGCATTATCATCGATATTTTAGGAAATGATTTAACAACGTAAACTTTACTTTCATTCAGACACTTTGACAGTCTCGCATTAGCACTTTCATAGCTAAGCTTCATCACAGAATTCGTAGAATTGAGTAAATTACTACTATAGTTCTCTTCTGATACCTCATATTCGTAGACTATATTTATAGAGTGCCAATGTCCTAAGCAAAACTCTCTACCAACAGGAGATATGTTATATGAAACGGTCTTGAAGTTGATTTTCTCTCCAAATAAATAGACAAATGCATCTACTAAAAAAGTACCCACTATAATAATAGTGATAAGCGAAGAAAATAAGAACATGGTATATAGAAGAAATATTTCGTACATCAGCTGAATCGCTATAATTTTTTTATAATCATTCTTACAAGAAAAGGAAATATTATAAGAATATAAGTAATTTAGAACTATTTTTGTAAACAACAAAGCAAAACCTACAATGCCAAATACAAAGAACCGTATTAGAGCAGTTATAGCCTTCAGAATACTAGAATAGTGAACTTAAATGAATAGTGACTTACTTATAGTTGTCACGTTGGATTAATATATACCTTATGGCTTCAATATAAATGACATCATATGATAATGGTTACTTTTCACAAGTCTCGTATTTCCACATAAACTCCTTCTTTACCTATTGCACTTACTCAAACTCACGATCGTAATTCCAAAAGATCATTATATTTATATTCTTTTATTTCATCCATCTATCCAAAAGAGCACTGTTTATTGGACGAATACCTATATAAATATAAAGTCAATATATGTTATTGTATATTGATAGCTATTAAAGAATTTCCCCGAATAATAATTCGATCAGACAAATCAACGTGGCTAGTAATATGCTACTGGCAAAAAGCTCATTTGACATAACTATAATAAGGACAAGACATGCTACTAGAGAAAATTAAGACACCTGGACTTTCGCACCTATCCTACTTGGTAGGCTCTGGCGGTCAAGCAGCGGTAATTGACCCACGTCGTGACTGTGCGATATATGTAGAAAAGGCGCGCGCAGCTGGACTTAAGATTACTCATATTTTTGAGACACATCGCAATGAGGATTTGGTTTCTGGAGCACCTATCTTGGCCGCAATGACAGGAGCAACAGTTTTGCATGGACCCAATCCAGAACAACCTGTTGTCTACGCTGAGACAGTACGTAATGGTGACTGCTTTTCAATTGGCCAATTAGAAATCCGTGTCTTAGAAACGCCTGGTCATACTGATGATCATCTTGCTTATACGCTGTTTGACACGGTGTACCCAGATAAGGCGGTTGGCGTTTTTACTGGCGATGCGCTCTTTGTAGGTGATGTCGGTCGTACTGACTTTTATCCTGAGCGTCGTAGAGAAGTTGCAGGTTTACTTTATGACTCGTTACAAGACATTTTAGCGCTCGGTGATCAGGCGATTATTTATCCAGCTCATGGTGCTGGTTCCGTCTGCGGTTCAGGCATGGCGGAACGTGAGTTTTCTACCGTCGGTCACGAAAGAATGAACAATCCACGTTTACAGATTACCAATCGTGAGGCGTTTATTGACTTCAAGACTAGCGAAAACCATTATCAGCCGCCCTACTTCAGATTGATGGAGCGCCTTAATATGGAAGGTGGTGAAGCGCCTCCAGTCGTTATGCGTCCGCGTAACTTTTCACTTAAACAGCTAAAGGATTGCAATGCTGATCATCTCATCGATATTCGTGAACCAATGGCGTATGCGTCAGGACACCTGCCCGGTTCTATGAGCTTACCTGTCAACATGCTACCTGCGTTTGCTGGATGGTTTATCGAGGAAGGACAAAGCTTGGCACTGATTGCTTCTGATGAAGATCAACTGACGACTGCGATGGAGCACCTGGTGCGTATTGCTTTTGATAACATCATAGGTGGCTATGCAGGTGTCGTCCCTGCTGCTGCCAAAGGGGAACAGATGCAGCAAACCCCTATGATCGATACAACCGAGGTAGAAAGTCGTCTTAATAATGCTCAGAACTGGACATTGCTCGATGTACGCGATATCGATGAGAGAAATACTATAGTCAATCTTAGATAAAACCGATACAATATTTATAACCAATTCATTTAGTGAAATAAACGATGACCTATTCAATCGACTTTCGCAAACAAGTGTTACGAAGCATTAAAGACGGCATGACCATTAGAGAAGCAGCTAACTTTTATCAGCTTAGCACAAGCTCGATTCACAGCTGGCAGCAGAGCTTAGTTCCTAAAACCACCAGAAATAAAGCACCGACTAAAATATTAAATGAAGCCTTATTGAAAGATGTTGAGCAGCATCCAGACGATTATATGTACGAGCGAGCACGGCGTTTAGGCTGTAGTAAATCAGGTATAGAAGCCGCATTAAAACGGCTAGGTATCAGTCAAAAAAAAGACCTTAGAACATCCAAAAGCCTGTTTGATAAAAAGAGCTAAGTATCTCAATCATTTAAATGATTATATGACTCAAGGCTATCCCATCGTTTATATGGATGAAAGCGGTTTTGAGGCTGAAACCATTCGTTCTCATGGCTATGCACCGATAGGTAAACCCTGTATCGACAGCTACAACTGGCAAGCAAAAAAGCGTACGAATGTCATCGGAGCTCTCTATAAAAAGATGCTATTTGCGCTTGATTACTTTGAGACAAATATCAATAGCAATATATTTTATGACTGGTGTAAGTTCACACTTATTCCAAGTCTTAAAACCAAGAGCGTGATTGTCATGGATAACGCTCGGTTTCATAAAAGCACGCGTATTCAAAAACTACTGAACAGGCACGGCCATCGTATTTTATGGCTGCCACCCTACAGTCCTGATCTGAACCCTATTGAAAAGAAATGGGCGCAAGCAAAGTTTCTACGACAAGGGTGGATGGAGAATAATCTGCCTAAACTGTTTCAGGATATGGGCTGTTCCAGTTTTATTGTGGATTGACTATAATGCGATCGAAGGGTCACAGCATATATATGTTGGTCACCTGAACGAGCGTTGGCATGAGCTTGACCAAAGTCGCCACTATACCTTGATGTGTGCCAGTGGTGCTCGGGCAACAATAGCAGCAGGGTGGCTCGCTAGTCGAGGTTTTGAGAACATTGATATCTATCTAGGGTCAATGGGCGCATGGCAAGCAACGCATGAGTAACCCTTTATCCGTAGCTAAAATTTACAATGAGCTAAACGCGTCATAACTACTGGATAATGATTTCTAAGCAAAGGCATTTTAAAGTGCTGTAACTAAGATAAATACGATGACCCTTCTTCTATTCAATATAAGACTAATATAAAAGAAGGGTTGTCGTTTTAGCTAATCTTTAAGTGATATGACTTAAGTGAATATAAGTCATAGTACTAGAGCATAGTTCTAGATTCTAACTCTTACTGTACTTCCTTATATAACTCATAAAACATAGATACATAAAATTCAGGCACAAAAAAACCTCAAACAATCTAATGCTTGAGGCGAAACTTGCTTAAACTCGTAAGTTTAAATTCGTTTTAAATATGGCGCAGCGGACGGGACTCGAACCCGCGACCCCCGGCGTGACAGGCCGGTATTCTAACCAACTGAACTACCGCTGCTTAGGTCTCTTAGCTTGTTTAGCCACTTGCTAAGAAGTGGTGGGTGATGACGGATTCGAACCGCCGACATTCTGCGTGTAAGGCAGACGCTCTACCAACTGAGCTAATCACCCTTCGAACAATTGCTAGGCAATTTATTCAACATCAACTGAGCTCTTAAGTTTGTCACCAAGCTCCGTTGCTGTGGGTGTGTATTATATAGATTTACTGTTGGGTGTCAAACAGTATTTACGACTTTTTTAGATATTTTTTCAATTTTTATTAGAATATCTAGCAAGCATTTGTTTTTATTGATTTTATATTTTCATATAAAATCAATATTTTTTAGATTTAATGCTTATTTATTAGCCAGTGCTTGCTCAATGTCGTTTTTGATGGCTTCTGGCTTAGTCGTTGGTGCATAACGGTCAATCACCTGACCTTTACTATCGACTAGGAACTTGGTGAAATTCCACTTGATACCATCTGTCAGTACGCCACCCTTTTGTTCTTTGAGCCATTCATAGATAGGATGAGCATCTGCGCCATTAACATCAGTCTTTGCCATCATTGGAAAGCTGACACCATAGTTCTTTTGGCAAAACGCACCAATCTCATCGTTGCTACCTGGATCTTGGCTACCAAATTGATTACAAGGAAAACCGACGACCACTAGTCCTTGATCCTTATATTGTTGATATAGCGACTCTAAGCCTTCGAACTGCGGCGTAAATCCACATTTGCTTGCGGTATTGACGATTAGTAATACTTTATCTTGGTAATCTGAAAACGCTTGCAAGCTACCATCCATGCGCTCAGCCGTAAAATCATAAATTGTACTCATCATTTATCCTTAAATTGAGGTTTTTATTGTTTTGGGTGTCTATGCACTACTTCTTTTTCTATCATACACATAATAAAACTATTGAAAAGGAAGCACCCTGTACTTCCCTTTCACACTTCTAATACTACTTAGACTACTTACTTCTCAGACTTATCTAAATCAATAGATACCGAGTTGATGCAATAGCGCATGCCTGTTGTCTCAGTAGGACCATCAGGGAATACATGGCCTAAATGTGCGCCGCAGTTGCTACAAGTGACTTCAGTACGAGTCATACCTAGCGAGTTATCGACGTGCTCTTCAATCGCGCTGTTATCGATACCTTGATCAAAACTTGGCCAGCCACAGCTCGCATCAAATTTATTGCTTGAGTCAAATAAGCTTGCACCGCAGCCTTTACAACGGTAAACGCCATCATCAGTCGCATCATTATATACACCTGTAAATGGGCGTTCCGTGCCCTTCTCACGCATAATATGATACTCATCAGCGGTTAAACGCTCTTTCCAGTCAGCTTCAGTCAACTGGCTGATCTCTTCTTTACTTAGTTGATTGTCTTGCATAATTTATCCTTATTCGAGTATTTATTATCTAATCTCGGTAACTATTTTATCGCCATATGATTATGAGAACGACGTGCTCTATCTGTTGGTTATCGACACACTATTCAAGGCATATATAAGAAAAGCATTCTTTATATTGGGAGATAGACAGCATGATTGAAAAGATTAACTGAGTTAAATATAGCAAACTAATTTTAGATAATGATGGGTAAAGATGTAATTTTGATATCTAGACATTTTATAGTCTATATAAGAGATTTAGAGCCATATAAATGGGAGTTTCCTAAAAACTGTGTAACTGCTTATAATCCATTAACAGGAGAATAAGCAATGACTACTCAATCTGACATTAAAAAACTGGCCGAGCAAATGGCTGGTAGCATGAAAAGCTTTGATAACATCAAAGACTTCCAAAAGCAGCTCATGCAATCCTTTATCGATACTGCCTTAGAGGCTGAGATGGAAGACCATCTCGGCTACCCCAAGCATGAGAAAGCAGATAAACCAAACAAGCGCAACGGACACACTAAAAAGACCGTCCGCAGTGACACAGGCGATCTTGAAATCTCTACCCCAAGAGACCGTGATAGCAGCTTTGAGCCTGTACTCGTTAGTAAGCATCAAACCCGTATCTCAGGTCTCGATGATAAAATCATATTCCTTTACGCCAAGGGTCAAACCACCACCGAGATTGTAGAGAGCATTAAAGAGCTCTATGACGTCGACATCTCAAGCTCTCTTGTCTCAAGAGTCACTGACAATATATTAGAGGACATCACCGCTTGGCAGAACCGGCCGCTGAGCAGTGTTTATCCTATCGTCTATTTGGACTGCATCGTCGTGAAGATACGTCAAGACAAGCAGATCATCAACAAAGCCATTTACCTAGCCCTAGACATCAATCTTAGCGGTAAGAAAGAGCTGCTTGGTATGTGGCTCTCAGAGAATGAAGGCGCTAAGTTCTGGCTAGGTGTTCTTACCGAGCTTCAAAACCGTGGCGTACAAGACATCTTAATCGCTTGTGTTGACGGTCTAAAGGGCTTCCCTGATGCCATTAACACCGTCTATCCAAAGGCACAGGTTCAGCTGTGTATCGTACACATGGTGCGCTATTCAATGAAGTTTGTGCCGTGGACGGATAAAAAGGCCGTAGCGGCTGATTTAAAGGCCATCTACGGCGCTGATACGCTTGAGATAGCTGAGGCTAATCTTGAGCACTTTGATGAGGTGTGGGGTGATAAGTATCCGCATGTGGTTAAGTCTTGGCGCAATAACTGGGAGGGCTTAACGGTGTTCTTTAATTACCCTAAAGACATCAGAAAAGCCATCTATACCACCAATGCTATTGAGTCATTGAACAGCGTGATTCGGACAGCGGTGAATAAGCGTAAGGTGTTCCCATCTGATCACGCAGCTTTCAAGGTAGTCTATCTAGCAACCCAGCAGGCATCCAAAAAGTGGTCGATGCCAATCCGTAACTGGACGTCTGCTCTTAATCGCTTTATGATTATGTTTGATGATCGCATCAGCAGGCATTTAATCTAAATGGCAGTTACACAGAATCTGAGATGGGCTCCTATAAATATAAGCCAAATGTCAATTGCAAGATATACTTGCAATTACTAATAGAGCTGATTGTAAAATCATTTGCAAATTAACCAACTATGCAATAATATCTTGCATTAGTGTTTAACTAAAATGTTCAATATATTTCTACACTGAATAATTACTGATTAATAAAGGCTCAAACGACAATGTCTGACGACAATAGCAAAAGTACGCAAGCGGAACGACTGGTACAGTTGCGCCGTGACAAAGGATTTACTGCTGAGCAGCTAGCACAAGCCATGACAGGCGCTGGTGCAAAAGTGAGCCGTGGTGCTATCTCAAACTGGGAGCGCGGTACCAACGGTATTGTCTCATCCAAGCTGCCTACACTCGCACGTATTTTGGGCTGTAGTGAGGGATATCTGTTGCGCGGCGACCTCAATAATGAGGCTATTGATGCAGACGAGTCGACATCATCTGTAGAGCGCAATGAATATCAAAAGCTAGATACGAGTTCCCACACCCGGTCAGATATTAAAGCGACTATCGCTCAATCGACGACAACTTCTACTGCTGGTAAAGACTCAAAAACCAATTCGACAACCAATCCGAAAAACGGTCATGCTATGAACACCATAAAAAAATCTGATAAATTACAAAACGTTTGCTATGACATTCGTGGTCCTCTATTGCAGACTGCCAATAAAATGGAGGCAGAAGGCAAACGGATATTAAAACTAAACGTGGGTAATCCTGCGCCTTTTGGTTTAGAAGCCCCGCATGAGATTTTACGCGATGTCGCTATGAACCTATCTGAGGCGACTGGTTATTCAGACTCGCAGGGGATTTTCTCAGCGCGTAAAGCCATTTTGCAATATTACCAGTCTAAAGGATTGTTATCGGCCGTTGACGTACGTGATGTGTATTTGGGCAATGGGGTTTCTGAGCTTATTGTCATGACCATGCAGGCATTGATGAACGATGGTGATGAAGTCCTAATTCCTATGCCAGACTACCCGCTTTGGACAGCAGCAGCCAATCTCGCTGGCGGTACTGCTGTGCACTATCGCTGTAATGAAGAAGACAACTGGCACCCTGATATTGAAGACATTAAGTCTAAAATTACAAGCAAAACGAAAGGTATCGTGGTTATTAACCCAAATAACCCAACAGGCTCCCTTTATAGCGATGAGTTATTAAAGCAAATTATTGAAGTCGCTAAAGAGCATGATTTAATCATAATGGCTGATGAGATTTACGATCGTATTCTTTATGATGACAATGTACATACCCCAATGAGCACCTTAACTGACGACGTGCTCGTACTCTCTTACAATGGTTTGTCGAAGTCGCATCGTATTGCAGGATTTCGCTCAGGTTGGATGATGGTATCAGGCCGCAAACAGCACGCAGCTGACTTTATTGAAGGCTTAGATATGCTCGCATCTATGCGCCTTTGCTCTAACGTGCAAGGACAATATGCTATTCAAACCGCGATGGGTGGGCATCAGAGCATGCAAGACCTAACCTCTGAAAAGGGTCGCCTATATAAGCAACGTGAAATGGCAGTCTCACGTCTTAATGCTATCAAAGGTATTTCTTGTACCATGCCTCAAGGCGCATTTTACTGTTTCCCAAAAATGGATCCAGAGGTTTACCCTATCACCGATGATATGGATTTTATGATGGACTTGCTCGTTGAAGAAAACGTATTAATGGTTCAAGGTACTGGGTTTAACTGGGATAGACCCGACCATTTCCGTCTGGTGTTCTTACCTAACTTGCTTGACCTAGAAAATGCGATGGATAGATTGGACAGATTTTTTGCCAAAAAACGTAAGCAGTTTGGTACCGAGTAAATCGTTATACATCATTAAAAAAACGCTTATCGGCATGATGCTGATAAGCGTTTTTTATTGCGTTGAACCTAGTTATTCAAACTCAATTATGATAATTCACTGGTAAAAACAGCGCATTAAAAAATGTTGCTCAATACGAGATAACTAATAGCAGACATAGTAGCCGCTGCAGGCAGCGTTACAATCCAAGCCAATCCAATCGGCTTCATAAGCTTCCAGTTAGTATCTCTGTTGACGATACCGATACCCAATACTGCGCCTACTAGCGTGTGAGTACTTGATACAGGCAGACCCATTGTCGATGCGCCCATCACAACAGCAGCAGCAGCCAATTCAGCTGAGAAGCCTGAAGCTGGATGCATTTTCGCTAGATTGGTACCAACGGTTTGAATTACTTCTTTACCAATGAACCAAAGACCAACAATGAGTGCCACACCAAAGGTCAGCATGACCGCAGGTGGTACAGCAGCTTCCGTAGCGATACTATTAGTACGAATCACATCCATAATGGCGGCAAAAGGACCAACCGCGTTGGCGATATCGTTTGAGCCATGACTAAAGGCAAAAGCTGACGCGGTAAAGACTTGCATCCAGCTAAACATAATGAACGTCGCTTTGGTCAAATCTTCTTTATGCTTACCGCGGATACTCTTGGTATAAATATAGGTCGCTAACCATACTAGCGCCGCTATCATACCCATAATCAAGAAGCCCTGTAGTGTGGTCAGGCCGCTATTGACATTTTTCAGACCTTTAAAGACGACTAGAGAAGTCATCACCGCACCACCTGCGGCAGCAATGATAGGTACCCATTGCTTAAGTGCTTTTAGAGTATCAAGGCTACTGCGCTCATTCTCAATATCATAAAGCTTTTTGTAGTAATCAGTTTCTAAATCTTCAACGATACAATCATCATCTTTATAGATTTCCTGATCGCGTAACATCGCTGACGTATAGGCCAATTGCTCAGACTCTGTCAAACCATCCAAAAACTCTTTATGATTTTGCTTTAAGACTTTTTTATTGCCTTTTAGCGTCGCAATATAGGCTTCGGTTTTATCATTATATTCAATGATATTTTTCTTGATTTGTCCATATAAAAGATAAGACAACACGCCACCTAGTAGCGGTGACAGCACCCAAGAAATAGCGATAGTTCCAACCGTTCCCCAGTCTACCGTTGATAGTGCCATGTCCGTACCACCTAACGTGATACCTAAAACAATGGAGCTACCAATCACACCGCCAATAATGGAGTGCGTGGTCGAAACAGGCAGACCTTTTTTGGTCGCAAATAACAGCCAAAATGCTGCTGCAACCAATGCGGAGAGCATGACATAAATGAACTGATTGGGCGTCACTGATAGACCATCCAGATCGACGATACCGCTTCGAATCGTATCAGTCACCTCCCCGCCTGCAAGGACTGCCCCCGATACTTCAAATATCGCGGCAATACCCAATGCTTGCGGGATAGTCAACGTCCCTGCACCCACCGAAGTACCAAAGGAGTTGGCGACATCGTTACCACCGATATTGAATGCCATAAAGACACCAAAAGCGGTCGCCACGATGAATAGCGTCGTTTGCTGACGCATGGTGTAATCTAAACCCCACCACAAAAAGTAGGAAGTCATCGCAATCAGTAAAATGGCAAAAAATAGATTGATTCTCATAGAGCCAACTGGCTTGACTGACTCTGTAGAACTGCTGCTAATACCCATACGTTAGTACGTCCTGCGTAAGCTGATTAAAATTATATGAGGTTGATAATATTGCGCTGCTACTCACAGTGCTTATTGCAGCATCTAATGAAGTAGCATATATAAAATATACAACATGCGATGAGAAGGTCTTAAACTGACTAGAGCGAAAGTAAATAATATATCCTTCAACATGTCACAAAGCCGCAAGTGATATTGCCAAATCGTCTGATTACAGCATCTTGCGGCTTATATATTTCTTAGCGATATTTGTGGTACTACTAACAGCTATTGTAACAATTTTTGTCGTAATTATTAAGTTATCTATGCTAAATAACTAAAACACGTTGATTGCTAAATTAAAACTATTATTTAGCAGAAGCTGTTTTGCGCTCTATTATATTAAATATGAGCACATAGTGCATGATGATATTGCGAGATTTGTAACTGCTAGTGTATACGGACAAGACCACACTCTGTAAAAGACAGGATAACTCGAATATGTTTCGAGCCATCCTACTTAGGAAATACTTGAAAAATACAGCTATATAAACCTATAAGAGCCCTTAAACTTTAGGCATTTCTAACAACTACTTGCTTTTGGTGATTGCCGACAACTGCTCAACAGCATGATCTAACACATCTAAACGCGCTTGACGTTTTTCATTGGTCGCAATAACACACCATGGCGCTGTCGTTGTATCCGTGCGTGCCAACATATCTGCTGCAGACTGCACATAGTCTGACCATTTATCACGGTTACGCCAGTCATCATCTGTCAGTTTAAATTGCTTATGCGGTGTTTCTTGACGATCTTCAAACCGTTTAAGCTGCTCTTTTTTATCAATCGCTAACCAATATTTGATAACCAACGTTCCTGCTGCTGCCAAATCTGCCTCGAAACGATTAATTTCATCATATGCTCGTTGCCATTCATTAGGAGACGCAAATCCTTCGATACGTTCAACCAACACGCGCCCATACCAAGTACGATCGAAAATAGCGATACGGCTAATACGATTGGTTTGCTCGTCAGGCAATCTCGTCCAGAATCGCCACAAGTAAGGATGCTGAGTCTCATACAGCATCGGCGCGCCAATATTATAGATTTGATACTCGCGGGGATCTAGCGGTGCGACCAACCTTTTGATCGCACCGCCCTTTCCCGCAGCGTCCATCCCTTCAAAGGCAAACACAACATGCCGACCTTGGCGTGCGCGTAACAATTCAGCGAGCCTTGCTTGCTTCTCCGCCAACGCCTCACGATAGTCGGACTTACTGATTTTTTTATCTTTAATAGACGTCAGTTGCTTAGGTATCGGTGCAGGTTCAAACTGTTTTTGTTTAGTATCTGAGTTAAGTTTCAGTGTCTTGGACTGGGAATCGTTTTCTGACGTTTCCTTGTCATTGTCGTTGCCATTATCATTGGTATCTGTCTGACTACTCGCCAGCGCGGTTTGCATAGCGTGTAGCACCAAGTGACAAAAGTTATCAGCGGCCTCTAACTTATCATCACCATCAATGATGACCCAATCATCCTGTTGACGCAGCAAGGTCGCAGCCACCTCATTAAACTTCTCGATGACTTGCTTGTTGTTCCAGTCAATTTGATACAAAAACTGCGGATCTGCTTCATCATCCTTTAAGCGACTGTGCAACGTTTCGATATCAACATGAAACCAACATTTTAATAATTTGGTTTGATTGGCAATGAGATCGTTTTCAAATGCTTTTAGCGTGTCTAACTGCTGCTGTAGATAGTCTTGCCACTGAGCAATAGGAAGCGAATTTTTATCTGTTTGACCTTTATCATTTGATAATGCTTCAAGGTTCTCACTATCTGATGTCGCCAGTCGCATGACGTTGTATAATAAATCAGCATACCAATTGCCGAAATATACCATGACGTCACCATGACGCGGCATGGCGCTAGTATGTGCTTGCCAAATAGGTTGATAGTTCAATGGCGAATGACCAATAGTGGCCTCAACTTTAAGCAGCCTTGGATCTACCCATTGCCGTAACTGCTTAACGGCTGTACCTTTACCTGCCTGCTCCATCCCATTAACTAGTACTAACAGACCTGTTGGCTTATTGAGGGTCGGCGGCGTTTGCTGGCGAGTAGCTTTTAAAGCATACTGAGCTGTTACCAATGCCAATCTAAGCGAATCCTCATCCAGTGAAAACTGACTTAAAGGATTGGGCTTTAGACGCTGCTCCACAACTTGCTCACTAAATTGTGTACTTACCGCTTGTGGTGCTTTTGGTTCAGTAGTATCATTTTTTTTAGACATGATTACACTCGCTATTATTGTTATTGGTCTGCTTTACCGTTGAGTGACTTATGGGATAGCTATTAATAGGACAACTCTTAATATTTCTGACTCATCGCTCATTTTTATCTCATTTAATCATAGCACTGCGCCAATCGAGTAAATAATATTGCTGTGTAACAGATTGATATTTGTATTCTTAATTATTTTCTTTTAAGGTGAACACAATTTTGGGTATAGGATAGAACAGTTGTTGAAAATTTTATAACCCTGAACCACTATATTTAAAACAACCATACTCAAATTTAATTACCCTTTACTTCTACAGGATCTACTGCCATGACCGCTTTAGCTGATTTACAACAGCATTTGACACGATTTTGGGCGATGCCTCATCACCAAAATGATGAATTAAATGCTAAGCTCAAAGAAGTACAATCATGGCAACAAGCACGTCTCCAGCAGACGCATCGCGAGCTATTTGAACAACCTAAAAACCAACTAATGGCCGATTACTTCCTCACCCAACTGTATGGTGGCGAAGAGTTCAAGTTATTAGCAGAGCAATTGGCACGTATCCTGCCAAAAGCGAAAAAGCTAGAACGTCTTGCCAAAGAGTCAGCTCTAGAGGCTGGTAGCATGGGTATCCAAGCAGCAATTTTTGCCATTGAGCTAGATCTGCATTTAGCCCAGTGGTTACTCGCTCAAGATTTGCCAGTGAACGAAGAGAACATGCTAACCGCCTATCGAACTGTCGATGAAGAAAACGAGCGCCGAGTTCAGATTGCCAATTTAAAAGACGTCTGTTATCGCACAGACAAACATCTAAATTCGTTTATGCTCAAAAAAGCCTTTGCACTAGCAAAAAGTACAGCCTATCGTCATGGCTACCAGCCGCTTTATGATTTTATTGATACAGGATTTAAGGCCATGAAACCTCTGAGCAGCGTCAGCGATTTTATTGAGCCGTTCTGCAAGCGTGAGCTGTCCATTATTGATCAGGTTCATGATACGGATAATGGCAGTAAGCCAGTAGCGTTTGGTGTATCATAAGGTCAATATGTTGAATAGCCAATTGACGCTTACTATTTAACGATTTCCTCCGATAAAGACAATCATAAAAATAAATTCTAGGACAACATGATGACTGATAATTCAAAAGATAGCAGCACTCCTTCTAATCAAGCCACAACAACGAATGGTCATTTGCAAGACAAACTGGTAAAAGACAGTATTGCTCATAATCAACAGATTAGCGCGCAGATATTACGCAACCAAACAACCAATGTCGTACCGAGCAAGAATAATAGCGTTGCTAGTGATGACAATAGCGACTTTACTAAAGTTCAAGATTTACCAACTGGGACGCCGCAAGGCCAACAAACCACTATGCCAAACAACGACAAAACGACTCGCACAAATACTTCAGAGCAAACAATAAAACAAACGCTATTCAATCAGCGTGATGATATCAATAATCCGCACACGCCTGAAACAGATGGTAATGAGCAGACCCATTTTGGCTATAAAACCGTCAATAAAGCAGAAAAACAAGCACGTGTGGCTGACGTATTCACTTCTGTTGCCAAAAAATACGACATCATGAATGACTTGATGTCATTCGGTATTCATCGTCTGTGGAAACGGTATGCGACTAGTCTATCAGGCGTGCGTGCTGGTCAGCATGTCCTTGATATTGCTGGCGGTACGGGCGATTTGGCCAAAGTATTTAGCCGTGAAGTCGGTAGAAATGGCCACGTGGTACTATCTGATATCAATGCTGCGATGTTAGAAGTGGGCCGTGAGCGCCTAATCAATGCAGGCTGTAATAACGTCGATTTTGTATTAGCTAACGCTGAAACGTTAGCCCCTTTTGATGACGAAAGCTTTGATTTGGTCACTATTAGCTTTGGTTTGCGTAACGTTACTGACAAAGATGCCGCGCTAAAGTCTATGTATCGCGTCCTAAAGCCAGGTGGTCGTCTATTGATTCTGGAATTCTCCAAGCCAGTATTTGAGCCACTATCTAAAGCCTATGATTTGTATTCATTTACTGCATTGCCAGTGATGGGTAAGCTGATTGCTAATGATGCTGAAAGTTATCAATACTTAGCTGAGTCAATTCGTATGCATCCTGATCAGCAGACACTCAAGCAGATGATGCAACAGGCTGGTTTTGAAAACTGTGATTATCATAACTTGACTGCTGGTATCGTGGCTGTCCATCGCGGCTTTAAAGCGTAACGATAGAGTACGATTGGCAAGACTATTACGTTTAATAGACCATATTGAACTTAACACGAACACACGATGCGCTGATGCAGCTAATGCAAAGGCGCTCACTTACCGATGCGAGAGCCTTATGCTGACTGTCCTTCTATTAGCTGGAGCCGAAAAGCTAATTAACATTGCCATTGCCAGTGATGAGATTACCAAGGCAGGTTTAACTCCGCTTGCAGGTAAAGTGTTACGTCTTAATATGAGACTGCCTGAGATTCATTTAGACATCTTGTTCACTCATGAGCGTTTACGCTTTGAGCCGGTCACGACAGAGAGCATATTTGAACCAAGTGGCCAGATGAATGAGCGCCAAAAAGCCAGCATGGAGCGCGCACGTTTTGGTCATAGTCGTCCAGACTGTACCATCACCGTAGACAATGCCGCTCAACTGCTCAATCTGATGCGCGGCGCTGAAGGTAACCTTCCAATTGCTGGTGATTACAAGGTGCTAATGCAGCTCAAACAACTGGTTGCAGGGTTTGATCCTGACCTAGCTGGACAGCTTGAACCATTTATTGGTAAACCAATGGCTAGCCAGTTACATCTCCTTATCTCTCAGCTTAAAGGTAGCTGGCGTCATAGTGCCAAACGTGCTTTTGATGACGTTAGTGATTGGGCCAATGAAGTGGCTGGCAATAGCACACCTGACCCTATCGAGGTGACTGAAGTAAATGATCTTAAGCAGCAACTGTTAAAATTACGTGCTGACGTCGAACGAGAAGAAGCCAAACTTGCTGCTATTAAAGAAGAGCAAGCGCAGTTTCTTAATAACTCGTTTCATCAATAGCCGATTGTCTCAATCATAAATGAACGCTATTACCGATGGCACTATTTATGATTAAGCACAACGCCTACCCCATTTTCGTCTTTGTTTAGAGTACCTAACCTCATGCTATTATCGCACCGCGCTCGTCTACTTGAGCTTTGGCGTATCGCCGCAATGTATCGCCTTGATACCCATTTTTCTATCGAAGAAGCACCGCAACTGCAACCTTTGGCGCGATTAATTCGCATGCATCCAGCAGCATGGGGTAAAAAGCACCAACCAAATGCGATTAAGTATGCGCTTGAAGATATGGGTACGCTGTTTTTGAAACTTGGCCAGTTACTCTCAACGCGTCGCGACTTGGTACCGCCTGAGATTATCGCTCAATTGATTCAGTTGCAAGACAAAGTGAAGCCTTTTGACGCTGATATTGCTGTCGCCCAAATTCAACATCCTAAACATGGTCTTGGCCAGTATATTGAGACCTTGTTTGCACGATTCGATATCAAACCGTTAGCGGCCGCCTCTATCGCCCAAGTACATACGGCTGCCTTACATGATGGACGTGAAGTCGTGGTAAAAGTGGTTCGCCCCGATATTCGCACTGTGATTGTTTCTGACTTTGAGCTACTGCGAGAATTGGCAAGTTGGGCATCTGCGCGTATTGAAGCAGCACGTGCTGTTCATATCATCGATATTGTCGAAGACTATCGGCAAGTCATGCTCAATGAGCTAGATTTGACGCTTGAGGCTGACAATACTACTCAGATGCGTAATAACTTCTTGGGTTCAGCATTGATGTATGTGCCTGAAGTTTATGACGCTGCCAAAAACGTGATGGTCATGGAGCGTATCCAAGGCGTCCCTATCTCACAAGTTGAGATGTTTGATCAGTTAGGCTATGACCGTGCGACGCTTGCAGAAAAAGGCTTAACGATATTTTTTACACAAGTTTTCCGTGATAACTTTTTCCATGCTGATATGCATCCAGGCAATGTGTTCGTAGAGACACCACCTGTGCAAACCTTACATACGGGTATGGCAGCAGTTGATTTAGGTCATGAGCCTCGTTATATTGGGCTTGATTGCGCCATCATGGGCACCTTATCAAAAGACGATCAGCTCATCGTGGCGCGAATGTTACTTGCCGTGATGAACAATAACTTTACCGCTGTGGTAGATATTGTTAGTCGTGCAGGTTGGATACCGCCAAATGCCGATAAACATGCCCTGATGCGTGATATGAAACGCACCGTCGGCCCTATGCTACAAAAATCAATCGATGATATCGACTTTGCTGGCGTACTAATGCAGATTTTGGACATCGCGCGTAGACACCATATGAGTATCCCGCCGCAGCTAATGCTCTTGCTAAAAACCTTGGTCCATGTAGAAGGACTCGGCCGTGATTTATATCCTGACCTTGATATTTGGTCACTTGCTAAACCGATTCTAAGCAGTTGGATCAAAGAGCAGTTAGATCCTATGCGTAATCTACAGCAACTGCGTCAACAACTGCCTGAAATGCTCCTGTCTACCACCGATATTCCTAAACTATTAGACCAAGGGCTACAAAGCCTTGCTTCACAAGGCTCTCGACAAGACAGTCAGCTACGTGAAATACAGCAGATTCGTGCTGACATGCTAAACGACCGTCGTCGTGATTGGTTAGCACTTGCAGGGTTTGCTATTTTTATTGCTATCGCTACGCAAGTCATCGGCTGGCTATCACCTATATTTTATATACTGGCTGTCTTGGTAGTTGTTTGGCGAATTTTAGCTTAGAAAGCAGATTTATTTTTAATCAATCAGTTCAGAAAAATTTTTATAATTTTAAAGTTAAACAAAAAAATACGCCTGCTTTTAATGAAAAGCAGGCGTATTTTTTGTGCTGAATACTGATTACTATAACATCTGATCGACTGCCATCTGTGTCAGTACTCGACCACGAGCCGTACGTAGAACATAACCTTGTTGAATCAGATACGGCTCGATCACATCCTCAAGGGTTCCACGATCTTCGGCCATCGCTGCTGCCACTGCTTCAACACCAGCAGGGCCACCATCGAAGCGCTCGTACAATATTTCAATATAACGCCTATCCAAATGATCAAGACCGCGTCTATCTACTGCCAACATATCCAGCGCACTACCCGCAATCGCGCCATTAATACTACCATCGCCTCTTACCTCAGCATAATCACGCACGCGGCGTAATAGGCGGTTAGCAATCCTTGGTGTACCACGTGCACGGCGCGCAATCTCTACTGCCCCGTCTTCACTCATTGGTACACGCATTAGACGTGCTGCGCGACTGACAATCGTCGTTAGATCAGCGATATTGTAAAACTCAAGGCGCTGTACAATACCAAAACGGTCACGTAGTGGTGAGGTTAGCAGCCCTGCTCTAGTCGTTGCTGCTACCAAGGTAAACGGTGGTAAATCAAGCTTGATAGAACGCGCAGCAGGCCCTTCACCAATCATAATGTCCAACTGAAAATCTTCCATCGCTGGATAAAGTATCTCTTCAATAACCGAGCTTAGACGGTGAATTTCATCAATAAACAGTACGTCACCCGCTTCTAGATTGGTCAGCATGGCTGCCAAATCTCCTGGGCGCTCAAGCACAGGCCCTGAAGTAGAACGCAAATTACCACCCATCTCACGAGCGATAATATTGGCGAGGGTCGTCTTGCCTAGACCTGGTGGACCAAATATAAGTGTGTGATCTAGCGCTTCGTCACGGCCACGAGCAGCACCGATGAACACTTCCATCTGCTCACGTACCACCGGCTGACCAATATACTCAGCCAACAACGCTGGTCGGATATTGGCATCAGGAGCATCACTTGCGCCTTCTAGCGGATTAATTAAACGATCTTGCGTCATAGAATTTATCATTATATTAAAAAATTAGTTAACAAATAGCATAACTAAACGTTGACTATAAGTCATGCAAAACCTCATTAAACAAGCACTAAAACGAAAATAAGCGACATTTAATGTCGCTTATTAACTTAATACATTATGTGGTTGTCGTCGATAGACGGCTAGTTAAAGTGAATTAAAAGCCAGACAGCTGCTGTAAAGTAGCTTTTAATAAGCCTTGAGTATCAGTAAAAGTATCTCCTTTACTCTTAGCAGCTTTGATCGCTAGCTGAGCTTCCTTCTCTTTGTAACCCAAGCTAATTAATGCACCTTCTACTTCAGCGATGATACTACCTTCATGAGAAATCGTAGTTTCCTGAGGCGTCAATTCGAACGAACCACTACTATCAACTTCGATATTCTTTAGCTTATCTTTTAGCTCAATCAACAAACGCTGTGCCGTCTTTTTACCAATACCTGGGATACGAGTCAATGCCGTCTCCGACTCTTGCTCGACGTGCATCTTTAGCTCAGCTGCTGACATTGCAGACAACATTGCCAAGGCCATTTTTGCTCCAACACCATTAATTTTAATTAACTGGCGAAAGACATCACGCTCTTTTCGATCGATAAAGCCATAGAGCAACTGGGCATCTTCGCGAACATGAAAATGTGTCCAAATGCTAGCCTGTTCATTAAGCTGTAACTGACAAAACGAAGGTAATGGTAGTTCGATATCATAACCCACACCAGAGGTCGTCATGATACAAGCCGTCGGTGCCATCAAGTACTGCACCTGTCCGGTAATCAATCCAATCATTATTTACGACCTCTTATGCAAAATATTATAAAATCAGCTGCTACTTCATGATTAACAACTACGTTCTACAACACAGTCTTATTGGTAAAAATTTACCATACCTTCAAGACTGGTTGGGCGAATTTTGTGTGCTTGACCTGCAGAGCCGAACGCTTCAAAACGGTTGGTACAGATATCTGACATCGCTACCATAGACGCTTTGAAGTATTTGCGTGGATCAAATTCACTTGGATTTTTTGCAAGGAATTCACGGATAGCACCAGTTGATGCCAGACGTAAATCCGTATCGATGTTTACTTTACGTACGCCATGTTTGATCGCTTCAACGATTTGCTCAACTGGCACACCATAAGTTTCGCCGATATCACCGCCATTTTCATTAATAACTTTTAGCCATTCTTGTGGCACTGATGAAGAACCATGCATGACCAAATGCGTATTAGGAATACGGGCATGAATCTCTTTTACGCGTTCAATAGACAAAATATCGCCTGTCGGTGGACGTGTGAACTTATAGGCACCATGACTAGTACCGATAGCAATCGCTAACGCATCGACATTGGTGTCTTTTACAAACTGCTCAGCTTCATCAGCACTGGTCAAAAGCTGCTCATGATCCAATACGCCTTCAGCGCCAGAGCCATCTTCTTCACCAGCCATACCAGTTTCAAGACTACCTAGGCAACCGATTTCGCCCTCTACAGAGACACCGCAAGCGTGGGCCATTTTGACGACTTCGCGCGTGACGCTAGCGTTGTAATCATAGTCCATTGGCGTTTTGCCATCTTCACCAAGTGAGCCATCCATCATCACTGATGAGAAACCTAATTGAATTGAGCGTTGGCAGATAGCTGGTGACATACCGTGATCTTGATGCATCACTACTGGAATATGTGGCCATTCTTCGATAGCAGCGATAATCAAATGACGCAAAAATGCTGACCCTGCATAGTTACGTGCGCCTGCGCTGGCTTGGACAATGACAGGTGAATCACAAGCATCCGCAGCCATCATGATTGCACGCATTTGCTCTAAGTTATTGACGTTAAAGGCAGGAACACCATAGCTGTGTTCAGCGGCATGATCTAGAAGTTGACGTAAGGATATTAGGGCCATAAGACGCTCTCTGATTAGATTTTGAATAGTATTTTAAAAAACAGCTTGATAGCAATCATTTCACTGTATATTCGACCATACTGACCGTACACAGGCTAGTAAAAGTTTGAATGGTGTTGGATATGATTACCACGCGGTGATTATAGCAAAAATTGTTCTGTCTTCGTAGCAGTTGACCGACTATTTATCAGTCTATACCGTCTCTTGATACCAGTTTAATTTTTATAAACTGTCACTTTATAAACTACCACAATGGCATACAACGCAAAAAGCCTTGGCAATCACCAAGGCTTTTCTAGTATTTTGAGGCTTATAAAGCAATGACTTTTTTTAGAAATTATTTACCAATGAGTATCTACCAATCGATAGCGTCCCAATAAATCAGTCATTATAGTGCTTAGTTAATAGTGCTTAGTTATCGCGTAGCTTAGTACTGTTGCTCTGCATCAACTGCAACATCATTTGCGCCATCAGCAACAGCGTTAGCGCCATCAGCAACAGCTTCAGCAGTATTTTCAACCGCTGTGTTAGTGCCTTCAGCGATAGCATCGCCAGTGTTTTCTAGAGCGTCTGTCGCAGCTGCACCAGCAGTATCAGCGCCTTCGGCAACTTCAGCACCAGCGTCTTGAGCAGCAGCTTCAGCTTCAGCAGCAGCAGCGTCTGTTTCAGCGGCAGCAGCATCAGCGTTTGCAGCAGCATCATCGCCAGCAGATTCAACAGCAGCTTCTGTGTTTTCTTCTGTTTGTTGGCTACATGCAGTGATTGCAAAGGTACCAGCAAGTACGCTAGCAAGTAATAAATGACGTTTTAACATAATAAACCTCTCGTAAATAATGCATGTCAAAATACATGGTCGCGCTATTTTATAGAGTGCGAATCAGACATGCAATAATAATTTTCAGTATATAAATAAATAATGACTGCTTAATAATAATCGATGGCTATTGCGCTTACTTATATCAATAAAAACAAGCAAATCAACAGCCAAAATATTATTTTTACAGACTACCTTAGTTATTTAAAGTTAGTTGTACGTCTAATGTTACTAAGCTACAGAGTATCGTTAACTAGTTAGGCATCTATTTGCAGCGCAGCGACTGCCGGAAGTACTTTACCTTCAACAAACTCCAAAAACGCACCGCCACCTGTTGACATATAGCTCACACCATCAGCAACTTGATATTTATCGATAGCCGCTAACGTATCACCGCCGCCCGCGATAGAGAAACCATCGCTGTCTCTTACAGCAGTAGCTAATATCTGTGTGCCTTGCCCGAAAGCATCGACCTCAAATACACCCACTGGACCATTCCACAAGATGGTTTTTGCATTAATAATGGCATCAGCAAGTCGCTTTGCGCTTTCTGGTGCGATATCCAATATCATGTCATTGTCACCAATCGCATCAACTGATTTGATCGTTGCGGTGGCTTTTTGCAATGAGCCAGTAAAGTCAGCAAAATCGATGTCGTTTTTATCAGCGACTACGACGTACTCAGGCAGTAGAATTTCAGTCTTGGTCATAATGTCACGTGCAGTATCAAGCAAGTCTGCTTCGTACAATGAGGCGCCAACACTGTGACCTTGTGCTGCTAAGAAAGTATTAGCAATACCGCCACCAACAATAATTTGCGTGCATACTTCGGCCAAGCTGTGTAGCACTTCTAATTTGGTAGACACTTTTGACCCACCAACGATAGCGAGCATTGGCTGTGCTGGCGTTTCAAGCGCTAGGCTCAAAGCATCAAGCTCAGCAGCTAACAATGGCCCTGCACACACAGTTTTATCTGCTTGACGCATCGCTTGCGTAACGCCTTCTGTTGATGCCTGTGCACGGTGCGCTGTACCAAAAGCATCCATCACAAACACATCGCACAAATCAGCGTACTTTTTCGCTAGCGTGGCATCGTTTTTCTTTTCACCGTCATTGAAGCGTACATTTTCTAATAGAACCACTTCGCCAGATTTTACATTGGCACCTTGGGTAAGATAATTACTATTAAGACGTACAGGTGTCGATAGTTGCGAGCTTAATTTGTCCGTCAAATAGTCAGCAACTGGTGTCAATGAATATACAGCTTCAGGACTGCCTTCTGTTGGGCGGCCTAAATGTGAGCAAACAATTACCGCGGCGCCTTTTTCAAGCGCCATCTTGATGGTAGGAAGACTGGCTTGCAAGCGCGCATCGCTCGTGACCTTACCATCTTTAATAGGCACATTTAAATCTTCTCGGATCAATACCACTTTATCCGTTAAGTTCAACTCACTCATACGCAAAAAATTCATCACCTGCTCCTATGCATCAATATATCTGTTAATTTGCGATTACTGTCATTACTGATATGACTATTATAGTCAGCTCTATATAAATCAGATTCAGTGCTAAGCTCGATCAATCTACTATTTTGTAGAGCTCTCGCTCGCCTGCTTTATAACTACGCTATCTTATATCTAAGCTATATAGTCACTATCAGCTTTATTGCTTTTTTCAGCTTTATTGCTTTTTAATGTCTTTTTAACGCTTGGCTCTGACACCTATCAAACCACTCTGATGAGTCACTCAAGTAATCAGAATTCAGCGGCGATGTATTCTACCAGTTTTCTAGCGCAGTCTCACAAGCAACCTGTCACAAATTTCAGCACGTTTAAGATATTCAGTCTAAATTCTCAGACCATTATTCGATGACAACAATTGCCGTTGCTAGCTTTGAGCATAGTCAATAAACCGTAACATTTCGTGGTGGTACTCAGCAGTCAAGCTCTTTATGATAGAAACATTGACAATAAAAATAATCCATTAGGAGAAAATAATGAACATCAACTTAGACACTGCGAAACAAAACCTATTAAAATTAAAAGATGAGTACGAATCTCGAATTGATAAGATAGAAGATCACATTCAAAACCCACAAGATGATCTCAATGAACATTGGGAAGATCAGGCCATATCCTATCGTCAAAATGACATGCGCAAAAATTTGATGAGCGAGGCGCGTCAAAGCTTAATCTATGTCGAAAATGCATTGAGTCGAATTGAAAGTGGTACTTATGGCGAGTGCGAAGTCTGCGGTGAACAGATCGAAGAGCAACGCTTAGAAGCGCTACCCTATGCTACCTTATGTATGGAACACGCTGAGTAGCTCTGTCATATTAATATTCTATTGTAAGACTACTACTACTCTAAAACTTCTCTAAAAAGCATGTTTCAAGTAGGTATTTTCCATTCGGAAAATGCCTGCTGCCATTCATGACAACGCTGCGCTATGTCCGCTACTGGTAGATCCATGATATCCCCGACTACTGCTACAAGCGCAATGGGCAAATCTACTAACTCTGATACATTTTCTGCGGTTAACCCCCCTATCACACATATTGGTATACCTTGCTGACACCCTTCCAAAAGCTGTTGACGCGAAATGATATTAGCATTTGGCTTAGTTGTAGAAGTAAATACAGCACCCATCGCAGCATAGCTTGCACCATCATTTTTTGCTTCTTTAATCAGTGCTATATCACCATGACAGGTACGACCAATTATTTGATGCGGTGAAAGGGACTGTAGAGCATCACCGATACTGCCGTCTGTTTGACCAAGATGTACCCCAACGCCAAGTTTTTCGGCTAACTTCACGTCATCATTAATAACAACTGGCACTTTGTACGTTTTAGCTAACTCAACAATTTTTTGCGCCTCATCAAAAAGCTTCAAAGCTCCATCAGGCAGATTAAGAATTTGCTTACGACGAATTTGTAATAGCGCAATCAATCCTGTCGACAAGGCTGCTTCTAGCTTTTGATATAACAGCTCGAACTCATCATCGTTGGTCAATAGATATAGCTTAGGTGTAGGAGAAGAGAATGGTGAATGACCCATAGCATGTATCCTTAATTCTTAAATTCAACACAATAAAAAAGCTGTTATATGATATAACAGCTTTTTTATACATTTAGAACCGATAGCTTATACTGTACGGCGTGTAGCCAAACTATTTAAGATATTTTTAGCATCGCCCCAACGTGTTGCTGAGCTGTTTGCCCCTAGAATAACAATAATTGCAGGGCGATTATTGACTCGCGTTTCCATCACAACGCAACGCCCAGCTTCATTGATAAAACCTGTTTTTGAGATACCGATTGGGTAATCACCTGCACGAACCAAACTACTAGTGTTGTTGGCTTTATAAGTGCGGTTACCACTTGAGTAGTTTGAGACAAAAAAGTCATAGCTCTTGGTGGTAGAGAAGCGACGAATCACATCGTAGTTGCCAGCAGCACGAACCATCTTAACCAGATCTTTTGAAGAAGCTACGTTGCGCTTATCAAGTCCAGTTGGATCACCAAAAAATGCCGTATTCATGCCCAAATCTTGCGCTTTACGATTCATTGCACGCATAAAGGCATCATAGCCACCTGGGTAATTACGCGCTAGACTCTTTGCTGCTGGATTTTCAGACTTCATCAACGCCATCAATAGCATCTCAGCGCGGTTTAAACGATCACCTGATTTCAAACGCGAGCTTGCACGCTTAGGACCAACAAAATCCTCTGGATCAAGCGTGATTTCTTCACGCATATCAAGGCCTGCATCCAATACAACCATCGCCGTCATAACTTTAGTGATACTGGCCATGGGACGCGCGATATCAGCATCTTTTTCGTAGATAGATTCGCCAGTTTCAGCATCAATCACCGCAACACTACGTGAATCCGTACTAATCGGAATCATGTCGCTACTACCAAACGCCCCACGATAGGTTGTGTTATAGCGAGCACTATTGGTGTTATTACTACTAGCAAAACTATTAGTATTCGTGATGTTGGTAGTTCCGTAGCCACTATCAACTTTCTTAATAGCAGAGCCATTAGACTTGTACATAATGTTGCGAGCTTCAGACAAGCTATCAGCGCCGCCCCAACTCAGGCGTGCACTAGAGGCAGTGTCAGTGCTACCATTAATTGTAAGTGCGGCTTGTGCAACACTGCCCAAACTCAATGAAATCATAGCAGCGATCAGTTGCTGTTTGGTTAATGGTAGTTGCTTCATTATGCCTCCTGCTGTCGCTATTACGCCAGTTACATATTGTCTGACGCCAAAAACGTACGTAGCGTTTATAAATGTGTTTGTAAGTACTCACATAGAGCTTTTGTATTTTTAGTGTATCATGGTTTACATTTAAGTTTAATCTATCAAACTGATTTAGTAGTTTTTTTTGGCTTCGTTCAAACTTTACTACAACCAATTTATATTCTAGAAACATCAATTCACACTGCAGCAATATAATTTAACTTCGAATGTTATGATTACTCGTATTTTGTTATATTAATCAGCGGTATTTTGAAGATACAAAGATACAAAGATACAAAGATACAAAGATACAAACAATGGTTGAAATATATTCGTTTTTTATACTATTTGAACCTAATAAAGCGTTCATTCTGACAATCAATAAAGAGTATGGTTATGATTAAAGTATTAGTGGTAGATGATCATGATTTGGTACGGATGGGCATTAGCCGTATGTTGTCAGACAGCCCCGATATTGAAGTGGTAGGTGAAGCAGACAGCGGTGATATGGCTATCAAACAAGCCAAACAATTACATCCTGATGTGATTTTGCTAGACGTCAACATGCCGAATATTGGCGGGCTTGAAGCAACCAAACGTCTGATACAACTTGATATGGGTATCAAGATTTTGGCGGTCAGTAGTATGTCTGCACAGCCCTATCCCTCAATGCTGATCAAAGCAGGTGTCAATGGTTACATTACCAAAGGCACGCCGCTTGATGAAATGATACGTGCGGTCAAAAAGATTTATCAAGGAGGTCGTTACTTCAGTCAGGATGTGGCTGAACAGTTAGCAGATGTTTTATTGTCTGATAATGCAAACTCACCTTTTGACTTATTAAGTGACAGAGAAAAACAAGTGGCCATGATGGTTGTTAATTGTCAAAGCCCTCAGCAAATAGCTGATCAATTGTTTGTTAGCGTCAAGACCATTAATACGTATCGCTATCGTATTTATGAAAAAGTTGGGGTTGATAGTGATGTTAAATTGACTCATTTGGCCATTCGTCATGGTCTGATTCAACCATAAACCACCATTTTAGCCTTTATTTTATTACGGCCAGTTTATGAACCCTGCTACCAATCTTAGCTCTGCCATTACTCGTTATGTACATCATGACGATACGCTTCCTCTGCCGCAGTTGCGTAAGTTGGGGCTGATCTATAGCAGCTATCGCTTCGTTGTTAGCCTGTTCTCTATGCTCATGCTATACATTAGTGCTCGTACAGGTGATGGCACTTCTTTACCGAGTTTTTTACAACAAACGACTCTAAGCTTCTATGTACTGTTAAGTTTGATACTGCTTGGATTATTTTATGTCGTTACAAAACATATGCGCCGCCAACTGGCATTCGGACTGGCCTTAGACGTTATTATATTAAGTCTACTGCTCTACACGACAGGCAACCCTGATTTGCAGTTAACCATGCTATACATGGTGGTCGTCGCGGCTAGCTTTATGCTACTACATGGCTCACAAGCGTTGGTTATTACTTTACTTGCCATCATTCTCGTTATTTATCAGCAGTTTTTTTACGCTATTGCTAACAGCATGAGTCTAGCCAATCTAGGTGATGCGCTACTGATGTCAGCGAGTTTTTTAGCAGTGGGCGGTTTAAGCTGGTCTATCTCTCAACGATTGGTACAGCTTGAGAAAGTCGCGGCAAACCATGCTAAGGAAGTCGAGCGACTAAACGTGATTAATCAAGAGGTCATCACACAGATGGTGAATGGTGTTATCGTTATCGATAAGCAACATATTGTCTTAGCAAACCTTGCCGCACATCAATTGCTGAGCCTTTCTCTTGTCACGCCTGTCACAGCACAGAATACCCTTGACGATACAAAAGAGACTCATAACAAAGCACTTCTCTCCAATTTTGAGCAGCAACTCAATAAGCAGCATACACAGTTATTTAATGCCTGCTTGTCGGTAGCATCTGGGCAGTCACGCGCTTTTACCTACGATGTGCCAGCTGTGGCAAATGCCTCAATATTTGGCAAATTACGCGTACAGATTATTCCACTAAAAGACGATAGCAAACTTGTCATATTAGAAGATTTACGCCGTGAGCAAGCCAGTGCTCAACAGTTGAAACTGGCTTCTTTAGGGCAATTGACTGCCAGCATTGCTCATGAAATCAGAAACCCATTAGCAGCGATATCGCAAGCCAGCCAGCTATTAATGGAAGATGTTGCAGAACAAATGGAAGATGATAGTGCATTAACAAATGAATCGAATGCTGCCATGACCGGCAACCATGAGCTTTATGAAATGATATTTTCACAGACAAAACGTGTAAACCGTATCATCGAAGATATTTTAAAGCTGTCTCGTCAGCAGACGGCTACCCAGCAGGTGCTCGAATTGGCTGAATGGATGCCATCGTTTTTGGAGAATTACTTTCAAGGACACGACATTTTTCTACGAATAAAAACCAAACCCATCATATCATTTGATACTCATCAGTTAGAGCAGATATTGATCAACCTAATCAATAATGGCCTGCGTTATAGCAGCTATGCTCATCCTCATGCTTATGTAGAAATCGACATTTACTGCGCAGACAACGATGTTATAATCGATATATTAGATAATGGTAATGGTGTTAGTTCTGGAAATTTAGAACTTTTGTTCGATCCATTTTTTACAACAGATAAAGCTGGTACAGGACTGGGGCTCTATTTATCACAAGCATTTTGTGAAGCCAATCAAGCGCGTTTACTCTACATTCCTGAACATGAGAAAACATGTTTTCGATTAATTGTACCTTCTATTAAATCTGATAATAAATTTCAAACTATCGAAGAAAAACTTTCCTAAATTTATTCTTCAAAAGCTATTACGCCCATTTAGACCCAGCTATTGACTTTATAGCTATTGAATACGATGAGATGATGTATGACAACAACCGCGCTAGTCGTCGATGATGAAGTAGACTTATGTCGATTAATGCAAATTACCTTGACTAAAATGGGTATTAAAAGTGATGTGGCTTATACATTGTCGCAAGCAAGAACATTTTGGCAAGACAATGACTACGATTTCTGTCTGACGGATTTAAAACTGCCAGATGGCTCGGGACTTGAGCTGGTAAAAGAAATTAGCAATAGCTCTAATATTCCAATAGCGGTGATTACAGCTCATGGCAGCATGGATTTAGCTATTGAGGCATTAAAGCTTGGTGCCTTTGATTTTGTCAATAAACCGCTAGAACTACCACGTTTGCGCCAACTGGTAGAGAATGCCATAAAAGTTATTCATCAAGATAACGAAGTACAGGCCGCACCGGAATGCTCTCCTGAACAGAAAATGCTAGATAGTAGATTGATTGGTAATTCTGCTGTCATGCATCCCCTCAAAAATACCATTTTAAAGCTAGCACGCTCACAGGCACCTGTGTTTTTATCGGGCGCTTCTGGCACAGGTAAAGAAGTGGTCGCCAGATTGATCCACGATTTAAGTCCACGGCGTGATGGCAGCTTTGTGCCAGTGAACTGCGGTGCGATACCATCGGAGTTAATGGAGTCGGAGTTTTTTGGTCATAAAAAAGGCAGCTTTACAGGGGCTGTCGCTGATAAACAAGGGTTATTCCAGCAAGCCAATGGCGGCACGTTATTTTTAGATGAAGTAGCAGATTTACCTTTAGCCATGCAGGTTAAATTGTTACGTGCCATTCAAGAAAAAACAGTAAGGGCAATTGGTGATACAAAAGAAGTTCCAGTAGACATCCGCATTTTGTCTGCCACTCACAAGGACCTGAGCCAATTGGTACAAGATGGTGCATTTCGACAAGATTTGTATTATCGCATCAATGTCATTGAGCTAAAGCTTCCAACGCTTAATGCACGCCGTGATGACATCCCTGTGTTGGCAGACCACTTTTTGGCGATGATTTCTAATGATTGGCAATTAGAGTCGCCGCCGTCATTGACAATGGAAGCTTGCGAACGCTTACAACGCCACGATTTTGCAGGTAATGTCCGTGAACTACGCAACTTATTGGAGCGTGCAGTTACGTTAGCTGAAACCTCATACATTGACGTTAGTCATTTAGGTCTTCCTGACATTGAAACTGAGCTTGTAAATACACAAGAGCAAAATCATAGCTCAGCTATCGATAACTCTGAGCTACTTGCCCGTAACTTAGAAAATCAAATAGACGTTCAATCTAGCAATAATACAACGGCGCAGGTTGAGCAAAGGGCAACCAATTTACATCCTTATCGTACTAACACCAACCACTACCCTTCAATGGTACAGCATTCGTCAACTAGTAATGATAGTTTGTCAACTAACGTAGCAAGTACTCATGCCAAAGAGTCGCTCCTTGACTCCACCGCCCAACAAGAAACTTCTAAAGACACATCAGGTTTACAAGAATTGTTCGACGGTCAATTACCGCCTCAAGGGTTAGAGCATTATTTACAGGAACAAGAAAAGCAGCTGATTATCACGGCACTCAAACAAACTGGCTGGAACAAAACCCAAGCAGCTGAATTATTAGGAACCACCTTTCGTTCTTTACGCTACCGTATGAAAAAGCTCGAAATTTCTGAAGATGCGTTCGACTAGTTTCTTTTGAACGTCATCATCAAATATTTTTAAGCGTTGAATGGTATGTACTGTTAATTGAATGCTACGAAATTCTATTCTTTCGTAGCATTTTTTCTAACAAAGCGAATGCCAGAATCAAGTGCTCGCGCCTTTACTAATTCTAAAGCTTGCTGCTCCCACGTGTTCTCGCTGCCAGATAAGGTCACATCAGGCTCTACACCGATCTCATCTATTTGTTTGCCTGCTGCTGTCATATAGTTGGCCACCGTTAATTTGACGGCTTGCTCATCGTTTAACGGTATGACCGATTGTACTGAACCCTTACCATAGCTGACCTCACCGATAATAGTAGCGCGTTTTTGTGCTTGTAAACTACTGGCAAGCACCTCTGCCGCTGATGCTGAATAGCGGTTTTGTAATACCACTAAAGGCAAAGGTTTAAGTATCGCATCACCTTGGGTCGATAGTACGCGTGATTTATTTTGACGTGCTTGCACCTGCACCACATCGGTATCATCCATAAATAAACTGGCCACGCTCACTGCTGATGTCAGTACGCCACCTGGATTATCACGCATATCTAGTAAAATTCCTGATATCGGAGCGTTTAAGTTAATTAAACCTTCTAGTAACTTCTCACGGCTGTTGTTTTGAAACGCCGGTAATTTGACAATGGCAATACCATCGACCAGTTTGGTCTCGACAATCTGCGGATGACTATTATTACGCTGCAACGTCGTTGTGTGCTTACGGCGGCCAGCTTTAGAAGTGATGATATCTACCTGCGTACCAGCAATACCCGTCAAAAGCTGCTCAACATCATTAACCTGTCGCCCTTCGTCTAGCTTAAACTCATCAATTTGATGCAAATAATCACCAACTGCGATGCCTTTTTTGTCTGCAGGTGAATCATCGATAACCTCTGTCACAACCCAATAACCTGCCTCTGGCTGGTAATTAACCTTAATACCAATATCACCAACGTCGCCCTCAGTGAAAGCACGCAGATTCTCATAAGCTTCTGCGTCCAAAAACTCAGCATGGCTATCAAGTTTGGTCAGCATACCGCTCATCGCATTGCTAAATAACTCTTCATCATTGACCGCATCGACGTATTGACGACGTATTAAATCTACAACAGCCACAAATGTCTTTAGCGTCTCAGGAGAGATAGCATTTAGCGATACTTGTGCAACTTCTGCTGGAATCTCCGTATCAATATCATCAGCATCATCCGTTAGCGCGCTTTCATCTGGCACACTATCTATCGAGTCATCTGGCTCATCAGCGACATCTAGCATATCAGCAATGTTAGATAAATTATCAGCGTCGTTTTCATCCGCTATCTCATCTGCATTCAAACTGATGAGCTGTAGACCATTCGTAGGATTATCATTATTTGTAGAAGCTCCCACTGCTGCTTGTGCATTTACGCTAATCGCACAACCAAGCACAACTATTAAAATTGCAGGCTGCAAAATCTTGGACGCGACTGATGCCTTCCCTACTGATTTACTTAACTCTTTGGATAAAAAAGAACGTGCAAAAGAAATAGGCTGCATAAAAGAACTCATTTGAATAATAGAGAATACGAATTTATCGTTATATAGCGATTTATAAGATAGCACCAAACGCATATTTCGAACTAGCATAGTATTGCAAGTAAATTAAGTAAAATGTATCACAAAAAAAGGAAAGGATAATAGGTTATCCTTTCCTTTTCGATATCTTCTGGTACAGCTAACGAATTGATATAAACCACAGTCATTCAAGTACTGTGGTTTAACTCGACTGGCTTAGACTGCTGGAACCAATAAGCTCTCACCTGTCATCTCAGCAGGGGCGTCAACGTTCATCAATGATAAAATAGTCGGTGCCACATCACTAAGTTTACCGCCACGGCGTACTTGCAGCTTTTGCTCACCTACGTAAATTAATGGTACATGTTCTGTCGTATGCTGTGTATGTACTTGACCACTTTCATAGTCTTGCATCTGCTCGCAGTTACCATGATCGGCTGTGATAAGCATATCACCACCAGCAGCACGCACCGCTGACTCGATACGGCCAACACATACATCCAAAGCTTCTACCGCTTTTACCGCTGCATCAAAGATACCTGTGTGTCCAACCATATCACCATTGGCATAATTGACCACCAATACATCATACTTACCAGACTCAATCGCTTCTACTAATTTATCAGTGACTTCAGGCGCACTCATCTCAGGCTGTAAATCATAAGTTGCAACGTCTGGAGATGGCACTAAAATGCGGGTCTCACCCTGATATTCTTCTTCGCGGCCACCACTAAAGAAAAACGTCACATGCGCATATTTTTCAGTTTCAGCGATACGTAGTTGAGTTTTTCCTTGGTCCTGCAAGTACTCTCCCAATGTATTGGCCAAAGACGTTGGGTAGTAAGCAATGCTGGTTTTTGGATTGTCAGCTAGGACATCTGAATACTTAGTTAACATCACAAATGCCGCCAGCTTTGGCTGTTTTTGACGCGCAAATCCAGAAAACTCATGATCTGGCAGAACAAACGCTTGGGCAAGCTCACGAGCACGGTCAGCACGGAAATTCATAAAAATAAGTGCGTCGTTATCATTGACAGTATATGGCACTTCATCACGTCCAATCACAGTCGTTGGACTGACAAACTCATCAGTCTCACGCGCTTTATAAGCAGCTTGAACAGCGCCATCTGCCCGTGTCGATAGACGATCAGCTTTACCTTCAGTAATCAGCTCATAGGCTTTTTGCACTCTATCCCAACGATTGTCACGATCCATTGCATAGTAGCGACCGATGATACTTGCAATCTGTACGCGGCCACCTTCGTAATGAGCATTCAATTTATCAATATAGTCGCGCAGACGATTGATGTACTTATCAGCAGATTTAGGCGGGGTATCACGGCCATCTAAGAAACAATGAATAAAGACATTCTTGGCACCATGGACCAATGCTGAATGACACATGCCTTCGATATGGTCTTGATGTGAGTGGACGCCGCCATCAGAGAGCAAGCCCATAATATGGACGTTACCGCCACGCTCATTAGCCGCTTTTACGGCATTGACCAATGCTTCATTTTTATAGAATTCACGATTGGCAAGTTCACTTGAGATACGTGTTGAGTCCTGATAAAGAACACGCCCTGCGCCTAAGTTCATGTGACCGACTTCTGAATTACCAAACTGACCATCTGGCAAACCAACATCTTCCCCTGAAGCTGAAATAAGCCCATGAGGATATTGCTGATAAATCTTGTCTAAATTTGGCATATTGGCAGCAGCGATGGCGTTATCTTTATCTTCTTCACGATGACCAAAGCCGTCCAATATCATCAAGACATGCGGTATTTTTTTATTCTGTGCACCGTCTTGGTTATTGCTAAGCTGTGTTTTGTTATTATCAATAGAGTCTGATGCTTGTTGGGTACTGGTCATATATTACCGCTCCTCGAGTGAATGAACGCCTATAATGCTGTGTAAGGGAATATAAAGCCCTCTATATTAACACACATCTTGAAATAGCTGAAAAACTGAGCATTTTTCGTGAGTTTATGAATAATTTTATAGGGTTATCTTGTGATGCTTTTTCTATGCAAGACAATATAAATGCGGCCAACTAACCAAGCTACGTATCAATCTGTAATTCAGACTTGCAATCACTCTTTTCATTGGTTAAGATAAAACTATTCTGAAGTGTTGGCTAGTAGATGTTTATTCCCTGAGCCGATAATGCTTTACCAGGATGTGGTACCTATTGTCTCATTGTGTATGCCTGCACCGCTTGCGGTGTATCAGGAAACCTGCAGAGATGATGACGCATCCGCCCTGAACTTCACGGTTCATGGGTCACCATCTTACAGCGGCACTTCGGTTGTTTCATTCGGTTAGTAAATATATTTCTTATAATTTATTTACTACCACTAAAAAGCCCCTTTTATCATTGATGAAAGGGGCTTTTTTTATGCTTATGATTTAACTGAATGGTTATTCGTCATTAGCAGACTTGGTGATTTTCTTTACATCTTTAGGGATGTTTTTGGCAGTACCATCAACCGTAGTATGTTGTTTAAACACGTCACCAAATGGGTTTTGCTGCTGTTGACCAAACGGATTCTGGCCATTCATGCCACCTGCGCCACCGAACGGGTTTTGACCGCCCATACCACCAGCACCGCCAAATGGATTTTGACCACCACCCATTTGACCACCCATCTGCTTCGCCATCATTTCCATCATTTTTTGCTGATTATTCATGACATAATTATTGGCCAAGTCTTTTAGCTTTTTCTGCACAGGTGGCAATACCACCAACAGCGCCATCAAATCACTAAGTACCCCAGGAATAAGCAATAAAATACCTGCAGCTGCCATCGCGATACTCTTAATCATCGTGGTCTCTGGCGGACGCATCGCAGGGTTCATCATGCCACCAGCTTTCATTTGCTGTGCCATTGGATTAAGAGCAGCCATACCTTTGCGCATCAAAGAGATACCGATAACCGCGGCGATAATAAACCACATAAACACCCACCAGCCGCTCATAAACTGAGCAAGCAAATACCACAGTAGCATCTCGATAATAAACCAAACGATGGCTATACCAACTATCTGACCCATAAAGTGTCGTCCTATAAAATAAAAACCAATAAATTGAGCGCCATGAAAATTAAAATGGCTAACATATGATGTATATGGGGATTGGTTGCTATACTATCAAACTTAAGGCTAATTTTTAAGCCATATAGTCGGTACAATATAATTTGGATACAAGGAAGACAAACGTCAGTGCTACTAGCAGTAGGCTAAGCGAGTCTGACTCCATATCCGATTTCTATAGGACTGAATATAAAATGACAGGTAAGCAAGACGGAATATTATGGCAATTATTATAGGCATTGACCCAGGGTCACGCATGACCGGTTATGGGATAGTACAGCAGACAGGTGACAAGCTGACCTATATCGATGCAGGGACGATTCGTACAGATACCAAAGAGATGCCTGAACGCCTCAAGCGTATCTTTAATGGACTAACCCGTATCACACAGCATCATTTAAAATACGCAGACGAGCCTATCTATACGGCGATTGAGCAAGTATTTATGGCGGAAAACCCTGATTCTGCACTTAAGCTTGGGCAAGCACGAGGTGCAGCGATTGCAGCGATGGTTGCACTAGATTTAGAAGTATCAGAATATACGGCTCGGCAAATCAAACAAGCCGTCTGTGGCTATGGAGCAGCGGCCAAAGAACAAGTACAGGAGATGGTGTGCCGGATATTAGCGTTAGAAGTCGTACCGCAACAAGATGCTGCAGATGGTCTTGCCTGCGCCATCTGTCATGCTCACTCAAGCCATTCAATGAACAAACTGATATTGAATAGCGCTATGCGTGGTCGCGGTGCTTCCAAGAAAAAAGGCCGTTGGCGCTTGACTGAAGAAGATTTGGGTAACTTACGTTAAAGATCAGCGTTAAAATAGCTAGGTGTTAGAGCAAACAATCGTCAAAATAGATAAACAACAAAGTAGACATCCCATAAAAAAACACGCGCTATTAGACGCGTGTTTTTTTATGACTATGAGCATTTCAAAGCTCAAACTATAATAGGCTACTCTACAACTGCACTTTTAATCACAGCATCTAATATATAAGCATACTTTTCATAAGCAGTATCATCTTTAGTTGGCTCATTAGTCTCTGATAATTCATCGATATGTAGCGGATAGCGTTGTAAGCGTAACACCTCTTCGTGTTTGCTGTCATGCTGATAGCCATCGATCTCACCAACGAATACTCGCCACTGTCCTTCATGAGTTTTAATACCTTGATCATTATAAGTAATAGGCTTAACTTGTAAACACTGCTCAGGTTTGCTTGCTTCGCAAGGTACAGTTTCGGAGTTTACTGCCCAAAACACCGTTTCACCCTTACTGTTATATTTCGCTTGTGCAGTAAGCCTACCATTCCAAACCAGAGTTACATCATCGTCGGTAAACTGGGTTAATACTGGATTATCGCCTTGATCAATTTTGAACTCACTACTGCCCTGCATCAAAGTGTTTAAGGTGTTTTCAGCCACGTCTAAATCGCCACAAGACATCTTCGTACTCATACCCTCTTCAGTAGTTAAGGTATGCCCTTTTAACTGATAGCCAGCACTAATCGTATTACAGCCTACGCTATAGCTTAGCGTGTCTTGCCCTTGATATTGGTTGAATGCAAGCGTTACCTGACTGTTGATATTCGCAAATTCAACCATAGGTTGTTCATTGGCGTCGACTGCATTTACTAACGTCCAGCGATGATGAGATAAGGTGGTCGTCAGCTTGTCTTGAGCGGTTAATTCAACAGGTTCAGATTCGTCTGATGTAGGGCTCATACTAGATACCAGACCTTCACTTACGGCTGAGTCTGTCATCTCGCCAGCTTCAGCACCCTGCGATGTATCATTTTCGCTAGACGCCGCTTCTTTTTGACACGCACTTAGCATCAGACTAACTGCCATCATACTGGGTAATAGCAGTAATTTTAACGTTGGCTTGTTTCGGCTACCTACCATATTACATACCTCTTAGTAAGCTTGTACAACTTATCTCGCGTACCATCTATATTTTAAAAAACCTATTCAAAAGAAGTCATAATTTAAAAACAGTCCTCTTTAATAAATAATTTAGAAACATAATTGATATAACTAAGCTAGACTAACCACTATAACCTTGGCACTATTAACCTATGTAACGAAATGTTGATTTTTATTATATTTCATAAAAAAACAGCTAACGATTGAGGTTAGCTGTTTTGCTTTATAGCGATCAATTTACCAAATGGGTTAATAGATAAATTTTATGATTTAAACTATTTTTCTAGAACCTTTTAGTCATTCACACTTGCAGGTTTGGCTTTAGCCATATTTTTAATACTAAAGCGTTCATTCATCTTTTGATAAAAACGAGCTAGGTTTTCGCCTTGCTCATTAGGATTGATCTTCAATACTTTACCAAAATCCAAGCTTAGATATAGCACGATATCCGCAAAACTTAATTGCTCACCTACTAGGTATTCACGACCTTCTAATATCGTCTCAAAATACGCCATGGCTTTGACCGCACGAGCAATTGATGGTGCGACGAACTCGGGCACTTGCTCAATACGTTGTGCTTTAGATGGATGACTGTGCTGAAACGCCAGCATAAAGTTATACAGCACTTCAAATTCAGCAATACGGCGCATAGAGCACACTTGCGCACGCTGCACCACATCATTGCCCATCACCGAGCGCTCGCCATACACGCGGTCAAGATACTCACATACCGCTTGTGAGTCATTGAGCACCGTACCATCATCTAGCGTTAGTACCGGCACTGTCTGCATTGGATTCATTTTAGTAAATTCATCTGACATCTGCTCATCAGCCGCAAAGTCAATGTCTACTAAGTCGATATCATCTATATCATCGACATCGATACCTTTCGATGCTAATAGAATAAGTGCTTTACGTGGATTGGGGGCAGTACGAGTGACGTATAGTTTTTTCATGGCAAACTCCTTGTAAGTTGGACTCAAAGCGACTTAGCGCTGATAGGCTTTATTATGGTTATTGCATATAGCGTATAGCTCAGAATATCAACACGCTATATAACAGTTATAGCCTACTCTGCTCATCATAGCAAAACCTTATTGAGCTCGCTGTTCTGATGAGAGTTTGAATAACAAAAAGCCCCATAACATTCCGTTATAGGGCTTTTAATTTTTGAGCAATTCTTAATCACTTATCAATACCACATGCATTTAACTTATTTGTTAGGCGCAGGTGTGGTACGTAAATAAGGCTTAATTTCGGTATGACCTTTAGGATAATTAGCAGCGATATCTTCGTTTTTCACGCTTGGAGGAATGATAACGTCGTCGCCATCTTTCCAATCAACAGGCGTTGCTACGTTATATTCATCAGACAATTGCATCGCATCAATCACACGAATAATCTCATCAAAGTTACGGCCACAGCTGGCTGGATAAGTCAGTGTTAAGCGTACTTTTTTCTTAGGATCAATAATAAACACACTTCTGACCGTCGCTGTATTGTCAGCATTTGGATGAATCATGTCATAAAGATCTGCAACCTTGCGCTCAGGGTCTGCAATGATAGGGAAATTGACAGCAGTACCTTGGGTTTCTTCAATGTCACTTACCCAACCTTTATGATCTTCTAAACCATCAACCGATAGCGCAATTGGTTTAACATTGCGCTTCTGGAACTCACCGCCTAGTGCTGCGGTACGACCAAGCTCAGTGGTACATACTGGCGTATAATCTGAAGGATGTGAGAAAAAAACCACCCAATGATCGCCTGCCCACTCGTGGAAATTAATATCGCCTTCTGTGGTCGCAGCGTCAAAGTTTGGTGCGGTATCGCCTAAACGTAAATGTGCCATGCTTTATTCCTTAGCTATGTTGATGAACGCTTGTATCGACCCGTTGGCCGCGCGCTATATTATTATCATCGATGTGCTCGCCATAAAAATGCAAAGCACATCCGTAAAAACTGACTTTATAGTAACAAACTGGTTATGAATGTCTTGTGACGGATTGTAATGCGGTTATTCCATTTAACCCTAAGTAGATATATCAATTATTTATTAAACCACCATCCCTGCATCCCATAAGCAAAACTCACCAAACTTGCCTTTTTTACTCACGCCACCAGCCACACGCCCAGCATCAGTCAATACCAATTCACCATCTTGCGCTTCTAAGTAACCCGCTGCAAGCAGCTTTTCATTCAACTCTTGAGTTTTAAAGCCCAACTCTTTAGCAAGCTTGGCGGTGGTCAGTTTAGAATAATTAGGTGTGGTTTCTGTCGTAGCATTGACAGTTGCGTTGGTAGTAGCGCTTATTATTTTGGGACTAGGCTCAGACTTACTTTCAGTTTCGGTCACTTTTTCAAGAGACATTCTCACTTCATCACTGATACGAATAATGCGCTGCGCTTCCTCATAAGTATCGGCATAGAGTTTGGCATCATCATTACGATAAATCAGTACACCCATCTCATTGTTATTAACTTGGCTAAACTCATAAAGATTTAAACTGGTAATAATGCATTCATTTTCATTCAGGTAGCATTTCGCATGTAAATTTTTGCAAAAGCTAGTACGAATAAAGGTCAGGTTTTTGAGCCAGTTTATTTCTTCAGGGTGCAAATCATTCTTGCCATAAACAATTCGAATGTCGATCTTGAGACGGTTGCGGTCTTCCAATAATTCTTTGATACGTTCATTAAGCTTCAAATATGGGCTAATAATAATCAACCTATCAGAAGCGTTTTTAATCAACTCTTCTAAATGATACGTTGTACCACTGCTGTTTAGAAACTTTGCCATTCTTATTTCCTCAAATCTTACTATGCTCAACTTTGTAAATGCGCACAAAAAAGCCCATCCCTAGCGTACTAGAAATGGGCTAACTTGCAAACTACTATTGTTCAGTATTATTTCAAAATGTCTATTTGGATAAGGATACTTTTAAATACTAAGCCAACATAAGTTAAGCTGGTTTATAACTATCACGTAAGCTAACGATTTGGTTAAATACTGGCTTATCAGTGCTGTGATCTTCGCTGTCAGAGATGAAGTAACCTTCACGCTCAAACTGGAAGCGCGTGCCAGCATCTGCATTGACCAAAGATGGTTCAACCACTGCATTTAGCTCAGTGAGCGAGTTCGGGTTTAGCGCTTGATGAACATCAGCGACGCCACTTGGGTCCTCAGCACTGAATAGCTGCTCATACATACGTACCGTCGCTGGCACACCTTGACTGGCTGATACCCAATGAATCACGCCTTTGACCTTACGCCCTTCAGGGTTGTTGCCCAAAGTAGCAGGATCAATCGTCGCTTTTATCTCAACGACATTGCCATTTTCATCAGTGATATGTTCAGTGACGGCTAACACATAGGTGTTACGCAGACGAATCTCTGGCTTTTCTGGAGAGAGGCGCTTATAGCCTGCTGGCGGTTCAATCTCGTAATCACCTTGATCAATGTATAGCGTCTCGGTAAATGGAATCTCACGCTCACCCATATCCACGTTAGGATGGTTGGGCTGAGTCAACCAAAGCGTCTGAGTCGCATCGTCAAAACGTGCATTAACGCTATCGGCTTTTTGCGACTCCCAGCTGCTGACCGCTTCGCTAAAGTTAGTGATCGTCACTTTTAATGGCTTTAGCACCGCCATACCGCGACCAGTAGTCGTCTCTAACGATTGACGAACACTAAATTCTAGTAAACGGAAATCAACCACACTATCCGCTTTGGTCACACCCACACGCTCACAAAAATCGCGCAAGCCCTCTGGCGTATAACCACGGCGACGCATGCCAGCGACAGTCGGCATACGAGGATCATTCCAACCACTGACGATACCTTCATCTACTAGCTGCTTTAGCTTACGCTTACTGGTCAATGTATGATCAACGTTTAAGCGGCTAAACTCGTACTGATGCGGCGGTACGTCAAAGCCGATTTTTTCGATGACCCAATCATAGAATGGACGATGATCTTCAAACTCAAGCGTACATAACGAATGGGTAATCCCTTCTAACGCATCGGAGAGTGGATGAGCAAAGTCATACATCGGATAGATGCACCATTTATCACCAGTCTGATGATGCTCTTGATGCATCACGCGATAGATAACAGGATCACGTAGGTTCATATTTGGGCTGGCCATATCAATCTTCGCACGCAAAATAGCCTTCCCTTCAGCGTATTTACCGTCTTTCATATCATTGAACAGCGCTAGGTTTTCTTCAACACTGGCATCACGATATGGCGAAGGCGTTCCCGCTTCATTGAATGAACCACGGTTTTCTTTGATTTGCTCAGGGGTTTGCAAATCAACATAAGCGTCGCCTTGCTCAATCAACTGAACTGCCCATGCATGCAACTGATCGAAATAACCTGAGGCATGATGCGCCTCGCCTGCCCACTCAAAACCTAACCACTGCACATCGTTCTTAATATTGTCGATGTAATCTTGCTTTTCAGCGGTTGGGTTGGTGTCATCAAAACGTAGGTTGCACACACCGCCAAACTCTTTGGCCACACCAAAGTTTAAGCAGATAGATTTTACGTGGCCTAAATGTAGGTAGCCATTTGGCTCAGGCGGAAAGCGCGTTACAATTTGCTGATATTTTTGCGCATTGACATCGTCACGAATGATATTACGAATAAAATCGTTTTTTGCTTCATCTTTTTGTGCATTGTTGCTTGAGTGATCACTCATCGGGCATTGCTCCTAACGCAAATTGTCAGTTCATGGTGCGTGCCATCACGCATCACGAAACGTTTAAACTAAAGTGTTAAAATAAAACGAGAATATTAAAATAAAGCGAGAATATTAAAACTTAGATAGTGCGACCGCATTATCAAAATTTGTCAAAAATGGGTAAAGTTGCGTTATTCTATCAGGTTTCGCAAACGCATTAACAGCCTGATACATGACACGGGATAAAAAAGCCGTTAGACTACCCGTAACTTTTTAACCACCACTCACAATAGTGCTATTTAAGGCGCTGCAATCAAAAAGGAATATCTCATGGTAGACATGCCACCAGTAGTAGAACTTGAAACCAATATGGGTGCGATCGTTATCGAACTCAACGAAGAAAAAGCACCGAAAACCGTAGAAAACTTTTTAAACTACGTAAAATCTGGTCAGTATGACGGTACAATTTTCCATCGCATCATTGATGGTTTCATGATTCAAGGCGGCGGAATGGACGCTGAGATGAATGAAAAACCAACCAATGCGCCTATCGAAAACGAAGCGGACAATGGTCTAAAAAATGACAAAGGTACTATCGCAATGGCGCGTACCCAAGATCCGCATTCAGCGACTAGCCAGTTCTTCATCAACGTAAAAGACAACGACTTCCTAAACCACTCTGGCAAAAACATGCAAGGTTGGGGTTACACCGTATTTGGTAAAGTAACAAGCGGTATGGACGTTATCGAAAAAATGCGCAGCGTACCAACTGGTCGTTTCGGTATGCATGCTGATGTGCCAAAAGAGCCAGTTGTTATCAACTCAGCAACCATCATTACTCAGTAATAGTCATTCAATAGCAGCTATTCAGTAATAGTTACTTAGCGATAGCTGTGAATGAGCGAGCATTTTCTAGTAGAGTTTATTAAATCATGCTCGCCATACGATAAGTCACAAGGACCAAGATAAATGCAAAGTTTTAATCACTTAATCACGACCCGCCCTCATCAAGTGCGGCAAGTATTGATTAGCGATTTGCATTTATCGCCTCAGGAGCCTGCCTTAGTGCAGGCTTTTTTGGCGCTATTAGATGACTGTCTCGCTCTGCCTGCGCTCAAACGCCTCTTTATATTGGGTGATTGGTTTGAGGTGTGGCTGGGTGATGATACCTACTTGTCCCTATTAAAAGAGAAAAGGTCAGAGGATGAACAAATAACGCATTGGCTAACCCCATTGATTGCAAAGCTAAAGCAGCTACGTATCAATGGCTGTGAGATATTGGTCATGCACGGTAATCGTGATTTTTTATTGGGTCAGCCGTTTTGTAATCTGTTCGGTGGTGAGCTTATCAACGAGCCGTATACTTTGCCTATTGGTCAGCAGAATTACCGCTTAGAGCACGGTGACGCACTCTGTACTGATGATAAGAAATATCAGTTCTTTCGCAAAATTATGCGCAACCGTTTAACTCAGTGGTATTTGCTTAATAAGTCATTAGAAAAACGCTTAGCCATCGCAGACAACATGCGCAAAAAAAGCCAACAGAACAATGCGAACAAAGCGGCTTATATCATGGACGTGAATGATAAAGCCGTACGTCAAGCCATCACTACTAGCGATGCATTATTACACGGACATACTCATCGTCCAGACATTCATCAGGCAACTAATGAGAAAAAGCGCTACGTGCTTGGCGACTGGCGATTGTTAGATAAAGATACGCGCCAGCCTAAAGTAAGCGCTGTGATTGGGGTAGTGACAGATAATGAGCATTCAAATGACCGTTTGAATAGTAACAATTTAAGCAGTAATGATACTGAGTTTGAGTTATATGAGTTTGAATGTCTTATTCGCTAAAATGCGTTTAATGGCGCTTTAAACTTAATGGCGTTTTAAACAATGCATCTTAAAAAATATCTCTTCAGTTCAAAAAGGGTCTGTTGATAGTTCAACAGACCCTTTTTACGTTTACTACAATCTTGAACTGCTTATCGCTCACTATCTAATCCATCAATTTAAAGAAATGCTGACGGTAATGCTTTAGCTCACGGATAGAGTCACGAATATCATCTAGGGCTAAATGACTGCCACCTTTTTCGAAGTTCTTTAAGATATCAGGACGCCAGCGGAAACAAAGCTCTTTAATTGACGACACATCAAGATTACGATAATGGAAGAATCGCTCAAGCTCTGGCATTTGACGCGCCATAAATCGACGATCTTGGCAAATAGAGTTACCGCACATTGGCGATTTACCACTATCGACCCATTTGTTTAGGAACTTGATGGTTTCAGCTTCCGCTTCGGCCAATGTCACCGTACTACGACGTACACGATCGACCAATCCTGATTGACCATGCTGCTTGGTATTCCAGTCATCCATCTTATTTAAGACTTGATCCGATACTTTGATAGCAAACACAGGCCCTTCAGCAAGTACATTCAAATCTTCGTCAGTAACGACAGTAGCAATCTCGATAATCTCATCGTTTAAGGTATCAAGTCCGGTCATTTCTAAATCAATCCACACCAGCCCTTTTTTGCCTTGATTTTTGATTTTAATCTTATTGGGATGGTCACCGGTAGTCATACAATATCCTATGGTCATTAAATTTTGGGACAGTTTTAAACATAATTTAAAAAACGTATTACGGTTGAATACTCATATTCAGACAGCATTGCAATGCACTGATTGATTCAAAAAATTTAGCAAGCAGCCAAAATATTACAAAACCACTGTCTGCCGCAGACGCTTTAGGCTGTATGTTAGCAAATTTTCACGCTACACTTAGCAATATTTTTATAATAGGTCAAAAACCCATGGCATTAATCCGGCAACGCAAGCTGACTAAACAACAGATTCGTCGCATCGACAAGCAGCAACTGTCCAACCAAGATAGTATTGATGACAGTTTGATGGATGGCGTGGTCATGGCGCATTACGGTAAACAACTAGAAGTGCAAGTCACTAGCCTGCCAGCTGTCATACCTGAGCAGCCAGAGATTGCCCCTGATGATCCTGAGCCGTTCTGGCAAACGCTTGAATTGAATGATATTTGGCGCTGTCATGTGCGTACCAATCTACCGATGCTAGCTGCTGGCGATCAAGTGCGCTGGAATGCTGACTCTAATACTGGTTTTGGACGTATCGAAGCGGTCAAACCGCGTACATCACTGGTTTCTCGTCCTGACCGCTATCATAAGCTCAAACCTGTTGCCGCCAACGTCGATATTTTGGCGATTGTTTTTGCGCCACTGCCTGCCGCCGCGCCAACGCTGATCGATCGCTATCTCGTGGTATGCCATCATGCAGGTGTCAAACCACTACTGGTACTCAACAAAGCCGATTTATTAGCAGAAGAAAATGGTGTGGATACCAATGAGTTATTGGCGCAGTATGCCGCGCTTGGCTATGAAAGTGTTCTAACTTCGGTCGACTGCCCTGAAAATATCGCTGAGAGCGATGAGCAAGAAGGCCTTGATGAACTAAAACGCTATATAGATAAAAAGTTGGTCATCTTTGCGGGTCAATCTGGCGTCGGAAAAAGCAGTTTAATCAATGCCCTTCTGCCTGACTCTGGACAGAGCGTCAATATCATCTCACAAAACTCTAAGCTCGGTCAGCACACCACGACAACTAGCCGACTGTTGCCATTCAATCCAGAAGATCTCACCCAAGGCGGTATCGTTGATACACCAGGAATTCGTGAATATGGTATTTGGCACCTTACCCCTGACGATATTATTTCAGGCTTCGTCGAGCTAGCACCATTGGCTGGTGACTGCCAATTCCGTGACTGTCGCCATACTCACAACAGCAAAGGCTGCGCATTATGGCAAGCAGTAGCTGATGGTGAGGTATTGCAGCGCCGCGTTGAAAACCTTGTTACGCTACGAGAAGAGGCAGATACGAAGCCTTATTAATGTTTGGCTTGTTAGTGTCCGTCTTAATTCAAAGCGGTCATGTAAATAGATATTTTTATTAGGCTGAGAAGATCCATAGATAGGTGCAATAACCGCCCAATTATTGCCTATGTCATCGCCCGTTTACTATAGATGGCCTTATCGGTATAATAGCGCCTTGTTCATTATCATTGGGCTGTCTTCTCAGCTTAATAGAACACTTATTTTTTTGGAGGTATGGTTTGGATCGTGCGCTGGAATTTGTGGGCAACCACCCGTTTTTATTTGGTATATTAGCCGTACTTGCTATACTGTTTTTTACGATTGAAAACAAACGTAGCGGTAGAAAAATATCGCCTAACACGCTTGGCATGATGGTCAATTCTCAAAACGCGCAGCTTATCGATATTCGCGCTAAGAAGAAGTTTGAATCAGGCTATATTCAAGGCAGCCGCAACATACCATTCACTGACCTCAAAGACCGCTTAGAAGAGATTCGCGCGATTGAGCAGCCGGTGATTATCATCTGCGACATGGGCGTCCAAGCAGGCGCTGCGATTCAGATGATTGGTAAAGATAGTGTCTATCGCTTAGAGGGCGGTATTGGCGGCTGGCAAGGCGCTGGCATGCCATTGGTTGGTGTAAAAGATGCCAAAGCAAAGGCTAAAGGTAAAACAAAACCAAGTCTAAGCAAGTAATAGACCTGTATAGGCGCTTAAGTGAAGCGATTATACACCTCACTTAGCTGATGTTTAAGCGACCTGATTAACGTTATCAGCGCTACCAATGCTATCAAGAAGACACCTTTTTATCAGGTGTCTTTTTTTGTGGCTTATTTTTTACGACCTATTTACCACGTTTTATAGCACTAAAATACGTTTTGAGTCAAAACGGCTTGAATTTGTTATGCCCATCCCCACTTTAGTTATGAGCATCACCGAATGCATTTGTACTTTACTCATTGATAACAGACTATACCAAGGCTTAGACTATGATAATTTATCATGCTCTCTATAATACGTTTGTTATTCCATACATTTATAAATAAGGATTTACCATGACTGTATCTGTAAAAGTTTACACTACCCCTATCTGCCCATACTGCTCAAACGCCAAACAACTACTAAAAACCAAAGGCGTTGATTATGAAGAAATCGGCATGCACGATATGAGCAGCGAAGAGCGTCAAGCGCTGATGAAAAAAACCAATAACTACCGCACTGTGCCGCAAATCTTCGTTGGCGAAACTTTCGTCGGTGGTTTTGATGAGCTCAACCAAATGAACCAGCAAGGCAAACTTGACGAGCTATTGGCAGGTTAATCTGCTACCTTTCTTTACTGTCTGTCTTTATTTATGTAAAGATAGACAGTGGCACGTTTTAATAGAGTAGTAAGAAGTAATGATAAAAAATATCGAGACAATACCAAAAAATAGTCTCGATTTATATTACAATGAACTTTTATTAAAATGACGATTTGCCCAATCATTTGATTTAATTTTAGAGGATTTACCATGGCTGAAGAACAAGCACAACCACAATTGGCACTAGAACGCATTTACGTAAAAGACATGTCACTTGAAGTCCCAGGCGCTAGCGTATTCACCAAAGAGTGGAACCCAGAGCTTGATATCAATTTGTCTAGCAACGCTGAAAAACTAGATGACGATCATTATCAAATCATCCTAACTGTGAGCGTTACTGCCAAAAATGCGGAAGAAGCCGCATTTATCGCTGAAGTGCATCAAGCAGGTATCTTCTTACTAAAAGACATTCCAGAAGATCAAATCGGTCAAATCCTAGGCGCATACTGCCCTAATGTGTTGTTCCCATATGCTCGTGAAGTCATCAGCGACATCGTGACACGTGGTAGCTTCCCACAATTGCTACTAGCACCTGTGAACTTTGATCAAGCGTATGCACAAAGCCAGCAGCAAGCACAAGTTGATGCTCAAGGTAATGCATAAGTATTAATTAAAATATATGAGCTCTACCAGTCGTATATTTGATAAAAGGCCGTTTACTTATAATGAGTAAGCGGTTTTTTTGTGGGTATGTTTTATGAGGCATAAAATTATCAGCCATAAAAAAACCCTGCTATTAAACAGGGTCTTCAACGACTACATCGACTGGCTAAATCAATTAGCTAACCTCGATAGTTAGCCTTTTAGTGCAGACAAAATTTGCTGCTTAACGTCATCGATACCTTGCGTACCATCAAACTTGTCATAGTTAGGCGCATCACCACCTTCTTTAGCTTTGTCTTGGTAAAAACCAACCAATGCTGATGTTTGCTCATGATAAGTAGATAGACGGTCACGAATAGTCGCTTCTTGGTCATCTTCACGCTGGATGAGCGCTTCACCAGTGACGTCATCGATGCCTTCAACCTTTGGTGGATTGTGATCGACATGATAAACACGACCTGAACCTGGATGCTGACGACGGCCAGACAAACGGCTCACGATTTCGTCATCAGGTACGCTGATTTCGATAACATGGTCGATAGCAACATCAGCGTCTGCAAGTGCTTGCGCTTGAGGAATAGTGCGCGGGAAACCATCTAGGATACAACCATTCACACAATCAGGCTTAGCGATACGCTCTTTCACTAGGTTGATAATGAGGTCATCAGAAACCAAACCACCAGCATTCATGATATCTTTGGCTTTTTTGCCAAGCTCGCTACCTTCTTTAATTGCTGCACGTAGCATGTCGCCAGTTGAGATCTGTGGAATATCATATTCTTTAGAAATAAACTGGGCTTGGGTACCTTTACCGGCGCCTGGTGGTCCTAGTAAAATAATACGCATCATTACACGACTCTCCTTAATAGATAGGATTTTGGGATTAATAAAACTCTGGGATTAGTTGTTTGCAAAGCTACCTTACCTTGTAGCCCTGCAAAGCTCAAGTATTTTCATTATTGATGTGATAAGTTGGCATGACTTATCTGTTCATACATGGTCAATTCAAGATAAAAAGTAGCAGCATTGACTGCGTTTAAAATGCCCATTTATATATCTGGGTTACCTTCACTTCATATCTCTTTCAAATTAGAACAATCATAACACTGCTGCTCGCGTCCGTACTGAGCAACAGCGTCTGTATAATAAATACCATTAGCGTCCGGTATTTATCATACTACTATAACTATGGAACTTGCTGATTGATTTCCACGTTGACCTGATTTTGTTCTGCGCTGATAACCACTGGATTGCCCGAGAGGTCGCCTGACTCTGCGGTAGCATTGCCACTATGACTGATACGAGCGATGACCGCTAGCTGTACTTTATCAGAACGAGCCGATCCTAGGGTACGTTCTGGCATCATAGCATCAAGATCACTTAGGCTAATAACTGCTTCGCCTTGTTTGATATTGCTAATTGGTAGACGCTTAGCCGCAAATGGTGGACCACCTTTCACGTCACGTATCGCTACGAATAGCGTATCGTCAGCTTTTACCAAGGGTAACAGACTAGCATTTATTTTGACTGTTACTTCGACGCCTTCAGAGGCTTGCTGCTGCTGCATCACCACATTAGCACTAAGCTCATCTAGACTTGATAGCGCTTGCGTATGATCGCCTGGTTTGGCCGCAATACTGTCACGCAGACGTTTAATCCAGCCTTGCGCTTGATCGAAGTTACTAGCACGAGCCTCACCCATCGCCATAAGCATTTGTGCGCCCTCATGCTCTGGGTTTGTGGCCAGTATGTTTTCTAACACTCGGCGGCTATTGGCATCTAACTGACCCTTATTAGCAAAGAAACTAATCTGCGCATAAGTGGTCGCAATCTCTTCGTTATCAGGTGATAGACGATAAGCGCGCGACAAAGCCTCTAATGCCGAATCAGTCGCCTCTAATGACAAGAACAGCTCCGACAGGCGCATCCAGCGATTGTAGTCACTGGCATGACGATAGACGTTAGTCTGCATGGCACTAATCAGCTGATTACCATCTTCAATTGCCCAAGCCGGTGGCTGATCGATTCTACCTGTCAGTAAGTCATCTGCCACTTGGCCGACTTTGTCCTCAGCAGCCCACAGCTCAAATACAGGTGTGCGATCACCGACCATCAGATACGCCATAGCAGTCAATACAGGCACCCAAACCATAATAATCAATCGGTTTTTGATACCTGGCGTAACCATCGGTGACACTTCACGCTGAGCATCCAAAAGCTGACGTTCAAGCTCAAGCTTCTGGTTTTGATAGTGATGGTCATCAATGATACCACTGTCTTTGTCTGTTTTCAGCTCTGCTAGTCGCTCACGAAACACAGCAACGTTGATATCCAGCAGTTGATTGTCCACAGGCATGCTATGCGAACGCGGTGCTCTTAACCACGGCTTAATGGTGATAACACCCAATAAAAGAGCGACAAGTAAACTTAGCGCAATAAATAAGCCAACAGTAGAAAATATGGTCATTTTTTGCCCCCAAGGCTCGTAGTGTCGTCTTTGTCATCGTTATTGGCTCGTGACAATAAGCGATCAAGTTCTGCTTTTTCAGCGGCAGACAACGCTTTGACGTGGTTGTCTACTGCCACACCACTCTCGCCGCTGGCGACAAGCTGACGGCGTTTACTTTGCCAAAACCAGCCGACCAATAAAATAATCAATAATAACGGTGGGAAAAACCATAAAATCCATGTTGAAGGACGTACTGGCGGCTTATAACTGATAAAGTCGCCATAGCGCTCTTGCATATAGGCTCGAATCTCGCCATCACTACGTCCATCTTTTATCAAATCATAGGTTTTTTGCTTTAAGTCTTGAGCAATGGGTGCATCAGACCCTGCCAAGTTTTGGTTTTGACATTTCGGGCAGCGTAGCTCTTCAATGAGACCCCGATACTGGGCTTCTTGTTGCACAGAATCAAAATCGTAGACATCAATGGCAGCAAAGCTTGCCATACTCAATAGACAAGCGATAAACAAGCTTGCTAACTTTATGGTCGCCTTTCTTATTTGGTAGGCTATCATTTGCACGCCTCCGCAACTTGGCTCGAATCTGGACTGACACCATTATTACTAGCGTCATTGAGTACCATCAAGCAAGGCGTAATACGACTTTGCCAATTGCTCTCATTAATCTCACCGATGATATGCTGACGAATAATCCCATCACCATCGACGATGAAAGTCTCAGGCGCACCAGTCAGACCCAAATCTAGAGCAAACTGTCCTGACAAGTCTTGAATAGACATAGAGAACGGGTCACCACCGCGATTCAGATACCCTAACGCATCCCCAATATCATCTTTGTAGTTTACGCCCACCAAGTTAACACCGCGCTCTTCTAGCTTCATCAAAAAAGGATGCTCAATGATACAAGTTGGACACCAAGAGCCCCAGATATTCATGAGGAATGGCTTATCTGGCAAGTTGTCATTGGTCATGATACGACTGGTATCTGATAACAATGGCAACTCAAAGGCAGGTACTGGACGCTCAAGCGCCGTATTGGTCACGATATCAGTCGGTTTGCCCAGACGCATATAGAGCATAGCGACCAAACCAATAAAGATAACCAGCGGAATCAAAAACCCAATTTTCAGTTTTTTCTTAGTTTTTACTTTATTGCTGCTTGGCGTTTTAATCTTGTTTACAGATTTTTGCTGAGCTTTTTTATCAGGTTCATTGTTTGAGGTAGTCATACTAACGCTCCCCTATCTTTGTAGCTGACGTATCCAAATCTGCAACCGTCGCAAAGCCTGATTTTTTGGCCGCGATTTGCGCAGGTGTTTTGGTTTTTTTGATACGGTAACGATTGTCTAGCATACTGAGCAATGCGCCAAACGCCATGATAAGCGCGCCCAACCATATCCAGCGGATAAGCGGTTTGACATAGATACGGAAAGCCCATTCATTGCTATCTTCAGCAATCGGCTCACCAAGTGCTACGTACACATCACGCATCAGATTGGCATCAATCGCAGCCTCCGTCATCGGCATCATACTGATAATATAGTTACGTTTTTCAGGATATAACGTGGTCACTTCTTGACCGTCTTTACTGACTGTTACTTCTGCTTGCGTAGCGTCAAAGTTACTGCCTTTTACTTCACTAAAGCCTTTCACCGTAAAGTCATAGCCTTGTACATTGACACTGTCATTGGGCCCTAATGCTACGTCGCGCTCAATGCTCAACGTACTGGTAAATGCCACACCGATCACTGCAATGATAACGCCAATATGAGCGGTCTGTTGACCCCAATAACTTAGACGCAACTGACGTAAGCCGTTTAAGCGACTTGGTGCATTTTTAGTCTTGTCTTTGAAATCAACAACCATCCATAACAACACCCAAAAGCTCACAGCCAATGTGACACCGATATTTAACATCGCTGATGGACTGGTGAAATAGGTGATAATAGCGGCTAATACCAAACTGCTCACCGCGATAACCATGCCAGCACCCAATAACGGGCGGCTGTCTTGTTTCCAGCGGATATTAGAGCCCATACCCATCGCCACCAGTAGTAGCCATGTCAACGGCACAAATAGAGCGTTAAAGTATGGAGGGCCAACAGATACCTGACCTAAATTAAAGGCATCAGCAATAATAGGATATAGCGTACCAAGTAGTACGACTAAGGTTGAAATTAGAATAATGACGTTGTTAATTACCAAAAATGATTCACGTGAGATAAGTCGATACTGACTCTCGACCGTCAAACGCCAGCCACGTACCGCAAACATCAACAGACCACCGCCGACGATAATACCGAGGATGACTAGAATCACTAGACCACGCGTTGGATCAGCGGCAAATGAATGCACTGACGTGATGACACCTGAACGTACTAAGAACGTACCAAGCAAGCTAAGCGCAAAAGCAAAGATTGCGAGCATAATCGTCCATGCTTTAAATACACCGCGTTTTTCGGTGACAGCAAGCGAATGCAGTAGCGCCGTTCCTGCCAACCACGGCATTAATGATGCGTTCTCTACTGGATCCCAGAACCACCAACCGCCCCAGCCAAGCTCATAATAAGCCCACCATGAGCCAAGCGCGATACCGACTGTTAAGAACCCCCAAGCAGCCAATGCCCATGGACGCGACCAACGTGTCCATACCGCATCCAAACGCCCTTCCCACAGTGCTGCCATACAAAACGCAAATGGCACAACCATACCCACATAGCCCATATAAAGCATCGGCGGGTGAATAATCAAACCAAAATCTTGCAATACAGGATTTAGATCCGCGCCATCAACAGGTAGATTGGGTAACGTACGATCAAATGGCGATGAGGTAAAGATAAGCATCGCCAGCATCATCATCTGCACGCCTGCTAGTATCACCAGCACTCGCGCACGCATAGACAACGGCAACCCACGACTGAAGTAAGAGACCAACGCACACCAAGTGGCCATGATGGTCATCCAAAGCAGCAGCGAGCCTTCATGCCCGCCCCATGTCGCCGACAGCTTGTAGTACCAAGGCAGCAATGTATTGGAGTGCTGAGTGACGTAGACGAGACTAAAGTCGTTATAATAAAAGCCTGCCATCAGCGCAGCAAATGAGGTAATCATTGCCGCAAATTGTGCCCATGCCAGACTTGGCGCCAAACGCTGCCAAGCGACGTGGTCACGCATGACGCCAATGGTTGGTAGTACCACCTGCAAAATCGCCAATATAAAAGCGGCCAGCAAGACAAAATAACCCAATTCTGTGATTAACATACGGTCTAACCTTGTTTACCTTGGATACAATTAAGGGTTCACCGATGGCATTGCTAGCCACTGGCAAACGCTAATAGTCCTTTATGCGGTCATAGTTTACGGTTAAAAACTGAGGTTTCAATTGCTGTAGAAGCACATAAAACCCGCTACTATCATTGTGACGTATCAATATGAATGATTGATACAAAATGCTTATCTGTTGTTAATTTTACATTTTTTAGTTATTCAAAGCTTATTCAATACAGCCGTTCATGACTAATTAAAAATACTTATTGATGCATTACTGCATCGAGGGGAAAAATACTAACACTAAATGCAACCAACCTGCTAGAAAACCGGTCAAACCGCCCAAAACAATCAACGTCATCTCATCCTCACGGAAAGCTGGACGCAATAGATTCTGAAACTCATTTGGCGTAAGCGCACGTATTCTATCGCGAAACAGACCAAATATCTTACTGGCTCGACTTTCATTTAGCTCAGGATCTCGCAGTGGTACCATTGTTGCGACAATAGACTTGTCGATAATGGTATTTTTGAGTTGTCCATAATCACGGCGACCCAATCCCACACGTAATGTCGTACTAATCACTGGTGACTCTAGCACCGTATATAGATGCGATTTCATCAAATCACGGGTTTGCGCTGAGCGATCGCCATACATCATTTCATTCATGATGTTTTCTAAAGTGACCAAATCCTTTACCACAATTTCAGCAAAAACCTCAGAAACTTCCTCTTGGCGCTTCATGAAGCCGCCTTGCAAACGATACTTTGCGATATGCGGTATGACGGGTTTGATAAATGGAAAGCGACTCTGCACCGTAAACAACTTCAAATAAGGTATAAAGTGCGGCTCTACTGGATTAAATACCATCCAAATGGCAATCCAATTGGTGAGAAAACCCCAAATCGCGGCAAAGAACGGTACGGTCCAATGCTGCGGCACTACCAAAAATATAAACATCTGGATAATACCAAATACCAGACCAATCAAAGCACTGATGTGCCAGATAAAGTCGATCTCTTTTTGTCCGACCTTTAGAAACATATTGACCATCAAACGACGATCATTTTCCATGGTATTGACAATCATTTTACGCATATCGACCAAGTCTTCGACATGATAAGTCAAATCTGTCACAAGCGACTGCATAATACTAGGCAGCTCTTTATGGGCTTGCGCATAGACACGGCGCTTTAGGGCGTAAGGTAGATTGCCCCACAATGCTGGCGAGTGATCCAGCATAATCTCATCAATCAATGGCTCAAGGTTTTTGTCTACCGTATCAGTGACAAATATCGCCATTTGCTCAGGTTCCATCGCCTTAAAAAACTCATCAAGCGAACCGAGTTTTGAGAGCGTCTGGTCAACGATAACCCCTGATATCTTGCCCGCTTTGCGCGGAACAATACCTTGCCAACCGATACCTGGCAGCCCAAAAAATGGGAAGTTAGGAATACGAATACCCCAAAACTTGACCGGATAAAACAGCATCTTGAGCGCCATCCACACATGTACCCAAGTGACGAATGCCGTCACTGGTGGGATGGTCAGCATGGCAAAAAACTCTGGGTGTTCAGCTATCGTCTGCCATAATGAATTTACGTCCATGACTTATCTAGTCCCTGACAGGTTGATTGTCGTTGCTAATATCGTCGCTACTGATAACGAGACTTTAGCAAAATGAGAACGTTTCAAAAGACGCTCCGCCCATAATAACTACTATAAAATAAATCGCCTGATTTTAGCATACTTGCCATTTATTAGCACATATCGACCAGCGGCAAGTTGTGACTAAAGATGACATGGTTCATATCGTCTGTTAACCAACAAAACCTGAATATAAGCCAGTTCTTGGCTATCAGATAACCAGAACAAAATATATGACTGAGTACTGCGCCTGCTCATTTGTTCTGTTATAATTTGTAGTGAAATAACAAAGACTACCTGCGTATAAATGACTGCATGACGATTTCACACCATACCCTTCTATGTAATTGAAACCATTTGCATTATCTTTTAGACTCACCGCACTTTGGTTAACCAACCTGCCCTCTTATTTTTCTTTTATTGACTCACTGACCGTTTGGGCTCTGATCTTCTATGAATAAACCGATAACTCCCAATACTGAACAGGCCAACAGCACCTTTACCAATCGTATTATCATCTTTGGGATTATAATATTGATTGGCTTGGGCGGTTTGATAACACGCTATGGGTATTTGCAAGTCTACGCTCATGATCAGTACACAACGCAAGCCGATAACAACCGTATCAAACTGATATCTGCGCCGCCTAGTCGTGGGTATATCTATGATCGTAACGGGGTAATACTGGCAGACAATCAGCCAGTCTTTACAGCGATGCTCAGCCCCGATGAGGTGGAAAATCCTGAGCGTACGTTGCATCTGCTTGCGCCGATTTTTGATTTAACCGATACAGATATTACTGATATCTTGGCGCGTCTAAGTAAAAATAAAAACGACCCTGTAACCATCAAGATTGATTTAACAGAAGCACAGTTGGCTCAGTTTAGCGAGCGTAAGCCATTCTTCCGCGGGGTTTCTATCCAAAGCAAGCTTACGCGCTCTTATCCTTATGACGAGCTGTTTGCCCATGTCATCGGCTATGTCGGGCGTATCAACGACAAAGAGTCAAAGCGTATTGATAAAGACCGTTACGCTGGTACTGACTTGATTGGTAAGATTGGTATTGAAGACTACTACGAAGATATTTTGCTTGGGCAACCGGGTTATCAATCGGTAGAAACAGACGCACATGGCAATATTTTGCGTCAACTGGATACCAAGCCGCCGATAGCGGGTAACGATATTACGTTGAGCTTGGATTATGGTCTGCAAACCATCGCCCAGCAGCAACTCGATGGACGCCGCGGTGCAATCGTTGCGATAGACCCAAAAAACGGTGACGTCTTGGCATTTGTTAGTAATCCAAGCTACGACCCTAACCCTTTTATATCAGGTATTTCTTTTAAAGATTACGACGATCTGCGCGAAGATTTAGATCAGCCCTTGTATAACCGTGCACTCCAAGGTACCTACCCACCTGGCTCTACTATCAAGCCATTTGAAGGGTTGGGCGGTATTCATTATGGTCTACGCGATTGGAACAGCACTATCTATGACCCTGGTTATTTTAGCTTACCTGGTGATACGCATCGATTCCGCGACTGGAAACGTGGCGGTCATGGCACGGTAGATCTAAAAAAATCTATCGCGATGTCGGTCGATACTTACTATTATAAATTGGCTTATGAGATGGGCATCCAACGTCTGCACGATTGGATGGTGCGTTTTGGTTTTGGTGAAGATACTGGTATTGATTTGCCTAATGAAAAATCAGGTATTATGCCATCACCAAAATGGAAAAAAGACACTTACGATAAAGATTGGCTACCGGGCGAAACGATCTCGGTCAGTATTGGACAAGGGTATTTCTTGGCAACGCCATTACAGATTGCGAATGCTACAGCCATGACTGCCAGTAAAGGACAGCACATTACCCCGCATTTATTAAAGAGCAGTGACGGTGCCGCGGACGTCAAAATCATCACTAAGCCAGATGGCAAAATAGACTACAACGGTAAGCCGTCTGACTGGTTGCGTATGCATGATGCGATGGAAAGCGTGGTAGAAAACGGTACGGGACGCGGCATTTATACCCCGCGCTATCGTATCGCTGGTAAAACAGGTACTGCACAGGTGAAATCTATCGCGCAGGGCAAACGCTATGACAAGTCAGCAATCGATAAGCGCCACTGGGATCATGCTTGGTTTAATGGTTTTGCGCCAGTAGAAGATCCGCAGATTGCCCTTGCGGTATTGGTCGAGAATGGCGGCGGTGGTAGTGCTGTTGCCGCACCTATTGGCCGTGCTCTATTTGATTACTGGGTATTACAACGTAAAACAGATCCTGTGCTGCCACCTTCTGCTGATGAGCTAAAAGTTATTAAACGCCAAAAGGCTTTTGAAAAAGCGATGCGTGATGCCATTCGAGATAAAGAAGCAAAAGCACTGGAAGAGAAAGAAGCCGCGGAAGCTGAAGCGGCAGCAGCGACATCTGAGTAACTAGACGTTTAAGTACTTAATAGTATAAAAAGCAAAACCTAGCAAAGAAAAGCCTAGTAAAGTAAAACCTAGCAAAGAATTGGTAAGCGAGACACAATAATGAAAAAAGCCTCAAATGGACGCGCACCAAAGAATAACCGTAAGGCGAAAAATGCGGCAGCGGGTGATGTGCGCATCATTGGCGGTCAGTTTAAGCGCCGTATTGTAAGTTTCATCGATGCAGATGGCCTGCGCCCGACCCCAGATCGCTTGCGGGAGACTTTATTTAACTGGCTACTCGCTGACATTCATGACGCCCATGTACTCGATAGCTGTGCTGGCAGTGGCGTACTGGGGTTTGAAGCGCTATCTCGCGGTGCGGCCCATACGACATTTATAGAAATCAACCCAGTACAAAGCAACATGCTACGTCAGAGTGCTGAGCAATTACGTCTTGGGGCTGCTGCTTATCAAATCATTACTGGTACTGCTGAGCAAGTACTGCGTCAAGAGCATCTGACGGCGCGGCCCTTTGACATTGTATTTATCGATCCACCTTATGCTCAGGATTTATGGCAGCCTATTTTGACTGCGCTTATTACCAATGCCTTAATAAATACTGAAACATTAATTTATTTAGAAGCTGATAAAGATTTGTCAGCACAGCTTAAGCAGTTGGAAGCGTCGCTAAATGAGAATTTAGACCCTCAATCAAGCATCACTCAGCAACCAATTGCTTTTGAATGCTTAAAACAAACCAAAGTCGGACAAGTTGTCGCTGGACTTTATCGTCTATCATCGTCATAATTGTCGGGTTAATGAAAGCCGTTAACGTATTTTACAAATGTTTAGAACCGCTAAAAACTGGCCGACGCTGCAGTTTAATGTATATAAGGCGAAAATAAACCCCAATGCAGCTTGCAAGCGTAGGCGCTACTGCTTATAATGTGCAGTCTGTTTTTTGAGAGCCCCGTTCCCAGCTAAACTCTCAACGAATTCTAATTTTAAGGTTTTATCATGAAAACACTTAGTGCAAAACCAGCTGAAGTGACCCATGACTGGTATGTCGTAGATGCTGACGGCAAAACCCTTGGTCGCTTAGCCACTCAAATCGCAACTCGCTTACGTGGCAAGCACAAGCCTTCTTTTACTCCGCACGTTGATACTGGTGACTTTATTGTTGTCATCAATGCTGACAAAATCACGGTAACGGGTAAAAAAGCACAAGACAAAAAGTACTATCGTCACAGTGGCTACCCAGGTGGTATTAAAGAAACCAACTTCAATAAGTTGCTTGCACATAAGCCTGAAGATGTTCTACACAAAGCAGTTAAGGGTATGCTTCCAAAGGGCCCTCTTGGCTATGCGATGATCAAGAAGCTGAAACTTTATGCGGGTACTGATCATCCACATACTGCACAGCAACCTAAAGAACTAGACATCTAAGGATATACTTATGGAACGCAATTACGGAACTGGTCGCCGCAAGACGTCTACTGCTCGTGTATTTTTATCAAAAGGTACTGGTAGTATCGTTGTTAACGGTAAGCCACTTGATGAATACTTCAGCCGTGAAACTTCACGCATGGTTGTACGTCAGCCATTAGAACTACTAGACTCTGCTAACGCATATGACTTATATGTAACTGTTGCAGGCGGTGGTATTAGTGGTCAAGCTGGCGCAATCCGCCACGGCATCACACGTGCATTAATCGAAGCTGACGAAACTTTGAAACCTGCCCTAAAAGCAGCTGGTTTTGTTACTCGTGATTCACGTCAAGTTGAACGTAAGAAACTGGGTCTACGTAAAGCACGTAAACGTCCACAGTTCTCAAAACGTTAATCAAAACTCTCTCTTATCTTTTTGCTGCTGTTGTCTTTTTCTCAGAGCTTCAGTGGCAAAGTTAAATAAGAGTCTGGTTTTGCAAAACCTTATAAGCTGGTCACAGCTTATAAGGTTTTTTTATGCCTACTGATAGCGTGTTGGTTATCTGACTGACTTAATCAAACCAGCTTTATTTTATGGTGATAATCAACACGAGCACCTTGTTTCGACACTACAAAGTAGAGCGTCTGTAGAAATTCTAACTTGCAAAGCATTACACGCTACCCCATCATATCAGTAACTTTTTATTATTTGCCATGATGCCTCAAACCGTGCTGCAGAAGGATATTATGAAAGCGCCAGAACAATTTGACCCTAGCAAACCATCTGCCAATAGCAGCGTGTCGCCTAGCATGAAACAGTCGGCTAAGTCGCCTGCGATACCGGCTGGCACACCGACAATTACTCAAAATCATAAGCGTACAGCGCAAGCAGATAACAAGCCATTTCAGTGGCAGTTTTTATCACCCAAGAATTGGGGCATCTGGCTGTTATTTTTGATAATACTACCAATGATATATCTGCCGTTACGCTGGCAATTTTGGCTAGGACGTAAGCTCGGTATATTGATTTTTAAAGTTGCTGGCTCACGTAGACGCGATACATTAATCAACTTGAAGTTGGCATTTCCAGAAAAGCCTGAAGCTGAACGTGAATTAATGGCCAAGCAAGTCTTTGTCAATCAAGGCATTGGTGTGTTTGAAACGTTATGCGCTTGGTTCAGGCCAAATATATTTACTAGAACTGTTTCCATTTCGGGGTTACAGCATATTGTTAATGCGCAAAATGAGCAGCGACCAGTTATCCTGCTAGGTGCACATTATACGATGCTAGATTTGGGTGGCCTATTATGTGCGCAGTTTTTCCCTGTAGATTGTATGTACCGTACGCAAAACAACCCATTATTAGACTGGTTTATTTATAATGGTCGTACCAATATTTTTGGTAAGCAAATCTCTAGTCGTGATATGCGTAGTTTAGTTACCTCTATCAAAGCGGGACACGTCATTTGGTATTCTCCTGATCAAGACTATGGTCTCAAGCAAGGTGTTATGGCGCCATTCTTCGGTGTACCTGCTGCGACGATTACTGCATCGCGTCGCATGGCAAAACTGGGTAGCAAAGCAAAGCCGCCAGCTGTCATGGCACTGCATACTTATCGACAAACGCCTGACAATTTGCCGCGTGGTAAACGCCCACACTATCATTTAACAATTACACCAGAATTAGACAACTACCCAAGTAAAGATGAAGTCGCTGATGCCACTCGGGTCAATAAAGTCTTAGAAGGACTCATTCGTATTGATCCCACTCAGTGGATGTGGTTCCATCGCCGCTTCAAACATGGGCCAAACGGTCGTACTGATATCTATAAGTAAGCCTTTATTCCCAAAAATACTGGTGAAGTTTGCTATACTTCGCGGCTAATATTTTGCATTTTAGCTATGCACTGATAATAATTTGATAAACAAAATAACGGATTTTCCATGAGCAATAACAGTACTCCTGACAACCAAGCTTCTGATACTTCAACCGAAGCCAAGCGCATCTTGACTGGTATCAAACCAACTGGTATTCCACACTTGGGTAACTATGTTGGTGCGATTCGTCCAGCGATTGAGTCTATTCAAAATAGTGACCATGAAGCGTTTTTCTTTTTGGCAGACTACCATGGGATTATCGGTTGCTATGACCCTGCTATCATTCACGAATCGACTAGAGCCATTGCAGCCACGTGGATTGCTTGTGGTCTAGACCCAGAGCGTGTGACATTCTACCGTCAGTCAGACGTACCTGAAATTCCAGAGCTTGCTTGGATTTTGAACTGCTCATGTGCCAAAGGTTTGATGAACCGCGCCCATGCCTATAAAGCAGCCGTTGATATCAATACAGAGAAAGCCGATGTCGATCCTGATCAAGGTGTCACCATGGGTCTGTTTGGTTATCCAGTGCTAATGGCGGCTGATATTTTGATGTTTAATGCGACCCACGTGCCTGTTGGTCGTGACCAAGTGCAGCATATCGAGATGGCGCGTGATATCGCAGGTACTTTTAATCATCGTTATAAATCGCTTTTTACGCTACCGTCCGCAGTCGTTGATAACGATATACCGCTGCTTACTGGGCTTGATGGCCGCAAAATGAGTAAGAGCTATAGCAATACGATTCCCCTCTTCGGTGAGCCAAATCCACAAGTCAGTCCTGAAAAACAAATGCATAAAGCCATCATGAAGATCGTGACTAACTCACAGTTACCTGATGAGCCAAAAGATCCAGATGACTCAGCTATCTTTGAGATTTATAAAGCATTTGCGACCCCTGAAGAGATTGCTGATATGCGTGCGCGTTATGCCGCTGGTATTGGCTGGGGTGACGCTAAGCAAGCTCTGTTTGATAAGATTAATGACGAAATCGCGCCATTCCGTGCACGTTATGAAGAGCTGATGGCCAATCCAAAAGAGCTAGAAGAAATCTTGCAGATGGGTGCAAATAAAGCCCGTCGTCATAGTCGTAAGCAACTAGATAAGGCTCGCCGTGCTATCGGTATCCGCCCGCTTGCTAAGCTTAAATAATCGTTGCTGGAATAGTCGTTTCACTGGCGCAATTTATTATTAAAGCGGGTGCTAAACGTGCAAACTGAACCGAACACCAAACAGGCGGCTTTATCTAAAGTCGCCTTATCTGCTATGGCTGCTTCAACCTCCGAGCCTATGGACAATCAGAGCGATCATAATGAATCAGTCAACCATGATATGTCGCTACGCATCTATCAAACGCCTGTGCAGCATTTGCCAGAAGACCTGTATGTACCACCGCAAGCATTTGCTATTTGGTTAGAGCAATTTGCTGGTCCATTGGATTTCCTGTTGTATTTGGTCAAAAAAAACAACGTCGATCTGACCCAAATGCCTATTCTGCCCATCACTGAGCAGTACTTAGCTTATATCGGTGAATTGGATACCGAGCACTTTGAGCTAGCGGGTGATTATCTGCTTATGGCATCAACGCTCATCGCTATCAAAACCGAACTGCTATTACCTGCCCCTGATACCGCAACCGATGAGCGTGACCCAAAAGCAGAACTGATCGAACGCCTCGAAGAATACGCGCAAATCAAAGTGGTCAGTCAGCGCCTAGACAATCTAGTACGCTTGGAGCGCGATGTGTTTTTGGCCATGGTTAGTATGCCTGGTCAAGACGTTATGAATGCGGAACTGCCAAGCTACTCACCTAACTTGCTGATTGATAGTTTATTTAAAATGCAACTACAGCCCGACTATCAAATGCATACGATCAAAGTTGATGCAGTACCACTTGCCGATCGTATTGCCAGTATTAGCAGGCAATTAAGTACGGATGGCGCGCGCTCTTTTTATGAGCTACTGGATAAAGCACAAGGTAAAATAGGCGTGGTCGTGAGTTTCGTCGCCGTACTTGAGCTTATAAAGCGGCAGTTAGTTGGTGTGGTTAACATTGAGACAGATAGCGATAACGTCAATTCTGTTTCCAATAGTTCTGATCAGACTAATATGAATAATGAATCCACAAATCTCACATTACAGTGGTTAGCCTAGTAGGCTCTAAGACTGTCTCATAGCCCATTCTCTATCAAAATCACAATATTGAAATAAGAGCATACTTTAGATGGTAGATATTGAAGACCCAAAGCAACATGACGAAACCCAAGAATCAACAACTATGACTACATCACCATCAGCTGAAGCGCAGCATGATTCTTTGGAAGAGATGAGTAAACGTATTGAGGTGCTGCTGCATGCCTCAGAGGCACCACTGACCGCTCACGCGTTAAAAAAACATTTGTCATTATCTACTAAAGAATTAAAGCAAACCTTGGAAGTGCTGCAACAACGCTTAGATACAGGTGTGCTTAGGCTACATGAGACCGCCAGCGGTTATCGTTTACAGATATCTGATGACTATAGCAGTCTAATTCAGCGTATTTTTCCGCAGCGTCAAGAACGCCTGAGCCAAGCCCTACTTGAAACCCTAAGTGTCATTGCATACAAGCAACCTGTGACGCGTAGTGATATCGAGCATGTGCGCGGAGTAACATTATCGAGCAATATACTGCGCCAGCTGTTTGATAAAGGATGGATTGTGGAGAAAGGCTTTAAAGATACTCTAGGCCGTCCTGCGTTACTCCATACTACTGCGCAGTTTTTAGATGCGTTTGGATTAAGCCATCTGGATGAACTACCACCTATGCCAGATATGGAAGCCATACGAGCCATGTCTTAAATTTTCTGCTGAACAAACTATAGTTACTCACATAAAAAGGACAGACCGCATAGGATCTGTCCTTTTTATTACGTTGCTAATTTTGAACTGATATCAAAACCTAGCAACACATCATTTAATTACTGATTAATCACATCAACACCTTTTGGTGGTGTAAATTTAAACTGACTGCTACCAATACTTGGGTTCATCTTAATACCGCTAAACTTGATAGAGGTTGTCTGTCCCAAGGTATCATTCAATACCATCATGACAGGTTTGCCACCACTAAAGCTTATTGAAAGACTTTTGAAACTTGCACTGTCTGACTTAGGATAGAGTACATAGTAGTTCTTGTTGTCATATGGCTGAGTGATCTTGAAGTTTTGATCAATCTTGCTTGGATCACCTGACAGTAGCAAGGCTGGTGTATTACCTACTTGACTGTCAACATTCTGCTTAGTCGCTTGCTCTAAATCCTTGTCATAAACCCACATAGAGTTACCATTAGCAACGATCAGTTGCTCTGATGGTGACTTGGTTTCCCAGCGGAAGTTATTTGGACGTTGGACACTCATAGAGCCTTTAAACGTACCACTGCTCGCACCTTTGGTCGTTTGACTAAAATTAGCCGTCATACTCTTGGTATTGGTCAGCAATTTGTTCAAACGTTTAGCAGCTGTTAGGTTGTCAGCAGGAGCTGCGGTAGCCGTTTGAGTCAATGCCATCATTGGCGCTGCGATACCTAGCGATGTCATTAATACACCTGCTAAAGCCCCACTCATCATTTTTTGTTTGGTTGATTTTTTCGTAGATAAGTTCATCATAAATCCTCTCTAAAAAAGCATAATCGCTTTAAAGTTGTCGCTAAAAATAAAATGTTCTATTGAAATTTTTGTTTTCTATAAGTACTGATTTTACCAAGCTAAAGCTGGTAACCATCAGCAATGGCAACAGTGTGCCAGTTTTTTTATTACGCGCCTAGTCATGATTTGCAATCTTTACTACGGCTGCCATACACGCTTGTAACCAATACAGTTACACGGTAAAAGTTTGCATTTAGAATTTTTAGCTACAGTCATTACGCTAATAGTGGCTTTAAAGATATCGCTTAGAAGAATTATCATTGTCTTACGGTACCCTGCAAACATAAAAAGCCCCTACTACCATAAGGCAGTAAGGGCTTTTTTAATTATCTTATCATTTTATTCAACGAATAAAACGATCTAAATAGATAATTATGCGTTTTCAACCGTAACATAACGACGGTTAAATTTACCTTTGGTCGCAAACTTTACAACACCGTCATTCAGTGCAAATAAAGTATGGTCACGACCCATGCCAACGCCTTCGCCTGCGTGGAATTCTGTACCACGTTGACGAACGATGATGTTACCAGCTGTGATAGCTTGGCCACCAAAGATTTTTACGCCTAGCATTTTTGGGTTTGAATCACGACCGTTACGGCTCGAACCGGCAGCTTTTTTATGTGCCATGAGAAAATCTCCTTGTTAATTTGACTTATCGCTGATGCGATAACTCTTAAGCATTTAGTGCGCTATTTAGCAATAATTGCTAAATGAATAATTAGGCATTAATCGCTTTGATTTTTAACAAGGTGTACCATTGGCGGTGACCTTGTTCTTTATGATAATGCTTACGACGGTTGTGCTTGATGATACGGATTTTTTCGCCGCGACCATGCTCAACAACTTCAACTTCTACGCTAGCGCCGTCAACAACAGGCTGACCGATTTTGACGTTATCGCCGTCAACAACCATCAACACGTCTTCAAATTTGATTGTTTCGCCTTTTTCTGCTTTTAGTAGTTCAACTTTAAGCAACTCATCGACGACTACACGGTGTTGTTTACCACCAGTTTTGATTACTGCGTACATTGTATGACTCCGTTTAACCCGTGTGCCGTGGCTGATGTTATACCAACGCTTTTACGACGAACACGACAGGGAAAAATTAAAGGCAAGATTTTACGGCTTTTTGCTCATAAAAGCAAGCCGCGCCTCTTGTTTTTGCAAGGTGGTTACACTAATGACCATCTCTCGTTTTGCTATAACTGCTGCTCATCAAGGAAAGTCAATAAATGACAATACGAATATAAACATGAGGAATAGTAATAATAAGTGATAGATTAAGCCCAACAGCGGCCATTATAACTTATGCAATCAGTTACTTACAGCCTTTTATGAATCATTTATGTGACCAATAAGCTTAAAACGCGCTAGAAAATATATCTGTACAACATAAGACATTTCTTATCGTTTTTATTCTATTCAATAGGCATAGTAAGCCCTGTATATCATATGCTTGACCTACTTGTGCTATATACTTTAACCAACAATTTAAGCAGATAGCTATGCTATCATAAGCGAAATAATACCTTACCTATAGATAGATAAAGTCAAGGTTATACCAACTCTCTTTACTCTTATTAATATGACTATTTATTATGACTATTACCTCTTTAAATAATACCGTGCCTGCCTCTCAATCGACGCCTAGCTATGCTGATATTCAAAGTATTGTAGCCAATGACTTTGAGGTGATGGACAAGCAAGTATTTGGTAGTCTCAACTCAAAAGTACAGCTCGTTATGAGCGTCTCTCAGCATGTGATCAATGCTGGTGGTAAGCGTATGCGCCCGCTAATTACGCTATTGTGTGCCCGTATGTTCGATGACAATCCATCAGAAAAAGCGATGCACCTAGCAGCTATCACGGAAATGCTACATACCGCTACTCTAGTCCATGACGATGTGATCGACGAATCAGGGCAACGCCGTGGTAAGCCGACGGCAAACGCTACATGGGACAATGCCACTGCCGTGTTGGTCGGTGACTATCTGATTGCTCGTGCCTTTAATCTCTTGGTTGGTTTTCAGAGCTTGCCATTATTACAAGTATTCTCCGACGGGACTTGTGATATTGCTGAAGGCGAGGTGTTACAGCTACAACATCAGCATAACCCTGCCGCAACAGAAGAAGACTACTTACGCATTATCGATGGCAAAACCTCTCGCCTGTTTATGATGGCGACTCAAGGCGCTGCTATTTTGCAAGACAAAACAGAATATATGGCCGCATTAGGCGATTTCGGACAGCATTTTGGTAATGCGTTCCAGATTATCGATGATGTACTCGACTATAGTGGTGATAGCGAGCTAATGGGTAAAAATCTGGGCGATGATTTGGCAGAAGGCAAGCCAACTCTGCCAACTATTAAAGCCCTTGAACTATTAAAAGAGAGCGACCCGGCAGGCTATGAGCAGTTACGCGTTGCCGTACAAACGGGTAAAACACCAAATGCTGAGCAGCTTATCGAGCTAGTACGCCGCTCAGGGTCATTAGATTACTGTAAGCAACGAGCTTTAGAAGAAACCAAACTGGCGCAAGACGCACTGAGCACGCTACCAGACAACCGTTATCGTACAGGCTTATATCAATTGACTGAACTTGCTAGCGCTCGACTAGTATAATGAAAGCTGAGTCGTCTATGTTATTAACTGATTAAGACGACTCTTTTTTCGATAGAATTTTTTAGCATGACTTTTTAGCAAATTTCTTTAGCAATTGATAAATAAAAAGCCCATAAATTGAAAACTACCCTCTTAAAAACTAGCATGTCAGCCAAATCGTTACCTTTCTTTAAGTTTCATATATCCTTGCAGTACTATAATCGTATAAGGCTTTTTGACAGTCGGTCAAATTTTGAAGACGTTTGTTAGAGAGATACTGATAGTTATTTTTTATGACTGTAATTAGGGGTTGCTAAAATTGTCATTTTGTTGACAAAGTCGATTTTCTATCGTTTAAAAACCTTAGTTACTATAGGGTTTTAGATTTATAACAAAAGTTTACAATATATTTTGATACTAGGTTGTGCATGGTTCTGCTAGCTGTTAATAGAGACGACGCTTACTATGACGGTAAACTATTAATTCGTAAACTGTAATATTACCGCTTTTCGGTCCAGCTCGTATCGCAAACTACTTGACTGTGGGGTTACCCCAATAGTTTATAATGACTCATTAAATTTATTAATCCATTCTGTGGTTTGCTTAAACAATGAATGCTAAATAATCCTTTCGATACTTAATCCCTATCGATGTCAGATTTTCTATTAGTCATATTTCGCTAACGGAATAATCTGAAATTGGAATAAATAATGCTAGCTTAGGCTATTTATTCTCTTTATTCAGCATTAGCAAGTTATTTAGTATTAGCAAGACCCTTATATTCAGTACGCCAAACTTATTGATCGATTTTTATACTGTCACTATTTATATATATTGCCGAGGACATTGATGAAGCACTCTTATCTTGCGCTTGTAATAGCATCTGTACTATCTGGAGCTGTACTGGTTGGCTGTGACAACAACGAGGACGCCGCTGGTGAGCAAGCCGCACAGCAGCAAATGCCGCCTGCGGTTGTCAACGTTCAGACAGTCACTCTCGATACCGTCCCTCAAGTACAAACTTTTTCTGGTCGTACTGCAGCTTATCAAACTGCTGACGTCCGCCCACAGGTCAACGGTGTGATTGACGAAGTACTATTCCGTGAAGGAAGCAACGTCAAGAAAGGTCAGCCACTGTATCGCATCAACACCGACAACTATGCCTCATCTGTAACGAGTGGCCAAGCTGCCGTACAGCAATCACAGGCTAACTATCAGACAGCTTTGGCAAACAATGCAAACGCAAAAGCTGAGTTAGTCAGCCGACAAGCGTCATTGGCTCAAGCGCAAAATGACTTGCAGCGTCTACAAGGCTTGGTCAGTATCAACGCCATCTCACAGCAGCAATATGAGCAAGCACAGACGGCTGTACGTACCGCACAGGCCGCGGTACAAAGCGCCGCTGCTGCTGTTGGTCAGACACAAGCCGGTATCGAAAGCGCAAAAGCAGGCATTCAAACTGCAAAAGCTGGTCTTGATGCTAGCACATTGGATCTGAACCGTACTATCGTGCGTGCGCCTCTCACCGGTCGTACGGATCGCTCAAGCGTAACTGCTGGTACGCTGGTTAGCGCCGGTCAGGCGGATCCTTTGGTTACCATTTCGCGCTTAGACCCTATCTACGTTGATATCAGTCAGTCATCATCTGAGCTGCTCAAGCTACGTCAGCAAATAGCAGACGGCTCAGCTCAGCCAGGCATGAACTCAGTCGAATTGGTGCTAGAAGATGGTTCTGTTTACCCAGTACGCGGTAAGCTTGCACTGTCGGAAGCCAAAGTTGACGAGTCAACAGGCGCTGTCACTTTGCGTGCTATTTTCCCAAACAGCAATAACATCCTGCTACCAGGTATGTATGTCACGGCACGTTTGACACAGAGTGTTATTACCAATGCAGCTCTTGTTCCGCAAAGTGCGGTCACTCGTACGCCTAAGAGTGAGACGCAAGTCTATATCGTTGACGAAAATAACAAAATCCAAGTACGTCCGGTCACCATTAATGGTACTTACGATGGACAATGGGTCGTCACTGAAGGCTTGAAAGCAGGTGACAAAGTGGTTGTGATTGGTGGTGCTAAGGTCAAGCCTGACCAAGAAGTGGTCGCTAAACCATTAGAAAGTGCAAATCCAGCACCAGCTGCTGCAAAGAATGCGCCTAATACCAAAACGCCGCAGCAAGCCGCAAAAACGATGGATAAAAAGCCAGCTGGCGATGAGACTTCTACCAAAAAACCAACAGAAGCCGCTGCCAACTAATTCCATTCAAGACAGGAAGACTTAGGGATATACTATGTCACGTTTTTTTATTAATCGCCCTATTTTTGCATGGGTGCTGGCTGTTTTGGTCATGCTCATCGGGGTAATATCCGTTATCAATCTACCGATTGAACAATATCCACGTATTGCACCGCCGACTATTTCGGTCAGTGCAAGCTATCCTGGTGCTAATGCGCAAACCGTAGAAAACTCAGTAGTACAGATCATTGAGCAGCGTATGAAAGGCCTCGATGGTCTGATGTATATGTCGTCATCGAGCTCGTCAAATGGTAGTGCTTCAGTGACGCTTACCTTTGAAAACGGCACAGATCCTGACACAGCTCAAGTACAAGTACAGAACAAACTGCAAGCAGCGATGAGCTCCTTGCCTGAGTCTGTTCAGCGTCAAGGTGTCAACGTCAATAAATCGTCTAGCAGCTTTTTGATGGTGCAAGCATTTATTTCTGAAGATGGCACCATGGATCGGGCAGATATTGCCGATTATATTAACTCTAATGTCGTCGATTCGATCAGTCGTGTAGAGGGTGTGGGTGAAGTTCAGGTCTTTGGTTCTACTTATGCGATGCGTGTTTGGTTAGACCCATCACGCCTACGTAGCTACAACATGATACCTTCAGATGTCGTCAATGCGATACGAGCACAGAATGCTCAGGTATCTGCTGGTCAATTGGGTCAAGCACCTGCCGACACAGACAAACAAGTTATCAACGCCACTGTTACTGTACAAAGTTATCTACAAACGCCTGAAGAATTTAAAAACATTCTACTAAAAACAGATACCTCAGGCGCACAAGTGCGCTTAGGCGATGTGGCAGATGTCGAGATTGGCAGTGAAAACTATAGCGTTGTGTCTTTATACAATGGTCAAGAAGCCGCCGGTCTTGGTATTTCGCTTGCGGGCGGTGCTAACGCGCTTGAAACTCGCGAAGCTGTTGGCGCACGTATGGCTGAGCTGGAGCAAAACTTCCCAATTGGTCTAGCCTCAGTCGTTCCGTATGACACCACACCCTTTGTACGCTTGTCTATCGAACAAGTCGTTATGACCCTCATTGAAGCGATTGTATTAGTATTTATCGTCATGTTTATTTTTTTACAGAACTGGCGTGCCACCATTATCCCGACCCTTGCCGTACCTGTCGTACTCTTGGGTACCTTTGCAGTGTTGTATATTGCAGGCTTTAGTATCAACGTCTTGACTATGTTTGCCATGGTACTCTCCATCGGTCTACTGGTCGATGATGCGATCGTCGTCGTAGAAAACGTCGAGCGAATATTAGAAGAAGATCCACATATTTCTATCAAAGACGCGACTACCCAATCTATGGGTGAAATTAGTAAGATCGTTATTGGTATTGCGCTTATCTTGTCCGCCGTATTCGTACCAATGGCCTTCTTTGGTGGCTCAACAGGTGTGATTTATCGTCAGTTCTCTATCACGCTGATTACCAGCATGGTGCTCTCTGCCATGGTCGCGCTTGTCTTCACCCCTGCCCTATGTGTGACTTTGCTAAAACGTGGCAAAAGTCATGAAAAAGGCAGTACCGAAAAGCAAAAAGGCTTCTTTGGTTGGTTCAATCGTGGCTTCTTTAAACTTAGCCGTTCGTACGAAAAATTTGTCGGCAAAAGCATTCGTTTTAAATGGTTATACATGATTGGCTACGCAGCCATCATCGGTATCATGGCGGTCGTATTCTTACGTATTCCCGGCTCGTTTTTACCAGAAGAAGATCAAGGCATTATGTTTACCTTGGTTCAGCTTCCGGCTGGTTCGACGTTAGATGAGACGCAAGACGTATTGGATAAAGTCAGAAACTATTACGATACCCAAGAAACTGATAATATCGCTTCGGTCTTTACCATTGCAGGCTTTAGTTTTGCAGGTCAAGGTCAGAATATGGGTCTAGCGTTTGTGCGCTTATCAGACTGGGAGGAACGCTCGGGCGATGAAAATACCGCTCAGGCTGTCGCTGGTCGAGCGATGGGGTACTTCTTTACTCAGCTAAACGAAGCACAAGTATTTGCCATCGTACCACCAGCAATTACCGAGCTTGGTAATGCCAGTGGTTTTGACTTAATGATTCAGGACAGTGGCAACCTCGGACATGATGGGCTACTTGAAGCTCGAAATATGCTCTTAGGTATGGCGGCACAGAACGACCAAGTAGCTGGTGTACGTCCTAATGGTCAAGAAGATTCGCCACAACTTAAAGTAAACATCAATCAAGAACAAGCGGCGGCTTATGGCCTGTCACTAAGCAATATCAATAGTGTCATTTCAACAGCGTGGGGCTCAAGCTACGTTAACGACTTTATCGATCGTGGCCGTATCAAACGCGTCTATGTACAAGGTGAAGCCAGCAGCCGTACCAACCCTGATGATATTGGTAAATGGTATGTAAGAAATGACATGAACGATATGATTTCGTTCGATGCATTTTCTAGTAGCGAATGGCAATCAGGCTCACCGCGTCTTACTCGTTACAACAGCCTACCGTCCATGAACATCCAAGGTAGCGCCGCGCCCGGTCTAAGTACTGGTGAAGCGATGAGCTCGATGGAAGCGATGATAGAAAATCTGCCTGAAGGCATCAGTTATGAGTGGACGGGTATGTCACTAGAGGAGCAAAAGTCAGGGGCACAAGCACCCATGCTTTATGCCCTTTCAATACTAGTGGTATTCTTGTGTTTAGCGGCCTTATATGAAAGCTGGTCTATACCTGTATCGGTTCTACTGGTAATTCCACTTGGGGTATTGGGTGCGGTGATATTTACATGGCTACGTGGTTTTGCCAATGATATTTACTTACAGGTCGGTCTACTGACGGTCGTAGGTCTATCCGCTAAAAACGCCATCTTGATTATCGAGTTTGCTAAAGACCATCAAGAGGAAGGCTATAGTCTAAAAGATGCGGTCATGACGGCGGCACGCCAACGTCTGCGTCCAATTATCATGACCTCACTTGCCTTTGGTCTGGGTGTTGTGCCATTATTCTTGGCGACTGGTCCAGGTTCAGGCAGTCAAAACGCCATCGGTACCAGTGTGGTTGGCGGTGTCGTAACGGCAACCTTGTTAGGCATCTTCTTTATCCCGATGTTCTACATTTGGGTACGCAGTGCGTTCCCGCATAAATATGAGAACAACACACCCAATGATAAAGATGGTGGCAATGGTACGCCTAACTCGCATAACCCAACACCTTCTGAGAGTTATCAGCCTGCAAGTCTTGGAGACAATACACAATGAGTGCTCAAAAAACATCTATCATCAACTCGTCATCGGTAGCTATTACAGCTATCGATGCGCAGCCAGCACTATCTCGTTTGCGCAAAAACAGTGGCCGCCTGCTAGGGCTGACTGCGCTAGCAATCAGCATGGCCGCTTGTAACACCATTCCAAAAGCAGATATGCGTCCTGTGCTAGCAGAGCCTAATATTCCTATGCAGCAATCTTATGGTGCATTTGATAAAGAGACTGTCAGTAGTGCTGACCAATCAAGCATTGCCAGTCAACGCTGGCAGAATTTTTATAGCGATGAGCGTCTAAAAGGTCTGATTGCTCTCGGTCTTGAAAACAACAAAGACTTTGAAAGTGCGCGCCTAGCCATTGAAAAAGCACGTGCACAGTATCAGATTACCGATATTAACGACTTGCCAGCTATCAACGGCAGTGCTGGTTATACTCGCTCAGCACAGAATCGTACTGATCGAAATGCGAGTAGTAGCTACAGTGTTAACTTGGGTCTTGCCAATTATGAGCTCGACTTTTGGGGTAAAATCTCAAGCTTAAAAGATCAGGCATTGCAGAATTTCTTGGCGACTACAGCAGCCAAAGATGCGACCCAAATCAGCTTGATTAGTAATATTGCCCAAAGCTACGCTAACCTAAGCTATACCTTAGCGCAATTAAAACTGGCTGAGGCTACAGTCGAGAGTCGTGAGCGTTCGTTATTTATCGCGGATAAACGTTTTGAAGCAGGTATCGATCCTAAGCTACCTTCATTGCAGTCTTCTGCCTCATTAGAGAATGCCAAGCTTGCCGTATTACGTGCACAGACCAGCGTTCTTCAATCACGCAATGCATTGCAGTACTTAGTTGGTGGCGCTATTCCAAATGAGCTGATCCCAACACCTGCTGTCAGTAATATCACTAGCCAACAGATATTCAATGCCGGTCTGCCAAGTGAATTACTGCGCTATCGCCCTGATGTACTACAGGCAGAATACAACCTAAAAGCGGCTGGTGCGAATATCGAAGTGGCCCGTGCCTCTTACTTCCCATCTATTAGCTTGACCAGTAGTGTGGGCGTCAGTAGCGGCAGCTTAAATGACTTGTTCAAAAATGGTGCCGTTGGCTGGTCGTTTGGACCTAGCGTGAGCGTCCCTATCTTTGATGCAGGCCGTCTAGATGCCAACTATGATGTGGCTCAAATCGAACGTGAGCAAACGCTTGCTAGTTATGAGAGCTCTATTCAAACGGCATTCCGCGAAGTGTCAGATGTACTTGCCACGCGTGCAACTCTTGGTGAGCAGTTAGAGGCGCAATATCGTCTGCAAGATAATTTTGAACAGACATATCAGATAGCAGATGCGCGCTTTAAAGCAGGTATCTCGAACTATCTGGACGTACTTGACGCGCAGCGTTCACTGTTCTCTACTCAGCAAGGTATCCTAGATTTAGAGCTACAGAAAATCGTTAGCCAGATTGAGTTGTACCAAGCGCTTGGTGGCGGTGCGAACCTTGATGTACCGACCGTCATTCCGGTACCGCAGCATACTAACTTGGCACAGATTGTCACTGGAACTGCGACTAGTGCAAAAACCAAAGCGACAAATGCCATCGAAGCCGCTGGTTCAGCGCGTGTTACTACGCCGCAAGAAGCGGTCGCCATTAAGCAGTCGCAAGCGGTAGAAACGACTACTTTTGAGCCTACTGCTATCGTCGATGTGAATGATGATGGTCAGAAGGATGCCGCTGTCGGCGTGGTCACTGAAGAGACTCGCTTCAATAACAATAGTGTTGAGCAAGTTCCTGTGACCCAGATTGTTGAGCCTTAAATGACCCAACCTTAATCTGATGACGCAGCTCTATCATCCTATTGACAGTCGATAAGTACTATCAGCCCTACCGACTTAACGTGGTGGGGCTTTTTGCTTTTATGGACGTCTTTTAGTTATAGTAGGCTCACTTCATATAAGCTCTCTTTATCTATAGCCACTTATAATGCACAGATTTTGATAAGCTAATTCTATAAAATACCGCTTATAGCGATATTATTTTAACCATGTAACATGATAACTATTAAAACAATCATAAGGAATTATTATGAGCTATACCTTTAACCGTCAATATCCTGCTACTCGCTTACGTCGCCTACGCTACAATGACAATGTACGTTCAATGATTCGCGAAGTGGAGCTACACCCTAAGCATTTTATTGCCCCTGTATTTGTATTAGAAGGCGAAAACCAGCGCGAAACCATCGCTAGTATGCCGGGCGTTGAACGCTTATCGATTGATTTGCTAATCAACTATGCCAAAGAGTTATTAGCAGAAGGTGTCACAACCATCGACCTTTTCCCTGTGATCGATAACGCTTTGAAAACACCGGACGGTAGCGCCGCTTATGACGAAAACGCCCTGACTGCACGTACGATAAAAGCAGTCAAAGATGCTGTGCCAGAAATGGTCGTCATGACTGATGTAGCATTAGACCCTTACACCTCACATGGTCAAGATGGTCTGCTTGATGACAGCGGTTACGTCATCAATGATGCAACCATCGAAGTACTGGTCAAGCAAGCGCTGGTACATGCGCGTGCCGGTGCAGATATCATCTCTCCTAGTGACATGATGGACGGCCGTATCAAGGCCATGCGTGACGCGTTTGAAGCAGAAGGTTTTGTGAATACGGCTATTATGGCCTACTCAGCCAAATATGCTTCTGCCTACTACGGTCCATTCCGTGATGCCGTTGGCAGTGCTGGCAACCTAAAAGGTGGCCATAAGAAACAGTATCAGATGGACTTTGGCAATCGTGCTGAGGCGCTACATGAAGTGGCTATGGATATCAACGAAGGCGCAGATATGGTCATGATCAAACCAGGCCAGCCTTATCTTGATTTGATTCGTGAAGTCAAAGATACCTTTGGCGTACCCACCTTTGCATATCAAGTATCTGGCGAATATGCCATGCATATGGCAGCCATTCAGAACGGATGGTTAAGTGATGCAGTGATTTTAGAGTCGCTGATTGGTTTCCGCCGTGCTGGCGCTGATGGCATCTTGACCTACTTTGCTCTAGAAGCGGCCCGCCAGCTGAACAATGCCTAATAGTCATTGTACTACCTTTTATAATGTAAAAGCCCCAGCTACCTATTAGTAGCTGGGGCTTTTTTATGCGGTTACTCTATTAAAATAAAACTATAGACGTGCACGGTCATGTGGTTCATTAAAATCAAGCACTGGGCCAGCAGGAACAATACGAGTAGGATTAATATTGGCATGACTGGTGTAATAATGCTGCTTGATATGATTCATATTTACCGTCTCTGCAATACCAGGTACTTGATATAAATCACGTAGATAGCCCCAAAGGTTTGGATAGTCAACGATACGGCGCAGATTGCATTTAAAGTGCCCAACATAGACAGCATCAAAACGAACCAACGTCGTAAACAGTCGCCAATCGGCCTCAGTTATAGTGCTACCTGTTAGATAACGCTGATGTGCTAAGCGCGTCTCAAGTGTATCTAATGCCGCAAACAGCTCAATCACGGCCTCTTCGTAAGCCTCTTGTGTGGTAGAAAATCCTGTCTTATACACGCCATTGTTGATAGTAGAATAGACAAAGGTATTGATATCATCAATTTCTTGCAATAACTCTGAAGGCACAAAATTACCTGCTAGTGCCCCAACCTCATCAAAGGCAGAGTTAAACATACGAATAATCTCAGATGACTCATTACTCACGATTTTGTTTGTTTTTTTATCCCACAAGATAGGTACGGTGACACGGCCTGTATAGTCTGGCTTGGCCTTGGTATACAGCTCATAGGCATAGTCTGCATTGATAACTGGGTCAGCAACGACGCCTGCACCTTTTGCAAACGTCCAACCATACTCACCCATATATGGATGTACTACAGATAGCGGAATGATGTCTTCTAAGCCTTTAAGCTTGCGATAGATAAGGGTACGGTGTGCCCAAGGACAAGCTAGCGACACGTATAAATGATAGCGGTCAGGTTCCGCTTTAAAGCCCTCAATACCTGTGGGCCCTGCGCTACCATCTACCGTTACCCAGTTCCTAAAACCAGCATCTTCACGCTGAAAGCGGCCACCACTCTCTTTTGTCTCATACCACTTGTCTTGCCACTGCCCGTCTACCAAGAGACCCATGTTATTCTCCAACTGTTTTTAATATTTGTTTAACGCTTACTCAGCATGACTGACTTTAAGTCATTATTATCATGACGATTACGTTGTTTAGAGAGATATCATACCAGTTATAAGAGTTTAATCATTAGCGTCACCAACTTATTAACAATAAAAACTAAACCACTTAAAGTTAATGTTTAGTAAATATACACAAAAATATATCTAAATAACTAATATAAGCCTGAATAGCAGATATTATGATAATAAAAGAGGTTTATGCTAAAAAAGACTTGCAAAGTCTGGAAAACTTGCTAAAATGCTCAACCTAAATAGGCGTATAGCTCAGTTGGTTAGAGCGCTACCTTGACATGGTAGAGGTCGTTGGTTCGAATCCGATTACGCCTACCAGATTCGAAAAGCCCCAATCTTAAGATTGGGGCTTTTTTTTGTCCGTGAAATATAGGCTGTAGCGGAAAAGGAAACTATACGTCGATGCAAATTTCCTCTTTTCTCACTTTCCGTAAACGTCATCGAAAAACGTGTGTGCCTAAATTGTGCCTAAGTTGCGCCTGCTCTCTATTTTGCCTTTCTTTCAGAGTAGCATTTTCGACCTCTACCCTAAATTATCTAAAACACTCTCAATATTTATTTACTTCTCTTTATCTAGCGAGTCGTTAGGTACATAAGTAAATAAATCACCTACTTCAATATCTAGTGCCTCACAAATTTTATCCATAGTGTCAAAATCTATTCTTGAAGTCTGTTCGTTATAGATCTTGTGCACTGTTGACTTGCTAATTCCTGTCATTCTTATTAGATCTGCCACCTTCATACGTCGTTCAGCTAGTAGCACTGGTAAATTACATAAAATCATTAATAATTCCTTAATAGACTAAAAAAGTACTTGCATCGACTAATGATAGCTAGTAAAGTACTTCTATCGAACAACAAAATACTTTCATAGAATTATTTGTTATCTCGATAAAACAACCTAGTTATTTAATTGGCTTACAAGGAATTTATTATGTCACATACTTACCTAACTACCCAAGAGCTTTCTGAGCTCATCAAATACAACCCTCGTACTATCCGCAATGGACTCAAGGATAGTGTACTTATTGAGGGCATTCATTATATACGCCCGTTCGGTGGTCGTAAGATTTTGTACATTTGGGAGGAGATTGAAAAAGATATGCGCACTGGTATCGCCGGTAGCGTCAACGCCATGGCACTACAATAAGGAGAAATAGGATGGCTAGTATCAGAAGGCGCAAAGGGAGCAATATGCTATTTGTCGATTTTTATTATATGGGTATACGCTGTCGGGAGACGACAAACCTTACAGACACGCCGGCGAATTGCAAGAAACTTGATAAGGTGATTGAGAAAATGGAAGCAGAAATCACCCTAGGTCTGTTCAATTACGCTAAGTACTTTCCAAAAAGTGACAGAGCGGCAGAAATGGTAGCGTTAAACGATCGCAAGGAATGCATTAATACCGATACGCCCTCTTTTGAACAGTTTGCAAAATGAGCTATGCTGAAAAAACTGTAGAACCAAACTTGGTAAACTAACGACTCAATGAGGAGTTTATCATGACTAAGAAAATCAGAACTGACAGGGCAACCTTCAAAGCTAAAGCCTTTCATAAGGTAGGGTACGATAACGAATGGCAATATCTCAGCTACCGCAAAGCAGCTTTGTATCGCCATGCAGACCTTATCTAACTGGCACAAGAAAACCAACCAAGGCAAACTTGAGGGAACAGAACAATATGATTCTGAGCTTATGGCGGCGCTTCAGTAAATGAGGCAGCTCAAGCGACAACTTAAAATAGCTGAAGAGGAAAGAGATATGCTAAAAAAGTCCACCGCATACTTTACTAAACACAGCCTGTGAAGTGAGCCTATATTGAAGCCAATCAACAGTTTTTGAACAACTAAATATTGCATCCTCTAGCTAATACAACTAGACGAAACGTAATATCAGTCATCAACAAACCTGCCGCAATCAGCGTGAGCTACTGTGAGCGAGGAATAATCTTAGAAAAATGATAAGGTATTGATTTAGTTAGAGTGTAGAATCGTTAAAAATAATAAAGCACCATCCTGCGTTTTGCTAAATAATTCTAGATAGGTAAAGACATTAGTCTTTTCGACTGATACGAATATCAGACGTATATCTCAATTAAGTTGTCTGATTAAAATATCCCAAGTTAATTTCTACGAGATTAGCGGCAGGGGTCAAAACTGCTTTCATTTTAATAGAAAAAAGTCCTACACGTGATTAATCGTATAGTATAAATACTTGAGTTTTAAACCTTCCTCTTCTTAGGTTAAAACAGTCTCTTGAACTCTCATAAAAAACAAAAGAATAGTTTTACTGGAGAGTTTACACAAACACCAAGCCATCTTCAGTCTGATGCATCTTAATATCGACATCATAAACATCGCTTAATTGTGGACGTGTCATCACCTCACTAGGCGTTCCTTGTGCAACAACTTGTCCACCGCTTAATAGCACCACTTCATCAGTATAGCGATGCGCATGGGTCAAATCATGCAACACAACCAAGATACTTTTGCGATGCTGTCGCACCAAATTATGCAAATAATGAAGTAAAAAACGCTGATGACGAATATCGAGATGATTGGTCGGTTCATCAAACATCATGATTTTGGTATCTTGCATCAGCGCCCGTACAATAGCTAGGCGCTGCTTCTCACCACCTGATAAGGTTTGCACGCGAGTACTAGCTAAACTTAATAATTCAAAATCATGTAGTAAATTTTGCGCGCGCTCAACATGATGGCTATTTGGGCGCTGATACCATGCAAGATTTGGTGAAACGCCTAATAGCACATAATCCAATACCGTTAGTGGCAGCTCAAAACGCTCATGTTGTCCAACCCAAGCGATATGACCATTATTCATGACCTCGTTGATAGGCTGACCGTAAATCGTAATCTGACCATCCGTTTTGAGCGCGGTTCCTGTGTGTTGACCCAAAACCGTGTGCAGTAACGTGCTTTTACCCGCGCCATTTGGTCCGATAAAGGCGACCAGCTTTTGACTTGGCACGGTTAGCTTGTCTATCTTTAACAATGTTTTATGACCATGCGAAATATGAATATCTTGCATCGACAACAGCTCGCCTGCATTACTACTATTTATACGACTATCTTGATTCGCTAGCGATGTCTTTGATGTAGCCGTAAAAAATGAATGAAACATAAACACTCTCTCCAATTAACGGCGGCTACTACGCACAAACAGCCAAATAAAGAATGGACCGCCAAGCAACGCTAAAACGATACCAACGGGAACATCCACTGGATAAGCAACATGTCGCGCCGCGCCATCAATGACGAGTAATAATATCGCCCCAAGCCAGCCAGACCAAATCATGAGGCGCATACGTCCGCCACCAAACAGAATAGCCAGCAGGTTTGGCACCATCATGCCAATAAAGCCGATGACGCCTGCTAAAGACACCGCCGCCCCTGTCAATAATGCCGAAGCAATCACCACCAAACAACGAACCACACCCACCTTGATACCCAAGGATTTAGCGGCTGCCTCACCTAACATCAACCCGTCCAACTGCCGACCTAATGGTAATAAAATTGCCAGCCCTAAAATCATAGAGACAATCGAATAACGCAGCGGCACAAAGCCCGCTTCCGCCATACTACCTGACAGCCAAATGGTCGCCGAGCGCAGCACCATGTCATCAGACATAAATAAAATCAGGCTAACCACCGCCGCACAAAAAGCGCTGATGACAAATCCCAATATCAGCAAGCCCATCTGCCCACCACCCAAAAACCGATGACAAGCGAGAATAAACAAGCACACCAATACGCTTCCGGTAAACGCTGCAAGCGGTATCCCAATGCCCCCAAACCCCAATGCCAGAACCAAAACAACACCAAGCGCTGCGCCACCTGACGTACCGATTAAACTTGGATCCGCTAAAGGATTTTCAAATAAAGCCTGTAATGCTGCACCACTAACTGACAACGCCATCCCAACCAACAATGCCGTCACTACGCGCGGATAGCGTAGCTGCCAGATAGTATCGTCAAGATGGCTAGGGCTTGACCATTCGCCAAAGCCAATACCAAGCGCCAACCAAATTAGCAGCACAGATGCGACAGTGGCAGCAACATAATAGATGCTATGTTTGTATTTTCCAGTTTGTATAGGGATAGAAGCGGAAATCGTATTTGCCATGTGAGATATCGTTTTATTGAATATAAAAGAGATTATGCTATATATTGCTTAAGCTATTTTGCTACAGCGTTCAGCTTTTTTAAGACTTGCGGTGAATTCAGACCATAACGTAAAAAGTCATCTGCTGGCCAAAAGTGGACGCCAGCATTTTTACCAGCCGCACTTGCCGCAACCTCAGGACGTTTACTAAATTGACTGACACCGCCAACCACTGCCTGATTATGATCGGCAATAATAATCACATCGGGCTTGGCGGCCAGCCAGCCTTCACGTGACATAGGCTTTAAACCCGATACGTTTGCGGCATTAATTCCACCAGCTCGGCGAATCAACTCATCGCCTACCGTACCCTTACCTGCAACGATACGACCATCGTAACTTAATAAATAACGCTTACCCGTCTTTGCCATTGGACTCATCCCTGCATTCCAACGCTTCGCAAGCTGCGATCCTTCAGCTTTTTTATCAACGTAACTGCCGATGGTTTTAATACTGCTAGCAAAGGTATTTACTTCTTCTTTAGGCGCGACATTCACGGCTTTGACCTTTAAACCGGTCAAGCGCTGATAGACGCTAGCGGGCTGCACCATATAGCTACCCAACACTAAATCAGGCTTAACTGCCAACACAGATTCAGCAGTGATGTTGCGGTGCATACCAACCGCTGGCACATTTTTTAAGGCGGGATTGGTGTTGGTAGCATCTTTACCAACCAACTTATTGGTCGCTCCTAGTGCCACCACGACGTCTGCAACATCGGGACTCATCGCGACAATACGCTCATAAGCTTGGGCAGAAAGTGAGGGCACGGCAAATGCGCCAATAATAGCCGCAGTGCTGATAGCACGACTCATCAATTTTTTATTTATCACTAAGTGAGTGATTACTGTTTTTGATAATTCAGAAGACATAAGCATTCTTAATTTGCTAACGTAAAAAATGACACTATTAACAGAACCATTAACGTGTATTAAGCATCCCAAATAACTCACACAACAGCTATGACTTATCCGTTATGTGAGTGTCAATATCGCAAAATTTGCTGATTTTTTATGACGGGTTTACACGCTCTCTGCTTCAGCCATTGCAACTGCTGCTAAGGATTCTGCATACGAATGCGTTTCGATGATCGTCGAGACAACTTGCTGCCATGCTTCAAGCTCAGGCGTGCCTTCAATTCTCTGACCGAACACGCTAAAAATACTGACGCCGTGACCATCAAAACCTTCGATACAAGTCACGATACCGTCTTTGGTTGGGCGCTTAACGCTCCACAGTTGCGCCAATGCCTTGTCTTTTAAATGCAGCGTAAAGTCATTATGGTCTTTATCTAAAATATTAAACCAATCGCCCATGCGCTTGAGTGTCTGCACGGTGCCAGTCTGAATCTGCACCAGACCACTATTACCGACAAATATCATAATCGGGCATTTGGCATCACGCGCTTGCTCGAATACCGCTTCGACCGCGCTAATATCAAGCTGCTGCGTCATCTGCTCTGGTGCTTGACGGTAGCTACTAGCACGATCGATATCGAGATTTTTTAATAATGAGTGGAATTGATGCACGTCTGTCATCGCTTGCCAGCCTTGTTGTAGCTGCGCACTCTCCGCCTCGCCCAGCGCCTTATAAGACCATTCACTGACTGACTCTTGTGCTTCTAACGTTAGCGTCTCCTTACTTACCGCTTGCTGTTGTTCCTGAATCATCGCTTGCCAGCGCGCAATAGTCTCAGCGCTTAACTCTCGTAGATACACTTTATCAATCGCGCCGCCTTGCGCGTTATAGAACTGAATACTATAAGAGGGTTTATCCGCGCGGCTGGTATCCGTTACCGCCAGCATATGCTGCCATTGCCACATAAAGAATCGCAAATCTAGACCACCCACATTGAGTGCCAATCCCATCTTTTCGCCAAGCTTAAGATTGTGATATGGCGCGGTTTTTTCATGCACTGCCAACTCGTTTCTGACAATGCTTTCCATTTCACCAAAGTTTTCAAATTGCTTTAATACAGCTTTGCACTGATCACCCATATACTGGCTATAAGGCGAGGCTAACATCAGTTCAAACTCGCTGATGCCTAGCGCAGCCGCTCCTTCTGTGGGAAATAGCATCGGTGTTTTTGCTTTTAATGCTTGGTATTGTTGCCACAGCTCAGTATTTTTTTTGGTTAACGATAGCGGTTGACTCATGATGGTCTCCATAAAATGAATAGCAGTAAAAAAGCCAATGATCTTGGCTATGTAGTATTGAGATATGAATATCTTCAGAAAATAGCAGAGACGATGACTATGATTGATATTTGATAAAACCAATGCCTGCTGTACTACAATGCTTGCAATGATGCAGCAAGGATGTATTTATCAAGCAGGCTGTTAGCAATTATCGCTGCTAGTTCATCATTTATAATTTTGTCTCTAGGCTTCGGACGAAATCATTATGGCAACATTTTTTCACTTTGTAAACGATAATATTTATCATTTACATCTTGATAATTATTATCGTTTGAAATACTATGTCTGGGCTTTGTTGCTTAATCTAGTGAATCAAGTAACCAAACCTTTAATAATTCATACTATGAAATGGTCGCTTTAAATCGCTCTTTTTGTAGAAAAAGGTCTTTAAGTAACACGACTTTCTTACTCTCTCTTTTTACGATGGCTGTTTTATTTATGTCAATTTTAGCGTTTGATTTATCGTTGACTCATACGGGACTAAACACCCATCCCTCACCACTGCGTCATAGCCCATTAGCCATCAGTGTGGCATTAGCATTGTTTGCATTCACGTCAGTTTCAGTCCAAGCAGCGCCGCTTCTCGCAGAGACTAATGTTGATATGACCGACGATGCAGCCATGCCGAGCACACGTTTAGATCCTATCGTGGTAACGGCCACACGCTCTGAGCGTGCATTAAGCGATGCGCCAGTTGCCCTGCAAGTACTCAGCCGCCAGCAGCTAGATGACAACCATGCTCATACTTTAAAAGAAGCGCTGGCCTTGTTGCCCAATGTCTACTTACGTGAAGTCCACGGCAAGACAGGTTACGAAGTCAGCATGCAAGGCTTCACAGGTGATCAAGTATTGGTGTTGATTGACGGTTTACCGATCACAGCCAGCACTGGCTCGACAGTAAATTTGAATCAATATATGAATATGGATATTGAACAAATAGAAGTGGTTCAGGGAGCGGCGTCAGCGCAGTTTGGCAGCGCGGCGATGGGCGGCGTTATCAATATCATCACTAAACCCATTGGCGCGGCAACAGGACATATCACCACCGAGATTGCCAGCAATGGTCGGCAAAATCCATCTGGTAAAAAGTTAGATGCTAACAAACGCTATGTAGAAGCCAGCGTGGAAGGGGCATTAGATAAAAATCAGCGCTTTCATGCGCGTCTATCAGGCTCGTATCTGGATAATAATGGTTTGAGCTTAGACCATGAAGCATGGTCCAGATTAAAAGATGCCAGCGAGCAATCACAAGTCAGTGCCCGATTTAGCTACCGCCCGGACGGTAAAGGCATATCAGACAATGACGATAGTAGCAACGATAGCCGAATGGTCAAAAATGCTCAGTATTGGCTAGAGGCCAGCCACTATAAAGAAGACGATGTTAGCCGTTTTAATTATTATGTGGCACCGCGCTATTTGGCGCAGCAACGAGATGAGCACATTACTAAGCAGCGCTTTAGTGTTGGTGCGCGCGCTGATATCACGCCCCATGCGGATAATCGCAGCAAAACGTATCGATTGTCCGCACAAGCGCTGTCTGAGGAATATCAAAGCGAATCCAATACTAAAACGCAGCAAACCATCACTAGCGCCCGTGATACAGACATCAGTACCACGCTGGCGCAAGCGCAGCTCGACCTACCTGAGCTATTGCTATCCGATAAGCACATTCACCTTATTCAAGTTGGCGGTCAGGTTCAGCAAGACAAGTTAAGCCAAACGAAAAATAAATTCAGCGAGCTTATCAGCGATAACGTTAGCCGTGATGTCGGTGAGCTGTATCTACAAGATGATTGGCTGATCGGCGATAACTGGGAAGTATTGAGCGGTATTCGCTATCAAAACGATGAAGACTTTGGTGGTCATACGGCGCCAAAAATATCACTTAAATACAACCATTTGGATGCCAGCGGTCGTGACCATGTCTTTCGTAGCAGTATTGGCGGTGGTTATCGCGTGCCCAATCTAAAAGAACGCTACTACGTCTTTGACCATAGCAATTTAGGTTATAAAGTCATGGGCAATCCTGACTTGCAGCCTGAAACCTCAACCAGTTACCAGATCGGCTATCAAGGTCAACTGAGCGACACCGTGAATTTGACGGTCAATGGTTTTTATAACGAGATAGATGACCTGATCCAAACCGATGAAGACAACGCTACCTTCGACGGTAACATCGCCATTTATAAATATATGAACGTTGATAGCGCCAAAACCTATGGCGGCGATATTGGCATTGATTGGCAAGTGGACGAGCGCGCCAAACTACAAGCCAGCTACGCTTACCTCAAGACGCATAACAATGTGACGGATACTGAGCTGACCTATAAGCCCAATCACAAAGCGATGCTGGCACTAGATTATCAAATCAATGACAAATTACAGCTGATCCCGCGCCTCAATTATGAATCCAAACAGCTGATTAGTACCAGCGAGCAGGCGTATTCACCGTCTTGGTGGACGCTCGATAGCAAACTCAATTATGACGCCACCGCAAACTTGAGCTTGTACGCGGCGATTAATAATATCTTTGATGTGCAGCGTGATGTCACTGATAGCAGTGACTATCGTCCCATTGATAATCGTGAGTGGTTACTTGGCGCCAGTTACCATTGGTAAGCTTTTGATTCACAACCATTCTAAAGCAGTTGTATTTGTAGCGCTGTTTTTCATTTTTTATATAAAACAACAACCATCAAGGAAGCTGATATGACCCCCATTCTCCCAGCAATTCACACCAAGCCGACCAAATTGGCATTACTGTTTAGTGGCAGTATTTTAGCACTCAGCATGACTGGCTGCGGTGGTGGCGGTGATGGCACCAGTAGTGACAGTAACGGTAATGGCGGCACTACCCCGCCTGTGAGCAGTGCCAGCTTTAGCGAAACGGCTACTTGGCAAGTCACCAATCTAGCGCCTAATACTGCGACCTGTTATGACTTTGATACCAAAGCTGAAAGCTCGTGTGCTGAAGATAAATGGGATATCAAGTTTGATAATCAAGCGCGTTCGGTCAAGCTTTGGTCAAATAGCGGTGATTCTGGCACTGGCAAAGGCGGCGTTTTTGGTTTAATCGATTGGTCAGATTTGAGCCGTTATAGCAATGCAACTCAAGATCCTGATACCAGTCGTGATATTACCATGCACTACAATGAAGACCATAGTGGCGGTATTTTTGATGCGCAGCCTTGGTTTGAATACAATTTAAAAGACAACCATCAGCTCTACCCGAACAATCGTGTCTACCTTGTCACCACAGATAATAGCAGTGCCATGACAGACAGCAGCGTACAGCAGCCTATTTATGCCATGCAGATTACCAACTACTATAATAATGCTGGAACCTCCGGCTACCCTACTCTGCGCTGGATTGATACTGCGCTACCGAACAAGGTGCAGACGCAAACCATCGATGCCTCAAACAATGATAACTGGGTCTATTTTGATCTAACCACGGGACAAAGTAGCGCCGATAAAAACAGCACTTGGCATATTGGCTTTAAGCGTAATAGCGTCATTTTAAATGGTGGCGATTCTGCTATCGGCACTAATAAAGGCAAAGTTGGTGGCTTCTTATCAAAAACACCAATAGGGTATTATGATGATAAAGGTGAGCCCATTGTCAGCAAGTTTATGACCGATGGTAGTGCAGCGACTTTAACCGACCTTACCAACACCGCTGTGTACGATAAACCGATGAGTGCCAGAAGCTGGGTCATTGATAGTAAAGGCTCGGATCTCAATCCTGCTTATACAGGTAATTTCCCGAACCTAGACTTTGGCTGGTATACCTACAATGGCATGACCCATCAACTAAATGCCAAAGCGGTTGACAGCGCTCAAGGCGCGCTCATTAGATCCGCTGAAGGCAATAGCTATGCCCGCGTGCGTTTGGATAAAATCAATTACCCTGATAGCTCAGCGACGACTGCGACCTCATGGGAATTTAAAATAGACATTCAACCTGCTCCTTAGTTTTTTTTACCTTTTGAGTTTCGCTCAGCTAAGTTTAACTTATACATAGCGCATTATTTCAGAAAATAAACACATCATTTTAACTGCCCTTCGCAAGCTATCATACTTTACGAAGGGCAATTAAATTGGACAGCTACTAAGCTTAGATCAAAACCCACTTATATTGTCTCTGAAATATCTTCAGAGTTTCGGCTCTCCTTCACTAATTCGACACCATCAGGATCACCATACGCTGACGTACATTCAGAATTCTTAGTCTGACTGTTAATTGCTTATGCAGCTTTAATTGGCATAATAGGAGCATTAGTGTTCTGGAATAAACAGCTACTTAACAATAAGGCTGTAGGTAAAAAAGTATCGCTACTATTTTTGGACTTCATAAGGGCATACTGGCTATACCACAGCATTTTCAGATAGGCGATCAACTCATTATTCATAAGCAATAAAGCTTGCCCTATTTACGCTGCAAACAAGGCACTCAGGTGTTCCTGATACTGCACAATATCGTTATCAATGGTCGGATTCTTAATGGCATCATTCACCATGAATGTTGGCATTGGCTCCATTCCTAGAAACTGATATGCCTTATGAGTAGCGATATATACGCCATCAACGCCAACACCTTCAAAAAACTGCTCGGGATCAGTGAATGCTTCTGTAGGTGCATTCCAAGTTACTGAAAGCATATACTGTTTACCTTGCAGTAGACCACCAGAACCATATTTATCTTCTGAGTTTTGACGAGAACGTCCATCACTTTGATAGAGACTGCCATGACCAATGGTGAAAATCTCATCGATATATTTTTTAACAGTCCATGGCACACCCATCCACCAAGCAGGAGCTTGTTGAGCTATGCTGAAAAAACTGTAGAACCAAACTTGGTAAACTAACGACTCAATGAGGAGTTTATCATGACTAAGAAAATCAGAACCTATAGTGCAGCATTCAAAGCTGAAGCCGTTAAAAAGATAGCAGATAATAAGGGCAATGTTTCAGCGACTGCAAAGCAGCTTGGCATCGCCATGCAGACATTATCTAACTGGCAAAACAAAGCTGATAAAGGCCAGCTTATTGGTACTAAAGAATATGATCCTGAGCTCATGGCTATACTAGAAGAGAATAAACGTCTTAAACGTGATCTCAAAGTTGCTCAGGAAGAGAGAGATATTCTAAATGAGGAAGGATAAAGCGAAGCACTGCTTCGCCCGGACGCAAGATGAGAGCTATGCTCGAATGAGGCCACGGCGTACTTCGCCAATGAGGAACGTTAAGAAACAGTCTGGGAGACTGTTTTAGTGACGCAAGACGAAGGGCTATGCCCGCAGTGACAGTTGATGAGGTACGTCTTTATCAAGGATAACCAGAAAATATTTAGCATCACTTGTATGTGTCACGTATTAGATGTCAAGCCATCAAGCTATTATAACTGGATAAATCGTGGTGTTAGTAATCAGCAGATCCACCGCAACCAGTGTGAGCTGCTGGTTCGCGTGGCTCATGATGAAACTAAGCAGCGCTATGGCTGTGAGCGATTGCATGCTCATCTTGCAGAGCAAGGCCATCATATCAGTCAATACATGGTAAGACGCATTAAAGAAGAATACGGCATTGTTTGCCGTCGTCACAAGCGTTTTAAAGTTACCACCAACTCAAACCATAACAAGTTTATTTATCCAAACCTGCTCGATCAAAAATTTGATACCAGTCGTCCTAACGAAGCTTGGGTTAGTGACATCACTTACATATGGACAGATGAGGGTTGGCTATACTTAGCAGGTGTTAAAGACCTCTACACTAAAGAGCTGGTCGGCTATGCTATCCACAAGCGTATGACAGCAGATTTAGTTTGCCGTGCACTCAATATGGCCATCAAGAACAAACGACCCAACCAACGGCTGATTGTGCATTCTGATAGAGGCAGTCAGTACTGTAGTTATGACTATCATAAGATCATTAAGAAGTATAAATTTAAGGGTTCAATGTCCAGACGTGGTAATTGCTTTGATAATGCTCCGATAGAGAGTTTCTGGGGCATATTGAAAAATGAGTTAGTGTATCATCAGGATTATAAAATGAGATTCGAAGCTATCAATGACATCATTAAATATATTGAGCTTGAGTATAACCAGACTAGAATCCAAAAGGGTTTGGGCTATAAAACGCCAAGACAGGTGTGGTTTGATTTTTATCGTCAAGCTGCGTAACTAAAATCTCCCAAGTCAATGTCTACAGATTTGACAGCATAGGTCAGCCTTTGAAACGTTGGCTATAGTCAATCCAGAATAAAAGAGATACAGCCCATATCATGAAACAGTTTTATTTTGAACTGACTATATATCCAAATGAGCCATTTATTTAATTCACCTTATATTGACTGATGCGCTTCACAAGCCCGAAAATAGTATGAAATCGTGATCGATGCGCTATACAGGAATCGAGCTCTAAGCTGTATACTCAATATTTAGAGTGCTTTCAATAACTGTCTATTAACTCGTAGCGCAACTCAATATTTTTGAGAGCTCAGCAACTGATTTGAGATAGTTGTATTATAAATAATAATGTCTATAAAACTAAATTACGATAATTTTTGTCTTCTAAACCATCTCGGCAGTTGTACATTGGTTGAATTTGTTAGCCCATTTAATAGAGCAACGAGCAAAATCAAAAAAACACCTATATATTGAACACCTGATAACATTTGATGCAGGAGCAACACTGCCAAAAATATTGCGGTCAAAGGTTCAAAGATAGTAAATACTGACGCGCGTGTGGCTGGTAGTTTTTCTAATGCTTTCATATATAATGCAAAAGGTGCAATCGTACCCACCAAAGATAAGCCCAGTACATATATCCAGCTAATAACGGGAAGCTGTATCAGCTTATAATAAGTTGTATACGTGGTAGGAATGAACAATAATACAATGCCACTGAACAAAATTGACGTAAAAAAGACAAGCGGTGCAGAGTGTTTATGATGCATGGCGCGTTTACCAAGCACACCATACAAAGAGTAACAAACGCCAGAGAGCAGCCCAACGGCAATACCCAACTTCCCTTCAGTAGTGCCACCCATCGTAGTCATACCAACGCCAATCACTGCTACAACTGCTAATAATGCAGCTTTATAAGTAATTCGCTCATCTAATAATAGGTGCGAGAATATCAAGCTAAAGACCGGCGCCGTATAGAGTAATGCGACTGCCGTGCCTGCACCCACATGAAGCACTGCAAATAAGTAGCAAACCGTCATACCCAGTACGCCAATTAGGGATTGTAGACCAAGCCCAAACCATTGACCGAGTGTTAGCCTACTTAATGGTTTCCAGATCTTAGGCAACATCGCTATAGCAATAATAGCTGCCGTTATGATACGCAATATCGTAATTTGCCAACTACTAAAACCTAATTGACTAAGATAAGTCGAAAATATACCAAGTGTGCCCCAACATATGGCCGCCATGACAATTTGTATGGTGCCAATCCATGGCTTGACATCAACCGCTATAGGTCTGATTTTCAATACTTCCACGACTAGTCACCTCTATTATTGAACATAAAATGTTCGTAATATCATTGAGTAAATATAAAACTGGTACAAAATAACTGAGTGTTAATCAGCATTAGCTTATCTATACAACTCATACTTGCCAGCCTTACTGAATACGTCAACCGCTGAATTTATGACTATCAGTCAATAAACTCAGCGGTTAACTTAGGCTCTGTTAAGTATTAATAAATATAAGTATCTATATCTAAGCGCTGACAGCTTCTTCTGATATGACTTTGACTCTATTAGGAACCAACACACTAACGACCAAGTAAGTAATGGCTGATGCAGCTGATCCGATAAGAGGTCCCTCTACCCAGCCGACAATACCTGATGTTAAGAGATAACTACTACAAACAGCACCGATGATAATAGAGGCAATAGCAGCCATCGTTGAGCCTTTATAAAAGATAGTCACTAAAAGCACGCCAGATAAAGCTGCCATTAAGGTACCGCTAGAGAATATTCCTAGATAGCTAAGCATCGCTTCAGGTAAGAAGAAGGTAGAAATGAAGGCGATAGCAGCCACAATAGCGACCCACAATCTATTCAGTTTCAATAGCTCAGCCTCAGTGCGAGGTTTATTGTCAAATACTGCCAAACGCAAATCATGTGAGGCAGCAGTTGATAAGGTATGCAAGATAGAGTTTGCCGTAGATTTCATAGCAAAAAGAATAAACAAAGTGATCACGCTGCCCACTACACTTGGAATAGCATTGGCTAAATACCAAGGCATTGCTTCATCGGGATTGATCAGACCTGGGTTTTTGATACGAACATATAAGCCAACGATAGGCACCAAACTCAAAATACACCCTAGAATGGCCGTATAAAAGCCTGTTTTGGCAATACTAATATTAGATTTCATCGCCAAAAAACGTACTGACATATAGGGCAATGCAGTACTAAAGATAAGTGCATAGACAAATACTAGAAAAACAGAAGCTTTGGCATTGCCATATGGGTTAGAATTTTCTGGATTGACAAGGTTTGGATCTATCGCATTCAGCTGCGTCATCATATCTGCTAACGGAATGTCAGTGAACACCTGAACCACTATATAAATGGCAGCAGTGGCCATCCCAATCACCATAAAAGTATCAGTCCAAGCAACGGCGAGCAATCCGCCTGCCATGGTATAAATAGTAATAATTACCAATAAAAGCGCAGAAGCCAGAAGAGGTGAAATACCTAGCCAGCTACTACCCAACATACCAAGCGCTCTAATCTGAGCCGTCAAAAATACGGTCAAAAATATAATCATGCCTAAAGACGTGACAATACGCAAAGTGCGAGCAGATACTGAATTTCGATCATTACAGTGCAAATTGACGATAAATTCAGGAATGGTACTACTACCCATCTTCATGGCTCTATTACGCAAATAGACCGCAAAAAATAATACGGCGACGACCATGGCTGGTGCAAAAAAGAAATTACCTAAAAGCTCAATCGTCCCATATTGGTATGCGGCACCAGGTGAACCCATAAAGCCCCAACCACTAAACCCAGTAGCCACGACAGTACCTGCCATAACAAAAGGCCCTAATGAGCGACCGGCTACTAAAAAACCACTTTCCTCATCTGCTGACATGACTTTTGACGCTTTACTAGCCAATACAATGAGAAGCGCAATTGCTGCTAACAATATCATCCAATTAATAAACATGTCGATTCCTCGTATCGTTTACTACATTAGTTGTTATGACGCTCTACGAAGAAATAACTCACTGCCAGTAATAGCGTCAGTACATTAATGGTCAAGAACCAAAATAACGTCCAGCTGTTAAGAAACAGGTCCATAATGTTATTTCCTTAATAAGTAAAATGTGAAAATAATTGCATCGTGCGAGGCGCATCATCATCTATGTTGGTGAGCTTAAAATAAGAAAATTATTCATGGTAGCCCACTCGATATAGACAGTATTTATTGATGACACCCCCCTACATTAACGACCGATAATATTATGCTCAGGGCCGTACTTAAAGCCTGTGATATTATCAGCGCCCGTCTCATTGATGACTAAAATGTCATGCTCTCGATAACCGCCAGCACCCGGCATGCCCTCTGGAATCATAATCATCGGCTCCATAGAGATGACCATACCTGGCTCAAGCACTGTTTCAATATCTTCACGTAGCTCAAGTCCTGCCTCGCGTCCATAATAATGGCTGAGCACACCAAAAGAATGACCATAACCAAAGCTGCGTTTTTCTAATAAGTCGTATTTTGCATAAATTTTATTCAGCTCATGTGCGATATCGCAGCAGCGCACGCCAGGTTTGATAAGCTCAAGACCTGCTTCATGTACTTCACAATTTATCTGCCAGTAGCGTAGTGAATCTGCATCACATTTATCCAAGAACAATGTGCGTTCAAGCGCGGTATAGTAGCCTGCTATCATAGAAAAACAGTTAAGACTCAATATATCACCCGATTGGACAAGACGATTGGTCACTGGATTGTGGGCACCATCCGTATTAATACCTGACTGAAACCATGTCCATGTATCCATGAGTTCCACTTGAGCAAACTGCTCACCAATAGCCTTCACCATCGCTTGTGTAGATGCCAAGGCAACTTCGTATTCGGGCACGCCATCATAAACAGCTTGTACCAATGCCGCCCCACCAATATCACAGACCTGAGCACCCTTTGTTATTAGCGCTATCTCTTCAGAGGACTTAACCATTCTCATGGTCATACATGCTAGGCTAATATCAACAAACTCTACATTGGGTAAGATAGCTTTGAGCTTAGCAAAGCGATCCATTGGTAAATGATCAAACTCAATACCTACACGTCCGTGATGAGGAATTTGTTGAGCAATGGCTTTGAAATAGTTATCACGCTGCCAATCAGTGTAAACAATATTATTGTCGCCCACAGTACGCCGCCAAGGCTGTCCACCATCGATATTGGCAGAGATTGACACAACTTCTTTTGAAGTAACGACTAGTCCATAAGGTCGCCCAAAAGAGCAATATATAAAGTCAGAGTAGTAATTGATGTTATGTATCGAGGTGAAAAGCGCCGCCACAATGCCATGATTATCTAAATACTCACGAAGTTTCTCATGACGATTTGCATATTCTTGATGACTAAAAGTCGGTTGCACTTTCTGGCCGTTTTTAATTTCGATTAGACTTGGGAGATGCAGATTATCTAATGAGCCATCTAAAGAGGTTAGGTTTAATGAATTCATCGATTTTCGAGAAAAATCTGTAGAAGATAACGTGCTAGTAAGGTCTTTTAGTGCTGACATGGAACGTCTCCAAAGTAGTAATAATTAACTGAGAACACGTTCGATAATAGAGGTAAAATTAATAAGGTATTTTTTCATAAGCGACATTTTATGTTTATAATCGGACATATAGACAAACAACTTAACATTAGCCAGAATTTTAGGTATGTTCTGAAGGCGACAAAAAATGACTCAGATAACGGAAAAGATGATAGACAAGCCTAGGCGTATTGGGTTTCTACTGATCAATGGCTTTACCATGCTCGCGTTCAGCAATATCATTGAGCCACTTCGAATGGCGAATTATGTGAGCGAGCAACTCTTATACTCGTGGGTGGTGGCAGGGTTCGATGACAATAAAACCAGTAGTAGTAACGGTATTAAGTTAAGTCATACTGCACCACTCGACTACTTATTAACCTGCGACTTGGTATTTGTATGCGGAGGACACCAAACAGATTACTTGGAATCTAGTAAGCTCATTACCTTAATTCAGCGATTGGCAGTACGGGATATTGCACTTGGCGGTTTGTGTACAGGAGCGCTAGCATTGGCTGCTGCGGGCTTACTTGAGCAGCAAGCAGCCTCATTGCATTGGGAGAACATCAGCGTAGCCCAAGAAAGCTATCCAGATGTTATTTTCAATGACCAAATATTTACAATAGCACCGCAGCTATATTCTTGTTCAGGTGGAGCTTGCGCATTGGATATGACTTTACATATCATCAATAAGCATCATGGTCATCATATCGTTTCCAAGATACAAGACATGTTTATTATCACCTCTATACGTGAGCCTACTTACGTACAGCATATGCCCAAGCCAAAAATACTGAGCAGTAGCTATACCAATGTAATAGATGCTATTGCATTGATGAAAACCAATCTTGAAGAGCCTTTAAGCGTTAAGGATATTGCCCGTCATCTTGGATTATCAAGTAGACAATTACAGCGCATATTTAACAAAAATTTTAGTTGTTCACCGCAACAGTATTACGTGCGATTGCGCCTTGAACACGCCAAATACATTCTTAAACATACTACGCTGCCTATTAGCCAAATCGTACTAGCAAGCGGCTTTATCGATAACAGTGCATTCTCTAGCACCTTCAAAAAAAACTATGGCATGACGCCAAGCCATTACAGACAAGAGAATCAGCTGGTATAGCCTATTTAATCTTGACGCAGCAACTATAAGAATGGTCTCTCCAAAATTAAAAAAAGCCATAAAAGTCATTACTTTTATGGCTTTACTGCTCTGTTGTATATTTTGAAGCTTAAACCTAGCTTTGAGTTAAATAAGCGCTTTTAATTCAGTCAGCTTGCTTAACACTGTATCAGGTTCATATTTCACCAGCTGCTGCTCATTTTGTGCACCAGATAGCACACCTAAAACTAGCCCACATAAAGCCCACTATATCCATCTGGAAATAATGCTCGATGCCATCCGAGTAGATCATCTAATAATAACGGCTGTTGATAATGATAGGTAGCACTTAGCATCATCTCTACCACTGCATCGATCTCACGAGTATTGGTTGGCATACTGGCATTATTCAGCCCTAAATGCCGCGCAACTGAAGAACGAACCTGCTCATCATTTAGTGTCTCACCTTCTATCTCAGAAGTTTTGATAATCTCTAAGGTCACCGCATCTAATTGTGCCTCAACATTCAGATCGAACCCTAGTGTTAGCAGCTTTCCTAGTAAATGGCCTTGTAATATCCGCACACGACTAACAAGTGGTAATAGCTTTTTGTCCGACCATTGCCATTCAGTCCAGTTTAGATGTTCATGAATATAAGTAACATGCTTCATATGTTCCTCAGAAATATGCAGAGATTAGGACAGTAATCTCCTTATAATATGCAGAGAATAAGTAGTAGAAACAATACGTAGAAACTCAAAAATGACAATAGTAGATGCAATAAGAATAGATTTTCAACGAACACACATATTTTTTATTCTAATAAGGACTTGAGTAGAGGTAAAAATACTATAAAAACACAGTGCCTAAATACGAGTTAAATTTTAGGTGGTGTTCTAAAAAGTATGCTGGTGATAAAAGTCAATAAGAAATCTATGCTAAGTTCTCTGATTCTATAGGGCTTTCAAGGCTTCAAAAATTGTTCAAATTTTAATCAGCATACTTTTTGACACACCACCAAATTTTATTCTATTACAATTTACATTGTAATTATTCAGTCGTACAATATATACAGGCTATATATATCAATACATGTAAGACATTGTCACAACATGTACTTTAGTCGACCTACTTTGACATGGTAGAGGGTGGTCGCTATGAGATTGCTATCATCTTATCAATAGTTGGTTTTTTGATCCTACAATTCTCAAAACCTTTTAAACCAAAATCTTAACGATGCCACTCTTAGTCATTAGAATAGAGAATCAAACCGCCATTTTAACAAGAACTTCATACTTACTTTGCTTTGGACAAAGTTATTAGTGGTTGAGCTCCTTTGAACCTTAGCAAGCGTAAAGCATTGAGAGTCACTAGTACCGTTGCACCAGTGTCCGCTATCACAGCAATCCATAGTCCGGTAATACCCAGTACAGTAGTGATTAGAAATATGAATTTTAGACCAAGCGCAAACATCACATTTTGATGAATGTTGGACATGGTGGCACGTGATAGGGCAATGAGATGAGCGACGTCCGTGACGCGACTTTTTAATAATGCGATATCGGCCGTTTCGATGGCGACATCCGTGCCGCCACCCATGGCGATGCCCACATCTGCGGTTGCTAGTGCTGGCGCATCGTTAATACCATCCCCAATCATCGCTACTTTACTATTACCTTTCATTTCATTCAACAAGCGCAGCTTATCTTCGGGCAATAGCTCAGCTTCCCATTCTATATTTAAGTGACTAGCAAGTGCCTGAGCGGTCAGACGGTTGTCACCTGTAAGCATCACAGAGCGCACACCCATCGCTTTGAGCTGTGCCACTCCTGCCTGAGCATCCTCTCGCAATTCGTCTCGTAGCGCAACCAACCCAAGCACTTCGCAGCTCTGCTCATCGAACAAAACTGAGACCGTCTTACCCTCGTTTTGTAGTGCTTCAATTTGTGCATTTTGTTCTAGTGATATCGATGTTTCAGTGGCAGCATAAACTGGTGATCCGATGGCTAGAGTCCGATCAACTACCGTTGCATGTACTGCTTTGCCCGCAGTAACATAGGCATTTGAAGCTATCGGTATAGAGATGTTAGCGGCTTTGGTATGATCAATAATCGCTTTTGCCAGTGGATGACTAGAAGCAAACTCAACACTAGCAAACAGCGCCAGTATCTCATTCTGACCTTCAGGCCCTATATACTCTTGTACTGATTGCTTCTGTGTAAAGGCTATCACATCGGCCACCTGTGGCTTACCTTCAGTCAACGTACCTGTCTTATCAAAAGCCACGACATTTACGCGACCCATGGTTTCTAAAGCGCTGCCCCCTTTTATAAGTAAACCGCGGCGTGTACCGACAGCCAATCCTGATGCAATGGCAGCCGGAGTAGATAGTACAAGCGCGCAAGGACAGGCGATTAGCAACAGTGCAAAACCCCGATATAACCAAGTCGCCCATTCTCCTCCCATCGCTAGCGGCGGCACAACAATAACCAGTGCAGCGATAGCCATCACCGCTGGGGTATAATAACGACTGAATTTTTCAATAAAACGAGCCGTAGGGGCTTTAGAGGTTTGCGCTTGCTCTACCAAATTGATAATGCGTGCAATGGTGTTGTCAGCAGCTGTCTTTTGTACACGGATTTGCAGCGCTCCATCCATATTGATTGATCCTGCAAATACCGTATCACCTATCGCCTTGGCAACGGGAATTGATTCGCCAGTAACAGGTGAGTCGTCAAGACTAGAGCTACCTTGAACAATGACACCATCAGCGGATACTTTATCGCCAGGACGTACCATTACCAGATCATCGACCTGCAATGAAGCTGCAGGAACGTCACGTTGTCCGCCTTGTGCATCCAGTAAAATCGCAGTTTTTGGCACTAATGATGCCAATGCCCTGATACCAGCACGGGCACGATCTGCTGCCACACCCTCTAACAATTCACCGACGGAGAACAAAAAGACAACCGCCGCCGCCTCTTCAGCCTCACCAATGATAAGCGCGCCAATTGCCGCGATAGACATCAACATTTCAATTGAAAACGGGGTGCCTGTCATTGCCAAGGTCATAGACTTTCGGGCAAAAGGGAAAACACCCACAACGACGGCAATAGCAAATGCCCACATGCCATAATCAGGAAAAAGTAATGCCAACGCGTAGGCGACGCTCATCAAGACGCCGAGACCAACCACTTGCTTACCTTTTCTGGTTTGCCACCAACGCTGTTGCTGCGTATCTAATAGATTATCACTAATGCTGTCTGCTGCGTTTGCTTGATCAGTAGTGGCAGATATGCCAAAACCCAGACGCTTGATGGTCTTTTCAATATCGCTGCACTGAGTATCTGAATCAGGGGCAAGCGATAGCTCTAACTTTTCAGTCGCAAAATTGAGCCGTATGTCAGAAACACCAGGCATACGTGCTAATGCAGTTTCGATCTTTCTGACACAACTGGCACAATCCATCCCTTCAATACGATGTTGCATAATAAACTGCCTCATTATAAGAATTCATTTGATAACGCTATTGTGAACCCTCTAGTGGCTTCAGAGTCAAGGCCGTTTATATGCAATGGTATAAACTTGATTTACTTAGGGCTAAACCTTATAGTTACTTTAATGTTTTCAATTTTGAAATGACTTTGAAATAACTTCAAGAGAACTGTGAGATAACGATGCTAATAAAAATCGGAGAGCTTGCTAAGCGTACAGGCGCTACAGTAGAAACCATTCGCTATTATGAAAAAGAAAAGCTATTACCAGAGCCTTCGCGTAGTGAAGGGAACTATCGCTTATATCGCGAAAGTCATATCGAGCGTCTACAGTTCGTTCTGCACTGTCGTACACTCGATATGACATTGGATGAAGTACGGACTTTACTTAAGTACTGGGAAGAGCCTAGCAGAGATTGCGCTGATGTCGATACCTTGTTGGATGAACATATCTGCGCTGTAGAAACACGTATAGAAGAGCTAAAACAGTTAAAAAAACACTTAAGTGTTTTGCGACAGAAATGCGTCAGTAGCGCACCAGCGAAGTCATGTGGCATATTAAATGCACTTGCTGATCATTCTTGTCATGAAAATTCGCCATATGGCTCACAGTAAATACTATCCGAGTAGATGCAAATAATTAATGCTTATTCATCGCTATAGATAACACCTCTGCTGTCTGATAATTACTATACCACCATTTCACTTTATTCTATTTAAGCGCATTCTAATGACTTGATTAACTAGACTCTAACGATTTAGCCTCTTCAAAAAATGCGAACCATAGACGCCTACCCTCCTCATTAATACGCCGCACCATCTCAAAATACTTTTGCCTTGCTTCCTCATCTACTAAGGGAGCAGGAAGCAGAGGGTCAAAAACAACACTGCGAATACCTGCATCTCCAAGCATGAATATTTCTCGAAGCGCCATGTGATACGGCAAGTCGTCCAAACCACCTAACCAGTTGGTGAGCTGCTGCGACTTCTCCTTATAATGCTTTTCAAGATGCATGTCCGACCAGAGTGCTCGTGCTTTTTTTTGTCTAACCTCATCGAAATCATTGGCTTTAAAAACTGCTGCGTCCTCTTCTAATCCTAAGTCCAATAGACGCTTACGGACGACATCAATACCGCCTAATAAATTATTGGGGCGCAGATAAAGCCCCTTATCAAGCTCACGAAACCCCAATAATGATAAAGCACGAGCACGGGCACGCAGCGCTTTACGATCACTGCGAGGTAACCCACCGGTAGCTACCGCTATCCATGAGCCATCGAATTTTATCGTTCTTTTATCTGCTGTCTGCCATAAGGCCACATCGGCGCCCAATTTTTGAGCTTTGGGTCCAAGTTTGTAGGTAGCAGGACCAATCGACTCAGCAAGATCCGCTTGGATCAAACGAGCCAGCGTCACACGTATACTATTTTCTGTCATACCAAAAATAGAACCTGCTAGCACCGCTTCGGAAGCACTAAGGGTGTTTGCTTCTGCCACCATAAGTAAGCGTAAAAGCAATAAACGAGGCGTTGGTTTGTTCATATTACACCTATTGACGAAATTATTTTTTATATGTAATACTGATCGTGGGAACTACTGAACTAATGAACTACTGAACTAATGAACTACTGAACTAATGAACTAATGAACTAATGAACTACTGAACTACTGAAACTTAGTAAATGACATTCAAAATCAGGGAAGATAATCATCATGTCAATTGTAAATCAATTTAAGACCCATGAGGTGCAGAATCAACCCTTTGCCTTAGCCAATTATAATGCATGGGAAACAGATACAGCGCTCAAAGAAGCTGTCGCACGAGAGGGTGCTGCTTGGGCAGCAAGTCACTTGAAAGAGTTTGGCGCACTGACTGGTGGAGATCTGATCACTAGCGGATTCTTAGCCAATGAAAACAAGCCTAAATTGCGCAACTTTGATAGCTATGGTCGGCGCATAGATGAAGTAGAGTTTCATCCGGCTTACCATGATCTGATGCATGCAGGGATGAAATATGGCATGAGCAACTTTGCTTGGCGCAATGAAGAGCGTGATAGTGCTCATGTGGCTCGGGCGGCAGTCATGTATCTCGGCTCACAGCCTGAGGCTGGCTTTGGTTGTCCCATGTCTATGAGCTATGCCGCTATCCCTGCCCTACGTCATTCGCCTGTACTGGCCGAAAAATGGCTACCCAAGCTATTATCCGAACACTATGATCCGCGCAGCTTGCCCATGGAAGAAAAGCTAGGCTGTACGATGGGCATGGGCATGACAGAAAAACAAGGTGGTTCAGACTTACGCCGCAATACGACTCGAGCCACACGACAAGAAGATGGCTATTATGAAATCATCGGGCATAAATGGTTTTTCTCAGCGCCAATGTGTGATGCTCATCTCGTCTTGGCCCAATCTGATAGTGGTCCTAGTTGCTTTTTAGTACCACGCTTTCGGCCTGATGGGACACGCAATGCCGTACAAGTTCAACGCTTAAAAGACAAATTAGGAGATTGGGCAAACGCTTCCTCCGAGGTAGAGTTTCAAGGTGCATTCGGTGAGCTAGTGGGCGTTGAAGGTCGCGGTATCCCTACCATTATTGAGATGGTTGCGTTAACCCGGCTTGACTGTATGATCGGCTCCTCAGCCCAAATGCGCCAAGCGATCGTTCAAGCGATTCATCACACCAGTCAGCGCGAAGCCTTTGGTAAATTATTAGTCAACCAACCTATTATGCGTAATGTGTTGGCAGACTTAGCCTTAGAGTTAGAAGCGGCTTTGGCCCTAACAATGCGAATTGCGCGCGCTGTTGATAAGATAGAAACAGACCCTCATGAAGCCGCACTTGCTCGTATCGCGACAGCAATTGGGAAGTATTGGATATGCAAACGCGCGCCGGTTCTTATCAATGAGGCACAAGAGTGTTTGGGCGGTAACGGTTATGTCGAAGAGACTATTATGCCGCGTCTGTACAGGCAAGCGCCGCTAAACTCAATCTGGGAAGGCAGTGGCAATGTGCAGTGTCTAGACGTGCTGCGTGCCTTAAACAAGGAACCAGAAACTCAGCAAGCTTTATTTAAGGAACTGCAGCAGGCAGCAGGGAAAAATGCTGATTATGATGCAGAATTAAACCTACTAATAGAGCGATTTGAGGATACGCAAACCTTGGAGTTCCGTAGTCGCTACGTGATTGAGCGCCTAGCATTGATGCTACAGGCTTCGATACTACTACAGACTGATCATACGGAGATCGCTCAAGCATTCTGTCGTTCTAGGATTGGGAATGAGCATGGACTGGCCTTTGGTACATTAAGTCCTGATGCTCCCGTGGATTTATTAATCGAACGGGCGGCTGGCGCCACCAAAGCAGTTCTATAAGTATCTTTATATGTGTTAAATAGTCGCCTGCTATTGATTGTTATCATAGCAGAGGCTTTTGCCCTTGAGGTCAGCCACTTTATTCTCCTCCCTAACTGGCTTAAATAACAGTCACATGACATCCTAAGAAAAGGCGCTTCTGGATTATAGAAACGCCTTACCAAATAGCCGTTCAAATATTAAATCGTTTAAATAAGCTCATCGTTTCGCAGAGTAAGAACCTCATAGCCGTCAGAAGTAACCGCAATCGTATGCTCCCACTGAGCAGATAATTTTTTATCATTGGTGATTACGGTCCAGCCATCTTTTTTGAATTTAACTTTGGCTTTACCTTGATTGACCATCGGTTCAATGGTAAATGTCATACCTTCTTGTAGGACTAGACCTTTTCCTTGATGTCCGTAATGTAGAACTTGCGGTCCCTCATGCATTTCGCGTCCAATACCGTGACCGCAATACTCTCGCACTACAGAATAGCCCTGCTGCTCAGCGTAACTTTGGATGGCATGACCAACATCACCTAACGTTGCTCCAGGTTTCACCACTCGTATTCCTTCCCACATGGCTTCATAGGTCTGATCAACTAAGCGTTTTGCAAGGGGCAACACCTCACCTATCAAATACATTTTGCTAGAATCAGCGATAAAACCCCCTTGTTCTAGGGTAATATCCACATTCACAATATCACCTGATTTGAGTATTTGCTGACCTGAAGGAACGCCATGACATACCACGTTATTCACTGAGGTATTCAATGCATATTGGTAACCATACTGACCTTTACTGGCTGGACGTGCACCTAACTGATTGACAATATAGTGCTCAGCAAGGTTATTGATGTCCATCGTAGAAGTACCAACTGTAATTTTCTCATCAAGATAATCAAAGACAGAGGCTAGAAGTCGCCCAGACTCGCGCATGATTTCCAATTCCGCTGCGCTTTTAAGTATGACCTTATCCATCTATAAGGTTCCTTACATTGACATCAGCTTGTCTCATTTGCTCATTGATAATTTGGTTGTAAGACATATTCGGGTTGACTTCAGCGAGCATGCCTATCTTCATCCAATATTCAGCTTGAGCGTTGATGGAGCGCACCATGACGGCACTTGCTTTTCGAATATCTTCATGCAGCTCATCATCAATTTTAACAATACCCATAAAAACACCTTAATATACGAAACGTATATGAATCGTATATCTATTTTTGTATGGTTGCAAGGTATAATATATCGCTTGAACTCGATTGCCTTATATCAAAATTATTTGAATTGAACTATAGCTTGATACTGATAGCAAAAAACCACCTATCAAGGTGGTTTTTTGCTGCTGACTCTCTGTTCAAACGTGGTGTAGCCAGCTTTTAGAAAGTTCTATTTAAAAAATCATATGAGCACACACCGCAATGATCGGTAATGAGATGATTGTTCTCAATAGAAAAATGACTAATAATTGAAAAAAGCTCACTGGAATTTTTGTCCCTAAAATCAATCCGCCGACTTCTGACATATAGATCAATTGAGACACTGACAAGCAAGCGATGACAAATCGAGTTAACTCTGACTCTATTGAAGAACCGATAATAGCCGGCAAGAACATATCGGCAAAACCTACCATAATCGTTTTTGACATTTCTGCGGCAAAAGGTATGTTCAATAACTCTAAGAATGGAATAAAAGGCATACCTAAATAATCAAATACAGGTGTTTCTTCTGCGACGATTAAACCCATCGTGCCGATTGCCATAACGACAGGTAGTATCCCAATCCACATATCCAAAATATTTTTTAGCCCATCTCTTAAAAAAGTAAGAAAACTTGGACTCTTATCTGCTTTTTGGACGGCTTTATGTAAACTATGGGTAAATAATGTTTTCCCTTCGGGAATGGTTTCATGATCTCTATCACTGTTTTCGATAGTATAAGTATCTTCAATTCTAGATAAAGGTAATAACCTTGGTACTATTAGCGCACAAACAATCCCGCATAGAGCAACGACGCCAATCATATTGATAAAGTAGCTCTCGAGCTTAACCTGAGAGATGACAACCAAACAGAATGTAATCGACACTGCTGAAAAACTTGTAGCAATAATTGCCGCTTCTTTTTTGGTATAGAACCCGCCTTCCAATTGTTTATCAGTCAATAATACGCCGATAGTGCCATCACCCAACCATGATGTTAAACAATCTACAGATGACCTACCTGGTAAGCCAAACAAAGGTCTCATTACTTTGCTTAGTAGAACCCCAAAAAATTCTAATAAGCCAAAATCAAGCAATAACGGTAGCAGCAATCCAGCCAAGAAAAATACGATAAAAAGTATGGGCATTAGTTCATATAATATTAAGCCGCCAATATTGTCTGAATATATTGCCTCAAACCCAAATTTAAAATAGGTCACGACAACGAAGAACGCACCAAGCATCCTAATAATAAGCCAAGGCGTTGTAACGTTTAATAAATTATTTAGAAACGCATTCTTCAGAATAAATGCAGGTTTCATGATTTTAGTATATAAGGTACAACACAAGGTAATCATGATTGAGGTGACAACCAATAACGGCAAAAGGTCACCGATATAACCCTGTATATAATCCTTCAATACAGATATAGGAATGGTAAATCCTTCTGCATAGGTGACAAACTTACCGTCAACATAAGGAATTGGAAATACGAAAAGCATCAAACCTATGATAGATGGGATAAAGAACTTTAAAAATTGTCTGATATTGATACCGCTAACATCTCGACTTGCAGCGCTGGCTTTAATAATGTCCATATTATTTTTACTCGCAGTCCCTTTTTAACCAACCTAAAGAAGGTTTTAACAAACCCCTTTAGGCTAGATTCTTTTACTCATTTTGAATATTCAGTACTAGTAATTGCTCAAAAGTGTGTGGGTCACTTTCTCTAAAATTTTAAATATTCTGGTCGAGTCATCTTTTGAGTTGTTGTACAAAGGATTTATCTCTGCCATCTCCCAGCAGCATACTTTCTTGTTCTTAATTAACTCTATATTAAGTTGCATCGCTTGCTCGTATGACAAACCATTCATTGCAGGCGTACCGGTGCCTGGCACATATAAAGGGTCGACACTATCAACATCAAATGACACGTAGATATGATCGCAATATTCTAGTTTTTTGAAGATTTCCTCTACGGTAGAACTGATGCCTTTTTGGGTTATCTCAGCCACGCTATATAAAGGGATTTTATGTCTTCTAATTAGATCCATCTCTTCTTCTTGATAATCTCTAACCGCACAAAACACCACATTTTCTGGCTTAATTGATGGCTCGCTTGATGCCATAAACTTCAATTTTTCCCAATACTCTTTTTCTTTTTCAGAAAGCTCGTTACGCTGACATTCCAAATTATCAATGGCACAAGCCATTGCCAAAGGCATGCCATGCATATTTCCTGATCCGCTGGTATATGGTGAATGGAAATCAGCGTGTGCGTCTATATAAACCACACCGATTTCAGCATCAGGATGCGCCATTTTTAGACCATGCATCGTACCTGCACAGCTAGAATGATCGCCTGCAATAACAATCGGAAATTGATTCTCATTTCTTATATCTTTGATTTTATGCGCCAATTTAGAAATGACAGGCTCAATTACATCGGCGTATTTTGCATGCTTAAATGACGACTCTTCTGCATGTATATATTCATTTTTTATACTATCAAGTTGCAATTTTTCATAGTAGTCTGCATTCATCTCTTTTGATGACGCGCGCAATGCATCGATTCCTAGTGACGCGCCTTTTTTATGCCCTGCGACGTCTGAATAAACTTCTACTATTCGCACGTTTTTCATTAAATCATTCATTATTTTGTCTCTATTAAATAAAACAATTTTTTCATCATTTGAGTCCACATCTGGCATTGAACTCCTATTTTTCTATATTCAAATGACTTATGATGCGGCCATCGCTTCATCTGTCTCTAGGCTACGATTTTTGCTATGAGCTTTGACGACCGAATAGAGGTTTTTAGGGTCTTGTTGCTGAGGAATCAAGTCAAGCAGCTCATATGCATCCTGCTTTTTGATCAAATCACGCAAAAATACCAAAGCCGTAAAATCTTCTGAGGCAAAACCAACACCATCAAATACAACCAAGTTATCTTCATTGGTGCGTACTGCTTTTTCACCATTTACGATGCGGTGGAACTCTGTCACAGGGAAATCCTGAGAGAGCTGTTGAATATCGCCTTCAATACGGGTTTGCGGTTCAAACTCCACAATGACATGATCGGCTCTTAACAAGATGTTGGCATCCAACTCTGTTTTGCCAGGGCAGTCACCGCCAATGGCGTTAACATAGACGCCTTTTTTGACCATATCATCACGGAGAATGGTGGCGTTTTTCTTATCTGCGGTACAGGTAGTGATGATATCTGCACCTTCAACCGCCTCTTCTACCGTTTTGCAAATAGTAATCTCTAGGCCTGAATCAGCAAGGTTGCGCGCTACTTTTTCAGATGCGGCTGGGTCGACATCATATAAACGCACTTTTGAGATACCCACGACTGCCTTCATACCCATTGCTTGGAACTCACCCTGAGCACCATTACCGATGAGCGCTAAAGTCTGAGCGGTTTTGGGTGCACAATGCTTGGCAACCAGTGCAGAAGTCGCTGCCGTACGCAAGGCGGTTAAGATACACATCTCTGTCAGCAGAATGGGATAGCCTGTATCGACATCAGACAACAAGCCAAAAGCGGCTACCGTCTGCAAATCGCGCTTGGTGTTGATCGGATGACCATTGACATATTTACACGCAAACATTTCACCATCGCTGACAGGCATCAACTCTATGACGCCGTCTTTGGAATGAGAAGCAAAACGACTGGATTTTTCAAAACTATCCCAACGAGAAAAATCTTGTTCTAAAGCATCTACCAATTCTTTTATGGTCTGTTCTACACCATAATTACTAATGATTTCAGCCATCGCCTGTACGCTAACAAATGGTACACCCTGCTTCTGTGATACGATAAATTTAGACATTAATTTTGCTCCATTCCATGAATATTATTTATTTAACCGACAATTAATATGCTACCAATTATAATTGTCAGTTAAAATGTCAATAATTTACTAAATATGGACATTTTTTTGACACATTGTTAGGTATTACTTAGCAGAATGTCAAAATCCAATGAAGGAAGCACTTTTATGGCGTATTACACTTATGACTCTTTAGATAGCGAACTGATATCTGAACTTCGACAAGACGGTCGAGCAACCATCTCCAACCTTGCTAAAAAACTCAAAGTCTCTCGTGCCACTGTCCAAAACAGATTGGATAGACTGATTCACAACGGTGCTATTTTAGGATTTACGATTCGAGTGCATGAAGCACTAGATAAAGAAACGGTCAAAGCGATGATGATGATTGAAGTAACAGGAAAGTCTACTTCACAAGTGATTAGGAAACTGCGGGGTATTCCGCAATTGATTAAGCTACATACGACCAACGGGGCATGGGACTTGGTAGGAGAGATACATACGACGAGTTTGAGAGAATTTGATGAAGTGCTGCGTCAAGTCAGAGAGATTGATGGCATTTTGAATAGCGAAACAAGCGTTCTGCTTTCGAGTTTGTAGTGTAACTGAACTCATAATCACATAAGCGATGCTGTTTATCTGATAGATATTGACTTAGGATGTTGTGACTAGGCCGCCTGAAGGTAAACGTAAAAAGAATATATTGGCGTTTTATAACCTAGATTTTTTAGTTTTTATTTGACTGGTACAATAAAACTAAAGAACGTATCTTTTACTACGTTCTTTAGTTTGAAAACACGATGATACCTTTAACTCAGACGATAGCTTACCTGAGCTTGAGACAAGAAATCTACTAACGGCTTACTATTTATTAAATAATATTAACTTCATAGCTGAACTTCTCTGCCATTCCATATGACTCTCTATATTCGATAGGATCACCTTCTAGACTCTTAGCAATACGGCATACCTTCACTAGGTTTTCTTGCTCATTATTATCTAAATAAGGGTCTACGTGATTGGCTACAAAAAATAAAGTCTCTACGGCAGATGAGACAAACTGGCCACACTTAGTATAGTAGAACGGATATAGCAGATTCTCAAAATCTTCAGGCTCTAGATTTACAAAGGCTTGATAACGACTCTTAGGTAACCAGATTTTTTCACTCAGCGAAACTTTGCCCTCAATGATACGTACACGTTCTATATAAATAAGCGCTTTATTCTTACCAATATCTAGCTTTTCATTAATCTCTTCAATACCCTCTATTACCATGACCTTTTTGACCACGCCTGTCGGTGTCGCATAGCAGGCATCTTTATCACGAAATTTGAAAAACCGTAATAATGAGCTTTCAAAATCTGGACGCTTTAGAAAGGTACCTCTGCCTTGATACTTGGTTAACACACCATCGTCGACCAGCTTTTCAACCGCTTTTCGAACGGTTCCGACTGATACTTGATACTTGTCTGCAAACTCCTGCTCAGTCGGTAAAGGTGTGTTTTCATCCCATTTGCTTTCTGTTAATAAAGTCAAAATGTGCCATCGTACTTGCTCATACCGTGGTATTTTAAATTTTTCTAAATTTTTTAGCATTATTTCACCACAATTTAAGGGGGTTATGAATTGTTTTACTGTTTTTAAGCATTGTTATCATTCTAGAGATTGGAATATAACGGAGTACTCTATCTTAAGCGCTAAGAAAACCTTATATATCATTGCAATACTAACGACTGTCTGGCACTTTGTGGGCAATCTTATCTAATTCATATTACTTTTTTTGCTATTATTCCACTTATTTATACGTGCATTTCAGGCTTATACGATTCTGTAATCTAGAAAGTTGTTTGTCAATATTCTCGTAATGCTCTTTACCTATAGAAGTCAATACAGCTCTCTATAAAATTCATGTAGTTAAGCTCAAAGGACAGTAATGACTCTTTATATTCTAGCCGCAATAGTAATATGTATTATTTTGGGCTATACCACCAAGATCAATATTGGTCTATTTGCTATTGCATTTTCATACCTCATCGGCTGTTTCGGGATGGGAATGAGCGCTTATGAAATTGTTGAGCTGTGGCCTCTCAAAATTTTCTTTGTTATTTTTGCCGTTACTCTCTTCTATAATTTTCCTTTAGCGAATGGCGCTTTAGAAAAACTATCAAATCATTTGATCTATAGATGCCGTCATTTCCCCGAGTTTTTACCCTTGGTTATTTTCTTTGCTGCTACCATCGTTGCTGGCTTAGGGGCTGGTTATTACACCGTCTTAGCCACGATGGCACCTATGATTTTGTTATTGTCTAAACGTACTAATTTGAATCTTGTCATTGCTACCTTATCTGTTAACTATGGTGCATTGGCTGGTGCTAACTTTATCACCTCACAAAGCGGGGTTATCTTTCGAGAGCTGATGCGCGGGGCCGGCGTTGCAAATGATAATACCTTTACTTATGTTTTAGGTGTCTTCGCAGTTACCTTTCTCATGCCAGTGATCGTCCTAGGTATTTATTGCTTTTTTAATGCCAAAAATAGCAAAATTGCGATTCAAACGATAGTACCAGAGCCTTTCGATAATAAGCAAAAACAATCTATTATGCTGATTTTTATAATGATGGCTATCGTGCTTATTGTACCCATCTTAAATCTACTAATGCCTAACATAGAAGCAATTCAGTTTTTGAACGCTCGGATTGACATTGGTTTTATCGCCATTATTTTTGCCTTAATCAGTTTATTATTAAAATTAGGGGACGAAAAAACAGTAATTGGCTTAATCCCCTGGAATACACTTATTATGATTTGTGGGGTCGGTATGCTGATCGGCCTTGGCGTCGAGATCGGTGTTATTTACGAGCTAACAGAGTGGCTAAGTACCAACGTCCCTATCTGGATGATACCAATTTTGGTATTTGTTATTAGCGCAATCATGTCAATCTTTGCTAGTACACTTGGCGTGGTCGCTCCTACTCTATTTCCTATGGTACTGCCTTTAGCCGTCGCCTCTGGACTTAACCCTCTATTGTTATTTACTTGTATTGTGGTGGGAGCACAAAGCTCATCCCTTTCTCCTTTCTCATCAGGAGGTAGTCTAATGTTGGGCGCTTCTCAAGTAGTTATAGAAAAAAACAAGCTATTCAATGCGCTACTATTCAAAGCGGTACCCTTAGATATTGGTATTGGCATATTAGCAATTTTCATTATCCAGCTGCTGTTTTAACTAACATGTATTCTTATGTTGAGAATGGGAACACGCTCTACCCTTAAGCAAACCCCTCCCAAAAGACAGTTTTGAAACAGCTGTCTTTTGACTAACATATACGACCAAATTTCTTAAATACCTAATAAAGTGCCCGTCATGGCGCTTAGTCTCATCTCACTGAATTCATCTACCGAGTTAGCTCTTTTCCTTATCCAAAAAAACATGCCCTAGCACATTTTTAACATCGCTCTCATGGTTGTCAATACCTATAAGGCATTGTATTCATTAGTTTTTATCGACATCATCATCTTGTATTCGGAAGGTTTTTCTGTCTTTTCTTTCCCTTGATACTAAGGCGATAAGTAATTTTGTATCAGTCATTGTGATAGTACCTTAAAATAAAATTCATGTATACATACATATGTTTCTTGTTATTTCTATAATATTCTGTTACTTTTGCAAAACGCTAAAAACTCTACTTTTATGAAGTTTAGTAGTTATTGTCAGGATGATCTGAACTTCATCTGTCATCACTTAATTATTTTGCTCAGAATTCTATTGAGCTATTCATTAAAAATACACACAAGGAGTGTCGTGTGAACAAACTATCCTATTTGGCTCTTGGCCTTTCTGTACTCACCCTTACCGCATGTAATAAATCTGATACGACAGCATCTGATGCCAGTTATGACGCCCCTTCACGTCCAGAATGTATCGCCCCAGCAAAACCAGGCGGTGGCTTTGACTTGACTTGTAAACTTGCTCAAGCTGGCCTAAGAGATACCGGCCTATTAGAAGATCCAATGCGAGTCACTTATATGCCAGGCGGCGTAGGTGCTGTTGCTTATAACAAAATCGTTGCCAATGATCGTGCTAATAACGATGCAATCATTGCTTTTTCTACTGGCTCTATCCTAAATTTATCGCAAGGTAAATTTGGTAAATTCACCGAAAAAGACGTGAAATGGCTAGCAGCCGTTGGTACTGATTATGGTGCTATCGCTGTCAATGCAGACTCACCTATCAAAGATTTGGCAGGATTGGTTGCTGAGCTTAAGTCAAATCCAAAAGCAATCAGTTTTGCCGCTGGTGGTAGTGTTGGTGGTCAGGACTGGATGCAGACAGCTATTTTAGCTAAAGCGGTTGGTGTTAATCCTAGCGATATGACTTATGTTGCAATGGAAGGTGGCGGCGAGGCTATTACAGCGGTCATGGGTAACCATGTGACTGTCGTAAGTGCTGGTATCGCTGAGATCATGCCACAAGCTACTGCTGGCAAATTGCGTGTATTGGCCGTATTCGCAGATGAAAGATTGGGCGGCACTATGGCAGATATTCCTACTGCTGTAGAGCAAGGCTATGACGTTACTTGGCCTGTCATGCGTGGTTATTACATGGGTCCAGATGTCAGCCCTGCCGCCTATGACTGGTGGAAAGCAAGCTTTGATAATATGCTTGCGGATCCAAAATTCGCTGAATTACGCGAGCAGCAAGAGCTACTACCATTCTCTATGACTGGTGATGAGCTAGAAGCATACGTTTATAAACGTACCGGTGAGCTACGTGAATTGTCTGCTGAGTACGGTCTTGTTGATGCTGCAGCTAAGTAGCATTACCCAGATCATATCCCCTTAATGATTGAATACTGATTTTTATAGTATTTATCGAAGGTTGACAGATGAGACATCTCTCAACCTTCTTATTTTGGAATTTAAGGAAAACTTCTATGACAATGGAACGTGCGTTTTCTGGATTAATGGGGCTGTTTAGCTTATTTTTGGTCTATTTAGCTATTGGTTACGTTGCTCCTATTGCCTATGATCCTATCGGCCCTAGACCCTATCCTATTTTGATTTTCTCACTTACGGCGCTTTTGACCTTGGTTATTGCCTTTCGTCCAGCACGATTTACGAAAGTCATCGATTTGGGCTATAACAACGTCGTGCTTAGAAATCTTGTGCTGTGTGTCAGCGCATTATTGATTTATAGCTTAATTTTTGAGCCTTTAGGTTTTGTGATTGCTACCACACTGATGTGTTTTGCGGTTGGTTTACTATTTGCCGGAAATCCTATTAAAAGCCTTATCTTTTCAGTTGTGATCAGTATCGCCCTGTATGTCTTATTTGACATGGCTTTGGATGTGATTCTGCCACTTGGAATATTATCAGGAATAATGGGATAGCTATTATGGAAACTTTTGACTTTTTAATGCAAGGTTTTGGCGTAGCGATGTTGCCCAAAAACTTACTGATTGCACTCATTGGCGCTTTTATTGGTACAGTTGTAGGCATGTTGCCTGGCCTTGGCCCTATTAATGGTGTGGCAATTCTATTGCCTTTTGCCTTTGCCCTTGGTCTACCACCCGAGAGTGCACTTATCTTACTGGCGGCTGTTTATCTTGGTTGCGAATATGGCGGTCGTATTTCTGCCATTCTACTTAACGTGCCTGGATCTGCCGCGGCGGTTATGACCTCATTAGATGGTAACCCGCTAGCGGTTCAAGGCAAGGCCGGCATCGCCTTATCCATCTCTGCAGTTGCCTCGTTTATTGGTTCTACGATTGCGACCATTGGTGTGGTGTTGTTTGCCCCTCTATTGGCTAAATGGGCAGTGTCTTTTGGACCTGCTGAATACTTCGTATTAATGGTATTCGCGATTTGTTGTTTGAGTGGATTGGTTGGTGATCAGCCTATCAAAACAGCAGTGTCAGCGTTAATTGGCTTGGGTCTGGCTACTGTTGGTGTCGATGCGGTCACAGGTATCTATCGCTATACCTTTGATTCAGTCAATTTATCTGATGGTATTCAGTTCACAACGATCGTTATTGGCTTTTTCAGTGTCAGTGAAATCTTAATTTTGCTCGAAAGAACCAGTACCGGTGGGAAAATTATCGCGCAAGGTAAGCGTAGCTTATTCAACATAAAAGAATTTCTCTTCACCATTGGCGCCATGGTGCGTAGTGGCATAATGGGCTTTTTCGTTGGTATTTTGCCTGGTGCAGGTGCGACTATCGCGAGTGCGATGACCTATGCTAGTGAACGCAAAATTGCTGGAGACAATGGCAAATTTGGTGAAGGCGATCTTCGTGGCTTAGCATCTCCAGAGGCGGCTAACAACGCATCAGCATGTGGTTCATTTGTACCGATGTTGACCTTGGGTGTGCCAGGTTCTGGTACAACAGCGGTCATGATGGGTGCGTTGACTTTATATAATATCACGCCAGGTCCGCAGCTATTTACCGAACAGCCAGACATCGTTTGGGGTCTGATTGCCTCATTATTCATCTGTAACGTTATCTTGTTAGTAATGAATATTCCTTTGGTTGGCGTATTTTCTAAGCTACTTAATGTACCAAACTATATCTTGATACCATCTATTGCTGCTATCAGTTTCGTTGGTGTTTACTCTATCAACAGCACGACCTTTGATATGGTATTCATGGTAGGACTTGGGATATTTGGTTACTTCTTACGCAAGCTACATTTCCCTCTATCAGCCCTTATTCTAGGTTATGTACTAGGAGAGCTAATGGAGTCTAACCTCAGACGTGCCTTGTCTATTTCTCAAGGTGAGATGTCTATTCTATGGAGTAGCCCAATCACCGTATCACTATGGGGTCTGGTAGTTGTCATGATATTCATGCCAATCATTCGTAAAATGTATCGTAAGCGCTTTAAAAAGACTGCTGCATAAGTTCTTGCTAGTTCGTCTCTAAATCTCTCTCCGGCGGTGGTTATACTCTATGTATGGCCACCGTTTTTTTAGAGATAATTTCACCCTACTTGCAATAGTTGTTTAATACTCCTAGCTCTTTTTGTCAGCTGTCCAAAATTAGCAAAACATCACTACTTGATGTCACTTATGAAATAGGATTTTATAGTGCTCTTTGTTTTAGATTTATTGCAAACCATTCCAACTTGGCACTTAGTAGGTTTGTTTGTCGCTGGCATGGTTGCTTTTATTATCTCCACTATATCCGGCGGTGGCGGCGCTATGTTGCTGATACCAGTTACCTCTTCGATGGTAGGGACAGCGATTGCACCACCTGTGATCAACGTGGCTACCTTTCTGAGTAATGCCTCACGACTTTATCTATTTTGGCATGATATTGATTGGTCATTGACCAAGTATTATGTCCCAAGCGCTATCGTAGGTGCATGGCTAGCCGCATTGGTGTTTAGTCGTTTGGACGCAGGCTGGATTCAGTTATTGGTTGGCGCATTTTTAGTCTCGACTATTTTCCAATACAAGTTTGGTAAGGTAAGCAAGACATTTGATATGCCAAAAGTAGGTTTTGTACCTGTGGGCTTTGCCATTGCTTTTATGAGCACCTTGGTAGGTGGCCTCGGCCCTATTCTTAACCCTTTTTATATGAATGCTGGACTAGAAAAAGAAAGTCTTATTGCGACCAAAACAGCTAATTCTTTCTTTGTAGGTATTGTACAAATCATCAGCTACACCTTTTTTGGGATACTCACCGTCAAGATATGGGCGTATGGTCTTGTATTAGGACTGGGCGCCGTGATTGGCAATATCATTGGCAAACGCTTTTTAGCAGGCATTAGTATTAGCCAGTTTAGAATCATGCTACTGATACTAATGGTTATCAGTGGCCTAATAATGATAATAAGAAATATTGATGTGCTGTTCTAGAGAACCTTCCATTCTATGCCATAACTATTCATAGTACATTTGCACAAACAATGACAGTACTTTCACCGCATATATTTTTACCGATTGAATATCTGCGTACAGTATTTTGATTAATTGCATTACAACTTACATTGTTATTGTTCAATCATATAATACCTATAATTCGATAGAATCAATACATGTAAGATATTGTCACTCCATAGCATTTAGTTGATCTACTTTAAAATAGTAGAGGTTGTTCCAAAGTAAAGAAGTTCTGTATGTTGCTGTTTTAGAAAAGGTGCTGAGTAAGTGGTTATCGCCTTTGAGTAAGATTAACGCCAACCAAGATCCAAGGGTTACCCTTAAGACCTATATTGAAGAAAAGTATAAAATCTCAAAAAAATCACCGGCAGCATCAAGACTGTATGCGTTAGAGATTATACAAGGGGCACCTCATTTGATGGCCGTATTAAAAGGCCCTTTGAAGTTTTTGGTTCGTGAAAAGGTGGCAGTGATTGATGGCTGGATTGCAGATAACAAGACTAAGTCCGTGTCTGCCATCCATTTGATTTTCCATATTTGGGCAGTCACTCAGCACTATTCTGATTTTTCTATTCAAACTGAAGCGGTGTGTAATCATAGTTTGAGAAATAAGAAGTTCGCTAATGAGGCATTAAATACTAGCATTCAACTTCTGGTAGAGAGTTTGATTCCGTGATTTGATATGAGTAAAGTACGGCCACCCAACTAGGAAAGCCCCAATCTAAAGATTGAGGTTTTTTTTATGTCCGTCATTTAAGGACTGTAGTTTAAATAAAACACTACATGACTAAAACTTCTTTACTCCAACCCCTATAGTCACGATTGTATAAGGATGACTTGGGAGAACTCAGCACCTACAAGTGAGGTTAGCAACCAATGTAAGTAGTGATATAATATCCTGATAATTGATATTTTATAAAAGGGTTACATTATGGCTCGTACCGCTAGCGCATTGCACATTTTAGTAAAACATAAAGAACAGGCTGAGGACATTATTGCCAAGCTTAAAAAAGGTGCTAAGTTTGATGTACTGGCCAAGCGATACTCAACCTGCCCATCAGGTAAAAAAGGTGGCAGCTTAGGCGAGTTTGGCAAAGGTGATATGGTAGGGCCATTCGATAAGGTTTGCTTTACCGGCGAACTATTTACCCCGCATTTAGTAAAGACCAAATTTGGCTGGCATGTCGTAAAAGTCCTTTATAGAACTTAAGCATAGAACTTAAGCGTTGAAGCTCTGATTGTAAGCCACCTGAGCTATATCTCAAATATTGTCCTGATTCATATATGCTTTAATATCGTGGTAATTATGTGCGAATCAGGATTTGATTTTTGGTCGACCTACCCTTTCTAATCCTTACGTCAAACTCCCCTTATTTTACTTAAGCAGTTTTCTACGAGCTAAGGTGAAATAGTGAGGGGCGAGATAAGTTGTAATCAGCCTTTAAAACCTTTCAGTAGTTCAGGTGCAGGCAAGCGCTTCATATCAGAGTCAACATTACCGAAACGCTCATGACCATTATTCCAATCAACAATAGACTGTTCAATCTCAGCTTTGTTATCAGCTACAAAGTTCCACCACATTAGTACTTGGTTATTCAGCGGTTCGCCGCCAATGAACATGATACGTGTGCCCTTTTTGGCAGCCAGCTTAATACTTTTGTTATTGGCGACATCACTATCATGAAAACGGAATAACTGGTCTTGCTGACAAACCTTGCCTTCGGACTCTACTTCACCTTCTGAAACCAAGATACCGTACTCAAAGCTTGGCTCTAAATTTATTATGCCACTACAGGCACAATAAAAAGGATATATAATTGACGCATCTAAAATATGAGCAATAAAAACATGGATATCGAAGGCAATACTGCTGATCAAATAGAGATTATCTATGAAGATGAGTATATAGTAGCGATTAATAAAGAAGCTGGTCTGTTGGTGCATCGCAGTTGGCTGGACAAAGGTGAGACACGCTTTGCCATGCAGCTTACTCGTGATGCGGTAGGCTGCCATGTGTTTCCAGTACATAGGTTAGACAAACCCACATCAGGTGTATTGTTGTTTGCCAAGAGTTCAGCCGTGGCACGTAGCCTTACCGAAGCGTTTACTGAACGCAAAGTGACCAAGCAATATTTGGCCGTGGTGCGTGGCTTTATGTCTGAACAAGGTACTGTTGATTATGCGCTTAGCTTTAAACCTGATGCCATTGCCGATAAATTTGCGAACTTAGATAAACCTGCTCAAGAAGCGATCACCCACTGGCAAAGTTTGGCACAAATTGAGCTGCCATTTGCAGTATCAAAGAAGCATACCACTAGCCGCTATAGTCTGGTGAGCTTAACGCCTGAAACTGGACGCAAACATCAGCTGCGTCGGCATATGAGACATGTATTCCATCACATCGTAGGTGATACCAGTCACGGTGATATACGTCATACACGATTTTTTCGTACTCACTATGATTGCACGCGTATGTTGCTGCATGCTCAGACTTTGGCGCTCAGCCATCCCGTCACTGGTGAGCCACTAGTACTAAAAGCAGGATTAGACAAACAATGGGTGCGTATCTTAGAAGAGTTCTCTTGGGTAGACAACGCTAAAGCCTAAACTTATCTAAAATAGTCAGTGAAAAAAGCCAAAATACGGCTGCTAAAGGTTCGGTTCCCTAGTGAGGACTTGAATCTTTGGCTGTAGGCTAATGGTATCGGTATATTGAGTTATTTAGGTAGTCGCGGTGTACTTCGTTGTGTACATACCGTGAGCTTTTGGATCATTATTTTTATTTACCATAAGCGCTGTTATGGAAACGATAGATATTATAAGTGTACGGCATTGATGGCAAGGGTCATCTTTAAGCTGGCTGATTAGACCCACTATAAGAATTAGGATAATAAAAGTGAATAAAATAATATTTTTAGCATTGACGAGTTTAATTTTAAATGGATGTAGTCAAGCTGTTACTACACAGCCACCAATTCCTAAAGTCGTCGAATTACCAAAAGTCAATTCAAAGCCAGTTACGACCAAAGCCATTGATTGGTCAAAAATCGATAAGCCAAATAATCTTATCGTTGATAATTTTCCTAAGAAAGTGACCCAACGCTATCAAATTGATGACGTCATTATGCAAGCTGTTATGTCAGACTCTAAAGTAAGTAAAGAACAAGCGATGAGGATTTTGGCAATCCAAGGCGGGGTTCAAGACGAGGGTGTATTGCAAGGTTTATTTGATGAACTGGGTGAAGATCTGGTGGCAGCAAGCTGGGGATTTGCAACACCTGACCAAAAAGGCATTAGAAAAGCTGATAAACCCGTCAGTGATGAAGAAGCTGTTAGAGACTATCGTTTGTTTATTATGACAAAACCCAATGTGAAGGCAGAAATTCATCATTATGTATTTACCAGCAGTGATGCTAAAGATTTTAGCCTTCCGATTCAAATCTTACCGACAAATAACCGCTCAGCGGATGAATCAGTGGCTATTTATGGTGATCAAAAAGTGTCTGAAGAAATTACCATCTTGATTAGAAATAAGTACCGTGGTGAATTGCAATCAATTGGCTATAAACCTAACAACCAAACGACAAATGTGACGATTTTCTTTCCAGAGGGCAACCCTAGCCAAGCTACTTTAGATAAACTAGAGGCTGAATTAGAATCATTAACTAGCTTAGATATATCGATTGAAACAACTCCTAGTAGAAACACTCAATAATTGCCACTGAAGAAATATTGACCCCTGCCGTCAATGCCATACACTCAATCTTGGGATATTTTAGTCAGACAACTAGCGGAAATTTTTTAGGTATACCCCAGCGGAACCAGCTATTTCACCCCAAAAACCTATTAACAGACTACTTAAAACAGACTGGTATAATGGAACCACTTATAACAGCTTTTAAGGATAGTTATATCTGTTAGGCTTTACTCGAGTACTTTATATTCTCATAATACACTTAAAAGATAGTCTCTTAGACTACGCTCCAAAACCTCAAGTTTTTCAAAATATCTTTTTATCAAGTCATCAATATCTTGTAGCACTGCGCATATAGGCCACTTAATGATAATTAGCCATTTGTTAGTGATCATTTTATCAAAAACCTTTTGCACAGCTTTGTGACTACGCTTACAGATATTAGTCTCATTTAGAATGATGCATTTTTTTGAGCGTTAAAGGATGATAAGAGAATAACAAACGCAGAGCACCATTTAATGCCCTGCGTTTGTTAGATTGAACTTTATTTACAGAATACTGCGTCTAAATTGTAAATAGGCCGCTGTGATTGCCACTGCATCTTCTACCTGCGGATAATGGCCTAACATAGGCATATTGGTTATATCAGCATTGGGTATCAGCTGACGATAACGATCAATCATATGCTGACCTGAGATAGGATCTTTGGCACCTGCGATCAATTTCACCGGTACAGTACTGTTGATAATCGCGCCTACCCATCGCTCGCGGTATTGCTGACGCTGTGGCATATAGTTAATCAGCTTATGCATCACACCCAACCCATCATTGTGATTTAACAGCTGCCATAGCGTGTCTATCACCTCTGACGTAGGCGGCGTGTTTGGGCCAAATATCCGCTGTAGACTGCCCGCAAATTTCTGCTTATTAATCAGCTTTGATACCAGAGGACCTAATGGCGATAGCAGTAGTTTCTGCACCAAGATAGGTTTGTGCGTCTCTGGAAACAGGCCACCGTTTAAGAAGCATACGCTAGCAATGTGTCGCTCAGCGCTACCCTCAACTTGTCTTGCTAGCAACTCCTGAGCCACTGTATCACCATAGTCATGCGCTAATATATGATAATCACTGACGCCCAGTTTTTGCAAAACAGCTTGATAAATATCAGCCTGCTCACTGATTAGATAGCGCGCGTTTTTGGGTTTATCTGATAACCCAAACCCTAGCATATCGAGAGTAATAACATAATAGTGCTCGGTAAGCGCATCCCACATACCCTCCCAGTCCCAGCTAGCACTAGGATAACCATGAATCAATAGCAATACAGGCGCACTTTTATCCCCTGCATACCGAGTAAAGACTTGATGCCCATGAATGGATTCATACTGCCCCTGCCGTTGCCATTCATCAAGAGTTATCATTAGCGACTTACTCCTCAAATGATGGGTCAGTACGGCGCAATTTTCTTAACAGTGCAGGCCATGCGATATCACCATTTGCGCCTCGGGTCACTTGCTCTGAGGCAGCTTGGATACCGGCCAATATTTGTGCTGGTATCGGCGTCAATGCACCGCCCCCGCTCTGCGCTTTTATCTGAATCTCACAAGCTCTTTGCATGATATACATGTACAAGAACGCATTGGCAACCGTATCGGCACAGGTGAGCAGACCATGGTTACGCAAAATCATAAAGTGAGCATCACCCAAATCGGCAACCAAGCGTACTTTTTCTTCAGGGTTTAATGCGACACCTTCGTAGTCGTGGTATGCCAAATTGGATAGCGGAAATAATGATTGTTGCGAGATAGGTAGTAGGCCTTTTTCTTGCGCTGAGACGGCAACCCCATCATTTGTGTGCAAATGAATGACGCAATGCGCATCATCACGAGCCTCGTGCACAGCACTATGAATAATAAATCCAGCTGGATTGACATCAAACTCTGATGGCGCTACTTTCTCGCCTGCTTTATTGACCTTGACCAGACTAGAAGCGGTAATCTCTTCAAATAACATCCCGTACGGATTGATTAAAAACTCATCCTCAGTACCTGGTACGCGCGCAGAGATATGAGTGAATACCAGATCATCCCAGCCATAAGAAGCAATCATTCGATAACAGGCGGCAAGATTTACGCGCATCTGCCATTCTTGTTCGCTCATGTTATGGTGTACACTCGAGGTTGAATCCGTTGATGTCGCGGTTTGCATAGTTGTTTGCATGGTGTATTCCTTTACTGTGTTAGATATCCTGAATGATTACTTTACACCATTTCATAAAACCAAATCTGTCAAAAACATTACACTTATGAATATCAATCATTATTTAAATAACGACCCATGGTTTAGTCAATTACCAGCCATTGTGCAGCCGCTACTGGCAGGCGATGCGGTGCTAAAGGTATACCAAAAAGGCCAAATGATTCATGCCATCGGTGACAACGATGATGCAGCGCTACACTTTGTCGTGTCGGGTACGATTAGAGTCTGTAACGTGAGCGCTAGTGGCCATGCCATGACGTTGGCGCATCTATCTAGTGGTGAGTGGTTTGGTGAAATATCTATCATAGATGACAATCCTCGCACCCATGATGCGTGGACGATTAACAAAGTAACGCTCATCTCAATCCCAAGAAATCTAGTCATTCAGACAGCGCAGTTGCATCCGATTTTATACAAGCACCTCGCGCTTATAACCTGCGAGCGCATCCGCCGAGCATTTGATTGGATTGATGATGCTACCTCACTCAATACCTCAGCGCGATTGGCTAGCATGCTGATTGGACTGATCGACACTTATGGTAAGCAAGTAGGAGACAATATCAAAATAGATCTGCGCTTATCGCAAGAAGAGCTGGGCTTTATGCTTGGCACTACTAGACAAACCATCAATAAAATCATTCAATCGTGGCAAAAGCAGCACCTTATCGATATGCACTATGGTTTTATCACCATAAAGGACAAACCCCAGTTAATGGCAATGATGAACTCTTCCTAGTTTGAATGTATAAAATCGTTTCAACAATCCACACAACATCTAACTTATGATAGTTAGCATCAATCGCCTTAACATCTTCTTAACAGACCACTTGCTATGGTAAGGAATGACGTTTCCTACCATCTGTTGAGAAGTATCTGTATGTCCATACCTCAAGTCATCAAGACCAATGTGCTAAAAATCAACGCGTCCAATGCCAACGCAAAAACCAGCTACCTTAGTAAGCTCTATGATCGTGAGATAAGTCTCAGTTATCTTATTATTATCGTGGCTTTATATTTGGTAGCGACTGCAAATATTGGGTTCTTTGAGCAGGTGCTGGCTGTCTATCCATTTAGCAAAAACGTCGGATTCATCCTGTCTATTACTGGCTTGTTGTTTGGACTGATGTGGCTAGTATTACAGCTGCTGTGCTATCGCCCAATTGCCAAACCCGTACTAGCTACGTTACTGATTATCGCTGCCATCTGTGGGTATTTTACCGATGCTTATGGGACGATATTTGACACCAACATGCTGATCAACAGTCTGGAGACCGATCAAGCAGAGGCGATGGGATTGTTTGCCCCTAGCATGGTCATTCGGGTGCTGATATTAGGCGTGTTGCCAGCATTTATCATTAGCAAAATTCGTCTAAAACGCTCTACTTGGCAACGCAGTATTCTACAAAAAACGGCAACCTTGCTCCTATCTGTTGCGCTAATCGCCGTTTGCATTTTGCCGTTTGGTGATCAGTACGCCAGCTTCTTTCGTCAACATAAACAAGTTCGCTCTTATGCCAATCCGATCACGCCTATTTACTCTACGATCAAACTTGGCGAAAACTATGTCGATGAGCTACGCCGTCCTGATACTTTCACGCTACATGCGACAGATGCAAAGCGCGTGGCACCTGCTAATAATGTGAATGGCGGCGGCAAACCAAAACTAATGGTATTTGTGGTTGGCGAAACGGCTCGCGCCGATCACTTCGGCTTGAACGGCTATACACGCAATACCACACCACTGCTCTCAAAGCAGTCAGACCTTTATAGCTTTCAGAATGCTGTCTCTTGTGGAACCTCTACGGCCTACTCCGTACCTTGCATGTTCAGCTATGCAAATCGAACAGACTACGATATCGATACCGCTAAGTATAATGAAAACGTATTAGATACGCTCAGCAAGCAAGGGGTCAATGTCGTTTGGCGCGACAATAACTCTAGCTCAAAAGGCGTGGCTGATCGCGTTACTTTTGAAGACTATAAAACAGCTGACACAAACCCCAACTGCGATGTTGAATGCCGAGATATCGGTATGCTTGACGGGTTTGATGAACTGGTTAAATCAGGCAGCTCACAGAAAGAAGTGCCGAAAGACACGCTTATTCTACTGCATCAAATGGGCAATCATGGCCCCGCCTATTATCAGCGCTATCCGAAAGAATTTGAAGCGTATAACCCTGTCTGCATGACCAATGAGCTGTCTAAATGTGATGCTCAGTCTGTGATAAATGGCTACGATAATGCGATTCGTTATACCGATTACTTTTTGAATAATGTGATTGATACGTTAAAACCTTATGAGCAAGATTATGATGTGGTAATGGTATATATTAGTGATCACGGGGAGAGTTTGGGTGAAAATAATATCTACCTGCACGGCTTACCCTATAAGTTCGCACCAGATACCCAAAAACACGTGCCTACGATAATTTGGTCGCCTAATAGCAATAGTATCGATACGGATAGTCTCTCTAGTATGAGCAGTCAGCCCGTATCACACGATTTTATTACGCCGACGTTGCTTAGCTTTTTCGGTATTACGACCGATGAAGTCAAAGGTGAAGCAACTTTTTTCAAACTGGCCAATTCTAATTGAGTGGTTAAAAGTGAGTTATTCCAAATAATTTATTAAAACAGCTCTCTACATTCGTTTTTATATTACTCAGTCCTTTTAGGTAATTACTATTTTTTAGGTCAGCATCATGTACAAGATACTCGTCATTGAAGACAACCCCGATATCGTGGCCAATATTTACGCGTTTTTTGAGCCAAGAGGGTTTGAGTTGGACAACGCGCACAACGGCTATAGCGGGCTAACACTCGCCTCAAACAATCGTTATGATGTGATACTACTCGATGTGATGCTGCCAGGTATGGATGGCACGCAGCTGTGCAAAAAACTCAGAGAAGAGCTGCATGACAAAACGCCTGTGCTAATGCTCACGGCTCGCGATACAATCTTGGATAAAGTCGCTGGTTTTGATAGCGGTGCTGACGATTATTTGGTCAAGCCGTTTTCGTTGGTTGAGTTGGAGTGCCGTATCAAAGCGCTCATACGTCGCACCGAGGACGATCATTTTGCCCACAGTATTGCGGTCGGAGCGTTGTCCTTAAACAATAGTGAGCATACCATTATGCGTGAGGGACAATCACTGAAGCTTACCCCAACTGGCTTTAAAATACTGCATATCCTCATGAGTGCAGCGCCTCGCGTCGTCAGTAAAACTGAGATTGAAGAAAAAGTGTGGGGGCTAGACATACCGAGTAGTGATGCACTGCGCACCCATATGCACAGCGTGCGTGCACAGGTTGATAAGCCATTTGACACACCCATGATAGTCACAGTACCTGGCGTAGGTTACCAAATTGTTGACCCTAACAAATCAGCAAGCGCGTAGTCGTGATTGCAGCATGAATTAAATAAACCTCATGTGACTTACTAATCGACTGACCGTATCGTATTGGTCGCTCTATTATATATAGCCCTGTTATATATCGCCTTTTTCTATTAGGTTGTCTCATGCCATGCTCAATATAGACTCGATAGCCAATAAGTTCAGACTGTCTTACTTCATATTCGCGTTATTACTGTGCGCAGCTTTTGTCAGTATTTTCTTGTACGCAGAGAGCCGAATAGAGCAAGATTTGGTCAAGGCTCGCCTGTTGCAGCAGCTAGAACTCAGTCAAGAAAAGTATGGTGACCAGCCTATCTATGTCACCGAACCAGGTATCAAGATTTATCGCTATGACAAAGCACCTGCCAGTTTGCAAGCGATAGCCAATGACACGGTGCAAGAGACTTCTGTCACTGTTAATAAAGCCTCTAGAGCAGGTCATGCCAATTTGCATCTTTTTTCCTATACTCAAGATGGTCAAACCTATATTTTGACTTACCTAGAAAACACCGAAATGGTGATGGGAAATTATCCAGTCTTGGCGATATTTGAGCACCTAGAAGACATATTTGCAGATACGTTAAAAGTAGCCGTGATTCTAAGCTTACTTATCGCCGCTATTTTTTCCCAATTGTCCTCTAAACAAATCATCAAGCCTTTATTGGATTTGAAGCGAGCCGTCGAGACTGACCATCATAACTTAAGCGATTTGACACACTTACCATCTGAAGTTGGTGTCTTGGCACGGGCTATCGATGAGAAAAACCACAAGTTAGAGCAATATCTCAAGCGCGAGCAACTGTTTACTGGTGATGTCAGCCACGAGCTGCGCACGCCATTGACTATTATCATGGGGGCTTCTGAAGTGTTGGCCTCGCAATTAGACGCTGACAGCCACTTAAATGAATTTACCAATCGCATCAGCACTACTGCCAAAGAAACTTCTGAGATTATCACCGCCCTGCTTCTACTATCGCGCGCGCCTGAAAAGTTAGACGCACCGCAAACCTCTATCAACAATATCGCCTTAGCGGAAATGCAACGCCTAAAGTACTTACTGCGGTATAAATCTGTCACTTGTCAGGTAATTGCTGAGCAAGAATACAGCGCTTACGTACGGCCCGAACTCCTAAAAATGGCATTGGGCAACCTCATTAAAAATGCGTTTCAATATACCGATGATGGCGAGGTAACCATTACTATCGATGACGAAAAAATCACGGTGACTGATACTGGCTTAGGTATTCCTGAAGCGATGATGCCTTTACTCTATGAACGGTTTGAGCGATTAGAGTCTTATTATAAAGACGAGCAAACAATCCTGTTGTCAGAGCATGAAACAAAACATAAGGTTGAAGGCTCAGGTCTAGGACTCAGTATCGTCCAGCGTATCATGTCACATATGGGCTGGCAGCTCACTCACCAAGCCAATCGCTCAGGTGGCAGTACCTTTAGTATTTATTATAAATAACCTCGTGATAGCTCAAAGACATATTCATTTCCTAATCATAATTACTGATTGGGAAACGACAAATTTAAACACCCATTATGCTTTATTCTCATCCCTCTATATCCTCTTAACGTTTTCTTAACCTCTCCCATCTTATACTCAGGCTATCTTAATTTTAATAGACCATTAAGAATGCCCTATGAAGCAAATCACTCATACCAACCTTGTAGCCCCATCAGCCGAGCATAGTTCTGTCAACCAAACAGCACATGATAGTGCACTTGCAGCTGACAGCTTTGCAGGTCATGCCAAAGGTAAAACAGGGTTTTACCGCATCGTAAAAGCCACTGGCTACTCTATAGATGGCTTTAAAGCCGCATACAAATTGGAAGCGGCTTTCAGACAAGTTGTGTGGCTCAACCTTGTACTGCTGGCTGCTGTCATCGTTATGCCTTTTGCGCTTGGTATAAAAATGATGCTAGTCGTCGCTTCTTTTTTGTCATTGATTGTTGAGCTGCTCAATACAGGAATTGAAGCCTGTGTCGACCATACTTCCACTGCCAAACACCCGCTCGCAAAAATCGCAAAAGATGTCGGCTCTGCGGCACAGTTTTTATCTTTATGTTTGTTAATGGTTTTATGGGTAATGGCGTTGTCTGTTCTATTTTATTAGAGTCTGCTCTATTTTATTAAAGCATAGCGAGCACTCGCCTAACAGCACAATGCGCTGCTAGCACTATCTTAGATAAACAATAAAACGAAGGTCGTATTAAGAACTATCAACATCGCATATACGTTATCAGGTGTAGTCATGACTTTAGAAAACAACGCAGTGACTTGGGACTGGCTAAAACTACTGTGCGTGACCATCATGGCCACCTTAGTTTTTGAGCATAGCCAATTAGATGTACGCATCAGTGAGCTTTTTTACAACAATGGTCACTGGCTTCTTGAAAAAGGCGCGCAGCCTTATGCATTTATCTTTTATAATTTGCCCAAAGTATTATTGATTCTATTGGCTGTCTATCTCATAGCGGTTTTAATCATCAAGTATAGACAGTCAAGGCTTAATGCTACTACCTTAAACCGTAATAAGCTTGATAAATTCCTGCTTCCTTTACCTATGCGCGAGATTAGCTACCTACTGATTATATTGGCGATTGTGCCTGCTACTATTGCCACGCTCAAAGGCGTCACCCATGTTAGTTGCCCAAATGATCTGGTTATTTTTAATGGGGATTTGCCCTACCTCAATCTTTGGCAAAACATCGTAGCAGCAACGCCTGCCAGATGCTTCCCAGCGGCTCACGCCAGCGCAGGATTTTCTTTATATGGACTGGTTTTTTTACCGACATTGAGAAAATACCGCTATCAGATAGTCATATCAGTAACTGTTTTGGGCTGGACAATGGGACTGTATAAAATGCTGTTTGGTGATCATTTCTTTAGCCATACATTGGTCTCAATGCTGCTGTCATTAACCATAGCCTGTGCGCTCGCAGCCCTGTTTTTTAAACAATCGATTAAGAATAAAACACACAGCACCAACGACGATAAAAGACACACTGGTATTAACTTGTCTAGCATTGAGCACTCTAACATTTAAATTCAGCACTTAGGTTCAGTACTTATGCATCAGTACTTAGCTTCAATAATTAGGTATCAATACTTATGCATTAATAGTTGGAATTGACGTTCGAATATAACAGAGCCGTTCGTTATCTCTTTACGAAAATAGCACTACTAAGTATTTGAAAAACCCTGTATAAATAATTAACAATCACTGGCTTATTGTTAAGCAAACGCACGGATAGCGCTTGTGAATAAGCTCTTCTATATCAATAGCCTGCACAGGAATGTAGCTATGCGCTTGTTGTCTATTAGGCCAAAACCTTCGCATATCTATTCTTTTTTGACCATTCCATTGCTGCTTGTAGGCGCTACAAATAGCAGTCAAGCGGCCAACTACACTATTAATCCTGCCAGCACTCACATCCGATTTGCCATCGAACACTTTAAAAGCTCGGCCACGACTGGTGGCTTTTATAATATCAAAGGTCATTTGCAATACGATCCAAACCTAAGTATTGGCGATATCTCATTAATCATACCCATAAACTCCTTAAATACGGGCAACCCTTCTTTTAATAATAGTTTAACGGGACCTAAGTTTTTTGATATGAAGAGATTTCCTTCAGCGCATTTTGAATCGACAAAATGGCACTTCAATCAAAATAAAAAAAGCCCGCAGGTCACTCGGGTAGATGGACAACTGACTCTGCATGGCGAGAGACACCCAATTAGCCTAACCGCGACTAAGTTTGATTGTTATCTAAACACAAGTATCAGAAAAGATGTTTGCGGTGGCGAGTTCACTGCTACGATTAATCGTACAAAATGGAATATCAATAAGTTTGCTTGGTTCGGACTGACCAAAAACCTTGACTTAAGTATCAAGATCGAAGCTGCCAGACTATAGTATTTTTAATGTTTCGCCACTGTCTTAATAGATACGGGTAGTGATTTGCAGAAAGCTTAAAAAGGAATTAGACATGATTCATCGGTATTATAAGAGCATTGCGAAGCTACTTTCTGCCGTCGTGCCAGCATTGTCATTTTCTTCGATAATAACACTGACATTGGGATTCAGCTTAGTGTCTACCGTCGTGATGGCAGACACGGTCAGCCTGCCAATAGACACTTTGCCCAGTCGAATAACCCTACCAAATGTCAGCCCTGCTAATAGTGCGCTTGCCAATCGCGGGGCTTATGTAGCACGCAGCGCCGACTGTATGGCTTGCCACCGTGATGACTATAGTGGCGGCGTACCGATTGAGACGCCCATTGGCAATATCTACTCGACCAATATTACACCGTCAACGCGCTATGGTATTGGCAACTATACTGAAGCCGATTTTAAAAAGGCTTTGCAAAAAGGTCGTGCACCTAATCATCAGCTTTATCCTGCGATGCCTTACCCGTCTTATCATGGCATGACAGATGAGGATATCAGCGCCTTGTTCGCGTACTTTCAGACCGTTCCTATCGTGGACAAACCACCTGAGAAAACCACTCATTTGCCTTTCCCATTAAATATTCGTAGCTTAATGCTGGCATGGAATGTCATCAATGTGCCCTCTACTGAAAATCGCTCAGGACTGACGAAAACCCAGCAGCGCGGTGAGTATTTGGTCAATAACTTAGAGCACTGCGGCACTTGTCATACACCGCGCAACTTAACTCAAGGCCTCGATAAAGACCGCTATTTATCCGGCGCACCACTCGGTAAATGGTTTGCACCGAATATCACGTCTGACAACGATACGGGTATCGGCCTTTGGAGCGAAATGGATATCGTGACTTACCTGCGTACAGGAACGCTTGATAAGCGCGCTTATGCGGGCGGCCCGATGGCAGAAGCCGTGGCGCACAGTACGCGTTATCTCACCGACGAAGATCTGATAGCGATGGCTGACTACTTAAAAGTCGTCCCAGCCATTAAGACCGATGATTATCTGATACCAGTCAATGTGTCTCGCCTGCCACAGCCAGTTAGCAACTCGATTACTTATGACTTGCTAGAGCAGAAAGACTATCTGGCACAGGCTAAAACGAATACTATCAGCAGTGCCAACAATAGCGGCAGCAATAATAACTTGGGCAGCAACTCGCCAAAAGACTTATATCTAGCACATTGCGCCAGCTGTCATGGCGTTGACGGTTACGCCCAGCCCGATGCGCGTTATGCATCCATCGTTGGTTTGAGTAGTATTCGCCGCGTAAAACCTGATGCACTGATTGGCGTCATTGCATTTGGGGCAAAAGGTGCCTTTAACACAGCACCAAAAATGCCTGGTTTTTCAGAAGACTTAAGTCCTGCGCAGATTGCTAATATTACTAACTACGTACGAGTCACCTTTGGTGGTCTATCTAACAGCAATGTCAGCGCGGCGGATGTCACGCGTGTGATAAAAGAAAAAAGCTAGCCATAAGAATTGGCATTAGAACTAACTATAAAAAATGCGCTCTAATCTTCGCCTTTTATCATATGGCAAATACTAGCACGATAAGGATAATTCTATGAATGACCTGCTCCAATCTCCCACGCGACGACAACTGCTCTCAATGATAGGCAAGACGGCAGGCGCGACCGCGATGTATCAAGCGATGACTACGTTAGGGTTTGCTTCTGAGTCGAGCTTCAAAGAAGAGATGAATCTTAAAGGCGCACCGGCTGACGCTAGTATCGTGATATTGGGTGCAGGGTTGGGCGGTCTGACTGCCGCCTATGAGCTACGCAAAGCAGGCTACAAAGTGACGGTGCTTGAGTACCAAAACCGTGGCGGTGGCCGCAGCTGGACACTCAACAGCGGTGACAAATATACTGAGCTTGGCGGTGCTGAGGTCACTTGCGACTTTGAAAAAGGCAATTACTTCAATGGCGGACCATGGCGACTGCCCATCCACCACTACGCGGTCTTTCATTACTGCAAAAAGTTCGGTGTGGCATTGCAGCCTTTTATCCAGACCAATGATCGCGCTTATCTGCATCGTACCAATCACTTCGATGGTGCGCCGCAGCGCTTGGGCGAAGTACAAAGCGATATTCGCGGTTATGTATCAGAGTTATTGTCCAAAGCCGTCAATACAGGCAACCTCGATAGTACGGTCAATAAAGAGGACAAAGAAAAACTCCTCGAAGGACTAAAAGGCTGGGGCGTGCTAGATAACAACTATCGCTATGTCAAAAGCCATGAGACGGGTAAGCATCGCGGCTATAGCGTATACCCTGGTGGTGGTTTGATGCCGGATGCAAAGCCATCAGCGCCTATACCGATGGATAAGTTATTAGAATCTGGCATGTGGTCGGATATTTATAGCAACTATACCGTGCATGTGCATCAACCAACGATGTTTCAGCCTGTCGGCGGTATGGGGAAAATCGGTGATGCGTTCACACGTGAATGTCGAGATATGATTACCTTCAATGCCAAAGTCACCAAAATCAATCAAGACGAAACTGGGGTTACCGTTGACTATGTCGATAGTAATAGCCCTGACGGTACAGCCAAAACAATGCGCGCAGATTGGTGCATTTGTACGATTCCTTTGTCCATATTGACGCAGATTGATATCAATGTCTCCGCGCCAATGAAACAAGCGATGGCAGCCGTTCCTTATGACAGCTCGTACAAAGTAGGTTTGGAGTTTAAACGGCGGTTTTGGGAAGAAGATGAATGGATCTATGGCGGCATCACTTATACCGATATGCCTATCTCACAAATCTCCTACCCTTCACAAGATATGTTTAGCTCAGGCTCAGGTGTGTTGCTTGGTGCTTATGGATTTGGGGAAGCCTCATACAAATTTAACTCATTAACCCCCAAAGAACGTATCAATGCCGCGCTCGCCTATGGCAAACAGATTCATCCGCAATATACCAAAGAGTTCCGTTCGGGCACATCCGTAGCATGGCACCGTATCCCTTGGTCGCTTGGCTGTTATGGTATCTGGAGCGAGACCAGTCGTGAGCAGTATTACGATACGCTTTGCGAGATTGATCATCGTATTGTACTAGCAGGAGAGCACTGTTCGCACATTCCTGCGTGGCAAGAGGGCGCGATATTATCCGGTATGGATGCTGCCAAACGCTTACATCAAAAGGCTAAAAAGCTTGGATAGCTAGTTTTTGAGTAATGAGCTTTGAATAACAACTCTGCCGTTCAAGCAAGGATGATAACAATGAGACTAGGCACATTAGGAATAATTATGAACGTAGTGACAGCAAACTCAATCAAATTATCTAGCTCGCTCAGCTCGAGCAAGGCAATAATGATGCTCATGGTCGGCGGATCGATAGTGTTAACAACGTTGTCAGGCTGTAGTCAGAATAGAACACAAAACGCAGCCACCATCGCTAACCCGCAGACAGCACCAATGATATTCGACAACAGTTTTGATAATCAGGCCAGTCGCAATCAGGGCGCATGGGGCGGCGTATATATGTCCAAAGCAGAATTGGCTAAACCTACTACCAATATCGTCGATGTAGGCTCAATACTAAAAATGAACGATGATGCCAGCATGCAGAGATGGCTCACTAAATTTGAAGGCAGCATACAAGGTAAAACTGGGTTCTTTACGATCAATGGCAAAAAGCTCTACGATGACTCTTGTGCAGGTTGTCATATGCAAAAAGGTGAAGGCGCGCAAGGCACAGGCTACTATCCACCACTGGCAAATAATAGCAAGATGCAATCGAAGTACTATATTATTAGTGTCGTTATCAATGGCCTGCGCGGTATGCCATCGTTCCACCGTATGATGAATGACGAGCAAATAGCAGCTGTCACACAATACGTGCATAGCGATCTAAATAGCTTCACTGATACAGTAACTACTGCTAATGTCGCACAGCTACGCCATGACTTCCCACCAGGATCAGACCCTAGTGAGTAAGTAAAATACACTATAAGCTAGCTACCTTACAAAGTATTCGAACTCTTATGCCTAGCTTTAACTACGCTTAGGCGGCACTGAATATGTGCCGACTACATGAGCCACCACATCATCAGACCCTTCCGAATAAAGAGATACCTCACCTACTATCAACGTACGTCCCACTTTCAATAAAGTACACTCGGCGATAATACGAGAGTCCGCTGATGGCTTACGCAAAAAATTGATGGTCAAACTCGTCGTCACCGTTAATGGGACTATACCGATTCTTCCGAGTATCGCGACATAAATAGCCACATCAGCGACGGCCATCATGACAGGGCCCGAGACTGTGCCACCGGGACGCAACTCATTTATGCCAATCTCGTGCGATAAGGTCGCACCATTTTCATTGACCGCCTCAACGACGCATTTGGTTTGTGGAAACTCCAATGCCATAAAGGCGCTGATTTCTTCTTTGGTTGCAGACATAACTCTTCCTTGAATTGAACTGTCCATGTTGATTCGATTAATACATTTATACGATCATTACTAGTTGGCAAAATCGAAACTATTTTTACCTATGTTACGATGCTCTTTTAATACTCTGAACTACGTACCGACTATACATATATCAATGTATCACGGGCGTGCCTTCTGTACTAAAGGCAAATCCCTTATTGCTAAAGTTACCGATCATGACCGCTTCTATCACTGGTCTGACTGTCTCATCTACACCTTCGACTTCGATGATAAAGTTGGCACCAGAACCGCCTTTATCCTCTTCTTTTTCGACGATATAGTTAAGCGTCGCCATCGCTGGTAGCTCGATAGGCTTATCTAGATATGATTTGACCAATGCTCCATCTGTATCATAATAATCAATTTTATTAATATACAGTGACTTTTTGAGCGTGGTGTTACGTACACTCAGCGTCGCCGATAGCAGCACTTTGCGAGCGTCTCTATCGGTATAGATATCAGAGTAAATCGGCACATAAAAGGTTTGCTTGTAACCAAACTGACTGTGATCCACGTCTGAGGTAATCGCCAACTCTTTAATTGGGTCTTTTTGATGCTCGGACAGAAGAACGTTCGGATCTTGCGCGGACTGATCACAACCTGACAGTAGTGCCATTATGGCAACCAGTAGGACAGATATACTTCGCTTATTCATAATCATTTCCCTATACCTTCTGGTATCACTGCGACGACAAGCTGCTATTTTATTTTCACACCCACACTACGTAAGAACTGATTGATGTGTTTGTTGGCACCATAAATCACTAGTACATCGCGCTCTTGCAATACTTGCTCAGGCGTTGCCAAACCTTGAATGCTAGGCTTGCTCTGCGTACGACCAAAGCTGTCTTCATAATACTCATAGCGCAACGTACTAAGCAATCGGATATTGAACTTTTGCTCTAACTGTAAGTCGTCAACAGTCTTACCAACCAACACATTTGGAATCTTAATCTCTACCATGCTGAAATTATCGCTCAACTCAAACGAATCGACAAAATAGCGTAGTGACAGACGCTTGGCCCAGCGATTGGCCGCTTCTTTTTCAGGGTGAATCAAATCATCCACGCCGATGGCTTGTAGGACTTTTTCGTGTAGCGGATTGATACTACGGCTAATCAAACGCTTGGCTTTTAACGTCTTAAATAACGCCGTTGCCATGACATTGGCACCTTGATCTTCGCCAATCGCCACGATGACAATATCAGTATCAACGATTGGTAATCCGCTAACCGTATACTCGTCCGTGGCATCCATACACAGCGTATGAGAGATCACTTCTTTGTAAGCTTCAACCCGTTGCATACTACTATCAATAGCAATCACTTCATGCCCTTGACTGGTCAATGCTGACCCCAATGATGCCCCAAAATTCCCTAGTCCTACGATGATGTACTTCATAACTTAAACAACCTTTTTTAATATTTTTTGCTATTTATTAAGACCGACATAGTGTGTTTACGACGGATTAGTTAATCGTAATCTCTTCCGTAGGATAGCGATAATTACGTTGACGCATATTTTTAAGCAGTGCAATAAAGATTGTCAGCATACTGACGCGGCCAACGAACATAATGACCGAAACCACTATTTTACTAAAATCTGATAGGTCTGCTGTCAGATTTAAACTTAAGCCCACCGTGCTATACGCTGAAAAGCACTCAAACACCACTTTAATCAAATCAAGTTCTGGCTGATCATAACTGATGAGTGTCACACCCGTACCAATGACCAGTAGCGACAGCCACATAATAGAAAATGCGCGTCGAACGGAAATCTCAGCAATCTCCCGTTTAAACACTTCTATCTTGGTCTGTCCACGAGCTAGGCTCAATGTATTCAATAACGCAATCGCAAAGGTACTGGTCTTAATACCACCACCTGTCGAGTTTGGCGAAGCACCAATCCACATCAAAAATATCGTCAGCATCACCGTTGGAAAAGTCAGCTCACCCATATCAATGACATTAAATCCTGCCGTACGCGGGGTAGCCGCAGTAAAGAACCCTGTTACGAGCTTGCCAAGGAAGCTCGTGTGATCAGCGAGCACATTATTGTATTCAAATATCATCACCCCAATCAGACCGACCAGCAATAATGCGCCTGTGGTAATCAAAGTAATACGGCTATTAATATTAAGTAACCAAGGCTGATAAATATAGCGTTGGTCATGGCGATTTATCAGCCGCTGAGCACGATAACGTAAATACCTAAGCACATTGACCACGATGGTAAAACCCATACCACCGAAGATAAATGTCATCGCCAGAATCAGCTGTAGCGAATAATTAAAACGTAGCGAATCATCGTACAAGCCAGCACTAAAGGTAGAAAACCCAGCATTACAAAAAGCAGAAATCGCATGAAAGACTGAAAAAAATAACTGCTCAGACCAATCCATATTGGGTATGTCATAAATACTGATATAAATCAGCGCAGCCGCTACCGCCTCGACAGCAAATGTGACGTATAAGATAGACTTGAGTGTCGACACCACATCACCCATACCGCGCATGTAAGACATCTCGCTGATGCTGGCTTGTGTCTCATAGCTGACACCACCCTTAAAAAAATAACTAAAATAGGTCACAAAGGTCAAAATACCTAAGCCGCCAATTTGTATCAGACCCATAATAATGACTTGGCCAAAAGTCGTAAAATAGGTGGCAGTATCCACAACGATAAGCCCCGTCACACAAACCGCACTGGTCGCAGTAAATAGCGCATCCACAAAAGATAGTGGCTGCGTCGTCGCATTGGGCATCATCAATAGCAAGGCACCAACCAGCACCACGACTAAAAAGCTTAGAATAAAAAACTGGGCAGGATGTAGAAAGGTACGATTGAGATTGAAATTGTGATCGGAGAGTTCGCGGACGAAGGTGACAAACACCGCTATCTTTATCGCGACAAAGCCATCAACGGCAGCAGATAGGCCCGAACGTACTAAGTCCGTAAAATGCGCGGTCAATAAAATGATAATGGCAATGCTAGTCAGTGCGTCAAAGACGGCGACTTTATTAAGCGTTAATGGCTTTTTGGTATAGATGTAACGCCCAGCGGTCACCATAAAACTAAGAAAGATAATGACCAAATAGAAAATATGGAATACTTGTTGGAGCCACGTTGGTAGTGTAAAACCACTATCTAACAAGGCAATTGCTACCCCGATGACACTAATGAGAATCGTAAAATTATTTAATAATCGATAACGCGTGGCTGCATTCATAGCCTGAGTCCATGACAACGATAACCACGATACTTATACTCCTTTTTTGTCGTCTCCACAAAAAGTGATTTAAGTTAATCGTAACCAATTATTGAGTCATAGTAGCTATTGATAAGTTAGATACTGATAACCAGAGCGAGATAAGAAGTGCGCATTAGGAAGTAACGGTTTTAATAACTCTATAGTTTAATGCTATCGCCTATACACACTTATTAAACCTCTTCTTTTACTCTTGCTATTTTTACGCCGCCCCATGTCACCAATGCCACGCCAATCGCAATTAAGGTGGCGCCTAAAAATAAACCTTCTGGTGGACTTTCCCCTTGCAAAAAAATAGCGACGGGCACGCCGACAATGGCTCCTACTGCACCTAACAAACTTAGCAACACAGGTCCACCTGTCTTTTGCAATAGAAATAATAGTAAAAACTGTCCAGCAAATACGCCTGCTTGTATAGCTATCATGCTTAGCGGCAACCAGTTCTCTAAAGATACAGCGATAGAGAAGTCTGACATCGCACTAAATAAACCTAGCAGCAGCGCTGCCGCAATCAACATACCTGGAGCGAGTGCGCCAGAAGACGCATTATCAGGCCAGCGTAATGTCCGATATATATTGCCAATAGCGAGTAGCACTGGCCCACAAAGCGCGATTAGAATCCAAAACACACTAGAATCTGGCGCAGAGAATTTATGTATGGCTAATGCTCCTGCCCCGATGAGTGCTGCGATGACCCCAAGTGCACGGACAATATAAAATTGCTCTATACGTAGTATCAGCGCACCAAGATAAGTTAGCAGTGGCGGCAATGAGAGGATTAAGGCGACAAAACCTGCGCCCACATGAGGAATGGCAGAAAATAACAGTAAGTTGGCGGCCGCGACACTGACAAGCGCCGCGACAAAGTAATACTCTAAGCTGCGCGCATTAAGAGGAGGGAGTTCTTTTCTGATGAGCGCTATCATAAATAAAATAATAGCAGCGCTAGTAATCGACCAAAACAAAAACCCTAATGGGGTCAGACCGACATCGATAGCGTACTTTGCCACATTGGTCGAGATACCAGTGAGTGCCCCACCTACCAGCAGACAAATGAAGGGCACTAGCCAAGTAGTTTTGTGAATACTGGTTTGTTTGAGCGAATCATTCATCGACTATCCTATTGGATGATGAATTTTTGAGTCATGTTGGATGGCTTTTGTATAGCTTACAACAGCACCCTAATAATTACTGGCACAAAATGTCAGCAGGTAGGCTTTGTACAGCGACGGTTGCTGCATCAATTGCTCCAGCGACATAGCCAGGGAAATGCGCTGACCACTCACTACCACAACCTGTTAGACAGTCTTGCCACGCGCCTGTCTTTGGCTTGGATGGCGGGGCTACTGCATGCTGACCATTGCCGCTAGCATCAGCAGGCATCGCTGTTAATGGATCTTGTGCCCAGTCTTTGAGATATTCAGCTTTTGGAGTACTTGCCTGCTCACCAAATAGTCGCACTAACTGCGCACGGCAATGTTCTTTTAGCACCGTATCAGAGACGCTCTGACGTACTTGAGCAGGAACACCAAAGAAACCAAACAATGCCCCATCGCCCTCTAGTGTAGAGGCATCATGTATCTCAGTAAGCGGCCCTATCGCACTGCGCGCGGCACCCGAAAGACCAGTATTACGCCAAAATGGTGACTCATAAACAGCGACATATTTGGCATGGGGAGCCATCCAAGTGGCTGTCTCGCGCCACTGTTCACTTAAGTCTTGCGGTAGTGCTGGCTGAAATACTATCCGACCTTCTACCAATCGAGGCGGTAACGCAAGTAGCACATGCTGCGCTCGGAACGTCGTCACATGTCCGGTCACATGTCCAGAAGTATCTTCACTCTGTACTTCAATATATTGAGACGTCTTATTTAATTGCTGTACAGTTTGACCGGTCATGATACAACTGGCATCTAAGCGAGCATATAGCGCATCAATCAAAGCGGCCATACCACCGACTAGCCGCACAGAAGGTGGTGCGCTTTTATAACCTTGCATACGTACAGGTGGTTGATTAGCAGCGCGCTCAACCATCATATCGCCTTCTTCAAACTGCGCAAAACGTGACAAATTCAACGACTCAATCAGACTACTTAACTGCGTTTGATAATCCGGCCAAAACCAAGACGGTCCCAAGTCAAACGCCGCGCTTGATTCTGCTTGATCGACATCAGCACTGTTATTAGTAGCATGCGCATCTGAATACTTAGCAACTGCAATGCGACCACCCAAGGTATCACGCGCCTCTAGCAGTCTATACGCTATATCCTTTTTCTCTAATAAAAGGGCGGCATATAATCCACTTAACCCACCACCAACGATTACCACAGGTATGTCTTGCATATCGGATTGCTCTATTTATAGTCGGTTCAATATAACTTGGATACAAGGAAGCCTAGTGAAAGTACGACAAGTAGTAAGCTAAGCGAGACTGACACCGTACCCAATTTTTGGAGGACTAACTATAATCAAAACTACTCTGCCAATAGCTTCGTAAGCATCTCATCAATCTCAACCTTGAACTCTTTATCTTCGATTTTATTGGCTGTAACTTTGGCGTTTTGTAGGCTTTGGATAGCGGCTTCTTTTTCGCCTGTCTCAAGCTGTAGCACCGCCATAGAAAAAGCAATCGATGACATATGGTCTTTTGAGTTAATGGCAGTAGCCTTGGCCAGTGCTTTGTCATAAATCACCAGTGCTGCGTCTAAATCTTCAGTAAAGTCAGCAAGCGTTTCCCATTGTTCTGGGTGGTCTTTGTCAGTGCCTTCATTGTCGGTACAAATGGCGTTTAGTTCAGCATATAGCGAATCAAATTTTTCTTGATTGCCTCTGCGATCTGCTTCTAATAATTCTTCGGCTAAGGTGTAAATAGCTTTATATATTTTGGTATTGATCATTGTTTACAACCTTTTATGGACTATATCGTGTGTGGTTAGGATTATAACGTAATTCTAGGGCGTGTCCTCATTTTAAAAATGGTGATAAAAATGAGATAAATTGCAGTCAGACAAGGAAAATAGCGCAGATCATATCGGGATATTAACCAGCTATTTAACGATGTTTGGCAAAATTTAGCCATTTTTAGCCCGTTTAGATATGATCAATTGAATTGAGGACACGCCCTAGCGGCTCAGATGATTGCTACAGAGAAGAACACGATATTTATGTGGCTGTTATTAACATTACTACGAACGTTATTAAGGTTGCTATTCATACTATAGTCGATTCAATTTAAAAGCAGCACAAGGAAACCGAGTGCAAGTTATATATTAGTATGCTTAGCGAGGATGACGATGTAGCGGATGTATATAGACTTGACTATATTAGGGCTACAACTCTCGCCAGTGTAACCACAGTCGCGTATCCAGCTCAAATTGATGATACTCAGGCTCCATATGGCAGCATAATTGATAAAAAGCTTTGTTATGCTCATGCTCTTTGAAATGGGCAAGCTCGTGCACCACTATCATGCGCAAAAACTCTGGCGGCGCGTCTTTAAATAGGCTGGCTACCGTGATGCTATTGTGCGATTTGAGCTTACTGCCCTGTACACGCGATTGCGTCGTATGGATACCTAGGGCATGTTTTAAAACCTTGAGCTTACTGCTATAGCTGACATTTGATAGCTGACCAATCTTACGCATGTATTGAGTTTTTATCTCATTTATATACTGATAGAGCGCTTTGTCGCTTTGGATTTGATGCTGAGTTGGGTACTTTTTTTCCAGATACTCGCCCAACCTATCCTCAGTTATAAGCTGAGCAGCTTGCGTTTGAATCTGTTCTGAGTAATGCGCTATGTACTTTAATTTGGTCACAAATGTATCCTTTGCTAATACGTTGCAGCGTATTAGTCGATCAATTTAATCTTAATGAATTTTACCTTATATCTGCGGTGCTTGTTTGCCACTTATTGGGGATATATCCTCAACTTAAACGACAGTGATTTATAAATAGTTATTCATAAAAAAACCCATAAGCTGCGTGCAACTTATGGGGACATTCTTACTGATAGTTTCACTTAAAAGGTGTACCGGATTAACGCTCTAAATGCAGATACTGCAAGTGACGCTCGTACTGATTTAAGATATCAACCAATACCTGCTCTTTTGAGTAGCCAACCAAGTCATACTCTTGCGAGCCTTCGCTCAAGAACACTTCCGCACGGTAGTAGTACTCTGCGTGCTTGGTAGATGTGCTCAATGTAAAGTTAGGACGGTGAGCTTTAATCAGATTGACTTCATAAATAAAGTCATCTTCATCGCCATGACCAACACGTAGTTTTAGACCGTCTACCTGACCACTATCTTGGTCCATGCCTGCATCGATACCTTCGCCGATACTAGCAAGGTTTTTGGTATCTAACGAGGTTTTGAGACCACCTGCTTTAAACTCTTTTTCGACCTCAGACATCGCTGGCATAACGACCGTATGCAAGAATTTTTCAACCTGTGCATGGCCTGGGAAGCTCACAATACGTTGCAAACGCGCTTTCCAGCTCTTCCCACTGTCCAACACATTTGCCGTGCCGATTGTACTGGCTTTACGCTTGTTGCCTTCTTCTTTTAGCGACTTCCACATAGACATCATGTAGAGCACAAGAATGATAGAGAATGGCAAACCTGCAATGACAGAGACAGACTGTAGTGAAGAAAAACCACCTGCAAACAATAATCCTAACGTAATAAGACCAGTGGCTGCTGCCCAAAACAGACGTAACCAAACAGGAGCATCGGTATCATTGGTCATACCTCTTGAGCTCAAGTTCGCTAATACTAAAGCGCCTGAGTCAGCAGAAGTCACAAAGAAAATAAGACCAATAACCACACCAGCAAATGACAATACTTCACTGTAAGGGAAGTATTCAAACAGCGCAAACATACCCATTGCCGCATCATTAACCGCGATTTCACCCAGCTCTGTTGCGCCATTAGCAACCAAGTCTATCGCTGAATTACCAAAGATAGAGAACCATGCAAAAATAAACCCAAGCGGAATAAACATCACGCCAAATACAAACTCGCGTAACGTACGGCCACGACTAATACGTGCAATAAATAGACCTACAAATGGTGCCCAAGCTACCCACCATGCCCAGAAGAATATCGTCCACCAAGATTTCCACTCGGCACCAGCAGCACCGTCATAAGCATAAACGTCAAAGGTTTTATAAATGATGGTTTGAAAATATTGACCAATATTTTGAGTAAAGGTATTTAATAGATACACCGTATTGCCCATTACCAATATGGCAAGCAACAAGAGTATTGACGACAGCATGTTGAATTCAGATAAACGACGAACGCCTTTTTCGACACCTGTCATCGCAGAGATAGCAGCAGCCGCGACAACACCCACAATGATGAGCGCCTGAACCGTTTTGCTAGATTCGATACCAAACACATGGGTCAAGCCAGCATTTGCCTGCAATACCCCAATACCCAAACTGGTCGCAATACCCATCAATGTACAGACGACGCCAAAAGTATCAATACCATCGCCTAGCCAGCCCTTGATTAAACGTTCACCAAATATCGGTGTCAGCGGCGAGCGTAGCGCGAGTGGCATATTTTTGCGATAAGCAAAGTAAGCCAGCGCCATACCGATTAGTGCATAAATACCCCAACCATGCAGACCCCAATGTAAAAAGGTTTGCGCAAGTGCTTCGCGCATGGCCTCAGCACTCGCAGGCTCTAGGCCTGTATGCGGGGTCAAATAATGCATCAAAGGCTCAGAGGCGCCAAAGAACAACAGGTCAATACCAATACCCGCTGAGAACAGCATGGCCGCCCACGCTAAAAACGGAAATTGTGCTTTTTCGTGGTCTTGACCAAGCTTGATATCGCCGTATTTAGAAAAACCAACAAACAACGCAAAGATACTATAAGCGGCAACCACCAACATATAATACCAGCCAAACTTGTCTGATACCCAAGTCATGCTCGCGCTTAACAAGGCCTCACTATAATCTGGAAAAGCGATGGTCCAGATTATCAATAAAATAGAAATAATAGCTGAGCCCATAAACACGGTTTTGTTTAGGGTCAGAGGTTTCGTCACATCTTGTGATGGCGAACTGTACATAAAAGACCTCAATAGGTAAATTAAACAGGGTCCGATATTGCTTTGTCCGGCATCATCTAATAGTAGACTGATGATCTATAACCGTATAACGTGGAACCAACCGCATGACGGACAAAGCAGTACCAATAAATAAAAAGCTAATAAAATTATAAACAAATTCAACCTGAACGGTATTCATTATTCTAATACGTTAGCGCTGATAGAAAAGGCCTCTACTTGGAAAGGCCTTTTGGTTAAAATTTTCTCATATCGTTATTTATTCAGTATCCTGTATGCAGGCTTATATTGCAGCCTACACCGTCGAGAGATAATCGCGCATTGGCTCTGAGCGTAGTGGTGCACCATTAGCCACATAGTAATCTGCCGTTGAACGTGGCAACTGTACGCCTCTCATCTTGTCGACGATTTTTTCTGCCAACATGATAGTTGTAGCATTGAGATTACCACTAATAATGTTTGGCATGATAGACGCATCGACGACTCGCAAGCCATCAATACCATGTACCAGACCTTCGCCGTTTACTACCGAATCGTTATCTTCACCCATCGCACAGGTACAAGATGGATGATAAGCCGTCTCACTATGATTGCGTACGTATTCATCTAACTGGGCGTCGGTGACCAGATCATCGGTCGGTGCAATTGCGCGACCACGATAAGGATCAAGCGCTGGCTGATGCATGATCTCACGCGTGATACGCATCGCAGCACGGAACTCTTGCCAGTCTTGATCATGCGACATATAGTTAAACAAGATACTTGGATGTGCTTTCGGATCACGTGATTTTAGCTTGACGCGGCCACGGCTCGGTGAGCGCAGTGAGCCGACGTGTGCTTGGAAGCTGTGTGATTTCACAGCACTGCGGCCATCGTAGCGTACGGCTAGTGGCAAGAAATGATACTGAATATTTGGATGGGTAAACTTCTCATCCGTACGGATGAAACCGCCACCTTCGAATTGGTTAGACGCACCAAGACCTGTGCCATTGAACAACCATTCTGCACCAATCGCAGGCTTATTCCACCATTTATTGGCAGGCGCGATCGACACTGGCAGTTTGCATTCATACTGCATATATAGCTCTAAATGGTCTTGTAAATTGTTACCAACACCTGGCAGATCCAATATTTCAGTCACGCCAGCATCTTTTAGCCATTGACCAGGACCGATACCTGAACGCTGCAGTAGTTGCGGTGAGGCAATCGCACCAGATGAGACAATCACTTCGCGAGCGGCATGGAAGTTTTTGGTCTGGCCTTCGTGCTCGACTTTGACACCGACGGCGCGTTTGCCGTCAAATAAAATTACATCAGTTAATGCACCCGTCAAAATCGTAATATTGCTACGTGGTTTGGCACCATCAAGATAGCCGCGAGCCGTTGATGCACGGCGACCATTAGGCGTCACGAATCGATCCATCGGACCAAAACCTTCTTGCTGATAGCCGTTTAGATCTTCGGTACGTGGATAGCCCGCTTGTACGCCCGCTTCAATCATAGCTTGGAACAGTGGATTGACCCCTGGTTTTGAGGTAGTCATTTCAACAGGACCGCCCACGCCATGATAGTCATTTTCGCCAGCGTCACAGTTTTCTAGCTTTTTGAAGTACGGTAAGCAATCCGAATACGTCCAGTCTGACAGGCCTTTTATTTTAGACCAATCATCAAAATCTAGCGCATTACCACGGATGTAGCACATACCGTTAATCAATGATGAGCCACCTAGCCCTTTGCCGCGGCCACAGTCCATGACACGTTTATTCATGTATGGCTCAGGATCTGTCTTATAACCCCAGTTATAAGTCATCCCTTGTAGCGGCATAGCAAGCGCAGCTGGCATTTGGGTACGGAAGTCAAAACGATAATCTGGACGACCTGCTTCTAACAGCAGTACTTTAATACTGGCATCTTCGGTCAGACGCGTGGCCAGCACATTTCCTGCTGAGCCTGCTCCAACAATAATATAGTCATACTCAGGTGTGGTTGATGTCATAACATACTCCATAATATTGAAAAAACATAAATCGTTTAGGGTCAGTAAGGTGTCCTAAAAAGGCTAAATAAAAGCTAATAAGCAACCTTTCTGGCTTCATTTTTCTCAATAAGATTGATTAAAAGACAGATTCAAACGCACCCAACTCTACTTGGATAGATTTGGTCTGAGTATAGTGTTCGAGTGCTTCGATACCGTTTTCGCGGCCGATACCAGAATGCTTGTAACCACCTACTGGCATTTGTGCTGCCGACTCGCCCCATGTATTCAACCAGCAGATACCAGCTTCGATCTGAGCGATGACTCGATGTGCGCGTTTTAGGTCTGCAGTAACAACCCCAGCTGCCAAGCCATAATCGGTATCATTAGCGCGGCGAATAACTTCTTCTTCGGTCTCGTAAGTCAATATCGACATCACTGGGCCAAAGATTTCTTCGCGTACGATAGTCATATCATCCGTGCAATCAGTGAATACTGTCGGTGCGACAAATGCACCGTTTGCAAGCTCGTTTGTTGTAACGCGCTCGCCACCTGTTAGCAGACGTGCGCCGCCTTTTTTACCTTGCTCGATATAACCAAGCACGCGCTCCATGTGCGGGAAGCTCACCAGTGGACCCATATTGATGTTCTCATCCATAGGGTCGCCTAGCTTAATACGCTCAACACGAGTTAAGATCGCTTGCTCAAACTTAGCTTGTAGCGCTTTAGGGACGAATACGCGCGTACCGTTGGTACATACCTGACCAGTACTGTAGAAGTTGGCCATCATAGCGATGTCAGCAGCGGTATCGATATCTGCGTCATCAAATATGATCAATGGTGATTTGCCGCCAAGCTCTAAAGTTACGTCTTTTAGAGATGAGCTTGCTGCGCTCGACATGACTTTTTTGCCAGTCGGTACGCCACCCGTGAACGATACTTTTGCGATATCTGGGTGATCGGTTAGCGCCTGACCCACTTCATAGTTGCCTTGTACCACGTTAAACACACCGTCTGGCAATCCAGCTTCGGTCAATATTTCTGCCAGTTTTAAGGCAGTCAAAGGGGTGACTTCTGACGGCTTAAAAATCATCGCATTACCAGCAGCTAGTGCAGGTGCTGCTTTCCACATCGCGATCTGAATAGGATAATTCCATGCGCCGATACCGGCGACTACGCCAAGCGGCTCTTGACGAGTATAAACAAAGCTGCTATCACGCAGCGGAATTTGACGACCTTCAATCATCGGTGCAAGCCCTGCATAATACTCAACGACATCGGCACCAGTGACGATATCGACATACTTGGTCTCAGAGTAAGCTTTACCCGTGTCTTTGGTCTCAAGTAATGCCAGTACATCATTGCGTTCGCGTAGTATGGCTACTGCGTTTAGTAGAATGCGACTACGTTCAACTGGTGTCATCGCTGCCCAAACTTTTTGACCTTTTTGCGCCGCAATAACGGCTTCATTAATCTGCTCATCGGTCGTTTGCTGAATAGTGGCGAGCACTTCACCGGTCGCTGGATTAATATCTTCAAAAGTAGTCAGCGTTTCATCAACAGCCAGATAGCGACCGTTAATATAAGCGGTTTGTACTTGTTCTAAATCGATAATGTCTGTTAAGTTACTTAGATTTGGGTTCGGATTTGGGTTTGTCTTTGGATCTGTCATGAGTTCTCCTGTCGACGACTGGCAAAAGCTTTATAAAAAGCGCTTATACCAAATAATTTCGTCATTGTTTAAGTTTTAAAAAATAAAATTTACGTGGTTCTTTCTTAAGGTTTTTTTAATGAGTTATTTGAGAGCTATGTTTTAATCATTCTCAGGTTGCGTCATCTTTATCAAACGCGCGCGTAATGATTTTTTGTCCGATATATTAATTCCTGAAAAATCAGAAAGCCAAATACCATCAGCGACCAAACGCACCATACATAGCGTTTCAGTATTATCGGTTGCTTTATGCTTTTCCAATTGCTCATTCGACCACGCAGCCCACAACTCACGCAGCTCGCTATCACCCAGCATCAATACATACAAAGTGGCTTGATTATCAAACTCTTCCTGCCCTTTTTCGCCCAAGCTAATCGTGGCATCGATATAAGCGCGGGTGAAAGAACCATAACGCACAGGGTCGTCAGCCATTGCTGCGTTTACTTCTGCCTCAAACTTAGCCATTGCATCATTAAACACTTCTAGCACGAGTGCATTTTTGGTAGAAAAATGATGCATCACCCCACCCTTTGTCACCCCAACCGCATCAGCGACTGCCTGAAACGTCACTTTAGATAGCCCTTGCTCAAGCGTGATACGTGCTGCTTGATCTAACAACGCACGACGAATGACTTCTGGCTGTTTTTTACGCTTATAAGCATTTTCCATATCAATGCACCACAGAATTAGACAATAAGTTCATCACAACAACACCGCCGACAATCATCGCGATACCGACCACTGCTGCTGTATCAAGATTTTGCTTGAATAGCACCACACCAACGAGTGATGTCAGTACGATTCCGAGTCCGCCCCACAGCGCGTACGCAATACCTAGCGGTATGGTCTTAAGCGTCTGAGCCATTAGATAAAATGAAACCGCATAGAGCGCGCCCATCATCAAAGTTGGCACCAAACGGGTGAACTGCTCTGACTTCATCAAAAAAGTCGTACCCACCACTTCGCATATAATGGCAATAGTCAGATAACCGTAGGCAATCGTAGTAGGACTCATTTTTAGAACACCCGCTTTTGTTCAACGCATGCTATGAAAAAACATAGCAAAGAAACCACATGGTCGGTATTTTATAGAACTCTACTGCCAATGTGAAGGGCTGTCTTGCAACTTTATTGTGTCAAACGGTATCGCACCACCCTTGTATTCAAAAACACAAAGCCTTAAATCCAGTTTTACTTTGCCGAATCTACGTCTGGTTCTATATTCTTATCGTTTGTCCAGGTGCCGTATAAAATTTTCTGAAAATATTTTTTATTTCTAAAGCACATTTATCGTCATTTTCTATTGAGTTCTGCCTTGAAATAGCCTATCTGATAAGGGATTGGCGTTAATTTTCAATAATTGCGATAATATTTATAATTAAACGCATAATAAGGTTGACAGCCTGTAGTGACTTGGCTAAAATGTGCCCCACATAACGCAAACAAGCTAATTAACTGCTTTAATATAAAGCGTCAATAACTTGCTGTTATGACCAGCTATTCTCCAATAGCTCAGTTGGTAGAGCAACGGACTGTTAATCCGTGTGTCCCTGGTTCGAGCCCAGGTTGGAGAGCCATATACTAAAAACCTTCATCATAATTTGATGGAGGTTTTTTTATTGCTGTTTCTTTTATATTTACTTCTAATAATATTAGCACGGCTGTGGTGTTCTTTTAGACATTTTTGTTGTATGGTAAGATTAGTTTTGATTGGGTTCGTTTTTGTTTGAGTGCTTCGCTCTTACTCACTAAAAGTAATGGTTTATTATGATACCTGTACGTATAAAAAATAAGTTTTCTGATCATCCGCAAAAAATCATGCGCCCGATTAGTATTCGTTTGTCTGAAGAAATGATTGGTCTATTAGAAACGACGTCATCAGACTTAGGCTTTAAGCGCATTCAAGGGCTTATTCGTCTTTATATTCGTCAGGGCTTGGATCGTGACCATCAGGATTATACGCTCGCCCATGATGAAGTATTCATCGAAACGCTACGTAAGCGCGGCGTTAGCCAACATATTATTGATGAAGCGATTGTAGTGACGCATAATAACAACATCACTCACCCGCTATCTGAGTTGCAAGACAACGATTAAACAATTAATAGTATCGCTGCTAGATAATATTAAAATAAAACAGACCAAGTTTGCTAACGCGAGCTTGGTCTTTTTTGTGGCTGCTATAAAAGTTAAAGCATTACTGATTCTTCTCTAACTCTCTTCTTGTTATGTCCTTCTTGCACCTGATTCATAGTACATATGTTTTTAAGTACTCTGCGATATTTGCGATTTTAGTTAGCCATAATTAAACACAACAGATGTTTAAACAAGGTATATTAAGCATATAGTCGCGACTATTTATAAGGTTTCAACATAATAAAGATCTGTAAGGAGGGGTACGATGACGGGCTTACATCAGCATTTCAACAAAACTTTGTTTTCAACCATGACGGTAGCAATGCTAGTGATTGCGACTGGCTGCTCATCGCCGCAAACTGATCCAAGTAAAATAACCATACCGACAGATTCTAACCAATGGCAAAAAAAGCTAGGGCAAACTTTTGAGCAGTTGTCTGAGGCCGATCAACAGGTACTCAGTCGATATATGCTGCGCATGAAATTGAGCGATGCTTATGAATCAGGAGCCATGCCGCGCACCACTATCAAGCAAGCGCTAATACAACAGCGTGAATACGAGCGGCTGCATCCAAACAACCCAACGGGTAAGAAAAGCCCAATTGTCAAAGGTCAGGCGACTAATGCTACCGCACAGATGTATCCTGTCGCCCTGCTCCCTGTGAAAACCAGTGATAGCGATAGCTTAAATCAAGTCAAAATGCAGTTTATGCTATCCAATCATGGCAAAGGCGCGATAAAAAGCTTTAAGGGGACGCTGACCATGAAGGATGCCAACCTAACAAAGGGCAAAAACTTTAATGTGCCTTTGACAACGTTTGATCCACCTATCGCACCAGAACAGTCTGGCAAGATCATTATTGAAAGCAGCATTGAAGATATCAATGTCATGCGCGCTATCAAAAATGCTAGTGGCATCACTATCGAGATTAATAAAGGTACGCTTACCTTAATAGATGATCAGACAATCGAATTTGAAAATTCGTTAGTGAAGTAGCTGTATAACCTACTATTGAGGATTTTATAGAAGGTACTAATTAATACTTTTATCAATACCATAAAAAAAAGCCCCAATCATTGCTGATTGGGGCTTTTTCGAATTTGGCGGAGACGGAGAGATTCGAACTCTCGAAGGGCTATTAACCCTTGTCGGTTTTCAAGACCGGTGCATTCAACCGCTCTGCCACGTCTCCATTGGTGCATCATTATATAGATATCATTTTATAATGCAAGCCCCTAAACTAAAAAAACTCAATTAATTTTCGAATACTTGTAAATTGGTGCATTAACGCTTGCTTGAGGCCAGATGTAAGCACATATCGAGCAGCCTATTTGCATAGCCCCATTCATTATCATACCATGCAAAAACCTTATATTGACCGCCCACTTGCATAAGCTGCTGACCATCAATGATAAGCGACTCAGTCTGATGGATAAAATCACTAGATACCAACGGCTCATCGGTATAGGCCATGATGTCATGCAAATGCGCCTGACTGGCAGATTTGAGTACTTCTCGTACTGTCTCGATATCGACATTTGGCGTATCAAATACAAAGGTGACATCAATCGCAGCCACGTCGATAGTTGGCACCCGTATCGAGTGTCCATTTATCTTGCCAACCATGGCTGGTAGCACCCGCTCTGTGGCAGCGATACTACTGGACGTCGTTGGGATAATATTATAGCCAGAAGCGCGCGCCCGTCTTGGGTCTCGATGTGCTTGATCGAGCACCGTCTGATCAGCAGTGACTGCATGAATCTCTGTCATCATGGCGGACTGCACACCAAACGCTTTATCAAGCGTATCAATCAACGGTACCAATGCCTGCGTGGTACAAGAAACACTAGAAATAATCGGTAGCTCAAGCGTGAGCGCATCGGTATTTACACCCATGACGATACAGGCATCCACATCATCAAATGGCGCGGCACCGATAATTACTTGCTGCGCGCCAGCATCGATATGTAGCGTCGCCTGCTCATACGAGCGAAAATGCCCCGTACATTCTAAAACCACATCGACACCCAGCGCCTGCCAAGGTAAATTTTGAGGATTAGGCTCTGATAGCATATTGATGCAGTAAGTTAGGTTGTTTTTGGTCAGACAAAGCTCAGTCTTGCTCGTATCACCTGACTTACTCTCTACAATCTCAGCATTTACGCCTAATCGACTGAGACGACCATGGGTGCTATCAAACTTGAGTAAATGCAGCAAGATATCCGCTGGGGCCAAATCATTAATTGCCACTACATGAATCGCACGGCCCAACACTTCAAAGCGCTCTAGCAAAGCACGAAGTACATTGCGCCCTATCCGACCAAAGCCATTGATAGCGACTCTCAGTGGCTGTGTATGCTCACCAGTAGTACGGAACGTCGCCGCTGTCGGGTCAGAGGTCAATTGATAAGTAGCGCTCGAAAAATCAGGCATAACATCGGACATAAAGGGTATCGCTATAAATGGGAGTAAAAACTGAGCGTTATCACGTTGAGTACGCTAATGATTGCTGAATGCTGAATGCTGAAAATAGCAAAAATAAAGCCTATAAAACTAATGGTAAAAAGTTATAGGCAATAAAATTATAAGCAGCAAAACTATGGGGTGATAAAAATCAATGCGAGGCGAATGGTATTGTAGTCAATGCTTTGCTTAAGATGATCAAATATCGGACGCAGCTTGATGCTACCGTCATCATTGAAGTCATTTGGATTATTAGCGACTTTAATAACGACATAGGCATTGCCAACGGCTGTCATTACCTCATTATCTGGACGCAAATGATCGCAGGCAAGACTTGGATCTTGTGATTTTAGGTCAGCAATATGACGCATGATGGTCGACTGTGACAACTGACGGGCTTGTGATATCTCCGCAATGGTCAAACTCTCTTCTAACAACACTCTTGTCGCAAGTAGAGTACTGTCTGATTTGTCAGAGACCTGATTGCCTAACTTCTGTTTTTTATCGATTTTCGCTTGCTGTTGTTCGCGGCGTTTCTTTTGTAGCGTAGCATAAGCATCGATTACCGACTTGCTCAATGTTCCACCTGACTTCAGGACGAATTTTTCATGTGCCTGCTGCATGCTTTCTTCATCTAGCATCGCATAGTTGGCATCCGCTTCTTCAGACAGTACTAGAAACCGCTTGTCTGCGCCGCGAGCCAATGGATCGAGTTGCAAGCTCATATCGTTCATACCCAGCAGCTGTAGACCTGATAGCGATTTGAGGCGTGATAATGCTACATAGCCTTGTCCCAGCTCAAAAGTACGCGACAAATCGATTTCAGCCGCATCGAGGGTCATGCCCTGCGATTTATGAATGGTAATCGCCCATGCCAGACAAAGCGGCACTTGTAAGTAACTTGCCAGCACGTCACCCGTTTCATCTTCGATAATCCACTCTTCAGGCTCAGCGATAACTTCTCGTCCTGAATTAAGCCGCACGACAGGCATTTTTTGGGTTGTTGGTTTCTTTGACTTTGGTTTTTCCTTGTCTTTTTTAGCAGCGGGCTTTTTACCTTTTGTCGTTTTTTCGCCAGCAGCATCCTCATCAGCGTCATCGCTGCTATCGTCTTCGATTAACGCGTCACTACTGTCTTTATCATCTATTTTGACAGCAGCAAAACCAATCAACTCGCCCATCGTCCCATTAGAGACACCAAGCTCGGCATTGTTTTTGATAAACATCACCTTGGCGCCGACTTTAAGAATCAGCTCGTCTTGGGTACGTACGGTCTTTTTTAGCGTCTCAACCAGCTTACTATCGCCTGTTGCCGTCGCCTCAAAACGCATCATCTCGCCATCGAGAGACGCCAATTCTTTGTCATTGATTTTATTAACGTTGAGATTATGGGTATAAAGACGCGTACGCTTGATATCGACACTCTGGTCATACGTCGCTTCTAAAGCGGCAATCGCTTCAAAGGTCACTTCCTGACGGCGGATTTGGTTAAGAATATCGTCTAAATCGAGACCGCCATTGGCTGCATCGCTGACTTGACGATGCTGTTCAGACAAGTAGCAAATGTGGAATTTGGCGTCGAGCCACGCCTCAGACATAAAGGCAAATTTTTCACGATTCGTCTCACCTTTACTGCCAATCGGTGGTAACTGAAAAAAGTCTCCTGCGACAACGACTTGTATACCACCAAAGGCTTTGTTATTTTTGCGGACATGCTTGAGGACTTGGCTAACCAAGTTAAGCTGCTTGGCATGTAGCATTGATATCTCATCGATAACCAATACCGCTGTATCTTTTAGTCTGTCTGCTAAGAACTGCTTGCGTGATAAATTTGTCAAATCTCGATCAGACAGCTCATCCTTGATACCGATACCTGACCAACTATGAATCGTTGTGCCGTTCATGTGCGTGGCAGCAATACCGGTACTGGCAGTCACCGCAACAGGCACACGGCGAGCGCGTAGATAATCAATATATTGATTGAGCGTATAGGTCTTACCTGAGCCTGCTGAGCCCGTTAAAAAGACATTTTGACCTGTTTTTAAGATATCGAGAGCAGAAGATTGACGCATAGATTCAAACCAGCCAGTAATGTGAAAAAAGAGAATAATAAAACCATCATCATAATGGAAAAAAACGCAACATTTGCCTAAAATCACCTAAAATTTGCGGGCTGTGCAACCTTGAGGTATCGACAATAAAATAAACAATTGTCAATAGAATATAGATAAAAAATGCTTTATTTTTTATAAATGCAAAAAATCAATAGCTTATCTTTTAATTTTGTCCGTAAAGTATCTGCTTTGATCATAAATACCAAGCCTATGCATTCTAGGCTTTACAGCAATAAAATCATGGCCATTAAAGCAAACTTCCTGTTATGTGTTAACTCATCAGTCATTATAAAATTTTAGTATGATTATCAGCAGAAGCCGAGTAGTATGGAACGCGTACAGAGAGCAATTGATGTTAATCAATCACAACATCAACTGATATTGTTTTGCGATAACAGATATTAGGATAGATAAAATTGCGCTTGTATTATCCGATAAAACAAACAACACAACAAGGAGTGTTTCATGCTGTATGCAAATCCCAATACGGAAGGTAGCCCTGTTCAGTTCCGCGAAAAATACGATAACTTTATTAATGGTGAGTGGACCGCTCCTATCGATGGAGAGTATTTTGATAACACAAGCCCCATCGATGGTAAAACTATTTGCCAAGTCGCCCGCTCAAAAGAAGCCGATATCGAAAAAGCCCTAGACGCGGCGCATGCTGCCAAAGACGCATGGGGCAAAACCAGTGTTACTGAACGTGCCAACTTGTTACTCAAAATAGCTGACAGCATGGAAGCCAATCTAGAAGCGATTGCGATTGCCGAATGTTACGAAAATGGCAAGCCTGTTCGTGAGACACTCGCAGCCGACATCCCTCTAGCCATTGATCACTTCCGTTATTTTGCCAGCGCCATTCGCGCACAAGAAGGCGGTATCAGTCAGATTGACGAAGACACTGTGGCTTATCATTTTCATGAGCCACTTGGTGTCGTCGGTCAAATCATTCCTTGGAACTTTCCTATCCTAATGGCCGTTTGGAAGCTAGCACCTGCCCTTGCTGCTGGTAACTGTGTCGTTCTAAAGCCAGCCGAACAAACGCCAGTTTCTATTCTGTTCATGTTAGAGACCATCGGTATCGCTGACATTTTGCCAAAGGGCGTGCTAAACGTCGTCAATGGCTTTGGTGTCGAAGCGGGTAAACCACTTGCCTCAAACCCTCGTATCAATAAAGTTGCCTTTACAGGTGAGACCACGACTGGCCGCCTCATTATGCAGTACGCGAGCGAAAACATCATTCCAGTGACGTTAGAGCTTGGTGGCAAAAGCCCTAACATCTTCTTTGCCGATGTTATGGATGAGGACGATGACTTCTTGGACAAAGCGGTCGAAGGTCTAGTGATGTTTGCACTGAACCAAGGTGAAATCTGCACCTGTCCATCGCGGGCACTCGTTCATGAGAGCATCTATGATGAGTTTATCAAACGCTGTATCGCCCGTGTCGAGGCCATCAAAATGGGCAACCCACTCGATACCGACACCATGATTGGCGCGCAAGCCAGCTCAGACCAACTAGAGAAAATTTTATCTTATCTCGACATCGGTAAAAAAGAAGGCGCAAAAGTGCTCGTCGGCGGAGAGCAAGCTAAGCACGATGGCGACTTGACAGACGGTTACTACGTCAAGCCAACGATCTTTGAGGGCACCAACGACATGCGCGTGTTCCAAGAAGAGATCTTTGGACCTGTCCTTGCCGTGACTACTTTTAAAGACGATGACGAAGCCATGCAGATTGCCAATGACACCTTGTATGGTTTAGGCGCTGGTGTATGGACCCGTAGTGTACACAAGGCATATCGCTTCGGACGTGGTATCCAAGCAGGCCGCGTATGGACCAACTGCTATCATATTTATCCATCACATTCGGCGTTCGGTGGTTACAAACAATCTGGTATCGGACGTGAAAACCATTTAATGATGCTCGACCACTATCAGCAAACCAAAAACATGCTGGTGTCGTACAGTCAGAAAAAAATGGGCTTCTTCTAAACCATCATTGCTAATCATGGAGCGGGTTATCACAAGTGTTACATAGCCCGCTCGCTACAACGATCTAAATAAAAAAACTGAGACGAATTTTTATATCCTCTAATGCGCTTAGGCGCACAGCAGGAAAAATTTGTAGCAGTCTTGCGTTCAAAATAAGGTGTTTGCATATTTTGAATGCAATATCGCAACAACTTTTTATATCAACATTTATCAATCACCCATAAAAGAGAGCTTATTATGACTAACAAAATGAAAGCCGCTGTATTACATGAGTTCGGTCAAGACTTAAAAATCGAAGAAGTCGACATTCCAACCGCAGGTGCTGGGCAAATAGTTGTCAAAATGCACGCCTCAGGCGTCTGTCATACTGATTTGCATGCGGTTGAGGGGGACTGGCCTGTTAAGCCAAGCCCACCATTTATCCCAGGCCATGAAGGTGTTGGCGTGATCACGGCGGTCGGTGACGGCGTAACTCATGTCAAAGCAGGTGACCGCGTTGGTGTGCCATGGCTATACTCTGCTTGTGGTCACTGTACGCATTGCTTGGGTGGCTGGGAAACCTTATGTAAAAAGCAAGAAAACTCTGGTTACTCAGTGAACGGTAGCTTTGCAGAATACGTCCTTGCAGATGCCAACTATGTTGGCATTATTCCTGAGAGTGTCGACTCCATTGAGATTGCCCCTGTTTTATGTGCGGGCGTCACGGTATATAAAGGTCTTAAAATGACCGACACCAAGCCAGGCGACTGGGTTGTTATTTCAGGTATCGGCGGCCTTGGTCACATGGCTGTACAATATGCCATTGCCATGGGGCTCAATGTTGCTGCTGTTGATATTGATGACGAAAAACTTGAATTCGCCAAAAAGCTGGGGGCAACAGTGACGGTAAATGCCAAAAATACAGACCCAGGCGAGTTGCTACAAGAAAAAATCGGTGGCGCTCATGGCGTGTTAGTCACTGCAGTATCATCAAAAGCTTTTGATCAAGCCTTAAGCATGTTACGTCGCGGTGGTACTTTAGTATGTAACGGGCTCCCCACTGGCGACTTCCCGGTGTCAATCTTTGATACTGTACTCAATGGTATCACCATACGCGGCTCTATCGTTGGCACACGTCTTGACTTACAAGAGTCGCTAGATATGGCAGCGGCTGGCAAAGTCAAAGCGACCGTCAAAGCTGAGCCGTTAGAGAACATCAATGATATTTTTGAGCGGATGCGTAATGGCAAAATCGAAGGTCGTATCGTCATCGACTATAATCAATAACGGATAGTAAAATGACAGTGTTATAAGCTTATTACATAGTTATTCCAACTGTCAATTATCAGCCGAAGGTCGTATCTTTTTAGTCATATGCCAGTTGTGATGTGTCTGAAGATGATGCGACCTTTTTGATTTGACTGTGGCATACTGATACTAGAGAGCAATTATATAAACCATGGATGGGCCATAAGAAGGAGTACGATATGAAACTGGCAGCAACAGAATCTTGTAAAGCGTTAATTGAGCTATTGAAATCTAAGCACGGTGAGCTGATGTTTCATCAATCAGGTGGCTGCTGTGACGGTAGCTCGCCCATGTGCTATCCATTAGGAGAGTTCAAAGTGGGTGGTCAGGATGTGTTGGTTGGTGAGCTTGCTGGCTGTCCATTTTATATGGGTAAGGCACAGTACAAGCTATGGCAACATACGGATCTCACCATTGATGTCGTCAATGGGCGCGGTGCGAGTTTTTCGTTAGAAATCCCTGAAGGCAAACGCTTTATCGTACGCTCAGAAATCTGTGCGATATAAGGACGTTTGACGCAACATTAAGTAGCATTAATTCCAGACGATGTACCGAATATAACAGTCTTAGCTTGTCCTACGATATTGACGCAAACAGATACCGCAGAGTCATTTTTATTTTATTATTTCAGCAGAATAATAGTTACTGTAAAGCGTACCCTATTTTAATTAGCATGGATGCTATAAGGAATATAAAATGGAATTTGACACAACATTTGACTATGTCATCGTCGGAGGAGGTTCGGCGGGTTGCGTGCTCGCTAGCCGTCTCACTGAAAACCCAGATATCAGTGTTTGTTTATTAGAATACGGCAGTGAGGGCAAAGATCTAGCAGTACGCGTACCTGCTGGACTGATTCTTATGGTTCCTGGTAAACCGCTGAAATTAAACAATTGGTGCTTTCACACCACCCCGCAAGAGCACCTTAATAACCGTAAAGGTTTTCAGCCGCGTGGACAATGTCTGGGCGGCTCATCAGCTATCAATGCCATGATCTATACACGTGGTAGTAAGCTAGATTATGAACGTTGGGTAGAGCAAGGCTGTACTGGCTGGGGATTTGACGATGTATTGCCTTACTTTATCAAAGCTGAAAATAATATTCGTGGTAGCGATGATCTACATGGTGATAGCGGGCCGCTGCATGTTAGCGACCTACTCAGTCCACGAGACATCTCCAAAGCATTCGTAGAAGCTGCGATTGCCAATGGTCTAGATCACAACCCTGACTTTAATAGCGAAAAGCAAGACGGTACAGGGTTGTATCAAGTCACTCATTTCCATGGTGAAAAACAAGGCCAACGCTGCTCTGCCGCGGCCGCCTATCTACATCCTGTCCAAAACCGCTCCAACCTAACTGTCATCACTCATGCGCAGGCTAACCGCGTCATTATCGAAGACAATCAAGCGACAGGCGTCGTCTACGAAAAAGACGGTGTCGAACATACTGTCACGGCGCGTCATGAAGTCCTACTATCAGGTGGCGCATTTGGTTCGCCCAAAGTCCTGATGCTCTCAGGTATTGGCCCTGCAGAGCATTTGCAGTCTCATGGTATCGATGTGGTAGTAGATGCACCTGAAGTCGGTGGTAATTTGCAGGATCACTTAGACGTCGTCTTTGATTACGAGGTCAATACTACTGACGTCATCGGTATTGGCATGGCATCGATTTCGACATTGACCAAAAGCATTCGGCAGTGGAGAAAAGACGGCACAGGGCTGCTGTCTACCAACTATGCAGAAGCAGGTGCATTCTTTAGCGTCGGTGATGACCCAAAGGAGTGGCCAAATACACAGCTGCACTTTGTCATCTCGCGCGTGATAGAGCACGGTCGCGATCTCAGACGCGGATTTGCTGTCTCTTGTCACAGTTGCTACTTACGGCCTGAAAGTCGAGGCACTGTACGACTGGACTCAGCCGACCCCTCCGATGCTGTCTTGATCGATCCAAACTATCTGTCGCATCCAAAAGATGTAGAGTATATGGTTGCCGGTGCCGAGCGTACTCGCGCCATCATGCAAGAGTCTGCACTCGCTAAGTACATTACTGAAGACTACCCTGCCCCTTACCTCGAAAAAGACGGCATGCTCGGCTATATCAGAAATAAGTCAGATACCATCTATCACCCAGTAGGCACTTGCCGCATGGGCTCAGATGACAGCTCTGTGGTTGATTTGGAATTAAAGGTACGAGGTGTGAGCGGATTGCGAGTCATCGATGCATCAGTGATGCCAACGCTTATTAGCGCCAATACCAATGCGCCAACTATTATGATTGCCGAAAAAATAGCCGATCTCATTAAGGCGAATCATAACCCTGTTTAATGCTGTATTGGGTAAACGGCTTATATTTGGGCACGTCAAAGGGACATAACTTTATTATTTCTAACTGTTTACACTTAGTAACATTGTAACTCATTAGCAATCTAAAAATGTGTCTCTTTGCTACTTAGAATAAATAAACATAAAGCCATAGAATTTAGTATTCAATATCCTGTTGATGCTAAATATAGCAAAACTGTGCTTTTTTTATCAAAATTAGTCGATTTATTGCTTGCATTATCACAGATTAAGAGAGTATATTCGAACGACTTATTTATATTTTTAGTTTCAATCTATATAATTTAAAGTTATAACAACCCTTAATATGTTTTATTTTGTATATATGAAACATTTTATAGATAGATGCTTTAGAGGTCACTAAACGCTTTCTCATCGTATTCATAATCGAGTACGAACATATGGATACATGAGTACCTACCTACCATTACATAGGATGTAATAATGCAAAAATCACTCTTCAAACTTACGATGTTGGCGACGTTTGTCTTAGGTATCAGCGCCTGTAGTGGAGACAACAAAACTACGGATGATTCTGCCGCTAGCTCAGATGCCAAAGCCGCCAAAACATTGCTCTATTGCTCAGAAGGTAGCCCTGCCGGATTTGATCCAGCGCAATATACTTCAGGTACGGATTTTGATGCGAGTGCCTTCCCTATTTATAATGGCTTGGTAGAATTTAAAAGAGCAGAAACTGAGATTCAACCAGGACTTGCTGAAAGCTGGGATATTAGCGAAGACGGCAAGACTTATACCTTTAATCTACGCAAAGGGGTTAAATTCGGTACAACTGACTACTTTACTCCGACTCGCGATTTCAACGCGGATGACATTGTCTTTACACTAGAACGTATCACTGACCCAGACTTTGAATTTAATAAAGCTTATCCTGCTGAATTCCCATATTCGGTCGGCATGGGACTACCTGATATTATCTCTAATATCGAAAAGGTCGACGACTATACGGTAAAAATCACCCTTAGCGAAACCAATGCGCCGTTCCTACAGAACCTAGCGATGCCTTTTGCTTATATTGGTTCTGCTGAGTACGCAGATCAATTGCTAGCCTCTGGCAATGCTGCTGATATCAATACTAAGCCCGTCGGTACTGGACCTTTCGTCTTTACTTCTTATCAAAAAGACGCACAAATTCGTTATACCAAGAATCCAGACTATTGGAATAAAGACGACATCTATATCGACAACTTAGTGTTTGTCATCACTAAAGACTCAGCTGTTCGTGCTCAAAAAGTGCAAGCTGGCGAATGTCACGTGTCCGCTTATCCAAAACCTGCCGAAATCGAATCTGTTAAAAAATCAGGTAAAGCCACCGTTCTGGATCAGCCTGGCTTCAACGTCGGCTATGTCGGTTATAACGTAGAAAAACCTCAACTGAGCGATCTTAAAGTGCGTCAAGCATTAGATATGGCGATCAACAAAGACGCTATTATCAATGCGGTTTATCAGAGCGAAGGCCTCAAGGCAACCAACCCAATGCCGCCAACGCAGTGGGGCTATGATGAGTCACTTAAAGATGCGCCTTACGACGTCGAAAAGGCAAAAGCACTAATCAAAGAAGCTGGCGCGGATAATCTTTCTATCAATCTGTGGTATATGCCAGTTCAGCGTCCGTACAACCCAAATGCCAAGCTAATGGCTGAAATGCTACAAGCCGATTGGGCGAAGATTGGCGTCGATACCAAACTTGTGACTTATGAGTGGGGCGAGTACCTAAAACGCGCTGCTAAAGGCGAGCCTGATGTCATTCTAGCAGGTTGGACTGGCGATAATGGTGATCCAGACAACTGGCTTGGTTCGTTATTGTCTTGTGACGCGGTCGGTGGTAACAACTACTCGCGCTGGTGTAACAAAGACTTCGATAATTTGGTGACCAATGCCCGTCAGATTAACAATCAAGATGAGCGTGTCAGTGAATATGAGCAAGCTCAGCAGATATTCAAAGAGCAGCTTCCTTGGACAACAATGGCACACTCGGTAGTGACCGTATTCACCGCACCAAACGTTGTCGATTATAAAATCAGCCCACTTGGCTCAATACGCTTCGATGGTGTAAAAGTTGAATAACCTTGACTGATTAATTCCGTTACGACGTAAGCAATTTATTCATTTTATTCATTCATATAAGTGCGGCTGGGTCAGATACTCTGCTCCAGCCGAATTTATATAAATGATATGAATAATATGAATTAAGCGCTTTGTCGCGGATCTCTTCATCATCGCTAATACTCTAATCATTGAAACACAACTATTGAGCAGCCCATGCTACTTTATATTCTGCGTCGTATTGCCATTTTAATACCCGTCTATCTTGGTCTAACTCTATCGACTTTTACTCTGATTCGTCTCGTACCTGGAGATGCGGTCGAGATTATGATGGGTGAGCGTATGGTCGATCCAGAGCTACATGCTCGTGCTCTTGAACGACTAGGATTAGACAAACCGCTCGTCGCCCAGTATTGGGATTATTTGACTGGTATCTTAACGGGTGATTTTGGTCAGTCTTTTCGTACTCGTACGCCCGTATTGCAAGACTTCTTTGCCCATTTTGTTCCTACTTTAGAGTTAGCATTATGCGCTATTGTCATCGCTAGTGTCATTGGTGTCAGCTTAGGCATCTTTGCTGCCCTGCGCCGTGGTACATGGATTGATTACACCCTCATGTCAGGCGCGTTGGCAGGTTACTCTATGCCCATCTATTTATTGGGCCCTATCCTGACTGGTATCTTCGCTCATTATTTAGGTCTACTGCCCGTCGCTGGGGTGATATCTGTCGCACAGTTTTTAGATGTGCAACCACTGTATGGGTCATGGTTACTCGGCTCACTAAGCTCAGGAGAGCCTGGCGCGTTTTGGAACGTGGTCAAACACTTTATATTGCCCTCTATAGCCTTATCGACCATTCCGTTAGCGATGATTGCGCGGATGACACGCTCTGCAATGCTAGAGGTATTAGATGAAGACTATGTGCGTACAGCACGAGCCAAAGGCTTATCTCCACGCCGAGTAATACTGGTTCATGTCATGCGTAACGCCTTGATTACTGTGGTTACCGTCGTTGGCCTACAGATGGCGACATTACTTGCAGGTGCCATTATTACCGAGACTATCTTTAGTTGGCCAGGCGTTGGTAATTGGCTACTCGATGGGTTTTTCACTCGTGACTACCCTATTGTACAAAATGGTATTTTATTGGTCGCCACCGCTCTGATTTTGGTTAGTTTATTTATTGATATTTTGTATGGTCTGATCAATCCACGTATTCGCCATACTTCTTAATTTAACATTAATAAATACTCACATTATAAATAGTGATGATTAGCGCTCAAGTGAAGTTTTAGCAATGCTTAGTACTTTTTTATGAATAAGATTCTAAAAAATGTCACTGCGCTAGCCACTATAGGAAATGCTCATGAAGCCTTCTGTTCTCCCCTCTGATGTCAATCTGATGGCAGCCACACCGCCGTCATCTTGGCAGCTATTTTTATCGACGTTCTGCCGAAACAAAGGCGCCGTGATTGGTTTTATCGTACTGGCATTGATGGTTCTAGTTGCCATACTTGCGCCTGCTATTGCGCCTCACGATCCTTACGAGCTGTTCACCGGTCAAGAGCAATTGCCACCTGCCTTTTTAGATGGCGGCAATGCGATGTTTTGGCTAGGCACTGATGATGCAGGCCGAGATACATTGTCTCGAGTGATGTATGGCGCGCGTTATTCATTGTTTATCGGTCTAAGCGCGACAACTCTGGCGATGTTGGTTGGTATTTCTTTAGGTCTGAGTGCCGCATTTTGGCCAAAGGTCTGGGGCAAAGCGGTCATGTTGGTCAATGATATCCTGATGTCATATCCGAGCTTGCTATTGGCCATTATCATTGCTGCTATCTTAGGGCCATCTATGACCAATACGATTATTACAATCGCACTGGTCTGTACGCCGCCTTTTATTCGGTTAACTCGTGCGACTGCGATGGTGGAGCTACAACGTGAGTACTTTATTGCTTCACAAGTGATGGGTGCTGGCGTACTGCGTTTATTGTTTATCACCATTTTACCCAACTGTATGGCACCGCTTATCGTACAGGCGACGATGATTTTCTCGTCTGCTATTTTAGAAGCGGGTGCGATTGGTTTCTTAGGCTTTGGCGTACAGCCACCTGATGCCGAATGGGGCGCGATGCTAGGTACGGCACGTCAATATATTCAAAGTAATGTTTGGCTAGCAATCTGGCCGGGTGTCGCTATCTTCTTAGCTGCACTATCGATTAACCTGACTGGTGATGGCTTACGCGATGCGCTAGATCCTAAATTAAAGCAGGTGACTTAAGATGACTGAACCATTAATTAATACTCCTATCACTCATACGTCTATGAATGGTGCATCAACAAAAGACTCTCCGTTATTGCTAGATATTGAGAACCTGTCTGTCACTTTTGGACAAGGAGTGCGTGCCTTTCGCGCAGTCGATGATGTATCGTTAAAGATAACCCAAGGTGAGGTCATCGCTGTCGTGGGTGAATCTGGCTCAGGTAAGTCAGTCACTATGATGGCGCTGATGGGGCTGTTGCCACCTTCTGCGACCGTTCGCGCACAGCGAGTGGTCTTTGACAATAAAGACATGCTCAGTATGTCAGCCAAAGAGAGACGTGGCATCATTGGTAAAGACATCTCTATGATTTTTCAGAATGCGATGTCTTGCCTAAATCCAAGCTTTACTGTTGAGATGCAGTTAGGTGAAGTGTTACGCAAGCACCTTGGTTTACGAGGCGCCGCCGTACAGACGCGCATATTAGAACTGCTAGAATTGGTTGAGATGCCCGATGCAAAGAATCGTCTCAAGGTCTATCCGCATCAGCTATCAGGCGGTATGAGTCAACGAGTCATGATAGCGATGGCGATTGCTTGCGAGCCAAAACTACTTATCGCAGATGAACCGACTACGGCTCTGGATGTCACCGTACAAGCGCAAATCATGGATTTGCTCAGCCGATTGCAACGCGAAAAACAAATGGCCATGGTATTAATTACCCACGATTTGGGACTGGTCGCACAGAACTCACGTGATGTCGCGGTCATGTATGCGGGACAAGTGGTGGAAACCAGTACCGTGCCAGAGATTTTTCAAAATCCTGCACATCCTTATACCGAGGCATTGCTACAAGCCATCCCTGAACTGGCTATCGGTCAAGACCGTCTAAACAGCTTGCCCGGTGTCGTACCCAGTCAATACGATCGACCAGCTGGCTGCTTACTGTCTCCTCGTTGCCCGTATAAAGAACCTGCTTGCGAAGTACCGCCACCTATATTAGATACACCTACTGGCAAGGTACGTTGTATTGATTCTAATATTACCTCTCGCCCCTCTCACGCTGCTACTTTGGAGTCCCAAGTATGAGTAATAAAGTGGTCCTAAAAGCAGACAATCTACACAAGCACTACCCAGTATCACAAGGTCTGGGCAAAGCAAAGGCCTACGTAAAAGCGCTCAATGGTGTCTCTTTCGAGCTTGAAGCTGGCAAGACATTGGCCGTCGTTGGTGAATCAGGCTGCGGCAAATCCACCCTTGCCCGCCAGTTGACACTGATCGAAGCACCTACACATGGTGAGCTATTTATCAACGATGAAGGCACCACTGGCTATAGCAGAAAGGCACTAAAAGAGCTGCGTACTGAAATTCAAATGGTATTCCAAAACCCTTATGGCAGCTTGAACCCACGCCATACTATCGTCTATCAGTTGACTGAGCCATTGGATATCCATACCAAATTGTCTAAAGAAGAAAAGCGTGACAAAATCAACGAGATGATGAGAAACGTTGGTCTACGTCCCGAACATGCTGGTCGTTATCCGCATATGTTTTCGGGTGGTCAGCGCCAACGGATTGCTCTCGCCCGCGCGATGATGCTCAACCCTAAAATCGTCGTCGCTGATGAGCCAACTTCCGCACTCGATGTCTCCATTCAGGCGCAAGTCTTAAATCTATTTATGGATTTGCAGGATGAATATCGCACCGCTTACGTCTTTATCTCGCACAATCTATCCGTCGTGCGCCACGTCGCTGATGATGTGATGGTGATGTATTTGGGTCAAGCTGTTGAGCACGGCCCCAAAGAAGCGATTTATAATGCGCCAAAACATCCTTACACCATCGCGTTACTAGCTGCTGCCCCAACGGTAAATGGTCATAAAAATGATTTGACCCTACAAGGTGAGCTGCCAAGTCCGCTTAATCCACCAAGTGGCTGCGCCCTACATAAACGCTGCCCCTATGCCAAGCAGCAATGCAGCGAAGTAGAGCCACAACTGCGCGAATGGGACGGTCGATTGGTAGCTTGTTTACGTTTAGAAGAGATATATGGTTAAGGTGACTAAGGTTAAGATGATTAACGACTAATCAATATTAACCACACCGCGGCACTTAGGAAAGTTGCTACAACCAAAAAAGGTCTGACCTTGATTCAGGCCTTTTTTTGCCACACGCTTGATCATCTCACCGTTACACCTTGGACAGATTGGTATTTGAATCACATCAGCTGTATGGTCTATCACCTCAATTGTCGCAGAAGAACTCGCTGCTAGTTCAGGCTCTACAACCTCAAACGGCGTAAGAAAAACCTTATCAGCGATATTGTGCGATGTAACTGTATACTGAGTGATTGCCTGCTGAGTGTCCATACTATCAATTGGTAACTCGCTAGATTCAATTTCAGTCTGACCAGACCATCGATGCACTTCTCTACTTTTTAGAATAGCTCGTTTAGCGGTCTCTTTTACTATCGGCTCTAGTATAGGCCTATTAGCCACTTTAACAATTGGTTTATCATTAGCGTTACCGCTAGGCTGTTTATTTGTATTCTGGCTTGGATTACTATGCTTGTCTTTTAGATAGGCTTTATGCTCTCTGTTGGTGCGCCAAGACTTGCTAAATCTATTGCTATTAATCTGCTCAACGATAGATGCGACCTCATCTTCAGTGAGTATCTTATCTTGCTTCTTCTTTACATACGAGACCATACCACCTGTCAATACATGTTCAGGCAACTCGTCACGCGTTTTCAGCTCACACTCACCGATGAAGGCAATCATCGAATGAAAGTAGCTCAGCTCTAATCCTAATAAATCTGAGAGCGTCTTAATGTGCAAGTAGTTTTGACGCAATGGATTTTGGAATTTGAATTTACTTCCATTTTGGAAAACTTGTGTCCACTGTCTTTGGTTCTCGCTACCATATATCCAGCCTTTATAGTTTTTGGTCTCAATCACAAAGATGCCGTACACAGAGACGATGATATGATCGATTTGGGTACTGCCACCATTGGCTCGTGGCAAGGTAATACCGTTTAATCGGTGGTAGACGTCTTTTTCAAGCTTTAGCCACATGGCAACATTGATGACGGTTTCACCTAGGAAACCTTTAAAGGAGGATTTTAGAGACATAATAGCGATCTTTAGAATGGTTATAGAGTGTGCTAAGCGTAATACCAAAACTCTTTAAATTTAATTAATCAACACTCTCTTACGATGCTTTAAAGGCTTGGCATAAGCAGAAGAACATGATTTGATATGTTTATAAAAACTCTTATAAACCCGATCATACTCTTCATCAAGCTGTTTAAGTACATCTAAAGTACTATCGTTAGGATTAGTTTCATGTTCATGCTGTGCATTTATCAAGTTTCCCCCTGCATTTAAAAACAACTCATATTTTTTCTTAAGCTCTGGAAAATATAAAGCTATTAATATTTCTATCTTGCCACCTTCTCTGTAAAATTCATCAACATCTAAAGCTTCATCGCAATTGCCTGAAAAACTTTTGGATTGAACTTCCTGAATAATGGCTGCAAAATCAACCAGTCTAAAAACTACTTCCTCAAACTTTATTCTCAAAAAGGCTTCATACTCCTTTTTGCGTTCAGATCTCTGAGTAATGAGAATACCGCATAGTCCAAACATTCCGATTATGCAGGCTGCTATCAAGCCTTCACTTAGTTCAATCTGTTTTAGCCATGTAATAGCATTTGTCAGTTCGATACTATCCATCTAATTTTTCCAGTTCTATAGTCATATGATTTATTTTTATATGAGAGCTGCACAAGAAATAAAACTTAACTTTGTGAGCAATCAATCTATTCTAATTTACCATTAAATCATTATGGTGAGGCACAGAATTTAGTACTGATTGCAGCAGTTATTTTACCAATAACCATATTGATGAAAGCAGACCAAAAGAAAAGCCAAAGATTAAACCATAAAAAAAGCCACCAGATTTCTCTGATGGCTTTTCCTTCGATACTAACTCAGTTAGGTTTATTACACCAAGCTATTTACCGCTTCAATCACAGCGTCAGTTGTAATACCAAACTCTTTATACAAGTCGCTTGCAGGCGCAGATTCGCCATAAGTCGTCATACCGATGACTTTACCATCTAGACCAACGAACTTATACCAGTAATCCACATGCGCGGCTTCTACTGCGACGCGAGCACGAATATTGGCAGGCAATACCGCTTCACGATAGCTAGTATCTTGCTCAACGAAAATCTCAGCACATGGCATAGACACCACACGGACGCCAACACCATTTGCGCTCAACGCCTCATACGCTTCCATCGCTAGGCCAACTTCTGAACCAGTGGCGATGATGATAGCTTGTAGCTCGCTCTGCTCTTTTGCCAGTACATAACCACCTTTGGTGATGTTGCCTACTTGCTCGCTGTCACGTGCTTGATGTGGCAAGCTTTGACGGCTAAAGATCAATGCTGATGGGTTGTTTTCAGACTTGATTGCTTCTACCCAAGCGCTTGCAGATTCAGTCGCATCACACGGACGCCATGTGCGTAGATTTGGCGTGGTACGTAGGCTAGTCAATTGCTCAACTGGCTGATGCGTTGGGCCATCTTCACCCAGACCGATAGAGTCATGCGTATAGACATGGATGACGCGCTGCTTCATGAGTGCGCCCATGCGTACTGCGTTACGTGCATATTCCATAAACATCAGGAACGTTGCTACGTAAGGGATAAAGCCGCCATGCAATGCGATACCATTGGCAATCGCAGTCATACCAAACTCACGTACGCCGTAATAGATATAGTTGCCATCAGCGTCTGCCTCTAAGCCTTTAGCGCCTTTAAATAGCGTCAGGTTCGAGCCAGCTAGATCTGCTGAACCGCCTAGCAATTCTGGTAATAATGGCTGTAAGGTATTGATAGCATTTTGACTGGCTTTACGACTGGCGACATCGCCGCCCGCTTCTTGCGTTTGCTGAATATAGGCTTGTGCTTGGCTATCAAAGTCAGCAGGCAAATCTCCATTTAGACGGCGTAACAACTCAGCTGCCAGTTCAGGATAGGCTTTTTTATACGCTTCAAAGTCCGCATCCCAGTTCTTCTGTTGGACGTCACCTTTGGCTTTGGCATCCCATGCTTCATAGATTTCATCATCTAATTCAAATGGCGCATGCTTCCAAGACAATGCTTCACGAGTCAAAGCGATCTCGTCATCACCAAGTGGTGCACCATGACTGGCGGCTAGACCTTGTTTGTTCGGGCTACCAGCACCGATTATGGTTTTGCAAATAATTAGACTTGGCTTAGCAGTCTCTGCAATGGCTTGCTCAGTCGCTTGCGTGATTGCATCAGTATCATGGCCATCGACTTTGATAACTTGCCAGCCGTAAGACTCAAAACGCGCTTCAGTATCATCAGTGAACCAGCCTTCGACATTACCGTCGATTGAGATACCATTATCATCGTAGAAGAATACCAATTTGCCAAGCGCCAACGTGCCAGCCAGCGAGCACACTTCATGACTGATACCTTCCATTAAGCAACCATCACCTAAAAATGCATAGGTATGATGATCGACGACGTTATGACCGTCACGGTTGAACTGTGCGGCTAGTGTTTTTTCTGCGATTGCAAAACCAACGGCATTAGCAATACCTTGTCCTAGTGGACCAGTCGTCGTTTCTACACCAGGCGTATAACCAAGTTCAGGATGCCCTGGGGTTTTTGAATGCAGCTGACGGAAACCTTTAAGGTCATCAACGCTCACATCGTAACCTGATAAATGTAGCAATGAATAAATAAGCATCGAGCCATGACCATTTGACAGTACAAAGCGATCACGGTTGTGCCAATTAGGATCAGCTGGATTGTGCTTCAAAAATTTGCGCCACAAAACTTCGGCAATATCAGCCATGCCCATTGGCGCACCCGGATGTCCAGAGTTGGCTTTTTGAACCGCGTCAAACGACAGTACACGGATGGCATTGGCTAGTTTACGTTCGCTAATTGGAGCTGGCATAGAGTGTCCTAATATTCGAATGAGTCGTATAAAGATAAGAGGAGAGTTTACTCAGAGGATAATCCACCAAAAACGCGACAGGCGTCCTCAATGGATAGGCTATAAAATAAAAATGCAATATTAACATATTTGCTATGAGCCTAGCCAAAAATGCGGTGACAAGACCGTTTATATTTAGCAATGACTCACATCAGTTTTGTTAAACGATAAGTAATGACGGACTTTAATTTAAGTTATAAATAACAAGCTGCGAGTGACCTAAGTGATTTGCAGCTCATTACTTATAGTCAATCTATTAAACTGAAATAGTCTCAGCACCGCCCATAAACGGACGCAATACTTCTGGAATCGTGATGCTACCATCAGCGTTTTGATGGTTTTCCATCACTGCTAGTAGCGTACGACCCACGGCCAAACCTGAACCGTTTAAAGTATGAGCTAAGCTGGTTTGTTTGCCATCTTTAACACGCGTACCCATACGGCGCGCTTGGAAATCACCACAGTTAGAGCAGCTAGAGATTTCACGATAGGTGTCTTGGCTTGGCAACCATACTTCGATGTCATAAGTTTTTTGTGCGGCAAAACCCATATCGCCCGTACATAGCTGTACAGTACGGTATGGCAACTCAAGCTGCTGCAAGATATACTCAGCCTGTCCTGTCATCGCTTCTAATAGGTCATCAGACTGCTCAGCCGTGGCAATATTGACCATCTCAACCTTTTCAAACTGATGCTGACGAATCAAGCCACGGGTATCACGCCCGTGCGAACCAGCTTCACTACGGAAACATGGCGTATGGGCGGTGAATTTTAGCGGTAGCTCTTTAATATCCAAACGTTCGCCGCGTACCAAGTTGGTCATTGGCACTTCAGCAGTTGGAATAAGGTAAAAATCCATTTCATCATTATTGGTGTGATTGCTTAGCTTAAACAAATCATCTTCAAACTTAGGCAGCTGACCCGTACCTTTTAAGCTATCGCTATTAACGATATAAGGCACATAGGTCTCAAGATAGCCGTACTTCATAGTATGCGTGTTCAACATAAATTGAATCAACGCACGATGCAATTGCGCCAATTGTCCTTTAAGCACGTTAAAACGGCTACCAGTCAACTTAGTCGCTGCCTCAAAGTCCAACATACCAAGCGTCTCACCAATATGAGTATGATCTTGAATCTCAAAGTCAAACTCACGCGGCGTGCCCCATTTACGCACTTCTACGTTATCGTCTTCTGACGTACCGACTGGTACATCCGCCGCCGGAATATTCGGAATTTGCAAAGCCGCTTGAGTGATACGCTCTTGTAGCGTACGTAACTCGTCTTCCGCAGCTTTAATCTCACCGCTAACGCTTTGCATCTCAGCCAATAGCTCACTGGCATCTTCACCTGATTTTTTTAGGGCACCTACTTGCTTAGCACCAGCATTACGGCGCGATTGCAACTCTTCGGTTTTGACTTGTAGAGACTTACGTTCGTTTTCAATCGTCTGCCAGAACTCCATATCAAGCTCATAACCACGGGTGGCTAGCTGCTGTTGTAGGTCGCTTAAATCGCCGCGTAAGAGTTTCGGATCAATCATAGTAGTTGCCTGTAACACTAAAGGTGAGTAAAAGGTTTAAAAGTATTATTTATAGAGTAATTGCCTAGCGCATCGCTATCACGGTCTTTGTGATAACTGGCTATGACGTTATGTTTTATATCAACATATCTTGTAGACGCTATAATACCAAGACACGGCAGATTTGACCATGTTTTGGATATCTTTGACTGCTTTTCCCTGTTTTTGGCTGACTTTCTTTAGGTTTTGTTCATTATGCTAATCGCTTATAGCAAGCTATTCTGTTTTTAATTGCTCACTTTTGCTTTCGTCTAGTCTGAATAAACTGAGTATAGAGCTTGAACTACGTCATTAATATAACATCTATCAGTGAACAGTCTTGCTTATATGTTTCATTTAGGAGTACTTTTCGGTAAGATAAGCGCATACCTTTATTCACTTCTAGCCAAGTACAGCATTGCTGCTTCGCTTTGGCAGTTTTAATCCAACGCTTTTAATATAAGTATTTGAGAAACCTTTATGGCCTTGTACCCCTACACGCTCCAACCTGTCGCCTTAAACCTAACTGAGGCTGAATTCCACCAAGCACAGTATGAACTGTTTGCCAGTGCCAGCCCGTCTTTTGGTTTATCAAGCTTTAAGACCAAAGAGTGGATCATCATGGCAGTGGTTGTGGTACTTGCTATTGCAGGACTTATCTTTGTAACAGGCTATTCAACCATTATCTTTTGGTTAATGCTGGTTGGTGTGGTGATATATCTATTGGCGCGTACTTTAGGTTTTAAATGGTACGTAAAAAGAGAGTTTGACAAACAAGTGGCCGACCAAGAGATGCCAGATGAAATGCGCCAAATGAAGTTAGGTGTACAAAAGCATGGTCTAGTCATGGCGATGCCAAGCAACCAGCCTGATATGATGAAAAACTCGCAAATGCGCGGTATGCAAATGCGTGCAGGCGCAACTCAGCAAGCGGTTATTCCTTGGACCTCTATCAAGAGCTGGGATGAGACTGACGACTATATCTTTATGATGTTTGAGCTAAAAGGTCAGCAAGGTAGCCAAATCGTACCGAAACGCTTGCAAGCACAGAAGTTTCCTATCGATACGATACGTCAACATTTACAAGAAGTGGTTCCCGTTAAAGGCTTAAATCCTGAAAACTTGCAGCCACCAGCGTAAATGTAATGAGGTCTCTCTATCGTTTAGAAAAACAGTAAAGAGACTTGGTTTTAGTTTTATAAAACCAATCGTAAAATTGTATTTATTAAATTTAACTTATTAATAATAGTTTGCTATTATTATAAGCATCAAAGGAAGCAATAGAGTCTATATTGATAGATACAGATGAAAAATAAAGTATTTTTCGCTGTATCTTAATTCATGAGAGCCTTTATTTTTCTTTATTTATTATCATATAACTACATTCACACTATAAGGACAATACTATGAGTAATTCTAATAATGCTACTAACCAGATCGGTCTAGAAAAGGCAGACATGAGCGAAGTCATCGCCAAGTTAAACAATCTACTATCGACGTATCACGTGTTTTATTTAAACGTACGTGGCTATCATTGGAATGTAAAGGGTGAGCATTTCTTTACTTTGCATCCACAATTTGAAGAGCTGTATACATCACTACAACTTCAAATCGATGAAATCGCTGAGCGTATCTTGACTTTGGGTGGTACACCACTTCACGCTTATAGCGATTTTACGCAGCATACTAGTATTAGTGAAGACAAAAACGTCAAAGATGGCACAAGCTGTGTCAAAGGCGTAGTCACTGGCTTACAAGCGTTAATTGCAGAGCAACGCCAAGTATCAGCGTTAGCAGAAGAGAGCGAAGACCAAGGTTCAGCTGACCTAATCGATGCTTACGTACAAGAGCAAGAAAAACTGGTATGGATGTATAACGCGTTTTTGGGTTAAGAATCGTTAGATTTTACTAGGCTAAATTTTAATAAGCCTAATGATCATCAAATACTAAATAATAAAAAAGCACCTAATTAGGTGCTTTTTTATTGTCTATCTTTTAGAAAAGACTGTTTTATTTTTCGATCCATTGACGCATTTTTTCACGTTCAGCAGGCGTGGCTTGTAGCCATACTTGCATAAACGTATCTAACGTACTAGTAGAAGTATTTACGCTAGATGTTTGCTTAACAGTGGTCGTGCCAGTGTTGACGTTGCTAGTAGAATTTACTACTGGTTGATCTAAAGAGGCGATAGCACGTTGGTTCTGTAACTCTGCATCACCTGCACCGCCGAACACGCCGCCTAGCGCTTTACCAAGGCCTGAAAATAGACCACCTTGGTTACCGGCCATACTTTGCTGGCTAGCAATGACAGTATTGTTTTGTTGCACAGCGAGCGTAGGCTGCTTGGCATATTCTCTAGCAGCTTCATAATCTTCTGGTTGATTAGGCATAGTCAAACGATATGTTTGATTGTCGGCCAATTGTGCCGTCACACTGACATTACCTGAACGCAAATAATCATGCTCATCACGACGCAAGTTATATAAACGGTCATACTTAGCAGTAATAGCATGTTGTCCAGGCTGTAACGTAAATGTTTTCTGCAGCGGCTGAAAAGCGCTCTGCTGAATTTCCTGTCCATTAATAGCGGTTACTTTGATATGGTCATCAACCTGTAGGGTCACTGCTGCCTGTGACAACATAGAGACCGAGGCAGCACCTACCAATAACGTACCTATCGTTAATTTTTTTAGCAAAGAAGCATTCGATTTCATAAGTTATTCCATTAATAGTAAAAGCGAGTTGGACAAAAGATTCGTATTCTTACGGTTATTCATTTTTTGCTGCTAAAAGTCTTACTGCTAAAAATCAAGTGGCATCGTATGTTGGTCTTGATCAGGCGTGTCGTTATCTAATTGCGTCTCTTGAGCGATATCCGCCAGCTCCGCGGCAAGCGTCTGCTCATCAATGGTACGCAGAGCATCACTTATGACTGCTTTTGAGATATTACTGCGACCAAGGTTAGAAAACATTGGTTGAATATAATTAAGTACTTCCATCATCGCACCGATACGATGCGGTCCATCAGTTAGTAAGTGATCAATAATTCGATCGTCAAACTGCCATCCGCGCCGACGCAAAATAGACTGTAATAATGCTTGCCTGTCTGCCAAATCATGACCAGTAGGCACCTTGAAAGTAGGTGCTTGTGCCAAACGCGTCATTAAATCTCTTAACTGGAATGGTAAGTCGTCGGCTGGTTTATTGGCGGCAAACAACAACTGGCGTTGCCCTTCTCGGCTACGATTAATCAGGTGAAATAAAGCTTCTTGCCACTGGCTGCTCTGCTCAAGCACTTCCAAATCATCGATAGCAATCAAATCAAAGTTTTCTAAAGATGATAGTACGTGGACATCTGTATGAATCAGCTCATTAAGAGACAAACAGATAGCCGATTTGTCCATTTCGATAAATGACTCGCAAATAGCAGACAGCAAATGGGATTTACCTGTAGCAGGGCTACCAAACAGATATAGTTGACCGATCAGGCCGACATGTAACTGCCGTACTGCATCGATAATCGACATCCAACCGGGACCGGCAAAGTCGCTGAGACTTGCATCATGCTTAATGTCCAGATTGAGACTTAGCTGTGCTTCTGCCATGAATCATCAACTCGTGTTGCGTAGTGCAATGGAAAAATATAATAAAAAAGATAGGTTGCTTTGAGCTGCATTCATTACTATCAATACTAGCCGATACAACTGTAAGTAATGGCCCTATAGCCTTTGCAAAAATCGGTCAGTCGCTTTATCGAAAACAAATTTAGGAAAGCTGGTACCAAAACGGTTGATACTATCAACACTGCGCCTATATATAACATATTTACAAAATGACTGACAAGTCTTTTACCCATTAAGCCTTATCAATCATTGCGTTCCTATCTTGATATTACATATCAATCTTTATCTAGTGTATTCAATAATAAGATAATTATCTTTTTTCAAACAGTGCCAGTTGTTTGCGGCCTTTATAAAAGTCAGTAGTTCGATAGTAGTTGTATAAATGGCGGAACAGGACGTTTAAGACAGCGGATACTGGTAAGGCGATCAACATACCGACAAAACCTAATAGACTGGCACCTGCCAATACGGCGAATATGACCCATAATGGCGATAAACCAATCTTATCACCTAACAGCAATGGTTGTAGGATATAACCTTCTGCAGCTTGTCCAATCAAGAACGCACCTACGACCAATGACAAATACGTCCAGTCCAATCCGAACTGAAATAAGCAGGCGATAATAGCCGCGATAAAACCAATACCAAACCCTAAGTACGGCACAAAACTGGCAATGCCTGCTACCATACCAATGATAAGCCCAAGCTCTAAACCAATGAGCTGTAACTGTACAGCATAAATAGCGCCTAGCAACACCATCACTAGCAATTGACCTTTGATAAATGCCATCAATGCCAGATCACACTCTTTAGCTATTTCAGTCACTTTTTGACAATAAGCACCTGGTATCGCCATCTTCCAGTTATGCAAACGCTGATCCCAATTAAATAGGAAATAGAAGGTCAAAATAGGTACCAATACAATGAGACCTGCATTATTGATGAAGTTCATACTCGAGGTCAATATTTGGCTCATCATGGTGCTAGCATCAGCGAACTTATAGTTCGTTTGCATATAATCGACGAGAGTATCGGAAAATTCTTTCGACTCTAATTGAGGCAGTTTGATACGAGTATTACTATTGAACCACTCTCGTACGACTTGATTGTACCAATTAAATATCTTTGGCAAATAATCCCACGCCGCTTGCAGCTGATGCCATAGTGTCGGTACCAACCACCATAATAATAACGCCATCCCTAAAGTAATCGTCGAGTAGACGATAATAATCGCGACCCAGCGCTTGATATATTTTGATAGGCGCTTGACTAAAGGATTAAATAGATAAGCCAACATAAAGGCAAAAACAAAAGGCACGATGACGGGCATCATCAAATACAAGAGAAACACAGCCACCACTAACGCCACGACAATAAATAAACGCCGAAAAAACGGATCTATTGGTTGGTTCATCATGGCAAATAATCCTATAGTTGGAAAGGTTTAAAAAAGTGACAGTGAGTCAGTCAGTCAGTCAGTCAGTAATAGTATTTTCTAAAAAAATAAATGCAGTCATTACAATGTATCACTAGGCGAATTGCTTTTTCTCATTAGTTTTAGCTAGCTAAACTGAGACGTATCAACGTTCCTAAAGAACCTAATTTTTGATAAATTTATGTTTAGTCGTTTTTATTCTGTCAATCACATTTGGACTTGTATTAAGGCCATTATTGACAATAAATTTAGCGTTCTATTATCGCAGAGTACAACAAAAAATCAGTCATTTTTTGTTTCTTAACGGCTTATTTGCCACTTAATGCAAATCTTAGTCAAATATTGGCAAGTTGCTTTGCGAGTACGGTCTGTTTTTGGGTATAATGCGCGCACTGTCTTTAAACTTTGCTTTTGAACTTTATAACGCTGATTTTTGCGTGCTCAATTACTTTACCTTCTAATCCCAATTATCTATCCCCAACTGTGAGATGACTATGAGTGATAAGCCTTCTTTAAGCTACAAAGATGCCGGTGTTGATATCGATGCAGGCGATGCTTTGGTTCAGCGAATCAAGTCCGTTGCAAAAGCCACTACTCGTCCTGAAGTCGTGGGTGGACTTGGCGGTTTTGGTGCGTTATGCCGTATCCCAACAGGTTATACCTCACCATTATTGGTTTCTGGCACTGATGGCGTCGGCACCAAACTAAAACTGGCGCTACAGCTGAACCGTCATGACACGATTGGTATTGATTTGGTCGCGATGTGCGTCAATGATCTATTGGTTTGCGGCGCAGAGCCACTATTCTTCTTAGATTATTATGCAACTGGTAAGCTCGATGTCGATGTAGCGGCGACTGTCGTGACTGGTATTGGTGATGGTTGTAAACTTGCTAACTGTGCGCTTATCGGCGGTGAAACTGCTGAAATGCCAGGCATGTATCAAGACGACGATTACGATCTAGCTGGATTCTGTGTAGGCGTGGTTGAAGAAGCAGAAGTCGTCACTGGTGAAAATGTCGCAGAAGGCGATGTACTGATTGCACTTGCCTCAAGTGGCGCGCACTCAAACGGCTACTCATTGGTTCGTAAAGTCATCGAAGTTAGCGGTGTGGATGTTACGAGTAGCGACGAGCAACTAGACGGTCAGCCTATTCAAGACGCTTTAATGGCTCCTACCCGTATCTATGTAAAAGCAATCAAAGCATTACAAGACTCGCTTGGCAGCTCAGTCTTACATGCGATGTCACACATCACAGGTGGTGGTCTAACGGATAACTTACCACGTGTACTACCTGATAACCTAGCGGCTAGCATCGATACCAATAGCTGGCAGTTCTCAGAGCTATTCACTTGGCTACAGACCCAAGGTAATATCGCGCAGAGCGAGATGTACCGTACCTTTAACTGCGGCGTTGGTTTTGTCATCGTTATGCCAAAAGACAAAGCAGAAGCTGCTATCCAAACCTTGACTGATGCAGGCGAGACAGCTTGGCAACTAGGTGAAATGGTCAAACGCAGCACTGATGGCCAGGCGGATGCAGTGGTGTACCGTTAATGTCAATTGATAACGCAAGCCAGCCTATCAAACCATTACGCATTGCTGTTCTAGTCTCAGGAAGTGGTAGCAACCTGCAAGTGTTAATCAATGCAATGCAAGTAGGTGCGCTACCGATTGAAATCGTTGGTGTTATCAGTAACCGTGAAGACGCTTATGCATTAACACGTGCTAAAGATGCCAATATTCCAGTTGCGGTATTGTCACACGTTGCTAGTGGTAAACGTATGGGTATCAAGACGTTTGAAACCCATGCCAACGAGCAGCTAATAGCATGGCAACCTGACTTGATCGTCTTGGCTGGGTTTATGCGTGTACTAAGTGGCTCATTTATAGATAATGTACCAGCGCCCATGATTAACCTTCACCCTTCTCTACTTCCGGTTTATAAGGGTTTAGATACTCATAAACGAGTCATACAAGCGGGTGAACGTCGTCACGGCTGTAGTATTCATAAAGTGACAGCGGAGCTTGATGCAGGTCAGGTATTGACTCAAGCCGTATTGAATATCGATATCAACGACACCGTAGAGAGCTTACAGTCACGGGTACAGAAGCTTGAACATCAGCTACTACCTTGGACGATTTTACTCCTAGCAAAAAATGTATTATCACTTGAAGTAAATAATACATCATCGCAAACACAAACTTATTTACCTAAGTTGCCTTTGCAATTGCTGATAGACGGATAGAAACCTCAGCTTATTAAGTTGATTTTAATATCACTTTATATAGCTCAATAAAAAGCCCAGCTACTCGTGATGAGTAACTGGGCTTTTTTATTTGATAACTATTTATTATTTACTATTACTTAAAATCGTGAATAGTTATCTATTTAGCTAATTTGTCTAATTAGTTCATTCTTAAAATACGTGAACCGCTTTAATGTTGACAAACTCTTTGATACCGAAGCCGCCATGCTCACGACCATAACCTGAGTTTTTCACGCCACCAAACGGCAGTGCAGGATTAGCTAGACCATAACCATTGATATAGACCATACCTGTATCGAATTGCTCACGTGCTAAACGAACGGCTTTCTCTTCATCTTTCGAGAAAATCGCGCCACCTAAACCATAACGACTGTCATTAGCGATGCGCATTGCATCGTCTTCATCTTTTGCACGAATTAGTGAAGCGACAGGACCAAATAGTTCGTCATCGTATGCAGGCTGACCTTTTTCAACATTTTCCAAGATAGTTGCTGGATAGAAGCTACCTTTACCTTCAGGTACTTTACCGCCAACAGCGATCGTTGCACCTTTAGCCACACTTTGCTCTACTTGCTCATGTAGCTGCTCACGTAGATCTGCACGTGCTAATGGACCGATATCTGAGCTGTCATCCATGGGGTCACCCGCTTTGGTACCTTCAAACTTTTCAACGATACGTTTACGGAATTCGTCATATACGCTGTCGACTACGATAAAGCGTTTGGCTGCTACACAAGTTTCGCCGTTATTGATTAGACGTGCTTGCGTACAAGTTTCTACTGCTGTTTCAATGTCAGCATCTTCTAGTACGATAAATGCATCGTTTGAACCTAGCTCTAATACCGCTTTCTTGATCGCTTTAGCTGCTTGCTGGCCAACGATTACACCTGCTTTGTCACTACCTGTTAGTGTCACGCCGCGTACTTTGTCATTGCCAATCAATGCTTCTGACTGGTCATGATCAATGATAATCGTACGGAACAAATCACTTGGTAATTCAGACTCGTGAAGAATTTTTTCGATTAGTAGACCAGAACCCGTGACGTTAGACGCGTGTTTTAGTAAGACACTGTTACCTGCCATCAAGTTTGCAATGGTGTAACGGAATACTTGATACGCTGGGAAGTTCCAAGGCTGCATGCCATAGATGATACCGATAGGTTGATACGTCACTAACCCTTTTTTCATGCTTTCGATATCGCGTACATCATCAGCCAAAGAAGCAACACCGTTTTCAGCAGTGTAATCACAGATGGCTTTACAGAGATCAATTTCTTGCATGCTCTGGCTGTGTAACTTGCCGCGCTCTTCAGTCATCAGTTTAGCCAGCTCTTCTTTGTATTCCATCAGCTTATCACCGATAGACTTGATGACGCGACCACGTTCTTCGTGGCTCACTGTACGCCACTCTAAAAATGCGTTATGTGAAGCATCGACAATCTTGTTGACTTCGTCATTGCTCATATAATTGTAGTTACTGATTTCTTCGCCCGTGGTTGGGTTAATAGTAGTAATGTCTGACATAGTTACTGTCCTTATTATTCGAATTTACATTTGGGATTTATAATCGGGTTTACTGTCACTTATAATTATTTTGCTGTGACAGTTTTAATTATTAAATTTACGTCGATAGCACAATCTATTGGTAGCTCGTTTTCTATCTGCCGTTATCTTAACAAGCTATTTGATGAAGAGTTTTACAATATATTGTGAAGTGTGTTGAAGATGTTAATAGTGTGACTGACTTATTAAGTATAACTGAATATTACATACTAACTATTAAACGCTAGAACACAAAAAACCAGCCTAGTGGCTGGTCTAATAACTATATAGAGTGGGATCTAAAGAGAAATACTTTTATAAAAAATTCAGATAATCAAAAATATTCTGCTCTAATAAAAAATAGATTCAACTCACACAAACCAATCAAAACAAATGATTAATAACCGGTATCTCTTGTGGTGGATTTTCTTCTTCAGCAACGACTTGTCGTGCCACATGCATAATTAGCTGACGTAACCAGCGATGGGCTGGGTGATGCTGCAACAAAGGAGACCATGCCATCGTAAGCTCAAACTCAGGAATAAAAAACGGCGGATCTTCCATCATAATGCTGTCGTTATTTGCCTGCATTCTTGCCACACGTGTTGGCAAGGTCGCTATCAAATCTTTATTTGCTGCAAGCATGGCAGGCATTTGATAATGTCGAGTAAAGACACTGATTTGGCGTTTTTGACCAAGGCGCTGCAAGGCCTGATCGATAGAGCCAAGTCCACCAGATTTCTCTGGATTAACCCCAAAACCCACACCCATCCCTGTTTTAGATACCCAAACGTGCTGTGCTTTAAGGTAGTTTTTCAAATTAAAACGATTGGCATAAGGACTGTCAGAAGATAATAAGCAACTAAAAGTATCACGCCACACTAGAACCTGATGGAAGCTTTGAGGTATTTCATTAAAACGGTTAATCGCTAAATCAACTCGTCCCTGCTCCATATCTCGATAAGAGACGTCTGATGGAGTCAAAAAGTCCAAAATCACATTAGGCGCTTCAGAACGTAGTGCTTTTACCAGCTTAGGTACTAGGGTCGCTTCGGCATAATCCGATGTCATGATACGGAACACACGAGAGGTACTATAAGGGCGGAATTCGGTACGTGGCTCCAACACTTGAGTCAAGTCAGCGAGTATCTCACGGATACGTGGCTGTAGCTCAAGAGCGCGTTCAGTCGGCGTCATACCCTCAGATGAGCGTACCAATAATGGATCATTAAACAGCTTACGCAAACGGCGCAAGATATTACTCATAGCAGGCTGAGTAATCCCAAGCTGCTCGGCTGCGCGAGTGACGTTTTTTTCTCGTAGCAACACATCTAGATGGACTAATAAATTTAAATCAACCCGCTGCAAATTCATATTTGGTTCTCTTGGCTTTTGAGTAAACGCCATATTAAGGCTGGCATTTGTAGTGCTGCTACAATGATTTGTGCGTTATAACAGCATAATTTCATTATTTTTTACTAATTTGGTTCTAGTTTTTTCTGATAGAGCTGCACTATAACTCATTCAACCTATCGTAAGGCCCTGTTATATAAACATTATATCATACAGAAATACCAAAGATAACTATCATAAATTAGATAAATCTTGGTAAGGTAGTTATAGTGAGTTCTATAAAGGATTCGCAGCATAGACGACGAACTTTAGGTTCATAAGCTGTTTTCATCCAATTAAATATTGTCGCTAAGTAATATATTAATGGTTTTTATCAGTCGTTAAATACGGTTAATTGACCTCATTATTGTAACATCTCTTGCTACCAATTATGACATCACTGCCTATTAAGTACTCAGATACCTTTTAGATATATAGTGAAAATTAATAAATGTTTATAAAACAGCAATTATTTTCAACTGTTGAGTTCAGCAAATTTCTTGTAATAGCCTAGCGGTTTGTTTAGGGTAAATAGAGCTTCAATAGATAAATGATAGACCAAATTTTGAATATTACTTTTTAGTACAAAGGTTTTAGTAAAGCGGATTTTAGTAAAACGACAGACCCATTATTTTAACAATTAATTTATTTGTTTTTACACCCCACCAAGGAGACTATAGATGTCAACTGCATATAAATCAGCGATCGACTTAGTACGTGAATTAAAGCAAAAGCACGGCAACTGGCAGAATATTAGCGAAGTTGATGCTGCACGTATGATGTCACAAAACCGTTTCAAGACGGGTTTGGATATCGCAAAATATACTGCAAAAATCATGCGTCAAGACATGGAAGATTATGACAATGATACGTCTCAGTACACGCAGTCTTTAGGTGCATGGCATGGTTTTGTTGCACAGCAAACTATGTACGCTAAGAAAAAATATTTCGGTACGACCTCTAAAACTTATATCTATCTTTCAGGTTGGATGGTAGCTGCTCTACGCTCTGAGTTTGGTCCACTACCTGACCAATCTATGCACGAAAAGACGTCAGTACCTAAGCTAATCGAAGAAATCTACACCTTCTTACGTCAAGCAGATGCTAAAGTATTGAACGACTACTTCCGTGAGCTAAACGCTGCTGAAGAAGCTGGCCAAGATACTTCTGCTATCCTAGAAAAAATCGAAAACTTTGATTCACATGTTGTGCCAATCATCGCTGATATCGATGCAGGTTTCGGTAACGAAGAAGCTACTTACCTATTGACTAAGCAAATGATCGAAGCTGGTGCTTGTGCCATTCAGGTTGAAAACCAAGTATCTGATGCTAAGCAATGTGGTCACCAGGCTGGTAAAGTAACTGTACCGCATGAAGACTTCATCTCTAAGCTAAACGCTATCCGTTATGCATTCCTAGAGCTTGGTGTTGAAGACGGCGTTATCGTTGCTCGTACTGACTCTGAAGGCGCCTCACTAACGCAAAAAATTCCAGTATCAAATGAGCCAGGCGATCTTGCTTCTAAATACATCGATTTCATCGAAATGGAAGAAGTAACGCTAGAGAACGCTCAAGAAAATGACAGCCTACTTAAGCACAACGGCAAACTAGTACGCCCGGTTCGTCTACCTAACGGTCTATATCAGTTCCGTGAAGAGACTAACATTGACCGTGTTGTACTTGACTGTGTAACTGCTCTAGAAAACGGCGCTGACCTACTATGGATCGAAACACCGACTCCAGACGTAGAGCACATCAAAATGATGGTTGACCGTATTAAAGAGCAACAGCCTAAAGCGAAGCTTGTATACAACAACAGCCCATCATTCAACTGGACACTTAACTTCCGTAAGCAAGTTATCGCTCAGTGGGAAGAAGAAGGCAAAGACATCTCTGCATACAATAAAGATGACTTGATGAGTGCTGATTACGACGGTACTGAACTTGATGCAGCCGCTGACGTAGCCGCTAAGAACTTCCAACGTGATGCGTCACGTGAAGCTGGTGTATTCCATCACTTAATCACGCTACCGACTTACCACACGACTGCTCTTAGCGTTCATGAACTTGCTAAAGGCTACTTCGGTGAAGAAGGCATGCTTGCTTATGCAGCTGGCGTACAGCGTAAAGAAATCCGCGAAGGCATCTCTTGTGTTAAGCACCAAGCAATGGCTGGTTCTGACCTTGGCGATGACCACAAAGAAATCTTCTCAGGCGATAACGCTCTGAAAGCTGGCGGCGGCAAGAACACGATGAACCAGTTCTAATAACCGACAGACTAGCAGTATTTATCAAAAAACCGTCCTACATCATGTAGGGCGGTTTTTTATTGCGGTTTAAATAATCAGAGAATGGTAGACTAATAATAGTTTATCAAAACCATCGATCAGAGCCATCAGTCAGAATTATTAGGAGCTAATATGCAAGAGATAGAGCTGAAGTTTTTGGTACCAGAGTCACGACTGAAGGGATTAATGCGTCAAACGCACGTTAAATCCTCACAAGTGACGCAACTGGCTGCACATTATTACGATACGTCTGACCAACAGCTTGCACAGGCAGGTATCGGTCTGCGTATTCGCAAAGAAGGCGATACATGGGTACAAACCATTAAAGCTAGTGGTGATGGTATCGCGGCACGCTTGGAGCACAATGCCGTACTCGATAATGAGCAAGTACAAGCGATGCTCGATAATAATGAGCTGATGCCTAATTTAGCGATATATCAAGACACTCCAATCACTGCAGCATTGGCTGACTTTAAACTCAAAAAGTTAGCGAAAAATCTAACACGACTTTATGTTACTGACGTCGAGCGCACTACGCGGTTGCTAACAGAAAGTAATGAGGATGAAACCAATAACTGTATCGAAATGGCTTACGATCAGGGAGAGATTATTCATGGTACTGATGACTCGCTACGCAAAGCTATTCAAGAGATAGAATTTGAATTGGTGTCAGGAGATTTAGATTTTCTATTTACGACTGCCAAAACATGGTGCAAGCGCTATAAGCTGTGTCTATCTACCGTTACCAAAGCTGAAAACGGTAGCTTACTTATTAACGGACAAAATCACAGTCCAGCGGTCAATGCAAATCTAAGTCAATTGCAAATAGACAAAGACAGTAGTGCGCCTGCCTTTATACGTGCGGTCGTACACAATTGCTTATTACAGATACTACCAAATAGCAGTGCTATCGTCGCTGGCAGCATAGATGACGATCATATTCTACAGTTGCGAATTGGTATTGATCGATTGCGTACTGCGTTGAAAGCATTTGCTGACTTCTCTGATGAAATTAATCCTGAATGGTTGCCAATACTAAAGCAAACTGCAACCTTACTTAGCGACTACTATCAACTTGCTTATATCAATACACAGATTGAACCTGAGCTACAAGCATGTGGCGCGCCTGCCGTTGACTGGACAACAGATATTGAAAATATCAAAATCACACCTATCAATACGCTGCAAGCCAATGACTTTCAGATAACGCTGTTAGAGTTGATTGCCTTTACTATGAGCGACCCAAGCATTGAACCTCAGACTGATCAGCTTGCCCGCGATAAGCTAACGAAAGTCCTCTCTAAGCAATATAAAAAATGTCTTAAGACCAATAAAAAATCTGACGAAGTAAGTGACGAAGTAAGTGATACCGAGCTTGTGAGCGATGACGTGGATCTAAACACAGACATTGTTGATAATGACCAACCTGAAAGCGATCTGCTCAATCAGTTAAGAGATTTGCGTTACATCAGTGAGTTCTCTGCGCCTTTGTTAAGCAAGAAAAAAGCCAAGAAGAAAACCAAGCGTTGGCTAAAACGGCTGATAAAAGCGCAAAAAGCGTTAGAACAACTGAACGATGATAATCAACATCAGCAGTTCTATGAATTGAAATCAACAACAGATACTAATGCTTTATATGGTACAGGTTGGTTTACGGCCATACTGACTGTTGACCAGAGTCATATTGATGCACGTTTAGCAAAATTTGCGGACAGCTCAACGTTTTGGTAGAAGTAGGAATATTACGTTTATGACGGATACTGCTTTCATAAAGTAAAACCACTCCATAAAAAAGACAGCTTGTTATATAACAGGCTGTCTTTTTTTATTGTGTTGAAATAATTTCTGTCAGCGCCATGGCTAAATGGGCAACACGTCCTAATTAGCCACAATCGTAACAGGCATACCCTCTTCTACTTGCTCAAATAATTCTACAATATCTTCATTACGCATACGGATACAGCCATGTGATAGCGGAATACTCATTGGTTCAGTATCTGGTGTACCGTGAATATAGATATAGCGCTCATAAGTATCACAACCACCTTGGCCATTGCTACCTTTGTTTAACCCTTCTTCAAGACCGCTTAACCAAAGAATACGGCTCAATATCCAGTCACGCTTGGGATGTAGCTCACCAAGATTTGCATCGTATATCTCACTTGTCGGCACACGCCCGACAAATACCGCATTCATAGGCTCACTACCACCTATTTTCTGTTCAATGACATGCCTACCGAGCGGCGTGCAACCACTATCCTGCTGACTACCAATACCATTCTTTGCAGTGGAGACTACGTATCTCGCAACCTCAGTCTGCTGCTGGTACATCGTCAATGTTTGCTCAGCGATATTAATCATGAGTTGTTTATCAAGCGTCTTATTATTGGTCATAAATGCTTCCGACTATCAGTCATTCATCAGATTACTATCAAGGTTATTAGTAAAATGATTGAAAATTTCTATTATCAAGGGATTGTATCAAGACATTTGGCACCGTAATATAGGGGCACACTTTTTGATGCTAGCAGATTATGACGACTATTTCACCGACACGTGTGTCGATGTATGATTTTTTATATCATGATACCCAGCCTATGCTGTCACTTTTGGCCGATGCGGCACAGCTCTCTCTACCGCAAGCTCGCTTAGGGATGGATGCCAGTCTACAAGCCATCGTAAGTGCATTGCTGGCCTATCAGCAGCGTCATCAGGGACAAGCAGTCAGCAAAAAGCTGTTTGGTCGTAGTGCTGTCAAAGAGTTACGACAGTATAACTCAATGAACTTTGCCACCATTAGCGCCACACTCTACCATCGTCACGATGCGGCAGATGCTGTATTTAGTGATAATGCCCGTGTCATAAAGGCAAGCGAACATATCGCTGAAAAGATCGATGCAACGACGCAGCAGGCTCAAACTCTACTTACCTCTTTATGCGTGATTGTGCTGCGTGAATTGGCTATCCTGACAGAATACAGTCAACTAGACAGTGATGAGATCAATAAATGGTTTGCGCTACAACCACAGTTTTTATCAGCAGCCCGATTTAGCCCAGAGCACACGCATACCTCATCTGCTGAGACAGAAAGCAACAGTGACCTACCCGAATCAACTACTGAAGCTGCTGAAGCGATAGAGAACAACTCAGAAAGTAACGCGGAGCGTACATTACTAAATACTGAGCAGTTATCAAGCACTCCACCTCCTTTTGATCCTTACTGGTATGAGCTGACTGGATTCAAACCTGAAAACTATGAACCTGTGCAAGATATGCAAATGGCGACAGGCAATTATCTAAAAGCCATTGGACGCTCACCTGACAATCTACAGCAGGGTCGTCACAATGATATGCTAGTATTTACGGAAATGCATGCCGTTGCCTTACCACATCAACGCTGGCTGCTACAATTAGCCAAAATATCAGATATCTATCTCAGTCGAAATCGACTACGTGTTAACTCTGAACCAGCCAATCCGCCCAAACCGCCTTTGGTAAGTTTGGGGTTAATCGGCGGCAATAACGACAATACACCGACCACCACTAGTGAAAAGCCCATCGAGTATGAGGCTTCTACACCACTATGGAAAAATCCTGTCATTCTTATCATCATACTTGTCGTTGGTGTCCTTGGTGCACTCGCTACCTTGAAATACCAATCGCAAAAATCTGATGGTGCGATCCTGGCAACTGAAGAAGTATTAGAACAAGATGCTATTGATGAGCGCCAACAGCAAGATGTCGCCATCGTAATGGTAGACGAAGATGAATCTGACGTTGTAGAGAAAGAAAAAACTGAGTAAAGCGTTTTACTTTTGAAATAGCTACCCTCAAAGCAACCGTTTTAGCAACCATTTACTAGCCATAAAAAAAGAGACCCTATCAACATAGAGTCTCTTTTTTGTTGTGCGATCTAAGTTACGAATTGACTATAAGCAGCCCAAAAACTTACTTAGATAAATCGCGACCACGGCTAGCTTCGATAGCTAAACGTAGGCCATTTAGACGGATAAAGCCTTCTGCGTCTTTTTGATCATAAGCGCCCGCATCATCTTCGAAAGTGGCGATTTTTTCATCAAATAATGAATCGTCAGATTTACGGCCGACGACGCTCACGCTACCTTTATAGAGTTTTACGCGTACCGTACCGTTGACGTATTCTTGTGATTTGTCAATCAATGCTTGTAGCATCATACGCTCAGGGCTGAACCAATAGCCATTGTAGATAATTTTTGCGTAGCGTGGCATTAGCTCATCTTTTAGATGGGCAGCTTCACGATCAAGCGTTAGTGACTCAATACCGCGATGCGCTTTTAGCATAATAGTACCCGCTGGCGTCTCGTAGCAACCACGTGATTTCATACCGACGTAACGGTTTTCAACGATATCTAAACGGCCGATGCCATGTTTGCCGCCGATTTCATTCAGCTTAATCATGACTTCATAAGGCTTAAGCGCTTCGCCATCGATAGCAACGATGTCGCCTTTTTCGTATTCTAGTTCTAGATACTGTGCTTCATCAGGTGCTTCTTCTGGGCTGACAGACCAGCGCCACATGTCATCTTCTGCTTCAGTATACGGTTCTTCTAGAACACCGCCTTCATAAGAGATATGTAGTAAGTTAGCATCCATGGAGTAAGGAGATTTTTTCTTATTGCCCGCATAATCAATGGCGATATCATGCTCTTCAGCATATTTCATTAGGCTTTCACGGCTTGATAGATCCCACTCGCGCCAAGGAGCAATGGTTACTACGTCTGGTGACAAAGCGACAGCACCTAGCTCAAAACGAACTTGGTCATTGCCTTTACCAGTCGCACCATGGCTGATAGCATCGGCATTATGCTCTTTAGCAATCTCAACCAAGCGCTTGGCAATCAACGGACGGGCAATAGACGTACCTAATAAGTACTCACCTTCGTAAATGGCGTTAGCACGGAACATAGGGAATACATAATCACGAGCGAACTCTTCGCGCAAGTCTTCGATATGAATATGCTTGATACCCATTGCTTGAGCTTTGGCTCGTGCTGGCTCAACTTCTTCGCCTTGACCGATATCAGCGGTAAAGGTAATTACTTCCGCATCATAAGTTTCTTGTAGCCATTTAGCGATGATTGAGGTATCAAGACCACCTGAATAAGCCAAGACGATTTTATTGATATTTTTTGGATCAAGTTGAGCCATGAAGAACTCCCATTATGAAATATAGTTTTAAAAAAGGCGACGATCAAATCGAAAGCAAGTCGAACGATAATTACCTGCTCAGTGTACATCATATTTACTATGGGCAAAAGTCTAACTGCCATAAGGCGTGCGCTTTTGACTTAAATTCTAGTCAACCTCATTTTTGCCACCAGCATTTAAACATCATTTAACGACAAGATATTCATCTCAGCCCGATGAATTATGTACAGATATCTAGCCTTATATTTAGTCAAGTGGGCAAATCTGTTATGATAGACCCACAGTAACACTCCCTTTTGTTTCCTTTATTTGACGATATAGAGCGCTTTGACACTATGACTGATTCGATTAGAGAATTGACCATCCTTCAGCCAGATGACTGGCATATTCATTTGCGTGACGATCTAGCCTTGAGCACGACCGTACCTCATGCAGCAAGCAGCTTTAACCGTGTCATCTGTATGCCAAACCTTGTGCCTCCAGTCAAAAATGCGCAGGATGCTATTGCTTACCGCGCACGTATCATGGAGCAATTAGCAGCAAGTGATTTAAGTCTTGAGCGCAAGTCAGCTTTTGATCCACGTATGACTCTATACTTAACGGATAACACCACTGCCCAAGATATCGAGTTGGCAGCGCAGTCAGGTATCGTACAAGCTGTCAAACTCTACCCTGCTGGAGCGACTACCAACTCTGCAGACGGCGTCACCAACATCAATGCCTGCGTCGATATCTTTGAAGCGTTAGAGAAGTACAACTTGCCACTACTGATACATGGCGAAGTGACACAAGACCATATAGATATATTTGATCGCGAAAAGCGTTTCTTAGATGAAGTGTTGGCACAAATTATCGTGAAATTCCCTACGTTGAAAATAGTAGTAGAGCACATCACTACCAGCGATGCAGCAGATTTTGTATTGTCACAAGGTAACCATGTTGCTGCCACTATTACGCCGCAGCATTTGATGTTTAACCGCAATCATCTATTGGTTGGTGGTATCAAACCGCATTTTTATTGCCTACCTATTTTGAAGCGTGAAAGCCACCAAAAAGTGCTATTAGATGTAGCTACTAGTGGTAATCCAAAGTTCTTCTTGGGTACCGACTCTGCGCCACATGCGACAGACAAAAAAGAAGCCGCTTGTGGCTGTGCAGGTTGCTATAGCGCAGCCACGGCGCTGCCTTTGTATGCGACTGCCTTTGATAGTGTTGGAAAAATAGATAAGTTAGAGGGTTTTGCCAGTCGTTTTGGCGCTCAGTTCTACGGCTTACCTCTAAATGAAAGCACAATCACACTTGTCAACACGCCTATGCAAGTACCGACTGACTATCCTTATTTTGATGGTGCATCATTGACGCCCTTGATGGCAGGTGAGACGCTACCTTGGTCAATTAAGGCTTAATGCTCACAAAGCTTAGCATTCAATAAATGACCTATTATTTTATCCTATGATACTAATGATACCTTTGTAGTAGATTTCTTTGTACTAAAGGTGCAGTTAATATCATAGGATGCTTATTTCTTATTCAATATATTAGTACGACTGATAAAAGTGATTTAACTTTATATGACCAATCAAAACATAGCGACCTTGCCTGACGAAGACTTATCAAACCCTAAATCGGCCAGTCTTAATGCTACTCTAAATACTTCTCCGAAAGATGCAGCCTCAGCGACAGATGAGCAAGCGCCTATGGCCTTAAAAGACCGCTTTCGCAAGTTCTTGCCTGTCGTCGTCGATGTGGAAACAGCAGGCTTTAACGCCCAGACTGATGCCCTGTTAGAGATTGCCTGTATCCCTGTCTTACTGAATGAGCAAGGTGTATTCTATCCAGGTGAAGCTTTCAACGCTCATATCGAGCCTTTTGAAGGCGCAAACTTAGAGCCAAGTGCGCTTGCCTTTACCGGCATTGACCCTAAGAATCCAATGCGCAAAGCCATTGCTGAAGATGAAAAAACAGCATTGCGCCGCATCTTTAAAGGGTTAAAAGACGTACGCCGTGATGAAGAATGCCGTCAATGTGTCTTAATTGGACACAATGCCCATTTTGACTTGGCTTTTTTGAATGCAGCTGTGCTACGAACCAATAGCAAAAATCACAATCCATTTCATAACTTTTCAGTATTCGATACCGTTACCTTATCAGCATTAGCCTTTGGTCAAACGGTCCTAGCACGCGCTTGTAAGGCAGCAGGGTTAGAGTTCGATGGTAAGAATGCTCACTCAGCTCTGTATGACACTCAAAAGACTGCTGAGCTATTCTGTCATATACTGAATAGCTATCCCATGTTGGCCAATGCGCTACACAATGAAGACGCGAAAGAAGAGTCAACTGATAGCGACAGTCAATAAGTCACATATCCTATATTGCCAATCATACATAATAGTGCTATTTGTAATACTTGATGACTTTGACATCTTGATTTGGCAATCAATAGGGATATGATTGATATCATAATAAATAGACGGAACTATTTATTGATTACAGACATAGTTGTTCTATTCGATATGAATAACGGTCTGATGATAAAATATCACTCTTAAGCGATGTAGTTATATCCTATAGATGGTTCAAGTTGCTCACACTGTCTTGATAGCAAGCACTATCAAGATTAATAGGAGGGACTTTATTATGGATCCACAGCTCAAGTTATGGGGCACCATTCTCGGTTATATGCTGCTTGCATTGACGATTAGCGCCTGTACTTCTTTATGGATTCGCTATCATTTAAAGCGAAATGACCTACATCCTCGTCGCGCAATTAAAAAAAGATATTTAATTTTAAAAAGACGTAGAAAAAGGCTTGACAGGAAGCGCCGACGCTATTAAAATACGCACCACTTCAGCATAAATGGTGAAAGCAGTTGAAGTGTTGTTACTAGTCCCCATCGTCTAGAGGCCTAGGACACCGCCCTTTCACGGCGGTAACGGGGGTTCGAATCCCCCTGGGGACGCCACTATTTGGCGTCACTTGTTAGCATTATTGCTTAGCATTATATTAGACTAACAAGCGTACCACCAAAACCCAGTTCATAATTTATTATGAATTGGGTTTTTTTACGTCTCTCATTAAGAGCCAACTTATTTTTTTAAATAAAAAAGGCCAGCATCAATTGAATGCTGGCTTTTTCTATTTGGTTGTCTTATTAATTATAAATATAGCTTGGCTCAATGGGAACTTTATTCATATCTATCGATTACAGCAGTAACCATAGCAACGTAGCCACTATCATCAATCCCAATATCGTCTGGATTAAAAAGAACGCCTGATGCTGCCCTACAACCTTACTTAAAGTGACCCCTAGCGTACTATATTTGACAGGTGGCGTATCGACGTTACCTGTTCTCGTTTGCTCTTCATAGTAGCCCTGCAATATGTCTAAGAACTTCTGCCACTCATTAGAACCCCACTCATACGGCTTAAATGGCATTAACTTTTTAAGCTCAGGCTCTTTAGTCATCCAACGTTCAAGGGTAATCGAACGTAATGACCAACCGGCAAAACGACGTTTGGTAATTTCAGAAAAATCTAAAATCTTCAATTCTTTATGTCGATCATCTACCAACAAACGATTTTTTAGATTGGTTAGTGCCTGCTCTGATCCCTCGACACACTGTAAAAAGTAGCCATTGCCATAGCAAAGAATACCCGTGACATTATCTATTTGATTGCGTTCAACCGCGGTCTCTGAGATATCATTAAGCGTGCTAGGACTTGAAAGACCAGTAGAGGTAATCCGGCTTATATATACAAGCTGGCAGAGATCTGTCGTTACTGGATTTGTTGAATCGTTGATTGTTGACAATCAGCTTCTCCCTATTATCAGGTAAATGTCGCTAAAACAATCATACTAACTTCAGAAAAAATATAGAGACAACATAACTAAGCGTAATGAATTGGTCTGATATATTATTGATTTTATAAGTTTTTATATTAATTGTATTAAGTTAGTTACATCATAGGTTAGTTTAGTCATTAAAGCAACCTATTACTGGACATAGGCCCGCTCAGACACAAAAAACATATGTAATAACCATATTATATTCCAAAGTAGATTATATGTATTCTCGGTATAGGTTTTAGTAATAGATTATTTTTGAATTCATTGATTTTTAAGAATAGTATAGTCAGTCCAAAATAGAAAAGATACAATGCTTTTAAACCAAGCAAAGAGAAATATAAAAGATGACCTACTCAGCAGATTTTCGAGCACAAGTTATCAAAAACATTGAGCAAAAAGACATGAGCATCCGTCAGGCCTGTATTTTTTATAATATCAGCAAGAGTACACTACAGCGCTGGCTTATAGACCCAAGCATCCAAACGACCAGAGTCAAAACGCCAAGCAGTATACCCAATGAAGCTCTTCTACAAGACGTTAATCAATACCCAGATGACTATCTATATGAGCGAGCTCGTCGTTTAAACTGTAGTAAATCAGGTATTGGCTATGCCTTAAAAAGATTAAATATCAGCCAAAAAAAAGACCTTAGCACATCCAAAAGCGTGTTCAATAAAAAGAGCGGTATATAAGAATAAGCTTGATCATTTTAAGCAGCAAGGCTATCCCGTTGTCTATATGGATGAGAGTGGCTTTGAGGCTGAAACTATTCGTCCTTATGGCTATGCACCGATAGGTAAACCTTGTATTGATAGCTACAATTGGCAAGCTAAAAAACGTACCAATGTCATCGGTGCTCTGTATGAAAAGATGCTTTTTGCGCTTGATTACTTTGAGAAAAACATCAATGGCGATATATTCTATGACTGGTGCAAATACACGCTCATTCCAAGCCTTAAAACTAAATGCGTAATCGTCATGGATAATGCCAGCTTTCATAAACGAGTGAAAAGTCTTCTGAATAGGCATGGTCACAGGCTTTTATTTCTACCATCCTATAGTCCTGACTTAAATCCTATTGAAAAGAAATGGGCACAAGCTAAGTTTCTACGACAAGGTTGGATGGAGAATAATCTACCTAAACTATTTCATAATATGGGTTGTACTTCTTTTATTTTGGATTAACTATATAGAAAATTTTAACGAGGATATAGTGATTACTGAAGCCATAATGCTTATCATGGCCACCATTAAGTATAAAAGGAGTAAAACTGATGCTCGTTAGCGGAAGCAGAGTTGAAACTAAGACTGAAGTGCCATAATCGCTGTTAACAGTACCGCATCATCAGGATAGGTCAATTTGATATTTTGGCGACTACCAGAGACTAAGCGTATTGGAAAACCTAGTTGTTCAAAAGCACTGGCTTCATCTGTGATACTTAGCTGATGCTCAAACACATAATTTAGGACTTTTTTCAATTGACCTAAGCGAAAAACTTGCGGGGTTTGTGCTTGCCACATGTTGCTACGATCCATGGTAGATTTGGTATAAGAATGTGGACGACTCTCTTCTGCGGAGATAGCTGGCTGATAGGAAGCTTTTAACGTATCGGCCACTGGTGTCGCTAAGATAGCGCCGTAAGGCTCCAGCATCGCTGCTTCAATCACTTGATCGATATCTACATTCGGTACAGCGGGACGTGCCGCATCGTGAATAAGCACCAAATCTGAATCATCAGCACCTGTCTGACTAATTGCTTCAACGCCTGCTTGTACTGACTGCCAACGCTCTGCTCCGCCGACTGCATAGTGTACACGAAGGGCAAACTCTAATTGTTGAGCCGTGCTGTCATCGGCTGATATGACCAATAGACACCTATCGATGTAATCACTACAAGCAAGTCGTGCCACGCTATGCTGCAACAGCGTCTGACCTTCTAGCATTGTATATTGTTTGGCGATAGACGCACCAAAACGGCTGCCGCGACCAGCTGCAACGATCATGGCATGTATATTAGGGATTGTATTCATAGTAGTGTACTCATGGTTTAAGCCCATGACAGTATATGTAGAGAGGATCAAAGCAGGCATTAAGTATGACGAATGGTGTCAGATAACAACATTATGATGCTGCATCATGAAAATTAATTCATGTCGTAAAAATTAGTGTATATACAAAGCTAATAGTTGCTGTGCGTGGTTGGTGCGGTGGATACTTGGACAAAAGTCTCATTGGGTTTGATTAAACCTAAATCTAAGCGAGCATGCTCTTCTACGGCCTCAAGTCCTGTTTTTAAATCTTGAACATCGGTGCGTAGTAAGTTGTTTGCTGCAACTTGATTGTCATTCAAACGTTGTTGCTCTTCGATTTGAGCTGTCAACTTATTATGCTCAAAGCGGCCATTTTCACCCAACCAATACTGATATTGCAATCCTAAAAGCACTGCAACGGCTAAAGCAAGTAGTATAAATTGGCTAAAATATTTCATAAGGTGATAACGCCAAACGGTATAAAAGAGGATAGTAAAATTTAAGCTGATTAGGCGATATACAAATGATTATATATCGCCCAAATATTGACTTCAGCTGATGAGTTTAGGCTTTTTAGCGTATATTACTTAACGTATATTATACGCCAAAGATCCAGTCAGAAGTTTAGCCACGTAGACCGATAAATTCTTCACGGCCACGATAGCTTGCACGTACTTGCTGCTCGATACGTAGCAATTGGTTGTACTTCGCTACGCGGTCTGAACGACAGAGTGAGCCAGTTTTGATCTGGCCTGCCGCTGTACCAACTGCCAAGTCTGCGATGGTGCTGTCTTCCGTTTCACCTGAACGATGTGAAATGATGGTTGCATAGCCATTTTTCTTAGCCATATAAATCGCATCTAGCGTTTCTGACAAGGTGCCAATTTGGTTAAATTTAATCAAAATAGCATTGGCAATATGCTTATCAATACCTTCTTGCAAGATCGCAGGATTGGTTACAAACAAATCATCACCAACCAATTGGACTTTATCACCAATCTGCTCGGTCAAATACTTCCAGCCATCCCAATCTGACTCGTCAAGACCATCTTCGATAGAGATAATCGGATACTGACGTGCCAGCCCAACTAGATAGTCTGAGAACCCTTGGCTATCAAAGGCTTTATTACCTTCGCCTGCCAAAACGTATTGACCGTTTTTGTAAAACTCACTAGCCGCACAATCTAGCGCAAGATGGATATCTTCACCAGCTTTGTAGCCAACTTGCTCAATCGCCTGCATGATAACCGTAATGGCTTCTTCGTTGCTACGTAGGTTAGGTGCAAAACCACCTTCATCACCAACGGCAGTATTTAAGCCTTGCGATTTTAATACAGACTTTAAGCTATGGAAAATCTCTGTACCAGCACGTAGCGCTTCTGAGAAGCTTGTGAAGCCTACAGGCTCAATCATAAACTCTTGGATATCAACCGTGTTATCCGCGTGCTCACCACCGTTCAAGATGTTCATCATTGGTACAGGCATGGTCAACGACGTTTGATTACGTAGATTGGCAATATATTGATGTAATGGCAGATTCTGTGACTTGGCTGCCGCTTTTGCAGTCGCAAGTGACACAGCTAGCATGGCGTTAGCACCCAAGCTTTCTTTGTTTTCTGTACCATCTAGCGCAATCATGGCATCATCAATCGCCTGTTGCTCAGTCACATCTTTGTCAATCAAGGCACTGCGGATTTGACTGTTGACATTAGAAACGGCTTTTTTGACGCCTTTACCCATAAAGCGGGTCTTGTCGCCATCACGTAGCTCAAGCGCTTCACGTGAGCCTGTTGATGCGCCACTTGGAGCAGCAGCACGGCCGACAGTACCGTCAGCTAAGATAACATCAGCTTCGATAGTTGGGTTGCCGCGCGAGTCTAAAATTTCACGAGCGCGAATGTCTTTAATTGCGGTGACGTTGTTGGTTTCTTCAGCGTACATAATGTCTGTTAATTCCTTTGGTCATGCCAAGTTTGTGAGATAAATAACGGCAGCTAGCATACAAAAAAGATAAAGCAAAATATCATATAGCGCGTAGTCCTAAAAACCCTTTATACCTTTCTATTTTTTGGCTATCGTTACTTAGCAATTAGAGGGATATAAAGCAGATTAATAGTCGGCTATAGTGCTTGGCATCATAGCATATATTTTACCAAACTTCCCTTATCTTACACCGACTTGCCGTCATAAAAGCAATCTTAGAGATACAGATATGCGATGGCTATCTGTTTTATATTTATAAAATACCTAAGCAAATATGATAGCTATCCTTTTGCTAAACGCTCTTTATCCGTATGAGAGGTGGATACCGTATTATCTAGCTCAACCTCTGTCTTAAACCGTGTCAATCGTAGTGCATTCATGAGTACTGAGATGGAGCTAAGAGCCATAGCAGTGGCAGCAATCATCGGATTCAAAAACCCAAACGCAGCAAGCGGAATACCGAGACAGTTATAAATGAAGGCAAAAAACAGATTTTGTTTAATATTGCGTAGCGTCGCTTGAGCGATTTTTTGTGCCGCATCGATATGCATTAGCGACTCACCCATTAGACGTGCAGAGGCACTATGCTGAGCGACATCAGTCCCCTCAAACATCGCAAAACTGGCATCAGCAGTAGCCATCGCTGGCGCATCGTTGACGCCGTCTCCTGCCATCGCTACTTTATGACCAGCAGTCTGCAATAGTGCAATTTGACTGGCCTTGTCACGCGGGCTCATCTTGCCATAAGCCTTATCAATACCCAACTGCCCTGCTACATGATCGACGACGGACTGCTTATCACCACTCATCAGAATGACATTAATACCCGCATCTTGTAGTGCAGTAATTGCTTGCGGTGTATCTGCCTTTAAGTCATCAGCTAGGGCAAACGCGCCTAATGGCTCATCATTAATACTAATCGCAACGGTACTGGCAATTTGCCATACTTTTGGCATAAATCTTGGCAACGTCAAGTTCGCAAACTCTGCCGTACCTACTTTTATCAGCCCAAGCCCTTCGATATTTGCTTGTATACCAGCGCCTTTTATCACACTAATATCAGTCACATTAAATAGATTTAATTGGCGGTCTTTAGCTGTGTTTACCAGAGCAGTTGCTAATGGATGACTGGCATGCGCCTCGACACTGGCCGCAATCTGCAATACATCATCCACAGCAAGCGATTTATCCACCATGACATGATCGACGATAGTAGGTTTACCAATCGTCAATGTGCCTGTTTTATCGAGTACTACTGTATCAATATTACCTGCTGCTTCAAGACTTTGTGCATCCTTGAACCAAACACCATGACGCGCGGCAACGCCCATACCAGCCATGATCGCCGCTGGCGTGGCCAAACCAAGTGCACAAGGACAAGCAATGACCAATACCGATACTGCGTGCATTAAAGCAGTATCAACCATACCTGTTAGCCACCATGTGACCCCAAAAGTAACCAACGCAATCGTTACCACTACAGGGACAAAAATAGCCGTTACTCGATCAGCGAGACGCGCTAGATTGGCTTTTGAGCCTTGTGCATCACTTAACGCTTGTACCATATCGCCGAGTTTCGTGTCGCTGCCCTTCGCACTGACACGGTATAGGAGACTGCCATTCTCTACCAAAGCGCCTGCCAGCAATCCATCACCTTGTTCTTTTTTGAGAGCTACCGACTCGCCAGTTAAATGACTCTCCACGCACCAACCGCTGCCTTCTATGACGGTACCATCTGTAGCGACGCGGCTGCCTTGCTTTGCACGTAGGACGTCATCTACTTGCACATCAGATAATGTAATACGATGAAATTCACCATTTGGCTGCTGCTGCTCTACTTCATCAGGTGTCAATGACAATAATAAATCAATACTGTTTAGGCTGTGCTTCTTGGTACGTTCCTCAAGATATTTACCCGTACGTACAAAGGCAATGACCATCACCCCTGCTTCAAAATATACGGCTGGGCTGTTACTAGCACCATGTCCACCCAAATGCCCACTTTGCAATAGGCTGTTTAAAGTACCATCGCCGTGCGTGAGCCAAAGGTAAGTCGAATATGCCCATATCGTCACTGTACCAATGACCACCAACACATCCATATTGGCAAGGCCACCTTTTATAGATGCCCATGCGCTCTTATAAAACGGTAGCGCTAAACCAAACTGTACTACAGTCGCTAAAATAAATTGCATCCAGACTGGCGGCATCCACGCCATACCAAAACCTATCAACATACCTGCCATACCCACTAAAAATGGCACCAAACAAACCCATAACCAGATCAAACGCCATGGATATTGAGTGGCGGTGTCTTCGTCAGTCTGAGCAAATAAGCTATCGGCTGCCTGCACATTAGCGACAAAGCCTGTTTTATTCACCCACTCCGTCACCTGTTCGGGCGTCGTCTGGGTTGGATCATAATCGACATTGGCAGTCTCGCCAGCAAAACTTACACTTACCTCGTACACCGAAGGCTTTTTGTTAAGCACCTTCTCGATTCTTGAGGCGCAGGCCTGACAAGTCATGCCATCAATCGCCAATTGCAAATGCGCGCGTTGCGGGGTCAGTGGCGTGTTGGACTCAACATCAGTTTCGACATCATAAGACTCATCTTTGGTAGTACGGGTGGTATCGTTCATAAATAAAACTCGTCATGGTGCCTATAAATTTGTAGGAACCACGATAAAATATCCGTGGGTGGGCAAACAATTCAAATAAAGCAATTGGGTTATATTGTATTCAGTATGAGTATTTTAGACAAAGTAGCAATGTATCAAAGTATTGAGACTGAATGCTCATAATCGTTAATCATTAAAAAACCAGCTATCATGCTTGTAATAACATGTTAGCTGGTTCTGTAAATAAGTGATGAGATTTATGAGTTAGCAACTGTCGCCTCAAATCCGGCATCATCAATAGCTGAAGCAATAGCCTCTGCACTGGTTTTGCTATCATCAAAGGTTATCGTCGCTAGGTTATCAGCTAGGTCAACAGTAATAGTCTCTAATCCATCAATATCTGCTGTTGCTGTATGTACGCTCGCTACGCACCCGCCACAAGTCATACCGTCAATTTTAATAATACGTGTTTGATCTGCCATATTAGGCTCCTTATTTTTATTAGTAACAAGCAACTCTAATAGTGATTCTGTTAATACTTACTTTGACACCTTTTAAGTTATCAAAGTAAGAGCAACTATCAAAGCTACATTAAATAAGCATAAGCCCTATTATCCTCGACAACAAGACTGTTTGGTTGTTGCTTTATTAACGAGATGCTATTAACGAGACAGTAACTTATTAATAAAAACGTAAAAGAGCGCATCAACAAATTTATAGCAATAGCTATTTGTAATTATAAATCGTTATGGTGCGGGTTCTGTGGTGAATCAATCGGAAATGGCTGAGTCACATAGTCCACCATACTAATCGCTGCTGTTAAGGCATGGATACTAGTATCTGTATCATCATAGCTTACCGTTGCGACATTATGCTTAGGATCCAAATTAATAGCCGTCACGCCTGAGATGTTTTTAAGCACAGTCATTACGCTATCTAAGCCTTCTTCATCATCGATATTTTCGATGCTTACTTGCGCCATCTGAATTGCCATTGTATAGCCCTCTTATTACGTACCGTATCAATGAGTATCCAATACCTCAAAACCTTTGACCAAATCATCAATTTGCTTAAGCTGACGTAAGAACGGCTCTAGTTGACTCATACGCAGCGCACATGGACCATCACATTTTGCAGTTTCTGGGTTTGGATGCGCTTCTAAAAATAACCCTGCCAACCCTGTGGCCATACCTGCACGGGCAAGCGTTGTAATCTGCTCACGACGTCCACCAGCACTATCACTACGTGCACCTGGTTGTTGTAAGCTATGCGTCACGTCAAAGAATACCGGGATATCCATCTGCTTCATGGTATCAAAACCAAGCATATCCACGACCAGATTATTATAGCCAAAAGCACTACCACGCTCACAAAGTATCAATTTATCATTACCACCCTCTAGGCACTTATTGACGATATGACGCATCTCATGAGGGGCCAAAAACTGCGCCTTTTTGATATTAATAATGGCATCTGTTTTTGCCATCGCATGCACTAAATCTGTCTGACGCGACAAAAATGCAGGTAACTGAATAATATCAGCCACTTCAGCAACTGGTGCTGCTTGATGTGGCTCATGCACATCAGTGATAATCGGTACTTGGAACTTTTCTTTGATCTGACCTAACCAATCAATACCTTGCTCTAAACCAGGCCCACGATACGAATGCAGACTTGAGCGATTGGCTTTATCAAAGCTTGCTTTAAAAACATAGCCGATACCCAAGCGCTGGCAGATATCAACATACTGTTCAGCAATCTCAAATGCCAATTCTTTAGACTCTAAAACATTCATACCACCGAACAATACAAAAGGCTGGTCGTTACCAATGTTAATCGTATCGTTATTAGGAGTGTTGAGCGTGATATTTGATTGTGCAGTCAATAAGTTTTCCATGAAGCCCTTACCTCTTATTTTGTTATTAATATCTCTATCCCATATTGTAACCGATAGGCTGATTAAAAAAAGTATGCAAGCGTAATTAGACATTATTAATGAGGATTGACTTGTTAATAACTACTAACAGTTTAGAGTAAGCAAAAAAAAGACCAATCCGAAGATCAGTCTTTTTTATAATAAACGCTTTCAATATACATTACATTTTGAGAGCTATTTTGCTTCGCTATGGTTCTTCGCGGCTTTTACAAAGCTATTAAACAATGGATGACCACCACGTGGTGAGCTAGTAAATTCAGGATGGAACTGTACAGCGACAAACCATGGATGCTCAGAAATCTCAACCGATTCTACCAAATGCTGCTTGGCAGAATAACCAGAAATGGTCATACCTGCTTGCTCTAACGGCTCGATATAACGGTTATTCATCTCATAGCGATGGCGATGACGCTCAGTGATATTGCTCGCACCGTAAATTTGGCTTAGCTTACTACCAGAAACCAGCTCTGCTTGCTGTGCGCCTAGACGCATCGTGCCACCAAGGTCTGAATCGTCGCTACGAATCTGTAGCTCGCCGCGCTCATCTAACCACTCAGTGATCAGACCAATGATAGGCTCAGCTGTCTTACGATCAAACTCAGAAGAGTTGGCATTAATGTTAAGTACGTTACGTGCGTACTCAATCACAGCCAACTGCATACCAAGGCAAATACCTAAATATGGAACGTTATTTTCACGAGCATAAGTGATGGCTTTTATCTTGCCCATCGTACCGCGCTCACCGAAACCGCCTGGTACTAAGATAGCATCAGCATCGTTTAGCTGCGCAAGTAAAGTGTCGTCATCTTCTAGACGTTCAGCGTCGATATAGTCAATCTTCACGTCTACTTTATGAGTGATACCTGCATGTAGCAATGCTTCGTTGATAGACTTATAAGCATCTGGAAGCTCGACATATTTGCCGACCATCGCAACAGTCACTGTTCCTTCTGGATTCAACTGAGCTTCAACAACTTTGTCCCAATCACTCAAATCAGCTTCAGGCACATCAAGACCGAAACGCTCACAGATTAAATCATCAAGATCCTGCTCGTGTAATGTACGCGGTATCTGATAGATACTTTGTGCATCTTCACACATAATGACCGCACGCTCTTCAACGTTAGTAAATAGCGCAATTTTGCGACGGTTGTCTTGTGAGATATGATGGTCAGAGCGGCAGATTAAGATATCAGGCTGTAGGCCAATAGATCGCAGCTCTTTTACGGAATGCTGCGTTGGCTTGGTTTTGGTCTCACCAGCACTAGCAATATACGGCACCAAAGTAAGATGCATTAGCATGGCTCTATTACGGCCAAGCTCTACTTGCATCTGACGTACGGCTTCCATAAACGGAAGTGATTCGATATCACCAACGGTACCGCCAATTTCGATAATAGCGATGTCATACCCTTCGCCACTGGCAAGGATTTTGTTTTTAATTTCATCAGTAATATGCGGAATAACCTGTACCGTACCGCCAAGGTATTCACCACGGCGTTCTTTATTTAAAACATTTTGATAAATACGGCCACTGGTAAAGTTATTACTTTTACTCATTTTTGAGTGACGCAAGAAGCGCTCGTAATAACCCAAATCTAGATCGGTCTCTGCACCATCTTCGGTGACGAACACCTCACCATGCTGAAACGGACTCATCGTACCTGGATCGACGTTAATATACGGATCCATTTTGGTCATCGTGACAGTCACGCCACGTGCTTCTAAGACCGCTGCAAGAGAGGCTGCGGTGATACCTTTTCCTAGTGAGGACACTACCCCACCGGTCACAAATATAAACTTGGTCATAGTACTCTGTCGGTAATTGGTAAAGAAGGATTTTACTAAAAATACGTCAAAAAATATAGGGCAAAAGCACAAACTCTTTGAAACATTCAATTTTTAGTACTTAGCTATTATAACGTACTACCCACTCAAAAAGGATATAACAAAAAAAACTCACCCCGAAGGATGAGTTTTTTAATTGAACTTGATAGCGAGTGAGATTAGAATTTATATTCTAGACCACCACCAATTACCAACACTTCAGCATCACCAACAACACTAGTATCCATAGCCATAACATTATCAGCTTTGTTCATACCTGCATAAGCATGAGCAATGATATTGTCTTGATAGTAGTATTTACCACCGACAACAATTTGATCTGAGTCAGCGTTATTGAAGCCTCTTAAGTTATCAGTTTTATTATACTGAGTATAAATGGTTGCTGGGCGAGCGAAATTAGACAGACCCATTGCTGCACTAAGAACTAAACCTTTCTCATCTTTAGAACCAGTCGCATCACCATCTGCATCAGCACCATCATAATCAGCGACTTGATATAGCGCACCAAGTGTTACAGGAGCTGTTATATATTTACCCAAATCTACAGTAGCCGTGCCACGGATGATATCACCATTGATGTTTTGGTCTTTATCATACGCTACACCAGCAGTGAAGCCAGTACCTTGGTCAAACATTAGCGCAGCACCGAAACCATCGTCTTTGTTACCGTTATCTTCATCAGAGCTATACATAACAGAAAGTTGCAATGGTAGGTTATCGTACTTTGGAGTCATCCAAACGATTGAGCTAGCGATACGGCCACTGTCTGCCATATTCAAACCACCTTGCTCTTCATTTGACTCAAGCTTGTTGCCACCTAGGTTATCCCAATAACCATCGTTAACGATTACGTTGTTTACATAATCCAAAGTAGATTGGTTTTTACCAGCACGGATCTCACCAAAGTTTTTGTTCACTACACCGAGATATGTATCACGGTTAGTAAAACCATCACTATCACCATCAACACGTGTGCCATATTCTAATTGATAAATAACGTCAGTACTAGCAGTTACAGCTTCTGAGCCTCTGATACCGATACGTGAAGAGTTAGAGTTAATTTCTACAGTATCTTCATCGCGGTCATTCGCGCTACCAGCTGCATCAAATTCAGCATTTACATAATCAGCAGTAACGAAAGCTTTACCGTATAGAGTTGGGGCTGCATTGGCTGCAGATACAGATAGGGCTGCGATTGCTGTAGCTAAAAGTAGTTTTTTCATGGGGTATCTCCACTTTACAATTGTAGTAATGAGCAAGCTATTATTAGCTGGCGCCCAAAATGGTATCGTCACAAATCCTCAAAGATATAATGTGTAACTGGCTACCGAGATTAGTCAGAAACAAGTGTGGCGAAGTTCTATTACAGTAAGATGAAAAAAACCATGATTTACATAACTGGGATTAAAAAAGTAACTGCCATGTAATCTTTAGTTTTTATCCTTCCATTGCGTAACATCCGTTACCAAACTCATACTTCGAGTACAAGCATAACAACTTTGACATAATTTGCAACATATTTTTTTGCCTTTTCGATACATCTATTATCAAATAACAGATACTTTATTTTATTTGAACGATTGTGAAAAAACTTCTACTTACTCAATTAGATACAAATAATATTGGTTAATATGATTACTAATATTCTTAAATTTTTATAATAAACATCGAATAATAGTCCAAAATAAAGCGCTATTTACTAAAAAATAAATAGCGCTAATTAAGGAGTTAATAATCTATATGAGTAAATTTATCAGTTACAAATGAGCAAGACTGACTGGCATACTTGCTCATCAAGTATGCTCAAATGCCTGTCATATTTGGTCTATTGTTCTAAGCGTTTGCTTTAAGATCCAAACGTGCTTGATGCAATAATGGCTCAGTATAACCACTAGGCTGCTCACGTCCTTTAAAGACTAAATCACAGGCGGCTTTGAATGCATAAGAGCTATCGAAGTTATCTGCCATTGATTGATAGTCATCATCGCCTGCATTTTGCTCATCAACGACCTTGGCCATGCGTTTCATCGTATCCATCACTTGCTGCTCACTAACCACGCCATGATGCAACCAGTTGGCAATATGTTGGCTTGAGATACGCAAAGTAGCACGATCTTCCATGAGACCGACATCATTGATATCAGGCACCTTGGAGCAACCAACGCCTTGATTTACCCAGCGTACGACATAACCCAAGATACCTTGAGCATTGTTTTCAAGCTCTTGCTGCTTTTCTTCATCAGTCCAATCGGTATTTTTTGCTAATGGGATGGTCAAGATGTCATCCAAGCTAGCACGCTCGCGTGATTTTAGCGTGTCTTGTACATCAGCTACGCTTACTTGATGATAGTGTATGCTATGCAAGGTAGCGCCCGTTGGTGATGGTACCCACGCAGTGCTAGCACCAGACTTAGGATGAGCAGCCTTAGTATCCATCATCTCTTTCATTTCATCAGGCTTCGCCCACATGCCTTTACCAATCTGCGCGCGACCTTGTAGGCCTGTCTCTAGACCGATATCGACGTTCCACTGCTCGTAAGCAGGCTGCCATGCTTGCGATTTCATCTCGCCTTTTGGTACAAATGGACCTGCATTCATGCTGGTATGCATCTCATCACCAGTACGATCTAAGAAACCTGTGTTAATAAAGATAACGCGCTCTTTAGCTTGGCGGATTGCTTCTTTTAAGTTAACCGTCATACGGCGCTCTTCGTCCATGATGCCGATTTTAAGCGTATTGCGCTCTAGACCTAATAGATCCTCTGATGCATTAAATAAGTCATTGGCCATTTTAACTTCTTCAGGGCCATGCATTTTTGGCTTCACGATATACATTGAGCCTTGACGCGAGTTTGATAGCTCGTTTTTGCCTTTGATATCATTAAGTGATAATAGTGGCGTGATTAAACCATCCATTAAGCCTTCAAATATCTGCTCTTGACCATCGCCTAGATCGACTAAGATGGCAGGGTTCTGCATTAAGTGACCGACGTTACGAATTAATAATAGTGAACGACCTGGCAAGATCAGCTTACCACCATCTGGCGTATTATATTCACGATCTGGATTTTGCTTACGCGTACGCGTTTTGCCACCCTTTTCAAAGGTTTCTTGTAGGTCGCTATTCATCAAGCCAAGCCAATTACGATAGACTTCGACTTTTTCTTCTGCATCTACCGCAGCGACTGAGTCTTCACAATCCTGAATGGCTGTCATAGCCGACTCAAGCAATACGTCCTTGATGTTTGCTGGATCATCTTTACCCACTGGATGGTTGCTGTCGATTTGAATCTCAGCATGCAAGCCGTTGTTCTTTAATAGTACACCTGTAGGAGCTTCAGCGTCACCGACAAAACCGACAAACTTAGCCGTATCTTTTAGCTCGGTACTGCTATCACCTTGTACGACCTCAAGCTTGCCATCGACTACTTTAAAGCCAGTCACATCATTGTAAGAGCCGGATGCTAGTGTAAAGTGCTCATCTAAGAACGCTTTAGCGTAAGCGACAACAGCAGCGCCGCGAGTAGGATTATAGCTGCCACCCGCTTCTTGGCCATTGTCACTACTGATAACATCGGTGCCATACAACGCATCGTATAAGCTACCCCAACGCGCATTGGTCGCGTTGAGCGCATAACGAGCATTACGAACTGGTACAACTAGCTGCGGCCCTGCGATGTGTGCAATTTCATCATCGACGTTTTTGGTATCAACCGTAAACGCTTCGCCTTCAGGTAGCAAATAACCAATTTCTTGTAGGAATGTCTTATAAGCTGGATAATCGATTTCGCCATTTTTTGCAGGATTATCTAGGTGCCACTGGTCAATCTGCGCTTGAATTTTGTCACGAGTTTCCAATAGTGCTTTATTGCGCGGGGTAAACTCTTTAATAACCTTTTCGAAACCTGACCAATAATCGTCTGAATCCACACCGACTTTCGGTAGTACTTCGTTTTCAATAAAGTCATATAACTGCTGATCGATGGCAAGACTGCCTTTTTGAATACGATTGGTGTTAGAAGACTGGCTCATATTGTTATCCTTATCTGTTCGTGAGGGGTGCTAATACTGAGTTGTAACAGTAACTGTTTAAGATTTTTTTAATTTTGTGAGGTTTTAAACGTTCATATCTCATTCGTTGTGGAATCTTTGATTCTCTAATTTTTCTACGAGAATATATCTACAAATTTGATGTTCTAGTAAAAGGTAATCTATTGATATAAGGTTTACTCTTTACTAAGAGCGAATCATAAAAGTAAGACGAAACGCTTAAATAGCGAAATCTCATCCTACTATCAAATAATAAAATTAACAAGGAAACACCATTCACTAAGTAAATACTTAGGCTGTTTAATAATGATAATGTATAAGCGGCCTACTGTAGGAGCTATAATCATCATCTGGGAAATAGATGCAGCAACGTTAATATAAACAGTAAGTAATCATTGATACCTTTAATTATGCTTAACCGTTATCTATTAATAAATACCTATTAATGACTGTCAGTTATTTAGCATCGTATCTAGGCCAGACTAACGATATAATTACTCGTATTACCATTCATAAATAAAGCTTCCTTAGACTATGACTATCAATCAACAAGACCTCACGACACTACAATCAACAGCAAATACGATAGATAACGATAATATCAAGAAAAAATCTGTCGAAGAAAATGTTTCTCAAACTGTAAATAATAGTGCCGAAACAGATGTAATCGAAAAAGAGCTGCCTGAAGAAGATAGCATCGATATTACGCATCTACGTACTCCTATAAAGGTAGACTTATCTCCTGTTTATAACTTTTTAGGTGCGCGAACCACGCAAGCTTGGATAGATGCTGCGATTGAAAACCTACCTGTAATTATTCAAGACCATGCTAACTGCGAAAAAAAGGCCGCTGGTACTGCGATGAATTTAATTTTTCGTTATGAGTTCTCTTATGACTTGCAACGTAAACTCGCACAGCTAATACGTGAAGAGATGCTGCACTACGAGCAAGTGTTGGGCATCATGAATGAGCGTGGGCAGGAATGGAAATATCTAAGTGCTGGACGCTATGCTAAAGGTATGTTGAAGCATAAGCGCACTTACGAGCCAGCAGCGATGGTTGATGTATTGATAATTGGGGCATTTATTGAGGCACGCTCTTGTGAGCGTTTTGCCGCGTTGGCCGAAGTTATCGATGATGAGCGTTTAGCAAAATATTATCGTTATCTACTCAAGTCAGAGAGCCGTCATTTCGAAGATTATCTTGCACTCGCTCAATCATTGTCAGATGAGAATATCGATGAGCGAGTTGCTTTCTTTAAGGAAATAGAGGCTGAATTAATAAGTAGCCCAGATGCTGAGCTACGTTTTCATAGTGGTACACCTGCTTAAAGCCCACTCTTTACCTAAACCTACTATCTATATAATGTAGAAAGTAAAAATATAGTAAGCAAAAAAGGCACTGTGTTTGGTAAGAGTATATAACTCGTATCAAACACAGTGCCTTTTTATCTATGTGCAAATGCCTATTTATGTACAAATACTAATAGCTATTGATGTAGTGAGTTCTTACTTTTTATCTTCCATCAATGGACTGTCATACTGTTTGTTGCTCTTGGCGACATTATGCGGATCATGATCTTCCGTAGCTTTTTCTGCTGCGGCTGGATTTGCTTTTTGTAATGCATCATCAGGGACAATACCATTATTGTCATCTGCATCTTTTAAATTATGATCATTGTTGATGCTTTCATTATGTGAGTTATTCATTGGTACTCCCTACTATGATAATTACTTGTCTAACCCAAGGAACACTATATACCTTTCGAAATTTACTCCTGTTTAATCTTTCTCATCAGGATTTAAAATACGAGTCTGTGCGTTATCGATATTGGCATAACGATTTAGATCATTAATACCTTCACTCTTTGGTGCTGCACTACCGACAGTATCTTCATTGATATTGTCATCAAATGCGGTACTACCTTCTTGATCACGACGATCTGGTTGGCGCGCTGGATTGTCATTATCATTTACGTGTTCTGAGTCGACAACAGACTCATCAAAAGTATCAGTTCCTTTGTTCTCGGTAGTATTTCTTTCAATTGCACTATGATCATCAGATCCTAGTACCTTTGTCTTGTCTATTGCTGAGTCTTTGGCTTGCATTATCATATCCTCTTTTTATATTTATAATTTTGTCGATTTGGTTAGCCCGCTGTTAGCTATACTCCTTTACTCATTACCTTTTTGGCTCAAGTCGTAAGCACTTAGTTCTGCTGCGTTCTTGCCACCAGCTGGAAGATTCTCTTCTTTACGTGGATCAGCATAAACTTCGTCGGTCTCTTGTGAGTCTTGCTCAGGGCCATCGATTTCAGGCTTGTGCTTGCGCCCTGCATAGCTATCTTTAGGGTTTTCTAACTCATTAGCAGCAGGGTCATCCACGATTACCTTTTCCTCTGTGTCTGTTGTTACTGGTTCTTGCATAGTCATGGCGCGTCCCTCGCTTTATTATTGATTATTAGGTCCATGTTTGATGTCGTAGATTACTTATCAGTACGTAGATCATCATCGATAAAAGGCGTTTGCTCTTCTTCGCTTAATGATTCAGGAGCATCAACCTTTTTATTCTCTGCTAAGTTCTTCTCAACTTCCTGACCATTTACCTGTTCTGCAGCTTGCTTGATATCTGAATTGTCATCGTTAGTAGTACTCATGATTTATTTCCTATTCTTATGATTTGATTACATGGTTTTAAAACATTAAATCGATATATGTTTCAAGACTGTACCAACGCCCAAATGAGTAACCAATACTTATCAAGTAGCGTCAGAATTGATATTAATTATAGGTATGACCTTGGGTAATGCACCAGTGTACTGCCGTATCAATATGTGAATAATTGTGAGGTTGCAAGTCAGTTTGTAACTTTTGCAATTGGTGAGCAAAAAAAACCAAGCACCAGTATTTACCAGTGCTTGGTTAGATATATAATCGAATAGCTGATTATCGCCTAAAGGTATCTTTGCAAATTAGCTAGACTCTTCGACACGATTAATCGTTTTTAATAAATGCTCTTGTGCGACGTGTGGCTCCTCACCTGCTGCTGGCTGTGACTGCTGCCAAACGCCAGTGCCATCAAGTGTCCACGCTTGCGTATTATCCTGTAAGTAGTTAATTAAGCCATCCTGATAAATCTGCTTAAATAGCTTCTTGTTCTCAATCGGGAACGCCACTTCTACGCGATGGAACAGGTTACGATCCATCCAGTCTGCACTACCGCAGTATAGACGCTCATCGCCATCATTATAGAAATAATAAACGCGCGTATGCTCCAAAAACCGACCGATAACAGAGCGTACCGTGATGTTTTCAGACAGTCCTTTTACTTGTGGACGTAAACAACACATAGACCGCAAAATAAGCTCAATCTTAACGCCTGCCTGCGAGGCATCATATAACTTATCAATGAGGCGGCGCTCAGTTAGCGCGTTGGCCTTGATAATGATATGAGAACGTTTACCCGCTTTGGCATGAGCGATTTCATCATCGATAAAGCTCATCAATTTCTCATGCAAAGTAAACGGTGCATGTAATAGTTTTTTGAGGTTGGCAGGCTTACCCATGCCGGTTAACTCTTGGAATATTTTATGAACGTCCTCTGAGATATCAGGATCGGCGCTAAACAGACCATAGTCCGTATAGACTTTGGCATTGGCCGCGTGATAGTTACCAGTGCCTAAATGAACATAACGACGGATTCGATCGTCCTCGCGGCGTACGATTAGCATGAGCTTGGCATGGGTCTTGTAACCTACGATACCGTAGACCACGACCGCGCCTGCTTCTTGTAGATAGTTAGCAACTGCGATATTAGACGCTTCATCAAAACGCGCACGCAGCTCAATAACAGCCGTGACTTCTTTGCCATTACGAGCGGCGGCGGCAAGTGCTTTGACGATTTCTGAATTGGTGCCTGAGCGATATAGCGTTTGTTTAATTGCCAATACTTTGGGATCGCTGGCTGCTTGCCAAAGTAAATTAATAATCGGCGAGAACGCATGAAAAGGATGATGAACCAACACATCGCTTTTACGCATGGCGGCGAACATACTGGTCGATTTATCTGATTTATCCATTTCTCGGCGAAATGCCTTTGGCACGACATGAGTAAATGGCTGGTAGCGCAGCGCAGGAATATTAAAGTCAAACAGCAAACGCGTTAGATTGACAGGACCATTGACACGGTATAGCTGATTGTCATGCAACTCAAACTCATTGAGCAGATACTCACTGATATGCGTTGGGCAATCGGTTGTGACCTCAAGGCGCACTTTATCACCGAAGCGGCGGTTTTCAAGCTCGCCTTCTAGTGCTTTGGCAATATCTTCGACATCATCAGCCAAATCTAAATCGGCATTACGTGTCAGCCTAAATTGGTGACAGCCTGTCACACTCATGCCAGGGAATAGCTCACCGATATGCTCATGAATGATAGCGGATAGCATCACATGATGCTCTTTGCCACCAGTTAGCTCATCTGGCAGGCGTATCACACGCGGTAGACTGCGCGGCGCAGGTACAATCGCTAAGTTGATATCGCGTCCAAAGGCGTCTTTGCCTTCCAATGTGGCGATAAAGTTTAAGCTTTTATTTACAAGACGCGGGAATGGATGCGCCGGATCAATGCTAATCGGTGTCAATACAGGTACGACTTGCTCCGTAAAATAACGCTTCATCCATGCAGACTGCTCAGCATTTAACTCATCACGTTTGAGATAGCGAATATCTTCAAGCGCAAGTGCTGGCAGGATATCCTCATTGAGAATACGGTACTGCTCACTGATTGCGGCATGAGTAATGATAGATATCTCGTTTAGCACTTCGCTAGGACGCATGCCATGAGCACTGGTCGATACATCACCGATGTTGAGCTTTTGCATGATGCCAGCGACACGAATCTCAAAAAACTCATCAAGGTTGGATGAAAAAATAATCAAGAAAAATAAGCGTTCAAGCAGTGGGTGACGCGAACTAGATGCCTGCGCCAATACTCGCAGATGAAACTGTAATAAAGACAAATCACGATTGATATAACTGCTCGGTGAATAGCTGCCATCTGCTGAGCGTTGCCATTCGATTTCTGCTAAATTATTTGGGCTATTATCTATATTGATGTCTTTATTAACATTGTCATTAGCGCCGTCTTCAACATTATTAACGTCAATCATATTGTTAACATCACCGCCGCCCTGATTACTAGTCATCTCTACCACGTCACTACTCCTTTTGCGTTATCGATACGCCATCATCTTTTATCGTTCTGTCTTTTCTAGGGCATGTCCTAGTTTTATTCGAAATAGCCAAGCCTACAACATTCGATCCTATAATCTAGGGCGTGTCCTCAATTCAAACGAGTGTCCTCTAAATGGGCTAAAAACAGCTAAATTTTGCCAAACATCGTCAAATAGTTGGTCAATATCTCGATATTATCTGCACTATTTTCCTTGTTTGACGGCAATTTATCTCATTTTTATCACCATTTTTAAAATGAGGACACGTCCTAGCCCAGCCCTAATGATTTATATTTATGAAGCTGCTTGCGGTAATACAGCGTTTTTCATACGTTTTTTGATAATACGTTGCTTATTACGCAAACGCTTATCACCTTGATTGTCTTCGTAATACTTTGGATTGGTAAGCATTGCAATCAGAAGCGCTGACTCATCTCGGTTTAGATTGGCCGCAGACTTATCGAAATAATGATGCGCTGCTGCATCAATACCATAGATACCATTACCAAACTCCGCCACATTTAGGTAAGCGGTCATGATGCGCTGCTTGTCCCATAGCGTTTCAATCATCACAGTAATGACAGCCTCTTCAGCTTTACGCACATAAGAGCGATGCGAGGTGAGGAACAAGTTCTTTGCCAATTGCTGAGTAATCGTTGAGCCACCGGCAGACATCTTCCCTGTCTCTTCGTTTTTCTTTTGCGCCGCTTTGATACCTTTAAAGTCAAAACCGCTATGCTGACTAAACGTCGAGTCTTCACTCACAATCGCCGCTTGCTTGGCAGATTTGGCAATTGCATCATATTCAGCCCATGTCTGAGTGACCGTACCGCCCGTTAGTCGATGCGTCAACATAAACATACTGTTGTTAATTGGCTGCGTTTTCCAAATTAATAATAGCCCGACGACCAATATATGGAATGCGACAACCAATAGCATAATTGCCAATAACAGACGTTTGATAAATGTGCCAAAACTTGCCATGCGCGATATCCGAGTGGTTAAAAAAGTAATAAGATAAGATAGATACTCTATTAATGACTATGAGACATCAACTAAGAATCAATGATTGTAAACGGGCTATGTATAGCCAATTATTAACTATTGAGCATTGGTCATTAATAACGATCAATAGCAGGTCATCTTACCTAATCTCACAATCGCTGTCATTATTTACACCACTTCTTTATGATGTAATAATAAACCAACTATTTTTTACTTTTTATCAAAATAGCCTAATAGTCAGCATTTTTTGGCATACTTTAAGCTCAGAGATCTCACCATGCATAATAATAGTATAGAAGTATTACGAGCGCGTGTTATCGCCGCAAGTCCACACCTTAGTGTCACTGAAGATAATCCTCAATGGTGGCTACTGGGCACCTCAGGCTGTCATTTATGTGATATCGCTGAGCAAATACTTGCACAGTTTCAGTCGGTACAGCCAATCACTTACCAAAATGTCGATATTGCAGAATTTGATGAGGCGCTTATGATGGATTTTGCCACGTCTATCCCTGTGATTTTGACTCCATCAAAAAGATTAGACTATCCATTTTCAGTCATGGATTTACAGCAACTGTTAGCTCACAACTAACGGCACTTTGTTTTGATGTTATAGAGCTTTTAAATTTCTTATATTAGAATATCTACCGCTAATTTTAGCTAGTATGGTATTTCAATATTTGCTAGACTACTTTTATATTCTGTTTGGTAAATTGATTATACTAATGCTAATGATTTACTGATCAATAATCTCAACTCTCTAACCTTGCACTCTGTTAAATCATATACATACAATTCTCAGCGAAAGCACCTAAGAGCAACTATTAGGGCGTGTTTAACACGCCTTAATAAATATAGTTAGCTGAATGTAAAACTGTTATGGATTTAAACGCGCTACTGGTATAAATTTTACTTGCGTGCTGCGTTCCCAGAGGCTGCGCAAAATTCATCCCAGTAGCGCTATGACATTTTTAGAGTGTATCGACTATAGTAATAACTTAGTATGACTTTAAAACCAGTAAAAAATAAGCTGGTATACACAACAATAAGGACTGTTAATAACAATAAGGACTGTTAATTATGTACACTTTCTTAGCCTTAGCGCCAATTCTCGTTGTATTCATACTACTCATAGTTATGCGCCTGCCAGCTAAGATATCTATGAGTATTGCCTATTTGGTGACAGCTCTGCTAGCCTTTTTCATTTGGCACGCTAGTGGTGCTCAGGTAGCGGCTGCTACTGTTAATGGGATTATTGTGGCACTTACTATTTTATTCATTGTATTCGCAGCTATTTTACTGCTGAATACGCTGAAAGAAAGCGGCGCTCTTGTCGCCATACGTAAGGGCTTTATGGATATTTCACCTGATAGGCGCGTCCAAGCGATCATTGTGGCATGGTTGTTCTGCTCTTTAGTAGAAGGTTCATCAGGATTCGGAACACCATCTGCAGTGGGTGCTCCGCTGTTGTTGGCTTTAGGCTTTCCAGCGATGGCATCGGTCATGGTTATTCTTATCATTCAATCTACACCCGTATCATTCGGTGCAGTTGGTACGCCTCTACTACTTGGCGTTTGGTCTGGTATTACTGATAAACAAGATTTAGCACAGTCCATTGCCCCTACTACTGCCGAAAATTATTTATTACAGATTACAGCTAACGTAGGCCTTGTACATGCTCTTATTGGGTTTTTGATACCTTTAATTTTAAGTGCTTTTTTGACAAGGTTCTTTGGTGAAAAACGCTCCTTCATAGAAGGGCTTAAAGTATGGCCATTTGCCATTTTTGCAGGTCTTTGCTTTACTATTCCTTATTTTTTGGTTGCTAAATTTCTAGGGCCTGAGTTCCCTTCACTCATTGGCGGTTTCATTGGGTTGTTAATTGTACTTCCCGCTGCTAAGCGTGGTTTTTTGATGCCTAAAGATACTTTTGATTTTGCCCCTCGCGCAAAATGGGATAAAGACTGGCTGGGTACTTTAGACGAGGTAAAATATGATGATTCAGCAACCCCAAAGTTCTCTTTAATTCGTGCATTTTCGCCCTATTTCATTGTGATTGCCTTATTGGTCATAACTCGAGTGATTGCACCACTCAAAGCTTTTCTGGTAGGGGATTTAACAACCATTAGCCTTACTAATCTTTTTGGTACAACAATCTCTAGTAAGATACAGCTCGCCTATTCTCCTGGTAGCATTTTAATTATTACTTCTTTATTATGTATTTTACTGTTCAAAATGAATAGCCAAGCGGTAAAGCGCAGTTGGAGTAACTCGGCAAAGACCATGGTTGCTGCCGCACCAGCTTTGCTATTCTCGGTGCCTATGGTACAAGTATTCATTAATTCAGGCTCAGCCGCTGAAGTCGCTACTGCGCTACCGGCTATGCCAATATTACTGGCTGAAAGTGCTGCCGATGCTTTTCAAAATGCGTGGCCGCTAGTGTCTCCATGGATTGGGGCAATGGGTGCTTTCATCGCCGGTTCAAATACTATTAGCAATATGATGTTTTCATATTTTCAATGGTCAACAGCCAATCAGATCGGACTCAATAGCGACCTTGCAGCACAAGTAATAGCCTTGCAAGCTGTGGGTGGTGCGGCTGGTAACATGATTTCGGTGCATAATGTGGTAGCTGCTTGCGCAGTAGTCGGCTTGGTGGATAAAGAAGGCTATGTGATTCGCAAAACACTGCTAGCGATGATTTATTATGTCGTGCAAGCAGGTTTGATCGGTATGGCTATCATCTTCGGTCAAATATGGTGGTGGGCTTTAGCCGTTCTCTGGCCCATAACATTCTTTGGACTGATGTCTTTTTGTGGCAAATTTTCCCGTAGAAAACTGAATGGACGATAATCAGGCAAGCTGACGCTATTAAACTAGATCTAGTAGCGTTAGGTTAAGGTTGCCTTCTAGTTAAAACATAACAGCAATAAGAGATAAACCTATGAAAGACTTAACTAAAATCACCGAAATCGAAGATCTGCGCCGCGTTGCTGAGCGTAAAGTGCCGCGTATGTTCTATGACTATGTCGATTCAGGCTCGTGGACTGAGACCACCTATCGTAATAACGAGACTGACTTTGACCGTATCAAGCTGCGCCAGCGCGTATTGGTCGATATGGATAACCGCAGTCTGGCAACGAGTATGATCGGTGAGCCAGTCAAGATGCCTGTAGCCATCGCCCCAACGGGTTTTACCGGCATGATGTGGGCAGATGGTGAGATACATGCCGCACGCGCCGCTGAAAAATTCGGCGTGCCCTTTTCACTATCGACCATGAGTATCTGCTCTATCGAAGACGTCGCTGAAAATACCAGTGCGCCGTTTTGGTTTCAGCTTTATGTCATGCGTGATCAGGACTTTATGGCCAATTTGATTCGCCGTGCCAAAGCAGCAAACTGTTCTGCGTTGATTTTGACTGCGGACTTACAGGTGCTGGGACAACGTCATAAAGACATCAAAAACGGTCTATCCGCACCGCCTAAGCCAACACTAACCAATATCATAAACCTCATGACCAAGCCGCAATGGTGTATGAATATGCTGGGCACCAAACGTCGCACGTTTGGTAATATCGTCGGTCATGCACAAAATGTTGAGGATCTGTCATCACTCTCTGCTTGGACGGCAGAGCAATTCGATCCGCGTCTGAGCTGGGACGATGTGGCGCGTATCAAAGACATGTGGGGCGGTAAACTTATCATCAAAGGTATCATGGAGCCTGAAGATGCTATTATGGCAGCTCGCAGTGGCGCGGATGCACTGGTCGTCTCAAACCATGGTGGCCGTCAGTTAGATGGCGCACTGTCTTCTATTTCTGCGCTGTCTGACATCGTACAAGCTGTCCATGCTGAGAATAGCGACATTGAAGTGTGGTTAGACAGTGGCATTCGCTCTGGTCAAGATGTGCTAAAAGCCATCTCATTGGGTGCAAAGGGCACAATGATTGGTCGCGCTTTTCTCTACGGATTGGGAGCGTATGGTGAAGACGGGGTGCGCCGCGCGCTTGAGATTATCTATAAAGAGTGTGATATATCTATGGCATTCTGTGGTCATACCGATATCAATACTGTCACGGATAATATCTTGGTAAAAGGCACGTATGAAAACCTCAAAGTGGGTCGTTTTTAGAGCGGCTGATTGTAGAACAATCAACGTTTAAAACCGGCTACACATAACATAATTTGCTCATACCCTTTATACTGTCTCTATAACTTTTTGATGACAGTTAGCCTTTATGACCATTCAACAATTATTAAAAACAGCGCCCGTCACTACCCTGCTATTAGCCAGCTTTATCGGGCTATTTGTCATGCAGCTAGTCACGGGCGTCGATGCCAATAACCCGTCAACTGAAGCGTTAGTTAAATGGGGTGCCAACGCCTTACCCTTAACGATGATGGATGACCCATGGCGCTTGGCCAGTAGTGCGTTTTTGCACATTGGTCTCATGCATCTACTATTTAATGGCTTTGCCATGTATTTCTTTGGGCAGATTGCCGAGCCGATGTTTGGTTCAGCCAAGTTTTTGGCGTTATTTTTGCTGGCGGCAATCGGTGGTAACTTGCTCAACAGCTATGTGACATGGCAAAGTATTTTGGATGGCACAGGACAGCCTGGACTATCAGCTGGGGCGTCTGGCGGTATCATGGGTATTGGCGCGGCACTATTAATCGCAGCACTGTTTAAAATATCGGTCAATGGCATGGTGCTTAATCTAAAAAGCCTGATATTTATTATGGGCATCAACCTCGTCTATGGGTTTGCCGTACCGGGAATTGATAATGCTGGTCATATCGGTGGCGCAATCACAGGACTAGTGATTGCGTTGGCTTTTGCCATTGGCTACCGTCAGCGTCTAGCCGTTGCTATACAGAATGCAGCGATTCAGCAGCAGCGCACGTTTAACCCTTATCAAACCAACTACTCATACAGTACTTATGACAACACACCCTATGATAGTCAGTATAGTAGCCAATATCGTGAACAACACGATAATCAAAGTCCGTATAATGCCACTTCTATCGAACAATCGCCTCACATTGATGCTAATTCAACCGAGCAAGATACTGTGCTTGCTAACAATGAAACGAATGTGTCTGATATAAATGCTAACAATAGTGCTGAAAGCGTTACTGCTAACAATCCACCGTTAAGTAATGAAGCTGTTCATAATAGTATTGAACCCGAAATACTTAAAAAGCCTTCTATTATTTGGCAGCTATTACCATGGCTTGCGATGCTATTTATTAGCATTGGTTTTGTCTGGTGGTGGCAAGATATTCATCAGCAATTACTGCAAGTACTAAAAGCCATTGAGTAAATGCTCATACTTATCTATCATTGCTATATAGACTCCAAAAACAGCATACTGACCTATATTACTGATTCGTTTTATTGTTTGTCCTTTTGAACACGTTTTGCTTAATCGCACCACTCAGTTATTTATACCCACTTACGAGATCCAATTATGTTAAAACTTGCCGCGCTACCTAATATCTCTACACGTACTATGTTTAGCGCGTTCACCGCTACGGCACTACTTAGTGTGGCTAGCCTGTCTAACGCCGCACTTTTTAATGACAACTTGCCGACTGACAAAGATGCTGAGCTTAGCGTTGGGGTCAATGTGATGGCGGTCAAATCAGCCTATGATCTCGAAGACAGTACTGAAGTGCGCGTGCTACCAGGTGCATTTTATGACAACAACAAAGTCTATGTACGCGGTGCCCAAGCTGGTGCGTATCTGATCAATGACGGTGTCAATCAGCTATCTGCCTATGCCAAGCTTGCAGGTTCTGAGTTTGAACCTGATGATGCCAATGGCGCACTGCAAGGCTTGGATGAGCGTAAATCATCAGCAGAAGCAGGTCTTAGCTATCAGCGTCGTACGGCTATTGGTGGCATCCGCGCGCAGATAGGTGCTGATGTATTAGATCGTAGTGGCGGCAACACGGCTCGCTTGACCTATCTTTCTAGAATCACTAAAGGCAAGCTCACGGTCTATCCAAGTATTGGCTTTGAATATCATGATGCTGACTACAATGAATACTACTATGGTGTCAGTGAAAAAGAGTCAGCAGAGACAGGCGTTGACGCTTATAAATCTAACTCAAGCCTGAATCCGTATATCAATATCAGTGCTAACTATGACTTTAATGAGCGTTGGGCAGGGTTTGCCAATCAAAGCGTGAGCTATGTACCAAATGAGCAGTATGATAGCCCAATGGTCGACTCACGTACTGAAGCAGCAACCACACTTGGTTTGCTTTATAAGTTTTAATTAAGCCTAAATTGTCATAAAAAAGACCTTGTCATATAACGTGACAAGGTTTTTTTATTCAATAAATTTATAGATTTGCGGGTTACCACCCACACTACAAACTCAATGGAATCTAAGCATTACTTTTTAAATACTCAAGCATAGTGTCTGCATCTGATACTTCAAACGGATCTATTGGGCAATTGTCGCCAAAATCAGGTTCCTTGAACACTTTTTTGATAGCTTTATTGTCGACAAGCATCGAATAACGCCATGAGCGCATACCAAAGCCAAGGTTACTCTTATCAACGAGCATGCCCATTTTACGAGTGAACTCACCATTACCATCAGGAAGCAAGAAAACGTTTTCGCGGTTTTGCTTGAGACCCCATTGGTACATGACGAACGCGTCATTGACAGAAACGCAAACCACTTCATCTATCCCTAACGCCTTAAACTCATCATATAGCTCTTCGTAACGAGGCAGATGGCTGGTCGAACACGTGGGCGTAAAAGCGCCTGGTAGTGAGAATACCACTACTTTTTTATTGGCAAACAACTCATCTGTGGTTAAGTCGTACCATGTGAATGGGTTGTCTCCTCCGATAGATTCATCACGAACACGAGTTTTAAAAGTCATATCAGGAACATGGGTGATCATTATTTACTCCGATTTAGGTTATTGTCTTTTTTTCTAAAATCCTGCAGGTATATGATAATGGTTATACTGGTCCACAAGCAATCTTTGAGATTGCGTTCCTTATATAAAATATAGCGCTAGCTTAAAAAGTATAGACTAAAAAAGACCTTGCCACATTCTCATATAACTCTTATAAGAAGTGACAAGGTCTTTTTATTTCTAAATTCTCAGTGGAACAAGTATAACACTGCTACCAGAAAGACGAGTGAAAATGGCACTTATCGTACATTAAGCGAGCCTAACGCCGTAGCAGGTCACTACTTGGTATACTGCTTACTTAGGATGTACCATATCAGCAGGAATTACCCACTCATCGAACTGAGCTTCAGTTAGTAGCTCTAGCTCAACCGCAACTTGCTTCAAAGTTTTGTTTTCTTTATAAGCAGTCTTAGCGATTTTAGCTGCGTTTTCATAGCCAACATGACGGTTCAATGACGTTACTAGCATCAGTGAATTGTGTAAGAAATCATCGATTTTGTCTTTTACTGGCTCGATACCCACGGCACAGTTCTCGTTGAAGCTGTTGCAAGCATCGCCAAGCAGTTTGATAGACTGTAACAAGTTAAAGGCGATAACTGGCTTATACACGTTTAGCTCAAAGTTACCTGACGCGCCAGCCATGCTGATAGTTGTGTCGTTACCCATGACCTGAGCGACAACCATGGTCATTGCTTCTGACTGCGTTGGGTTTACTTTGCCTGGCATGATAGAAGAGCCTGGCTCATTTTCAGGAATCGTCAACTCGCCAAGACCACAACGAGGACCTGAAGCCAACCAACGTACGTCGTTAGCGATTTTGTTTAAGCTGCCCGCTAGCGTTTTTAGTGCGCCTGACGCAAATACTTCTGCATCACGAGCCGCTAGTGCTTCAAATTTATTTGGGGATGTGACAAATGGCAAGCCAGTCAAAGTCGCTAGTTGCTCAGCTGCTTTTACTGCATAGTCAGGATGGGCGTTTAGACCAGTACCAACCGCGGTACCACCTAGTGGCAATTCATATAGACCTTGTAGCGCGTTGTCGATACGAGTCAATGAATGATCAAGTTGGCTTACATAGCCGCTGAACTCTTGGCCTAGGGTCAAAGGCGTAGCGTCTTGTAGATGCGTACGACCGATTTTTACGATACTATCAAATTCTTTTGCTTTTGCAGCCAATGTATCGCGTAGTGCTTGTACCGCTGGGATCAATAAGCTGTTGATCTGACGAGCAGCCGCCACACGAATCGCCGTTGGGAAGCTGTCGTTGGTAGACTGTGCATGGTTGACATGGTCATTTGGATGAATTGGCGTGTAGCTGCCACGCTCAGAACCAGCGATTTCGTTGGCACGGTTGGCAAGCACTTCATTCATGTTCATGTTTGACTGTGTGCCAGAACCTGTCTGCCATACGACCAATGGGAACTGATCAACCAGACCACCATTGATGATTTCGTCAGCGGCTTGTACGATAAGATCACGCTTGTCGTCTTCGATACGCTCTAGGCTTGCATTAGTAATCGCAGCGGCTTTTTTGACCAGTGCCATCGCTTCAATCATCGGACGCGGCAATGTCTCGCCACCGATTTTGAAGTTTTCGCGGCTACGCTGTGTTTGCGCGCCCCAATAGGCATCAGCTGGGACTTCTACGTTACCCATGGTGTCTTTTTCGGTACGAGTTGCCTGATTCTGTGTCGACATAACTACCCTCTTTGATGGTTTGTTGTTTTATGACTGCTCTAAAAAATGCAACATCTGCTGCACATAAAGGAGAATACGATATAAAGTGGCGTTATGATAGCATGACTAGGACGTGTTGAATATTCACAAATAGCCTTGAGCGATGCCTAAAAACGAATGTCTAAAAACGCCTGTCACCACCAATCTGATACTTCATTGGATAAGATACCTATGCACTCTAAAACTATGCCCACTGAGCCAAAAACTTTTAACTCACAAGAGCCCACACTAAGTAACCCGCCTAGACGACACTTTACTCGCCAACGCCGTCAGTTGAGCGATGGAGAACGTAGACAACTTGCTCAGTCTGCAAGCTTACATTTGACCAAACTACAGCAGCGATTGCCTACACATGTACGCATTGGGCTTTATTATGATGGATTTGGTGAGCTACCTACTCAGCCACTATTGAGTTGGTGTCAACGCTTAGGCTATTCACCTTATTTACCAGTTGTTGGTTCTCTTGGTCGTACTAGCAATGGCAATGATGATAAACATCTACGCTTTGTGCCTGTCTATCATTCAAAACTGGTCAACGTCCCCACTCGCATTCATCAATTAGGCATGAAACAAAATCACAGCCGCGCTTTGTTATGGGCGGCAGAACTAGACGTGATTATTTGCCCGTTAGTCGCGGTAGATAAGCATGGCAACCGCATGGGCATGGGTGGCGGCTTTTATGATACGACGCTGGGTAACAGCTATCGATCAGGGGCTTCAAGGCCGTTAAAGATAGGCTGGTGCTATGATTTTCAAGTGGTTGAGCAATTAGCGCGTCAACCGTGGGATGTGCCATTAGATGGTTTAATTACGCCAAGCGGCATAAGGTGGTTTTGATGAAAGACGATAAACAATTTGAAAAAGACTCTAGCGCTGCTGATTCCAGTGCAGACAGTGTGGATGAATATTTGCAAACATTAGGCAATGAGGACGCTAGGGAGCAACGTTACTACAGTCAAGAGCAACCCTTTAGCGCTGATGAAATGACACGGCTCGTCAATGAAGAACGCTTAAATGAATTGCTAGCGCAAAGCGATGCGTTTTTGAGTAGTTTAAATGGTGAGATAAAAGATTTTGGGGCTGTAGTAGATAAGGATTAAATATCACACCATTTTCTCAAGGTTTTCAGCTGATTAGATGGTGAGCCATAGTTGAATCTAAACTCGCACTCTTTTAAAAACAAATGGAAGTTCTTCTTATTAATCCCATTATACTTTCTGAGTGTTCGTTTGGACTGATTCCAGAAGTTCTCAATGCCATTGATGTGATTGTTCTTACCGCAAATGAACTCTATAGAGTGATTGACTCTGAAATGTTTAAACTCACTCACATCTAATGCATTGTAACTTCGATAGCTATCCGTATAAACAAAGCTGTCAGGCTTGATTTTACGCTTAATAACAGGCATTAGGGTAGTCTGTTTGGTGTCTGCTACGACAATGGTATAAACCTTACCGTTTCGTTTTAGAATACCAAATACAGCGGTTTTACCAGCAGCCCCGCGACCTCTTTTGCCTTTGCGTACACCGCCAAAGTAACTTTCATCTAATTCGACCTCACCATCAAAAAGCTCATCAGCTTCTAATGAGAGATGGCAATCTATCACAAGTCTTATTTTATGATAAAAAAGTGCAGCAGTATTAGGCTGAATATCAAGCAAATCTGCGGCTGTTCTAGCAGTCACTTCAGCCGTAAAAAACTCTAACAGCCTTCGCTGTGCTTTTTTACTTAGTTTACAACGGGTTATCTTCATAAAAGTAGTCTAGCATAGTGCTTATCTACTACAGCCCCAAGATTTTTATGATGAGTATTAAAAAACATATTAATTAAGCAATAAAGAGAAATAAAAAAGGCGAGCATAGCTTATAGCTATACTCGCCCTTTATATCAGACCCAGTCGTTCAAATCACTTACTACAGCACCATCGCTGCAATCCAACCAAATGCCAGTAGCGGAATGTTGTAATGCAAGAATGTCGGTATCACACTGTCTTTGATATGGTCATGCTGTCCATCGATGTTTAGACCAGAGGTTGGCCCCAATGTCGAATCTGACGCAGGCGAACCCGCATCACCCAGCGCGCCAGCCGTACCGATAATCGCCACAGTAGCCAACGGCGAAAACCCTAAAGAGATACACAGCGGCACATAAATCGCAGCCAAAATAGGAATGGTCGAAAATGAAGAACCAATGCCCATGGTCACAATCAAACCGATTAATAGCATAATAAAGGCAGCCATCGCTTTGTTACCAGCGAACAGTGATGCTGCCCCATCGACCAATGGCTGAATCTGCTCAGTCGCTTTCATTACTTCAGCAAAGCCCTGCGCGGTAATCATAATAAAGCCAATCATCGCCATCAGTTTGATACCATCATTAAAGACGCCATCAGCATCACGCCACTTCACTACGCCAGTCGCCATAAATACACCGAAGCCAAACATCGAGCCGAGAAGTAGCGAGTCAGTATATAACTGCACCACAAAAGCAGTCACGATAGCAGCCAGTGCAACCAGTGTCTTTAGCTTGCTTTGCGACTGTGCGCCAGCAGCAGTTTTGCTTAATGCATCACCTTCTACTACGGCATCATGCGCTTGCTGATCTATCGAAATCTGCTGATATGCGCGTGGCTTACGGTAGCTGATAAATACGGCAACCAGCAAACCAATTAGCATACCCAACGCAGGAATCGCCATGGCTTGTACCACAGAAATATTGGTAACATCAATGCCCGCTTCACCCACGTTTTTTAGCATAATCTGATTGAGATAGATATCACCAAAACCATAAGGAATAAACATATAGGTGGTGACCAGTCCAAACGTAATCAGACAAGCAATCAGGCGTCTATCAATCTGCATGCGATTGAATGCTAACAATAGTGGCGGTACCAGTAGCGGAATAAAGGCAATATGAATAGGGATTAAGTTTTGGCTAAAGCAGCTCATGGTAATGAGGCCTGAAAACAGCATGTACTTAATCATGCCACTCGTGCCAGCCGCATCGATACGCTTGATGACCGCGCCTGCCAATGACTGCGGCAAGCCCGAATGAGCAATCGCTACCGCAAACGCCCCAAGCAGTGCATACGACAGCGCAATTTCTGCGCCATTACGGATGCCTTCTTGAAAAGCATTGAGCGTATCAGTAATACCAAGCCCTGCTAGCAGTCCACCTGCCAGCGCGCCGATTAATAAACTGAGCACCACGTGCACTCGCGAAAGTGACAGTCCTAGCATGATAATAACTGCTAGCAATACTGCATTGATGGCCATGTGTTGCCCCTTGTTCTTTATACTTTGGTCTTAATGAGACCTATGAATATTGAAACTAATGAATATCGCCCTGTTGTCTAAAAAGTCTCAATATGAGAGCCTATTTTAGACGCGCGCCAGTTTACCTTATTTTGGGTATAAAGCCTACGCATAGAACCGATTAGACATCATCATAAGCAGCCAAATATCATTTACACATCTAAACCCTCTTCTATAATTTCTGACTGTTTTTATCACTCATAGACCAGTCATACTATTGACGACACATCGTTACCCACATTAATTGCACTAATAACTGGACGCTCAAACAACTATTTAACAAAGATAAGCAAACGACTTCACCAATCAGCCTTGCAATTTTTTTCGTGAGCACCATTTATCTAAACATGAACCACGAACTTGACTTTACAAGTCTGGGGAACGAGGAAAAACATATGAGTGAACATAATATTGATAAAGACAACATCGACATCGATGTATCATCTGCCCTGAACACTGACACGACGTCTGATGCAAATACTGACACTGACGCTAACATCAGTGCTGATGCGAACAATGAGACAGAAAGCGCATCTACGGATGCGTTAAACGCCTTATCCAACACTGTCAAAGACAATGAAGATGAAAGCTATTTGCCACTGCTAGCATTACGCGACGTCGTCGTCTATCCACACATGCAAATTGCATTGTTTGTGGGACGTGCGCCATCGGTGAAAGCAGTTGAGCTGGCACAAGCTGAGTATGGCAATAAAGTATTGGTAGTCGCGCAAAAAGACTCACTGACCGAAGATATTGATCAAGACAACTTGTATCAGTACGGTACAGTGTGTCGCATCGTCAGCACCATGCCACATGACAGCGACGAGAACTGCATTAAAGTATTGATCGAAGGTCAATACCGCGCTCGTGTTGACAATATAGAAGGTCATGATGATTTATTAATGGCGAGATTTGAACGTGCCGACCTCGATGTCAGCATGGATGAGAGCCAACAGAAAAATACCATTCAAGCGTTAACCACATTATTCGAAAGCTATGCAGATGCGCGACTTCGCAATGCACGTGAGCTGACTCGTGTGGCTAAGCGTATCGACGACTTGCTTGAGTTGGTTTATTTCATCTCAACTCGTGTGTCGATGGATCTTGATATCAAGCAGTCTTTCCTAGAAGAAGACGATATCAAAACGCATATCAATACTTTGACTGAATATCTAGTCAAGCAAAGTGCTGAGCAAAATATCGAACAAGATATCCAAGATGCTGTCCGTCAGCAAATGGAAGACAATCAGCGCGAATACTTCTTGAATGAAAAGATGAAAGCCATCAAAAATGAGCTGTCAGATATGAATGACGGCGCGTTCGATGGTGAAGATGATGTGGCTGAGCTAGAGCAGCGTTTAGAAGATGCTGACCTGCCAGAAGATGTGCGCAAAAAAGCGGAGCAAGAATTCAAAAAGCTCAAAATGATGCCACCTGCATCAAGTGAATCGTCAGTCGTACGCAACTATATTGAATGGATTTTGGATACGCCGTGGAATGCGACGACCAAAGTATCTATCAATTTAGATAAAGCTAAGACGGTATTAGACGAAGATCATTATGGTCTACAAGATGTAAAAGACCGCATCTTAGAGTACCTCGCCGTGCAATCACGCGTGAAGAAACTTCGTGGTCCGATTCTATGTCTCGTCGGTCCTCCAGGTGTCGGTAAAACCTCGTTGGGTGAATCTATCGCCCGTGCCACGGGTCGTAAGTTTGTACGTATGGCGCTTGGCGGCGTACGTGATGAAGCAGAGATTCGTGGTCATCGCCGTACCTATATCGGTGCAATGCCAGGTAAAATCGTTCAGTCACTTGCAAAAGTAGAAGTCAAAAACCCGCTGTTTTTATTAGATGAAATCGATAAGATGGCGCAAGACTTCCGCGGTGATCCAGCATCAGCGTTGCTTGAAGTATTGGATCCATCACAGAACGATACGTTTAACGACCATTATTTAGATATGGACTTAGATTTGTCGCAAGTGATGTTCATCTGTACTGCCAACAGCATGGATATTCCGCCTGCGCTGCTTGACCGTATGGAAGTTATTCGTCTGCCGGGTTATACCGAAGAAGAAAAGGTCAATATCGCACAGAAATACCTAGTGCCAAAAGCGATTAAGCAAAACGGTCTCAAAGAAGGCGAAATTGAGATTGTTGAAGCGGCATTGCACAGCATCGTGCGTAGCTATACGCGTGAAGCAGGTGTGCGTAACCTTGAGCGTGAAGTGAACAAAATCTGCCGCAAAGTGGTTCGCGGTTCGGTTGAAACTCATGGCGCGCGTGCTCCGAAAAAAGCAGAACGTCAGCTAGTGACAGTCGATGACAAGAACATCGATGATTATCTAGGTGTACATCAGTATGACTACGGTCTGGCTGAAGAAGAGCCTGAGATTGGTCGTATTACTGGTCTTGCATGGACTCAGGTCGGCGGTGAGCTATTGACCATCGAAGCGGTCGGCATGAAAGGTAAAGGCGAGCTTAGCTTTACTGGTTCACTAGGCGATGTAATGAAAGAGTCGATTCGTGCAGCCATGAGCGTGGTTCGTGCTCGCGGTGACAGCTTAGGTATCGACTACGAGACGTTTAAAACAACAGACGTCCATGTACATATGCCAGAAGGTGCCACGCCAAAAGACGGCCCATCTGCTGGTGGTGCACTGACGACAGCGCTAGTCTCTGCGTTGACAGGTATCGCTATCCGTCCAGATATTGCGATGACAGGTGAGATTACTTTACGCGGTAAGATCCTGCGTATCGGTGGTCTCAAAGAGAAGTTGCTGGCGGCACATCGCGGTGGTATCAAGCACGTCTTGATCCCAGCGACCAATGAACGTGATCTGGCGGATATCCCTGATAACGTAAAAGAAGGCTTAACCATTCAGCCAGTTGCGACGATTGAAGAAATTTTAAAGATTGCTTTGGTCAGTATGCCAACGCCAATTAAGCCTGCCAAAGTGACCGTTGATAAAACCTCTGGCAAAGCACTGCACAATTAATTGATTATTCGTTAGCCAATTCTTAAAAAATAAGAGCCGCTTATCACAATGATGGGCGGCTTTTTTACGCTTGTTTATTATTCATTTGCTTGCAGTTCGTAGCTTTCTTAGTAGGTTTCTCACGCATTTAAAGCCATTTAATTTCAAGGGTTATTTATATTGTCTCGTTTTTCAAACCCATACGATACTTACATTTATTAACTGATTGTTGCGCATTTGATGAATAACTATAGAGTTAGCTTGGCTATACTGACTCCGATGTTAACGAATATTGACACCGATTTTATAGAATGATAACGATAGATATTCGTGACTTTAATGAAGATTAAAAATAACAACTCAAACAATTGGAGATAATAATGAATAAGACATTACTTGTAAGTACCCTATTATGCGGTTCAGCGTTAGCAATGACTGGTTGCCAAACCGTAGAAAGTCAAATGCAAACGGGTAATCCTTTAGCACAACCGACATTAAAATCAACCATACAAACAGTAGATGGCAAGAAGAAAGAAGTTGGTCAAGTTTTCTTACGTCCAGTCGACGGCGGCGTCCAAGTTTACGGTAAACTCACTAACCTACAGCCAGGCAGAACTGTCTCATTACATATCCACGAAACAGGTAGCTGTGACGTTATGGGTAAAGCAGCAGGCGGGCACTTCAACCCAGACAACAAGCCACACTCTAATCCAGATGATATGAATGGTCATGCTGGTGACCTGCCAAACTTAACTGCTAATGAAGATGGTGTTGCTACTATTAACTATGTGAATAAGAAAATCGCGGCAACTGAAGCAGGTAAATACAGCGTAAATCGTTTGGCCTTTATCGTACATGCTGGCGTTGACGACTATACCAGTCAGCCTTCAGGTAATGCAGGCGATCGTATTGGTTGTGGTATCATTGTAAAAAACTAATACTGTCCAAATCTATTAATTTAGGTTAATTCTAAAAATATAGAAATAGCTTAGAAGAAATATTACAAGCATAAAAAAACCCTCTTAAATTATAAGAGGGTTTTTTATTGGAAGTAACTATTAGGTTTGTTGAAGCCAATACAAGAAAGACAAATGTAAATTGTACCTATAGTACATTAAATGAGTCTGACGCTATAAAAGCACTATATTAGTTTTAACTAATAGTTACTCCTCTACCCATTCACCATTACGCCAGTAAACACCCCAACGTGTGGCCTTGCCGTTTTTCTCAGAGCCGATATACTGCTCTTTTTTCTTACGTGACCAGCGCAAGATGGTTGGGTTGCCTTCAGGATCTTCATCTGGTCCTGCAAACAGATACTGGAACTTGTCCTCCATCTTGTCTTTAATTTCTCGTAGCTCAGCCAGCTTTGGCGGACGTGTCTCACGCACTTTCGGGAACTTAGACGCTGCTAAGAACATCCCAGCCGCCCCTTCACGCAAAATGAAATAATCATCATGCTTGGTCGACTTTAGCTCTGGCAGATGGATTGGATCCATACGAGGCGGCGCTGCTTCACCAGTTTTTAGTACCTTGCGCGTATTATCACAGTTTTGACAAGCAAAATACGGACCAAAGCGTCCTGTTTTAAGCTCCATCTGCCCATCGCACTTATTACAGTCAATAGTTGGTGCATCTGAGCCAGGAACTTCAAACTTGCCTTCTTCTAGGATATAACCATCGCAATCAGGGTTGTTACCGCAAATGTGTAGTTTGAGGCCACCATCTACGATGTAGCCATTCATCGCCGTGCCACATTTCGGACAGCGTTTTTTCTCCATCAAATCTTTAACTTCTGCCGCTTCGTCATCGCCTTCCGCATCATCTAGATTGGCGAATGCTTCGACTGGCATTAGATTTTTGGTGCCTTTACAGCGCTCTTTTGGCGGTAGATTGTAGCCAGTACAGCCTAAGAATACGCCTGTTGACCCTGTGCGCAACTGCATCGGACGATCACAGATATCACAATGGACATCTGGCACGTCAGTCGGATCGTTTGGACGCATGCCGTCTTTTTCTTTGGCACGCTCTAGAGTGGTTTTAAACTCACCATAGAAATTATCAAGCACATCTTTCCAATCTTGATTACCTTCTGCCACATGATCGAGCTTATCTTCAAGCGCAGCAGTAAAGGTATAATCCATTAAGTCTGGGAAGCTAGCCGTCAATCTATCAGTAACGATATCACCCATTTTTTCAGCAAACAGACGCTTGTTTTCAAGCTTCACATAACCGCGATCTTGAATGGTCGAGATAATTGAGGCATACGTCGATGGACGACCGATGCCTTTTTTCTCAAGCTCTTTTACTAGACTGGCTTCAGTATAGCGAGGCGCAGGCTTAGTGAAGTGCTGACTTGGATCTAGCTTATCTAGGTTTAGCTTATCGCCTTTTTTGACATCAGGCAGTAAGGTATCGTCAGTCTTAGCTGGTGGCATCACTCTCGTGTAACCATCAAATACCATGGTACGGCCACGGGCTTTTAACTCGATATCGTCTGCGCCGACAAACAGGTTCACTGATAGATATTTGGCAGGCAGCATTTGGCACGCCACAAACTGACGCCAGATCAGCTCGTATAGACGTATCGCATCACGCTCAACGCCTTTGAGCTGTGTTGACTTCATATTGACATTAGAAGGACGAATCGCTTCATGCGCCTCTTGTGCGCCCTGCTTGTTACCATAGAAATTTGGTTTTTCTGGTACGTATTTTGCGCCATAGCTGTCTTCGATATGACCACGGACAGCAGCAAGCGCGTCGCCTGATAAGAACGTCGAATCAGTACGCATATAAGTAATATGACCCGCTTCATACAGACGCTGCGCCAAAATCATGGTTTTCTTAACAGAGAATCCTAAGCGCGTGCTAGCAGCCTGTTGCAAGGTTGAAGTAATAAATGGCGCGCTTGGACGTGATTGCGTTGGTTTTTCTTCACGCTCTTTGACGATAAAATCGCTTGCTTTGAGTATCTCTAGGACTTTATCGGTTTGCTCTTTATTACCAAGCTTTAGAGTTTTGCCACCTTGTTTGGTCGCCTCTAATCGAATGCCGATTTGCTCAGCGTCTGAGGTATTTTTGGCTTTACCATTAGCAATGTGCGTGTCCGCATGGATTTGCCAGTACTCTTCTGGAATGAACGCGCGAATTTCATGCTCACGCTCGACGACCAAGCGCATAGCGACTGACTGTACACGACCTGCAGACAGTCCGCGAGCAATCTTTTGCCATAATAGTGGCGATACCATAAAACCAACAACACGGTCCAAGAACCGACGGGCTTGCTGCGCGTTCACGCGGTCAATGTCTAATTTCGAAGGCTGTTTAAACGCACTTTGGATAGCTGACTTGGTAATCTCGTTAAAAACTACACGTTGATACTTGCTATCAGGGCCACCGATGACTTCTTTTAGATGCCAAGCAATCGCTTCCCCTTCTCTATCCATATCCGTTGCTAGATAGATTTTGTCAGCGTCTTTGGCTAATGCTTTAAGCTCTTTGATGACTTTGGTTTTGTTTGGTAGTACTTCATAGACTGCTGCCCAATCATGCTCTGGATCTATACCCATGCGGCGCACCAGTGCTTGTTGCGCTTTTTCTTCTTTGGTCAGACTGTCATCTTTTTTAGCGGTCGATGCTTTCTTTGCGCTTTTGCTCGCACTGACCGGCAAATCACGGACGTGACCGATACTTGAGCGTACGATAAAGTCATCACCAAGGTATTTATTAATCGTTTTTGCCTTGGCTGGTGATTCTACGATCACCAAAGACTTACCCTTTGGGCTGTCAACAGCTGGTGCTGGACTTTTTTTGGTTGTGGTTTTTGCCATGTTTGACGACACCATAATATAAGTAAATTAAAAGTAAGGTTAAATTCAGCAGCACGGCAATTTATGGAAGCGGATACTCATGGTTTGACCATGGCTCAGCTATTTATAGTAATAATCGCTGCTGATAAAAAAGGTTATAAAACAAATAATAACCATAAAATAAAGATATAGTTATAAAGACGTTACACTGCTAAGCGTTAAACTGTCAACTTTAAATAATTTGAATATAACAAACCGCTTGCATATTGCCCTTTAATGGAGACGAAAAAACGCTTTACTAGGTTTATGCTTGTTTTTGCATCTGTAGCGCCCATTTCTCAAGGTTTTCTTTGAGCACTAATAAGTCCGCTTCGATCCGTTTTTGATGATACGTTGGGTTAGATGCTGGACGTACGTAGGCAATATCTTCCCAATAAATAATAATGCTATTGGCCTTGGTCAATAGACCTTTAACAAACGGTTCAATACTTACCGGCAAATCTAACGGCACTTGATCCAAGCTAAAATCAGTTTTTTTGACCGTCGGATTATTGCTGATTTGACTAGAACGAATCGCGCTGGGAATAGTAAGCGTCTTATCATCTGTACTGGTATCAACAAAACTGCTGTCTGGTCGCCACTGTCCATCGATCACTTGATAACGGGTATGCGGCAGTTTAGTGTCTTCAAATATTAAGCAGTACTGTCCAAGCATACCGCGGCCATACTCATTGTCACGGCCTTTGATCCAATCAGGGCACGAAACGAGCTTTGGATTGAGCTGTAAACGACGTGCGGTCATACGCAGCTTATCCAAACGCTGATCGATACCGTTCGGTTTGAGCGCCATCATACTCCCTAATACGAATAGTACAATGATAACGCCAATCAATGTTCCCATGATGGTCTGGCCTTTTGACTAAATGAAAAAGATACTAAGAGATATAGTGGTAAATATCGCTAATGAACCGCTACTTATAAATAGTACATGCAGATTGCGGTTAGCACGATAATAAACAACGATATATAAGGGCTTATAATGAGCACGAACCATTAAAAATCAAGCGTTGTCGTCCAATTGCGGTACAGCAAGTGCTTTTAAAGCATATGATAATTTAGCAAGTTATACTATTAAATCAGCTATTTAGCGTATACAAACTTACCGAGCACAGTACGCGATAAAAACCAGATACGAAAAGTGGTCAGCTCAAAAAAGTGCTATGATAAACCATAATTTTAAACGCGCGCAGGTTTATTATGAATTATCTTATTGAGTCAAACTCATCGGGCGCTTATCACGCTCGCAAGCTGATGAATAAAGTCATGAGCAAAACAGGCATGAGCCTATCGCTACTTGGCGCGGTCGTACTGACATTAGCAAGCTGTGCCACGACTCAGAGCCTAACACCGCAGCAGTGTCAAAGCAGTAACTGGCAAGAAGTCGGCTACGCTGATGGCTCGCAAGGACGTTCAGGTGCCTACTTCGGTCACTATACCAATAGCTGCGCTAGTATAGGTGGCGCCAGCCCTAACCGCATCCAATGGGAGCAAGGCCGTCAACAAGGTCTCAAAAACTACTGTACCGAGCTGAATGCTTATAAGCTCGGTCGCGAAGGCTATGACTGGCAACCTGTCTGTCCGTTAGAAGGTATTGAGAAGTTAGAAGAAGCCTACTCCCAAGGGCGCTACTATTATATTCGTCAGCGCGATCTCGACTACTTACGCTCACCTTACCCATTTGGCTACAGACATGCAGGTTTTGGTTACGGCTATCGTCCGTTTGGCTATGGCTGGTAAAAAAAGAAAACCTCACTAACGACTTAATTTGAGGTTTAAGTAGTTAATGAGGTTGGAGAAAATTTTATTATTTTAATTGTTTTTATTATAATGGTGCTAATTGTCTTGCTGGTTGGGCTATTGATTTATCTAGCCAGTTTTCTAATATAAAGTCAAAGCTACTAGCAATGACTCACAGTGCTTAAACTATTCAATGCTTAAGTTATTCAGTATTTATCTACTAAGCTATTCATTCACAAAGGCGATTTTGGTCAGTCCAGCGTTACTTGCCGCTGCCAAGACTTGAGCGACCGTATCGTACCTGCCTTCTTTATCTGCACGTAACTGTACCGCTGGGTTCTTACCAGTCGCGCCTTGTTGCTGCAAGCGTGTCTCTAATTCTTCCATGCTAATTGGATCACTATCCCAGAATATCCCTGCGTCTTTATCAATGCTGACTTGAATCGCTTCTGGCGGCGTTTCATTAAGCGCTGCACTAGTCTCGGGCAAATCTAAAGGCACCGTCGGATTCAGCACGGTCGCTGTCAATAAAAATATAATCATCAATACCAGCATGATATCGATAAGCGGAATGAGGTTCATCTCATCCATGCTTCGTACGTCATCACCCAATTGAAATGCCATAGTTACTCTCAATGCTTTTGGTTATTTTCACACAGCCAAGCCGTTTTTTGACGGTTTTTCGACTTGTCGTTTGAGCCTTTACAGAATCAGTATCTGTAGAATTAGTACTATCTACAGCTGCTTTGGCACAGAATTACTGTAGTTATTGGTATGCTGAGTCTCACTCGTCGTTGAAAGACTGCTTGGTGCAGCGTGCACTTGTGAGGCGCTCGCAGTATGGCTCGCAGTTACCTTGGTCGTATCCACAAGACCCGTTGATTGCGCCAATAAATCATGTGCTCTGTCGTTGGCTTGATACATTATGCGGCGATTGATACGTACTGCAAGGTTGTAAAACACCACGGCTGGAATCGCTACTGCAATACCAAGACCTGTCATAATCAGTGCTTCACCGACTGGCCCTGCAACCTGCCCTAATCCTGCCTGACCACTCATACCGATGTTGTGTAAGGCATGGAAAATACCCCATACCGTACCAAATAAGCCAATGAATGGTGCAATCGCTGCCGTCGTACCAAGAATCGGCAGACCGCGCTCACTAGCAAAACGATAGCGACCGATATGCTTGAGCAAAGTCTGCTCAGTCACCAAGCGGCGAGTAGCAGCATCAGTACCAGCCAAATCAGACTGCCTGGCTTGTAATTGCTGACTCAAATCATCTGCTACATTGGTCGCCAGTTTACGGCTTTGCAATACGCGGACGATACCTGTCACCCAAGAGAGAATAGATAACGCAAGCAACAAAAAGAACAACGTTTTTGTCACCATGTCGCTGATCTGCCAGTATTGCATAAAGTCCATGTCAGACTCCTTAATGTGTAATGCCATTACATGATACTGAGGTAAATATCATGTTTAGTTTTATAATGAAAGATTATTAATAAATACGTTGTTATAAAATGTGAGTTATCAAGGAATCGCGTAACTGATCGGTAGGGTCACATTACCTACCACGGGTACGCCATTCTTAGTAAAGGGTTTGAACTTGCCCGATCGCACTTGACGTCTGGCTTCTTTGTCTACTAGCGGATTACCTGATGATTGAGCAACTCGCACGTTATCGATGCCGCCTTGCTTGTTGACTCGTAATACCAAGACAACGTTGAGCGTATCACCAGAACGGGCTCTACGTGCGGCGCGCTCAGGAAAACTAAAGTTTGGCGCAGATGCCCAGTTGGCTGAGCTAGCAGTAAAGCTCACAGGCTCATTACTCTGTGCTAAAGCAGCCGCTGCTTCTGCCTCAGCTCTTGCTTGTGCAGCGGCGGCCTCTGCGGCAGCCTTCGCTTGAGCGGCAGCTTTGGCATCAGCGACTCTTTTGGCTTCTTGCTCTGCCCTAGCTTGCGCCTCTTGCTCAGCTTTTCTGGCTTGACGCTCTGATTCAGCGTGGGCAGCTGCTTGACGTTGTGCTTCAGCTGCTGAGTTATCAACCTTTGGTTTCGGTAGCGGCTCTTTTGGGGCTACTTTCTGACTGGTATCAGGACGAGGCTTTTCTGACGCTATCACAGGCGTCACTTTCGGCTCTACATTTTTTACAACAGGCTCTTTTGGTTTTACTGGTGTCTCTGTTGGTTGTCTAACCGGCTCTTTAGGCTTTGGTTCAGGTTGCGGCACTGGCTGAACTTGTACCTCAGGCTGTACTTCTTTTTTGGCTGTGACTGTTTGTTTTTCTACTTCAGTTGAGACCGTTTTTGCCGGTAATGACACAAACTTTATCTCAAGCGGTGACATCTCTTTTTTTAGCTCAGGTTTGAGTTCAGGCGTTTTTATTGCCACTAGTGCAATTGCGGCAAGCACATGGAGTCCTAGTACTGCAACAATAGCTAGCAATAACGACTTAAGTGGTGGCGCGTCTAAATCCGTTGAACTCATAACAGCCTAATGTTTATTACTCAGAGTAGAATGGCGTAGATAATAATGCAAACGATAATTATTATCAATAATAATTTACAATATTTTCGCTATTCAATACATCTCTGACACGTAATATTGCTTAATAGTTTTACCTATCGCAACACTCATTTTCATGAACGTTGCCTACCTTTATACCTCACTACTATGAAACTTATCTTTTTATCAAATGATACGTTGCGTTTAATATAGCAAGTACTGTTAATAAAAACCATTATCATTTATATTGATAATGAGTCTCAACTACTTTATTATAACCGCTGTCTTGTCTACCCATACTATTTTTATAAAAATTATTCGTATGAAAAATTAGTAATTGGTACTAAGTAGACTATTTATTTTATGATTTTTATCTCAAGCATCGTTCAGACTTAATATTTTTAGCGTTATTCATTTGCAATTATTTTAGACAATTGCTTAAACATTTTTTGATAGACCGAGTTCATTATGCCGACACCTTTATTATCTAGCAGACCTACCGCCTCTTTTTTCAAACGTCCATTACTGACTGCTGCCATGACAGCGTTGTTAGCTACGGTAGTGGCAGGATGTAGCTCGCCTGAATCTAATGATTCTGAGCCAGCAGACGCCAAAACCGAAAACCCAATGGCTGATGAATCACAGAACGTTGCTAATAACGACGCTGTATCTGCTGAGAAAATCATGGTCAATACTGTAAAAGGTGATGTTGAGCTGGCTATGAACCCATCGCCACTTGTCGTTTATGACATGACATTGATGCAAGACTTGGCGGCGCTAGATGTGGCGGTCGATGGTATGCCTGGTGGTCTACTACTAAAGAACCTACACTCAGAAACACAGCCTGATCCAAAATCGGTAGGTACTGTGTTTGAGCCAGATCTTGAAGCGTTGAATGCAATGCAGCCGCAAGCTATTTTGGTCGGTTCACGCATGGCAGAAAAATACGACGAGCTATCAAGTATCGCGCCGACATTGGACATGAGTATTGATACAGCCAATATCTATGAGTCAAGCAAGCAGCGCCTGCATGATCTAGGTGCGCTGTTTGGTAAAAGCGATCAAGCTGCTAAGCTACAACAGAACATCGATGGACTCATCACTGAGACCAAGAGTCTAACAAAAGAAAATAAAGGCACTGGCCTAGTCGTCATGGTCAATGGCAATAAAATGTCAGCCTATGGCGACAAGTCTCGCTATGGTTTTATCCATACTGTATTAGGGGTATCAATGGCAGATGACAAAATTGCCGATGCGCCTCATGGTCAGCCGATATCGTTTGAATATATCCAAAAAGCCAATCCTGATTGGTTATTTGTCATCGACCGTAGTGCCGCAATTGGTGAAGACGGTATTGGTGCCAAGGCCGTATTAGACAATCCATTGGTTGCTCAGAGCAATGCATGGAGCAAGCAGCAAGTGGTTTATCTGAGCCCAGATTCTTACTTAGCATTTGGCGGCTACTACCAGTGGATGCAGGATCTAACGACAATCAAAGATGCTTTTACTAACGCTAAGTAACGTTGTTCTCTATACGAACGACTGTTGCACAAGTAAGTATTATTACCGTTAACCCTGCTCATTTTTAAGCCAGTAGAGATTATGTCGTTATTTTCACACCGTACTCATGCTAGGCTCAAATCCAGTACTGCTCCATCAGCATCAAGTTGGCAGAGCGGTACTGGCAATGCGTTACATCGACGTACTGTCATACCACCGTGGTTCATCAATACAGCAAGCCTCATTCTTATGGGGCTTTTGGTGTTATTGAGCTTATCTATTGGGGTGGCTGACTTTTCGTGGTCAGGTATCTTGCAGAGCCTTCTGACTCAGAGTGCCAACTCCGATAGCTCGCTGCTATTGGTTAGTCGTATACCGCGTACCATCGCCATTATTTTGACTGGTATTGCAATGGCTGTGGCTGGGATGATTATCCAAGTAGTGCTAAAAAATCGCTTTGTAGAGCCATCTATGGTTGGTGCGACTCAGAGCGCTGCACTTGGTTTACTGGTGGTCAGTTTACTGTTCCCTGCCAGTGCGCTCATTGTCAAAATGGGCGTGGCAACCATCGCTGCCGTTTTTGGCATGATGCTATTTATGCTGCTCATTCACCGCATTCCGCCCACTGATTTTTTGATGATTCCACTGATTGGCATTGTCTTTGGCGGCATTATTGAAGCAGTCACTACCTTTATCGCCTATCAAACCGAATCACTACAGATGCTGAGTGTTTGGCAGTTTGGGGATTTCTCAGGCGTATTGGCAGGGCGCTATGAGCTGCTATGGCTCACAGGTGGACTGTGTGTGCTAGCTTATATTATTGCCGACAAGCTGACTATCGTTGGTTTGGGTGACAATATCGCCTTAAACTTAGGCATTAGTAAGCGTCAAGTCACTTGGATTGGCGTGGGTATGGTAGCCATGATGAGCGCTGTCGTGGTCGTGACTGTAGGCATGATTCCTTTTATTGGGCTGGTCGTACCAAACATTGTGAGCCGTCTAATGGGAGATAAGTTGCGTCGCAGCTTGCCAGCAGTGGCCCTACTTGGTGCTTCAGCCGTGCTGCTATGCGATATTATCGGGCGCTCTATTCGCTATCCATTTGAAGTGCCGGTCGCCACTATTTTTGGTGTGGTTGGTACAGTGCTGTTTTTATGGCTGTTATTACGTGCGCCAGCTGAGCAATAGCATTATGTTTACTAACTATGTATTAATTTACAGCACTCATTTACCGTCGTTCATTTTTGCCTTATTAGATAAGCTTGGCACCATAGGATTTTTGTATGTTCTCATCAACTAAGCTTACTTCTACCAAGACTGGTACTACCAATACTAGCACAGCGATAGATAACTCATCTTCAGCAGACGGTCAGTATTCAGCCGCTGCCCAAGGTCAGTTGGCAAAGCTTTGGGCATGGATAGCTGCCCATCCAAAATCCATAGCAGCTATTATTCTACTTATCTCAATGACCTTGTTTATGACGCTCAATGTCAATGGCTATTGGGACTTTGCGCTACCATTACGCGGCAAAAAACTGCTGGCACTGATGGTGGTTGGCTATGCGATTGGCGTGTCGACGTTACTATTTCAGACGTTGACTCACAATCCAATTCTAACGCCCTCCCTACTCGGATTTGATTCACTCTATGTTCTGTTGCAGAGCTTGCTGGTTTTCTTTTTAGGTGCGATTAGCTTTACCAGTCTCGATCCTATTGCCAAGTTCACGCTAGAGATTGTCCTGATGTTTGGGGCATCTTTATTATTATTTAAGCTATTATTTTCTAAAAGCAGTCAGGATCTGACACGGCTAATATTGGTAGGCGTTATCTTTGGTGTATTATTTCGCAGTTTATCAGCACTCATTGCACGACTGATTAACCCTGATGATTTTGTGGTCGTACAGTCTGCCAGCTACGCGCAGTTCAATACGGTCAACCCTCAGCTACTAGGTATCAGCTTATTTATCTGTGTCATCACCGCGATATTTGTATGGCGCTGGCGTTATCAGTGCGATGTATTGATGCTTGGACAAGCACAAGCCGTCAATCTTGGTATCAACTATCAACGTTTAGCATTTGGTCTATTAACTGTCATCGCTGTACTGGTTGCCACGGCTACTGCACTGGTCGGTCCAGTGACTTTCTTTGGTCTATTGGTTTGCGCATTGACCAATCGTATCGCACGACATATGTATCACACCGAGCGGCTGATATTGGTCAGTTTGGTCGCTATGATTTGCTTAGTGCTGGGTCAGACACTTTTTGAGCAAGTACTAGATATGGCAGGCGTATTGTCAGTAGTGATAGAGCTAGCGGGCGGATTGATGTTCTTAGCATTGATATTTATGTCCCAGCGTCGTTCGTTATAACTACTTAGCTTACATTGTTTGTTTAGCCAATGCTGTTCATCAAGAAAAACCTAAGACTTTTTTAAATAAGACTGACTATGATTAAACTGAATAATATCTCTCACCATATTGGCAAACAACAAATCTTGCATGACATTACGTTGTCCCTACCAACGGCGCAGGTAATTGCTTTGATTGGTCCTAATGGCGCTGGGAAGTCTACGTTGTTTTCTGTCATGGCCCGTTTGCAGCCGCTACAATCTGGGCAGGTGAGCTTCGCTGTAGATAATGAGGAACGTGATATTGTCAGCTGTCAGGCGCGGACACTGGCCAAGACGGTTGCTATGCTTGGGCAAGACAACCATGTGCAAGGGCGCCTACGCGTACATGAGCTACTGATGTTTGGTCGTTATCCTTATCATCAAGGGCAACCGACCGCTGACGATCAACAAAAAGTGCAAGAAATCCTCGAACGCTTTGAGCTTGAGCCACTTGCCGAGCGTTTCTTGTCAACGCTATCAGGTGGACAGCGTCAGCGCGTGCTGATCGCCATGATTGTCTGCCAAGATACGCCCTATCTATTGCTCGATGAGCCACTGAACAACCTAGATATGTATCATGCTGGTCGGCTGATGCGTGAGCTACGTCAGCTTAGCCACAATCAGCAAAAAACCGTAGTAATCGTCCTGCATGATATCAACCAAGCGGCACAGTTTGCAGATACTGTGGTTACGATGAAAGCAGGAGAAGTGACGGCTGTTGGTCGCCCTGCTGACGTTATTACTAAAGAGACGATGAAAGATTTATACAACGTCGATGTCACTGTCCTAAGTCATCAGGGTCGTCCAGTGATTGTTGATACGGTTTAAATAAAAAACTTCGCAAATAATAAAAGAAAGTATAGATGCATAGAGCGCTATTAAATAATCGATGGATAAACTACAAAAACCTATCTCTACTAGTTTTAGTGATTAGCCTTTGCCTGTTCATTTATTATGCTCTAAATAAGGAGATATCAAATACCTTTTTTTGGTTAGGAATGACTTTATATGGTCTAAGATTAGTGGTTATTCCTATGGATTTTACTCAAGACATCTCGTCAGTAGATTACACAAAGAACTATGATGAAAATAATAGTTGGCATAGATGGGTCATGATAGGTGAGACGTTTGCTTTCTTCATTTTTACTGTCTCGATAGCATACACAATATTTTTGCAATTAAACTTATAACTAGGGCATGCTTTCGATTCAACAGATAGCTAACTAAATAAAAACATACCCTAGAAATATCACTATATTACCTACCCTTTTGCAACGCCTTCAATCGACTTTGTCGACCTTTCCACCACAGATAGACGCCAGTAACTGACAACACTGTCACAGCCGAACCTACCAGTGCTAAAAATATTTGATACAGTAAGTGACCGATGCCATGGCTAATATGACCCATATGTAAGGTCAATAACCAATTGTTGGTTTTGCTACCAAATGATGAGTTTTGGTAGCCAAAGTTCACCTGTTCAACGCTACCCGTTTTTGCATTGACTGTGATGGATGATGCACCGCCTTTTTTACCAATGTCTTTATCTGTCTTAAAGCGCAACTGCCATTGGCCCTCGTCCTCAATCCAACGTATGCCTAAAAACTCTCGTACTAGCATACCCTTGCTTTGGGCAGCGGTGTTTGCCTGCTCACTTAAATAAGCAATGCTATTGGCTTTGTTGACCACATCAACAGCCTCGTCATCGACAACTTCATTGTTTACAGCTTCAACTCTAGTCGCTGTTTCTGCACCAGACACCTGCTCTGCTTTTTCTGATGGTTTTCTTGAGTTCTCCTGTCTTTCACCTCTTCCCTCAAGTCCTACGACAGCGTGCATCACAGGTTGATAGACCTCTCTTAGGTTAAAACCAACACTCGACCACGCGATGACAAACAAGATCCCCCAAAGCCATAACCCAAAGGCATGGTGTAGATCATAATTCAACTTAAACATATTACTTTTGGTACGAATTTTCCACGCTGGTAACCAACGTTTAAAAAAGGAGGCACGTTTTTTAGGCGAGGTTTGGTTCTGTGCTTTTTTCTTGATCGCTCTAGGAAACGTTAAGTAAAAGCCAATAAAGCAATTAATCGTCCACACGAGCGCGACAATCCCTAATAGCAATTTCCCAATATCACCCAGTAATAAATCGCGATGCAGCCAAAACACTTTCCACATAGTGTTGTGCCATGCCCACTCATCTCTATCACGAGTACCAATAATATCGCCAGTATAAGGGTGGACATAAACTTGTTGAAACGGTGCTTTTGGTTGGTTTTGGGCGGCTTTTCCTCGCGCTCTATCTACCGAAAATACAGCCGACCTCTCTGCTGCTATCGAGGTTGGCATGCTAGAAAAAGCATATTGAGGGTACGCACTGATGACCTTATCATGAAGCTCTGCAATAGGCAGATGTGATGCGTTTTGTTTCTCAACCTGAGCCAGTTTATGGTTGAAGACATCGTCTAGCTCGTCATGAAATGCCAATAACGTGCCAGTAATACCAGTGATAATTAAAAAAGCTGCCATGGCAAGCCCAGTATAACGGTGAATCCAAAGACAGCTATAGCGAAAATTAAATGACATAAATAAATCTGCTGTTATATTGTGATAGTAAGTTATTGAATTATTAAAAATATTGACGGGGGCAGGTTCTTATTTTGAAAGTGAGAACCTGCCCTAACAACACAAAAGGTCTAAGCAAATAGCTCAGACCTTTTTCTAATTTAACAAGCTCTGTGTCTACCTCCTAAAAATCAACGCTAACGTCGAACACATAAGTACGACCAGGTTCATTGAATGTACGTGCACCTGCGTTCGTAGCGGTACCCTCACGATAAACACCCTCATCAAATAAGTTTTTGATACCAGCACCAACAGTAATCGCTTTTGTCAAATCATAGCGAGTGCTCACGTTGGCAATGGCATACGGTTCGCGATCAAGCAACGGGTCACCACTATCTTCTCCAGTCGTAACTGAAATCGTAGGGGCTTCAATCGTGCCGTAGTAGCTCACATCAAAGTCGGCATTCCAGCGAGGCGTAATATCCCAATCCACACCCGTGTTCACAGTGAACTTAGGAATGAGTGATAATGGCTCGCCATTGTCTTTTCGCTCTGAGCGGATGTTACTGGTGATATTGGTAGACCACGAAACATTGTCAGTAACTGGTACTTGTACAAAACCTTCTAAACCTTCGACAATTGCTTCACCTTGATTGTCCCATTGAAAAATAGAACGATTTGTCGCTGTATCTACCGCCACACGATCCGTACCAGCACCAATGCGGTTATCATAGGCATTGTGGTAATAAGTCAAGCCTGCATTCAGTCTAGTGCCATCATCATAAGTAAAGGTAATCTCTTTATTCCAAGATGTCTCATTTTCTAGCTCAGGGTTCCCTAATACATGGCAACCTCTTTCATCAAGAGGTACCCAAGATGGACAACCATTGCCACCAGTATAGTAAATATAGTTTGGATCAAGCTGATATAATGAAGGGGCTTTAAACGCACGACTAACGCCGCCTTTCACTGACCAATCAGGACTAAAGTACCAAGTAGTATTGATACTAGGCGACCAATTACTACCAGCCTCGCTATGATAGTCAAAGCGTAGACCTGGAGTTACATACCAGTCAGGTGTGATCTCGTAATTATCTTCTAAATAAGCACCTATGAGGTAAGCGTCTGATGTTGGATCACGCTGTTCAGGATCGGTCTCTACATCACCAAAATCAAAACCCTCTGCAAATGCCAAATCAGATACCACTGGGTTATCCAGCTTTTCACCGCGGAACTCTGCACCAGCAGTCAAGGTATGACGATCAAAGTAAATATCCCATTCTGATTTAGCATTCAGCGTATCGTAAGTCGCCTCTGTCCATTCAAAATCCTCGCCGTCCTCAGGTAGGACAATCTGTCCTTCGCCACCACCCGCACTACCTTCACCCAAGCGCTCATTAATTGTCCGAGTATACTCTACAAAACTGTTACTACTAGCGTCATCATACTCACCTCGGTGCGTGATCGCCGCGCCATAGCGTTGCATTTTACTCGTTGTTTCGCCGTCTAATTCGTCTATCAACGTTTCATTCACTGATTGGAACAGCGAGTCACCCGCCCAGCGGTTTTCTTGACGGCTATAGTTCACTTCAAAACCGACAGTATTTATCGCATCCATCGCGTATTCGAACAATTGGCGTACATCGATATTTTCGACACCTTCAGTACCTGCCGCTACCGAGGCAGCCGGACCACTGCGCCCGTCAACAATCTGTGCATCTTTGGCATTGATATAAGGATCATCGCCTTCACTATCGTGATATCCAAGGGTCGTACGAGAGGACAGTTTATCTGTCAATGCACCTGCCATATTGATATTGGTACGCCAGCTACTGCCTTCTAGATCGCTCTCTGGTGCCTCATAGTGACCACTGATAGAAAACTCTGGCTCAGTCGGGCTCTTAGTAATGATATTTACCACGCCGCCCATACTACCAGAGCCATAACGGGCTGCTGCTGGACCACGCAATACTTCGATGCTTTCGATAGCACCTGGTGGTACCCACTGCGAGTCACCACGCGTGTCTTGCTCACTCCCACGACTAGGTCGTGAGGAATTGCGAGAAGTGACAGGACGACCGTCAATTAAGATAAGTGTGTTGTTTGGCCCCATACCGCGCAAATCAATTTGACGTTGGTTACCACGCTGACCTGACGTTGATGAACCCGACAAATTCACACCTGGCATCTTACGTACAATTTCCGAGATATCATTAGAAACTGATGCTTTTTCGATGGCTTCTTCACTAATAATAGACAGCCCTGCTGCTTGTTCTAGCTCGTCCCTTGCTGCCCGCACCACAATTGTATCCAATGTAGCTGTAGGCACAGCTTCTTGGTCGGTCGCCCCTTGCACAGCTACCTCATCACCCTCGGCAGCAAAAGCGGTACTACTAAGAATAGAAGTCACAGCGATACTTAGTAAAAGCTTACCAGTCACGACGCGTTGAAGTTTTTTTGGAGAAGTGATGACTGAGAAATCAGAGCAACCTGATTGGTTTGACATAAGTAATATTCCTTGAAGCGCACAATTTCGTTAATACCTGTTTATCTCATCGTCAGTGAATGGTTTTAGCCACTTTTTATGCAATGCTTCGGATGCATTCTCGGTGCAAGTACACATAAATAAACGTCTAAAATTGACATACGATTGTCGGATAGACGTGTCCGTAAATATATGTGTTATAAAAACATGACTAAAATATCGCCAAGAGGCTTAGCTATTGAGAGTAAACGAATAAGGGTATCTACTGAGTAGGGTTAAAAGTTTGATGACGCTGTAACTGTCATTAGTCAACGAATTAAATATTTAGCGTAAAAAAGTCTCTATAAATAGAATAGAGCAAAGAGCTATTAACTGTTCTGTAATGAACGAAACACACTTTAGCAAGATACATATAAGAATGCAAACATTAATGATAATTATTATCATTAATGTTTGCATTCTTATATGTGGTTCAGTTAACGGTTTAATGGATGCTCAATATATTTATAGAAATGCCTGTTAGTTTCAGTTGTATAAGCGCTACACTGTCAAACCTTGTCGATATTTCCAATATGATAATTCGGCCAGTTAAAAACATTATGCGTCAGCTTCAAAATTTCGACGTTTGATTACTCTATGCCCGTATTCATTCACAATCATTTCCTGATAATTTGAAAGATATAAATGAGCTTCGATGATAGCTCGCTGTTGTTTAGAGTATTGGCATAGTGCTCGCATACGATTTAACTCATATGCTATTTATACGGTAGCTTCACCTTCTACCAAACGAGCAACTTAACATCTACTCTTAGATAAATCGCACTCTCAAAAATCTCGTAAAAAAAGCCAGCTCCCGTATAAGACAGCTGACTTTATAAGTACGATTAGACTTAAATTCGATAAGCTAGATTAGAACTGATAAGTTAAAGACGTTTTGATATTACGTCCCATTTCAAAATCAGTATAGGCATCATCGATAGAGTTACGTGACGCATGGCTTGCATAAGTCTCATCAAAGATGTTGTATACACCTAGCGTGGCCTTCAAACCTTCGATTTGAGTTGGCGTGTAAGTCATGAAGATATCGTGCACATCATAGCCTGGTTTTTCGTTGTCATCACCAGCGGTATTCGGTGTCACATCGGCGACATAAGTACTGCGCCAGCCAAGCTCAGTAGTATTGGTTGGAGCGTAACCCAAGTTGACCATGTACTTATCGCCAGACTCAGAGCCACTGCCACTGACAGAAGAGATATTGTAACCTGTATCTTCGCCTTTGCTACGTGCACGAGCATAGCTTAGACCCATGTTGAAGTTATCTGCGCGATAATCGGCTGATAGCTCTACACCTTTGATTTTGAAATCTTCATCATTATTGATGACACCTTGGCAGGCTTCAGGGGCAGCACTTGTACCTAGTTGCCCAGTTGTGCAATTCATGCCAGTTCTACTACCACCTGCACGTACAAACTCAATATAGTTTTCGATATTGGTTTCAAAGTACTTAGCACTTAATTTTAAAGAGTCATCAGCCATAGTCAGACCACGCAGCGTTGTAGCAATACCGACTTCTGCATTGTCACCTTCTTCTGCTTTTAGGTCATTGTTCACATACGTATCAGCGCCATCAGTGTTAAAAATCGTTTGGCTAAGATCTGGACCATTAAATAACTGAGTATAGCTTGCAAATAGCTGGGTGCGCGGTGCAATCTCATAGCTAGCAGCTAATGCGCCAACGACATTGTCATAAGTCTTGCCAGCTGATACATACTCTGGAGACTCATAACGGTCATAACGGATGCCTGGCGTTAAGCTAAGCTTACCCATTTGCCATTGGTCTTCTAGATACACAGAAGTATTGGTTGCTTCATCTGTACCAGCAACTGGTATAGTTGTACCTCGTTGAACACTGCTATAGTCAGATTCTTTTTTGTAATGCTCAACTCCAGCGATTAACTTATGAACCCCTGGTACACCGTTAATGATACTGCTATCGATAATACTGGTGTTTTGTACTTTTGCGCCTGTGGTTTTGACTTCTGCATCAAACTCAAACCCAGGTACGCCATCAGAGTTACGCAAAATCTGCGTGCTGGTCTGATATACATTGGCGTCTACATTGACCAATTGGTTGGCAGGACTGTAAGCGTAGTCAAGCGCATAGGTATCGCGTTTGACTTCCTGCGGGATGATTGGGTTCCAGCCACCAGCAGGAAAATCTGGACGTAATGGGAACTTGCCTTTGTTTTCGGTACGGCTAAAGCTAGCGCCTACATGATGGTCACTACCGACATAAGCACCGGCTTTTAATAGAATGTTTTCGCCTTCGCTATCTTCCGTTTGGATTTTACGGCCTTTACCGTCTTCACCAGCGTCCGCATTGCGTTTGCCATAATAAGCCAGTAAATCAATATTTTCTGTTGGCGCACCATACACAGTAGCTGAAGTTAGCAGTTCATCATTGTTGCTAGCATAACCTGTATGCAGCTTAGCACCTACCTTTTGACCTGGCTTGAGTAAATCTGCCGCGTCGACTGTCTCAAAAGCAACCGCACCGCCGATAGCATCATTGCCTAGCGTCACTGAGTTATTGCCCACTGATACTTCTGCTTGTTTTAGCAGATCTGGATCAATAGTGACATCACCCATATGGTAGAACAACGCGCCTTCTTGACGTGCGCCATCAATCGTAACTTTTAGGTTGGTATCATCAAGACCACGTACACGAATACGTTGGTTGACCGATGAGGTACCGCCCACGCTTACCCCTGGCACAACGTCCAGAAAATCGCTCAAATGGCTGGCTTGTGCAGCTGGGGTGTAGTCATCTATGTAGACAGAGTCTTCTTGTACAGCGTCACGTACTGAGCTATTCGCTGTTACAGTGATAGTCTGTAATGTCGTGTTTGGCATATCTGCCGCCGTTGCAGCACTGGCAGCTTGCGTCCACAATACAGCGGCGACACCGATAGACAATACTGTCAATTGACTAGATAACTTTACTTCGCGCATAACACATTTACTCACTTTGTTTACTGTCAGAAATTAGAAGTTTTAGAATTATTTTTAAAAATTGTCGTCAAACAACCCTTAACATAGTGCCTACCAGAAGACGGAATATCTTGAAACACTTAACTCATCATGCGAATAACATGATTAATGCTAATGATAATGATTTGCAATAATGAGAGGCATAATAACGAAGTATTAACACTTTGGCAATAATTAATGTAATGAATTCTCTGTTTTAGATCTTAATATACTGAGAGAGCTTAAAAAGACTATATGTAGTCAGGCACAGAGACTCATCGCGTCCATAGCAGTCTGTTATTAACTTAGCTCATCACTTGTTTTTTTTGTACTACTGTACTAGAATACTGAAACAAGATAGCTCTCAGCGAAAAATTGCTTAATAAACGACCTATCTATTTTCTTTAGCTAAGATTACCTATTATGACTACCGATCCTTATCAAAGTTTAGTGAAACATTTGACCAACTGTACTGATAGCGCAGATATCGAAAAGCTGCTCAGTGCCCTGCTGACCGATAAAGAACAGCATGACATTGCCAATCGTATTCGCATTTTTGACTTACTAGATCGTGGCATCACCCAGCGTGATATCTCAGAGCAATTAGGTGTTGGTATCGCCACTGTCTCTCGCGGTGCCAAGGCCAAGCAAAGCCATGATGTCAGCGCGTTATTGGCCACTCATAGAGACTGCTCTTAGCCTCTAACGACGATACTATCTAGCTTTTTACTGACGAAACTTATACTTATTAATCAACACTTATTAGTCGACACTCATTAATCAACACATATTTGAACCATTTCGGACTTTGTTATGACCTCTAGCACTCGCACACAGACCAAACCTGCTCCTATCGATATCCCGAGCAAACCACAACGCATCAAACTGACGCAAGATATCGATTTTTTTGCATTATTCAAACGTATTGAAAGCGCGTTTGATACCTGCTATTTGCTCGAATCATTAGGTGAAGACAGCCATATCTCGCGCCATCATGCGATTGGCTTTGACCCTGTGACGACTATCGCAGCATTAGACCGCAACACGCTTGCGATTACCGACAATAAAACTGCTGAAACAAGCTGCTATCAAACCGACAACCCTTATCAATTGCTGCGTGAGATAACACCGCAGCATGTCATCGCTCGCGATCAAAGCGGTGGTCTGGTTGGCTATTTGGGTTATGACTGCGTGAACTTCTTTGAACCTAGCCTCAATGCAAAAGCCAGCGAAGATTTTGAACCATTTAAGTTTGGCGTGTATCTAGATGGATTGACCCTAGATAAGATGACTGGGGAAATCTTTTACTTTTATTACCCAACTGCTCAACAAGAAAACCGCATCGAGCAAATCAAAGCCCTACTCGATGAGCCAACGCCTAGCTATGAAGCGCCTAAAGTTGAATTTTTAGGTGATGGTATGAGCCAAGAAGAGCATGCCAATGTCGTTATGCAAGTCAAAGAAGACATCATCGCTGGGCGTATTTTTCAGTGCGAGGTAGGCTTTAAATCTAAATATCGTATTGCCGGTGACAAAATGCCGATTTATGAAAAACTGCGCGCTGTCAATCCATCACCGCACATGTACTTTATGAAATTTGCCCAGCAATGCATCATTGGTGCCTCGCCTGAGCTGTTATTCCGCTTGCGTCAGGGTGAAATGGAAACCTATCCGCTAGCAGGGACTGCCAAGCGCGGCGCCGATGTAATCGAGGACCGTAAGCTTGCCCGCGCCTTGCTCAACGATGACAAAGAAATTGCCGAGCACAATATGCTAGTCGACCTACATCGTAATGATATTGGCCGTGTGGCTCGATTTGGTACGGTAAAAGTACGTAGCTTAATGGATATCAAACGCTTCTCTCACGTGCAGCATATCTCTTCTGAAATCGTTGGTATCTTGCATCCTAACGAAGATATGTTTAGTGCCCTTGCCAGTAACTTCCCTGCTGGGACACTATCAGGCGCGCCCAAGGTAGAAGCCATCAAAGTCATCAACGAGCTAGAGCCTGATGGTCGCGGTGCTTATGGCGGTGCATTAGGCTCGTTCAATTTTAATGGTGATTGTATCTTTGCCATTCCTATTCGCAGTCTGTTTATCAATGGCGAGTCTGCCTACGCTCAAACTTGCGGTGGTAACGTTTACGACTCAAACCCAGCCGATGAATACTTAGAGATTCAGCGTAAACTGTCAGCGATGAAAGTCGTGTTAGACAGCTTTATGCAATCATAATTGCTACCAGAAGTACTGTGTACATTGACCATATTTTACCTAGCACTATTTTTACAAAAGAGTTTATGACCCATGAATGTTTTAATTATCGATAACTACGACTCGTTTACCTTTAATCTCTACCAATATGTGGGCGAGATTTTGCAAACCTTAGACAGTGATAAAGAAGCCAGCGTCATTGTTAAACGCAATAACGAAATCACCCTAGCAGATGTGCAAGCGATGAATCTTGATAGAATTATCATTTCACCTGGCCCTGGCTCCCCTGACGATCCCGCGTACTTTGGTATCTGTAGCGAGGTCATTGAAACACTAGGCAAAACTGTGCCGCTACTAGGCGTTTGCTTGGGTATGCAAGGTATTGCTCATGTATTTGGCGGTGATGTGGTACGCGCTAGTGTGCCGATGCATGGCAAAGTCTCATCGATTCGCCATGATAATTCAGGTATCTATCAAGGCTTACCACAAGAGCTTGAGATCATGCGCTATCACTCACTGGTGGTAAAAGCCGACACCATCCCAAGCTGTCTGACGATTACCTCAGTAGTCGCCAATGATAGCTGTGCTGAATTGAGCTTTGCTGAGTCAGCATTGACTGGTGATGAGATTATGGGACTGGCGCACAAAGAGTACCCAATCCAAGGCGTACAGTTTCATCCTGAGTCGTTTGCCACTGAAGGCGCTAAGCGATTGCTAGGTAACTTTTTGCTACAGGTATAAACCTATATGGCCGTCTCCATGTCTAGCTCAAGCCTAAATATCTCCAGCTTACTCAGACGTACTGCGTTGCTCTTGAGCTTAACGCTAGTGACATCTGTCAGTTCGGCTGTAGCTCCTGTACAGGCAAACTTTACCATGGGCATGGACATCCAAGGCCAACGTCTTAACCTTTATGAGAGATGTGCAGAAGGAAGCGTTACTTGCAACAATATGCTACTGGTCGCTCCCGATTTAGGACGACTATTGCAGACAACACCAGAATCTAGTAAGTCGCCCTACGCTGTCAAATACTACTCTGCGGAAACCAAGCATAGCTTATGTAAAGATGGCGTGACCCCGTGTCGATTTCAGGGTTATACCTTTGAGGGCGAAGATTTTGATGGGTTTATAGATACCTCGAACCATGAGATATCTATAAGAAGTAAATGGACAGTCGATACCTATAGTGCCACCTACAAAGAAAACGAGACTTATCTGCCATTAGCATCACAAGCTGATTTGGTTGATCAGATATATAACACGTCTGATAAAGCATTGAATGAAAGCTACAGAGTAACGCGAAATGAAGTCAGACGCCTGTACGGTGAGGATATGGCGGCTAATCTTAAAAAAGAGCAGACTCAGTGGATAAAACAGCGCTCAAAAAACTGCGGGGCTGATACGGATCATTTACCAAGAACCCAATTGGAAAAAGTGTGCTTTATTCAGCGAAATGCTCTCCGAGAGCAAACATTCTTTTTATGGATTGATTAACAGAGACTGTAGAAAGAAAAAATGACGCGAACACGAATATGATATGAGTTAATAATTCGATATTACTTAGGTTATTTAGCAAACGCTAGCCATTTTTTAGCCATTTGAATAACTATTGATTGAATTTATCATACGACCTAGTAGCCATTTATTATCTTTTAGTGATAGACTCAAAAGAACAAACAAAAGACAGCCTTTAATCAGGTTGTCTTTTCTTATTTCAGTATTGCTTGGAGAGATTGTATCAATAGCAATCTTACAACATCTTGTGTCACTTAGATCGTAAGAAGAAAACAGTATGGCAAACATCGACAACGGAATGACGAACCATTCGCATCAATCATGGCTAGGCACCATTCAAATCATCACGGCTGCTATTTGCTGGGGCACGTTGGGTATATTCTCGACTTACCTAAACCAAATTGGATTTAGTGGTTGGCAGGTAACGATATTACGCATCGTCACGGCAGCCTTTATCATCTTAGCCATGCTACCAAAACTATGGCCACACCTTATCAAATTACAGCCAAAACAGTGGCTTGGACTGGCGATGCAGTCGTTGATAGGTGTCCTTGGCATGTCGGTCTGCTATTTTTTTGCGGTCAGCTATGTTGGTGCTGGCCCTGCCGTTGCCCTGCTCTATACCGCGCCCGTATTTAGCTTATTGTTCTCAAAATTCTTACTGAGTGAGTCCATTACTCGCAAATCAGTTTTGCTAGCACTAATGGCGGTGTTTGGTGTTGGCTTGACGATGTTAGGTGAGCAAGCGAAAGTTAACTGGGGGATTTTACTCGGTCTATCAGCAGGGATGTGTTATTCGTTATATGGCGTATTGGGCAAGCGCGCGATGCATTACGCTCACCCTGCCCCTCTGGTATTTTTCACTTCCATTATCATTAGTGCTGGCGTACTACTGCTCTTGCCTGAGACCTATAACACTTATGATCAGCTATTAGACCTCCCCTTAATGACTTGGGGCTATGTTTTAGGATTGTCACTGCTGGGTACCGTCGTGCCATTTGGGCTATATATGAAGGCATTAGAGAAGCTGCCTGCCACTCGTGCATCGGTATTTACGATTTTTGAGCCATTGACTGCGATTGCGCTCGCAATGCTGTTACTGCATCAATCTTTGTCTTGGATTCAATATCTGGGTGTGACGCTTATTTTGCTGGCGGCTTTGTTAAATGCTGTATTAAATGGTACTGCTACTCGCGTACCTCGCTGGTTAAAGCAACGACAAAAAATATAGTTTACTGTCTATTATTTGAAATACGTCCTATTTATTGCGATAAAAAAAGCCCCAACCATTGCATCATGATTGGGGCCTTTTTGTTTTATTACTTACGCAAAAACGAACGTTTTTACTGCTCAATACGTTGCAAAAATGCCTGCGTACGAGGATGCTTTGAGTCTTCAAACAGCTGCTTGGCACTGCCTTCTTCAACCACATGACCGTCTTCAATCAGTACAACATGATCGGCAACATCGCGGGCAAAGTTGATTTCGTGAGTCACTACGACCATCGTCCAACCTTCAGAGGCGAGCTGTTTCATCGTCTCAAGCACATCCTGTACCAACTCTGGATCAAGCGCAGAGGTTGGCTCATCAAACAGTAATAATGACGGCTCAATAGCAAGCGCACGAGCAATACCAATACGCTGCTGCTGACCACCAGATAGCTGAAACGGATAGAGGTCCGCTTTGTCCGACAATCCAACTTTCTCAAGTAGTACCAATGCCTGCTCACGGGCTTGTGCTTTGCTCTGCCCTTGTACGACCGTAGGCCCAAGCATCAAGTTTTCAATGGCTGTCTTATGTGGAAACAAGTTATAAGACTGAAACACCATACCTGACTTACGCTGTAAGGCTAGTAGCGTTTTTTTGCTTGGCTTAGTTGCAAAGTCGACACTTAAGCTATCGTCATCAAAAGCAATCACACCTTGATCAGGAATCTCTAGCGCATTTAAGCAACGCAAAAAGGTGGTTTTACCCGATCCTGAAGGTCCTAATATTACGACCACTTTGCCTTTATTAATGGTCAAGTCGATGCCTTTTAGCACCTGATTGCCACCAAAGGCTTTATGAATATTAGTGACTTTGATCATAAAAATTCCTGTTGTACTAGGGCGTGTCTATTGAGCCATAATTTATTTTACTACGTAGCTTATTTTGCCACATAACGGTCTAGCCGAGTTTCAAGCTTGCCTTGGATAAAGGTCAAGAACAGACAGATACCCCAGTAGATAATCGCCGCTTCTGTATAGACCAGCATAAACTCATAGTTACGAGCTGTGATAATCTGCGCTTGTTTGAATAGCTCAGTGACCAGTACCAGTGAAGCAAGTGAGGTATCTTTTACCAGACTGATAAAGGTATTAGACAACGGCGGCACCGACACTCGAAGCGCCTGCGGTAAAATCACATGACGAAAAGTCTGTAGATACGTCAAGCCGACCGTTGAGCCTGCTTCCCACTGCCCTTTTGGTATTGATAAAATCGAAGCACGCACTGTCTCCGATGCATACGCACCGATGTTCAATGAGAATGCAATAATCGCTGAGGGAAAGGGATCCAGCTTCACCCCGACACTTGGCAGACCATAAAAAATAATAAACAGCTGAACCAACATCGGTGTACCGCGAATGGCGGACACGTAGACGCGAGCGAGCCGATAGATGATTTCATGGAACCAAGTGGCACGCGGAATGATACGAATCAATGCCACTGTCAGTGCAATGGCCATACCGATCGCAAATGAGATCAATGCCAGCGGTATCGAATAATAGATACCGCCTTTGAGCATTGGCCAAAACGACGAGATGACAATCTGCGCTCGATCAGGACTCATAAATGGCAATACGGCCAATAAGTCTGCGAACCATGATGTAGACATTACAGAAGCTGACATGATAGAAACTGACATTATTTTTGTTGACTTATATCAGCACCAAAGAACTGTTCGCTAAGCTTAGTTAGCGTACCTTCAGCCGCCAATTCGGCCATTGCTTCATCCAATTTTGCTACGACTTCATCATCACCTTTGATAAGTACTAGGCCTGAACCACGTAACTCACTAGCAGGTGCAGTTAGTTTAATCTCAAGATCAGAATCTGGGAATTTCTTTAGATAATCCAATACTGCTAGATTGTCATTCATCGTAAAGTCAGCGCGGTCTTGCTTGACCAATTGAATCGCTTGCGCCATACCATCGACAGGAACGATCTCTGCACCATAACGCTCTGCAAGCTCACCGTAGTTACTGCTAAGTGATTGCGCCGTACGTAGACCTTTTAGACCTTCCCACGAGCTATAACGGTTGTCATCAGTAGGTGCCAATACAACCGCACCTGACCAGCTATAAGCCATTGCTTTGTCATACTTTGCTTGACGCTCAGGCGTGGTCAAACTGACTTGGTTAGCCACCATATCAAAGCGTTTTGAATCCAATCCAGCCAACATCGCATCCCATTGGGTTTCTTTAAACTCAACGTCTACGCCTAGTTTATCAGCCACTGCACGCGTTACTTCAACATCATAACCCGTTAGTTTGCCGCTCTCATCATGATACGTGAACGGAGGATAAGTACCCTCTGTACCGACGTTGATGGTGCCGCCGTTATTGATACGTTGTAGCAAATCAGAACCGCCTGTTGCAGCGCTGTCAGTTGCACTGGTATCGGCTTCGTTGGTAGTAGATTGACCACAAGCGGCAAGGAACATGGTGCTGGCGGCAAGGGCTAAAAGAGTACGACGTTTCATAAGACGTCCTTATATGAGTGAATGAATAAAGTAAAAACGCATAATGCTAATGAAATATACAATGCTAATAAATAGGACAAGCCGACACAGAAGAACAATATAAGCTCCTCTATGATATTCGGCTTTGGTTGCCCGATTTGAGGCTATTTGGGCTATTTTTCAATACTGTTTCTATATTATATTTTAATTTTTAACGATTGTTCAAATATCCTGACGAGTTTAATTAGCGCCAATGGCTATCTCATTAAATAGCAGCTTATGGATATAGTAACTCACTTTAGACAGACAAACGTACAAAATCAGTGAGCATACGTAAGCTATAGTCAGTTCAATATAATTTCGATACAAGGAAACCGAGTGCAAGTTATGCATTAGTATGGTTAGCGAGGATGACGATGTAGCGGATTTATATAGGCTTGACTATATCTGCTATAACTCGCCAGAAAACTGGTAGCGATCACCCGCATGCCACATCTTTACAAAGGTCACGACCTGACCAGCCGAATAGGTCTGCCGACGCAGCACAAGCGTTGGTGACTGCGGCGCAATTTGCAAAAATTCAGCAATCTCGTCAGGAGCTGCCAATGCTCGGATGGTATAGCTGCCACTCTCTAGAGGGCTTTTGGCAATCAAGTAATCACTGGTATTGACCACACTAAAATCCTGGTCGATAAACTTCGGCACTTTTTTCGCATCGACCCAACGTTCTTCAAACTGTATAGGCTGACCATCGGCAAAGTGAATAATTTTTACTTCATACAGGATAGCTTCATCACTAGCATCTGTCTGAGCAACCGCGTTTACAGACGTAGCCTCTTCATCAATTATAGACCCTTCATCAATACCGAACTTACGACGCAGCTCATTATCGAGCATATCAGCCGTAATAGCACGCTTACTCACGACCTGTGCCTCATAATCACGATTGGCAGACTTTAAGTCCTCAGCGATGTTGCGTACCTCAACAAACGTATGATTGAACTGCTGCTGCGCGACAAACGTGCCCGACCCTTGTCGACGCTCTAGTACCCGCTCCTCGCTCAGCTCTTTTAGCGCACGGTTGACCGTCATTCGTGACACACCAAATTCTTCAGCCAGTGCCATTTCTGTCGAAATCGCATTGCCTGCCTGCCACTTACCAGAATGAATATTGTCTAGTATGGCGTTTTTTATGCGTTGATACGCCGGAATTGTCTTTGTCATATCCGCCTTTAACCGTCAGTTTTGCTAATAGGAATGACCACATAATATCACGAGACCACCGTGCAAGCCTTAGTCAAAATGTCTGAGCGTTTAGTCTCGACCGAGTGAATAACAAAAATAATGCGTCCATAAATAAAAAAACCTTGCATGAAAAAAGTATCTTTGATAATTTGTATATACAAATATACAGCAGTGCTAGAAAATTTGCTTTATCGATTCGATATTTTTATGAATTTAGATGAATACTTAGTAGTAGATAAATACTTAGTAAATGAATATCTAGACTGACTGTAAGACACTTACTCTGATGACTTTATCGCCCTATTCGCTATCACAAGGATATGATCATGACTACTGACAACGGAACCAACAAAGAGACTAAACTGACTCGCCGCGATGAGAGCCGTAATATTGCTGCGCCTACCGGTAGCACGCTACATTGCAAAAGCTGGCTGACCGAAGCCCCTTATCGCATGCTGCAAAACAACCTGCATCCTGATGTAGCAGAAAACCCAAAAAGCCTAGTCGTGTATGGTGGTATCGGACGCGCAGCCCGTAACTGGGAAAGCTACGATCAAATCTTAGAGTCATTAAAAGAATTAGAAGATGATGAGACGTTGCTAGTACAGTCTGGTAAGCCAGTCGGCGTGTTTCAAACACATGAAAACGCACCACGCGTATTGATTGCCAACTCCAACCTTGTACCGCGTTGGGCAACGTGGGAGCACTTCAACGAGCTCGATCGCAAAGACCTGTTTATGTACGGTCAAATGACTGCTGGTAGCTGGATTTATATCGGCACGCAAGGCATCGTCCAAGGTACGTATGAGACTTTTGTGGAAGCGGGTCGTCAGCATTATGACGGTAGCTGGGCGGGTCGTTGGATTTTAACCGCTGGTCTGGGCGGTATGGGCGGCGCGCAGCCACTAGCCGCAACTTTTGCGGGTGCAACGTCATTGAACATCGAATGTCAGCAGTCTAGTATCGATTTCCGTTTGCGCACGGGTTATGTCGACAAGCAAGCAGACGATCTTGACCATGCTTATGAGTTAATCAAAAAACATACGGACGCGGGCGAAGCCGTCTCTATTGCTCTACTTGGTAATGCCGCAGATATCTTGCCTGAGATGGTCAAGCGTGCTAATGCTGGCGGTATGAAGCCTGACTTGGTCACCGATCAAACCTCAGCGCATGACTTGATCAATGGCTATCTACCAAGCGGTTGGACAGTAGAGGAATGGAAAGCCGCCCAAGAAGATCCAGAGCAACATGCAGCATTGACCAAAGCCGCTGCTCAGTCTTGTGCCGTACACGTCCAAGCGATTTTAGACTTGCAAGCGATGGACATTCCAGCGACTGATTACGGTAATAACATCCGTCAGGTCGCTTTTGATGAAGGTGTCAAAGATGCCTTTAATTTCCCAGGCTTTGTCCCTGCGTATATTCGTCCGCTATTTTGCCAAGGTAAAGGTCCATTCCGCTGGGTAGCGTTATCAGGCGATCCAGAAGATATCTATAAGACTGATCAAAAAATTAAAGAGCTATTCCCTGAAAATAAACATATCCATCGCTGGTTAGATATGGCAAAAGAGCGTATTCAATTCCAAGGTTTGCCTGCCCGTATCTGCTGGTTAGGGCTTGGTGAACGTGACAAAGCAGGTTTGGCATTTAATGAAATGGTCAAAAACGGCGAGCTAAAAGGCCCGATCGTTATTGGTCGTGATCACTTAGACACGGGTTCTGTTGCCAGTCCAAACCGCGAAACAGAAAGCATGAAAGACGGCTCAGATGCGGTATCTGATTGGGCACTATTGAACGGTATGCTCAATGTCGCTGGTGGCGCGACGTGGGTATCACTGCATCATGGCGGCGGTGTCGGCATGGGCTACTCGCAGCACTCAGGCATGGTCATCGTCGCGGATGGTACTGACGCCGCAGCCAAAAGACTGTCACGCGTGCTTGTCAATGATTGCGGCTCAGGCGTCATGCGTCATGCCGATGCAGGTTATGAGTTGGCGATTAAAACAGCGAAAGACTATGGTCTAAATTTGCCAATGATTAAATAGTTTGTCCCTTGTTCTTATACGCTGTAGCTGGGTATAAGGACATAATCGGCGTCTTATCAAGGAGGATAATATGATTGAGCAAAATACGACATCTAGTCTGAACGATGAAAGTACAACGACATCATCGAAAAAACTACTATCAACCCCTATTGCTTTAATACAGCTTATCGTATTCAGTGCGATCGGTTTGGTGATGTTTTTTGTGCCGTTTACCATTGGCGAGAAAAGCACGATTTTGTTCGATCATGGCGCAACCTATCTAGTCACTCAACAGCATACCTTGTCCGTGACGCTATTATTTTTACTCATGCTCTATGGCGTGAGTAAGCCATTTATCGATGGCTCATGGCGCAAAAATATCACCCATATGATTATGACGACTTTCAAGATCATCGGTCTGATGTTGGCAGTGATGTATGTGGCTGACATAGCGCCTACCTTTATGATGGAAAAGGACATGCTGCCGTTTCTGTTTGAAAAACTGGCCTTACCAGTCGGCATGATTGTACCGCTTGGGGCACTAATATTGGCCTTCTTGGTTGGCTTTGGCTTACTAGAAATGGTTGGTGTGCTCATGCAGCCAATTATGAAACCTATTTGGAAAACACCAGGTTCATCAGCGATTGATGCCGTTGCTTCCTTTGTCGGTAGCTACTCTATTGGCTTGCTCATCACCAATCGAGTGTACTTGCAAAAGCAATACTCAGCGCGTGAAGCTATTATCATTGCGACTGGGTTTTCGACTGTATCAGCGGCGTTTATGGTGATTGTTGCCAAAACGCTTGGTCTAATGGAATTTTGGAACGTGTTCTTTTGGTCTACGCTAGTAATTACCTTTATTGTCACTGCGATTACAGCTCGTATTCCACCTATCAGTCTCTTTGATGATCATGTCGAACGTCCCGCTTTAGATCATAAAGGTGGTACACGGTTAGCAGCAGCATTTGATTTAGGCTTGTCTACTTCGCGCCGTGCCACTGACCTCAAACAAATCTTATGGTCTAACTTTCGCGACGGTCTAACGATGGCAGCCGCCATTGTGCCATCTATCATCGCGGTCGGCTTAACTGGATTGCTATTGGCAAAATATACGCCCGTATTTGATGCGTTGGGCTTGCTTCTTTATCCCTTTACATGGCTTGGCGGCTTACCAGAGCCGCTCGTCGCTGCCAAAGGTATGTCAGCCGGATTGGCTGAAATGTTCTTGCCAGCGCTGTTATTGAGTGAAGCAGATATTCTGACACGCTATGTCGCAGGGGTCATTTCCATTAGCAGTGTGCTGTTCTTTTCAGCCATGATTCCATGCGTGCTTGCCACCGAGATTCCTATCTCTGTTGGCAAAATGGTCGTCATTTGGTTCGAGCGCGTGGTACTCAGTATTTTATTGGCTGCAGCCTTTGGACAGCTAGCTATGCACCTCAATTGGATTGGCTAAAAAACTCAAACTCAATAATAGATATTTTGCTGATTAAAAACCTTTCAACAACTTCATTTTAATAAAGATACGCATTAAAAATAATATAACCCATATAGTCGATGCAATTTAAAAGTAGTACAAGGCAACCGAGTGTAGATGTATATGTACTACTACAAGTGAGGTTAACGCTATAATACCTTTATAGTGGAATGACTATATGACTTACAATACTAGGATTACCCCTATGAACAATATCAAACAACTAACCCTACATCCTCGCCAGCTTAGCTTTGAGATGCTACGTGATATCTACGAGCAGCCTGTCATATTGACACTACCTGAGAGCGCTTATGAGGCGATAGATGCCTCGCACGAAGATGTACGTACCATCATTGCGCGAGACAAAAGCGCTTATGGTATCAACACTGGTTTTGGCCTACTTGCTAAGACACGTATCAGTGATGATCAGCTTGAGCTACTTCAGCGTAACCTGATCGTTTCTCACTCAGTGGGCACGGGTGAAGCTCTCCCTGCAGGCGTGGTACGACTGATTATGGTGATGAAAATTGCCAGTCTGGCGCAAGGCGTCTCTGGTGTACGCCGCGAGGTAGTTGATAGTTTACTTGCCTTAATCAATAATCAAATCACACCCAATATCCCAGCCAAAGGTTCAGTTGGCGCATCTGGTGACTTAGCGCCATTATCACATATGACGCTTGCGATGATGGGTGAAGGTGATGTGTTTGTCGCTGGTAAAAAAGTGCCTGCAGCAAACGCGCTAGCCCAGCATGGACTTGAGCCAATTACTCTTGCAGCTAAAGAAGGCCTTGCACTGATCAACGGTACGCAAGTATCAACCGCATTGGCATTACGTGGTTATTTCTTGGCGCGTGATTTGCTTGAGACTGCGACCATTGTCGGCTCACTATCAATTGATGCGGCAAAAGGCTCGGACTCACCATTTGATGCCCGTATTCACGAAGTACGTGGCCATCATGGTCAAATCGAAATCGCCAAAGCACACCGTCAGCTAATCAAAGGCAGTGCTATTCGTGCCTCACATGACGGTGAGCAAGACGATAGAGTTCAAGACCCTTACTGCCTACGCTGTCAGCCGCAGGTCATGGGTGCCTGCCTTGATATCATCAACCAAGCAGGTAAAACCTTATTAATTGAATCCAATGCAGTAACTGACAATCCACTTATCTTTAATAACGAAGATGGTCCTGTCGCCATATCAGGTGGTAACTTCCATGCTGAGCCTGTCGCCTTTGCCGCGGATATTTTAGCGTTGGCTATCGCTGAGATTGGCTCGATGTCTGAGCGTCGTGTGGCCCTGCTGATCGATGCAACTCTGTCTGGTGGCTTACCGCCATTCTTAGTGGATAATGCTGGGGTGAACTCAGGCTTCATGATTGCTCATGTGACCGCCGCAGCACTGGCGTCAGAAAACAAATCTATCGCCCACCCTGGTAGCGTCGATAGTATCCCGACCTCTGCCAACCAAGAAGACCATGTCTCAATGGCGACCTATTGCGCACGCCGCCTATACGAGATGGCGCAAAATACTGCTACCATTATTGGTATTGAACTTCTGGCTGCTGGTCAAGGCATCGACTTCCATCGCGGACTAGATACGTCAGAGCCACTGACTGTAGCACATCAGAAACTACGTGAAAAAGTGACTTTCTATGATAAAGATCGCTACCTCGCTCCTGATATCGAAGCAGCTAAGCAATTGGTATTAAACGGTACGCTTGCTGAACATTGGCAGTCACTACGCAGCGATTGGTACGAGTCTAAATAAATATTAATGTGCGGAGAGCAGCGATGACAATAGCGAGAACAGCAGCAACGACTACAAGCATTAGCCATACACCTGCTGATATGACCAAGTGGACAGGACGTGCAGAGCTATTCGAGACTGCACGTGCCCGCTATTGGTATCAGCTTGCTCAGCCCTACGAGGATCAAAATATTGGGCTAATTGGCTTTGCATGTGACCAAGGGGTCAGACGCAATCAAGGTCGCGTAGGTGCTAGAGCTGCCCCACCATTGATTCGTCGAGCTTTTGCTACGCTGCCAGTCATCGCTGACTTACAACAACGTTTTGATGGTCAATTACCAACCTTGTTGGGTGATGCTGGCGACATTCATTGTGATGATAATGATGGCTTTGCCGAGAGCTTACTTGAGCAGGCTCAGATTAAATATGCTGATACAGTGTGTACAATCGTCAAGCAAGGTGGCCTACCCATCGGGCTTGGCGGTGGTCATGCCATTGCTTATGGAAGTTTTTTAGGATTATGGCAGGCCTTAGAAAATACCAACGAAACAAATGCCAGCACAAACACAGCGCTTACTATCGGAATTATTAATTTCGATGCCCACCTTGATATTCGTCAGTCGGATGTCGCAACTTCTGGGACACCGTTTCGCCAAATTGCCGAGCACCTTGATGCACATAGCCAGCCCTTTCATTATTGCTGTATTGGCGTCAGTCGCTTTTCTAACACGGCGGCGCTTTTCGATCGTGCCGAGCAATTGGGCGTACAGGTCATTAGTGATGAAGACTGTCATTATCAGCCTTGGGATACACTTGCTGAGCGGGTCAAAAGCTTTGTGAATCAAGTCGATATCGTGTATTTAACCATCGATATGGACTGCTTACCTGCCAGTGTCGTTCCAGGTGTGAGCGCACCTGCCGCCTTTGGTATTGAGCTGGGTTTCGTTGAGCGTATGGTCAAAACCATCATGGCATCAGGCAAAGTAAAAATGGCAGACATTGCTGAGATTAACCCTGCTTTTGACGTTGATAGTCGTAGCTGCAAAGTTGCTGCGCGCTTACTAGCCACTATTATAGAGCAGCACTTACTTAGCGCTTAGATCTTGCCAACAAAGATCACCGACTTCACAAAAATCAGGAGCATATTATGAATGAATCAAAGAATTCTGTATTGAAAAGCCCTACAGAACAGACGCTCGACAAATCTACTACGACATCTTTTGATCACGTTATTATTAATGCCAATATCGCCACCTTTTCAGCGCAATACGGATTTGATATTGAGACAAGTGATGATGGAGATGAACACGCTGATAGCATCCCATACGGACAGCTACTAAACGCGGCTATCGGTATTAAAAGTGGCAAAGTCGCTTGGGTTGGTACACAGGATCAAATCACTGCTCACTTGCCTAAATATCAAGCTAGCCAAATCACAGATGTAGATGGTAAATGGATAACCCCAGGGCTTATCGACTGTCATACGCATATTGTCTATGGCGGCAACCGCAGCAATGAGTTCGAAGCGCGATTGCAGGGCGTTAGTTATCAAGATATTGCTGCACAAGGCGGCGGTATTGTCGCGACGGTCAGTGCTACCCGCGCCGCCAGTATTGAATCGCTATTTGCCCAAAGTGAAAAACGCTTAATCGCACTTATGAAAGAAGGTGTCACCAGTATCGAAATCAAGTCAGGTTATGGCTTGGACTTGGACACTGAACGCAAAATGCTCACGGTCGCTCGTCAACTGGGAAACAAATACGACATCCATGTAAGTACCACTTACCTAGCAGCGCATGCCCTACCCACTGAGTACAAAGACCATGCGGACGACTATATTGAGCAAGTTTGCGAATGGCTACCTATTCTACACTCAGAAGGTTTAGTCGATGCGGTCGACGGTTTCTGTGAAAACATCGCCTTTAGCACAGAGCAAATCAGACGAGTCTTTGAAGTGGCTCGCTCATTAAATCTACCAGTCAAACTGCACTCTGAGCAGCTGTCTGATATAGGTGGTAGTGCCTTAGTTGCTGAATATAAAGGACTATCGAGCGATCATCTAGAGCATTTGTCAGAAGCAGACATCAAAAAAATGGCCGTGAGCAATACGGTTGCCGTGATATTACCAGGGGCGTTTTATACGTTACGTGACACTAAGTTGCCACCGACTGAAGCTTTGCGCAAGCATCACGTCCCTATGGCAATTTCAACTGATTGTAACCCCGGCACCTCACCGTTGACGTCGCTGTTATTGACGATGAATATGGGCTGTACGCTATTTTACTTAACCACTGAAGAGGTTTTGGCAGGAGTTACTGTTCACGCAGCACAAGCATTGGATCTACCTAATAAAGGAAAAATAGAAGTCGGCTGTGATGCCGATTTAGCGCTATGGAATATCGCTCGTCCTGCTGACTTGGCCTATCAGATGGGGCTAAATCCCATCCAAGGCATCATGGTTCAAGGACAATGGCGCGACACAATATAATCAATCTACCTTTGTTTATCTCAATTAAAAAGCCCCAACCATTCAATGATTGGGGCTTTGCTATTTGTCCATATTAACAAGCTACTAGGGCGTGTCTTCAATTCACTCGATAGTCATCTAAATGGGCTAAAAATGGCTAAATCTTGCCAAACATCGTCAAATAGCTGGTTAATATCCCGATATTATCTGCGCTATTTTTCTTGTTTGACGGCAATTTATCTCATTTTTATCACCATTTTTGAAATGAAGACACGCCCTAGAGCATGTTTAACCCTTAGAAGTAAGACTAGTTCAAAATACCAAAAGCGACCAACGCATCAGCCACACGTTTGAAGCCAACCATATTGGCACCAGCCATATAATCGACATAACCATTGTCAGTTTGACCATATTGTTCTGAAGCATTCGCAGCACTGTCGTGGATATCTTTCATAATACCTTTTAGACGCTCATCGACTTGCTCAAAGGTTTGATATTGACGGACAGAGTTTTGCGACATTTCAAGCGCAGATACCGCAACCCCGCCCGCATTAGCAGCTTTACCAGGTGCATAATGAACACGGTGCAAACGGATATAATCAATTGCTTCCGCAGTGAGTGGCATATTAGCGCCTTCCACCACATACTTCACGCCATTTTCGACCAACAATTTGGCATCAGCTTCATTGACTTCATTTTGAGTAGCGCATGGAATCGCAATATCAGCTTCAAACTGCCACGGTTTCTGTTTGGCAAGCCACTCGCCACCATAAACATCAACATACTCTGCTAAAGGCTTGTTTTGCTGCTTTTGTTTTTTGAGCCAATCAATTTTTTCTTGATTGAGACCATTTTCATCATGCAACGTCCCTTGTGAATCAGAGACAGTTATTGCCATACCACCTAGCGCATTCACTTTTTCGGCAGCATGTAATGAGACATTACCTGCTCCTGATATCAGCACCTTTTTGCCTTGAAGCTTATCGTTCTGAGCGATGAGCATATTTTCTAAGAAGTAGACTGCACCGTAGCCAGTCGCCTCTGTACGCATCAAGCTGCCACCAAAGCCCACGCCTTTGCCAGTGATAACCCCTGTTGATTCACGCGTTAAATTCTTATACATCGCAAACATATAGCTAACTTCTCGACCACCGACGCCGATGTCACCAGCAGGCACATCCATGTCTTTGCTCACGTAATGATGTAGCTCACGCATAAAGGCATAGCAAAAACGACGTATCTCGCTGTCTGTTTTACCTTTAGGATCAAAATCTGACCCACCTTTACCGCCACCAATAGGCAAGCCAGTTAAGGCATTTTTAAAGATTTGCTCAAAGCCTAAGAACTTCAATACGGATTGATTGACGGTAGGATGGAATCTAAGACCGCCTTTGTAAGGGCCTAGAGCATTGCAAAACTGCACACGCCAACCACGATTGACTTGTACCACGCCTTGATCATCTTCCCAATTGATACGAAAGCCAAATACCCGATCAGGCTCTACCAAACGCTCGAATACCTTTAACGTACTATATTCAGGATGCGCATCGTATAAAGGTTGAATCGTAATTGCCACCTCTTTTACTGCTTGAATAAACTCTGGCTGATGGGCATAACGTGCTTCGACTTTTTGGATGGCTTCACTGATGCTCATGTATTTCTTCCTTAGGATAAAACTGGTGATAGTAATTATTTACATCGACGCTACAATATATTGAGTAAACGAAAGGATTATAAACGTTGATGTAAAACTGAAATCGCCCCTATACAAGATTATGTATAGAGACTGATAGGATCAAAAAAGCTGACTCAATTTGTATTTTTATAACGCATTTAGAAGTATCAACATTTATCCCCTCATGACTGTATATCATTTTTGAGACTTATAAGTCTAGTAAATATCTTCATCATAAGAATCTATAAGCGATTTTTGTTAGCTAAATTTCAGCGGCTCCGTTTGATAGCAATGGCGGACATTAATCTATAGTTACAAAGAATACCTCTATTCAAAAAAATACCAAGGATCTTGCTAGGTCTTCAACCGCTCATCGACTAGACATAATAAAAAACTACCATTTTCCTCGAAAAAATAAAGATAAAGGGTAATGATTTGATGACAAAAGGCATAAAAGTCCAAAAAATTTACTTTTAATTGGGCAAATGTATATCAATATTATTAGTAAGGATTTATAATACCTTTCTTTAAACAAGGATATTTTTGACTAACTTCATTAGTTCATAAATAAAAAACCAATCACCAGTACAGAGAAAGCGATATGCGTACAGATTCATTTCAGCAGATATTGGAAGACTTAAACAGTTCATCAGCAGATGTTGAAGCATCTGCGCTAATCTCTAACGATGGTCTTATGATTGCTTCAGCTCTACCAACCGGCGTGGATGAAGATCGTGTGGGTGCTATGTCAGCAGCATTATTATCATTAGGTGACCGTGCAGGCCGCGAGTTGGCACGCGGTAGTATCGATCGTATTATGATTCAAGGCGAGAAAGGCTATGTCATCATGACCTCATCAGGCGATGAAGCCGTACTTACCATCATGGCAAAACCCAACGCCAAGCTTGGCTTGATATTCCTAGATATTAAGCGTGCTTCAGAAGCATTGGCAAAGCTCATTTGATTGGCGACTGCTTATCGAACTTATTAGCTTTTTAATCACTATAAACATAGTCGGTTCAATATAATTTTAATACAAGAAAGCCGAGTGAGAGTACTACAAGTAGTAGACTAAGCAAGGCTGACACCGTGTTCAATTTATAGAGGATTGACGATATAACGATCAACGAAGGAGATGACCATGGGTTCTCCAATCCCTGATGCACACAAACCCGATATGCCTGCTGAGCAAATCACGATGACTTATCATGATGGCACGTCACGGACTGTCTATGATACTGGTATAGAGCGCCCCTACCCAGATGGCAAACTGATTGTCTCGCGTACCAATCTCGACGGTATCATCACTCACGTCAACGACGCCTTTGTCGAAATCAGTGGCTATCATGTAGATGAATTGATTGGCCAACAGCACTATATTTTGCGTCATCCTGATATGCCAAAAGCTGCCTATAAAGACTTATGGAATACTGCTGAGTCTGGACAAAAATGGCATGGCTATGTCAAAAACTTATGCAAAGACGGCAGTCATTATTGGGTCTATGCCACTGTGGTGCCTAACGTGCGTCGCGGCGAAACCGTCGGCTACACCTCGGTACGACGCAAACCATCACGCAGCAAAATTGAAGCGGCGATGACTCAATATGCCCAAATGAAACAAGATGAGGAAGGCTAAGTCATGACGACACACAATATGTTAATCGCCCCTGATTTTTCGCCTGATCGCTTTGCAGGCTGGCACATGTTCAACACTTTGATACAAAAGCGTGCCAACCTAAACATGCACCTCAATATCCCAGCCTCACATGCTGAGCAAGAGACCTTGATTGAGGCAGGTGATATTCAAATTATCTACGCCAACCCTTTTGATGCCGCTGCCCTCATCCGTGAGCAAGGCTACCGTGCAGTTGCACGTCCCATTGGCAAATCTGATGAGATGGTCATTGCCGCGGCGGCCAATAGCGACATCAATCACTTAGAAGATATCCATAAAGGCGCAACCGTTGCGATGGCAGACAATCGAGACGTCAAGCTGATCGGTTTGCGTTTGCTCGAAGCTGTCGATATAGAAGAATCTGACCTCAACTGGGATATCACTGAGACCTATCAAGCAGCTGCCCGAAAAGTCATCAAAGGTGAGGCCCAAGTCGCATTTTTTTTGGCAGAGATATTTCATAGCTTTTCACGCTTGACCAAGACTCAGCTGTCAGTACTTATCGAAAGTGACTTGGCTGATATCAGTCATGTGTTACTAGTCAAAGAAGACTTTCCCGATGCACAAATCTTCCTAGAAGCCATCCTGAATTTGCACAACGATGCAGATGGTAAAGAGGCCTTGGCTGAGCTTGGCATGCCTCAAGGGTTTGAGCCAATGAGCGAAGAAGATGCCGAATTTATGATTGATTTGATGCAGACATTATTGGATTAGTCGCTCAATCATTATATTGATATCAAGCGCTATTTTGCGAGATGAAGTCATCGTTTGTTTTACAACATCATTATCATTGAAACAAGCACCGTCGTAATAATAGCGATGACAGGAGGGTATTATTATGTCTGATTCAGACCTTATCAAAGAAAATGAAAGAGTCGCGCATCGAGTATTTCGGTTTTACTCTCGTAAAGTATTTTTAGCTCCTAACAACCGTCACTTTCATGAGCAGCGTATCAATGCAGCGTTACTGTTGACGGAGAAAGAGCCGTTACAAGGCGCTGTAGCGGACTTTTTTTATGGGTGCTGGTTTGATATCCCATATGATGTAAACAACCTATTTACTCGTATCAAAGATCGTTTGTATCCTCATGTCCAGCAAGGCTTTCGCGATTGCATTGATAAGAAAAGATACATCCAGCGCAATAGTATGTTGGCCACTCGTTGGAGTGTGCTGATATCCCCTTCTCTCAATGAGCAAAAGCAACGGCTGCGTATCAGCAGCGACGATGCCCGAGAAATCGCTAAAGATATCACCACTGAGCTGATGCAAGCGCGTGAGGACGAAGACTGGGGTACGATTGAGCAAATCGAAAATGAGTTTTTTGCCCATTGTACTGCGCGCAATGATCGTCTCGCATTTTCGCTGGTATGGTTTCGCTTGGGTAGAAGTGATTGGCAGTTCGATGCACGTTGGGACAACTGCCAACAACATCTCGATCAAACTATAGTCAAATCCATATAAATCCGCTACATCGTCATCCTCGCTAAGCATATTAATGTATAACTTACGCTCGGTTTCCTTGTATCGAAATTATTTGAACTCAACGATATGAAAGCCTAATTTGTCACCTATTAATCACTTTTATCATAATGGTAGTTACTATGTCCTCTTACTTAAATGCTGATAAAACCTATCTTACCCTGACGCCAGCTGGTATTTTTGAGGCGTTTTCACAGAACGAACCGACTGATGAGCAGCTAGCATTACAGAATTTACTGTCTTATGATCAGACACTGCTCGCTGCTGACTGGCTTCAGCGTTATTCTGATGACTGGCTACAGAGTTTTATAGAACAAGGCTGGATTGAAAAACTGTCACTATTTTTACCAGCGCCTAACTTGCCATTGGACCAGTTTTTGCCTTATGTCGTAGCGAGCTTATCTGGTAAACGCCGAGCCGCGATCGGCTCTGATGAAGGGTTTTGTTTGGCACGAGTTGGCTATAGTCAAGAAGAAGCGGACATGCTCAGTGTCGCCGCCGCTGATTTTTCAGGCTTTATGCTCCGCCAAAAGCAACGTGGTTGGGCGGTAGAAAGCCAAGCCATCTCGTTTTTTCAGCAGGTCGACCTACTCATTCCTGAGACCAGCTTTGTATTTTTATGGATAGATAACGCAGGCTACGTCCTCATCATCGATGGTGAACCTCTGACCAACAGTCGTGCTTTTGTAGAGCTGGTATGGGCCCTTAAAACGTCTGGATTGAGATTTCTTAACTAAGGAGGTTGCTTAACTGATTTAACTCACTTAGTTGATTCCACTGTATCGACTGATTTGATGCTCAAGCTCAATCTTTTACGCAAGCATAAGCAGTGCGCTTAGCTCAAATTAAGCGCAATACTTATGCTTATATGAAACTTTTCGTACCATTTTTATCTATATCACTCCCTGATATCAGCCAATTCTACGCAGCAATAACAATACTTTCAGAATTAACAATAACTTGTCAGAATTTAGGTCATACTCTCCTCACATACTTAAGTATTTTCTTGCCACGACTTAAGTTGCCACAAATCTCTAACCGTTCATACGTCTATACAGCTTCCAATACTTTAATTATCTTTTCCAACGTTGTACCCTACCGAAATCGGCAACCCCTGCCAAACCTTGCATTCTTGCTTATTTTTTAGGACAGTTTATGACTTCGCTGACCACTGTGCGCGTGCGTTATCAAACGATTGAAATTGGCAATACCGACATTCATATTTGTACTTTGCGTGACAATCAACAATTTAGTGACCCTGATGACGAAGCGTTAAAACTTGGCATTTGCTCCGCTTCTTGGCCGATGTTTGGGGTGATATGGCCGTCAAGCTTGGTGCTGGCCAATCATATGCTCGATTACGATATTGCAGGCAAACGTATCTTGGAAGTTGGCTGCGGTATGGCGCTCTCTAGTCTGCTACTGAATCATAGACATGCGGACATCACAGCGACTGACTATCATCCAACGGTTGAGTATTTCCTTGATAGAAATACCACGCTGAATAATAATAAAGAGATTAATTTTGAGCGTTTAGATTGGGCAGAAGACAATAGCCATCTTGGTAAATTTGATATGATTATCGGCAGTGACTTGCTATATGAAGACCAACACATTGATATATTGGCTGAGTTCATTGACCGTCATGCTATGCCGACTTGCGAGGTCATCGTGGTCGATCCTGGTCGCGGTCGCAAAAACAAGTTAACCAACAAGATGACTGAGTTTGGCTTTAGTAGTAAGCATGTCAAACCTGAAAATACGACTTATCTAGACTTACCGTTTAAGGGACATATTCTGACGTTTTCGCGTGATAATAGTAGCCAAACAGAGTAAAAGACAGCCATCAATGCAGCTAAGTGAGCACCGTATCCTGCCACTGCTGCCGAGTGATTTTGTACAGCACATGCTCAGCGAGCCGATGATTAGACTCAAGCATAGGGTGAAAAAAATCCTCCTGTGTATTGGTCATACCAAGGCGCTCCATAACCAATTGTGAGCGCTTATTGATAACCGCAGTAAAGGCAACCACGTCGCTAAGTTCTAAAATATCAAAAGCAAAACGTAAAGCAGCTTGCGCGGCCTCAGTCGCATACCCTAATCCCCAATAATCGTTATGCAGTCGCCAAGCAATCTCGACAGCTGGAGAAATCGGCATATCGGCATGTGCATGATTTAACCCAACCATACCGATAAAAGCATCTGTCTCTTTTAGACTCACCGCCCAAAAACCCCACCCATTATCATCAATTAGCGACTGGCATTTTTTGGCGATAGTATTACTCATGGAAGTAGTCAATAACTTAGGAAAGTATGCCATTACTTTAGGGTTAGCGTTCATCTCAGCGAATGGCGCAAAGTCGCTCGCTTGCCACTGTCTGAGATACAGTCGTTCGGTTTCTATCGTATTTATAATTTTATTCTCTCGCATTTCGTTGTTCAAAATGAATACTGTTCAAAATAAATTAATCAGGTTAGCTATCAAGCCAATCCTGTCTTCTAGCAAATGCTAGCTGCTCGGGCGTATCAATATCGTAGCTAAGTTGGTCATTATCGACCTCACCTATTTGATCAGCGGGCAACCCTCTAATTAGGTGACGAAGCCCTTTATCGCCTGTCAATTCTGACTGCCACTGTCTAAGCAGTTTATAATTAATTGCTAAAGGTAGACCTATGATATCAGATACCTTTTGATCTCGATTTTGATGTTTTTCTAAACGTTGCCAACTGTGATAATGACTGGCCACTACCGTCTGCTTGTCCGCTAGCAAAGCGGTTAAATGTGGCTCATCTAATAATACTTGATCTACTCCCATGATTAGCACTCGATCGATCGAAGTCGATTCAAGAGCAGCAATTTTTCCAATGCCCAGACTCAAACTGTGCGCCATACCAGTATCAGCTTGTGAGTTCACCACTATTTGAACCGTTAGATATTGATTGGCCAACTCTGTCATCATACTAGTAATCAAATGATGATTATCAGGAATGACAATGGCAATAATTTGCGGATTGGTAATTATTGCCAGTCGAGTCATATAAGTAATTAACGGCTCGCCATTCTTAACGAGTAGCTGCTTGGGTTGACCGAGACGCTGACTGAGGCCACTTGCCAAGATGATGACCGCATGGTTTTGGCTCTGCTGTTCAGTACTTTTTGTATGTTCAGCACCTTCTGTAAATGCACGCTTGCTCATACGCCACTCTGGACAGTATTGGCATCTGTATTACTACTCACCGCTGTGATATTTGAGAGATTACTATGTGAACCATTTACTGGAGCGTTTTGATCGTGCATGACCGCATTAATCTCTGCCATGATACCGAGCGCAAGTGCCTCAGGGCCATCTCCGCCCAGCTTATAACCAATCGGATAATGTAATTTATGAATGCCCGCTTCTAACATAGCAGGATTGCTAAGGTTCACTCTAATCTCATTAATCAAGCGTTCGGTACGATAGCGCGGCCCTAATTGTCCTAAGTATTTATAATTATTTGAATGCTTTAGTAATGTCGCTAAGCGAGCGCGATCTTGACTCAAGCTGTGTGACATCAGAGCAACTGCTGCGTTGTTACTGAGCTTAAGCAAAGTCTCACTGTCATCTAAAGATAGCGACATCACAGCGTCTGCTTGAGGAAACCGCATACGCGTCGCATATTGCGCGCGGCTATCTATAACTGTCACATACCAATCTTGTAGTTTAGCCATGGTCACCAGTGGCATCACGTCATTACCTGCCCCGCAAATCAATAGACGCAATTGTGGTTGCAGGCGTTGTACAAGCCACTCTGTTGTGACCTCGCCGTTTTCCACCGTCACATATTCGGCATTTTTATCAGACAGCTTATATTCTGCTAATTCTTCTACAGTATTGGCAAGTATGCTTGAAAGAGCTGTTTTCCCTAGTGCAGAAACGCTTCCCAAACTGCGATGTTCATCTAAATTAATCCTCATCCCAGTTCGCAAACTGTCACTGTTCTGCGATATGGAATCTTGATGCTGATAGTCGTTAGCACGAATTAAAGTCGCTACAGTAATCGGCTGCTGAGTACGTCGAACATTACGGATTGTCTCTAGCAATGGCGTTGCTGTCGTTAGTCGCTCAAATAATACATGCACTCGCCCATTACAGCCCAATCCAAAATTTAGCTCATCAAAGTCTGCTTCATCTAAACCGCCATCTAAGCCGCTATTTAAATTGCTATCTAAACCGTCATCCGACCCATCATATATATCAGAGTTAGTTCGCTTCACGCCTGCTTGCGCTTGGCCATCGTCAGCATATTGAATGTCATCACCCGTTTGATAGACTTGCACATTGGCACCGTTACGAGTAAGCCAAAAGGCACGTTTGATAATATGCGGCTCCAAGCAGCCACCACTAATCATCCCAACTGAGCGACCATCCTCACAGATAAGCATCATCGCGCCAGCACGGCGATATGCTGAGCCTTCAGTACGTACAACCGTTGCCAATACAGCATCAATACCTTGTTGCTTAGCTTTGATTGCCAGCTTAAGAATGTCAGCGACCTGATTCATAACGCCTCTTATTTGGTAGTTATTTTCTTGATAATGACGAAATATACTGCTGATTGAGTTATAAAAACCCGCTCATTAAGCGGGTTCCTGTCGTACATATGGCTCAAAAAATTACTCTGGCATCTCGTAAAGCAATTTATCAAGCGTAATCGGAAAATCATAAACACGCACACCAACGGCATTGTATACAGCGTTAGCAATCGCGGCAGCAGCACCGGCAATAGCCGTCTCACCAATACCTTTAATATGCATCGGGTTGGTATAAGGGTCATCCTCTTCGACCAATATCACATCTAACTGTGGTACATCAGCATTAACTGGCACATGGTACTCAGCGAGGTCATGGTTACACAGGCGTCCGTCACGTTTATCATGGATGACCTCTTCCATCAACGCTGAACCAATACCAAATACCATACCGCCATAGCATTGCGAAGTCGCTGTTTTATGATTAAGAATACGACCTGCGGCAAATGCACCCGTCATACGTTTTACTCGAATTTCACCAGTGACTTTATGTACGGCTACTTCAGCGAAGTTTGCACCGAAAGAAGATTGACGATACTTTTTACCATTTTTACCTGGCTTTATCTGTCCTTTAGCACTGACTTTTTGCTCCTCATAGCCTGCGATCACGTCAGCAAGCGCATATGATTCTGTATTGTCAAAATCATATTTTTCCGATTCTAACTGTTCTTCTAATACATTCTCTGAAAACGAAACTCCTGTATTTTCAGATATTTTATCAATAGTGCTCTCAGCGAACGCTTGACCGTTCTCTTTGGCTGCCTCTACCGCAGTCAGATCGTGCTTGCCTGCTTGCTTAATTTGACCATTATCTAGCTGAATCATATCAGGGTATAGACCGACTTTTTCTGCTAGCATCTCACGCAACTGCTCACAAGCAAGGTATACACCACTACCTGCACTCGCTGCGCCCCAACTACCACCAGAACCAGATGCAGGTGGTAAGGCACTATCGCCTAACTTCATCTCGATATGGTCAATAGGTAGTCCTAATAAATCTGCAGCTACCTGAGAAAACACTGTATAAGACCCTGTACCAATATCTGTCATATCTGTCTCAATAACCGCTTTGACACCGAGCGCTTTTGACTTATCGATTTGCAAAGTTGCGCGCGCTTCAGAAGACTGTAACTGGTTACCACGTGCGGCCGCAGCCATGCCTGTGCCTATCCACCAATCGCCTTCTAATTGACTAGCAGGCTTTGTGTTACGCTGACTCCAACCAAACTGCTCAGCACCTTGCTCCATACAGGCAATTAGCTGGCGCGTCGAAAATGGAATGTCTTTGCTAGGGTCTTTGTCGGGTTCATTACGGCGGCGCAGCTCTATAGGATCAAGGTCTAACTGCGCAGCCAATTCATCCATTGCACATTCAACGGCAATCATACCGACCGCTTCGCCAGGTGCACGCATCGAGCCTGATAACACTTGGTTCATATCGACCATTTCATAATTTACACGGCGGTTTTTACCACTGTATAGATAGTGCGTAGACAAGGCAGTTGGCTCAAAGAACGCCTCGTCTGGCAAATTGCTAGAAATAGTATCGTGAATCAACGTATCGATAACGCCATCCTTGTCGCAGCCAATTGCAATACGCTGACGCGTGTTTGAGCGTCTGACCGTTGCTTCCATCACTTGTGAACGCGTCATAGTGATTAGCACAGGACGACCCAGATCTTTCGCAGCAATCGCCGCTGCAATAGATTCAGGAGCAATACCGAGCTTACTACCGAACCCACCACCCACATAGTGTGCGATCAGTTGTACTTGATCTTTATTTAGGTCCAGAGCATCCATGACTTGCTGTTTGCAAGAAGCGATCATCTGATTGGAAGTATACAGAACGAGCTTATCGCCTTCCCAATGAGCCAACGTTGTATGGGGCTCCATCGGAGAGTTGCTTTGACTTGGGGTATGATAAAAGCGATCAACGGTCACTGCCGCATCAGCTAAGCCTTGGTCTGGATCGCCTTGGACATTATTTTTATCAGAGCCTTTTTCTTCATCTACCGCATGTGCGTTAGAGAGCTCTTGAGTAAAGTTTAATGCCGCTTGGTCAGTCTCATCCTTATAAGTCACTTTCAGCGCTTTAGCGCCTTCTCTTGCCGCCTCAAAAGTCTCAGCAACCACGACAGCAATAGGCTGACCATGATAAAAAATCTCGCTAACCCCTTGCTTGGGTGCTTTAGTTTTTGTCCCTTGTTGAGAGTTACGCAAAAAGTGCTCAGGATCGGTCACTACTTTAATAATATTAGGAATGCCTTTTAGAGAGTCACTATCGATACTCTCAACTTGACCTTTAGCAATGGTCGCGCCTACCAATACACCATAGGCTTGATTGTCCAAGTGTATTTCGGCACTGTATTTCGCTTGACCACTAACCTTTAGCGAGCCGTCAACACGGTTAATTGGCTTACCAACCAGTTTGCTCGCTGTTGTGTTAAACAAAGACTCAACAGGTTCATCCATGGTCATTTTTTTGGTCGGTTCTGACTGAGTAATTGATTCAAATAATGACATGATTATGCTCCTTCGCCCGCTAGTGCGCGCTGAATGACTTGTTTTAGTAGGCGACGCGTCAACGGTATCTTAAAGTCGTTTTGACCATTACCTTTGGCATCATTCAATAATAGATCGGCAGCTTGCGCGATAACGTCTTTATTGCCATTGGTATCCGTCAATAGTGCCTCAACCGCTTCATTACGCCATGGCTCAGTACCGATACCACCAAATGCTAATCGTACCGTTTTTAGATTACTGTTATCATCAGCGTCTATCACTGCAGCACAGGACACGAGCGCAAACGCATATGAGGCGCGATCGCGCACTTTGTCATAGGTGTGCATACCCTTGATAGGTGCAGGTAATACAACATGAGTAATTAACTCGCCTGCCTCTAATACGTTTTCGATATGCGGCGTATCTTTTGGTAAGCAATAAAAATCCTTCACATTGATAGAACGAGTCGATCCATCCGCTTTAACTGTCTCGATAGTGGCATCAAGCAAGCGCATTGCTACCGCCATATCAGATGGATGCTGAGCAATACAGGCATCGCTCGTGCCCAAAATAGCTAGCGTACGGTTCTCGCCATTGATAGCAGGACAACCTGTGCCCGGTTCACGCTTGTTGCAGGCACTGTCTGTCTGGTAAAAATAATAACAACGGGTGCGCTGTAAGAAATTACCGCCAGTCGTTGCTTTATTGCGCAGCTGTCCAGTCGCCCCTGCCAAAATTGCTCGGGACAATACTGGATAATTGGCAATAACGTCAGGATGAGCTGCCAAATCACTATTGGTCACAAGCGTACCGATACGCAAACCTCCGTCGGCAGTGGTTTCAACTTGCTCTAATTCTAAACGGGTAATATCGACCAATTTAATTGGCGTCTCAATCTCTAGCTTCATTAAATCTAATAAGTTGGTACCACCTGCGATAAAAGACGCCTCTTCAGTACTGGCAGATATTGCCGCTTGCTCTGGTGCATCAGCACGACTGTATTCAAAGCGTTTCATGAGCGGCCTCCTGTTGTAGCAGTTACTGTCTTATTATTCGCTGAGGTCTTGCCAAGTTGCGCTTCGCTCGGTGGCGGTGACCAGATACCTGTCACGCTTGAGTTTTGCACTGTATTGTCTATTTTTTGAGTACTAAGCTCTTGTGTTTGACTCTCTGAAACCTGACTCTCAAGCACTTGTGAAATGGCTTTGATAATATTTGGATAAGCTGAGCAGCGGCAGATGTTACCGCTCATGCGCTCAGCAATTTCTTGTACAAGGCGACCATCAGGATTTTTTAAGTCGGTGCTCACATGGCTTGGCCAATTTTGCTTTACTTCTTCTATCAATGCGGTCGCTGAGCAAATCTGACCTGGCGTGCAGTACCCGCACTGAAATGCATCATTGTCTTTGAACGCTTGCTGCAATGCCGATAGTGACTCTGGCATTCCAATGCCTTCAATCGTTGTGATATCATCACCATCATGCATAACGGCGAGTGTCAGACAGGAATTGACCCGTCGTCCATTGATGAGCATGGTACATGCTCCGCATTGACCATGGTCGCAGCCTTTTTTGGGTCCAGTAATTTGTAGGTGCTGACGACAGACGTCGAGCAGTGTCGTACGAGCGTCAAGATTTTCAAGCTGATAATCTTGCTTATTGATTGTTAAGGTCAAAGTAGACATGCTGGCTTCTCGCTGGCAGGTGAATATAATAGAGTGGTGAAATACGCTTCAAAATGACAGCGTCAATAAATTTATTATGACGTATGAAAAAAGTTGTTTTGTTTTTACTTTGTAGGGATTCCAGTGTAGTTTCTAATCTGCGAGAGTATCGAAATGTTAGCGCTGCTAATAGGTGGTATGTGGTTTATCATCAGTTTTTAACGTTATTTCAAAGTAAATCTCGATAAAAAAAGCCCCGTAAACAGTTAGTTTACGAGGCTCTTAAATAGACTTTTTACGTGTAGTATTTAGTAGATCTGTCTATCAAAAATGTCGTTTGCTTAGCTGATGACTGGCTATGCCTTCGTGATAATAGTTTCTTCATCAAAACGTGATTTTGGCAGCTCAGCGTTAAAGTCATCTTTACTACGGTAACCAAGCGACACGACCGCCACAGCAGTATAGCCCTTGCTACGTAAATCAAACTCTTCATCAAGTGCTTTCAAATCCGCCCCTTCCATCGGAACCGCGTCAATACCTAAGGTTGCAGCCCCTAGTAGTAGAGCGCCCATATTAAGATACAATTGCTCTATCAACCAATGTGGCTCGTCCTTTTGCTCATAACGACGAATGTCCAAAAACATTTTACGCGTCTGATGCATTTGCTCTTTAAATTTTGGCTCTGCGAAACGACCATCTGCATCTTCTTTTTCTAAGATGTCATCTAGAAACTCATCATCGGCATAGACACGGCTACAGAATACAATGACGTGCGAGGCACCTTTTACTTTGGCATCGTTGAACTCGTACATGCCCTCCGTGCCTTTTGCGATTCGGGCTTTACCAGCTTCATCATCAGCAATGACAAAATGCCAAGGCTGAATATTGGTACTCGAAGGACTGAGGCGCAAAATATCCTTTAGACTTTGGAAGTCTTCTGTTGATATTTTCTTATCGGTATCAAACTCTTTTGTGCTATAGCGCCAGTTCATTGCTTCAGTGATATTTTTCATCTATGACTCCATTATTGATATTAATTTTTTATTCTTTATTAGAATTTTTATTCTTTATTAGAATCTTTCTTCTTCAATTATCATTTCAACGAAGCCACTTTAAATAAAAAGCTATTTTGTGACCATGCCTGCTTGGTTAAGTATTCGTAGGTTTTGTTATGACTGAGTCAGCGTATTGCAAAAACGCCTACTTTCTTATTAGTAATGGTTACAATTACGCTACCGAATTGGCGACGCCGACTGCGCAGACTACATTGTAATCACTTAGTCATTCTCTTAGTATGAACTGACTTGATACATGGTAACTAGTTATAGTTGTCTGATAACTAGGTATATCTGCTTGATTCCAACTGATATGCCTCTATCCATACATCCCAAACAAAACATAAATAATAATACCCGCGAGGAAATATGAGCACATCAGAAAAACCACTCCGAATAGATATCGTCTCAGATGTCGTCTGCCCTTGGTGCGTCATCGGTTATCGCCAATTAGCAGTAGCACTTGAGCAAACCAATACTGCCCACACTATCCACTGGCATCCGTTTGAGCTCAACCCAAACATGCCAAGCGAAGGTCAAAATCTACGTGAGCACATCATCGAAAAGTACGGTTCTACCAAGCAAGAGTCAGATGCTAGCCGAGTTAGAATGACTGAAGCTGGCCAGGAAGTTGGCTTTGAATTTAATTTCAATGATGATACACGTATGCATAACACCTTTAATTTGCATCAGCTGCTACATTTCGCTGATCAACAAGGCCGCATGCATGAGCTAAAGCAATCCTTATTTGCCGCGCATTTCACCAATAACAGAGATATCTCCGATATCAATGTGCTTGCCGATATTGCAGCAGATACTGGGCTTGATCGTAGTGAATCATTGGCAGTGTTAGAAGGTCAATTCTTTGCAAAAGAAGTGCGAACAGAAGAGCAGCATTGGCAACAGCAAGGCATTCAAAGTGTTCCGGCCATTATCTTTAATGAGCGTCATTTGGTCAGCGGTGCCCAAGGGGTCGAAAACTACATCAGTATTTTAGAGCAATTGGCCAACATGACTGAGTAAACCACCTGACGTTATAAAAATGTCACTCTATAAAAGGATACTTTATGGCTTCTGAACACTTTCCCTCGATTATTGTGTTCGACGTCAATGAAACATTGCTCGATATCGACACGCTAACGCCTTTATTCACCCGTGTATTTGGCAAGCAAAGAGTGCTGCGAGAATGGTTCGCTCAGCTGGTGCTGTACTCGCAAACTATGACGTTGTCCGGCCTCTATACACCTTTTGGCGAGCTCGGGGTTGGTGCTCTGCGAATGGTTGCTGATATCAGACAAGTGACTTTGACAGACGACGATATCAATGAGTTCAAAGAAAGAATGAGTGCGTTACCTGCGCATCCTGACGCTGCGCCAGCACTGACTCGTTTGCGTGAGGCAGGATTTCGATTGGTCACACTGACTAACTCAGCAAGCAGTGCGTCTCCAACGCCATTAGAAAAAGCTGGTCTCAGTCAATTCTTTGAGCAGCACTTTAGCATTGAGACTGTTGGCAAATTCAAGCCAGCACCTGATACTTACCAATTGGTGGCTGATACGCTAGCCGTTGATACGTCAGATTTATGCCTTGTCGCCTGTCATCTCTGGGATACCATAGGTGCGCAGGCAGCAGGTTGTCGCGGTGCATTTTTGACCCGTCCTTATAATGCGATGCTGAACGCGCCCAACGTACCAGTTCCAGATTTGACCGCATCAGATTTATCGACACTAACGGATCAAATCATTAGCAAAAAGAGTGCTTGATACATTTAGGGTCTGTTGAACATTCAAATATTAGGGCTGCTGATTGCTAAAATTGCACCAAATTAGGCGCAAACCGACGATAATGTCGAGACCTTAACTAGGATTGCAACAACATTTGGGGTGATTTTAGCATCAGCCTTTCAGGGTAGTACTATTTTCTGCCAATATATGGCGAAATTGTTTAACCTAGAATGACTAGGCGTCAAAAATTTCACTGTATATTGCCTAAAAAATAGTGACTGCCAGCACCACATTTGAATGTTCAACAGACCCTAACCTTTAAGCTATGTTTGCAAATAACATTAAAAAAGGCTGCCTCAATATCGAAGCAGCCTTTTTAATAAAGTATTTCTAAGACAATAATGTCTTTGTTGATTACTCTGAGAAGTGTACAACCGTACGAATACTTTCGCCTTTGTGCATCAAGTCAAATGCTTCGTTGACGTCTTCTATTGGCATCGTATGAGTGATGAAATCCTGTAAAGGAATCTCGCCTGCTAGATAGCGCTCGACATAACCTGGTAGTTCTGTACGTCCTTTTACACCACCAAACGCGGAACCTTTCCAGACTCGACCAGTCACTAACTGGAATGGACGGGTTGAGATTTCTTGTCCAGCGCCAGCCACACCGATAATGACCGACTCGCCCCAACCTTTATGGCAGCACTCTAGCGCTGAACGCATAACATCGACGTTACCGATACATTCAAACGAATAATCCACACCGCCATCGGTTAGCTCAACAATAACTTCTTGAATCGGTTTGTCATAATCTTTCGGATTGATGCAATCGGTTGCGCCTAGTTTTTTAGCTAACTCAAACTTGCTCTCGTTAATATCAATCACAATGATACGGCTGGCTTTTGCCATAGCAGCACCGATGACTGCGGATAGTCCAATGCCGCCTAGACCAAAGATAGCAACGGTAGCGCCCTCTTCAACTTTAGCCGTATTCATGACCGCGCCCATGCCCGTGGTCACACCGCAACCAAGCAAGCAAACTTCTTCTAATGGCGCTTCTTTATTGACTTTAGCCAAAGAAATCTCTGGTAAAACCGTGTACTCAGAGAAAGTTGAGCAACCCATATAATGGTAGATAGGTTCGCCATCTTTATAGAAACGTGTGGTGCCATCTGGCATCAAGCCTTTGCCTTGAGTCTCGCGTACTGCCGAGCAAAGATTGGTTTTGCCTGAGCGGCACATTTTACAGACGCCGCACTCTGCCGTATATAACGGAATGACATGATCACCGACCTGAACGCTGGTCACGCCTTCGCCAACTTGCTCAACGATACCGCCGCCTTCATGACCTAGAATCGCAGGGAACACGCCTTCTGGGTCTTCACCAGATAAGGTAAAAGCATCTGTGTGACAAACACCACTGGCAACGATTTTTACCAATACTTCACCTTTGCGTGGCAGCATGACGTCCACTTCTTCGATAGATAGTGGCTGCTTTGGACCCCACGCGATGGCGGCTTTTGATTTAATAAATTTATCGGACATAAGAATCTCTCTTTTTAATTGATTGTTATTTATGGGTGATAACATGACAGTTTCGCTATAAGCACAAACAATTCTAGGGCGTGTCTTCATTTCAAAAATGGTGATAAAAATGAGATAAATTGCCGTCAAACGAGGAAAATAGTGCCGATAATATCGGGATATTAACCAGCGATTTGACGATGTTTGGCAAAATTTAGCTATTTTTAGCCCATTTAGATAACTATCGAGTGAATTGAAGACACGCCCTAATAACTTGCTAACACACTTTATGGATTTTGGCGTTCACTATATCCACAGTTAAAACAAATAAAGATAGACTGAGCTTATCTTGCCTGCCCTCTATAGGCAAGCATCGATGACAGTAAAACACCATCTGTTTACATTGATACTAACCATTATATTTATTTCTGAGCGGATAACAATATGCTATATTTGCAAATATCTTTTACATATTGGTAATAATCATGCGCTGGGAAGGAATTAGTGAGTTTGTCTATGTCGCAGAATATGAGAGCTTTACACGTGGTGCAAAAGAGCTGGGGATCTCGACGGCACAAGTCAGCCGTCAGATCAGCGCGTTAGAGAAACGCTTAAATATAAAACTGCTATATCGAACCACACGCAAGGTCTCACTGACCGAAGAAGGCCGCGTATTCTATCAGCATTGCAGCAGTGTACTTGATGGCTTGGATGCCGCTGAGCAAGCCGTAACCAACTTACAATCAAAGCCTCAAGGCAGGATAAAACTAACAGCGCCCGTTACTTATGGTGAGCAGCAGTTATTACCACTGATCAATGATTTTATGATGCAGTATCACGATATCGAGGTGACTGCTTTTTTGAGTAATCAGAAAATTGACTTGATTGAAGGGGGTTATGATTTGGCGATTCGTATTGGTAAATTGCATGACTCGACGATGATGGCAAAGAAACTTAGCCTGCGTACTAACTTTGTCTGCGCGGCGCCCTCTTATCTAAAAAAACACGGCATACCACACCAACTGAGTGATTTAAGTCAACATAACTGCCTACTAGGTACTCGTGACTACTGGCACTTTATAGATACTGCTAAAGCAAAAGAGAACAGTAATACTTATGCTAAGACGGACAACCAACAAGCAAGTGTAGAAAGGAACCTGCGTGTCTCTGGTACGGTGCAATATAACAGCGGCTATAGTCTGGTCGATGCTGCGCTAAAAGGCTTGGGCATCGTCCAGCTGCCAGATTATTATGTGCAAAAATACCTAGCGTCTGGGGAGTTGGTCAGTTTACTTGACGACTATAGAGAGCCCGAAGAAAGCATTTGGGCCATTTATCCACATAACCGTCATTTATCACCAAAGATTAGGCTGCTCGTAGATTATTTGGCAGAACATTTGGTTTAACGTTCTGTTAAGACGTATTGCAATCACAAACCTGATTACGCACAATGAATATTCGATGTTGCTCATTATAGTTAGGACTGACCATACTACAGATAACTTATAGGTGTCATTATGATTAAAATCGTCTCTATCGCTGCGCTAGCAGTGGCCGTTTCCGCTTGTGCCAGTATCGATACGCTGCTAGATAAAACCAAGAGCACTGGTGCTATGACAGACACAACAACCTCTATCAATGCTGAAAAAGGCTTGGTAACTTTACAGAGCAATCACTCCGTACAAGATACCGCAGACAAACTGGTCTCAGTGATCGAAAGTAAGGGTATGAAAGTATTTGCGCGAGTCGATCATCAAAAAAATGCACAGAGTGCTGACTTATCATTGAGACCAACGCAAGTCGTTATGTTTGGTAACCCTAAAGCAGGTACGCCATTAATGAACTGTGAGCAAACCGTTGCCATTGATTTGCCGCAAAAAATCTTAATTAGCGAAGATGCCGATAAAAAAGTATGGCTATCGTATAACAACCCTGACTACCTCAAGACACGCCACAATATCAAAGGTTGCGATACCGAGATTGCTAATATTTCAAAAGCACTCAACGCGATCAGTACTGCAGCCACGGCAAAATAATGCGCTCGGTATAGTTGAATAAATATACATTCGAGCAGATAAGTGAACAGGCAATTGAAACATTACTTATTGGTGGTGGTTCAAAAAGTAGGCTGAGAAATTGATAAAATAGTGAAATGCACATCACACTATACATCAAATGCCCAGCCTGTCTAAGTGACAATATAAAGAAAAATGGCTTCAAAAGCTATGGTAAACAAAACTATAAATGCAAAGACTGCAAACGGCAGTTTATTGGCGACCATGCCTTAACGTACCCAGGCTGTCACTCCCAAAAAGATAGCAAAATACGACATCTTATGGTTCGAGGCAGTGGCATAAAAGACATCGCTTGCGTTGAGAGAATCAGCAAAGGCAAAGTACTAGCCACCCTAAAAAAGTGTCACTACCAAATAACCCCCAAGCAAAGGCAATATGACTGTCTTGAAATTGATGAGATTTGGACATTCGTAGGCAAGAAGACCAACAAACAATGGCTAATTTATGCCTATCACCGTGACACAGGTGAAATTGTTGCCTATGTATGGGGAAAACGAGACCTTAACACTGTCAAAAAGCTTAAAGCTAAACTGCAAGCGCTAGGCGTAAGTTATGCTAAAATCGCTAGTGATACCTGGGACAGCTTTGTTACTGGTTTTAAGGGCTTTACCCAAGTCATTGGCAAATTTTTCACGGTCGGCATTGAAGGTAATAATTGCACTATCAGACATCGAGTAAGGCGAGCATTTAGGCGAAGTTGTAACTTTTCTAAAAAACTGGAAAATCACTTTAAAGCCTTTGATTTAGCTTTCTTTTACATCAATCATGGGTATGTCTAATGTTAGCCTACTTTTTGAACCACCACCTACTTATTTATTTGAGAAATTCTTCTATTAGGAATGACTAGATTGCTCTATCTGGTCATTCAACTCTACTTTTAATTTCTTTGCACACTCGATAATCTTTTTTCTATCGGCAGGAATAGCACCTTGTGCAATAGCGATTTCGCGCATTTGAACCGTGATATCATAATGAGGATAGCTAGCGTTGCGATGAAATAGTCGCGCATCCACATCAATAAATGCCGCAAAATCATGCAGCTCTTGCAAGCTATCCGCCAACATATGGCACCACTTATGGCCTTTAAATTTTATCTGCACAAAATCTACATATATCGCCATACAACCGCCTCTCTTACTAATTCGCTTATCTAACTTATCGTCAGTTCAAAATACCTCAACAGCACTATCATCAAAGTAACTTAATAAAACTGTCATCAAAAACCTCTATAACAATGCGCGCACATCTTTTTTAAGTTGTTTGAGTCGTTCTTGATACTCGCTATGACTGCTATCAAATGTACTCAGTCGTCCATAGCGTAACTGACGGTAGTTTTGTCTAATTTCAATAAGCTTTGTCTGAATAACGATTGGATCACTACTATCTGTGAGCTGACTCATAGCAGAGTGAACACCGTTATTCTGACGGCTATCAATGGCCGAGGCCAAACGTTCCAACCAAGCCAGCTGCCCTTCATTATCCTTACGGGCTAATAATTTATCACGTTTGGCAATACGTTTTGAGAGCTGAGCAAGTGGCAGATCTGCTGAGTGCCAGCGTTTACGACGACGCTGCCAAATAATAAACACTAAAATGGCCATGACGGAGACAGCACTGGCTGCCAACCAAGTAATCTGCTGCATGATTGAGCTGATATTGAACCATTTGAGTAGCGAGTCGGCCTGTTTGTCTTGGTCATAGCCGACTACGTCTTTTTGCCAGTAGTAGCTCGCTTGGTCTGATAGTCGGCGTAGCGTTTGTAACATTTGATACTGCTGATAGCTGATCTGTGCACTGGTACCATTGCCAAACATAGCCGCCCCTTGCTGCTGGGTCATCGTATTCATGCCTTGCTCTACTCGCTCAGGCGCCACAAAGGCTGTCGGATCCACACGTACCCAACCTTGACCTTCAAGCCAAACCTCAGTCCATGCGTGTGCATCCATTTGCCGCACTTCCCACACGTTACCATTGCGACTTGGCTCACCGCCTTGATAGCCCGCTACTACTCGTGCAGGAATACCAGCAGCGCGTAGCATAAAGGTAAAGCTTGACGAATAATGCTCACAAAACCCTGCTTTGGTTTCAAATAAAAACTCGTCAATACGATTGGTATTGAGCCGTGGTGGCGACAACGTATAGCGAAAATCTGTTCGATTGATCCATTGCTCAATAGCAGCTATGTAGCGCACAGGGTCTGAACCTGACTGCTCAAATAATTGCTTAGCAAGCGCGCGTGCTTGTGGATTACCTTCGTTAGGCAAGGCAAGATTCTCACGTTTTGATGCCTCTGTTAGAACCGGATCAATACGCATCTGTGCGAACTGCAACACATCATAGCGAAGTTGCTGCGTAACAGGTTGGTCTTTTGATAAGGTAAATTCAGAGGTAGTATTGATATCTGGCTGTTCAGAAAACGGATAATCAAGACCAAATAGCCAGTTTTGCTGAGTGGGTTCTAAGATAACCTTGTAATTGACAGGTGCCGCCCTTGATTCATCAGGTACAGTAGCAAAGGCATTCTGAATCCATGCAGGTGCTTGCAATCTCGATGACCATTGATCCTTTTGGGAAGCCAGACGCCATGTGACACCATCGAAATCACTAAATACCAAACCGCGCCAATACAGCTGCTGTTGCGGCGGACGCTCAGCAGCAAACTCTACGCGAAAGGCTAGCTCAGTTGACTGCCCTAAATTGGCAAAATCACCAGGAGACATACTATCAGAGACACCTGTAGTAGCTTGCTGACCTGAGAGCTGTACTGACCACAGTGGGGGCAGTCTCGGAAAAAACAAAAATAGCACCACCAATAATGGTAACGCGCCAACCCCTAACACGCCCAATGTACGCAAGCGTCCATCACCGCTAGCATTGCTATCATCATTAAGCGCAATAAATGCTAGCAACACAATGACTGCACCAACGATCACTTCTAAAGTAGTCAGTAAACCTTGGTCCATCAAAAATAATGCCGCAAGCACGAACAATGATAGATTTAACACTACATAGGCATCGCGGCGCTTATATAGCTCCCATAGCTTACTAACTAGGCATAGCACTAGAAATGCCACACCCATATCGAGCCCAAACGCTGTACTGTAGGTCAGCCATAGACCTAATAACCCCAACAAAAATCCTAGCATTTGCATACTTTGATAAATACGCTTTAGGTGCGATAGTTTTTTGAATTTAGCTTTGATATGAGGCAATTGAGCGGCGATACTGATGGCGGCAAATCCTATCAGCCATAATGGTAAATGTGCGGCATGCGGTAATACAACGACGACTTGAGCAATTAATACCCAATAATAAGCCGGCAGTGCAAATAACTTACGATACCATTTAGCGTCATTTCGCTCAGGTTGAAACGAGACTTTTTGACCTAAAGCCAACTGCTCGAAGCTAGCTCTTTTTGTAGCATCGAGCGCAGAATACTCTGCGGACAGTGTATCAACATCAGTGGAAGATAAGCGTTTAGAATTGGTCATGGTGCTTTCGCAAGCCTTAGCAAGCATGCTTGCGCAAAGGATTCCCCGTTACCCATCTCCGCAGTAGCAGGAGTATCACTAGGTAAACGCATTTGAAACGGCACGCCTAGCTGACCTAGCGTCAATGCGCCATAAGCCAATTGTGCAAGTTTGTGCTCGTGATGTGCAGCTGGCATATCTGCATAATCAAGCATTTGCTCATGACCAACCGGATCAGCGAAGTGCTTGGTCAGCATACCTTGTCCCCGCGCCACATGCCCCCAAGAGACTCGGGCCAATGATTCACCCTCGACATAATTATCTAATCGCTCAAAGTCGTCCTGACCCTGTCTATACTGCCCACCTGTTGGTAAATCTTCTAAGCTTGCGATTGCATATTTTGCTTGCCAGTCAAAGACTTCAGGCTTTGGATATACCCACGCTGTACGCGCAAAGTAGACATAAGACCATGCACGCATGATACCTAAAGGATAAACTGTTTTTATTTTTAACCGTGGCAGTTCAAGCTGACCACGGTTGTAAGTCTGGACAGGCAGTCGAATGACTTGCTCACCTTGTAACCGTGTGATGAGTATTGAACTTTGCGCATTTATGCCATTTTTGGTTTTCTTATTGGCTAACTGCTCAAATTCAAATAGCAACTGGCGCCTTGGTTGGCGACTATCACTATTCAACTGTAGTGTAACCCAAACAGGCAAGCTAGCTTCTGTCATAGTGACTTCTAGCAGACGCACTTGCAGACCAGATATATGAGCAAAAGTAACATGAAAACTAATCAGCCAAATACTGACCAGATAAAAGCACAAACCAAGCACTAAGTTGTTGCCATAGTTGATACCCGCGATAAAGGTAATTACTAACAATACGGCGAATAGCATTCCTTCACGACTAAAGAAAATATAGACATTACGCAAATTAAGCGTAGCACTGTCACTCTTAGGTGCGCGCGCGGCAAACCAGCGGCTCAGAGCTGATTTTATTGGTGCGGTTAAAGCCTTTGGCAATAAGCTCATGACTACCCTATTATTACCATCTGATTGACAATGCTGTCGGTATTTATATTTATATCTGACTGATAAACAAACTCACGAATAGAACGATATAGTTGATTAAGGACAATTCGAATACGAGGAGATCGGGTGAAAATACCGTAAATAGTGAACTGAGTGACTTTGATATTTTTTCTAAGTTATATAGCGTTGACTATGTGTAGAACTATGGTTCACAGATGCAGTTAATCAATACGGTCAAACAGTCTGTCAGCTGCTAAGCGACGACTGACACTTCTGCTAGAATGCGTTGGGCGATGGTTTTTGTTGCTTGCCCACCAGTCACATGCGCGGGTACGAAACGCTGACCGAGACGATGATCAGTGACCGCAGCAAACACTGCTTGTATATCTTCAGGGGTCACTTCCATATATCCCGATACATAGGCATGCGCTTGGGCAGCACGTTGTAGCGACAACACGCCGCGAGGGGATAAGCCATGATACTCTTGGCTTGCACGGGTTTTTGCAACCAGTCTCTGCAAATAATCCAATACTGTATCTGCTACATAAATTTGCCTAACACCCTGCTGAGCCACTAGTATAGCCTCAGTATCAAGTACCGTATCCAAATCCTTGAGTAGCTCGCGACGGTCTTTACCTTTTAGCAGCTCACGCTCTGCGACAGGCGATGGATAACCCAATGATAAGCATAATAAAAATCTGTCTAACTGCGACTCTGGGAGCGGATAGACACCTGCTTGTTGCAATGGATTTTGGGTGGCAATGACAAAGAATGGCTGTGGCAAAGGATAAGTCTGGCCATCTTGCGTGACTTGACGCTCTTCCATCGCTTCAAGTAGCGCACTCTGTGTTTTAGGACTGGAACGGTTGATTTCATCAGCAAGTAATAACTGAGTAAAGACAGGGCCCGGACGAAACTCAAATTGCTGTTTACTTTGGTCGTAGATGCTCATACCTAAAATATCAGCAGGCAACATATCATTGGTAAATTGCACTCGGCTAAAGCTTAAACCTAATAACTGTGCCAAGCCCTGTGCCAAAGTCGTCTTACCCATACCAGGCAAGTCCTGTAACAGCAAATGACCGCCTGCTAATATACAACTGAGCGCTAGCCTGACTGCTTGCGGCTTATCCAATACAATCTGATTTAATTGCGCTAACAGCTGTGCAATTTGCTGCTGATTGCGTTGAAAATCAGTTGTACTAGGTATGGGTTGGCTGAGCGGATTCTCTGTTATATGAGAGGTAGATAATGATATATCGTTAGCTGCATGGTTCATGGTAGGTTATTGGCTCATTTTTTAGGTCATAACGATGATAAGTCAGTTCACATCATCTGTAACGGTTGGTGCAGCGGCACGGAGCGTAGATAAATAAGCAATAATATCAGCACGTTCTTTCGCATCTGGCATCGGGTCAGACAGCATTTTGGAGTCCGGCATGGCTTTTTGGGCATCTGCAATATATGGATCGAGTGTCTCTGCATCCCATACCCAACCTGAATCTTCTAGCCCTTTGCTGTAGGTATAGTCTTTTAACTCGGCAGCTGGCGCACCATATATATTCATTAATTGTGGGCCTTTTTTATTCAGACCCGCATTACGTTGGTGACATTGACCACAGGCATCTTTATAAATTATCGAACCGTTGTCTGCATCGCCGTCAGTATATAAGGGCAGAGTCACAGGAGCACGGTGGTCAGGTGGTGTTTTCTCACAAGCTGCGAGCAACAGAACAGCAGCCAAAAGGCTACTCATTTGATATTTATTAATAAGTGTCATTTTTAGCAATCTTTAGTTGAAGAATATTATCGCTATGACATAAACGATATGACATATTGGCCTTTTAACTCGCTACCTTTATTGTGCTACTAGGCTCTTCTAAATAATACCCTTGCAAATAGCGCGCACCCACACTCCAAGCTACTGACATCGTTGCTGCATCTTCAATATAAGGCATGAGCACATCGACTTTAATGTCATTAGTACGCGCAATAAGAGATTTAACCGTTTCTAGATTTTCTGCTGAACCAATATCTTGGATATAACTGCGCGCCAAGCGTACCATATCAGGCTGGACAAAATTGGCAATTTCAATAGATTTGACAGAAGAGCCAAAATTATTAATACCTAGTTGACAGCTAACATCGCTGAGTGCGGAAAATTGAGATTTGGCGACGGTTAAGTGATCAGAGATATCTATTTCATTGAACTGTAGTGTCAATACACCAGCTGCGCCGCCTACCGCTTTTATCAATTGACTGGCGACAATCGGCAGTTTTTTATCAACCAGTGAAGCATTAGTTAATTGTACTAACAATTTGGCTTCAGGATGAACTTTACGGACGTCATTGATTTTCTTACAGGCATTGATAAGCACCCATCGATCAATCTTTTCTAACAGTTGATGTTTTTTAGCCACCGCCATAAATTGATCAGGGGTTAATACCGTATTGTCAGCATCTGACAAAGGTAACCGTAGATACACTTCAAAGAAGTCGCTACGATCGTTATTGATGTCGTATATTGGCTGAAATGATAGATCAAAACGGTTATTAGTAATGGCATCCACTAATGACTCAGCAAGCGCATGATCATCGCTATTGGCATGTTCGCTTGGGTCATATATACGGTAAGATCCACCACTGTTAGAAGTCTCTACCATGATTTGGCTGATAGCATCCATGGCGCGTTCTAATATGATGACAGGCTCTACAGGATTTTTTTCAATTTTGACAACAGCAATGCTGACTGTTGTATTGGTTGTACGCTTATCAACTTCAATAAACATACCCTTGATTGACGAACCGATATGTTTAGCAATCTCTTCAAGATCACTCGTCATCTTGTTTTTTACTAAAATCGTAAATGCTGTATCGCTAAAACGGCTCACATGCCCATCAGGTACTAGCTCAGTTAATGTGTGGGCAACTTGTTTGACCGTTGCATCTATTCCTTGTAGACCTAAACTACTTCTTATTTTTCCTACATTATCAACCTGCACATATAGCAGGGCTGCGGTCATTAGTCCTTGGGACGCCTGCTGATGTATTGCTATCATCTGCTCTTCAAAACCACGACGATTATCTAAGCCAGTTAAATTATCTTTACGTTCAGCTTCAGCTAAACGCTTAGCAACCTCCGCACTATTATTACTATTCTGCTGAATAATAATCTGAATGACTGGCTCGCCCTCTAACGTGGCTGATGCTAATTGTAGTTTCGCTTCAAAAGTGCTGCCATCTGTCCGCACACTTTCAAAATTAAACTCAACGTCTTGGCGACTGCCTTTGTCAAACTGACGTAAAAACTGTTTAAATCCTTTGACACTATCACCACCCGAAATCAGATCAATAATAGGCACGCCTACCGCTTCATTCATTGATTTGAAACCGAATAATTGGAGATAGGGATCATTAGCAAAGATATGAATCCCTTCATCAATATAAGCAACCGCGCTCTTGGAGTTCTTAATCAGCACATTAGCACGTTGTTCTGCTTCAGAAAGCACTTGACGTAAAGTTTTTAGCTCACGACGACTGCGCAAACTACTATGCTGTAGACAAATGGCCATTACGACTGGCATCTCTTGATCCATTTCAAGCGCTTTGATCATCGTGCCACTAATCACAGTCGGTAGCTCATACTCATTGTAGGCCGTCGACGCTATCTCTTCATTCATTAAACAGATCATTGGCAGATCGATATTTTGCTCTTGTACGATGCTCACCACATCTGTAAAGCTCATATTATAAGCTTTGCCAAATACCAGTACATCCCACGGTTGGCGCAGAAGTTTTAATAGCTCTTCTTTATCGTCCAAAAACCCCAAATTCACACTATCATAATAAGGACTCAATAACTGAACAAGACGTTCAGCATAGAGCTGATCATCATTGATCACCAACAAATTTAAAAGAGATTGAGAGCGCATAAGGAGCCTTTTAGTCGTACGTATTGTTATCTTTTATTTTGTTACTTTACATCTTTGCCTAAAACTAACCTAGCACATAAAACACGCTAGCGTTAATATTCTATGAATCCTATCAGTATAGACTGAGCTTTCACCATGATAATTACTTTATTGTTAGAGATATCATAAAAATCAGAGTAACAATATTTATCATTATAGACAATAATTAGACCAACTGCAGATTAACTTATGCCCTTTGTCGCCTACTATATTACTGACGAAAATCTGTATAAACTCTCCGTTATGGCCTGAAATACTTGTCGCATCTAAGTACCTCTAAGCGCTATAACTGCGCCACCTCATATTGACTAAACTTATCAGTCATCATTAGCCTGCGTCCTAATCGTAGAGTAGTTTGTTTATTACCAATACGCATGACGACTCTATCATCAGCTTGAAAGTAAAAAGGCGGTACGATTAGCGTGCCAGTCGTCTGTAGCTGTTCATCTTTACCGAGAATAAATACCGGTACAAAATGATGACTTCGCGTTTTACTGCCTTCCAAACGTAATCCACATGCCACAATTTTATGCCCGAGTATTTGCCATTCCACTTCTGGATTTTTAGTATCTACATTGAACCAGCGTACCACCCCTATTGACCAATCAGGTTGTTCTGTATTTTCAGAGCCATAGACCAAAATCAGACTCATTATGTGTAAGGGCTGCGGTGCCGTTAGAGAAAGGTCAGAGTCATGTTTTTCTACAATAAGCCTCTCTTTATTGAAAATATTTTTGTCTGCAACCTTCTCATTAGGCTTACCATTTTTTGGCAACAAATGCAGTTTGCGATATGCTGAAGAACTTTCATAGTCGTCAAATATCTCAATATTTATAACGCTACTGCGACTACGCTCGCTGTCAAATGTATCGTATAAAGGCCTGTCCTCTTCTCGTAAATTTTTGATAGCGATCAAATTGGCAAAAATTTTTGAATGACCTACTTGGTAGTGTATATCATTAAAATTGGTGATTAACTTTGCCTGCTGCTTGCTAGTATATTTGGTTGGTAAGGTAGGTGGCGGCTGCAAATAGCGATAGCTAATGGTCATCGAAATAGCATTAAGCAGACTATATTCTGCTGTGCCACCTTCTTCGATAAAGGCTTCTTTACGTGACTCAAAATATTCAACTATCGGTGTCAGTTCTATAAATAGACAGTCATGACCATCTTCATATGGGTTGATATGAGAGTTGACTGTTAGATAGCTTGGTGGATTATTACTCTTAAGATCAACAAAAACCTTTGTCTCGGTGGCGGGCTCCATTGTCGCAACCATGTGCTTAGCCCATTCAGGCAATAGACGCTGTACGAGTAAGATATTCGGGCGCCTCATAGCACGCAAATTTAACAAGTGATGCAAACAAATTTGGCAATATAACTGATGAATACTGTTTGTTTGGTTCGTAACAGTATGTAGACTTAAATCAATATCAGCTACTTTTTTCTGATGAGCCAAATAATATAACCGATTGACTTTAGACCACAGGTAGTCTGATGGCTTTCGATAGCACAGTGCCTCTTCTGCTAATAGTTTTTGGTATCTTAATAGTGATTGATAAATCGCAATAGCAAGCGTGCTATCAGGTTTAGTCTCAGCACCAAAAAAACGCTGCCAACCTTTACCAGAAGGTTGGTTTAAGGAGGCTTCTGACAACTGAGTCTCACGACGGATGACTTTGTCGTAAACCATGATAATTAAATAATGCAGCGATTGCATTTGAGCGATATAAGACATCTGATCCTGACTAAGCGCGCCTGTCTCATAGATATAGTGCTGCCTAAAAGCTGCAATCAATCGGTCTGAGGCATCAATGACTTTTGTCATTAATTTGAGACGCTGTTGTTCATCCATATTGGACTCACGTAATACTGTCAGTAGGCTCTCTAAATGCTCTGTTTGCTGCTCTTGGGTAAGCGTAGGTAGCGTTGCCAACATCTTTAACAAGTAACGTTCTTGACCATTTACTGAGCGATTAGATAGCGGAGGTAGTGGCTCTGTAGAATCTAAATGCTCTTGAAACATTAATAACGTTATCATCAGTATCTTTACTCTCTATTAGTCACTCTGAAGCAATCAGTAATATGCAGCAGTACAAATACATGTATGGCATAAAAAATGTTTGTGAAGCTCGACTATAGAAAAGTGATGATATCTATTTATTGTGAGCCTGAAACTAGCAGTACGCTCTGACAATACCTACATACTGTCAAAATCTTATATCTAAAGTTGTATACTTTTTAATTAGCTTACATACTGACAGTCTATATTCTGTTCCAATCATATATCTATTTATACTTATAAAAAAGCATAAATCCTAGATTTTAGTTTTGAAAGATACTATCCGCATCTTTTTTAAAAGCCACTCTTTGTTTACTAATTATCCTAAATTGAGATAGTGCCCTATATTAGCCATTGCTGTAAATATCAATCGGCACTTTAAAAGGTTTATTAGGTAACTCTCTGACCAACTTAGGGACGAGATAGCCTGGCAATGACGCTAGCAATGACCAATAAAGCTCAATCGCTGCTTGCTCACGACTATCGAAATGCGCCGCACCAGCCACCTTGTCCAACACATGTAAATAATATGGTAGCACGCCAGAAGCAAACAAACGCTGACTAAGCTGTACTTGCGCGTCAAGAGTATCGTTGACACCTTTTAGCAACACGGCTTGGTTTAATAGTGTAATTCCAGCTGCTCTCGCACGTTGCAAGTATTCAGCGGTTGGTGCATCTAGCTCATTGGCATGATTACAGTGAATGACCATGACAATATGGCAGCGGCTTTGAGACAGCCTTTCTAGCAATGCAGCGTCCAAGCGTGCAGGTATCACCAATGGCAAGCGCGTATGCAGCCGAATGGTAGTAATCTGCGGAAGAGACTCCAAAGTATCTAACCATGAAAACAAACGTCTATTAGTCACATTCAGTGGATCACCACCACTCAAAATTACCTCATTGACCTCAGGATTTGCATTAATATAGTTGATAATATTTTCTTTAGCATCGGCAGTTGGCATATTGGCACTATAGTCAAAATGCTGGCGAAAGCAGTAACGGCAGTGAATAGCACACGCACCCGTAATCGTTAACAACACTCTCGACTGATACTTATGCAGCAAACCTTTCACAGGGTTTTGAGTGTTTTCGCTTAGCGGATCTGCTACGTAGCCTATGACATTGATTTGCTCTTGCTGGTCTGGCAACACTTGTTTAAGCAAGGGATCATTGCGGTCACCAATAGCCATTTTTGCCACAAAGCCACGCGGCACACGCAGTTCAAAATGCTTAGGTACGTAAACTTCTGCACGCATTGATTCAAGCTGTAAGATACTCAATAGCTCATCAACAGATGTAATAGCTTCCGATAATTGCGTTTGCCAGTTTTTTTGTGTGATTAAATGGTTTATCATGACAGCCTATTACCTGTGCCCAAAATCCGATATTATACGCCCTTAGTGTCTAGCCTATCAAAGTATCCTCGTTGATCCGTAAATACTTGGCATAACAGAAAATTTTGGTACAGTCAGCCCTATGTCTTACTATTATATTTACAACCCCTAGGAGTTTATTGTGGCAAGTTTTTCTACTAATGAATTTAAAGCTGGTCTAAAAGTGATGCTTGATGGCAACCCTTGTGCCATTCTTGAAAACGAGTTTGTCAAACCTGGTAAAGGTCAAGCCTTTAACCGTGTTAAGTTGCGCAATCTTCGTAGTGGCAAAGTACTGGAACAAACTTTCAAATCAGGTGACAGCTTAGAAGCTGCTGATGTGATGGATACTGAAATGAACTATCTATATAACGATGGCGAGTTTTGGCATTTTATGCATCCTGAGAGCTTTGAGCAGATTCAAGCGGACAAAAACGCAATGAGTGACTCAATCAAGTGGTTAAAAGAAAACAGCAATGCTCTATGTACCATTACGTTATTTAATGGTGCTCCTCTGTCAGTCACGCCGCCTAACTTCGTTGAGTTAGAGATCACAGAAACAGATCCTGGCGTACGCGGCGATACTTCAGGCGGTGGTGGCAAACCTGCTAAATTAGAGACAGGTGCCGTTGTACGTGTACCATTATTTGTGCAACAAGGTGAAGTGGTACGTGTTGATACGCGTACTGGCGACTACCAAACTCGCGTGAACTAATATCGCTCTAAACATAACTGGTAGTTGATATTTACTGATATCTTTATCATCAATAAAAAAGCTTAACCACCATATAGGCGGTTAAGCTTTTTTTATATTTATCAATCATGGTTACATTAAAATGCGGTGGTGTTCTAAAAAGTATGCTGACATCAGACATAGCCATAATTGATATAAAAGAATACCAAATCAAACACTTTTAAGTGATTATCGAGCTTCTTCGAGAAACAACAGGTTCTTCTAACGGCTCGTTTTAGTCGGTGTCTAAGACGGCAGTTATTACCTTCAATACCTATCGTATGCTGTTTGCCAACTTGTTTGTTATCTGGTTTAAAGGCCGTTATGAAACTGTCCCAGTTGTCCATGCTAATAGAGTCATAGCTCACTTTAAGTTGCTTAAGACGGGCTCTTAGTTTCTGAGCCGTTTTTAAGTCGCGTTTGCCCCAAACATAAGCGACAATCTCATTAGTAGCCCGGTCATAAGCGTAGATGAGCTAGACTTTACGCTTCTTGCGATATACGTAAGTCCAAAACTCATCAACTTCTAAGCGTTCATAGTAGCGCTTATTAGGCACGATCTTATAAACGGATGAGCCTATGGTGCTGAGCACTTTACCAATACTCACCGAGGTAATGATGGCTATGTCTCTAACACCGCAGCCTCGAGCAGTCATCAGCCGTATTATGTCTTCTATTTGAGAGTGACAGCCTTGGTAGCTTAAGGCATGGTCGCCAATGAATTGTCGTTTGCAGTCCTTACATTGGTAGTTCTGCTTACCATAGCTTTTTATACCATTTTTCTTTAGACTAAGACTGTGACAGTCGGGGCAATTGATCTGTATTTGTGTCTTCATAACCTCAAATATATCATCTTGCTTTGACTGTCACCTTCCTTTATTACCCCAGCATACTTTTTGATACACCACCTAAAATGCTAATCACTACCACTAATATCTAGCAAATCACTCTTCTTCCAATGATTGCTTTTGTATCAGCCAATACTGTACCAAGGCATTTAACTGCTCTTGCTTAAAAGGTTTGGTGCAATAATCCTGCATACCAACTTTCAGATATTTCTCACGCTCGCCGTCCATTGCATTGGCAGTCAAAGCGATAATGGGCGGTAGTACTTGGGGGTCATATAATTCATGCAATTTAATAGTCGCCTGTACTCCATCCATAATCGGCATATGATGATCCATCAATATCACATCATAACGATCAGGGAATAAAGCAAAAGCCTCAATTGCTTGCTGACCATCTGTAACATGGGTGACGGTATGTCCGCTGCTGGTTAGGGATTTTTTGGCTATAATCGCGTTGACAGCATCATCCTCGACCAACAAGATATGCCCAGACCGCTCATGCGTAGGTTCAATTATGGTCGTATCGTTAGAGTCTTGCCATGTCTCATACTTGTCTTCATCAATAGTAGTTAACGGTAATAAAACACTAAATGTCGTACCGACTCCTACTTCACTATTTACATGAATGTAACCACCCATCAAATCGACTAGAGACTTACAAACAGATAGTCCAAGTCCGGTACCACCGTAAATACGATGAGTAAATTTATTCGCTTGGTCATAAGCGTCAAATATCGCCTCTAACGACTCTTCTTTGATACCAACACCCGTATCTTTCACTTCTATACACAAAGTTATATTCTGACCAGTTTCATCGCATTCTATTTTGCTTGCTTCTTTTTCTTGACTCGTACTCACGAATTTTTCGTTAATGTTATTTGGACAGTAGCAATTGTCCATATGTTTAACATCGATACTTACTTGACCACCTTCACGCGTGAATTTAATCGCGTTATTGACCAAGTTTGCAATAATCTGTTTTAGACGTACAGGATCACCGTTTACATAAGGTGATAGTGTTTCAGTATAATGATAATCTAAGGTCAGGCCTCTTTGACGTGCCTTTATTGCAAATAAACTGACGACCTCATTGCATAAACTAGATAAATTCAATGGAATAGAATCAATCGTCATTTTTCCAGACTCAACTTTTGATAAGTCCAAAATACCATTAATGATGACCATCAAATGCTCATTGGAGACTTTAATGTTATCAACGTATTCTCGCTGTTCATTACTGAGTTGGGTATCGCCTAACATCTCTACCATACCGATAATACCGTTCATCGGTGTGCGAATCTCATGACTCATATTGGCCAAAAAGCTCGATTTCATCTCATTAGCACGCTTAGCATCACGCTGCTTATCTTGCAACTGCAAAGCATCAGCTGCCATTTTTGCAAACTCTGCCAAGATCTCTGATTGTTGCTCACTAAAACTATGATTAGGTTTCGTATCCATAAGGCATAAAGTACCTAGACGATACCTTTTATTGTCTTCATATAAGATAATAGGAGCACCAACATAAAATCGTAAATATGGAGAACCTGAGACCATGGGATTCTGGCTAAAGCGATCGTCGTTCCAAGTATCTGGCACTATAAAAACGTCATCGGACAATATCGTATAGTTACAAAAAGCAATGTCACGTGATGTCGTGCATACACTTTCAGGTTCACTATCAAATTTACAAGCTGGTTTTAAATACTGTGTTTCCTCATCCATAAAAGTGATCATAACGACTGGCACATCAAAAAACAGCTTTACGAGTTCAACAAGCCGCTCAAACGCAGGCTCCTCATCTTCATTGAGTACCTGATACTTTCTTAGCTTATTGATACGCTCTATTTCATCTACCGCGACAGGGTAGCTCTGCTGAGGTGAGTTAGATATAGACAAGGTAAACTCCATTAAATAATATCAGACGTATTAGTTACGACCCGTCTGTCTTATTAATAATTGTAATGCTTCACTCACCATAATCATCGCCACCACTGACGTAACGACTACTGCTGAGCCATAACCACCGCATTGCAAACCGCCTGTTTGACAGCTTTTATCTACAATTGGCGGCTCTGTCGAATAGACACATTTGATACCAAATTTTTCTTTTAAAGCACTATTAATGCCTTTCTCGTGGCGTAACTTGTTGCGTAACTTTGCTAATAGTGGGTCTTGATAACAGTCACGCAAATCACTTACTCTAATCTGACTTGGATCTATCTTACCACCTGCACCGCCCGCACAGACCAACTTTAGTTTATTAAAACGACAGTGTAAAGCGATTGCTAGTTTCGCATTCATATCGTCTACGCAATCTAAAATAACAATCGGTTTCCCCTGAGCATTGGCAGATTTAACTGCTTCACGACTTGGTAAGAGTGTAGCGACATTATCTACTGTCAAAAAATCATCGACTAAATTTAAGGTTACTGTGGGATTAATCTCTCTAATACGAGTTGCCATTGCTTCAATTTTACTTTGTCCAAACGTGCTGTCTAGTGCAGGCAGTTGGCGATTGACATTAGACGCAACCAATACATCCAAATCAATCAGCGTAATCGTTCCCACTGCTGTCCGAGCCAGCGCCTCTGCTGCCCAAGAGCCCACTCCTCCTACACCAATAATGTAGACATGAGCTGCCGAAAAAGTATCAACCGCTGAGGTACCATAGAGTGTCCGTGTACCTTGGAAACGACGATCGTACTGCTCATCTTGTTGGCGCGATTCGTTTTGTGCAAGACTGTCTTCGACGGATTCTGGTTGTTCAAATTGTCGCGTGTCACTCATAACAGATCAAATTCTCTTTTCAAATATTTTGGTTATCATTTATACGGCTAGTACTTTTTAGCTTCTAATTACCGCTATGCTTTTCTTATCAATAGCATAGTTACATTGAATAAGCCCAGTCTACTTTCAGAGCATCACAGCTATTTTGCCACAATTGCTTAGCAAGTTTATCATGTGGTATTTCTAATAGCTCACTCAAGCTTGCTAATACCCATGGCAGATTGGCTGGTACATTTCTATTATGTGAATCAGTATCATCCGCTGTCTGACACATAATAGGTGTCATATCTGGACAATCCGTCTCAATGACCAAGCACTCGATGCCATGACTTTCAACTGCTACTTGAATAGCACGGCGCAGTTTCTTAGCATTCGGGTTGGTAATCTGACCCGTAACACCAAGCTTCAACCCCAATTTTACAAAAGCCTTAGCCTCTTGTTCGCCACCGCTAAAGCTATGGGCAATACCACCTAATTTATGCGCATCGTATTTATGCGCTTTTAATATTGCGAGTGCTTCAGCATGCGCTTTACGAATATGCAGCATCACTGGTAGATTATGAGTTACTGCTATATCCAACTGCGCCGCAAAGAACCTTTTTTGTTTAGCAAACATATCAGGCTGCTTCATTGCATCGGTAAAGGTGTCTAATCCAATCTCACCAATAGCTAATGGACGACGCTCTATCACCATTTGCTCAAGTTGTATTACATGGTCGTCGGTATGCTGCTCAATATAAAATGGATGTAAGCCGAGTGCGATATGGGCTGCAACATCGCACTTATCTTTACTATTCACCTTTGTCGCAGACGATTGCGATATGTTATTGATGAAACCTTGAGTATCGTACATTCGATCAAAATACTGATATAGATAACCTACTAGCACTAAGTGACAGACACCTTGACTATAAGCCTGCTCTACCTGCTGTCTTCGGTCAGTATCGAATACTGGAGCATCAAAATGTGTATGCGTATCTATAAGAGGATAGACATTTTTTAAAACTTCTCTAGCGTTTGTTCGCTCAGCCATAGTCGCTGATTTGTTGCCACACATTAATAGACTCCAAAACTGACTTTCCAAAACATAGAATTGAGTAATAAACACTAAGCAGTTTTTCATATATAAGTATTTTTATACAAGAATATTGCTATAGACGCATTACTGAGCTTTTATTTTCTAATTACTAACTTCTATTTACTAACTACATTCTCGTGAGCATCGTCAATATCACTACCCTCAGATACGGTATTATGATTATTTACTGTCTTCGTATTGTCCTTTCGACTACTGCGCCTAGGGATGAGTAATAGCGCAGTTGCAGCCATACTTAGTAAAAGCCATTTTTTCGTATTTTTATAATCTGTCATCTTAGTTTCTGATTTACTATAGCGGAAAACATGATACGTAACTCATTATTTTATTAGTAACTAATATACCCAAATATAAAAGCGTCTATGTTTATCTGTGTTATGAATACGCAAGCTAATGTACGATGTAACTATCATCTATCACATCGTACATTAATTTATGTTAGTTGAATCATATTAACCGTTATATATACGGCCAATATTTTAACGATTAAGAGGATAGGTCGTGATACCGCTATTAGGACTATCTACTCTCGTAAAACCTTGCGAGGTAGATTTTGGCGCTTGATCACGTTTAGGGATAAGGGGATTGAGCGGCATAAGCTCGTAATCTGCACTGACATTACCATTCCAACCTTCAGTGCCGCTCAATGGTAACTGCTTAATCGTACCGTTTTTATCAATGACCAACTGCAACACTCGCATTTGATTAAATTTGCGTTCAGTCACACTCGCTACCGCGCCGCCATCACGTAAGATAGTCGGCTGTAAAAAGATAATCAAATTGCTCTTTTGGGTGCTGTCGTTGTCAGAACGAAAGAGTCTACCGATAACAGGAACATTGCCCAGTCCAGGAACCTTCTGTTGACGTGTGGTGGTGTTGTCACGCATCAGGCCGCCCAAGGCAATCGTCTGCTGATCATCCGCTAGAATGGTCGTATTAATAAGGCTTTTATTGGTAATTAGCCCACTGGCATTACCCGTACTACCTGGTACGACTGACGAGACTTCTTGCGAGACCTCTAATCGTACTGTGCCATTGTCACCAATATGGGGAATGACATTCAGATTAATACCAATGTCTTGGCGATCAATTGTCTGAAATGGGTTGTTTGAATTATTGCCACTGGTGGTAAAAGAACCCGTAACAAAAGGTACGTTTTGACCAACTAAGATACTGGCTTTTTCATTATCCAATGTCAAAATCGATGGCATGGATAGCAAGTTGGCACTGGTAGATGAGTCAAGCGCCTGTAAAATAGCACCATAAAACTCTGTATTGCCCTGACTGTCTTTACGACTGTCTCCAATTCCTATCAATGCACCTGCGATAGAGCTGGCCGCAGCGCTAATGCCTGCCGTACTTGTCCCTGCTAAAGCAGCCGCCGCAAGCGTCGTTGCGCTCGCCCCCACATTGTTAAAGTTGACCACTCCATAGCCACTATTGGCGTTACCTAGCGCCCACTGAACACCTAGCTGGGTGGCATCATCGCCTGACACTTCAACAATGGCAGCTTGAATTAATACTTGTGCGCGGCGACTGTCTAATTGGTTGACTGCATCTTCAATCTCGAACATGAGCTCAGGTGCGGCGTTAACGATAACGGCATTTTGAGTTTCATCAGCGATAATACTAAACGGACGACCGCCCACCCCTGTGCTTGTTCCGCTTGTGCTGTTAGTCGAGACAGCGGCCGCACTGCTACTACCAAGGCTATCGCTAGCTGCATTATTAATTGCAGCGCCTGTGCTGCTTACATCATTTAGTGAGGCTGATTCTAGTGTCGAGGTCGCGCCAGCACTATTGATAGATTGGTTAGCGAGTAAACCGCGTAACATATCGGCGATATGACCAGCACTAGCATACTTTAATCGAAAGACACGTAGACCACTTAAACGTCTGGTCGGCGTGGTATCCAACTGATTGACCATTTCTTGGACTTTAGCAATCATTTCAGGACTGCCTTTGACTAGCAGTCTATCGCTTGACGTATCAGCAATCACCTTTAGCTGATTGTTGCCACCTTGAGCTTGCCCGCTACCCGCACTTGAGACTAAGGCGCTAATCAACTCCATCATACGTTCGGCATCGACGTGGCGTAGTGGTATCACTTGCAAACTGTCATTTACATTACTGTCTAAGTCACGGATAAGAGCTGTCAGCTGATTAAGACTGTCTGCTCGATCGGACAATACTAGCGCATTGACACCAGGTACAGCGGCCGCGTGAGCTGACTGCGGCATCAATGGGCGAATAACACCTAATACTTCTGCAGCTTGGGTATTGGTCAAATAAATAACTCGAGTGGCGAGCGATTCGCCAACACTATCACCGCGTAAATCAACCGCCACACCAGATTGCTTAGCAATATTATCTGGCACCAGTTTTGTCGTCGTTCCCGATTCAATCGCAGCGATACCATTCACTTGCATCACGCTCAGAAATAGCTGATAAATCTCATCACGGGACAGGGCTTTATTGGAGATGACCGTGACGTTGCCATTGATACGCGGATCAAGTACAAAGTTTTGATCCGTGATGGTCGCGACCTCATTGATAAAGGCTTTGATATCAGCATCTTGTAGATTAACTTTCCAGCTCTCAGCATTGGCAAGACCAACACCAGCAGCCCATAATGGCACTGCCAGACAAAGTGGACGGCACAGGCGCATCAAACGCTGCAGGCTACGGTACAAAGGCGTGGCTGAAAAATTCTGAAAACTTACCATATTGATGATTACCTACAGTGATATTGCTTACTATGTGCTGAGTGTTTAAGGAGCAATTTTGCTAAAAACCTACCTTGCTAGAACTGCTGGCGAATCGTAATAACTTGCTCACCACGTTGAACCTCTATCTGCGCTTCACCTGCTTGCTGTACTTGCTGAAGTACACCAGCATCTTGCGCTGGGTTATTACCTACGCTCTGTCCGTTGACAGTTAGTACCTTATCACCTGGCTCAAGCCCTAAACGATTACGTAGGCCAGCAGGCATCGCCGCTGTGACTTGGTAGCTCTCGCCCGATGCCATCACCCCCATTCTACTTAGATAACTGGCAGGGTTTTCTTGCAAGGCCGTAACCGCTTCTTCGATAGCCGACTGTGGACTTTTTGAAGTGTCTGCGCCAGTTGTCCCTTCTGCCTCAGGAACAGCGTTTTGTACTGGCTGGGGCCCTGTCGGCAACATGCTATTGTTTGGCAAACGCTGATTGCTTATTCCGCTTGCTAGCATATCACTTTGGTCTAATGGCATCGCCTCTGGCATTTTGATAACGGTTTCTTTATCGTTAGCATCAGCGATAATGACTGAATTCCAATCAACAGCCACGAGCGTATAATCGCTGTCCTTTAGTCCATCACCGATGCGGTAATTTTTGACTTCGCCACTAACATTCAATAAGGCGGAAGACATGCTCTCAGGTATGGCTAGTAGTACGCCTTTGAGCTCAATGTTGGGAGGTGGTTGCACGACTGCGGTAACAGGATCGGGATCAGCAAAGATTGCAAACAAGCCACTATAATCGTTGGTGGATTTGTCATTACTCTGTAGAGGCGCTAAAGGCAATGCAGGTGCTAAAGGCGCTGCTAGCAGTAGCCATAAAAGACGGGCGGCTGTCCAGCATAGCCAAGCAATGGCTAACAATAGTAGCCAAGCTGAAAAGCGATTGAGAATATTGATAACAGGTTTTAGGCTTGCGGCGATATTAAGCATTTAGTTCGCCCCCAAACCAGCTAGCAATGGCTGGCGCACACTGACAACTGGCGTATCTTGAGGAGCTTGTCCTTTATACTCAGGCATGTTCTCTAGCAAGCGCTGTGTCAGACTGACATCAAGCATATTATCGCTATCGAGATACAGATCTCCCAAACGCTTATCTTGATTGTTTAATAAATTAATATGGAGCAAATCTCTATTGTTTTTTTGCTCTGTACTAAGCTCGGCTCTTAGAGCCGGCATCGTAATATAAAAAACTTTGCCACCACTAGGATAGCCTACCTCGCCGCCAACCCAAGTCAATTGACCATCCGCTGCACTAAATCCGCCAGCGTCTTTAGCAGGCTCACTACTAGATGCCTCACTTTTATCAGACTGGCGCGTTAGCGATACATTATTTACCTGAATAGGGGTATTTGGCAGCTGCCAGTTGACCACACTCGCTAGCGTCTCAGGTGCAATTTTCCCACTCATCTCGTCAACTTGCCATGAGTTCAGACCAAGTTTAACTTGCCCATTCAGACGTGTCTGTGATGAGTGAATATTAACATCCGCACCTAGCTTACCTATGAGTAACTGCCAAGGCTGCCATGACCATTCTGCCATACCTGTGAGCGACGTCGATGACATAGGCAACTGCCAAATAGCAGCACCTTGCCATACATTGCCAGATACATGCTGGACATAAGGCGTATCTGGCGCGTATTTCTCAAGTAACCATGCTGCTGGCATTTGCAAAACAGCAAATAGCGCAAACAACACAAACCCCACTAGCCACCAGAGCTTACGGGGACGTTTATGTGAAAACTCAGATACTTGGGCCACAGTCGTACAACTCTTATATAAGACAAAAACGTCATTATCATAACAAAAAATGGCATATAGATGACAGAAAAAAAGCCAGTATCTTTTTGCCAAAATACTGGCAGTAAAGATACTGGCTTTTATTTTCTCGAAAGCAGCTATGTCTGTCGCTAAATGGTTGTAAATACACCATTATCAATAGCAACTTCAAACTGGTTCACAGAAAGTAACTCTATAAGAAAACAGCTAATTAAATAGCGAAATCTTCGATATCACGACCTGCTGCTAGCGCTTCGACTAACCACGTTGGCTTACGGCCACGGCCAGTCCAAGTTTCACTATGGTCATCAGTATTACGATATTTAATGCTGCGTTTTTTCTCTAACTTTTCACCAGCTTTCAGTATCTCTTCGATCGTTGCATTGCTATCTTCTGCAATCTGCTCGAACTGCATATAGGCATCATACAAACGTTGATGCTGTTTTTTGGCGATAAGTTGTTGAGCGTTTTCAGTGATAGCACGTAACTCATCTACGTTCAAATTTTCTAAATCAATTGCGTTATTTTTGCTCATAATAAATCCAACTATAAAATAAGAGTGTGGCCTCTATTGAGGTATTGTTTTTCGTGAAATAATGCAGTGAACAAATCGTTCATTGGCCATTAATTCTATTTATAAAATATAATTAATTCTAAAGAGTAGACCTCTTGCAAAAGTAGTTGTAAGACACAACGTATATTATTGAACTCTACTTACTTAATAGATATGCCAAACATAGATAAGCTACTCAAACAAAGTGACGCTGGTTTTAAACGCTACACTGGCATTCATAAAGCCACCTTTTATGACATGCTTGAGGCCATGCAAAAGCATGAAGCATCTAAGACCAAATCAGGTAGACCAAGTGTGCTCAGTCTTAAGGAGCAGATACTACTAGCCCTGACTTATTGGCGTGAATACCGCACGCTTTATCATATCAGTATGGACTTTGGTATTCATGAGTCTTCTGCTAGCCGTATCATTCGTAAAGTAGAAGACGTACTTATCGATTCAGGTAAGTTTGAATTACCTAAAAAGCTGCCTAGTCGTGTCGATGAGGACATCAATTGGTCAGTCGTCATTGTTGAGACGACCGAAACTCCTCTTGAGCGTCCAAAAAAAACCAAAGAGACTACTACAGCGGTAAGAAAAAACAACACACCTTAAAAGCGCAGGTTATCGTTCATTGGCAAACTGGTTTGATACTTGATGTGCAAACCTGTAAAGGGTCAATCCACGATTTTAAGCTGTATAAAGATACTTGTCCTGATTGGTTGCCTGAGAATACTAACTATCTAGCAGACAGTGGTTATCAGGGCATAGCAAATCTACATAAGCAAACCTTCACACCATTTAAGAAACCTCGTGGTGGTCAGTTATTGGAGATATGCAAACAGGCCAATCACTATCTGGCAAAGTTCCGTATTGTGGTTGAACACAAAATAGGCTTAATAAAGTTGTTTAAAATCGTGGCTCATAAATATCGCAACCGTCGTCAGCGCTATGATCTTAGAATGAAGCTGTTTGCTGGTATCATTAATTCCGAGCTTAACCTATGACTTTTGCAAGAGGTCTAGTATTCAATTTCTAATGGCATCTCGAACAATCCATTATAAATAGAAGATACATAGCAACAGATGCTCATTGTATCCATTTTAAATAAAATTAGTTTTAGATAAATCTAAACACACAAGTCATCATTCTTTATATATTGCTATTATAGCTTTGAAAGCATTTTCTAATAATAAAACAAAATTCTAGTACTTTGACTAGTGCTAGAATTTCACAACAATATTTGGACAAGAGTCTACTGTTAAAATAATAGAGTAATAAGCCAATGCACTATACTCTCAAATACTGCTAATCTTGAGGGATAGTTTTGCATTAGCTCTGTAACTTGCTATGTCGTTCCTATGGTGTTTTCTAAAGAAGTTAACCATTTCATATAAAGATCTATAGTCACCTGACCACAAAAATGTTATAAAATAAATCAACTAAACGATTACCACAATAAATAACCATGACTTACTCCCTAGATTATCGCAAACAAGTCTTAAAAAGCTTAGATGAGGGCATGACCTTTGCTGAAGCTGCTGTTTTCTATGATATCAGTCCAACGACTATCCAGAAGTGGAAAAAGCGTCTTCATAGTAAAACCACTCGATATATTAAGCCCTACAAAATAGAGGATGAAGCCTTAGCTCAAGATGTCAAAGACCACCCTGACGATTATCACTATGAGCGAGCACAGCGTTTTGATTGTAGCCCAACAGGCATCAGTAAAGCCTTAAAGCGTATTGGTGTTAGCAAAAAAAAAGACACTTGAGCATCCCAAAGCCTGTCCTGTGAAAAGAGCGACTTATCTAGCCAAGCTTAACCACTACATTGCTCAAGGCTTTGCTATTGTCTATATGGACGAAAGTGGGTTTGAGAGTGAAACGATGCGTCCTTGTGGTTATGCACCCATTGGTAGCCCCTGCATTGGCAGTTACAATTGGCAAGCCAAAGATCGAACCAACGTCATTGGTGCACTATATGGCAAAATGCTGTTTGCACTCAATTGCTTAAAGACCAACATTAATAAAAAGATTTTCTATCACTGGTGCAAGTTCACGCTGATACCAAAGCTTAAGAGAAAATGTGTAATCGTTATGGATAATGCAGCCTTTCATAAGCGCGTTCAAAAGCTGCTTAACAGGCATGGTCACAGGCTATTATTCTTACCTCCTTATAGTCCTGACTTAAATCCCATCGAGAAAAAGTGGGCTCAAGTGAAGTTTTTACGCCAAGGTTGGATGGAAAATGACTTATCTAAATTGTTTTATGATATTCATCCAAAACATAACTCTTTTGTAGTGCAGTGACTATATTATCCAAATAGCTTTCGATTTATTAATAAGAAACAAGTAAAACCTTGGCTATTATTATCGAAATTTATTTTATTTATGGGCAATCAACATATATTAACCATATGCCATATAAAGTTAGTATAGCAATTTTTAAAACCAAACGTCACTAATCATAATTATTTTTTGGTATAAACGGTCAATATAGAGTATAGAAGGTAGTAGGCATACTAGATAATGTGAAAACCAATAGTATTAAACCAATACTAAATAAACTTAAGTTTAATCGTTTACAGATTAAGAGCATAATAAATAAATTAAAAACATTTTTAATAAAATTTTAGTTTAGCTATGTTAAAAAGCATCAACTGAATTATATTTCTGGATATAGTTAATCCTCTATAAAAGAGCTACAGCGTTAACCTCGCTTGAAGTATGACATATACACTGCACTCAGTTGCCTTGTATCTCTTTTAAAATGAATCAACTATAGCAAGCATTAAAAAAACCCTGCAGTTGCAGGGCTTTTTTAACATTACTTAATCATGTATTCCTCAAAAAGGAATATCATCATCTACAGGGCCATCTGGCATTGCTGTAGGCTTAGATTGTGCAGGTTTCTGTGCTGGCTGATTGAACTGGTTTTGCTGAGCAGGCGCTTGATTGTTAAAACTGTTCTGACCACCACTCGGTTGATTGTTGTAACCACCTTGTTGTGCGGGCTGATTATTTGCTTGCTGACCAAAGTTGTTTTGACCATTTTGATTGTCATAACCCTGATTTGAGCCACCTTGATAACCACCGTTATTGCCTTGTCCCTGACCACCGCCAGTTTGGCCATCGAGCATTTGCATTTGCTCAGCGCGAATCTCAGTGATATAACGGTCTTGACCACTTTGGTCTTGGTATTTACGTGTACGCAAACTACCTTCGATATAGACTTTGCTGCCTTTACGCAGGTATTGCGCTGCGATTTCACCTAGACGGTTAAAAAGTGCGATACGATGCCACTCTGTCGCTTCTCTTTTTTCGCCGCTTTGTTTGTCTGTCCACTGCTCTGATGTCGCAACCGAGATATTGGTTACGCTACCGCCATTGCTGAATTGGCGTGCCTCAGGATCTGCTCCGAGGTTACCGATGATGATAACTTTATTGACTCCGCGCATGATACTGTCCTTTTACTTATGAATAATTTAATAAACTGTTTTAATCGTTATCTGATAGCATCATTTGACACTATCAATTATATAATTTTACTTTAACCAATTTTTATCGAAATATCTATAGGCTACCTATGGTGCACGTCAGTCTATGTCGCTTAGATACTCTATCTTGATATACTAGTCGATATTATAGAGTCCAATAAATAACAGGTAATAGATAAATATGCTGCTATTTTGCCATTTTAAGACGCTAAAGAACACCGTCTACCTTTATCGATATTGAATAGCACCTTACTTATTATCAAGTGATTTAGAGATTTCTAGTTATCATCAGAAGGCTTGCGGTGCATGCTCAACGTCACGCTACCCAGCTCTACGCCAAATTTTTTCATCACTGAGCGATTGAGCATGACATCCTCATTGATAAGATACATCCAATCATCGAACGTTACTTTGTAGGTTTTGTCCTCGACAGGTAACTCTAATAAGTAATTCCAGTGCAACGTATTGCCAACCACTTGCCCTGTTGCCTCGCCAATAATATCACCTGCCACACCTCTCCAGCTGCCATCTGTCTGCTCAGTCAGACGCCATATACGCTGCGATTTCGTGCCATCTGCCCACGAGAACTTCTCGTTTAGGACAATGACATCATCTCCCTCATGGGTTGCATCAATGTCGACATAAAAGCGTTTTTTGACCTCACCATTTCGACCTTGGAACATACCCCAACCATCAATTTGACCCGAAAAAAACTCATGCATGTCGAGCGTTGGTGTGGTGTTCTGATACGCCTGAATATTTTGCGTAGCGCAACCAGAGGTCAGCAGTATGGCTGATAAACCAAGACCTACTGTTAACTTAGCTATTGAGCGATGCGTTTTCTTTCTACCTTCGATGACACTACCAGACAGCATCTTAAATTTACTCATATTAATTCCTTTTAAATAGAGATAAGTAGTTAGTTTCCACTGATTGATACTGATGGTTTATGAGATTGCTGTCTGTGCAATTTTTGCTATTTGGCTTTATTTCATATACAACTACTAGTACAAAACTATTATATATCTAGCGGACTCTGCGCCAAACTCGATAGCTGCTGACGTGAATCATCCGTCAACTGTGTCTTATCTAACTTTAAATAGGCGACTTGCTCTTTTGCCATGACGACCAACTCATCAACGCCATCTACTGCCAGCATTTGTCGTGACCAGTCTTGAATATTGATGTCTCTGGGAATAGTAACCGTCGTGCTCGATAGATAAGGTGGCTGAGAAATGGGAATGATGATAAGCAATGCGGCACCCATAATAATAGCCAATATGCCCCACGCCAACAAATTAGGCTGGCTTAATAACAGACCACCCATTGCCCCGCCTACAAATGCACCAAAGAACTGACTAGAAGAGTTAAGCCCCATCGCGGTCGCTTTATTGGCGACTGGTGCACGCTTAGATATCCACGAAGGAATCGTCGCCTCAAGCAAATTAAAGCCCATAAAGTACAGCAGCAAGCCCAATATAATACCAATACCGACCTGACTACCAAGCGCGAGTATGGCTAAAGCGGCGGTCATCAATGCAATTGCACCCAAAAACACCTGACGCATTTTACGTTTTTTTTCGGCGATGATAATAAACGGTATCGCAATGGCGAAACCAATAAACAATAGTGGCAAATACACCATGCCTTGCTGACGTACTGACAAGCCAAGTACGTCACTGAGCTGGTGCGGCAATATCACAAATATCGCCGTCATCGTCAGATGTAGCGCAAAGATACCGATATGTAAGCGGTTAAGATCGCCAATCTTAAGGACAGTAGCCAACTGTTGACCGATGGTCTTATTATCCAGATTGTGCTTGAGCACGCGCATAGGCGTCGGTACTACCACCAATAGCAGCATCGCCAATATAGCAAATCCTGAAGTTAGCCAAAACAGCCCAGAGATGCCGAGCGATCCGACTAATAGCGGACCAAAGGCAAACGCAAGCATAATAGAGGTCGCAATCGTCAGCCCCATCGTGGCCATCGCTTTGGTACGCATTTCCTCACGAGTCACATCAGCCAGTAACGCCATAAGCACAGCAGAGACCGCTCCACTACCCGCCAGCGCCCGACCAATGATCACTTCATAAATATCCGTCGCATTTGCGGCAATCATGCCGCCGACCGCGAATAGTATCAATCCCAGAAAGATAATAGGCTTACGCGGGAACTTATCAGCAGCCAAACTCATCGGTATCTGAAAAATAGCCTGCCCTAAGCCATAAATACCAACGGCCAAACCAATCAAAAACGGCGTCGCGTGTGCATAATTGTCACCATAAACAGAAAATACCGGCACAATCATAAACAAGCCAATCATACGTAAGGCAAAGATGCCACCGACTCCGAGGATTGCCCGTTTCTCTACGCTATTCATACTTGCCTCACTGGTTGATCATTGCTGGTTGCTCATTGCTATCTTTCACGACTAACACTGCGCCATACCATGATTTATCACTACTGGTTTATCAAGGCATTGGCCTATAAATCAAGCCCCCTAGTATAAGACATTCGCCGTTTGGTTGCCGAGACTTTTGTCTTACTGGTGCAGTAACGTATGCGCTCTCAACCCAAGCCATTCATATTACGAGATTATTTTGTTACCAAGTGCATCAGATGCACAGTGACACCTTGAATAATGCTGTCACCATGACAATAAAGTAAAACGTTGTCAGCATAATTAACGGCTAACTCACCATATCTACGTAACGACGAACGCTTCTATAAAATGACATTTTTGGTCAAAACCATAACAAACGATGCCTGTTACTTAACACTGATTTGATTTAGATTTGCTTAGTCCTATAACAAATAGTGGTAGGAGCGACAAGCAACATAAAGCCAAACAATAATAGAAAATGAATAACTAGGCTGGCTTAACTTTTACTTTATCAATGTATGTACCCCTTATAACGGCACTCTTAATAACGACATTATTTATAACGATACCTTTTATAACAACACTACTTATAACAACATCGAAAATTTAGAATTATTCACCTTTTAACTGATCTGTATTTACTTTTTAGCTTGAGATATCTCCCAATCCCCTTTTAGCAAATAGGAAACCTGTAACCGATGGCACATGACCATATCGCAATACGCGGCGCACGTACTCATAATTTAAAAAACATCGATTTAGACATTCCACGAGATAAATTCGTGGTAATCACTGGCCTATCTGGCTCTGGTAAATCTTCATTGGCATTTGACACGCTATATGCCGAAGGGCAACGTCGTTATGTCGAAAGCTTATCGGCATACGCGCGTCAGTTCCTCTCGCAAATGGAGAAACCTGATGTCGATAGCATCGAGGGTCTATCCCCTGCGATTGCTATCGAGCAAAAATCAACCAACCATAACCCACGCTCGACCGTCGGTACGATTACCGAAATTTATGACTATCTGCGCCTGCTATATGCACGCATCGGTACGCCATATTGCCCTGAGCACGGTGAGCCAATGGTCGCGCAGTCGGTCACTGAGATGGTCGATCAGGTCATGGCCTTGCCAGATGATACTAAGATTATGATTTTGGCACCAGTCATTCGTGAGCGTAAAGGTGAGCACACTGTATTGCTCGAGCAGCTCATCGGTCAAGGCTTTGTTCGTGTGCGTGTCGATGGCGATGTCTATGACACTGATGAGCTACCGACACTGGATAAGAAGAAAAAACATACCATCGAAGTTGTAGTCGATCGTTTCAAAGTCCGTGACGACTTGGGCAACCGTGTCGCTGAGAGCTTAGAGACGGCGTTACGTTTGGGTCAAGGACTGGTCACGCTGCACTTTATGGATGGTAATCCAAAAGAAGGCGGTGACCAAAACCAAGTGATGTCAGCCAAGCATTCATGCCCTGTTTGTGATCGTGCAGTGCCTGAGCTTGAACCACGTATGTTCAGTTTTAACAATCCCTATGGTGCATGCCCAAGCTGTGATGGTCTTGGTAAACGTCAATATTTCGCCGCTGAAAAATTGATTACCCATCATGAGAAGTCACTTAACCAAGGCGCAATCAATGGTTGGGACAAGCGTCATGCGTACTATTTTGGCTTGCTTAGCACGGTCTGTAAGCATTTCAAAATTGACATGGATGCACCGTGGCAGGACCTGTCAAAAGAGCAGCAAGACCTAATCATGCATGGTTCTGGTAAAGAAAAGCTGACCTTTAACTTTACCGATGAGCGCGGTCGCAAAACGAATAAGACTGTACCATTTGAAGGCGTGCTTCCCTACCTAGAGCGTCGTTATGCCAAGACGCAAAGTAACCTTGTCCGTGACGAGTTAGCTAAATATCTGGCTGATACCACTTGTAACGTTTGTGATGGTGCACGTCTGAATGAAATCTCACGCAATGTCCGTGTTGATGATCAGACCATTGCAGAAATCGTTAAGCTATCTATCGGTGATGCGGCTGACTATTATAAAACGCTAAAGATTGGCGGTCATAAAGGTGAAGTCGCAGAAAAAATCTTTAAAGAGATTAATGAGCGCTTAAACTTCCTCGTCAGCGTTGGACTGGACTATCTAACACTTGCTCGCTCTGCTGAGACATTATCGGGCGGTGAAGCACAGCGTATTCGTCTAGCCAGCCAAATCGGTGCAGGTCTGATGGGTGTCATGTACGTACTTGATGAGCCGTCAATCGGTCTGCATCAGCGTGACAATGATCGTCTGCTAAAAACCCTAACGCGCTTGCGTGACTTGGGTAATACGGTACTGGTCGTTGAGCATGATGAAGATGCGATTCGCCAAGCAGATCACGTCATCGATATCGGCATCGGTGCAGGCGTACATGGCGGTCATATTATCGCCCAAGGTACGGTCGATGATATCATGGCAAACAAGGAATCGCTGACTGGACAATATATGTCTGGTAAGAAGAAAATCGAGATTCCGACTGTTCGTCATAAAGCCAAAACTATCGATGTGGAAGTCAAAGGTAAAGCTAAAGCCAAAAAAGTACCGATGACCATCGAGCTAAAAGGCGCGTCAGGCAATAACCTGCACGATGTGGATTTGACCATTCCTGTTGGCATCATGACTTGTGTGACGGGTGTCTCAGGTTCGGGTAAATCAACCTTGATTAACCGTACCCTTATGCCATTGGCAGCGACTCAGTTGAATAATGCCTCAACGCTGATTGCCGATAAGTTTGAAAGCATTAGCGGTCTTGAGCATTTAGACAAAATGGTCGACATCGATCAAAGCCCAATCGGTCGTACGCCGCGCTCCAACCCAGCGACTTATACTGGCGTGTTTACCCCTGTGCGTGAGATGTTTGCCCAGACCCAAGAAGCGCGTGCTCGTGGCTATAAGCCTGGTCGCTTTAGTTTCAACGTGAAAGGCGGACGCTGTGAGATGTGCCAAGGTGATGGTCTTATCAAAGTTGAGATGCATTTCTTACCAGATATGTATGTGCCATGTGATACCTGTGAAGGCAAACGCTACAACCGCGAGACGCTAGAGATTCACTATAAAGGCAAAACCATCGCTGATGTGCTCGATATGACTGTTGAAGATGCCGTTGAGTTCTTCTCAGCGATACCAGCCATCTATCGTCGCCTGCAAGCATTGATGGATGTTGGTCTGAGCTATATTCGCTTGGGTCAGTCTGCGCCAACACTATCAGGTGGTGAGGCGCAGCGTGTCAAACTGGCTCGTGAGCTTGCCAAACGTGATACGGGACAGACGCTCTATATCTTGGATGAGCCAACCACTGGTTTGCATTTCCATGATATCGATAAGCTGCTCAATATCCTGCATGCCCTACGCGATAAAGGTAACACCATTGTCGTCATCGAGCATAACTTAGATGTTATCAAAACGGCGGATTGGGTGATTGATCTAGGCCCTGAAGGCGGTAAAGGTGGTGGTGTGATCATCGCTGAAGGTACACCTGAGGAAGTGGCTGAAGTCAAAGAATCCTACACGGGTATATTCTTAAAGCCGATGCTTGAGCAAGGTATGAAAGAAGTCAGCTAATACCGTTAGTCATGATTGATAAAAGGTCACTCTTTATAGGGTGGCCTTTTTTATTGGTTGGTATAAGGCAAAGCGCAAACTATAAGCTATGAATGAAAATTGATATATAAACTAAGACTTAAGTTACTTCACTACGTTACCTTTCTTAATATTTATTAAAGATACTTAAAAGTTAAATGTATTAATATTTAAATGATTAGATATGACGCGTAAACGCATACGATATAGAAACAACTGGTTAATAACGATATAGCCAACACAAATTGACGCTACCCACTCTTGTACGACCCCTAAAACTCTTAAGGACTTCTTATGAAAAAATTACTATTTATTGTCTTAGCATCTACTGTTGGCGTTAGCGCCTGTGCATCAAGCGGCACATCAAATGGCGTAAGCGATCGTAACCATCAAAGACCTGCGATGTCAGCGGATATGAAGCAAGCTATGGATGATTGTGCTCAACGAGCTGGCGTGAAAATGACTAAAGAAAGTCGTCCAAGTAAAAGTGATATGAAGAAGCTAGAAGCCTGTATGACTGCAAAAGGGTATAAAAAACCTGAAGGACATGGTCAAGGCCGTCCGCAATAACTAGCATTTTTTAGATGACTGATGATGAAAGGCTACTCTTTAGGGAGTGGCCTTTTTTGTTGGGTGAAATTTTAGCTTCGAATTGTCGTATTTTATCTACTTAGATATTTCCTGTACTTTTTGGAATCTTTTTTATCAATAAAGCTTAGAATCTCTCCTCTACGCTCTAATACTTTTCGTTCAAACAAGTGTAGCGTAGTCCGTAGTTCGCTATACTTTTCTGGAGTAAAAAGTGATTGAATGGATTTACCGTTCTCTGGTTCAATATTCGTAGTACTTAGCATACCAGCGCCAAATTCAGATGCTGCGTTGAGGACTGTAGGAAGTAGTTTCACTATTAAGATATCAAAATAGTTGAAAGGATATTCATAATAAATCTCAAAGTAGAATTGAATGTGAATACCGTGTTCCTCAGTTGAGTTATGGAAAAAATACTTTATAAGTTGATTTTCAGACTCATCAAAAGAAAAATAGTTGATATATAAGTCGAATACCGGTAAAGCTAAATACTTATAGAAATAGTAGGTATCCATACTTTCAAGAAATTTCAATATATTACGTTTACCATCTACAAATTCATAGCTACAATCATTATAGAATTCAATTTTCATTTCAGGCTGGGGGAGTTTCCTAAAAACTGTGTAACTGCTTATAATCCATTAACAGGAGAATAAGCAATGACTACTCAATCTGACATTAAAAAACTGGCCGAGCAAATGGCTGGTAGCATGAAAAGCTTTGATGACATCAAAGACTTCCAAAAGCAGCTCATGCAATCCTTTATCGATACTGCCTTAGAGGCTGAGATGGAAGACCATCTCGGCTACCCCAAGCATGAGAAAGCAGATAAACCAAACAAGCGCAACGGACACACTAAAAAGACCGTCCGCAGTGACACAGGCGATCTTGAAATCTCTACCCCAAGAGACCGTGATAGCAGCTTTGAGCCTGTACTCGTTAGTAAGCATCAAACCCGTATCTCAGGTCTCGATGATAAAATCATATTCCTTTACGCCAAGGGTCAAACCACCACCGAGATTGTAGAGAGCATTAAAGAGCTCTATGACGTCGACATCTCAAGCTCTCTTGTCTCAAGAGTCACTGACAATATATTAGAGGACATCACCGCTTGGCAGAACCGGCCGCTGAGCAGTGTTTATCCTATCGTCTATTTGGACTGCATCGTCGTGAAGATACGTCAAGACAAGCAGATCATCAACAAAGCCATTTACCTAGCCCTAGACATCAATCTTAGCGGTAAGAAAGAGCTGCTTGGTATGTGGCTCTCAGAGAATGAAGGCGCTAAGTTCTGGCTAGGTGTTCTTACCGAGCTTCAAAACCGTGGCGTACAAGACATCTTAATCGCTTGTGTTGACGGTCTAAAGGGCTTCCCTGATGCCATTAACACCGTTTATCCCAACGCTCAGGTCCAGCTGTGTATCGTACATATGGTGCGCTATTCAATGAAGTTTGTGCCGTGGACGGATAAAAAGGCCGTAGCGGCTGATTTAAAGGCCATCTACGGCGCTGATACGCTTGAGATAGCTGAGGCTAATCTTGAGCACTTTGATGAGGTGTGGGGTGATAAGTATCCGCATGTGGTTAAGTCTTGGCGCAATAACTGGGAGGGCCTAACAGTGTTCTTTGAGTACCCTAAAGACATCAGAAAAGTCATATACACTACCAATGCTATTGAGTCACTGAACAGTGTGATTCGGACAGCGGTGAATAAGCGTAAGGTGTTCCCATCTGATCACGCAGCTTTCAAGGTAGTCTATCTAGCAACCCAGCAGGCATCCAAAAAGTGGTCGATGCCAATCCGTAACTGGACGTCTGCTCTTAATCGCTTTATGATTATGTTTGATGATCGCATCAGCAGGCATTTAATCTAAATGGCAGTTACACAGAATCTGGGATGGTCTCCAGGCTGGTTGTGTATAAATGAGGCATAGTAAAATTCTTGAATACTTTTGTGTATGAAGGTGTAATCAAGACCATCTTTCAAAATCAAACAAACATTTTTAGATAGGTCGTATAAAACCATCCTAGGATTCTCGCGAATGTTTTGGTTGTTAAGACATTCTTTTATTACTTCAATAGCTTTACTATCATCGAATACTAGGATATCCATACTAAAAGTGATAAAACAAAATTCCTCAAAAACTTCCTGTAATTCTAATTCATTCAATCCGCTATTCGATTCTCGTTTAAACCCTGGCTTTGTTTTATCATGACGAGATATCAAAATTGTGAATAAATTTTTGTAGAATTCATGCTGATTAGTTGGTATTTCTAGACTTCCTCTATAATTCATTACAAAGAGTGTAACCATTAAAGGAGTCTGTAATAACTCCTGGATTTCCATATTGCTATCTTTAATAGCTTGTTTTAGCAATGAATTACTTTCACGTTCTTCAACTAACTTATCGATTAGTAGGCTTTGCTCGTAAAATCGGTATTCAGATAATTTAAATACCTTTAAGTAGTTGGAATGCTGTATATCTGCTTCGGGTCTTGAGCTAATGATAAGTTGCATTTTTGGATAACGCTCACACCACCCTTCAATTTCATTAAGTAGCTTTCTTACTTTGTTATGAGGTACTTCATCAAAACCATCTAAAAATAGTACCAAACTACCTGTCTTAGCAGCCCTGTCAAAATCTGTTATTTCAAACTCAGTTATCCAGTTATTAATTTGCTTACTTAAGGCATTAGTTAAAGTATCATTTTCATCCAAACGACGAAGCTCATAAAACAGTGGAATACGTTGCCCTTGATTCGCCTCTTGGACTGTCAAATAACGCATAAAAATAGATTTGCCTTGTCCTACCGTTCCTTCGAGAACAATAGATTTATCGCTTATATCAGTTACAAAATTGACAGAAGTATTTATACCTTCAACTCTAGTAGGTACGTAAAATCCTTGCAAATCAATACTATCGTCGCCTTTATAGATAGTTTTGACTTTAGTAACCTTGATAATTTTATCTGACAGATTATTAAGTGCTTTATCTAATTTATGTTCATCGTATTTATTTTTGCCTTTTTCAAATAGCCAACCGAACGCTTTCTTTGCTGGTTCCTTTAGTTCATCTGCTAACTTCATTCCAGCTATACCTGCAACCGCTCCAGTTAACAACATAAGTTAAATCCTATTACGTTCATTTGCTTCAATATAGATATAAAATTATAGCATGTAGGTTGTTTGAAGCTTACAACACTTATTTAAATATCAAGCAAATGTTAGCTTTAAGCCCTAAATAAACTCCCTCTCAACATTCATTACCCTTGCATCCACCGTACGTTCTAGCTTTTCCTCAATTTGACTGCACTGCGACTCGACCTCTCGTTTGGACAGTCCAACGATCACAAACGTCCACTCGCTGGCGTCATGCCGATCACGCTCCCCGCTTTCACATACTGCGACACTTGGCGTATTGCCAAAGCGCGCGTGCAAGCCGCCCATACGGTGGCGTTTTTCTTTTAGCGAGCCACAACCGGGCAATGCAAACGTCAAAGTCAAAATAGCGATATGCATTTTATACTCCTTGCCAAAAATTATTATAATAGCAGCCAACATAATATTCGATAATGGCTGATATTGTCTGCGCGTCAGCACCTATACCCTTTATAATAGTGTATCAATACCAACCTGCGTATCTCACCCATGACCTCTATCAGCTACGTAAAGCAGCAGCGCATTACCCGACTATGTGTGCGCTGCGGATTACTCCTTATGCAGTATGGCGCTGAGTCTGCCGTGGTGGTGGATTTATCCAAACGCTTGGGGCTTGCCTTGGGAATGAACAGCGTCGAATGTTCGCTGAACTTTAATGCCATTACCTTGACGACTATCTGTGACGAGCGCTGTATCACTACCACTAGAGATACGATCAATCAGAGCATCAACGTCAATCTGTTGGTACAAATCCAGCAAATCGTCAATAAAACCGAAGCCACTGTCGATCATAATGACTTGATTGACCGCACTACCCTTGCCTTTGATGAGTTGGATAAGACCGTATACCCAACCTGGCTAGTCAGTCTGTTTGTTGGTGCCTCATGTGCGGCGTTTGCTTATCTGAATGGCGGTAGTTGGTCGATTACGGCAGTGACATTCATCGCTGGCATGGTGGCGATGTTTACTCGTATCTATTTGTCCAAGCACCACTTTAACCCTTTTATCACCGTCATTGTGACGGCTTTTATTGCATCCTTAATTGGCGCGACGACCTATTATTTTGATATTGGTAACAATGCGGATATCGCTGTTGCCTCTAGCGTACTGCTATTGGTGCCAAGCTTTCCTTTGATTAATTCTTTATCCGATATCTTAAAAGGCTATGTCAATATTGGCGTTGGGCGTGCGGTCTTTACCTATATGCTGACCTTATCTGCGTGCGTCGGTATCGTGATGGCGCTGGTTTTACTTCGCATACAGCATTGGGGGTTTTAAAATGTGGTTTATTAAAACCGTCATACTGTCTTGTATCATCACCCTTGGTTGGACGCTAATGTTTAGCGTACCCAAACGCTATATCTTGCCGTGTTTACTGATGACCGCATTTGGCTTTGGACTAAAGACAGCACTCGTTTATCAGCACATTCATATCGTGGTTGCCAGCTTTTTTGGCGCGATGCTTGCCAGCTTTTTGGGTGTGTACTTTTCTAAGAAATATACTCTGCCGCCCAAAGCGCTTATCTCGCCCAGTGTCATCTGTATGATGCCCGGTATCGCCGCTTATAAGGCGATGGTCAGTATGGTGCAGATTGGTTACTTTGGCTTTTCAGATGAGTTATTTAGCCAAATGATGGTGTATTTGTTTGAGGCACTATTTGTCACTTCAGGATTGGTACTTGGCTTGTCTATTCCGGGACTGTTATTTTATAGACGTCGTCCTATTGTATAAGTGGGTTTGAGCGGATTTAAATATCTAGATGTTGGGCTTTTCTTAACCAACCACCGTTTATAGTCAAGCGATTCAACATACGCTAACCATAAAAAACTTGCAAGATGGATGATAAGACCCATTACAGTAGAGTCGGAAACAGCACCAATAGCAACTTAATAAAGAGACCGTATTATGACCAAACATTATGACTATATCGCCATTGGCGGCGGTAGCGGCGGCATCGCCTCACTCAACCGTGCAGCCAACTATGGCAAAAAATGCGCCATTATCGAAGCCAACCAATTGGGCGGCACGTGTGTAAATTTGGGCTGTGTTCCCAAAAAAGTGATGTGGTATGGCGCGCAAGTGGCTGAAGCCATCCATAAATATGCGCCAGACTATGGTTTCGATGTTGAGTCAAAAGGTTTTGACTTTCAAAAACTGGTACAGAGCCGCCAACAATATATCGAAAACATTCACCGCGCTTACGACAATAACTTGGCAAAAAACGGCGTCGAAGTGATCAAAGGCTTTGCCAAATTTGTCGATACCAATACCGTAGAAGTAAATGGCGAGCTGATTACCGCTGATCACATTTTGATTGCTACGGGCGGTCATCCTATTCAGCCAGACCTTAAAGGTGCAGAATACGGCATCGACTCTGACGGCTTTTTTGCGTTGAATCACTTGCCAAAACGCGTGGCGATTGTAGGTGCTGGCTATATCGCTGTCGAGATCGCAGGCGTGTTAAACAGTCTGGGTGCCGATGTGCATTTGTATGTGCGCAAACACTCGCCACTACGTACGTTTGACCATACTATCGTAGAGACTTTGCTGATAGAAATGGAACAAGCTGGCATTAAATTACACACCAATACGGTGATCAGTGAAGTCAATAAAAATGACGATGACAGCCTGGATTTGACCACCAACGATGGCGGTGAAGACTGTATCGATACTGTCGATTGCTTGATATGGGCGATTGGTCGCGCGCCATCGACAGACGGTATCAATCTGCAAGTGACAGGGGTTGAGACGACTGAGACAGGTAAAATCAAAGTCGATAAATTCCAAAACACCAATGTCGATGGTATTTATGCAGTCGGTGATATCATCGAAAACAGCGTAGATTTAACGCCTGTAGCGATTGCCGCTGGTCGCCGCTTATCTGAGCGTTTGTTTAACAATAAGCCCAATGAGCACTTAGACTATACATTGATACCGACCGTAATTTTTACTCATCCGGCTATCGGTACGATTGGCCTGTCTGAAATCGACGCGGTGGAACGCTATGGTAAAGAAAATATCAAGTGTTATACCTCAAGCTTTACCGATATGTATAGCGCGGTCACTCAACATCGTCAAAAATGCACCATGAAGCTAGTATGCTTGGGCGATGACGAAAAAGTCATTGGCCTGCATGGCATTGGTTTTGGCGTCGATGAGATGATTCAGGGCTTTGCAGTCGCTATCAAAATGGGCGCGACTAAAGCAGACTTTGACAATACGGTTGCCATTCATCCAACTGGTTCAGAAGAGTTTGTGACGATGCGTTAATATGTGCGTTGATTTGATAATTTGATAGTCGTACTAAGCAATTTATTATAAAGGCTACTCTTGAAGGAGTCGCCTTTTTTGCTAGGTTTGAGGACTATATCTCGCTTTAACGAATTACTTCAATATTCTTTATTTTACTCTGACATTCTTAAACTGAACGACATTATCTAAACTGCCAAGCACGCTTTTAGGTTGCGGTTTTAACTGAACCGTATTATTAGGTAGTTTTACCGTGATGCCTTGATTATTAATTTTATAAAGTACAGGTCTGTTGGTGAAGCTCAGTGTTTTCTTTGTTTTATCATAGTCAAACTGTCCTTCATAAAGCAGCTCAATTCGGCCCTCCTCATCTGCAAAAGCATAATATAATTGCTCGCTGCCATCTTTATACTGACTATCGAGCACCATTTTTTTATCATTATCTACTGTCAGCATATAGATATAGGGAAATGGGTTTTCTGCTTGTTCGACATAAGGTGGTAGCATTTCATAGTTCTCGACCTTCATTTTGCCCTTGATCTTTTTGCTTTCAGTAATAGATAGCAGGCTTCTGTTATTCCACTCCTCCTCAATGATACGGACAACGACTGGTTCATCGTTGATCACCTTATACTCTGAAAACTGATGCCACGCAGCACCGCTTTTGGTCATAGTGTTCAAGGTTTCACTGTCTTTATCGATGCCAAAAAAACCACAGTATCCCTGTGCCAGATCCGTAAATCCATCACTATGAATGAAAGTATTATCCTTTTTTAGATAGACTTGGTAAGAAGGTCCACCATAACAGCCATTGCGTCCATCTCTTAGTGCTAAGTCCTTTTGATTATCAAAATTAAAGTCATCGTATATCAGTACGCTATGCTCGCCATAATACCTATTGGCAATATTAGCGCTAATTTTGTCGCTTAGTTGACGCTCTTTACTGTTGTCCAACTCATATTCAATATCGAGACTAGCAGGCTGACTAATCATGGTTTGCCCAGTTTTTGCATTGATAACCTTAATAATACTATTTGACTCGCCATCTTCATCCTCTGTTGGGATAATGATGGCAGAGTAATCGTCAGAAAACTCTTCAATTTGATAGTGCTGATTTGAAGCTTGAGCCGTAGCTGACAATGTTGACGTAAACACGAGGAAGCCACTTGCTATTGTCGTTGCTCTGAATGCTCTTTTAAACAAGACCTTAGATAGAATATTGCTAGACATTGCGTACTCCTTATTCGCTTATTTTTTATTATCATAGGCCTTCTAGAACAATATAGACCACTGATTAGCTCTTGTTAAGCAAAAAAAAGGCGCTACTTAAGCGCCCTGTTTATATCATTAATTTAAGCAGTTTTATAAACCACTATGGCGTCAATACCCATTCGCCATTGACATCACTGACCTTAAAAGCGCCGCTATCAGTACGACTATTGCCACCGATGGTTTGCGTGACATCAGCGGTACACAGATAAGTGTTGTCACCCTCAGTCGTATCACAGCTGACATTGTCTACGCTCTCAAGCGTTGGCATCATACCTGCCATCATGCCGCTCACAGCTTTTGCCATCTCATCATCACCCGCTTGCACCATTGCATCGTCCATGATGCTATTGGCCTTGTCATACTGCGTCTGAATCAGCTCTTCTACATCACTATCAGAGGGGCCGCTCGAGCAAGCGGCAAAGAGCGGTGTCAATACAGCGATAATTGCTAATTTTTTTATACTTCTCATCATATTCTCGTTTCGATTAGGTAGTGCTCAAAGTATACCTAAACACCCTTTAAAACCCAACATAATTTCTTTGTCAATAGCACTGCTTTTTATAGCCTTTTATCTTTGCTAGTATCTTGCTCTTTTTATGCCTTAGCCTCAAGTGACTTGCAGACAGTTCAATATCCTTGCTGTTATTATGCCAGTATTCTAATAAACGATAAGAGAGTTGCAAGATGGTAGCCGTCTACCTTTATATTTTACCTGTTGGCTTAGGCATTATGACTTTAGCAGCAAGTTTATTGTTCTTGTTTGCATTTTTGATGTCTGACGACCCAGCAACGCGCTTGCCTGCTTTTAACTGGTTCAAGCGCTTAATCATTGTGGCGTTTATCTTGCTCAGCATTGGGCTGTTTATGACTTTTGGTCACTTTTGGGGCGCATAAAGCAAAGTCCGCTGTTATGCGTTAACGATTTTCTCAAGCTCCAATAGCACTAAGTCATCGCGCTTAGGCTCGCCATTATTGCCATCGACAGGAAACGGCATACTATTACCATTTAGCTGATAACCGCGGCGCTGATAATAAGCCAAAAGCTCAGGACGATGACTTAGTATAGACATAGTCAGACGGCTAGGCTGATTAAGTGACTGTAAATGGCGATCTGCAAAGGTCTCAGCCGCTTGTAAAATCACGTTCCCAACACCCTTCCCTTGTAGCACAGGATGTACCGCAAACATGCCGATATAGGCTTTTTTATTTGAGTCAGCATCGGTTTTAATATCGACAGCGATACAGCCAAGTATCTCACCCGTCTCATCTCCATCACGGTCGCCTGTTGTGGTTTTCGGATAAACAAAATAATAGTGATTAGGGTCATTGATAACAGCAGCGAGCTCCGCTGATGTGGTCCTGATACCGCCGATTAAGTCGGCCTCATTGGTCCAGCCCGCTGTCTCGCGATAGCAGCAGTTCAATAACTGCTCAAGTGCGCCAATATCCTCTAATGTCGCTTCACGCAAAAATACCGACTCTTTATCAAAATGGTCTGTTTTCATATTGCTGTTATTTATATTGTTTTCGCTCATATTATAATTTTTCCTTTTTCACTCATATAAAAAAACTGACTTAGATCGCTAAGTCAGCTTAAATACTAATACTTATTGTTTGATAGTACTAGGGCGATAATGCATGCGCCTGCTCAATAATATCAAACCCTGCATTAAGCTGCGCGCGCGTCGGTGCGTGACCACGGCGTAATAGCTCAGAGAAGGCAACCAGCTCTTTGTCACGTCCAAGCGTACTTGCTGCACTAGCCCGTGTATCCTCGCCTTTACCATCGAAGTAGTATTCGATATAATCATGCGTATCTGGCGTACCAAATAGGATATTGTGATCTGGTGTCGCGGCATGACCGCTATAGCGTAGGCTCTTGCCATATTGCATGGTCCAAAAGAAAGGAATACGCGCCTCTAATGAGTCAACACTGTCGTCATTTAATATCGCAGCTGCTGTGACCATGCCATGCTGCAATGCCACGCGCCAATGCTCGATACGCATGCGACCCATTTGATTGGTGGCTTTTGCAATATCACCTAGCGCATAGACGCCATCGCGCAGCTGTAGATGAGCGTCGACTTGTACACCATCTGGTTCGTTAACTGCGCTCAATATCTCTGTACGTGGAGACACGCCAGTACCCAATATCACGATATCAGCATCAATATGCTCACCATTCGCCAGCGTGACACCGCCTACATTTGAAAAAGCTTGGTTATTGTTATCTCCATCCTTATCTACTTGACGGTCAACCTTAGTAATTTCATTGACGGTTGCGTCAAACACAAAATTGATGCCCTTCTCTTCATGTAACTTAATTAAGGCGTTACTCACCGTTTCAGAGATAATATTGCCCATCACACGGCTACCTTGCCCAATCACTGTGATAGAAGCTGTCGTGCCTGCTTGCGCTAATGCCGAAGCGGTCTCCATACCGATAAAACCTGTACCAATGATCACCACACGCTGATCATGACTGGCCGCTTTAATTAATTTGGCATCATTCATGCTGCGTAGCGTATATACTCCATCTATGTCAGCACCTTTGATAGGTGGCAAGTTTGGTCTAGCGCCAGTGGCGACGACCAAGAAGTCTGCAGTTTGTCGCTCGCTGTTGCCATCATTATCTTCTATAACGATGGTTGCTTCATTGGGTAGCACTTCGCTAACCGTTTGGTTGAGGCGTAACTCAATATTATTGTTATCCGCCCAATCAGCACCGCCCAATAGCAGCTTCTCCTCGTCCATCTTGCCTGCCAAAAACGCTTTGGATAATAAAGGACGATTGTAAGGTGCCTTATCCTCTTTACTAATCAATGTAATCTTGCCGCCATAGCCACCCTGACGCAACTGGTCGGCCGTCATAAATCCTGCACCGCCACCACCAACGATAATAGTATGGGTGTCAGTTAATTTACCATTTTTGACTTGCCCCGTTACCTGAGCTGAGGTATCGACTGTCAAATTATCACCATCATGAGTCAGCTCATACTGGGTCAAACTTTTTGTCGCTATCGGCTCTAATAGGGTGCCATCGCGACTATCAAAAGTCGCATGATGCCAAGGACAAACTACCCGATTGCCACAACGTAATCCGTTACCCAAATCTGCACCCGCATGTGGGCATTTACCATCGAATGCACGGAACTCATCATCATCGCGAGTGATTAAAATGATACTATCGTCTTCTTGCTTATATGATTTCATACCACCGCTTGGAATATCCGTTTTACTGATGGTGACTGTGTTGATCGTTGCGTCGGTCATAATGCTTCCTTAACAGTTATAATGATGTCTAATGACAGCAGGTTGAAAATGACCGTAACCAACCAGACAAATTCAACTTATCCTATTATTTTTAATATGCTATGCATTGATAGTAGCAAGAGCGCCGTGCACACGATGTTTTTTTGTATGTTTGCTGCGTTGCAAAACGTAATTATGCGACTTTGCTTTCCGCACTCCTTTTACTTCTAATCATTATTAATAAACAAAATAAAAGACGACCTTATGACTTCTCAAGACAACCAAAACGAAATAACTACTTCTCAAGATAGTTTAGATAGCCAAGCTGCTACTCTTGATCGAACAACTGTTGCTCAAAACACTAATGAACGAACAGCCAGTGAGAAAACAGCCAGTGAGCAAATTGACCTAGCTCATATTAATATTGCCACTATTACAGATACTGCAAATTTACCTCAGCCAAGCTTGCAGCCAATACAGCAAGCGACTTACAAGGCTAATGCGACTGATTTTATCGTTAATGAGCTATTACCGCTAGACTTCACTGGTGAAGGTGAGCATTTATGGTTACACATCGAAAAATCAGGCATGAATACTGCTTATCTGGCGAAACTACTGTCAGAGTGGGCAGACATTCCGTTACGTGATGTCGGCTACTCAGGGTTGAAAGACCGTCACGCATTGACGACTCAGTGGTTCAGTTTGCGCATACCAAAGAAGCAATTACCGCCTGTTGAGTTTGCACCGGTAGATATCGGTGAAAATGAGTCTGTCACTATCCTTGCGCAGCATTGGCACAATAAAAAACTTAATCGCGGTACGCACCGTGCCAATCAGTTTGTTATTACCTTGCGTGATATTCAGTTTGTGAGCGCTAGTGACGAAAATATTGATGACGGAAGTAACGCATCACCCGAGCAACTACTATCTGCAAAAGAGGCCGTCGAGCAGCATTTAACACGCATTGGCAAAAACGGCGTACCCAATTATTTTGGTCCACAGCGTTTTGGTCGTCAGGGTAATAACGTCAGAGAGGCTTTATCACTGTTTGCTCGTCCGCCGCGAGAGCCTCGCCCGCAGCCAAAAAAGAGCAAACGTAAGCGTGCCCCGCGCGAGCAAAATACGATGGAATTGTCTGCTGCACGTAGCTTGATATTTAATGAGATATTGGCAGCACGGGTACGTGATGGTAGCTGGAACACTGGCCTAGCAGGTGAAGTGTTTAATTTGGATGGTTCAGGATCAATATTCACTAGTGAGACACTAGATGATACGTTGCATGCTCGTCTTGACAGTGGCGATATTCATCCAACTGCCGTGCTATGGGGCACGGGTAACGATAAAGTCACCGGTAGCGCTGCAGATTTAGAGACCGAGGTAGTACAACACAGCCCCCTACTCATGCAACTGGCAACTGGATTAGAGCAGCGCGATATTAAGGCGCAAAGACGAGCGCTACGTCTACCGATTGAGGCGTTAAGCTGGGAATGGTCGGACGATCAGACGCTGGTATTAAACTTTACTTTGACGACGGGTAGCTTTGCCACAAGTGTGCTCGCAAGCTTGGTACAGCAATTAGCTTCTTGATTGGAGGGATTAATGAAACTGGCATCTAAATTGGACTAATCAATAGAATATCAGCCATACCGATAATACTTACACAATCTTAGCGGCATGGCTGATCGCTAATAATTAATGGCTAACGACTTTTGTAAAGCAATTGCTTACCGCCTTCTTTTTCAGCCCACATCTCATTTGCACTGACAACTTGATTGCGACCACGGTGCTTGGCTTCATATAAGGCCTTATCCGCTGTACTAATCAGACGTTGGCAGATATCACTAGGCAGCTTTTGCATTGAGGCTATTTGGCTTTCCGCGCGCTGAGTAGCAATTGGCTTGATAAGAGGTGACGTTCGAGCGACAGTCTTTTGCTGTGTGATCGTTTTATAGCCTTGCGCGATACAATCTCGCTCCTCATGAGTTAAGGTATATAGCCCAAAGCTTGCTGTCACATTAAAATCAGCCAGACCTTCAATCTTCATGACATGTTCAGCAATATTTAGCCGTAATTGCTCGGCAATCATCATAGCGCTATCATGCTTCGTGTCTGGTAGGACAATTAAAAACTCTTCGCCGCCATAGCGACTGATAATAGTCTTATCTGTTAACGACTGCGATAGCGTCTGCGAGATTTCAATCAGAACCTGATCACCTACATCGTGTCCATAATTATCGTTAATCTGTTTGAACCAGTCCAAATCTAACAGCATGACGCTTAAGTCTTGATATTCTCGCACAGTAGCCAAGGCATACTTCATCTTTTTCAGACCGTAGCGACGATTTTTAAGCTGAGTAAGCTCGTCCTGATTGGCGTGTCGTAAGGTCTCAAATCGACTATCATCTAATACCAACAGTAAGGCACGGAACATATAGACTATAAAAATCGCTTTTGGCAGCGCTAAATATAAGTGCGTCGACCGCCAAAAAAATGCGGATGATCGCTGTAGCTCGCTGATACTATCCCAATTTAAGACGTTGTTTTCAAAAGCTAACGCAGCCACCGCATTTTCAGCAGCCATAATCTCGTTGTAAGTTAGATAGTTATGACTTTCAAGCATGGGATGAATGACGGTCAATTGGCGTAAATTAGGTAGACTGATACCAAAGTAAGGCGACATGATCGCTAATAGCATCAAGATAATATGCAGCCAAAACATACGCCAAGCATAGCGCCGCTTAATCAGCATCATGCCAAGCATAGCGCCGCCGACGAGCGACACGCCTGCAAACAGACTACTGTACCCTATCATCACAATAACAGTAGAAATGTAGGCGGTGTAAACCAAAACCAAAGCTATCTGCCATCGACTTAAAACAATTTCATTGTCATTGCTCGAATGAAATAAGCCTTTTACCATGCACAAAAAAAACAGTCCAACAAAGCTAATCCCAAGCCATAATGGATATAAATAATGTATGTTCACATAGGTGTTTAACGCATCTTGCTGCCACCAGACATACAAGCACCAGAACCAATGCAATGACACTTCTAACACGATAAATAAGGCCATCAGCGATGTTCGGTCAGCAGCCTGCCACTCAAAAATCATTTGAGAGATTTTGTTGTAACCTAGATGGGATATCGATACAGCCATAGAAGGGCTACCGCAGAGAGTATAAATGCATTAAAGGTGTAAATGCATTAAAGGTGTAAATGCGTTGAATATATAAGCGCTAAAATCAGAGTGAAAGCATATTATCCGCTCTGAAATTTTCATATCAAGTGTTACAAGTTCTTGCCTTATTATCAATCTATTTTACGCATTTATTTCCCAATAATTTCTCTATGAATGCAATTTTGTTTACTTACCCATTATTAGCCTTATTCATCATGATAAATAAGGCCCTATTGCTATTGAAAACAACCTTATTAGAAGTAACTGTAACAAGGTAAATCCTACTCACTAAGCAAGCGTTGCAAAAGACTCCCAAACCCCTTGCTGATCATCATTCAAAATAGGAACGTCGCCCAAACGTCGCCAAGGCATGTTACTACCATGAAAGTCACTACCAATAGATGCCGCAAGACCATGCTCAGCAAGGCTACGGTCGACCATTCTGCGGGTACTAATCGGCTCGCTAGTGGCTGGCAGTTCACAAGCATCGCCACCAAGCTGCGCAAACTCTTCGATCAGTTTACGCACGCGTGTCGCTGATAGTTGATATCGCGTGGGGTGTGCGAGCACCGCTTTGCCGCCGCAAGCATGAATCAGCTCGATACCATGCTGCATCGTCAACGCCTCGATTGCTACATAAGCAGGTTTGTTATCTGCTAGGTACTTATCAAAGGCTTTTTGAACGGTTTTGACCTCACCGCGCTCAAACAATACCTGTCCAATATGGGCGCGCCCGACTGCTTGAGGGTTACCGCCTGCTTTATCGAGCACTGCTTGCCATAGCTCATCATCATTAATATCTAATAGCTCACTCAATTTTTCAGCGATACGTTGACCACGAGTGGCTCGACTGTCTTGCAGTTGCTGCAACGTTGCATGCATTTTTTCGCGATCAGTAAAGTCCAGTCCAAGTACGTGAATAATTTTATTGGTGGATTTATTCTTTCCGTAACCACCGCTTAATGTATGTTCACAACTGATTTCAACGCCATTAATAATCTGCATATCGCAGGCACTGGCAGCGTCTCTTGCCTCGTCAATCCCTGCCAGTGTGTCATGGTCAGTCAATGCCAATACGTTGATGCCCGCTGAATGAGCACGTTGTATGACCTCGGTCGGTGCATAGGTGCCATCTGAACAAGTACTGTGGCAATGTAAATCGATTTTCATAAGCTGAGCCTTAAAGTGTTAAATAAAATAGAAGTAGAATAAAAGCTAGTGAGCAGATAGTCATTGTTACGATTATGGGCGTTGTAGTTTGTCTTGATGATTCTGTAGATTTAGCAGTTATCGTTACTGTATTCGTGTTTATATTTGGCCAGTGGCATGGTCATCAGCCGCAATAAGAAAGTATTACTCTGTAGGTTGCGTATATCGCATGATTATCGTGTTGATTGCTTTTTTTTGGTGCGGTAGACGTGTAAACTACCCCATACGTTTTTGTTGGACATACCCTTTGCTATGAAAGCATTATTAGACTTTATTCCCTTAATTGCCTTTTTTATCGCGGCGCGTTATAACGGTATTTTAGCAGCGGCAGGGGCTTTGCTCGTCGCCACTATTATCGTTTACGCCATTCATTTTATTCGTCAAAAAGGTAAGTTTGATAAGCAGCAATGGGTTGTCTTATTATTAACGATTTTATTCTGCGGCGGCACATTACTGCTGCGTGATGATATTTATCTGCGCTGGAAGTCGCCCATTATCAATGGTATTTTTGCATTGACGCTATTCGTCAGTGCCGCTATTAATAAGCCATTGATGCAGCTTGCTATGAAAGAGGTATTTACCCTGACGCTTAGCGGCTGGAAAAAGCTGACCGTTGCTTGGGCGCTGTTTTTTGCCCTAATGGCTGTACTACATTATATCACAGCGTTCACAATGTCAGATGAAGCATGGATCAACTTTAAGACCTATGGCTGGATTCCGATTATGCTGGTGTTTGTCGTGGCTCAATTTGCCGTGTTGAAAAAGCATCTCAACCCTGCCCTAGCAGACAAAGCCACTAAATAGTTTCTGTTGCCTTGTCATAGTAGAAATAACAATTTTATTGCTATGACGTTTATACTAAGCCCACATAAGCTCATCATTACTTTTTTATTATTCACTAAGGAAGTCTCATGTCTTTATTTGCAATCATTGGTCATGACGTGGCTAATAGCAGTGCACAACGTCTGATTACTCGTACTGAACATATTGAACGCTTAAAAGCATTGCATCAACAAGGCCGTCTTGTTATCGCAGGGCCAACGCCTATCGAGGATGGCAAGAGTGATATGTCAGGCAGCTTAATCATTGCAGATTTTGATTCTATCGAAGCGGCTCAGGCTTGGGCAAACGATGAGCCTTACTTACGTGATGGCGTGTATAGTCATGTCGATATCAAACCATTTGTTCAAGCATTGCCAGCGCCAACTGACAGTAATAATCAAGTAGCTGCATCGTGATTCAGAAAGTCTCTTTTTCACCTACCTGCTTCTACAAAAGTGCCCTGATTGGTCTCATGTTAATGACAGCCGTTTCGGTGCAGGCTGCACCTACTGCGCCCATAACACCTGCTGTCGATGCAACCGATCCGACAGCTGTGCTGCCGTTGACTGGGCCAGTAGCGGCGCGCGCTTTGCCAACGAAAAACTCAGCGCTAGATATTAATGATACCTTGGCGGCACAGTTGCAACCATCTACTAAAGCATTGTCAGCTGCCAATCAAGAATTGCTCAGCCGTAATGCACAACTACAGCGTCAAGTGAACGATTTACAGACTCAAGTAAATGTCTTGGTTTACGAAAGTAAAGGACAGTTATTTCTATACGGTGCGTTTACCGTTTTGATCAGTCTATTAGTCGGTATTTTTGTCTCGTGGTTAGTATTTGTCCGTCGTGAACGCTGGTAGCATATGCTTTGCTAGTACTGATATACATGACCCTACTTCGTTGTATCTAACCAAATGTCGATATCATTGATCCGTCACTACTCATCGTTTAGCTACCGTTCCTGATATTCCTAAGAAGTGTCTCATGTCTACCGCTAATCATCAAAACCCTGAACATTTAAACGTTATCACGCCTGCCAAGATTGACTGGCAAACGGATGATACTGGCAATATGGTGCCAGTGTCAGGTGAGTTTGGGGATGTTTATTTTTCTCATGCGGATGGTTTGGCAGAGACGCGTCACGTGTTTCTAGAGCATAATCAGTTGCCAGAGCGTTTGGCACACCTTGCACCAAAGCAATGCTTTACGATTGCTGAGCTAGGCTTTGGAACTGGGCTTAATCTACTAGCAACGTGGCAATTGTGGCGACAACTACGTGAAACCAATCCTCAATTAGCAACGGCTCGGCTGCACTTTATTACTACTGAAAAATTCCCCATACCACTAGCAGATTTGACGCAGATACTTGCGCTATGGGGTGAGCGCGCGCCTGAGCTAATGGCATTTATTAAGCCACTTTTGGCTGCATATCCGCCGCTGATTTCAGGCTGTCATCGTTTAAGTTTTTCTCATGATAACTTAACTGTCGATATGTGGCTTGGTGATGCAGCAGAAAGTCTAAGCAAACTGGCATTAGACCACTCTAACCAGCATACGCCTTATATTGATGCTTGGTTTTTAGATGGTTTTGCGCCTTCTTGCAACAGTACGTTGTGGGCTGACAGTATCTTTGGACAAATGCAGCGTCTATCACGCCCTCATACGACTGCCGCTACTTATAGCTGTGCAGGTATCGTCAAGCGCGGACTAAGAGAGCATGGCTTTCAAATTAAAAAAGTCAGAGGTTTTGGTCGAAAGCGAGAAATGCTAACGGCCATCATGATTGATACGGACAGTAGTGACATTACTAGCGATAATAAAAGTTGTGATAATAAAAGCCACGAGGCGAAGCAGCAAACGACTTATAGCACATTCGATCACACTGTCGTCATTGGTGCAGGTGTCTCAGGGTTGCTCACAGCTTGGTCGCTTGCCAATCGTGGTATTACCGTCACCTTATTAGATAAATCAGCGCCCTTAGCAGGTGCATCAGGCAATCCTAGAGCGTTACTTGCGCCCAAAATGACGCCACTTCACCATGTTGACGAGCATCTGCATACCATAGGCTATCTCCATAGCAGCAGGCTATATCGAAAGTTAAATCAAACAGCCGTACAGCTTAATACAGTACCAGTACTTGAACTGACTGGCGCCCTTGATTTGCTTATAAAAGCCAATATCAGTACAGAACAAATTGCCGACTATCCTGATGAGATGGCGACCACCCTATCGCATGAGCAAGCACAGATTACTAGTGGCTTAAAAGAGCAGAACTTATCAGAGAACTTGTACTTATCTCAGTCTGGTCTGGTCAACCCGCAAGCATTAAAAGACATCATACTGACTCATCCGCTCATTCACTTCCAGCAGTTAGAAGTGACTAAAATCAACGAGACTGATCAGCAGGTTCGTATCGAAGGTATTGATGAAAACCTTAACACTGTCACTATGACTGCTGATAATATCGTCATTTGCGCGGCTTTTGAAAGTCATCAATTGGATCAGCGTATTTTTGATTGCCGTAAAATTCGTGGGCAGCTGTCTTGGTTTACGCCAACCCCTGAGCAGTACGCTAAGCTGCCTAAAATACCACTCAAATATAGTGGTTACTGTACGCCATTCACTGCCCAAACAGATGACGGACAATTAAACGATGTTACAGAGTACAGCCCTCAGTTTCTACTAGGGGCAAGCTTTATACGTAATGATACGGACACGGATATCCGTGAGGAAGAGCATCAAATTAGCCGAGACAAGCTCATCAATGCTATTCCTGAAATGGCATCTATCATTCCGGCAGATACGAGTCTATGGCAGGGCCGAGCTGGCATTCGCACCCAAACACCTGATTACCACCCTATCGTTGGACAATTGGCAAACAGTCAGCGGATATGGACAATGAGTGCGATGGGCGCAAAAGGTTATGCATTGGCACCTATTTGTGCTGAAGCATTAGCAGATATGATGCTAGGGTCATTCGCACCACTGTCAGAGACGATGCTCGCACGCTTATCACCCAATCGTACACGTTTACAGACGCCGCTTGTTTAAGAATAAATGGCTCTTGTGTAAATAACAGCAACGATTTCCATAGTTCATACTGTCTTATGATATCTTAATTTGATGTCGACTCTAATAATGAGATATACCCCATGAGCTATCACCAAACCACTCTTACGTTACCTACTTATGCGCGCGGCATTCATATCATCACTCCGAGGATTGAAGAAGCTATTTCTCTGCTGTTACCTCACTCTGCCAAGGTAGGGTTGGTTCATCTGTTTTTGCTGCACACGTCAGCCAGTCTTGCGATCAATGAAAATGCCGATCCAGATGTCAGACTAGATACAGAGGATTGGCTTAATAAAATCGCACCAGAAGATCAGCCAGAGTATCGCCATACCTTAGAAGGATCAGACGACCTGCCAGCGCATCTAAAAAGCATGATGCTTGGAGTAAGCTTGACTATACCGCTTGTCGATGGTGGGTTAGGTCTGGGCATGTGGCAAGGGATTTATTTATGTGAGCATAGAAGCCTGCAAGAATATGGCGGACAGCGTAAGCTGGTGATTACGGTAAATACGTAATAATATACTGTTAATAACTAGCAGGTTGACCCTTGCCAATTACCACATTTACGTAGAGCGCCATTAACGGATAAAGCTGATTATGAATACTTCTCTCTCAAAAGCACTAAACTTACGAAAATCTAAACTGCTTTATCGTACGGCTCCTGCTACTTTCTTGAGCCTGTTGCTACTGACTGCTTGTCAAAAAGATCCAGAACCTGAAGCAATTGATACAACTACAGCTGAGACCTCAACGCAAACTACGCCAGTAACGACCAATATCAATGTAGATGCAGCTGAAGATAGCAATGCAGATGACGCTAAAAATGTAGCGCAGACCGATACTGATTCAGAACGTGATATGAGCTTAACGGAGTTAGATAAAGATCTTGGTGTTACTACATCTACGGCAAATGATAGCGCTGAAAAACCTAATCCAGAACAAGCTATCAAAGGCGCACAAATCACTGATGTCCGTTATAAAAGTGCAGCAGGTGAGAGTCTATCTGTGGTCTTTGAGACGTCGGCAGCTGGTATGCTTAACGCTATCATTACTCGTCCCAATCAACCAAAAATGACATTGAGCGCACCAGAAGGCCAAGGCAATAACCCTACCTATCAATCAGCTGATGGTAGCATCCAACTCGTCAGTCATGCTGGTGGCGGCACTATCGACCTTATCCGAAACAATAAAGTCACTAGCTTTGATGCCGTTAGTGCTGAAGCAGAAGTAATCACTGAATAAAACCCAATCCGCCATCTGTTTTAATACTCTATTTAAAACCATAAGAAAGGCGGCAAACGTTATTATCGTTGCCGCCTTTTTCGTTTCTGTGTATTGCTCTGTACTGACTTGTCTCTACTGAGCTGTCTAATGAGTGATTGTATTTAACCAAACCCAGTCGATTGCCCACACATCCCGACCAACCAACTTATCACTGTCCACAGCCCCCAACCGACAAATACAATGACCAGCAGGCCAAGAAAATCAGGGATGTGCAGATATAACCAAGCAACGATTGGATTACGCCAAAAAAACCCAAAGCGGCTTTGCTGCTGCTTGTCTTCTAGTGACTGGTGCAAAAACGGTCGATCCATATGCATGGTTTCGGTAATACCATACTCATGGTGTAGATGCTCGTGCACGATAGCCAGTGTCTTACGGCTAGGACGAATAAAAATATCTAATAGCGTACCAATGCCAGGTACGATACCAACGACCATATCAATAAGTGCCAATCTAACCGCTGGCGTCATTTTATGAGCAGGCACACCTAACTGACGTCCTAATATAAATGCATAACTGGTCAATGCCAATCCTGCCAAATCTCCTGCTAGTGGAATGGTCGAAAGCGCCGCATCCGCACCCATTCCTTGCTTGGTAAAAGGCACTCTTACTAGTGAATCCATGGTATTGGCAAATTTTGCCAGTTTACGCTCAGTTGCGATAACTTGCTCGCGAGTCAGACCATGTTCGGCAAGTTTAGATTGATAGTCCGTAACTGACACAGTTGTATCAGACGGTTTCTTTGATTTAAACCTCGGCAACTTATCGAACTTATCCATTTAGCGTCGTCCATATGCAAGTAACTGCGATAAGCGCAAAGACATAGCGCCCTACCCAGATATTGGCCAAGAACGCCTGAAAGCAAGCCAAAGGGTTACGACTGGCACAAGCGCTGTTTTGTTTGGCAAACATCATCGCAACAAGCGCCAATCCAAATACTGGGGTTACGCCTAATGTGGTCGGAGCAAAGTAATGCCACATAACCACGCCCATCATTAGCAAAAATAGCATCTGTAATATTGAGATGATAATTACATCATAACGACCGAATAGTATCGCTGTTGATTTCACGCCAATCTTTAAATCATCCTCACGGTCAGCCATGGCGTACTGGGTATCGTAGGCTACTGTCCAGCACATATAAGCTAAGAATAGCAGCCAACACCAAACATCGGGAGCGCCTTGCACCGCCACATAAGACATCGGTATCGCCCACCCAAAAGCAGCTGCTAAAAATACTTGCGGCAAATGCGTATAGCGTTTCATAAATGGATAAATAAACGCCAATATAACGGCACCAAGCGACCAGTAGAATACAGCTATAGGTAAGAAAAATAGCAGACTGGCACTTAACAGCACCAGTACTAAAAATGCAGCAACAGCTTCTTTGCCAGATAAGCGTCCATCTGCTAATGGGCGACCTTTAGTGCGAGTCACATGACCATCTACTTTGCGATCGGCAAAATCATTGATCGCACAACCCGCCGCTCGCATAAATATTGCACCAAGGGCAAATATCGCAAATACTTTGATACTTGGTAACGCTGCCGTCATTCCTTGCTGCTGCGCTTGACCCATTGCAGCGAGTAGTACGCCCCAAAGCGTTGGCCATAAGAGCAGCTCAATGCCGACTGGCTTATCAAAACGGGTTAGCTGGATGTAGGCTTGTAGCTTGTCTTTAAATGTCATGGCTTTTTATTATCATTGTTTGAATACTTTTTATGTGCGCTTATATACTTAGCTCAGAACAACTAAATTAATTTTTGAAGGGGCTGGTTACTGAGTTTTAATAGACTAATTACTAAGTTAATGGCCTGGCTACTGAATTTGTTGCCATAATTTATTCGCTTCGATCAGTGATAGCTCAGGATATTGCTTGCGCAAAGCTTTCAGCGCTGGGACTTTGTCTTTCTGTGCTGCTTGTTGACGTAAAAATGTCAGTTGCTCTTGTGGATTACTCAGTTCTTTTAACCGTGCCTCAAGCCGAAGAATTCGAGTACGCAGCATGATATTAATCAACAATAGAATTGCACCCATAACCCAAATGATTAACGCTGACATTCCTTGCTCCTAAATCCATTAACTTTGAACATATAAGCTGATAACTTGCGTACATTTATACTCGTACATTCGTTATCGCAAACAGCAGCTGTCAGACAAAATACCCATCAAAGCGTACGGCTTCATTATGCCAGCTTTCACTAGCTGGCTCATCAGCAAGCAGCGGTGCAAACTGTGGACGCTTTACGATCACGCGACCTTGGCCTTGCATATTTCGTCTGACAACGGCCTGCGCCCTACTTAGCAGCTGTCGCTCTTCATCTGAAGTTGGTGGACGAGCCAATTGATGCAGTGCTTGCATATGCTTACCGACTTTTGCCCCTTTACCTGTTTTGCTATCTTGATAGCTATCCTCTGGAAACATCGGATCCAGATAGATGACATCAATTGCGGTAGCGTTATCTATTGCAGTACCAGCCTCTAGATTTGCAAAATAACTGAGTGCATCAGCATTAATAATCTGTAGACGGCTCATGAGCTTTTGCCAATTGGGTAGCGCACTCATACGCTGCTGCTCTACAAGTAACAGCAATGCCATCAAAGGCTGCTGCTCAAGCATCGTGACTTGGGCACCAGTACTGGCCAATATCAAACTATCATGCCCAAAGCCAGCGGTTGCATCAATAACGTGACTATCTGATGTGATTTTGGACGCTTGTAATAGCAGCTCAGACTTACGACCAGCACTCACTATACGGCGCTGCAACTTGTCCCATTCAGGTGCCACACTAAGCCCATCACTTAGCCATGATAGCTTGTCTTTATCATCTAATAATAAAATAAGCTGAGTAGATGCTTGGCTCAACTGCTGACGGCGCTTTTGAGTTAATTTCTCTGTAGCAACTTTAATATCTAAGATAATTGGTAATGTATGCTCAGCTATCAATGACTGTAGGCTCTCAACCTGTGCTTGCTGGCTGTCATTGACGTAGAATAGCTGACAATGTACAACAGCACCTGTCTCGTCATACGTTTGGGGCACATCGGTCATAACCATCATCCTATTTGCTGCTTATTTTCACTATAAATTACTGGCGTGTTAAATCATAACGCAAATCTAGCCAGCCATTTGGTAACCAAAGCCCCAAGCGGCGACCAACACGATAACACCCGTGATAATGCGTAACCAAGCAAAAATAGTAAAGTCACGGCGACTTACCCATGCCACAAGTAAGCGGATACAAAGTAGCGCCACCACAAATGATACGATGGTTCCAATACCTAGCACCAGCCAGTCTTCACTGTTGGTCAGTACGTCACCATGTTTGACTAAATCCAACAGTGCTGCCCCTACAATAACCGGAATACCCAAAAAGAAAGAAAACTCAGCAGAAGCCTTACGTGAGACACCTAACCACAGCGCACCAATAATCGTGGCACCTGAGCGTGATGTCCCTGGTATTAGAGCTAAACATTGGAATAGCCCAATCATTAACGCAGTTTTTATACTGACATCTTCCGCTTCTTTTGCAATGACCGTTTTAGGACGCTTTTCCACGTAAAATATCAGTAGACCGCCGATGATGAGCATAATGGCAACGACAATAGGATTAAACAAATAAGCTTTGATTTCATCGGCAAAGGTAAAGCCAACAATCATCACAGGGATAGTAGAGACAATCAGACTCAGTCCCAGCTGTCTAGGATTGGTCATGCCCTCTGCTTTGCCAGTCAGCAAGCCCATCAGCGCTTGCCATAATCTACCCCAATAGTCATAAATCACTGCCAAAATAGCACCAAGCTGTACCACCACGACAAATAAATCAACTTTTTCTTTAGTCCAGAAACCCATCACATCTGCTGATAAGATCAAATATCCCGTGCTGGAGATGGGCAAAAACTCTGTGATACCTTCCACGATACCCATGATGACAGCTTGAACGAATAACAGTATATCCACAGTAACTTTCCTAAAAACAGACTGGCCCAAAAACAGGCTGAGCTCAGAACAGACCGATTGGCTGTCCTATGTTGACGTTGGTTTTATATTGATTCATGCTTACAAAATATGCAATAGTTATGACTTACCTTGCTCTTTGAGGGTTTTCCAAGCTTGATTGCGCAGATATTTTGGTAGCGCTTGCGCCGCCTCCGTACCGCCAACGTTTGCAAACTGTGCAATGCCAAGCTGCCCGATGACGACAGCATCTGGCCAAATATCGTCATGACACATTTGCTGATCCTGTAACGCTAATAGCATCGCGCCATTCCCCGCGATAGGGATATTCAGTGCTGTTTGGCTATCATAATCTAATAGCTGCTCAGTGCTATCGCTATCGCTATCGCTATCATTATCCAAGACTGGCTGCATAATGCTATGACCTAATTGGTCGTCAGTTACCAATTCATACTGCCCAAAGTAGACTTGCTGCATACGAGCATCAAGGGCGCTGTATAGGTGTGTCAGCCCGTACTGCTGATACGCAGATTGTGCAATCGCTTGTAGGCTAGATACACCAACACAAGGCAAGTCATGCGCGACAGACAACGCTTGCACCACTGCCGTGTTGATACGAATACCGCTAAACGCACCCGGTCCGCGATTAAATATTAAAGCCTGTATATCAGCAAGACGTAACTGCACCTCAGATAGTGCAGCATCAATCATCGGTAAGATCTGCTGAGTTTGCTGACGCTTGCCTGTTTCGGTATGGTTCGACAGTACCTGTCCGCTCGAATCTAAAATCGCGATCGAACACTGATCGAACACGGTATCCATTGCTAAAAACATCACAACCTCGGCTTTTACTTTTGGCGTTCTAAATTGATTTGTCAGATTTCACTAATTTTTAATAACGATCTATCATTCATGCGCTATCAGAATACTGACAGAATGAAGCAGCGCCTATCATAGCATTTAGGGTACACGAATTTTATTAATTTCTATATTTTTCACACTTTATCCATCAGTGTTTATCTGCAACTGCTAACGATAAAAAGCCCCAAAGCTTCATTGGCTTCGGGGCTTTGATCAAACATTTTAAAAATAACTAACCGTTATCTAAAAGCGGGTTTTGAACTTCTTTGGTGCTTGGTTTTGCATTTCTTGCATTTGCTTTTGCATCTCTTCAGTGCTTGGCATATTGTTTGGATCCAGTCCCATCTGCTTGGCCATTTGTTCTGGATTCACGTCCTTAGCGCCACCTTGCTGACCGCCACCGCCAAATAATGGACCGCCACCGCCGCCAGCACTACCGCCACCCATAAGGCCTTGCATAGACTTCATCATTTTACTGATGCCTTCAGGCTTTGAGATCATTTTCATCATTTTTGCCATTTGCTTGTGCTGCTTAAGCAAACGATTAACGTCTTGAATCTCACGCCCTGAACCTGTAGCGATACGGCGCTTACGACTTGGGTTAATCTTATCAGGGTTTTTACGCTCAAATGGCGTCATTGAATTGATCAATGCTTCCATTTCGCGTACTTTTTCTTCTGGCTTGGCATCTTCGACGGCTTTTTGCATGTCTGAGCCGCCCATACCAGGCATCTTATCCAAGAAGCCTGCCATACCGCCCATGCTCTTCATCTGCTGGAACTGAGTCAATAGATCCTCAAGGTCGAAGTCACCGCCCTTTTGCATCTTTTTCGCCATTTTTTCGGCTTTATCACGGTCAATCTTTTGCTCAACTTCTTCGACCAGACTCAGTACGTCACCCATACCAAGGATACGCTGCGCGATACGCTCAGGGTGGAACAGCTCTAGCTCGTCTAGTTTTTCACCGCGACCCAAGAATTTGATTGGCTTACCGGTGATAGCGCGTACAGAAAGCGCCGCACCGCCGCGAGCATCACCGTCAGTCTTAGTTAAGATAACACCCGTCAATGGCAATGCATCATTAAAGGCTTTTGCGGTATTGGCGGCATCTTGACCCGTCATTGCATCAACGACAAACAATGTCTCAGACGGATTAACCGCAGCAGTTAGCGCTTTAATCTCATCCATCATGGTATCGTCGATATGTAGACGACCAGCGGTATCAATGATCAGAATATCTTGATATTGGATTTTGGCTTCTTCTATCGCACGCTTTGCGATATCAATTGGATTCTCATCTGTGCTTGAGTTCACAAACTTAGCATTCACTTGACCGGCTACTTGCTCCAGCTGTTTGATAGCCGCTGGACGATAAACGTCAGCAGAGACTAGCATCACTTTTTTCTTTTGGCGCTCTTGTAGATATTTGGCCAATTTACCAGCTGTGGTCGTTTTACCCGCACCTTGCAAACCTGCTAGCAAATAGACAACGGGCGGTTTGCCTGTCATCTCTAACTGTTGGTTGGCACTGCCCATCATTTCGGTCAGCTCGTCGTGTACGATTTTGACAAAGGCTTGACCTGGCGCTAACTCTTTTAGCACCTCAGCACCAAGCGCTTGTTCTTTGACGCGTTTGACAAAATCACGAGTAACAGGTAGTGCTACATCGGCTTCTAACAACGCCATACGCACTTCACGTAGCGTGTCTTTGATATTGTCTTCGGTCAACTGTCCGGTACCGACGATGTTACGTAGGCTCGACGATAAGCGTTCTGTTAAGGTATCAAACATAAATAACTCTCAATTAAAATGGTTTTCAATTAAATAATACGCAATTAAAATAACTCTAAATCAAACCATTAAAATGGTTCATAAATAATATTAGGATACGCTATAAGATATTAGGATATTGCATGACAAGGGACATGATAAAAGAATTATATTATCAATACTATAGCATTAACATGGCTCAAAACTTATAGTCGTTTCGCAAAGGACACAGCGATTATAATTGTAGTCAACTTTTTATAGATTACATATTTTATGTTTTGCGCTATGCAGCACTTCTGATCATTTATAAGTTATAAGCAAGATGGTGCTCAATTGGCACCCATTTTATGATAAATTGGACGATTATTCTAATCATTCTGATAATACCACTTTAGCGACACATTGAGCGGCAGTTTATGCTCAGTATAAGATGAGGCTTTTTATCTGTGCACTTTGCATTCTTACTTGCTAGCATGGCTTATATCTTAGTCAGCATCCATATTGGTTGGGCGCTGGTTCAGGACAAACCTATCCACAAAAGCCTCAGTTTGGGCTTATTGCTGGTTGGCATGGCGGCACATGCGGCACTGCTATATCCATACGTTGTGACGCTGTATGGTTTGAATTTCAACTTATTCAATATAATCAGTCTGACCAGTTTATTTTTCTTATTCTTTTACCTGTTGTTCTGTTTATACCGTCCTATTCTTAGTCTTGGTATTTTGGCTGCACCCACTGCGCTAATAGGTATGACGGTCGGTTATGTCGGCCGCGCCCCTTATCAACCACTAACGGATGTCAGTATCGGACTTGAAATCCATATCATATTATCATTAGCTGCCTATTGTGTGCTGTTGATGGCTGCGGTACAAGCGCTATTTTTACGGCTACAAATACGTGAGCTCAAGCATCATACCATTCATCGCTTTTGGGTCAATAAACTACCCTCCTTGCAAAGTATGGAGAGTTTATTATTCGATATGCTATTGGTTGGCTTTGTATTGCTAAGTATCGCACTGGGGATTGGGTTTATCTATGTACAAGACTTGATGGCGCAGCATATTGTGCATAAGACTGTTTTTAGTCTACTGTCGTGGTTATTATTTGGTGTGCTACTATTCGGTAACTGGCGTGCAGGCTGGCGAGGCAAACGTGCGGCTAATATCACTATTTATGCTTTTATCCTATTAGCCATTGGCTTTGTTGGTAGCAAGTTCGTCTTAGAAATGCTCCTATAAAATATATGTTCAAAAAAAGGCGGTCAGTAACTGTTGCTACTGACCGCCTTTTTTACATTTTTAGCCGACTCACTACTAATTCTTCTTAGTTAAATACCACTGTCTTATTACCCGCCACAATCACACGGTTTTGCACATGCCAGTTTACAGCACGTGCTAATACGTTGCGTTCGATATCACGGCCGATAGCACGCAACTCTGTCACCCCTTGGCGATGCGTCACACGGTGTACATCTTGCTCAATGATAGGCCCTTGATCAAGCTCAGCTGTGACATAATGCGCAGTTGCTCCAATAAGCTTAACGCCTTTATCGTAAGCTTGACGATAAGGATCTGCACCCACAAACGCAGGTAAGAATGAATGATGAATATTGATAATCTGCATCGGCCAACGTTTGACGAAATCTGATGACAATATCTGCATATAGCGCGCCAATACTAACAAGTCGTTACCTGCCATCAACTTATGAATCTGCTCTTCTGCCTCTGCCTTATTGTCTTTGGTCACTGGCACATGATGAAAAGTAATGCCAAAGTTTTGTACTGCTTGCTTTAAATCAGGATGGTTGCTGACCACGCAAGTAATCTCGCAATCGAGCAATCCACGCTGATGTCGCCATAATAAATCTAACAACGCATGATCAAATTTAGATACCAAAATACCGACTTTGGTCTTCGTTGCATTATTATGTAGACGCCAATCCATATCGTGGCGCTTAGCAACCGTATGCGCAAAGCTGGCTTCAAAATTCTCGATAATATCGCTCAATCCTGCCAAAGCAAACTCTAAACGCATAAAATATTGACCGCCTTCATGTGCCGTTGAATACTGATCGAGCGTAATGATATTAGCGCCATAACGATGAATAAATTCAGAGACTGCCTGTACGATACCTGCCTGATCTTTGCATTTGATGAGCAACGTGGCTGTATCAATAGCACTAGGTGTCTGTTTGCTCTGAGAAGCTATGGTCGATAATGAAACCGTTTTAGTGTTGTCTGACATAATTCGCCCAATATAAAAAATGATGACTTATCGCTGAAAAATTGCTGACAGCATAGTAAACCGGTTATTTTAATCTTTTTTGCAATATTTTGCTGAGCGAGTTGGTTTTTTTTGGTTATTTAAGGTGATTTGGTTTTTTGAAAGGACAAACTAAAAACCCCCAACGTAGGGTTGGGGGTTCTAGTACTGCTATCATTTAGACTATTAGCTCGTTGCTAATATTATTCAACTTTAATTACTTTATTAAATCCAATTCCATTATTACGAACATTAATCACAGAACCTAAATCAAATGCTTGATTGAAATTGACAATATAAATCGTATCATTGCTACTTGAATTTGGTAATGAATTAACCCCATCGATTGAAACAGAGTAGTTTGGCTGATAAGGTGATAGTCTTACTGTTGTACTACCCAGTGGATAAGCACTTGTAGAGTTCGCATTAACACTAACACTCATATTATTTACACAAGTAGCTCCACCCGTACCGAATGGGCTCGCATTATCTATCCAAGGCGTGACCAAGCTGGTTCCGCTTATTGATAAATCGTTTACCTCGCTAGGTAGTTGATAGTTAATACTTTGTGTATTCTCACTACCATTTAAGAATGTAGTAGCGTCAAACTGCACTTCCACCCAGTTGGAATAGCGCAATGGGTAACGAATTTGAAAATCAGCACGCCCTTCATCATTAGTAATAAACGTATAACCATCTTCTGAAACCGTACCACCAATAATTGCAACTGGATTAATTGAGTCTAGCTGTTTGTTACCAATGACAATATTACCATTAGTATCAACATTTCTGTCAATATCTTCGTCTTGATCTAATGTATAGTTATAGTTTAGATCTTCCGTGGTAATCCATTCAGACTGCAAGAAAATAGGCAGTTTTTCAGAGAAAACTTGAGGATCTGGTGTTATGGTAACCGAATTACCATTCTCATCCTTTTCTTTGGTATCAGCTGCTTGATAGGTAACTGTACTGTCTAACAAACAGACTCTACCTTGAGCATATTTTGTGGCATAAGACTTAATTGATACCTCTGTGTTTGGGACAGCACGCCCGGAACCATCCATCACAGAGATTGAACCGCGAACCGTGTAGTAAATGTCATCAGAAGATAACGTATTGGCAAACGCCAAAGTCGTATAAACCGCTTCTTTCGATACCGTAATCTTAGTCGTTTTGGTACCAATACCTGCATTGTCGTTTAATAATCGAGCATTAATTTCTACACCACCGATAGGTGAGCTGGCATTGGCTTGATAGACAACTCGCGCCTCACCTCTAATATTTGTCACTGCGGTAGCAGCAGATAATCGGCCTGCTGATGAGTCTGCAGCACGACTAAAGACGACTGTCTGCCCTTCTACTGGTACATCGTTTTTGTCTTTAACTGTGGCCACAACTTCTGTACTGCTACCTGGTGTAATAACTGATCTTACTGCTTGGAACAGTACCTTAGCTGGCGTGGTGGCTCTAAAACGCGTGTCTACGGTTGTTTGGTATTTGAGTTGACCGTTACTCATCTCACCAAGTACTGTCGCCTGTAATACAGCTATACCAGCAAGTGGAGAGTTTAGTACGACTGGAACTGTAATAATATTATCTTGAATATTGGCAGCCGTTATCGCTTGAGTCGAGATGACATCATTGTTCGCAAACGTTCCGATCGTTGTTTGTACTTCTAAAAGCTTACCAATAAGGGCATTCGCTTCAGCTGCAGAGTTAGTGCGAATCTGGATATTAATATTCTGAGCAACATTGACATCGTAAGAGTCTTCAATATCGATGAAACTAATACCCGCTTGCGATACCTTAACCAAATCAATGCTACTGGTACTACGCTGCGTGGTCAGTTCTCGCTCACCTACCGCTCTTACAAAGACACGTAAGTTACCATTGCTATCAAAGCTCAAATTACTTTCGTTCACTGAAAAGCTAGCTTTACCTTCTGAATCGGTGGTCGCGGTTGCATCACTAGCAATAAGGTTGCCGTCAGTATCAATGAGTTCTACTTTAGCATTTGCAATCGAAAGTCCCGTCCCATCAGTTAAAGTAGAAGACAGGGTGGTTGTACTGTTATCTTTGAGATTTTTTTCAGATGCTGTAAGGGTGAGTGTTGTGCCAATTGCTGATAAGCTCAAGGCCTTCTCTTCGCGCACTTGCATACTGACATTACCATCTACGTCATATTGTGGCGTGACGATTTTGGCATTGATTACAACACTATGATTGAGGCGTGCATTTGTAGAATTGGCAGCTAGGATGATACCAACATCTATCTGACCACTAGCGTCAGTCGTTACCATGCTTGGCGTGGTCAAGGCTGCACCACTTGCTTCTAAGTTTGCAATACTCAGCTGTACTGGCACTCCTGATAAAACACCACCATTACTATCTGTCACTCGGAAGGTCGCATTAGTCTGATCGCCGCCGGTATTCAAAGTAGACTTATCAGAAGACGCTATTAACTGATAGCTATCGATCGTAGCGGTATCTACTGCAACGATATAGTTTTGTACTAATGAAGTGTTTTCGGCAGTGGTTGTGGTCGCTGTTAATCGAATACCAGCTTCTAACGTTGCTTGGTTAACGTTCGCCCCATCTTCAAGAGTTAGGTTAAAGGTAGCTACGCCATCACTGTTGGTAGTAGCAGTACCGTTCGAGATACTGACACCCGTTTTTATAGGGTCATCAACGTTTAAAGTAACTTGACGATTGGCAATAGCACCGTCTGTATTTTCTAAACGAACAAACACTTTGAAGGTATCACCTTTGGTATTGACGACTTTATTTGCACCAATAGTAAGACTTTCAGTCGTACCAGTTGGCACAGTAGTACGGACAGTACTCGTCTGCGTCACAATATTTCCGCTACTATCAGCTGCTGATAATGCCACAACAAAGCTTGTACCTAATGCGGCCTTTTGAACATCAGTTAAGCTATTCGGTACTGCCAAAGTAAACACAGCCTTGCCTGAATCATCAGTAGTTTGATTACCACCTGATACTAAGGTAACTCCTTGACTTGCAATAGAGGCTGGCAGTGCAAGGAATACTTTTTGTCCAGCCACAATATTACCTTTACTGTCTCTTGCTGTTACCTCAACCTGTGTTTCGCCGCCATTCAAGTTTAAGGCATTTACTGGATTAGCAATTAGAGAAATGGCCGATGTCATCGATTGGACTTTAATTTTGACTTGCTGTTGCTTGCTAGTTAATGTTTCTGTCAGAGTAGCTGTCAATACTTGTTTGCTGAGTGCTTCTTTTTGCTCATCACTTAGGTTGTCTGGAACTACAACGTTAAAGCTAACCAAACCATTAGTATCTGTACTAGCAGTGATATTTGATGACCCAAGCTGACCATTTACTATTAACAAGCTTGCTAGTTCAGGGTTATTAAATACAAGTTTCACTGTTTGATTGGCGACTTGCTCACCAGATGACTGATTATTTAACTGTGCTTGGATAGTAGCAGTACTACCCACATTGCTTAAGATATATCCTGCTTGATTATCAATATTATTAGTGGCATTCAAGATACTTAAACTAACGCTAGGCGTAGTGATTTTTACTTTCTGTATTTCTGACTTATAAGAAACATTGTTTTCAGCATAAGTTAGCTGATAATTGATACCAGTGTTCTTTAAATCTGCTCGTTGTATCGCTGTCAAACCTTCAGGTACATTAATAGCAAAAATCGCCTCACCATTAAAATCTGTAGTCGCTGTAGTTTGAGTAGCTGTGACACCGTACTCTAATGCTTTTGCACCTAGCTGGATAGTAACCGCTTTGTCTCTGACTGGCTGAGCACTACTCGCTCTAGTAGTTAATTTCACACCGATGTTGCCACTACCGCCCAACTCACCAATCTCTGGAGTTGTGATAGAAGCAAACTGAATGCTGGTTACTGGCTGTTCAACTTTTACTGTCTGAATAATTTTGGATTGAGTACCATCTTCATCGGTCAGTACTGCCGTATAGGCAATACCTGCTTTTATTAGTTGATCACGCTGTGCTTGTGTTAGGTTTTGACTGATACGAACTGTAAACTCTGCCACACCACTGCTGTTTGTGGTTTGTTCGTTACCTTGAATAGTAATACCTGTAGCAAATCCTTCATTAATGACAAGCTTGACTGTACGACCAACAGCAGCACTACCATCTTTACGCTTACCTAAGATTTGTAATTTGAACTCTTCATCTAAGACACTCGCGACTACAGGTACACTTTGCGCAGTTAATGTGATATCGCTTTGTCCGATATCTGAACCAATGCGAATACTCTCACTACTGACAGTACTTTTTACTCCTGACGCTTCTGTTATATTTGCATTCAATGCAAAACTACCTGCATTTTCGATCTGTGCTTTTTGTGACACAGTCAAGTTATTAGGCACTCGTACTGTATAGCTAACTTCACCTTTAGCATTAGTGGTTTGTTCTGAGTTATTTTCCAAGGTCAGTAGACCTGCACCAGCTAGGATTTTTGGTAAACTTGCTATTACTTTTTGTCCTTCCACTACACCACCGCGGCTATCATTAACGCGGAAGCTAATGACGGCACTGCCACCTGAGCTTGACAGCTCTTTTTTATTGCTTTCATTGAAGTTAATTTTGTATTCTGCAGTAGGTAGATAAACTGTGCTAGAGGCTGTCTTTGAGGTCAATGAACGACTAGGCTCAGTTAGCACAACCGTATAACTAATGCCATCTTTGATAAGAGTGTTACGGTCAGCCTCGCTCACAGTAGCATCAACATTCAAAGTTACTTTGGCTTGGCCTTGAGCATCTAAAGTCACTTTATTAGCGCTTAGGCTCACTCCAGTCAATTCATTATTAAGTTTGATGGTGGCTGTCGATCCATTGATAACTGTTGGTACTTTGGAATTTTTGGCAGCAGCCGTAATAGTGATAGTTTGGCTGTCGCCATAAGCACTAAGACGACTAGAGTGACCTGTCACTGTCAAAGCATAATCAGAAATAGGCAGCGCTGCTTTAAACTCACCTTTCGTTTCTTTGGTAGCGCCATTTTCTTCTGCAATGTTGATAGCATAAGCTATGGTTTTACCTACTAGCGCTGTACGATCAGCGACTGATAATTTGTCATCAACTTGAATCGTAAAAGTAGCTAAACCGTTAGTATCAGTCACTGCAGTACTACCACCAACGATAGCAACTCCTTTAACGTTGGCTATACCCAAACCAACCGCTACGTCTTTGACGCGAGCACCCTTACTATTTTTGGCAATCACACTAAGGGTTGCTGTATCACCATATACATTTAAGACATTATTGGAAACCGAACTAGTAGTCAATGAAGTACTTATATCAAGCTCGCTCTCAATGACTTGAGTGCCATCTCCACTACCTTCTCTACTAACGGAGACTTTCAGCTCTTGCGGTGCAACAGCTGTACCATCTGCTTTATTAGCAGTGGCTATTAAGGTAAAGCCGTTTGCGATTAATGCCTCTTTGTCTGCGACTGCCTGTGGGTTTAGCTTTAGTGTATATATTGCATTACCATCACTATCAGTCACTTGAGTGCTCTGACCTTCGATAGTGATACCGTTGGTTTCGGAGCTCACTACCTTTAATGTCACTGCTTTGCCAACCATCGCACCACCTGAGCCTACTTCGGCAGCTTTGACTGTAACATTAAAGATAGCCTGCTCATCAGATAACTCGATGATAGTAGGTGATGTACTGAGTTTCTGTAAGAAAAAATCAGGTTCAACATCTGGTACTTGTTCACCGCCGTCACTACCATCCGTTCCAGGCTGCGTAACTCCCAAATCAGGTGCCGGTGCAACAGAGTCTACGGTGTCACCATCACCGCCTCCACCACAACCTGCTAATGCTAATGCGCAAGTCAAAGAAGTGAGCTGAAACAACTTAGAAGTAAGGGGTAGAGAGCTGTATGACATGTTTTGACTCCGCATGAGCAGTAATTTATTCGAGCAAAAAGGCAGAAAACCATTACACAGAATTAAAGAAGATTGGTAATGATACTTAGATTTACAGTGATACCGATGTATTAACAGATTGTATTAAATATATAACAGCAACTTTACTGACTTTTGTTATAACTTACAACTAAAAATTAATCTTTACTATTAAACAATCAACAACATAGCACGCTCATTTCAGGGTATAATAGCCCTCCTTTAATCCAACAGTTATTGTAAAAATATTTGAGTATTCATCTGTTTTATGGTATAAATGTCGGCTTTAAAATTTTCTGAATTGGTCAGCCTGTTATTTGCCTTTAGATAGCAGCAAAACCAGCTCAACCTTCATATAGTTTTGTTTGGTGCAAAGCTGCCGCTTGCTGTGTCCATGCCGCAAAAACGTGCAACTTGCCCAGACTGGTATGAGAAAAACTCATACCTCATAGATTAGGAGTTCGCCATGTCTCGAGTTTGCCAAGTGACTGGAAAGCGCCCTATGGTGGGTAATAATGTTTCGCATGCAAACAACAAAACCCGTCGTCGCTTTCTACCAAACCTTCACAACCATCGTTTTTGGGTAGAGTCTGAAAACCGCTTTGTACGTCTACGTGTGTCTACCAAAGGTATGCGCATCATTGACAAACTTGGTATCGATAAAGTGTTAGCGGATCTACGCGCACAAGGTCAAAAAGTTTAAGTTAAAAATAGCAGCTGGGTGATGACTCTCATCATTTAGGCTGCTGTTTTGCTACATTAATTGTGGCAACTCACTCTTTGAGACACGTACCTATCGTTTGAAGACCCCTCATTTACAGGAAAGCTATCATGAGAGATAAAATTAAATTAGTATCAACAGCTGGTACTGGATATTACTACACCACTACTAAAAACAAGCGCACTATGCCTGGCAAAATGGAAATCAAAAAGTTTGATCCAAAAGTACGCCAGCATGTGATCTTCAAAGAAGCTAAAATCAAATAATTTCCATTTTATAAGTGGTACTATTTGAACAAAAAAAGGGTTTATCAATTGATAAACCCTTTTTTTCATGGCTGTAGTTTCATATTGCTAAGCTACGTCTTCAATTATTCGCTTTGACTGGTATTTGTTTTAGCTAATGCTCAAAAACAACCAAAGATTAGCTGTAGTGTGTTGGTTCTTTATCATATACATGGGCGTGCCACTTACTCATTTGCTTTTGCATAATGACCTGAATCGCAGCATGAATCATGTGTTGACCAATCGCTTGAGTATCGCTACCAAGTAGCTCTTTTAGCTTGTCAGAAAAATCAATAGTCATCAGCGGCGCTTCGTCTTGTTCAGCATCACGCAATAACAACCTACCATCATCTGCTTCCACCAGCTCTAACGTGGTTTCTTTGGCAAATCCTGCAAACTGATCGCTACTCTCGTTATCTACTTCTATATCATTATCGATATCGATATCGTATGGCATTAATGTGTTCCTTATTATCCCGTTTAGTACTGGTAGAGAAACTAGTCATTGCAAAGCAGTTATTTTCTAAAAATAAACTCATCCGGCAAATCTATCGTCTTACAGTAACGCGGGTAAATCTGTCTTACTCATACAATGGACGCTTTAACACTGGAATTCAAGGGCTGTCACATAAGTCTTCGCTATAAAAGCAAACTTACATGCCATGTCATTTGTATATATTAGTGCCAATAACGCAACTTTCCTAATGTAAATAAGAAGGCCACAAACATTCCAAGGTAATAAACCAGCTTTAGCTCAAGGCTAGGATCACGATATTTAAATGGCAGTGCAACGGTAGCCGTCGCAGTAGGCAATATCAGCAGCATAAGCAGCCAATTCTCAATGACATTTAACCAACCTTGTAAGTCGGTTCCGTGACGTAATGACGCCAATCCCATTAATAAACAAGCGATAATTAAGCTGGTAAATAAGCCATTTGGTAAGTCTTTAGGATAGATAATTTTAGCAATACTGGCTGGTACGATTCTCATATAAAATTCCAGTCATGCTTGTAGGACATGGTTTAATGATTAAAAATATAAAATATTACGATACTGTATAGGCGTGAATAAACAATATAGATGCGAATAAACGATACAGGCGCGAAAAAGACTTATATTTACAGCGAAACAACTTAACTATAAGTACCCATCAGCCATAGCATCGATATACAAGAGGTCAAATAACCCAAACTAATCGCATTCCAACTCTCGATATGCAGGCCTTTAACTTTATTAAGTATGCGAGAGCCTACCCAAAAAAACAGCGGAATGCCTAGCATAAATGCAGGCACAATGACCGCTGCATGACGCAGCACGGTTTCAACATCATCACCCACCATCAGGCGAAAGCCATAACCTGCCAAGCTAAGTACCAGTGCAAACATCGCTAAGCCAATGGTAATACCTCTAGGCACCAAGCTGCGCTGCGGTGTTTCACTTTCAAGTGATTGCTTAGCCTGCTGGTTCAACGCTTCATGAGAGCTTGCTTGCTCAGAAGGTTCTGTTGAACGGCTAGAATTGTTTGTGTCCATATTTCACCTTTACGTGACTGACCGTTATATAGAGTCATAAGTTATACAGCACATTCTAATATTATTATGGCATGGCTAATAGCGTTTATTAACCATACAACACTCGCTAGCTGTTGTTGGCTAATAACAACTCTGCGCGCATCTCATCGATAGCCGTTTTATAATCTTCTTGATTAAAAATCGCAGAACCCGCAACGAACATATCAGCACCTGCTTCAGCAATCGCACGTATATTACTGGCTTTGATACCGCCATCAACTTCCAATCGAATATCTCGACCACTAGTAATGATACGCTGACGTACCTGACGGACTTTATCTAAAGTACTATCGATAAACGACTGTCCACCATAGCCCGGGTTCACACTCATTAATAAAATCTGATCTACTTTATCCATAACATAATCAAGATAATGTAATGGCGTCGCTGGATTCAATACCAAACCACACTCTGCACCGCCATCTTTGATCAGTTGAAGTGAGCGATCGATATGAGCGCTGGCTTCTGGATGGAAGGTAATGATACTAGCACCCGCTTCCAAAAACTGCTCAATCATACTATCGACAGGTGAAACCATCAGATGCACATCAATTGGCGCTTCAACACCATAGTCACGCAATGCCTTACAAATCATACTACCAAACGTCAAATTGGGTACGTAGTGGTTGTCCATTACATCAAAATGAATCACATCGGCACCCGACTCTAGTACCTTCTCCACTTCTTCGCCCAACCGCGCGAAATCAGCTGAGAGTATCGACGGTGCAATAAGATAAGGTTTAGCAGGACTGTTCATAATTGAGCTACCTAATTCATGTTTATATAAGATATTGATAAATTAAAAAGAAAGTTCTAAGCGGCTCACATATGCTGAGAGCCTTTATATAATGATGTTAAATACTTAATGGTTTAGCGCTGCTTATATTGGGTTTTACAATAAGCACGGCCAACTTCGAAAGAGCGCTTTGCCTCATGTTTGGTAGCACGATTGCTCACTCTCTGACGCCATAAGCGAAAAGATGACGGCTTTAGCTCTTGGCGCATGAGTTTGATAACCCCAGTCTCATCGAGACCGTAGCTATGCTCTATAGCACCAAATGGCGTTCTATCTTCCCATGCCATCTCTATCACGCGAGATATTTGCACATCATCAAGTACTCTATCACCAGCGTCGTTGACGGTTTTTGCAATCAGCTCGTCTGACTTAACTTGAGACACTTCATCACTATAATCAATGTTACGTTGTTTCTTTTGTAGAGCAGCATCCATATCAGCTTGCATAGTCGCTTTTGTAGAGCTCGTATCTGCTGACTTATTCTTTGAATTAGAAGCTGTCAAATCTTGATAACTTGCCATAAAAATTACCTGTTGAGCATGAATGGAATAGCGAAAAATGTATCACGGTCATCTAAAAGACATCTTAGCTCATTTGAGCCATATGCCAATGATGTTCGATATGATCATTAATCACTGTTTGGATAAAATAATAGCTGTGGTCATGCCCCGCTTGATAGCGTAATGTTAAGGGCTGTTTGGCTTTTGCACAAGCATCTTGTAGTTTAGAAGTCTGTAGCTGACCTTCTGCTAAGAAATTATCAGCAGCGCCTTGATCAACCAAAATGCTCGAATACTGCTGACCGACTTTTTCAATCATCTGTGAGACGTCCGCTTGCGCCCATAGAGACTTATCATCACCGAAGTACTCTGTGTAAGCAGCTTGCCCCCATGCAGACTCACTAGCTGCGCATACTGGCGATAAAGCTGATACGCTGACAAACTTACTTGGGAACTTAAACCCTAGCAATAACGCGCCATGACCTCCCATTGAGTGTCCTGTAACACCAATACTGTGGATGGGAAACTCTGAACGTAATAAGTCATATAGCTCATCAACGATGTAGCTTTGCATATTAAAATTGTCTGACCAAGGCGCTTGGGTCGCGTCAACATAATAGCTTGCACCTTGACCGACAAAATAGCGATCGTCGTTTGGTACATCGCTGTCGTCACTACTTCTAGGTGAAGTATCAGGTGCGATAAGTATCATACCAAGCTCACTGCATTTTTGCTGAAAATGCGCTTTATGAGTGACGTTATCAGCATTACACGTCAGACCTGATAGGTACAATATCGCAGGACAACGTCGTCCAGCCAAGGCTTCATCAGGTAGATAAATACTAAACGTCATAGAGGTTTTGGTAGATGTCGACTCGTGACTATAATAATGCTGCTCACCGTTGAAACAGCGATTCACGCTTTTTTGGGTAAGCTGCTTATTGGTAGATAAACTATGACTATAGGAATTTTGCATGAGTGATATCCTTTTATTCAAAATAGAACCAATGACAATGTTTAATAAATATTCATCATCTAATAGTAAATCTGATATTGGCATTTATTAAATGCCAAATCATACTTTATATTTATTTAGCTATTCAGCAGCTATCTCTACTTCGTCTACCGACAGATTAGTAGCGCTGTCAGGTAGAATATTAACTGTTGTAGAAGTAGCATTATTTGTAATACTAGCAACGGATGGGCGCGCCTTATCAAACAATACTTGCTCAAACGCAGGCAATGCCGTCTCCATTAAACTACCGATTACCATCTGCGGCTCTGATGGCTCAAAGCCCATTGCGCTCTCACGCTCATTGACCCGTATACTGGCATCCTTAAAAGCCGACTCAAAACTGGTATTCCCTCGTAGACTTTCAGCAAAAAACGCTTGACCAAAATACGTCATCTCAGCTGTATTCGTGCAGCCAAATGATGCTTTGTCAGCGGCTGATGCAGTAATCACTACCGTGGTTGGCGATGCCAATTCGTCAATAAACGAACCTGAGTAGCAGGCAGACACCACGATCACACGCCAGCGAATACCCGATGCGTCTAGCGCGTCACGCAACCATGTAGCATCTAAATTATCCATCGCAAGCGGCGGATTTGCCAACTGAACGATATCTTGGTTACCATGTGAAGACAACGTCAGGAACAACACATCTTCATCAGCGTTCATCTGCTGACCAATTTTCTTTAGACCGCGCAAAATGCTGGTCTTAGTAGCGATTGGTTCATCTAGCCAACTATAAGTATTATTAATCAGCGATAGTGAATGCCCGCTGGTACCAAAGCGTACATCAAACAACTCGCGCACCTTGTTAATCTCAGAGCGAAAGACGTTTTGATCAGAAAATCCTGCCACTCCCATGAAGTACCAGTCGGTTTTGCCATCGATACTTGGGTCTATACTATCCAATGCTTGCTGTAATAGACGTGGCTGCTGATACAGTGCCGCCTCTTCTAGTACAGGCTCTACAGGTATTTGCTTAAAGATCGGCTGGTCAGCGACATTACGCTGCCAGATGGTCAGCAACGCTACCGCGCCAACCAATACAATGATTCGCTCCCACCATGGTATACGCAGACGACGGGAGAAAATCCACAATAGAGCTAGCGTTTGCCATAAGAACAATACTAAAAAAAGTACTGGTAAGAACGAATAACTCCAATTTGGCAACCAACCATAGCTACCAAAAAACTGCACCAAGCTCTGTAATAAGGCTGACAATGTATCGGCGACCAACCACAGCACTACTGGTACAAATACCAATGCTTGATTGCTCGCTCGCCGAGCCAAAATGATACCACCAAGCAAAATAATCATCGGCCAGATCAAATAACTGACCAATCCTTGCTCATTAAATATGCTGCCACTTTCAGCAGCTAACCATGAAAATAAGACATTACTACCAAGCGCCAATAGTGCAAATACGGCAAACTGTACAAAAGTGGGTTTAACCCAAGAAAAAGCCCGTGTTGAGCCCACTAGCATCCACAAAGTTGCAATAATATTGGCAGCGAAATTGAGCGAAAAACGCTGAAGCGAGACGGTTTTTAACGACGTAAGTGACAAAGACTTAGACCTCTAGCCAGTCGAGAAAAATAAAATGACTCAATGATAATTATCTTAATGTAACAGCCACGCGGTGCAATCAATTGACGATTTTTTGTACAGCATGCAGACATCGATTTATATTGAATTCACGATGGAGTGATTATAGAAGATGACCAGCACTGCTTAATATTTTAGCTCGCTAATCTATCGCGATTGTAACGGATTGTCGGTTAAGAGGATAAGGCTGATTTGTAAAATTCACTCAAATTCGGCTAAAAATTCAAATAAAAAAGGAGGCCTCTTATATAAAGCCTCCCTTTTTTACTAATTACTAAACATTATCTCATCAATAGCTCATTGACGCGTTTTAGGTAAGCGGCTGGATCGTCTAGCTGACCGCCATCTGCCAATAATGCTTGATCAAAGATCACCTGTGCCAGATTATCAAAGCTGTCATCAAACTGCTCACTGCTCTCAAGCTTCTTGATGAGTGGATGATCAGGATTTACTTCTAGCGTTGGCTTACTTGCTGGTACGTCCTGACCCATTTGCTGTAGCATCTGAATCATTTGTGGGGATAACTCACCTTCACCTACAACCAAGCAAGCTGGACTATCAACCAAACGAGTAGACACTTTGACGTCTTTAGCACGCTCGCCCAATGCAGCCTTTAATTTATCAACAACAGGCTTTAGCGTTTCTTGGGCTTTTTCTGCTTCCGCTTTTTCTGCTTCATCTTGCAAGTCGCCTAAATCTACTGCGCCTTTGGCGATGTTTTGCAGCGGTGTCTCATCGAATGAGGTCAAGAAGTTCATTGCCCATTCATCAACACGGCTAGTCATCAAGATAACCTCGATGCCTTTTTTCTTGAATAATTCAAGTTGCGGGCTGTTTTTCGCAGCGGCTAGGTTATCAGCTGTGAGGTAGTAGATGGCTTTTTGGCCATCTTTCATACGGCCTTTATAGTCTTCAAAGCTTGTTACCAAACCGTCTTGGGTGCTAGTTGCATAACGCAATAGCTTAGCAATACGTTCTTGATTGCCTACGTCTTCGCCTAAACCTTCTTTGATGACATCACCGAACTCTGCATAGAACTGTGCAAATTTTTCTTGCTTGTCACTGTCTTCGCTATTAGCAAGACTTGCGAGCAAGGTTAAGATACGGCGAGCGTTACCATCACGAATAGATTTTACATCACGTGACTCTTGTAGTAGCTCACGGCTCACGTTCAATGGCAAGTCGGCTGAATCGATGACCCCTTTCACAAAACGCAAATACATCGGTAGCAATTGCTCAGCTTCGTCCATGATAAAGACGCGCTTCACATAAAGCTTTAGACCATGCTGCTGCTCACGAGTGTATAGATCAACTGGTGCTTTTTTAGGAATATATAATAGCTGCGTATACTGTACGCGACCCTCTACACGGTTATGCGTCCAAGTAAGCGGCGCATCCATGTCATAAGAGATATTCTTATAAAAATCGACATACTCATCATCTTCAATTTCAGAGCTTGAGCGAGTCCATAGTGCACTGGCTTTATTGATTGTTTCCCACTCATCGGTGAGTACCATCTGGCCACCAACAGGCGTGTCATCGTTCTCGTCTTCTTTTACATCTTCTTGCCAGATCTCTTTACGCATTTGAATCGGCAAGCTGATATGGTCAGAGTACTTATTAACCAAGCGCTTGATTTTGCTGCGATCTAAGTAGCTATCTTCGCCTTCGCTATATTCTTCTTTCAGATGCAAAGTAATCGCCGTACCGCGCGTGTCTTTGGTAATAGGCTCAACAGTAAAGCTACCAGTACCATCTGATACCCAGCGCACACCTTTATCAGCAGGCTCGCCCGCTTTGCGTGATTCGACACTGATGGTATCAGCCACGATAAAACCTGAATAAAAACCAACACCGAACTGACCAATCAATTGACCGTCTTGTTTCTGTGATTCAGACAATTTGTCCAAAAATGCTTTGGTGCCTGATTTAGCAATCGTACCTAAGTTTTCGATTGCATCGGCTTCGTTCATACCAATACCATTGTCGGTAAAGGTAATAGTTTTGGCAGCTTCATCAACAGCGATGCGGATTTTTAATTCGCCATCATCTTCATAAAGGCTATCATCATTTGTGCCTTCAAAGCGCAACTTATCACAAGCATCCGACGCATTAGATACCAACTCGCGGACAAAAATATCAGCGTTAGAATATAGTGAATGCGTTACCAAATGTAGTAACTGCGCCACTTCAGCTTCAAACGTATGTTTTTTTAATTCTGGATTCAGACCTTCAGCTTGAGTTGCTTCACTCATAAAAACTCCTTTAAATTCTATGAAAGACCTATTATCAGATAACGATATACTCACTAAAGCCGTTCTCATAATGTTAGATAACTTGCCGTATGTAATACCGTTAAACTGTCTATACTAATAGGGGCATTGAGAAAAAATTCAAGCTCAAAAGCCCTATTCAATAAAAAACACCGCGCTTGTTTACCAAGGCGGTGTTCTGGTATCAGTCATTTGTTTGCTTGGTTTTTACTTGCTTCGTCATTTATTTGCTCAGTCATTTTCTGATATAGCAATCAAAGTGCAAACAACAGCAACTACTCTGAATATGCTTCTATCAATATATCCCAGAGAGTCGTCAGCTTTTTTGAAAATTGAGTATGGGTTTTCATAGTAACCTCTATGTCGATTAACATCGGCTTGTTAGTAATATTATCTTTTTAGTAATATTGTCTTGTTAGCTACTATTAAAACTATTTCTCTATTATTTGTATAATTAATTGATTACAACGTATCATTTCATTTTTCAAAACTATAAAATGACTGACTCTTAGCCTTCTAACGTGGCATCGGACGAATAGTAAGAATTTGCTCACTACGACCAAAAGGCCCATGTATATCGTGCAATACCGCACTTGTCAATCCGATACCGTCGTCGCCATATTGTTGTACAGCCTCGATACCCAGCCAGCGACCTTTTGGCGAGCGATGCATATGGATTTGCAAATCAGTATTGGGGAACATCCATTCTAACTTAGACAAACCAAGACCCAATCTTGGTACAACACCATTGGCAGTATCGACCATACCTAACAGATGCACCAAATCATCAGTCGGCTCGCCTTCTATCATGTCGAGATCATTGGTAATCCATACCATACCGCGACCAGAACGGCGGTCTTCTGTCGCTACTAGACGTACGCTTTCAATAAAACCGCCCGGCCAGCCTTTCATGCCTTCCCAAACTGGCAACTCTTCAGGTTTGTATTCTGCTGGTTGATCTTCAAGTCCGGCAATCTCGCTGGTATTTTGAGTAATCAGTCGCCATGCTCTTGCAATGATGGCGTCACGGCCACGGCTACTCATGACCGCTTCTACCAGCTCAATAGTCTTGCCTGGTCGGATACAGCGAGTAGTGATAGTAAAATCGTCCAGCGGTATTAGCCCCAAGATATCGAGGCTCACACGTGCGATACGAGTATTGGGTTGTGGCGCGAAGCTGTTAATCTCGGCTGTTAATAGGCCTGTTGCTGGCGCCATGTGCTGCTCATGCTCATTCCAAGCACCTTGAGCATGCTTGGTTGGCTGATAATGCGCCACACTGACACCGTCTTCTTGTAATTCTCGTTTGATAAATTTGTAATAAGCAGTCATAGCTATCCTATATTTGGCACTTTCACTTGTATTTTTTATTTATGCTTGTACTTTCTATTTATGGATAAGCTCTTGTTTTCTTAGCGTGAGAATACGGCGAGCTTTTTGTAAGAAGAATAATAAACAGATCATAACTACTGCGAGCATCGCGTAGAAAAAGCTTTTTTCTGCCATAAACTTCATGATATTCATAAACAATACGAAAACCACTGCTGCCATCACTAGCATATTGAGTTTTAGTTGCTTGTTGACTTCAGCGAGCGTGGCCTCTGCCAATACAAATCTGGCTTTTGGTTCTTTCATGCGACCTTATCCATATCAATGATGGTTCATACAAATACAAACACGAATATTAGTTACTTACCAACCTGAGTAACAGGTATCCGCAACGCTTTTGGCAGACTAAACGTCACATTTTCTTCAATACCAGATAGCTCACTAGGCAGATCACCACCCCAGTCTTGAAGCTGTTGCAATACTTCTTGGATCAACACTTCGGGCGCAGATGCACCAGCGGTCACGCCTATACTCTGCACACCATCTAACCAACGCTTGTCCATCTCACTGGCATTATCGATTAAATACGCTCGGCAATTCATACGCTCAGCTAGCTCTCGCAAGCGATTGGAGTTTGATGAGTTTGGCGAACCAACTACCAAGACCACTTCACAGCGACTGGCCAAATCTTTTACCGCATCTTGGCGGTTTTGAGTAGCATAGCAAATGTCGTCTTTGCGAGGGCCTTGGATACTAGGGAATTTTTCACGCAGCGCATCGATAACGCGCGCAGTATCATCCATCGACAAGGTTGTCTGAGTCACAAATGCCAAGCGTTCGGCATCTTGTACGGTCAACGCGGCCACATCACTCTCATCTTCGACCAGATGAATTTGTCCACCATGGCGACGATTAAAGCGCCCCATAGTACCTTCGACTTCCGGATGTCCTGCATGTCCTATTAACACTGCATCCATCCCATCTTGCGCAAACTTGGCCACTTCGATATGCACTTTAGTTACCAGCGGGCATGTTGCATCAAACACAGTCAAATCTCGGCGCTCAGCCTCATCTTCAACTGCTTTGGAGACCCCATGAGCGGAGAAAATAACGATGGAGCCGTCTGGTACTTCGTGAAGCTCTTCAACAAATACCGCACCACGATTGGCCAAGTCTGACACCACAAACTTATTATGCACAACTTCATGACGGACATAAATAGGCGGCTCGAAACGTGTCAATGCTTCATTAACAATCGCAATTGCACGGTCCACACCAGCACAAAATCCACGGGGATTGGCAAGATAAATTTGCATAAAAAGGCCTATCATTGGATAATTTATAGTTAAAACGTATTTTTGAATTTTTTATTCAAAAGTTGCGGCGAAATCAATGCTCTACTTTAGCATAATTTGCTTTTATCACTCTCTAAAATAGCTGTCTACTCATAGCAATATTTTATAGGCAAATCTCAGCATGCTTATGACATATTGCAAAACCAGCTTTAACTTGTATAAAAGCAGTTTATAATAATGCATCTATTATAATTTCTATCGCCATACATGATGGCGTTTTTTATTTTTTCCAGTCTTTATTTTTGACTGAGGCACTGCTTAACTTTTATCAACACGCATTTATTACGATACATTTTACGAGTTACTAAGACACCTTCTATTAGGATAAATTGTATGACAGGTTCATTATTCATCGTTACTGCCGCTTCAGGTACTGGCAAGACCTCACTGGTCAAGCAGTTGCTTGCTACCACCAATGACTTAACGGTCAGTGTCTCACATACGACTCGCGCACCGCGTCCAGGCGAGATTGATGGTCAGCACTATCATTTCACGGATACCGATAGTTTTACCAATGGTATCAATGCGGGTCTATTTCTAGAGCATGCTGAAGTATTTGGTAATTATTATGGCACGTCAGAGGAAAGTGTCCGTACCCAGCTAGCGGCGGGTATCGACGTTATTTTGGAGATTGACTGGCAAGGCGCGACGCAAATCAGAAATATCTTTCCCGATGCCATTATGGTTTTTATTCTACCACCCAGCATTGCGACATTACGTCAACGTCTCTCAACCCGCGCGCAAGATTCTGTAGAAGTTATAGAGCGCCGTCTAGCTGGCGCGGTCACCGAAATGGCACAATATGTGAATGCTGACTATGTAGTGATCAATGATAATTTTGACGTAGCCTTAGCTGAGCTAAAAGCCATTATCGTGGCCGACAGGCAGACACTTAGTCGTCAGCAGCAGCGCTATCATCGCACGATTAGCAACTTGCTAAACACTCAGGTAGAAGAGTAAACTAAGCACAAGCAGCTAATCTCGTAAGTAGATATAAAAAGCAACTACGCCACTTGGCAAAAAATGCTATAATATTTAGCTATCCCCCTTTATATTTTTGATATTATTTTTATTGAGTGGCGGGCAAGGTCCGTTACTAATAAAAACAACCGAGGTAGCTATTTATGGCACGAGTGACGATTGAAGATTGTTTGGATAATGTTGATAATCGCTTTGAGCTAATTTTGGTCGCAAGCAAACGCGCCCGTCAATTGGCCAAAGGTATTGCCGAGCCGTTGGTTGACGTTGATAACGACAAGCCTACAGTATTGGCACTACGTGAAATTGCCGCTGGCAAAATCACACGCGATATCCTAAATCAGCCAGAGCATAATTTTGCTACTAGCTCATTAGATTTAGCATTGTCAGGCGACCACAGCTTCTAATAAGCTGTTTTGATAAGATGTATTTTATAAAGCCAATCGTGTTTTTATAAAATAAATACACATCTTGATCAACTATAGAGACCACAGCATAGGCTGTGGTTTTTTGGTTGTAATAATAATGTATTGGCTATTTTGGTCACCATTTATCCCCAAAATAGACCACTGAGTGAAATTTTTTCATCGCCCATACGCTTATCAGTTGACATTGAAAGCGATTTGCGATTAATTAGAGAATGGCGTACTCATCCTTAAGTTTTGTATGGTAGGTCATTATTTAGCCTCCATTTGCTTCGGTAAGTGGCCCAACAAGTAGGTCATGGAAAATAGGATCATCATTTTATGAGTCAAACCCTACCCAAACTCAGTCATCACCTCGTCGATGATGCTCAATATAATTTACTACGTTCGGTAGGTTATCTCACTGCTGCTGAGCGCCGTGATATTGTTGATGCTTGTGAGTTCGGAGATATTGCGCACATTAAAGACAAGCGCAAATCAGGGGAACCTTATATCACGCATCCAATCGCTGTCGCTGAGATACTAGCAGGCTTTCGCTTAGATCGAGATACTATTATTGCAGCAATTCTGCATGATACGGTCGAAGACACCGAAGTCAGTGATGAGCAAATCAAGCAGCGTTATGGCGAAATTGTATCAAGACTGGTCGATGGTGTGACCAAGCTAAAGTCATCTTCGCATAACAAGCAGCAGAATAAAGCGGCCACCTTTCATAAAATTCTGACCGCAACCCTCGCTGACCCGCGTGTACTCATTATCAAGCTTGCTGACCGTCTACATAATATGTCTACGCTTGACGCGGTACGTCCTGAAAAACAGCGTACTACAGCTCAAGAGACCTTAGATTTTTATGTGCCATTTGCCCGATTAATGGGTCTGAATGATATTGCTGACTATATCGAAGTATTGTGTTATCGCAATTTAGACTCCGATATGTACAACAAGCTGTCTGACAAACTGCTACAGCATGGGCTTGGACGTAACTTTCAAAGAGAGTCCATTCATCGTTATTTGAGTATCGTGCTAAACAACTTGGATCTCAATGGTCTGGTCAAAGTCTTAGACAATCGCGTGGTCATATATCGTCAGTTTTTTCGCAATCGCGGTGAGATTAATGCGCTACTGCGTCATTATGCGTTTGAAATCGTCCTCGACAATATCGAAGCCTGCGACAAGCTGGCCTATTATTTGATTAAAAAATATCAGATTGATGATACCCATATTGCGGATAATATTCGTCGTCCGCTGCCAGGTGGTAACCAGTCCCTCACCCTCATCTATGAGCGTGACAATGATGTGGTAAAAGTCACTATATTGACTAAGCAAATGCAAAGCGCTGCGAGACTTGGTGTCATCGGGGCAGAGCACGCGTCTGATGTTAGTCAGTCGGTTATCCAAGCGTCATTGCGCAACATGAAAGATTTGGTTGATGAAGACAATCTGAATGAAAACAGTCCTGATTTCTCAGCGGCAGTCTCTACCATTAATGAGCTGATGGATTATCTGCACTCTAGTAAAATCATTTGCTACAGTCCTCAAGGCCGTGCTTACGAGCTTCCGCAAGGTGCAACGGCGCTAGATTTTGCCTACGCGGTCGGGCCTATGATTGGTAACGTTGCCGTTGGTGCAAATATCGATGGTAAAGCTGCAAAGCTCGGCACTGTAGTAAAAAATGGACAGTCCGTTGAGATAGAAGTGAATAGCCACTCAGAACCAAAAGCTGAGTGGTTAGGATTTGTAGTGACTAACAAAGCCCGTGAAGAGATTTTACGTTGGTTTAAAGATTTATCTGTCGCTGATAAACAACACCATGGCAGACAAGCCTTAGATCGTGCGCTCAGAACGCATCAGAAAAGCTTTGATGATTTGACAGACGCTGACTGGAAAGACCTGACCGAATGGCGCGGTCTGACAGAAAAAGATGCGCTATTTGAACAAATAAGCTCAGGTACGCTACTTCCTCAGCTAGTAGTGACACGTTTATTTAGCGATGAGCTTAGCGATCTACAGGCGAAAGTACATAGCGATGATATGACTCAACCGCAACAGCTGATTGCAAATGCTGCTGGTGTCGAGCTTGATTTTGCCAATTGTTGTCATCCAATATATGGCGACCCTATCGTAGGGCATTTATCGCGTCATGGTTTGGTCGTTCATCGTCATAAGTGTTTCTCACTGGATGATATCCGCAAAGACAACCCTTATCAGGTGATCCAATTGCGTTGGCGCAATGACAATGCGGTCAAACAAGGCGACATCGGTGAGCACGATCTAAAAAACAGCGGTAAGATTCGTTTTCCTGCTTATTTAAAGCTCTCAATTGCGCTTAGTGACGAGCAAATCAGTGAAGTTATCTATCACTTACGCCAGCTCAATATGGGTGTGGAAACCGTTGATGTTCGCAATACTGATACCATCATTCATATTGTAGTACGTAGTCGCAACCACTTAGCACAGGGCATTCGTGAACTACGCTCCCTGCTAGGTTTCCCTAACATTATACGGTTATATCAATTATAATAAGCGCATTTGCTGATTTGCATCACTGATATAGTCGTGGTGCAAATAGCTAAAATAGAACTGCTATTCTAGTAGCAATGAATCACTCACATAAAATATAAAAGGGATATCCCATGACTCGTCAAACCATCCAAACTGATAAAGCACCTGCAGCGGTCGGCACCTATTCACAAGCCGTAAAAGTCGGCAATACTGTCTATATCTCAGGTCAGCTGGGTTTTGATCCTGACACGATGGAACTAAGAGAAGGTTTTAAAGCACAAGCTGAGCAAGTATTTGAAAACATCAAAGCTATCTGTGAAGCAGCTGGTGGCAGTCTAAATGACGTGGTCAAATTCAATGTGTCTTTAACTGACTTGAGTGATTTTGCTGTCTTGAACGAAGTGTTTGTTGCCAATCTAAGCGAGCCATATCCTGCCCGTGCTGCCGTCCAAGTAGCTGCTCTACCTAAAGGTGGTGTGGTAGAAATTGAGTCTATTCTTTATATCGAATAAGACAATATTAAATGCTTAGTATTCAGTGCTAATTTTAGCAACAGCCTATAAGTCATATCACAATAAGCTTAGCATCATGCTAAGCTTATTGGTCTCCGTTCTATTATTCTGATCTCATATTCACCTAATAAGACTGTGAAGCCGTTTATGTTGGTACAAGTTGCTCTGCCCGTTCCCCTTTATCGGGTGTTTGACTATAGCTTACCAGCTGATATGCTTGCTTTGCCAGACAGTGCGATACCGCAAATCGGTAGCCGTGTTGAGGTTTCGTTTGGTCGTCAGACTCTAATTGGCATTGTGATTGCTCATATTTCACAAGACGCTAGCAGCGTACCTGTTAACAAGATAAAACCCATCAATAAATGCCTAGATGCTGAGTCTATTTTGGACTCGGACATGCTCAAGCTGGCCTACTGGCTGGCGCGCTATTACCACTATCCACTTGGCGACGTGTTGGCAGTTATCTTGCCAAGCCTTGTCCGTCAAGGCAAACCATTAGACTTGCTGATTACCCATTGGCGCATTTTGCCTCATATCACTGATGATGATTTTCGAGCCAATGCCAAGAGACAAAAGCAGCAGTTCGACATGCTAAAGCTACATGGTCAGCATGGCGCAAGCGAAGATGTATTGCTACTAGAAGGTATGCAACGAGCATTTTTAAAGACGCTAGAAGATAAAGGGTTAGTCGAGCGCTATATTCAGCCAAAACAAGTACCTGTTCCAGTTAAACTGGCAAAAATGCCACTTGATCTCAATGATGAGCAGAAACTTGCTGTCGACGCTATTATTGCTGCACACGAATCCGATACTTATACTGGTTTTTTGCTCAACGGTATTACTGGTAGTGGTAAAACCGAAGTCTATCTGCAAGCGATGCAAGCCGTACTAAAGGCTGGTAAACAAGTCCTTATTTTGGTACCAGAGATTGGCCTCACACCGCAAACGCGGGCAAGATTTGCCAGTCGGTTTGCCGCCCATATTGTGCTATTACACTCTGGCATGACTAACACTCATCGCTTACAAGGTTGGCAAGACTGCCGCACGGGGCATGCACAAATCGTTATCGGCACACGTTCAGCTGTGCTATATCCTTTCGCAGACTTAGGCCTGATTGTCGTTGATGAGGCACATGATGGCTCGTATAAGCAACAAGACACGTTACGTTATCATGCCGCTGATGTCGCTCTCTATCGAGGTTTGCAATACAAAATCCCAGTGATACTTGGTACTGCCACACCTTCTCTTGAGCATTTAAAACTGGTCGATGATGGCAAACTAGCAGAATACCAACTGCTTACTCGTCCGGGCAATGCCAAACCTGCAACCATGCAACTGATCGATGCTCGCTTGCAAAGTACCCATCAACAAGCACAAGATGACGGTGCGCGCTATGATACAGGGCTGACAGATGCCATGATCGGGGCGATACGGCAAACGCTAGAGGCTGGTGATCAGGTATTGATATTTTTGAATCGTCGTGGCTATGCACCTGTTCTATTGTGCGAGGCTTGTGGCTGGCAAGCAGATTGTCCGCGCTGTGACGCGCACCTGACCGTTCACTATAATAGCCAATCCCAGCGAAACAGTTATTCAAGCAACTCTTATTTGAAATGCCATCATTGCGATTGGCAAGCCTATATCCCTACCGTATGCCCTGATTGTGGCAGTCAAAACCTAGATGCCAAAGGTATGGGAACGACAAGGCTTAGCGAAAATCTACACGCAATCTTTGCTAACCCTCAAACTAGCAAAGAGCTCTATCCGATTATTCAAATAGACCGTGATACCACAAGACGTAAAGACAGCTGGGAAAATATTTACGAGCAAATTAATAAAGGCAACCCTGCCATATTGGTCGGTACACAGATGGTTGCCAAAGGTCATCACTTCCCCAACGTTACATTGGTTTGCTTACCCAATGCCGATCGCGGATTTTTATCAGCAGACTTTCGCTCACCAGAGCATACCGCACAGCTCATGATTCAGGTGGCAGGCCGTGCTGGTCGAGGTGACAAAGCTGGCCGCGTATTGATTCAAACGTTGCAACCTGATAACGAGTTACTATTGAAACTGGTCAAAGACGGCTACTTGTCATTTGCACGCGAGCTACTGCAAGAACGTCAAATGATGGGCTTACCTCCTCATCGACATGCTGCATTGATACGCTGTGAAGGCAAAACGTTAGCAGCCACCACTCAAGCGCTCAAGGATGCTATTGCGCATTTGCCGAATGCTCATAACCTCGCTGTTCTCGGTCCTATTGATGCGCCCATGAGTAAAAAGAACAGTCGCTACCATGCTCAGCTTTTGCTATTGGCTAAAGACCGCCGTCAATTGCACCATGTGTTGGGACAGTGGTGGCAGCCAGTGCTTGCCCTACCAAGCGCTAAATACCTTAAGCTTACTTTGGACATTGATCCTGTCGGTTGGTAGTTCTCACTTAGTTCTCAACAAATAGGTGCGTATCTTTCTGCTCCTCCTCTCATCATGTTTACTTCGTCGTTACAGCTTCTCATGCTTGGTTATGTTAAATTTATAACCATCAATGATATGTGGCAAAGGCTCTACGCCTACTCTACCCATAGCAAGCATCACTTATCAGTAAGCACCATCTATCGAACGCAACTATCAGCGAATCTGAGTATTATTATGAATTCAAATAATCCAAACTCTGACGAGCACAATCATAGCCAACAGTATGATAATACGGATGTGCCTAAGTACGTTCGCGAAGATGAAGAAAATAACTACACTCAAGAAAACCAAGGCCATCATGATCATGATGAGCATCTAGAGCAAACAACCACAGCACGAGACACCAAAGGCTATCAGCGCACCTTGCTGTTCAGCTTTATTATCATTACTGGTTACATGTTTATCGAAGCCATTGGTGGCTGGTTCACTGGTAGTTTGGCTCTGCTATCTGATGCAGGGCATATGTTAAGCGATGCGATAGCGCTTGGTGCCACTTTAGTCGCATTTAAAATTGGCGAAAAAGCAGCTACCCATCAGAAAACTTTCGGTTACAAGCGCTTTGAGATATTAGTTGCTACGGTAAATGGCGCTACCCTTGTGATAATCGCTTTGATGATTTTTTATGAAGCGATTAAACGCTTTAACTCACCGCCAGAAATTGCGACCCAAGGCATGCTTATCGTGGCGACTATCGGTATGCTGATCAATATTTTGGTCGCTTGGCTAATGCATCGAGGTAGTCAAGGTGGCGAGTCACACGGCCATAATCCTAGTCATAGTCATGGTACGGATGATGCCAAGGTCGCAGAGCAGAAACCTAATAATGAAGAACCCGTTAACCTTAATATGCAAAGCGCCTATTTGCACGTATTGAGCGATTTATTAGGGTCAGTAGCTGCGATTATCGCTGCACTACTTATGATGGGTTTTGGTTGGGTATGGGCAGATGCAGTGGCATCAGTAATCGTTGCTGTGCTTATTTTAATCAGTGGCTACCGCGTTGTACGTGATTCTGTGCATATATTGATGGAAGGAACGCCTGCCAATATATCGCTAGTCGATGTGGAACAAAAATTACTCGAAGACTCTCAAGTACAAACAGTACATGACCTACATGTGTGGAGTATCACCAGTGGTCTCAATGCGCTCTCTTGTCACGTGGTGGTCGATGGTGAAATGAGTATCCATGAATCAAATATTCTAATTGCCAGTCTCGAGCAAAGACTGCTAGAGCTTGGTATTCACCATGCTACTATTCAGGTCGAAAGCTCGTCTCACCCGCAGAATATCGCACATAGCGATGCATTGGTTTGTGATATTTCGGGGCAGCTACCTGATGGTAATAGTCATATTGGTCATAACCATTGACGATACATTTTCAGCTAAGTGATTGAATAAAGAAGTCAGTAACTTGAAACACGACCTAGAAAATACAAGTATAGGCATCTGATACTGGCTCATACTAAAAGTTACGTGGAATTAGAACTAGAATCTAGATCACATTAAAGCAGTCGTGATTTGCGACAATCTTTTATTTTATTCAACTTAAAAAAAGGGGCTGTAGTAGATAAGGATTAAATATCACACCATTTTCTCAAGGTTTTCAGCTGATTAGATGGTGAGCCATAGTTGAATCTAAACTCGCACTCTTTTAAAAACAAATGGAAGTTCTTCTTATTAATCCCATTATACTTTCTGAGTGTTCGTTTGGACTGATTCCAGAAGTTCTCAATGCCATTGATGTGATTGTTCTTACCGCAAATGAACTCTATAGAGTGATTGACTCTGAAATGTTTAAACTCGCTCACATCCAGTGCATTGTAACTTCGATAGCTATCCGTATAAACAAAGCTGTCAGGCTTGATTTTACGCTTAATAACAGGCATTAGGGTAGTCTGTTTGGTGTCTGCTACGACAATGGTATAAACCTTACCGTTTCGTTTTAGAATACCAAATACAGCGGTTTTACCAGCAGCCCCGCGACCTCTTTTGCCTTTGCGTACACCGCCAAAGTAACTTTCATCTAATTCGACCTCACCATCAAAAAGCTCATCAGCTTCTAATGAGAGATGGTAATCTATCACAAGTCTTATTTTATGATAAAAAAGTGCAGCAGTATTAGGCTGAATATCAAGCAAATCTGCGGCTGTTCTAGCAGTCACTTCAGCCGTAAAAAACTCTAACAGCCTTCGCTGTGCTTTTTTACTTAGTTTACAACGGGTTATCTTCATAAAAGTAGTCTAGCATAGTGCTTATCTACTACAGCCCCTAAAAAAATTAAGTCCGTATCGGCTTATGTGGTTATAATAACTATTATAAAGTTTTGTTTAGCACCCCAGTTAATTTTTATAATCATACTTTTTGGTATTTTCACTCTATCTATTGATGATACAACACTATGTCTAGACGCTCAGCACCCTTTGTCGCCCCAGACTATATCGATGATCCTGCATCAAAAGATGGCAAAAAACACGCCAAAGTTTTGTTATCAACGCTGCAAGAAGACATTGCAAACTTTCGTAATGAACAGTTTCCACCTGATATTTTGCGACAAATCCGTGATATGCCTATTTACGAGGGCAATTTAGCGGAAGTCCAAACCTATCAGCAACGTTGGCAAAATCTGCTTGAACGTGCAAAAGATTTTTATCCAGCGGCCAATATGCCACCTGACTATCTACCGCTCCCTGCCAGCCTTGAAATACCACAATTCATCTATCATGTTCAGCGTCTACACTTGACTAAGACACGCGCCAAAGAATCTAAAAGCTTTGGATCAGTAGGCGCCCTGACTGATAAATGTGGTCAATATACGGATGATGAAATTGAGCGCATGACAGCGGTGCTAGAGAATGACGAGGAAGCGCGACTGGTAGCGCATCGTGAATTTATCGATCTGCGTGCTTATGTTTTTTGTCGTGATAGTAAGGGCGAAATGCTAGAGCCTGAGCGGGTACGCTTTTATCGTACTGGTCTTGTTGTACATGCCCTGCCTGACTTTAAGATTGTCGATAGCAGGCAAACACCGCGTAAACGCCGCAACGATGCTTATAATAATCCGCTTGCAGACAATGGTGTGTGGAAAATTTATCGCAAAAAATAATAGATACTAGCGCGATATCGTTTTATCCATACTGATTTTAGTCACGTTCATTTTATATTGTTTATTTTATTCAAATTTTTAAGGAGCCCAGATGTTTGCTGCCGCCGCCGGCTCACCAAATCTCATGTTGCAAGCCACTATATTTTTGGGAGCAGCATTGCTCTTTGTCCCTCTTGGTAAACGCTTCGGCATTGCAACGGTTTTAGGCTACCTCATCACTGGACTCATATTGGGCCCAAGTGGCTTGGATGTGGCAGGCGACGCTGAAAGTCTATTGCACTTTTCAGAGTTTGGCGTGGTCATGCTGCTGTTTATTATCGGGCTTGAGCTACAGCCTTCGCGGCTCTGGGCATTGCGCCGCTCTATATTTGTATTGGGCGGTTTGCAGGTCGGTTTAACTGGTACGCTACTGATGTGGCTCCTACATCAGTTTTTCTCCTTACAACTAGATACTGCCTTTATCGTTGGTTTTGGTTTAGCCCTGTCTTCTACCGCGTTTGTACTACAGATACTGACTGAAAAACAGCAGCTTTCGAGCACGCATGGTCGAGAAGCCTTCACTATCTTGTTATTCCAAGATATTGCGGTCATTCCATTGTTGGCAGTCATTCCGTTCTTATCAGGGGTGCGTGAGCAAAGCTACGATTTAATTTATTTTGGTAAGGTATTTGCTGTCTTTGCCGGTCTGATTTTTGCTAGCCGTTATGTGGTTCGACCCTTCTTCAAATTTGTGGCTTCCAGTGGTGCGTCAGAACTACTGACAGCGGTCGCGCTATTTATTGTCATGGGCGTGTCTATCTTGATGGGTCAAATCGGTCTATCAATGGCGTTAGGTGCATTTTTGACAGGTGTGTTGTTAGCAGATTCTGAGTATCGTCACGAATTAGAAGCTAGTATCGAACCTTTTAAAGGGTTGCTGTTAGGTCTATTCTTTATGTCGGTCGGTATGCTTACCGACGTCAAACTCATTTTGGCAGAGCCCATCTTTATTATTGGCTGTGCGCTCGCATTGATGTTTATCAAGTTTGCAGTGATTGCAGGTATTGCAAAGGTATCGGGCAATCGCTGGCCAACGAGTATCAGATTGGGCGTAACCCTAGCCCAAGGTGGTGAGTTTGCCTTTGTCCTATTCAGTGTCGCCACTGCTCAAAACGTCTTACGTCCCGAGCTTGCTAACACCCTTAACCTTGTCGTTACTATTTCAATGGCACTGACACCTTTAGCATTCTTGCTGTTAGAAAAAGTAGGTGAGCCGCTATTTGCCAAGAGCAAACCGAGCCGCGAATACGATACCATTCCTGATCATGAACATCAGGTAATTATTGCAGGCTTTGGCCGTGTCGGTCAGATTATTGGCCGTGTACTGCGCATGCATAATATCGAATTTACCGCCATTGAACGCTCGGCAAACCGAGTAGATTTTGTAAGAAAATTCGGTAACCAAGTCTATTATGGCGACCCGAAAAACCCTGAGATTTTGCGAGCTGCAGGCATTCAAAAAGCGCGTGTGTTTATTCTTGCCATCGATGACTTAGAGCGTTCTATCACCACCGCTCAGTATCTTCGTAAGAATTATCCTGAACTGATTGTATTGGCAAGAGCGCGCGATCGTCAGCACTATTATCGTTTGCGTGAGGTTGGCGTGCGACACATTTGGCGTGAGACTTATTTGTCGTCTTTGGACATGTCACGCGAATCACTACAGTTATTAGGCATCTCACCAGAAAAAGCGCGAGAAACAGTAAAAACATTCCGTGACTATGATGATGACTTGATAGAACGCCAACAAGCTATCTATGATGATGAAGCCAGCATGATTGAATCCGCGCAATCAGCAATGGCTGAGCTTGAAAGCTTGTTTGATGAAGATATTGGTAAAGCACGTAAAATGGATTTGACCGATTTTTATGAGGCGTTAAAGAGCCAAGCAACACCAGTTGAGGAAAAAGATGATACTGCAACGGACTCTAAGCATTAACCCTAAGCAGTAGCTCTCAGTACTAGCAACATTTACAAGTACTCGTGAAATACAGCCCCTAATCAGCTATGCAGTTTTTAGGGGCTTGTTTTTTATTCAGTGAGCTGATGCAATCCCAATTATCACTGTCTGGTATACGATAAAAGACCAGCGTCTGCTCGTTTAAATAGCGTATTGGAAACGTCACGTTCTGAATCGTTGCCACTACCGCACAGTCGGTTTTTGGCACACCAGCGGCCTGAGTATCGACATGCATGCGTAGTTGCTGCTGCTCGGTACTCAGGGGCAGATTTACTGGGCACTGCCCTGTCTGCTGATAAATCAACGCCACTCGGTTTTGAGCATTCTTTGCAATATCATAAGCATCAAACAACACTTCGTTTGCTTTTGGCTTGGCAATAATCGGTAAGAACTGCACCTTAATCACCAATAGCGAAAACGCAAAAAAACCAAACCCCAATGCCAGTCCGAATAAGCTAACACCGCCTTCTCTTTGCAGATGCGCCTTCTGTGCTGCCTCATCTCGCGGATGATCATTTATCGCATCAGCGATCTCTCGCCTTGCCATTCGGTAGTAATACGCATCCGTCCAACATGCCACCATAAACGACCAAAATAGCCAAATAACGGCAGCAATACCGATACGTGTTGCCATCTGATAAGCATCTGGTACATAGGACATCGCTATAAATTCAAAAGCGACTAGCACCAGCGCGACATTAAGCTGGATAAAAGACCACCCTGCGACACTATAGACAATCGCATCCATATAGCGCTTGCGATATAGCAGCCAAGGAAAAGTGATAAAAAATGCAGCCCAGTGCCATTTTGGCGACAAATAACCTTGCTGATCAAACTGCTCAAAACGTTTGAGATAATAACGCTGGGTACGATTACCGATGAACCACTTGTCTAACTGCTTACGTTTAGCAGGTGTTAACGACTCTTGATAAAATGGTGGCGGTGAATCTGTCTCGATAAATAACATGGCAACACGCTCTACTTACTGACTCTTAGAAAAAGCATTTAAAAAATACCATTATATGATAACGCCAAAACCCGTGTGTAACATAGAGAAACCACAGCACTGACCAGCAAATACGCGAAAATAGGATTGTCCGTTCACAGTTGTATGGATTTAACTTATAATAAGCAAACATCACCCACCTAATTAAGCCTTACGAATCCTATGAGTCAACATTCTGATATCAATGACAACGTCAATAGTACCGATACTACTGATGAGCAAACCCTTAATAGCACAAGCGAGCCTATCGATATCGATAACAGCACTAGCCAAGAGATAGAGCCGACCTCTGACAAGCATATCCGCATCGTCAATACGTTTATGAAGCGCCGTACGCACATGAACAAAAACGCTGAGCTTGCACTAACTGCTCCAGAATTTTCTGAGTATTTGGTCAATAACAGTTTTGGTGATGGTGATCTTACCGGTATTGACAACCTACGTACGTTATTCGCTGATAGCCCTAACGGTCCAGATGCACCGCTTACGGTAGAGATTGGTTTTGGCTTGGGTGATTCGTTTATTGAAATGGCGGCCGCTGACCCTACTCGTAACTTTGTCGGTGTAGAAGTGCATGAGCCTGGTATTGGTAAATGTGCGTATATGGCTGGCACCCAAAATTTGAGCAACGTGAAAATCATCAACGGTGATGCCATTCAATTGCTCAAGCAGCTACCAGAAAACCATATCGACCGTATTCAGCTATACTTCCCTGATCCATGGCAAAAGAAGCGTCACTATAAGCGTCGTTTCGTCAGTCCTGAACGTATGACCATCGTTACGCGCAGCTTAAAACAAGGTGGCTGGTTCCATACAGCAACTGACTGGGAGCATTATGCATTTTGGATGGTTGAAGTATTGGATGGTTTCGCTGGATTGACCAACAAAGCAGGTACAGGTAATTTCACTGAGCGTCCTGACTTTCGTCCAATGACTAAGTTTGAGCGTCGTGGCCTCGACCGTGGGCATGGTGTGTGGGATTTGATCTATATCAAAGACTGACCAATACAGCTCTACTTTTAAGTGTTTTAACAAAGCGGCTATCTGATGTAGCCGCTTTTTTTTGGCCTTCTATAGGCTGTAGAAAATATCTCTAAAAATACTAGACATCCTATGCACAACTATGTCTACTGACATCTTAGATGTATATCTTGAGTCATACTCCTGACTTTTAATGCCTATAGTATGATTATGCATAAAAAAAGATAAATTTATAATTTGTGAAACATAGCGCTCATAGGGTTGTTTATAGATAAAATAGAACCTGTAAAGTGATTAGAAACGAAATATAGAATCCATTCCTAATACTAATAATCTACGTAAACTTATGTATTATAAGGCTTTACAGAGTTCTCCCCATAAGCTGTGGATAACCCTGTGCATAAGTCACTACTTGACAACTTTATAGCTAAGCAACTTAAAGGATAAGGTAAAATCGTTCATTTTTTGTACAATTTATAAAACCTTTAAAATCAGTTACTTACATTAAATTTATACACATAAAAAATTATTTTAAATAATTTCTAAAATAATTTAATTATTCATAATGTTTCACAATTAGCGAAAATAAGCCTTTTATTTGTTGTGGACAACTCCCAAATCTATTGACAAGCATAGTCATTATCAGGTTCAAAACAACAGCGACCTATCGCATCATTTCTATAGATTTTTAGCGTCATACCATACGACAGATAGTGTCGTCTAGCATCCCTCAACGCTCATTATAGTGCTTTGCTTTTGTTATAATTACCTTATCAAATCAACAGCGTTAAGAAGTTGAGTCGAGTAATTAGCACGCCAAGTCTGACTTAAAAACAACGATAACGACAGTGTATTACGGACTTATTTTTACTTCTCTCGCTATTTAATTTTACTGTATAGTAGAACGATACATTCGATACTACTACCTATACCAGTCACGTGACAACCTATTTTTCGATAAAACAGCCAAAAAATAATTGCCGATTTCATAACAGTCAGTATGCGTTTGCCAAAAGTTTTAACAGTACCAATATTTTATTTATAGCATCAACTTAACTACCGAAAACAAGGAATCCAATATGGACGACAATAAAGCCAAAGCCCTCAAAGCGGCATTAGGTCAAATCGAAAAGCAATTTGGTAAAAACACCATCATGCATCTAGGCGATGACTCGGCCATTATGGATGTCGATGTGGTCTCTACAGGCTCTCTAGGATTAGACATTGCGCTTGGTATTGGTGGTCTACCAAAAGGCCGTATCGTTGAAATTTACGGTCCAGAAAGTTCAGGTAAGACGACGATGACCCTGCAAGCTATTGCAGAATGTCAAAAGCAAGGCGGTACCTGTGCCTTTATAGATGCCGAGCATGCGCTCGACCCTGTTTATGCACGCAAGCTTGGAGTAAACACTGATGACTTATTGCTCTCGCAGCCTGACAATGGCGAGCAAGCACTTGAAATTACCGACATGTTGGTACGCTCAGGCGCAATCGATATGATCGTGATTGACTCAGTAGCTGCGTTGACACCACGTGCCGAGATTGAAGGTGAAATGGGCGACTCACACATGGGTCTACAAGCGCGTCTGATGAGCCAAGCCCTACGTAAAATCACTGGTAACGCCAAACGCTCTAACTGTATGGTGGTGTTTATTAACCAAATCCGTATGAAAATCGGTGTTATGTTCGGTAGCCCCGAAACGACGACTGGTGGTAACGCGCTGAAATTCTACGCCTCTGTACGTATGGATATTCGCCGTATTGGTGCGGTCAAAAATGGTGATGAAATCATCGGTAACCAGACCCGTGTCAAAGTCATTAAAAACAAAATGGCACCACCTTTCCGCCAAGCTGAGTTCGAAATTACTTACGGTGAAGGTACTAACCATTTAGCCGAAGTTATCGACTTAGGCGTGGAGATTGGAGCCGTTGGCAAAGCAGGATCTTGGTACAGCTATGGCGACGAAAAAATCGGTCAAGGTAAAGCCAACTCTGTGCTTTTCTTAAAAGAGAATCCTGCCATTGCTCAAGAAATCGAAGACAAAATTCGTGACGAAAAGCTTGGTACAAAGAAAAAGAGCAAAGCCGACGAAACTGAAGAAGCAGAACAGGCTTCTGAACCTGTACAATAATGGTTTAACGATTAACCGTTGTCAGTTAATATGATTCATTATGAAAATTAAAACCTTAGCTGAAATCCTAGCTGAGTCGGGTGCCGACTCAGCTAGTTCTATTGATAGCAAACCAAAAAAACTGTCCAAAAACTCTCATACGAAAGAGCCTAAAAAACGAGAGAAACCTAGTAAACGGACTACCCGCTCAAATAAAGATGATTCAGTCAAGAATGACGCTACTATTGATACAGCGTTCTTTGAAGACTCCTCTCCTAAGTCAAAAAAGAACTCTAAATCTAAAAAACGTAAAAAGCGTTTTCACCCAGCGGCTAATTTTACCGCTGAGCCTAGTGATACCCCTATATATCAACCACCTGAAGCGCAAACCATCAAAGAGATGCTGGCAGAAGTCAAACTCGACATTCATAATGACGAAATTAGTGATGGTTTGACCACTGGTACTAGTGATAGCACTGAGCCACTATCCAAAAACTCAGAACATGAAGCTGAGCTTTTTGCTATCAATGGTAGTGAAGCAGACAGCCAAAACGATAACATACCAGCCGCGCTCAAAGCTTACTTACGAACCCCTGAACAAAAACAAGCAGAGATCGATGCGATTAAAGCAGAAAGTCGATTACGTTGGCTCGCATTTTATTATTTATCACGCCGCGAATACGGTAAGGCTGAGCTAAAGCAAAAGCTGATCGACAAAGAACAAGACCCAGAAAAAATTGACGCACTACTTGATGAGTTTGAAGAAAAAGGTTATCAAAGTGATTATCGCACTACCCTAATGTTGATAAGTGAGAACATTCGCAAAGGCCGCGGACGTGGTCGGATCAAACAAGAATTCTATCGCAAGAAGATTGCTATGCCAGGTAACATCGATGAGCTAATCGATATGGCGAATACTGAGTCTGATGAATTTAGTGAGTTTGTAGATGATAATGATGACAACTTGGTCGATGGGGTAGACTGGCTGAAATTGGCTGTCACAGCACGTATTAAGAAATATGGCGATAACATACCTGTTGAACAAAAAGACAAAGCCAAGCAGTTTCGGTTTCTACAATATAGAGGATTCAATACTGATATATGTTTTGCCGCGCTTAACTATACGCTAGACACGTTAGATGAGCGTTTTTAGCCAATACTCACCTATAAATTGACTAGGTAAAACAGTGTAGTCGATTCAATTTAAAAGTAGTACAAGGCAACTTAGTATAGATGTACATTAAATACTTCAAGCGAGGTTAGCGCGGTAATACTTTTATAGTGGAATGACTATAGATTTAGATGGCTTATTAATAATAACCAAGCACTTTCCACCAAATTAAACCAGCACCTATCCAAATGACTAAGTTAACTACGCTCATAATCGCACCAATACCCCACCACTCTTTCAACGTCACATAACCCGAGTTGAAAATTACAGGGGCCGTACCAGTCGCATAATGGGTCAACGTCATCATGATGTTACCCGCTGCAGCTAAGATTAAAGCATATAACATTGGCGGCGCGCCTAATGTCAGGCCAACCGCATAAAATGCTGCAAATAGTGCAGTAATATGGGCGGTAGTACTAGCGAAAAAATAGTGTATATATAAATAGACTAAGGTCAGAATTGTCACTGCACCTATCCAACCTACCCCAGTCGTTCCAATAAGAGACTCAATATTGCCCGCGAACCAGCTAATCAAACCAAGCTTGTTCAGATAGGCGGCCATCATAATCAGTGCACCGAACCAAACAATGGTGTCCCATGCAGACTTCTCTTTTAGAATGTCATCCCACGTCAATACACCAGTCAATATCAATGTCGTCAAGCCAATAAAGGCGGTTGTGGTGGCATCAACGCTATACTGCTCACCCAAAATTAACGCAGGAATATTAGCCCACAATACCAACATAAGACCAAATACACCGAGCATTATTTTTTCATGGGTGCTGATCTGACCCATTTCGGTCAGATTATCTTTTGCGAAGTTTTTTGCATCAGGTGTTGCTTTGACATCAGGTGGATAGATCATATAAATAATTAATGGCATGACGATTAGACAAAGCATCCCAGGTATAAACATTGCTACTGCCCACGTTGTCCATGACAGCTGAATATCGCCACCTGTTGCTTTATTGACCAGCTCTACGACTAAAGGATTGGGAGCCGTAGCAGTGATAAACATACCAGAAGTAATAGGATTGGCGTGGTAATTCACCATCGCTAAATAGCGACCAATTTTGTTTTGAGTACCTTCCTCTGGTGTCGAGTGAAAGCTCTGCGCAATGGATTTCATAATAGGGTGAATAATACCACCACCACGCGCCGTATTAGAAGGTGTGATGGGTGCAACCATCAGCTCAGCAGCGGCCAAGGAATAAGCCACGCCAATGGTTTTTTTACCAAAGATAGAAATGAAATAATAAGCGATACGGCGACCCAGTCCTGTCTTGATCAACCCACGTGATATCATCACCGCAATACCAATGAGCCAAATCAAAGGGCTTGAATAGCTAGATAATGCATCGCTAATGGCTTGCTTCGGACTATCACTAGTTACGCCTGTCAACGCGACTAAAGTAACTGCAATAATTGCAATCGCGCCAATAGGTAGTGCTTTTCCTATAATGGCAACGATAGTAGCGATGAATAGTGCCAGCATATGCCATGCTTCTGGTGTGACACCCGTTGGTACTGGGATGACAAACCAAATTATCAAACCAACTAAAATAGCAATAGCCGCTTGAACAGGCTTAAATGGCATAAATAAAAATCCTTATAGAATCATTAGACGAGTAAATAGACAGAACATTTACCTTAAGATTTTTTACCTTAAGATTTTGAAGATGACACATGTTACTGCCATAACTGAAGTGATTGTCCTAGTTATTCTATAAGATTTATAGAATCCTTACGCCATTGTTTACTATTTTTAACATATCCATTTAGATTAAAAGATAAATTCATAATGAGTTTTCTGTTAGATTTTCATCAAGATAACTGGTTTTGTGAATAGAAACCTAACTTATAAAAGACTACTTAAAATTACCAAGACGGCTAGATAGCTGGCTAATGATTTGATCTATCTCTTCATTGGCTTCAGACTCATTATCTAGATTACCATTAGGCGTTAGCTGATTCATTACCTCAGGCAACAGCTCAGCAAGTCCCTGTCTTACCTCAGTTTCATTAGCACCAGTATGAGCGGCTACTTGCTGAATTTCGTTTTCATCAAACAAACGATTAATTTCGTTTGGATCTAAATTATCATTTGCTTCGTTATTACTCATCCAAGAGCGTGCTTGACCTTCATAGCCCATACCAGTGATTTTCGACAATGCACCGCTCAAACCACCATTACGTTTGATCCAGCTAAGTACCATAGGCATCAATGCTGCAACGAGCATACCTTTACCACCAAACCCACTATTAGTACGCTGACCACCTAATACACTACCTAAAATATCACCGAGTCCACCAGCACCTGAACTCATACCACCGCGCTGACTACCGCCCGTGAGACCACCAATGATGTCATCTAAGCCAAAACCATTATCTGCTTGACGGCTATTTTGTTGAGGGCTATAACCACCTGCCTGACTGCCACCGCCCAGCACACTACCTAAAATATCACCTAGTCCGCCAGTCTGCCGTGTTTCAGTACGTTGGTTAACTGGATTGCGCTGAGCGTCGTCTGGATTCATTGCACTACGTGCCACTTGGCTCACTAAATTCCCTAATAAGCTCATTATCTATTCCTCTTTTTATCGTATTGTTTAGTACAAAAATACTGCTAAAATTTATGAAACCTCATATCTACCTATATGTTCTTTAATAACGGGATAGCAGAATTACGAGTTTTATTTTCTATTTTTAATAGAACAGATTTTAATATAACAAACCTCTTTGTCCTTTGAGATAGCTATTTTGTTATGACGTGTAGAGATTTTTCATCGTAAAAGGAGAAGTCTAAGACCAGTAGATAACCAGTTATCTAGCATTACCCTTACTGATATTGGTTAAAATATTTAATTGTCGCCATTGCTCAGAATTTACTTGGTCGCGGAATATAGTAGTCGAAAACGATCTTTGATAAGGCTCAACGATATTGAACTCGATACTCATCGCCCACTGGTAGCAATTTATATCGACTAACTCTGCTTGCCATAACTCATCGCCGCGGCCCGTTCGTATCAATAATTGCCATTCTTTATCAATCCGCTGACTGAGCGATGGCTGACTAATATGTAATAGGATTGGTCTCGATATAATCAGATAACTTGCGACCGCTGCCGAGACTATTAAGATCAGTAAATACTGCCATAAGGCCAAAGATGCAAACCATGCCAATATCATCATAACGCCAGTCAAAGCTACATATAGCAGCGCGCGTAAATAACTGGCATGCGTGATAACTGTATCAATACGTAGCGAGGTTACTAGCGTCATATAAGCGTACCATGGGAAACGTTAGATATTGTACTGACCCGTTCCTTAAGACCTAAACCAAGTCTTTGGTATGGCGCCATGTTTTTATCTTATTGACCAATGCCCAGATGTCATCCTCTTCTGGACGATTTTGATTGGTAAAATAGTCTAGCAAGTCTGGGTCTTCATGAGTGAGCATTTCTGCAAATGTTGCTTGTTCAGTAGCATCTGCTGTCAGGTACAGCTCTTTGACGTAAGGATCAATATAAAAATCCAATTCTTTTAATCCGCGGCGAGCTTGATAAATGATACGACGCTGTTCATTGGTCGGTTCTGGCTGAGTTGTACTTGTCATAGTTTTACTCTTATTAACTGAGATAGTTTTATTGGTTTAGATAGTTTAAAAATAGACGCTAAGCATAGCGTATAGAATATTTATAGTCTTGAAATCTCACTATGCATTCGGACATGTAGAATGAAATTAACAACGATATGCAGACAGTTGACTCCATAAGGCCACTGCTTGCTGCATCATCGCCACATTATGCGTACGAATGATACTTGCGCCTTGCTGTAAGGCCAATAGTCCAGCTGCGGTTCCTGCCGAATCACGTTCTACCGCTTGCGTCGTACTCACAGCTTCAGCACCACTTTTGGTCAATACTTCTGCTAAAAACCGCTTACGAGAAATGCCAAACATCATTGGCAGTCCTAATGTTTGCAAGCTGCTCAGCTGGCTTAACAATGCGCAGTGATGCTCATAGTTCTTAGCAAAACCAAAACCTGGATCGATAATGATATTGCTTTGTTTGACGCCGATGCTCACTACTTCGTTAATACGGTCGAGCAGCTCTGTACGCACTTCATCGATCACATTGTCATACTGTGCCAGATTATTCATTGTCGTTGGCTCACCGCGCATATGCATTAGCATGACTGGTATATCAAGCTTAGCCGCCAGCTCTGCCGCACCAGTACGTTTCAGTGCTCGTACATCGTTCCAAATGTCAGCACCTTCATTAAATGCTGCCTGCATGACTTCAGGACTGCTAGTATCAATCGATAACCAAATGGCATCACCACAGTGCTGACGAATGGCTCGGACCACTGGTACAACTCGTTGTATCTCATCATCAGTCGCCACAGTTTGCGCATTTGGACGAGTAGACTCACCACCGATATCGATAATAGTAGCGCCTTCATTTATCATCTGCTGACAATGAGCGACGGCTTTATCTACTGCGTTAAACTGCCCACCGTCTGAAAATGAATCTGGCGTTACGTTTAAGATGCCCATGACATGTGGCTGCGACAAATCTAAGGTTTTATCACGGCTAGACATTTGATATTTGGGTAAAGGTTGGAAAAATGACATGAATAATCCATCACAAGTAAAGTTTGTAATACAGTTTTAGGGCGTGTTGAACATTCGACCATGGCACTGACAGAGACTATTTTTTAGACAGTTCGACGTTAAAAATAGTAAGTTTAGTCATTCTAAGCGTGTATTTTTAACAATGAAATGGCAAAAAAGAGTCCTGTTTTCTTCTGTTAATATTAGAGCTGAGCCTAAAACTGCCCCCAGATCCATACAAGCAGTACGTTGCAAACCTATTTAAGGCTGGAGCATTACCGTCACTTTATGCCTTGTCTGGAAAGGTTTTAGCGATTAGCAGTGCCTATTTGTGAATGTTCAACACGCCCTATTTATTGTTATCTATGCTTATGATACCAGTAAATCTTATAGGGTTCTAAACCATTAATAAAATGATGACAATAAAAAAGCCCTTTATCATAAAGGGCTTTTCGTAAAACATGAATATGCTAGCACTTACATCGCTGGTAATGGTGGCGGTGTAGCACCAGTCGTTTTAACGTCATTTTTCGATAAGTTTACTTCGTTATGCTGATAAACTCTAGGTGGACGTGGTTCTTCACCTGCTAAGATATCTTGCAGCTGGTCACGATCAATAGTTTCCCAGTTCATCAGCGCATCAACCATTGCATGCATTTTGTCTTGGTTGGCTTCAATCAATTCACGAGCGATATCATATTGCTCTTCTAACATACGACGCACTTCTTCATCGACCTTCTGCTGCGTAGCTTCAGAGATGGTACGACCACCACCGCCGAAATATCCTTGCGAGTTATCGTCATCTTCGTACACCATAATACCAAGTGCATCAGACATACCGTACTTCGTGACCATCGCACGTGCCATTTTAGTAGCACGTTCAAAGTCATTCGAAGCACCCGTTGACATTTGATTGATAAACACTTCTTCAGCAATACGACCACCGAACAAAATAGCAATGTCGCTCAGCATTTTCGACTTATACATACTAGTCTGATCATGCTCAGGCAACTGCCAAGTGACACCAAGGGCAAAGCCACGCGGCATGATAGTAACCTTATGCACCGGATCTGTACCTGGCAATAGCTCAGCTACTAACGCATGACCCGCTTCATGATATGCAGTCGCACGGCGCTCTTCTTCGCGGATCACCATGGACTTGCGTTCAGGACCCATATATAGCTTGTCTTTTGCATCTTCAAAGTCATTCATATCGACGCTAGTCTTGTTGCGACGCGCGGCGAACAATGCAGCTTCGTTTACAAGGTTGGCAAGCTGTGCACCACTGAATCCAGGCGTACCACGAGCAAGAGAACTGGCATCTACACTAATTGTGTTTGGCAGTTTTTTCAAATGAACTTTTAGGATTTGTTCACGGCCTTTGATATCCGGCAAGCCTACTTGTACCTGACGGTCAAAACGACCTGGACGCAGTAATGCTTTATCAAGCACGTCAGCACGGTTAGTTGCAGCAATAACGATAACGCCTTCATTGCCCTCAAAACCATCCATTTCAACCAATAACTGGTTCAATGTCTGCTCGCGCTCATCATTACCGCCGCCCATACCGGAACCACGATGACGACCGACTGCATCAATCTCATCAATAAAAATGATACAAGGAGCGCTTTTCTTCGCTTGTTCGAACATATCGCGTACGCGTGATGCACCAACACCGACGAACATTTCAACAAAATCAGAACCTGAAATTGAGAAAAACGGCACTTTAGCTTCACCAGCAATAGCTCTCGCTAACAAGGTTTTACCTGTACCAGGAGGACCTACCATCAAGATACCACGAGGAATCGTTGCACCCAACTTGGTAAATTTGTCTGGATCACGTAAGAATTCAACTACTTCAACGACTTCTTCTTTAGCTTCTTCACAACCAGCCACATCTTCGAAGTTAACGTTGATTTGATCTTCGGTCAGCATTTTCGCTTTCGATTTACCAAAGCTCATTGGGCCGCCACCTTTACCGCCAGCACCGCCTTGCATATTACGCATAAAGAATAAGAACAGACCAATAATCAATAGAATTGGGAAGCTGGCTATCAGTAATTGCATCAATACACTTTGGCGCTTTGGTGCAGTTCCTTGAACTTCGACTTGGTTCTCACGTAGCATTGGCATGAGCTGGTCATCTGACACAGCTGGTCTAATGGTCTCAAAAGATGAGCCATTTTTCTTTTCGCCGGTGATCTGTTCGCCGTCGATCTCGACACTGGCTACTTGGTTTTCTGACACTGCGGTCACAAACTCAGAGTAGTTAAGGTTATCCGGCTCAGAGGATTGATCAAAGCCGCTAAACACCAGCACCAAAACGCCGATTACCACCAGCCACAATAAGGTATTTTTTACCATGTCGCTCACTAGTTATTCCCATCCCTTACTTATTGGTGTGTTTATTAAACACGTGACGTCTATAAACGTATTGCTCATTTTTAACGAATATCCCGATAATAAAAAACTGCTAAATTAAACTTATATGATTTATAGGTAGCCTAAAAATTGTTTTTATAAATAATCATTATGAGATAAACATAGATATACGATCACTGAGCTTGTAAAACGCTTATTATCAGACGACTTTGCCTAAAACGTATGCTAAAAACAAAGGTAATATACCATGATATGTGGTGCTAACCCGCATAATTCAAGCAGGTTTCACGATTATTCATTTAACAATTTACGCATCTTTTATATCGCGATAATAACACTTTATGGTGGTTTACCCTCACGCTTACAAGAGTAGCAACCTATTGATGTTAAAACTATTTAATCGCTATCCAAAACATCTCTTTTGAGCGTGGTCGTGACGCACCTGGCTTTATACTACGAATCTTACTAAAATCCTGCTGCATCTGCTTGCGTAATTCTTGTGTACCCTCACCTTGAAACACTTTCATAATAAGTGCGCCACCTTCTGGTAAGGTTGCGAGCGCGAAGTCTACTGCTAGCTCACATAAGTACATCATACGTGGCTGATCGATAGCGCTATTTCCCGCAGTATTGGGTGCCATGTCAGACAATACCACGTCGACTTGTCTATCACCCACTTCTGCCATAATGGCATCAAACACTTCAGCTTCACGAAAATCACCCTGAATAAAGGTCACATCAGGCAAGGTATCCATCGCCAAAATATCAGAGGCAATCAAGATACCATCATCACCTACCAATCGACCAGCGACTTGTGACCAGCTACCAGGCGCACTGCCCAAATCTACGACCGTCATGCCTTTTTTGATCAGGTTGGTTTTTTCATTAATCTCTAATAATTTATAAGCGGCACGGGCACGGTAGCCATCTTTTTGAGCTTTTTGCACATAATGATCGTCAATATGCTCTTTCATCCAAGCACTGCTGCTCTTTGATAGTTTTTTGTTTTCGATACGCGTGGCCAAAATACCTGCTCCTATTGCTTTACTAAATCTAGCTGCTTTAATTGCTCTATCACTTACAGACTGATATTAATCCGTTGCGGATTATTCTAAATACAGTGTTAATCAGATTTTTTATTCATGGTTGGTTGCAAACTGACCAAATTCTATTGGTTAAATAACTGTTTTATAAGGCAGTAGCGTTTATAATGTACCAAACATTCAGTTTAACATTTTCGTCACGTAAAATCGTGCAAAATCCTGCTGATCTCATGCAAGATGGTCACAGATTATCTATAATGATCAATAACTGTTTTTGACAGTACCATTTTTATTTTTACCAACACTTAGGAATTCTATGCAACTCGATAACGCTACCATCAAACGTCTAAAAGGCATCGGTCACGAGCTAAAGCCTATCGTTATGATCGGCAACAAGGGTATTACCCCAACCATTACTGAAGAAATCGATCGCGCGCTAACAGATCATGAGCTTATCAAAGTGAAATTGCCTGCTGGCACGAAAGAAGAGCGTGACATCGTTGGCGCTGAACTTGCTAAAGCGGCTAATGCGTCTTTGGTTCATTCTATTGGTCGTATGGCATTATTACTACGCAAAAACCCAAATGCCAATCCAAAACTGTCTAACCTAGCACGTCACGCACAGTAATATGTCATGCCCGACTAGACTTAAGTGACTGGGTTTTATACTCACTTATATCATAGCCAAACGATAATGAAATACAAAGGCCGCGACGCATCTTGCTCGCGGCTTTTATGTTTTCCGATAGTCTTGGTTATACTTACCCTATAGTATTAGTATCCTTAATCAGTACGATTTCTCTTGTCACTATCACCTCTTTATTATTACCATCGAGATGTACTTATAATGAACCAATCTTTTAACCTCTCTATAGCCACCGAGACGATAGCAAAAGACGCTCAGCAATTAGGCGTGTCTATAGAAGCGCTTGAGAATATCTCTATCAAAGTAAGTGCAGAGATCATCCAACAGCCAGCTTTGCAACTAGTGCTGACCTATGAAGTGACTCTGCCTAGCCAAATTCTAGCAAACCAACTCAATTGGTCAACATGGCAACAAACTCAAGTAAATTTCACTGATTACCTATGGGAAGAAACGTGCCTTGAATGTTTTATTGCTGGCAGTGAGGTTGATGGTAGTAAGACTGATGCTGAAGATATCGTGGCATCTGACCAGACAGAACTGCACAAGATACCATTTCAGCAAGCAACCGCTTATATAGAGATTAATGCTAACCCTGATGGTCGTTACGCACTTTATCAATTTGTGAGCTATCGTAACCCTGCGGTACTACCGCCTGCACCGTTGTACGAGACCGATGGAACCACGCGCGTATCTATTGGTTGGAATAACCATAAGGATTTGACATCCTTAACAGTAGCAAGCCTACTATCTAGCACTTTAACGGCAGTGCAGACACCTGCTCATTATGAGCGCAGCTTTAGCCTACCTATAACGCAGCTACCAAATCAACAATACGCTATTGCAAACATGAGGATCGAGCAAATACATCCTTGTGTCATCTTATGGTTTGGCAAAACTGACTTATACTTTGCCTCGGGCCATGCCTTCCCGCCTGATTTTCACAATCGCGACTATTGGCCAAAATTTGAGCTTTGATTTGTTTATATGAGCTGAACTCATTTAAATACAGCGATTCTTAGATATAATTATTCAAAGCACAAAAAAACCCAGTAATGTCATAAAGAGCATTACTGAGCTTGGAGAAAACCTTAGTTCTATTTAACTGATGCTTACTTCATTTAACCGATGTTTATTTGTCAGCCATCGCAAGGTAGATACCACGATCTGATGCATCATCAACATACTGCGAATCACGCCATGTCGTATAGCTGTATGTACCGCTATAAGGGCTAATGCTGTTTTGACGGAAATCAGATACCCAGTCATTGCCATCAAAAATCTGGATATGGCCATGTGGACGGCTTGACGTGCGGTTATAGACAACGACATCACCAACTTGTGGTGCCATGTCGTTACTGATCTTGGTAAAGCCGGCTTGGGCTAGCGTGCCACGAGAGGCGTACTGATAGGCTGAAGGGTTAGGCGTAAATTCGTAACCTGCTGACTGTAGTGCTTTTCGTACATAACGGGCACAATAACCAGAGCTTCTAGACAAAGCCACTCGTGATGCGCGTGCTGCAGCAATAGCAGGTGCAGAATTACTATCAGGGATACGACTTGCTTGCTGCTGACGCTGCTCGTATGATAAGCGGCTAGTAAGTGAGGCTAGCTGATATTCTTTTTGCTTCGCATGAGCACTTAGGTTGTCAATGGCTTGACTGATTTCATCATTGCTATATACATGTGCACCACTGTTAGTGCTATAGATGTTGCGACTAGAACCATAGTTGGCAGAAGTAGAGATATTTGTGATGGTATGACTCAAGGTATTATTTGGTTGAAAGGTTGTCTCGGCAGCACCACTTGTCTGTGCGATACCCATTCCCAATACTGACAAAATTAATAAAGCTTGTTTCATAAATTTACTACCTATTGTTAATACAAGTCTGCTCGTCATCCATAACGAAGCATCAATTAATTTAGAGGATATAATCATCAAATAGACGTGATAAAATCCCTATTACAACGGTTCATTCTTTTCAAATAGTGACTAGTGCCAGTAGTACCTCCCACCTAGTCAACTATCTTATAAGCCATCTGCTATATATTGCTTTTGGCATGTCTGTTATGAGTATCGAGTGTGTCACCTATTAGATGAGTACTTACGATGTCAAAAAAAAAACCTAATCGGCTTGCCCAGCTTATAGATCATCAAGCATTTGCTGGTAGCGCGCTACCTCAAACCCTTGCTAACAACATGCGACTATATATAGAAGCAACCAGCGAGATAAAAGAGCTATTAGTAGACTGTCTACCTGAAGAAATACTCAATACCTGTTGGGTTGTAGGCTTAACACCTGAGCAGTTGATATTAAGTGTTAGCTCAATGACAGCAGCAAATCACATTCGCTATTTACATAGCTCGTATTTGCAAATACTAACAGAGCAGTCAATTACATTTAAACAACTCAAGCAAATTCGCGTCGTTGTGACTAAAAACTCTACTGATAATTACTCATCTAAACAATCATCAGCATCGTTACTGCACTTACCAAATTCTCGTAAAGCCAATGAAAATCAGGCGCTTAGCCAGAACACAAAACGGACTATATCACAGGCTGCTGAGCATGTCACCACTGATGAAAGTCTCAAAAAAGCCCTTTTGCGTTTGATAAATCACTAAAAACAAGAAGACCGTATTGTAAACTTATGTAAACAGAACCCTAAAATAAGATTGAGAATACTAGCTTTTTGTAATTCAATAGACAAAAAAAATCATCCAGCGCCTCTATTCATTATAGAAAGAGAAACGTTGGATGACTTAAAAAATGTTTAAAGCTTTTATATGCTCTAGCCTAGAGCATAGTAACAAAAAAATATAGACTTTATATTCATAATATATAATATTATATAAATGTAACTATAACGTCTCTATGTAATATTGCGTAAATGTTTCGATACTTCGTGTATATTCCTGTATTTATCCTTCAACTACTAAGCCATTTAATGGTAAATACTCAATTGGACAAGTTACATTGTCATCAAAAGTTACAATTTCAAAGTTATCTTCGTCAGATAGTATTTCACGTACTAATAAATTATTTAGAGCATGACCAGACTTATAGGCATTAAAACGACCTAAAATTGGATAGCCAATCAGATGTAAATCTCCTAAGGCATCTAAAATTTTATGACGGACAAACTCATCATTAAAACGTAAGCCTTCGGCATTAAGTATGTTGGCATCATCGATAACGATGGCGTTTTCCATACTGCCACCTAATGCTAGGTTATTTTGACGTAGCGCTTCTATATCACGTAAAAATCCAAAAGTACGCGCAGTGCTTAATTGTTCGATGAAGTTCTGTGTAGAGAACTGCAACTGTGCATGCTGAAAGTTCTTATCAAACGCAGGATGATCAAAGTCAATCTCAAAGTTTAATTCATACCCTTCATAAGGACGTAGCTCTGCCCACTTATCTTCTAGCTTTACTCGTACTGGACGTACAATTTTAATGAATTTCTTGGCCGCTTCTTGCTCACAAAATCCTGCATCTAGTAAGAGCGCGACAAAAGGCGCAGCGCTACCATCCATAATTGGTATCTCTGAAGCAGAGACACGAACTAACAGATTGTCTACTCCTAGACCAGCAATGGCACTAAGCAGATGCTCAACCGTGCCCACTCGTGTACTGCCAAATACTAAGTTCGATGACATCATCGTGTCTTGTACTAAAAACGCACTCGCTGGAATTGGTTGACTACCTTCTATATCAGAGCGCTCGAAAACAATACCAGTGTCAATCGGCTGTGGATGAAACTCCAAGTCAACAGGCTGACCACTATGTAGACCAGTACCCGTAACGGCTATTGCTGTTTTTATGGTTCTTTGGTTCATGGTTGTCTTCTCACATATTTTGTTACAAATGACATAGTGTACCATTACCGACCCCTTATTCGCTATATATAAAAAGCGCTAATTTTCTTATCTCCTTGATTGATAACACTTATCGTCAATATTCTATTGCTGATTTTTACTTTATATGGCCTACCTAATGCTATAAAACAATGAGGCTCATATACGTTTCGACAATCATATACATATAGATTACATAGAAAATTGTCATAATTTTTCTTATACAAGACGTTTCATTTTTCCTTAACCACAAAAAAACCAGCGTTAAAACGCTGGCTTTTTCTTACTCACAGTAAATTAGAAGTACTATTTATTCTGTTGACGCTTTAAATAGTCTTGAATACTATTTGTTTTCGTCTTAGGCTGCTCTTGAGGTGCACTTGCGCTAGGACGTGCAACGGTATCTTGATGCTGCTGAGCTTGTAACTGCTTCTGACTATTTAAAGCGCTGGTATGCACGTTAGGATCAACAGGTTGCGTGCTATTAACAGAAGGTACTGGCTGCTCTACTACTTCTGGCTCTTGACCTGCGTTTTCATCTAACGTTAAGCCAGTTGCGATGACAGTTACATGTAAGTCGTCACCCATTTTTTCATCAATCACAGAACCGTAGAAAATATGAGCGTCGTCAATATCAGTAATTTCTTCGACTATTGCACTGATTTTGCTCATTTCATCTAGTGACAATGACTCTGAGGAAATAACGTTAACCAGTAGACCTTTTGCATTTTCTAAACGCAAATCATCAAGTAGTGGTGATCTGATGGCTTTTTCAGTCGCTTGACGCGCACGATCATCACCGCTGGCACGGCCAATACCCATCATCGCATGACCTTTCGCAGTCATTGCCGTACGGATATCGTTAAAGTCAATATTGATCATACCTTCGCTAGCGATGGTTTCCGCAATACCTTGAACGGCATGCAGCAATACATCATCCGCTTTTTTAAAAGCATCTTGCATAGAGATGTTGCCGTATACACTCATCAACTTATCATTTGGAATCGTGATAATTGAGTCGACAAAGTTAGTCAGCTGCTCAATACCTGCTTTAGCAGCTTTGATACGCTTACCACCTTCAAATTTGAATGGCGTGGTCACAACCGCAACGGTCAGCACTTCCATTTCCTTCGCAATACGAGCAACAACTGGCGCTGCGCCTGTACCAGTACCGCCGCCCATACCAGCAGTGATAAATACCATATCCGAGTGCTCAAGCAATGCGCGAATCGCTTCTTCTTCGCTCTCTGCTGCTTCACGACCGACTTCTGGATTTGCGCCTGCCCCTAGACCACGGTTCGTTTTTGCACCTAATTGCAGTTTGTGCGGTGCAGTAAGACGATCTAGTGCTTGTTTATCTGTATTGGCACAAACGAACGTTACACCTCTGATGCCTTGCTGTACCATATGTTCAACTGCATTACCGCCGCCGCCACCAACACCGAATACAGTGAAGCTTGCTTGGCCATTGTTTTGAAGCTGATTATCATCTGGCATGGTGTATTTTGACATAAAAAAGATTCTCCAGTTGCAGATAGCGTGTAAGTCGATACATAGTAACGCACTCATGTGGCGCGCTATCGACATACTATATATAAATGTATTTAAATAAAACAGGGTATGGCTAAAATCGATCAGTATAGACAATAATATGTCATTATCACTTAATACTTTATTTTTAAAACTAATTTATTCGCAATGTTACTTTATTTTCTTGTTTAACCAACTTAGAGATATTCCATAATGTATGAATGCTCTAGATATGAGGTTAAACAGATCTATAATATTTTCTTTAAAACGTTTGCAAACCGTTGACCTGCACTCCGAAACACGCCTGATACACGATTGTTTTGAATCGCTTCAGGTTCGCTTTTTTCGCTACGGCGGAATTGCTCACTCTGACTATATAACAATGTGCCAAAAGCAGTCTGATAAGCACGGTCATTCACTTGACTATTAAGTAGCTTAAATGACTCATCATTATCAAAATGATTATAAGCACTGATAGCAGGATGGGTATTGGTCAATACAACAGGCATTTTTAGTAGCTTTTTGGCAAAGGGTATCATACCTTTAATCGTACTACCGCCGCCAGTCAACACAATCCCTTTATCGATATAGCCTATCAAACCTGCTTCGTGTAATTGACGCGCTACTTCAGTGAATATCTGAACGTAACGAGCTTCAATAATACGTGCCAAGTTATAGATACCAATATTTATTTCGTCGCCCGATCCTTGAGGCTTGAACAAAAAGAAGGCGCTTGGATCGACACTATTGACATCAGCTGTACCATGAGACTTCTTCAGCTTTTCAGCTTCAATCATGGAAATACCAAAATCAGCTGAAATATCCATTGTCACTTCATGACTGCCTGTTGCTATACAATGTGTAAAAATCAACTTATTCTCTTTATACACACAAATGCTGGTCGTACTAGCACCAATATCTACTAAGCAAACGCCTTGCTGACGTTCCTCAGTCATCAAACTATACTCAGCGCTGGTCACTGCATCGAAAACAATATGATCAATGCCGACGTCACAACTTTGCAATAGCTTTTGGATATTCTGACGGCTGGCAACAGGCATCATCATCATGTGGTACATCACGGTGATATTGTGTGCCATCATCTCGATGACATCATCCACCATAAAGTCTTGCTCATCGACATAGATACCTTGCTGACAGCAATGCATCAAATAATAGTCAGATGATAAATCACGCGACTTTGCATTAGCCAATGCTTGTACCATATCTTGGGCACGTACAACTTCATCTTCTACTTTGACCTCTCCAGCACTGTTTTTGCTAGATAGCTCAGGGGTCGCAAGCGTTAACCAAACACTATGCACACGGCAGTTAGCGGTGTCTTCTGCTTCTTGAATGGCTTGCTTGATAGCACCTTGCAGACGTTCACGATGCTTTATTTGACCTTGATAAAAATCGCTGTTTTTAACTTGTCCTACGCCCAAAATACGAATGTCTTTTGCAGAGACAACATTGCCTATGACGACATATACTGCCGTGGCACTTAGATGGACAACAACCAGATTTTCATTATTTTTCATGGTACCAGACAAATTATCGCTAAATAGAAGAGCAAGTGATGCTCTTCTATTAAATCATTAAAAAAAGCGTTACTAATACGCTATGATGTTGTACATATTTTCTTCAAACTAAATAAACCGTATTAGCTCACATCGGTTATGTATAGATGTAGTGCTTACTTAGGCTATTCTGATTCAGCACTCTGTGTTACGTTCCAAGCGATGGTAAAGCCATTTTTGTATCGTAAATCTACAGACTGCATTTCATCTCGACGCGTACTTAACTGATTGCCAAGCAACTGGCTTAAATTCAGTAGTTTTTGCGCCGTATTTTCATTGTCTACAATCACACGTAATCCATTGTCAAAGCGGATTAGCCAAGTCATTCTCGGTGACAGAATGATATCGTCGACCTGCATACCAAGCGGTGCATACCAATCATTGACCTGCTGCATTTGTTGCATAATAACTGGCGCTTGAGACATCTCACCCTGTAAGGTCGCAAAACGTTCTTGTGTTAAATCTCTACTATCAGCAGGAACAAATACAGCGCCTTTTGCATCGACCAAACGTTCTGTACCAAAATTAGCAACTGCTTGCTTGGGTAATGCATTGATGACGATGCCGCGTTGCCAATCACGAGAAATACTCACTTGGTCTACCCAAGCTAAGCCCATCGTAATGTCGCGTAATGTTTGCAAATCAGAAGTAAAAAAGCTACTTACTTGCTGTTGCTCCATCACGTCTTGTAATGAGCGATATTGAGCAGCAGACAAACCTTGATTACTGACATAAATATTTGCTGGCGGTGCATCACGCAGCGCTTTGCCGCCCATCATTAATATTAGCACTAGCAAACCTAAGACCAGTACCATAAATAGATACTTTACCGTTGCCGGTACTTGGATTTTAGATTTTGGGCGACCGGCTGTATCACTCATCAAGTCAGTTACCTCGTTGACAGTTTGAGCCATAACGACCTTTGTCCCTATATTTGCATAAAACTGATCATGCTATTTATTGATATAAATCTGCGTATTTTTGGCAGAAGCTTATTAAGTTGATATGTTATCAAATTTTATTAAAAATATAGCTTATATACAGCGATTACGTTGATTTAAACGTAACATTTTTCTTAAATTATGAATAAGTTATCAGCTGTATTCATAAAACAACATAAATATCACCGAAATAGACCTATTCTTACAATATTAACGTATTTTATGTTCAAACAATAGCCAAACACCAACTAGTAGCAGCGAATTTACACAAGTTTACATGAAGCTGTGGTGTAGCAGCTCTAGTGACACAAAGAGCCGTCACTATCTGCTTAATTTAGTTGATTTAACAGTTATAGCGTTTGCGCCAAAATGTGCCAGCATAGTGCATCAAAATCTAATCCACGAGCTTTGGCCGCCATCGGAACCAAACTATGACTGGTCATACCTGGCACGGTATTGATTTCGAGCAACCAAAAATTGCCTGCTTCGTCTTGCATAGCATCAATACGCCCCCAGCCTTTTGCATCTACTGCACGAAATGCCGCAAGGCTTAAATCTTGCAAGTGCTTTTCATCAGCAGCGCTCAATCCACAGGGGATGTAGTAACTGGTATCGTTACGATTGTACTTGGCTTCAAAATCATAGAAATTAGTGATATCAGCTGGTTCGAGACGAATCACTGGATAGGCTTCGTCATCGATAATCACAATCGTAAATTCGCGACCTGTAATCCAGCGCTCAGCCATCACCGCATCACCACATTCCACTGCAGTTGCATAAGCAGCAGGCAGTTCGTCAAGGTGGTTGACCTTGGTCATGCCAATGCTCGAACCTTCATGAACTGGTTTAATGATAAGTGGCAGACCTAACATATTAACCACTTGCTGCCAGTCAGTATCAGCTGTCAATAATGAAAATGGTGCAGTTGATAAGCCGCAGCCTTGCCACAATTGCTTGGTACGTACTTTGTCCATACCTAGTGCAGAAGCTAGAATACCTGAGCCTGTTTGCGGTATGTCAAACCACTGTAATACGCCTTGCAACAAGCCATCTTCGCCGCCGCGACCATGCAACACATTAAACACGCGGTCGAATTTGCGTAGCTCAGTAATGTCTTGATGCTTTGGATCAAAGTGAGTGGCATCAACGCCTTGGTTTTGGAGCGCTTGTAATACTGCCGCACCACTGTCCAAAGACACGCTACGCTCATTGCTACTGCCACCATAAATAACGGCTACTTTGCCAAATTGACTGGCATCTTTTGCATGAGTCGTCGTGTCTAAAGATGTATCGTTGATAGCTGCATTTTGAGTGCTATTATTGTCTTTATTATCAGTTGTCATGAGGATTGTCCCTAAATTTTAGCTTACTTAATATAAAGGTTATTGGCAGCCAAATCGATAGCAATCTGCCCGACATTACCAGCGCCTTGGGTAATCAGCATATCGTTGGCTTTTAATAAACGCTGCATAACAGGAGCTAGATTGTCTTTATCAATAATAGTCGGTTCAACTTCACCGCGCAAACGGATACTACGAGCTAGTGATTTGGTATCAGCGCCCGTAATCGGGCTCTCACCTGCTGAATAAACATCTAATAATAATAGCTCATCAACGCTCGATAGCACTTCTACAAAATCATCGTAGCAATCACGGGTACGGCTATAACGATGCGGCTGAAATAGCATCACTAAACGACGATCAGGGAAGCTTTGACGAGCGGCTTTAATGGTCGCATCGACTTCTTTTGGATGATGACCATAATCATCAATCAATAAGACATTACCATCATCGATATCGACAGAGGCATGCTGCTCAAAACGACGGCCCACGCCTTCAAATTTCTGCAGGGCACGCTCAATCGCTGCATCATCAACGCCTTCATCAGTCGCCATCGTGATGGCAGCAAGCGCGTTATAAACGTTATGTGTACCAGGAATGTTCAACGTCAGGCGTAATGGCTCACGGTCACGGCGCAATACGGTAAAGTGGGTTTTAGTGCCTTCAGTCACTAAATCAACACCTTGCACATCATTAAAAGGCTCAAGACCAAAAGTCAGTACAGGGCGACCAATATCATCAATCATCGCATACAGCTCCGGATCATCACCGCAGACCACTGCCAAACCGTAAAATGGCATGTTTTGTAGAAACTGGATATAGGCGGCTTTTAATTTATCAAAGCTGTTTTCGTAGGTTTCCATATGGTCTTGGTCGATGTTAGTCACAATCGCGGCCATCGGATGCAATGACAAGAACGATGCATCAGACTCATCAGCCTCTGCTACCAAGAAACGGCTGCTACCCAATGCTGCATTTTTGCCTGACGCATTTAACTTACCGCCGATAACATAGGTAGGATCTAGCTGTCCTTCTGCCATCATTGTGGTGAGCAAACTCGTCGTTGTCGTTTTACCATGCGCGCCAGCAACTGCGATACCATGACGATAACGCATTAGTTCACCAAGCATATCGGCGCGGCGTACTACTGGCAGGCGAGCTTCAAGTGCCGCTTTCACCTCAGGATTGCTACGATCAATCGCTGATGAGACAACGATAACGTCAGCATTGGCAATGTTTTTGGAGTCATGGCCAATCGATATCTCAATACCGATTTGCTGTAGACGCTTAGTCACCAAGCTTTCTGCGATGTCAGAACCACTGACCTGATAGCCTTGATTGTTCATCACCTCAGCGATACCGCACATGCCTGAGCCACCAATACCGATAAAATGCAAATGCTGAATGCGGCGCATTTCTGGTATTTCAATCAAACGCTTAGGTAGAGCTTTCGCAGAGGTAGGCATAAGGATCTCTCTTTATTAAAGGTCAATAAAACTTAGTAAATTCAAATGAGGGTATAGATGACAGACTATAGCGCTTGCCAAATGATATCAGCAACTTGCTTACTCGCACTACGATTTGCCAATGCATGGCCTTTTTTCGCCATCGCTAAGCACTTCTCTCGATTGAGTGCGCCGAGCTCATCACTTAGACTTTTGGCAGTTAACTCTGACTGCGGCAATAAAATTGCAGCTTCATGTGAGGTCAGCGTGCGTGCATTAGCCGTCTGATGGTCATCCACTGCATGCGGTAGCGGTACAAAAATAGCGGCGATGCCGACGTTTTGAATTTCCGTCACGGTCAATGCACCTGCGCGGCAAACGATGATGTCTGCCCAGTTATAAGCTGCAGCCATATCATTGATAAAGGGCTGTACAGTAAACTGATGGTTGTTTAGGTCTTGTGCGCTATAAGCCGCTTGCGTGGCTGCTTCATTGTTGCGTCCGCACTGGTGTAAGACTTCAAACGGCTGATCTAGTAATGCTAATGCTTTTGGTACTGTATCATTTAATACCTGAGCGCCAAGTGAACCGCCTACTACCAACAGTTTAAGCGGTGAACTGTCATTTACATCGTAGCGTACCGTTGGCTCTGCGACACCAGTGATAGCATTACGCACAGGATTGCCCACTGTCTCAAGCTTGGCATCTTGCTGACTATTAGCAAAGGTGTTCTCGAACGCTTGTAATGTCTTGGTCGACAGCTTAGATAAGTAGCGGTTGCTCATGCCAGCGATGGCATTTTGCTCATGGATAATCAAAGGCGTATTAGTCATACGCGCAGCGATACCGCCAGGTGCAGTGACATAACCACCGAACCCAACAACCACGTCAATCTGATTACTGCGAATCACTTTTACAGCTGCCATCGTCGCGGACAACAGAGTCATTGGTAGCTTCAATAATCGACCAACGCCTTTGCCACGAAGCCCTTGCATATTAATAGCATGAAAGGGATAACCTGTTGGCTCAACCAAACCGTTTTCCATACCATTTGGCGTTCCCAACCAATGAATCACTGCACCGCGCTGGGTCAGCTCGTCGCTCACTGCAAGCGCTGGAAAAACATGCCCGCCCGTACCAGCTGCCATCATCAATATATGCGGTGTTTTCATGAACGCCTGCCTATCTTTACTTTATTTATATGAAGGGTTTATCTCACTGCGGCGGTAACAATTATGAAAAATAATGACCTAGCCAAAGCCCGCATAGTATAGAGGAAATCATTGTCTTATATACAGTACTTTATGCAGCAAAAATAACAAAAATCCAAGCCATGATCGGTCATAGCTTGGCGTCGTGTAATGCTAATAAACGGTAAGGAAAATTAATGACTAACAAACCCTCAAAATACGGGTTTTACGTAGTCAGAATACTCCTTAACTCAAAACTTTCCTGAACATAGCGAAAGCTACGCAGTAAATTTATTCTCAATAGCAATAATAAAGTCGGTCGCGATATCTGTACCGCATTGGTCATCAATCTCACGTACGCACGTTGGGCTAGTAACGTTAATCTCAGTGATACGTCCACCGATCAAGTCTAGACCAACGAACATTAGGCCTTTTTCTTTGACGATTGGTGCCACAACTTCTGCTACTTGACGTTCAATATCAGTCAATGGCATGGCAACACCACTACCACCAGCTGCTAGATTACCACGGGTCTCGCCTTTGGTTGGAATACGAGCCAAACTATAATCTACCACGACTCCATCGACGATTAATACGCGCTTGTCGCCCTCTTTGATTTCTGGCAAATAACGCTGCGCCATGATAGGCAAAGTCTCAAGCTCAGTCAGTACCTCTAACGTCACTCCAATGTTTGGGCTATCAGCAGTTAAACGGAAGATGCCAGTGCCGCCCATACCATCTAGTGGCTTGACGATGACGTCCTGCTGTTCAGCGATGAACTTACGAATATGTGCTTGTTTGCTAGTCACAATCGTTGGGCTCATATAATCGCTAAACCACGTCGCAAATAGCTTCTCATTACAGTCGCGAATCGCCTGTGGGTCATTGACCACGAGTACGCCTGCTGCTTTGGCATGGTCGAGCATATAAGTGGCATAAATAAAGCGCATATCAAACGGTGGATCTTTGCGCATCAAAATCACGTCATAGTCGGCGACTGGCCCTGTGCTTTTATCACCCAATGTATAGAAATCTGCAGGATCACGCTTTACTGTCAGTGGCTGCGTATCAACCATCAACTGACCACGGTCCAACCACAGGTCATGAATCTGACAATAACCGAGCTGATGGCCACGGTCTTGAGCGGCCCACATCATAGCGAGACTGGTGTCTTTTTTATAATTAACCCGCTCGATCGGATCCATAATAACGAGTATTTTTAGCGACTTTTCTTGTTTTTGTTGGCTCATGATAAGAATCACTTACGTTATATTGTTGATATGAAACAAACTGATTAAACAACATCAGTGCCCAACTATACGCCGTACTGCTCACGGTAGTGTTGCATTTTGGCTAACTGGGTCGCGTCTTTATGCTGGCCGTTTTGTGCACCATGGTCATCAGCTAAATAACTGATCAAATCATCGATATCGACCAATGCACGTACAGGCACTTCTAGTGTCGCGGCAAGCTCTTGGATAGCAGAGTGCTCGGCTTGACCTTTTTCTTTACGATCGAGTGCAACGATAATACCAGCAACGCTTGCGCCTGCTTGCTCTAAAATCTCGACCACTTCGCGCATGGCTGTACCCGCTGTGATGACATCGTCAAGCACCCAAACGGCCTTGCCGGTTACGTCAGCACCTACCAAATTTCCGCCTTCGCCGTGAGTTTTGGCTTCTTTACGGTTATAGCCCCATTTGGCATTAATGCCATGATGTAGCCATAACGCTTGCGCCGTCGCTGCGACAAAAGGAATACCTTTGTAAGCCGCACCAAAGATGACCAGCTCTTGCTCATTATCGCCATTATTTGCACTTATTTGTTCAGCTAAGGCATCTGCATAACCACGTGCTAGTAACGACAACATCTCACCAGTCGCAAGCAAGCCTGCATTAAAAAAGTACGGACTGATACGACCAGACTTTAGGACAAACTCACCGAACTTGAGCACTTGGTTGTCGAGAGCCAGTTGAATAAATTGATGAGATGAAAACGTAGGGTCTTGAGGGCGTGTTACATGAGACATTATGACATTCCTATCAGCAAAAAGAGGGGGCAAAAAATTTGCATTATTGTACGCATTATTGATCAGCTTGACCAACCATTGATCGCATAATCCTGCATATTGGCATAGCGAGTCAGCAAACCACTACGCGACGAGATATCAAAATAGCTTTGTCCATCTGCTCGGACTTGTATCTCCCAGCCCAAATGATAAGCGGCAACAATAATATGACCAGCAAATAGTCGAATCTGACGATATGCGTGGCGCTGCGATGGCTCACAAACGATTTGACTCAGCAAATAGCTACGCACATACTGACAAATTTCTGCGGCGCTATAACTATGATTGATACTCTTACGGGTACTACACTGCTTTAGCGCATGGACAGCCACGCTACATGCCATGATATCCGTGGCCAAACTGCCCTGGCCTGTTTCAAACTGCTGCGGTTGTAGTATCACTTGCCAATCGTCGGCATACAGACTGTTTAGTAGCTCATCCGGATTATAACGTTTGGTCAATGCGCGCATAGATAATACAAGCTTCTCAGCCTTTCTGTAATTATTTGAGTCATTATCTGAATCGTTGTTTGACTCAACTCCTGTAGCGCTATGAGTAGGCAAAAACCCGTAACGGTTCAGTTTTGGATAAGCGCGAATCGCCTGTTGAATATCTGACATATCTAATAATGTCATATCCGATAATGTCGATATTAGTGGCTGCTCACTATGATTCTGATAAAAGCTATCCGGCAATTCGATAAGCTGTGCCGCATTCAGCAATGATAAATGCTCAGCCAGCGCTTCTGAGGCAATCAGCGACCATTTCGATAAGCTGTTTGCATTGGGCTGATAGAACCGAGTCGAGTTACCATAAAGCCTACGCAGTTGACCATTCAGGCGACGAGCAGGCTCAGGAATATCACTTAATGGTCTGGCAGGATCAAGAGGAGATTGCTTGGGATCAAAGTTAGGATGTACGATCGCAGGCTGCTGTGAATCAGCTAGCATAGACGATTGCTCAGCCTTTTTCCGGACGTGACCTTCTGCCAGCTGCCCGCCCTCTGTTGCCAGATTAGCATGAGACAAACGGTCATCAGAAGTAGAAGGCTGGGACATGAAATCTCCATAGACTAGAAAATAAATAAGAACGATTATACCAAGGGCTATTTTACTCTTTAGGGCTTAACTCTAAAGGCTTACTTTTGATGATTTAAAATATCTCGGTAGCCTGTTTGCCAATCAGCATAATCAAGCCAAGCTAACGGAATGTTGCTGTGCAAGCGTTTTCCTGTCACTGAGGTTTTTGTATTATCGATAGTAGGAGGTGTCTCGCCAACCTGCTCACTAAGCCAAGCCCCTAGCTCAAACGTAGTAACAGGTCGATAGTCCGTCGCTAGATAGACAGGTTTTGGTGTCTCTATCGTCAACACTTTGGCGATAATATTGACCAAGTCGCGATCCATGATGCGGTTGCTCCAATGCTCAGCTGGCACTGGATCTTTATCTGACTCACGAGCCTTACGTAGTCGCATTAAGCGCTCGCGACCGTAGATACCACTGGGGCGAATAATAATGGCTTTATCACCGAAGCCTTGTTGCAGCGCTTGCTCTGCTTGCAATATAACTTTTGAGGCTTCACGCGCAGGCGTAACAGGTGCAGTATGCTCATCAATCCATTCGCCATTGTCCTGACCGTAGACACCAGTAGAAGAAATGAATACCACACGTTCAAGTTTAATAAGCTGTGGAGCAAGCGTTGCCAAATGCTGACTAATCGCTAGATAACTGTCGTGATAACCGCTGGTTGAATACTCGTCAGGGGTGACGATAATCGCAATATGAGTAAATGCTTGTAGCTGCTCAGCAGTCAAAGTCAACGCATTAGCCTGCAAAAAATCTGCACTATCTACCAAATCATAGTATTCGCGCTCACTACGAGCCAGCCCAGTCACACAATAGCCATCTTGGGCGAGTTTATTGGTCACTGGTAGGCCAATATCACCTTGCCCGATAATTAGTAAATTTTGCGTACTCATAAAGCATGTTTCCCTTTATACAACTTCCTTTATACAACGATTACAGCACTTAGAAGCCATTTTGTTTAAATTAATACCTAATTCAGTGTCTAATCCAATGTCTAAACCACTGCCTAAAAATACCGTCTGTACGATAGCTGTATATCATCATTGGCATCGATACGTTCTTGCCATTCGTAATTGGCATTGATACGTAGTGCTTGTCTTTTATCAATGTCGTATTGCAGCCCTAAGCTTGAGATTGGTTGCCAATAATGACCACGGACGTTGGTTTCATCGTTGTTGCCATGATACCAATATGGCAATTGCAATTCAGCTTGCGCGCGTAACTGATTGTTAATCTGATAACGGCAGCCTGCATTGATACCTGCGCCTAGACGAAAGCCTTTATTGATACCTCGTCCTACTTGCCCTATACCTGCCAAAAACGTATAGCACAGTTGCGGCGGCATCTCACCAGTACCTGCGGCTGGTGTACCAAATGCCCATGACCAGCCTTTTTCGTAACCCACGCTGCCGACCAAATGATCCGTACCTGCCTCTTGCGAGCCATCGTTTACTCGCGTCGCCTCGATACTGGCGCCCCAAGTATTGCCTTTTTTGGCAGCATTGACAGGGTTAAAAGAACGGCCTCGAATCAAAGTGACATTTTGCAAGACCACACTGTCTGGCTGATTGGGATTATTATCATCTGTGTCATACAGTCGTAATGTCGCAGCCAGCCCTTCTAAGTTAAAGAATTGTGGATATCCTGAGGTGTGGTCAAGCGTATCATGAAATCCTGCTCGAAACCCAATATCTATATAGTCATCGTCACCACGCTGCCCTATACCTATCGTGCCCAATTGTAGCGGATGCCTGTCTATTGGATTATTATCCGATACGTCGATTTGACGCTTGAGTAGTGTTTGCCCATCAGCTGACATGCTCGATACAGGATTGAGCTGCGCAGACTTGATCTCATTCACGGTTTGTTTAGCGCTATTATGATAGCCTAACTGCGCGCGCTGTTGTTTTTTCTCATTGAGCTGAGATTGACGTAAGGTATTATCAGCAGGCGTATAAATCGTACTTGCCAGCAACTGCTCATCATTTAATAGTTGAATCACATCAGAAGGCACGACTGCGTAAGACAATTGACTCAGTAGGTTTTGCTGCGGACGGACCACATCAATAAGACGCAGAATCTCAGAAGCACAATTGTCCGTGGTGAAGTAATACGGCATCTTCAATGCTTTGGTTTCCCAAACGTGGCGCATAATCTGCTGAACTTCCTTCGGCGTCAGACCCAACTGATATGTCCACGTATCCCGTTCATCGTCTTGCAGGTATTTCGCTAGCATCTCTGGATAAGGGTCAATTTCGATAGCGCTGTTGTAGCTACCAATCATTGACTTAGTAGCATATATCGGGAAACTGTCGTTTGGATCACCGTCTACCGTGTAGTTCAGCGCATAAGCCTTATCGATTTGGTTTGGATCGGCGATGCTCGCTTTTGAGTCAATGCGTAACAGCGTATGAGCAAATGCAGAGAGCGGATTGTCCAAATACTCCTGCGCAAACATGATAGATAGCTGCTCAGGTGCAATGGTCTGCATCCATTCATCCAGCTCTGGACAGTCAGCAGATAGACTTGCAGCATCGATCGCTAGCACCTCTGCTAACCACGCCACTCGCGCTGGAAAACGACATAAGACAGAATTATTATTGGTATTAGTTTTGGCTTGGTCGTTATCAGTCGCTGATGATGACACCAACTCTTGTGCAAGTGCCACAAGCATTGCATCTAACTCTGCACCTGAATCTCGTTGACCATTTTTGCTTAGAAAAAAGCTCGGATCATCAACCAAACTCTCGGTTTTCTTTTTACCCAATACGCTGTTTTTATTATCGTAAAAATACAACAAGCGTCGCCATGTTGTATGCTGTGCCAACTTGTCTGTTTTTACTTGCTGACGCCATGTTGATAGTAGCTGCTCTGTCGCTAAACTTGATTCAGATAAAGTACTATTTTGAATATTAGGTTCAGCACTATTAATATTATCCGGCTCGGATAATGCATCTGAATTAGAATAAGTAGGTGCTGTGCTAGTAGGTGCTATGCTAGATGCGTCAGGTGACAATGCATCTGATTCAAGGACAGACAGCGGCGTTGGTAGAAATGCCTGTGTTTGAGCTGAGAGTAGCAGCCCTGCTATAGCTAATGGTAGACGTGCTCGCAGGCCAATCGTCATTAGCGTACAATCGATAGGTATGGACGTCAGTTTTATAGACATGAGGTAAAATCTCGCACGTTATTATTCATACGCTATCAGCGTTATTAAAGTTTCTGAGTCAAAAAATCAAACACATCGCCTGCTATCGTTTAGCTACTTAGATAGATTGTCTATCACACCATTATCAATACTAGTATAAAAAGAGAGTATTATGCCCGTATTATCACCAAACTCAGCATCTGCGTCGCCAATGACCATCAAAGACGGACTACTATCAGCAGCCACTTGGCTAGCCTCACCCAATTACAATGTAAGGCCAAAAGATTTAAGTATTGACGCCATCGTCGTACACAATATCAGCCTACCACCGAATGAATTTGGTGCCTGCGACACTAATGGTACGCATTACGTGAAAGCATTATTTACCAATCAATTAGACTGGGATGCTCATACTTACTTTCAAACAATTAAAGGTGCAGAAGTATCAGCGCATTTATTTATCGAACGTGATGGCGCTATCACTCAGTTTGTTAATTTCAACGAACGGGCGTGGCATGCTGGGCGGTCTAGCTACTTGGGTCGACCTGAATGTAATGATTATAGCATTGGCATCGAGCTCGAAGGGTCGGATTTTGTGTCCTTCACCTCTGCTCAATATGAGCAGCTAGCCGAAGTAATTGCCGCCATCTATAAGGCCTATCCCAAAACACGTCGCCACTTGACGGGCCATAGCGATATCGCGCCTGGGCGTAAAACTGACCCTGGTAATTTTTTTGAATGGGCAAGGTTGCGCCAGTTAGTGGCTAATGCAACGAAAAACGATGCACCATCACATAAGTGATTTCCACACTCAATCCATTTATCTCAATGGTGAAAGTGATATAATTCGTCAGTTTTTCATCCATATCACATCGGCACATAACTCAATATACAACTTGGCAAGATAGGTTCTCATGGCAAAAAGTCGGTTATTTCGTTCAACCATGGTGGTCAGCAGTATGACCATGTTATCGCGTATTTTAGGTTTGGTACGTGATGTTGTATTGCTAGGGGTTTTTGGTGCAGGTGGTTTGATGGATGCCTTTTTGGTCGCCTTCAAAATTCCAAACTTCTTACGACGATTGTTTGCAGAAGGCGCGTTTAGCCAAGCTTTCGTGCCAGTACTGTCCGAATACAAAGAAAAGTACAGCTTGCAACAAGTACAGATTTTAGTCAGTCGAACCTCGGGTGCATTATTGCTAGTATTATCGATGCTGACAGTGGTGGTTATCTTAATCGCACCCTGGGTGGTAACGTTGTTTGCCCCTGGGTTTGCCGATCAGCCTGATAAGTTTGCCATCACTGCTGAATTATTGCGTCTTACCTTTCCGTATTTGCTATTTATCTCTATGACAGCTTTTGCGAGTGGCATTTTGCAAAGCTACGGTCGTTTTGCCGCACCCGCTTTTGCACCTGTACTGTTGAACCTGTGTATGATTGGTGGCGCACTGATTTTTGCGCCGATGTTTGATACGCCTATTATGGCCCTTGGCTATGCCGTTGCTATCGCAGGTTTGCTACAGTTTTTGATTCAACTGCCGCAGCTCTGGCAACAAAAGCTGCTTGTCGCACCAAAGATTGATTTTCAGCACGAAGGCGTTCGTCGAATTTTGAAACTGATGTTACCTGCTATCTTTGGTGTTTCTGTTACTCAGATTAATTTACTGTTGAACACCATTTTTGCCTCATTGATGATTGGCGGTTCCGTCTCTTGGCTCTATGCAGCTGAACGTATGAGCGAGCTGCCGTTGGGTCTGATTGGTGTGGCGATTGGTACCGTCATATTACCAAGCCTATCAAAAAGCGAAGCTCAAAAGGACGATGTCAGTTTCAAAAAGACCATCGACTGGGCAGCACGTCTTATCATCTTGGTCGGGGTCCCCGCCTCAGCTGCCCTATTTGTACTGGCAGATGTATTGATGCAAGCGCTGTTCTTACGCGGTGAGTTTACCTTACGTGACGCCCAGATGAGCTCACTGGCCCTACGTAGTATGGCGGGTGGTATCTTAGGGTTTATGCTTATTAAGATTTTTGCCCCTGCATTTTTTGCGCGTCAAGACACCAGAACCCCTGTAAAAATCGGTATCATTTCTGTCATCGCCAATATGATCTTTAGTGTTATTTTTATCGGGATATTTTACTTCTTAGAGATACCGCTACATGGTGGTCTGGCATTGGCTACGACTGGCGCGGCTTTTGTAAACGCAGGCTTGCTATATTACTTCTTACATAAGCGTGATATTTTCCGTTTCGGTCCGCATTGGAAAAAATTATTTACGCAGTTTGTTATCTCGACTGGCTCTATGATTGGCGTGCTTTATTTTATGCTACCTTATTTTCCTACCGATGAGGCTCAGTGGCAACGTATCGTCGCGCTGATTATTATGTGTGCCGTCGGAGCGCTGGTTTACGGTGTGGTATTGCTAGCGACTGGTTTCCGTCCGCGTCAGCTAAAGCACGGTTAGGATAAAGTATAAGCAAACTCATGACGGGCTTACGAAACCAAAACAAGCCTGTTATGAGAAATGACAATGCGTGCTGCTAATAATTGTCATAATAGATCATTAATGAATACATGACATTTGAGGTTTAATATGACAACGAAACAGCCAATCTTTCAGCGCTTACCAATTTTGCTAGCAACTGGTGTACTAAGCACTGGATTACTTATTAGCGGTTGTAGCAATAATGAGTCGGCTGAAACTGCTATCGATAATGAAGATGTGGCAGCGACCGTGGATACCTCAGAAGACGTCACATTAGACAATGATACGACTGACCAAGCGATGATCGATGACAGTGCTAGCGAAACAGGCGAAATGACAGATGGCACTGAAGATAAGACGGCGATTGATAGTGACAATATTAATCCAGTCACCGATGCGACCAAACAGAAAAGCCTAGTAACTAATCCAACTCAATCCGGTACGCCAGAGGATACTGTCAAGCAAGCACTAAACAGCTTATATTATGGTGACGTGAAAGATGCGGCGTCATATTACCAAGTCGATATGGCAAACTTTGAAGAAGAGCTTGCCAATACCCAGTCTGCGTTTCAGCAAACGGTGGATGGCGTTACGATTACTGATACCAAATACAATGATGACAAAACTCGTGCCACCATTACTGGCGAACTGATGCTAAAAGGACAGAGCGAACCTGCACCACTGACCTACCAGCTACAGAAGATAGAAGGTCAATGGAAGATTTTGGGTTAGAGCGTTTTAAATTAAATTGTTTCAGACGCTTTATCTGAGATATCGTCTGATGTCACTGATTTACCAAGCATCATGACATCAGCGATGAACCCTTCCATATCGCAAACTTCGGGCATATAACCCCATTGTTCAAAGCCAAGCTTACGAAATAATCCTAAGCTTGGATGGTTATGAGCAAAGACAAGGGCGATGATATTTCGAATACCTAGGCTTGGTGCTTGCGTCAACATCCAACGGGTCAGCAAACTGCCTAATCCTTTGCCTTGATAATCTTGATTTAGATAAATGCTAATCTCGGTACTGATGTGATAGGCCGTACGTGCGTACAAATCGCTGAAGTTGCCCCATGCGACTATCGGTGCCTTTGTTTGATCTACATCATCTGATGATAGTGCCTTGACCACATATATTGGTCTGGTTGCGCTCTCCAAATGCTCCTCAAACCAAGCGGCACGCTCCTCTAGCGTAACCAATGCAAGATTGGCTGTTGCTTGTTTGCCCGGTATGCTTTGATTATAAATGGCTAAAACTTCTGCTAAATCTTCTTTACTTGCACGCTGCACAACGAACTGATCGGTGAGCTGATATGTCGATAGTTCGGTTGGTATAGTATTTAAGGCAGCAGCAGACATAAGATCTCCATTGTTGTCGGGATTGTTGTTAGGATTACTATTAGCATCATTGGCAATAAAGAATAGCTACCTTACGTGCCATACTTGCATTACACCTAGACTATAGGATGTTAGTGTGGCTATTTTACTTTATAATGGCTGGTTTTAGACACATCAATTTTAAGCATAGATGTGTTTTTTCGTTTTTTATTTGGTCTCATCATAGCTGAAAATTTATGAAAACCTATTTTCTTGAGCAACTGATTTCGTCGCCACACGCTTCATCTACGGACACTGTCCCAGTAGATTTGGCATCTTGCGTGCTCACTATCGGTAATTTTGACGGTGTGCACCTTGGTCACCAAGCCATGCTAGCCCAAGTTCGTGAGATTGCGCATACCCAAGATTTGGGTGCAGCGGTCATGATATTTGAGCCGCAGCCACGCGAGTTTTTTGCACCTGCTAAAGCGCCTGCGCGCCTGACCAATCTGGCAGAGAAGCAAGCACTGCTGGCAGAATATGGTGTTGAAACATTGATCGTAGCAGGGTTTGATACAGAATTTCGCTCGCTATCAGCACAAGCGTTTGCCGATATATTAGCCAAGCGTTTGAACGTCAAAGCGTTGGTGTTGGGCGATGACTTTCGCTTCGGTCATGATCGTACTGGCGACAGTCAGTTTTTGCGTGATTATGGTTTGGATGTGACCAACCTGCATACGGTCACTGATAGTAATACTGATAGCGACAATGTTGATACTATCGATAACGACGCTGCCCGTATTAGCTCTACTCGTGTTCGTGATTTACTATTGGCAGGTGACCTTCAGGCGGCCAACAGGTTGCTTGGTCGTGACTATGCAATCACAGGAGTGGTTGTGCGTGGCGACCAGATAGGTCGAACAATAGACTTCCCTACCGCAAATATCGATTTACAGCGTATAAAGCCTGCCCTGCATGGTATTTTTGCAGTCGATGTGTTGAGCTTAGATGACAATGGTGATGTGATCGCTGATGGTTTGACTGCGCTTGCCACTGACGGTCATATAGGTGTTGCCGGATTGCGTCCGCATAGTTTGTTCGGCACGGCTAATATTGGTAAAAGACCTTCTGTTGATAAAGGTGATGACTGGCGACTAGAAGTCCACTTTCCACAGTTGCAAGCTGATTTATACGGACTGAACTTACACGTACGTTTCCTACACTTTTTGCATGGTGAGCGTCGCTATGATGGAATAGAAGCATTAAAATCTGGTATTCATCAAGACGTCGCAGATCTACTTGAGTGGCGCGAAAAGCAAATTTAAAGTTTAGTGTTATTCCAGACATAAAAAACCCCGCGATATTAAGACTATCGCGGGGTTTTTTATGTCTATAAATATCTATGCATTAGGATGCAAACGGACATTTAGCTCATCGATAGTTTCTACCCATGCGGCATCTTTTTGCCATTCTTCTTGCAAGAACATACGCTGATTATCCGTCCAAATACTAGCCTCTGTCAGTTTTTCTTCGCTAGCTAGTTGGTTTGCTGCGATAAAATTATCGATTGCTTCATCAGAGCTATCTAGACCTAACTGAGCAAATAACTCATTCATACTATATTCTGGTTCACCCAACATAATTTTCTCCTTAAATGATACGAATAGGATCGTACTTATAGTTTAATGTGCTTATTATTCAAATTGACATATTCATTGTAGCAAGCTTTATTTTAATAGCTGTTAATCAACGTTTATCTAACGTTATCAATTGTATTAACGGTAAACTGATTTTATTCGTTCAAAATGATGATTAAATTGCTCTGATTTGCCTATTTCTTATAGACATAAAAAAAGCCCTCATATTTCAGAGGGCTTTTTTGTACTACTTATCTTTACTACTTAAATCATAGCTTACTGGATAGCAGCTTAGATTTACGGTAGTAAATGTGCTACTGCATCACGCTCTTCACTAAGCTCTTGCTCAGTGGCAGCCATTTTCTCTTTCGAAAAATCTGATGATACATCAACGCCGTCTACGATAGACCAGTCGCCGTTAGTGCATGTGCATGGGAATGAGTATATCAAACCTTCAGCAATACCGTATTCGCCGTTTGAGTAAACGCCCATAGATACCCAATCGTTTTCATCAGTACCTAGCGCCCACGTACGCATGTGTGCGATAGCAGCGTTGGCAGCAGAAGCAGCAGATGATGCACCGCGAGCTTTAATGATTGCAGCACCGCGCTGTTGTACTTCTGGGATATAAGTTGCTTCGTACCATTCACGATCAACTAAATCTAGCGCAGGCTTACCGTTTACTGTACAAGCGGTTAGATCTGGATACTGAGTTGACGAATGGTTGCCCCAGATGATCATTTTTTTCACGTCATTTACAGTGCTGTCAGTCTTGCCAGCCAACTGTGCCATAGCACGGTTATGGTCTAGACGAGTCATTGCAGTGAAGTTGCGTGGATCAAGATCTGGCGCATTGCGCTGAGCGATAAGTGCGTTCGTGTTGGCAGGGTTACCGACTACCAATACTTTTACATCACGGCTAGCGACTTCGTTCAATGCTTTACCTTGTGCTGAGAAAATCGCAGCGTTGGCTTCTAGCAAATCTTTACGCTCCATACCTGGGCCACGAGGACGTGCACCGACCAGTAAAGCATAATCGATATCTTTGAATGCGACATTGGCATCGTCAGTTTGGACGATACCAGCCAACAATGGGAATGCACAGTCTTCTAGTTCCATGACCACACCCTTTAGGGCGTCAAGAGCTGGCGTAATTTCAAGTAATTGCAAAATAACTGGCTGATCTTTACCTAGCATCTCGCCAGATGCAATACGAAATAGCATCGCGTAGCTGATATTACCAGCGGCACCAGTGACGGCAACACGTAAAGGCTGTTTCATTGACATTGAATACTCCCTAATTAATTATTAGATAATTCTAATGAACGATTATCATTTTAGATATCGACTTGTTTGCTGCATAGCAGCATGTATAAACCGAGAGCTAGTGTAGCACTTCATCGCAGTGACCGTCTAGATACAGTCATAGACCCGTCAGGGATTATATTGTTACATTTTATACGAGAGGAGTTCTACAGAGGCTAAGCGCTTATAGATAAAGCGCTAGAGGGTTTTAGCACATGGTAATTAAAGCACACTTTCACTGTGTTATACGTAGATATAATGGTCAAAATAGGCAATATGCACCATCAAATTCGATTAAGTGAAATGAAAAACGGTATCGAAAAGGAAGTTTAAGCAGGTAACTAAGTAAAGACTATCGTCCACCTGAAATGATAAATTTACTGCCACAGCTGTCTACAACATCATGACAAGTACCAAAGTCACTACCTTCATAGCACACATGTATATCAGTAAGTATCGATTGGCGACGGCTGCCTTCTTGACAGATAAGATCTACACTATTTGAAGACATACCACTATTGAGCCGCGTCATTTGGCTGATGAATCGAGATTTGGAAACGGTATAACTGTTGCCAGTATTTAGCTCATTCGGTAAGTTTAAACCACCTGCATAGTTAGTAATCTGGCGAAAGTAACTGCTGGCGCTGAGTGGGCTACAGACTCCGTAACGTTGCCACGTTTGGCTACGTACCGTTGTGTCAGGCATAATGCGGTTGACGACTTTTAGTTGTAACGGTGTAAGGCGTGGCTCACTACCACGACCGCAGCGTTCGCCATATCCCATATCCAGACCAGATACGGTCAATGAATACCCTTCTAGACATTGGCGCATACGTGCTCGCGTTGGCTGCATATCACATAATGCTGGCGTCATCTCAATCATTAATACGCGCTGACCAGTTTTCACCGTATTAGCGGCTTGGACTGGCAACATTACGATACCCTGTATAAGTAACAAAGCGCCGAAGCTCATCGTTGCTTTGATACTACCTACGCTATGTTTGCTAGCCAACCCTGCACGCAATTGCACCATAGAATTAGCGACCTTATTGCTCAGGTCTGTATCCGTCTTTGTATTTGCCTTCGATAAAGAGCATATCCGATTAGATAACGAATATTTGGTTTTTGGCGACGTAGACAGACTAAAATATTTTTTGATCATAGGACTGAAGGCAGTTAGTTAGCAATGATAAGACATAGGCTATAACTTAAATCATTAGACGCGATACATAAAACACGCATTGACCTAAGAACAAGACTGAAAAATAGGGTTTCCCATTAAGGCAATGGTAACAAAACGTTTTTTTTAATCTATAGCAAAAACGTAAACGTTGACGACATCGTCAGGAATCTCGATAAATGTTTATAAAGTACTGAAGGATAAAAAATATGAAATTTATTTTCGCTAGATGAGTGCTGCTTGAGCAAATCAGAGTTGATCAATTGACAAAGCAAATCAGTAGATAAAAATAAACCACTAACAATAAATCATTAGTGGTTTATCAAATGCAAGTTCAGTGATTAAAAGCCAGCTGGCACCGTACCCATACGCTGAGTAATCGGCTGACCACGACCCAATAGACTGCTGTAGATAGTGGCGTTTTCCATCACGTGTTTGACATAATTACGTGTCTCAGGAAATGCAATCGACTCTACATACTGATCTGCGGCGAGCGAACCATAAACTGGCTGCCAGCGTTTGGCGTTATTAGGACCAGCGTTATAGCCTGCGGTTGCCAATACTGGCTGATAATTGAGCTTGCCCAAGATATCACCCATGTACCATGTACCATAGCGAATATTGGTATCACCGCTGTTAGCACGGCTCGCACTATACGTCTCGCCTAGATTACGAGCGATATATTTTGCGGTATCAGGCATAACTTGCATCAGTCCACTCGCGCCTACGTTTGAGCGCGCAGAGGATACAAAACGGCTTTCTTGACGCATAATACCGTACGCCCACGCTGGATCAATACCTGCTGACTCACTATAACGTACGACTGCACTTTGATGCGGCATCGGATGCGAGAGTGCTAAGCTATCCACCCTATCAGTATTATCAACCGCATAAATCGCTCGATCGAGCCAGCCCATATCATAGGCTTGACGAGCAGCGGCAATAATCAAATTGTCATCACGATTATCACGAGCTTGCTTCACCGCCCAGTTCCACTCGCGATTGGCATAAGCACGACTAGCCTCAGAGTTATACAACGCAAACGCACGAGCAAAGTTAGCATCTTGCATGACGCGCGCGCGGTCAGCAGTACTGACATTAGGCAAATTACTACCGCCTAAACGGCTAGCATCAAAACGCTGCCCTATTTTGTCTTTTGCCATCAGGCCATAGTAGTCATTACTTTTTGCTAAGTTCTGATACATTTTTTTAGACGTATTGCGCTTGCTACTATCGCTTGACTGCTCATACGCACGAGCTAGCCAATACTGCCACTGGGCTTCTTTTTGCGTTTCGCCATCCATTTTTGAGATAGCTTCTACCACATCATCCCAACGACCGAAGCGAATCGCTGCCATAGCGTAATCTTCTGCTTCTTCGAAATTAAAGTCATTGTCCAAACTATTGCGGAACCAATCCACTGCTTCAGAGTTAAACCCATCGTCAGTGTTGTGATTCATACGCTGTACGCCAAGCGTACGATAAGCATAGCGTCGGGTTTCATCATTCAACAATCTGACCGCGCGCTGATTGTCCTGCTTGATATCAAAATCTAACTGTAACGCCGCCTCACGATAAGACTTGTCAGCCATACGGCCGATTGCGTACATATATAGGTATTGATTGGTTTGGCTTGCAGGCTCACGACCAAAACGGCTGAAGAAAGAAGATGGGTTTAGCTGAATTTCACTGAGCGCCGAATAAGCAATTGGCGTACCAAGACGCGATGACAATGCCATAATATCGCCAGTCTTACCTTTACGTAGCATACGCTTGAGACGAGCCGCACGATCTTGGTTACTAATTAGCGCGTTGTTGTTCATCTCCATCGCTAGCTGATCGCACAATGCTGGTTGCTTTTTGGTGGTTAGCCACACATCAGATTTGGCTGCCATAGCACGCATGGTGTCACCGCCATTATTAAACCCAAGCGCAACCGCACAGCGCTCACTAGCATCCGCATTGGTAATCAAATTGGCTACCTGTCTAACCGAGGCATAATCATTCGATCCTGCTTTGGTCTCCGCAAAATCAGCCACTAATTTCTCAGCCATAACCGTATCTGGATACTGACGCACAAACTGCGAGACCGCTGCTGAACTCTGTGAATTAAGGTCTAAATTCATGCGCCAATAGGTCGGATACATCGCAAACAAGCCGCCACTCATGACTTGCTCATAGTTATAGAGCCCACTCACATCACCGCGGTCTGCGGCGATAGCAGCTGCCATAAATGAGTCGATACTACTGTCTTGCTGATAATCTTGTTGATAGTTACCTTCTTGTTGGTAGCTTTCCTCATCGCCCCACGTCAACTCGGCACAAGCGACTTGTGACACACCAAGTGCACTGACCGCTGTTGCCACGCTCAACGCGCTCAACCGTAGCGTACCTACTGTAATTCGCTTTGACGCGTGTTTTTGACTGATAGACTCTTCATCCTTGATGCTATGCGCAACACGCAACTTTGTCATACTGACTCTCTTTATGATATCTCTACAAATATGTGAATAACGGTTCGCTAAGTACCGCCAAGGGTATAGCAATCATCATACTATACTCATTGTGCTTTCAACTATCTCCTTTACCTTTTGTTAATAAATAGGACAGCACGGTGTAACATAGAAGTGATAACGAGCCGCAGTTTTTATGAATAGTAATATGAACGACAGTAAATAATTGATACTGCTATGAATTATTTATCATATTGAGGAGCTATCGCTCGTGCTAATTTTTCACATTGGCACAGGGTTGTGATAAAATACGCCACCTGTTAATCGGCTACTCCGCTATATTTTTGGTCAATCATGGACTTATCCTTATGAGTGTTACTGTATTCAATCCCCGCATCGATGACGATGCTGTTGCTGAGACGACTGTCACCGCACGTGCTGTCATTGCACTCAAAGAAGCAAGTTCAGCCCAAGCACCCGTCGAAAAAGCAGCGACAAAAAAAGTTTTTGTCACCACCCAAGGCTGTCAGATGAATGTCTATGACTCTGGCAAAATGCTAGACGTGCTAGGCGATTCGCATGGTATGGAAGTGACTCATGATATCGATGAGGCTGACGTACTACTGATGAACACCTGCTCTATCCGCGAAAAAGCGCAAGAAAAAGTCTTTTCAGAATTGGGTCGCTGGCGCAAACTAAAGGAAAAACGTCCTGACCTCGTCATTGGCGTCGGTGGCTGTGTGGCCTCCCAAGAAGGCGATAACATTCAAAAACGCGCGCCTTATGTTGACATGGTATTTGGCCCGCAAACCTTGCATCGCCTGCCAGAGCTGTACGATCAATCAAACGAACAGCGTGAAATCGCGCCTAAGAATCGTATCGGTACGATTGATGTGTCGTTCCCTAGCATTGAGAAGTTTGACTTTTTGCCTGAGCCAAGAGTAGAAGGCTATAAAGCCTTTGTCTCTATCATGGAAGGCTGCTCAAAATATTGCTCATTCTGCGTGGTACCTTATACCCGCGGCGAAGAGTTATCCCGTCCACTTGATGACGTATTGGCAGAGATTGACAGCCTTGCCGCTCAAGGTATCCGTGAAATCAACCTGTTGGGTCAAAACGTCAACGGCTATCGTGGCGAAAAAGACGATGGCAGCATTTGCCGTTTCGCTGAGCTATTGCATTATGTCTCGCATGTCGACGGTGTCGAGCGTATTCGCTATACGACCAGCCATCCGCTAGAGTTCACTGATGACATCATTGATGCCTATGCACAATTGCCAGAGTTGGTTTCACACTTACATTTACCGGTTCAGAGTGGCTCAAACGCTATCTTGGCAGCGATGAAGCGTAACCATACAATTGATGTTTATATCAATCAGATTAATAAGCTAAAAGCCATTCGCCCAGATATTCACTTGTCGAGCGACTTTATCATTGGCTTCCCTGGTGAAACTGATCAAGACTTCCAAGATACCTTGAACTTGGCGAAAGAGTTGAACTTCGATCACTCTTACAGCTTTATCTACTCTAAGCGTCCAGGCACGCCAGCCGCTGAGTTACCAGATGATGTAAGCTTCACCACTAAAAAAGCTCGCTTGGCCGAATTTCAGAAAGTCATCATTGACTCAACACTTGCCAAAACGCATGAGATGGTCGGTACCACGACTCGCGTCTTGGTTGAACAAGTCGCCAATCGTCATCCCGATTGCTTAATTGGTACGGCAGATAATACCCGTACGGTCATGTTCCCTCATGATGTTGAGAAAATGGATGAGATGTTGGGTAAACTCGTGAGCGTACGTATTACTGATTTCGTCAGTCCGCACATGGTGAAAGGTGAGCTAATCGAAGTATTGGCATAGTGGTTAAGGTAACAATGGTTAAGTTATAAGCTTGAATAAAAAAGCCGTTCACTAGGGCGTGTCCTCATTTTAAAAATGGTAATAAAAGTGAGATAAATTGCAGTCAAACAAGGAAAATAGCGCAGATAATATCGAGATATTAGTCAGCTATTTGACACCGTTTGGCAAGATTTAGCCATTTTTAACCCATTTAGATAACTATCGATTGAATTGAGGACGCGCCCTAGTATAGCGAACGGCTTTTTTGTTTTTTAAATTTAAGATTGAGATGAACGGTTGCTACTCCGATAGCCAATCTGTCTTCCGTAGCTGCTGCTTAGTCTCACGGCGGCGTTTTTTTCGGACGATATCAATATCCTCTTTTTCGTGAATACCACCTTTTCTTAACAGTGGATCAAGCGCTAGATAATTACGCGGCTTTACTGTACCTAACGATTGTTGCACACCTGTCTCAGCTTGCTGCTCTAACTGCCGTTCAATTTGTTTGGCCTTTTTTAAGGTTTGTTTTAAGCTCATATTGTTACCTGTTCTTTGATTTTCTTGAGATACCAATGCCGAAAATCATCTTAGTGAAGGAATCGAGCGCAAATAGTACACTTAGTACATTTAGCTCGATTGACACCGTCGTGACTCGCTATGGTTTTACTCATTAGCCTTTAATACACATGACCTGCTTCAGCGTATGCACCACTTCGACCAAATCTGTTTGATTGGCCATCACTTCATCGATGTTTTTATAAGCGCCTGGTATCTCATCGATGACGCCTTTGTCTTTGCGACATTCGACACCATCCGTCTGCGCTTTTAGCTCATCGATAGTGAACGCTCGCATGGCTTTGCCTCGGCTCATCTGTCGCCCTGCCCCATGTGAACATGAGCAAAACGATTCAGCTTCGCCCAGACCACGTACGATAAAGGACTTTGCGCCCATAGAGCCTGGGATAATCCCAAGCTCACCTGCATAAGCACTGATTGCACCTTTACGCGTCACATAAACTTGCTCGCCGAAATGTACCTCTTCATTGACATAGTTATGATGACAATTGATGGCTTCTTTGGTCAGCTGAAATCGTGGCAACCCCGCTTGTGGCGACTGTAATGACTTAATGACGAGACGCATCATCTCGCGGCGGTTCTCAAGCGCGTAATCCTGTGCCCAGCCTACTGCTTCAACATAATCAGCAAAGCTATCAGACCCTTCGGCAAAGTAAGACAAATCACGATCTGGCACATGACCGAAGCGCGATTGACGTTCTTTTTTGGCAAGGTTAATAAAGTACTGGCCGATACAGTTACCAATGCCGCGGCTGCCAGAATGCAGCATGACCCAGACATCATTTTTCTCATCCAAGCACAGCTCAATGAAATGATTGCCACCGCCGAGTGTTCCCAACTGCTTCGCCCAAGTACGCTCAAAACCTTTCAGCATTTTAAGCAAACCCGGATGTTTATCAGTAATCGGTTTTAGGCGTTTGCCTAGTGGATCAAGCGTTGAATTTTTGGCTTGGATTTGCTTATGCATATTGAAGCCGACTGGCACTTGTTGCTCAACGATCGATCGTAACGACCGTAAGCTATCAGGCAAATCACTTGCCGTCAGGGACAAACGTACTGCGTTCATACCGCAGCCAATATCTACCCCAACTGCGGCAGGAATGATGGCGGACTTGGTCGGAATCACGCTGCCGACTGTTGCGCCTTTGCCAACGTGCGCATCGGGCATCACTGCAATGTGTGAATGCACAAACTCTAGCTGAGCTAGATTACGTAACTGCTGCATCGCACCTTGCTCAACATCCGAGGTATAAATCTTGACGGGTACACCGTGTCTTCGATTTTCATTTATTACTAGTTGAATGCTCATAATTTATTATTTCCATTTTATTATTTTAATAACCATACATTTTTTATCATTACCAGTTTTTACAATTTTTAGATATTACTTATCTATCTCAATTAAACGAAACGTTTAATAAGAAATGAAATTAATAAATTATAAAATATAGGCAATGAAAAACCGTATTCTTATTAATTAAAAAATTAATAAGAATTCATGGTTAATTTATTATAGACATTTTAAAGAAAGATAATATAGATCAGAACCGTCGGCCACAGCGTAAATATTATACGCATAGAAAAGCTTTAGCTAAATCATAGCCTGAGTCGCTTTATTAGCAATAACGGTAAAGAAAAATGTTAGGCAAACAGATAACAGCATGCGCAATATGGCTTAGCGCAATCGCAGAGCAAATTTGGCACAGTACACTTAGAAAAGAGATAGCGCAAGTAGATACAGAAAGCTATTCGTTGATATCGATAGATGGGATATCACTCAATAGCTTATATAAAAATTTAGCCAAACCTTTTCGAAGGTGTCATTTCTGTCAGGTGGTTTACACATTTAATCTTTAAAAACGTCTTGGTAGTTATATAGGACACGATGATTCCTCCATAGGTTGTGGCTAATGTCAGGGCGACAATAGCAGATTAATTGAAACGATTTATCGCTTATGAAAAACAAGCCATATAAATCAATGAGCCAATAATAACGATTTAAAAATTAAAGTCAATAATTAATTTGGCCTGTATAGAAAATAATTTAATAAACGTGTGTTTAATTGATCACTTTAATTTTAAATCTTATCGGTAGTTTTTAAGCTATAAAACTATTTAACACTTCAGCCAATAAAGCGGTAGCGATAATTATAAATATTACCCCACATCCACGATTAAGCCAGGCTAAGCGATTACCAACATCAAGCCAGCTTGCTAGCTTTTTGCCACCTAGCGTATATACGATTTGCCAAATCGTTTCACTCAAAAACAAGCCGATGGTCAATAGAACATATTGCGGCCATAGTGGCGCGCTAAAATTGATAAATTTAGGAAAAAATGCCGCAAAGAACAAGATAGCTTTCGGATTAGATAACGATACCCAAACACCAGTACGAAACAAGGTCATGTTGCTCGGCGCTATTTTAGTAGCAGCACTAGAGAGCGAACGCGGCTGCGGTGTACTGGGTACGCCGTCAGTGGCAGCATAGTCTGCTGCTACCTCTGCACTCAACTCTTTAGCATCACTCATCAAGCTACTGTCACCAGCATCGCGCCAAGAGCTGATACCCAAATAGATTAAGTATACTGCACCCACGGCTTTAATGATTGTCAGTAGCCACGGTGACTGGCGACTGATTACGTCTAATCCAAGCAGTGTCGATAGCAGTAATACAAACAAGCCGAGGCTCAGACCTGCCAGCGTCCATAAGGTTCTTTTGACGCCATAGTTCATGCCATACTGAAATGCCAGCAGCATATTAGGACCAGGGGTCGCTGAGATAAAAAACGTACTTGCGAAAAACACTGCAAACAGATGCCAAGACATCAACCCACCCCTACTTTGTCATGTGTAAATGGTTCTAATACGAAAGGCTATACGACTTAAATACGCGACTAAAAAATAAACACCGCCTTTAAGACGGTGTCATTTATACCTATATATCAAAAAGTCTCGCAGAAATTATTAAAGGAACGTCACGCCTTCTACTGAATAATTATGATTGCATAGACGGCTGAGTCGTACAACTATCTAACAACTTCTTTAAGAATGCATCACAGCGTTCAATTTCGCTAAGCTCCACATATTCATCCGCTTTATGCGCCTGTTCAATACTACCAGGGCCACAGATAATCGTTGGAATACCTGCATTGGTAAACTGACCGCCTTCAGTCGCGTAAGCCACTTTATGACGCTCATCATCTCCTGTCAGCGCAGCGATTAACGATTGCAACTCAGCACTATCATTATCAGTCATTGCTGGGACGCTTTCTTCTTGCATCAGCTCAATGCCAGTCTCTGGCGCGCGCGCTTGCATTTGCGCGTTTAGTTCAGCGACTTTTGCCTGAATGGGCGCTAGTATATCGTCTTGCGTCATATGCGGCAGGTTACGATAGTCAAAAGTAAACTCGCATAGGTTGGGCACGATATTGGTCGCTGTACCACCATGTATGGTACCTACTGACAACGTCGAATATGGCACCGTAAACAACGCATCGTTATCATCACGAGCGCTCAGCTCTTCAGCAAGCGTATCTACATAGCCAACCAATCTGCTAGCGTAGCTAATCGCATTGACACCTTGTGCAATCAATGACGAATGCGCCGACTTGCCATGTACACGGCAACGATAAACCGCGATGCCTTTGTGTGCGACTACCATAGCCATGTTAGTTGGCTCACCGACGATACAATAATCAGGCGTGATACCACGTGCTTTTAGGTCTGCCAAAATCAATGGCGCACCCAAACAACCAACCTCTTCATCGAACGACAATGCCAAATGCAACGGACGACGTAGCTGACCGCTATTCGATAACTGCACGGCTTGTGGCAATACCGTTAGTGCACAAGCGATAAAGCCCTTCATATCACATGCACCGCGTCCGTATAGCTTATCACCACGTATCGTCGCGGTAAACGGCTCTGAAGACCACGCTTGTCCATCAACTGGCACAACGTCGGTATGACCTGATAAGACCAGACCGTTATTGATAATATCAGCATTCTCGCCAGCCGGTACAGTCACAAACAAATTGGCTTTGGTTTTAGCCTCGTTAAAGGTCAAATCTACCGTCAAACCCAACTGCTCACAGTACGACTTTACATCGTTAATCAAAGCCAAATTAGAATGGCGACTGACCGTATCAAAGGAGATGAGACGTGTTAGCCAATCGAGACTCTGAGTAGGATGCTCAGCATTTTTCAGCTGGACATCGCTGCTACTATCAACGTTATCGCTATTACTGACATTGTCGCTATTACTACTGTTATTTTGGATCATAAAATATCCTTACTACAATTTTCAGAACTATGATGTGTCAGAGCTGCCTTATGATGGATTGTTATGATTCATCACATCAACCACTGGCGGCATTGGTTTTGGTAACTTACCTTCTGCCTGTAGCTCTTTAGTTGTTTTGGCATCGATAGACAAACCAGCGATGAGCGCGATATCTTTGACAGCCTTACGCTTACGCGTCGCAAAGCTTACGGGTACCATACGAGCAAATTCATAAATATAAAGATAAGACTCTTCCCCACCTTCAAAATCTTCATCATCTTCGAGACGAATTGCGCCAATCTTAGCCAAATCAGATAGCATCTCGTTTTCTTCACTGGTCAAACCACAATCAGTAATACCAAAACCGGTCATAAAACCGTTTGCCCACTGTTTCAACGCCATCACGCGCTCGTATAAATCATGTTCATCATCTGGGATGAGCGGCATATACGCGTAGGCATCATCTTTGTCTTTTAGCTGAAAAACGATGTCTTCCGCTTCTTCTGTCAGCAAGGTCAATGCAGGCTCTGGTAATGGAGCAAAGCTAAGCTCTTCAAACACCTTAGCCCAAGTTGCTTCGTCAGGTGCATTACAAGCCGTCATAAGCCCTGTCATCATGCCATGCACTTCGCTGATAGACACGTCAGTCCAATCATCAAACGCGGTTAGCCAAGTATTCCAGCCAGAGATATTATCATTCATAATAGATGTCCTAGTAATTGATTACTGCTCATAAAATAAAAATAGTCGCGATAAAATGTCATGAACAAATCATCGATAAATAAAAGTGAAAAGACAAAGCCTGATGCTTGTAATTACTTTGTTGATATAGATATTATGCGGTCACCTATGGCATTATTAAATACAGCGAACAAAATTCATTCACGCTTACTTGTTAAGGATAAAAACTGACTATGTATGATCAACTTAGAATATTAGAAAAAATGGTACTCGACATCAAAAAACAGTATCAGCTTGTCAGTGCTGAACTTAGCAGCTTAAAACAACACCCTGTTACTGATTCAAAAGAATTTGCCGCCCTAAAAACCAAATTAGATAACAGTCATAACGAACGTGACGGTGCCAAAAAACAACTGAACGATCTCGATAAACGCTATCAAAGTCTTGCAGAAGCGCACCATATGATCGGTGAAGAACAAGACAAACTGCAAAAACAGATCAGTCAATTACAACAACAAAACAGCGAGCTGCAACAACACAATAACGAGCTAAAGCAGCAGTATAGCGATATCAAACAACAAAACAGTGAGCTGCAAAAGAAGAACCAATTGGCAGCCGAGCGTACGCAAGTCGTATTACAGCGCCTAACTCGTATCGATCAAGCAGAAGGCTAACGTTTACTTGTAACAGATAGCAAAGACGTACTACTTATTAAACTGCCAAATGCTATTTGTAAAATCTGATATCACTCATTTCACTGACCAGACATTGTAGGATTTATCATGACCGATGACCAAAGCAAATCGATAGAAAAACAACTAAAAAATACTCAAGCGCCAAGTGTGCCAGTAACAAGCGCGCCAGTACCAGCGCAAAAAACGACACCAGCAGCATCAAATATATCAAGCGCCATGGCACAATCTAATACCAAAACACCTAAAGCGCCAGAACCACAAATTAAAAAAGTTGATATTGCGATTGCTGGGGTTACTTATCCAATCTTTTGTCCAGTACATGAGCAAGAAGAGCTACTGTCAGCGGTTTCGTATATTAACAACTATGCGCTCGATCTAAAAAGAGATGCGCCAAGCCTTAGTCAAGAAAGCATACTGGTACTGTGCTGCTTAAACCTATATGAGAAAATCCATGCCAATCAAAGAAGTGATGAAGATCGCTTGCAGAAAGACAAGCAGTCTGAGGCATTGCTGAATAAAATCATGAAAGATGCTCATTCTATTCTGTAGATGCATCGTACTGTATTAAACATATAAGCGCCTAGCCAATAAAGTTAGGCGCTTTTTTATGGTCAATCATTTATCTATTTATGCATAAGGCGTGTAGGTCTTGCCTGCATGAAAGTCTGCCTGATGCTCATAATTGCAAAAGAATAACTCTTGGTTCGCTTCAACATTGCCATCGATAGCAGTATTTGATTTGGTTTCAAGTACACCGCGATATTCAGCCAAGCTGTTGCCACAGAAATTACACTGACGCGGTGTGGTCACATCACCTTCTTTTGGCATCATGCTTTTAGGTGCACGCGGGTACATAAACTTATAAAAAGCCCACATTGAAGCCCAAATAATAAGGATGACGATAATAACAGCAAACACGGCAGTGCTCCTTCGATTACGGGTAAACGCAAGAAATAACGAAATCTACTAAATAAGATTATTTAATACGTTTTGATAGCATAAATTTTACCGTCAATAATAGCGATAATACAATGCCTTTACCGTTTAATTACTGATTGCGCTAACTAACTGGTTATATCCACTAGATAAACCTACTAACAAATCAGTCAACTGTACAACAAAAAAACCTGGCCATGATAAGCCAGGTTTTTTATCAAAAGTAACCGTCAAGTTAAAGCAACAATCAGGTTAAAGTAACTATCAGATTTTAGCAGAGTTACAGCTGTAGCTCACTAATATCAGCTACCGTCAAGAACAAGGCGCGAACCTGCTTTAGCAATGCCAAGCGATTGTTTTTAAGCGCAGCATCTTCACTGTTGACCATTACTTGATCAAAGAACTGGGTCAACGGCTCATCTAGGCTAGCCAGCGTTTGCAATACTTGCGTATAGTCCGCTTGCTCTAGCAATGGTTGTACCACTGTCTGTGCTTGCTTCACATTTGCATATAAGTTTTGCTCAGCAGATTCAGACAGTAGCGCTTCGTCGACTGTATCAGCCACGCTTACTTCTGACTTGGCCAATATATTAGCAACACGCTTGTTTGAGTCAGCCAACATCGACGCTTGTGATAGCTCGCTAAATGCTTGAACTGCACGGATACGCTGATCAAAATCAAGCGGCATATGTGGGTTAATCGCTTGCACTGCTTGAATCGTATCGACGCTAACACCCTGCTCTGTATACATCGCACGGTAGCGCGAGTTTAGGAATGCCATGACTTGGGTAAAAGTATCACCCATTTTGGCGATCTTGCTACCTTCAGCATCGCTATAGCCTTTAATCACTTGCTCAACGAGCGCTACCAGGTTAATCGGCAACTGCTTTTCGATCAAAATACGTAGAATACCAATAGCAGAACGACGTAAGCTAAACGGATCCTTTGAACCTGTTGGTGCTTGGTCAATCGCAAAAATACCAACCAATGTATCCAAACGATCAGCTAACGCTAAGCAAATGCCAATCGGTGTTTGTGGTAATACATCGCCACTGAACTTAGGTAGATACTGCTCTTCCAAACTGGCAGCGACCGCTTCTGGCTCGTCATTTAGGCGCGCATAATAAGTACCTGCGATACCTTGCAATTCAGGGTATTCGCCGACAAGCGAGCTGGCCAAATCTGCTTTAGACAAAATGCCCGCACGTACGGTTTCATCGACATTGATATCGTGACCCTGCTGCTGCATCAACGTGGCGATAAACGCAGCAAGCTTAGCAATACGCTCAGACTTCTCCCAAATCGTACCCAATTTATCTTGGAATACGCGATTTTTTAGGCTTTCTGTGAGTGCAAACAACGGCTGCTTTTGATCTTGTAAAAAGAAAAACTCTGCATCAGCCAAACGTGGACGCACGACTTTTTCATTACCTTCAATGATTTGGTTAGGATCTTTTGATTCAATATTGGTAATAAAAATGAAATACGGCTGCAATTTGCCAGTTTTATCAGTTAAGCAGAAATACTTTTGATCCGCTTGCATGGTCGAGATAAGCGCTTCTTGCGGTACTTGTAAAAAGCGCGCTTCAAAGCTTGCTCGTAGCGCAATTGGGAAATCGACCAATGCGGTGACTTCGTCCAACAAATCCTGCGGTACGATGGCATCAGAATTAACTTCATCTGCCAATGCTTTTACTTGGTTTTTGATCAGCATTTGACGCTTATCAAAATCTGCCACCACTTTTAAACCACTTAGTAATTCTTCATAATCATTGGCATGAGCAATATTATGGTAGTCAGGGCTGTGGAAGCGATGACCACGTGTTTGTGTACCAGTCTGATGACCTTGGATAGTGGCATCAATGACAGTATCATCCTGCATCAATACCGCCCACTGTACTGGACGCACAAACTCGTTACGGCTATCGCCTGAACGCATACGTTTGGCTATCGGCAAATTATCTAGCGCGGTCTGAAAAATAGCAGGCAGTAACTCAGTGGTCGCTTGGCCACGGATAGTCTGCTCAAAACCGACATAGTCACCTTTGTCGGTTTTGATGGTCGTTAGCTCGCTAGCTTCAATACCCAAACCTTTGGCAAAACCCATGGCCGCACGTGTTGGATTGCCCTCTGCATCGAACGCTGCTTTAATCGCTGGACCGCGTTTTTGCTCGCTGCGATCTGGCTGCTTATCACCAATACCCTGAATTTGTAGCGCTAAACGGCGCGGTGCAGCAAAAGCTTTGATACTATCGAAGCTGATTTCTGCTTCGTTCAATTGCTCAATAACGCTTGTTTGTAATGCGTCACGTAGTGGTTTTAAGCTTTTTGGAGGTAGTTCTTCACACCCCAGTTCAAATAAAATAGTGGTCATGATGTTCTCTGCTTTTATAAGAGGTTATAAATTTTATCAAATAAATAAATCCACATGGATTTGAATAGATCAAGAAAGTAGAAAAATTATATTCTCAATGCTCTATTACACTGAGATCAATTACCTAATTTAGGGAAGCACAAGTAGAGCTAATATCCGAAAAATCGTCACTATTTATATTTCTTGCATGGAAAGTTGCAACTTTTTTATTATGACTGAAAACATCAATTTTTTTAGCTGCCGATATACCATTAATAAACTTTCTCCAAGAATTTGAACCCTCTCTACTTTTACTTTCAGATGTAGGCATCGCCGAAACCTTATCATCAAACAGAAAACTTAGCTTATCATGTCTCCAGTCGTCCCAAGTGGATAAAATATCTGAATCACTTTCAACCATCTCTGCGTAAGCGACTTTATAAAATTCAACAGAATTGTCACCAGTTAACTCATCCTCTGTCGCACAATTAACTACTAATAAATTATTACTTTCATTTTGTAAGTGGTACTGCCCTGCGCCTAACATAACACTATGATATGACCAATATCCTGGCACTGCGTATGCATTAAAACTTAGTCCTAATAATGGCAGAAGAGCTATTTTTCTAAATATATTTTTTAAGACCATATTTTTATCCCTATATAGCTGCTTTAATCATCTTCTTTTGGCAAGTACTTATCAAGCGCTGCCTGACGATGGGCTTCATCAGCCAATGGGAAGCCCAATTTGGCACGAGCTTCGACATAACCAAAGGCAACCTTACGAGCAAGCGTACGCACACGTAGGATAAAACGCTGACGCTCAGTCACTGAAATAGCGCCGCGTGCATCAAGCAAGTTAAACGCATGAGATGCTTTTAATACCATCTCATAAGCTGGCAATGGCAATCCTGCATCGACCAATTTGTCTGCTTGTTGCTCGTAAAAATCAAACATCTCACCCATCATCGGCACATCAGCGTGCTCAAAGTTATAGGTAGACTGCTCGACCTCGTTTTGATGAAAGACATCGCCATACGTGACGCGACCAAACTCACCGTCTGCCCAGACCAAATCATAAACGCTATCGACGCCCTGTACGTACATGGCCAAACGCTCAAGCCCGTAAGTGATTTCGCCAGTGACTGGGAAACATTCAATACCGCCGACTTGCTGGAAGTACGTGAACTGCGTGACTTCCATACCGTTTAGCCAAATCTCCCAACCAAGTCCCCACGCACCAAGCGTTGGCGACTCCCAGTTGTCTTCTACAAAACGCACATCATGCACCAATGGATCAATACCAATGGCTCGTAGTGAGTCCAAATACAACTCTTGAATGTTCGGTGGGTTCGGCTTTAATACAACTTGGAACTGATAATAATGCTGCAGGCGGTTCGGGTTATCACCATAGCGCCCGTCAGTAGGACGACGTGATGGCTGTACATACGCTGCATTCCAACGCTCAGGACCTAACGAGCGCAAAAACGTCGCGGTATGAAAAGTACCTGCACCGACTTCCATGTCGTAGGGCTGCAATACAACGCAGCCTTTATCGGCCCAATAATTTTGCAAAGTTAAGATTAAATCTTGAAAAGTCATCGGTTGAGAGTCTTTATCTTGTGTCATCGGGGTTATCGCTTGGGATGTCATAGTTTCGGTTTTCATAGTAAAGCCACTGTGAAATGAGTATTATTAAATAAATCTCTGATAGCGCTCGCGCGACCTACTCGGCAACGACTCTATCTGCCTGCTCACCTTACTAAAAATTGACTATTTTATCCATATTTACATCAACTAAATTTGCATAGCGAGCACAAAACCTCAGTTGTATAGCATATTTTCAGGCAAATCATCATAGAAGTCGCACTAATACAATAAATAAAAAAATACCCAAATGCGCTAGCATTCGGGCAGGAGGAAAATTGTATCTTGGGCATCCTGATTGATCAGGCTTTTTATTTTTTGGAGGTCTACTGTTTTTAGCACTACGTCTAACTTAAATCTCGCTCTTTAACTGGTTCAGAAAACCTAATTTTAAAAAAGCTAATTTTAAAAATAACTATCAAGCTCCTATTATTGATAAGACTGACTATTTGCTTTTGGCATAATTATCCATAGGATGATATAAATCAAAATGCCCGGTACAGCTGCGCTCAACGATGAGATAATTACGAATAATACTCTCACCCATGTTGGCGACCAACCAGCATATTCTGCAATGCCACCCATCACACCTGCTATCATGCGATTGTTTGGTGAGCGATGTAATTTTGCTAACTTAGCCAAATCAAATACCTCTCTATTTTCTATTCTTGTTTATTTTTTTATTCTATTTTTCTGATTGTCTTACGTATTTAGCTAAAACATTAGCTTGCTTTGCTAACTTACGAATCAGTATATCAATAATTCAGGATTTATCTGTTGAAGGTATAGCTGTACTTTGTGAGTTTATGCTACTCAAGCTTACCCTAATCTGTCATAGCACCATGCAAGCCCCTGATTTTAAATAGTTATTTCAAAATGTTTCAAAATCATCTTTGTTGCTATAACCTTGCAATCTGGCTTCACATATCTTGTTATTTTTAATTTAATCAAAGAGATAAGCTCACTTGATAACGCCAAAATCGAGTCAAAATTTTGATAGTCCGGATAAATTTTTAGCTAACCAACTTTGCTCTGTTAGAAAATCCTCAATTAAAAAACGTGCGATTCCGTGTACATGCGATATACCGTATTTTTACAATAACCCACCTGCAAATCCTCCAAAAGCTTTATACCATGCTGATAAGCAACTCATATTTCAGATATTCTATGATGAAAGCTAGGACAGTGCTCAACTATTAGATAAGAATACCTTTATGAAGAATAGTAGAAGTAAAGAACATGGTTAGTATTACGATTCTTAATAGATTTCTGATTTGGATCTTGATAGACGTCTAGTTTGGATCATTCAACTTAGACAGCATCGACCGTATTTTTTGGAATAGACATAGAACACTGAGATTAGAATAAAAAAATAAGGGGCTGTAGTAGATAAGGATTAAATATCACACCATTTTCTCAAGGTTTTCAGCTGATTAGATGGTGAGCCATAGTTGAATCTAAACTCGCACTCTTTTAAAAACAAATGGAAGTTCTTCTTATTAATCCCATTATACTTTCTGAGTGTTCGTTTGGACTGATTCCAGAAGTTCTCAATGCCATTGATGTGATTGTTCTTACCGCAAATGAACTCTATAGAGTGATTGACTCTGAAATGTTTAAACTCACTCACATCTAATGCATTGTAACTTCGATAGCTATCCGTATAAACAAAGCTGTCAGGCTTGATTTTACGCTTAATAACAGGCATTAGGGTAGTCTGTTTGGTGTCTGCTACGACAATGGTATAAACCTTACCGTTTCGTTTTAGAATACCAAATACAGCGGTTTTACCAGCTGCCCCGCGACCTCTTTTGCCTTTGCGTACACCGCCAAAGTAACTTTCATCTAATTCGACCTCACCATCAAAAAGCTCATCAGCTTCTAATGAGAGATGGTAATCTATCACAAGTCTTATTTTATGATAAAAAAGTGCAGCAGTATTAGGCTGAATATCAAGCAAATCTGCGGCTGTTCTAGCAGTCACTTCAGCCGTAAAAAACTCTAACAGCCTTCGCTGTGCTTTTTTACTTAGTTTACAACGGGTTATCTTCATAAAAGTAGTCTAGCATAGTGCTTATCTACTACAGCCCCAAAAATAATAAGGATAACTATGTACGACACTGGATTGATGATTGGACATTTCGAGCCGCTGCATTTAGGGCAGATGCGTAGTATATTGGATGCAGCAGGACAAGCCAAAACCTTACATATCGTTATTATGGCGCATCCATCGCCTCATCCAGATTTTACTATCACCTTACAAGACAAAGCGCGTTGGCTACAGATGGCCTGTGCCGACTTGCCATTTATTCATATCCATACTACTCATGAGATCGAGCTACCGCTGCACGAACATCTGTATAACATTAGCGATGATGTCAGTATCGATGTCGCTGCTAGTAATGCCAAATTGCAACGTTTGATAGACGCCTTATCACTATCAGCAGAGACTGTATTGTTTACGGCAGACAACCATCCGCTCACTCGCAATGACATACAAGAGCAGCTGCTTTTGCCAGTCGTTACTACGCCGCTACAGTCTGAGTTTGACTCTTATGCGATTGCGCGTGATCCCGTTGCCCATTGGTCAGCACTTCACCCACAAGCCCGCGTCGACTATACCAAGACTGTCGCTATCGTCGGCGGTGAAAGCTCAGGCAAGACAACGCTGGTACATAAGCTGGCCAATTATTATGGTGCCAGCTTTGCCTTAGAGATGGGTCGTCTGTATGTCGGTACGGATTTGGGCGGTAGCGAGGTTGGATTACAGTACAGTGATTATGGCCCTATTTGTCTTGATCATGCTGAGGCAATCCGAGAAGCCAAAGCCCGTGCGACTGCCCCTATCACCATCGTTGATACTGACTTTGTCACTACGCAAGCATTTTGTGAAGAGTATGAGGGTCGCACGCATCCCTTTGTGGCTGCTTGTATTGATGAGTTTCGTTTAGACCACACCATCATGCTCGATAACAATACGCCATGGGTTGATGACGGCATGCGCTCTTTAGGTACGCCTGAAGCACGTGGACGGTTCGAGCAGCGCTTGCTAGATATTTTTGCTCATCACGATATCGCGCCGCATATGATTGACCAGCCCGATTACGATGCTCGTTATCAGCAAGCACTGCAATTTATCGATCAGCATATCTATGGCAAAACATTATAAGAGGCATCAAAGAGTGCCCTATTTATCATCATTTATTCAGCTAGCGCGTTGCAGTTAACATTATGTTGTCGTTAGCACTATATTGAAATCAGTATCAATTTTAGAGGAAAAATTTATGCGTATTCAGCTACTGGATAACATCACCGGAAAATGGTCGATGCAATGGATCATCGTTTGGTTTATTTGCGGTGTGTTTGCCTTATCCGCAGGTTTTTGGCTCACCACCGACCATACCACGCTCGATTGGTTTTATTTAGCGGTCTCGTTCATTGGTTTGGTTTGCGTGGTCTCGCTGTCATTTCGCAAAAATGTCATGGGCAATGGCTTTGGTATGGGGGCAACCGCAGGGGAGGTTATCGTACAGGCAACGTCTGGTGCAGTAGGCTTAATGCTTGCTCCACTATTTAACTTTTTTACCCATGTTTACGGTATTTTTTATTGGTCGAAGCACACCGACCCTGATGGCGACATGATACCCAAGTCAGCGAGTAAAGCTGTTTGGTTAATCACCGCTGCATTTATCGTCATTGGCCTTGCCCTTTTTCCTACGATAAATGATTTATTAGCGAGCTACGGCTATGCGGTCGTAGAGGATGATAGTAGTCTGTTTTTGGGATTTATCTCTTTCTTTTGGATTAATGTGATTGCCTTTGTGCTGTCTATTACCGCTCAGGCAGCGATGATTCTGCGTTATTCGTTTAACTGGTGGTTATGGATCATCGTCAACTTTGTCTGGCTCATCGTGAACCTCATGTCTGGCAACTATATCTTTGCTATTCAGACTATGGTGTATCAAGTAAACGCCTTTATCGGCCTTTATGAATGGCATCGCAGCGAGCAAGGATAATGTGTTTCTTGTAGAAAAGAACCCTTGGGAGTTTGAATAAAATTTCGCTGATATAGCATCAATAGTACGAGCGAAATTGACTGTGCCGTCTATCAGATAACATGGCAGACACGCGCAATTAGTGCTACAACTGGTACTAATTGCGCATGTTAATATTTAAATTGATAGCGCATGTCAGCGTCTTATTTCATTTACTAACAAGGAGGTTAGTATGTCTCGTCAACCCAAAATGTCCAAACGCACGCTTGAGCAGTGGCTCAGTGAGTATGCGGTCAGTCACCAAAACCTGATTAATAAGAAAATCCATTGGCTATGTGTGCCGACGATTTTTGTGAGTTTGTTGGGGATGGGAATGTCGCTGTCTGTATGGTTTACTCTCGTACTGAGCGCATTAGTCTTATTATTTTATATACGCTTATCGACGCCGCTATTTTTGGCAATGGGGCTGTTTATTCTGATTTGTCTGTCGGTCATGGCGGCAATGCCATGGGGATTCAAAGCGTGGGCGGCAGTATTTGTCGTTGCTTGGATTGGTCAGTTTATTGGTCATAAAATCGAAGGCAAAAAACCCTCGTTTTTTGAAGATTTACAGTTTTTATTAATCGGTCCAGCATGGGTCGCCAACAGTTTGATGCAACGTAAATAATCATTAAATTGTCGCATCAGTTCTGCAAACATCCAGTGTAGCTGTACTGTCTTTAATATTTATTATTCATAAAAAAACGCCACCCGATGATTGGGTGACGTTTTTTACGTGCTCTGTAGTTTATTTAGCAAACTTCCTAAGCAAGGCCATAGGTTGTCTATTCTCAAACAACAACATTAAGCACCAAATACTTTCATACGCTCATCAAGTGGCTTGAATTCTTTGTCGCCTGCTGGCTGCTCAATCTTACCAAATACCATTTGCGCTTTTAGTTCCCAATCTGCATCGATGTTCCAAGTGCTCGCGACTTTCTGGTCGATTACTGGGTTATAGTGCTGCAAGTTCGCACCGACATCAATGCTTGCTAGCGCCGTCCAGATGACGTATTGATGCATTGCGTTGGTCTGAGTTGCCCAAATTGGGAAATTATCAGCATATAAAGGCGCCGCTTCTTGCATGCCTCTCACCACTGCTTTATCTTCAAAGAACAATACCGTACCAGCACCCGCTCTAAAGCCAGCAATTTTGTCTTTAGTAGATTTAAACGCTTCTTCATCACCGACGATTGCACGTAGTACATCTTCAGTCATATCCCATAGTTTGTGATGATCATCGCCGAATAACACAACGACACGCGTTGATTGCGAGTTAAATGATGATGGTGTATGCAAGACAGCATGCTCAACTACTTTTACGACTTCATCGTTAGATACTGGCAACTGGTCGCTGAGTGCATAGATAGAACGGCGCTTTTCTGCTAATTGCTGTAAGTCTTTTAGTTCTGACATCGTACTTCTCCATATTATTGTAGGAATGATTTGCTCTGGGTTGATAGACCTTGTCGATCTTGTGATCAACAAGTCGTTATAAAACAGTTTATTTATGTGGGCTATTATCGGAACAATTTACCTGAAACCCCATGTATTTTTTGTAAAAAAACTTAACGATGATGATTACCTTTGAAAAATAGATTAATAAATTTTTCGTGTTGATAATTAGCCTTTGAAGCCTTTGGGTAGTTCTGGTGCCACCAGACGCTGCATATTAGAATCCACTTCACCAAAACGCTCATGACCATTGTTCCAATCAATGACCGATTGCTTGAGCTCCTCTTTGTTGTCAGCGACAAAATTCCACCACAGTAATACTTGGTTGCTTAGAGGCTCCCCACCAATGAACATCAAACGTGTGCCCTTGTTTGCTACCAGCTTTATAGAAGTCTTGTCGATCATGTCATCATGATCAAAGCGCAATAACTGGTCTTTCTTGTATACTTGACCTTCAGACTCTAGCGTACCGACAACCACTAAAATACCGTACTCAAAGCTCGCCTCCAAATTCAGCGTGACGTCTCCATCTTCTAAAAAATGTACATCGATACCAACTATCTTTGAGTACTGCAACGTTGGCGCTTGATGGTGCTCACCAGATGCTGATTTGTAACTGCCCGTGGTCAGAATCAGCTCGACGTTGCCCTCAGTCCATGCTGGCAGCTCTGGGTAATGATGAAAACTGCGTTCAATCTGCTGGTCAGTGGGTAAAGCAATCCACAGCTGTATCATATTGATACTACGTGCAGTGACGCTTGAGTGAGCAACATCTGAGTCAGCACTGTCCAAAAAAACGCTTTGCTCTGTATGGCTAATACCTTGATTCAATCCTGTACCAGCTGTCATGAGGTTGACTTGGTTTTTGGCAATGACTTGCTCGCTACCTAAGCTGTCTTTGTGTAAAATCTCACCATCAATCATCCAGCTAAACGTCTGTAGATTGGTATGCGGATGGCGCCCAACTTGGACACCTAAATCATCTTGAGCAAACTCAGCTGGCCCTGCATGATCCAAAAAGCACCATGCGCCAATCGGTTGTTTGCCTTTATTGGGTAATAACCGTGCGATAGGAACACCACCAACCTCCGTTGATCGTGGCTCTAGAGTTCTAATCGTCATGTGGCACCTCTTGATCTGTATGCGGTTAGTCGAGCGAACGAACGATGCTACGGTGCTCATCCGTGATCTACATAGAAAGCGGCACTTCCATCAGCAATACTTTTGCCGCCTCTTTCACTTCCATAGTGAAGTGCTTAGTATCCCAAACCCCAAGGCCATCTCGAGTAAACAAAATGTTACCGTCTATCACGACTGTTCCTGCAATCACAAAAATATAAACACCATTATTAGGATTGTTTAGTTGGTAGGTCTGCGTCACGCCTTCATCAAACTCTCCCATACTGAACCAAGCATCTTGATGAATCCAAACCCCTGCATCATCTGCATTTGGTGATAGCACCTGATTGAATTCATTGGGCGTCATGATGGTCCCCATGTGCACTTGCTGATAGCGAGGAGCAACACTCATTTTATTTGGCATGACCCAGATCTGTAAAAATCTCACAGCTTCTTCACGACTGCCATTCATTTCACTATGAGTGATGCCTGTGCCCGCTGACATGACTTGGATCTCACCCGTCTCAATCATGCCCTCATTACCGATGCTATCGCCATGCGCAAGTTTGCCAGCTAGAGGAATGCTGATAATTTCCATATCACGGTGTGAGTGCTTGCCAAACCCTTGACCACCAATGACAAAATCATCATTGATGACACGTAAAACACCAAAGCCCATACGCTCAGGATTATAGTAATTGGCAAAACTAAAGGTATGACGGCTTTTTAGCCAGCCATGATTGGCATTACCGCGTGAGTCTGCTGCATGATAGATCGTTTTCATTATTTATCCTTAACTGTCCATACGTTTATTATCTATATATTTGTTATTAATTCACGTGATTGAACAATGTATCTATTATAATTGTTGACTATATAGAGATAAACAGACATAAATGCAAATAACTATTCTTTTTATTAGAACAATCATGAGGCATCGATAATGGGTCAATTAGAAGACATGGCGATGTTTGTACGCATTGTTGAGGCAGGTAGTATTACCAAAGCGGCTGAGCAGTTAAATATTGCAAAATCAGCCGTCAGTCGCCGACTCAAAGAATTGGAAGAACGTTTAGGCAGTCAATTAATCAGCCGTACTACCCGCCAATCTAAGTTGACGCAAGCTGGTGAGCAATATTATCAGCAAGTGAACAATATCTTGCGTGCAGTTGACGCTGTCAATGAGCATGCTACTGACGCTCCCATGCGTATTGAAGGCACATTGAAGATGACAGCGCCGTTGTCCTTTGGACTCATGCATCTGAACGATGTGATTGATAAATACGCCAATAAACATCCCAATCTGAGATTCGATCTGGATTTTTCTGACCGACGTATCGATTTGATTGAAGAAGGCTATGAGTTGGCCATTCGAATCGGAGAGCTACAAGATTCTAGCTATCAAGCAAAAAAGTTGGCATTGATTCGTTGTGTGATTTGCGCCAGTCCTGATTATTTGGCAAGAATGGGCATGCCTGAGACGCTAGACGATTTAGACAACCATGCGCTGTTGCAATACAGTCTCGGTCAAACCAATAGTATAAACTTGGTGGATACTGAAGGCAGAAGTCATCATCGTACGATAGATGCCAAAATCAAAGCCACCAATGGTGAGTTTTTAGTGGACTTAGCAGTTAAAGGTCATGGGATTACCTTTGTACCGACTTTTATTGCTTATAAACAACTGGCGCTGGGCGAGCTTGTACCTGTCTTCCAACACTATCAATTGCCAACCCTAACGGCTTATGCTGTTTATCCAAAGAATCGTTTTTTGTCGCAGCGTTGTCGTTACTTGATTGATTTTATTGCCGAGCAATTCGGTGATAATCCGTACTGGGATCAGTATTAATCAACACTCTTATTATTCCTAACGATATCAATTGCTATTGATTTTGGGTCACCTTCCCCTCTTTAACCCGACTAATCGTCAGCCCTGTAAACCCGAACAGTAGCGTCAATAGCAGTGACAAATAACAGAAGAACGCATAAGGTAAGTAATCCAATACTGGCACCCCTAATGCCTGACTGATAAACACCCCGCAGACACTCCAAGGCACCAGCGGATTAATCACCGTTCCTGCATCCTCAATCGTCCGAGATAAATTCTTAGGATGTAGGTGCAGACGCTCAAACGTCGAACGAAAGGCCGTACCAGACAATAGAATACTCAAATACTGCTCACCAATCAGCACGTTAATGCTTAGTGCCGACATCGCTGCCGCGAATATCGCTCGTCCTGATGTCGTCAGTGTGTCCTTAATACCAGATAACAGTGCTGGCAGAATACCTAGTGCCGTCAACAGACCACCTAAGCTTAATGCCAGTATCACAATCGCCTGAGTAAAGAACATACTCTGTACACCGCCGCGCGACAGCATACCACCTACCTCACCTAACTCTAATGACTCAGCAGGGGCATAGCCTGCAAACAGATAGCCGCCCAACTGTCCAAAGCTTGGTGAGCTATGTACATAAGTAATGATAAGTGCCGCAGCAATAGTACAGATAATCGTATAAATCGCATTAACCCGAAACAGTGCCAATCCAACCAATATCACAAATGGCAGTACTGAATACCCATGTACCAGACCGCTGTCTATCAATTGTCCTTGTAGCATGGTCACTTGACTCAGATCAGAACTGGTCGTCTGTCCTGAAAACATCCAAAACAATATCACCGTCAGTATCCATGCAGGTACGGTTGTATACATCATATTGCGAATGTGCTCAAACAGATCAATACCAACGACTGAGGACGCAATCGTACAAGTATCCGACAAGGGTGACATCTTATCACCAAAGAACGCACCTGATACTACTGCCCCTGCCGCTATCGCCACATTGGCATCAAAGGCATTACTCATACCAATAAAGGCTACGCCCAAGGTAGCTGCAGTCGTCAAACTACTACCCAATGCAATACCAATAATAGAGGTTAAGATAAAGGCAGAGATATAGTAGTACTCAGGTGAGATCAGCTGAAAGCCTACATACATAAGCGTTGGAATCGCTCCTGACATCATCAGAGCCGCAACCATCAGTCCAATAAAGAAGAACAAATAGATGGCACCGATACCACGCATGACACCTGAGGCCATTTGCGCTTGCATGTCATCAAAGCTCAAACCTTTGTACATACCGATAGCCAGTAGTACACAGATAGCCAAGATAAGAGACAGATGAGGCACCCAGCCAAAGCCGATCATGGTGATACCCATGATACCGATGACGATGGTGGATATGATAAAGGCGAGCTTGGCACTGATTAATGTGAGGGGTTTTGGTGGCATTGGATGCCCTTATGTTGCTATAGGTTTAATTTGCTCAAATATTTAAGTTATGCGTCAATTCTTCAGTATTTATTATGGCTAGACTCTGTCTTGCTGATAATTAGCTCTAGTTTTTGCTTTCTATATTTCCACTATCAGCTGACTTAGGACAGATTTTACACATAAAAAAAAGCCTCACTGTGAAGTGAGGCTTTTTGCGCTTTTTCAAGCCATATTTGGAGCGGGAAAAGAGATTCGAACTCTCGACCCCAACCTTGGCAAGGTTATGCTCTACCACTGAGCTATTCCCGCTTAGTATCAATCCGTAGCGTTGTTAACAACTACTCCGTCTCGATAGGCTGGCTATTCTAGCAAATATTCTGTGGGTGTCAACACCTTTTTTAGAATTTATTTCTAATATTTTTAACTAAACACCCTTTTTACAGGGAAAATCCACATAAGCAATTGATTTAAAAACAGGAATTAATTTTGGTAATATAAAAAATATTTCACATTAATTATAGAGATTTAAGTCTGAGATCTACTTCCCTTAGCTTTATAACGGTCATAAGACAATCGATAAAAGAAAAACGCACTATTTTCACTCTAATAAAAACATATCGCACTTACAATCATACGCTTTATTGTTACTTTTCCTATCTTGGTTTTAAGTGGTTAACATTATTATACTTATGTCCAATGGCAGTTAAGGTAAACTTTTACTGTTTAAGCGGATGAATGAGCACTACTAAAAGATTAATAAACACGGCTCCAATATCTGCTGCACTATTTTTTAACTTGTTTGACTTTACGTTTTTCCATCTTATAGAGAGGATATTTTTATGAAGAAGTTATTAACCACGACGGTGATGGCCGCTTCGTTGTCAGCACTAACTTTAACTGGTTGTACCAGCACTACCAATTCTGGCGCAGTTGGTGTTGATCGTCAGCAGTTGCTATTAGTGTCTAGTGAGCAAGTACTAGCACTATCTGCCCAAAGCTATGCCAAAACAATACAAGACGCAAAATCAAAAGGTGTGCTAGATACCAATACTGCTCAGCTAAACCGCTTAAAAAATATTGCGAATCGCTTGGTTGGTCAAGTTGGCGTCTACCGCGCAGATGCAGCCAAATGGCAATGGGAAGTACACACCATCAAGTCTAACGATCTAAACGCCTTTGTGGTACCGGGTGGTAAGATTATGTTTTATTCAGGCATCATCGATCGTCTGAACCTCACTGATGATGAGATTGCTGCCATTATGGGTCATGAAATATCTCATGCATTACGTGAGCATTCACGTGAGCGTCTATCACGCGAGTATGCAACCCAAACTGGTATCGGTCTGGCTGCTAGTATATTTGGCTTATCACAAGGACAGGCTGAGCTAGCAGGTACTGCGGGTAATTTGGGCTTGAGCCTACCCCACAGTCGCACTCAAGAAAGTGAAGCCGATCAGATTGGTCTTGAGCTGATGGCACGTGCAGGTTATAACCCTCAGGCAGCTATTACCTTGTGGCAAAAAATGCAAAAAGCAAGCCAGGGTGAGCCACCACAATTCCTCAGCACTCACCCAACGAGTAGCAGCCGTATCGCAGAGTTACAGTCATTAATGCCAAAAGTTACGCCTCTATATCAACAGTCGCGCCGCTAATGAGTAGCTAATTAGCTACCTTTATGCTTTAGCAGTGCGAGTTTAGATATCATAGAAGCAAAGTACAGCCAAAGCGTTGTGCTTTGCTTTTTTAGTTATAGCCAGACATTGCAGGTTTTATAATTGACAAGCATTGTAGTTGATAAGCATTTTAATCGGCAGGGTTTGCAATTGGTCAATTTGGCAATCGCATGCTATCCCGCTTATCGTGTCTGTTATAATGCCGATAAATATTATTTGCAGATTGCCCAATCAAATTGCACAAAATACATTGAAGGATTGTTATGAGTACCACACCTACTGCCGACGCACTTCATGCCGAATTACAGGCGCTAGAGCCGCAGCATATCGAACTGATCAATGAGTCGATGTCGCATGCCGGTTACTTTGAAGGTAAAGAAAGCCACTTTAAGCTCACTATCGTTAGCGATGCATTTGAAGGCAAAAGACTGGTCGGGCGTCATCAGCTGATATACGGCTTAGTCACGCCTTTGCTTACTTCACAAGGCGGCCAAGTACATGCCCTCGCTATCCATGCCTATACTCCGACAGAATGGCAAGGTCAAAGCCCTGCGAGTCCATTATGTGCTGGTCAAAACAAATAGATGATTATGTTTGCATCGCAACTAACCATTCTAACTTAGCCTATATACTGCAGTTTTAGAGGGAGCAATATTCAATGAAACATCTACATATGCTGATGGCAGCGCTGACTGTTGCGCTATTTTTATATCAAAGCTACTTGGTACTCAGCGCAGACCGCCGCGCACCACGTGTGGTCAAAATAGCCACTCATATTATCTATGCCCTGCTTATCCTGTCAGGTGCGATGATGCTAATGCAATTGATGGGTGCCAACGCTCCTGTACAGTGGGTGTTTGCCAAAATCATCTTACTTATCGCGGCTATTAGCTCAAGTATTAAAGCGTTTAAAGTTGATGCGACACCAGTGCAAAGAAAAACAGGTATTCTTATCGCTGCCGTTGCTTATATCGGGATCGTGATACTTGCCTTTGCTAAGCCCGCAAACTTATTTTAATAAGCGATTTGCTTTATTAATAAGCAACCGTTTTAGAAAGCTGTCGGTGTGTTGATGATATGATGCGAAAATTTTTCATCATCGATGGATTTTCGGTGGTGTTCTAAAAAGTATGCTGGCATCATACGTAGCCATAATTGACATAAAAGAACACCAGATCAAACACTTTTAAGTGATTATCGAGCTTCTTCGAGAAACAACAGGTTCTTCTAACGGCTCGTTTTAGTCGGTGTCTAAGACGGCAGTTATTGCCTTCTATGCCTACCGTATGCTGTTTGCCAATTCGTTTGTTATCTGGTTTAAATGCCGTTATGAAGCTGTCCCAGTTGTCCATACTAATAGAATCATAGCTGACTGTAAGCTGCTTTAAACGTGCTCTTAACTTCTTAGCCGTTTTTAGGTCACGTTTGCCCCAGACATAAGCGACAATCTCATTAGTAGCACGGTCATAAGCGTAGATGAGCCAGACTTTACGCTTCTTGCGATACACGTAAGTCCAGAACTCATCAACCTCTAAGCGTTCATAATAGCGCTTCTTAGGCGCGATCTTATAAACAGATGAGCCTATGGTGCCAAGTACTTTACCAATACTCACCGAGGTAATGATGGCTATGTCTCTAACACCACAACCTCGGACAGTCATCAGTCGTATGAGATCTTCTATTCTAGAGTGACAGCCGTTATAGGTTACTGCATGATCGCCAATAAACTGACGTTTGCAGTCCTTACATTGGTAGTTCTGCTTGCCATAGCTTTTTATGCCATTTTTCTTTAGACTAAGACTGTGACAGTCGGGGCAATTGATCTGTATTTGTGTCTTCATAACCTCAAATATATCATCTTGCTTTGACTGTCACCCTTCCTTTATTACCCCAGCATACTTTTTGATACACCACCGGATTTTCAATATCTTAATTGCGCTATTTTTGCTATCTTAAATAGATATAAATACAATCACTTAGCCACTGGAGCCATTATGAAAACGTTTACGACAGCGACACTACTAGCTGGCATTTTTGCGCTCTCAGGCTGTGCCTCTACTGGTAACATCACCCCGCAATATGTACCGCCAGGTACTTATCAAAATTATAATTGCCAAGCACTTGGCCAAGAGTACACTCGCGTCAACCGCTATGTCGAAGCGGCTCGCAACGAGCAATCTACCCTATCGGCATCAGGCGTCGGTGTTGGTGTCTCTGCAGGACGCTGGGGTATCTCGCCGAATATCAGTTTTGGTCTAGGCAAGAGCAACAATACCAAAGCACGTGATGCAAAATTATCACGTCTCTACGGTGAGCGTGATGCAATTGTCCAGTCAGCACGCATTCAGCGTTGTAGCTTTGCCAATGGTATCAAGATTTATGGTGAGTAATTTCTTAAACATATTGGATAGTATTAATTTAATAAGATCATATAACTATGAATAGCTTTCCTACCCACTATGATATCTTGATGGTATCTAAGAATGCTTCTCCAGAGGTGATACGAGCCGCTTTTAAATCACTATCTCAAAAATATCATCCAGATAAGAGTAACCATCCAGATGCAGACCGTATCATGCAACAGTTTAATGAATCATATGCTGTATTGTCTGATCCTGTAGAGCGTAGTAAGTATGATGAGTTACTTTGTCGATACGAGCATATGTATAATGATAATATCGAACGAGATTACTCTAACAAAGCAGATAATAATTCAAAAAATCGGGAGAGACGAAATAAAGTAGTTGTAATCAATATTCCAGATTCCTTATCTATTAGTAATGCGAAAATATATCTAAGTAATTTTTTAGCTCAAACTATACCTATAGTTATAAAAATTCTTAAATATTTATTCTATATCGCTATATTACTGTTCTTAATGAGTATGTTATTCACATATATTTATGATTCTGACTCCTATAATGCAGCAGACGATTTAGCTGAAGCACAAAGAGAAATTGGGGACGCTGCAAGAGAGCTAAGTGAGGCTGCTGCGGAATCTGATGATTATGAAAACTATCCTCCCATATCTGATTCTTCAGAAAGTCTTCCTGTTTATAATAATTTGAGCCAAGAACCAAGTACAAGTTACAAAACCCATGCCCCGAATGGTGAACTTTATCCATCTTCAGCTGGCTATGTAGCTGGTTACCCGCAATTGAACAACGATGGTGCATCTGTTCTCACTATCGATAATAGTCAAAATTCTGAGGCTGTCTTTGGCAAACTTTACTATCTAGATAGCTTGTAACCTCAAGCTGTACGTTACTTCTATATTCAGGGAGGTGGTGGACTTAATATTCGTAATATTAGTGCTGGGAATTATGACGTACGTTATAAAGATCTTGAGCAAGGATATATATCTAAATCCGAGCCTATGCTGGTACAAGAATATGATGATGCTTATGGTTCTAGGTTCAGTGAAATAACAATGACTTTGTACAAAGTTTCAAATGGTAATATGCAAACATATTCTATCCCAGAGAGTGAGTTCTAGTTTTATCTATACTTGATAAAGACGTAAATAGCCAATATGCAGATCGCATATTGGCTTTTTTATTGCTACGGTTTTTATAAGAAAACATAATCGCTTGGATAAATAGCTTGGATGATAAGCAATCTATCCTGACTAATACTAAGACTGTAAGCTTTGCACCCATTGGATGATTTGATGACTTGGTAGCGCGCCCGACTGTCGCGCGACTTCCTTACCATTTCTAAAAGCAACCATCGTTGGCAAGCTGCGAATATTGTAAGGAGCGGCTGCCTGTTCGTATTTATCCGTTTGTACCTTAGCAAAGACCACTTGTGGCAATTGACTAGCAGCGCTCTTGAACTCTGGCGCCATCATAATACAAGGCTGACACCAACTCGCCCAAAAATCCACGATAGTCAGTACATCATTTTTTTGGATAACCTTATTGGCTGTTTGCGCATTTAGCTCATGCGGACTGGCAGTCAATAATGGCTGACCACATTTACCGCATTTTGGCGCAGCGCTTAATCGTGCAGCAGGTACACGGTTGGTTGCTTGGCAATGTGGGCATACTAGATGAAAACTTTGCTCACTCATTATTTAATTCCTATTCTAATTATTTTGTTATTTCAAATACTGTTTATGAACGCTTTTATATAAAAGCTAGTTGCGTTGCTTGCTGTAGTTATAGTCATCGTCGCGTTGATTGGTAAATAATTTTAGCATAGTTAATTGGGCTTATCCTTTATGTCAGTTGCTGTGCCACACCGCTATACACATAGCTCATCGGTCGTGGACCGGGCAAATACGCTTCGCTCAACTCATCAATAGCAAAACCACCTTCTCTGATAAGCGCCGGAATATCGCGATCTAAATGACATCCTCCCGCTATAGGTTTCCAAAAAGGCGTCAATCGATGCTGCCAACGTTCAACAGAAGAGTCTGGTGCCAGTCCATGCTCACAAAATAGTAAGCGACCGTTAGGTTTTAGCACGCGCGCCATTTCTCGAAGCGCCGCTACTGGATCATCAATACTACACAAGGTAAAAGTCATCACAATCGTATCAAATTGATCTGTATCGGCATGGATACCTTGTACATCGACGGCTATCACTTCAACCTGAATGCCAATGTCAGCCGCACGCTCACGAGCCAGCGACTGCATCTGAGCCGCTGGATCCACACCGATAATAGAAGAGACTTTGTTAGCATCATAAAACTGCAAATTCAAACCGCTGCCAATGCCAATCTCCAACACCTTACCGAGCGCTTGCGGAACAATTTTGGAACGCGCTTTCATCACGTTGCCCGTACTACAGGCAACATCTATCATCTTTGGCAACACATAGCGCTCGTAAGGGTTCATTGCTCTCTCCAGTTATTGCCGCACTTAGCGCTTGCAGGTGGTCATACATAGCATCTAAAAATGGACAGTCTATAGGTTAGCATTCTTATAGATATCAATCATACGATACTTACGTAGAGCTGCATCGGGTAATGATTTTCATCTATTAAACTGTTTAACTTATCCACCAAGGACGTTGATCGGGACTTTTAGATAACGCGTACCGTTGTCCTCTGGCGCAGGGAAATGTCCGGCATCGATATTGATTTGTACAGCAGGAATGATAAGGCGGGGCATATCTAAAGTCGCATCACGGCGCTCACGCATCTGCACAAACTCTGCTTCGTTTATACTGTCTTTGACGTGGATATTCTCTAGTTTTTGCGCGGCTACTGTCGTCGTTGGGCAGTGCTGACGACCTTTGCTTGGATAATCATGACACAGATACATGACGGTATCTTCAGGAAGTGCTAGCAGCTTCTGAATAGACTGATAAAGCGTTTTGGCATCGCCGCCTGGGAAATCACAACGCGCTGTACCGACATCAGGCGCAAACAACGTATCGCCAACGAATACCACTGTTTTTTCATCATCAGCGGCTAGATAGGCCATATCGGCACGCGTATGACCGGGTACATACATCGCAGTGATAGTAATGTTGCCAAGCTCTAAGGTCTCGCCTTCATCTGTCAAAATATCAAACTGGCTGGCATCAGTGCGGAAACTAGTGTCAAAGTTGAAAATTTGCTTAAAGATTTTTTGTACTTCGGTGATATGCTGACCGATGACTAACTGTCCGCCAAGACTTTCTTTTACATGGATGGCCGCTGATAAATGATCTGCATGCGCATGGGTCTCGATAATATACTTGAGCGCCCAATCTTGCTCACGTATAAACTCAATCACTTCATCGACACTGCTAGTATTGGTTCGGCCTGACTTAGCATCGAAGTTCAATACAGGATCGACAATGGCGCATAGTTTTTGCTCAGTATCAGCAAGGACGTGGGTATAGGTTTCTGTATCGCTATCTAAAAAAGAATGAACTTGCATGGTGGCCTCTTTGATTATTTATACATAAGTTATTTATACATATTTTGGTCATAGGGATTTTTATCTTTAATTAACCCTTAAGTATGATATTCAGTCGTATATAATGCGTTCCTACGACTTATATGATGCCACCAATATAACAACCAACATACAATTTATCAATTTATATAATGTAATTAATGATAACTTGCTATGTGGCGTGATATCATTGATAATCAACTATATATTGCTCAAAAAATCATGGCATTTGTTACCCTCTAATGTAAGGAATTTGTTCTGACTACTTCTATTTCAGCCGAAGGTACACCTACTCGCAGTACTACTGACGATGGGTCATCTGATACTGCAGATTTAGTACCTGCCGATCTTGCCAAGCAAATGCAGCAAGCATCGCTACAAGCCAGCCAACTACTAAAGTCGCTATCGCACCCTGATCGCCTACTTCTTCTCTGTCAATTGACCCAAGGTGAATATTGCGTCGGTGAGCTGGAGGATTTGGTCGGGGTTGGACAGCCGAGCTTATCGCAGCAATTGGGTATATTGCGCAAAGACGAGCTGGTCGCCACACGCCGCGAAGGTAAGCAAATTTACTATAGTATCGCAAGCGAGGATGCGCTAGCTGTACTCGATCTGCTGTATCAACGTTTTTGTGCCAAAGCAGAATAACGCCGCCCTCGCTTAATTATTTGTACTATCTACTGTGGTGATTGATATGTCCTCTATCGTCGCTCGTCTGATTCCAGCTTGGCTGCGTCAATACCAGCTCTCAGCGTTGCCGACTGATCTCGTCGCAGGCATAGTGGTGGGCGTGTTGGTCATACCGCAGAGCCTAGGTTACGCGGTGCTTGCAGGACTGCCGCCTGTCTATGGCCTATATGCAGCGATCGTACCTGTCCTCGTTTATGCGTGGCTCGGCTCTAGCAACGTGCAAGCCGTAGGACCTGTTGCCATTACCGCCATCATGACAGCCAGTGGCTTACTGCCTTATGCTGAGCAAGGCACTGAACAGTACGCACTGATGGCTAGCCTATTGGCACTGATGGTAGGTGCACTGCTGTGGATAGCAGGACGGTTAAAACTTGGCTGGATAATGCAGTTTATCAGTCGCGGCGTGTCCGCAGGGTTTGTAAGCGGTGCAGCGGTCCTTATATTTGTCAGTCAGCTCAAATATCTGACCGACATTCCAGTCACTGGCAATAGTCTGATTGGGTATCTATCTACCATGCAACGCTATGCCAGCCAGCTGCATCCATTAACCTTAGCTATCGGTATTACCGCATTTGCGCTATTGGTTGCCAATCGCTATGCAAGTGAGTGGATATGGCAGACGTGGCTATCATCGTCGTATGCCAAATGGGCAGAGCGCTTATTTCCGCTTATACTACTCGGTATCGCTATCGTACTCAGTATGGCACTGCATTGGAGCACACATGGTGTCGCGACCATCGGTCGTATTCCACAGGGGCTGCCGAGCTTTACGTTACCGCATATCTCAGACCTACAAGAGGCGCTAAAGCTATTGCCAACAGCAGGACTGATGGCACTGATCGTATTTGTGTCGAGCAGCTCAGTTGCCAGCACCTATGCTCGCTTGCGTGGTGAGAGTTTTGATGCCAATCGTGAACTGACTGGACTTGGGCTGGCCAACCTGTCTGGTGGACTGTTCCAAAGTTTTGCGGTTGCTGGTGGTTTTTCGCGTACGGCTATCAATGCCGACTCCGGCGCGAAGACTCCACTAGCCAGTCTCGTCACCGTACTGGTGATGATTGCCGCGCTTATAGCCTTCAGCAATGCGCTTGCTCCACTACCCTATGCACTACTGGGCGCAACTATCATGGCCTCCATCATTGGCCTGATAGATATTGCGACGTTGAAATCTGCATGGCAGCGCGATCGCTTAGATGGTGCTAGCTTTTTGGCAGCGTTCGTCGGTGTCCTGATATTTGGTCTAAACACGGGACTGGTCATTGGTCTAATGGTGTCATTCGCCAGTCTCATCTGGCAGTCGAGTAAGCCACATGTGGCTGTCGTTGGACAGTTGGGCGGTACAGGACATTTTCGTAATATCAACCGCCATGACGTCGTAACTTTTAGCAATTTATTGATGTTGCGTATCGATGAGAGTTTGTTCTTTGGTAATAGTGAATCTGTACATCGACGCATCCTCAATGCCATGCAGCAATATCCCGATGCCAATGAAATCATCTTGATTATGGCCGCCGTCAATCATATAGATCTGACTGCTCAAGAAATGCTTTGCACTTTAAATTACGAGTTAGCGCTACAGAACAAGCGCTTACATTTTAGCTTTATCAAGGGTCCTGTGATGGACATCATCGGTCATACACCATTGATTAGCGAGCTATCAGGGCAGGTCTATCTAAGTACCTTAGATGCTGTTGATGCGTTAAAATAATCTATAGTGTAACCACAATAAAATAGCTGCGACATTAATTTCACTCAACCTCAATTACTATTCTCGCCTACAACATAATATCGCTATGATAGCGCCTGTGTTATGCTAGACGCACTAAATAGGGAATCAATTAACCTAGAAATCAGCCTAAAGAATGCTGGTTTATAGCCCTTTGATATTCTTAGCCCAACCCTCAATAATAAATATACTTTAACAAATATAACTGAACCTACTTTATGACCGATGATTTAACGATTTATAAGCAAATATACCCAAGCCAATGCGTTAAGATTGCTGAGCTTGGTTATCGCTCAGTGCTTAATATTCGCCCAGATGCCGAGATTGAGACACAGCCTAATAGCTGCGATTTGGCAACGGCTACCGAACAGGCAAACCTAGCGTATCAGCATCTGCCGTTTGATGATGAGCGCTTAAGTATGCTGACGGTCGAGCAGTTTGCCGATTTCTATCACTCAATGCCCAAACCTATATTAATGTTTTGCGGTACTGGGGCACGCGCCAAGCTACTGTACCAAAGCGCGTTGATGCAAGGTCTGTTATAACAACAACCGTCGCTCGAACTCACACGTTTTATAAACCCAACAACACCAATAAAAAAAAGGAGCTCTTATGAGCCATGAAGTTAGCTTTACCGGACAAATCACGCCTGACCAAGTGCCTATGATTGCCGAAAATGGTTTCAAAACCATTATCAATAACCGTCCTGATGGTGAAGAGCCAAATCAGCCAACCAGTGCCGAAATCGAAGCAGCAGCCAAAGAAGCTGGTCTTGCTTATAAAGAGATTTCTTTTGCAGGTAATGAGCTGAACCAAACTCATGTCGAAACGTTTGCAGATTTCTTTAATCAAGCTGAGCAGCCAATGCTGATTTTTTGCCGCACGGGTAACCGCTCAAACGGTATCTATGAAGCCGCTAAGCAAATGGATTTACTAGACGACTAGTGCAGCATGAACAGACTAGAAAGTTAGCGTATTTAGCCCACAGAATCTTGTGGGCTTTTTACTACGATTATCATTATGCTCAAAGCGTCATTAGCCACAAACAACCCAATCACTACCTAGTCACTGCCTAATCATTTCCCGATAGCTACCAACAACCTCGACCAACCTCAATAGTCACGACAAGTGGGTTACTATACGAGCGTAATACCGCTATTATCATTTGATAGGCTTGATCTAGCTTGGTGGTTGAGACACCTAAATAGCTAGACGATTAAATACCTAAACACATGGAATGTGAGCAGCTGTATGGTGACAAGGTCACCTCGCTGCTATTTACTTTCAAAACGCCATCTTGATATGGCATTTTAGTTTTACAAGGAATGTTTGATGAATAATACCGCGCTAGCATTACTGCCACTAGCACTTGCCTACATTATGTTCACTCTAGGAGCAGGGCTAAAACTGAGTGATTTTAAGGTCATTGCCAAATATCCAAAAGCGTTCTTTGTCGGCTTAATCAATCAAGTTGTGTTGGTACCGTTGGTTGCGCTAGCAGTCGTGTTAGTAACGGCTCCGCCACCAGCGATTGCTTTTGGGATTATGCTGATTAGTTTTTGTCCCGGCGGCGTCACTAGCAACATGCTGACCTACTATGCCAAAGGAAATGTCGCGCTCTCTATCGCGTTGACTGGTGTGGTCAGTATACTATCGGTCATTACATTGCCCATTTTAATCACCCTGGCTTTTGATCACTTTATGAAAGATCAGGCAAACTCTATTAGCGCGATAAAGATTGGCCTAGTCATGTTCTTATTGACCACATTGCCCGTATCTCTTGGTATGCTTGCTCGCCACAAATTTACGGACTTTATGGTACGTCGTAGCAGCCTTCTAAACGGCTTGGCCAGCGTATTTTTTGTACTAATTGTCTTCGCTGCTATTGCCTCTAACTGGCAACTACTACAAACACAGTTCACTCAAATTGGTTTAGAGCTGGTCTTTATCATTGCTATTTTATTTGCTATTAGCATCTCAATCTCTAGAGTCCTAAAGCTTAGCTGGTTTGATACCAAAACCATCTCGATAGAAACCAGTATTCAAAATAGTACGACGGCTATCACCTTAGCCCCTATCATCATGGGCGTGAGCACACTACCCGTCATCGCGCTGCCTGCTGCTTTGTACGGTGTGCTGATGTATGTCGTTGCGCTGCCTATCATCTTTCTAATCAAAAATAAAAACTGATGATAGCGAATGTAAGAAATAAAAAGCGCCCTTCTAAGTAAGTGCCCGTCTAAATATTAGATGGGCATTTATTTCGGAATAGGATTTACATGATAGAGACATGGCTCGGTTTATAGACTGGTCAATACTCAAGATTGAGTACATAATAAAATGCTACTGTTATCGCTTAATAGGACTCTATGATGGAAAAACCGTTATTAATTATTGGGAATAGAAACTACTCATCTTGGTCGCTACGAGCATGGCTATTGCTCAAAGCGTTCAATGTTGATTTTGATGAGCAGCTTGTTGAGTTGTTTCATCCATCAGCACGTCCAACGCTCGAAACGCATTCACCAACGGGTAAAGTGCCTATTTTAGTCTATGGTGAAGAAAATAATAAAGTAACCGTTTGGGACACCTTAGCGATTGCTATGCATGTCAATGAGTACTTTACGGATATTGATATTTGGACAGGCATTGATAAATCTAACGCTGAAAAACGAAATAATAATCAAAGTAGAATAAATAGCGCCTATTGCCAAAGTATCGTGGCTGAGATGCATTCGGGATTGACAGGCATTCGTAATGAGATGCCGATGAATATACGAGCAACGGCTAAGATACAACCAAGTAATGCTTGCTTAGTAGATATCGCTCGTATTGAGAGTATTTTCGCTAATTGTTTAAAAGATCGCTCAGCAGACAGTTTCTTATTCGGAGATTTCACAGCAGCTGATGTGTTTTTTGCTCCAGTGGTGCTGCGATTACAGACTTATGCTGATGCATCTAATATTACTTTGCAGCCAATGACCAAGCAGTATTGCCAAACTATGCTAAATCATCCGCACATACAGGCGTGGCAACAATCAGCACTGACAGAGACTCGAATTATTGAAGAAGATGAAGCAGGAGAGATACTGTCTGTCGTTGGCGTATTGGCGAATAACCATTCATTTTAGGCATAAATAATATCTTGCATAAAAAAACCACTTCAACTCAGTTAAAGTGGTTTTTTCTTTCATGAGAAATAAAGCGTACGGTTACTACTGTTTTTGGTCTAACGCTTCTTTTACCGCTTTTTTACCCCATGCGCTCAAATCGAGATCCAACTTTTCATACTCTTGTGCGTCAAATAACGGCTCTTTAACCCCTGATTTTAACTGACTTGCAAAGTCGTCAAGTAGACGCTTAGCTCGTGGAAATAACATTATCAAGGCCAATAAATTTGCTAGCGCTAACACACCCATCAACGGATCAGCGAAGAAGAACACTGCGGTTGCTGCAGGAGCCACTGCGCCCAAGAATAACACCGCAATCACAACAATTCGCAAAATCAGAGTCGCCATTTTGATATTCTTTTTAATCAAGAAATTAATGGCATTTTCACCCATATAATAGTTATACATGATAGAGCTTAGGGCAAATAGCAATATCGATATGGTGAGAATATACTGTGCCCAATCCCCAAGCTGGGTCGTTAGCGCCTGCTGTGCCAATACAATACCATCGACTTCCGCACCTGGTTGATACACGCCGCTCAGTAAAATCATGAATGCGGTGGCACTACATACGATTATCGTATCAATAAACACAGACAGTGACTGCGAGATACCCTGACTAACAGGATGAGTAGCGTAAGCGGTGGCGGCAATATTAGGCGCAGAACCTAGACCTGCCTCATTAGAGAATAAACCACGCTTCATACCTTGCTCAATTGCCACACCAATACCACCGCCCACGACAGATTCAATGCCAAAAGCATTTTTGACAATCATTACCATCAGTGCAGGCAGTTCTGTAAAGTTAAACGCAATAATAATAAGTGCCATACTGATATAGATTAATGCCATAACAGGAATGACAACGTCGGCTACTTTTGCAATGCGCTGAATACCGCCAAAGACAATAAATCCACCTGCAATCACCAGAACCAGACCCGTTATCCAGCGGTCAATCCCAAAGCTTTCAAGCGCTGAGCCTGCTACCGTATTGCCTTGGAACGCTACAAACCCGATAGAAAAAGACAGTAGTAGCGAGATCGCATAAATAACAGCAAGCCAGCGATAGTCTTTACCTAACCCATGTAAGATATAGGTCGCAGGGCCACCACGAAAGTTACCATCATTGTCTCTACGCTTGTAAAGCTGGGCTAAGCTACATTCCACAATGCTGGTCATCATGCCAATTAAGGCCACAACCCACATCCAGAATACCGCTCCCGGTCCTCCTAAGGAGATTGCAACCGCAACACCAGCAATGTTACCGCCGCCCACACGTCCACCGATAGAAACGAGCAACGCCTGACGGGCAGAAATCCCGTCGTCTCCTACTTCATCCGTTTTGAACACACGGAACATACGTTTAAAATATTTAAACTGAGCGAACCTACCTACGATGGTAAATAATAAACCAAAAATAATTAGCATAGGCACGAGCGCCCAGCCCCACGTTAGATCCCCGACTAGGGCAAAAAAAGCTTCAATGTATTCCATGCCTATTTTCCTTATAGTTCATGACGCTATGATAGGTTTTATTGCATACATTATTGCATCAACAACACGAGTTTGTAATGCAAATGTCGAATTTGTAACGTAAATACTGATATTTTCTGAATGAAATCGCGTTATTTGTTTACTTAAGAGTCCATTTTCTAATTATCAGGATTTTTTTATATAGACGTATTTATGCGATAGCATAAAAAAACCACCTCAACCGAGGTGGCCTTTTATACTGAAACTAAACCGAATAACTTACTGCATGACCAAGTATTCAAACGCTGACAATGCCGCTTTACTACCTTCACCCATTGCAATATTAATCTGCTTAAATGGTACGGTGGTTACATCACCACAAGCGAAGATACCTTTACGATCTGTACGGCAGCGCTCATCGATTTCGATCTCACCAAAGCGGTTTAGATCAACGAAGCCTTTGATAAACCCAGTGTTTGGCACTAAACCAATCTGTACAAACACCCCTGATAAATCACGCTCATGAGTCTCACCTGTGCTGCGATCTTGGTAGACGATAGACGATACTTTGCCATCAGTCGCTTTGATCTCTTGCGTCGCTGCACCGGTGATGAACTCAATGTTGGTTTTCTCTTTGGCTTTATTGATCAGTACTTGGTCAGCTTTTAACTCATCAGCGAACTCGAGTACAGTAACGTGATTAACGATACCTGCCAAATCTAGTGCTGCCTCAACACCTGAGTTACCACCGCCGATCACTGAGATATCTTTACCTTTAAAGAATGGGCCATCGCAATGTGCACAGAAAGCCACACCTTTACCGATATTTTCTTCTTCACCCGGTACACCAAGCTTTCTCCACTGAGCACCTGTCGCCAAGATAATACTACGAGTATTAAAAGTCTCACCAGTATTTAGGTGGATACTGTAGTTCTCTTCTTCAGTCTCGCCAATTTCTTTAACGCTCACATGCTCTTTTAATGTGATGTTATATTCGGCCAAGTGCTTGACAAAGTTGATCGATAAATCTGTACCATTGGTTAGCGGTACTGAAATCAAGTTCTCGATATCTTGCGTGTCTTTTACCTGTCCACCGATACGATCAGCGACCATTGTAACTTTTAAACCTTTACGCGCTGTATAAATGGCTGCAGCCACACCTGCAGGGCCAGCACCGATGATAGTGACGTCTTGCTGCTCTAATTGCTCAGCATCGTCTTCTACTTCTGACAGTAAATCAGGGAACTGCTCTTGCAATTTTCCAATCAATTTAGCAGTGTCGATTAGGCCGTTAGCAAATGGCTTACCGTTCAAAAACACAGCTGGTACGCCTTGGATTTTATTTGCTTCTACTTGCTCTTGAAACAATGCACCATCGATCATCTCGTTGCTGATACCATCGTTTAATAGCGCAAACTGGTTCAATGCCTGAACGACTTCTGGGCAGCTATGGCATGACAATGACACGTAGGTCTGGAACTGTAATGGCTTATTAAAGCGCTTAACTAACTTTTGGATACCTTCATCCAACTTTAGCGTATGACCACCCGCTTGCAAAATTGCCAAAATCAATGACGTAAACTCATGACCACCTGGGATACCGCTGAATACGATACCAGTATCGTTTGATTCGCCATCAATGTGACTGACTACTTTAAAACTAATCGCACTAGGCAAACTATCGTCAGTTGCTTCTGCATCGAAATTGATTTTGTCTGTCGTTCCAGCAATCTTGGTCAAAAAATCTACCAATTCTGCACGTTTTGCATGCGTACCATTACCTAATACAAAAGTAATTGGGCGTGTCATGTTTTCGCTATAGCTCTTAACGGCATCTAATAAATTCTGATCTATCATGTTTGTTCCTCATTATGACTGAATATGTAACGGCAGCTATCATGCCACGCGTCTAAATATGAAATAGTTGGTGTTAATAATTTTGTATAAAAGGTTATATATAGTGGGCTCATGCCCTTTGATGTGTCTATTATCAAGCGTTTAGCGAGTTTCGGCAAGCTGAGAAACTCAAACTTTATGTTTTATAAAACCAATCGTTTATTGCTTTAAATAATTAAATATAAATATATAAGCAAATGATAGTGATGGTACATGGTCTATTTTTTCGCTACAATCGAATGGTATTGATAGCAATATGCATTATCAATATCGTGAAGTAATTACCTTTATTACCATTAAACGTTCACCCCTTCCAAACAAAGTCTCACCATCATAAGCGTCTTAACCATAACGTGCTTACGCTTATTCTAAGCTTGCACTAAATAACAAGGATGACAACATGACAATGACAGACACATGGCAAGATCACAGTGATATTATCGATGAGCTCAAGCAAAAGGACACGCATTTTGCGAGTATCTTCGATGAGCATACGACTCTAGATAGGCAAATTAATAAGCTTGAAAACGATGTGGTCAAGCATGCCAGTCGCGACGAAGAAATCGAACAGATGAAACGACGAAAGCTACAACTCAAAGACGAGATTTATAAAACTATTGATAAAAATAAAGCACAATCTCGCGCTTAATATTGCGTCTATACTTAGAGATATGCTGAAAAAATAATACTAACAATACCTATGCTTAAGACGTAAAAAGACCCCATCAACTTATGTTAATGGGGTCTTTATTTATAGTACTGACTTAAATCAGATATTTAAGGTACAGCACTACTTTTATCTAAATATGAAATATCTACTTAGATTTTACCAACTAGGTCAAGACTTGGCTTTAATGTGTCGCCGCCTTGTTCCCAAGCTGCTGGGCAAACTTCGCCGTCGTTTTCACGAACATACTGTGCTGCTTTCACTTTACGTAGCATATCTTTCGCACTACGGCCGATACCGCCAGCATGGATTTCAGCGACTTGGATCAAGCCATCAGGATCTACTAAGAACGTACCGCGCTCAGCCAAACCTGCTTCTTCAATCATGACGTTAAAGCCACGAGTGATTTTACCAGTAGGATCGCCGATCATTGGGTATTGTACTTTACCGATAGCTTCTGAAGAATCATGCCATGCTTTGTGCGTGAAATGCGTGTCAGTAGATACTGAGTACACTTCAACACCAAGACCTTTTAGCTCGTCATAATGAGCGGCCATGTCTTCTAGCTCAGTTGGGCAAACGAACGTGAAATCAGCTGGGTAAAATAGGAAAATCGCCCAGTTGCCTTTTACGTCTTCTGAAGTGATGGTTTTGAACTCACCGTTTACGTATGCATCTGCTGAAAATTCTGGGATTTCTTGATTGATGATAGACGCCATGGTTGGCTCCTCTATAGTTAAGTAAATTGGAAATTATTTATATGGTTTTTTCAATTAGCCCTCTAGCTCTCTGGGCTACCTGACAAACTATACGCGAATTCTACGGTTAATCCAGTTAAAAGTTTTTAATGTGATGTTTTGTTTTATTAAACTTGTTAAACTATTATCTCTACATTTTATCATTGGTGCTTAATTGGTAATTTGCTACCTTATAAAGGTTGACCAAACATAATAAATTGCATTAAAAACCCACTAACAGAGAGGTTTTATGATTACTTTACGACAACTTGAGTTTGCCCTAGCCGTCGCCAAACATCGTCATTTTAAACGTGCGGCTGAAGATTGCAATATCTCGCAATCTGCACTAAGTTTGGGTATCGCAGAATTAGAAAAACAGCTAGATACTCAGATTTTTGAGCGCAACAATAAACAGGTATTGATTACCCCTATCGGTCAAGACATTCTCACACGGGCGCAGCGAGTGTTTTCTGAGGTCAGCGATTTGACTACGCGTGCTCATAGCCATCAGACGCCGCTTGCCTATCCCATGACTGTCGGTATCATTCCGACGATTGCGCCTTATTTGCTGCCAAAAGTACTGCCTGCGCTGCGTGCTCAGTATCCAGAGTTCCGTATGACCATCGTCGAACAACAGACAGAGCGTCTGCTTGAGCAAGTACGCTACGGTCATATCGATACGGCTATCATTGCACTACCGTACGCGGTAGATGGGCTACACAGTTTTGAGTTCTGGAGTGAAGACTTCTTTGCTGTATTTCCAAAAGACGACATACATGCCAAGCTTGATACCATCAATGCTGATGAACTGGCGACTGCCAACCTGATGTTACTTGGCGAAGGTCATTGCTTAACTGACCAGACGCTGTCTGTCTGTCATTTTGACCGTGCCCAGATGAAGTCAAGCTTCTCAGATGCCAGTTTAAATACTTTGATTCAAATGGCACTTGCCAATATGGGCACAACCCTCGTGCCTGAAATGGCGCTCGATCAGCTACACCTGCAAAACCAAAATGCCGTCGCCATACCATTGGCTGAAGACGGGCCGCATCGCCATATTGCCTTTGTCACCCGTCTGAACTATGCGCGTGTCGATGATGTTAGCTTGCTCGGTGATGTATTCAACAAAGCATTTAAAGACGCAGTAGCTAATAAAGAATAACCAAACCATTTTTACCACGGTCATAGTGAAAAAATGACATATGAAAATTGCCTCAAATAAGCATGGTGAGCTTGGCAAGTGCTTTGCACAGCATTTGTCAGCTATGACCAACGATATCTCGCCAAAGCAAATAGATAGACTTTGGCAATATATCGTGACGCGCTATGGCGAACCACAACGTGCTTATCATACACTCAATCACATTGAGCAGTTATTGGTACAGTTTGAGAATATTAAGCAGGTTCTGTCTGAGCCGCATATCATTGCATTGGCACTGTACTATCATGATGTAATATACGACCCAGCACGCTCCGACAACGAGCTAAAAAGTGCTGAGTTTGCGACAGATGTTTTGAGCCCTTATCTAAGCACAGAGCAATGCCAGCAGATCTACGCTCTCATTATGATGACGGCTAATCATCAGATAGATGTATTGATAGACAGTGAAAAATACAGTGATGCGGCATATCTGTTAGATATGGATTTGAGTATCTTGGGTACGCCTTGGCCTGCATATGAGCAATATGCAAAGGCGATACGTCAAGAATATAAGCATGTTGCCGCTGACAACTACCGTGATGGGCGCACTGCAGTGTTGCAAGGATTACTAGCACATCCCAAGCTTTATCTAACTGACCATTACTACAATCAGTTGGAAACACAAGCTCGAGATAATATCAAGCGCGAGCTTACTTCGCTCGCAGCTTTATAAATAGCTCACTACCCTGCCGTGCTGGATGTGAATTATAGCTGGGCTCCATAATATCGATATCAAAATGACTTTGAAAACGCTGCTGGTACTCTTCCTTGCTGCCGCCGAATGGTGGCTCTTTGCGTCCAAAATCCGTGTCAAACAACAACCCAACCAGTTTACCTTGTGGCTTTAACAGCATTGCCATCTGTTGCACGTATTCATCACGTCGCGATGGATTGATCGCACAAAAAAACGTCTGCTCAAGTATCCAATCAAATTGACACTGCTCAGCTGACAAACTAAAAAAATCCGCACAGATCAGATGCTCAGAAGGGAAAGTAGGATAACGCTCTACAAACGTCTCAATCGGTGCAGGGGCAAAGTCAACCAGCGTAATATTGGTAAAACCTTGCTCATATAAATAGCCTACTTCATAAGCATTACCCGCACCTGGCACTAGTATCGCTTGATCTTTCGCGCTCTCAGGTAGCTGGTCGATATAAGCTTTTAGCGGTGGTGACACCTGCCCCATGTCCCAACCGATGCTGTTCTTCTCATAACGCTGCTGCCAAAACTCCGCTTGGTTGACGTTTTCCATATGACATCCCTGTATATAAACCTATTGTTTAAACGAAACGATTTGTACCGTTATTCCTTATCATATCAGGCTTATTCAGACGTGTCCCTATTTTAAAGGCGTGTCCCTATTTTAAAAAATGATGATGAAAATAGGAGTTATTGCTCAGCATAATGAAAGTGACGCAGATGATATTGAGCTATTTACGAGGGCTAGTTAGATAGTTAGATGATACGTTTAATCCAGCTGCCCTGTCTTGCCCGCTAGGATATTATGCCATTGCAAATAATCTGGCATCGCTGTCGCAACCGTTTGCCAAAACGCTCGGCTATGGTTGGCATGATGCAAGTGGCACAGCTCATGAACGATTACGTATTCGGTGCATTCGATAGGATAGGCAGGAAGATAAACCGAGAGCCAAATTCGTTTTGCGCGCGTGTTGCAGCTGCCCCAACGCGTGTGCATTTTTTTCAAACGTATTTCATTGGCATAAGCGCCAACGATTGGCTGCCACTTTTCAAATAGTGCAGGTGCGACTTCGGAGAGTTGTTGCCGATAGTAGGTGATTTTTTGATCGGGACTGAGCGTAAATGATTGCGCTGCACCCCATAATAAAACTGAATTATTAGCAGTTGAAAAGTTTGACGACGTATTCTGTCTACGTTTGTATTGCTCTAATACTTGCGGGTGATTTGCAATCGCCCAAGGCACCCGCTTAGCAACAGCATGCAACATTTGTGATGCGCTGACATGCATCGGTGCAGATACCATCAACATATAAGGCTTTAAGCGAAAATTGATATTTTTAACACGCTTTTGACTGATATGTAGCTCGATGCCTGCTTGTGCAAGCTGATGTCTGACAGTATCTAAATTGGTGTCTAAGCTAATGCTTTATCTCCTTGGCTGACTATTACTACTGTTCTAGTAATAGTCATTATTAATCGCCATACCTATTCATCTGCCGTTCTTATTGAAAGTCATGTATTATCGTGCTTGCAAATGGTTGTCAAACGACATCATATGCAGTTGACTGTCTTTGATAATCCGCTCATGAGGTTCAACATCGTCTACGTTCAATTTTACTTCTAGTAAAACAGTTACTTTTAGCGCTGTTAACTGCCCTTGACCATCACTGACGATAAATCCTGTTGACTCGGCATGTTTATCAATTTTACTCATTGAAGCACTAGAATTAACTAACACCGAAGCCCCTGCACAATCTGGCAGACTCACGTCATCAATCAGCTCGCGAGTATGCAAATCATAAATCGCCGCACAGCCACCAATCGGTGTGGTCACACACAGTAAGTTACGCTCACTATCCACCGCCACGCTAGCGATATATTGGTGAAAACGTTGCCATTGATTATTTGGCATAGTGAGTGGTGTAAAGCTGGCATCACCACGTTTATGAGTCAGCACTAACGGTACATTGATATGTTTTTCACCTTGGAACTGAATACCAATCATCACTGTGCCGTCATCGTGCATGGCTAAGTGGCGCACACTCATCTGATTATGCTCGGGAGTCACTTGCTCAAGCAGTGTGCCATCATGACGATTCAGATAAACTAGTGACGGTCGCATGGTATCTAGATTTAGCTCTTCGCGTGAGGCCTGCTCGGTTTTGATACCACCATTTGCAATGACGAGCGTTTCGCTATCAGGATGCATAATTAGCTCATGCGGGCCGATACCATATGAGTCAAACTCTGCTACTTTTTTATAAGCATTATTAGCATCATAGATACCAATTTTACCTGCCAAACTCACCGTGTCGTTCTCAGTTACATAGAGCAAGCTGCCATCTAAGCTATAGCAAGCATGACCATAAAAGTGACGGTTTACATCAGCTGTAATCGCATGTTGAACTTGCCCATTTGATGTATTAAGCACCCAGAATCTTTCGCTTGGACGACGACCCATGACGACGACATCACGTCTTTGATCGACACTACTATGCTGAGTTTGAGCTTCAGATACATTGACAGATACAGGCTGAACAACGATGTCGTGGACACGCTCAGGCATAGTTGTCTGCCAAACGATTTGTCTGTCAGCATCAATACCTACCACGCCAAAGTCATGCTCATTTTGGCTTGATGTAGCCTGACCTTTTGGCATGGATGCGACGCCACTGACCCAGCTGACTGGTCGTGCCAGCATCGTTGTCGTATGCATGACAGCAAAGTCAGGCGTTTTACTTTTATCATCACTTACAGCATGATAAGCCTGCTTCCAGGTTGCTGCTGCTTGCTCACAAGCATAGCGCAAGCGCGAAAGTTTCGGCGTTAAATCAGGACTAGCTCGTAATACCTGCAACTGCGTACGAATACCATTTACATAATCTTGTAGACTGGCATCTGGATGCTGCTGCTTACGATAACGATGGTGAATACCGACCAGCGCTGCCGTACCAACTGCTGTCAGCACTGAAGTCGTCAAAAGCTCATGAGCTGACGAAGTTCTCCCAGACCGATTAGATCTGTTCATCTGATCATGAGTCTGGACTGCTGACACTGCTGTACTCGCTTCGATAGTAGACATTGTCTAATCGCCATCAGTGCTGTTAAAGCCCACACGGATACCAAGTGCTGGGATTAACTGGCGTTTAATCAGACGAGTGACATCAGTCAAATGATCGTACAACGCTTGTTGATCATCCTTATTCGCTTTTGATAAATCTTCTGGCATTTGCGCTAATAATGCAGTCGTGTCAGCCAATGCAGTCGATAGATTATCCGAAACTTTGTTTTCATCATTGCTGCCAAGAATAGCCGTCAGTACTGGGTCAGTCATGGCTTTATTAATCGTATCTAACTTAGCATTGATGATAGCGCGGCTTTGACCAGCAGTAGCAGCAGGCAAATGGCCTTTTGCTCTACCTGTTAGACCGAGTGGCTGATCAATGGCATTAGACTTCATGGTCTCAATCAATGACAGTAGAGAGTTAATCCATTGATTTAAGCCTCTATCGCTTTCTGCTGTTTTGTCTATCGCCAATAAATCAGTCGCGTTTTGCTGCCAGTTTTTCTCGATGTCTTTTAGACGCGTGCTCAACGCACTACTAGCACTAAGCACGTAAGCACACTGACCAGCGTCTAAACTTTCATTGGCAAACAAAGCTTCTTCTAACCCTGGCACACCCTGTACGATAGCACTCTCGCCAGCAAGTTGCTCTGGCGTTAGTTTTGGATTGGCTGCGATTAAGTCAGCCACACCACTATGTACGAGTCCGCGCTCGTCAGGATAGTAGTTAATGTATAGATTACTCATGCTAGCAGTCGCAGGACCAAAGTTGACCATCTCAGCACTTGACCATGCTTGTGCCAATACTAGCCACTGTGCACGTAATGCTTGTAGCTCATCGCCACTTACGGGTGCTTGGGTACAATGTTTCTGCGCCAGTTCGTTCAACAGATCGCTTTGCTTTGCTGCATCAGCATACGCAGGAATCACGATATCGTCTGCCACATGCGTCAAATACGTTTTTGCAGTCTCAGGGCTGATATCTACTGCAACGATTTGCTCAGTACTTTCTTTGCTGTTTTCTACTGAGCTGTCAGTAGATGCATTGTCTTGCACAACTTTTTGGCTGTCTACATCTGCAGTTTTGTTGTCATCGGCAGGTTTGACACAACTGATCAACAGTCCAGCACTTAATGCAGATAGCGCCATTGCCAAAGCGTGGTTTATTTTCATAGGTTTCTCGGTAATGTTATAGGTAGTAATTTATAGCGTTTTTATACTGATTTTATAATAGCGACTTTATTACAGTGATTTTATTACAGCGACTTTAGGAACGCATTAAGCTCTGCGCGACCTTGTTTGTCTAACTTTAATACTTGTTGCTTTTGCTTTTCGGCTTCTCCGCCATGCCATAAAACCGCTTCCATCAATGTACGTGCACGGCCATCATGCAAAAACGTTGCTTGAGGATCAACTGTCTGCGCAAGCCCTACGCCCCAAAGTGCTGGCGTACGCCATTCATAAGAGTTGGCTAAAAACTCAACTTGGGCACTTTTCGGTGGTAGTTTGCCAGCAATCGTACGATCAGCGAGATCATCGCCCATATCATGCAATAGCAAATCTGTGTAAGGATAAATCACTTGACCATGCTGCTCAAGATGATCATCGTCGGTTTTTGGCAACTGATATCTTGGCGTATGACAGCTTTGACAACCCATGTCATAAAAACGCTTTTTGCCAGCTAGCACAAGCTTATCATCTGCATTACGGCGATGCGGCACTGCTAGATTTCGAGTATAAAATTCTACAAATTTAGCGACCTCATCATTTACTTCCACAGGTGATTTACCATTGCCCTGCTCATCAGCACCTGTCGCTGCATTTAGGCAAGCGGTCTGCGTTGGCATACAGGATTCGTGAGGACGGATGTTTGATGTCAAACCCATATCTTCGTTAAAGGCACTTTGGTTTTGGGTGATAAGTTTGGTTTGACCCGCTTTCCACCCAAATCGTCCAAGCGCACGCTTGCCCGTTTGTGGATCCATGACCCAGTTAAACTTACCACTGATATCGCTATCATTACTGTCGCTGGCTTGTTTTTTAATGTCATCGTCAGGTATTTGCTCTAGTAGCCCAAGCCCAATCATCGGTAGCGCCACACGCGGTGATACCATCATGTCATCGTCAAAAGCACCGTAACCAGGTTTGGTCAAATTAAACATTGGCGCACGCAGCGTCTCGACGTATCCGTCAGCAAAGGTAACTGGTTTGTCTGTCCATTGCACCGCAATTCTCGCTTCAGCAGGCACGCCCTGAATACCGCGATCTTGTAGCTGCCCACCATACATAGGATGAGCTACCTTTTCAATTAGCGAATCCTGTAGCTGCTGACGTTGCTCATCGGTCGTCGCTGGCATAGACAAACGAATCAATAAACTATCAGCATCGTCATCGGCAGTCATCGGCGCATGACCTCGCCCATCTTTGACATGACAGGACTGGCAAGCGGCCACATTGAATAATGCACCCAGTCCATCACGACTATCAGTACTAGCAGGAGCGACCACCCATGGCTGCTTAAAGAACGCATTACCGATAAAGAACGACCCTTTACGAGAAGCTGCTAGATTCGATGAAGGCTTTGAGTAGCTTTCAGCACTGCTAATGCTAATACCAGAGTCGCCGCCCTGCTTGATCTCTTGAGGGTCAAAACTCACCAGTTGCTGCATTGAAACGCCTGCCAGTGTTTCTATATTTTTGGCGTGTTCAGATGACAGCGCTTGGCTGTTTTCACTGCTGCTTTCATTATTTGAGGCCTGCTCTGAAGCATCACTAGAAGTATCGTCAGAAACGCTATCAGATGATTGACACGCACTGATAGCCATTGCACTGGCGATAATTAGCGCAAGCTTAGAAGGTATATGTCGTAGGATTTGAGCAGCAAGAGGAGAATCAGAAGGGTTAACATAATTGGCGTTCATAGAAATTAATTGCCTTAGCGCTAGAGTAGAACCATTAAAATTCTGTCATACCATCTCATTATATGTCGTCACAATCATTGCCTATCGACATATAATAAGGTGGTACACCGGTCAATCGGCTTATTTAATGCTCGTAAAAATGCGTTGCCAACGGTGGCTGACAACGCACGTATTATATCTAATCTAAGTATCTAATAAACAGCGGTTACTGACCTATAACGACTAATAAAACGTCGCAAAGCCAATGAAAGGCTTTTAAATAAGAGCCGCTAGCTTAAATTTTTGCTTAAAATTGTGACCCTGCATCTGCGTCTAGATTATCGATTCCAACTGCTTTTGCAGCGTTTTCGATACTGGCGGTCAGCTCTTGTAAGCTAGTGATACCCGCTTCAACCCATCCACGACGGACGTTTTGTTCTTCAGCAGAGATACCTTCTTGGCTGGCTTGACCGACAGTTGCAATCATCTGGTCAATCTTGATGCCGTCTTTTTCGCCTTTTTCAACGATAACGTTAAACGCGCCTTCTACTTTGTTGAACTCAGCAGCCAATTTATCAGCAGCTTCTGTGTGGCCGTTATCCGTTAGATAATCTTTGATACCGTAGCCGCCCACTGTCTTACCAGCGACTGTTGTATAGCTACCATTAAAGACGTTTTGGATACCGCGCGCATTATTGGCATAGCTCAAATGAGTCAAATCACTAAAGCATTCGTGCTCATCTTCAGTAGAGCCAGTAACAAAAGCGACCTGCATACGCTCAGAAGCAAGCTCACCTAATGCTAGGCTACCCATTTGATACATAATTTGGCGCAGACCATTGTCATATTTGCGCGCTATCAAATCACTACGTAAGGTATTTTCAGTATCAGGCTGCCACTGAGCTTCCATCGCGGTCAAATCATCAACCAATAGTTGAGTTGCAGCAGTTAAGAATTCACCACGGCGCTCACAGATACTGGCATCTTCATTGGCGGTCTCACCACTAGTACACTGTCCAGCTTCAGTCGCATAGTCAGTGACTGGGCGATTACCTGCACCTTCTTTTACGCCATTGTTGTCTTGACCCCACAGCATAAATTCAATCGCATGATAGCCAGTCGTTACGTTGGCTTCACTACCACCGATTTCATTCATTTCTGCAAGTAGCTCAGGTGTAATCGTACTGGTATCTTGCTTGATACTACCGACAGTAATGCTGTCGCTATTGATGATGTTCTCTTGGCTGTTATATTCGCCTTCATAGTCATCACCAACATAATCAATCAGCGCTTCATCAAGTGGCCAAGCATTGATCTGCCCTTCCCAGCTATCGATGCTGTTGATAGTACGTTTGTCATTAGCAGTCACAAAGCCTTCATCAAAACGGAAAATCTCAGTTTGTGAATATGGCTGACGTGCTGCTTTATAGGCAGCCTTTGCAGCATCAAGGTTTTCTTGTGTTGGAGTGGCCACGTAAGTTTCTACCGCAGTTTGTAGCGCTTTGGCCGTGTCCAACGAATCTTTATAAGCGGCGTGTGCCATATTTGCATAACTGATAATCAATCTATCAATATGTGCTTTTTCGGCAGCAGTCATCTCTGAATTATCAGCTGTCTCTGTGTTTGCTACTTCTGTTTGCGTTTCTGTCGCAGCATTGGTGTCTTCATCGGCTTGCTTTGTACAGCCCGACACCATTAACAATCCTGCAAGTGCAACAGCTAAAGTAGTTGGTAAAAGCTTACGGCTCGTTACTGTGGTAATTGTCATACATATCCTCAAGAAATATAGCAAAAAATTCGTTTTGGTTAAGTAGCCTCAATTATTTTGATAATCAAGCCATGTTACAGCAGGCTATCTTAGCCATGCACATTGACTCTCAGTGCGCACGATAAGACGTTTAATATTGCATTAATAGCAAACACTGACAAATTATAGTGTTATTGATAATCATTATCAATATTTAATTTAATATTAACTTTATCTATCAATACTCAATGTTTTATTCAGACTGAAAACATAAAAAAAGAGCCAGCATATCGCTGACTCTTTTTAAAATATATGTGCTCAAATATCTAGCACATTATTAGTTATAGCTATTGATTAGTTTACGCTCTGTGGTGCATTAACTGTTAGCTCAACACGGCGATTTTGACCACGGCCATATTCAGTATTGTTGTCTGCGATTGGACGTGACTCACCGTAAGCAACAACGTTTACACGGTTTGAAGCAACACCGCGAGCTGTTAAGTAGTTAGCAACTGAGTAAGCACGATCACGTGACAGACCCATGTTATAAGATGCTGAACCTTTGCTATCAGTGTGACCAGCGATAGTAATTGTGTTTTGGTTGTACTGGTTCATCGTTGAAGCAAGCTTATCAAGCGTTGGCTTGAATGATGAGCTAAGGGTTGCATCATCAAATGAGAACGTGATGCTACCTGGCATAACCAAATCAATGTTACCAGTGGTTGGGTTCTGCTCAACAGTTACGCCTGTGCCAGCCATTTGCTGCTCAAGCTGACGAGCTTGACGCTCCATGTAGTAACCAACACCTGCACCTAGTGCTGCGCCGATAGCTGCATCACGACCAGTCTTGTCGCCGCCTGTTGCTTTTGAAATAGTTGCACCACCTGCTGCACCAACTAAACCACCTAGAGCAGCTTTATTTAGACGCTGTTGTCCAGTGTTTGGATCTGTTGTACAACCACTAAGTGCTAGACCTGATGCTACTGCTGCAATCATTAAAGTATTACGCATAATATTTCCTCTTAAGTTTAAAAAATCGTGCTTTTTATAAAGATTGTCCGTTAATCTTTTTTAAGTACTTATCTACATTCCCCATTATTATGGCAACTACAACCTATCTCTGTGTAATATTTTGTCATACCTATGTATGAGAAGTGCAGGTTATATTTCAATGATTTTATAGGTCAAATTTTCGCGCCTTGCTACCACTAGTCACGTTTACAACCGTACACTACAACATGTTTCTGCTAAAATTATATCGCTGAATTTGTCGGCTTTGAATAGTCATGATTTAAAGCTTTACGTTCATAATGTTACTGACTTGACTAGGACAGATTCAGCGACATACTGCTTATTATTAATCAGATAGACTGAAAAGGATTGAGCATGCGATTGACATCTACCATTCGAAAAATGCATAAACGTTCACCTAAACTGGGTAAAGCTGTGTCGCTTGCAACAGCTACTGGTGTGATCGCCGCCAACAGCTTCGGTGGTAGTATTCCTTTATGGCTAATGGGCGTCGGTAAAGTCATTACTGGCGCCTCTATTGCAGACAAAGCCATCATCAAAATTGCTACTCACTGGATAAGCAGCAACAGTGCCTTGATCGATAACATGTTGCCTCGCAAAGATTGGCGTATCAATCTACCGGACGATATTCATACTGATGGTAAATACCTACTGGTGAGCAACCACCAATCATGGGTCGATACCAGCATCGTGCAGTATATTGGCGAAAAACGTTTGCCACTTACGCGATTTTTTACCAAGTTTGAGCTGATTTACATCCCTATCGTTGGTCAAGCTTTTTACTTTTTAGATTTTCCAATGATGCGCCGACACTCAAAAGAAGCCATCGCCAAAAACCCTGCGCTAAAAGGCAAAGACATCGAAGAAGCCAAACGTGCCTGCGCCCTACTAAAAGACAAACCTTTTACCTTATTAAATTATTTGGAAGGTACTCGTTTTACCAAAGCCAAACAAGCTCAGCAAAAATCGCCTTATACGCACTTATTAAAACCTCGTGCAGGCGGATTATCATTGGCTATCAGCGCGCTAGGTGAAGATATCGATGGCATATTAGACATGACCATCGTATACCCTGATGGTGTGCCAAGCTATGGGGATCTTTGGAAAGGTAATATCAAACGCTTGGGCGTTGATTTGCGCTACATCGACATACCAGATGCGTTGTTCGAAAGTATCAAACAAGGTGGCTACGAAAATGATGAAGACACAAAAGCTCAAATGTTCGACTGGGTTGAACAAGTGTGGCGTCAAAAAGATGAACGCATTAGCACTATGTTGGCAGATTTTGAAACCAATCCTAAAACGCAAGATGCCTAACAATCATGAGCAGCCATATTAAACTGGCTGTCCGTTAAATTTTATCAAATACCAAGCACAGTCTATGCAAGCGCACTAAGTACTAAATATCGATGTAACAAACGTTAATGTAATAAGTATCGAGCACGAGATAAAAAGTTATTGGACAACAAAATTACGGGTACAAATGTCACAATAGTCATATCTTACTTATGATGTTTACTGTTAAAACAGCCATGCATCATAAGTAAATTTTAATCAAGGATGGGTTGTTTTTTAGCCTTATTCATTGATAATGTGACTAATCATGAACTCATAGATTTTCGACGTCTACTTTAATAGTAAATGGTAGTAAATATCGATTTCTGACCCATTCTTTGTGCCATTTATTACTTATAAGGTATGACTGTGCCCACCTCTACTACTAGCTCGCCGTTTGCTACCGAATCTGTTTTGAGTCAGCCTCCTTATCCAATAAGTGATGAGCCGCCAAAACCGAACCATCCAAAGCCGAGTCGCTTTAAGCTCACTTACGATATCGTCATGATTATTGCCATCAGTATTGATCTGCTATTGATCAGTATCGATGCTATTTTGATGAGCAATTTTAGTAGTAATGCTGCAGAATGGCTAACCATCAGTGAAGCGCTCAATTGGTATCAGAGCACTCTACATGATCCTCTACGCACTGCTGGAGGTTTTTTTACTATCTTTTTAGTCGTTGAGTTGTTATTGCGCTGGGCGATTGCTATTAAACAAAAAGTCTATTATCGCTGGTTCTTTTTCCCCTTTGTTCATTGGTACGAAGTATTAGGCTGTTTTCCGCAGCTACGTGCTTTACGACTGCTCCGAGCGGTCGTTATTGGACGACGTCTATATCAGCTTGGCTATCAAGTACTGCCGCAGACGTGGATCAACCGAATCAAGTTCTACATTGACCTACTGTTAGAAGAGCTCTCCGATCGCGTTATTTTGACAGCGATACAAAACTTTCGACAAGAGCTAACCAGTTCAGACACGCATAAATCATTCATCGAGTCGACGATTGCAAAAAATCGAAATGAGATTGAAGCAGCCGTATTATCCGTGCTGCGTACAGAGCTTGCACCAAAGCTGCAGGAACTGACTGCCTCATCAGGTGGCGGCAGTATATTGGCAAGCGAGATGGGCAATGCTATTGAAGAAGGATTGGCCAACACACCTGAGTTGCGCCGCTATCTACGCATGATACCTATCGCGGGCAGCCTGATTGAATCACAGCTGCATCACGTCGGGCACAATATCGGTGAGAACGTCGTAAATGCATTAAACAAGCGACTTTTAGACCCTAAGCGCTTGGATATATTAATGATGGAAATTGCTAGCGGTATTGCGCAAATAGATACCAATAATACAGCGCTAGATACTTTGATTTCTAGTATCATTGATGACAGTTTGACTGCGTTTGAAGCGCAAGTAAAAGTGCAGCAATGGAAGCACCAAGATATACTAAATCTATAGTTTAGCTATCTAATAGCATGACGTAATAAGAGACATAATACCGTGACAGAATTATTTTTAAGGGTTTGTATATGACAGTTTCAGCTAACGATAACCAGACTGCACCAGCGCTAGCTTTCTATGGCAAGATGCTGACGTTTTCACGCGTACAGTTTAGTACAAACGATCTAGCAGCTATAGAAGCTCAGCTAACTGAAACGCTCAGCAATAAATCGAGCAATATTCCTATCCTTATTGATAGTGACGTTGAGCAGGATTTATCAGCATTGGTAGAGCTGTTATGGGCATGGGGATTGCAGCCTATTGGCGTGGTGACAGGAGTGCTGGATGCGCAAGCACGTGAGCAACGCTTAGCGATATTTCCAGCAGATGGTAAGCGTATTGAACGTATATTACCAAGTAAAAAAGCCCCCATCCCTACTCAAAAGGCAGTAGAGAACAACAACGCCGAAGTAGTTAATGCTAATAGCGTCGATGATACTTCTACCACGAGCGAACCTGCTACTGAAACGACACTATCTAATATGCCAACCGAGACATTGGTAAGTACCCAGCATATTACTAGCTTAATCTATGATCAAATGCTGCGTTCAGGACAAAGCCTCAATCACGTTGGTGGCGACTTGATTTTGACCAGTAGTATCAATAGCGGCGCTGAAGCGATTACTGACAATAGCTTACATGTATATGGCCGTGCACAAGGACGTTTGGTGGCAGGTGCAACAGGGGATAAAGATGCCCGTATATTTTGCCAAGTCTTTAATCCGTCATTGGTGTCAGTAGCAGGAACTTACTGCTTACGAGACAACTTACCTGAGCATGTCATCGACAAGTCGGTACAAGTAAAATTTGTAGAAGGCGAAGGCTTAGTGTTTACCGTGATGGATGAAGCTTAAGACGCCATTAAAAATAATACACGGTGAAGTGACTTTATAGAAAACTAAGGTAGTTAAGCTGCTCTATTCAACAAGCCAAAAAGCATGACTATGACCCTACCAATACCACGCAGAGAGGCTAATTGAGCGATACATAGGTTGTTTTTCTGCTTTAGTATCGAGCTGCTATAAATTTTTGTTTATTTATGCTAGGCTAGCTTCGAAGATAGTGTATATATGTTAGGTGAATAACATGTAATTTTGCTATTTATATAAAAGATATCCCATTGATTCATAGGAGTGTGCCATTGTGGCGAAGATAGTTGTAATCACTTCAGGTAAAGGCGGTGTGGGTAAAACCACGACAAGTGCTTCTTTTGCCGCTGGTTTGGCGTTACGTGGCTATAAAACAGTTGTTATCGACTTTGATGTAGGTCTACGTAATCTAGACTTAATCATGGGTTGCGAAAACAGAATTGTTTATGACTTCGTTGATGTCATCACTGGAAACGCGCGTTTGTCGCAAGCACTTGTCAAAGACAAACAGCTTGAAAACTTATATATCCTGCCAGCCAGTCAGACGCGTGATAAAGACGCATTGACAGACGAAGGGGTATCAGAGGTAATGGCTGAGCTCTCTAAACAGTTTGACTATATTATTTGTGACTCGCCTGCTGGTATTGAGCGCGGTGCACAGCTAGCGATGTATCATGCGGATGAAGCTATTATTGTCACCAACCCTGAAATCTCTTCAGTGCGTGACTCAGATAGAATCATCGGTATTCTACAAAGTCAGACGAAAAAAGTAGAAGAGAACCAAGGGACTGTTCGCGAGCATTTGATTATCACTCGTTATAATCCTGAACGTGCGGCTGCCAATGAGATGATGGATATTGATACTATCTCAAATGATATCCTAAAAGTTCCACTACTTGGGGTTGTTCCTGAGAGCCATTCAGTGCTTGAAGCGTCCAACCATGGCGAACCAGTTATCCATTATACCGACTCTGTGGCTGGTCAATGTTATGAAGACATTGTCGCCCGTTTCTTGGGTGAAGAGCGTCCATTACGTCATATTGACGTGAAGAAAAAGAGTCTATTACAGCGCTGGTTTGGGGGATAATGATGACTAAGAAAAAAGGATTTTGGAGTAGCCTATTTGGTACTGACGACAACAGTAACGCAGGTAGCGCAAATTTAGCAACTGAGCGTTTAAAAGTTATCGTTGCTAGCGAAAACAGATTGAACAATCGCTTAACGGTTGATCGCATCGAAAAAATGAAACGTGAAATCTTAGAAGTTGTGAACAAATACGTTAACGGTGTGCAGATTGATGATGTCAATATTAACCATCGTTCTGAAGACAGCTTAGATGTGTTAGAGATGAATATCAATTTACCTGAGCATAAGAAATAGCATTCTAACAGTACGTATTTCTACAATGAATAAAAAAAGCCCCAAGTTTGATACTTGGGGCTTTTTGATGTTTATCGATTATAGATTATTTCATACGGGCAATGAGATTGTCTTTTTTGACAAACTGATGGTATAGCGCGGCGGCTATATGCAAGACCGTAAAACCAATAATCATTGGCCAGATAATCTCAGTATGCAAGTTATTGTAAAAACGAGCCAAACTTCTATCTGGGGTCACGAATACAGGTATCTGAAAAATACCAAAAATATCGACTGGTCGACCGCCATATACTGCCATCAATAAGCCAACCATTGGCATAGCAATCAGTATGGCATAGAGAGCAAAATGTGACAGCTGAGATACGAGCATTTGCCATTTTGGCATAGCTAACGGTGGTGGCGCCTTAGTAAAAACGCGGTTGATGACTCGAGCAATCATCCAGAATAATAAGCTCACGCCGAACGCTTTATGGTATCCAATAAACATATTGCTATCTAAATTCTCATATAGCAGTATCATTATCCATGTGGCTAACAGTAAGGCTGCACTAATCCAATGAAAAATACGGCTACTAACCGACCACTTTGATACATTCGAGTTGGCATTATTCATGAGTGACTCTACTACCTTTATCAGGAATTATCTCTAATCAGTTTTATAAGCCAGCTAATGCTCTTCAACAGATGAAGTCATTAACATTACTGGCTTACTATTTATAGAACGGAGAATACCTTAAATAGCGATAAGAATCTAGCTATCCGAATCAATCAGGTGATAGGCAATTTTATCCAAATCTGGCACTAAGTAGATTTCGTCATCAATCATCACTGTTTGATATAGGTAGGATGAGACGTCATTTTTATTAAAGTACTCTTCCCTATCTTCGCCATTGGCAGTACTAAACTGTTCATGTGTCTCTACATCTTTGACTTCAGAAATTCGTGCTTGCAGCTGACGCAAATCACCTGCTGTCTGTAAGGCAAAACGGTGATCAGTCGTATTACCTTCCAAAACAACCATTTTGTCTGGGATTTGATCTTGCAGTAGCAAATGAAATACAGCCAAATCTTGCTGTTGCCAGTCGTACCTAGAAACCTGCTGCTGGGACTCATCCACACTCAAAATTAGGCTACTTGGAATGATCCAGTCCGGCTGGTTAACTGCTGGAACAATAGTGACGTCAAGCATACCGTTGTTGGTAGTCAACAGACTCACAGCCTCAAACGAATGTTTTAAAATTTGTGTCATACGTCACTCGCAATAAGTTAATGTGAATGGCTATCTGCCCTTTCACCAATGTAATCGGTTAGTTTTTTTGCCAAATCGGTAGGACTACCAACAAAATTGCAATGCCCTGAGTCAATGATAGCCTGAGGTTGACTTGGACATGCGCTTAATCTCGGATCTTGTGCCCATAATTGACTGTTATTATCTTGGATTAAATCTAGATACTGAGAGCCATCATTACCCATACCTGAAAATATAATATTAATAAGCTCGCTACCATGAACATCGCTAGTATTTTTGAGCAGCTGTCCGATTGCAGGCTTATATTCACCATGCCAATCTTGATCCAATAGTATCACGCGACCTGTTGAATCGCAGACAACCTGCTTATCAATAGGGACTATCAGACACTCTCCTGCTCGTAGCCGCTGTGAAGAAGCGATAATCTTACAGCGCCAGTCATTGTGACGGTTAAGTATGCGGGGCAACGTACCAATCATGGCCTGATTGAAATGATGCGCCAATAAAATACAAATTGGCAGTGTGGCTGGCACATTATCTAAGAATTCTTTAACCGCACTAGGGCCACCCATAGAAGCACCCAAAAATACGACATAATGCCAGTCAGTATCAGCACTCTTGTAAGCTGGAGCATCTACCAATATTGGCAAGTCAAGCAGTTGAGCAAATTTACGCTTTAACTTACGCTGCCATTTTGCATATTCTTGTGATTCGTTTAGGTACGGAGCCTGACTGAAGCCAACCAGTACTGCTGCTGGTTTGGATGCCACCGTCGCTATTGCCACACTGTCATCATAATCACTGTCTATCAGCCAAATATCGATAGCTGCGTGAGACAGCGCGTGTGCGTCCTGCCACTGTGCTCGTGAAACGCAACCGACTAGCGTAAAACCGAAACCACGTACCGTATCTGAAAAAGCCATGCGTTGACGGTGGTCTTCTGCCACCACCATCACTTTAATATCGTCTTTATTTTTTTTTCGCAGTGCTAAAACACGTGCATTATCCTTCATTAGTCAGGCTAACCCCTTCACCTAGTAATTTTTGCATTTTATCAAGCAGTTCTTTTTCTTGGAATGGTTTGCCCATGTAGTCATTTACGCCAATCTCTAGGGCCCGCTCACGATGCTTTTCGCCAGTACGTGACGTTATCATAATAATTGGAATTTGCTTTAGACGATTGCTATGCCTGACTTGAGTGGCGACCTCGAAGCCGTCCATACGAGGCATTTCGATATCAAGCAATATCATGTCTGGTGTCATATCTTGCAATATCTCAATTGCGTCAATACCATCTTTAGCGACTGCCACATTGAACCCTTGGCGCTCTAAGAAACGTGAGGTTACTTTACGTACCGTCACGGAGTCATCGACGACTAGAATGGTAGATTTAGACTCTATACGTCCTCTTTTAGCATCAGCAGCTTTCGTAATATTCTTGACCAATTGCGCATTACGCATAAGGGCAATCAAATCTAAGATGAGCATGACCGAGCCATCACCCATAATAGTAGCAGCTGAAACCCCTAGAATATTTGATAACTGTTGGCCTAAAGGTTTGACAACAACTTCTATGCGCGAACCTGCAATCTGATCCACTTGCAAAGCGATATTCTGTCCAGTACGGTTTTTAATAATGATAAGCGGTAAGCTGGTATTGGTATTTACCACCAACTCATTTAACTTATTGCCTGATAAAATTTCATTTAGATAACGTACTCGATACTCAGTGTCTTCAAAATTCAATGTGGCATCATTTGATTGATAGTAGTCATAGAGCTTCTCTGGATTCATTCGAACCACGCGCTCAATCTGTACCAATGGAATCGCATAGTAGCGATCTGCAGCACGAACAACCAACGCGTCAGACACGGCTACCGTCAGTGGTAGACGCATTGTGAAACTTGAGCCTTTACCCAACTCTGAAACGACGGATACCGCTCCACCTAGTTGACGAATTTCACTAATAACAACGTCCATACCAACGCCGCGTCCAGAAATCTGAGTCACTTGCTGACTAGTACTTAATCCAGCGTTGAAAATATATTGCATAATATCAAGGTCTGATAGACTATTATCATCTGCATCAATTAGACCCTGAGAGATGGCTTTACTACGTACTGCTTCAACATCAATACCTCGCCCATCATCTGTTAATTGAATGACGATTTCACTACCTTCACGACGGACCTCAAGGGTGATACGACCGCTACGCTCTTTGCCTGACTTCAGACGGGTTGACGTGGTTTCAATACCATGGTCGACAGCATTACGTAACATATGCTCAAGCGGTGACGTAATGCGCTCTAGGATGGTTCTATCCATCTCGTCATCAGCATTAACAATGGTCAGTTCAACAGACTTATTAAGCTCGTTAGCTGTTTGACGTACGATACGTTCAAGACGTGGTGTCAAGCGTGTAAATGGCACCATACGTGAATTCATCAAACCATCTTGCAGTTCAGTCTGGGTACGAGACAACTGTAGCAGCAGGCTTTCGCTATCACGTGTCTTTTCTAATAATGTATGATTAATATCAACCAAATCTGAGGCCGACTCTGTTAAAGATTTAGACAGCTGATTCAAAGATGAGTATTGATCCATCTCTAGAGGGTCAAAGTCTTCATTATCGATGAGTTCCTCATCTATTTGAGATAGAATCTGTGCTTCTAGCTCGATCTCCATACGACGTAGCTGATCTGCCAAACGTTGTACTGTCGTACCCATCTCTTCAATACTGTTTGTTAGACTACTGATACCCATATCGATACGAGCACGGTTAATCGCTGACTCACCAGATAAATTAATCATGTGCTCAATCAAACCACCCGAGATACGAATCATCTCATTGCTACTAGCGCTCTGATCTTCCTCATGAGTATCTCTAAGCATAGACGGCATTTCACTGATATCTTTTGCAAGATACTGCGAATCTTGGTTTTCTTTGGCAATCAAGATTGCTTCACGCTGGGCTTGTAGAGACTCTTTAGGTATCGTTTTTAGGCTATCAGGGTTTCTACCAAATTGCTCCAACGCTTCAATTAACAGCGTAGGCGTCGGTGGGTTAACATGTTGTTGAAGAATAAATACTGCATCAGCTAGCCAGTCATGACTTGCAACCAGCAACTCTAATACTTTTTTGGTGGCTGGACGTCGATTACTAACAAAATCTGTATAGACTGACTCCATTTCGTGAGCTAAGTCAGCGATACCAGAGGCAGTGACCATGCGTGCGCCACCCTTTATGGTATGCAAGTCACGTTGGAGCGCTTGTAACGCTGTAGTATTACTCGTATCTTTTAAGAACAAGTGTAGATACTTATTACGATTGGTAAGCTCTTCTGCCTCTTCTAAAAATACCGCTAATATATCAGGATCAGGAAGTCCGTTAGCCCATGATTGTTTAATCATGCTATCCAGACTTAGGGTACTCAATACCTCGTTATCACTGTCAACAACATTGGCAGCAATGCTACGCTCTGTAGGTTCAAAGTGATTTTTTGGTACTGGTATGACTAGATCGACTACCTCTGGTAACGTTTTTGCTTTTTCAAGCTGATGCAACTGTTCAATTAGCTCTGGAGTAAAGAAAGATTTCTTATGACTCACAATATGCATCACTTGTAGTGACATCGTATCTTGCACCATTTGCATGATTTCAAGCCACTGCGCGGTTGGCGCTCTTCGGTTCTCTACAAACGACTCATAGACGCTTTCTGCTTCGTGGGTTAAATCACCAATACTACGGATACCGGCCATCCGTGCACCGCCTTTAATCGTGTGCAAATGACGCTGTAGAACTTTCAGCGCATTGATATTGGTGATATCGGCCCGCCATTTATTGAAGCTTTCATCTAGTGCAGTATCAAGCTCTTGTGCTTCTTCTAAAAATATCTCTAATAGCTCGATATCAGTATCAATGGTTTCGAACTGTAGCTCAGTTGCTGGAACAACTCTAACGATGAAACCGAGGTCCTCATTGTCATTACTTTCTTGATAGATACTCTGTAGTTCATCAATGACTTGTTTATCTATTTTTAAGGAGGTACTTCCAGCTAAGGCATCGAACAAGCCAATCAGCTGAGCATGACCTGCATGCAATATCGCTTGAATGTCTTGATTTTGAGCTTTATCGATATGATTACTTAAGTAGCGATACGCATTACCCAGCTCATCTAAAATTGTGACAAATTTTGGAAATGCTTGCGCTTTTTCCATAAGAGAAGCTATTTGAGAGATTTGCTGCTCTATATAGTCTTGAATATGCTCTATCTCAGTATGATTCAACGCATCATCTAATTCCCACTCAGCATCGAGCAACGTATCAATATTACTGTCTAATAACTCTTCTATCGTCGGTTTCTTATTGGTCATGACAGTAGTGTCATTAGCCACGTATTGCTCATCAAGCATGGCCTGCAATGATGCTATATCATGCTGACTCTGCGACCCATCGTCCTCTGTTGATGCATCGTGCGGCTCTATATTTTGCTTATAGTTATTTAGATAACCCTCTATTAGTGTGGCTGACTGGGCCAATGCTGCTAAGTGCTGAGCATTCATGCCTATATCTTGTTGTTGTAATGACTCCAAGCTATGCTCGATGGTCGCACTGACTTCGCTGATAGCGGCCAAAGCACTAGAACCAGAAGCACCGCGCAAAGTATGAAATGCGCGTACGATTTCATCTGTGATTTCTATATGATGCTGTTCTCTATTGTCTTTGACAAACTGCTCGATACAATCAAGCAACTCTTCTGCTTCATCAATAAAGATCTTACAAAATGCTTTTTCTTCTTCAGTTTGAGGAGTAAGGACAACTGCTGCCTCTGCCATTTTTTCATTGACCGAATGAAAGGTCTGTAAGGTAGAGTCTATAGCTTCATTACTGTTGTCATCATAAGCATTGCCAGTCTCAGCCGTATCAGACCATGGCGTTGTTTCTTCCATCTCATCTATAGAACTACTTACTGACTGTGCAAACAAAGCAGCATAGCTAAATCCATTACCCTGCTGCTTGCTATACGCATCAGCACACGCAATCCACACTGGAACTACAGCTGGATAGTCTTGAGTACCCTGTTCAAATGCTACAAGCATCTTGGGGTAAGCTGCCAGTACATCTATAATCAACTGACGCATATCAGCTGAGATAGCGACACTGTTATCTAAAATACGGTTGAGCATGTTTTCTATAGACCATGCTAGTTCAGCTGTATAGTTAGCGCCTACCATGCGGCCAGAACCTTTCAAGGTATGGAAACCACGGCGAATATCTGTCAAGCCCTCTAGATCGGTCGAGTTTTTCTGCCAGCTTTCATACAACGGCATAATTTCTGCCAATACTTCATTGGCCTCTTCTATAAATATCTCTTTGATATCAGGGTCTGCATCGTCGGCATCAGCTGGTAGTTGGTTAGTCTCTCTAATAAAAGGTGCAAGACTCTCTGGAATATCTAATGTAGATAGATATTCGTTGGTATTTGCTTCCTTGTTATTCGAGTCAGTGACTAACTCAGTACTATCGTTATTAGGATCAGTATCAACATCATCAATCTCTAGTAGCGATTTTTCTAATTCTGCATCATCTGACATAAGCTCTTTAGGAGCAAGTTCAGCTAGCGTCAGTCCAGTGTTGACCGGCTGCTGATTCATAAGATTGCTACTTTGTAAGATAGCAATCGCAGGGTCAAAGCTTGGTGGGCGCTGCGCTGAAAAATCTGCTACCAATTCTGGTAGAATTTTTGTGGTATCAACCACTAGATTTACAACATCATCTGTTACTGGCAATGTTTTATCTAATAAACGATTGAGTAGGTTTTCGATTGACCATGCTATCTCGCTGATACTAAAGGCACCAACCATACGACCTGAGCCTTTTAGAGTGTGAAAACCTCTACGCACTTCAGTCAACGGTGTTAGATCTTGTGAGTCTTGCGCCCAGATAGGAAGGAAATCTTCAAGATCAGTGATGATTTCGGTCACTTCTTCGATAAAGATATCGTGGACATCTTCATCTGTTTCGAAGTTATCAGGCTTCACGTGTTCACGAGCCTGCTTTAGTGCATCACTTTCAGTATTGTTGGACAGACTCACACTATCTTGTTCAACTACATTTGCATCGTCTACATTAATAACAGGTTTGATCTCACCACTATCATCGTAACGTACAACATTCGTCGCAGCTGACTCTTGAGCGAATACAGTCTCGTTAATCGTTTCTGGTGATACGATATCAGTATCAAGAAGCTGTGTTGCTCTGGCCGTATGTTCATTTGCTAAAGTGAGCAACTGCTGGTCGAAAACCTGCTGCGCAAGATAATCAAGTAATAGCTCAATAGACGTTAAGCTTTCAGCCAACGCCTGCACCAAACTCCAGCTCGGGGTAGTAATATTACGAGTAGTTAACTGTGCAAATAGACTACCGATATCATCCATAGTATGACGGATTTCTGGCAATTCCATATCATCAAAAGCTTGACCAATACTGGTAAAATCAGTAGACGCTGGTAATAACCCAATATCTTGATGTTGTATATAGTCGTTGAAATTTTGCTTTATCTCTTCTACTGCAATTCGAAGCTCACGTAGGCCATCATCGGTAGGAATAGAGCCATGATTGCCTGTTAATTCTGTCTCGTTACTATTTATCACTTCAGGCAAAGTAGCGAAAGAGGTCGCATCACCAATCTTAAGTGAAATAGTTTGTTCAGTACTATAAATAGCGTTATATAACTCTTGCAGCTTGCGTTCAATTTGCCACTGCTCTTGCGCAAAACTTGTTTCTGATACGAGAGACTGTTTCAAATCTGCAAGGATTGATTCCACCTGAGACACATAGTAAGTCCAGCCTCGGTTTTTGAGCTGTTCTCTGATATGTTGTAAAGGAGCTACCAAGCTATCTGGCTCATCTAACTTGAAGATAAGCGCATCGAGCTGAGTTAATAATTGCGGTAAAAAACGAGACGCTGTCGTAGTGCTTTGAGATACTTTATCCAAAATAGACTGAGTACGTTTGCTACTGTGCGCTAGATAACTCAATTCGACATAGATTGCGGTGGTCAATCTTACGACTATAGTTGAAGGTACTTCATTTGACTGGGCACAAGATTCTATAACTTGATCAAGTTGACCTAATAATGGTGCATAACGCTCAGGAAGTGGCGTCTCATTTTGGGCCAGATCACTTAGCAATAACTCAGTCAAACACCATAGTCTTTGTAAACCACTATCTTGTGTAGTCTGCTTAAGATACTGGCTAGCTTTCTCTAAGGTACTGAGTGCTGATGACTGATTTGTATTAGTGATCAGTAAGGCTTGTACTTGCTGACGCCATACGAGTAGCAACTGCTGACACTGTTCACTTGTCAAGCTAGCGGTAGCTTGTTCTGTCAGCACGGCGGCTTCAATACTATTGATAATATTTTCGTTATTCGCATGATCATTCATGTATTCATGCTGAATATCACTAATGTTTACAAGAATGTCAGTTTCTATATCTCGTTGAGACAAAGCTTGGGTCAGCTCATCAATTGCTCTACTTATCAGGCCTACATGATATTTCCCTGTATGCGCATACTGATTGATCTCTCGTTGTAATAATCGATGAGAGAACTGACCTATACGGCGCTCTTTAATAGAAAAATCATCACAACTTTGTAATCCTGCGAGTTGACTCAACTTGCTAGCAACATTTGCTAGTAAAGGAAGTTTGAGCATGATGAGCGCACCACTAACCTGATGATAACTTAATGTCAGTTGCTCATGGTCGATGCTAGATTCACCTAATTGCCAACCGTCAGATATCTGTGTTAACTGCTGATTGAATAATGGTAGCAACCACTGAAACGTCACTATGTCATTGGGCTGGTTTTTCATAGGTTCATCCTAACTCGTCTATGCACTAATTTAGGCACTAATTTTTTGCCACACATTAACCTGTGGGTGCGCAATGCGGCGCATATTTGAAGGACGCCAGAACAACGCCTCACCTGGAGCCAATATAATATATCCCTCTAACGCGCACTGCTCTGACAACCGTGCCAAAATATCACGCTGATCAAATTTACGAAAATATAGCAGCATGTTTTGGCAAATAATCACATTCTGAAGATGCGTAGTGGGTGGTTTTTGTTCAATAATATTGTGTACAGAAAAATTGACATGTGGCTGCAATACAGGCGCTACCTGCCAATTCTCCTGCATACTATTAGCCGCTTCTGGTGTGTCAGGCTTCGATCTGTTTAATGTAATCTTAGATGGCAGCGGCTGAACAAACGGCTGACACGATTGCGGGATTAAAGCTTGTTGCCTGTTATCATATTGCCCCAACCGTGCGCTTTTAATAGCCTCTTCGCTGATGTCTGTCCCTAATATGACATAGTCTTGACATCGCTGTGCGGCCAAGCTCATGGCCAGTGACCAAGCTTCTTGTCCACTTGCGCAGCCAACACTCCAAATACGAAATAAACTATCAATGTTGTCAGCTTTATGATGCTGCAATGCATACTCTGTAACAAAGTTGATAGAGGGTCTATGTCGAAAGAAGCGACTCTCATGAATGAGCACTTTATCTAGCAACTGCTGACGCAACTCATTATTTCTCGATAGTTGATACCATAATTGTTGAACGCTCAATCCGTTCGACATCGCAGTACAATCAATTGCATTAGCCAACCACTGTAGCTGTATGTCTGGCAGCACAAATCCAGTCTCTTGCTCTATGTACTTCTGCCATCGCTGCACATCCAAACTGTCGACTTTCATCAAAGTATTGCCCAATGTCAGATCAACTGTATTAAGCAGATGGTTTAACTAATTAACACCATCTATGCCAGACAAATCGTCTACTATAATTACGGCTTCTTTCTATCATTCTTGATACAGCAGTTTTGTTCAATATAAAGAACAATAGAATACTATCAATCTGGCTCTAAAAGAGTAACTAATCACTAAACGCTTTCTTTCAATGCGCCTTCCGTATCTAACACTTCATAATCTACTAGCTCGTCGTCGTTCGATACCTTAAAGCCTGTTACCGATTCCTGTAGTGCTGCTGCCATTTCACTGAGCTCACCAATAGAACGGGCTGTTGCCATCGTTCCAGAAGAAGTTTGTGAGGTGATATCTTGAATGATATTCATGGTGTGAGAAATATGACCCGCAGACTCAGCCTGTTGTAATGCAGCGTTCGAGATGTTTTGAATCAAATCAGCCAAAGTATTAGAAACGCTCTGTACCTCTTCTAGTGCTTCACCCGCATCTTTTGCTAAGCGTGCACCGCGTACAACCTCAGAAGTTGTTGATTCCATCGACATAACTGCTTCGTTGGTATCGGCCTGAATGGTTTTTACCAATGTTTCAATCTGCTTAGTAGCATTAGCTGAACGCTCAGCCAGACGCTGTACTTCATCAGCAACAACCGCAAAACCTCGGCCCGCTTCTCCTGCCATCGATGCCTGAATAGCGGCGTTCAATGCCAGAACGTTGGTCTGGTCAGCAATATCGTTAATTAGTCCAACGATATCACCAATCTCTTGCGAAGACTCACCAAGGCGCTTAATACGTTTTGATGTTTCTTGAATCTGATCACGAATAACGTTCATACCCTCAATAGAGCGTTGTACCACTTCTGCTCCATTGTGAGAAATAGCAACTGAACGCTGGGCAACCGTTGCAGATTCCGCAGCGTTGTTTGAAACCTGATCAATTGAGACAGTCATCTCATTAATAGCGGCCGATACACCAGCAATTTCTTGTGCTTGGTGTTCAGAAGCTTCTGCCAGTTCAACAGCATTCATCTGCGTTTGCTCTGAAGACTGTGAGACTCGGTCAGCAGTGCTGTTAATAACCAAAACCAACTGTCGTAATTGGTCAATCGCAAAGTTGACTGAATCAGCAATCGCCCCTGTAAAATCTTCTGATACAGTCGCATTAACAGTCAAATCACCCTCTGCCAAATCACCCAACTCATCCAGCAGACGTAGAATAGCGATCTGGTTACGTTCGTTTTCTTCTTGGATTTGACGCGCTCGCTCAGACTCAGCTTCTGCTTCTTGGCGACGACGCAAGGTTTCTTTCTCAATAAGTGATCGCTCTGATCCACCACGGTGTTTCAGTAGCTGGTACAAAGCAAACACAATCCCTAATGCGCCGATTGCAAATACAGCCGCTGGCAAGATAACGGATTGATTGAAACTATCGAAATACTGACTTACCGATGATAGCGAGTTAACTAGCCAAATCAGACAAGCCAAACTTAATAGAACAAAAAATCCTAACAATAGCTTCCAAGTACTATCAGCGTCTTTGCCATCTGCTGATGTTTTAGCCATACCAGCTACAGGTTTTTTTATCACATCACTCATCTTGCGTCTTCCTTTCAAACAGTCATCAAAGTCTAATTGTGGCTGACTTTGACAATCGTATTGTTATCTAAACAATGATTAGCAAAGCCTGTATAAATGCTGACATCGAACCCTATTATGTCAGTCGCTATTTCTCTGTCGTTACTTAACAGACAGGTCTTCTATTATCGACAATTATATTGCAGCATCTGAATACTGAGGATCTTGTGCGAGCAAACTTGGCATAAATACATACCAGTCTTGGTCATTTTTGAAAAACTTGCCATGGTTATAAGGCGCAAACGGCGACTCTGGATCTATGGCTTCTGGACGATACTGTTCTTGTGTGAACTGTTCGATACCAAGTACTTGATCCACCAGCAGTCCTGAAAAGTTATTGTCATAATCAATGACGATAACTTTCCGTTGGCTCATTTGTGTCAAGCGACTAGGGACTTGCAAAAAATGCGACAAATCCGTCAACGGTAAGAGTCGCCCACGAATGTTGGCAATACCTAGCATCCATGGCTTTACTAGAGGTAGGCTAGTATATTCTGGCATAGATAATACCTCTGATACCTGACCCATAGGGGCAACTAAGCGCTGCCCACCAATTTCAAATACCACACCTTGCCAATCAAACTCTTGGCCACCGCGGCGACCGCTTTTGCGCGCGCGTGCCAAATCTGCTAAACGCAGAAGCTCAATAAATCCTCTAGAAGCCACAAGTTACTCCATCACTTTGCGAATCATATTGACCAATCCACTTTCATCAACTGGTTTGTTCATATATTCTTTGGCGCCCTGACGCTTGCCCCAAACTCTATCTGTTTCTTGGTTTTTGGTACTGATCATGATGACAGGGATATGAGCAGTGGTTTTACCGCGAGTAATCTTGCGCGTGGCCTGAAAACCATTCATTTCAGGCATGACCACATCCATCAAAATCACATCTGGTAAATGTTCAGCTGCCATCTGGCAACCCTGCTCACCATTGGTCGCTTCCAACACTTGAAAGTTATTTTTGGCAAGCATATCGCGAAATTTCGCCATTTCTGATGGCGAGTCGTCAATGACTAAAACGGTAGTCATAGGAGGTTCCTTTAAGTTCTAAAATATCTGTGAAGATATATTGATATATGGTTCAGATAAAATGATTAAAAATAGTACTTATAAATCTACTGGTAGCCATTCTTTAATCATAATTATTCAGTATTGAATAATCTGGAGCGATAATATCAATCACTCCGTTCAAGTCTATATTTATTCGATTAACGGTACTGATTAATGGCATCAAAAAGCTCATCTTTACTAAATGGCTTAGTCAGATACTCATCAGAACCTACAATGCGACCACGTGCCTTATCAAATAGACCATCTTTAGATGACAACATGATTACCGGTTTATTGGCATAATCAGGGTTATTTTTTATCAGTGCACAAGTCTGATACCCATCTAGACGTGGCATCATAATGTCGACAAAAATAATATCTGGATTGTTATCTACAATCTTTGCTAATGCATCAAAACCATCGATGGCGGTCACTACTTCACAGCCCGCTTTTTGTAATAAAGTTTCTGCAGTACGGCGAATGGTTTTTGAATCATCAATTACCATTACTTTTAAACCTTCAAAATTATTTTCCATTCTCATTGTCCTGTAAACGACTATTTGTTCGTAACGCTATCTAACAATACAAAATTTTCTTGGCTATTTTAAACTTTTATATCATCTCTTGTCAGATCGATATAAGTACCTACATTTGCATTGTTTGCGTTGAAATTTGTTATAACAGCGAATCTTCTGCAATTGATGCCTACTGACTAATCGCGGTATCAATATAACGTACTATACGCACTTTATTATTAATCTTACAAAATCTAGCGTTATTTAAGTGCCTTGGATAGGTTAACTTACCCTTCAAATATCTAATAAGAAAGTCAAATATAAAAATTATTCCAATTAACTATAAATCCAATTTTCAACATATAAATAGATTGAAATTTGAATTGAAGGTAGCGTTATTATATTTTTGTATTGTATATAACTGGCAAGGATATTACCGGATAATTTTCATTTGTAATAAAAATGTATCAATGCATTTTATAGTGTTTGTTTTAGCACAGTTATTATTGCTTTTCCAGTAATTAGTAAAATTATGTTCGAACTCATTAGTATCACAAATAGCTGTTCTTATTTATTAAAGGCGTAACTTCAACTTTCCTTAATACTTGAATTATCAGCTTTCTTAAGTTTAGTAAATATCTTACAGTCGTTCCACCGCGTTACAATTCACTATATAATAATATGACGATTACAATGGTGACTGCTATGACAGCTTCTAGACGTTTAAGAAAAATCCTCTATTTATTCAGCGTACTATTTATCGCAGCTTGTCAGCCGTCACCTGTAAATGAATCGACTGTTACTGACACTGAAGCAGAGACCGCTGACACGCCACTTATCATCACAAGTGATAGTGTCACAATGACGCCAGAACATATCTTGAGTATCAAACCTTCAAGATATCAGCCGAGTCTCGGATTACAAGGTAATATCGAACCTATCAAGCAGACCACATTTGTTGCGGTACATCCGATTCGTATAGAAAAAACACTGGTCAGTGAAGGTCAATGGGTAGAAAAAGGCACACCATTGCTTGTCTTTAGACGTACGGGCACTGCTAGCAAAGCTGAAGATCTAAAAAAGCCTGAGCAAGTTAATTCAGAATCGAACGATGTTAATAAAACAAATCCAGAAGATACGCAAAACTCTGATGCTAATTCCGCACAAGCTGCGCCAGACACAGACATTGCTGTTGTAAGAAAAACTGATAGTGACAAAACGTTAGAAGCAATATCTTCGATAGATACTGATAGCAACATCACTAATCAAAATGCAGACGTTAATACTGCTAAACAAGATACGCAGTATAATTCGATTACCATTCATGCCAGCTTTTCGGGTCGGATAGAAAACTTATCTGCTGATGCAGGACAACAGTTAGCGGCGCGCACGTCTCTACTACAGATCAGTGACGAGACCAAACTGCACTTTATGGCTACCCTGCCTATACAAGCAAAACCACAGCTTTCCGTTGGTCAGACAGTCAATTTTACTGCCGATGGTATCTCAGACAAGTTTACGGGACAGGTCAGCAAACTGGTATCGACCAGTCAGCCCAAAAAGCTCTTGGTCTATGTTAATGTCATCGACAACGAAGTAAGTCGTGATAAGTTATTGCCAAATATGAAAGTCACAGGGCGCGTCAATTATGGTCAAATAGATGTAGGCACTATCGTACCTAGGCGCGCGCTACACGATGTCGACCTGACAGAGTTGCAAACTCCTCCTTATATGCCGCTACAACCATTGACTGCAAATGTTTGGATAATCGGACAAGATCAGCGTTTAACACGCCAACCTATTGAAGTAGTTGAATACGATCCTACTACGCAGCAGTATTTGATAGCAGGTGTGAGTAATGATAGCTTGATTTGTTTGGCTGACTTACCTGTTGATTCTAAAGGTAAAAAAGTCATTGTGTCATAATAGCTTATGCTGACAGTTACATTTGGTAGAAACATTAACAAAGCTTCTCTTGTTTTGTAACAGCATAATTAGGCAATATGACCCTACTATATATAGCATTATCCGAGTATTAAAATACGACTCACATTTAATTATGCGCTATTCTGTATATTTGAAAACGTAGAGGCTTAATAGTTTAATTATTTATTATTTCCAACAGCTCATCACTACCGAAAACGTTATATTTTTATAAATCACAATAACAATTAGAGGACATCCCATGAGTAAACAGATTTTATTGATTGAAGACGATCCAGATTTGGCTGAGCTGATCAGCGATTATTTGACCATGAACTATTATGACGTGCATCATGCTGGACTTGGTCAAGAAGGTCTCGACTTATTAGACACCAAAGAGCGCGATATTGACTTGGTTGTATTGGATCTTATGCTACCTGATATGGACGGTATGCAAGTGTGTCAAAAGATTCGTGGCAACAAGAATAACATGACCAATAAAGTACCTATTATCATGCTGACCGCAAAAGGCGATACAACCGATCGAGTGTTGGGGCTGGAGATGGGTGCTGACGATTATATCGCCAAGCCTTTTGAGCCACGTGAGCTTTTAGCTCGTATCCGTGCGGTTATTCGTCGTCATGAGCAACCAAATCAAGCCGATAGCCAATCAGACAGCTTAACTTTTGGTCGTTTGAGTGTGTTCCCTGATAGTCATGAAGTCACTATCGATGACCAACCAGTACGTTTAACCACGCATCAGTTTCAGTTGTTACACTACTTTGCCACTCATTCTGGCAAGGTGTTGAATCGTGAGCAACTCTGGCAAGCGATGCCAAATGATGACAGCTCAGACAATATTGACCGTGCAATTGATGTACATATTTCGCGTCTACGTGCTTTGATCGAGGACAACCCACGTCAGCCAAAGCGTATTATTACCGTACGCGGCGTCGGCTATCAATTTGCCACTGATCAGGTGTAATCGTAAAGGATGCCTAATTAGCTGACTCATGATGTAAACTCTATATCATGAGTCGGTACAAGCGTTTAATAATAGAGATCGTTTAATGCAGCAATTGGGTTTTCGTTCCGTATTTGCCAAACTATTTGCCAGCGTTATGCTGGCACTTACTTTATTTGCTGTAGCAATGGTGCTGTTAACCCAACTTGTTCATGATAAAGATGCGGGCATACGCTCAGAGATATTAGCCACACAGATTCTGGGCCAGATCGATCCATTCTTACACGAATTAAATATCTCCATCAGCAAAGACAATCGTTTGCAGTCTCGTTTTATGCTGGCTGTCGTTAAGAAAAGCTTTGATATTTTTGATGAATCACTGCAAGCGAAAATGGGATTGTATGACAGCGAAGGTCGGCTGCTTATGCAAACTGACAATAGCGACCTACCCCTAGAGCTTCCCCCTACTCCGTCTTTGTTCTCGCGCGTTTTTCCATCACTTGCAGATACATCACCTACTAAGCAAGCTCAAGTGTATAGCAGTACAGGTTATACCTTACTGTATGAATCACGTCTAACGCCTAAAAAACCTGTCCTTTCTGCAGCCCTGAACTTATTCACTGGTACGCTACTACTGCTACTAATCATGGCAGGTGTGCTATGGTTGATTGCACGGACGATGACATGGCGGATTGACCAGTTGAGCCAACAAATGACTCAATTGGGTGATGGTGATTTTACGGTGCGAGTGAATGCACGTGGTAATGATGAAATCGCTGCATTAGCACGCGGATTCAACCAAGCGGCACAAAAAATTGAACACTTAATTGATGCCAATAATTTACTATTAGCACATGCTTCTCATGAGCTACGCACACCGATTACACGTATCCGTCTACAGATTGAAATGATGGATATGCTAGCTGGTGCGTTGCCAACTGATACTAAAGCAAAGTTCGATAAACGGGCACAGGCTATCAACAGAGACTTGTCAGGTCTTAATGACTTAGTAGAAAGTATATTACTGGTTAGCCGTTTGGATGCAGGACATGCCTTACAGCAAGTTGAAAAACTAGACTTGTATGATCTAGTAAATCAAGAACGTCAGCACTATCCTGAAGCCACGTTGATTGGTGAGCACATCGTGATAGATGGTCAATCATCAATGTTGACTCATGTGATTCGTAACTTACTTACCAACGCTATGCTACATGGCAAGCCACCTGTTACGGTATTACTATATGGTGTTCAGAGCATAGAAGAGGCCGGAACTGTACCTGACTATCTATTACAAACAGTGCTATGCAGCAGTTTTGTCGATTACAACAGTTTAGACTTTGACGATTATGAAGAAAACGCTGATGCCAAAGTAATTGAACACAAAACTGCTAAACATGAAGCTACTAGTTCAGTTGATAAAAATAAATCAGAAACGACTGACTCGATAGCAGAGCTACCGACGCCGACTATCTATAAAAACGGTGAAGATATAGCTGCTCACAATGAGAACAACGAGAACAATGATGAAGTCAGTATTGATAACGGCCTTTCAGATGAAAGCTCGATAGACAGTGCTAGCAAACCCCAACCTACTACTAGCGAATCATCACTACTTGCTGACTATTACAGCTTTACCAGTGAATTAACTGACAGAATTAAGAAAGTTATTTGGAAGGCTGTTCCAGACTCCAATGAACCTGCTAACGATGCTGACAGTATTAGTAATACTGACATGACTGAAGTAGCACCCACAAACTTTATAAGCAACGTAGAAAGCGAGAATACTGACACTCTCATCGAGAACAGTGCTCAAAAATCAGATAAATCTATTACTGATACCGCTACTAAAAATAACGGATCAAACAATACGAAAGATGATGCCAAATCTAATAGCTCAAATAATGAGAACTCAAGCGCAGTTGTGCGTAAAGAAGGCTTATTTGCTAAGCATATGAAGAAAGCCAAAACTGAGCCTGAACGTCCTTTACCAAAGTATGCGGTGCTGGCTGTAATCGACGAAGGCACTGGTATCCCTGAAGGTAAGCGAGAAGAAGTCTTTAGCCCATTTGTACGTTTGCAGCAAAAAAACAAAGGCTCTGGATTAGGGTTATCCCTAGTTTCACAAATCGTTACCGCTCATCAAGGGCGTATTATTACAGATACCTTAAATGGTCATACTAGATTTTTGGTGACCATCCCAATTCATCATGACCCTCATTACAACTATCACGAGTAATCAATCCCCACCATTATATAGATAGCTATCACGCTGTCGCCTTCATACTTGCCATTTTAACTGCTTATGATTAATAGCTATTAATCATAAGCCAGACACGTATGTGCATATCCAAAGTGCCTGATAATATGCTATATTACCGCCCCTTATTATACGGTTATTGACTGTTGTCGTTTTGACAAGCTTCTTACATATTGAAAGAGGCCTGATGACGCGTTCTTAACCATTAAAAAATTTATTAAATTTCGAGCCCTCCATGAATGACATGATTGTCTTAAACGATGTGACCAAAAGTTTTTTAAGCGACCGATCAATCAAAGACAAAGACGGCAAACCACATTGGTTTACCGCTGTTGAGCCGACATCTCTGACTATCAAACAAGGCGAAATCTTTGGTCTAATGGGTTATTCAGGCGCAGGTAAATCTACCTTATTGCGCCTAATCAATATGCTTGAACGTCCAGATTCGGGTCAAGTCGTGATAGATGGTACTGACCTAACCACGCTGTCTGCCAGTGAACTACGCATTGCCCGTCATAATATCGGTATGATTTTTCAGCAGTTTAATCTGATGTCTAATCAAACGGTTTTTGATAACGTGGCATTTAACTTGAAAATCTCTGGTTATCCAAGTCGCGACATTCATAAGCGCGTCATGGATTGTCTTGCGATTGTTGATTTGACCGATCGTGCTGGCCACTATCCTGCGCAGCTATCAGGCGGACAAAAACAGCGTGTGGGTATTGCCCGCGCGATTGCCCCTAGTCCAAAAGTATTGTTGGCCGATGAGCCAACCAGTGCGCTTGACCCTGCAACAACCCGTAGTTTGCTGACTTGTCTGCGCGATATCAATGAGCAGCTTGGCGTGACTATCGTCATCGTGACCCATGAGATGAGTGTTATTCGTAGACTTTGCGATCGCGCAGCATTATTGCATCAAGGACAACTATTAGAAGTTGCGGATGTGCGAGACGGTCTGATTCAAGCAACCACCCCGATTGGCAAAGGCCTAGTCGTCGAGGACTAATGAGGCAGGAGAAATAGATATGTTAACTGGTACTGAATTATCCGCCTCTATAGACAAGCTGCTTGTGTTACGCAAAGAGATCGCAAGCGCGTTTATTGATACGTTTGTGATGCTTGGTATTTCCACCACGGTCGCAATCGTCATCGGTGGACTGTTTGGCGTATTCTTGTTTTTGTCTAGTGATCGACAGTTTTTGCAAAACAAGACGTTGTACGGTGTGCTTGGCGGTATTACTAACTTTATGCGTGCTTTCCCTTTCGTGATTTTGATGATTGCGATGAGTCCGTTTACCAAGGCCATCGTTGGTACGGGTATCGGACCGATCGCTGCATCTCTCGTACTTGCTATCGCAGGTTCATTTTATTTTGCGCGTTTGGTCGAGCAAAATTTACGCGAAGTGCCGCGCGGTATTATCGAAGCAACCGAGTCGATGGGTGCCAGGCCTTTTACCATTATTAAAGTACTACTTAATGAAGCACGCTCAGGTTTAGTATTGTCAGTCACTATTCTTTGTATCAGCTTGCTCTCTTATTCAGCGGCGGCTGGTATGATCGGTGGTGGCGGTTTGGGTGATTTGGCCATTCGTTATGGCTATTATCGCTATCAAACTGAGGTAATGATTTTTATCGTGATTGTATTATCTATCATGGTCGTCTCGATTCAAGCCTCTGGTAACTGGCTCGCCAATCGTTTAGACAAACGTTAAACCGCTTTAGAGAATACTTGACTTTACGAGCGACTAGGTTTATTTTTGGCAACACTCAACCCTTATCTCAGCTCTTACAACAAAAGCAGCATTACTATTTATAATGTTGCTTTTTTAATGTTCAGACGATAAACGTTTTACTCAACCCCATTCATTATTAAGGACATATTATGAAATTAACAGATATCAGCCGTCAGTTAGCTACCGCATTTGCCGCTGTTGGTGTATCAGGTTTGGTCTTAGTCGGTTGCAGCAATTCATCAGCGCCAGAAGCGACTAAAGAGCCAGTAACCGAAGGTACCACTGCAGAAACTGCCGCTAGCGATATCGATCCTGACCATACCAAAATTGTTATCGGTACGACTGAAGGCGATTTTGCTGATATGGTTCGTAACCAAGTAAAGAGCACGCTTGAAGCTCAAGGTTATGAAGTTGAGTTGATTGCTTTTACTGATTATGTCCGTCCTAACCTTGCATTGGCTGAAGGCGATTTGGATATCAACATCTTCCAACATAAGCCTTACCTTGATACTTTCAAAAAAGAAAACAACCTTGATTTGGTTGAAGTATTCCAAGTACCAACGGCTCCACTTGGCATCTACTCAGGTAAAAAGACTAGCCTTGACGCTGCATTCAAAGGTATGAGTGTTTCTGCACCAAACGATCCAAGTAACTTTGCTCGTGCTTTGGTAATGATGGATGATCTTGGTTGGATTACCCTAAAAGACGACATCGATCCATTGACTGCGTCAAAAGCTGATATTGCTGACAACAGCAAATACGATATCGAAATCGTTGAGCTAGAAGCGGCTCAATTACCACGCGCACGTGATGAAGTTGACTTCGCAGTTATCAACGGTAACTATGCTACTGACTCTGGTATCAAATTGACCGAAGCATTGTTCCAAGAGCCAAGCTTTGCTTATGTAAACTGGTCAGCGATCAAATCTGCTGATACTGGTAAAAAATGGGTTGAAGATGTGACCAACGCTTATAACTCAGAAGCTTTCAAAAAGTACGCTCATGAAACGTTCCCTGGCTACAAGTACCCAAAAATCTGGGGTACTGATCATAGCGCACATACGGACACTGCTGCTAAAACTGAAAGCTCTGACGCTCCAGAAACTACAGAAGCTGCTGCTCAATAAGACTTTAAATCAAAAGTACCTAGTTTTTTAGGTGCTATGATTAATAGAAACGCCCATGATTTAGAGTGATGGGCGTTTTTTTATTTTTGATTTTGGGAGTGCTATCTTCCAGTACCGTTATCAAAAGACTAACTGTGCATTAAATAACTATTAAAAATCACGTTACAGCCTGTTTGCCCTTTGTAGGAAACCGTCACTCACTCTTCCACTTGTCCTTGGTTTTTCCTATAGTGGACAGGCTCAATAGTGATTTACTCGTTAGACCATACTATTGATGACATTTGAAACTAATGAAAATTATAAGATACACATAACAAGGATAATAATATGAGCGCTAAAAACTATAATATTCGTACCGCTGGCCAAGCAAATATCCCAATCCTAGGCCTAGGTACTTGGCAGTCAACTGGGCAAGATTGCGTAGATGTGGTCAAAAAAGCGTTAGAAATGGGTTATGAGCATATCGATACCGCTCAAGCTTACGACAATGAAAAAGAAGTTGGCGAAGGTATTAAGCAATCTGGCGTGGCTCGTGATAAGTTTTTCTTAACCACCAAAATATTTCCAGATGACATGAAGTTTGAGCCAGAAAAGCTGAAAGCTGCTGCCCAAAAGTCACTAGAAAATTTAGGCGTGGACTATGTTGATCTGTTATTACTACATTGGCCTGATGACCGCGTACCATTATCTGAGACCATCCCTGCATTGTGTGAATTACAAAAGCAAGGTCTAACGCGTCATATCGGTGTCTCGAACTTTAATATTGCTAACATCACTGAAGCTGAAAAATATGCGGACGTACCTATTGTCGTAAACCAAGTTGAGTTTCATCCGTTCATTAAGCAAGATACATTACAAACCTTTTTGAACAACCATCATATTTTGCTAGAAGCTTACTCACCACTCGCTCGTGGCGATGTATTCGACAATGATGTTATCAAAGAGATTGCGGATAAGCACAACGTAACACCAGCACAAATCTCACTAGCGTGGATCTTATCAGACAAGCATCGTGTGGCTATTCCGAAAACGTCTAACCCTGAGCACTTGCAAGGCAATCTAGACGCCATCAAGGTTGAGTTAAGTGCAGATGAGTTAGAAAAAATTGGTAACCTAGCCAGCTCTGACGGTCGTAAAATTGAACATCCTGACTATAGTCCAGTATGGGATGACTAATAGGGTTAATAAGTACGATTAATTGATTAGCCAAACAAAGCTCAATAAAAAGCCACCGATAATCGGTGGCTTTTTTATATGGTATGAAAACTTATAATCGCTACTGTTGTAGCGTTTCGGTCTCATGAATTTTTTCAGCAGGATTATACTGTTCAGAAGTAGGTATCGCTCCGCTGCGATTATTTTCTTTCATAGATTTAGCGACTTCTGGTGGCATATAGTTTTCGTCATGCTTGGCCAATACTTCCCCAGCGACGAAAGTATCGCCCTGCATTTTACCCGTGGCCACGACGCCTGAATTTTCAGCAAATAAATCTGGCAGAATACCTTGGTAAGTCACTGGCACTGTTGATTGAAAATCAGTAATCGCAAACTCAACATTTAATGGATTGTCTGCTGCACGCTGCACACTACCGGCAACCACCATACCACCAGCACGAATACGTTTGTCTTGAGGCGCTTCACCTTGGGCAATAGCGGTTGCATCAAAGTAGTAGTCAGTTTGCTGCCCGATGGCATAGATAACCAACATAACTGCTACGGCCGCACCTGCCAGTGTAAACATAACCCACGTCAGTTTTTTCCGACGAACTGCATTCATACCACTACCCCATTAATGAGTCACTGTTTTATAAATCATAATCAATCTATAAAGCAGAAAAATTTGAAGAAACCACCATTAGAAAAACGTTCTAAAAATGTCTTTCTAATCGTACTCTTCTAATCGCTATATGGTAGCATTTTTCAGACAAATCAATAAGCCTCATCACTGCCTATAAGGTCATATTTTTGTCAGTGTAAGGATACGGTTTCTTACGCTAAAACCATGATATTAAGTTGATTTTTATTCAGATTGCCTAATCACAGAAGTCACAGGCTTTGAGGTTTTGGTAGTCCGTTGTGCTTGACGCGCTTGTTGGATGGTCAGCTGTTTGATAAGTGAATGTCGCTGTCTGCGGCTATAGATAATAAATGCCAACATCACGCCGATCGTTATCGCCCAGCACGACCACACAAAAACCCCATGCTTACCCATGGCGAAAAACTCAGATACGCTATAAAAGTAAGGCTGCATAGTATTTTCCTAGCCGTTATTTGTGTTGACCACGAATGTATTCTTTGACCCACGCTTTGCCTTGATCACGGTATAAAATCAGCGTGTTAGTACGATAAATCGCTAATGTCGCAACCAGTAAATAGCTGCCAATAATCATCAGTAGCAGAGGCATCCACATATCTGCCGACATCTTCGGTGCGGCGGTCAAACTAAAGGTCGCGCCTTGATGCAAGGTATTCCACCACTCTACTGAGTACTTGATAATAGGCAGGTTCACTGCGCCCACAATAGATAAAATAGCAGCCGCTTTACCGCGATTGGCCGTATGCTCAAAAGCGGCAAACAGTGCCATTACACCCGCGTATAGAAACGCTAATATCAGCATTGACGTAAGGCGTGCGTCCCATACCCAGTAAGTACCCCACGTTGGTTTCGCCCAGATAGAGCCTGTAAGCAAACTGATGACACACAGCAAAAACCCCATCGGGGCAAGTGCCTGCGCGACCAAACTGGCCGTCTTAATCTTCCATACCAAATAAATTACCCCCAAGACTGCGAGAGAAAAATAGATAGAAATGGCAAGACTGGCAGCGGGAACATGGATAAAGATAATGCGATAGCTATTGCCCTGAAGATAATCAGGCGGCGCAAAAGCAAGGCCCCATATGCTACCTATGAGCAAACAGAGACTGGCTAATATCGCTAACCACTTAACCCAAGGGCTAAAGATACGAAAAAACTGCTTGGTACCCACAGTGGTCAAGAAACCCTGCCAAATGCGCTGCCACAAGCTAGGGGATGAGACGTTATTCAGGTTGGGCATGGGAAGAAACCTATTACACAGCTTACTGGCGATAAAGGATGCGGTCTATAAAAGCACCACTATCAACTCACCTGCTGGCGTTAAACACTGGATAGAATCTACAAAGAGCTGTTTACGTATTCAATTGACTATTATAGCAAAATTGCCAGTTTTCACCACGATGTTAATACATGTGATGCAGATAACTAGATTTAGATTGCTAGGTTTAGATAACTGGGCTTTAGGATTGCAACAAGCAAATCGTTTAATTGAGCCATGACATTCTTAAAGTTGTAGCAATCACCCAAGGCATAACCAAGACAGAAACAATACTTCCTGCAAGCAATAAGGCTAAAATGGGTAAACCGTTCAGCCCAGAAGCAAATAAATCAACCGCACCCGTAGCAAAAATCAAGACTGGCAACTGCATCGGTAAAGCAATCAAAGGCACCAATACTGCCCCATTCTTTAACGATAGCGTCAAACTACTGGCAATCGCGGATAGCATTAGGAGCATCGGGCTACCTGTCACGATAGAAGCCATCAATATCCACGCTTCAAACCAACTGAGCTGAAATAACGGCACGGCAAGCAAGCTAAGCGCTGCCACAATACCACTACTAAAAATCCAATGAATGACCAGTCTAATCAGCACCCATAACGGTAGTGACGCTTTGGCCACGACCAATTGCGCAAGCGTACCATTATCAAGCGCAGGCTTGAACAACCCATCAACGCCCATTACCAGTGACAGCAACGCAGCAATCCACACTGCTGATACGCCCAGACGCTGTAATAGCACAGGCTCACTACCCACTGCTAACGGAAACAAAGTAATAATTACTAAGAACAGCACTAATGGATACAACCATTGTACCGCTCCTTGCTGCTTGACTTGCCATTCACGTCGCCACAGCTGCAGGAAGCCAATACTGCGAGGCACTGCGACAATAGCATTTGGACTTTTATTCATGGATGCTACTGATCCTACTTGTATTGGACTGTCTGTCATTATTTGTCCTTGCACGTATACTGATGGTACTGATAGCAATCAAACTTATACCATATAATCTGACAAATCGAGCACCTGATTGGCGACACCGACTGCCTGATGACTGGTCATTAGTATCGACCCGCCAGCCTGTGCAAATTCGCATAACCGCGCTTCCATACGCGCCACCATATCGACGTCCAGTGCCGTGAAAGGCTCATCAAGTAACCAGAGCGGTGTCACATCAGGAGTTAACAAGTACAATCGTGCCAGCGTGATGCGCCGCGTTTGCCCAGCGGACAGATGACTTGAGCTGATCGTTTCAAACCCTTGTAGCCCAACCCATGTGAGTGCATCGTCAATATCAGCAGCGCTTGGCGTGATGCCATATAAGTTCAGTAGGAACGTCAGGTTTTGTGCCACTGTCAGATTCGGATGAATGCCTAACTGGTGCGAGACATATAAAGGCTGGATGGGCAGGCACGATTGTCCTTGATAAGTAACTTCACCTGACAAAACAGGTAACAATCCAGCCAACTGCATGAGTAACGTGGTCTTTCCCGTCCCATTTGCCCCGATTAGATGGCAAATACTACCTGCAGATAGCTGCAACGCAACTCCTTCGCACAGCGGTATCTCACCGCGCTGAACCGTCAGCTCCTCAAGTGCAAGTAAAGGCGTATCCAAAACCGTCATCAAAACCTCTGGTTATTTATCAAGCAGCAATCAATATTCATCACAAATAAAGGTAATGTTCGTGGCATAATACCCTATGCTCGCTACAAACACACAGTATAACAAATTGTCGATTACTCTGACTTCAAAAAGTACAACCTCAAAAAAATACGACTTTAAAATATGACTTTAAAACCTATGCCGACTTCACAAGATAGCCAAAAACCTAACACTGCTGCAGAGACTAAAAATGACAACGCAGACACTAACTTGTCAAAAGAGCCATCAGCCAGCCGTTTGACAGTAGATAGCTTGATCGATGCTCAAGTCAACTTTATGCAACGGTGGTTGCACAATCAAGCTGAGCCACTAGCGATGGAAGCTTGGCAATGGTTTGGTACGCAGCCTTTGAGCAAATATATCACCTGTGACCATTTACAGCAGCTGATGAAAGACTGGCTGTTAAATCAGCCGATGACTGAGGTGATGCGTACCGATATCCGTGATATTTTACACACCATTATTTATCACCCAGTCAATGACAACGTGCCTTTGTCTGAGCTGGTCGATGATGCCCAAGTCGAAACGCTGGCCAACTATATCGGTAGCCATAAGCAGCAGCGTAACATGTTGATTCATACGCTGGTCGGTAACGAAACCTTTGCAGATTTATTGACCCAAACACTCTATCACGCTATCAATGACTTTATGGAAAGCACCCTCGATAAAGCAGGTGGCGTTGGTAAATTGATGAAGCTTGGACGTAGCTCTTTTGAAAAGGCGACCAACAGAAACCTCGATGAAAAACTGCAAACCTACTTGCATCGCAATATCAAAGATTTGACGCGCAAAGCCGAAGCCAATGCCCAAGAACACTTGTCAAACGAAGAGGTGGCGCGCCTGATTGTTATGGGCTGGGATCGTATCAAAGACCAACCAATTAGTGAACTACAAACCTATTTAAGCGATGAGCCCGGTAATAGTAGCATTGACCATATCGAAGCCAGTATCCAACAAAGTTATAATCGCCTGCGACTGTCACCATATCTGCACAGCTTAGTCTCGGCAAGCATTGACACTTGGTATGCCAATCATCAGTCTGACACGATGGCGACCATTGCGGCGAGTTTGCACATTGATGAAGCGGCCATGAAGCAACGTAGCACTACACTACTGCCTATCGTGTACGATGCTCTTGAGACGCCTTGGTTGACGGCTCATATTCGTGAAATGCTAGCAGCGTTCTATGCACAGCCTGCTATCAAAGAAGGTTTGGCATTCACTCACGATTAATTTATAACCCTTACTTGTCAGCATACTATTATGAGTCAACACAATAAACTCAGCTTGTGGCAAAAGATCAAACGGTTACTGACTGCTTCCGCACCGCAGTCAGTCATCGATGCTGCAAGCGAGCAAAGGCCTGCATCACTTACTGACAGCGAGATTAATAATACAAAAAATATAGCAGCTGATATTCCTGATATTTCTCATGAGTTAGAGACGAATCAGGGCAGCGAACAGGATAACCCTAAATCACAAGCGCAAACAAATACATCTCAACTCAAAACCGATAACTTAGAAACCGATAGCGCAAATGCAGAACCTCAAAACCAGAGTGACACACCTATCGTCGACTGCTTAAAGCAATACTTCAATGACAAACAGTGGCACTACACGCATTATCGACCCAAAACTAACGACAGCCAAAAATCGCATCACTTATCCTTGAGAATGCGTCATAAGCAAATAAACTGTGGCTATCTGTTTCGGGTGCAAGAAAAAAACAAACTATTGGCCATCTACGGCATCTTGCCATTTTTGATACCAGAAAGTTATCAAAGTGCCGCGATGCTACTCATCACCCAAATCAACTATGACATGCTAGTCGGTAATCTAGAGATGGATGTTAACGATGGTGAGATACGCTACAAAAATGCTATCGATGTCGAAGCAGTTGGTATAGATAATGAGATTATTGAGCATTTACTGCAAAGCGTGGTTGCGATGACCACGGTTGCAAGCGAGCTATTTGGCAACTTGGTTAATAATCAAGACCCTGCCGAAGACATGCAAACATTACTGTTAGAGCTACGTCAACAGTCAGACGCGCGCACATTCTTTTTGCCGACTCAGTTTGTTCAATAGTTCAGTTTGTTCGATAATTAAGTTCATTCGATGAACCGGTTTTTCAATCAAGCCATAATCTACGATCGCGGATACTTATCTCTTTATTTTTCTATCCAAAAAACCATCAATACTAAGCTAGAAATCTTATGCTAAAAATCGCCTACTCTGACGTCTTTCGCTATTCCGTGCCAGAAAAGCACCGCTTCCCTATGCAAAAATACATTATGATTCCTGAGCGTCTACTGGCAGAAGGCACTATCAGCCAAGATAACTTCTTTGCCCCTGCTCGCTTGAGCGAAGATGAGATTTTGACCACGCATACTGCAGAATACTGGTATCAGCTTAAGACTCAAACACTGCCGCGCAAGGCTGCTCGTGCGATCGGATTTGAGATGACGCCGCAGTTGGTAGAACGCGGTCGTTATATTGCTCATGCAACGTATGAGTGCGCGCTATATGCTCAGCAATATGGCGTGGCTATGAATGTTGCAGGCGGCACCCATCACTCTTTTGCTGGTCATGGAGAAGGGTTTTGCGTATTTAACGATGTTTGTATCGCTAGCAATTTATTGTTAAATCGTGGACAGGCACAAAAGATTTTAGTTATAGATTTAGATGTTCATCAAGGTAATGGCAACGCCAGTATCATGGCAGATGAGCCACGCGTTTTTGTCTTTAGCATGCACGGTGCAAAGAATTATCCGTTTCGTAAGCAAGTATCAGACTTAGATATTGAGCTAGACAACGATACTGGCGATGCTGAGTATTTACAGATATTAGAAGACACGCTGCCACGTTTAATCGCTGAAGTTGCGCCAGATATGATTTTTTATCAGTCTGCAGTCGACGTGCTCGCTACCGATAAGCTCGGCAAACTTGGTTTGACACAAGCAGGGTGCAAGGCGCGTGATGAATATGTACTGCAGCAAGCAAAAGCCGCCAATATCCCTGTCGCTATCGTGATGGGTGGCGGCTACTCAGAAGATATCGAAGACGTGGTCGAAGCGCATTGCAATACCTTTCGTTTGGCACAGCAGATATTTTTTGAGGAATTGGTCTAATAAAATATCGCTGAAAAGGCTTATATCTTTAGCTATAACAATGCGGTAATACCTTGCCAGCCAACGCGTATTCCAAGCACGATTAAAATCAATAAAATAAGCTGACGAAAACGCGCTTGCGGTAAATAGCGACGCAAACGGATTCCAAACAAAAGAGTCACTATAGATAGCACACTTAAAAAAGTAATCAGCTGCCACTCACCACTGCTCAGTGCCATGATAGGCTCACGCAACACGATAATTTGAGCAATCTTTCCTAAGAAATAGCACATGTTACCGACTTTGGCGATGGTGTTTTTATCGTCACTAGCAGACAGTAAATACATCATCAGTATGGTCGACATTGCATTGGTCGAGCCGCCGATGACGCCTGCACCAAAGCCAACGGCGATCAACATAGGCTTGGTGTTTGGTAGACGGATTTGTTTGCCGAGTAAGCTACTCACAACGTAGAAGGCAATGACCGCGGCCAACAATAAGAGAATATAAGCGCTATCGACCCATAGCAATAGTTTCGCACCTAGAATGCTACCTAGCAGGCTGGTAAGCGCAAGCAACCAATAGCGTCTACCGTAGTAGATAAAGTTTTGCCAAATGGTGCGCTCACCGCCTACTAGCCATGTCATCACATTAACGACTAGCGAGGGGAAAATCACTAACACAATGGCATGCGGCAATGGGTACATACTAGCAAGTGCGGTGGTCGTCACTAGCGTTGCGCCAAGTCCGCTAATACCATGCAGCAGTGAGGCAAGCGCAAAAATGACCGCCAGCACTAGCATCTGAGTGCTATCGTTACCAGCTACATTCATCATATCGGTCACACCATTTTAGGCTCAGCGTCTATATCTATACACTATCTACATGCTAGCTATCAGACTTAGCGCCTGTATTTTTAACTATTTTTACGTTGACCGATTGCTTGACCGATTATGCTAGCTAGTTGCTCAGCAATTTTATCTTTACTGGTCTTCTCAAGCGTTATCGCGTCACGCTCATAGCGCTCAGAGAAAAACACCTGCATCGCATTGTCATCACTAGCAAAACCAATATCTGCACGCGATACATCATTACAAGCAATCATATCTAAATCTTTTGCAACCAATTTGCCACGGGCATAACGCTCGACATCTTGTGTCTCTGCCGCAAAACCAACGACAAACAACGCAGGATGCGCAAGAGAAATTGTCGCTAGAATATCAGGGTTTTTAACCAGACTGAGCGTCATGGCATCTTGTGTTTTTTTGATTTTTTGCGGTGCGGCTTCTTCTGTACGATAATCTGCCACGGCTGCGGTGGCGATAAAGATATCTGCTTTTACGAATTGTTGTTCAGTATAAGCCTGCGGTAGTTCATGCTCATCACCGCAACCACAGTCGCCATGATAATGCTCTTCAGAATGGGAATGGTTATGAGAATGACCATGCGTGTGATCATGAGAATGGTCGTGCTCATCTTCAAAGACCAATTGAAGCTCGCTATGCGTGCCATCTACACATTGCTGCGCCGCTATCAGCATATCTTCAGCAGACAGCACATCGATCCGTGTGACATTAAGCGGCGTGGGCAATGCCACTTTACCACCAGCGATTAATACAACGTCTGCACCAGCAGCCACACAGGCGCGCGCCAATGCAAAGCCCATTTTTCCTGAAGAGTGATTAGACAGATAACGCACAGGGTCAATCGCTTCTACTGTTGGACCTGCAGTAATGACCACTCTTTTGCCTGCTAGCAATTGCGGCGTCGTATTCATCGCTATGAACAGTAACACCTCATCCAATAACTGCTCAGGCTCAGGCAATCGCCCTGCTCCGACATCACCGCACGCTTGCTCACCGCTAGCTGGTTGGATAATTTGATAATTCATATCGCGCAACGTTTGCACGTTTAGATTGACTGCTGGATGCGCCCACATCTGCTGATTCATGGCAGGAGCAATAATGACAGGCGCAGTAGTGGCAAGACACACTGTGGTCAATAGATCATCAGCCATACCCATGGCCAGACGCGCAAGCGTGTTGGCTGAAGCAGGTGCAATCACGATTAAGTCGGCCCACTTGGCCAGCTCAATATGCCCCATGCCTGCCTCTGCTTGCTCATCGAGCAACGAGACATGCACTTCGTTACCAGTCAACGCTTGTAGCGTCAGCGGTGTGATAAATGCTTGTGCACCCGTCGTCATGATAACGCGCACATCAAAGCCTGCCTTGACTAACAAGCGGGCAAATATAGCAGATTTATAAGCGGCGATACCGCCAGTAATAGCAAGCACAATATTGGACATAAGCGTGGCATCAACAAAAAAGTGAAAAGATAAAATTGCGCTTATAGTAACAATTATGAGATAAATTGGGTAAGATTTTCCGTATCTATCTCAGATAACGAGTATCAACCCATTTTCAAGGAGTGACAATGGCGATCAAAGACTGGCATGAGGATGACAGGCCACGCGAAAAACTTTTAAAATTTGGTGCAGCTCATTTGTCTGATGCCGAGATACTGGCCATATTTTTGCGCACCGGCACTCAGTCTCAATCAGCGATTGAATTAGCGCGGCATTTGATTGATCAGTTTGGTAGCTTAGCCGAGCTATTAGCCGCCCCTCAAAAGACGGTTCTTGCCTGCCATGGTATGGGACCTGCAAAGTACGCCCAAATATTAGCCTCACTTGAGATGGGTACGCGCTATCTGGACAGTCAACTCAAAACTGGGCAAGCACTTGGCCGCTCACAAGCGGTCAAAGACTATATCAGTACCCAGTTGCGCGGCGAGCATCGGGAAGTGTTTGCCGTACTTTGTCTCGATAATGCGTTGAACCTTTTAAACTTTGAGATATTATTCACGGGTGGCATCTCATCATGTTCTGTCTGCATCAAGCACGTACTGCGGCATGCACTAAGCCACGCTGCTAGCCAACTTATCATCGCCCACAATCATCCTCATACCGATGCCAAGCCATCGACCGCTGATAACTTACTGACCTATGAGCTAAAAAAAGCCTGTGACCTGTTAGATATCTCGCTTGTCGATCACATTATCGTCGGACGTAACGACACTTTGTCTTATGCCGAAAGCTGCCTTTCCCCTTTTGGTTAGCTCTTTGGCTAGTTTTCGATAATAGCTAGCTACGTGTTCCAACTAGACATATGATTAACCTGCAAACAATTATGTTTGATACATATCATCGACAGAGCGTAGCATTTTGGCTCTTGATAGTTATCGACAACTGTTTCATATTAGTAGCCATTCTTGTCATTTATTTGTCAATTACTTACTAGACCGTTAATACTAGTACTTAAGAGACGTAAAACCGAGCATTTATGGATTAACAAATCATTCGATTTACTTGTAAGACAGTGAATGGCAAGACGAAAAACAATTATAGTTAGCTCTTTCATTCACGTACTTTTCGCATTTTTTATTCAGCGCTTTAAAGGAGATAGTCATGGCAATTGGCTTGTTTATTTTGGCAGTCATCATTCAGTTAGCCGTGGTCTTGGCCATCTTTTTGTTGTCCTTATCACGGGTCACCGGTAGCATCGTCGCCCTGATTACGGTTATCGTTACCGCAATTATCAGCCCATGGTCGCTCATTTTGGGTATACCAATGGCATTACTGTGCTTGGTCTTACTCATTGCACCGCTTCGCCAATCGTTAATCACTAAACCTGTTTATAAGGCGCTGGGCGGTGCGATGCCGAGTATGAGTGATACGGAGCGTGAAGCACTTGATGCGGGTACTAGTTGGTGGGAAAAAGAGCTGTTTATGGGTGCGCCGAATTGGGATACCTTTGCCAATTATCCTTATCCGCAGCTTTCGGAAGAAGAGCAAAGTTTCATCGATAATGAAGTAGAAACCTTATGTGCCATGCTTGATGAATGGCAAATCCAGCATAAAGATAAAAATCTATCACCTGAGGCATGGCAATTTATCAAAAGTAATGGTTTCTTAGGTTTAATCATTCCAAAAGAATTTGGCGGCTTAGAATTTAGCTCTTATGCGCAAAGTCGTGTAATGAGCAAGATTGCTTCGCGCTCGCCGACTGCCGCTGTAACCTGTATGGTTCCCAACTCGCTCGGCCCTGGTGAGCTATTGATGCATTACGGTACAGACGAACAAAAGCAGCACTGGTTGCCAGGTCTTGCCAAAGGTGATGAAGTACCTTGCTTTGGTTTGACTGGCCCTGAAGCTGGCTCTGATGCAGGTGCCATTCCTGATACAGGTGTAGTCTGCTACGGTATGCACGAAGGTAAGCAAGTGCTTGGCTTACGCATGAACTTCTCTAAACGTTGGATTACCCTAGCACCTGTCGCCACTGTCGTTGGTTTAGCATTTAAAATGCACGATCCTGAAGGTCTACTTGGCAATCCTCAAAAAACCGATTACGGCATTACCTGTGCCCTCGTTCCAGCTAATCACGAAGGTGTTGTAACAGGGCCACGTCATAATCCAATCGGCTCACCATTTATGAATGGTACGGTCGATGGCAAAGACGTCTTTATTCCATTAGATTACATCATCGGCGGTGTTGAGAACGCTGGTCGTGGCTGGCGTATGCTGATGGAATGCTTGGGCGTTGGACGTGGTATCTCTCTGCCAGCTCTATCGACATCAGCCAGTGAAATGACTTACCTATCTGTCGGTGCATTCGCCAAAGTTCGCGAACAGTTCAAGATATCAGTAGGTAAATTTGAAGGTGTACAGGACGCTACTAGCCGTATGGCAAGTAACACTTATATGTTAGAAGCGTTCCGTCATTTGGTTACTTGCGGATTAAACCAAGGTGGTACGCCATCTGTTATGACTGCCATGGCCAAATACTATGCGACTGAAACCATGCGTAGCGTCGTCAACGACGGTATGGATGTGGTCGGTGGTCGTGCTGTGCAAATGGGTCCGCGTAACTTCTTAGCGACACCTTATCAAGCGATTCCTGTTTCCATCACTGTCGAAGGCGCCAACATTTTGACCCGCTCTCTCATGATCTTTGGTCAAGGTGCGATGCGTTGTCATCCTTATTTATTCGACGAGCTTCAGTTACTACAAAGCGAAGATAAAGCGGCTGCCACTGAAAAATTCGATACCCTTTTCTTTAACCATTTAGGCTATACGTTTAACCGTGGTGCAAAAGCTTTTGTCGCAGGTTATATTGGCGGTAGCGATAAGGCCCCAAGTTTTGTAGATGCTTTTACCCGTCCCTATTACAAACATATTAACCGCTTAAGTGCGAGCTTTGCCCTAACTGCTGATATGGCATTAGGACTACTAGCAGGAGATTTAAAGCGTAAAGAGATGCTCTCTGGTCGTTTAGCAGATATCCATAGTCATCTATTTATTGCGACTGCTATTTTGCAGTTCTATGAGCATGGTAGCAAGTCAGAATCTGAGCGCTTACATGCCGAAGTTGCGCTACAAAACAGCTTGTATACGATTCAAGAAGCCTTTGTGTCATTCTTTGCTAACTTCCCGAATCGTATGGCAGCCAATGTGGTCAGCTTTGTGACTTTCCCAAGTGGACGTATCTTTACCCCAGCGAGCGATGAGCTAAAACGCCAGTTGGGCGATACTTTCATGGATGATTTTGCAGCCAACCCATTCCGCGATTATCTAAAAACCATGGTTTATTACAACACCGATGCAGACGATGTGACTGGTCGTATGGAGCATGCTTATCAGACGTTGGTCGAAATCGAACCATTGTGGCAGAAGTTCAAAAAGGCAGAGCATCAAGACAGCTTTGAAGGATTGACGTTTGAAGACCATGTGGTATATGCAAGCCAAAACGGCGGGATTACTGAAGAAGAAGCAGAAGTACTCATTCAATATAATGCCATGCGCTTTGATTCGTTATTGACCGATACATTTGACGAGCATCTATCGGAAGCACTAGAACGCGACAATCCACATGCGCTTGAAAACGCGGTTCATCAATTGACGGATTATGCTCAGCTAAAACAACAGGCTAAAAATAAGCGTGGTATGTCTGACGATAGTGATACGGCAGCGGATACTGACGCTCTAGCTACTGATGTTCCGGCTACTGCTGAGCTGAATGATACTTCAGATACAGATGCAAAGACGGGGGATGAAAACCCCAACCATGGTTATGAGAGTGACGGTGATGTAGAAATGGTAAGCGAACAGGATACCGTTGAAGAAGTCACTTCCCAGACAGATTTTAAAAAGTCAAAACCTCAAGCAGAAGCATTAGATCATCGTTACCGCGACGCTGAGTCACATCTCAGTGAGCGTATGAGCAACAATCACAGTCGTCATATTACGTCGTCTGACGAGGTTCATGACAGTGCTGATGCAGATACTCTCAAGCATCCAGAGCAGCCAGTGCATGTACCACATGAGGATGATAAAGTATAAGTAAGCTTCATCTAACCTAGATAGCGTCATCATGACTTTTAGTATGTATAGCGCTATTTATGCCCCGGAAAGCCAAACTGTCCCTATGCGACCGTTTGGCTTTTTTTATTGCTGCAATTTGACAACCTTTAAAGTCCAAACTAAGTCCATTGTCTAAGATTAATTCGGCATCGATAGTTCAGTACCGAACCAGACTAAAAACACTTTCATAAATATTTTGTTTCATATGAGAAACAAACGGTTTAGAATAAATAATGATTATTTTATGGGCACATCGTTGTGAAAATTATCATCGTCTCAGAATAAAATGGTAAAAAAATCTTGCAGTGCCCTTAACTATTCTTTTATATTGTCCACGAAAATGTGACATCGAGCGACAATCACGGGAACTTAATAGTCATAACAAGCTTTGTAGTAAGGCTGATAAGTACAATCATGTTGGCTAATGAACACTTACTATAAAGCTGTTATGCACACAAAGGATATGAATTATGTGGAAGAATTTGGGACTGACGGGCAAGATTATTGTTGCCATGGTGCTCGGTATTGGACTGGGCCTATTTCTAAACTACTCAGGATTGAACGGCGAAGGTAGCTTTGTTAATACTTACATCACCAATGGCTTCCTTGCCATTGTTGGTAAACTATTTGTCAACTCGCTAAAAATGTTGGTCGTACCTTTGGTGCTTATCTCACTGATTTGCGGTGTATGCGGTATTGGTGATATTCGCCTACTTGGACGTATTGGTACCAAAACGTTCATTATTTATATGATAACCACTGCACTCGCTATTGCGACTGCAATTGGTCTTGGCTCGCTATTCGGTATCGGTAAAGGCATGAATATCGGAACGGAAGCCGAGTTTGAAGCTGCGTCAGCGCCGCCTCTACTTGATGTGTTCTCTAACATTATCCCATCGAACCCCATCAGCGCGATGGCAAATGGCGATATGTTATCGATCATCTTCTTTGCTATTTTGATCGGCGTCAGTATCTTGATGGTAGGTAAACCTGCCAAAGGCTTAGTGCAGAGCCTAGAACTGATCAACGAAGTTATCTTAAAGATGGTCACGATCATCATGAACCTGGCACCATACGGTGTATTTGCTCTATTAACTAAAGCCATGGCAGAGCTAGGTTTAGATTTGATTTGGTCGCTACTTGGCTACGTAGCAGTATTAGTCGGTTCATTGGCCTTCCACTTCTTTGTCACTATGATGATTGTACTAAAAGTGTCTTCAGGCTTGTCTATCAAGACGTTCTTGGCAAAAATGCGTGAAGTACAGATCTTTGCTTTTAGTACCTCAAGCTCAAACGCGACGATTCCTATTACCTTGCGTACGGTTACCAAGCGTATGGGTGTAAACAACTCAGTTGCGTCGTTCACTGTTCCTTTTGGTGCTACCATCAATATGGATGGTACGGCTATCATGCAGGGTACTGCGACCATCTTTATTGCCAACATTTACGGCATTGATTTGGGCGTGACCGAATACTTAACCGTCATCTTGATGTCAGTACTGGCGTCTGTTGGTACGGCTGGTGTACCTGGTGTTGGTCTAATCATGCTGTCTATGGTATTCGCTCAAGTGGGTCTACCAATCGAAGGTATCGGTCTAATCTTGGGTGTGGATCGTATTCTTGATATGCTACGTACTGCTGTAAACGTTGGTGGTGATGCTGCTGTTACTACTATCGTGGCAAAATCAGAAGGCAAAATGGATCTGGCTATTTACAACGATCCTAACGCTGGTGCAAAAGACGTATTTGATGGTCATATCGATGAAGACAATGAGCGTGAGTTCTCTGAAGTCTTTAGTGATGGCATCATGGGTAGTGAATACGATGATGTTGATCGTCGCCGCTAACCCACGATTGCGAGATAGAAGTGCATAAAATAAAAAACCTCAGTCAAGTTGGCTGAGGTTTTTTTATGATCAATAACCAGTAAGTAATCATGGTTGATATGGTTCTATCAACAACTAATTAGCCAAACACATATTTGGTCAACATCGCCAGACAGACCAGTACAATTACTGGACGAATCAATTTACTACCACCTTTAACTACCATATGTGAGCCAAAATAGGCACCGATGGTTTGCCCAACCATCATCGCTAGCCCCACTTTCCACAGTACGTTGCCACCCAAAATAAAGAAGATTAACGAACCGATATTGGTCGATAAGTTCAATACTTTTGCCGCACCTGTTGCTTCAATAATTTGACGGCCACGCAATGCCACATTGCCAAGCGCAAAAAACATACCTGTACCTGGGCCAATATAACCATCATAAAAACCAATCAACGGTGCCACGACTTTTTGCCATTTGCTCTCTGAGATACGCGGTGCAGCCTCTACTTCGCCAAGCCTAGGGGCAAATAATGTATAGATACCGATAGCCGCGATTAAAAACGGAATCACCTTTTCGAGCAAGTCAGGTGGTGACATCTGTACAGCGATGGTGCCGATAACGGAACCAATAAAAGCGGCAATGATAGCTACTTTGATACGTTGCGGTTTGACGACCCCTTTTCTAATCATAGTAATAGACGCCGCTAGTGCGCCTGATGCCGCTTGCAGTTTATTGGTGCCAAGCGTTAATACTGGTGGGATATTGGCCAGTAGCATGGCAGGGATAGTCAATAACCCGCCGCCGCCAGCAATAGCATCAATAAATCCTGCCAATGCGGCCACCGCAGTAAGCATTAAAATAATCTCTAACGAGAAAGTTAAGTCCATGACACTGACCTGCAAAATATGATAAGAAGAGAAAAGGAGTTCTGAGATAAGGCTAAAATATCATTATCGATAAGCTGACAGCTTACCAGTGCTAGCAAAAGAAATAATGACACGTCGCACAGCGCTGCTCATTATAAAGATAAAACCGTAAAAAAAGCCAAAAACGTAACAAAGTCTGCTAAATTTGTCTAATAACGTTCCGAATATGCTCGGCAAAATAGCGACTTATTAAAAAGATGTAACGACTTACAACTATTGTGCTCGTCAAATCCTCTTTATAATATTGCTATTGTGAATATAAAAAAGTAGACCGTTGGCACTGGCTCAACGTATTTTGTTGTCTATATTGATAAGAGTATGAGAAACTGTTTCTGTCTATTTGCTACCTCAAAATTATAGGTAGCGCAGACATTGATGGATATTTGAGGTTATTTAGTAAATTGTATTTAGCGAATGAGGATGATATGGCAATACGAAGGATTAAGGCATTTTTTGAATTTGAGGCAGCAGGCGGTATCGTCTTAGCATTGGCTGCCATTGCTGCAATGATCATTGCCAACTCCCCTCTTAATGTTTGGTATGAAGGTTTTATTCATGCACCAGTCGCCATTCAGATTGGTGAGTTTGCGATTGCCAAAGACGCTCATCACTGGATTAACGATGGTCTGATGGCGGTTTTCTTTTTCTTGGTTGGATTAGAGCTTAAGCGTGAAGTACTCATCGGTGAGCTGTCCAACGTCAAGCAGATAATACTGCCAGCAGGGGCTGCACTTGGCGGTATGATTATGCCAGCGATTGTCTATCTGCTCTTTAACTACAATGAGCCTGAGTTTTGGAAAGGTTGGGCCATTCCTGCTGCGACAGATATTGCCTTTGCACTCGGTATTTTGAGCCTTTTAGGTAATCGTGTACCAAACTCTTTAAAGGTCTTTTTGGTCTCTATTGCTATCTTCGATGACATTGGCGCGATTCTGATTATCGCTTTATTTTATACCAGTGAGCTGTCGTTAGAGTCATTGGCAGTAGCTGGTCTATGTTTGCCGTTCTTATATGTTCTTAATCGCCGTAACGTTACCAACATCACGCCCTATCTACTCATTGGTCTGATCATGTGGATTGCCGTACTCAAGTCTGGTATCCATGCAACATTGGCAGGTGTGGTACTAGCACTGTTTATCCCAATGTTCGACCGCACTGATCCTGAGCACTCTCCACTTGAAGAGCTAGAGCACGATCTACACAATACCGTCGCCTTTGGTATTTTGCCAATCTTTGCTTTTGCCAACTCGGGTATTTCGCTCGAAGGCGCAGGTTTTGCTGAGTTATTCCACTCAGTACCGCTAGGTATTGCCGCTGGTTTATTTATTGGTAAGCAATTAGGCGTCATGTTCATGTGCTGGTTAATCTTTAAGCTTGGTATCTCAACCATGCCAAAAGGTATGGACTATAAGCAAATCTACGGTGCAGCTCTATTGTGCGGTGTTGGTTTTACCATGAGTTTGTTCATCGGTGGCTTAGCGTTCGCTGGCGACACCACTATGTTTGATGAGCGCTTGGGTATTATCATGGGTTCAATCGTCTCTGGTATCGCAGGTTACATCATGCTAAAAATGAGCTTAAAAGACAATGCTAGCGGTACATCGGTCGACTTGACTCGCCCGCATTAATGAATACCTTTGAGATATAGAGTAGCTTATAGTGGTACTGCTTAATATTGATCCCACTTATAAGCTGCTCTATTTTATTTGTATGTACGTTATCGAGATACCTACAAGTGACCTAGCAATCGATGACTAGACTATATAACGTGATTAATTGCATCATTTATTTGTGTTCATAGTTATTATCGTTATCATAATTATTACAGCTATCGGAGCTAACCATGTACCGACCTATACACCGCGTTGTACGTCAACTGGCATTAGGGTTATCTATGTTCGGTAGTATTTATCTGCTAGCAGGCTGTGCAACACTCTCCAAGCAAGAATGTCTCATCGGTGATTGGCAAGCTATCGGCTATAACGATGGCGTGGCAGGTTATCATTCAGACCGATTAGCATCTCATACAAAAGCCTGTGCCAAAGCCAGTGTCGCCCCCGACTACCAAGCATGGGAGCGCGGTCGTAAACTTGGTCTACAACAATACTGCACTATCAATAATGCCTATAACATCGGTAGACGTGGTCGTCAATTAAACAATGTTTGTCCAATTGCTATGGCCAACACATTGCAAGCGGCTAATCAAAAAGGGCTAGATTATTACGCCTTAGACAGTCAATTAGACAAAGACAATCACCTCTTAGATACTTACCAATCAGAATTCGATAAGCTAGAAAATGGTGAAATGCTAGACTTTTCTAATGAAAAAGAAGCCCGTGCACGGCTGCTATCTCTATCTGATGAGATTCGTGATACTAAACGCCGTATCCAAAAGACGCAGCAGCAATTAGATTCATTGAACCAATCCAGTAATTTTTACGAATGACTGGGATGCGAAGCTATCGCAATGCAAGTTTTACGTTCTAAGGCATGTCCTCACTCTGAAAATGGTACTTGATAACTATGGATAAGAAAATCATCAATACGGCAAGTACTTCAACTGACAAACCTGACTTTCAATCATCGAATGCTCAATCATCGAACACTTATCAGCGTCATGGACGTACCACTGCTATCGATGACCATAGCGATTTGCAGGTTTTAAAACGCATTAAACGTTATCTATTGCCAAAAGACTTTACGATCTCGCCTGCTCTACTTGATGAGATCGTGGCAGGTTACGATATTGGCGATCCACTCGCAGACGCGTTAGCCGCTCAGAACATAAAATTTGCAAAGCCCTTACAGCATACTATTCTTGGCGATAGTTCAAACAATAATCCTGCGAACAAAGACCTTGTAGACAATGACCTTGCAACCAACCCATTATTTAACGCGCTCACTGAGCAATTTAGTAGCCATCCTGACTGGTTCGACCCAAAGCTTGCCCAGGTAGGTGCGGTTGCCTATCGGCGCTATCCATTGATGCTCATTTGGCTACTGCGTAATGTTGCTCTGATGGCAGGCTATAGTATCCCTGCCCTATCACTGCCACTTATTCAGACGGGTGCACTGATGCACGATGCGCTACCGCGATTGATGCGTACTTATGCCTATATCTTGGCTGTGTCTGAACACCCCTCGCCTGATATGAGCACACGCAATCAAAATAAACCCATCGAGCAAGTATTAGCTATTGGTTCTGAGGGCTGGCGACAATCGATCCAAGTACGTCAGATACATACCTTGGTACGGCAAAACTTACTCAAAGGTAAAGGCAATGCTGCTACAGGCGTGATACCAAATGCCGAGCAACATCATAACCCTGACGGCAGTTGGAATACTGACTATTGGGGCATCCCTATCAATCAAACCGACATGATTGCCACCCACCTGCAGTTCTCGTTACTGATTATGCGCGGTCTACGACTGCTGGGCGCACGTATTAGCACAGAAGAAGCTGAAGGTATCTTACATCTATGGAACCTTGCCAGTTATTGGATGGGTGTTGATTTAGATCGCTTACCAAAAGATGAAGCAGCCTGCTGGGAATGGCTGTATACCTACCTATCCATTCAGCAGCTTGATTTTAAGATGGGGCAGCCACTAGCAAAAGCCTTGCATGATTTACCCCGTCAGCTCATGGGCGAAGACAATCGCCGTGGACGCTTTGTGGAAATGGTCAACGCCAGTGTGACTCGCACCTTAGTCGGTGATGATATCGGCGATGGCTTAGATTTACCAAAATCAAAAATACGCTTTGGCGTATTGTCTTCAGTGCCGATTCTTTTTGCGCTCGATACTGCACGGCAGCATAATGCATCCGTTGCTCATAAGCTAGAAGCATTCCGTGCCAAGCGCCAAGATAATATGAACTGGTGGTTGAAAAAGAATGATGATTATTATAAGTAGATGACCATAGTCATTCCACTATAAAAGCATTACTGCGTTAACCTCGCTTGAAGTATCACATATACATCTACACTCGGTTGCCTTGTACTACTTTTAAATTGAATCGACTATATTATAAATAGATGACATTTATCAGCGTTTGTTTTCTACGCGGTAATACCATTCGAGCTGTCGATCAAACCCTGTTTCTAATAGGTTGGCAATTACCCGTCCTGTTAGTCCCCAAACCGTCTCACCATCGACCTGCCAGCTCGGCGTCAGTATGGTAGCCATTTGCTCTTGCATCTTATACTCAATTTCATACTCTACCGTTGGTTGAGTGACTAACGATTCTAAATCTGCCCAAAAGATACGTGATATCTCTCCCACTTCAGGTACGAGTACTAGACCAGGGGCGATAAGTGCTACGATTGGACGTACACTCATACCACTTTTTGAAGTTTGGATCGGTAGCTGGCCAAGCAACTGGACTTTATTGGGTGGTAGTGCTGTTTCCTCACAGGCTTCACGCAATGCGGTAACGACATTATTACCATCGCCTCGATCATGTTTACCACCCACACAAGACACTTCACCCGCATGACTGTTCATATGGGCGGCACGGCGTGTTAATAATAATTTAGGCCTGCGCTCATGAGTAATAGCGACCAGTATTGATGCATCGGCAATCGGTGTCTGATATAAGCTGTCTAACACACGGCTACTATGAGAGGCGTTATGTGCCTCGTACATTGCCGGACTTGTCAGCGCATTTAAAGTCTCATGTTGCACTCGTTCGGCTAATTGACGAAGCGTCGGATGACGAATAAAAGTAGGTACAGCAACTGACAGGTTATCGAAGCTTACAGCCTCCGGTGGGAATAACATTATAATTGCCCTATATTTTTATCGTTATTAAGCGGTATCACCAGCATCTTTCTTGTTTTCTATTATTAAAATCGCGACTAGTAAATAAAACCAACAATCTTTTTATTTGTCTCGGTCACTCGTTTTGTTAGCGGCTTTGATATCAATAATTACTGAACACTCACTAGACTAGCGCAATATAATAGTGGCTGCATGCTATTTATGTGACTGATTCATTGCTTATCAATGCTCAATAACGGCCCTATTAACTAATAATAGTCAGCCTATCTGTGAAATGATGCGTTACTGTTATCGTGATTCTGTCCGTCGATAATATGTGCTATCTTAAGACGATAGCTGCTCTTTAGAATAATATCTTATATAGTCGATCTTATATAAGTCAGGTACGTTTAAGTCAGGTACGTTTAAGTCAGGTACGTTTAAGTCAGATGCATTTAAGTTAGGTTTATTGTCAGGTTCACGCAGTCTACTGCTTGTAGTACTTGTCTCACCGTTCTTATGTCTAACTTATCTCGAAACGATGACAGCAGCACTTCAGAATATAGGTTTTATAACCTATAAAAAACATCATACACAATAACTTTTATAACAAGGTAGTTGATATGCGCTATTGCCTCCAATGCGGTCATGAAGCAGAACGAAAAATCCCACCTACGGACAATATGCCGCGTTTGGTATGCCCCAATTGCCACTATATCCACTACGAAAACCCAAAAGTTATCTGTGGCTCGCTGGTGGTACATGAAGACAGAGTGTTACTCTGCCGCCGTGCCATTGAGCCACAATATGGGCTATGGACGATACCTGCAGGTTTTATGGAAAATGGCGAGACCATGGCTGAAGGCGCAGCACGCGAGAGCTACGAAGAAGCTGATGCCATCGTACTGAATCCGCATCTATACTGCATTTATGACTTACCAGATATTGGGCAGATCTACTCTATCTATCTGGCCGATCTAAAAGATGGCGCGTATGGTATTGGCTCAGAAAGTCTCGACTGTGCACTGTTTAGCGAAGAAGATATCCCATGGGATACACTGGCGTTTGAAGCCATTCGCCGTACTTTAAAAAGCTACTTTGCTGATCGTAAGCAGTATAACGAGTTGTCAGAATTTCCGATTCATCAAGATAAAATTGGCAAAGATTTGAGTATCAAGCGATATTAGTCGATTACCTAACCGCAAAAAGCCAAGCATGATGCTTGGCTTTTTTGTGCTTAACTTTTAATCAAAAACAAACCTAATGGTCTTAGCTCTTAATTCTACAAACCTCAAAGCCAAGACCTTTTACTGCCTCTTCTTTGTCGTAAGGCGCTAGCACCGCGCGTACATGCTTTTGCCCTTGCAGATATTGCTTAGCAACGCGCTGCAAATCAGCAACCGTGACGGCTAATATCGACGCACGCATTTTACGCTGCCAGTCAACACCGCGATGATGTAGATTTGCAAAGCAGGCTTTGATTGCTTCGCCTGCAGGAGAGCCCGGCTTATCCATACCCGAAATAATACCTAGGATCGCTTCTTCCAACTGTTCATCAGTTTGTGGCTCGTTTAATAGCCATTCGATACTGGCGTCAAAGTGAGCAAAGGTCTCAGCGCACTGTGGATCACGATAGCTAAAGAATTTAAAGGCACAAGCGTTGGCATCGTAACCTGCACCGCCGCCATAGGCACCGCCGCGCTCACGAATCGCACTGTGCAAATAGCCGTTACGTAAGTAAGGCGCTAATACCATTAATGCAGCGGTATCAGGATGGTCAGCAGCAGGTACAGTATAAGCACTGGCATTGTGATATACGTTGGTTGGTACTAGCCATGCTAGATCTGCAACATCAAGCGCTACCCCGTTTTCTAATGTTTTGACTGTATCAGTCGCACCATTCAATGCAGTATCTAATTGCAGATTGGCAAACTCGCTTGGGATATTAGTCTCAATATTGGTCAAATTCTCAGCAATCTTTGGCGCTTGGCTATCTTTCCAGCTATCGACGATTAAACTACTCAAGCGTTCGGTTTGCTCTGCTTCACAGATAATAACGGCATGCTTAGGCAAGCTGATGAGACGTTGATGTAAATCCATCAAGCTCGTAGCCAATTGATCCCACTGCGCATCATCTGTACTAGCATGTGCCAAGAAATCTTTAAGTGCGTTTAATGCTGGTAGGCCGCTGCGCACATATTCCAACTGCGCTTGGCGACTCATGCCGCGACTAGCTGTTTGCATTGCATAAGAGTGACCAGATCCCGCTAAATTTGACTGCCAGCCTGCTTGGCGCTGTTGCAAGATTTCTTTGATACGGTCATGCTCAGAGAAGATACTGTGCTCCATCACTTCCTTGAGCAAATCAATCGCTTCAGGCTTGCGATTTAGCGCACGCGTTGCCACGACAAAGTAGCTGCTAATCGCTTGGCTATCATCGACGTTGGTACGCTGACTAATACGCGCGGTCACACCAGAAGAATGCGCTGCCTGCTTAGCTTGCATCTCATGAGCGCTAAGCGAGTCAGTACCTAGCTCAGACAATAGACTTAAATAAATAGGCAACAATGGATGATTGATTACATCATTGACTGGTAGCTCATCTGCGCTCGCATTACCGATTGCCTCAGTCAGTGGAACAATCACTTGATAGTAGTAAATACCATTGGTGCCAGCTTCATACTCAAATAGCGTGCTGTCTTGACCGCTCAAACGCACCTGCTTTTGGGTGCCTTCTTTAAAGCTGATATCCGTTGGTACGTCTTCTAGACCTACCTTTGGCAATAAGCTCAAATCATCTGGCGCAGCTTGACGTGCAGCCAAATCTAAGGCTTGCTGTTTTAAAATAGCTTTATCATCAGCAGTCAAATCCATCGCGATAGTATCCAAACGAGTCTGCTCAGCTGCTGCCAAACGGGCTGTTTTTTCGCTATCAGGGGTCATCGTTACGCGTACGCGATGCTGATTGTCCAATAGATGCGTTTTAATCAAGTTCGGTAGCCACTGTGGATCGACGACTTGCTCGCGTAGCCACTGTAGATGCTCGTCTACTTCCCAAACATCGATAGGGTTGCCATCATGAATGGCGGTACTAAAGCCCTCTAGCATAAGGTTTAGACCATAAGGAATGCTATCGCCGCCGATGTGACGCTGATCAATCTCAATCTGATGCAGAATGGTTTCGATTGTCTCATCATCAACTGGTGAATTGGCCACTTCGGTCAGCAAATCAATAATGCCCTGCTCGACCGCTTCGGCATGTTCAGGGTTAGAGCCGCGCAGTCCCGTATAAAAGACCATTTCATAATGACTGTCATCAAGTCCCAATAGCGGACTTGGTGCTTTACCCAGTGGATGGCTATCAAGATAAGCACGCAATGGCGAGCCTGCATGCTCAATCAGCACACCCTCTAACAGACGTAATGCCAAGCGCTGCTTAGGATCAGTAATCGATGGTAGTAACCAAGCAACCACGTGATGCGTCTGATCTGGGCCCGCTTCGTCAGCAGTATAAGTATCAACCGCACTGATTGGTGCAGACAAACGCTGCTCTGGACGCGATACATGCTTTTTGCCTGCTTCAAACTGAGTCAAGGCATCTTCGTGTATCTTCGCTTGCGTCTCGGCAACAGGAATATTACCGAAGCTCATGATGACACTGTTTGACGGATGATAATGACTCTGGTGAAACTCGGTCAGCTCAGTGTGCGTCAAGTCAGGAATATCAGCAGGATCACCGCCTGAATTATAATGATAGGTCGTCGTTGGGAACAGATGATGAGCAACCGTATGATATAGCTGATCAATCTCGCCACTCATCGCGCCTTTCATTTCATTAAAAACGATACCCTTAAACTGCGGCTTATCATTTTCGTCAAGCTCTACGCGGATGCCTTCTTGGGCAAAATCGAGCGGATGGATATTTGGGAAAAACGACGCATCCAGATAGACAGCGAGCAAGTTAAAATAGTCGTTTTTGTTTTGCGTCGCATACGGATAGGCCGTCCAATCAGCTGCGGTCATCGCATTCATAAACGTGTTTAATGAACGTTTAATCATTGAAAAGAACGGATCACGTACTGGGAACTTGTTCGAACCACACAATGCCACGTGCTCTAAGATGTGCGCCTCGCCTTTTGAATCCATTGGCTGGGTGCGAAAACCGACCAAAAACGCATTTTCATCACTTGGGTGTGCCAGATGATAATGCATCGCTCCTGTTTTTACATGCTGACTGATCAGCACATCCATCGATAGCGCCTCAATATGGCGATGCTCAATCAGCTCAAATGCTGGATGCAAGGTTAAATCAGCAGTAAATGGCGTGTCCGTCATAGTTATCCTTATCGCTTATCATGCGTATAGTGCCCTGACTATCAGGGAAAATAGAGTAATAAATTGGCTAAAAAAGAGTTGGCTTAGCGCTATTAGTGGGGCTGCGACATGGATAAGTCAAGGCAGCAGCCATGTAATAATCCACCACACAGTAATCTACGCGGGTAGCCATTAAAGCCTTATAATTACAAATCCATCAATATCCACAATTTTATTATGGATTTATCGCTTAACAAAGAAGTCCTGCACTGCTATAGTTAATTCAGTTTAAAAGAATTACAAGGCAACCGAGTGCAGATGTATATGTGATACCTCAAGCGAGGTTAACGCCGTAACTCTTTTATAAAGGATTGACTATACTGTAAAGTTAATGACTAACTAGGAGTACCTTATGAGCTACCAACACGTTTTACTGGTCACTGACTTACTATCCGATGCGGACACAGTGGCGCTAAAAACCAAGCGTATCCTCGCAGGCTCCCCTGAAGCCAGACTGTCCGTCTTGCATATCGTTGAAGATGATATGGTACGCTTTGGTTACGAGCTCGTGCCGTCCTCTAGCCTCTCGGGTGATGTCGATAGTGAAAAGTGGCAAGAGGCACGGGCTAGACTGGCGCAATTCCTCGCACGTAACGAGCTAGAAGCGATGAACTCTGAGGTAACCGCTGCCATCTCTAATAGCAAAGGTATCATTAACTACTGCCGTGAAAAAGACGTCGATTTACTTATCATTGGACGTCATGAGCGCCATGGTATCGCTGCTTGGTTGGTAGGAGCCACTGCCGATAGTATCTTGCCAAATGCTCCTTGTGACAGTTTAGTGGTGAAACTTGATCAGCCTGTCTTGGAATAATTGGCATCGCTCCCATCCGCTGCTAAAGACGACAAGCTTTACTTAACAGCGCCCTAGAGTAGTGCTATAGTAAATACTATCTGACATGAGGAAGACGCTATGAGTTACGAACATATTTTACTGGTTACCGACTTACTCTCTGATGCAGATATAGTCGCCCAAAAGGCCAAGCGCATCGTTGAAAACCGTCCAGGCTCTAAGCTATCTGTTTTGCATATTGTCAAAGACACCATGGTTGGCTTCGGCTATGAGCTGGTGCCTGCCTCTAGCCTATACGATGAGATTGATGATGAACGCTGCCAAGAAGCACGTGCAAAGCTGGCGCAATTCCTTGAACGCAATCAGCTAAATGCAGCAACGTCGGAAGTCACGACGGCCATTTCTAGCAGTGAAGGTATCGTCAGCTACTGTCATAAACACGATGTCGATCTATTGGTCATCGGACGTCATAAGCGTACTGGTATCGCTGCATGGATCAGTGGCGCGACAGCAGATAATATCTTGCCCAATGTACCTTGCGATAGCTTTGTAGTGCGACTGGACAAACCTGTGTCAGCATAACAATATGCTTTGATTGTCTTATATTATCTAAAGCATATCTCAAAAAAAGCGCAGCGTAACTTTTAACGCTGCGCTTTTTTATGGCTAATAGATTTTAGAGTCATCGTTTAACTCTGTTGAATAATATCTATAAAGGTTTGCCAAATGGGGCTTTGGTGACGGGCTTTATGCCAGACTAGCCACCATGTACGCGATAGATCAATTCCCGCCACGTTCACTTGTACCAACGTCCCTGTCGCCAGTTCCGTCTCAATCACGTGCTGTGATAGACAACCAAGACCAATATCTGCACTCACCATGTGCTTGATGGCCTCGGATTGATGTATGGCCTTTACCACTTCTGCATTGGGTAGATACTTTAGTAATTGCTCATCGATAATCTGCCGTGTGCCTGACCCTGCCTCACGCACCAGTAACGGCAACTGCGCTAACTGATTAATACTCAGCTGATAGCAGTCCTCGTCTTGGCTATAGGTAGCTATATCCTTTAGCCACTTGCTATCACGCTTGGCAAATATCACTAGCGTATCGGTACGCCATTTGTGCTGCTCAATAACTTTCATATCTACCGGACGCGGCATTCCTTCTACCAGTGCGATATCGATATTTAGTTGCTCAACCTCGCTCACTACCTCTTGCGTATTGGCAATATACATATCGACATTGGCATCGGGTAGCGCCCCATATAGCTTACCAAGTAAAGATGGCAGCACGTAGTTGCCGATAGTAGTACTGGCACCAATATGAATCTGTCCTGCTTGATACTGATGATAATGCTCAAGCGTGAGTGATTGCCCCAAGATAGCCTGTGCCTGTATATAAATAGGATGGGCATTGGGATGTTGATTGAGCCTGCGACCGACGCGCTCAAACAGCGGCATCTGTAGTCTAGACTCTAGCTCTGTCAATGCGCTACTGACTGCTGATTGTGATAAGTGCAGCTCCTCACTGGCACGACTGGTGCTACCTGTCTGATAAATACTGACAAAAACAGCAAGCTGCTTAAGCGTAATCTTTGGCACTGTCTGCACAGATTTTTTCATGATATCAATGATGCCTTATGTCAGTTTTTGCGCTGTTTTATCCGTGACGTTTGTCTTTTTTGATGCTTATGCGCGGTATACCTATTTCTAACATAAGCTTTAACCTAAAAAATCGATAGTTTATATCTTATTAATCTGTTTTTATTATAAATGTAGCGGGCATATACTGTCTATTCATAAGCTTATGCTTATCTTAATATAAGTAATAGGATGCCGCGTCATGCACACACTCGTCCAATCAGTCAGCAACTCCGTTCACAACTATACCCCTAATCACCGTCACTTGACGGGATTGGTAGTTGTTCTGATTGGTAGTTTGTTTTGCTTATGGTTGGACAGCAGCTTGGATATCTGGTCAAACGGACGTATTGTTGGCTTATCCTCTTTAACGCTAGCGATTTTGCTAGGCATGATCTTGGGCAATACCGTCTATCCTAAATTCGCTGAACGTTTAAACGGCGGCGTTTGCTTTGCCAAGGGTCAGATATTGCGACTTGCGATTATGTTTTATGGGTTTAAGCTGACCATAACACAAGTTGCGAGCGTCGGTATGCCAGCGATTATGACTGACGCACTGGTACTAACATCGACCTTTATGCTGACCTATTGGTTAGGTACTAGATGGTTAAAAGTCGATAAAGAAACGGTGATCTTGATTGGCTCAGGGGCAAGTATTTGCGGTGCTGCTGCTGTCATTGCTGCAGAGCCAGTCGTCAACGCGCAAGCTCACAAGGTCACTATTGCAGTGGCAACTGTGGTGGTGTTTGGCACTATCGCGATGTTACTATATCCTTTTCTCTATCATCTTGGTTGGTTACAGCCTTGGCTCAGCGCCCAGCAGTACGGCATGTACACAGGCTCAACCGTCCATGAAGTAGCGCAAGTCGTAGTCGCAGGTAATGCAATCAATACTGAGATTGGCGATACCGCAGTCGTGACCAAGATGATACGCGTCATGATGCTCGCGCCTTTCCTGCTTGTGTTATCGTTTGCGCTAACCAAAGATCGCACCGTAGATAGTGCAGCTGTAGAAGAAGATAATAAAGACGAGACAGCGTCATTTATGGCTCGGGTCAAACAAGTCAAAGTGCCATGGTTCGCGTTTATCTTTATCGGCATTGTGTTGATACATACATGGGTGCCGATGTCTGAGAGCATCGTACGCAATATGGTGATGCTAGATGATGTGTTACTGACGATGGCCATGTTTGCATTAGGTCTGACCACGCATCTAAGTGCGATCAAGCAAGCTGGCGTTAGACCGCTTATATTGGGTGCCATTATGTTTGGTTGGTTGATACTGGGCGGTGGTCTGATCAATATCGGCATTAGCTTTATATAATAATTCGACTGTTCATTTTTAGCTTATTACTTCATTGCACAACATAAAAGGCCTCTAGTTATAAATAGCTAGAGGCCTTTTTGCATTGGTCGCGGTCTAATATGATTAGTTAAAATCTTTCGAATAAGACTTCTACTCGCTTAAGTACTCATATCTTAAATACCAAATCACAGACGAAAAAAAACGAACCCGAAGGTTCGCTTTTCTACATCTATTCATCTATCTGTCTATAAAGACAAATTAGATAGCAACGATGTTATGTGCTTGTGGGCCTTTTTGGCCTTGAGTTACAGTGAACTCAACTTCTTGGCCTTCAGCCAAAGTTTTGAAACCTGAACCAGTGATTTCGCTGTAATGAGCAAAAACGTCTGCGCCAGTTTCTGGAGCGATAAAACCAAAGCCTTTAGCTTCGTTGAACCACTTAACTGTACCTTTTTGAACGTCTGACATAGTATAATCCTACTTTTAAATTTATTAATGGTCTAGTGACCGGTAACGCTTGCAAATAGCTACTGAACGATAAATATTAAAACGAAGGATTATAACTAATACTACGAGGTAATGATTTGGTGCAGAACTGCTCTTAAGCTTGGGCGTATTATAAGGGGTACATCCCAGTATCGCAAGTCTTATCTCATATTTCGTGTAACCAGAGCCGTTTATTGACCGATTTTGGCACAAATTGCAACGGATTTAGGCATTTGGTAAACGGAACAAATATATCGCTACCCCACTACAGACAGTGGCTACCGCCCATGCCATCCACATCATATCAGCAGGCAAACGATAAAATAACATAATTGTCGATGCTGCCATCATAACCGTCGCTAAACACTTGGCATAAAGCGGAACGGCATGATTCTCTTCCCAATCACGGACGAATTTACCAAAGTATTTATGATTAATCAGCCAAAAATGAAAGCGTCGAGAACTACGCGCCCAGCAGCCTGCTGCTAGCAGAATAAAAGGCGCTGTAGGCATCACTGGCAGCAATATACCGATAATACCCAAGATAAAAAACAACCAACCAAGCGTCACAAAGGTCCAACGCAGCATTGGGCTGTTGGATTGATCAGTCTTGGGTCGGTAATAGAACGCTTTTTTATTGTCGGTCATATAAGTTGTCGGTCGTGTAAGTTGTCAGTTATGCCAAATGTCAATTGTCTAGAGTAGCGCCTATTATATAAGCAGCGGCATAGAAGGCTAATCATGCAATATCGCCCGTCTGCGCTCAAGACTATTTATATAAGGTTTTTGCTATTGATAGGTATGTTTGGTTAGTAATTGGGTAAGTACTAATAATAAATGCTGCATTCTTCTATTAACACGTCGATTGAAAGCGCTTATAAAAAGCCGTCACAAATGAGAACTGTTATAAAGAGCGGTTAACGAACATCAGTCATTACTTGCCATCGTCATTCCCGATACGCTTGCATCCCATCTTGTAAGTCGTCTATGATGATGCAGTAACTATCGATAATAGCCATTCGCAGTACGGATTCATTAGCAGTACTGATCAAAAATAATGCAATAACAATCAATCTTGTCGGGGTGCTTTGATTTAACGCTGTAGACACAGCCCACATCATCGCTGAGACATACCCGTGAACCTGAAGCAGTTAGCACTGACGTAGGAAACAAGCGTGACACGCCCTCAGAGGTCTATAAATAAGAGCAGTCTATAGATGATGTACTCGTGATACCTATATCAAACGCCGAGCATCTGACAGTTAGCATTGCGACCTCACTTTTCTTATTTGGCCTTTCTTGTTTTACTTTAATAGTATCAGTCTGATTGTTTTCCATACCTAAAAAGGAAACAACCATGCAGCCGACTACCAAACTTACTCTGACCCTCGAATGGTTTTTAAACCCTGATCACCTGCCCTTTATCGCTGGTGTGACTACGGGCGCATATGAGCAAGCAGGGCTCGATATCACCATTATCGAGCCAGATGACCACTATGATGGCTTTGCCGAATTACAGAACCAGAGCATCGATCTGCATGTCAATGAGCCTATCCATCTGTTTGAACATTACGCGCCTAATCTACGTGCACTGGGCTGCTTTTTTGAGACCGATGGCGGCATATTGATGCAACGCGCTAGCATGGATAAATTAAAAAACAATCAGCCAATCCGCATCTGTACCCCTGCAACTGAGGAAAAAACCAATCGTATTGGCTTTGAGATATTAGCGCGCTATGCCAAGAAAAATGGCTTTAGTATCAGCCGTGATAATGTGACCTTTGTACAAAAAGACTTTTATCACATCAAAAACCTGCAAGAAGACCCAAGCCTAGATGGTGCATGGCTATGCTTTTATAACTTTGAAGGCGTTGAAGCGACTCATGAAGGGTTGGAGTTTACGTTTATCGATCAGCATCTGTCACCTTATCCGAACTTTTCAGCGTTAGAGATTCTAACGACGGATGAGATCTATAGCGCGAAAAAAGACGCGATAGATACCTTTATCCAAGTGACCAACCAGATGACGGAGCTGTGTAAAAATGATCCAGAGACTGCCCACCATATGTATTACAACTATAGTAAGACTGAAGCCGATACGCTGATGGATGCCATCATTGATGATACGCTGGGTAGATTGATCACGCCAATCACGCCTGATGCAAATAAATGGGAAGAACTGCGCGAGATGCTAGCTGAAATCGATATCGTGACCTTAACTGATGAGCAGTATCAATCGCTGTGGGCGTGATAAGCGTTAAAATAGTTTGAGTAATAAAAAACCGCCATCGTGTTTGCTATGGCGGTTTTCTATTGCTCAAAATAAGAGCGAAGTTAAACTAATCCTAGCAGCTGATGTCCACCTCTATCGGACTTTGGCGAGTGAACTTAAGCGTGATGGGAGCGGTATCTTCAATAGCAAGATTGCTTAAAGGCGAGCGTTGTCCGACGGTGATCTTCATAAAAACACCCTAATATAATTTAATGTTGTGTATTCCGTTTAACAGCAATTATAATTTGCCATGTGAGTATGCCGAACCATATAAAAAACAGTAAGCTGATAAATTCTATACCACTTTTCTTTTCAAGTGCTTTACTGAATAGAGGAACATTAGCAGCACAGGCATTTAAGATTTCTGATAGAGATACAAACCAGTCTTGTGTTACGAAATTTCTAAGTGGTACAACATACCTTGCTATAGTCTCCCCACTAAAAATATCTTTATGCACTTCTAAGATACCGGTGTAAATACCTATTGAAAATAAGAATATTATAAAAGGCTGGATATAGCTCTCACCAAATCTAGATATGTAATAATTCGTGCTAAGCACAAATTTTTTGGAAAAAGCGTTCATTACATTTTTGAAAATATAATCCGAACCCAGTATATTTAATATATATTCATTACCAGAAAAAACTACTCTGAAAAAAAATTTCAAAAAATCTACATTTTCTTCAACATTCTTATTTACCTCTTTCTTATACTTTGTCATTTCATATATAAAAAACCTGTTTGATTCTATCTTATTGTTTACCTTTTCAAATGAGTTTTTTATTATTCTTAAAGTCTCTCTGTCCGTCCCTACTAAATTAATATCAGTATTTAAAAAATTAGGTTCCTGTTTTATGTTAGCACTAGAAAAATTTAAACCGGATTTAAATTTTGTATTTCTAAAATTAGAAAAATCTTTGAAAGTGGTATAGATAAAATCTGTTATATTTTCTTTTCTTCCATCACCAAACACCGCATATTCAAATGCAGCAAAATCTTTGAAAATACTTTTAAAAAAATTAGCTTTTGTAAATGAACTTTTATATACATCAAAAATACCATCCACATTAGAATTGTCAAAATCAATATTTTCCACTGATGAGTATTTTAACTCAAACTTATTATTAAACTTGCTATTAGACCTCTTGCAAAAGTCATAGTCTAAGCTCGGAATTAATGATACCAGCAAATAGCTTCATTCTAAGGTCGTAGCGCTGACGACGGTTGCGATATTTATGAGCCACGATTTTAAACAACTTGATTAAGCCTATTTTGTGCTCAACCACAATACGGAACTTTGCCAGATATTGATTGGCCTGTTTGCATATCTCCAATAACTGACCACCACGAGGTTTCTTAAATGGTGTGAAAGTTTGGTTATGTAGCTTTGCTAACCCTTGATAACCACTGTCTGCTAGATAGTTAGTATTCTCAGGTAACCAATCAGGACAAGTATCTTTATACAGCTTAAAATCGTGGATTGACCCTTTACAGGTTTGCACATCAAGTATCAAACCAGTTTGCCAATGAACGATAACCTGCGCTTTTAAGGTATGTTGTTTCTTCTTGCCACTATAGTAGTCTCTCTGGTTTTTTTTGGACGCTCAATAGGGGTTTCGGTGGCATCGACAATGACGACTGACCAATTGATGTCCTCATCGACACGACTAGGCAGCTTTTTGGGCAATTCAAACTTACCAAAGTCAATCAGTGTGTCTTCTACTTTACGAATGATACGGCTAGCAGAAGACTCATGAATACCAAAGTCCATACTGATATGATAAAGCGTGCGGTATTCACGCCAATAAGTCAGGGCTAGTAGTATCTGCTCCTTAAGACTGAGCACACTTGGTCTACCTGATTTGGTCTTAGATGCTTCATGCTTTTGCATGGCCTCAAGCATGTCATAAAAGGTGGCTTTATGAATGCCAGTGTAGCGTTTAAAACCAGCGTCACTTTGTTTGAGTAGCTTATCTATGTTTGGCATATCTATTAAGTAAGTAGAGTTCAATAATATACGTTGTGTCTTACAACTACTTTTGCAAGAGGTCTATTCTTGACATGTAAATCTTCTATAAACACAGAATATTTCAGATCTGATAAATAGTTTTTAATATTTATTTTATCTAAATCTATACCATTTATAGTAAAATTAGAATCAAAGATGCAATCCTCTATTACTATTTTTTTTATATATCTTATAGGGTATACACATAAACTATCATATTCTGTACTAGAGTAAAGTTCTGAATTTGAGAAGAAAAGAAATTTGAAAGATGTATTGAATAATTTCAAATTACTTATAAACACACAATCCAAAAATAAGCCTTTATAAATCTCCAACCTATCTATCGTCTTCCATCCAATTGTTACATCTCTCTCAAATACACACTCAAAAAAAATAAAATTTTCATGATATGGCTTTACATTTATACTTGGGATACTTTTCTGCAAGAAAATATCTTTTGTAAAACAACATTCATTAAATTCAGACCTTTCTATATATTCATTTATATCAAATGTAATATTACAGAAATTCCACTTTACGGAATAAATTTTTTTTATTAAATCTTCAACTTTCTTACTTATTTTATAGTTGGATGGAAAAGAAACTCTATCTATAATCAGCTCAACACCTTCAATTAAAAGAAAATCTTCATAATCAAATTCTAAATTTTTTTCTTTTAATTTATTTATGATCAAAAAATCAATGATATTAAAATTATTCTTCTTGCATTCTCTGAAAGACTTATCTAAAGAATTACAGATAATTTCTATAAATTTTTTTTCAAATGCTTCATTTTCACAATCTTCTGCAGAGCACTCCATGAATATCAACCTTTTATAAAAATCAGTATTTATAAACTAAAAAATAAATAATACCACACAATTATCTGTTTAATGATTAAAAAACCAACTACCAATCCAAAAAAACGCCCCGTTACGGAGGCGTTTTTTAATTTATTATCAGATTACAATAAGTGTACCACTACAACGCTTTTAACTGCTCCATCTGCGCCGTCATCGCGGTTAACTGCCCTTCTAGCTCAGCCAGTTTCGCCTTTTCCGCATCGACCACTTCGGCTGGTGCTTTACTGACAAAACCTTCATTACCCAGCTTGCGCGCGATACCTTCGGCTTGACCTTTCAACTTATCATATGACTTACCTAAACGTGCCAGTTCAGCCGTTGGATCAATCAGTCCTTTCATCGGTACAAGCACACGTAGCTGACCGACCATACTTGATGATGACAGTGGCACTTCATCGCCTTCTTTGACGATCTCTAAGCTCTCTACCTTGGCAAGCGCTTTGAACTGGTTTTTGATGCGTGATAGACGCGCATCTTCATCAGCAGAGATATTTTGTAGTAGCACTGGCAAACGTACCGCATTGCCCAGTTTCATCTCACCACGGATGTTACGGACGCTAGCGATTAGCTCTTGTAGCCACGCCATATCCGCTTCAGTCTGCTCACTGATTTGGCTGGCATCGGTCTGTGGATAGTCAGCGACCACGATGCTGTCGGTGTTTTTACGACCCAGTAGCGGCGCGATAGTCTGCCAGATTTGCTCAGTCAGATACGGCATGATTGGATGGGTGAAGCGTAGCGCAGTCTCTAGTACGTGCAGCAGCACATAGCGGATTTGCGCTTTACGCTCGTCCGATACCGAGTCATCATTTAGGCTGGCTTTGGCAAGCTCAACGTACCAATCACAGTACTCATTCCAGATGAACTCATAGATATCTTGACTGACCATATCTAAACGATACTGAGCGAAATGCTGATGAATGTCTTTGATGCTAGAGTTCAGACGACTCATGATCCATTTTTCTGGTAATTCCCATACGTCAGGATTTGCCACTTGGTCGATAGGCTTGGCACTGCCTTCGCCATCGACACAGTTCATGAGTACAAAACGGCTGGCGTTCCAGATTTTATTACAGAAGTTACGATAGCCCTCGACACGCTTTAGATCAAAGTTAATATCGCGACCAGTACTGGCTAAGGACGTAAAGGTAAAGCGCAATGCATCGGTACCATAAGCTGGGATGCCTTCTGGGAATTCTTTACGCGTTTGCTTTTCGATTTTGGCCGCGTCTTTTGGATTCATCATGTTGCTGGTGCGTTTTTCTACCAACGCTTCTAGCTCAATACCGTCGATGAGGTCGATAGGATCTAAGACATTACCTTTTGATTTTGACATTTTTTGACCATTGCCATCACGTACCAGACCATGCACATAGACGGTCTTAAAAGGTACTTGCGGCGTGCCATCTTCGTTTTTCACGAAGTGCATGGTCATCATGATCATGCGCGCAACCCAAAAGAAGATAATGTCAAAACCGGTCACGAGCACGCTGGTCGGGTGGAAAGTATCCATCACGCGTGGATCGGCGTTGACGTCTGCCCAGTCAAGCGTACTGAACGTCCATAGACCAGAGCTGAACCATGTATCGAGCACGTCATCATCTTGGCGCAGTTTTACGTCGTCGCTTAAGTTGTATTTGCTACGCACTTCCGCTTCGTCACGGGCGACATATATTTCACCTGTCGCATCGTCATACCATGCAGGGATACGATGACCCCACCAGAGCTGACGGCTGATACACCAGTCTTGTAGATCGGTCATCCACGCCATATACATGTTTTTGTACTGGGCAGGGACGAACTCGATGCTACCGTCTTCTACCGCGTCAATCGCAGGCTTGGCAAGCTCTTTAACAGCGACATACCATTGATCGGTCAACCACGGCTCAACGATCGTACCACCACGCTCAGCACGCGGGGCTTTTAGCGCATAGTCTTCGATATCTTCTAACCAGCCCTGCTCGCCTGCTTGCTCTACAAGGAATTTACGCGCAGCAAAACGCTCAAGTCCTGCGTACTCGCTCGGCGTAGTCTCTAGCTCTGGCTCACGCGTTTGCAAGTCAGGATATACTTCCATCGCTGGCAAGATATTGGCGCGCTCATCGAGGATATTAATCAATGTCAAGCTATGGCGACGACCCAATTCATAATCATTAAAATCATGCGCTGGAGTAATTTTGACACAACCTGTACCGAAGTCTTTTTCGACATAATCATCAGCGACGATAGGCACGACACGACCCGTAATCGGTAAGGTAATGGTTTTGCCGACTAAATGCGCATAACGCTCATCGCTAGGATTAACGGCGACAGCGGTATCACCAAGCAAAGTCTCAGGACGTGTGGTTGCGACGACCAGATAGTTTTTACCATCTTGGGTGGTTAGGTCTGTATCGGTGAAATGATAGCGGAAATGCCACAAGCTGCCTTTTTCGTCGTGGTTTTCGACTTCTAAATCAGACAATGCGGTTTGGAACTTTGGATCCCAGTTGACCAAACGCTTACCACGATAAATCAAACCATCATCGAAAAGACGAACGAACACTTCTTTTACCGCATTAGACAAGCCATCATCCATGGTAAAGCGCTCACGCGACCAGTCAACCGAGCTGCCCAAACGGCGAATCTGGCTGGTGATATTGCCACCTGACTCTTCTTTCCATTCCCATACTTTATCGATGAAATCTGCACGCGTCATATCACGGCGCTTGATACCTTGCGCTTCCAGACGACGCTCAACGACCATCTGGGTGGCGATACCCGCATGATCCGTACCTGGTTGCCACAACGTATTGTCGCCATCCATACGGTGATAACGGGTGAGCGCATCCATAATAGCGTTGTTAAAACCGTGACCCATGTGTAGCGAGCCCGTGACGTTTGGCGGTGGTAGCGCAATAGAAAACGATTCGTCTTTATCAAAAGTCGGCTGAAAATAGCCGCTTTCTTCCCAGCCTTGATACATACCTGCTTCGACATCGCTTGGATTGTAGGCGTTTTCTAATTGGCTTAAGGCAGCTTGAATCGATTGGGTCAGATTAGTTTTCGCATTGCTATCAATGCTGGTATCGGTATTAGGATTGCTCATAATAGGGTGATCTTATTGTTGATAATGAATGTGGTCAAAATGAGATAGCGCAAAACGCTATAAAAACAGGAAAAATAGTTGATAGTGTGATTTTAACGCAGATAGGCAGATTTTGTTAGATGGTAAGGCAATTTATAAAGCCTGAAGGCGATTTATTACTCAAATCGTTAATCAATTAACAACAGCAATCCGAAGAATGGGAAATATAATAGAGATTACTTATGCAGCAAAATCATTAGCCTATAACCAGCGAGCCAACCGTGTCCCAAGATACCGAGCATGACCATGATTCTCAGGCTAATCGACCAAACGATGAGCGTACAAATGCGAGTACCACTACTCCTGTGCCTGAAAGTGACGGTACGCTAGAAAAAAGCAGCAGCCCTTCCAAAGACGATGAGGTAGACAAGGAAGCAGACGACACTACAGACAGTCATGCAAACGAAACTTCAGATAGTGACGCAGACGAACCTATCAAAGCCACTGAAGACTTAGAAAGCGACGACCTGCCAGAAGAAATTAGCGACGAAGATAAAGAAACCATCAAAAAGGTCGCCAGTGACGACAATCTAAGCCAAGCGAAAAGCTACGCCAGTATCTTAGTCGAGCAAGTTATTCACGCAAAAGAAACCTTTGAGCGTTCACTTGGCTCGCTCTTTACCAGTGCCTTTACGGCTGGGCTAGAGATTGGCATCAGCTTTTTTATGATTTTATCAGCGTTTGCCCTACTTAATGATGTGATACCAAGTCGCTATGCCATGGTGCTGTCGTCACTGCTGTATCCGATCGGCTTTATTATCGTAGTGATTGGTCAGTCGTTATTATTTACGGAGCAGACTTCTCTCTTAAGCTTGCCTGTCTTAAATAAAATTGAACCGCTGCACAAACTGCTGCGGCTATGGGGCATTGTTATCGCTGGTAATATCGTTGGTGGCTGTATCTTTGCGGCACTAATGATTGGTCTAGGACTGCATATGCACCTGTTTACAGACCAGGCTATCGATGTTTATGCCGAGCATATCTTAGGTTTTGAGTGGTGGGTTATCTTTGGCAGCGCCGTGCTAGCAGGCTGGATGATGGGCGTGGCCGCATGGCTGGTGACCTCCGCACGTGACACACTTAGCCGTATCGTATTGGTGACGCTTATCACTGGTAGCATTGGGTTTTTAGGCTTGCATCATAGTATCGTGGGCAATATCGAAGTATTTTCAGCGCTGCTGTATGGCAATACCGTCAGTCTCTGGCGCTACTTGGTATTTTTAGTCGTGGTACTGGTGGGCAATACAGTCGGCGGCGTGGTATTCGTCGCGGTGCTTAAAAATCGTACGTTCTTATTTGAAATTGAAAAAGTCAAAGAGCAAGCTGCCGAGGCAAGAGCGAAAATGGACAGACGAAGATTCTAGACTTGAGATAAACTGGTTTGAGCTAAACTGATTTGAGTTAAAACGAGCACTAAACACAAAAGCCCATAACCTGCTTCATTATACAAAGCGGATTATGGGCTTTTTTTATTGCATCATACATTGTTGATTTTTGCCAAGTACTGTCTCAACGGGCGCAACAGTGCGTTACTACGGTTATTTTAAACCTCTTACATTCTACGTGCTGCCAATACACTGTTTTCTATCTCGGTTCTTTTGGCTTTATTATGCTGGGCAGTAAATACTCTGACCATGATACCAGCGGTCAAGAACATGATTAGCGTATAAATGGCTGGCGTCATCGACATCTTATAGTTAGCCAATAGCGTCAGTGCCATAAACATTGAAAGCGTACTGTTTTGTAGGCCGACTTCCATAGTAATCGAGCGTCTTTGTGCAGGATTTAGACCGAACCATTTACTGGTGTAATAACCAAGCGCCATCGTCGATACGTTCAATATCAATGCCACAGGGCCAGTAGCGATTAACGCTTCAACGATAATGTCTCGTTGCACATAACTTAAGAAAAGTACCAAGAAGCTCAAAAATATCACGCCAAAACGAGACACCATCACCTGTCCCTTGTCTGCAGCATTAGGGGCGTAGCGTTTGATCAACATACCAATACTGACGGGTAAGATAGTCAGAGCAATTAGGCTGATCATGGTCTTGACCACTGGCAGCTGGAACTCACTACCCGCACCCATAAAGTATACGAGCGAAAAACTAAGAACGATAGGAATGGTAAATACGGTAATGACACTGGCAATAGCGGTCATGGTGACCGAAAGTGCGACGTCACCTTTGGCTAAATAGGTAAATAGATTCGATGTCGTGCCACCAGGACACAGTACTAGCAACATAACCCCAACGGCATACTCTGGCTCGAGAGACATGGTGGTTGCCAAAGCAAAACCTACGAGCGGCAAAAATATTAGCTGATTGGTCAAGCCTATGGCGACTGCTTTAGGGTATTTGACGACTCTCTTAAAATCATTGGTAACTAAGGACAATCCCATCCCCATCATAATCAAAAAGATACTAATGGGAATGACTTTTGCATTTATAAACGTGACTAACTCAACACCTTCCATAACTACATCCTTGTAGATAGAGCCCTTACACGGGCAGGTTTATGACAATCTCGTCATGCTCAATCAGCCAATCCTGCTGATATCTTGGGTAAAAGCCACCGACGTTGTCAGCTCTTTATATGACACTTTTTCATACAGTCGTGTTTTTAAACCGACAATTTTTGATAAAACTGGTTACTACGAACCGAAATAATAACGGAACGGCAAAATTCAGTATATCGTTGTAAAAGTGTATGGTTTTGATTTTTCTGACTACTCGTCAGTCAATTATAGGTTTTTACACTTGATAAAAAAGTAGAAATGATTTAGGCGGGGATTTTATGATTTATAGCAGATGTAGAGTGAATATGGTTAATACTGATAACAGCTGTACCGTAGGCGATGGCTTCGACCATACTGCCTAATTGGTTGACATTGGTTACCTCAAGGCGTAACCCATAGATATGTGTGTAGCCTTTGGCTTTTGCCTCAGTCCGCATACGAACAATGGCTTCGCGGCGCGCACGATCTAGCAAAGTCTCATAGGTGGTTAAGTTTTTGCCAAAGACACTTAATACGCGAGCGATAATCATTTTGAAATAATCTTGAGCGATGACGACACTACCAAGTACCAGCTCGCCTTCACTACCCGCTGCTAACTTGGGACGGTATAGACGTTCGCTTGAGACAGTAATATCGCCCAATGCTTGCTCTGCTACTGTTAACTGTGCCAAATGCTGACGCTCATGACGCGATCCGAAGAACCAGCCAGCCGCGAATAAGAAGACAAACGGCCCATAGTTGATGAGCACTTGCGTGAGTGAATCATTCATAGCACGTTTCTCATCGTAAAAAGCATCGGTGCTTTTAGCATTATAGGATTCGGTATTGTAGTTTTTAGTATTGTAGCTTTCAGTATTATAGGACTAACCAAAAGGGTTGAAACGCGGTAAGTCATCAGGTGCGACTTGGGTCTGAGTACTCAAATTTTGACTAGAATGGTTGTAACCATCGCTTGGTGGGTTTTGATATTGCTCCTGTGATATCGGCGCGACCTTGACCGCCGTACCATAGACAAACAGCTCTGAGGCACCTTGGGCGATACTAGAAGTCGAAAAACGCAGACCGACCACCGCATCGGCACCTAACGCCTCTGCTTTGACAATCATGCGATCGATTGCTTCTTGACGTGACTCTTCTAATAGCTCGGTATAGGCCGTCAGCTCACCGCCAACGATGTTTTTTAACCCAGCAAACAAGTCTTTACCGACGTGCTTTGAACGCACGGTACTACCGTACACCACGTCTAGGCGCTCGGTAATTTGATAGTTAGGTAAGTGTTCAAGGTTAGAGAGTTGCACAGTCATAGGATGACCTTATCGGTGACTTATAAAACGTATAGTAAATCAAGACGCTGCGATACAGCATAGACAAGACAAAAACAGCACTGCTAGCAGCGCTGTTTCTTAATATTATTAATCGTTGGTATGAAACAACAAAAACAATTCAGTCAAATTGCCTTCGATGCTATTGGCCATCTGTACCATTTTATCTTCGTCTTTACGCATCTCAGACAGCTCTGGATCTTCATCATCGATACCGCTTAGTACGATCATTGGCAAAGTCAATACCGCGACGTCTTCTGCCGTTTCTTGATCTTCAAACCAGTCGCTTGCTTCATCACCATACATGGCATCGACGAAACCGATTGACCAAGCAACGATGTCTGACTCGTCAGAGAAATCAACCGCCACTTCTTCGTTGCCAGCATCTTCACCAAATGGTAATTCAATAGGCGTCTCGTTTTTTAGCTCAGCCATAATCGAATCACGCCAGCGTTTTATGCCGTCGATGACGTTGTCTGGAATCTCACTCACGTGACCTTCAAAGAGGGCATCCATCCAGTTAGGCAATGGACGACCGATGACTGTCGCCGTCAAAAAACCATGCGCTGCGACACTATCTAGCACGAACTGGCTTTCTTGATTGTCCAAATAGTCTAGTAATTCATCAAAACTTAGTTGGTTACTCATAATTTGGTTTTCCTTAGCAGATAGATGTCATCAATCGCAGTGGGCGATCGGTTAAATAAAAGAGGACGAGTACTTATTTTAAGACTAAAGGCTGCTTAGTTAATCAAACTCAAGCAACCTCCATCAGGTAGGTATTATCGAGATGAACTGGTTGCGAGCAACCCTAGAAAATTAGAAAAGTAACAAATAGCAGGCAACCAATTCGACTGGCTAAATAATTTTAGTCATTAAAATAGCCACTGCTGTCAAAGTAGCCACTAAAGCACTTTAGTCCACTGAAACGACTGATGCTGACAAATTAAAAATCGTCATCATCCCAATCATCGCCGTCTTCATCGAAGTTGTCTATGTCGTCTAGATCGTCTTTTAACTCTTTAGCCAAACGCTTTTCTTCTAGCAAATTATCGATTAGCCGACGTTTTTCAAGACTACTTAAACGTGTGCGTACGCTCGTCTCAGCTTCTTCAACCATCTTTGCATCATCATCGTCGACAAAATCATCATCAAAATCGTCGTCAATATCAGCGTCACTCATGACAAACTCCTATCATTTTTAGGCAAGGGTATTAAGAATACATCAATATATATATGCCTTATAAAGTCTCTATTGAATGTTGTCAATCCTTTTTCGCAATATGGTACATTTCAACTCTACGATTAAGATAGTCCAGTAGGCTATATAACAGACAATTGTAATATAAATGACCAAATACAGTCGGCATTAAATGTGTAGCTCATCCTCATCTTCAATCATAAGAACTGCGTTGCGCACATCGGCCAAACGCTGAATCAATGAGTCGTTAGCCCCATCAAATATCGCACACTCGCGCTCATAGACAGTGGTTGGACGCATGATGTTATGTACTTGTACATGATTGCTTATTTGCTTGAGGCCGGCATTTGGCAATAGTATTAATAGCTGCTCTTTTTTGCCGATACTCTGGAGCAGGTGAGTCATTGGCTCTGACTGCGCGTCATCACTCACGCCTGCTTTCGCTGGCAAAGCAAAACGCGACAGCTCAATATGCTTATCATGGATAATTTTGTTGAGCATTAAATATAGCTTGGCAAGCATTACGCCTGCGAGTGCCACTTTTGCATGGCTATTATCAGCCTTTAGTACCACACTTGCGCCATTATCTTCGAAGTGCGCTTCATTCATCGCACTCACGCCCAGTAGCAATGGTTGTCTTAGCAACTCAGTCACGGCTTGATTCAGCAGCTGAGTGCAGAGCGCTAGATATGGAAGACGCTGCGCAGGTGCAAGGCGTTCAAGCATATTGAACTCATCATGGAATACAATTTGAACTTTGACGCTATCAACAGACCGTGTGGCAGACAGTTTAGACGTATGGCTGGTAACTTGAGAAGCAACACCGTCTGTATCCGCTATTTCGCTACCTTCACTCGCACTCGCTAGATTGTCAGTATCGCTACCTGTCTCTTGGTTTTGCTGGGTTCTAAGATACTCGTTCACTTCGTTATGCACATTAAATTTGCGCGCATTAGTCACTTCGTCATCTGTAGCATTAGCTGTATTATCAGTCGCTACTTGACTGTCTGCTAACTGGGACGCTGACTGGCGCTCAAGTTCACGGTCATAGCCGCGTTGATCGACTGGTTTATATTGGTCACGATACAGCTCTTGGATATCTCGACTTAATGCATTGATTTGCTCTTTGGTCGGACGAGCGAGGTAACCGTAAATCAACCAAAGCAGTAAATGTAGCAGCATGGTGCCGATAACAAACGGCCATTGCATGGCGATAATTTCGCCTTTGCTAACGTCTTTTAGAGTCAGTGCAACGCTACCGATGACTGCATCGCCATTGGTAGCGATTTGACGAATGGTGTCGCCTTGCTGCATCGGCGCATTGCCTACTGGCACCAAGATATCATCGTTGTTGTCCTTAATCAGTATCCGTGTGACGTCTTGCTCGCTGGTATAGCGGTTGGCAATAACGCTTAAACTCACACGGTCTTTATTTTCTAAAGACAACCTCGCTTCATCAATCAGCTGGGCGACCATCTGCTCGCCTTTTAACGCACGACTATTGCTCAGCTGTTGGTCAGTACTAATGACCAATAACAGCGTCTGCAAACAAAAACTAACCAGAAGAATAATGGCAAACAACCCTTGCCGCGGCGCTAAATACGTCATGATATGTTAAACTTTTTTGGAGAGAAGAAATTAAAAAACGAGGCTACTGCTCATTTTTTGGCTAATTTTTAAACAATTTTAATATGTGCCAACTATGCTTCGCACATAGTTGTAAAACGATACTGATTATTAGCGACTATCGACACCATCAATATTGTTGCCAGCTTCGCTATCTTCTGCCTTGCAATCTTTTGCGAAGGCATCGTTAATAAGAAAGCACCGTCGATAAACAGCCAGCTTATCTCATCTACTATATCACCATAATAAGCCTTATAGCGTGAGCGCTTTATAAATTTATCATAATAACTTTATTGCATTTTCTATGGCTTCTTACGCCATAAAATCTGTTTTTTAGCATCATTGTTACTTTGCGCGTCATCTATAGGCGCTGCCCAGTAAAACTGTTATTATTCCTAATCTTATATGAGCATACAAGGGACAATTGAGCCATGCCAAAAAATACATCTTATTCGTTACCAAAAGACAGCAAAGCATGGCAACAAGCCGTTGATTCTATTGCGGCATTATTACCCGAAGATACCAATTTGCAAGACTTTGATGCGCTACAGTCGCTACCTGTTTTTGCGCTCATCGTCGTACTGCCGACTCAGGTATCTGCATTAGATATTCATCAGTACGTTCAGTCGTGGGTCGATGAACAGCCAAGCTGGCATCTAGTAACGGTTGCCGAAGATACTGACGCTAGCTTCGTCAATATCACGGTGTCTGATACAGAGCCTACAGCAGCATACGCACAGCGCCTACCCTTTACCCATACTCAGGTCTACCGTTATCTGCTGGTACCAGTCACTGACACACTAATGCACCCTGGCAAAAAAACCGCAGCCGCTCACATTATTGATGATCAGCTGACCGCTCGCCTGCGTCGTGACCTAACTGAAGAATATAACAATACACGCAGTGCAGATAGCACAGGCAACATAAACGTCGTAGACTGTCATATCTTGTCTGTCGGTCATATGCTACGGACGCACAAACTTGCCTGCTTCGATATGGATTCAACCTTGATCGAGCAAGAAGTCATCGTAGAGCTAGCAAAAACGGCTGGGATTGGTGAAGAAGTCGAAGCCATCACTGAAGCAGCAATGCGCGGTGAAATTGATTTTGATGAATCGTTTGCTCAGCGTGTGGCTTTGCTAAAAGGTACTTCTACTGATGTGCTGGATGATATCTGTAGCCGCTTAACGTTATCGACTGGTGCGCGCACAACGATCAGTGCGCTAAAAGCATTGGGCTATCATACGGTGCTAGTATCAGGCGGCTTCACTTATTTTGCTCGTTACATCGCTGAGCAGCTGGGTATCGATGAAGTACATGCCAATGCTTTAGATATCGAGGAAGGTGAAGTTACTGGTCATGTACAATGGCCTATTGTCAATGGTGCTAAAAAAGCTGCTATCGTTGAGCATACTGCTGAGCGCTTAGGCATTGAGATGTCACAAGTGGTCTGTGTCGGTGACGGTGCTAATGATTTACCGATGATGGCATTGGCCGATCTGGGTGTGGCCTATCATGCCAAACCAATCGTTCAAGCACGTGCTGATGCCGCTATCAACGTGACCGGGCTTGAAGGTACTCTGTACGCTCTTGGCTATCCAGCACTAGCGCCTACTGAGTAATTGCAGAACGCTTTATACCATTCGATAAGCTAGGTTAATGTTTTGTCATTAATCTGGCTTTTATGCTTTAGGATGTGGCTTAAACAAGAAAAGTAGCGTAGATAGTACCGATATATTAACTAGCTATTTGACGATGTTTGGTAAGATTTTGCTCATTTCTGGTCCACTTAGATGACTACCAAGTGAATGGAAGACACGCCCTAATACGTTACGATCATTAATAAAATCTGCTATGCACACTGATGTTTAGCTAACGCCCGTTTTTATCTAATGCTTACTTTCAGATAACACTTATTTTTAAACGATAAAGGAATACCCATGACGGCACCACAATCTCCACGGCCAACTCAGCCGTCAGCGCCAACGCCACTAGAACAAGATACGGCACCTGTACGTACCGATAGTCCAAAGCAGCTGGTAGGTATCTACGTCAGAGGTATGGCTATGGGAGCAGCTGATATCGTACCTGGTGTCTCTGGCGGCACTATTGCGCTGATTGCAGGGATTTACGAGCGCTTGATTAACGCACTTGGCAGTATCGGCCCCAATCTTTGGACGATATTTCGACAAGAAGGTGGCATCAAAGGATTCGCGGCGATTTGGCGACAAGTAGACGCGACGTTTCTATTGTGTTTGCTACTGGGTATTGCCACTAGCTTTGCAACCTTAGCCGGTATCATTAAGCATTTATTGGACAACCAACCATTGTTTATTTGGTCGTTCTTTTTTGGATTGGTCGTCGCAACGGTATTTATCTTACTTAGTGAAATTAAGCGCTGGAATATAGGACGTGTCGCACTGTTCGCGACTGGGCTTATTGCCGCCATAGTCATCAGTAGTATGCCGTTGCTTACGACCACGCCTAGCTTACCGTATTTGTTTTTTGCAGGGGCAATTGCTATTTGTGCCATGATCCTACCAGGGATATCAGGGTCGTTTATTTTGCTTTTGTTAGGTGCTTACGACGCGGTATTAGAAGCGGTCGACACGATGAATCTGAGTGCCATTTTCACAGTCATTGCGGGTATGGCGACTGGGCTATTGTTATTCACGCGCGCACTTAAGTGGCTACTGTCGCATTATTACCAAGCTACTTTGGCATTGCTGACAGGCTTTATCGCAGGCTCTCTAATAAAAGTATGGCCATGGAAAGTAGATGCGCTAGGCTCGCTCAACACTGAAGCTGTTCATAATGTCATGCCGTGGCAATACCCTACTGGCGCACAGTGGTCAACGACAGTAGGACTTATGCTACTCGGTGCCATCTTAGTTTCGTTATTATCTTGGTGGGGTAATCGTACCAATCGAGTCTAAGTATTTAGCAAACTGTCAATCCTGTTTGCTATTTTACTTTGCTAGCTAATAAACACCCTCCCGAGCAAACACAACCATTTCCATATCACTCAAAATAAGCGCCACTCCTTACGGCGCTTAGCCTAACATCTAGCCATCAAATATCGCAAAACAAGCCAAAAAAACCAAACGTCAACGGTTGTCGCAAAGTCGCCTGTACCCTCTTCAGCTTTACTCAATAACCTCTCATAATAGTCTTATTGGAATTCACCTTATGAATAGCGAGATGAATGATGTTAATGACTATATTTTCTTTTATCGGTGTAGAGGCATGGAGCGGCGCGGCATGGCTTGGTTATGGACTGCTAGCCAGTTTAGTAATGGTGCTAGCTTTGTCGTCATATCGTTGGCTACTGCTATATTTGTTTGGCGGTATGGCTTACTGGTTCACCGTTGAATTGATTCAAAATATATTAGCAGGTCGCCCTATGTTGATGGAGCTATCGTCATGGCATCGCTATATCATCGCTATGGGCATCAGTTGGTTACCGTTGGCAGCTTGGGTACTATATCGGGCATTACGCTATGATGACGTGAGTCAGACAGTTAGCCAGCAACGTGAGCTAGAAGCCGCACGTTATATCGAACACACTCCTGTCTACGATGATAACTATCAGCCACGTTTCCGTTAAAACCGTCCTATTTATACCTCTGTTTTTTATATCAACACCTTACTTACGTCAGTGACATCGAATGTTACAAGATACTTAACGCTCTCTACTTAACTCCTAAAGAGTTGATACCCTGTGATAGTTTATAATCCAGTTATATATTTGTCATAAAAACTGGTATAAAGTACGCTTTATTTTTATGCCTCATTTTTTTAGGAGTTCTGCTATGTTTACTGTTCCTGTATTAGATATCAAATCTGATCCATTAGATGCTTTATTGGCTGTTGTTGGCTATCGTTTGTCTATGTTAGCTGATAGCGATAACGAAGATGTCAAAGCATTATTCGCTGATCGTCAAGTTACGATTGAGTTTGCTAGTACTGAGTCTGATATCGCCCGTTCTTTTAGCTTTGACAATGGACAATTCAGTCAACAAAGCGGCCATGCAAAAGAAGCCGATTTGACCATCACTTTCAAAGATTCTATGACTGGCGTTAGACTGCTAACCAAAGGTAGCTTGCCTGCCTTTATGACTGCTGTACAAGAAGGTAACTTGAGCATTGAAGGCGACTATAGCTTAATGATGTGGTTCAACAAACTTGCTAAGCATATCGTTCCAGCTATCCCAGAAGAGTGCAAACCATATATTCAAAAAGCCAAACCTTACGCTTATAAAGCACAGAAACTTGCTGAGCATTGGGTTGGTATCGCCAAGCACAAACTTGGCAAATAAAAAGAATGATGCACTGAGCGATAGGCATTGGTAGAATGGATGATATAGAACTAGATAGCCAAACGTATAGTTACTATTTATATGCGCTACTGTGACAATTATACATACTGTCTAGCAGTGTTCTGATTTTCTAAAAAGGTTGCGGTATACTATACGGCAACCTTTTTTGTTACCTTATAAATGACAATAGATAAAAACATTGGTTTTATTTAATACCCTCTAATTCTTATAAAAGGACTTACCTTATGGCAGGATTGCTTAGCATCTCCGAACCTGACGCCACTCAGCCAACTGATGTAGCCACTCAGCCAGATACGATCAACAGTGATTTTTTGGCCAGTCTAGCCACAGACGCAACTCAAACTGATAGTAAAGTTGCCACCACGTATAGCCGTGAAGAAATCGCGCAACTGTTTGATTTACCTTTGATGGACTTGCTGTTACAAGCACAGACCATCCATAGAAAGCATTTTACTGCCAATGAAGTACAAATCAGCACGCTACTCTCTATCAAAACGGGCAACTGCCCCGAAGATTGCGGCTACTGCTCGCAGTCAGGTCATCATCGCGACACTACCAAACTACAAGCAGAAAAACGCATAGAAGTTGATAAAGTCATCGCAGCGGCCAAACGCGCCAAAAACAGTGGCTCATCGCGCTTCTGCATGGGTGCCGCGTGGAAACACCCAAGTGCTAAAGACATGCCTTATGTGGTTGAGCTGATCAAAGAAGTGAAAGCATTGGGACTTGAGACTTGTATGACACTGGGTATGCTTGATACCAATCAAGCAACGCAGTTGGCCGATGCAGGGTTAGATTACTACAACCATAACCTAGATACTTCGCGCAGCTACTACGAGCAAGTCGTCAGCACGCGTAGCTATGATGAGCGTTTAGATACGATAGAAAACGTGCGTAACTCTGGCATTAATGTCTGTAGTGGCAATATCGTTGGTATGGGTGAGAGCCGTGATGACCGCATCGATTGGGTACTTGAGCTACTAAAAATGCCAAAAGCGCCTGAATCAATTCCAGTCAACTTACTGGTGCCTATTGCAGGTACACCAATTGGTGACAAAGTACTGGCCGAAGGTCAACTGTCTGTACTTGAATGGATTCGTACTATTGCGGTCGCCCGTATTTGCTGCCCGACTAGCTACGTGCGTTTATCTGCTGGCCGCGAAAGCCTGTCAGATTCTGAGCAAGCGTTGGCATTTATGGCAGGTGCTAACTCATTCTTTTATGGTGACAAGCTTCTTACTACTGGTAACGCCAGCCAGTCAGGTGACGACAGACTCATGCGTGAGCTTGGCCTAACCAAACAGTTTGCCGCACCAAGAGCGCCTAAAGTACTGCCTGTAATGGATGCGATGAATGGTCATCAAACACAAGTTGTATTGGCAGATTAAGCCCACGCTAAAAAATACAAGTTAAGCAAGAGAAACTATGATGGCAGATTATTTTAACTGGATTAAAGCCGCGCACATTATCTCGATGGTCTGCTGGTTTGCAGCGATATTTTATTTGCCGCGCCTGTTCGTCTATCATGCGATGAGCGACGATAGCATCAGTCATGAGCGCTTTGCCATTATGGAGCGCAAGCTGTATCGCGGCATCATGACACCCTCGATGATAGCGACATGGGTCTTTGGTCTATGGATGTTGGGGCTGGGCTGGGATGTGTACAAAACCCAAGGTTGGCTACACGTTAAATTGCTCTTAGTCGTGCTACTCTCAGGCTATCATGGTGCTTGCGGCTTTTATCGTAAAAAGCTGATCGATAATCCACATTATAAAACGCATAAGTTTTGGCGCTGGTTTAATGAAGTGCCTGTCTTCGCCTTAGTTATTATCGTGATTCTAGTCGTGGTAAAACCGTTTTAGGTTCAGAAAAACCATCTAACCTGCAAAAAAGCGTCCGTAACTTCAATGAGTTGCGGACGCTTTTTTATTCAATTATAGAACATGTTGTCAAACTGGAAATATCAAACACTAAACACTAGGGCGCATAATTTGATAAACATTACTTAAATCGTAAACGCGGTAACGAGCTGGTTCACGGCGATTTTCGCCAGCATAGCTCAGTATCAATGCTTGCTTGGCATGCTCATCGACCCAACCGACAAACAGGCCGCTATGCTCGACGCCATTGTAGCCATGGTTAATATAATAGAGCCAGTCGCCTGCTTCAATCTCGCTGCTACTAGCATAGGGCCCTTGCGCATAAGTGCCTTTGTGTATGGTATTACGCAATACCCCTGCCCGATTAAATACAGCATTTAAATAGTCCCAGCAGCCACCCTGAATAATCGTGCGCTCGTTAAGTGCCATTTTGCGGGCGGTACTGACCACCTCACGTGCTGCCATACTACTCTGCGTCTCTGCATTGCTCAGCAGCGGTAGGTACTCGCTATCAACATTGTCATAGCTGCCTGATAAAAACGCCGGTAAGACTGTAGGCGCTTGACGTGTTACCTCAGGATAACGATAGAATGTATTCGTCGTTGATTGAGCTGATTTCTGAGCGATAAGCATACTCATACTATCTGCATGGGCTTGCCCTACCATGCCGCAGGTAAATAGTAATAAACCGCTTGACGCGGCGACTGACGGTATAGACAAACGCAGCATGACTAACTCCTTGTCAATCAGATCTCAATGACAGTGTCGATAATAGTAAGAATGAACTTTATAATCCTACTTATAAACCATTTGCGCACAAATCTGCAAGCACTATTCGCCTGCGATAGGTGATAGACGGTATAAGTATACTGATGAATGACAATATTGGGGAGATGCGCTAAGTGAAATTTAAAACGATATTCGAATTAGAAGTTTGGATAGCACAAAGATAATAGCTATGCTTTCATAAAGTATAAAATTGAGAAAAGATACTAATTACTCTTCATTTTGATATTTACATGACGTTTCGTTAGCGCCTGCCCTTCTAAGATAGCTTTCGCAGCTTTTGCTTCTTGAGCACTCTCGAAACCAGTAATATGATATTTGCGCACGTCACTGCTATCGACAATCTGTAATTGCTCGCCAATCAGCGTTATCTTATCACCATCCGTTAAATGAATATGCTCACGCTTACCTAGATTGTCATGGACCAACTCGCCAGCCCTTACCCATAATGTGCCACTGCTAATCATACCGCTCATGGCTTTTTTATGCTGTTGGCGCTTTTTATTAAAAATGAAGCTACCAATGATAAGCAGGGCAAGCGCACCGATGGCTAGACGCTCAGGCAATAGGCTCATCGCCATGGCGACTGCGACGGCCCCGACCAATAATGCAGAACCAAACCAAAACATGCCATTATCAGCAGCATTTGATTGCCCTTGTAAGGTGATTTTGGCGCCATCATCAGTCAGCTTTAGCATGTGTTGTTACCTATTAAGTAATGTACGAATATTTTCTATTAAAAAACTGCCTATTAGCAGCTAACAGGCAGTTATTGACACTAAAAACAAAGACAGTGTGTTGTATTTAAACGCTAGTCTACCAACCAAGCGCCGTCTGTTGCATTTTGATCAATTCAGCAATGCCTTTTTCAGCTAACGACAGCATAGCATCTGCTTGTTCACGAGTGAACGGCTTTTCTTCAGCAGTACCTTGTAGCTCAATGTACTCGCCTTTTTGGGTCATCACAACGTTCAAATCGGTATCGCAGCTAGAGTCTTCTTCGTAGTTCAGATCAAGATACGCTTCGCCATCTTTCATACCAACAGAAACCGCAGCAACCAGTCCGATTAGCGGATCTGCTTTGAGTTTCTTGGCTTTTTGGATACTCTCTAGCGCATCGATAAGCGCAATTGCAGCACCAGTGATACTCGCCGTACGAGTACCGCCATCCGCTTGCAACACATCGCAATCTAGATAGATGGTGTTTTCACCAAGTTTACTCAGATCAATCATGGCACGTAAGCTACGACCGATCAAACGTTGAATCTCTTGCGTACGACCTGACTGCTTACCGCGAGCCGCTTCACGCTGATTACGCGTGTTGGTCGCACGTGGCAACATACCATACTCAGCTGTGATCCAACCTTTGCCTTTACCCTTGAGCCAGCGCGGCACACCAGATTCTACACTGGCAGTACATAGTACCTTGGTATCGCCAAAACTTACCAGTACTGACCCTTCAGCATGCTTCGTATAATGGCGCTCAAAGCTGATCGAGCGAAGTTGGTCAAGCTCACGATTGTCAATACGCATAAAAATTCCTAGTACAATGTTATAAAAGCAGTGTCATAAAAATACCTATCAGTTGTCAGTAAACACATTGATAGATATGTAGTCGACTAAAATCTTAAGATATCCTAACGTGACAACGGCGCAATAGCAAGATTCGCTCCTGCCATTACGCCACCGTTATCAACAGAATGTCAGATATAAACTATTCTAACCCTTCCATCTTACGCAATTCCTTACGTAGGATTTTGCCAACGTTCGACTTTGGTAATTCGTCAACGAACTGTATATGACGTGGGCGCTTATAGCCAGTCAGTTGTTTTTTGCCATATTCTAGTAGCTCTTTTTCAGTCACGTCGCCTTTTTTAACCACAAACAGTTTTGGCTCTTCGCCGCGATCATCGTTCGGTACACCAATAGCACCGCATTCTACGACTGCTGGATGCTCACTCATCGCCTCTTCAATTTCGTTGGGATAGACGTTAAAACCAGACACCAAAATCATGTCTTTTTTGCGATCGACAATTTTGATAAAGCCTTTTTCGTCCATGATGCCGATATCGCCAGTTTTTAAGTAACCACTAGCCGTAAAGGATTCAGCAGTTTCTTTCGGACGATTCTGATAACCAATCATGACCTGTGGACCTTTTACGCAGATTTCACCGCGATCGCCCATGGCTACTATATTTTCGTCATCATCAATGAGTACGATATCGGTACTAGGCGCAGGAATACCGATTTTTCCGGTAAATTCTGCAATAGTCATCGGATTAAATGCTACGACAGGTGAGGTCTCAGACAAGCCGTAACCTTCAACGATAGGCAGACCAGTGATTTTATGCCATTCCTTCGCTACGCTAGGTAATACTGACATACCGCCGCCGATAGATGCTTTTAGATTAGAAAAGTCCAAATCAGCAAAGTTATCTTTGTGTACTAAGCCGTTAAACAAAGTATTCACGGCAGGGATAAACGCCGGCTTGTATTTAGCCATCTCTTTGATAAGCCCATCAAGATCGCGCGGATTCGGAATGAGTAGCGAGGCATAACCTTGGTACATGCTACACATACCGCAGACCATAAATGAGAATACATGATATAGCGGCAGTGCGGTCAAAATCACATCTCTACCATCTATATCATCATCAAATGCACTGTTCATCAGCGCACTGACCTGTAGCATGTTGGCGACTAGATTACCATGAGACAGCATTGCGCCTTTCGCTACTCCTGTCGTACCACCGGTATATTGCAGCAAGGCCACATCGCTTAAGTTCAACTCAGGGCGCTGGTACTTACTGGCTGACTCAGCATTTAAGGCATGCTTAAAACTCATGCTATTCGGTATGCTATAAGCAGGAATCATCTTTTTGACATGGCGAGCCACGAGGTTGACCACAGCTCCTTTAATCGTACCTAGCATATCACCAATGGTACACACGACTACATGCTCTACCTGACCTTTGTCTTCGGCATCTTGATACGTTTTGGCAAAGTTTTCAACGATAAATAGCGCTTTCGCACCACTGTCATGCAACTGATGTGACAGCTCACGGCTGGTGTATAGAGGGTTTACATTGACCAACACCATCCCTGCACGAATGATACCCAAAGCAACTACTGGATACTGCAAGACGTTGGGCATCATTACCCCAACTTTATCGCCTGCGACCAGTCCTATTGACTGCAAATAGCTAGCAATCTGTCGGCTATATAGATCTAATTGCTTAAAAGTAATCGATGAGCCCATGCAGATATAGGCAGGTTTTTGACCATAACGGCTAAAATTACGCTCGAACACATCAAGTAGAGAGGTATTGTCTTCTGGCATCTCGATAGTAGCATCGATGCTATAGCGCTCATAAGCGCTCAGCCACGGACTATCACTGTCGATGGTCGGCATAGTAGGAAACGCATTGCTTTGATAAACGTCGTTAGTAGTATTGGCTTTATCATCAGTTGCAGCGCTATTATCTGTCGTTTTTTTATTAATATTATCCGTCATAATTTTCCCTAAATGTTACTGTTAAAAACATTGAATATGCTAATGGAAACACCATTTTTTATGATTATTGCTGACAGCAGAAGCTTATGAATAAGAAATAGATAAGTATGATCGGGTTTATCATTCATAAGCTTTGCAAATTAAAGTGTGTTACTGGGTCTATGATAAATAATACTACCACTTAGCACGACCAAGTCGAAAATGATATTTACTACTATGATTTCACTAGTTGTCTTAAGTAAAACTAGTACGATTTTTTGGATAAAAACAAAAATACGTCGATGGGCACTATAGCAGTTTTAATAGATATTCTCTATTAATAGTAGCTGTCATCCGCAAATGTCAAAAGCGATAAAGACAAAAAAATGATAAGACAGCATGGTTGCAGCCTTATCATTTTTGGTTACTACTTTACTTACTACAGTATCTAATCGAGCGACACTTTCACATGTGTCTTTGGTCAATACACGCAGCTATCAAACAACTATCTAGGTGCGTGTATCAGCAAATTAACCGTGGTTTTTTTCTTCAAGTACGCGTAGATCTTTACGCAAAATCTTACCAACGTTCGATTTTGGTAGCTCATCAATAAATTCAACACGACGAGGACGTTTATAACCTGTTAGGTTCTCTTTACCGTACTCAAGAACTTCTTCGGTAGTCAGGCTAGGATCATTACGGACAACATAGATCTTAGGAATCTCACCACTTTTCTCGTCTTCGATACCGATGACGCCACATTCTAAAATCTTAGGATGTCCAGCCATGACTTCTTCGACTTCATTCGGATAGACGTTAAAACCAGACACCAAAATCATGTCTTTTTTGCGGTCAACGATGGTCACATATCCGTTGTCAGCCATGATACCGATATCACCAGTACGGAAGAATCCATCTGCTGTCATGACTTCGGCAGTAGCATCTTCGCGGTTCCAGTAACCTTTCATGACCTGTGGACCACGAACACTAATCTCACCGCGCTCACCAAGTGCTACTTCATTACCTGCATCATCTAAGATCGCCACATCGGTTGCTGGCATAGGGACACCAATAGTGCCAGTGAATGTCTTGCTGTTGCTAGGGTTAGCGGTCGCGACTGGTGATGTTTCAGACAAGCCATAACCTTGAATAATAATATTACCTGTCACTTGGCGCCATTTTTCGGCTGTTGGGCTCAGTACCGCCATGCCACCACCCATCGACTGACGCAGCTTGCTATGATCCATCGCTATAAATTCTTCGTTATTGGCAAGTGCGTTAAACAACGTGTTGACCGCTGGGAAGAACGCTGGTGGATTGGCTTTATATGCTTTTAACAAGCTATCAAGATCACGTGGGTTTGGTACTAATAGCACCACACAACCGCGATACAGACCGAACATACCACATACGGTGAATGAGAAAATATGATACATCGGCAATGCCGTCATAATCACAGGTTGCTCACCTCTTTGATCGAAATCATCAAAAGCGGTGCCCAAAAAGGTATTAGACTGAATTAAGTTTGCCACTAAGTTTTTGTGCGTTAGCATCGCACCTTTCGCCACACCTGTCGTACCACCGGTATACTGTAGGACAGCGATATCATCAAGCGTGATATTGGTTGGGCGCTTATATTTGCTAGCCGTGACTTGCTTTAATGCACTTTTGAAACTAACGCTATTAGAAATACTATAGTCTGGCACCATTTTTTTGACATGGCGGACGACCGTATTGACCATAAAGCCTTTGAGCGTACCCATCAAATCGCCCATACCCGTAATCACGACTTTATCGACCACATTGCGACCGATGTCTTGATAGGTTTTGGCAAAGTTTTCGACCATGATTAGCACTTTGGCTTCTGAATCAGTCAATTGATGCTCGAGCTCTCTGGTAGTGTACAGAGGGTTGACGTTGACTAAGGTAAAGCCTGCACGCAGTACAGCGATGACAGAGATTGGTAACTGCAAAATGTTGGGCATCATGACCGCAACTTTATCGCCTTTGACCAATCCTAATGACTGTAGATAAGCGGCCATTTGACGGCTGTATAAATCTACTTCTTGGAAGCTTAACGATGAACCCATGCAGATATAGGCAGTTTTATCAGCATTTTCAGCGAAGCTTTTTTCGAAAATATCGATAAGTGACGTATTGTCGGCTGGCAATTCAATGTCATACTCCAGACCAAGTTCTTCATACGTTTTTAGCCAAACTTTATCGTCACGACGGGTTAAGTTTCCTTGATTTTCCATAATCTTTTCTCTCCTAGTAATAATACATTACCGTCAACCCACGCCAATCACAGTGTGATAAATATACAAAACGTCAGAGTCTTGCCTATCGTTATGATAACAAGCAAGGCTGCGACATATTTGTATAGTGCTGAGCGAACAATATAGCGGTAAATAGCCCTTTGTTCATTAACATACACACTTTATACATAGTACTCAATACAAAAGATTGCTACACCAGTTCTCAAATAGGCTTGACGCTCAATATCCCTATAAATATCAATATATTAGATTAAAAATCTCAGTCGTACCATTAGAAAATATGACCATTGACTTTTGCTCCCTAATGACCATCCCGACACGATATCTGTTCACTATCGGCTGTTTTTTAGCGCACTCGCCAGCTCAGTCAACGTCACAAAGTTGCGACGAGTACCATTAGTATCGCTACTTGGTCTATCTGCGATACTACTTTTGGCAAGCTTAGTGCTATCGCTGTACTGCCAGTCATTAATATAATCGCTTTGAATCAAGCGTTGACCGAACCCTGCTACTGCCATCGCAAACTGAGTATCGATACTGGCTTTATTTAAAGCGTGGCTAGCTTTATTAATCGGTTGGCTAATCAGTTTAGAGCTACCACCTGTCGGTGCTTTATAACGAATTTTTAGATAGCCAAGCTCATTAGAGTTCTGTTTGTTATTCGAACTAATACTGGCATTGCTAGCAGCATAACGGCGATCGCTATATAACCCTTTTTGTCCTTTTGGAGTTACCTCAAACAAAGCGATAACCGCCTTACCTGCCCCAAGCTCACCTGCATCAATTTTGTCATTATTGAAATCTTCTTCAGCCAGTACGCGATTTTCATAACCAATCAAGCGCCACTCACTTACCACATCGGGATTAAACTCAACTTGGACTTTTACATCTTTAGCAACAGTGTTAAATGTCGCAGCTAACTCATCCCCAAAGACTTTTTTTGCTTCAGTTAAGCTGTCAATATAACTGTAATTACCATTGCCGTTGTCCGCCATCTGTTCCATCATGTGATCATTCAGATTACCGCGACCAAAGCCAACGGTAGACAAAGAGATACCGCGATCGCGATTGGCCTTGACCAAATCTAACATCTCATCGACGTCACTAATACCGACATTAAAATCGCCATCCGTTAACATCATGATTCGATTGATACCATTCTTTTTCAGTCCCTGCTCAGCTTGTCTATAGGCCAATTTCAGAGCATCTTCCCCATTGGTTGAGCCTGAGGCATTTAATCCCTCGATTGCAGCCAATATTTTTGCTTTTTGGTCACCATTGGTCGCAGGCAATGCCACACTAGTACTACCTGAATAGGTCACGATGCTGATACTGTCTTGGGCGCGCATTTGCTCTGTCAACAACTTAAGCGAAGACTGTGCCAATGGTAGCTTATCGCGCGACGACATAGAGCCTGACACATCTACTAAAAATACGAGATTGGCAGGTGGCATAGATTGCTTATCTGTTTTTTGCGACCAGCTACTATCAACGGCTTTGATACCAACTTTGACGATTTTATTATCCTGATCTGCTCTATCCCAAGGCGAGTCCACTACCTCAGTTGATACAACAAACGGGGCACTACCTAAGCGTTTGCCATCATCAAATTGATAGTTAAAATAATTAATCAATTCCTCTACCCGTACGGCACCAACAGGTGGTAGTTGACCCTCGTTTAGGTAGCGGCGCACATTGGCGTAGCTGCCCGTATCGGTATCGATAGACAAAGTGGATACCGCCATATCCGTAGTTCGATGTACAGGATTGGCTGCGTTTTTTTGATAGTTGTCTTTTGCCTCTGGCGTGACTATGATGCTCGGTGATGGGCGTACGATACCTGTCTGTGCCACAGAACGTACCATCATCTGTTGGCTGATGACGGATGACCTCACACTGGGTGACGCCATGATAGACTCTGACACCATTGCTGCATCTTGATTGACTGTGCTGCTTGTCTCGGCCGGTAGCGTTTTGCTCATTTGTGAAGGGCTACAGGCTGTCAATCCTAGACTGGTTATAGCAGTAATCAATAGTACATTTATAGTAGTGTTTTTCCCTAGGTGCTTACTTTCGTTTTTTAGCATTGTAGAGGCAGAAACTTGAGATAAAGGGTCACATGACATAACAGAAATTCCTTATTGTAAGATAATTCAGTAGCGACTTGTCCGTGTCAATATATGGTTAATGCTATTTAAATAGGCAAAGCAGCCGTCTTATTTAGTCTATTAGCTGTCATACTTTCAGTTGTTAATTTTGCATTAAAGCTATTCTGTACCTACTTTCTTTAGACTAATAGTAGATAAAATATCCTAAATAAAAACGATTAAATATTAAGATATTTATTAACCCTATAAAAAACAAATATTAGATTTACTATACTTAACTTGATCTATAAAAGCTATGAATCACCATACTATAAAAGGCCTTTATAAGCGCTTGTTTTAAGCACGTCACGAGATGTCGTATATTCTGACATACGTCTTTTTAATTGGTGCAATATCCTTTACGATAGCACTATCCTATTTGTATGCTTGAACCAATTATCTATACCTATTAAAACTGATAAGTGAATCCTATTTTATGTCTGATGTTATTGATCATACGATCGCCCCAATTATTCCCAATGAGCCGATGGATACTCGTTCAGTCGCAGAGTTCACTGAGCAGGCCTATCTCAACTATGCCATGTACGTCATCATGGATCGGGCGCTACCAAATATCGCCGATGGTCTAAAACCTGTCCAGCGTCGCATCGTCTATGCCATGAGCGAGCTTGGGCTAAAGTCCTCTGCCAAGGCGAAGAAATCCGCGCGTACGGTCGGTGATGTATTGGGTAAATACCATCCGCATGGTGACAGCGCTTGTTATGAAGCCATGGTACTGATGGCTCAACCGTTCAGCTATCGCTATCCACTCATCACTGGTCAAGGTAACTGGGGTAGCCCAGATGATCCGAAATCCTTTGCCGCGATGCGTTATACCGAAGCTAAAATGTCGGCTTATGCCAATACGTTGCTCGCAGAATTGGGACAAGGCACGGTCGATTGGCAAGATAACTTTGATGGCACTATGCAAGAACCAACGACCCTACCTGCCCGCCTGCCTAATATTTTATTGAACGGTACGACAGGTATCGCGGTTGGTATGGCAACCGATATTCCACCGCATAATCTTAATGAAGTGGTACGTGCGGCTATTCGATTGCTTAAAAACCCAGAGCTATCGGTTAAGCAGCTTACCCAATCGATACCTGCACCTGACCTACCGACACCAGCGGAAATCATCACTAGCAAAAAAGATTTGCAAGCGATGTATGAGACTGGACGCGGCAGTTATAAGATGCGTGCCACCTTTCATGTTGACCCTAAAGAAAAAAACCTCGTCATCATTGATGCGCTTCCTTACCAAGTGTCAGGCAACAAAATCCAAGAGCAAATAGCTAAGCTTATGACCGATAAAAAGCTGCCTTGGGTGACGGATATTCATGATGAATCAGATCACGAAAATGCCTGCCGTATCGTCCTTGAGTTGCGCTCAACGCGAGTCGATGTCGATCGTGTCATGAGTCACCTGTTTGCCAGTACTGACCTAGAAAGCAATTACCGCGTCAATATGAATATGATTGGCTTAAATGGTAAGCCGCAGGTCAAAAACTTAAAAGAAGTCTTGGAAGAATGGTTAATCTGTCGCCGCTCGGTGGTCACGCGACGCTTGCAATATCGCCTAGATAAAATCGATAAACGCTTACATATCTTGGCGGGCTTACTGATTGCTTATCTGAATATTGATGAAGTGATTCGCATCATTCGTGAAGAGGATGATCCAAAAGCGACCTTGATGCAGGATTATGACCTGACTGACATTCAAGCCAATGCTATCTTGGATATTCGTTTGCGTCAGTTGGCAAAATTAGAAGAGATTGAGCTGCGCCGCGAGCAAGATGAACTTGCTGCCGAACGTGCCATCATTCAAGAATACTTAGACAATCCAGACAGTCTAACCAATCTGATGATCGATGAGCTTACTGCCGATATGAAAGAACATGGCAATGAGCGTGTATCACCATTAGCAGAGCGTGAAGAAGCGCAAGCATTAAAAGAGTCAGACCTCGTACCAAGTGAGCCGGTCACTGCCATCTTATCGAAAGCGGGTTGGATTCGCGCAGCTAAAGGTCATGATGTCGATGCTGCTGGTATGAGTTACCGCTCAGGTGACAGCTATCAAGCGCACGTGCGCGGCAAATCAAACGAAAGGATTTACGTACTCGACAGTACAGGACGCAGCTATAGTATCGATGCGCATAATTTAGCATCTGCACGTGGTCAAGGTGATCCATTGACTAGCGTATTAAAGCCGCCAGCAGGTGCCAGCTTTGAGCAGCTACTAACGGGTGATAACGAGCAACGCATTATCCTTGCCAGCTCAGCAGGTTATGGTTTTATCAATACCATTGGTAATCTCGATAGCAACCAAAAAGCTGGTAAAAACGTTATTAACTTAGCAACTGATAGTCGCTTGCTCCCTGTTGCACGTATCGACGTACCAGTAGAGACGGCCGCTAATACAGAAGGTGAAAATAGCAATATACGCGTGACACCTGATCATGTTGCCGTTGCAACCAATGCAGGGTATCTACTGATATTTGCCCTCGATGATTTGCCTGAACAAGCTCGCGGTAAAGGGAACAAACTTATCAAACTGAAAGACGGTGAGGAAGTACTTGCTATCACACCACTTAGTCAGCAAGACAGCCTTGTCATTACTGCTGGCAAACGCCATGTGACACTCAAGCCAAATGATTTGGCTAACTATACGGGTGTTCGCGGTAATCGTGGTGGACAGCTGCCAAGAGGCTTTCAGAATGTGACGAGTGTTGAAGTTGGATAACTTAGATAAATCCTCAAACATATTAAACGTTTAGCTCGCATGTTCGTAGTGTTGCATATCATAAACTTCACCCAGCCTACGCGATATCGAATATTTTCTTAGCAAATTAAATATAAGCAGAAACCTATGAAAACAGGACGTAATGATAAGTGTTGGTGCGGTTCAGGAAAGAAATTTAAACGTTGCCACTATGGACGTGAAAACGAAACTCCTGTGAGTAAAGGCGAGGCTATTGGTCATAGTCAGAAAAATGCTTCACGAAAATATTGTTATGCCCCCGCTGATTTAAAACATGAGTGTAGTCAAAAAATCATTAATGCTCATACTGTCTCAAAAAGCAGTAGCCTAAAAGAAATTGCAGATGAAAGTAACCATGTTTTAGGGTTAAAAATAAACTTCGCAAATATAGCAAGAAACAAAGGGGAGTTAATTCCAGAAAAAATAGGAATTAATAAAGCTTCTACCTTTAAGGGTTTCTGTTCCAAACATGATAAGTCCCTTTTCTCTTGTATTGAAGATAGAGAGTTTATTGGAGATGAAGAACAGTGTTTAGCTCTAATGTGCCGTTCAGTAGCAAAAGAGATTTATGCTAAAGAAGGAGGGCTTCACACCTCTGATTTCGCTAAAAATAGTGATAAAGGTAAGAGCCTATTAGTTCAAATGTTGATTCAAAAATTTGCTGCAAATCATGAAACAGGAACTAATGCTGCTCTTGCAGAATTATCGAATCTTAAATCTCAACTTGATGACCAACTTCTAGGAAAATCAATTGGCAATTTAAGCCATCTTATTATTGATTCAACATCACCTATGCCTGTCGCTGTCTCTTCAATTATTGCCCCTATGAATGACTTTGATGGAAATTTAATCCAAGATTTAGGTGACTTAAATATTGTTGCTGAGCACTTAGTTTTTAATTCATTTTCTAGTGATGGCAAAGGGTATGTGGTTTTCAGTTGGTCTAAAAACTCTACCAAAGTATTAACCTTTATTGAATCATTATTAGCTTTAGAACCAAAGAAAATTTTTAGTGCGCTAATAAGGTTCTTTTTTGGAGTTGCTGAAAATACATTTATTTCACCTATATGGTGGGACAGTTTATCGGACGAACAAAAAGATAAAATAAATGGCCTTATCATGTCAGGGATAAGTCCGTTCGAGCCTAATAATGATAATTTACTAGTTGATGATGGTGTCAATTTTTCGGGGTGGAACATTGGTAGCATTAGGAAAATAAATTTTTAATAATAAATTCAATCGAACAAAAAGCCGTCTATACACAAGTATAGACGGCTTTCTTATGCTGGTTAGAGCAGACAGTCTTTATACTGAACGCATACTACGCATCTATAATTTCTGAATTAACCACCTTCAAATATCGCTGTCAAAAAGCTTTCAATCTGAGTACTTTTCATTAGATAAGGATTGAAGTCAAAACCTGCTGAGAAACTTTTTAAGGCATACTCCTCATCTTCGGCACTTTCCGTCAGGTGCTTGGTTGGTCGTTATATACATAAGAAAATCCATTTATATAATAGGTATATAAATTAATATACACTTTATCATAAAGTATAATCAATAAAACTCTTGAGAATTGACCAGCTTCTTATCATCCATAGCTTAAAATAACATGGCAAAAACAGGTATCACTAGGTCATTTTTAGTAGTTAAATCCTACAAGAGTCAGGTATGAATAGTCACTTATGAACATCCGCCAATATTCTGTCCAATTGCTAAGAAAACATCCTTTACCGCTACTGCTAACTTGCTTTCAACAAAAAGCCGCCTATACAAAACAAACGTATGGACGGCTTTTCTATTCTAGCTAGGGCAAGTGGCTATTACCTATTCTAAGAGGTAAATGCTTAAAAACTAAATGCTATTCATTTAAAGTTAATTAGATTCAGCATTTTCAAAAACTGCCTTCAAGAAGCTTTCAATCTGAGAGCTTTTCATTAGATAAGGATTGTAGTCGGAGCCTGCTGAGAAGTTCTTTAGAGCATGCTCTTCATCTTCAACGCTTGAGGTTAGATGTTTAACTAAAAACCCATTCCATTGGCGCGATTCTATTTCCTCTATATTCACAATATTATGGACAATAGTTGAATGCTCGTCAAGTATCTTTTCCAAGGCAGTATTGATAGCAGGTCTTGTTCCTTGAAAACTTTGAACGAAATAACCTTCACTAATGACTAAAGCTGAAACGATATCGTTTTCTTCAAAATATCTGCGCCAGTACTCAAGTGCGCGAGTCAGCTCAATCCCAGAATCTAGATCGACATTTTTGGCGATATATGTCATGTGGATAAGAATATGTTCGCCATGCCTTTTTCTATCTTCTGAAGGTTGGCTTGTCGTTATGTTCATAAGAAACCTTATTTATAAAAAATTCATTCAAATCAAGGTATACTTCAAGATAAAGTATAATTAATAACGTTTTTTACCATTTGCTATGATTTTTTTAGATTTATAACATAGAAGTTTCAATGATATAGCATACCGATATCCATAGTAGTAAAATTATACTACAAAGTTGTCACGTTCAGTATCTTGGCATTATTCCAATAGTTAACAAGCCTAATCTATATTCTCCTATAGCCCTGCCTCAACGCACTTATATGACTAAGTCATGTTTACTTATAGACTAAATTCTACAAGCATTTATCAGGGTCTTTAATGTCTGTTGAGTTAACGCATTTATAGGTATATAAAACATAACCTACCCTCAATAAACAGCCGTCTACGGCATGTATAAACAGTTTTGTATAGACGACTTTGTTGCATACTAATTGAATAGCTAACGTATCAATACCGTCCCATCTCAACTGTTGTTTCAGCAAGTACCGAGTCGCCTTGCCATGCTTGTACATCTACCGTATACAGATGGTTTTTGCCGCCAGAGCAAGGCGGCTTATATGCACCGCCCGCCTCACCTTTACGGTTACGGTATTCTGCGACCATCTCAATACCGACTGGTACTTCGTAAGTATGACCAAATACTCGTGGCACTTCTGCGCTCGTAGCACCCTCTGGTAATGCAAATTCCACGATACCATGTCCACCATGCTGCATACGTTTGTTGCTTACATCGTTGTAGACGAATACCAAGCTTTCAGCTCCTGTAGGAATGTTTGAAACAGTCATGCTAGGCGTGGCTGGACTTTTGCCATTATAATTTAGACATTGCTGACCTTCAGGTACTTTTTTGCCATCCCAAGCAGCATCATTAAATTTAACATCCATTGCAAAAGCATTAGCAGATAAAGCCACTGTTGCCAAAACTGTAACCGATTTTAAGGTAAAGAATTTCATACTTATTCCTTTAGGTAGCTGATGCATTAATAACGAGAGTCCATCTTATTTGGTAGATTGTTTTTGATAATTGAATATAACTTTATAATACATAGACACGGTTAAGTTAATCATATCGTTTAGCATTTTTGTTAATCCTCTGGACAAGCAATGAGCGGTTCTACAGGCTACATCCAAATACTGTCTCAATAAGCATACTTGTAGCATCATAGGTTACTCGATAGGTATTTATCTGATTGGGTATGTTGTAGTAGTATCTGAATCATTGTATCTACACGACTAAAAATAATAGGATCATCATGTTTATCGAAGATAAGATTGCCAAAGAAAGTATGACTACTAAGATCTCGACCCCAAAAATCATCTTTTTTGACATCGATGATACCTTGAGCCGTAACGGTGTTATCGCTGAACATAATAAAGCGACGCTTGAGCAGCTTGCAGATACCGATATTAAACTAGTGATTTCGACTGGTCGTTCTAAAGCCATATTGCCTGAAGATATTCTAGCGTTGCTTGATGCAGATATATTGGACGCCATTATTTGTATGAATGGACAATATAGTTTTGATAAAAGCGGCCGAATCAGCCACTACCCGCTAACGGCTGAACAGACAGATAAAATCGTACGCCTATGCCAGCAGAGTGATTTGATTCATAAGTTTGACTCTGCCACTCATATCGCTTGGTCAGGTGAAAATGAACGTTTGCGCGAGTTCAATGCGGTCACACCCAATTCGATCCTTGACCCTGAGTACTACAAAATAAATACCGTCTATCAATGCTCGGTATTTTTTAATAATCAGCAAGAAAAAATGCAGGATATCGACTTTGCTCAGTATGATTTAAAGTTGGTACATTGGCATCAGATTGGTGCCGATATCTTGCCAGCAGAGGCATCAAAAGCTCGCGGTATCAGAGATATGTGCGAGTACTATGCGGTAGATGCAAGCGAGTGTATGGCATTTGGTGATGGTATGAATGACTTAGAAATGTTCGACTTGGTTGGGTTTGCTGTGGCCATGGGAGATGCACAGCCAGCTTTAATAGAACGCGCTGACTTTGTCACTGGGACGATCGAAGAGTATGGTATTCAAACCGTGCTCAATCAGTTAGCAATAAAGTCGTAAGATTGTTCAGGCACATAAAGCCATTAATGTTTATTTAAAACAAGCCCTTACTAGCTGACTAGTATGGGCTTTTTGTTATGGGCTAGTTTTATATAGAAAATACAAATGAAAACTGTAGCGGTGATGATTTCATTACGTCGACGATCGTTTCTTTTCTTCTACAAATTTAATAGAACGTTAAGGCATTAGCTAAAGCCTCAATTAAGGCATGGTTAAGCCACCATCGACAGCGATAGATTGTCCAGTAATAGCCATGCTCAAATCAGATGCCATGAGCAATACTGAATTGGCAAAGTCAGCTACCGAAGTCGCTTGGCGCAGCGGCGTCGTAGTCGCGATATAGTCAAATACCTCTTCAGTGGTTAAGCTGCTTGCGTCGGTGGTTTTTAATAAGCCACCTGCTAGCAAATTAACCCGAATACCATACTGTCCAAGCTCGCTCGCTAGGTTGCGGGTCAGTCCAATCAATGCTGACTTGGCTGTGGTGTAATCGTAATAGGTCACCACTGGGTTGTAGACAAGATTGGTTGATATATTGATAATTTTGCCTACTTGCTGCGCTTTCATTTGCGGCAACACCGCTTGCACCGTATTGACTGCGCCTTTAACGATACCGTCCATTTGTTGTGAAAAATGCGACCACTTTACTGTTTCAATACTGGTGTACGCAGCGCTTGGATTGAACTGATAATTCGGCAAAGCATTATTGACCAATATATCGATACGACCATGACGAGTGATGACTTCAGCTGCCATGGCTTGTACTTGCTCAAGCTCAGTGACATCCGCCTGATAAGCAAATGCTTGACCGCCTGTCGCGATGATGTCAGCCACTACCGCCTCAGCAGCCTGTTTACTATTGAGGTAGTTGACGCAAACGATAGCGCCTGCTGCTGCCATTTGCTGTGCAATCTGTGCACCAAGCCCTCGACTGGCACCAGTGACTATGGCGACTTTATCCGTAAGCAATGCCGGTATAACTGAGTGGCTTTTATTCAAGGTGTTTTGAGTTGAGGTACTTTCGGTCATTGTGCTGTATCCTTTATTATTATGGTATGGTTGGTGTCTTAGAGCCAAAGGATGATATCTGCTTAAATGATGTTCGTCATACTTCGGCCTGCGCCAATCATAGCATGGTTATATGCTATCTTTTTTCGATTCGAGGTTAGCAGCTCGCTAGCAATTCTACTCAGAATTAGCTGTCATTCAGTTAGTCTTGCTACTCATCTCATTAGCCCAACTGGCTATTTTTATTAGTATTGTTAAGTATTACCTTAATAACAACCCTTTAAATTGTACAAATTAATGACCATAATAGTTTTATTGGCCATGTCAGGCTTTTATCTTTTTGGCTTTTTTATTGAATTTTTCTGATTTGCATTATCTTTATTTAGGAGAGATATTTTGACCCATTTATCATCGTCCCATCCAACTACTCACACCTCGGCTAGTATCGGTCGCATAGTGCCAAAAGCATTACTAGCTGTAGCTGTCGGCTTGGTGCTTGCCAGTTGTAGCAACTCTGACAATGCAGCGGATGGCAGCGCTGCGGCGAGCAATGAGACGCTGAACCTTTACAACTGGTCAGAATATATGCCGCAAGAGATTTTAGATGGTTTTGAAGAAGAGACTGGCATCTCAGTTAATTACACCACATTTGACTCTAACGAAGCGATGTATGCCAAGCTCAAACTATTGGATGATTCTAGTCAGTATGACTTAGCGATTCCATCGACTTATTACGTCGAAAAAATGGCGAAAGAAGGACTGTTGCAAGAACTAGATAAATCTAAATTGAGCAATTTCAAAAACCTTGATACCTCATTTACCAATACCAAAGTCGATCCTGACAACAAATACTCTATCCCTTATATGTGGGGCAGCACCGGTCTCGCTATTAACGGTGACAGTGTCGATCCGAAAACTGTCAATAGCTGGAATGACCTATGGGATCCTAAGTATAAAGGTCAGGTGATGCTGACTAACGACGTGCGTGAAGTATTCGGTATGGCACTGCTGACTCTTGGCTACTCAGGTAATAGTAGCAATCCTGACGAAATCGAAGCCGCTTACGATAAGCTCACCACGTTGATGCCAAACGTCAAAACTTTTAACTCTGATGCGACACGTATGCCGTATATTGAAGGTGAGACTTCGCTTGGTATGACATGGAATGGTGAAGCAGTCATGGCCAATGACGAAGGTTTGACTAGCTTGGTTTATAAGTATCCAACCGAAGGCGCTATCTTATGGATGGACAATTTTGTCATTCCAAAAAATGCTAAGCAAGTTGATGCAGCACATAAGTTTATTGATTATTTATTACGTCCTGAAAATGCAAAAATCGTCAGCGAAGAGATTGGCTACGCATCACCAAACATAGCAGCGCGTGAGCTGATGGATGAGAGCGTCCAAAACAATCCAACGATTTATCCTTCTAAAGAAGTATTAGCAAAAGCTGAGTTCCAAGAAGATGTAGGCGATGAAGCGTTGCAAGTGTATCAACAGTACTGGGATAAGCTAAAGACGGGTCGTTAATAGTTTTGATGTAGCACTTTAAAATAAAGTAGTCTTTGAAAAATAAAAACGCTGATCCTAAATGGTCAGCGTTTTTTTGCGTTATAAATGTAAATCTGTCTCGCCGCCCTGCTCTTTCATTCGGCGCTGCTCGCGGCGTTGATAGCCCAGACCAGATGCAGCAAACCAATGCGGTTTCGATGTTTGCAGTAAATCACTCAGCTGCTGCAACTGAGTTTGCAAGGTTTGGGTCAACCAAAAATAGCCCTGCCACTCAAATGCTAGGTGCTGTACGCTTGGATACTCCGAGACAGCAATACGAGTAATGGGTCGAAATACTTCATCGCTTGGACTACGTAACACCGCTGCCATATGTTGCATCGCTTGGGTTAGCTCATGCTGATAATGTACCAATAGAACGTGGTTTTCTTCATCAATTTCGATATTTGCCAAGCGCGGTGCCGCACTTAACAGTAGATCAATCGTTCCAATAATATTACGGTGGGTACGTTGAATCGTCTCTAGCGTTTCTTTTTCGATTCCTGACTCACTGGCTGTCGCCGCAATATGTGGACGCACAGCCAGTAGACGTTTATTAATCTGCTGTAACGCTGTGACCAACGCTCTATCAACGGGTACTTCCTTAACAGGAAAAGCCACGGGGTTTAATTTTTGAACAGAATCGTCCACTACTCCATCCGTTGCGTCAATATGATGGCCTACACCCGCGTAGAGGCTACTACAAGCGTCAAGGTTGCTACTCAATAAGAACCGCCACATTAACGTTGATTTGAGCGGCAAAATTAGCGTCACTGCTACCGAAACGCCTGTCCCCAGTAAGATATTTAAGGCGCGGTAGATACCATCTTGACCAATGCTATTATTGCCTAAATCAGAGACAATCATCAACATAGTGATGCCCGTTAGCAGCCCTGTATACCCAAGCTGCCTGACGGCTAAATATCCAATGATGCCGCTGAGCAGACCAATGAGCGCATAGTCCACCCACAACCATGCGCCTGCGTTCTGATTAAACCATAACACCCCAAGCGCAGTACCAATACCTAACAAAGTACCGATCACGCGCTCTTTCGCCTTAGTATAAATAGCGCCTTGGTATTGCAATAACCCTAGAATAATAAATACGGTAATAGTCGTCCATTCACCGTGCGGAAGATTGGTGATTTTATTGACCAATAGGGCCAATATCACAGCTGTGCCTAGGCGAGTGGCATGTAGGATATCTGCATGTTGGTAGCGAACATAAGGTTCGACAAATGGAGCAGTAATACGCTGATAAAGGGTGGGTTTCACGCAAGGCTACTCTTTTTGGGTGGAATGTTTAGGTGAGACATTTTAGTAAAGGATTATTAAAAATCTCAATAACTAGCGGTAAGTATAAGTTGATATTCTATCAGCAAAATGACGGGCAAAAAATAACGCCTTTTACCTATTATTCACAGGTAAAAGGCGTTATAAAAAATATCCTAGCACACTATATTGAAATCTACGCTATTGAAGATTACTTATTAAATGACTCGTCAAATTCTTCATTGAGAACTGCATCAGTATTAATGAGTAATAGTCTATTGCGCTAGCGTATTACACTTCAAGGTAGTCTAGAATACCTTCCGCAGCTTCGCGGCCTTCCCAAATCGCGGTCACAACCAAGTCAGAACCACGCACCATATCGCCACCAGCGAAGATTTTAGGATTTTGGGTCTGGAATTTGAAGGTTTGCTTTTCGGCTGCTAGTACGCGACCAGAGCTGTCCATCCCCACTTGCTGAGACTCAAACCAATCAGCAGGACTTGGTCTAAAACCAAAGGCCATGATGACTGCATCACATGGGATGATCTCTTCAGAATTGGGAATCGGTTCAGGGCGTTGACGACCGCGGTTGTCTGGTGCACCCAACTGAGTAGTAACGACTTTTACGCCGTTAACTTTACCATTTAAGCCGATGATTTCGGTTGGCTGACGATTGAATAAGAACTCGACGCCTTCCTCGCGAGCATTGACCACTTCGCGGCGTGAACCTGGCATGTTTTCTTCGTCACGGCGATAGGCACAAACTACTTTTTCGGCGCCTTGACGGATACTGGTACGGTTACAGTCCATTGCTGTATCGCCGCCACCAAGTACTACCACCTTTTTACCTTTAAAGTCGATGTACTCTTCAGCGTCTTTTTCCCAATCATTGCAACGGTTCACGTTGGCAATCAGGTAATCTAGTGCATCATAGACGCCTGTCAGCTCTTCACCAGCAAAGCCGCCGCGCATATAGGTGTATGTACCCATACCCATAAATACCGCATCATACTCAGCCAATAGCTCATCAATCGTGACGTCTGTACCAATCTCTGTCTCTAAACGGAATTCGATACCCATGTCTTCAAAGATCACACGACGATTGCGCATGACATCTTTTTCCATTTTGAACTCAGGGATACCGAATGTCAGTAAGCCACCAATTTCAGGGCGCTTATCAAAGACGACTGGTTTGACACCATTTCTGACCAAGATATCCGCACAACCTAAACCTGCTGGTCCTGCGCCAATGATAGCGACTTTTTTATCTGTCCAAACGACTTCAGACATATCTGGACGCCAACCAAGTGCAAACGCGGTATCGTTGATATATTTTTCGACATTACCAATGGTCACTGCGCCAAAACCATCATTTAACGTACAAGCGCCTTCACACAGACGATCTTGCGGGCAAACTCGTCCACATACTTCAGGTAAGGTATTGGTACGGTGACACAATTCAGCTGCCTGAAATATCTGACCTTCTGTGGCCAGTTTTAGCCAGTTAGGGATATAGTTGTGTACTGGACATTTCCACTCGCAGTACGGGTTACCACACTCAAGACAACGATGCGCTTGCTGGGCAACGGCTTCATTTTCGAAAGGTTTATAAATTTCAACAAACTCTGTTGAACGTGTTGCAATGTCTTTTTTGGTTGGATCAAATCTCGGTACATCTAAAAACTGGAAGTTATTTTCTAAGCGTTTTGCCATGGTGCTATCTCTTTTATATAAGGCTCTTTTGCAGTGGGTGGCGACAGTCAGCGATGTTTGGTTTGTCTAAAATTTAAGACATATATCGCTGCTGTCACGTACCTGCTGAAAACCTGTGAGTTAAAACGTCTCTAAAAACGGAACGCTGGCTAACCTAATCAAAGCGACTGCCGATCCATCAATACATTCTATCAATGCAATCCATTGATACGATAGGCAGTTACGTATCGGCTATTGTGGGTCGGCCATGGTAGTTTTAAGAAGGCTTGCAATGTTCGCCGCTTTTGGCTTAACCAAATAGAACTTACGAACATAGTGCTCAAAGTCATTCAGAATTGTCTGACCCCATGCACTGCCTGTTTTATCTACATGAGCTTCAATCACTTGTTGCAAATGAATGCGATGCTCTTCTGTTTGCTCGCTTGAAATACGGTTTAGATCGATTAGCTCATGGTTGCAACGGTCAAAGAAGTCGCCTTCCATATCGAGTACATACGCAAAACCACCCGTCATACCAGCACCGAAGTTAAGTCCAGTACGGCCCAGAATCGTGACGATACCGCCAGTCATATACTCACAGCAATGGTCGCCTGTGCCTTCGATGACTGCGTGTGCGCCAGAGTTACGGACGCCAAAACGCTCACCTGCTGTACCGGCAGCGTATAGCTTACCGCCAGTTGCACCATAGAGACAGGTATTACCGATGATGGCCGTTTCTTGTGCGATAAAGCCTGAATCTTTTGGCGGATAAATCACAATCTCACCGCCTGCCATACCTTTACCCACATAGTCATTGGCATCGCCTTCAAGCTCGATATTTAAGCCGCCAGCATTCCACACGCCCAAACTTTGTCCTGCGGTACCAGTTAGACGAAGCTTAATTGGCATATCGCTCATGCCAAGGTTGCCCCAGACTTGCGCAATCTCACCAGAAATACGAGCACCGATAGAGCGGTCACAGTTACCAACGAAATAGCTATAATCGCCGCCTGCCCCTTTGCGAATGTTCACAAGCATATCGCTAATCATCTGCTCAGCAAGCAAACCTTTATCAAACGGCTCATTACGCTCAACCTGACAAGTTTGTGCTTTACCTACGCTGGCTGGGTGACTAAATAGCAATGGCGTTAAATCAAGATGACGCTGCTTATCCGTATTACCTTCTAAGATATCAAGCAAGTCAGTACGACCAACCAGCTCTTCCATACTACGAACACCTAGCGCTGCCAACCATTCACGTGTTTCGGTCGCGACAAACTTAAAGAAGTTAATCAGCATTTCTGCTTCGCCAATGAAATGCTCATCACGCAGCTTGGCTTTTTGAGTAGCAACACCTGTCGGACAGTTGTTTAAATGGCAAATACGTAGGTACTTACAACCAACTGCAATCATCGGCGTGGTACCAAAGCCAAAGCTTTCTGCACCCAAGATAGCAGCTTTTACTACATCCAGTCCTGTTTTTAGACCACCGTCAGTCTGGACACGCACCTTATCACGTAACCCGTTCACTCGTAGAGACTGATGAGTCTCAGCCAAACCTAGCTCCCATGGTGAGCCTGCATGATGGATAGACGATAGCGGAGACGCTGCCGTACCACCGTCATAGCCCGAGATAGTAATCAGATCGGCGTAGGCTTTTGCAACGCCTGTCGCGATCGTACCAACACCTGGACGTGAGACCAATTTAACCGATACCAATGCATCTGGATTGACTTGTTTTAAATCAAAAATCAGCTGTGCCAAATCTTCGATAGAATAAATATCATGATGCGGCGGCGGTGAAATCAAGGTTACACCTGGCACTGAATAACGTAAGCGTGCAATCAGCGCGTTGACTTTACCACCAGGTAGCTGTCCACCTTCACCAGGCTTGGCACCTTGAGCTACTTTAATCTGCATGACTTCAGCGGAACGAAGGTAGGCAGGTGTGACCCCGAAACGACCAGAGGCAACTTGCTTGATTTTTGAGTTGCGCAATGTGCCGTAACGCGCAGGATCTTCACCGCCTTCACCAGAGTTTGAGCGACCACCGATGGTATTCATAGCCATCGCAATCGACTCATGCGCTTCAGGAGATAGCGCGCCTAGTGACATGCCAGCTGAGTCAAAACGCGTCAAGATTTCAGAGATATCTTCCACTTCATTGACATCGATACTGTTGTCAGTTTTCAGTTGCAACAAATCACGTAAGGTCGCGACCGGACGGCTATTAACTAAATCAGCATAATTACGGTAATTATCGTAATCACCAGTACGTACTGCAGTATGCAGGCTATTAATCACATCAGGATTAAAGGCATGGTACTCTTTGTTGAAGACAAATTTGAGCAGACCACCCTGATCTAGAGGGGCACGACGCTTAAACGCATTGGCAGCCAGTTGCGCTTGATCAGCAGCAAGGTCTGCAAAGGTAGCGCCTTTGATTCGACTTTGTACGCCTTTAAAGCATAAATTGACGACTTCTTCTGATAGGCCGACTGCTTCAAACAACTGCGCGCCGCGATAAGAAACAATGGTAGAGATACCCATTTTTGATAAGATTTTCAGCAAACCTTTATCTAAGCCTTTGCGGAAATTAACACGGGCTTGAATCGGATCACCGAGTAGCTCACCAGTCGCGACCAAATCATCAATGACATCGTATGCCAGATATGGATATACACAAGTTGCACCAAAACCAATCAATACCGCTATTTGATGCGAGTCACGGGCAAGACCTGTCTCAATGATTAAATTAGCATCGGTACGGATACCTTGCGCGATTAGATAATGATGCACAGCACCAGTTACCATAATGGCGTTGGCGGGTACTTTGTCTGCATCGATCTCTTTATCAGACAGTACGATCAAGGTATTGCCCGAACGGATTTTATCTGCCACTTCTTCGCAAATAGCCACGATGGCATCAGATAGTTCTAAAGTACGGTCATAGTTCAGATCAATGCGAGCCATCTTAAACGCTGGATCATCCAAAGTTTCAAGCTGCTGCATCTTGCTGGCTGACAATACTGGCGATGACAAAATAATACGATGAGCATCTCTCGCAGATGGTGCAAATACGTTAGTCTCAGCGCCTAAGCAGGTCTGCAACGACATCACGATTGATTCACGTAATGGATCGATTGGCGGATTGGTTACCTGTGCAAACTGCTGGCGGAAAAAATCACCGACATGGCGAATTTGCTGCGACAGTACAGCCATTGGCGTATCGTCACCCATTGAGCCGACTGGTTCTTGACCATTTTCAGCATTAGGGCGAATGATTTCTGTGCGCTCTTCATTGGTGATGTGATACATTTTTTGTAGCGCTTTGAGCTTATCACCACGGCACGCTTGCGTTGCCAATGTCTCTTCTAGACGCTCATCATCACGGACACGCGTCGCTTCTTCACGCAACCATTTGCGATATGGATGCGCCGTTTTTAGTAAAGTTGCAATAGCCGTCGTATCTAAAATTTGACCTGTTAACGTATCAATGACCAGCATTTGACCAGGTCCAACGCGACCTTTTGCTAATACATCTTGTGGCTCGTAATCCCAAACGCCCACTTCTGATGCAACAGTGATATAGCCATTCTTAGTGGTTACCCAACGTGACGGTCGCAGACCGTTTCTATCGAGCATACAGACCGCATAGCGTCCATCCTGAATGACTAGACCTGCTGGACCGTCCCACGCTTCCATATGCTGTGAGTAAAACTCATAAAACGCACGCAGATCCATATCCATGCTATCAACGTTCTGCCACGCTGGGGGTACCAAGATAGACATTGCATGGAATAGGTTCATACCGCCAGACATAAGCACTTCGAGCATGTTATCTAAGCTTGATGAATCTGAACCGGTACTATTTACAAGTGGTGTCAGCTCATTCAAGTTAGGCAGTTTGTCTGATTTTAGCTTTGGCGTACGGGCTTTAGACCAGTTGCGGTTACCTGTAATGGTATTTAACTCACCATTGTGCGCAAGATAACGGAATGGCTGTGCCAGTGGCCAGCGCGGTAAGGTATTGGTTGAGAAACGCTGATGGAATACTACGATATGTGACGCCAAACGCTCATCTTGCAAATCCAAGAAAAACGCTGGTAAATCTGAAGGCATTACCAAGCCTTTATAAATAATGGTCTGACAACTCAATGAACAGACATAAAATAGCTCATCATCCGTCAAACGCTGCTCTGCTTTTTTACGTGCAACAAACAGCTTACGGTTGAAATCATCAGCAGCTAGATCATCTGGCGCATTAACGAACACTTGCTTAAAGTCTGGCAATGTCTCACGACCAATCTCACCAACAATACTCAAGTCGAGTGGTACATCACGCCAGCCAGCCACTTCTAATCCTTGGGCGGCAATCTCATCGCTTAACACTTGCTGGCTATGCTTGGCTTTATCGCTATCTAAATTAACGAACACCATACCGACAGCAAAGTTGTCCGTAATGGCAAATTGCTGCTCAGCAGCAATCTGTTTAAAGAAATCGGTAGGCGTCGCTAATAATAAGCCACAACCATCACCAGTTCTACCGTCAGCAGCAACACCGCCGCGATGTGTCATACAACTTAAACTATGAATGGCAGTTTTTACCAAATCATGGCTCGCTTCACCCTCAATATGGGCAATTAGGCCAAAACCGCAATTATCAGAAAAATCATCTGGCGTGGCCAGGTGTGTTTGTGAGGAAATCATTGACATAGCTTGTCCTTTTAAGTAGACGGGCAACTTACATTTCCAATGCGGAGTATAAGTTGGTACCCGTAAGCAGAACGGGCTGATAGTGGATATTCGTGTGTTCGAATTGGCAAATAGCGCAATGCTCGATAGACATCATACTTTAAGAGAAAGTAAAACCCTTGACCCTCCTGGTCATTAGCTGATGTCTTGACATGTGGTCCGTGTATCAAAAGATAGTAAGTAGCAGCCCTTGGCAACGGGAGAATCTACGCCCTTAAATGCCAGTTACTCAATCAGTGATATCTAATGCCATTCATTTAAGCATCATTTGTTATGTTGTCATGTCTAGCATTTAAAGCTAAGCATACAATAACTTAATAACAGTGCACTTGTTTATCTTGAATATCTGACGCTCTGTATTCAAGCACTTTGTTTACCCTAAAAAGAGTGACAATAAGAGAGGTTGCGTCACTTACGATAACCTTATTATAGATAGTAAGTAACCGCGCTTGAGACAATAATATTTAGTAAAGAACTCTAAAAACTAAGAAAAAACCACTAAATAGTTGTTAAATAGACATTTTTTACGATAACTATACAGAACGTCGCCCACAGTTATATTAGTTAATGATTGTCGAAAAATCTAGTCTTTTCTATCGATTCATCAGCCATAAATTGTAAGAGGACTTATTACTATTGGTTATGAAACAAATAAAACTGCTATTAAAATTTTAATGCAAGCCATATAAATGACATTTAGCAAAAGGCTTTGATAATACTTAACAGTAGTAGCTTGCCGCTTATTATGAAGATAAACTTCTTCGTATAGTGCTAAAAAAACCCACTAAACAAATAGCTAGTGGGTTAAATTAATCAGACAAAAACTAATTACTCTTGTCTTCTATTAGCGCTTTTATACTGTCGCTATTATTTTTGGGAGGGTTAGCGTTAGCGCTTTTGCCATTAGCATTTGAATTATTGTTCGTGCTACTAGGGGGCTTAGGCGTTGGCACGACTGGTGGCTTCTTACTAGTAGAATTCTCCGCTGGTGCCGCAGGCTTTTTGTTTTCTGGCGCAGGCTTACTTGCGTTGTTTTCTTCTTTTGGCGATGTTTCAGATATTGTCTGCGTCTCACCACCAACCGTACGCTCTTCACTAACAGACAGTGTGGCAGAGGTATCTACTGACTGACGAATACTCTCTTGAGTACTGCTACTATTAGCGCTTTCTTGGTTACCTCGATTATTATTAGCACTAGCTGCTTGAGCAGCGGCGTCATCAGCTTCTTCTTGCAAACGAGCAGGCACTTCACGCTTGGTAGGTTTCAAATCGACGGCACGTGTACGTTTCGTACTCAAATCTTTTACTGGATCAGGACGCTCATAATTATCAATGATACTGACATACCGGTTAATCTCTTCTGGCAGTACACGTACATTCGTAGGTAACTTAAAGTCTATTAGCTTTGCTGCTCCTACCGCTTCTTGCGGGCTACTCATAATCCCATAAGTCAGCATATAACGGACTTGCTTTTCGTCATCAAGATAACGGAAATAAGCAAATTTATCGCGATCTTGACGGCCTTCTAGGTAACTGACAATCACATCGTTTTCAGCGACATTCATTACTTGAACAGTCCACTTGCCTTTATTAGCTAGCAGATAACGCTTGTCTTTAAACTCATCAGGATAATCGCGCAAATCTCGAATCGTTGCATCAAAATTAATCGGTTGTACATCCGTATCTAGCTCATGTAGCGACTCGACTTTTAATGGTTGCTCAAACTCTTCATTCAAAATCTCTGGCGCTGATATTGGTGCATTCTCAATTTTGGCACCCATGGCTGGCGTTTGACTAAACATCCATACTAACGCTGTGACCACCCCTAAAAGTAGGGTCACTATTAGCCAAATCAGTGCTTGACGACTGTATGATTGGCTAGCAGTACGCGTTTTTGTTTTTGATGTTGCCATGAGGCGGTCCTTGGTAAACACATGTTTTACAGCATAATATAAATGCTTATTCAAACAGAGGTACAGCTAACCAGTTGGCTATAAGTACGAGATTTTAGTATAAATATATAAACGATAATTCTTGAGACGTTACGCGCTATGTTTTGACAAAACTTCGTGCAATAACTGGCTGTCAAACTCATTAGTCATTACCGCATCGCCAATTGATTTTAACAAAATTAGGCGGATTTGTCCGTGTTTCACCTTTTTATCGTGTCCCATTAAATCTAAAGCAGTGTCTACATCGATAGCTGGTGGCGTAATAGGTAAGTTTGCCAATTCTAAAACACGCTTAATACGTACAACTTCATCATCAGTTAACCAGCCAATTTTTTGCGATAGCTCAGCTGCTTGTACCATGCCAGCCGCTACTGCTTCGCCATGTAACCAATTGCCATAGCCTTCATGTGTTTCAATCACATGACCAAAAGTATGACCAAAGTTCAATAGCGCGCGCACACCGGACTCTCTTTCGTCTTGTGCCACTACATCGGCTTTGTACTGACAGCAGCGCTTTACAGCTTCACCAAGTACTGCCAAGTCAAGCGCCATCATTGCAGGTAAGTTTGCTTCAAGCCACGTTAAAAAGGCCTCATCCATGATAAGGGCATATTTAATAATCTCAGCTACTCCAGCAGATAGCTCACGCGCAGGCAGTGTCTTAAGCGTACTCATATCAGCAAGCACCATTTGCGGCTGCCAAAAAGCACCAATCATATTTTTACCTTGCGGATGATTGATACCTGTTTTACCACCAACACTAGAATCCACTTGTGACAATAGCGTCGTTGGAATTTGAATAAAATTGACACCGCGCATAAAACTAGCAGCAGCAAAGCCAGTCATATCTCCGACTACACCACCGCCAAGGGCAATAAGTGTCACATCACGATTGAAGTGTTCTGTCATCAGTGCATCATAAATCTGATCAATACTTGCCTGATTTTTGTATTGTTCACCATCTGGCAGTACGCACACCTTTACCGTAAACTGCTCTCCTAACTCATCTTCTAATGCTTTTAAGTATAAAGGCGCCACAGTGTCATTAGTAACAATCAAAACCTGACGGCCACTGATATAAGGCGTGATTTGCTTCGCCATACTGCTATGCTCAGTCGCAGATTGTCCAGTCGCAGATTGTTCAGTAATGACAATAGGATAATCATGACTTTGCGTATGAACTATTAGGCCATCATGAAACGGCATTACCATGTGATACTCCTAAAGCATTTCTAATGAGGTAAAAGTAATTGAGTCTGCATATCAATATCGTAGTTGCCAGTCTATTACTAGTCTTCTTGGTGCGCTGATGCGTCGGTAGTGCAATCGACGAATGATTCTAACTGCTGCATCAATTGATTGACCATGTGGCGTGGGTACGTGTGACCAGTAGGCATAATAATATGGGCGACTTGGCGATAGAGTGGATCGCGAGCACTATACAAATCTTGCAATATCTTTCTAGGATTAGGCTGCTGCAATAATGGTCGAGACTTGTCTTTAGAGGTACGGGCTAGTTGCACCTCAACCGGTGCGTTAAGATAAACGACAATGCCACGCTGTTTTAGGAACTCTCTGTTTTCAGCACACATGACTGCACCGCCACCGGTCGCTAATACGATTTGAGAGTTTTGGGTCAATTCATCAATGGCACGCGTTTCACGCTCACGGAAACCTGCTTCACCTTCTTTGGCAAATATCCAAGCAATGTCGGCACCTGTCTGCGATTCAATATACCAGTCGCTGTCTACAAAGGTGCGACCTAACTGCTTGGCAAGCAGTTTTCCGATTGTCGTCTTCCCTGCTCCCATCGGACCCACTAAAAACACCGACGGTAATTCCTGCCCCATAATACTTACTCAGCTAAATTAGGTATGATACAACGTCATTGTTATTCTGGCTAGTAATGAGCCGTGATTATTGTGAGTAAAATTTAGAGCACACTATTCATCGGTACATACATAGATATTACAATACGAAAACCACTAATCTCGCGCATAAAAAAAGTAAGCACTAGGGCTTACTTTTTTTAGCAACTAGCTAACCGCTTTAGGACTAGTTCAGACGACTCGTACCATCATTAATAAGCTTTGGAGTTACGAAAATAAGTAGCTCTTCTTTGTCGTTGCTTCGTACATCTTTACGGAAAGCACGACCAATATAAGGCAAATCACCTAAGAAAGGGACCTTAGTTACTTCGTTATTGGTACGGTTTTTAAAGACGCCGCCTAGCACCACTGTCTGACCATCTTCAATAATAACATTGGTTGATATAGAATCCTCAGAGATAGCAACCTGATTATTGATGATAGTCGGCGTGCCATTGGTAATGACCAATTGCAAACCAATTTTACCATCAGGTGTGATGTTTGGTGTCGCTTCTAGACTTAATGCAGCCTCTCTAAAGCTGGTTGTTGTCGCACCACTGGCTGATGCTTCTTGATACGGAATCTGAGTACCAGAAGAGACCTTTGCTGTCTGCTTGTCAGCTGTCAAAATCTTAGGTGTAGAAATAACTTCACCACGGTTATCCGCTTGCAGTGCTGACAGCTCAAGATCTAGCATTACATCAGACATACTGAGCAAACCAAAGGCGATACTACCTGCTGGGTTGGAAACACCCAAATCAACGTTTAAGTTATCAGGACGACTAATGTCATAAGAAGGATAAGAAACGGTTTGACCATTAACGGTCGTCGTTTCTACATCAAAATCTTTCAAATCCCATAAGGTTTGATCGCTACCGCCAACCAATAAGCTACGGTTGTTGGCGGCACCATTTGACAAGATACCCCAACGAACACCAATCTCTTTACTGAAGCTATCAGTTGCACTAACGATACGTGCTTCGATCATAACTTGGCGAACAGGAATATCAATTTTGCTGATTAGTTTATGGATATTTTCGATACTGTCAGCAACGTCTTTAATAATCAAAGTATTGGTACGTTCATCAACTGTTACCGTACCACGATTGGATAATAACGTATTATTATCCTCACGATTTGATAGGCCACTATTATTACCGGTCGCGCCGCTACCTTGCGAAATAAGCGTTAAGACATCTTGAGCTTTTGCATAGCTTAAACGAATGTACTCAGTACGTAGGGGTGCGTAAGATTGGACAGCTTGCTGCGCTTCTAGTTCACGTGCTTCTTGCTCAGCGAGCTCAGTAGAAGGCGCAACCAAAATCACATTACCATTTTCACGCTTGCCTAGATTTTTACTTTTCAAAATAATATCGAGAGCTTGATCCCAAGGAACATTAATCAAACGCAAAGTAATGTTACCAGCAACAGAATCACTTGCCACGATATTCATCTCAGTAAACTGCGCCAAAATATCTAAGACACTACGAACCTCAACATCTTGGAATTCCATAGATAGCGGTTCGCCACTATAGACTCTTTCTTCCAGCGTCGGCTCACGTAACAGCTCAGGCTTTTTAATACCAATATTTAACTGGTTACCTGATTGGTAGGCTTGATACTCATAATCGTCATTCATGTTAATGGTGACGACGCCATTCTGTCCTTGGTTTTTGGTATCAATACTACCAACAAGACCACTATTAATATTCAATCGGCGTAACAAGTTTCTCGGAACCGTACTACCAGTAAAACGTACGACAAGTTTATTACCTTGGCGCTGCACATCTACTGGAATAGCTTCGTTAGCAAGTACCATGCTAACATTACCGCCACCGTCGTTACCTGCTGAAAAATTGACTGCGCTTAACCCATCATAGCTATACTGCTTGCTTACTTGTGAAGCTGCCAATTGAGGATTTAAAAGCGGATTTACTCTGACCACCATCGTATCAGCTGGCATTTCGTTCTTCACGACAACCTTGCTTGTGGTACGTACAGGTGCCACTGGTACGGTAGAACTCTCAACAATAGGCGTAACGACAGCGGTTGTTGTCATACTATTATTGTTATTAAGTACATCTTGAATCGGGTCGCTGGTAATAACTGGACGATTAGGGTCAGTGATGGTCAGCAATAAATCATTGCCTTCAATCGCTGTTGTATAATTTCCTGATTCTTTTAAACCAACAATGAGGCGCGTGGTACTGTCACTACTTAGCGTAGTAACGTCATTAATCGCACCGATATTATATTCATTAAAGCGACTAGCAAGCCCATTCTGTACTTGTTCGAAATCTAGGACTAAGCGACTAGGATTATCAAGCTGATAGGCTGCAGGCAATACTGGCAATCCTGTAAAGCCCAAACGCATTTGCGTCACTGCAGGTGCGGTCTGTACTACAGAGACATTATCGATGCGCTGTGCAGCATGAGCACTATTAGTCACAGCCACCATACTGACTGCCAGTGCTGAAATGGCAAAAGCAGAAGACATGCGGTTGCTCATCATCATTACCTTGTTATTGCGTACTGTCATTATTTATTCCTCAAAAAATCTGCCGACTTAGCTTATAGGGGATACCAGCGACTGGGGTTTTTCTACAAACCCTGCGCGGCTATCTGGCACAATTTCAATCAAGTTAACCTGGGTCGGCGTGATTTCAACAATACGGCCGTCATTCAATCCAAGATAATCGCCTACTTTAACACTCGCAACCGAACCATCGGGACGTTGTATCAATGCATATCGCTGACCTTCGGGCGAAATCACCACACCTCGGAAGACCAATTGCGACAGTTCATACTGCTCAAGCGGTTCTTTGATTCTGTTGATATCTGGTCGTACACCATCTATAGGAGTGGTCGGGCCTTGCACATTGACTAAACTCGGTGGTAAAAATGGACTACGTTGCGAGCTTGCGCTATATACAAAATCTTCTACCAGTTCGGCTTTAGGCGGCGGCTCAATAGGCTGTGCAGGCTGGTTGCGGATATCGGTCATTGCCTGCTCTGCCATACCTATACGGTCACTACACCCTGTCATAGATAAAACAGTGACACTTAAAACCAATAGCATGGGCATTCTTTGGATATTCATTAGTTGCCTCCTGCATTTGCATCAGTAGCGGCGGCGGCATCACCTTCAGGAGCCGCTTCTTTAGAGCGATAAGTCTTAGTTTGCAATACTAAATTGAGCTCTGGCAAAACATCTAATGTAGGCTGCGGGTTACTAACTTCAAAATCATGCATCGTAATAATTCGAGGCAGTGCAGCAAGACCACTGATAAAGCTACCAAACTGATGGTATTCACCCAAAGCCGCGATACGTATTGGCTGCTCAATAAAGAATTCATTTTCGATTTCAGGCTCTACTGAAATATCCTGAAAACGGATATTACTACCAACGCCTGTCATGTTTATGCCTTCTACCAATTCTGACACACGCGTATCTTTCGGCAACTGATCCAATAAAGTATTAAATTCAGTTTCCATTTGGACAACTTGTGCCTGATACGCTTTTAAATGACGTGCGCGAGATTCTTTTTCACGGTAGCTATCAAGCAAGGTCTGCTGCTGGCTTTCAGCCGCATTGATCTCATCGATTTTGCTACTGATGGGTAATGCCCATGACAATGCTGCGATAAAAGTGATGATAAGACCAATCACTGTCACCTTTACAGGTAATGGCCAACTGCCATAGTTTTCTGAATCTAGCGACTCAAAACTACGGCGAAACTCATTTAAATCGAATTGCTTTTTTGGCTTTAAAGCAGATTTTTTGGTTTTAGAGAGGCTCTTTTTGCGGATAAGCTTCATAACGCTCCTCCTAGACCAGTATCGGTGTCAGCAGCAGTCGGAGTTTCCAATTGTACTCTAGTCGTTACTACAAACTGTACGTAACTGTCTTCAGGATAAACAGGTCGCGCCTGCTCACCAGTATTAACCGTATTATTGAGGACTGGAGCAGCCTCATAAGCGCTAATATTCTGTTGAATGTTACTTACTGCTGAGTTGCCCATCCATTTACTGTTATCAAGGTTACGAATCAGGCTGGACACAATGTTTGGATTGTCCGCTAAGCCTGTCAAAGTTAGCGTATCACCTTCACGTTTAAGGTTATTTAGATAAAGTGCTGGTGGAATAGCTTTAGCGAGATCATCCCACAAGCGTACAGGTACAGGACGTCGCCCCTGTAGATCTTGAATAACTTGCATGCGTGAAATAATGTCTTCACGGCGCTGCTCTAAACTGTCAATTTCGGTCAATGCGGTGTCTAAGCGAGTGTTTTCTTGTTCGATCAATGCATTGGCATCAAGCTGCTCATCAAGTTCATTGTTGAAATAACTCCATGAAGCGAAGGCTGCTAATAGGGTCAGTAACGTCACCGCCACTATTAAAGTCATAAACTCTTTGTTACGACGTTCACGCTCTTCTTGTCGCCAAGGTAAAAGGTTAATACGAGCCATTAGTCAAAGCTCCTTAACGCAAGACCGCATGCAGCCATTAAGCTTGGCGCATCGACCGCCAATTGCTCATTATCGATATTTGGTGCAATAGTCATATTGGTAAAAGGGTTGGCAACACTGACAGTTACACCCAGCTTTTGTTGTGCCATACCAGCGAGACCTGCAATAGAACTGCTGCCCCCTGCAAGCACCACATGATCGATACTGCTATATTGACTTGATGAGAAATAAAACTGTAAAGAGCGAGTGATCTGTTGAATGGTATTTTCTATAAAAGGGGTCAGTACTTCAGGATAATAATCATCAGGTAAGGTACGTTCGCGTTTACTCAATGTCGCTTCTTCTACTGACAGGCCATAGCGGTTTTGTATTGCCTCGGTCAGCTGAGCACCACCAAATAACTGCTCACGACTATAAATAAACTCACCATTCTTGGCAATATATAATGTGGTCTGATTATGGCCAATATCTACCAACGCTACCAGTTCTGGTACATTTGGCAGACTATCTACCATCAATCCAAACGCACGCTCGATTGCATGAGATTCGATATCCATGACTTTCGTTTGTAGGCCACCAAAGGCTAGAGCATCAACACGTTGGTCAACGTTCTCTGAACGAGAAGCAGCAAGCAACACCTGAACCATATCTTCACTAACTAAAGACGGTCCTAATACCTCAAAGTCCAGATTGACGTCTTCTAATGGATAAGGCACATACTGATCAGCATCCAAACGTATTTGCGCCTCACGCTCTACATCGCTGAGTGTCATATCCATATCAATGATTTTAGTAATCACTGCAGAGCCAGAAACAGCGGTCGCAGCATTGCTACCCGCGACTTGGCAGCGTCGTGCCAAGCTCGTTATAATATTGCCGGCAGCTTCTGTATCTACTAGAATCTTATCAACCACAATACCTTCCGGTAGTCTTTCAATACCATAAGATTTTAGGTGGAACATGCCTTGCTGACGCTGTATGTCAACCAACTTTACTGAAGTGGCACAAATATCCACGCCAATCAAATGTCGACTTTTGGAAGTAAATAGCCTCACTAGCTCTATACCTTATATTAAGTGTACAATCTGGTAGTTATTTGTAATAATTCAATACAATACTTTACTTAATTGATAGATTCAAGCATTTAAAAATATATTAAGGCCAACTTACACATTTATTATGACCTGCCTATTTTGTTCAATGTATAATAATATTGTCTGCTACAAATTCTAACTAATAAGTCTTATTATGGCCAAAAAAAATGCTACCGCTCGTCTCATTCGCTTTTTGGTGGGACTCTTTATCGCTTGCCTAGCATTGGCAGTTGTTCTAGCACTTGCTGTACCTATTGGTTTTTATGGGATGGCCATGTATCTATCGCCGACCCTACCTAGTACGCAAGAAATTAAAACAGCCAAATTAGAAATGCCATTACAGATTTATAGTAGTGATGATAAATTAATCGGCCAATACGGCAATCGTTTATCATTACCAGTTAGTTTTGATGAGATTCCTGAAGATTTAACTCATGCTTTTTTAGCGGCCGAAGATGCTTCTTTCTTTCAGCATAGCGGAATCAGTATTAAAGGTCTTGGTCGCGCTGTCACCGAAGCAGTCACTGATGACGATGGTCAAACCGGTGGCTCTACCATTACGATGCAGGTCGCTAAAAACTATTTCTTAAGTCCAGAACGTACTTTAAACCGCAAACTCACAGAGTTGTTTTTGGCGCGTAAGATCGAAGACGAACTGAGTAAAAATGATATTTTGACGCTATATGTCAATAAAATCTATCTGGGCGAAGGTGCCTACGGCATTCGTGCTGCGGCCAAAAAATACTATAGTAAGTCATTAGACAACCTAACTATTGCTGAAATGGCGATGTTAGCCGGCCTACCAAAAGCCCCTTCTAAATATAATCCTGTTGCCAATCCTAGCCGTGCACTGACTCGCCGCAACTGGATCGTTGGACGCATGCATGAGCTTGGCTATATTACTAAAGCTCAGTACGATGAAGCGGTCAACTCCCCTATAGGTATCAACCTATATAAAGAAAAGCTCGATGTAAATATGCCTTATTTGGCAGAAATGACGCGCGCTTCTTTGGTCGAACGTTACGGCGATCAAGTTATGCACGGTGGCTGGCGCGTACGTCTCACAGTAGATAGTAAAGCGCAAACAGATGCCGAAGCAGCAGTAGTAACAGGATTGATTGCCTATGAGCATCGCCATGGTTGGCGCGGGGCTGAAGCAAATGATGAGCCTCTCGAAAACTTTCGACGTTACAGCAATATGTCTCCTGCCAAAGTGACTAAAGTCAATTCTCGTAGTTTTGACGCAGTCCTACAATCTGGTGAAGAAGTGACCGTTAATTGGTCTGGTATGAAGTGGGCACGTAAATATATTTCTGCTGACCGTATTGGTTATTACCCTAGCAATGCCAGTCAAGTTGTTAAGAAAAACGATATCGTTCGTGTGATACCTACTTCAAATGGCAACTGGCAATTAGGTCAAATACCTAAAATTCAAGGCAGTTTGGTCTCGTTGAATCCAGAGACTGGTGCTGTCAATGCATTAGTCGGTGGCTTTGATTTTAACCACAGTAAGTTCAACCGCGCTCTACAAGGCTGGCGTCAACCTGGCTCAACCATTAAACCACTTGTTTATACCGCTGCTTTAGAAAAAGGTTATCGCCCAGATACCATCGTTTCTGACCGAGCTATACAAGTAGGTGACTGGAAACCCAAAAACTCTGATGAACGTTTCTTAGGTGATATCACTTTACGTCGCGGTTTATATTTGTCGCGTAACCTCGTATCTATTCGCTTGTTACAAGCGATCGGTATCTCAAGTACGCGCAACCTATTAGATGAATTCGGTCTTGATAAAGAAAAGCTGCCGACAACATTATCATTAGCACTTGGAGCAGGACAAGCCACACCGTTACAAATGGCTACGGCTTATGCAACTTTCGCGAATGGTGGTCATCGTGTCCAACCTTACTTTATTGAACAAATTTACAATTATAAAAACGAGCTGTTGTTTCAGGCAAATCCACGTCAAGCGTGTGCACTATGCTTTAACGAAAAACTTGAAAAGGTTAATAGCAGCTTAATTGAGGAGTATGAGAAGTCAATTGAAGCGCTTGATGATAGCAGTCTTGATGATAGCACTAATGAAATAACTGCCAATAATTCATTATCAGAAAGCAATGATAATAGCGAAACAACAGATAAAAAGCTTGATTTAACGGTATATAACGCAGGTCCACAGTCAGACCGCCTAAAAGCGCCTGCCGTACAATATGTAAGAGCCAAACAAGCACCGCGCATACTGCAACCTAGAGTCGCTTTTGAGATGGCAGATATACTACGCGATGTAGTCCAACGCGGTACAGCGGTAAGAGCAAAGGCATTAGGTCGCAATGATATCGGTGGCAAAACTGGTACTACCAATCAGGCCAAAGATGCGTGGTTTGCTGGGTTCCATCCTACCAATGCGACAGTAGTATGGATGGGATTTGATCAACCATCTACTATGGGTCGCCGTGAATATGGTGGTGTGGCAGCGCTGCCAGTATGGATGGACTTTATGAAAGCACAGCTCAAAGACACGCCAAGCCAATGGGTATCTATCAATAACCGCTCAAAATCCAGAAAGCAACAGCAAAGCATCATAGAGATGACTGATGATGGCGTCCTAGTTAACGATGACGCTAATAAATCAGCCAAGCCAGTCAAGACTCAAACCCAGCAGCGTAAGCCTTCGGTTCCAGAGCCTACTGAAGATACTAGCACTCCAACATCAACGAAACCAAGCAGCAATCGTAGTGATGACAGCGTACCGGAAAATCCATTAACAGTGACGCCCGTTGAAAGTATGCCTCCGATGCCAGAATAACAAACAAGACTATTTTTAGTTAATAAGAAAAAGGCTTATTCAGTAATAACTGAATAAGCCTTTTTTATGCGCTGTAGACTATAGCCTACCCTACTTAATCATACTTTCAAATGATTCAATAAGTAGCGCTCAAGAATAAATTTGCTAGTTTACTTACTATTAGAACTCGACCATACCTGCACGCAGTTGTTCGATCAGCTCTAAAAGCTGATTGCGCCATTCTCGTATTGTGGTCTCATCAGGCAGCCATTGATTAGATAAAGTGACAACATTGACAATCAAGTCTGGCGATGCTGAATGACTGCTTGGCGCTTCATCGACGATAGTATCTGGCGGTACTGCATACAGACAACGCTGATAAGCACGTTCTATATTGGCTATAAAACCTTGCTGCTGTAATTGCTGCAAACGCTGAATCTCAGGAGATACTTGCGTACGCTCGTTCAATGCTTGTTCAATATCGAGCAGAGTTGGCGCCGTCATATTTAAGCTATAAAAATGACCCAACTCCTGAATAAATGCCAGCAGCGCACCATGTAAATGAAAAATAGCGGTTTCGCAATGGGCTTGATATAACTGCTTATCATTGGTACTTCCTGCAGATTGGCAAGATAAACGACAGAAATATAACTTTTGATTGGTTCGATCTGCTTGATATTTGGCGACGCGAGTTTTACCTGCCATTTGCTAATTATCCTTCTATGAATAGTGAATTAGAGCATATTTCCAGTGTACTATTTTTTTAGATGATAGCACCATGCCTTTCTCAGTTTTTTATACGCACAAAAAAGCCAGCAACTTAGGCTGGCTTTTTTATCAAATTAAGAATGAATCAAGATACTTAATACGATTAATTATCTTGATTTAACTCTTGAGCAAATGCTTCGTCGAAGCTTGCAAAGTCTTTACTATCAGTGCTTGCAGTCATATCAAACGCTGCATTCAAATCTTTATCTTGTAGCTTCTGATCTGCTTTTTCTTTACGCGCTTTATGATAAGCAAGACCAGTACCTGCAGGAATCAAGCGACCAACAACCACGTTTTCTTTCAGACCACGTAGCTCATCCACTTTACCAGTCACAGCAGCCGCAGTTAGTACACGGGTTGTTTCCTGGAAAGAAGCAGCTGAAATAAAGCTTTCAGTTGCTAGACTTGCTTTGGTGATACCTAATAATTGACGCTCAAACTGTACTGGGAATTTATCTTCCGCTTCTAGCTTCGCATTCAATGCTTTGATATCTGCATACTCGACCTGATCACCTTTGAAGTGACTTGAGTCGCCGCCGTCAGTGATTTCAACTTTACGCAACATCTGACGAATGATAACTTCGATGTGCTTGTCGTTGATTTTTACACCCTGCAAGCGATAAACGTCCTGTACTTCGTTGACGATATAATCAGCAAGTGCAGTCTGACCTTTCAAACGCAAGATATCATGTGGGTTCTGTGGACCATCAGCGATCACTTCACCACGTGCTACCGTCTCGTTTTCAAAGACGTTGATTTGACGCCATTTCGGGATTAGCTCTTCATGTACTTCACCATCTTCATTAGTAATAATGAAGCGGTTCTTACCTTTGGTCTCTTTACCAAAGCTAACCACACCAGTCATTTCTGCCATGATAGCGTGATCTTTTGGACGACGTGCTTCGAACAAGTCAGCAACACGTGGTAGACCACCGGTAATATCTTTTGTACCAGAAGACGCTTGTGGTACACGGCCTAGAATCGAACCTGCTGCTACTTTTTCACCATCGCTTACGCGGATGATAGTTTCAGCTGGTAAGAAGTAAACCACTTCTTTGCCTTCGTCAGTGTTCAAGATAATCGCAGGACGTAAGTCTTTTGCTGAGCTTGAACGGTCACGAGTGGCTAGAATCTCAAATGAGCTCATACCAGTCGCATCATCAACCTTAACTGTCGCAGTCATACCATCAGTGATGTCACTGAAGCGTGCGGTACCAGCAAATTCTGTGATGATTGGATGCGTATGCGGATCCCACTTAGCGATAGTTTGACCGCCTTCAACCTGCTCTTCGTCTTTCACAAGTACGCTTGAACCATATGGTACTTTATAGCGCTCACGCTCACGGCCAAGCTCATCGGTCAATGCGATTTCAGCTGAACGCGATACGATGACTAAGTGACCATCAGTATGCTGTACTGTTTTCATGTTTTCAAAGTGCGCTTGACCAGCATTACGTACAGAGATGCTGTTGTCTACAGAGGCTGAACTCGCTGCCCCGCCCACGTGGAACGTACGCATGGTTAACTGAGTACCCGGCTCACCAATAGACTGAGCGGCCATAACACCGACTGATTCGCCGATATTTACTTTATGACCACGTGCAAGGTCACGACCATAACACTGTGAACATACGCCATGTTCGATATCACAAGTAATTACTGAACGTACCCAGATATCATCGATTGCGTTGTTATCAAGGACGTTGACCCAGTACTCATCGATCAATGTACCAGCTGGAATCAATACTTTATCAGCATCGTCATTATAAGTAACGTCACGAGCAGTGACACGACCCAGTACTAGCTCACCTAACTTCTCAATGATTTCACCACCTTGGATATGTGGTTTCATGAGTAGGCCTTCTTCAGTACCACAATCATCGCTAGTGATAACCAAATCTTGTGCCACATCAACCAGACGACGAGTTAGGTAACCCGAGTTAGCTGTTTTCAGTGCCGTATCCGCTAGACCTTTACGTGCACCGTGAGTTGAGATGAAGTACTGTAGTACCGTCAAACCTTCACGGAAGTTAGCTTTAATCGGCGTCTCAATGATTGAGCCATCTGGCTTAGCCATCAAACCACGCATACCTGCCAACTGACGAATCTGTGCCGCACTACCACGAGCACCAGAATCTGACATGATAAAGATAGAGTTGAATGACTTCTGCTCGTCTTCTTCACCTTGTGCATTGATAACTTTATCTGTTGCTAAGTTGTCCATCATCGCCTTAGCGACTTTGTCATTGGTACGTGACCAGATATCAACTACTTTGTTATAGCGCTCACCAGCAGTTACGAAACCTTGCTCGAACTGATCTTCGATTTCGCGAACTTCGCCTTCTGCCACTTCGATGATTTGCTTCTTAAGTGGTGGAATAACCATGTCGTCGATACCGATAGACACGCCAGATAATGTTGCTTGAGCAAAACCAAGGTACATTAATTGGTCAGCAAACATAACACTTTCTTTTACGCCAACTTTACGGTAGCAAGAGTTAATCAAACGAGAGATGTTTTTCTTCGTCATCTCTTGGTTACACTCATCAAACGTCATACCTTTAGGCATGATGTTCCAGATAAGTAGACGACCAGCAACCGTATCTTTGATACTGATTTCTTTAGTCTCGTTACCGTCTTCGTCAATTTGCGTCTCAGTAACACGCACTTTGATTTTAGCGTTTACATGTAGATCGTTTGAACCAATTGCACGCAATGCTTCATTAACGGTAGCAAAAATCATGCTCTCGCCTTTGGCATTGATCGACGAGCGACTGATGTAATATAGACCTAGTACAACATCCTGAGATGGTACGATGATCGGATCACCGTTCGCAGGTGACAAGATGTTGTTGGTAGACATCATCAAGGCACGTGATTCAAGCTGCGCTTCTAGCGTCAATGGCACGTGAACGGCCATTTGGTCACCATCGAAATCGGCGTTGAATGCGGTACAAACAAGCGGATGCAACTGGATGGCTTTACCTTCGATCAATACTGGCTCAAATGCCTGTAGACCCAAACGGTGAAGTGTTGGCGCACGGTTAAGAAGTACTGGATGCTCACGGATAACCATGGCCAGCATATCCCACACTTGTGGCTCTTCACGCTCTACCATCTTTTTAGCAGCTTTAATTGTAGTCGCTAAACCATGAGACAATAGTTTGTTATAAGTAAATGGCTTGAATAATTCTAGTGCCATTTTCTTAGGTAGACCACACTGATGTAGACGTAGTGTTGGACCTACAACGATAACCGAACGACCAGAGTAATCGACACGCTTACCAAGTAAGTTCTGACGGAAACGACCTTGCTTACCTTTGATCATATCTGCCAAAGATTTCAATGGACGCTTGTTACTACCAGTGATGGCACGACCGCGACGACCGTTATCAAGCAACGCATCTACTGACTCTTGCAACATACGCTTTTCGTTACGTACGATGATGTCAGGTGCGCTTAGCTCAAGCAGACGCTTAAGACGGTTGTTACGGTTGATCACACGGCGATATAGATCGTTTAGATCTGACGTCGCAAAACGGCCGCCTTCTAGCGGTACTAGAGGACGCAAATCTGGTGGTAGTACTGGCAAGATGTTCATTACCATCCACTCAGGCTTGTTATTAGAATCACGGAATGCTTCTAATAATTTGAGACGCTTAGACATTTTCTTAAGCTTAGTCTCAGAACCTGTTTGTGGAATCGCTTCACGTAGCTCATCGATTTCAAGATCGATATCGATGTCTTTTAATAGGTCTTGAACGGCTTCAGCACCCATTTTGGCTGTGAATTCATCACCGAACTCTTCAAGCGCTTTGTAATAATCTTCATCATCAAGCAACTGGTACTTTTCTAAACTAGTTAGACCAGGCTCAGTAACGATATAGCTTTCAAAATATAGAACGCGCTCGATATCACGTAGCGTCATGTCTAGCAATAGACCGATGCGGCTTGGTAATGATTTTAGGAACCAAATATGCGCAACTGGACTGGCTAGGTCGATATGACCCATGCGATCACGACGAACTTTAGCAGTGGTAACTTCAACACCACATTTTTCACAGATAACGCCTTGGAACTTACGGCGCTTATATTTACCACATAAACATTCGAAGTCTTTTACTGGACCAAAGATTTTGGCACAAAAAAGACCATCACGCTCAGGCTTGAACGTGCGATAGTTGATGGTTTCAGGCTTTTTCACTTCGCCGTGCGACCATGACTTGATGACGTCAGGTGAGGCTAAAGTAATTTGAATGCTATCAAACTCTTGGTTACCGTTGCCGGTAGGGCTTTGCATGATATCGAGTAAATCTTTCAAGTTGCTTCTCCGTTATCTTTATAATCATCTGACAGCGTACCATTGACGCAGATAAGATGAATGAAGGCAATGAATAGGGTTGAGACAAATCACTAAAAGCAGCAGCAATAAAGCAGACTGCCTTTAGTGGACAACTAAGTTAAACAACGGGCTAGTTGCTTTGTTTTAACTCAATATTAATACCCAGTGATTTGATTTCTTTGGTCAGTACGTTAAACGACTCAGGCATGCCTGGATCCATATACTGCTCACCATCAACGATGTTTTTGTACATACGAGTACGGCCTTCAACGTCATCCGACTTCACCGTTAGCATTTCTTGCAACGTGTAAGTCGCGCCGTATGCTTCTAGTGCCCACACTTCCATCTCACCGAAGCGCTGACCACCAAACTGAGCTTTACCACCCAATGGCTGCTGCGTTACTAGAGAATAAGAACCTGTTGAACGCGCATGCATTTTGTCATCAACCAAATGGTTAAGCTTGAGCATGTACATATAGCCGACGGTTACTTTACGGTCAAACTTCTGACCTGTACGACCATCATATAACGTCTGCTGACCATCGCGATCCATACCAGCAAGCTCGAGCAAGTCTTTAACTTGGCTTTCTCTTGCGCCGTCAAATACTGCTGTGCCCATCGGTACACCGCCACGTAAGTTGTCTGCTAGCGCCATGATGTCGTCATCACTCAAACTATCAAGATCAACTTGCTCACCGCCTACTTGGTTATAGATTTTGTCCAAGAAGTCACGTAGCTCTTTGATTGCTGCTTGAGATTTGAGCATACCGTCAATCTTCTCGCCCAACCCTTTCGCTGCCATACCCAAATGCGTCTCTAGAACCTGACCGATGTTCATACGAGATGGTACACCAAGTGGGTTCAATACGATGTCAACGGTATTACCATTTTCATCATAAGGCATGTCTTCAACTGGCATGATGCGCGATACAACACCTTTGTTACCATGACGACCAGCCATCTTATCACCAGGCTGAATACGACGCTTAACCGCTAGATATACTTTAACGATTTTTTGTACGCCATGTTGCAAGTCATCACCAGCAGTCAATTTGCGTTTTTTCTCAGCAAACTTCACATCGATGTCTTTTTGCTTATCAACCAAGTAATCAGCGATTTGCGTTAGACGCTCAGAGATTTCTTCTTCTACTGGTTGGATATCAAGCAACGTCTCAAGGCTCATATCTTTCATATCAGCCAATGCCATAACTGTACCAGCTTTTAGACCAGCACCGCCGCTGACTTTTTGGCCATCTAGTAGATTACCAATACGACCACGTGCTGCTTCTTCAAAGATACGTAGCTCTTCTTTCAAATCTTTGCGATAGCTATCAAGCTGCGATTTTTCAATCGCTCTTGCGCGTGCGTCTTTTTCAACGCCATCACGGGTGAAGACCTGTACATCAATAACTGTACCTTTACTTGAAGTTGGTACGCGTAGTGAAGTGTCTTTCACGTCAGCCGCTTTTTCGCCAAAGATAGCCCGTAGTAGTTTCTCTTCTGGCGTTAGTTGCGTTTCACCTTTTGGCGTCACTTTACCAACTAGAATATCACCAGCGTCAACTTCAGCACCGATATAGACGATACCTGCTTCATCAAGACTTGATAATGCTGCTTCACCAACGTTTGGAATATCAGCAGTGATCTCTTCTGTACCTAGCTTGGTATCACGAGCCACACAAGTCAATTCTTGGATATGAATAGTAGTGAAACGATCTTCTTTAACTACTTTTTCAGATAACAAGATTGAATCTTCGAAGTTGTAACCATTCCACGGCATAAATGCGATGCGGATGTTCTGACCTAATGCTAGCTCACCAAGATCCGTTGAAGGACCATCAGCCAAGATATCACCCAAAGCAATCTCGTCACCTTGGTTAACGATGATACGTTGGTTGATACAAGTGTTTTGGTTAGAGCGCGTGTATTTGATCAAGTTATAGATATCGATACCCGCTTCACCAGCAGTCATCTCGTCTTCATTCACACGAACAACGATACGTGATGCATCAACATCTTCAATCACACCGCCACGCTTAGCGATAACACAAACACCAGAGTCACGAGCAACGTGACGCTCCATACCAGTACCTACTAACGGCTTATCAGCACGTAGTGTAGGAACAGCCTGACGCTGCATGTTCGAGCCCATCAAGGCACGGTTAGCATCATCATGCTCTAGGAACGGAATCAGACCTGCTGCAACCGATACTACCTGACTTGGTGATACATCCATATGCGTCACTTTTTCTGGCGGCATACGAACAAATTCACCATAGCTACGTACACTGACCATCTCGTCAGATAACGCGCCATCTTCAGTCATCGGAGAATCAGCCTGTGCAATGACAGTACCTACTTCTTCGATTGCTGATAGATACTCAATAACGTCAGTCACTTTACCATCAACCACACGGCGATAAGGCGTTTCTAAGAAGCCAAAGCTGTTGGTTTTAGCAAATGTCGCTAGTGAGTTGATCAGACCAATGTTTGGACCTTCAGGAGTCTCAATAGGACATACACGGCCATAATGCGTATCATGTACGTCACGTACTTCAAAGCCTGCACGTTCACGAGTTAGACCACCAGGTCCTAACGCTGATACACGGCGCTTATGGGTAACTTCAGACAACGGATTGTTCTGATCCATAAACTGTGACAACTGGCTTGAACCAAAGAATTCTTTAACCGCAGCCGCTACTGGCTTAGAGTTAATCAAATCTTGTGGTGACAAGTTGTCTGATTCTGCTGAGCTTAAACGCTCTTTTACAGCACGCTCAACACGTACTAGACCAACACGGAATTGGTTTTCTGCCATCTCGCCTACTGAACGAATGCGGCGGTTACCAAGATGGTCAATATCATCGACATCGCCGCGACCATTACGAATCTCGATAAGCTCTTTTAGAACGTTAACGATATCATCGTTAGTCAATACACTGCGTTCGCGCTGGATATCAGGATCATCAGTATTATCAAATTCTAAACCAAGACGACGGTTGAACTTCATACGACCGACGTTTGATAAGTCATAACGATCTGCATTAAAGAACATGCTTTCAAACAGTTTCTCAGCAGTTTCAACCGTTGGTGGCTCACCTGGACGCATGACTTTATAGATTTCGATCAACGCTTCTTCACGGCTTGATGTACTATCAGCACGTAGCGTATCGGCAATATAACTACCTTGGTCGATATCGTTCGTGAACAGAATGCTGAACTCTTTGATGGCACCACTGGCTTCAAATGAGTTCAATTTTACCAATAACTCGTGGTCAATTGGCGTATTTGCTTTAGCGATGATTTCATCATTAACAACGATGTCTTCTGCTAAGATACGCTCGTATAGATACTCATCAGGCACAGCAATTTTCGTCATACCGGCTTCTTCAAGCTGACGGATACGGCGTGCGTTAATGCGTTTGCCCTGCTCTACGATAACGTCACCTTCAGGTGATACGATATCGAACTGAGCCATTTCGCCACGTAGACGATCAGCAACTAGATCAATTTCAAACGTCTCTTCAGCTTTATAAACAGCGACTTTATCAAAGAATAAATCTAGGATTTCAGAAGTTGTTAGACCAAGTGCGCGTAGGATGATTGACGCAAGTAGCTTACGGCGACGGTCAATACGAGCAAATACTAAATCTTTTGCATCAAATTCAAAGTCTAACCATGAACCACGGTAAGGGATGATACGTGCGTTATAAAGCACTTTACCACTTGAATGCGACTTACCTTTATCATGGTCAAAGAACACACCAGGTGAACGATGTAGCTGAGATACGATAACACGTTCAGTACCATTGATAATAAAAGTACCGTTAGCGGTCATCAAAGGCATCTCGCCCATGTAAACGCTTTGCTCACGGATATCTTTGATCGCAGCTTTGCTATCTTTGTCTTTGCTGTCTTTGTCTTTGATGATCAAACGGATTTTGACACGCATAGGCGCAGCAAACGTTGAACCACGTAAGATACACTCACGCTCATCAAATTCAGGCGTGCCTAAATAGTACTCAACAAATTGTAGCTCTGCGTTACCAGAGTGACTCTCAATTGGGAAAATAGAGGAATACGCAGCTTGCAAACCAGTATTCTCACGAGCTTTCGGCTTTTTGTGCTCTTGCAAAAATTGCTCATAAGAATCTACTTGAATAGACAGTAAATAGGGAACGTCCATTACAGTGGGCAATTCAGCAAAACTTTTGCGAATACGCTTTTTTTCAGTATAAGAATATGCCATCGAGAGTCCTTACAGTAAACGTGGAAACAAATTAAAAGCGTGGCCAGTATGCATAAATACGATGCAAACGTGGCGACGTAAACGATAATATAAAACGGGTCTTCGTGTTCAGTTCATGTCTTTTCTGTCAATTACTACTTTACTCTTCAGTGCTTACCTAGCACACTTCACTTAATCTCGTCGTTGCTTGCTAGATTCATGGTAAGTGAATCAGTCTATATGACTGTTGCAACCAAAAAATTCAATATTATATAATCTATAACGCATTGCCTATCAGGCTTACTTTACAAATACATTGCTGGGAAATAATGTCTATTAAGATTGCATCCATACCACTTGCCATCTAGACTACTTATTACCGAACCATGTTCCCTACACATACAAGCTGTCTATGAGACTGAATATCGACAGTCATGCCACATCAAGTAGGCAACTTATGATCAACAGCTTTTTTAAGAATACCGCTTTTTTCAGGATTAATAATCGGGGTAACTATAACTTTTAGAATCAGTATAAACTATAGTGTTGATAGGAAAGCATGCAGACACAAAAAAATGCCAAACATCTACAGACGTTTAGCTCATATTAACTGATTTCAAAAACTGGCATGTGTGCTTGCATGTATATCGTCTGTCCTTTTGATGGGTATCCACCGTGATGTTGCATACGTATGTTGGCAGACACAAAAGGTCAAGCTACGAATTATAGTAAAAAAAAGCTGGCAATGCAAGGCATTACCAGCTTTTTTTTCGTACAGTGTTAAACTTATTTTAGTTCAACAGTTGCACCAGCTTCTTCAAGTTTCTTTTTCAACTCTTCAGCTTCAGCTTTAGATGCGCCTTCTTTGATTGGAGCTGGAGCGCTTTCAACCAAATCTTTCGCTTCTTTTAGGCCAAGACCAGTAGCTTCACGTACGGCTTTAATTACGCCAACTTTCTTCTCGCCAAAGCTGGCAAGAACTACGTCAAACTCGTCTTTTTCTTCAGCAGCAGCAGCAGCAGGACCAGCAGCAGCAGGTGCAGCAGCAACAGCAGCTGTTACGCCGAATTTTTCTTCCATGTCGCTGATTAACTCAACGATATCCATTACTGACATTTCAGCGATTGCATTTAACACGTCATCTTTAGATAGTGCCATGAGAACTCTCCGTTATCTGATAAAAATTAATTGATTCTAATATCGCCTTGATTGCTTGCCTAATGTGACAATAAAGTGCAACCAAAATTAGCGATGTTAAAGTTACGTTAAAACAAGCAATTAAGCAGCTTCTTTTGCGTCTTTGATTGCCGCTACAGTGCGAACGAACTTGCCAGGAACAGCGTTCATAGTCTGGACAAGCTTGGTCACTGGTGCATTCATAGTAGCCATCAAGATAGAGATTGCTTCGTCGCGAGTTGGTAGCTTCGATACGCGCTCTAGCTCTTCTGGACCATAAACTTCACCACCGACTGATACTAATTTGGTCTCTAAAGCTTTGTTATCTTTGCTGAAGTCGAAAACGACTCGAGCAGCAGATCCCAAATCTTCCATAGAGAAAGCCAAAAGTAGTGGACCAGTCATACGGTCTGACATGCTCTCAAACTTAGTGCCTTCAAAAGCGCGTTTTGCTAGTGTATTTTTTACCACTTTCAAAACCACACCTTTATCACGAGCTTGTTCGCGCAGCTTAGTAAGCTGTGCAACACCAATACCGTGATATTCGGCAGCTACTGCTGAGTAAGCATTAGCAGCAACTTCAGACACTTCAGCCACAACTTGTTGTTTTTGTTCTAGCGTTAATGCCATAAGTTGACTCCTTTAATCTTATCAATCGACTTATAATAAAAGTGCCAAAAACAAGGTTTTTATGCGCTCAAACTGTAAGCTAAGACTGACTTGATACGACACATTACCAGCGGATTCAATTAATAAAAAAAGCATCTACTGGTAACGACTGATTACGGCACCGTTATCAGAATGACGTTGAGTAATAGTTTGAAGATTATAAATAATCTTATCGCCCTATCCGCTCGTGTCTTAAACTGTGTGGGCCACCGTCTGCGTAGGACAACTAAGATTTTCATCTGTCGTCGATTAACAAAAGTGACTTATTGTCATAAACAACTATCCGAAGATCGCTAACTATGACTCTAAACTACTCTCTACCTACGGTCTTAGACAGCGTAGCAAATACTACGCTGACCTAATTCTTTAAAAACTGTTTGTGTTTATCATTCAAAATATTTGAAGATAAAAACTTTAATTATTTAGCAGTACGATAAGGAACAGCGTCGATCGTTAGACCTGGACCCATCGTGCTAGACAAGGTAATTTTCTTAATGAAAGTACCTTTAGAAGTAGCAGGCTTAGCACGCTTTAGATCAGAAAGAATCGCTTGCGCGTTTTGCTCGATTTGATCAGCAGTGAAACCAACTTGGCCGATAGTTGCATGGATGATACCAGCTTTATCAACACGGTACTGAGCCTGACCAGCTTTCGCATTAGTCACAGCTTCAGCAACGTTTGGCGTTACCGTACCAACTTTAGGGTTAGGCATTAGACCACGTGGGCCTAGGATAGTACCTAACTGACCAACAACACGCATTGCATCTGGAGCTGCGATAACAACATCAAAGTCCATGTTACCGGCTTTGATTTGCTCTGCTAGGTCTTCAAAACCAACGATGTCTGCACCAGCTTCTTTAGCGGCTTCAGCAGCAGCGCCTTGAGCGAATACAGCAACGCGTTTGGTTTTACCAGTACCAGCAGGTAGGTTAGTTGCACCACGAACTACTTGATCAGATTTACGTGGGTCAACGCCCAAGTTTACCGCGATATCGATAGACTCTTTGAATTTTAGCGCTGGCAAATCGTTTAGGATTTGAACCGCTTCTTCAATAGTGTACTGTTTTTCGTTATCAATACGGCTTTGAATTTCTTTTTGACGTTTGGTTAGCTTAGACATTATACACCCTCCACGGTAATACCCATTGAACGTGCAGTACCAGCGATGGTACGAACAGCAGCGTCAAGATCAGCAGCAGTTAAATCTGCATTCTTAGTCTTAACGATGTCTTCTAGTTGTGCACGGTCAACTTTACCAACTTTAGCAGTGTTCGGTGTACCTGAACCTTTAGCAATACCAGCAGCCTTACGTAGTAAGTATGCAGCTGGTGGTGACTTCATGATGAAGGTAAAAGATTTGTCGCTGTATACTGTGATCTCAGTTGGGATCGGTAGACCTGGCTCTTGGCCTGAGGTCGCAGCGTTAAATTCTTTACAGAACGCCATGATGTTCACGCCTTTTTGACCCAAAGCTGGACCAATAGGTGGTGAAGGATTTGCTTTGCCTGCAGGCACTTGCAGTTTGATGTAACCATCAATCTTCTTAGCCATGATACTCTCCTAAATGGGTAATAGCGCCAAATCAACGTGGTATATACCTAATTGACTAACAGCTCCCCGGTTGATGAATTTTTTGCTAATTTAGTCTAGTTTTTCAACTTTACTAAATTCAAGCTCAACCTGTGTAGGTCGATTAAATACGTTTACCGTTAGATGCAGTTTAGACTTCTCATAATCCACTTTTTCTACCAACCCTTTAAAGTCAGTAAATGGACCATCGATAACCAACAACTCTTCGCCTGGCTCAAATAGAGTCTTAGGACGTGGGTCAGTTTCAGTCTGGTTCAAACGGTTTAAAATGCGATCAGCTTCTACTTGCGTAATCGGTGCAGGCATCTCAGGCGTACCACCGATGAAGCCCATAATACGAGGACAGTCTTTCACGATATGCCAAGTATTATCGTTCATTTCCATTTGGATCAATACATATCCAGGAAAGAACTTACGCTCACTCTTACGTTTTTTGCCGTCTTTCATTTCGACGACTTCTTCAGTAGGAACCAATACATCACCGAATGACTCAGCGAAGTCACTACGGTTAATACGATCAGTTAATGAACGTTGTACTTGTTTTTCATATCCTGAAAACGCTTGGACAATATACCAACGCATATCACGCTCCTGATCATTATAAATAAGTCGTTATGAGTAAATGTCTCGCTAATAGTCACTAATACGTGCTATTAACCGATAAAGATACCAACGAACCAATTAAAAAAGTTATCCAATAACCAAATAAAGAAACCGGCAATCGCAATCACGACAATCACTTGCCATGTATATTGAAAAGTTTCGTCTTTACCTGGCCACGTCACTCGGCGAAGCTCAACGGCAGCGTCTTTTAATAATATTTTAAAAGCACGGCCTTGATGCGTTAGCGCCAAACAGACTAATGCAAATACAACAAGTGCGACAATAATACCAATACGTACCCAGACATCGTTGGCAGGTTGCCAATAGCCTGGTAAATATTGATTTACTAGAGTCGCACCGATTAATACAGCTGCGGCAAGTAGCCACAAAATCAAATCTTTTATTGAGCCAGTCTTAGCCACTTCAACAGCAGTAGTACCGCTAGCTGAAACATGCTTATTTTTAGACAGCATTCCACCAGCAACCGCCTTGGCATCAGATAACTTAGTCTCGAGGTTATCTTGATCATTGCTCATAAAGAACTCGCTTCGGAGATGGTGGGGTACAACAAAGATGTGATAAGAAGATGGCAGGCGATGTAGGACTCGAACCTACAACCCTCGGTTTTGGAGACCGATGCTCTACCAATTGAGCCAATCGCCTATGGGTGTAAAGGACAGTATTATACAATATTTAGCATAGAATGCAAGCCCTTGACGGTAAAATTATTAATTTTACCTGATTTTGCACCACTGCAGTCTAAAATAACTGCTAGCATTAAGTGCAGCGATAATATAACAAGCTATGCCGTAGATTACAATATGCTATCTAACAAATAATTATCTCTATCTCACATATCGTGAGTTATTGTTTCGCTAAAGCTATTATTCTAATTATAATAATGATTCACATTCTCCCACAAAAAAAGGCCACCCTAGATAGGATGACCTTTTTTGTGACTAATTCATAAGCTCATTGCTGAGACTTATATTAGTTCAATACGTTAGCAACAACACCAGCGCCTACAGTACGGCCGCCTTCACGAATTGCGAAGCGAAGACCTTTGTCCATAGCGATTGGGTGGATAAGCTCTACGCCCATCTCAACGTTATCACCAGGCATTACCATTTCAGTACCGTCTTGTAATTGGATTGCGCCAGTTACGTCAGTAGTACGGAAGTAGAACTGTGGACGATAGCCGTTTAGGAATGGTGTGTGACGACCACCCTCTTCTTTTGACAATACATATACTTCAGCGTCAAACTTGGTGTGAGGAGTGATTGAACCTGGCTTAGCTAGTACTTGGCCACGTTGTACGTCTTCACGCTTAGTACCACGTAGTAGTACGCCACAGTTTTCGCCTGCACGACCTTCGTCAAGCAGTTTACGGAACATCTCTACACCAGTACAGGTGGTTTTTTGAGTGTCACGGATACCAACGATTTCGATCTCGTCGCCAACTTTAACGATACCAGATTCAACACGGCCTGTTACTACGGTACCACGACCTGAGATTGAGAATACGTCTTCGATTGGCATTAGGAATGCTTTGTCGATGTCACGCTCTGGCTCTGGGATGTAGGTGTCTAGTACGTTTAGTAGTTCTACAACAGCTGGTTGGCCGTATTTTTCTTGTGAGCCTTTTAGGGCTTCAGTAGCAGAACCTTTAACGATAGGAGTGTCATCGCCTGGGAAGTCATAGTCGTTCAATAATTCACGAACTTCCATTTCTACTAGTTCTAACAATTCTTCGTCATCAACCATGTCACATTTGTTCATGAATACGATGATGTACGGTACGCCAACCTGACGTGAAAGCAAGATGTGCTCACGTGTTTGTGGCATTGGGCCGTCAGTTGCAGATACGACTAGGATTGCGCCGTCCATCTGGGCAGCACCAGTGATCATGTTTTTAACATAATCGGCGTGACCTGGGCAATCTACGTGTGCGTAGTGACGGCTGTCTGTGTCATATTCTACGTGTGAGGTGTTGATGGTGATACCACGTGCTTTTTCTTCTGGTGCTGAGTCAATAGACGCGTAGTCTTTTGCTTCGCCACCAGAGGTGATTGCAGCTACGGTTGCGATTGCAGCGGTAAGGGTTGTTTTACCATGATCAACGTGTCCGATTGTACCGACGTTGACGTGTGGCTTGTTACGTTCAAACTTGGCCTTTGCCATGGGTATTTCCTCTTTTTTTGGGGTTCAAGACTTAACTCATATAAATATGATAATTAAGACGATTTTGACCACATTAAGATAATTGTTAAAAGGTTGCACATACTAATGTGCAGATATTATAAGAAAATCGCGGCCAATAACAAGTCTTTTAACAAGTTATTGGCGTATTCTTTAGTGACAATACACAGACGTACTCTATATTGTCACTTTCAGTAAGCTTTATTTACTCGTCATCATCTTTAGAGTTGAACTTAGAGATGATTTCAGCAGCAACTGATTTTGGAATTTCAGCGTACTTTTGGAATTCCATTGAGTAAGTTGCACGGCCTTGTGACATAGAGCGCATTTGAGTGGCATAACCAAACATTTCCGCTAATGGTACTTCAGCACGAATCTGTTTAGTACCGCCAGGTAGATCTTCCATACCCTGTACCAAACCACGACGACGGTTAAGATCGCCCATGATGTCGCCCATGTAGTCTTCAGGTGTTTCAACTTCTACTTTCATTACTGGCTCAAGTAGTGCTGGATCAGCTGCTAAGAAACCTTTTCTGAAGGCCATAGAACCAGCCATCTTAAATGACAATTCATCAGAGTCAACGTCATGATAAGAACCATCATACAAGGTCGCTTTTACGCCAACTACTGGGTAGCCTGCAAGTACGCCGTTTTTCATGCGCTCTTGGATACCTTTATCAACAGCACCGTGGAATTCTTTTGGTACAGTACCACCAACAACTTCTTCAGCGAATTCATATTCAGTGTCGCCAGCTGGATCAAGTGGCTCAAGACGTAACCAAACATGACCAAACTTACCACGACCACCTGTTTGACGTACGAATTTGCCTTCTTGTTCAACAGTGTTACGAATCGTCTCACGATAAGCAACCTGAGGTGCACCGATGTTTGCTTCAACGTTGAATTCACGCTTCATACGGTCAACAAGAATCTCTAGATGTAGCTCACCCATACCACTGATGATTGTCTGACCAGATTCTTCGTCAGTGTGTACACGGAACGATGGATCTTCTTTTGCCAAACGGCCAAGAGCGATTGACATTTTTTCTTGGTCAGCTTTGGTCTTTGGCTCAACAGCTAGAGAGATAACTGGATCTGGGAATTCCATACGCTCAAGAGTGATCACGTTGTCTTCATCACATAGCGTATCACCAGTAGTCACATCTTTCATGCCGACTAGAGCTGCGATATCACCAGTACGAATCTCTGCAAGCTCTTCTTGAGAGTTTGCCATCATCTGTACGATACGGCCAACACGCTCACGCTTCATCTTAACTGGGTTATAAACACTGCTACCCTGCTTCATTACACCAGAATAAACACGTACGAAGGTTAAGTTACCAACGAATTTGTCATTCATGATTTTGAACGCTAGTGCTGAGAAAGGTGCTTCATCTGATGCTTCACGGCTGCCTTCGCTTTCGTCTTTGTCATCAAGAATACCTTTAATAGCAGGTACGTCGATTGGTGCAGGTAGATACTGAATAACGGCATCTAGCATCTTCTGTACACCTTTGTTCTTAAAGGCAGTACCACAAAGAAGCGGGATGATTTCGTTATCGATAGTTAACTGACGAATAGCACCGTGAATTTGTTCTACAGTCAATTCACCGTTTTCTAGGTATTCGTTCATCAACTCTTCGTTTGCTTCAGCAGCGTTTTCTACAAGGTGCTCGCGGTATTCTGCTGCTTTTTCTTGTAGTTCAGTTGGGATTTCGCGCTCATCATACTGCATACCTTGAGACGCTTCGTCCCAATAGATAGCTTTCATGGTCACTAGATCAACAACGCCTTCGAAGTCATCTTCTTTACCAATTGGGATAACCAATGGTACAGGGTTACCACCCAAACGAGTTTTGATCTGTTCTATAACACGATAGAAATCAGCACCAACACGATCCATTTTGTTTACAAATGCAAGACGTGGTACTTTATATTTGTTCGCCTGACGCCATACGGTCTCAGACTGTGGCTGAACGCCGCCTACTGCACAGTAAACCATGCAAGCGCCATCAAGTACACGCATAGAACGTTCAACTTCGATCGTGAAGTCAACGTGACCTGGGGTATCGATGATGTTGATACGGTGTTCGTCAAACTGTTTAGCCATACCTGACCAAAAACAAGTTGTTGCCGCTGAGGTAATAGTAATACCACGCTCTTGTTCTTGCTCCATCCAGTCCATAGTGGCTGCGCCATCATGTACTTCGCCAATTTTGTGGCTAACACCGGTATAGAATAAAACACGCTCTGTAGTGGTTGTCTTACCAGCATCGATGTGCGCTGAGATACCAATATTGCGATAGCGTTTTAGGGGAGTTTTACGAGCCATAGTGTTTTCCTAGGAAAAGTCGTGTATATAATAATGTATTGTGTCTCTACCTCATACTCTATGACAAAGCGTTCAGCTTCGTAATATTACTTACTGATTATTGAGCCTAATACGGACAAAAAAAGAGCAAATACTAAGAATAGTGCGGCATCAAATTTGGGATGCTCTCCAGCAAAAACTGTATTTGTTAAGAGAGACATCTGGATAGATGTCCGCCACCTCAGTCATCAATAAATAACATTTATATATGACCGAATGATGATGGCGGCAATCAATAGAATAAACAACAATGTAAGATTAGATGGCATGAGCCTCTAATCTCAAGCTACTATTAAAAAGTAGCTTAGAAACGGTAATGAGAGAATGCTTTGTTAGCATCTGCCATGCGGTGAACTTCGTCACGCTTTTTCATAGCAGCGCCTTTGCCATCAGCAGCATCATTCAATTCGCCAGCTAAACGCAAAGCCATTGATTTTTCAGAACGCTTAGCAGCAGCTTCAGCTAACCAACGCATAGCCAATGCAGTACGACGGGAGGGGCGTACTTCCATTGGTACTTGATAGGTTGCACCGCCAACGCGGCGAGCTTTTACTTCTACCATTGGGCGTACATTTTCTAGCACTTCTTCGAAGAAAGATACTGGATCTTCAACTTTACGCTTCTCACTTACTGTCTCAAGTGCACCGTAAACGATACGCTCAGCAGTAGATTTTTTACCATCACTCATTACATGGTTGATGAATTTTGCAACAGTTTGGCTACCAAACTTAGGATCCGGTAGGATCTCACGGGCAGCAACGACGCGACGTCTTGGCATAATAAATTTCCTTATCTTCAGGAGTGTCTAACATTCACAACATCGACTACTTACCATTAGGATATAGCAGTGAGTTATCAGTTAGCCTTACTGCATGGTGGTATGTTTTAAGAGCAAATCACAGATATATATTTATATAAAAGCGATATTACTACTGACACCAAACCCATGCACAGTTATTGGGTAGTGCAAAAAGCTTATCTAATAACGTTTAGTTATTAAACTTTAGGCTTCTTAGCACCGTACTTAGAGCGACCTTGCTTACGGTCTTTAACGCCTGCGCAATCTAATGCACCGCGAACAGTGTGATAACGTACACCTGGTAGATCTTTTACACGACCACCACGGATTAGAACAACACTGTGCTCTTGTAGGTTATGACCTTCGCCGCCGATGTAACTTGATACTTCATAGCCTGAAGTCAAACGTACACGACATACTTTACGCATGGCAGAGTTAGGTTTTTTTGGCGTGGTAGTATATACACGAGTACATACACCGCGACGCTGTGGGCACGCTTCCAACGCAGGAACTTTTGACTTTTCCTTGATGGTTTTGCGACCTTTACGAATCAATTGGTTAGTTGTTGCCATAAGGCATCCTTCTCCCGTTTGGTATAAAACAAAAAAATGGGCCAATGCACCATCTATCTGACAATAATTGCAGATTTCGGGGCACCCATTTTTAGGACAGTGTATTATAAAGAGTTGTTGCTGCTATTTCAACCACTTATGAATGGTTTCGCTTTACAACATTTGATAGATATGCATTCAGCCTCTCATTGTATCACTTTATAGATTTTTCGCCGAAAAATAGCGTAATAAATAAAGCAAACAAAGCGAGCTCAAGCATCATTAAGAAAAGATGTTTAACATTGAAATGGTACTTGATAGTAACTAAGTGGTGGTATTTATCCTAATTTTCAAGTCGTGTTGCTCAATCAAACTAAGATAAATACCATTGCGCTTATAAACCTATAACCCAACTAGCAAATAATATGTCTATTACTTGGCTTTTTTATCAGACGTTTACTTGTCTGCGTCTTTTTTACTGCTAGTTTCTTCTTTACTAGCTTCTTCTTTACTAGCTTCTTCTTTATCAGTAACTTTTTCTGAGTTACTGCTTTTTTCTTTGTGCTCTGTGTCTTTTTTCGCCTCATTAGTATCAGCCTTTTCTACTTTAGCCTCACTACTGCTGTCATCAGTAATAGCACGATTAGCCAATTTTGCTTCTGGTGCAAAGGTCGCTTGAGCAACGCCAATAACTTCGTCGATCAATTGGCTGTTATAGTGCATGCCGATCGCTACTGCGGTGACAGGAATAAAACGACGAACCCATGATAAATTAATCTGATCTAAATCAATACCTACTTGACTGGCGACTTTGTCTATTTGCTCAGCATAGAAATTTACATTTTTATTTTTCAGACCGAGATTTTTAAGTTCACTATGCAATCCGTTGCTCTGAGCATTATCGAGCAAACCTTTACCAATACCTAGACCAGCTAGTAGCGCTTGTTTTTCTTGCATCTTTCTCAGATCAGCGTTTGATAGTAGTTCGTACGCCATCTTGACGCCTTGCTTACCTGTTAGTGGCTTATTGTATACAGCAGCAATCTGATAAACCGTACGTAATGAAACCAGTAATAGCCATAATGTATCAGCGAGCAAACCTGGTAGACCTGCCAAACCCGTCAAACCACCCATCATTGCAAGCGCGCGATTTTGGTTAGCAATATCAGTAGCTAGCGCATAACGCTCTTCGTCATCTAAGGTAGCAATATTGGCAAAGCGATGTTCATTAGGTAAGTCGAGTTGACTCCAGTTCGCAGCGAGGTTGGCCACTTGGGCAAATGCGCCATCAACTGTTGATTGAAAAAAACTATTCGGCACAACTTTCTTGGCATATTTACCATAAGTAGCAAAACGTGGTCCTAAAAGTTGCTGCGTCGCCTTCAACGTTTGCTCACGAAACAAGTCTTGTTGGTAGTCTTCATCGCCTAGGTCGACGGCTTTGTATTGACGCGGTTTGCCCGTTTTAGCGTTTACGCTGTCAATCATAGCCCCTACACGCTCTAGATTGTTTCGAGTAAAAGAGCCAATGGTATTGATGCTTTTAGAAAGAGTACTACGCTTTGCCATCGTGATGTCCTTAATATGATGAGTTGGTTTTTAATATAGTTGTATTTTAATATGATAGTTAATTATTAATAATAATGAATCTATTATTTTAGCCAGTTATCGTAACTGGTGTCAGTGCGAACAATGTTATTAGAATCACAAATTTTGTATCTAAAGTATAATTTCGTCCATAGTCAGTAGCTAGTCTTACTTCTCATCTCTTTACTCAACACTCAGTCATAAATGTTATTTTGTCGTTATTTTACACTTGTCCAAAGATTTTCAGCGCTTGATACGTTATCATGTGCCATAACTGAGAGCATAATTGTACACTGAATTTATATTGCCTCTGATAGACCGTTAACAGAATTTAGTTACCTAAATCCATGCTATCGTTATCTACATAGACTATTTTTTCATTATAATGCTCGAATTAACTCATAGTTAAACATCATATATAGATTTACCACGATTATTGCAACCAACTGCTAGCAAGTCGTTACTTATAAGGAATAGCATATGCGCCGCGTCGTTATTACTGGAGCAGGGATTGTCTCTTGTATTGGACATGATTTAGATACTGTCACAACTGCCCTTAAAGAAGGTCAGTCTGGCATCACATTTAACGATTCTTATGCTGAGCACGAGTTTAAATCACACGTGAGCGGTAGTATCAATCAATCAGAACTTGATACCAGTGGTATCGATCGTAAGCTGAAACGATTCTTTAGTGACGCCAGTCTCTATGCTTATGTTAGTGCGCTAAATGCGATTGAGCACTCAGGCCTGTCACTTGATACTATCAATAACAACCCACGAGTGGGTGTAGTGGCAAGTTCGGGGGGCGCATCAACAGAAAATATCGTCAATGCTATCGATGCTATGCGCGAAAAAGGTCTACGCGGTGTCGGCGCAATGGCAGTACCAAAGACAATGGGCAGCTCAGTATCAGCTGCTTTAGCAACCGGCCTCAAAATCCAAGGCGTCTCCTACTCGCTCGCCTCTGCCTGTGCGACTTCAACACACTGTATCGGTCATGCTGCTGAGCTTATCCAATTGGGTAAAGCCGATGTGATATTGGCTGGTGGTAGTGAAGCTGAGCATTGGACACAGTCTTGTATGTTTGATGCCATGGGCGCAGTTAGTACTCAGTATAACGACACACCAAAACTTGCCTCAAGAGCCTATGACAAAGACCGTGACGGTTTTGTGATTGCTGCTGGTGGCGCGATGGTGGTTGTAGAGAGTCTAGAGCATGCTCAAGCACGCGGTGCCAATATTTTGGCTGAAATCGTTGGCTATGGTGCCAGCTCTGATGGTGCAGAAATGGTTGCGCCAAGCGGTGAAGGTGCTGTTCGCTGTATGCAACAAGCCTTGGCCGAAGCGGGTCTAGAAAGTGTCGATTACATCAATAGTCATGGTACTAGTACACCACTAGGCGATATTACTGAGCTTAAAGCGATTGCTAAAGTATTTGATAATGACGTCAGTAAAGTACCTGCTATCAGCTCAACCAAATCAATGACAGGCCATAGCTTGGGCGCTGTTGGTGCACAAGAGCTGATTTATTGTCTACTAATGCTACAGGACGGCTTTATCGCTCCGAGTATCAATGTTGATAACTTAGATCCTGCTGCTGAAGGTTTCGATATCGTCACCGAAATGCGTGCAGCAAATCTTGAAACCTTGATGAGTAATAGCTTTGGCTTTGGTGGTACTAACGCTACGCTAATTATCAAAAAGTTTGACGCTTAACCCATGCTTGTATCAAACCACAATGCAACTGAGCAGACAGATTCTGCGCCATCGCCAGCTAGCAAACCTAGCTGGCGTTTTGGTGACTTATCTGCTGCAGAGCTGATACCGCAGCTACAACGTCACTTGCTCGCTCAAGATATTAAAGCAAACTGGCAACTTGTTTGGCTTAATAATGATGGTCGACCAGTAATCGGTTTCCTCCCAAAAGTCAGCTGGTCTATTTATCTCAATGATAAGCAAGCTCTTAATAGTTTACCTAGTATTTATAAAGTGATTAAAAGTTTTCGCAATACTGACTTAAGTCACGATACTGATGTAAATAGCGATAATAATAGTTATGCTAGTACGACAGCATATATAAGCTATCTAGAGTGGCAAGAGGAGCTGATTGCTTATAGCAATGCTCAAGAAGCTAATCATAATACGTCATATATCAATAACGAAGAAATCCCAAAACCCAGTTATTATCACGGGCTAATCGGTTTTATTGGTTATGATATTGCAGCTCTCGAACTAAGTCCTGCCGATAGAATTGAATTGGCAATGCAGCCGTGTGCCTCGTTGGGACATTATGATATTTATCTAACGCCTACAGCATATGCTGATACAGGTTGGATGTTAAAGAGTCATCTAACTAACAATGATGCTTCTGAGAATACCGATCATGAGACAAACGATATTCTTATAAATACTCTTACCTCTTACCTAGATGAACTGGATCAAAAACTGTCTGATAAACACCTCAATCAGTCACAGTTTAAAAATGTATCAAACATCACCCCCCTAGTTTTAAGTCCGCGATGGAGTAAGCTTGATTATCAACAAGCATTTAATCGCACACAAGATTATCTACAGCAAGGTGACTGCTATCAGATAAACCTGACACAGAAATGGTCTGGCAGTTTAGCGCGTGAAAATAACGATGTTCAATCAGCCTTTTCGCTTATTGACTATTTGCCTGCGCTATATCGCAATACAAAAGCGCCTTTTGCAGGATATGTGAGCGTTGCTCGTAATGATGGTGATTACCTAAATAGAAGCAACAGCTTTGTCGCAGACAGCAATCATTTTGAATTGTTGAGCTGCTCACCTGAGTTGTTTTTTACATTCACTAGAGAAATCGACACTGGCAAACACTCTATTTGCACCAAACCTATCAAGGGAACCATGCCGCGAGGTGGTACTAACGAGCAAGATGAAGTGTATAAGCAGCAACTGGTCAATAGCGAAAAAGACCGTGCCGAAAATGTCATGATTGTAGATTTACTGCGTAATGATTTGGGCAAATACGCCAAAATTGGTAGTGTGAAAGTACCGCAATTATTTGCGATTGAAAGCTTTAGCAACGTGCATCATATGGTCAGTACTATTACCGCTGAGCTAAAAGTTGATGCTCATCCATTGGCTGTATTGTTTGGTAGTTTGCCTGCTGGCTCTATCACTGGCACACCAAAAAAACGCGCTGTCGAAATCATCGCTGAACTGGAATCTACGCCACGCGGTGCTTATTGCGGCACTATGGGTTATATGAACTTTGATGGTAGTGGTCAATGGAATGTTTTGATTCGTACACTGCAAGCCAACGCTTTGTCGAATGATGACTGTAATAAAGAAAGACACGTTAACCTGTGGGCAGGTGGTGGTATTACGGTCGCGTCAGATTGTGATGCTGAATACCAAGAATGCTTAGATAAAGTAGGTAATTTATTATCAGTCTTGGCTCAGAATATGTAGCCTGCCAAAGTGAAATGTCATTACTAATTTAGAATTAAAAAAGCCTGTCAACATAACGTTATCAGGCTTTATTTTTAAGACTTATCGATAGTGTTTTGCGTTCTGAATAAAGAGACTAACCTATTCATATTCTACATTAAACTATCAATACAATACTATTCAGCAACAACGCTAGCATCGACTTGCAAGGCTTTTAGCGCATCAATCAAACGGTTGTTCTGCTCTGCTGTACCGATAGTAATACGCAAGTACTCTGCAATACGCGGCTTATCAAAATGGCGAACGATAATGCCTTGCTCGCGTAACGCACTCGCGACAGCACTTGCATTGCCATCTTTTGGACGAGCGAATACGAAGTTGGCATGTGACGGTAGGACCTTATAGCCCAATGTAGTCAACTCTGCTGTCAGCGACGTACGTAAATCAATGACTTGCTGACGGGTTTGCTCAAAATACTCAATGTCTAACACACTCGCAGTCGCCCCAGCCTGAGCCAACTTATCCAATGGATAGCTGTTAAAGCTATTTTTCATCCGTGTTAGTGCTTCAATCAACGATGCATTGCCAAAGGCCATACCAACGCGCAAACCAGCAAGCGAGCGCGACTTTGAGAAGGTTTGGGTCACGATAACGTTATCACACTCATTGATTAAACTCACCGCTGAGACTGGAGCATCTCCATTGCTTTCTTCTATCTGAGCAAAATCGATATACGCTTCATCAATCACAATGACTGCATTAGAATGCTCACTCGCAAGTTTGCGAATATCAGCAAGCGACAGCAGTAAGCCTGTTGGTGCATTAGGGTTAGCAATGATGATACCACTACAAGGCTGACGATAAGCATCAGGATCAATGCTAAAATCTTCTTCTAGAGGAATCTGTACAAGCTCTACTCCAAACGTCTGCGCATATACAGGATAAAAACTGTAACCAATATCAGGTGATAGCAGCGGACGCTCTTTTAAAAAGAAGCTAGCAAAGACTAACGCCAAGACTTCATCTGAACCATTACCAACGAATACTTGATTGATATCAAGGTTGTATGACTGTGCTAATGCAGCACGTAGGTCATTAGATTCAGGAGCAGGATACAAACGTAACTCATCAGCTTGCTGTTCCAAGACCTTGGCAATAGCCTCCCCTACTTTTGGCGAGGGTGGAAACGGGTTTTCATTGGTATTTAGTTTGCATAGATTGTCGTGTTGCGGCTGCTCACCTGGAACATAAGGTGACAAGTTGCGTGCTTTAGACGACCACAGTCTGGTGTCTATCTTTGACTCACTCATAAATTATCCTACTATTAGCCAAAAAGACTATTAAAAATAAATATCAAAAGTAAAAGCTAAAAATTCAAAATCAATTACTGATAACGATAACGAGCTGAACGCGCATGGGCTTCTAAGTCCTCACGCTGCGCTAAAATATCAGCTGTCTCAGCCAAAGGCTTACTACCAGATTCACTGCAATAAATAATGGATGATTTCTTTTGAAAATCGTAAACACCTAACGGCGAAGAAAATCGAGCTGTGCCTGATGTTGGCAGTACATGATTTGGTCCTGCACAGTAGTCCCCAATAGCTTCAGGCGTATGACGGCCCATAAAGATAGCGCCGGCATGACGAATATCGTTTAACAGTACGTCAGGATTATCAACAGATAACTCTAAATGCTCAGGAGCGATACGATTGATAAGTGCCATACCTTCGCTACGATCTTTTACCAAAATCAGTGCACCGCGATTTTGCAGCGAGTCACGCGCGATATCTGCTTTTGGCAGCTCAGCCAGTGCTTTTTCTATTTCTAGCGCTACTTCGTTGAGCTGCTTTTCGCTAGTCGTCACAAAGATAGCTTGTGCAATACGATCGTGCTCAGCTTGTGACAACAGATCCATCGCTAGCCAGTCAGCTCTATCTTGTGATTCACCTTCTGCATACACCAATACTTCTGAAGGTCCAGCAATCATATCGATACCAACTTGACCAAATACCGCGCGCTTGGCTGCTGCGACATATTTGTTGCCTGGTCCTGTGATTTTGTCCACAGCTGGGATGGTTTCCGTACCGTAAGCTAAGGCTGCTACCGCTTGAGCGCCACCAATGGTAAAGACGCGATCGACTTGAGCCAGATGTGCCGCTGCCAATACTAACGGATTGAGCACGCCTTTAGGCGCTGGCACTACCATGATAACTTCAGTGACGCCAGCTACCTTAGCAGGAATAGCATTCATCAATACTGACGATGGATAAGAAGCCAAACCACCCGGCACATAAATCCCAACGCGATCAAGTGGCGTGACTTTTTGACCCAATCGGTTGCCTAGCTCATCCTCATACTGCCATGTTTCTTGCACTTGGCGCTCATGGAATGTCTGTACCCGAGTTGCGGCTGTGGTCAGCGCTGTCTTTACTTTTTCATCAAGATTGGCAAACGCTTCAGCAAGCGCTTCTTTAGACAACTCTAACTCTTGCATCGACGTTGCTGGATTCTGGTCAAACTGCTGAGTCAATGCCAACACGACGCTATCACCATCAGCACGTACTTGGGCGATGATATCATCGACGGTATGTAGTAGTTCAGCATCATTGACTGTTTCAAAGGCAAGCAACTGTGTCAATTGACTATCAAAATCGGCATTTTGGGTACTTAACTGGCGCATGACCTAATCCTATATCTGAGCATAAAGTAGTGCTAAAAATGAACGGTTTGGAACTGAGTAAAGTAGTTTTATCTTTCAAAATATTGCGACTTATTCGATGTCTTCTTGTCTGAATTTTACGGTGATTTTACATTTTCGCAAGCTAAGACAACAAAACCAGTTTAGCACGCTACGTCACTCATAGCCTGCTAAACTGGTTTAAAAATTTGTATAACCATGCTTTATATTACCAATGACTTGCACTGGATAATTAGCTATTGGCGATACTATTTTTAAAGCTATCTAAGATTGGTTCTAGTAGTGCAAATTTGCGCTTATAGCTCACTTGATTGACAATCAGACGTGATGAAACATCGCAAATATGATCGCGTGCTTCAAGCCCATTGGCGCGCAGTGTGTTACCTGTGTCGACCACATCGACGATCAAATCACCCAAGCCAACCAACGGCGCAAGCTCCATCGAACCGTAAAGTTTGATGACATCAACCTGCTGCCCTTGGCTAGCAAAATAAGCACGAGCGACATTGACATATTTGGTCGCGATACGCAGACGACGATTTGGCAGCGGTGCATCTTTCACACCCGCAGTCATCAGTTTACACTGAGCAATCTGCAAATCGAGCAATTCATAAACATGATTGGCACCATGCTCAAGCAACACATCTTTACCTGCCACCCCAAAGTCAGCAGCGCCATGTTCGACATAGGTCGGCACGTCGCTGGCACGCAAAATCAATACACGTACATTTGGATTTGAGGTTGGAAAAATAAGTTTACGTGACGCTTCAGGATCTTCTAAAAGATCAACGCCAGCTGCACGTAACAGTGGCATGGTCTCTTCTAAAATGCGGCCTTTTGATAAAGCCAAGGTTAGACCTGAAAACTCATCGTTTACTTCGTTTAATAAACCGCTGGCTGGTAAAGATTTGCTTGTCTCAGTCATAATGACATCGTGTCCATGTGCAGTCCCCTACTCAAAGGGGAGTTTTTAATTTATAACGTAATATGGGTAACAGTCGATATTGAGTCAATCAATATTAAGCGTTGGTATTAATACGCTCAATGTTCACGCCTAAGCTACGCAGCTTGTCTTCAACATGCTCATAACCACGATCGATGTGGTAAATACGGTCAATCAGGCTCTCGCCTTCAGCGGTCGCCGCTGCCATTACCAATGACATAGATGCGCGTAAATCCGTCGCCATCACTGGTGCTGCAGTAAAGTTTTCGACACCTCGTACTACGGCAGTGTGACCGTCAACCTGAATAGACGCGCCCAAACGATTGAGCTCTGGTACATGCATATAGCGGTTTTCGAAAATGTTTTCGATAAAAGTACTCGTACCGTCAGCTAAGCAGGCAATCGCCATTAGTTGAGCTTGCATATCCGTTGGAAAACCAGGATGTGGCTGGGTACGAATATCAACCGCCTTCGGACGGCCTTTCATTTGTGCGCGAATCCAGTCATCACCTGTCGTAATAACCGCACCCATGTCTTCGAACTTCTCTAGCACTGGCGTCAGCAATAGAGCAGATGTTTTTTTGGTCAATACATCACCACGTGTCATCAAGGCACCAGCAAGGTATGAGCCTGTCTCAATACGGTCAGGGACAACTGAGTACTCACAGCCGTGTAGACGCTCTACCCCTTCGATAGTCATCGTTGATGTACCGATACCGCTTATTTTGGCACCCATTGCAACCAACATATTGGCCAAATCAACCACTTCTGGCTCTAACGCACAATTGCCTAAGACGGTTGTACCTTTGGCCAATGCTGCTGCCATGATGACGTTTTCAGTACCGCCGACGGTAATCATATCAAATGAGAAATTACAGCCTAATAGCTTGCCACCTTTTGGCGCTTGGGCTTTTACATAGCCATTCTCTACACTGATTTCGGCACCCATCGCTTCAAAAGCCTTTAGATGCTGATCAACAGGACGTGAACCAATCGCACAACCACCTGGCAATGAGACTTCGGCTTCGCCGAAACGTGCCAATAACGGCCCTAGCACCAAGATTGACGCGCGCATGGTTTTTACCAAATCATACGGGGCATAAAAGTTATCGATACTCTTGGTATCGCAAGTGACCGTATCATCTTGCTTTTGGATTTTGATACCCATGCCACCGATCAATTCAATCAACGTTCGCACGTCTTGTAGTGACGGCACGTTATGCAGTGTCGTTGGAGTCTCAGCCAATATCATAGCTGCGAGTAACGGCAAAGCGGCATTCTTGGCGCCTGAGATGGTGACTTCCCCTGCGATACGACTACTACCAGTGATTAAAAATTGATCCATAAAGGTGACAACCTAGCGATGAGTATAGAAAATTATGAAAACCAGAACTACAACTCTCAACCATGCATATGGCCGATTCAGTAATATCTAGTCATATAGACAGCTATTTGATTAGCCTTTTGATTGAACGTCCCACTCAGCAGGCGTCAGCGCTTGGATATTGAGTGCGTGAATATCGCCACTCGCAATCTTGTCATTAACTAACGCATATACTGCTTGCTGACGTTGAACCTCGCGTTTGCCTTCAAAGCTGGCATCGACCACGCGTACGTCAAACTTATTACCTTGGTTGGCAGCTTGAATAAAAGCGTCTGGGAAGTGAGTCTGTAAAAATGCGATCAAATCGTCAGCGTTCATGCTCATAGAATGGTCTGCCTTAAAGTTTAGAATAGGGTATAGATTTAAAGTGATGACATTATAACAAGAGTTTGCATATCTTACAGTACTGTCTTACTCAAGTGTGTTTAAGCATTAAGACAGTGCTATCAATTAAACGGTCAAAAGTCGTCGATATGCATAGTGATAAGCTATTTGAGCGTTTTATCCAAGTAGGTCAATACTTGTGCACGCACATCATTGACCCAGCGTAGCGGCGGTGCCATCGCGCCAATACTGGTTGCATGACTGGCTCCTTCGATTTCGCCCGTTTCAACGGTTACGCCTGCTTTTTTAAACGCTTCTGTCATTTTGATTGTATTAGTCACATGTACAATTTTGTCTTTTTCTGCGGTTAATAATAAATACGGTGGCTGCGCACCTTTAATCTGGCGATCTGGCATCACCTCATCAGGTGTGGCATTGGGGTCAAACGCTGTTGCACTACTGAACTTGCGGAAGTCATAGCTATAAGGACCTGCAATCCCGATAACGGCCGCAATATCTGTCGGCTTGATGCCATAAGGTGCCAAAAAGTCTTCATTAGCAACGGCTGCAACGGCATTAAACGCGCCAGCAGAGTGCCCTATCACTGCTAGGCGTGACGGATCTGCATGGAGACTGGTCGCATTTTCAATACTCCAAGCAATTGCTTGAGCCGCATCTTTGACATAATCAGGATAGACGTGCTCAGGCGCTTTACGGTAATTAATCACTGCGGTGACATACCCTGCTTTGGCTAAGCTCTGACCGACAAATGCGTATTGTTCTTTATTGCCGCTCTCCCATGAACCACCATGGACAAATACCACCATAGGATAGCTAGTATTAATAGCACTTTGAGATTTCATTGCTTGTGCTAGCGGTTTTGGATAATAGATATCTAGGTCTTGTGAAGGCTGATCACCATATAAGATGTCCTTACTCACCCCAACGCCGCCACTAGAAGTAATCCCATTGACGATAGCCAACGGCGATAGTGCCTGTGCGTTTTGCGTGGCTAAAGCGATACTGCCCAATGCCAATATTGCCGCACCGCCAAATCTCAACGTTCGCGTTTTCTTATGAGCAGGTTTATTGTGTATGCCTATATTACCAATGACGCTTTTTTCTTTATTTGGTTGTATATTTGCCTGTGAATCCTTCATGACCAGTATCCTATTATATTTATTTATCAATCAGTAGTAACAGGCTAACAGCGATAATGGTTCATCCATTAGCCAATGAGGTGTTTGATATTAGTACCGTTGGCTAATGCACTGACTCTGCTACGTTTTACTATTGATATAGTACTCACTGGCCGAAGATTTCTCGTGCCTTTACTGTTATCACTATTTAGGCTTATTGTGATTAACGTCCTTTATTGCATGGCGAACTAAGGATGCTTACTGGTTCTGATAAAGATCAATATAAGGGCTTGAAGACGGCTGCGTAGTATTGGCCTCTTCTTCCGTTATGACAATAGGCGTTGCCGTGCTGATAGTAGTATCTTGGGCAGCTGGCGCTACTGCAGGATTGGCCAAATTATTCTCATACATGATGTCATCATTATTTATTTTGACGCCTCTATCGTCAACGACAGTTGTCAGCAATACCAACTCGGTGACTCCAACAGTACCATTGGCGATATCAATCAGATGACTCTGCTGAGTGGGTGTCATACGACCCATAATGTAGACCACGCCATTATTGGTAACGGCTTTAATTTGTGACGCACTCACGCCATCGCTGGCGGCTATTTTCGCCAGTAGCTTTGAAGTGATATAACCATCATGAACCGTTGAGCTATACCCTTTTGACGCACTCACTTCCATTTCATTATAGACACGGCGTACATCTGGCATAGAGCTAACGACTTTTTCTACTTCTGCTTTGAGCGTTTCAGTTGGCACTTCACCTGTGAGCAGCACTTCGCTATTGAAGCTATCGATACCCATACGACTGGTTTGCTGCAAGTCTTCTTTTAGCCCGTATACATTGATTTTGGCAGTATGTTCAATACTACGATCGAGCAGACGCTGCGGAATCGTGCGCTCAGTCATTGGTACACCATAAGTCCCTTCTGTACTGTTGGTCAGATAATTGGTGGCACAACCTGTACTGACAACGCAGGCAGCAATCATAATGCCAGTCGTAATACGGCGTGATGAACCAAAAATAGCAGTGCGCAAATGCATCCGTGTCATTATTTACCTCTTAAAACATGTTTGTGACAATTTTATAAATTGAACAAATCTTAATCTAGGCCGTGTCTTTATTTTAAAGAAAACATGCTCTAGTAGTGATGAGCTAAACTTAGCTGTAAGCTAATACTGTATCTGATTTATAGAAAATTGACTATAACCGCTACTTTACTTAATTTTGGCCATCAGCGGTTAGCTTTTTAGTAACGAACCTTACTTGTCAGATGCGGTTAGATGCTTCACTTGGCAGCATCTATCTTATTTACTCTATTACCATGCACTGGCTATAAAAGCATTTTGAATCCATTCTGGTTGATTGTCTAACTGCTCATTTCTTGAATTTGACTCATTCATCGTGTTGTAAGCAATGACATCAAACCGGCAGTCATAATGAGCATACCCAGGATGCTGCTGCAAAAAGGACTGCGCTGTCTTAATAACTTTACGCTGTTTGCTTGTCGTCACGCTGAGTGCTGCATCGCCATAATTCGAGAACTTGCGCTGGCGAACTTCAACAAATACTAATGTTGACCATGCTGAACCTGTCTCAATCATGACCAGATCCAGCTCACCTACTTTTGGCTGTTGCCAATTTTGCGCGACCAACCTCAACCCTTGCGCTTGTAAATACTCACATGCCTGCTGCTCAAACCGACTACCTTGGCGTTGTTTTGGTGAGGTTAAGATCAAGGGCTTATGATTTGACATAAGGTTAATTGGTCTGATTAACATTTGAGAATTATCATAGCACAACATGCTAAACTAGCCACTTCTGCGCGTTCTACTCTCAAAATCTATTGGTTCCCTCACCCATTATTTGACTGAAAAACCATAGATAACGACTGTACATACTAGCGCACTATTATTTTCTAACGTCTTTTTAACGACCCGAGGTTTTCATGTCTAATCCTACTGCGATGCCAGCTTGTCTCTATATCGTTGCCACGCCGATTGGCAATATGTCCGACATGACATCGCATGCAATTGATGTCTTAAAGCAGGTCGCCATCATTGCCTGCGAAGACACCCGCACCTCAGGTAAACTGCTGTCACATTTTGGCATCGATACCAAAGGCAGTAAGGCTGACGAGACAAAAGACTCAGAGACTCGTCCTGCCAAAAGTAGTAGCGAAAATGATGATACGACGACAAAGCAAAAAGGTCACAATAAGCTATGGGCCTATCACGAACATAATAGTGCCATTCAAACGCCCAAAATTATTGAAATGATTGAGCAAGGTCATTCGGTTGCCTTGATTAGTGATGCAGGTACACCTCTAGTCAGCGATCCAGGTTATCAACTGGTGCAAGCCGCGCATGAAGCTGGCGTGACCGTATCACCTATCGTTGGGGCTTCTGCTGCCATTGGCGCACTGTCAGTAGCAGGGTTACCATCTGATCGATTTAGCTTTATTGGGTTCTTGCCTGCCAAAACGCATGGTCGTCAAAAACAGCTGAGCGATCTAATCGCACGTACCGAAACTTTAATCTTTTATGAAGCGCCGCATCGCATCGTAGCTAGTCTAGAAGACATGGCAACGATATTTGGTACAGACCGCGCGGTGACTTTTTGCCGTGAATTGACTAAAACCTTTGAAACGGTACACAAGAGTACCCTTCGTGAATTAGTTGAGTTTGTCAAAGCAGATGACAATCAACAACGCGGCGAGATAGTCGTGGTCGTCGCTGGCGTCGGTGTGGCAAAAGATACTGACGACATCAGTACGCATGATAAATTGCTACAGCGTTTGTTGGAGGATTTGTCAGTCAAAAAAGCAGCTGCACTAGCCTCTGATATCACTGGTGTGAAGAAAAATGCGCTTTATCAGCGTCTACTAGAGTTGCAAGCAGACTAATTTTTAATAATAAGAAAGACAACTGTTTATAAATGAATTGAGGAGAGATAAGCAATGTACGATGTAATGGCAATAGGCAATGCGTTGGTTGATCACGAGTATGTGCTATCAGATGCGGCACTAGAAGAAACTGAGCTGACCAAAGGTAATATGACGCTGGCTGGTATTGAAGAGCAGCAGCAACTACTGGCTTACTTTAAACTGGCTGAGATTGAGCCATCAAAACAAGCAGGCGGCGGATCAGCAGCCAATACTATGTTTACCTTTGCCAGCTTAGGCGGTAAGCCTTTTTATGCTTGCCGCGTTGGTGATGATGATCAAGGGGCGTTTTACCTTAGAGACTTGCATGAAGCAGGTGTCGCAACCTCAGACAAATCTATTCATGCAGGCGGCGTGACCGGCTCATGTGTGGTTGCCGTTACTGAAGATGGCGAACGCACCATGCAGACTTATCTTGGCACCTCAAGTGAGATTGTCGCTGACAATGTTGATTTTGACGCATTGACGCAAGCAGATTGGCTATATATAGAAGGTTATCTAGCGATGTCTGAGAGCATCCAACCAGCGATGACTCAATTACGTCAACAAGCCGGCATTCATAATGCAAAAATTGCGGTGAGCTTTGCTGACCCTGCGGTAGTAAAATTTGCCAAAGATGGTTTGCTTAATATGCTCGGCAACAAAGTCGCAGTGATATTCTGTAATAGCGAAGAAGCCAAGCTATTCACTGATAAAAAACAAGTCAAAGCAGCGGCGCGTGCCCTGCTTGAATATTGCCAAATTGCCGTCGTCACTGATGGTGCCAATGGTGCGGTAATCGCCCACCAGCCTAATGACGAGGCAGAAGTTGAAGTCTATGACGTTGCAACGCCAGCAGTGGCCAACGTCATCGATACCAACGGTGCAGGCGATAACTACGCTGGTGCTTTCTTATATGCATTATCGCAGCAGTATAGTCTGCCAGAATGTGGTCGTCTTGCCAGCGAAATATCAGCACAAGTTATTCAGCAGTTTGGACCGCGTCTTGCCTCGCAGGATTATCGAGATATCGCACAGCGTGTACTGTCTGCTTAATCATTAAACACATCTGTGGGACGCAAAACAAAAAGCCCATATCAAATCGATATGGGCTTTTTGTTTATATTAGACTTGCTTAAACAGTTTGCTCAACTTAATAAGTGCTTGTTGTTAAGCAGAAGCTAATGCTTGCGCGAGATCGGCTTTGATATCTTCGATATGTTCGATACCAATCGATAGTCGTACCATATCCGTACTAACGCCTGCATTTTCTAGCTCTTGCTCATTTAACTGACGATGGGTCGTCGTTGCTGGATGGCATGCTAGTGACTTCGCATCACCGATGTTTACCAAACGAGTTATCAGTTGCAGCGCATCGATAAAGCGCGCACCAGCTTCTAGTCCACCTTTAACACCAAAGGTCAAAATGGCAGAAGGCGTGCCTTTCATGTATTTTTTGGCAAGCTCGTGCTCAGGATGGTCAGACAGACCTGCGTATTTCACCCAAGCAACTTTATCATGGTCACGCAGATATTCTGCGACGGCTTGTGCGTTTTGCACGTGACGCTCCATACGTAGACTTAGCGTCTCCATACCTTGCAAGATACCGAAAGCATTGAGCGGGCTGAGGGCTGCGCCAGTATTACGTAATGGCGCAACGCGGGCACGAGCAATAAAGGCTGGCGCGCCTACATCTTTGACGAAGTTCACACCGTGATAGCTGTGATCTGGCGTGTTCAACAGTGGGAAACGCTCAGGATAATCGCCCCAAGCAAACTTGCCACTATCGACAATCGCACCACCAATTGATGTACCTGTTCCACTCATATACTTGGTCAATGAGTGAATCACGATATCTGCACCGAACTCAAATGGACGGCATATCGCAGGCGTCGCCACCGTATTATCAATCACGACAGGTACGCCGTATTCGTGAGCGACATCACTGAGCGCTTGAATATCCACAATATTACCTAGTGGGTTACCGATACTCTCGGCAAATACCATTTTGGTCTTGTCATCAATCAAGTCACGAATGGCTTCTGGGTCTTTATGATCAAAGAAGCGCACTTCGATACCTTGACGCGGCAAGGCATGGGCAAACAAATTGTAAGTACCGCCATATAGCGTTGATACGGCGACGATATTGTCGCCTGCTTCACAAATGGTCTGAATTGCATAAGTGATGGCAGCCATACCAGAGGCTACGGCAAGCGCACCGATACCACCTTCTAGTGCAGCCACACGCTCTTCTAGCACCGCGTTGGTCGGATTCATGATACGAGTATAGATATTGCCTGCGACCTTTAGATCAAACAGATCTGCACCATGCTGAGTATTATCAAACGCATATGAACTGGTATGATAAATAGGCACGGCGACTGCTTTGGTCGTTGGCTCTACACTATAGCCGGCATGAATCGCTAAGGTCTCAAGACGTTGAGGAGTTTCTGATTGTTGGGCTGTCTGCTGGTCTGCTGATCCATCACTCATAGTACATTCCTTTATTTTGATAAAAGATGATTTGTTGACGACATATCGCCTAAAGTCACCTTAAAAAACTGTCTGCTAAATCATAGCAATAAAAAAAGCTGAGTTCATCATAACTCAGCTTCTTTATTAAAAGAATAGCAAAATACTCATCTCTTCATGACAAATATTCATAAGCAGCAAACCAAACAGGCATATCTATACTAGAGATATGGCCACCTTTATAGCAGCCAATTGCTTTTAACTATTTTTCATTTTATTTATAGTAAGCATTCTCTGTACGAGTATGATCAGTCTCGTCAACCACTTGGGTCAATTCTGGAATTTGCTGTTTCAGCTGTACTTCAACGCCTTGACGTAAAGTCATATCAACCGCTGAACACCCTTGGCAACCACCGCCGAATTTCAATACAGCGGTTAGACCAATGCCTTCTTCATCAATCAGTTCAAGCAACTGTACGTCACCGCCATGTGCTGCCAAGCCAGGGTTAATCTCTGACTGCAATACATAGTTGATGCGCTCTTCGACACTGGCATCAGCGCCTACTTTAGGTACTTTAGAGTTTGGCGCGCGGAAAGTCAGCTGACCACCAAAACGGTCTTTATTATAGTCGATGACCGCGTCTTCTAGATAAGGTACTGACGCCGCCTCAATAAATGCAGAGAAGTTTTCATACGTAAAACGCAAGTCAGCGCTGTCCTCTTCGCCCGGCTGATTATAAGCCATGCAGCACTCTGCGCGCGGTGTACCAGGATGCTCAACGAAAATACGCACACCGATACCATCGGTATCTTGCTTAGATAACAAATCTGCCAAGTAGCCTTGAGCTGACTCAGTGATAGTGATGTTGCTTTTCGCTTCGACTTGCTCGGTATCTAGGGCTGATTCATAGCCAGCAGTTTGGTCTAGTTGGTTATCAGCTTGGTTTTGCTCACTCATAATGTTTCCTATGCGTTATGACACAAACGCTATATCTCTTATGGCTATTGTGTCGTGAATTTGGATTTTTAAAATGTTTACGGTTTATATAAGACATGCAGACTGGCAATGATTGGTATTTATTATTGTATGACATTGGTCGACATGAGTATAAAGTTTAATCGGTCTATAGCAGTCATTATACCTGAATCACACATCAATTCCGACCACGCTACTGTGAATTGAAGAGCGACCATTGTAAATGGTCGTCATTGGTTTTTTTAATGATACTAACAGGTGGTAAAGCAACTTCATATTTAAACCATGACAGATAAACACGCTGAATGATTGTGTTGGCTGCCAAGTTATTCTCTATATAAAGACAGCGGTACCATTTATCAAGCGCACTCAGCATTTTCGATATGCCATACCGTTCACATCTAGTCCGAGCAAGTCATCTGGTTTTGACGTAGTATTGATAATTTGAATGATTGTGCGCAGTAGCGTTATAAGCATGGTAGCTTTTAATCGCCTTGTATAATTATCAGCTTGTATAAATATCGACTTGTATAAAGATTACGTATTTTTTGGATAGGATCATTTTATGATGACACGAACGTTGCACCTAGTAACTACCAAGGACGATGAGCAAATTGCCGTTTGGAAAGTAGTTGATAATTCAGAAGAAGATACGATAGCTAACACATCAGAAAACAGCCTACCTAACATCACACCGCAAAACATATTTTTGACGCATGGTACGTTTTCTGACAAGCAAACTTGCCTCAAAATCGCCGAATATTTTGCAGGGCTTGGTCATCATTGCTACATCATGGAATGGCGCGGGCATGGTAATAGCTCGCTACCGAAAGAAAAATTCAACTTTGAGACTGTCGCCACTTATGACTATGAAGCGACTTTTCGCTATTTCTTTGAAGAATTAAAGCTCAATAATCTACATTGCGTCACTCATAGTGGTGGCGGTGTTGGCCTGACCATGTTTCTTGTCCAAAACCCAAGCTATATCGATAAGGTCAATAGCATCAGTATGTTTGCCTGCCAAGCTTTTGGCGCGGCGCAAGACTCGACCAGCTACACGAAAATCCTTACAGCCAAGGTACTTACGCGATTGGTCGGCTTTATACCCGCTAAGCAGTTCAAGGTAGGCCCTTTTAACGAAAGCTACTATACGATGACCCAATGGTATGATTGGAATTTGCGTAAAAACTTTAAAAGTAGCTTTTTGAAAAAGGCTAATTTCGATAAAGGCAGGACAAATACAGAAGAAATGAACGAAAGCATTAATCAGCAGAAAAGTACTGGTGATGACTTTATCGACTATCGTCATCATATGCCACAGATTACCATTCCTGTTTATTCTATCAGTGCAAAAGGTGATGCCTTCATCTCCCCTACTCGCGGCTGTCGTTTGTTTTTTGAAGGCTTTAACAATTCAACCAATGTCTTTCGAGAGTACTCGATTAGTAACGGCGATTTAGATGACTATACACACAGTCGCATCATGATCAGTCGTAACGCAGCCACAGAGATTTGGCCAACAGTAACGGCATGGATAGAAAAGCATGCCCGTTAAAGCATATGTATCGATTGGACGGTTTCGACAATGACACACCCCTAAACATCTTTATACTTGTCAGAAAGTCATAGGCTGTGTCAGTATTAGCGTCATTAATTTTTAATCAATAAAAATAAGTCGTAGGAAGTTGGCGTCTATGAGTGAATTATCAGAGCAACGGTCAGATAAGCAAAACCTAGATCAAAAAAGCAGTAAACACTATCGTTATCTAGTCTTTATCGGTCGCTTTCAGCCGTTTCATGCTGGCCACAAAGCCGTCATCGATGAGGCACTAAAACGCTCAGACGAAGTGATTATGCTGATCGGCTCAGCCAACCTGCCACGTAGCTTACGCAATCCGTTTAGCGTCGCTGAGCGTGCCGCAATGATCAAAGGCGCCTACTCTGAAGAAGAAGCCGCACGCATTCACTGTGTTGGCTTAGATGACGCACTCTACAATGACACTCGCTGGCTACAGTATGTGCAAGCAGGTGTAAAATCTGTCACTGGTGACTTGCAGACGGATATTGGCTTGATTGGTCATTCAAAAGACAGCTCATCTTACTATCTGTCATTGTTTCCCAACTGGGACTCTGTGTCAGTGCCCAATTATCATAACTTATCAGCCACGCCGATTCGCGACAGCTATCTGATGGGTGCTACGCCGACGCCCGAGCGTACGCCTGAGTCGACGCGTAACGTCCTCGATGCATTCAAACAAACTGACGATTATCATCAGCTGCATGAAGAAGCAGACTTTATCGATAAATATAAAAGACAGTGGGAATCAGCACCATACCCGCCTACTTTTATGACAGCCGATGCATTAATTGTACAGTCGGGGCACATCCTACTGGTTGAGCGACGCAGTATGCCAGGTCGTGGACTCTGGGCGCTGCCGGGTGGATTTTTAAATCCAAAAGAGACGCTGTTTGATGCTTGTATCCGTGAGCTACGTGAAGAGACTCGCCTCAAAGTGCCTGAGCCAGTACTGCGCGGCTCTTGCCATAGCCAACATACCTTTGATGATCCATATCGCTCAGCGCGTGGTCGCACCATTACTCAAGCATTTTACTTTCAACTCAAAAATGATCCAAAAGGTCTGCCAAAAGTAAAAGGTGGTGACGATGCGACCAAAGCATTTTGGCTACCATTGGCAGAGCTTGATGCCAAAATGATGTTTGAAGATCACTACGCGATTATTACTAAAATGGTTGGCTTGTAGTTCACTGCTAATCGTTTTTTCTAGTAGCTTTCTTTAGTAGTCTTTTTTAGTAGATTTTTCTAATAACTACTTGAGCAAATTATTATCAAAACAACTATCACTAAATATCGCACTAATAACTTGATACCAACGCCGATAGACGGCAATCAACCGCCGCCACTGCTCTTTCAGTAAAGCAGCTGCGGCATTTCAAAGCAGAGGAGTTCTGTGATGTATACCAGTAATCTAAACAATTTAATCTTAAATAGCGACAGCTATAAGACTTCACATTGGGTGCAATACCCAAGCGGTAGCGAGTATCTGTCCAGTTATGTCGAAGCGCGCAAAGGCGACTACGATGTGGTGTTCTTTGGCTTGCAAGCTTTTATCAAGGAATACTTAAGCACTCCCATCACTCATCAAGATATCGACGAAGCCGAAATGGTCATTCAAGCGCATGGCTTGACTTTTAACCGTGCCGGTTGGGAGCGTTTGGTCGATAAACACGGCGGTTATATGCCGTTACGAATCGAGGCCATTCCTGAAGGCAGTATCCTACCCGTCTCAAATGTCGTCTGTCAGGTTATCAATACCGACCCTGAGTTTTATTGGCTGCCAAGTTATATCGAGACCGCCCTACTACGCGCTATTTGGTATCCATCCACCGTCGCTAGCGTCTCTCATTATTGCAAAGGCATCATTCGTAAAGCCTTAGAGAAGTCAGCGGACAATATCGATTCGCTCACTTTTCGACTGCATGATTTTGGCTCGCGCGGTGCTTCTAGCCAAGAATCCGTCGCGCTCGGTAGCTTAGCGCACTTGGTGAATTTTGCAGGTACTGATTCGATGACGGCATTGGTCGCTGCCAGTCGTTGGTATCAAATGGATAAAGACATGCCTGCATTTTCTATCCCTGCAGCTGAGCACAGCACCATGACCGCCTGGGGCCGCGATGGTGAGACAGAGGCCTTTGCCAATATGATTGAGCAGTTCGGTGGCACAGGCAAAAGCTTTTCAGTGGTGTCTGACAGCTATGACTTATGGAACGCGATTGATAATATCTGGGGCGATACCTTAAAAGAAGACGTCAAAAACATGGGTGGTACGCTCGTCATCAGGCCAGACAGTGGTGAGCCTACCAAAGTGGTACGTGAAGCCTTAGAGCGTCTAGCGGTGAAATTCGGTACGACTATAAACAGTAAGGGCTATAAAGTACTGCCCGATTACGTGCGGATTATCCAAGGGGATGGTATCAGTGCACAAAGCTTGAGCAATATCATTGATGTGATCATGAAAGCAGGCTTTAGCGCAGAAAACGTAACATTTGGCATGGGCGGTGGTCTATTGCAGCAAGTCAACCGCGACACCATGAGTTGGGCGATGAAATCTAGCGCTATCTCTATCGATGGCGCATGGAAGGATATTTACAAAGATCCCGTCACCAGCCGCTCGAAGCGCTCGAAAAAAGGACGATTGGCACTGGTAAAAGACGACAGCGGCCAGCTAACAACCGTCAAAGAAAATCAGATGAGCGACCCAACTGACAATCTATTACATGATGTCTACGTCGATGGTAAATTGTTAATTGAAGACAGTCTTACGACTATTAGGGAACGTGCAGGATGGTAGATACTAGCAAACTAACATCGGTCGCAAGAGACGTCTTACTTGCCCCTGTCTACCTCTATCAAGGTCGCAAAATCAAGCGTGATACGGTTCGCTTGCCTGAACCACATGGTGAAAGGCACGGCGTGATTGAGCTGCCTCAAGCGAATGATGAAGTATCAACGCAAGAGGCTAAGACATTTAACCTTATGGTCGTTGGCGATTCAGCAGCAGCAGGCGTGGGTAGCCAGACCCAGCAAGAAGCGTTGGTCGGTAAGCTCATTCCGATACTGGAACAAAACAAAGCTATCCAAGCAAACTTTGCTCGACTCAATTGGTCATTGCAAGCGACAACAGGTCATACCAGCTTTGATATTCTACGCAGGTTATATGTCTTACCTGCTCCTGAGCAGTCTATCGATGTGATGTTGCTAAGCGTAGGGGTCAATGATACGACGTCCAATGTCTCTGTGCATAAATGGCAACAACAAATTGAAGACATTATCAATATTGCACAGCGCAAATTTGGCGTACGAGAATTGGTTTTTTTAAGTTTGCCGCCGATGGCGCAAATGCCTGCAATACCTGCTCCGCTCAATAACTTTGTGGGTGCAAAAGCATCGGTACTGGATGGGATATTACAGCAGGTTTGTACGGCTCATGCTGGTGTCACCTATATGGCAACCGACTTTACACGGATGCTAGAAGAGCATGCAAATGGCTCGGCTATCGATATCAATGTGATGTTTGCCAGTGATGGATTTCATCCTAGCAGTCTGATGTACGGCTATTGGGCACAGCAAATCGTAGAAACCATTATTCAGTTACTAGATTCTATTCAGATATTGGACTTATCTACTACTGAGTTTGAGCGCTAAATAGCCTGTTAGCTTTATTTTTAGATCATAAAAAATTAAGCAATAAAAAACCGCTGAATAATCAGCGGTTTTTTATTGCTTAGCGAAATATATTTACACCATAAGTGTAAATTATTCAGCAGCGTCTGCAGCTTTCTTGCTACGGCCACCAAATGCGCCAAAGCGTTTGTTGAAGCTTGCAACACGACCTTCAGTAGAAGTTTTACGTTGCTCACCAGTATAGAATGGATGCGACGCACTTGAGATATCAAGTGGGTAGTATGGGTATTCTTTACCTTCGTATTCACGAGTCGCTTTAGTTTTAGCAGTTGAGCGAGTCAAAAAGAACACGTCAGCGTTAGTGTCGTGGAATAAAACTTCTTGGTAATTAGGATGGATATCTTTACGCATAATATACTCTCTAGGTCCGATGTATGTACAACGTCTAAATACAGCATCAACGATGATGTATCAAACAAATAATGACATACGTAACTGAGGCACTAAGGACATTACAAGTATGGCAACTGCGTCACTGGCTTATTCCAGCACCCAACACCACCCTTCTGTTCGCTTAGCCTTTCCCCAGCGGGAAAATTAAACCGCGATTTTAACGGTTTTTGACGTAAGACGCAAGGAGCAGTTGTGATAGAGATATGTGATAAGTTGTCAATAATAGAGAAATAGTGTTGAGATGTATGAGTTAACCCAGTACAATGTTTTGGTTAGATATATTAATCAATTACATTTTTATATGTAGTTAATCTAACCAAGTATAGGTTGGCTGCGCTATTTATTTATCGCAATTCTAGGACACATAGCTACAATATATTTACTCATTTTTTACAAAAAATGTTTTCTTCTTTGTTCATCGGCGAGCACCAATACCCTAATACTATGTAAGGACTATTCAATGAAAACCACTACAAAAGCCCTATTGATCAGCTCAATACTTTCTATCACTACCATGGCAAGCGCTGCACTGCCGACTCAGTGGCAACTAGATAACTCTCACACTCGTGTCGGTTTCTCAGTTGATCACATGGGATTTTCTACGGTCATGGGACACTTTAGCGATGTAGACGGTACCGTTAAATTTGATCTAAAGAACCCTAACCAAACCCAGCTGAACTTTGTCATTGATACAGACAGTATCGATACTGCTTGGGCTGCCCGTGACAAACATTTAAAAACGGAAGAGTTCTTTAACGTTAAAAAATACCCTACTATGAGCTTTAAATCTACTCAGGTTAATTTTGTAAATCCGCAGCAAGCAAAAGTAACTGGGGACTTTACTTTACTGGGTCAAACCAAGCCACTAACCCTAGATGTCACGTTAAACAAAATCGCTAATAGCCCTCTGACCAAAGAGCCAGTCGTTGGCTTCCGTGCTACTGGCACTATAGACCGTGCAGCTTATGGTATGACAGCCTACTCTGCTGGTATTACGACCAATGTTCCTATCCAAATCGATGGCGAGCTAGTAGAAAAAAAATCAAAGTAAGCTTATAGCTCTCTAATAGCTTTCGACAAAAACGAGAAAAGCAGCCTACCCTCATTTATAGAGGCAGGCTGCTTTTTTATTTCCTATAGATTCTTCTACGCTCTAATAATATATTCATTATTTTACATAAAAGGTTTTTATGTACTTGAAGGCTTCATAATTTGTTGTTATATTCGTATATACGGATTTAAGAATATATAACGCAACACTGAGGGAGCAGCAACGTGGATACAGTACAAGTTGATTACATAGCGATAGATGCTGAGTGGGATAAGAAGGTATCAAATCATCATTTTGATATATACCACTTATCTGGTTGGATTGCGGCCTCAGCTGTCATCGACAAGGGCAAGCCTCAAGGCATCATCGCCCACTATAAAAATAAAGAAGTATTGTTACCCATTATAATTAGAGACATTGACTCAGAGCATTGGGATGCTACTTCCACTTATGGTTACGGTGGCCCGTTGATGGACAAAACCCTCACTGATGCCGAGTTAGACATCGTACTAGATGAGATAAGGGCTTTTCTTTGCGAGAGAGGCTGCGTGTCTTTGTTTATGCGGTTGCATCCGATTATTAATAAAGAATGGATACCCACAGTTGGCAAAGCACTGACTCACGGGCTGACCTTGATGTCTGATTTAAGTAAGTCAGAAGAAGAGCATTGGAGCGAGACACAAAATCGACATCGCCGCGGTATCAAAAAAGCCATGAAAATGGATGTTGTGACAAAAACAGAGTTCTTGACCCGACAGAACGCCATGGTGTTTTCAGACATTTATAAAGAGACAATGCGACACGTCAAGGCTAGTGATTATTACTTCTTTGATGATGATTATTTCTTTAATTTGCTTGAAAACCTTCAAGAAAAAATACTGTTAATAACTGCCTATCAAGACGATAAAGCGATTGGGTCTTCTATATATACGCTCTGCCAAGAGTCTGGCATTATGCAGTTCCACCTTGGTGGCACGCTGAACGCCTATACGCACCTACAACCTTCTAAACTTATCACTCATGTCGCTCGTAATTGGGGACGAGAGAACCATTATGAAGTACTACATCTTGGTGGCGGCGTTGGCTCCAATTTAGATTCTTTATATGAGTATAAAAAAGGCTTTAGTTCGCAAGAGTTACTATTTAAGACTTATAGACTCGTCGTTAACGTAGCAAAATATACAGAGTTAGTAGCTGATATCTGGTTCACGGAAAATGATCTGCTTTCAGACTTTTTTCCTTTATATAGAAAAGAGCCTAGCAAAGAAGAAGTGCTAGAGACCATTCAGATTGAGCCTTTAGCAAATGTGACATAATATAAATTACATCTAATACTAGCGAATATACGTGCGCTGATGTTGATTACAGTAGAGAGTAACACCGAGCAAATAAAAAGCAGCCTATCCTCAATTATAGAGGCAGGCTGCTTTTTTTGTCTTAACGTTTCCGAGTTAGTTTATATCTAACACCTGTTATTTACTTGGGATAACGTGCCAAACGCCAAGTTTATCATCACCGTCTTTGTCACCAACTTTTGTGTCATTAGCATAGAAGTATAAAGGCTTACCGTTCATTGCCCACTGATATTTGCCATCTTCACGCTTAAATGCAGCGAACTGACCTGAGGCTTTAGCATCGCTAGGCGCTTTGAAAATTGGCCACACAACTTGGCAAGCTGCACCGCAATCTGACTTATTCATAGAGTCTTTATCAAACGTATACAACGTCATATGGTTGGTAGCATCTACCAACACCCCATTCTTGCTAGTGACTGGTGCTGTATTGTTGCTGGTTGCCTGTACTTCATGCGTACCTGACATATCGTTACCGACTACGTTTTTTAAAGTAGTACAGCCAGTTAGTGTTAATACACCTGTTAGTACCGATAACATCATTATATTTTTCATCATAATGAACCGCCCCGACTTTATCGGAGAGTGATTTACTTGAGTCAGGCAGCGATGCCTGACAGGGTTAAATTATCATAATACCGCTTTTCAAAATCAAAAGGTGACACATAACCAATCGTACTATGCAGTCGTGTTTTATTAAACCAGTCCACCCACTCAAGGGTTGCCAGTTCAACATCGTTCACACCAGTCCAGTTTTGCTTTAAATAATGAATCACCTCAGACTTATAAAGCCCATTGACCGTTTCAGCCAATGCGTTGTCATAAGAGTCGCCTGTTGTACCAACAGAGGCAATCACGCCAGAATCCGTCATTTTATCAGTATAGCGAATGGATAAGTACTGAACCCCTCGATCACTGTGATGAATGACATCTTTGGGATGGTTTCTATCTGCTATTGCTTGATTTAAAGCCGCCATCACCATATCGGTGTTCATACGATTAGATACCTTCCAACCAACGATAGCACGGGCAAACACATCAATAATAAAAGCGGTATAGACCCAGCCGCTTGTCGTCTTGATATAGGTAAAATCTGCAACCCACAGCTGGTTAGGACGATAAGCGCTAAAGTTACGATTGACTAAGTCATCAGCGCGCTTTTGGTCGTCACGGCTGTTGGTGGTAATCTTGCCTTTGCCACGCCAGACGCCTTGTAGGCCATACTGCTTCATTAATCGCTCTACGGTACACCGAGCAACCTTTAACCCGTCAGCTTTCATCTGCTGCCATACTTTACGCGCACCGTAACGGCATTTGCTGTCCTGCCAGATGCGTTTAATCTCGCTGAGATAGTAGTCGTCATGCTGACTGCGCAGTGAGCGTTTTTCAGGGTAGCTCTCCAAGTCTTTAGCACGGTGATAGGTTGATGGGGCAATCGGTAATACTCTACAGATCAGCTCGACCCCATAATTATTCTTATGATCGTCGATGAATTGAATCATGATTTTAGTCAGCGGTCGAGCTCCGCCTGGGCGAAAAAAGCGGCAGCCTTACGTATGATCTCATTGGCTTGCTTGAGCTCTCTGCATTCGCGTTCAAGCTCCTTGATGCGCTCTTTATCACTTTGCGCTTGCACCGATGCAGGAATAGTTTGATCGATATGTTTTTTATGCCACGACCGCAGGGTTTCAGGCGTACAGCCAATCTTAGGGGCAATGGCTTGAATCGCTGACCATGTGGAGGGATAGTCGCCCAACGCTTCTATCAGCATGCGAACGGCGCGTTCTTTAATCTCAGGAGTGTAGGTTTGTTTTTTCATTGTCGTATTCTCTCAGAATGTTGAGTCTCCGACAATCCCGGGGCGGTTCATAACTTCCTTGTAAGTTTAGTCGTATTTTTTATAGCGATGAGCTTGTTGTCGTTTACTTTATCGACTGTCCCTTTTGTTAATTTTAACATTTGGAATTTTGAACAGTTCTCAAAACAGAACCGACACTTCTTGCTAAGCAAAATGAATACAACATACGATTTTAAGTTATCTTGGCTACCAATATATACACTTACAAAAGTGGTCGAATTTTACAAAATAATAAAACGAGCTTATTTTCGATTTCACAAACTTGCCACCTCTCTCGTTTACTCTATTTTTAGACAGGCTCGTTTGTCTGAAAAACTTCACACATATAGCGACTCGTTGACAAAACTCATGCATCTTCTTACGTATTTCCCATCATATTGTCTGTAGTTCTTCGTAAAATAAACCTATAGAGATGAAGAATGGCTAAACAATAGGAAAGATGACTATTGAAGTTCAGATTTGTGTGTTGAACTTAATTACCTTCGCACGCATATCAAGAAATATAGAACATTTGATACATATACCGAGCACGGCCTAATACAGATGCTATTAAGGATACAACGACGACAATGACTCAGTCTTTTGATAAAAACTACGCTCAATCCTTTAATCGTGACGCTCATTCTGAGGTGTTATCTTATGGGGCAAAGAACATTCAACCTAAAAAGCGTGTTGGCATTTTGGGCGGCGGTACTGCGGGATCGACGATTGCAATTCGACTTGCTGCGTTAGGATTAGAGACCTATTTGTTTGAAAAGAAAAAATCACTTATTGATGGACCACCTATGTGTCATTTGCATGCAGGTGGTAACTTGTACCGTGAAATACCGGACGAAGATTGCGTAGCGCTGCTTAAGCAATGTATCGATATTTTGCGTTTGTATCCGCACACTATTGACGTCCGTCCTACTGTGTTTGCTGTACCGACACGTGACGAAGGACTGCCTGAAGATTTACTACCGCGTTTGGATATTTTGACCGATGCTTATCAAGAACTGATCGAGCAAGATGTTAATAATAAAGTATTGGGTGAGCCTAAAGATTACTATCAACTTTATAGCCATGAGCAATTGATTGAGCTGTCTGAACGTGAGCAAGTCGCTGTACCAAGTACAGTTGATGAATGGATGATTCCAGTCGCTAGATACTTGGATTTAAACAAAGTTAAATTTCCGTTAATTGTTGTCCAAGAATATGGTTGGAACATTTTTCGTTTAGCCGCTTCTGCTAAGCTTGCGCTCGAAGAGTACGACAATGCGCACGTATTTACTGAAACTGCGGTACAAAAAGTCGTGCCGGTAGATTGTGAGAACTGTACCAACGCTGACCATCATGTCACTAAATGGCGTATCGACTATCAACAAATCCATAATCAAGAACACGCCTCTCAGCCTGAGTCTATCGAAGTTGATTATTTAGTCAACGCTTGCGGATTTCGTACAGGTGTCATCGACGATATGGTTGGTGTCGAAGTAACACGTATGGTCGAGTTCAAATCGTCTTATGTGACTCATTGGGGCGATGCTGGTGGACAGATACCAGAGATCATCGTTTATGGTCAACGAGGAACGCCAGAAGGCATGGCGCAGCTTACTCCCTACCCTGGTGGATATTTTCAGATTCACGGTATGAGTAAAGCCATTACTCTGTTTGATGATGGTCTTGTCGCATCAAGTGAAGACAGTGCGCAGCCCAAACTACCGCAGCAATACGTGCATTATATTGAAGACGGTTGGGATAAAGCACCCCTACAGGCACGTAGTCAGCAAGCGATTGAGTATGTGGCGGAGTTTGTACCAACATTCAACAGCGCACGTACTGTTGGTAACGCGCTATACGGTGGGCAGCAGATTCCTGGACAGGATGATACGCTGCGAGTCGCTGACGTGAGCTTGTACTCTAATATACGCTATGCCCGTGCAGAAAACGTCAAAGCATCTTCAACCTTGATTGCCGCTGATCAAATAGTTAATGAACTAACAGATCTAGGCTTGATAGAGAACGATACACCTCTAAATCGTAGTCGCTATGCTCATGAGTGGTCGTACCTTGTCCATAATGATAGCCTCGCTGTCGATGAGGTTGCACGTGAGCTCGCTGAGCAGCGTGGATTCCCGATAGCGATGGCTCATGTCAATCATAGCATTCGTGAAGTAGCATTGGAAGATCTCACGCCTGCTGATGCCTAATAGGCATAATTCTCTGATAGGTTGTTAATACATCTAAAAAAGGAGCAGATAGCCAAGATTTGGTTGTCTGCTCCTTTTTTGCAATAGCTTTTAATATTTAAGTACTTTCTGTGTATTAATAACTATATGGCTTAACTATTACTACCTGCCATTTTCTCTGTATCCACAGCATCATCTATGGTCACTACTGTCTGTAGCATATCGATCGCTTCGCTGATGGTATTGCACACCACTAGACGATCTAAATCTTCCTGCTTCATAAAGCCTTGCTCAGTGGTATATTTTAAATGCTCAATCATACGGTCATAAAAACCATTGATATTCAAAATGATCATTGGTTTTTCGTGCTGGTACAATTGACGCCACGTGGCGATTTCCATAATCTCTTCTAATGTTCCTAACCCGCCTGGTAGCGTGATAAAGGCATCGGCATACTCTGCCATAACTGTCTTACGCGTGTGCATAGTGTCAGTCAAATGCAAGCGAGTCAGCTGCTCATGAGCGATTTCGTGCTTGAGCATAAAGGTTGGAATCACGCCCACTGCTTGCGCGCCGCCATTAATTACTTCATCCGCAACTGCGCCCATTAGTCCGATACTAGCGCCACCATATACTAGTCCCATGCCATTATTTGCTAATGCACTGCCAAGCTCACGTGCCGCCTGTTCATACACGTCACCATTGCCCAAGCGTGAACCGCAATACACAGCCACGAGCGGCATTGATAGGGCAGACTTGTCAACTGCTTTTTCAATATTGGTAATGTCTTTGCTTGTGATTACATCATAAGTATCATCGTTGATTTTCATTTGCATATAGCTTCCTTAATTACCTGTCAGTTTTTATTGAGTGCTTGTTATTAGTGAAGGCTGCATACCGACACCTATCATTTATATTGTCATGCACATGATTCATAAGACAAACTCAGCCAAGCTATACGAAACTTGGAAGTCATATTTGAGCAACTGTCTTGCCAGTATTTATCTTAACATAAGCAATGCTACCACATAGTCACAACGATTTATCACTACGCAACGACTACACTTTCAAGATGCGCAGTTATTGTTCATCATAGCCCGATATTCATTATCTACTAATAAAATACTAAGGTATACCCATGGATAATCACAATGCCTCTCCTACTGCCGAGCTATCAAGCTCTGTGGTTAATAGCAATCTCACTAGTAAAAGCAATACGAATGACGCGAGCAATATTGATACTTACTCATTAAGCATCATGACCGATCGCAACCAAGCATTGGCAGCCACGGTCTATCGCCCTAAAGATGCAACAAAAAAAGCCGTCATGATGGCACCTGCCACAGGTATTAAGCGTCACTTTTATCATAATTTTGCGACCTGCCTAGCAGAAAGCGGCTTTGGAGTGCTGACCTTTGATAATGAAGGAATCGGTGAGTCACTATCGACCGAACTGGCAAAATGTAGCGCTTCCTTAATCAGTTGGGGTCGCCACGACATGCCAGCTGTACTTGATGCCTTACAAGATGAGTTTCCTGATGCGACTTATCATCTTATCGGTCATAGCGCAGGTGGTCAGCTCATTGGCTTGATGCCCAATTATCAGGCGATTGGCTCAGTGTTCAATGTCGCTTGCTCGTCAGGGCGTATCAAAAACATGGGCATGCCATATAAACTCAAAGCTATGGGCTTTATGGATGCGTTTATTCCATTCACTAATTTAACACTAGGCTATACGCCGTCAGACAAAATCGGTATGGGTGAGCCGCTACCACGCGGAGTAGCGCGTCAATGGCGTGAATGGTGCAATGGCGAAGGCTATATCAAGACCGCATTTGGCAAAAGCATACATACGCATTTCTATGATGAGCTCAGCATGCCAGCACTGTGGCTTGGCTTTAGCGATGATGATATCGCCAACAGTGAAAACATGGACGATATGATAAGGGTATTTACAAAAATGCCTGTCGAAAAGCGTTTCTTGGACCCTGAGGATTTTGGTCTAAATCATATCGGTCATATGCGCTATTTTAGCAGTAAGACCAATATCAAAGCGCCGCAGCTATGGCAGATGGCGGTGACATGGTTGCACGACCAACCATAAGCTTAGCACCATGTCGCACCATACATGGTAGACCCTCGATAATTCAGGTTACTTTTTTGCATTTTCTGCTTCTTCCAGTTTTAAGCGTTTAGTCAGTGCCGAATACAGGGACGGCTGCATATTATGAATATTGCCTATCATCCATTTAACATAGCTGATGGGCACGTCTTTGATCGGCTTGCCTTTATGCTTACCAAACGGCATCTTGCTCACAGGGGTCGCTTTATTAGAGATAGCATGTGCTGCTGCAAAATCCGTCGGCGCAATCTCTAGACGCTCGCAGCATGCTTGATACAGCAGATAGCACATTCGAGCATCGCCAAGCGCGTCATGAGCGGCAATTGTCATTGCACTCGCTTCACCCTTGCCCAATAACTGCTCGATACACTTAGACTGACCGTAAGCGCGCCATTCTGGAAAGGCTGCTCGCGCAAGTCTCACCGTACAAATCAGCTTAGCAGAAGGACTGCCAATCACTCGCCAATCAAAACGTACGTTATGACCAATCAAGTACTCTGGTAATTCAAACTGCTCCAACTCAAAGCGCTCAAGTCCAGCCACATCATCATCGGTAATACCATGCACCTTTATGACAATGGGTGAGATAGATCGACCACTATTAAAGTATTTCATCCATTCAAAGCCAGTTGCTACATTGATAGTAGCAACTTGGATAGGTCTAGGATCACTGCCCTGATCTGTTTCGGTATCGATAACCAATGCCGTTTCGCGCGTGGCAGAAATATCAGCAGAATTAAAAGCATCATTCATAAAGTATTAACCATCAGTAGCAACTGTCTATGCTTAGCAGAAATGTTAAATAGATAAAACTATATTTGCTGTTTATATCCTTAACCATAAGAATATCTATGGGGGTAAAAACGATAGATAACAATGCGATACATACGTTATCAGACGAAGCTTTTATAATAAAATATCAAATGACATAAAATATATATGAGACATCAATGCTAGCAGATGGAAACAACCAGCCTCCCAGACCTTCTTTTTTCAGTCGTTTAATAAGCCTATTGATTAAGGCTACCGTATTGCTAGCACTGTTATCTGTCTTTGATAAACTGCTACCCAGTATCAGTCAACAGACGCAATCATTTGTGGTTGCCAAATGGCAGCAATTGAGTCTATTGCAACAAGAACTGCCGACCGAAAACAGCTTACCCAGTCCACTACCAGAACGAAACCTGACAGATACTTGGGGCGCTGCACGTAGTCAAGGCCGCTCCCACGAAGGTATTGACATCTTTGCGCCGCGCAATACTCCCGTACAGTCGACCACGCAAGGTGTGGTAAGCAAAGTTGGTGAGAACACATTGGGTGGACGCGTGGTCGTGGTGGTAGGGCCTGGTGGCGCAGGACATTACTACGCTCATCTAGAAGACTATGCTGACATCTCCCCCAATGACTGGGTCAATCAGGGCGATGTGATAGGTTATGTGGGTGATAGCGGTAACGCAAAAGGAACACCAACACATGTACATTATGGTATCTATATTAATGGCAGTGCGGTCAACCCTTATCCGCTTTTGCAAAAGGATTAACGAATACAGAAAAGTAGGGGCTGTAGTAGATAAGGATTAAATATCACACCATTTTCTCAAGGTTTTCAGCTGATTAGATGGTGAGCCATAGTTGAATCTAAACTCGCACTCTTTTAAAAACAAATGGAAGTTCTTCTTATTAATCCCATTATACTTTCTGAGTGTTCGTTTGGACTGATTCCAGAAGTTCTCAATGCCATTGATGTGATTGTTCTTACCGCAAATGAACTCTATAGAGTGATTGACTCTGAAATGTTTAAACTCACTCACATCTAATGCATTGTAACTTCGATAGCTATCCGTATAAACAAAGCTGTCAGGCTTGATTTTACGCTTAATAACAGGCATTAGGGTAGTCTGTTTGGTGTCTGCTACGACAATGGTATAAACCTTACCGTTTCGTTTTAGAATACCAAATACAGCGGTTTTACCAGCAGCCCCGCGACCTCTTTTGCCTTTGCGTACACCGCCAAAGTAACTTTCATCTAATTCGACCTCACCATCAAAAAGCTCATCAGCTTCTAATGAGAGATGGTAATCTATCACAAGTCTTATTTTATGATAAAAAAGTGCAGCAGTATTAGGCTGAATATCAAGCAAATCTGCGGCTGTTCTAGCAGTCACTTCAGCCGTAAAAAACTCTAACAGCCTTCGCTGTGCTTTTTTACTTAGTTTACAACGGGTTATCTTCATAAAAGTAGTCTAGCATAGTGCTTATCTACTACAGCCCCGAAAAGTATGTCGTTAATGCTGAGTTGAAGTAGTGCTAAGTTTGTATTAACCAAAAGATCGAAGCCGAAAAACCAACGCTAATATAGTCTAGAAATCGTATTAATTGGCAGTAACGGATCTGACATAATTTGAGGGGAATACCACACTAAATGTCGACCCTTCCCCTTCTACTGAATCGATTTGCAATTGCGCTTCGTGCTGGTGTAATACGTGTTTTACAATTGCTAATCCCAACCCTGTACCACCTGTTGCACGGCTGCGACCTTTATCGATACGATAGAAACGCTCTGTCAAACGGGTGATATGCTCTGACGCAATACCGATCCCATCATCTTCGACCGCGAAACGGCAGCCATCGGACGTCCTTGTCCAGCTGATAGTGATATTGCCACCCTTTGGCGTATATTTGATTGCATTGATTACCAAATTGGATAGCGCACTATTCAAGTACATCTCTGACCCGTACAGCCCATCGTACGTGTCTATATGCAGATGAATAATGTGTTTGTACGCTTGGTTGTACGCTTGTGCATCGTCATAGATATTGGTCAGTAGCTTAGTCATATCTATATAATGCAGCTCGTGTGACTCTTCGATTTCAATCTTAGACAGTAGCAGTAAATCGTTCACAATTCTGTTCATACGGGCAGTTTGCTGCGTCATCAGCTCAAAACCGCGACGCCATTGCGGCGGCATATCTGGCTGATCGGAGAAATTCTCTAGATAGCCCATCATTACCGTCAATGGTGTTCTAAGCTCATGCGAGACATTAGCCACAAAATCCTGACGCATTTGCTCTAAGTGCCGCAGGCGGGTCACGTCATATACAAACAGCAATTTTTCATCACCGAAAGGAGTCAGTTCGCACTTTAAGTAGCGACTAGGATCTCGCCACGATTCTATATGGACGCCATCGTTAGGTATCGTTGTACCTTCATAGTACTGGCGGAACTCAGGTACGGTAATAAAGTCAAAGATATTTTGACCTTTATCTTCTGGCTGTAGCAGCAATAAATCTTGCGCCGCCTGATTCCACCATTCTAGGCCATCATTATTATTGAGCAAAATCACTGCATCGCGCAGGGCTCGTAGTGCACTGCCGATTTTTTTGAGTTGCTCTGCTGTACTTTGAGTAGATATTTGCTCTAGTAGAGCTGATTGCTCACTTTGTACTGGCGCTATCTTGTCCATTTTTTATCCTTACCACTATCCGCGGCCTTTATATCGCTGCGGCATTATTTGTACAAGATTAACTTGGCTCAATCAGGCTAGAAAATCGGTAGCCTGTTCCACGTACCGTCTGTATCAATGTATCACAGTCATAAGGTCGCAGTAATTTACGTAGACGTTTGATATGCACATCGATGGTTCGGTCTTCGATATATACATTGCCGCCCCATACCTGATCGAGCAGCTGCGTTCGTGTATAGGCACGCTCAGGGTGACTCATAAAAAATGCCAATAGGCGATATTCTGTAGGCCCAACATCAACGATTTTACCGGCAGCTGTCACGCGCTGACTCTTGGTATCTAGACTTAACTGTCCAATTTCGATAGGTTTATCGCTGCTCATCGCGCTACTGCGGCGTAGTACGGCTTTGATTCTAGAAATCAGCTCACGAGTCGAAAAAGGCTTGGTCATATAATCATCTGCGCCTGCATCTAAACCATGAACTTTACTGTCTTCTTCACTTTTTGCCGTTAGCATAATGACTGGTATTTCAGAGAGCAGCTCGTCGTTTTTGAGCATACGACAAAAATCCACACCGCTCTTGTCACCCGGCAACATCCAGTCTAATAGTATCAGTGATGGTCTATGATCGACCACTTGCTGATGCGCCTCTGACACATCTGCCGCTTGCAAGCTATCAAACCCAGCCATCTCTAGCGTCATGACAACCATTTCACGAATCGCAGGCTCATCTTCAACAATCAAAATTTGCTCATTATACATAGGACATTCTCGGTGTTAGAGGACAAAATCTAGCATGTAAAAAGGCGATATATACTCACCAGTCTCTACCTATTAAACGGATTAATTATGACAGCTTGATGACACTCTAAAATCAGATTTCTAGTAAAAAATTGAGCGGCCCATCATTGACGCTCGACACTTGCATATCAGCACCAAACTGACCAGTTGCCACGTTCGGGTGCTTGGTTTTGGCATAATCGACCAGTTGTTCAAATAACGCTTGTGCCGCAGCAGGTGCCATCGCACCACCAAAGTCTGGTCGGCGACCTTTGTCTGTTTTTGCCATCAAGGTGAATTGTGAAACTAATAATAGCCCACCACCGACCTGCTGAACGTTTTTATCCAGTTTACCAAATTTGGCAGGATCATCGTCATTTTCAAAAATGCGATAGGTCAATATTTTGTCAATCATACGCTGGGCAGCGGCAAAATCATCTTCATGCCCCAAGCCAATATATGCTAATACCCCATGCTCAATTTTACCAATACACTGCTGATCGACGATCACACTAGCCTGCTTCACCCGTTGTATGAGTGCTTTCATTTACTAATTCCTTAACAGATTATGGCCATACAATAATATGCTGTCCATGATAAAATACCGTCATTAACTTAACTATTATTAAGGCGTGTTCGATATTCACAAATAGGTACTGCGGATCGCTAAAACTGTTCCAGACAAGGCGTCAAACGACGATAATGCTCATGCCTTATCTAGATTTACAACGTAGTATGGCGCAATTTTAGCCACTGTCAGTGCCATGGTCGAATTTCAAACACGCCCCTATTACATTACACCTTATTTTGGTAGCCTTATTATGAATGTATTTACCACCTTACAACAGCTTGTGCCGCAGCAAAAGCTTAGTAAAGTCGCTGGACGTTTGGCCGCCAGTCGCCACCCTTATGTCAAACGCACCTTTATCCGTAGCTTTGCCAAAGCTTATAATATCAGCTTAGACGAGTACGAACGCCAAAGCCTCAACGCTTATGAAAGTTTTAATGACTTTTTTACTCGTGAGTTAAAAGAAGACGCTCGTACCATCGACACCACTGCAAACGGTATCGTGAGTCCTGCGGACGGTATTATCTCTCAGCTAGGACAAATCGAAGACCATAAACTATTACAGGCAAAAGGTCGTCACTATGATGTTGGCCAACTGCTTGCTGACAGTGAAGACGGCAGTTATTTCGCTGATGGTAGTTTTGCAACTATCTACTTAGCACCTAGTAATTATCACCGTGTGCATATGCCGTTTACTGGCACATTGACCAAGACTCGCTATGTACCTGGTACACTGTTTTCGGTCAACAATACTACGGCGGCTAACGTGCCGGACTTGTTTGCACGTAATGAACGTCTGGTCTGTATGTTTGATACCAAGTACGGCAAAGCATCTGTCGTGATGGTTGGTGCTATGATAGTCGCTGGTATTGAAACTGTCGCCACTGGCAAAATTGCTCGTACTGACGACATATTCGAGTCTGATCATGATATGCAGTTTGCAGCAGGCGAAGAGCTTGGACGCTTTTATTTGGGCTCAACGGCTATCGTAGTATTACCAAAAGCAGCGAAGGCTGACTGGCTAGATAGTATGCAAGCCAACAGCGTTGTGCAAATGGGTCAATTGCTAGGAATGGCAAACGCTTAATAACACGCCTGTATAAGAGTACTGAAAATATCAGCCCAGTTAAGCGTAGATCATAATGCTTAGTTGGGCTTTTTTTATGCCTTTTACTTATGCAGACTTACGCGTCAATCAGCCAACCTTGCTGAGTTGCGTATGCAATATTATGTGAGAGCCAATCATGGATAGGAGGAAAGCTGTCTTTGATAAATGCATGCGCACCTGCCACCTGTGAGCGCGTAACACCAAGCTCAATCCACGTTTTACCATTGGTATTTAGGTTGAGTAAAAACGGCAATAAGCGATCAACGACTCTGAGCAACTGACTCTCTTTGCTACTTCCTGTTTCCTGCGCTTCCCAAACCTCACTCAAATCACTAATGCCATTGCCTCGCTCACGTTGCAATCTGGCAATGCCTGCACGCTCTTCGACGTGTGCATCAGTACGCGTATCGGCATACAAAAAAGTATCACCCGCATCAATCTCACCCAAATCATGAACCAACGCCATCTTCAGCAATTTTTCATGATTGACATCTAGTGCAAATAATTCAGCAATCGACCAACATGCCATCGCTAAATGCCAAGAATGTTCGGCGGAGTTTTCTTTGCGAGTGGTCTGTGTCACATAGCTGCGGCGATTCACGCGTTTGAGCGCATCTAACTCCAATAAGAAATGAGTGACATCATCGATATGTGAAGTAGATTCGGAGTTAGTGAGTGATATAGAGCTGGCTTGCGACATTGATTTTCTCTGGCTTTCTCTAGTTATTGGTTTTAATGCTTATAATTTCTGGCGATTCTAAGTTTCATTACTCAAGATATTATAGTTAGTTTGATATCAAACAATGGTTAAAAGACTATTACCGTTATCAAAAAAATAGCGCTTATTTTACCAAGCGCTATCTATTATAAATCAGAAGATAAATGGTTAAATTGAAACTCTATTTATCCAAGTTCTTAAGCAACTAAAGCTTAAACCACCTACTTAATCAAATTAATAATGGTTTTGAACGCAGGATCTTCGCTGCTACGGCACAGTTCAAATAAGATTGATTCGACAGTACTAATCACCCCACCTGCACGGCGAATACGGCGAATTGCTTGCTTTTTATCATAAGGAAAACGAGAACCCACCGCGTCACCAATAATGACAGGCTGCATACCATTATCCAATAAATCCAGTGCCGTCTGCATAATACAAACATGAGCTTCAGCACCAAAAAGCAACACGGTACTACGATTCTGCTGCGCTAGATGGTGCCATGAATCGTTGTTATCACAGGCACTAAAGGTGACCTTTTCAAAGCTCTTGGCATTGTCTCCTTCGAGTACATCGCGCAGCTCTGGCAAGGTATCGCCCAATCCTTTTTTATATTGTTCATTAAGCATGATTGGAATATTGAGCGCCTGTAACCCTTTAATTAAAGTAACGGTTTTTTTGACGATATTTTCGTGATCGTAGATATGCGGCGTTAAGCGCTCTTGCACATCGACAATCATTGCTTGGGTATTCTCACGAGCGATTCGATAGGTGCGATCATTAATCATAGTAGACATAGTACACTCCTTGTACGGCTGACAGTTGCAACTAAAAACTATTTTAGAATTATCATAAACAGTGCCATGGTTCATCTTTCTCTTATTTAGTCATAGTTTCATGAATGCGTCAATGGAGATAATTTTTAATCGCCGTAATACTCTATTTTTCGACTCCATGATTTATTAGCTTACCAAACATTAATTTGATCCATAAAAAAACCTCCAGCCGTTATGACTAGAGGTTCTTCGTTAGCGAGTAGCTACTTATTGAGTGTTCAAATAATCTTGTTTATATAAATAAGATTAAACACGCTCAATAATAGTAGCGATACCTTGGCCAAGACCAATACACATTGTCGCTAGGCCGATTTCAGTATCTGACTGCTCCATCGCGTTTAGCAATGTCACTGTGATACGAGCACCTGAACATCCTAGTGGATGACCTAGAGCAATGGCACCACCGTTGATGTTAACGATGTCTTGCTTGTCAGATAGGTTCAGGCCTTTCAATACTGATAGACCTTGAGCAGCAAATGCTTCGTTTAGCTCGATGGTTTGCATGTCATCGATGCTCATGCCAGCACGCTTCAATGCTTTTTGGGTAGCAGGTACAGGACCATAGCCCATGATAGCGGCATCACAACCAGCCACAGCCATACTACGGATACGGGCACGTGGCTTTAGACCTAGATCTTTGGCTTTTTGTGCGCTCATTACTAGCATCGCTGACGCACCGTCAGATAATGCAGATGAGGTTGCCGCTGTTACTGTACCGCCTTTTGGATCAAACGCTGGACGTAGCTTTTGCATTTGCTCCATCGTTGCGTCTGGACGAATCACTTCATCAACCGTACATAGTTGTAGACGACCAGCAGCATCATGACCTTCGATACCGATGATTTCATTGTCAAAACGACCTTCAGTGGTTGCAGCCCATGCGCGGCGATGTGACTCAAGACCAAACGCGTCTTGCTCTTCGCGCGTGATGTTGTTCATACGACCTAGCATTTCAGCAGTCAAGCCCATCATGTTTGACGCTTTTGCATAATGCTTAGAAGCAGCAGGGTTCAAATCAACACCGTGCATCATGCCGACGTGACCCATGTGCTCAACACCACCGATGATGAACACATCACCTTGGTTGGTCATGATTTGTGCAGCAGCAGTATGTAGCGCCTGCATAGAAGAACCACACAGACGGTTAACCGTTTGGCCACCAGCAGTCTTTGGGATACCAGCTAGCAAACCGATGTTACGACCGATGTTCAAACCTTGCTCTAGCGTCTGGTTGACGCAACCCCAGATAATGTCTTCGATATCATTGGTATCAAAGTCATTACGTTCTACCAAAGCACGTACCAGTTCAGCTGAAATACTGTCAGCACGTACATGGCGGAACATACCGTTTTTGGTTTTGCCCATTGCCGAGCGTACGCCATCTACGATGACCACATCTTTTGGACTTAAAGTTGTCATACTATCTTCCTTTTCAATTTTTATTGTCAGTGTAGGCAGTTCACTTCAGCGCTATGGTTTACTGGTCTTGCACAAAGCACCGTATGCTATGTACGTCGATGATTAATCTCATCTATCAGTTCTGAAGTAAATCTACTAAAACAGTACGTCTGCAATCAAAGAGTATTAATAAATCCATTGTTATCTCTCTTTTGCCAGACGTACCACACTTATCCTAATACGGTATGTTCATTAAGCGACCGAGTAAAAAGTCTCGCCAGCTGCTGCCATATCGCGAATCTTTTGCGGCGCTTCATAGGCTTTGCCAAGGTGTGCATACTTTTCACACAGTGCCAAATAGTTATCTAGACCCATTTGGTCAACATAACGGCAAGGGCCACCGCGGAACGGTGGGAAACCGACGCCCATAATCATTGCCATGTCGGCCTCGGCAGGCGTGCTTACGATGTTGTCTTCTAGGCAGCGAACCGTTTCGTTGCAGAATGCAATCATAGTACGGTCGATGATCGCTTGATCATCAAATTCTTGCTTGTCGCTGTCAGTCGTGGTTTTGAGTAACTCGTAAGTAGCTTCGTCAGCAACTTTCTTTGGCTTACCGCGCTTGTCAGTTTCATACTTGTAGAAACCAATGCCGTTTTTCTGACCCAGACGCTCGTTCTCATATAGATGCTGGATGGCACCTTTGTAGTCAGGCTTCATACGATCAGGGAAACCGTCCGCCATTACTGCTGCGCCATGTACACCTGTGTCTAGACCGACAACGTCGATTAGGTATGCAGGACCCATTGGCCAGCCGAATTTTTCCATGACTTTATCGACATGAGCAAAATCAGCACCTTGCTTGAGTAGTAAGTCAAAAGCGCCAAAGTATGGGAACAAGACACGGTTTACAAGGAAACCTGGGCAGTCATTGACTACAACAGGCACTTTACCCATTTTAGAGGCTAGTGCAACAGTCGTCGCCACGGCTTCCTCAGATGATTTCTCACCGCGGATAACTTCTACCAGTGGCATACGATGTACTGGGTTAAAGAAATGCATACCCACGAAGTTTTCTGGACGCTCAAGCGCTTCTGCTAGATAAGTAATAGAGATCGTCGAGGTGTTTGACGCTAGGATGCAATCGTCTTTTACCAGGCCTTCTACTTCTTTTAGTACCGCACGTTTTACGTTTGGATTTTCTACGACCGCTTCGATTACGATATCAGTCTCAGAAAAGTCACCATAGTTCAAAGTAGGACGGATACGGCTCAACGTTTCACCCATTTTCGCTGGGGTCATTTTGCCGCGATCGACCATTTTACCAAGTAACTTGCTGGCTTCGCCCATACCAAGATCTAATTGCTCAGACTTGATATCTTTCATGATGATTGGCAGGCCTTTGCTGGCTGCTTGATAGGCAATACCGCCACCCATGATGCCAGCGCCTAGTACGGCTGCTTCATTGATTTCATGTGCTTTTTTGCTGTGTTGCTTCGCTAACTTCTTAACCAATTGATCGTTTAAGAATAGACCAACCAAGCTCTCTGCTTGTGGGGTTTTAGCCGCTTTCGCAAAACCAGCCGCTTCTACTTCGATTGCTTTGTCACGTGATAAATTAACGTGCTTTTCAATGGCTTCGATTGCTAGCGCTGGTGCTGGGTATTGCTTAGGATTGGCTTTAGCGAAAATAGCACCTTTGGCACTGTTGAATGCCATCGCTTGCTCAAGCTGGTTTAGCTTAACTGGAGCCAGTTTTTCTTCACGTTTTGCTTTCCAATCAAGCTCACCTGAGATACATTTTTTGACTAGGTCAATTGCGGCATCTTGCAAGTCATCAGCAGGCACAGTCGCATCAACCAAGCCTAGCTTCAATGCTGCCAATGCTTTCTTTGGGCTACCAGTCGCGATCAGCTCAAGTGCGTTATCGATACCGATGATACGCGTACTACGAACTGTACCGCCGAAACCTGGGAAGATACCTAGCTGAGTTTCTGGCAGACCGATGATTGCTTTGTCACTCATGACACGGTATTCACAAACCAAAGTCATTTCACAACCGCCGCCCATTGCCGCGCCATTGATAGCCGCAACTTTCGGGAATGGTAGGTCTTCAAAACGATTGAAAGCGTCATTAACATGAACGACCCAATCTTTGATCTCGCTTTCTGATTTTTTGAAAGAACCGACGAATTCTGTGATATCAGCACCAGCGATAAACACGCCTTTGGCTGAAGTAACGATAAGACCTTTTACGTTGTCGGCTTTTTCTAACGCACTAACTGCTTCACCAAACTGCTTGTTGGTTTCAGCATCAAATTTGTTCACGCTCTCATTTTCGGCGTTGTACTGCATGTTGGCGATGCCATCCTCTAGCATTGTCACCGTGATGCGATTTCCTTGGTATACCATTTGAAACTCCTTTCTATATAACGAAAGCTACGTTTTGAATTAAAATAAATAGCCAGTTACTGTTAGTAAAATGGGTAATAGCACTGTGCGCTTGTCATGTTATAAAGACAAACATATAACCAGCTCACAAGTGAAGATGTCTTTATTATCCAGCGTTCATCATGATGCACGTATTTTGCGTCTCTTGCATGACATCATATGACGCTTCATTTATATACTGCTGTTGCAGGTACTGATGTTCAAAATATTGACTGAGACATGATCTAACACTGACAATTGCTGAAGTAATACGCTCAGTAAAAACCCATTACGGTCAACATCAGACCATTTTCACGTCAATTAGTGTAGGGGATTATGCCCCCAACTGTCACAAGCTAATGCCATACTCGCAAGTCACTCTTAAATCACCTGTAGGCATTTACCTTATGCGCAAAGTGTTTTAGTGAATACTTGTATACTGAGCTGCTATTTTGAATGTATTCGGTCTTGCTCGTCTTTACGGTCTACCACCTCAAGGGTGATAAACCGTTGGTGTAGCCCAATTAATATAACTTACTTAGCTTGCGCTTTTATCAAAACATATTCAACCAGCAAGTGACATCAGCGATGCGTAACCAAGACTTGTTGTAAGATTACGATTGTACTGCCTCGTTTTTGGATAAATCAGAGCTATAAAATGCAAAAAACAAACGATTGATACCGTGTCTCACACGAGCAATATGGCCTATCATGCTACACTAATACCGTTTTTACCTTGTCCTTAATAGGTTTTACTGTATCCCTGATAAATGGTTGGATTATGACGGTTTCCCTTACTTCTAGCGCTATCTCTTCTGGCTTTGCCCCTTTTAACGCTGTCTCTTTTCAAAGCACTGAGCAATTTCATGGCGCTGTGCGCGCGCAACTGGCGCAAGATATTGAGGTCTTGTTTGCTTATGCCAAGCTGCCTAGTCCACTGGTAGATGCCTGTCGTTATGTCATGACTGGACAAGGTAAATTGGTGCGCCCATTGATGGTTGCCAGTGCTTTTGCCAGTATTAATAGCGGTAATAGTGAACGTACAGACGAGCGCAATGACGACATCGACATGCTCAATGCTGATCTAGACTCATTGCTAGAAAATGACTCAGACTATGATATGTCGCGCCGTGCTGCATTGGCCGTAGAGCTACTACATACCTATTCGTTGGTGCATGATGATTTGCCATGTATGGATGATGACGAGCTGCGCCGTGGGCAACCGACTGCTCATATTGCCTTTGATGAAGCGACGGCACTGCTAGCAGGAGATGTATTGCAGACGCTCGCGTTTGAAGTATTGACCGCGGAAATGCCAACCTTTGCGCCATTCGATGCGCATATTGCAAGTCAGCTATTGGCCATATTTGCCCCGCGCGCACGTCGCATGGTATCTGGGCAAATGCTGGATCTCAATGCCGAAGCCAGTACTGATATTGTGCAAAACGATTTAGAAGCCATCCATCGTGACAAGACAGGTGCACTGATTGAAGCGGCCATGCTCATGGGCGGCGTCTGTGCTGGCGCAACGGCTCCGCAGCGTATGGCATTGCAAGAGTGCGCCCAACATATCGGTCTTGCCTTTCAAGTCCAAGACGACGTGCTAGACGTCACGATGACGACTGATGCCCTTGGTAAGCCTGCGGGTAGCGATGAAAAATTGGACAAATCTACCTATGTAAAACTGATGGGTGTCGATGACGCGACCAGCTATGCGCAATCACTATTTAACGACGGACGCGCAGCCATTTCTAATGAACTACATAGTCGTGATCTTGGTGCTAGCATCGATGGCGTTGGTACAGATAATGATGCGCTACTGGCATTGATTGAATGGCTCTGGTCACGTAAAAAGTAGCTTGTCGAATAGCAGCTGAAAACAAATATCGTAGTAAATTTCATTACCCAAAACGGCAGTGAGTGGTCAACATGGACAGTTCCCCTACCCCGCGAATTTATCTTGGCACTGGTGGCTATAGCGATACCGACTTGCTCGGTACGCTGTATCCTACTGGCACCAAAAAGACCGATTTCTTACGTGAATACGCCAAACAGTACGGCGCAGTCGAAATTAACAGCACCTTTTATGCGCCCATCGGACAAAAAGCCTTTGCTGGGATGGTTGATAAAGCTTATGTACAAGCTGAAAGCGAGTTGAAGTTCGCCGTCAAATTACATCAAGACTTTACTCATGCACGCAAAGGCACTGCTGAGCACGCACAAGCATTTCTAAATACCTTATCACCGCTTATCGAAGCAAATGCTTTAGCGCCATTATTGCTTCAGTTCCCACATGGCTTTGACCGTACTCGTGAGCATCGCCTCTATCTGGCCAATCTCGTCAGTTGGTTTCAGGACTATCCACTCGCCATTGAGTTTCGTCATAATGGCTGGCACACGCCGCAAGTGGTCGATAGTTTCCAGCAGCAAGGACTAATTTGGTGTAGCGTTGATTATCCCAAAGTCAGCGGATTACCACCATCACGATTGATATTTACTGAGCGCACTGGCTATCTACGTATGCATGGCAATAATCTAAATTGGTGGGATGCGATGAGCGCAGCTGACCGTCATGATTATCGTTATAGCGAGGCGGAGATGCAAGACTGGGCACAAGCGATTGCCAACCAGCGTCAGCATTTCGATACGCTCTATATTTTCTTTCAGAACACCGTCAATGCACATGCTTATTATAATATTGCAATGTTGCGTGAAGCGTTGGGCAAGTTTGGGTTTGAGGTGTTATAGGCCTAATAATACAATAATATATAGTTGAAACATTAGTCTAAGGATTGAGAAAAAATGCCCCATTTACATGATATGGAAGAATTGATAAGTAGCATCGAAGACAATCAAGTTAAAGACTACATGAAAGAAGCTATGTCTTGTTATATGGCTAACGCATATAGAGCTTGTATTGTACTAACATATTTAGCTCTTTTTGATGATATTGTTAAGAAACTCGGTGAGCTTGGTAAAGTAAATAAAAAAGCGAAAAAAATATATGATGAAGCTCAAAATAAAATTAATGAACAAGATGTTTATGAGAATTATTTAATTGAGCAGTTAGCTTCAAACTCGCTAATTCCGAAGCTTGACACTAATTTTCTTGATATTCTTCGTCAACTTAGGAATAAGTCAGCCCATCCTTCTGGACACCGAGCTTCAGCAGAAGAAGCTAGATTTATATTTTACGAATCCATAAATCGTTTTTTATCTAAACCAATTCTTACTACTACTCAGTTGGTAGACGATATTTTAGCTCGCTTAAATGATCAGCATTTCTTTCCGTCAAGTAGTATAAATAAAATAGCTGATATCGTAAAAAAGGAAATACTAAATATTCATCATGAAACATTTCCATACCTTATTAACAAAGTTTTAGAAAAATATTTGAACTCTAACTCCGATCTTAAGAGAAATTCTGGATTTTTCTTAAATGGACTCGCTCATCTAAAAGATGATCAACTGTCAATCTGCTTAAAAAAATATGTTATAGATATAAAATGTTCAGACTCAAAATGCTCAAGCATAATATTACAAATAATATCAGCTAATGGTTCTCTATTATCAAACTTAGAACCCGTTACCTTTGATAGATTAAAAGCTGTTATTTCAGATAGCATAGAAAACGTCAAACCATCTGACGATGATTCAGCATTTTCTCACCCATCAGCAGTTTTAAATTCCATTTTGCAAGATTGTGGGGAAGACTTGATAGTTAGTCAGTTTAAAGAGCAATTAATACAGTTGTTCCGAAAAAATATATTTAGCATTAGTTTCATCTCACGTATGTCTGGCAACGAAAAAGTAATAAAACTCTATCTGGAAGAAGCATATAGAAAAGCTGGCTCAAACGATTTCAACACAGCAAATAACTTCTCAGAAAATATAACAGGTGTTGATAACTATCTGTTTGAATCGTTAACAGGAGAACAGGCATCTGAACTTATCATTAATATATACAAAGCAGCGGAATATGGTGCATGGCGAGCCGAATCATTAAAAAGTTCAGAGTTTTCTTCAATTCCTAAGATTAAAGGTATTGCTATAGGATATATGCGATCTAATAAAGTGGATGTTAGATCTAAATTTGAACAAGTGGATGGTAATGGTGAGTATTTTGACAATCTAATTAAGAGTGAATCACTTAATGCTATATCTTAAAATGGAATACAGAATCGCTCTACTTATTCGTTTTGCACACTGGTAACTTATCTCCTACTAATCAAGAGACATCAGTCGAAAAGTAATATAAGCGTACTAATATTCACTCATAATATTGGAGAAAGTATCGATGACAACACTAAAAAATAAAGTCGCGATTGTAACCGGTTCATCAAAAGGTATCGGCGCGCAAATAGCCTTATCGCTCGCAAAATCAGGGGCTAAAACCGTCATTAATTATGCAAATGATGACGTAGCAGCCAATGATATCGTAAGCCAAATTAAAGCAGCAGGTGGTGAAGCCATTGCCGTTCAAGCTGATGTCAGCAATACCAAGCAAGTCGAAGCAATGTTTGATGCCACTATCAGCGCGTTTGGTAAGCCAGATATTCTGGTCAATAGCGCAGGCATAATGATTAATAAACCCATTGCCGAGACCACCGACGAAGACTTTGACCGTATATTTGCTATCAATGTAAAAGGCACGTTCAATACATTGCGTGAGGCTGCGACTAAACTCAATGACGGTGGTCGTGTCGTAAATCTCTCAAGTACGACCACTCGTATGCTGCTACCTAGTTACGGCACCTACTGTGCGACCAAAGGCGCGGTCGATCAGCTGACCCGTATATTTGCCAAAGAAGTTGGCGCGCTCAATATCACGGTCAATGCAGTATCTCCCGGCCCTACTGACACTGAGCTATTTCATCAAGGTAAGACAGATGACACGGTAGAGAGACTTGCTAGCATGTCACCGTTTAATCGTATCGGTGAACCAGTCGATATTGCTCATGTGGTAGCATTTTTGGTCAGTGAAGAAGCGGCTTGGGTTACTGGACAAAATATCGGCGCAAACGGCGGTATTGCCTAATAACATAATGGCACTACTCTATCAAAAATATGTTTTGACCAGATATCGAAATAGAAAGCTATATAAAAAGTTATCACAAAAAAAAGGACACCTTGCGGTGTCCTTTTTTTCAATCAAATACTTAGTTGTTAAAGATTACTCTTCAACGCCAGCATCTTGACCTTTATATTTTGCATTTGCGTAGTCCCAGTTCACTAGCTTGTCTAGGAACGTGTCAACATAGTCAGGACGACGGTTACGGTAATCTACATAGTACGCGTGTTCCCATACGTCACAAGTTAATACCGCTACTTGGTCATGTGCAAGTGGGGTGTCAGCGTTAGCAGTTTTAGCGATTGACAATTTGCCACCGATTTTATCAGCAACTAGCCATGCCCAACCTGAACCAAACTGAGTCAATGCTGCATTTTTGAACTCTTCACGGAACTTGTCGTAGCTACCGAAATCTTCTTCGATTTTTGCTTTTAAATCGCCAGTAGGTTCGCCGCCGCCGTTTGTTGGCGTCATGCAGTTCCAGTAGAACGTGTGGTTCCATACTTGAGCTGCTTGGTTGAACATACCTTGCTTGCTGTCATCTTTAGCAGTCGCTACGATGATTTCTGGCAATGTTTTGTCTTCTAGACCAGAACCTGGCAACATGTCTTTTAGCTTGTTTACGTAAGCAGCATGATGCTTGTCATGATGATACTCTAGCGTTTCGGCACTGATATGTGGCTCTAGTGCATCTTTTGCATATGGTAGGTCTGGTAAAGTAATGTTTGACATAATTATTTTATCCTTGCTGTTTAGCCGTTAGTTTATAAAAACTTGCTTATAGAAACTGAATTTTACGCTATTTTTACACCGCAAAAAACACTATAAAATAGCGGACTAAATTGGCTGAGTTTATTATTTAAAATGAACTTTATCGCTTGATACACGGTACTGCTCAATACAATATCACGTATCATTATGAATCCAAAATTAACCTAGCGGTTACTTATTGCTATTATTCTTCGCCAAAAAGCCAAGTCTCTGACTTTATAGACTTTTATTAACTTAATATTCACAAGCTATAAGATATAATTCACTGTAGCTTGGTATCTATTATAGCAATAGTGACCAATAATATCAGTTACTAAATGTTATAGCCCGTACAATCTGTATAGCGATTGGTTATTTATTAAGCAGTAACTGCGCCCACTCCAAACTCATACGTTATCATAATTAGTATAACTACTTTAATCGACAAATAATTTATCGGTTAACGCTATAAAAGATAAATAAAGCCTACTCGAATAATAATTTTTCACCATTTTCATATAACGGACTGACTCTATGAGCACCACTGATACCTCGTTAACTGCTACCCATCCGACATCTGGCAACCAATGGGTACTGGCTAGTAACAATAAAGGCAAATTGGCTGAGTTTAAACGACTATTTGCCGAAGCGAACTTGGACGTGACGATTGTCCCGCAAGGTCAGCTCGATATCGAAGACGCCGTCGAGGATGGTTTAAGCTTTGTAGAAAACGCCATTATCAAAGCCCGTCATGCGAGCCGTCTCAGTGGACTGCCTGCTATCGCTGATGATTCAGGACTGTGTGTGCCTGCACTAGGTAATGCGCCAGGTATCTACTCTGCTCGCTACGCTGGTGAGCATGGTAATGATAGTAAAAACAACGCCAAGCTAATCGCTGACTTGCAGCCTATCCGCGCAGCGAAGCCAAATGTTCCGATCAAAGGTATGTTTGTATGCGTACTGGCAATGGTGCGTCATGCTGACGATCCGCTACCGATTGTCGCCCAAGGATTATGGCATGGCGAAATTTTGGATACGCTACATGGTGACGGCGGTTTTGGCTATGATCCATTGTTTTGGTTACCTGACTTGCAAGCCAGTGCGGCTAGTCTGAGCGCGGCTGATAAAAACAGCATCAGTCATCGTGGTCAGGCAATCCAGCAGCTATTGGCGCAGCTACCTTTATAAGTACTTTATAGCTGTTCTATTCATAACTATCCGTAAGCGCGCTCAATGCTCATAATGCGTTTACAACCTTATCGCTGTTTTTTATCCGTTATCTTATTTATTGATTATGAGCATGGTCAAATCTTTATATAAAATTAAGCCATACAAGAGCAAGCAACATAAGGAAACATGCCATCAAAGAGATAATTTTTACTTTAATAAACAGATAGATTATACTGTTCTACTTTTAAAATTTTGTTGAAATCCGTTATTTGGCTGTATAATTCACCAAAAAGCGTTATTATGCGGTGCATTAACGGTTTATTATCGATATTTGATAGCATGGACAACCTCAGCAGGTTCACCTTTTGGTATCAGCGGCGATTGCTACTGGCACTGAATTTGACGTTGTGCGCTATCGCTATCCCCTATTTATTTCAACGGCAGCCCGTCGTACATGCCCGTAATTTGAGGCGCGGTCTGTCTATTACAATTTAACCCTAAGTACTATTTCATTAATCAAACGTACTACTTAATCCTAAAGGTGTAATTAACATGGCTACAGATTTACAAGTCACAACCAACAAGCTATCTAATAAAGAAACCCAGCTAACGGTTAAAGTGCCCGTTGAAAAAATTCAAAACAAAGTTGAAGGCCGTATTCGCCAAGTTGCGAAAACTGCCAAGATTGACGGTTTCCGTAAAGGTAACGTCCCTATGTCACACATCCGTTCTCAGTACGGTGCTGGCATTCAACAAGAAGTTATCAACGATGTAATCCGTGATACTGTATTTGAAGCAATCAAATCTGAAGACATCCGCGCTGTTGGCATGCCTAACATCGACGACGTAAAACTTGAAGACGATTTCTTGGTATATCAAGCCACTGTTGAAATCTTCCCAGAAGTTGACGTACAAGGTATCGATGAGATCGAAGTTGAGCGTCACACTGCACAAGTGAGTGAAGAAGACGTTGACACTATGATCGAAAACCTACAAAAGCAACGTGAAGAGTTCGTTGAGAAAAAGGGCATGGCTGCGAAAGACAACCAAGTGACTTTTGACTTTGAAGGCTCTATCGACGGCGAAAAATTCGAAGGCGGCTCTGCTGAAGACTTTAAACTAGTTATCGGTAGCAACCAAATGATTCCAGGTTTTGAAGCTGGTATCAAAGGCATGAAAGCTGGCGAAGAGAAAACTATCGACGTGACTTTCCCAGAAGATTACCAAGCTGAAAACCTAGCTGGTAAAGAAGCTCAGTTCAAAATCAACGTAAAATTGGTTGAAAAATCTAAGCTACCTGAAATCAACGAAGAGTTCCTTGAGCTATTCGGCGTAAAAGAAGGCGGCGTTGAGAAGTTGAAAGAAGACGTACGCAAAAACATGGAACGCGAAATCAAAAACGCTGCGCGTAGCCAAGTTAAACAAGCGACTTTTGACGCATTGCTAGAAAAGAACGAGTTTGATGTACCAAACGCGATGCTAGAGCAAGAAATCGAGCGTCAACGCAACATGATGATGCAACGTTTTTCTCAGCAGTTCGGCGCGAATGCTGATAGCTTCGATAAAGACATGCTGCCAAATGAGCTATTTGAAGAGCAAGCGCTACGTGCTGCCCGTCTTGGCATCATCGTTGCCCGTGTTATCGATACCAAAGGCTTAGAAGTAGATCAAGAGCGTGTAGAAACCTTCATCAAAGAAGCCGCTGAAAACTACGAAGATCCAGCAGAAGTAATCGAGTACTACACCAATGACAAGCAGCAGCGCGCTAACATTGAGTCTGTTGTGCTAGAAGACCAAGTAGTAGATTACTTGATCGCACAAGGTAAAGTAACTGACAAAGAAGTTAGCTACCAAGACTTGCTAGCTGCTCAGCAACAACAGCAGCAAGCAATGTAATTGATACGACCAGCTGTCTTTTTAGATATGCTGTAGTCGGTTATCAAAACTAAAATGCGCCCCCGACCTTTTGATCGGGGGCGCATTTTTTATGATGTTCGCTAGCTAGATAAAATCAGCCACAAACATCGTACTTGTACTATAAAGCGCGCTTTACACTAAAACAGGCGCAAATACGGCGCTCAATCCTAGTAGCACTAGCCCGCGCTGTAGCCACAAACTATCACTAAAGCGTTGCTGCAACTGCTGACTAACCAGCGTACCAACTGCATATAGCGCTAGCATCGTAATCATCATCCCTGCATAAAATCCTAGCTGACCGCTCACACCGACATTCGCTGGTACTTCCATCGCGTGTGCCATGCCATGAAACACTGCCAGACCACCAAAGCCAAACAATGACAACTGCTGAATACTTGGCGTGTGCGCTGTATGGGTCTGAGCAGAGAATGCCTCTTGTCTGCTTTTTTGGCTCATCAAGACCATAGCCAATACGACTACCGACAGTGATATTGCCACTTCAATTAGCCTAGATGATGCAGCAAACGCGATACCGCCAATTAGCACGCCAGCCGTGCCCAATATCGCGCCTAATGACAACCCTGCCGTCAACGACATCATGCCTAAGCGCTGCTTTTGTAGACCATAAAACAACATGCCCATGCCTACTGCCAAAAACAGATGATCAAGGCCAGTTACTGGATGCATCAGTCCTGCTTGCAACGTACCCAAAAACGATGGCGCTTGCGTAGTAGTCGAATGAATATGCCCTGAATGCGCCTGCGCCAATGACGGTAGCATTAGTGATGTCATCATCACAGCCGAACCAGACACGATATGACGAGCTGAGAGCACTTGTGAAAAACGAGATTTTTCGATGTGAATACCTTTTGTACACTGTGTCATGCGGTTTTTCCTTATTCTTTATATTTTAATGGTAAAAGCTCACCTGCTCTTTAGGCAAGCATGCCATGTTCTTTAATAAAGGCGATAATCTCGTCTAGTCCATCACCTGTTTTCATATTGCTAAAAACAAAAGGTTTGTCGCCACGCATTTTTTTGGCATCGCGTTCCATCACTTCAAGCGAAGCACCAACCATTGGTGCAAGGTCAGTCTTATTAATAATCAACAAATCAGACTTGGTAATGCCGGGGCCACCTTTACGAGGTATCTTATCGCCTGCAGAGACATCAATGACGTACAAGGTCAAGTCAGACAACTCTGGGCTAAATGTCGCAGCTAGATTGTCGCCACCTGACTCAATGATAATCAACTCCAACCCTTCAAAAGTCGCTTGTAGCTCAGCAATCGCAGTCAGATTAATAGAAGCATCTTCGCGGATAGCCGTATGCGGACAGCCGCCCGTCTCTACGCCGCGGATACGCTCAGCGGGCATGGCATCATTGCGGGTCAAAAACTCTGAATCTTCTTTGGTATAGATGTCATTGGTCACCACTGCCATATTGACCGTATCACGCAGGTTTTGGCATAGCCTTAAAGTCAAAGCAGTTTTACCACTACCAACAGGCCCGCCAATACCAAGGCGTAAGCACGATAAGGCAGAAGATGGTTTCTGGCTGTCGCTATCAGTCTGTACGTCTGATGCAGTGTGAGAATTTTTTGATTTGAGCGGAGTTAGAGACATATTAATTTCCTAAAACAGTTTATATATTAATAAGTATAAATAGAAATCAAGGTACAGTTATGAGCGGAACAACCGACTGTATTGCTCTTCGTGCATACTTGAGAGAATAGCCAAACTGGGCAAGTTATTAGAGATATTAAGCGATTCATAGAGGTCTTGGCATAGCTGCTGACAGTCCGACTCTTCACTATCACCTAAAGTATTGGCCGTGTTTGTCGACATGACTAAGGCACCAAAGGCCTGTTGCACATCATCGCTTAGAGCATCGACCTGAGCACCTAGATCGCTTTGCAATTGCCAAAGAATACGCTGACCCGCCATCTGTCCTAACGGCACTGTCTTAACAGCAGCGAGCACCATGTTCTCTAATTGAGCAAATCCATAAGTCGTCATCGACTGCGCTAGTGGCAGCTGCCAATGCTGAGCAATATGAGCAAATAGCGGCAAAAAGCCATCATCAGGTATCTCAGAAGGTATACCAAGACTCAATACTTCATTAAGCCAAGATACCATCGCCTGTGCCAACTGCTGCGACTCCAGTACAAACTCTTTACTCTCGAGACCAGCATGATAGTCATGTGCCAGATTTGCCGCTAGCGCTTCATGACCTTGGCTGAGCGCGCACATTATCAGCCCTAATACAGGCAGCTCATAGCCAATCACCGCAAGCGCTAGATAGTCTTGCATAAATGTAAGCGTACTGGCTTCATCAGAGACAACCCCTGACTCAATCGCTGACTCCACACCTTGCGAATAGGTATAGCTACCAATTGGCAAATTGCTCGATGCCAGCATCAGTAGCTGTCCAAGTTGGACTGAATCAGTAGGCTGGACACTGGTATTAACCATCATTTGAACGACCTACAGGCGCATCATGATGACTATGGCTATGACTTTTCTTATGACTATGAGAGTCACTATGCGAGTGTGCATGGGAGTGAGAGTGACTATGCGAATGCTGGCCCGTTTGATAAGCACCCGTCTCAGGCTCGAATGGCACGGACGTAGACTCAGTATGTAACCCCAAGTTTTCTAGCATTTGTGCCAGCACATGATCGTTTTCAAAGTACAGCGCATAGCCTGTGTCACTGTGCTCAAACATCAATGGCACATGACGATTGCCCAAATGATAAGCGCCCTTCATTAGTAGAAAGTCATCTGCAGCAGTCACTTTGGTCACTGCTTGCGGTTTGGCGATTACTTGCATCAGCTCACCTGCTGCATTGATAAGAACGTCATCTCCTTTTAAGACGCCCGTACGAGGTAGGTCAATACCGACCGCCTCACCTGAAACAGTGATGGCTCTAAAGCGCGAATGCTGACGAGTATCAAAGTCTAATAGCAGGTAATCGTCGGCTTGATACTGTTCTGCTAATTGTGCTTTTTGGGTATCGCTAAGCGCACTTAAACGGGTATTAAATATTTTCATTATTATTCTCTGGCTGTTGTTGCTCAAACTATTGGTCAATAGTATTGAAGGTAAAAGTATTGGAAATAAAGATACGATATCACTCAAAAAACCAACTGGCTGTTGGTATACATGGTTTATTGCTCACTGTTCTAGAGTTTCTATAAACGTGCATCATAAGCTCTAAAATAAAAAGTAACGCTGTGCCATGGGTAGTACATCAGCAGGCTCACAGGTGAGTGTTTTACCATCCGCACGTACTTCATAGGTCTCAGGATTGATGTCCATATCTGGGCAGTAGCTGTTAAAGCGCATATCGCTTTTACGAATTTTACGGATGCCATGTACTGGCTGAATGACTTTGGTCAATCCAAGCTGCTTATCTACTTGTTTATCGATAGCCGCTTGCGACATAAAGGTAATGCTGGTTTGAGCAATCGATTTTGGATAAGTAGCAAACATAGGACGATAATGTACAGGCTGAGGAGTAGGTATAGAGGCATTAATATCGCCCATCGGTACCGCAGCGATGAGTCCACCTTTGATAATGCACTCAGGTTTTACCCCAAAAAATTTGGGCGACCATAGCACCATATCTGCCCATTTACCCACTTCGATGGAGCCGACCATATCGCTAATACCGTGAGTAATCGCAGGGTTTATTGTATATTTTGCGATATAGCGTTTGATACGGAAGTTATCGTTGTCCGTGCTTTGGTCATAATCTGTCAAATTGATGTACTGTTGCTCATCTTCAATAGTCGCTGTTGCATCTGGCGCTAGATGGCCACGTTGAACTTTCATTTTGTGTGCGGTTTGCCATGTACGAATGACCACTTCACCCACCCGCCCCATCGCTTGCGAATCACTACTCATCATCGAAATCGCACCTAAGTCATGCAAGATGTCTTCTGCGGCGATGGTTTCTTGACGAATACGGCTCTCAGCAAAGGCGACATCTTCAGCGATAGCAGGGCTCAAGTGATGACAGACCATCAGCATATCGAGATGCTCATCAATAGTATTGACGGTATATGGTCGCGTTGGGTTTGTTGAAGATGGCAAAACATGCGATTCGCCAATAGCTTTTAGAATATCAGGCGCATGGCCACCACCTGCCCCTTCAGTATGAAAAGTATGGATACAGCGGTTTTTAAAAGCAGCTAGTGTACTTTCGAGATAGCCACTTTCATTTAAAGTATCGGTATGAATGGCCACTTGCACATCATAGTCGTCAGCGACGCTCAAGCAGTTATCGATGGCTTGCGGCGTTGTACCCCAATCTTCATGTAGCTTTAGCCCCACGGCACCTGCTTCGATTTGTTCAGCAATGGGTTCCGGCACACTTACGTTACCTTTACCTAGCAGTCCAATATTCATAGGGATACTGTCGGTAGATTTTAGCATTGAGGCAATATGATATGCCCCTGGTGTACAGGTGGTGGCGAGCGTTCCTTGAGCTGGCCCTGTGCCGCCGCCCAGCATCGTCGTTACCCCTGACATAAGCGCCGTCTCGCATTGCTGAGGTGCGATAAAATGAATATGACTGTCGACACCACCTGCTGTGAGAATTTTGCCTTCGCCAGAGATGATTTCGGTAGCACCGCCAATAGGAATATCAATAGCAGGCTGGATATCAGGATTGCCCGCTTTTCCAATAGCACTGATACGACCATCTTTGATACCGATATCCGCTTTATAGATGCCTGTATAGTCAACGACCAATGCATTGGTAATAACTGTATCGGCAACTTCCGCACCCAGCAATTGTCCTTGTCCCATACCATCACGGATGACTTTACCACCGCCAAATTTAACTTCTTCACCTTTGATTTCGACAGATTCTCTGCTACTTCCATCACTTTGCGACGTATCTGCTTGATCAACAGCTGTATCTTTATGACTGGTTAAATCTGCTTCAACCTGTAGCCAAAGCTCGGTATCGGCTAAGCGGACTTTATCGCCTGTTGTCGGACCAAAATGCTCAGCATAAATACGACGACTGACTCGCTTCTGCGAAGTAGCAGTTGCCTTTTTATCAGTAACACTCTCTGATGCTTCGTCTGGATGAGCGGCGCCCATGACGCGCCCAGCAAAACCATATACATCTTGCTTGCCAGCGTATGCTACCAATTCGACTTCCCGCGATTGACCAGGCTCAAAACGTACAGCGGTTCCAGAGATAATATTGAGACGAAAACCTCGAGTCTGCTCTCTCTCAAAACTCAAGGCATCATTGACTTCATAAAAGTGATAATGCGAGCCGATTTGGATAGGTCTATCACCAGTATTGCTGACACTGATGGTCTGCACCTGTCGACCTTGGTTTAAGATAATATCGCCATCTTGGATATGGTATTCGCCTGCTTGCATGGTAGCCGCCTTATTTTATAGTGAGCATTTTAGTGCTATAACAATGGTATACAGCGTTACACGATGGGATTATGTACCGTGACCAGTTTGGTGCCATCAGGAAAAGTCGCCTCGATTTGCACTTCATCTACCATCTCTGCGACACCTTCCATGACATCGTCAGCCGACAGATAAGTGGCGCCCTCACTCATTAATTCGGCAACTCTTTTGCCATCTCTAGCCCCTTCCATCAGCAGCATACTGATATAAGCGATCGCTTCGGGATAGTTAAGCTTAACACCGCGATTTTTGCGACGCTCAGCCACCATACCAGCCGTAAATAGCATGAGTTTATCTTTTTCTGTTGGGGTCAGGTGCATGACAATTCCTTGTTGTACTTATCATTATATTTATAGCAGATTAGGGGTTTTCAAAGCATTTGATATCGATTAAAAACAGTCGCAATATATCTTAGTTTCATTATTAAAAGTGGCCGTATTAGGTGTCCCAAATACGTGGACGACAAGGCTCAAGTTGCCACCAATGATCTCGCAAGACTTCTCTCAGCTGATAAAACGCTTCAAAACAACCACGTACATCTGAGCCGATGTAGCGGATATTGATCGCTTGGCAATTATGCGTGCAGTAGACAGGCAGTTGTGCTTGAGCAATGACTTGGCGCAATGCTGCTACAGTATTGTCTAGATAGCGGGTTAATGATTGCTTGATAGTTGCTTGGGCTGTTTCGGTCGATTGCGTGGTTTGTGACGCGGAGAGTGCAAGATTGTCATGGACATCGCTTAAGCTTGGTACTGCCCAAAACGATCCATAAATGTGCTGGTTCGCTAATCCTAAATTTGAGGTAAACCAGCGATTTTGTGCTGCCTGCGCCACTCGCTCAGCAACGATAACCTTACCATCTCGGTAGATATTCAATCCAGTATGATAACGCCCTTGCAAAAACTGCTCGTCGTAAGCTTGCCGTCCAAATACACTAATCTCCCATGTCAGTAGACTAGAGGAATCCGTCAAATCGAAGCGGCTCGCTGCATGCATATTGGCTTCGTTATAAATGATACTCTCTTGCGGTAGCCATTCTAAACGGGTATGTGCTGCGAGTTTGGCCTGTACATGTTGACTAGCATAATCAGCTATTTCATTTTGATCCATACCTTGGTGAGTATCGTTGGCGCCCAACGGAGCTTTATGTTTTTGGCTAACGCTGTCCTTGCCGTACCACTTACCTGCCCCTGGTGTGGTGATAACAGCGTGGCTACCACTATCTAAGTTTAGGTCTATGGTCAACGTATCGCCACCTGCGATACCGGCTGGCGGGTACAACATCAGTATGTGACAAATACCCTGCTGTACGCTTGGCTCAGGATACAGAGCACGCTGTACCATCAAGGCACCCGTGTGCTTACGATGATAAAGCCGCGTTTTTGAGTTATCAGCCGTACCCTCTTTGGCCGTACTTGTACTGCTAACAGTGTCAAAGCTTAATGCTAAAGAAGAGGCCCAACTCATTTTGTATACTCATTTACCAATTAAATATGTTTCAGTATTTTGTATGACAGCTATCATTTGCTATGTGTTAAGAACTCTATTGCCAATCGTTAACTACAGTTCATTAGCGACAGTAATATCAGAATAGTAACGGAGGAATACAGCGTACATCATTTATCGTGCCCAGCGCACCATGATAAATCAAAGCGTCAATGTTTTTATTGATACAAGCATTGTGCCAACCCTTGATAGCAGATAATCAAATAGACAACCTTACCGACTCAAAACTTTGATTTGTCTGCGCTTTTTCTTTTTTGGATTAGACGATAAAAACAATCGTATATTTCCAGCTATTTTCTAAACGTTTTTTGAGCCTTATCTATTTATAAAATCAGCAGATATTTGCACCAAAATAGTACATTTTGTCCATAACAGTGCATTTTTTAGCGTTATTGTTAGCTCAATACCCTCTAAGGACGTTAGATAAGCAAAAATACTAAACGCATAACTATTTGCAGGCTCAGTCAGTAAGATAGGTGGATTATAGGGCTATTAATCAGGTATTCTATGTTAAAAAGTCAGGTCAGACATGATTTACGCTATTTGTATCGATACAGATACTGTCGATACAGGTACTATCAATATCTGTATGACTTGATAATAGATAAGATAGTATTTATCTACTTTTAGACGTATTTTTAGTATAAGTTTCAATATAAGCAATGAGTCCTAGCAATATCGTAGGGTCAGTTTTTCACCTATTTTATGCACAAACCCATTTTATAGGCTTGAATAGTGAGCGCAGCCCCCTTATAAACAACCCATTAGTCAAAAACTACTAGACAATAAAATCATTCAATCCATTTTTATTTTATACATTTATCGATAGGACTTTTCTATGACAGATTATGATCGCATCACTGCCAACCCGCATTTTGATATGCTGATGAGTGCGCACAAAGAAGTACAGACCACACAAGCGGCTTTAGTACCTATGGTGGTTGAACAGTCCTCACGCGGTGAACGCTCGTTTGATATTTTTTCACGCCTATTACGTGAGCGCGTTATCTTTTTGACCGGTCAGGTCGAAGACAACATGGCTAACCTTATCGTCGCCCAGTTACTATTCTTAGAAGCTGAAAACCCTGACAAAGATATCCATTTGTATATCAACTCACCAGGCGGCTCAGTAAGCGCTGGCTTGGCTATTTTTGATACCATGAACTTCATCAAACCTGAAGTATCTACTATCTGTATGGGCGGTGCTTATAGTATGGGTTCATTCCTATTGGCTGCTGGTCAAAAAGGCAAGCGCTACTCACTTGCTAATGCTCGCGTTATGATTCACCAGCCTTCAGGCGGCGCGCAGGGTCAAGCAACCGATATCGAAATTAATGCTCGTGAAATTCTTAAAACTCGTGCACGTCTAAATAGTATCTTAGCTGAGCGCACTGGTCAGCCAGTAGAGAAAATCGAAAAAGACGTTGAGCGTGATTATTGGTTAGATGCTCAAGAAGCCAAAGAGTATGGTTTGGTTGACGAAGTATTAGAGCGTCGTCCTGAATCTTTGTAATCTAAGCATTAACGTGATGCCTCTTCATTGAGAGTGCAGTCATAAGACCTTTTATAGTTTATTTGCCGTACAGTAAACCGTTATCAATGTCATACCCGACTATTAGAGGGTATGACCATTGAATGAGTACGATAGTTGACATACTACAAATAAACTAACCAGTTTTAAATTTTAGGAGCGCCTTTTATGGCAGAAGATAATACCCCGCAGTGTTCGTTTTGCGGTAAAGCCAAAAGCGATGTACAGCAATTGATTGCTGCTGACGATGCCAATATCTGCAATGAATGTATCGAGCTATGTACTGACTTAATCGCAGACAGCGCAGAGCACGGTGATGATGATAGCGAAGTAGACACTTCTTGGGTCAATAAAAAACTACCAACGCCAAAAGAGCTGCGTGCCAAGCTTGATGAATATGTCATCGGTCAGGACGCTGCCAAAAAAGCATTGGCTGTGGCCGTCTATAACCATTACAAACGTCTAAAAGTTAGCCAGACGCTAGCAAACGACAGCAAAAAAGCCAAGATCGGCGCTGACGATGCAATGGTAGAATTGGCTAAGAGTAATATCCTGCTAATCGGTCCGACTGGTTCTGGTAAGACATTGCTTGCGCAAACTTTGGCTCGTCTGCTAGATGTACCTTTTGCGATGGCTGATGCCACGACCTTAACCGAAGCTGGTTATGTTGGTGAAGACGTTGAAAACATCGTACAAAAGCTACTCCAAGCTTCTGACTATGATGTGGCCAAAGCTGAGCAAGGTATCATCTATATTGATGAAATCGACAAAATCAGTAAAAAAGGCGACAATCCATCTATCACGCGTGATGTTTCAGGTGAAGGCGTACAGCAAGCATTGCTAAAGCTAATCGAAGGTACTGTGGCTGCTATCCCGCCGCACGGTGGTCGTAAGCATCCACAGCAAGAGCTGATCCAAGTGGATACCAGCAATATCCTAATCATCGTTGGTGGTGCATTTGCTGGACTGGATAAAGTCATTCAGCAGCGTACTGAAAAAGGTGGTATTGGCTTTAACGCTGATGTCAGCTCAAAAGATGACAGCCGTCGCAGCTCAGACTTGCTACAAGAAGTCGAGCCAGAAGATTTGATCAAGTTTGGTCTGATTCCTGAGCTAATCGGTCGTCTACCTGTACTTGCGGCACTGCAAGAGCTAGATGAAGCGGCCCTAGTACAAATCCTGACCGAACCTAAGAACGCACTGGTAAAACAGTACAAGTACTTGTTTGACATGGAAGGTGCTGAAATTAGCTTTACTCAAGAAGCACTAGATGCCATTGCTAAAAAAGCCATGGAGCGCAAGACTGGTGCTCGTGGTCTACGTTCTATCGTAGAAAACGCCCTGCTTGAGACTATGTATGAGCTACCTTCTATGGAAAATGCTAAAACTGTAATGGTTGATGCGGACGTTATCAATGAAGGTAAAGTGCCTAAAATTGCTTAATTTATAACTGATATAAATAGTCCGTTATCATTAACGGACTACTAAAAAAGCGTCTGGCTAAATTAGTTCAGGCGCTTTTTTTATGTCTATTATTTAACCAGTTTGTCTGTTAGATAGTTTGTCTGTTAGATAGCTTGCCCGTTAGATAACTTGATACTATATAACTTGCATACTGAAAATTGGCGACTTTCATTACTTCTGTCCTGAAATGACAGCAGCGTTTATCAATCGCGAGTAAACGTCAGTGCAAACCATGCTAATGTAGATAGACTGTTTTGACCTTTATACTTTATTTCTATATACCGCAAGATATATCCCGTACAACCCATATGATTAATAAGACAAAGGATTGTTTATTATGCTCAACCATGTGACTGCTATGGCGACTTCATTGCGCCAACATCTACCGTTTTCTTCTAACCATACTTCATTGGATGACTCAGACGTTGCATCCTACTATCGCAACCATGTCGCTGCCATTACAGGCGCAGGCTCTGGTATGGGACGTGAGCTGGCCATTCATTTAGCAAAAATGGGCTGTCATGTTGCACTATCGGACATCAATCCTGAACAGCTAGCAGCGACCAAACAGTTACTTGCCAATTATGATGTCAACGTCACTATGACCGTACTCGATGTATCAGACAATAAAGCCGTGGAAGCATGGGCTGATAACGTAATGGTAGAGCATGGCAAAGTAAATTTCATCTTTAACAATGCAGGTGTCGCACTCTACTCTACCGTCGAAGGCAGTAGTATTAGTGAGCTTGAATGGGTAATGAACATTAATTTTTGGGGCGTGGTTTACGGCACTAAGGCATTTTTACCGTTAATCAAAAACAGCGTTAAAAAGAGCCAATTTGGCGAGCATGGACATATTATTAATATCTCAAGTCTGTTTGGTTTGACCGCTCAGCCATCACAGTCGGCCTACAACTCTAGCAAATTTGCCGTACGCGGCTTCACAGAGAGCTTACGCCAAGAGCTAAACATCCAGAACTGCGGGGTATCAGCGACTTGTATCCATCCGGGCGGGATCAAAACCAATATCGCCAATAGCGCGCGCGGTAATGAAAGCATCCATGATATTGGCATGAGTACTGGGCCCAAAGCCATCAGAAGTTTTAATAAATTCTTAAAACTCGATGCCAATGAAGCGGCTTGGATTATCCTACAGGCAGCAGCGACCAACCAGCAGCGCTGCTTGATTGGTAACGATGCAAAGATAGTCGATGCCATCCAACGTGTATTTCCATCACACTATAGCCAAGTGCTGAACGACTTCCATCAACTGTCCCGCAAACTAAAACCACGTCGTCATAAGAAGCTAAAGACCGTTAAATAGTATGTTATCAACATTCCCTCTATCATGAGAAATTGATGAATTTATATATAAAAAGCCCAGCTATAGTCGTAGCCGGGCTTTTTGAAAGTTGCCATTATTGATGAAGGATAAGACTGAATTTTGAGACTGGTGATGATATTTTAGCTCAACCTTCTAAGCATTAAGGCAGCTTCATATCACCAGCGACCAACCAACCCATACGGCGCATAATATAAGCCACTAACCCTGCAATCATCGCAGGCAATACAAACATCAATAGAATAATCGCTGTCCACAGCTGACCAGTGCTCATAATCTCTTGTGACGCTTCAATCACTCCAAACACACCGACCAAACCAGCGGTACCCATACCCGCACCTGTCGCCGTACAAGCCAATCCAAAACCAACAGTAGCGATAGGCCCAACGATAGCACTAGCAATGACAGCAGGCAGCAGAGTGATGGGTTTTTTAAGCACGTTAGGGATCTGCAGCATACTGGTACCCAAGCCCTGAGAGATGACACCACTAACGCCATTGTCTTTAAAACTTGCAACAGCAAAACCAATCATATGCGCAGCACAGCCTACCACTGCTGCCCCGCCCGCCAATCCACCAAGCCCAATGGCAATACAAATGGCTGCACTCGACGTTGGTAGGGTCAATAAAATACCAACCACTACGGCGATGACGATGCCCATTAGCAGTGGCTGTAATTCAGTAGCAGCATGAATACCCTGACCGATAGCTGCGACCCCTGCTACGATAGGCGGATTGAGCAGCGCACAAACCAATAGCGCGACTCCGCACACTACTAAAGGCACCAATAAAATATCTAGCTTCGTCTTACCAGCGACCCAAGTGCCAGCACGATAAGCAAACACAGAAGTCAGATAAGCACCGATTGGATTGCCCGGCAGTGCTACAAAGGTTGCGGGCCCACCCACTTGCGGCGTAAAGAGAGTGCCTGCCATTAGTGCTTCAGAATGGGCACCAAGCATACCTGCCACAAGACAGCTAAGCATAACTAACGTTGGTGCTTTGAGATAATAAGCGATACCTACGCCGATACCAGCACCCATTAATATCGAGGCAAGTTTCCCGACCGCGACCAATGCCGGCAAACCTAACCAGCCACCGATTTGCGAGATAATCAGACCTGCGATCAACGTGACAAATAGCCCTAAAGCCATACCAGTAAAAGCATCGATAAAGTATTTTTGAAAGAACGCTTTAATGATGCTTGCTTGCGGTGTTACTGAGTTAGATACGGTCATAACCATACTCTTAATGGATGTTTAATAGGGTAAAACAGCTAGAAAGCTTTTGATAAAATAAAGAGATAAAAAAAGCGTCATTACGACGCTTTTTTAATAAATACAATAACTGTAAACGACTCAACCTAGCGACGCTGTTCAACGATAATAGAATCTATACCATTGTTCTGTAGGCGCTGCTGTGCCGTCGTTACTGCTTGACGGTTATTCAAAGGGCGTGAGATGACTTGATAAATTGGCAAGCCATTGCCCGTCGTGTTTTTGACCACGCGAGCATCGACACCCGCCATCAGTACTTGCGCACGGCGACGATCCGCTTCATCTGCATCACTAAAGCTATTGATCTGCAAGATGTAGGTCGCCGCAGGTTTGGCAGCTTGGATGCTGGCCGTACCTGCTGCTGTATTATTGTTGCGGGTTGTAGCGTTGCTAGTAGCAGGCGGCGTACCATCATAGGTTGCATCTTCTTCAACGACAACTATATCCTCACTCGACCCAGCATTATTACTACCAGCAGGTTCGACAGTCGCATTTTCCGAACCACCAAAGCTACCCGTACTTTCTGTACTGCCTGTATCGCTCTCTGGTTGAGTCACAACGACGTCTGGTTCAAACGCACCGATATCACCTATTTGATCATTATCAATGTCAGCGATATCTTCATCAGGGATGGTTGCCATCTCTTGATTTGGTAAAATATCGTAGAACTCATAATCGCCATTGTCGGTATCAGTATCCACACGTGGCTGTACTTGGCGATCAGGATCGTTCTCAGCACTACCTTCAGCGGGGCTGAAATTGAATAATGGTGAGAGGTAGATAAACACCCCGATCATAAGGGTCAATACGGCCCCAACAAACATCCACAATAAGCCTGATACGCTACTTGATTTGCGCTTTTCTGTCGCGCCTTTAGGTTTTTTGGCTAGCATGGATCTCGTTCTCCCTACTGGATTTAACTATCATCATCGAATTAATGCTATCAGCTGTCTATACTTATTTCACATATTAGAAAAGTACTACATGCTAGACGGTGCAGACAAGCCTAGCAGACTAAGCCCATTTGCCAGTACCTGTCTAACGGCTTTTGACAAGCGCAAACGTGCTTGCATTAAGTCTAGCTCATCCTGACTTGGCGTTTCACCTGATGTCAGGCTCATCGGCAAGATACGATTGGTGTCATACCAACCATGGAACAAGGCCGCTAGCTCTTTTAGGTAGTTGGTCAAGACGTGCGGCTCATAACCAGTCGCTGCGCGAAGTAACGTCGCTGGATATCCTGCTAACAGTTTAATCAGCTCGTCTTCATTGGGCGCACTTAGCAAGTCCTGATGTGCCAAACCAACAGCATCATCTACGGTCAAATCGTAAGTTGCCAATTTTTCCAAAACACGGCAAACGCGCGCATGAGCATACTGGATATAATACACTTGATTGTCTTTGCTTTGTGATTTGGCAAGTTCTAAGTCAAAATCAACATGCACTTCAGGCTTACGCGCTACATAGTAGAATCGTGCAGCATCGTTACCGACTTCTGCACGTAGCTCACGCAAAGTCACAAACTGACCAGAACGCGAAGACATTTGTACTTTTTCACTACCGCGCCATAACGCGACAAACTGTACAAGTACCACGTCAAGGCGTTCTGCATCGATACCAAGAGCCAGTAGCGCTGCTTTTACGCGTGGGACATAACCATGATGGTCTGCGCCCCAAACGTTAATGACTTTATCAAAGCCGCGATCGAACTTATTTTTATGATAAGCGATATCAGAGGCAAAATACGTCGACTGGCCATTGGCACGGCGTACAACACGGTCTTTTTCATCGCCGAAATCAGTCGATTTAAACCAGATATTGCCATCTTTTTCGTATAGGTAGCCTTTGTCATCTAGTATCTGTAGGACAGGCTCAATCTCGCTATCGATAGATCTTTCGCTAAACCAGCACTCGTAGCTCACACCAAAGTCGTTTAAGTCATCTTTGATATCTGCCAAAATGCTGCTCAATGCTGCGTTTAAAAATAACGCGTAGCTGTCACCTAGCAAAGACTTACTATTGGCAATCAAGCCATCAATGTGTGCTTCTTTATCACCTGAGATAACGGTTTTTTCGCCATCAGCATTAATCTCAAACTGAGCATCTTCTGGCACATCTTTGGCAACGTCTGCAAAACTATGTACGTAGCTATCGCCATGCTGTGTTTTTAGCGTCTGTGCGATGTCACTGACATAATCACCTTGATAGGCGTTAACTGGGAAAGTTATCTCTTCACCATTTAGCTGTAGATAGCGCAAATATGTACTGGTTGCTAAGATGTCCATTTGACGACCAGCGTCATTGACATAATATTCACGTGTGACGTCATAGCCAATAGCTTCTAACAAGTTAGCGACGCTCATGCCAAATGCAGCACCGCGACCGTGACCGACGTGCAGACTTGACGTTGGATTAGCAGAGACGAATTCAACTTGGACTTTTTGACCGTCAAACTGATTACTCAAGCCAAAGCGATCTTGCAATGTAAAGATATCGTCCAATACGGAAAACTTAGCTTCCGAGTTTAAGAATACGTTGATAAACCCTGGTCCTGCGATTTCTACTTGGCGAATGTCTTGATTGTCAGGCAATGCGCTGACGATTTTTTCAGCAAGTTGACGCGGATTGGCTTTAGCCGCTTTCGCTGCCGTTAGCGCGATATTACTGGCAAAATCACCGTGACTTAAATCTTTTGTACGGGTGATTTGACTGTTGTTTTGCCAATCGCTTGGTAGCGTACCATCTGCTTGTAGGGTTTGAATTGCATCGTTAAACAGGGATGCAAGCGTATCAATTTGGGCTTGTGACATAGGAATTTGAACTCAATTAAATAAACAACAAAAACGGTGCGAATGCGAGCAATCGATAACTGCTTATTATAATAGCGACCGACATTGCAGGGATAGAATAATGTAAAAAGATAAGTAACCTGTAAATATAACAATCTTTGCGCTTTATTGCACCATTTGCGCCAAAATTAGCACTAAAATCTTACCGTTATCAAGATTTGGGCTGACTAATATCAATGATGCAAAACTGATAAATAACTCATAACGTGAATTGTAGCGTTACTGTTGCTCAATACTGGGCAGTCGTTTATACCTGACTACTTCCACGTTATAATATTGGTTTGTACGGCTCTTCTAAAATATAGAAGACGCGTTACTACTCTATTATAGGATTACGCCATGTTTGCCATTGCCGCCAGTACTGTCACCAGTTGGGGACTGTACGTCTTGTTGCCGATATTCATCGCTTTCTTGTTTTTTATTATGTGGGATATCTCTAAAACGTCTGAAGCTGGGCGCGCTGGTACTTTTTGGATATTCTTAGCACTAGGCGCAGGTTCTGTTGGTTTTATCCTTAAGATAGTCATGGAAGTCGCTTTCAAAAAATGGTTAATCTAATTGGCCATTTTTATCACTATTCTTTGATATCGCTTAAAACATGAGTAGCAAAACTAAAAACGTAATATACAGCCTATGACTGCTGCGCTTGATAAGGTGTCAGTCATTTGAATCAGGGCCTTTTAAATCAAGGCTTCTTAGATCAAAACCTTTTAAATAAAATAAGCTACTGAGCCCTAGCATCATTTCTTATAACCTGACTCACATACGTTGGTAGGTCCCACGCTCCACCAGCAAAACCTCGGCACATGCCCGTACTAGACTCTTCGCTCTTAGCAAACGTTTCACCATTCCACGTCCATGCAGTACGATTCCAGCAGTCACCGATACCTCGGTCTTTGTGAGTAGCGGAAATCTCACCATCAAAATAATCATTTCCTGCTGTCGTGATAAGCGTAGGTTTGCTAGGTTTTGCATTATCAATGAGCCAATAGCCATTACTAGAATTGTAAGCACCTAGCCAGCAACTATGCGCGGCTAACGTATAGCGATCATCAACCGGTATAAAGTCCCAATCAAGCATCGTAGAGCCATACTCTGACATCCGCTGATATGTTTCAGTTTTTGGGTTGATTAGCTCACAGTCGCCCATTATGTCTTTGGACCCTATAAGCTGCTCATCGTTAATATCAACCCAGTTATCAACATTTCTCTGAAAATACGCCAGCTTTGATGGAGCAAGTGTTTTGTTGTCTTTTGCTGAATATGCAAATGCTTTTTGAATAATTGGTTTTGGCAAAGCTGCTTTAGGACGTTGACGATTTGGATTATTCTTACTGACCAATGCTATCGGCGTCCCTACCCGACCTTGCTCATCGTCCAGCTTGAGCAATACTGCCGACATGCCTTTATCGCTAATCTGCCAGAGGTTATCGCCCGCTCTAATTTCTATCTTGGTCGCGATACGAGCATGATCAAGCAGCGCCTGCGTCTGCTTGGCTGACAAGTCGTATAGTAGACTGTCTTCTTTATTGGGCTGTATCACACCATAGTTTTTGTTATTCAGCCAAAGCTCAACAGGCTTCAGCTCATCTAGCGGCACTTCTGAGATAAACTGAATTTGCACTTTTGGCAGAGCTACTTTTGGCAACGCTGTGAGCAATATTGAAGCAGGCGTATCTGCTTCACTTGCGTATCCAGCAGCTCGACAAGTCCGCGTATTATCACAAACCACCTGCCAGTCATCTTGTACAAAGCCCCAGCCTTCCGATACAGTTCCATAACCTGCCATAGCAGGTAGCGATAGCAAGCTGATGGTAGCTACAATAAAAGTCTTCAATGTCTTCATAATGCTTTCCTTATGTTAGCTACCACCATCAATGCTATTTTTTGGCAATCAAAGTCGCACGCATGGGAGCAGGATATCCTTCGACGGTCTTAGTAAAATCATTAGGATCTAAAAAATCTGCTAACGAATGATAGGTCATCCATTCGGTTTGTCGTTGTTCCTTAGTCGAGGTTACTGCTACATCGGCGCAGCGCACGTCTGAAAATCCTGCTTTCTCTAACCAGCCAATTAATGCCGCCACCGATGGTAAGAAATAGACGTTATTCATCTGCGCATAGCGGTCGTGTGGTACTAGTACAGTATTGGCATCACCTTCAATCACCAACGTCTCAAGTACCAGCTCACCACCTTTGACCAACTGTCCTTTAAGCTGTTGTAAATGCTCAAACGGTGACTGGCGATGATATAGCACACCCATGCTAAATACGGTGTCAAACAGCTGACTGTGCTCAGGTAACGCTTCGAGCGGTACAGGGATGTAATGCGTCCGATAGTTGCCTATATCACTAACGTCTGCGGCACCCACAAAGTGACGAATCGCCATAAACTGATGATAAAACAAACATGACGGATCAATAATAATAACGGTATCCGCGCCAGCCCCTGCCATGCGCCAGCCGTGATAACCAGAGCCACCGCCCACATCCAATACGCGGCGACCGTCCAATCTACTCAAATGCGGCGCAACACGTTTCCATTTCCAATCACTATGCCACTCGGTATCAATCTTAATACCTGACTCATTATCGCCTATTTGACCACCAATTTGAAATGGGCCTTTACGCCACGGCATCAGCTGCTTTAATAACGCCGTTGTTTGTTTGCGCTGAGATTCATTTAGATCGGCCTCAATCGTCAATGTATCACTGTTTAGATCGACATGATTGACAGCTAAGTTTGGCAAACGAGCGACTGACGCTTGGTAGGCAGGCGCGTGCGCATAGTTAGCTTTGTCTTTTATATCACCTAACCACGTTGGTAATCGTTTAAGCCACTCATAAGCGCTTGGCTGCTGCTGTGCCAGCTCTAGTAGGGTTAGATATAGTTCACGTTCGGCGTTGATGATAGTGTCGTTGAGCATAAAAGCAGGTTACCGTATTGATTAAGAAATAACTGTGTTAAAAGTAAGGATTATTTAAACGCCACAATAGAGACAAAGTTCAAAAACTGAAACCATGTCAGATGACGCGCAAACCCAACATCACTCAACCGTGCATGATGCTCATCTAATGTGTCAGTAATCAGCACATTTTCTAACGCATTACGCTTACCGCTAATCTCCATTTCGGTGTAGCCATTGGCACGTTTAAAGTCATAATAACGCTCTACCAACCACGCATCATACTGCTCATCAAAGGCATGAGTTTTTTCAGTCAGTACCAATATGCCGCCTTCGCTCAATGCCGCATAAATTTTCTCTAATACTGCTACCCTATCAGCAGCTGGCAAAAACTGTAGCGTCAAGTTCAAAATCACCATATCACACGGCTCAAACTCAATATCGCGGATATCTGCTGTGATCACTTCGATATCGTGCTCAGGATAGTTGTCACTCAATAACGTCGTGGCTTCGGTCGTCATCGCAGGCGAAATATCAATTGCTTTAATCTGTAAGTCTTGTGAGTCGAACTCACCAGCTAGCGTCATGCTGGCTGCACCCAGTGAGCAGCCCAAGTCATAAACACGACTAACACGCTGACCACTATCGCTCTGCTGACGATACTTGCAATGACGACGGGCGAATATAGGCAGCATCGCCAGTACCTGACCATAACCGGGTACACTGCGGCGAATCATGTCAGGGAAACAAGCCACCACTTGCTCATCAAATGAAAAGCGTGCAGCCTTATCCAGTGGCGTGGTAAACGGTTTATCAAATAGGGTGTCATGTTTGATAGCAGGCTGGGATTGGCTCATGGGACGACTCGTTTTTAGAATAGAACTGAAATTAAGAATTACTTGGTGAATTTTGCTTGGTAGTTTTTGCTTGTCATTATCAGTTGATAAAGAAGTAAGATAGCAAAAGCCCATTATAACATTACTGTTTGTTACTTATCGCCTTTGGCTTGCCTGCTAAGCTGAATAAATAGTGCCAAGGGTAATGAGACGTTTGAAAGAAGCATTGAAAAACGAGAGCATCACTACCAAATATAGCGCTTAACCCATATTTATAATAATAGGAAAAAATTATGCAAACGATCGTATTAGGTGGCGGCTGCTTCTGGTGCACCGAGTCTGTATTTTTATCAGTGAAAGGGGTGCAATCTGTCGTCTCAGGCTACATGGGCGGCGATGCTGTTTCTGCCAATTATGAAGCTGTCTGTAGTGGTACGACTGGTCATGTCGAAGTCATCAAAGTCGAATTTGATGAGTCTATTGTCCCGTTAGAAGTAATACTCGATGTCTTTTTTGCCACGCATGATCCCACCACGATGGATCGTCAAGGCAATGACGTCGGTAGTCAGTATCGCAGCGTGGTCTTTTACACCGAAGATAGTCAAAAACCGACCGTTGACCGTACCATCAATAAGTTACGCGATATGGGTGTCGATGTAGTGACGGAAGTACATCCTGCCGTTGAGTTCTATCAGGCAGAAGACTCACATCAAGATTTCTTCAACAGAAACCCAGGACAAGCTTATTGCAACTTTGCAATACCGCCAAAGCTTGCCAAACTGCGCAAAGAATTTAGCAAATATATGGTTAGCTGAATTGAATAAGACATTATTTATTCAAAAAATTTCTTAGCCTAATGTTGGATACTAGCCAAACACTTATACTATAGGTGTTTGGCTTTTTATTAGTTACTCCTTTGATATATCAGATCAATATTAGAACCGTATACATAAAAACTTGCAGATAGAGGATTGCATTATGAACCCTGAGTTTTGGCAAAAACGTTGGCAAGAAGGTCGCATTGGATTCAATCAATCTATGGTCAATCCATTGCTGATTAAATATTTCAACAGCCTCAATCTAACTGCTGGTAGCCGCGTCTTCGTTCCGCTTTGTGGCAAATCTATCGATATGGTTTGGCTAGCGACGCAAGGCTATGACGTGGTGGGCGTTGAGTTGGTCGAAACAGCCGTACAAGAGTTTTTTGCTGAGCAAAACATCGAACCTATTATCTATCAACAGGCAGACAATCCAACGATAAAATACTATCAAGGCCAGTTGTCGGGACAAACCATCACTTTATGGGTTGCTGATATCTTTGCACTGACTTTTGAAGATATTGGCTCTATTGATGCAGTATATGATAAAGCGGCATTAATCGCCCTACCAGACGATATGCGTGTGAGATATAGTGAGCAAGTGCGGAAACTTAGTAGCGATACCAGTAAAGTTAATGGTGCTAACAATGAAATAACACCGCAGCTTTTACTCACGCTAAATTACGATCAGCGTAAAAAGAATGGACCACCCTTCTCTATTAATAACGAACAACTAGAGCAGTATTATAGCGCTCACTACCAAATCTATGAGCTAGCAAGCGTGCCTTCTTCTATAGGTTCTGCACCGTATATCACCGTCACAGAACACGTTTGGCTATTAAGCAGTAAATAAAAAACTCATATAACCTTTAACAAGCTGCTAAATCGCAACGGAGAAAATGAATGAAAATGATAGTCGGTCTAATGAGTGTAACTGCTATTCTGCTGGTTGCTCTGGCAGGCCCATTGTATAAGTTTGGCGTTGTAGAGTTAGGCACTGCATTTACGGGGTTTAAATTTGGGTTATTTGCTGGTATCGCAGCATTGGTATTGTTAGCTATTCAGCTATTATTTAAACGCAATACAGCCAGTATTGAGAGCGCACTAGCCTCAGCCGTACTTGCTCTCGCTGCAATCGCTGTCCCGCTCGGCATGATGAATACGGCCAAAAATGTACCACCTATTCACGATATTTCTACCGATTTGGTAAATCCGCCTGAGTTTGTTGCGATTGCTCCACTACGTGCAGATGCGCCAAATCCCGTAGAGTACGCAGGTGCAGAAGCGGCTGAACAACAACGTACTGCCTACCCTGATTTGCAAACATTGACCTATGCTCAATCGAAGCCTGAATTGGTTGAAGCATCCAAACAAGCTATAGAAAGTTTAGGATGGGAGCTTGTAAATACTGATGCCGATAAAGGCATCATCGAAGCAACAGAGACGACTGCTTGGTTTGGTTTCAAAGATGATATCATCATTCGTGTGACTGACAACGATAGCGAGCGCTTAGTTGATATCCGCAGTAAGTCACGAGTTGGACAGAGTGATTTGGGCAAAAATGCGGCGCGGATTCATAGATTTATAGAAGAACTAGATAGTGTGTTAGCTAAATAAACAGGTTATATCTCCTAAAGATAGTCCTCGCGATAAAGTACTGTTTAACGCTTTGCATTTTCAGCTCTATGAAATCCTCTTCTAATCTCACGGCAGCGTCAATTTATCGTAACCATTTATAACCTTGGTACTGCGACAGCTTTTCTTTACTGTTTAGATTGGTTACTCTACGTTAATATCATTTTTTGCCTTTCGATAACTATTTTAACGTTTATAGGATATTTTCATGCGTTTGACTCCTTTCTCTACTTTGTCGCTGCTTAGTGTTGCTGTCGGCATCAGCCTTGCTACCACTGCTCAAGCCGCGCAGCCGCCAGCACCTGATTTATCCAATAGTGAGTTTCAGCAGTGCTTGGACAATCTAAAAAACTCTAGCAAGTTTAGCGGTGTTGATGGTTATACCTTTAATAACTATCGCCCAAGCCAGCCTGATCCTAGTGTCATTCAGTCACTGAATTATCAACCAGAGTTTCAAAAAGACGTCTGGGACTATTTATCAGCATTGGTAGACAAAGAGCGTGTCGAGGACGGTATCCGAGCCAAGCGTCAATGGGGCTCGACCCTACGTCAAATCGAATCGCGTTATGGCGTAAAAGCTGAACACGTGCTCGGTGTCTGGGGCGTAGAATCAAACTTTGGTCAAACGCTAGGTAAAAAACCATTATTTGAGTCTTTAGCGACCTTATCTTGTTTCGATCGTCGTCAAAGCTATTTCCAAGGTGAGTACGCCAATGCGCTAAAAATCGTGCAAAACGGTGATATCGCACCAAATGATATGACAGGATCATGGGCAGGTGCCTTTGGACAGACACAGTTTATGCCGAGTACTTTCTTAGAGTTGGCAGTCGATTTCGATGGTGATGGACGTCGTGATTTGGTCAATAGCGTACCTGATGCACTCGCTTCTACCGCAAACTTCTTGGATAATCGTGGCTATCGTACTGGCGAGCCTTGGGGCTATGAAGTCAAACTACCTGATGGATTTTGGGCCGCATCTAATCGTAAAGACAAAAAGTCGATAAGCCACTGGCGCGACCAAGGTCTAACGTTGGCTAATGGCAGTCCGCTACCGTATGACTTGAGCAGTGCAGGCTTATTATTACCTGCTGGTATAGAAGGCCCTGCTTTCTTGGTGGGCAAAAATTTCGACACTTTCTACTCTTATAACGCCTCAGAAAACTACGCACTGGCTATCGCACACTTATCAGATCTAATCACTCGCGAAGACAGCAGCAAAACAGACTTTATCACTGCGTGGCCGACAGACGATCCTGGTATCAGCCGCCAGCAGGCCAAAGATATTCAGCAAGCTTTGCTAAATGCCGGTTATGACATTGGCGGTGTAGATGGCATCATCGGAGACAATACTCGTACCGCTATCCAGCAATATCAGACTAGTCGCGGTATTTTCCCAGCTGACGGACGCGCAGGCCAGAAGTTCTATCGCGCCATCATTGGTAATGCAGCGCCGAGTCAAACTCAATACGGCCAGCCTGCAAACAGCCAGCCCCTGAATCCTGCACCTGCCGATCGCATGGGGCAATTAATTCAACAGCAAACGACTGCTCCTAGTAGCTACTCATCTCAGCCATCAGTGAGCTCCTCAACTTCTAGCAATACACGTTATCGCCGCGTTACTGACGCCGATGGCACTATCAAGCTTGTTCGTATAGACCAAGGTTCGTAGTAGCAATATAAATAACGCTATTTAGACGCATCAAAAAAGCCACGCTAACGATAGCGTGGCTTTTTTATTTATAAATAGTTATTAATAGAACTTATCTAATTGACTCAAAATACGTATCTAAACAATAGGCGGTGGCTTAGGCTGACCATTATCACCATTCCAGTTTTCGCGAGCTTTATCGTCTAAATCGGCTGCCGTTTTTGGCTCCCACTTACCATTCTCTTTCCAAGTCGCATCGCCCCAATCTTCATCTTCGGCTTTACTGTCTAAATCTTTGTAGGCCTTGCTAGGATCTATACCGCGACGTTTCATATCTGCTACTTGCTCTTCTAACGTATGAAACTGATCAGCATCATGCATAGACTTTTCTAGACCATCAATCTCTCTTTTTAACTCGTCATTTTTAGCATTGCTCATCGTACGCTCTCCCTAATTATTAATATTATAGTTGTCATTCTCAAACAGCTAACGTTGTTAGCATAGTTAACTGACTGACTTCATTATTACGGGTCTGAGAAATATTCACAAGCATTGCACGTATGCTTTGTATTACAAAACGTAGTCGTGATGCCAAAATGGACGTTTTAGATGGCTATTTTTGAACGCGCTAGCGAATAATTACTAGTCTTGTTTATTCGTATTTGAGGTATGATTTTGCAGTAGGTTTTTTGCGTAGAAGGTAAGCTTCCATAGCTCTTGTGATACCCGCGTGCCATAAGTCATCAGTTGTATCCAGTTTGCACCGACTAGCTTACGTTGCAAATTATTGATATCAGCTTGAGAGATTTGGCAGCGTGAGACAGCATGAACGTTTGGCATCTCTTTTTTGATGTCTACTTCCGCTTTAGCGGTAATCAAACGATTAATGGCATTTTGCAAGCCATAGCTCGAAAAAGTAGATGGTATTCTCATGAGTGTCATGAGTATCTCATGCCACGAGAGTGTTAGCGATCGGGTTACGTCCGTTAGATTGCCGCCCTCATAAGCTTGGGCACTATATTGAATCTCAAAAAACTCCGTTAACTCAATTGGCTCACTAACCTTATCCGATATAAAATCTTCGTCATCAGGACTGTTGTTCTCTACCTCGGTAGTACTAGGTAATATATCGACTGGCTTCTCATACACGACCTTTTTACTAGTCGTATTCTCTTCGTCATTCGCTCTGACCCAGCCACCTACCATATTGTTATTGGCGACGGCATTATAATGAGCCTGTACTAGCAATGGCTCAATATCTTCTTCCGTATCATAGTAATGTAGCTGGTTGTCTTGCTTGGTGACTAACTTAATAAACTCTTGAAGTTGTCGGCTGATAACAGCGTCTGGAGAGTGATTTTTGACCAGAACAATTAGCGGCTTAAGCTTCGCTTTGGCATTTAGATAACTCAAATGCATCTGGCTGACGCCGTTTTTTTGCACAGTCCCGTAGCTGTCGCCAACGATCATGACTGCGTAATCACAAGAGTCAATACACTGACGCCCATAAAAAGAAGCTTTAGATAATTTACTAGAAACATCATAGGTCAGAAATGCGCGCGCCTGAAAAAATATCGCTAAGCTGTCTAGAACCAACAACTGGTCGTTGTCAGCGCATATAATATGAATATGATAGCGACGATTCGGCACAATTACCTCTAAGCGTAGGTCGTGACATAAAAAGGATAAGGTGTGAGATAGAACACAAAAATCTTGTCTTGTTCAGCCTAGCATACTCTTAGCTTGAAAAGATGCACTCAATTTATTTTAACTGAGTCAGCGTTGCATACAGCGTATTGATATCACTAACTTTGATAATAACTAGAGAGAGTAGTATTGCAATGCCATTTCTGTACCGAGTAAGCGCTCAACTAAAGCGCATAGTCTATCACTATATTTAGTGGCGTGAAAAGTTAATGGCGGTCTAGTAATGGCATTTTTATTACTGGTTTTTTGTGTCAGATTTTCTCGTTTTTCACTCATCAATGATGCAGACAAGTTGTTTGCAATCAATAGCTGTCTAACCCGTTCAGCAATCGCTTGACCAGAATCAATAACTTGTATTGACAGCTGCTGCTGTGCAATCTCATCCAATAAAAATGTCTTAAAAAACGGATAATGCGTACATCCCAGCACCAACTGATCGACACCTTCATTAGCAAATATTCGTACCTGTTGACGTAATCTTTGGGCTGTCTCGTCTTGTTCTGACATACCTGCTTCTACCCAAGGTACCAGTTGCGGATCAAAATACTTAGTGACTACTGTGTTATTAGGTTGAGCAAAATTGGCAATGACATCGTTTAGCAAGGTGCCATTCAGCGTCGCTTTGGTTGCCAGCACCGCTACATGACCACTCTTACTCGCCAGTACCGCAGGCTTTAATGCAGGGACAAGACCCACAATAGGTATATGTGGATAACAGCGTCGGGCGGTATCTAGCGCATATGCTGAAGCACTGTTGCAAGCAATAACAATCAGCTTACAGCCTTGCTTATGTAACCACTCTACGGCTTTTAGTGTTAATGCTTCAATATCTTCGCTGTCGCGATTGCCATAAGGCACATTTAGCGTATCGGCATAATATACATAACGCTCAGTAGGCAGCTGCTGTGCTAAATGCAAATAAACAGACAAACCGCCAACACCAGAATCAAACACGCCAATGGGCGCGCTACGGTTTTTATCGCTTACAACTGTGTTACCAGCATGTTTATTGGCATCTACTAGATCCATAGCTTTGAGACTCTGGTCAACAGATATATCGACACACGGTCTGAGCTTTCCGACTGTCTGGTTTTTGATATCCATATTTATGCTAATGCCATTATCATATTATTCATCAATTTCATTACTCAGTTAAATGCTTAAATGCGCTATATATGTTGCGTGTATGACGTTACTCTACGTCGGCTCTATATCGACTACCTTTATACGGTAATGATTTTTTAAACCAATAGATAATAAGGCGACATTATAAAATTATAGCACTCATCGGCATACAGCAATTAGTAGATAAACATACTACCTAATCAGTAGGCATCGATAATGAGTAAGACTGGCCACCACTCTGCAGCGTCAATATCGTCTTACCATTGTCTTCTGATAATGCTCCAATTTCAGTCAGGTGATAAAAAGTATTGCGGCCAATAAGCGCAGTCAATCCATTTCTGACCATCATGTAAGGGCGTACCTGCTCTGTAGACGCTAATTCCTGAGAATCTGCAACATCGTCAGCGGTACTCACTTGATTTGCTTGATTCGCTTTATCACTGTTATTAGAGTCGCTGTCATTAGAATCGCTCTTATTAGAATTATACGCCTTTAATACGATCGAATGCTCATCGTCTAAACGAACCACATCTCCTGTCGTCGTTGTAAACTCCAACCAACTCATATTATCTTCATGGACAATACCAACATCATTGATCAGAAGTGGTGCATCTTCAACTTGGATACGGATTTTCTGTACAGGGGTCTTTAGAAAGTACTCAGTATTGCCGTTATTTTCTTCTTTCCATAGTATCGTGGCAAACAAGCTGACCAGTGACTCACGGGTCATTTGCCCGCCTTCATGCCACCACTCTCCGTTTGCCTTGATAGTCAGATCCATATCAGCAATATCTTCAGGATGCCATTTTTCAAGCGGTGGTATTGCACGCCCTTCGCGAGTGCCTTTCGTAGACTTAATATACTGGCTTAATGCATCCAAATTATCTAAGTTATCTAAGCTAGAAGTCTTACTGGTCGGGGCTTTGGTCAGTTTCTCATGGCTGTCTTCAGTACTATTATTATCGTTATTCATTATTAATTCCTTTATTTAGTATTCAAAGTTTGGCTTATCTATTATTACTATAAATTTTTGTTTCAGGTATGATGAAACTTTATCGTTATAACAACCTCATTTTCTTAACATTACCTTAGCATCGATACTCATAAATGCGTATCGTGTTTGTAGGACTTTTCTTTTATAATGAGTAACGATTTTTTATTGAAATGGTCAAGTGGGTGTTGTATTGATGACACATCTTACGTTATGCATTGATATCCTTAGATAAATTGGTATCAACCATGACGAGTCAATTGATGCCGCAAAAACAGTTTTATCGGGCAGCCATATGTCTGAGTGACGTTAGCGCCGCAAGTCTATTATTCAGTTGTTAAGCTAATGATGCCCTGAGATAAGCCACTAAAAGTTTAGGAGTAGGTATGCAAGAGCAAGACAATCAAACGCCAGTTATCGATGGTAATACTGTGAATGCTGACGCACCAGTAGCAACAGAGACCGCAACGCTAGATAAAGCAGAACCAGTCGTAGCGCCAGTTGCCGCGGAACCTGAAGTCGAACGCGAATCAATGGAGTTCGATGTCATCATCGTTGGTGGTGGACCTGCAGGTCTGTCTGCTGCCATCCGTTTGCGCCAGCTCGCTATTGAAGCTGGTAATGATGAGTTTATGGTTTGTGTGGTCGAGAAAGGCTCTGAGTTTGGTGCCCATACGTTGTCTGGTGCAGTCATCGAGCCACGCGCTCTAAATGAGCTAATCCCTGACTGGAAAGAAAAAGGCGCACCGCTTAACGTGCCAGCGACAGAAGATCGTTTCTATTACTTGAACTCTGCCACACGCTCAACTAAAGTGCCTGACTCTTTGATTCCAGGTCCGATGCACAACGATGGCAACTATATTGTCTCGCTAGGTAATGTCGTTCGTTGGTTAGCCGTACAGGCAGAAGAGCTTGAAGTTATGATGTTCCCAGGCTTCCCTGCCGATGACATCTTATACAACGACGACGGTTCGGTCCGAGGCGTGTTAACGGGTGATATGGGTGTGGCGGCCAATGGTGAAGCCAAGCCAAGCTTTGAGCCTGGTTATGAGCTCCTTGCCAAATACACTATTTTTGCCGAAGGTAGCCGTGGGCATTTAGGCAAACGCTTAATCAGCCGCTTCGATCTAGATAAAGATTCTGATCCTCAGCATTATGGTATCGGTCTAAAAGAGCTATGGGAAGTTGAACCTGAAAAGCATGAGCAAGGCGTTGTCATGCATGGTCTTGGCTGGCCATTGACTGAAACTGGCTCTACTGGTGGCTGGTGGTTATACTTTGATGAAAACAACCAAGTAAGCTTTGGTCTTGTAGCAGATCTGTCTTACCACAACCCTTACGTGTCTCCATTTGATGAAATGCAGCGCTTAAAAACACACCCTGTTATTAAAAATGTTTTAGAAGGCGGTAAGCGTATTTCTTACGGCGCACGTGCGTTGACCAAAGGTGGTCTAAACTCATTACCGAAGTTCACCTTCCCCGGTGGCGTGTTGGTAGGTGATGACGCTGGTTTCTTAAACCCAGCAAAAATCAAAGGCACACACACGTCTATGAAGTCAGGCATGCTAGCAGCCGAAGCTATTTTTGAGGCGCTGCAAGCTGACCGTCAGCACGATGAAGTGGTTGCTTATAGCACAATGTACAAAGAGTCATGGTTGTATCAAGATAACTATGAGTCGCGCAACTTCTCACCTGCAATTCACCGTATGGGTCTGTTCATGGGCGGCGCTTTCACCTTTATCGAGCACAACTTGCTAAAAGGTAAAATGCCATTTACTTTACATGACAATATCCCAGATTACGATCAGTTGGAGCGTGCTAACCATGCTTATCAGCCAACTTATCTTAAGCCTGATGGTAAGTTGGTATTTGACAAATTATCGTCAGTATTTATCTCTAATACCAACCATGCAGAAGATCAGCCAACGCATCTAAAACTTACTGATCCAACGGTACCTATCTCAATCAACCTACCGTTGTACGCTGAGCCTGCACGTTTATACTGCCCAGCTGGTGTGTATGAAGTGGTCAAAGACGCTGAAGGTGCTAAGTTTGTCATCAATGCGCAGAACTGTGTGCATTGTAAGACCTGTGATATCAAAGACCCTTCACAGAACATCACCTGGGTAACGCCAGAAGGTGGCGGTGGTCCTAACTATCCAAACATGTAAATCAGGATAATTCTGATTTGAGCTGGTACAGTTAATATCGTTAAAACTGTACTCCAATAAAAACCGCCCTTCTCTGCATAAGAGTCGGGCGGTTTTTTAATGCTTAGAACAAGCAGTATTACCAATCAATGCTACTTAATCTGTCCACGCATCACGGTTGGCTTCATTTTTGAGTTTTACAAAGTTATCAGGGTTAAATTTAATCTGATCCCCTGTCTTACCTTCTTTTACCTGACGCTCATAGTCACGTAGTATTCTTAGCGCTACAGGAGACAACAGCAAGATTGCCACTAAGTTAACCAAGGCCATCAGACCCATAGACAAGTCAGCGAAGTTCCATATAGCAGGTAGGCTAGCAACAGAGCCAATAAACACCATACCTAATACTAGGAAGCGGAAAACCATGATCATCACTTTGGCATTTTTGGCACCAGAGATAAATTCAAGATTTGACTCACCGTAGCTGTAGTTGGCGATGATAGACGTAAATGAGAAGAAAAAAATCGCAATCGCCACGAACACCACGCCTAGGTCACCCACATACTGTGATAGGGCTAGCTGAGTTAACTGAATACCTTCTTGCTCGACATTAGGATCGATCACACCAGACAAGATAATAATCGACGCCGTCGCGGTACAAATGATAAGGGTATCCATGAATACGCCTAGCATCTGCATAAAACCCTGCACTGCTGGATGATCAGGATGACTTTTTGCCGTTGCTGCAGCATTCGGCGCTGAACCCATACCTGCTTCGTTGGAAAACAAGCCGCGTTTAATACCGTTAATCATTGCCTGCGCAATACCATAACCGATGACACCGCCTGCCGCCTGCTCAAAGCCAAATGCTGATTTTACAATCAACGCGATCGCTGCTGGGAATTGACTGAAGTTAGTCACGATAATGAATAGCGCTAGCAAGATGTACAAGATGGCCATCACTGGTACAATCTTACCCGCGATACGAGCTACTGAGCGCAAACCACCGAATACCACTGGTGCTACCAGTACTACCAGTACCAAACCTGTCATCCACGTTGGCACACCAAAAGCTTCATTGGTCGCTTGAGCGATAGTGTTGGATTGTACGCCATTGAATGCCAAACCAAAGGCCACTAACAAACATAATGAGAAAAACACGGCAAGCCAGCGTTTGCCTAGACCTTTTTCGATGTAATAAGCAGGGCCACCGCGGTACACATTATCGTTGTGCGGTACTTTATATGCCTGTGCTAAGGTTGACTCGATAAAGCTGGTCGACATACCGACCAGTGCCGTCATCCACATCCAGAATACAGCACCTGGTCCACCCAAATAGATGGCAATTGCCACACCTGCCAAGTTACCAGTACCAACACGGGCTGCCAGTGACGTCATCAATGCTTCAAATGAGCTAATACCACCATCTTTGCGTCCTTGGTTGGACACGCGTAGCAACTTCCACATATGACCAAAATGACGAAACTGAATAAAACGTGTCACGACGGTGAAGTAAAGACCCGCACCAATTAGTAAGAACATCAGTAATCCATACCAAGGGTTACTAGCAATCAGCCAGTCATTGTTACCCCAGATAATACCGACACCATAATTTACGATGTTATTAAACCAACCTACTATCCCTTCGTTCATATGGGCTCCTTATTCATTCTTTATACGCGTTACTTAAGTTTCATATCGATATCATATTTTGATTGCCATAGACTATATAAGCCTCTGCACAAAATACCTGATACCAAAAAGACACGTGCATGATATAGATATTGAGCGACATGTGACCATCACGTTTATTTATCGATTTCGTATAATTATTTTTAAAATAAATAATGCTTATGTTTCAGCTTATATAGAATAGATTAAGTGATAATTTAATCGCACAAATTACACGGTTGCCGTACCGTTTCCGTAACGTTAGGTTTTTTAATGAATGCCAAACAAACTAATTGTTAGTAATTTAATTATTATTCATGCGCAGTAGTTTGCAATTATATTTATTAAACCGTGCTAATATAAATTCTATATCCGTTTAGACTGTTTTACGGTTATCGAAACTATTAAGCAGTACAACAGGTTAGCGCGTTAAAAAGATTAAAACTCTTGTTAGGAAGACGAGACTGTTAAAAAGACACTGGATAGTCCACCCTTCTGTCTTCCTCAAGAAACGTTATTTTGCCATTCGATGGTTTAAGTCAATGCGATGCTTAAATAGTTAACTACTTTTATTTGAAGTAAAGAACTACCGAGCATTCAACGTACTATCACGCATCATCGTTTTCACTATATAAAGCAATACCTGACTATTTTTTATCCTTATTATGGTAAGAAATAATCTCAGTTCTTTTTATATTGTTGGTATTTTTTAGGGAAGACAAAAGGAGTTGTCCTATGAAAGATCATAACGATCCATCCGGTTATTGGCGTGCCAATGTCCGTCTCATCTTAGGTAGCCTAGTAGTTTGGGCACTATGTTCTTATGGTTTTGCTATTTTATTGCGTCCTCTTTTGGCCGGCATCAAAGTCGGCGGCACTGACTTGGGCTTTTGGTTCGCTCAGCAAGGCTCCATCGGGGTGTTTATCATTTTAATTTTCTTCTACGCATGGCGTATGAATAAGTTAGATAAACAATATGGCGTAGATGAGGAATAGACCATGAGTCAGTATTTAGTTAATATTATTTTCGTAGGCCTATCTTTCGCTCTGTATTTTGGTATTGCGATTTGGGCTCGGGCTGGGACAACCAGTGAATTCTATGTGGCGGGCGGCGGTGTACATCCAGTAGTTAACGGTATGGCGACAGCTGCTGACTGGATGAGTGCGGCATCTTTTATTTCTATGGCAGGTTTGCTTGCTGCTGGCGGTTATGGCGCATCAACCTATTTGATGGGTTGGACAGGTGGTTATGTGCTACTAGCTATGCTACTGGCGCCTTACTTACGTAAATTTGGCAAGTTTACGGTGCCTGATTTTATTGGGGATCGCTTTTATTCCAAAACGGCGGCAATGATTGCCGTGGTTTGTTTGATTATTGCCTCTACCACGTACGTTATCGGTCAGATGACAGGTGCTGGTGTCGCATTTTCACGCTTCTTAGAAGTAGATAACAACACAGGTCTTATTATTGCTGCGGTTGTTGTATTCTTTTATGCAGTTCTTGGCGGTATGAAAGGGATTACCTACACGCAGGTTGCGCAGTATGTGGTTCTAATGATTGCTTATACCATTCCTGCTGTCTTTATCTCACTTGAATTAACCGGCAATCCAATTCCAGGTTTGGGCTTGTTTTCAAACCATATCGAATCTGGTGTTCCTATCCTAACCAAGCTGGATCAAGTCGTGACCGATTTGGGATTCACAGCATATACAGCTGACGTACCTAACAAGCTAAACATGGTACTATTTACCTTATCACTCATGATTGGTACCGCTGGTCTACCTCACGTTATTATTCGCTTTTTCACCGTTCCTAAAGTTGCCGATGCACGTTGGACTGCTGGTTGGACATTAGTATTTATCTCGTTATTGTACTTTACAGCACCTGCTGTTGGCGCAATGGCACGTTTAAACCTGATTGATACTATCTATCCACAAGGTGTTGCAGAGCCTGCTATCGACTATGACCAACGTCCAGACTGGATGAGAACTTGGGAAGATACTGGCCTGATCAAATATACTGACCTCAATAACGATGGTCGTATCCAGATGTATAACGATAGTGGACTGGGCGCTGCAGAGGTTGCTCTAACCAATGCACAGACTGAAGGCGGTGATGTAGGCGCTGCGACGACTGCGGTTGAAACAGCACGTGCTGCACATGACCTAGAACTTGATGGCCGCTTTGCAGATGCAGGCTGGGCGGGTAACGAGCTCGACGTCAATGCTGATATCTTAGTATTGGCTAACCCAGAGATTGCACAACTGCCATCTTGGGTAATTGGTTTGATCGCCGCAGGTGGTCTCGCTGCTGCACTATCAACTGCTGCTGGCCTATTGCTCGCTATCTCGTCAGCGATTAGTCATGACTTAATCAAACGAAACCTCAATCCAAACATTACTGACAAAGGAGAGCTCAAGGTCGCACGTATTACGATGGGTATTGCGATTGTGGTTGCTACTTACTTAGGTATGAATCCACCAGGGTTTGCAGCACAGGTAGTTGCATTGGCATTTGGTATCGCTGGTGCGTCCCTCTTCCCTGCACTAATGATGGGTATCTTCTCAAAACGTATCAACAACCTTGGCGCTATCGCTGGTATGTTGACAGGTTTGATCAGTATCTTGGTTTACATCTTCGTCTTCAAAGGTTGGTTCTTCATCAGCGGTACTGCCAACTTCCCTGATACAGCGGAGTACTGGCTATTTGGTATCTCACCACTATCATTCGGTGTGATTGGGGCACTGCTTAACTTTATCGTTGCATTCATCGTTTCTTATGCAACCAAAGCGCCACCGCTACATATTCAAGAATTGGTTGAAAGCGTTCGCTCACCACGCGGCGCAGGCGGTGCAGTCGACCATTAACCTAACGAATGATGATATGTCTTCTGTTACTATACATCACTCACTGGCAGCCACTGCTGGTGAGTGATTTTTTATCTAATACTTATTAAAATAATAGTTAGATGATGGTTTTGCTTTGTCCAATTGAACATACCTGACTAAAAGTGCCTAGCGCATTAAGGAATATTTTATGCTTTTTGAGTTTATCGCTACCATAGCTGCCGCATTTGGCATGGCTGGATTGGCACTGATCATAACTCACCTCTGTAAACTGTCAGGTAAACGCGCGCCAAAGTGGCTGATTCCCTTATTTGCTGCGATTGGTATTTTTGGGTTTCAGGTACATCAAGAATATAACTGGTACGGTCAGCAAGTCCGTCAGCTGCCGGATGGTGTTGAGGTCGTGAAAACTGCCGAAAGTACAGAATGGTTTCGTCCGTGGTCTTATATCAAACCACAAGTCTTACGCTTTATTGCGGCAGATACGGGCAATGCTAGCATGCATGCTGACAATCCAGACATGCACTTAGTTAATTTATATTTGTTTGAAAGACGCAGAAGCGTGCAAAAGATTTTACAGGTAATAGACTGTACTACACCTGCACGAGCGGACTACGTAATACCAGAAAAAGGTAGCACACTGACGGTGGATGAACATGTTAAACAGACCACTGCATGGCGAGAGCTAACTACAGATGATCCTTTATTTATCAAAATCTGTACTGATACAAGCGTCTGATCCAATAATGCTTAGTACGGTTATGATTATGCTGGTTCATTGAACGCTGATATCCAGTTGCTTTTAATAGCGTTGAGAAGCTGCTGGATAAGTATGCTTTGAATTGGCGCCTAGCAATAGCCCAGCACACAAGCCACCAAAATGTGCCGCAAACGAGATACCTTGTTGCGGCATCAATCCTTGCTTAATGGTCAGCCAATAACCAGTTCCCATGACGATACAAGCAATCAGATAACCCCAGCGCCGCGCAAATATAGCCCCGCCTATCATATAACCTAACATTGCAAAACAAAGCCCTGATGCGCCAATATGGATAGAAGATGGCGACCCGATAACCCAAGTGACCAGTCCTGAAGCAACCACCAGTTTAATCACCGTGCGATAAGCATTTTTCTCAAACAGCCCAAATAAAAAAAGAATTTGTAATAGCGTCACCGTATTACCAGTCAAATGCGACAAATTGCCATGCATGGTCCATGAAGCGAACACCCCTATCATACTACCTACATCTAAAGCACGCGGCACGATACCAAAGATATTCCACATACCAAATAAGGCTACTTTATTTAGAAAAAACATGCCCCACATCGGTATAAGTACAAAAGCATAAAGTCCGATGACCTGCTTTATCCGTACGACAATTAAGTGAAGCAACTGCTGCCAATTCATATACTATCCTATCCTTCTTACCTAAATTTTTTATACCTATTTAATGATTTACAGCAAATAGTGGGTGCATAGCAGGTTTGAATGATAACAATGATGCGTCCTCATCAGCAGTGAGATAGTTATCACCATGCAATAATGACGTCGAATGATACGGAACCAAGGCCGTAGGAATAAAACGACGTGCCGCATCAATGTGCTTGATTGAATCATCAAAGAAGATATGCGGCGCAAATGTTCTGAGTACCGCTGTTTTCTCTAGTCCTCCCAAAAAAAACGCCATATCAACATTCACGCCCCACTCTCGTAGTGTCTTGATAGCACGCAAGTCAGCTGGTGCATTGCGCGCGGTCACCAGCGCAATTTTTATTGGTGAGTATTTTAGACCAGCAGGTAGGCGCTCTTGCAAATTTGATAATTTAATCAACAATTCAGCATAAGGACCTTTTTCAATTGGCAAATCACGCATTTGTACTTCACGATCATGAAAGGCTCGCAGCCCTTTTTGTTTGTATAGCAGTTCACCTGAATCATCAAAAAGCACCGCATCCCCATCAAAGGCAATGCGCAGCTGCTCAGTATCCAATTCATAAGTATTGACAGGCGTCGCATCTAATATGGCACAGGCACAGATATTGGCATCCGCAACTTGCTGGGCATCTTCGCGATTGGTGGTCAAGAACAGATCAACATTAAAGTCTTTGATATAAGGCGCAACAGGGCTACCTGAAATAAAAGCAGAACGGGAGATATTGATATCATGTTCTAGAATTGCATTAAGCACCTGAATACCAGTGTCTGGGCTGCTTTTTGAGACAATCACGACTTCGACCAATGGTGTTTCAATGTCTGAATCTCGTCCATCACTATTATCAGAATACTTATTTAGGTTTAGTAACGCTTTAATCAGCGGATAACCTGCACCGATATTCAAGGGATCATTTTCACGCTCGGTCATGTACTCCCTAAACTCTTTTATAGCACTTGTAGGTCGTTGCTCTAGCAGCTCTAGCAAATAGTTTTCTGACTCAGTCAAATCAAAAAGTGCCGTCGCAGAAATTGCGACGATAAGCGTATTACTAAAATCGACAGCCATGACTATCTCTACTTATAAAATTATATAGGAAAATGAATGAAAACCAGTTTACTACATTCATAAGCCTTTATAACACTAAGAAAAGTTACCATCACGCAGCATCGCAAATTATAAGTTTGTAAAATGTTCCTCTCTTAATTCTTAGTCAAAATATCAGCCAATAAAAAAGCCACACTGCTTTATTAGCAATATGGCTGTATACAATAACTTATAAGCTATGGTTTTAGTTTAGGTTCAGCCTACCCGAGCAGCACAAGCGAGATCGCAGGGAACATCACCAAGATAACCAAACGGATTACATCAGAGACAATGAATGGTGCCACCCCTCGGAACATATCACTCAGCTTAATGTGCGGTGCCATCGCCTTAATCACAAAGATATTCATCCCCATTGGCGGCGTAATCAAACCAAGCTCCACCGTCAATACCGCAATGATGCCAAACCAGACTGGATCAAATCCTAACGCTAGAATGATGGGATATACCACAGGTATGGTGATTACTAGCATCGCTAAGGCATCCATGAACAGCCCTAATAGGAAGTACATGAACAGGATACAGATCAAGACAATCATTGGACTGACCGCTAGCCCACCGATCCAAGATGCCAAAGTATAAGACAAGCGTGAGACTGAGATAAAATACCCCAATGCCTCTGCACCTAATAGCATAAAGAACACCACTGCAGAGAGGGCTAGTGTCTCAATCAATGACTGCTTAAGACCATCTAAACGCATGCCTTTAGCAAAGGCATAAGCCCATGAGACAAACGCCCCGACTGCGGCGCCTTCTGTTGGGGTAAATAGACCAAAGAAGATACCAGCAATAATCACAATAAAGATAAAGCTAAATGGTATCAGACCAGTCAGCGACAGTAGTTTGGCTTTCCACGTGGTTTTCTCACCGCGCTTTGCTAAGTGCGGTTTCCAGCGTACCATCACCATGACGGTAAGTGAGTACATCACCATACCGAGCATACCAGGTAGGAACCCAGCGATGAACATGTCACCTACTGACTGCTGGGTTAAGATGGCATAGACCAGTAGAGCAATACTGGGCGGAATCATAATACCAAGCGTACCACCAGCGGCTAAAATACCGCAGGCAAAGCCTGGCTGATAGCCGTACTTCTCCATTTGCGGTAAGGCCACTTTGGTCATGGTAGAGGCAGTGGCGAGTGATGAACCTGAGATAGAGGCAAAGATACCGGATGAACCAATACCTGCAATACCAAGACTACCCCTTACACCGCCAAATATGGTTCGGGTGGCTTCAAAGAGTTTACCTGCCATGCCTGAGTGAGTCGCAAACACGCCCATCAGAATAAATAAGGGAATGGCACTAAAGTCATACTTTGCTAAGACATCGACTGGGATGTCTTTGAGCATTTGCAGAGCACCACTAGGCGCGGTAACCGCACCAAAACCGACTAAGCCTACCCCTAACATGGCAAGTGCGACGGGTACGCGTAAGACGACAAGCAAGATCATGACAACTAGGCCAATCGCACCGATAATTTCTGGACTCATGCGCCTGTCTCCTCGGCGTCAAAGAATTCGCCTGTCTTAAAGATGTTGATGGATTCGATCAATGAGCGAATGGCGAGCAGGATGCTTAAGAATGCACTAACCATATAAATAGGCATCATAGATATTCGAAGATCTTGGGTGACTTTGCCATACTCTAAGGCATCAATGGCGCTCTCGTAGAGCCCCCATGAGAAGACGATGCCGATGACAAAGAAGCCCATCATAAAGATACCCATAAGGTAGCCCTTGATAGATTGGGGCATTTTCTGGGTGAAGACATCGACGATGATTTGTGAGCGTTCAACGAAGGCAGCAAAGGCAGCGAGTAATGCAAATAGCATAAAATAGGAGACAATCTCTACACTGCCTTTGACGGTAAAGCCAAACTCACCGCCGGTGAGTTTGAATATGTAGCGCGCGCTGACGTCGAGCATGGTGGTTAGTACGATGATGATGAGACTGATCCCACCAATGAACTGGCATAATCTAGAGATTAAGACGCTGAGCTTGACTAAAAATGCCATGTGACACCTCCAATTAGGTTAGACCTTACAGGCAGCACTGGCAGCTTTTGCTTTTTCATAGACACTATCAGCATCCAAACCCAAAGCATTAACATCCTTTAGATATTTTTGTGTTCCTCTTTCAAGTGGCCCTTTCCAGTCTGGATCATTTAATGGATCAGGAATTTCGATAATTTCATCACCTTTATCTTTAGCAGCTTGAATTGCCATTTGGTCATGTTTATCAAACACTTCACCGACCTTATTAGCTAATGCCATCCCTGAGTTTTTATCCAAAACTTGTTTTAGATCATCAGGTAAGTTGTCATATTTGTCCTTATTCATCGTGACCATAAGCGCTGAACTATAGAAAGGAATATTGGTATGATACTTGGTAATCTCATCAATTTTAAACGCTGTTACTGCTTCCCAAGGGAAACTCAAACCATCAACAACGCCGCGCTGTAACGAGGTATACATATCATTAGCAGGTAAACCTACTGGCGAGGCACCAGCGCTTTCAATAATATCACCAGCAACAGCTGAAGGACGGCGAATACGCATACCTTTCATGTCTTCAGGTGTTCGAATTAGCTTATCAGTTGTATGAAGCGCCCCAGGTCCAGCCCCGTACATAAATAATAAATGTGAGTCTTCGTATTCACCTGCTAAAGTACCGTCATCATATAAGGTCTGTAGCATACAGCCCATTTGAGTTGCTGAATTTGATAAACCTGGAAGTTCAGTAATCTGAGTCAAAGGAAAGCGACCGTTGGTATAACCGTGCGCTTGTGAACCGATATCGATCGTACCTTTAGCAGCAGATTCATAAGTAACGTCTGCTTTAGCAAGACCCGCTGATGGATAAAGCTCCACTTTTAGACGACCATTAGAATCTGTTTCTATCTGTTTTGCCCAAGGCTCGAAGACTTCTTTACTGATAGATGAGGTTGCTGGCCAAAAATGTGAAAACCGTAGTACGGTAGTTTCTTGAGAAGTAGCTGATGAACCATCAGTCGTATCAGCAGACTGGTTAGAACAGCCAAGAAGACTAATAGCGGCTAAAGCACCAATTGAAAAAAGAGGAGCTAACTTCATTATCAATTCCTTTTGATAATTATGAGAATAGGAGTAAGGTATTACGAGCAGACAATCTGATTCATCCTAGATTAAATTGTCTACAAGGTTTAGATATATTTTTTACATACCTGTAATAAAAGTACTGTTTAAAATTAGCAGCTATAATGATAGAAGTCAAATCATTTTGAGCAGCTTATGAAGGATATATTCATATTATAGATATATTTTTAATACTTGAATTGTCTACATAAATAATAATAAAAAGTAAGCAGACTAAAATAATTTCTCATAAAAAAGCTCTCAGCCTGTTATCCAGTTGAGAGCTTTTTTGTGTAAATATTTTATGAGCTTATAGAAGCTGCTCTAGGCAGTTATACAAATAATAATAGTGATAAAGCGTTATTCTTCCATCTGCCATTTATCATCTACCCATACAGCATCGTTATCATCTAGATGCACATGCCATTCTGCATCAGTTACCACAAGGCGAATCTCGGTCAGACACTGTAGCCAATGCTCTAGGGTATACATAAGATTTTCTACATCCATACTAGCAGGCAGCTTTGTAGCTCCTGCTAATATGACCTCTGACTCACTGTCATCATATGCATAGAGATCAAAAGTCTCCGCATCATCTGCATGCTCGAATTTGTCATTATATTCATTAACTATTGACGCAACCTTTTCTTGCTCCTGTTGAGTCAAGAGAGTAGAACGTTCAGCAGTATAGTAGAGTGAAACGCCCATAATGTGCTCCAAAATAAATGAGAGATTGTAGATTCTAGAAGTGAATAAATAATATCACATTGAATTGGTTAGTAGGAAAGTTTGAATTCTTGACCAAAGCATCTAGCACCAAACTTTCCAGCATCAAGCACTGGCACCAAACCGAGCACAAAGAAAATCCCCCGACAAGCTAATGTCGGGGGATTTATCTAGAATAGAGAGCTGACGATGACCTACTCTCACATGGGCGAACCACACTACCATTGGCGCTACGATGTTTCACTTCTGAGTTCGGGAAGGGATCAGGTGGGGCCATCGCGCTATTGTCGTCAGCAAAGGGGGTTAGATATGAGTCTGTTGTTGTTATTGTTGACTTCAAGTTTAAGCTTGTTGTCGATCAACTTGTAACCTAACTGAATCAAGGTTAAAGGTGATATCGAAATATTCTTTCTTTATTCTATAAGCCACTACAGCTTATACAAGATAGATTAATTAGACTTGTATACAAACCACTTGGGTGTTGTATGGTCAAGCCAAACGAGCAATTAGTACAGGTTAGCTACACGCATCGCTGCGCTTCCACACCCTGCCTATCAACGTCCTAGTCTTGAACGGCTCTTTAGGGAAATCTAATCTTGAGGTGGGCTTCCCGCTTAGATGCTTTCAGCGGTTATCCCATCCGAACGTAGCTACCGGGCAATGCCACTGGCGTGACAACCCGAACACCAGAGGTTCGTCCACTCTGGTCCTCTCGTACTAGGAGCAGATCCTCTCAAATTTCCAACGCCCACGGTAGATAGGGACCGAACTGTCTCACGACGTTCTAAACCCAGCTCGCGTACCTCTTTAAATGGCGAACAGCCATACCCTTAGGACCTGCTTCAGCCCTAGGATGAGATGAGCCGACATCGAGGTGCCAAACACCGCCGTCGATATGAACTCTTGGGCGGTATCAGCCTGTTATCCCCAGAGTACCTTTTATCCGTTGAGCGATGGCCCTTCCATACAGAACCACCGGATCACTAAGACCTACTTTCGTACCTGCTCGACTTGTGGGTCTCGCAGTTAAGCGCGCTTTTGCCTTTATACTCTTCGACCGATTTCCGACCGGTCTGAGCGCACCTTCGTACTCCTCCGTTACTCTTTAGGAGGAGACCGCCCCAGTCAAACTACCCACCATACATTGTCCTCGGTATTGTTATACCTGAGTTAGAACCCCAACATGACCAGGGTGGTATTTCAAGATTGGCTCCACCAAGACTAGCGTCTCGGCTTCAAAGCCTCCCACCTATCCTGCACAAGTCAGGTCAAAGTTCAATGTAAAGCTGTAGTAAAGGTTCACGGGGTCTTTCCGTCTAGCCGCGGGTACACAGCATCTTCACTGCGATTTCGATTTCACTGAGTCTCTGCTGGAGACAGCGCTGCCATCATTATGTCATTCGTGCAGGTCGGAACTTACCCGACAAGGAATTTCGCTACCTTAGGACCGTTATAGTTACGGCCGCCGTTTACTGGGGCTTCGATCAAGAGCTTCGCTTACGCTAACCCCATCAATTAACCTTCCAGCACCGGGCAGACATCACACCCTATACGTCCACTTTCGTGTTTGCAGAGTGCTGTGTTTTTAATAAACAGTTGCAGCAGCCTGGTATCTGCGACTGCCAACAGCTCAAGGAGCAAGTCCTATCACCATCAACAGCGTACCTTCTCCCGAAGTTACGGTACCATTTTGCCTAGTTCCTTCAGCAGAGTTCTCTCAAGCGCCTTGGTATTCTCTACCTGATCACCTGTGTCGGTTTAGGGTACGATTCGTTTATAACTATTGCTTAGAAGCTTTTCCTGGAAGCATGGTATTTGCCACTTCGCTGTACAAGTACAGCTTGCTATCAGATCTCGGTATAGAATAGCCCGGATTTACCTAAGCTATAAACCTACATCCTTTCACCTGGACAACCAACGCCAGGCTGACATAACCTTCTCCGTCCCTCCATCGCATTATAAACAAGTATCGGAATATTAACCGATTTCCCATCGACTACGCCTTTCGGCCTCGCCTTAGGGGTCGACTCACCCAGCCCCGATTAACGTTGGACTGGAACCCTTGATCTTCCGGCGTGCGAGCTTTTCACTCGCATTATCGTTACTCACGTCAGCATTCGCTCTTGTGATACCTCCAGCATGCTTTACAACACACCTTCACAGGCTTACACAACGCTCCCCTACCACTTGAAAACAAATTCAAATCCGCAGCTTCGGCTCCTAGTTTGAGCCCCGTTACATCTTCCGCGCGGGCCGACTCGACTAGTGAGCTATTACGCTTTCTTTAAAGGATGGCTGCTTCTAAGCCAACCTCCTAGCTGTCTATGCCTTCCCACCTCGTTTCCCACTTAACTAGGAATTTGGGGCCTTAGCTGGCGGTCTGGGTTGTTTCCCTCTCCACGATGGACGTTAGCACCCACCGTGTGTCTCCCGGATATCACTCATCGGTATTCGGAGTTTGCATCGGTTTGGTAAGTCGGTATGACCCCCTAGCCGAAACAGTGCTCTACCCCCAATGGTGTTCGTCCGAGGCGCTACCTAAATAGCTTTCGGGGAGAACCAGCTATCACCGAGTTTGATTAGCCTTTCACCCCTATCCACAAGTCATCCCCTGGCTTTTCAACGACAGTGGGTTCGGTCCTCCGGTGCCTGTTACGGCACTTTCAACCTGCTCATGGATAGATCACTCGGTTTCGGGTCTATACCCTGCAACTAAACGCCCTATTAAGACTCGGTTTCCCTACGGCTCCCCTAAACGGTTAACCTTGCTACAGAATATAAGTCGCTGACCCATTATACAAAAGGTACGCGGTCACCCAACAAGTGGGCTCCCACTGCTTGTACGCACACGGTTTCAGGTTCTATTTCACTCCCCTCACAGGGGTTCTTTTCGCCTTTCCCTCACGGTACTGGTTCACTATCGGTCAGTCAGGAGTATTTAGCCTTGGAGGATGGTCCCCCCATCTTCAAACAGGATTTCTCGTGCCCCGCTCTACTTAATATGTTAACGCTAATGTTTCGAATACAGGACTATCACCTACTACGGTCAGCTTTCCCACGCTGTTCTTCTACATTAGCATTAATCGGCTTCTCCCCGTTCGCTCGCCGCTACTAGGGGAATCTCAATTGATGTCTATTCCTAAGGGTACTGAGATGTTTCACTTCCCCTCGTTCGCTTCCTAATAAATTAGGATACCTACCTTATGGTAAGTGGGTTTCCCCATTCAGAAATCTCCGGATCACAGGATATTGCCGCCTCCCCGAAGCTTATCGCAGGCTGTCACGTCTTTCATCGCCTCTGACTGCCAAGGCATCCACCATGTGCGCTTCATTACTTGACCATACAACCCCAAGTAGTCTTTCGACTTCTAAGTGTCATACAATCTAATTATGATAACGATATCACCTATGTTTATACGCTTGATTCAGTTCTCTTTACTTTTTTTAGTAATCAACCCCTGGGATAACAACTGATGTCGTTAAGAGGTTAATTACTAAGGTTAAGAAGTGCGCGTGAACACGCTCTTCTTAACCCAGACTCATATCTATGTTTTTAAATAGTCTCTATGCTCTCGTCGAGTCACAGATTCTGTATAAAACAGAAAGAAGTAATCAATCACAATCACTTGTTTCTATTTGATACCTATTTTATTTATTAGCATCTAAAGCTTACTTAACCGTCTTAGTAGTGGTGGAGCCAAACGGAGTCGAACCGTTGACCTCCTGCGTGCAAGGCAGGCGCTCTACCAACTGAGCTATGGCCCCATTGTAAAATGGTGGGTCTAGGTGGACTTGAACCACCGACCCCCGCGTTATCAACACGGTGCTCTAACCAGCTGAGCTACAGACCCTAATACGTTTGTTAAAAACGTAAGCTTAAACTAAAGAACAACTTGTTGTGAATTCTTGCTGACCGAATGCGTCTATAAGGAGGTGATCCAGCCGCAGGTTCCCCTACGGCTACCTTGTTACGACTTCACCCCAGTCATCAACCACACCGTGGTGAACGCCTCCCCGAAGGTTAAGCTATCCACTTCTGGTGCAATCAACTCCCATGGTGTGACGGGCGGTGTGTACAAGGCCCGGGAACGTATTCACCGCGGCATTCTGATCCGCGATTACTAGCGATTCCTACTTCATGGAGTCGAGTTGCAGACTCCAATCTGGACTACGATAGGCTTTTTGAGATTCGCATCACATCGCTGTGTAGCTGCCCTCTGTACCTACCATTGTAGCACGTGTGTAGCCCTGGTCGTAAGGGCCATGATGACTTGACGTCGTCCCCGCCTTCCTCCAGTTTGTCACTGGCAGTATCCTTAGAGTTCCCGGCTTAACCCGCTGGTAACTAAGGACAAGGGTTGCGCTCGTTGCGGGACTTAACCCAACATCTCACGACACGAGCTGACGACAGCCATGCAGCACCTGTATTCTAATTCCCGAAGGCACTCCCGCATCTCTGCAGGATTCTAGATATGTCAAGACCAGGTAAGGTTCTTCGCGTTGCATCGAATTAAACCACATGCTCCACCGCTTGTGCGGGCCCCCGTCAATTCATTTGAGTTTTAACCTTGCGGCCGTACTCCCCAGGCGGTCTACTTATTGCGTTAGCTGCGTCACTAAGTCCTCAAGGGACCCAACGACTAGTAGACATCGTTTACGGCGTGGACTACCAGGGTATCTAATCCTGTTTGCTACCCACGCTTTCGAGCCTCAGTGTCAGTATGATGCCAGGAAGCTGCCTTCGCCATCGGTATTCCTTCAGATCTCTACGCATTTCACCGCTACACCTGAAATTCTACTTCCCTCTCACCTACTCTAGCCTAACAGTTTCAGATGCAGTTCCCAGGTTAAGCCCGGGGATTTCACATCTGACTTATCAAGCCACCTACGCTCGCTTTACGCCCAGTAATTCCGATTAACGCTTGCACCCTCTGTATTACCGCGGCTGCTGGCACAGAGTTAGCCGGTGCTTATTCTGCAGCTAATGTCATCGTCCGTGGGTATTAATCACGGAGTCTTCTTCACTGCTTAAAGTGCTTTACAACCAAAAGGCCTTCTTCACACACGCGGCATGGCTGGATCAGGGTTTCCCCCATTGTCCAATATTCCCCACTGCTGCCTCCCGTAGGAGTCCGGGCCGTGTCTCAGTCCCGGTGTGGCTGATCATCCTCTCAGACCAGCTACAGATCGTCGCCATGGTAGGCCTTTACCCCACCATCTAGCTAATCCGACTTAGGCTCATCTAATAGCGAGAGCAGTAAACTGCCCCCTTTCTCCCGTAGGTCGTATGCGGTATTAATACGAGTTTCCCCGTGCTATCCCCCACTACTAGGTAGATTCCTAAGTGTTACTCACCCGTCCGCCGCTCGACGCCTGGTAGCAAGCTACCATCGTTTCCGCTCGACTTGCATGTGTTAAGCCTGCCGCCAGCGTTCAATCTGAGCCATGATCAAACTCTTCAGTTTAATCTTGCTATGAAGCTCTTTAAAGAAGCTTCTAAACTTGGCTCATTTAATCTGGCAAAATCGCTAAAAATTATGTTCGTAATGAATTAACTTTGAGTTTTTCTGCTGTCTTAAATGATAATTTTTATAGTTAATAATCTTCCCGAAAAGAAAAGATAGTCAACTTTATTTTTTAGCATTCTGAATCAGCAAAAATCCACACAAGTTGTTCTTTAGTTATGCTTTTAAATAATGTCTGACACTGTCGTCCAGTGCTAGTATTTCAAACTAAGTAAGTCAGCCAATGTGGCTTATCCTATTTAGCGAGCTGACCATCATATCATGTTTTAATAGTCTGTCAACTTCTTTTTTTAATTTGTTTCAACAAGTTAACTGGGTTATTAATGTGTAATCTACACATCTCTCACTGCCAGTCCGTCTGATGAGGGCGTATTATAGAGGGTTTAACTTTTGTGTCAACCTGTTTTATTAATGTTTTTGGACTTATTTTAGCAGAATATAAAAATGGTAGTTTTTTCAATGGGTTGGAGTTGGTTATTTTTGATGCACTAGAGATGAGTAGATATGTGCTCTTGATTATGTTTTATCCTAGCAAAAATATTTAGTTCCAGTAGATAGATGCGTTTTACTACCTTTTAGCTTCATTCTATATTGGAACAGTCCTCTCTATAGTTATACTTTATAACTTACCCATCCTCTCAAAAAACGCCTTATATGCAGCGACTTTCTTATCCAACGATAGCGGATAAGCGCGCGAGGTCGAAGGCAGCCTATATAAAGTTAAGTCATTAACCATATTGGTTTGGTTGCTGTCTTGCCACTGATAAGGGTAATCCATACTTTGATTGGTTTTTGGATGTTTTGATTTGGCAATTGGCTCATCTAATAACCCAAGTAGCACTTCGGTCGCCTTGCCTCCTGTCGTGAACAATGTCGCTACCTTTGGCACTTGCGGCAAGATACTATCCAAATCAACTGGCGTCACCACGGTTAGGTTTTTATCCGAAGCATTGCCAGTCTCTCGAATAGCCTGCTTGACTGTCGGGCAAGACGCTATACCACGTTCAAACATAAAATTGCGTATGCGCTCAGGATCAAAGCGCTTCTCATCGCCGACTCTAAAATAGTCAGCATCATCAAAAAATACCCGGCCATAGATACGCCACATATCATTATAAAAATTGGGATAATGAAAGCTCATTGCCCATTTATCGCTAGTCGGCGGAAACGTACCCATCATCATGATAGTCGCATTTGGTGGTAAAACAGGCGCAAAAGGATGATTTTCAATTTCTCCTGATGAACTCTCGGTTGCTACTATCTCGTTATTAGCCTTGTTGTTAGCGTCTTCTTGGGTGTTTGATGGTTTTATAGTCATGATATTCTTCATCAGAAAAGCGGTTTTTTTGGTATCATAGCAAGTCTAAACACTACCTCACTTATAATCACGTTATATAGTCAAACTTAGTCGGTTCAATCGGTTGACTTAAGATAGCGTGATATCATTTTACTTAGCCTGAATTGCTTAGGCTTTGATGGCAGCTGTGAACGCAAATATTGTCATTGCGATAAATAAGCACTGTCGTAAAGTAGTTAATTAGCTTGATTGTGAAGGGTTTAACTTTACTATTTATGAGCTAAGAATATGGTTAAAGTGCGGTAAGTGTTTGTATCTTTTATACTAATAGCAACCGCAGTAACTGCGCAAGCATCAGACAAGAAACCAAGAGAGTACTTATGAGTGACTTAAACAGCGATTTAAAAATTACGGTAATCGATCATCCACTAGTCCGTCATAAACTCAGCCTTATGCGCGAAAAAGACTGTAGTACTTATAAATTTCGTACATTGACCAAAGAGCTTGCGCGCTTGATGGCTTATGAAGCGAGCCGTGATTTTGAAATTGAAACTTTTCCAATGGAAGGCTGGTGTGGCGAAATTACTGGTGAGCAAATCATCGGTAAGACGGCGACGATCGTACCGATTTTGCGCGCAGGTATTGGCATGCTTGATGGGGTGCTCGACTTGATCCCTACTGCTAAGATTTCTGTGGTCGGTCTACAACGTGATGAAGAAACGTTGCAGCCAGTCCCTTTCTTTGAAAAATTCGTGAGCCACATGGACAAACGTCCTGCGCTGATCATTGATCCAATGCTAGCCACGGGCGGCTCAATGGTTGCGACCATCGAGATGCTAAAGAAAAATGGCTGTACTAATATTAAAGCCTTGGTATTGGTGGCTGCACCTGAAGGCGTACGCTTGGTAAATGAAGCGCATCCTGATGTGACTATCTATACCGCTGCATTAGATAGCCATTTGGATGAGCACGGTTACATCATCCCAGGTCTAGGCGATGCTGGTGATAAGATTTTTGGTAAGCAGTTATCTAATAGATAAGTCTTATTAGGGTAAATAAAGCCGTCATCAAAGTTATGATAAAAGCAGACAACATCAATAATAAGGATAGATCATGAACGTATTGATTACAGGAGCGAGCGCGGGTTTTGGTAAAGCGTTGGCAGAGCGTTTGGTTGCTAACGGCCATCGCGTGATTGGTTGCGCCAGACGCCTTGATAAACTGAATGCTTTGGCAGAGACTTTAGGTGAGGCTTTTTTACCCGTCGTTATGGATGTGAGTGATACAGCTTCTATCCCGAAAATCATTGCTGACTTGCCTGACGGTTTTAACCAAATCGATGTCTTGGTCAATAATGCAGGATTGGCACTGGGTACAGAGCCTGCTCACAAAGCCAGTCTTGATGACTGGATGCGTATGACTGATACTAATATTAAAGGCTTGATGGCGTTGACTCATGCGGTCTTGCCAGCGATGGTTGAGCGTGACAGTGGCTATGTCATCAATGTCGGTTCGATTGCTGGTAGCTGGCCTTACTTTGGTGGCAACGTTTACGGCGCAACTAAAGCGTTTGTAAAACAGTTCAGCTTAAACTTGCGAGCAGATCTGATTGGTACCCAAGTGCGTGTGACCAATCTTGAACCTGGTAATGTGGCTGGCACTGAGTTTTCAAACGTGCGCTATCACGGTGACGATGACAAAGCTGCCAAGGTGTATGATGGCTTTAAAACCATGACAGGTGAAGATATCGGTGATATTTTATTATGGCTAATTGAGTCACCTGCTCATATTAACGTCAATCGCCTCGAAGTAATGCCAGTCGCCCAGACCTATAATGGGCTAACGATTGCCAAGCAAGCCTAATATTAACTGCTCGGCTAGTTTTAGTATCAATGTTGATTATCAATATAACACTTATCAACACCGAACCTGTTAGCGTATCTCATAAGATCGAAGCAATATAGAGTCATCTATATTGCTTTTTTTTATGTCTTCAATAGCTTGCTCATTGACCAAACGCAAATCCTGAAAGTCCAAAATCAGCACTTCGTTACGCAGACGTTCGCTAGTGCGCTTATTATGACGTATCGCAAACCCTAAAACTTGCTTACCAGTGATAGTTATCTGATTAATAATTAACTTTGAAGTATTCACGGTCAGCTTTTGTGCCAGATTATGAGACATTTTCTGAGCATTTATTATTGCCGTTGCTGGATTCACCGTAGTGGTTAACGTCTTATTCTGTCGTACACTTTTGGGCATATCTCCTGCAAAAAACAATACCTGATTGAGCGGTAAATACTGCGCATGCCGTACTAATTCTTGTCGGAACAATGCAGGCATATCTGTATTAAAACTGTCTTCTGTCTGCTGATAAAACGCGGTAAAGTTACGATGAAGATAACGCCCGAACACCGTAGTATTAATCCATTCTTGATAGACATCGTCTGCCAATAACTGCTTGGTAAAAGCACTGGCATCAATTGTGATATCCCTACTCAAAGTAGCAGACAACATCGATAGCAAAAGCGCTTGCGGACTGTTAAATGTCTGCTGCTGCCACACTTGTGGATATAGGCTACTATCGAGTAATGGCAATGTTGATCTGCTCATGCTCTTATATCCTCAACGATCATTTTCAGTCCCTAAATAGCGTTGGTATAGTCTCACTGTTGACTTCTACCCTTAGCCAAATTCTATGCTATGGTCAGGTGACAACTTTACTTTAATATAGCAGTCTTTTATTCGCGGTATCACGACTTTTACAGTGGTGTATCCTACCGCAACACACCTGTAGCTAAATTGACCGAGACAGCTTAAAAAATCAAAGAGATATCATTCTATGAAAAAAGACCTCATACTCTTTCTTCCTCCCTACCAGCTAAAGACTATTACTGTTCAAACAGCTGATGGAACGCTGCTGCCCGTCTCTGTCATTGGCAAAGGTAAACCTGTCCTATTAATGCACGCTTTTGGTATGGATGCGAGGCAATTTTTGCCATTTATTTTACCGCTCATTCAGCACTACTGCTTTTACTTGCCGCATTTTAGAGGGTTTGGTTTGGCCAGTCATCTAACGTTGCCAACGTTTGATTTTATTGAGCAATATGCACAAGATACCCAAGATGTGTTTGAATACGTGAGCAAAGAAACTGGCTTTGAGGCTTTCCCTGTTGCCGCGATATCGATGGGAGCATTGGTCATGTGGGCGTATTTTCAGCGCTTTGGTACTCAGCGCGTGAGCCATTATCTGAACATTGACCAAGCACCGATTATTCATAATCAGCCAGACTGGCAAGGTGGCGGTGTATTTGGTACACGACAAACCGAATTGTTTGCGCAATTTACACGGTTGATTACCGACACAGCTCCTTATCTACAAGCCGAGCAAATGGTTGACTTCCGTCACCTGCCCTATCGATTAAAAGTAAATCTATTAGACATGGAACGCTCTTTTTCTCTGCTCTCTGTCAGTCGAAAACCTTCGCAATTATTGATAAAAGCCCTCAGTTATCGGGCACCGCAGAAAATCTCACTAATGGAACACGCGACTTGGCAACATAAACTGCGTTGCCTATCTGCTTATGTTGCACTGCCCTACGATTATCGAGACGTTTTGCCCACTGTCAATATTCCGACTACCTTACTGATTGGTGCGCGCTCGCAGTTATATAATGCAGAATGGCAACAGCGTTTGACCACTCTGCTGCCCAATGCGCACAGTATTATTTTGCCAACATCGGGCCATGCCGTGCCGATGGATGCACCTGTAGCATTTTATAAAGTATTGAAAGAATTTCTGAATGCTTAATTGTAAGTTTGCGATAATGCACAAAAAAAACGACCTCAACGGGTCGCTTTCTTGTGCGCTAAATTCAATCTAAATCATTGGCTAAGTATTAATCATTTAATGGTTTAATCAATTCAAAGCGTGGTATTTCCTTACCATCAACCGTAACTGTTTCAGCGAACATAGCAAGCGCACGAACCCACACGCCATATTCACCATATAAGCAACGATATACCACTAGCGATTCCTCGGTTTCTGAATGCTGCGCCGTATGCAATACTTGATACAAGCTGCCTTTATAATGGCGGTAAATGCCTTGGGGAACAGATTGGTTCATAAGTATCCTCTTAAAGAATTTTGCTCATATCAACATTATAACCTGATGCTATCATTTCTTTAACAAGACTTAACCTCCAACCTTCTGACTCATCCAGAGAAATATAAACTACACCTGATATGTCGTTTGGTCTTTCGATATCACCTTTCACAAGTGCGACAACATTTGCTCGACCAATTTTACCAATCAAGAGTCCATGCTCAAAAATTACGTTTTGTCTTGCTCGTGGTTTTAAGTCATTTGGTTGAGATTTTACAGCACCAACATCACATTCAGTATAGAGAACTATCCCAAAGCCTACATCGGAATACCTTATAATTTTCTCTATAATTGTATCTCCAGAGCTACTTTGTTCATGGAGAATAATAGCTTCAAAGCCAAGATTTCCGACGAATCTTGCTATTTTATCTACAGCGCCATCATCATGCCCATGCACTATGAATACTTTCGAACATTTACTCTGGTTTTCATCAGCGGACATAATTTGTTCCCCTGTTATTTGTTTGGAAATATTAACATCATAAACTAGAGTATTGACTAGATTTTCCAACTTCTCTTTACCTTCTTGCCACCTTATTTCTTTGTCAGATCCAATCGTACTACAGTTAATACCTTTTAAAAGGTATCTGATCGCATAAAGCTCATTTATATATTTCACTTTAGAGTCAAAAAATTTCTCAACTATAACACTGACTCTAGAATACAGTTTATCAGCTCTTCTAGAGTCATCGTACTGCAACTCTATAATTTCTTTGCTTATCTCTTCAAGGATTGTAATCTTATCCATGTTAACCAACAGTCACTTTTGCATAAGCTTTTTTGCCTGCTTGAATTACGACCGTCTGACCTGAGGTTAGACTAAAGCCACCATCAACGACTTCGCCATCTACTTTGACCGCGCCACGTTTTACCATGTCTTTGGCAGCTGAGTTGTTTTTAGCGAGCTTAGCTTGGTTCAGGATTTGAGTGATAAATAACGCATCTTGCCCTTCCAGATCTAACATTATTTCTGGCAAGTCAACCGGTAGTTCGCCATCTGCCAAGACGTTACCGGCAGATTTGTGCGCATTGGCAGCGGCATCAGTATCATGGAAACGCTCGATTAATTCTTCGGCTAAGATACGTTTGATTTCTTGTGGGTTACGGCCACCTTCCATGTCTGCCATTAAGCTTTCCACTTCTTCCATTGGCTTAAAGCTTAAAAATTCAAAGTAACGATGGATAAGTGTGTCCGGCATCGACAGGATTTTTTGATACATGGTGCCTGGTGCATCATAGATAGCGACATAGTTGCCCAGTGATTTGGACATTTTATTGACACCATCTAGCCCTTCTAAGATTGGCACAGTGATACAAACTTGCGGCTCTTGACCATAGCGTCCTTGCAACGTGCGACCCATTAGCAAGTTAAAAGTCTGATCGGTACCGCCAAGCTCAACGTCTGCTTTTAGGGCGATAGAATCGTAGCCTTGTACTAACGGGTAGAGAAATTCGTGAATTGAGATAGGCGTTTGTGATGCATAGCGTTTTGAGAAGTCATCACGCTCTAGCATACGCGAGACGGTTTGCTGACTGGCAAGCTGAATCATGTCAGCGGCGCTCATGTCATTGAACCACTCAGAGTTAAAGACCACGCGAGTTTTTTCTTTGTCCAAGATTTTAAATACTTGCTCAGCATAAGTCGTGGCGTTGGCTTTGATTTGCTCATCAGTCAACGGTGGACGCGTGCTGTTTTTGCCAGAAGGGTCACCAATCTTGGCGGTATAGTCGCCGATTAGAAAATAAATCTCATGACCCAAATCTTGAAAATGCTTAAGTTTATTGATCAGTACTGTATGACCCAAATGCAGATCTGGTGCAGTAGGATCAAAGCCTGCCTTGATACGTAGTGGACGATTGAGCTTTAGCTTAGCCACTAAGTCATCTTCAGATAATATCTCTTGCGTACCGCGCTGAATAAGGGCCAGTTGTTCTTCTAGGGTGTAAGTTTGATTGGTCATGATGCTCTCTATATATCACTTTAATTGGGATTTTTATGAATGACGGTTACTGGCTCAACACCTTAGGAAGTTTAGAACCTCAAAAGGTCAGGAAAAATGCTAGAATTTGACGGATATACTAGCGTTTTTTAAGGTAAATTGCCATGACCAACCCCGCATCGATTGCTGATACTGACCATAATACCCTCGCAGACTTGCTTATGAATAGTGGTTTAGATAACAGTTTGGACGATGGTGATGATTCAGACTATGATAGTTCGAACTATGCCACCCTAACTGATGCACTTGAGCAAACGGTGTTTGAAAGCTTCGATGATGGCTTATATATCGGCATGATGTCTGGCACCAGTTTGGATGGTATGGATGCGATTCTTTGTCAGTTTAATCTTGGGATGAGCAACGAAGACAACACTCAACCGCCGATGCGCCTGCTTGCGACTTATAGCCAAGATTTTCCGCCACGTCTGCGTGAAGTGCTACTGGCATTGTGTCAGCCGAATGGTGTGAATCAACTGGTACCAGAGACCGATGAACCAAACAGTGAGTTGGATTGGTTCGGCTGGGCAAGTCGTGCATATGCTGAATTTGCGAGTGAAGTGGTCAATACTTTATTGCAGCAATCAAATACCGATCCTGAGTCAGTACTGGCGATTGGCTGTCATGGACAAACCGTACGCCATCGCCCGCAGATGGGATTCACGTTGCAACTGGTCGATGCCAATATCATCGCTGAGCGCACAGGCATCAGCGTGGTCAGTGATTTCCGACGTCGTGACATGGCAGTTGGTGGTCAAGGCGCACCGTTAGTACCTGCGTTTCATCAGGCACTATTTGCCAACCCTGATAGTACCCGTGTGCTATTAAACTTAGGCGGTATTGCTAATATAACCGTCTTGCCAGCCAGTGAAGAAATTCAAGTTGTGGGTTACGATACGGGTCCTGCCAACTTATTATTGGATGCGTGGATATCTTTGCATACCGACAATACTTATGATGCAGGTGGTGCTTGGGCGCAGTCTGGCACCATCATTGAGTTATTATTACAGCAACTTTTGGCACATCCGTTTTTTGCTCAGTCTCATCCAAAAAGTACAGGCCGTGAGGACTTTAATTTAACTTGGTTGCAAAATGAGCTACAAGCTTTTGAGCAAGCCAATGCCAACATCAGTTATTCAGCAGCCGATGTGCAAGCAACCTTGACTGAGCTAACGGCTACCAGTGCCAGTACGCAAATCAATATGTTTGTCAGCCCGGCCAAAAACAGCTCGGTTTATGTTTGCGGCGGCGGCGCTTTGAATGACTATTTAATGACACGCTTGCAAGCACATCTACCCCATTGCACAGTAAAAACCACTGAATATTTAGGACTTGCGCCAACGTGGGTCGAGGCCGTTGCTTTTGCATGGTTGGCTAGACAAACATTGATGGGTGAAACTGGTAATTTACCAGCGGTGACTGGTGCAAATAAAGGCGTGGTATTGGGTCAAGTATGTTTTGCCTGACCAGTTAAATTTTAGTTTACATACGTGCACTTATGTGTTTTATAATGACTTTTGAAACGCCATCCTCTTAGGACCTGTAAGTATAGGATATATCGCATGAGCCAGAATAGTAGTTCACCTATCGACCAAGCCACCACTGATGACACAAATAATATGACTGCAGCACCTGTACATAAATCGCGTCAAAAACCACCTCACTACGAGCGTTCTGATGATACGCGTGTGGTAGTCACAGGTATGGGCGCTATTACGCCGCTCGGTCTAGACGTCGATAGCTCATGGACCAAATTGCTCAATGGCGAGAGTGGTATCTCACCGATTACGCATTTCGATGCCACCGGCTACCGTGCGCAAATCGCAGGCGTGATCAAAGATTTTGATGCCAAGCAATATATGAATGCCAAAGATGCGCGTCGCTATGATGAGTTCATGCATTATGGGGTTGCCGCTTCTGCCATGGCCCTAAAGCATGCTGGTTTTATCGATGAAATCAGTGCTGCTGATGCACCTGTGCAAGGCGTTGACCAAGATCGCTTTGGTATTATTTTAGGTTCAGGTATTGGCGGTATTCAAACGATTGAAAACAGCCGTGATACCCTACACGAAAAAGGCGCGGGCAAAGTCTCACCTTTTATTATCCCAGGCTCTATTGTTAATATGGCCGCTGGACTGGTAGCGATTAAGCATAAGTTAAAAGGCCCAAACCTTGCGACATCGACGGCTTGTACCACGGCGACTCATGCCATGGGGCTTGCCGCTCGTTTGATCGCTTATGGTGATGCCGATGTCATGCTGGCAGGCGGTAGTGAAAAAGGCTCTAGCCCACTTGGTATAGCTGGCTTCAGTGCTATGCACGCACTCTCTACTCACAACGATGAGCCAACTAAAGCCTCACGTCCGTTTGATAAAGGTCGTGACGGTTTTGTCCTTGGTGATGGTGCTGGAGTAGTGGTATTAGAAAGCCTTGCCCATGCCAAAGCGCGCGGTGCAACGATATTGGCAGAGCTAGTCGGTTTCGGTATGAGCGATGACGCCAGTCATATTACTGCGCCACCAGAAGACGGTAGCGGTGCGGCAAGAGCGATGCAAAATGCACTAAACGATGCTGGTATTAAGTCATCAAGCGTCGGTTATGTTAACGCTCATGGTACCAGTACACCTGCAGGTGACGTCGCCGAATCAATTGCTATCGAAACGGTATTTTCGCCAGTGAAAGACAGCATTTTGGTGAGTTCAACCAAGTCAATGACCGGACACCTACTAGGTGCAGCTGGCGGTGTAGAAGCCATATTTACCGTACTCGCCCTACAAAATCAGCACGTACCCCCAACGATTAATCTTGAAAATGTAGAAGATAACTGCAATCTCGATTACGTGGCTAATAAATCGCGTAAAGTCAATAATCTACAATATGCTGCATCCAACAGCTTTGGCTTTGGCGGTACCAATGGCTCCTTGATATTTGCTCGCTGGCCTGTCAATCAATAACACTTGAGCGCTTACAGCACGATATATTGTAACGTTGTTGTCAGGTTTGCTACGTTTGTCCACTTGCAGCCCCTTATCGTACTTGCGTATGATAAGGGGTAATTTTTGGAACATTTATGGAAGATACCATGTCAAGCTACTCATTTTCCCATCAGTTTTATCAACGCTGGACGTGTGCGCCTGAGCCAGTACGCGCAGCGATTACCCAAGAACTAAAAGACATTACTACCCTGCTGCAATCTGACACCTCATTTGAAGACTTCACTTTTAATACTCATGATTTAGATGCGCATGTAGACGAGCTATATGACAACTACAATGCAGAACAAGCCATTGCTAAAGCAATTACGGACAAACAAGAGCAAGAAGACGCAGCAGCTGCAAAACAAAAGCTAGAAGCCGAACAGAAGCAAAAAGAAGCAGAAGAAGCCGCACGCAAGGCAGAAGCGACTCGAAAAGAACAAGAAAAAAATACGCAGTCAGCGTTAGAGCAAGACAATATCGACAAAGAACTGGCTGCTAGCGACGTAGCTAAATCAAACACAGATAAAGTCGTGGCAGATAGCGCTGTTACTGACGATTTTGTTACTGATAATTCTAGTGCAAAGACTGAAAAAGACGCACCAAAAGTCGTAAATACTGAAGGCAATACTAACGATAATAAAAATGCTGATAACAGAAACATTGGCGAACAGGCACATACGCTTAGCGATAACCATATTAAAGATATTAATAATAAAGCCAGTGCAGCGATTAATTTGGCATTAAAAGACGCGAAGCTAGATGCAACACACCAACAGCTAATCCGCGAGCTAGAAACACAGGTCGATGACTATCTAAGTGAGCAAATGATGCTAATGTCTGAAAACCTAAAGTCTTGGCTACGTGCTGAGGTCACTCAACACTTTAGCGAACAAAACGACTCAACTACTAATAATGAAGCTGCTAAGAAAAGCATCCACTAATAGTGATTATTTTTCAATGTTAGACGTATATTTAGAAACAGCTGCTCAGTAGTAAGTATTAAATAACGAACACTAAAAAGCCCCGTAAATTATTTACGGGGCTTTTTAGTACTTTTAGTTAATGTTTTGAGCTTGGTATTAAATGGCTTTGGTACGTTCAGTCAACCATTCAAGCGCTGCACCTTCAACACGATCTTTTAGCTCTGCGAAGACTTGGCTATGATAGCTATTTAGCCAATCTATCTCGGTTTGCTCCAACAACGATGGCTCAATCAGACGCGTGTCGATTGGACAGTAAGTGATGGTCTCAAAGTTCAAGAAATCACCAAACTCTGTCTCAGTAGGTTTAGCAACTGGCGTATTCACTACCAAGTTCTCGATACGAATGCCCCATTTGCCTTCGCGGTATAGACCTGGCTCATTACTAGAAATCATACCGACTTTCATCGCACGCTCTTTTGGTGTGCTAGCGCTATAGGCAATGACTTGTGGGCCTTCGTGTACGTTTAAGAAATAACCAACGCCGTGACCCGTACCATGACCATAGTCCATCTGTGCTTGCCACAATGGCGCACGGCAAATAGCATCGATCAACGGTGAGGCGATACCATCAGGGAAATGCGCGCGAGCCAGCGCAATGTGGGCTTTTAACACAATAGTAAAGTCACGTTTATGTTCGGCGGTGACTTGTCCAATACCGACTACGCGAGTGATATCAGTCGTACCGTTTTGATATTGTGCACCTGAGTCAATCAATAGTAATCCACCTTCGCCCTCGACCACATCAAGGTAGCTGAATTTTTCTGGCGTCGCACGGTAATGTGGCAATGCGCCATTTTCGTTAAAGCCTGCGATGGTTGGGAAGCTTGGCGAGACATAATGCGGCTGACGACTGCGCACGTCTATCAGCATGCTATCAACATCTAGCTCACTTAAACGCTCGCCGTTTGCTAGACGCTGCTCAAATGTCGCAAAAAACTCAGCTAAGGCAGCACCATCTTGACGCATCGCTTCACGCACATGATCGATATCTGCATCAGATTTTACAGATTTGAGTAATGTACTAGGCGCCATTTGCTCAATAAAACCAACATCGTCTGCCATTTTTGAGAGTGTGCCTACTGCGACTTTGCTCGGATCTAACAATAATAAATCGTCTGGCGTCAATGCGCTCAATGCATCTTGCACAGCAGAATAATCAGCCAATGTGATACCGCTGTCTTTTAGACTCTGTGCGATATCTTCGCTTACTTTATCAGTATCAACAAATAACGTTGCTTTGTCTGCGTCAATCAACATATGTGACAAGAATACCGGATTATAATCAACATCAGCGCCGCGCAAGTTCGTCAACCAAGCGATATCGTCTAAGCTTGAAAGTAAATGATGGGTCGCACCTGCTTCTGCCATGCCTTCGCGTACTGCTGCAAGTTTTGAGGTGGCAGACTGAGCAAGGAACTGCTCATCATGAGCGTATAATTTGGCCGCTGGTAGTGCTGGGCGATCTGTCCAAATCTCTGTCAGCACATCACGCTCAGTAATCAAAGTAATGTCATTGGCATCAAAGGCATTTAGCAGGCGATCTTGCTCAGCGATAGATAAAACATTACCGTCCACTGCTACGCTATCCCCTTCTTGCAAATGATCGGCTAGCCAATCGATATGATTTGGCTGACCTGGCGCAAGCTTTTCTAAAGTAATACCTGTACCTTCTAACTGGTCAGCAGCATGTACCCAATAACGGCTATCCGTCCATAGACCTGCAAAATCAGCAGTCACGACCAGCGTACCGACAGAACCGGTAAACCCTGATAGCCATAAGCGTGCTTGCCAGTACTCTGGTAGATATTCAGATAAATGTGGATCAGCAGAGGGTACGATGATGGCGGTGAGATCTTGCGCGGCTAAGGTGCTGCGTAAATTAGCAATACGTTCGTGAATGGCTTGTTTATTCATTGAATGTGTCCTTATAGAAATTATAAAAATATGATGATGGCGCGATTATTTACAATCGTCTTGTTCTAATAGTCGTCTGGTTTGAGTTGTTGATACTGCTTTAGTTGTAATAAAATATTTATTATCGATAGTAATTATTCAAGCAAACAGTCTACTTATTTAGCTATCTAACTATATTTGCTTTGATAATTACTTCTACTTATTGAGAATAAAAAATTGAGATTAATATTGCGTCACTGGGGTTCACAGTGCCCTATCATTAGATGTTTGGGCAAATAGGAAGCTTTCAATGGCTTGTGCCAAATATCTCACTAACTAAAACAATAAAACGTGCTACCAGTAATGGTAACACGTCTCATCATATGTCACTTGTGCTGTTGTTATTCACAAATGTACATCAGATTATCTTATTGCTTGGCCAATTGTTTCTCACGCTCACTTTCTTTAAGCATCTTATTAATAGGTTTTGCTAGTATCAATAGTAGTACAGCGGTCACTACCAAGAAGATGGTCATGGTAGTAAATAGACCTGGTAAGCCTTCGATTTTGTCAGCAGATACATGCCCACCGAAGAAGGCAGCAACCAAGTTACCCATAGCGATAGAAGCGAAGAACAGCCCCATCATTTGACCCTGCATACCCTCTGGCGCCAATTTAGTCATTGCAGACAAACCAACTGGGCTTAATGCTAACTCACCTAGCGTCAATAATAATAAACTACCAACCAACCATAGTGGCGATGCCAAGCCAGCACCAGGCGCTAAAATGCTTTTAGAGGCAAAAATCATCAAGGCAAAACCTGCGGCTGCCAGTAGCATACCGAGTGCAAACTTAGCCATACTGCTAGGCTCAAGACCGCGGTTACCAAGCTTGACCCAGATAATACTAACGATAGGTGCCAATATTAAAATAAATAGCGGGTTCAATGACTGGAACCAAATACTTGGTATCTCAAACCCTAAAACATTCAGATCGGTATAACGATCAGCAAATAAGTTAAAAGACGTTGGCTGCTGCTCAAAACTTGACCAAAACAGCGTCGAGCCAATGATTAAGACAAAGCAAATTAACAAGCGTAACTTATCAGTCTTATCCAATCGCGGTGAGATAAACATAATAGCGAAATACAAGATGACGACCGCAGCAATGATATACGTCATATACTCTGCAACCATCTCAGGATTGAACGATATCATGCCAGTAGACACTAGTAGCACTGCGGCTACTAGCAACGCAACGAAACCACCAACCCAGCGACCGATGTTTTTGTAATGGTCGTTAGATTTTTCCCACTCAGCAGAAATACCTTTGACGCGTGCATAACGCGTTAAGTTCTTTTGCGCGACAAAACGATAAATCAGTAATGAGACCAGCATACCCAATCCACCAACGCCAAAGCCGACATGCCACATGCCTTTTTCTTTGAATACGCCGACGATAAGTGCTGCCAATAACGCACCGATGTTAATACCCATATAAAACAAGGTAAAACCGCCATCACGGCGAGAGTCGCCTTTGGGGTATAAGGCGCCAACCATCACTGAGATACAGGTCTTAAATAACCCTGAGCCCAAGACAATACAGATTAAACCAACGAAGAAAAGCGTCATACCAAACATCGCTGAAAGCGCGATACACAAGTGACCAAGGGCAATAATGATACTACCCCACCACAGCGCACGCTCTTGACCTAGCCAGTTATCTGCTAACCAGCCACCTGGTACTGCTGCTAAGTATAACGAACCAGCGAAAATACCATAAATAGCAGAAGCGGTGACTTCACTAAAGCCAAAACCGCCACTGCTCACTGTTGCCACCATAAATAAAACCAATAGTGGACGAATACTATAATAGGAGAACCGCTCCCACATTTCGGTAAAAAACAATGAGCGTAAGGGCGCAGGATGTCCCATAAAGCCATTGTCTAGAGCTTCTAACTCTGCTGCACTAGCCCCCGAATTTGTTTCTGTGCCCATAACTTTATTCCTTTAAAGATCATATTTGTAATGACCAAACCCCTGATTATCCAGATGGACGGTCATATAGGCGGAACATTGTTTCACTTGGTTATAATCAAGTAAAGAAAAAGTTGGTCAAAAGTTACACAAATACTCATAAAAAAAAGCCCGCTCTCAATGGTTGAGAACGGGCTCTTTTTATGACTATTTAGAACTGTATCATTATGCTTATAGCACTGTTGATAGAGACTTCATAATAAGACTCATTTTATAATTAAGTAGCACTATTTTAGATCATTTACACAGTCATACTACAGCTTACTGTGCTGCGGTCTCTTCAGTAGCTTCACCAGCCTCTAAGTCACCATCCGCTTGCTCAGCTGTCAAATCAGCATCAGCAACAGCGGCTTGGTTTACAGTGCCAGAGGCAGTCGCTGTACCTGCTTCCGCAGTAACGACTGCACTATCTGCATCTGCCGCTGGTGTTGCATCTGCTGCAGTTTCAGGCGCTGTAGCATCTGACGCTTCTGCTGTTGTTGCAGCTTCTGCATCGGTTGGAGCCGCTTCTTCTTCAGTAGCAGTGGCTTCTGCTTCATCTGCCGCAGCCGACGCTTCAGTCGTCTCAGCAGTGATATGCTCGCCTGCTGGACGCAAAAGTGCAGAAACACCAATAAGTAAGACAATACCTAGGAACATGGCAATGCCACCTAAAGCGAATAACAGCTCTTTTTTTGGATTGTTATTGACGATACCTTCTGACATACCTTATCCACCTTGCACAAAATATTTGAAATATTGACCTATTATATCGCAATTTATACTGATTTGTGAAAACCCTTAAGTATTTAAAGGGTTTATTATCCACAATTTTAACATCTGTTTTTGGCACTTGTGACAGCTAACCACTTAATCAGTTATCTATTATTCGCTATCGACACATCTTACTTAATAATACTACTTAACCAAACGTACTGGAGACTTAGTACGTTTACCCAAATAGCTGAGTATCAGCAACAGTGCCATGATAAACAAAATAGGATATTGACCAAAACGCATGAATGGCGTGTTGCCAACTCGTGCCTGAATATCGCCGCGCAATACAGTACGCTCAAACTGCGGTGCACGCTCTACGATACGACCTTTATGGTCGATAATAGCTGTCACACCTGTGTTGGTCGCACGCATAAACCAGCGACCATTTTCTAACGCACGCATCTGTACCATTTGTAGATGCTGTAGCGGGCCTGCCGACGTACCAAACCACGCATCGTTTGAAATGGTTAATAGGAAATCTGTGCCAATCGCGTTTTTACGCGTGGTATCTGGGTACGCTACTTCGTAGCAGATGGCTGCACCTAGGTTGTGCCCTCGAACACGCAGCGGCGACTGCTGATCACTGCCGCGACTATAGCTCATGATATCTTGGCTACCTGCTAGATTAGGCAAAATATCGAGCACGCCTTGGAATGGAATATATTCCCCAAATGGCACCAGACGTTGCTTTTTATACAGCCCCTCTGCCTGTGCCCCTAGCGCTACCACGCTATTGTAGAACGGCGGATATTTATCTGTACTGGCATCAAACGCTGCTTCATCCTTATAAGGAATACCTGTCACCCATGTCGTGTCAGTCTCTTTGGCCATCGCGACCATTTCACTGATAAAACCCACAGCTTCTGTCTGAAACATAGGAATCGAAGATTCAGGCCACAGCACGATGTCACGTCCCCACTCGTCACGAGTCAACGTTGCATAGATTTTTAACGTTTCAATCTGATACTCGGTGAGCCATTTTAGGTCTTGTGGGATATTACCCTGAATCAAAGATATTGATAAATCAGGGGTTCCTTTTGGCTTGGTCCACTGCGGATTGATCAACCATAGCGTGCTACTAATGATTAGCAATGCTATCGATGGAATCATGTAGCCACCGCGGCGACGCAATAGCTCAACGATACTGGCAGCCAATAATACCGCTACGAAAGAAACTGCAAAGACACCAGCCACAGGCGCGAGCGAAGACAGCCAGTACTGCTCAGTAAACGCATAACCAACGAATAGCCAAGGAAAACCAGTAAATAGCCACGTTTTCATCCACTCTTGGAGTATCCATAAGGCAGCAAAAGATAACGGCTGCTTGCCGACCACACGATTAAAGATGAGCGCCAAAAAGCCATGGAACAAGCCCATGCCTAGACCCATGAGCGCAATCATAATCAGCGCAAGCCATGCGGGCGTATCACCATAAACGTGTATCGAGGTATATAGCCAAAACGCGCCAACACACCATAGCCCTGTACCGTACGCCTGACCGATTAGAAAGGCGCGGCGACCTGTCATCGTTGGTACCAGTAACGCATATAAGATGGCAGGTGATACCAAGGCAATTGGCCAAATACCATAAGGCGCGAGCGCGAGTATAAAAGCTGCCCCTGCCAGCCAAGCTATTAGTACCGTCAATCCCATGTGTAAACCTTTTGGCTTATCGGGATTCAGACGTTTTTGTAAATCAACAGTAGACAGACGCATAGCAGTTATCCAAAACCATATTTACTAAAATTTCTCAGCTAAGCGATGAGATAACACTCACGCCAAACCTGACTGCATAATGCTTTATGCAGGGCCACAAATAAAACCCACCCATGATACCAGTCAAAACCTACAAGTGGGTAAATTTGCGTAGCTAAAACCTCATTCTAAAGTTCAAAAGGCAGAAAGCAAAAAACACGATTTTTCATCGTGTTTTTTATTGAATTTGCTAACAAGTTTTATTCATTGACCAAGTATCGTGACACTATAAGCAAGCTAGTGGCTGCCTATCAATATCTGTTGCTCGGCATTGGTTTTGGTCAGCTCTAGATTTTGGATAAATCGACCTTCTACATCGGTAATGGTAATTTTCCAATCATCTATCACGACGCTCTCGCCTTCTAAATCACCAACGAAGCCAAGTGCTTGCATGACCAAACCACCCATCGTATCGACATCGGTATCGTCAAAACGGCTACCCAGCTCATCATTACAGTCTTCAATTACTGTAGACGCTTGGACACGCCATGTATTTGGCTTTTCTGGATCAGGGACAATGTTGTTGATATCGCTGTCTTCATCAAAGTCATCATGCTCATCCACGATATCGCCAACGATTTCTTCCAACAAATCTTCCATGGTGACCACACCACCGAAGTTACCAAACTCATCCACGACAATCGCCATATGTACTTGGGTGCGCTGCAATGAGCGCAACAAGGTATCAGAACGAGCCGTTTCACTGATATATAACGGCTGACGCACCAAGTCTCTAAGACGCTTACTGTCAATTTTGTCTTCTTGATTGCGAACCATGTGTACCAGAATCGGAATCAAGTCTTTTGCCAATAAGATACCGATGACGGCATCATCATCTTGACTGTCAAAAACAGGATAGCGCGAGTGGGTGGTCTCAAGAATGATATCCATCACTTCGGCAAGGCTGGTGCTCTCGTGCAGACCAATCACTTGCGGACGCGGCGTCATGATTTCGCGAACTTGTGTCGCAGGCAAATCGAGCACGCCTTCTAACATATCGACCGTATCAGGCTCTAAAAACTGGCGCGAGTCTTGTACCAGACGAATCAATTCATCACGGGTTTCGGGGGCGGTCGATAGCCAGCGTTTTAAGCCGCGCATCGACCAACTACTCGGGCTGGGAGTGTCGTCAGACATGGTGGTGTGATTTAACCTCTTTAGTTAATAAAAATTAGAATAGTATTCAATAGAAAAACGAACAATACTCAATAAAAAAACAAGTAGAGCCTAGATGGGGATAAAAGTAGCAAATAAAACAGCTAGTTTGTTATTAATTACTGGATGAATAACAAATTTGCTAGTACAAATTAGCTTCACTTTATCGCAAGGCTCACCGACATTCAACGACAAATTCACTCAAATTGTATTGTCAGCGTGTTATAAACTTTGCTATGGTCAAAGCCTTTATTTATCAAAGCAAACCCTATGTCGCTACGTTCCGTTTTTTCTCGCTTACTCTCGTCGCGTTCACGCAGTCGACAGTCAAACAGTCGTGGCTTAGAGAGTCTTGACTTAAAACGCGGAACATCAAAAAACAGCCCATCAGATAGCAAACAGCCAAAGCCTACATGGCACCAGCGTCTTGTAACTTTTTTAATTGCTGTTACGTTGTTGTTATCAGCGCTATGGTTATTACTCGCGATTTGGTATCAGTATGGCGTCAGCTCAGTATTGACTTGGCTTGCGACAATAGCGATTGTAGGTATATTAGCTGCGCTGCTAAGTACACGTTATTGGGATGCCGTCACAAGAGTATTACGCAGTGACTCACTATCTAATAAAAAGTCAGTTAGCAAAAGCACAGCAATCAAGTTGCTTATCGGCGTATATGGCGCTGTTTGGCTTGTAGGTCTAGGTTGGTTTTTTTCTATCGAACCGAAACAAGATCGAGAATGGATGGCTGAAGTCGACCAGCGAGTCTCCTATGAGCGCGATGCGACTAACCCTGATTTGATTACTTTAACCAATGTTCGTAACTTTGATTGGCAAACTGAAGAAGACGCCACCGAGCACTGGGATACCCGTACGATTGATCTGTCTAAATTATCTGGCGTTGATGTGACCAACTCTTATTGGATGGGTCCGCTAATCGCTCATACCTTGGTTAGCTTTCGATTCGAAGATGATAGACCACTTGCCTTCTCATTTGAGATACGTAAAGAAGACGGCGAGTCTTTTTCAGCGCTGGCTGGGTTTTTTCGACGTTATGAGCTGAGCCTGATTGCCGCAGAAGAGCGCGACATTATCTATACCCGTAGCAATGCGCGCGGCGAGCAGGTTTATCTGTTTCCTATTAGCAATTTGCAACAGCATGAAGTGAGGTCGCTATTTGAATCTTATCTGACTGCGGCTGATGATTTGAACGCTAAACCTGCTTGGTACAATACATTGATTAGCAACTGTACCAATATTATCTTTTATATGGCGCGTATTGTTAGTGGCGATCGCTTGCCATGGGATTATCGAATTTGGGTCTCTGGTTGGTTACCGAACTATCTATATGATGTAGGCATGTTGGATGCGGCGCCAGAAAAGGGCAACCAACCTTGGTCAATGAATACGTGGTATGAGCGCACTCATATCAACCCAAAGGCAAAAGGCTTTGATAATCAGGCTAACCAACTAACTAGCGTTAGTAGAGATAAAAACAGCCGTAACTTTTCACAGCAGATTCGTCAAGATATTCCGATACCAGCATTGGCTAACTCGCAAGCCAGTGCTGAAGCGAAGGCTAGATCTACTGCTCAGGCATCTAACTAACTGTAGACTAAGGATTGACCCAGTTAACCACCCGTGTCTCCATTTCTTCATCAGACATACCGATTTCCGTGACACAGCGACCAGCGACGCCCACGTTGGCCGCTCGCATCTGTTGTTGTGTCAACACAGCATCCCCAGTCAATAATAAATGCCAACTTGGTAAGTCCTGCCCTTTATACAGACGTTTGTAGGCGCAGTGCGATGGTAGCCACATCATCTTGGGCAAGTTGTCCATAGTCAGCTGAATACAGTCTGGCACGTGCTCCTGACGCGTTGCATAGTGACTGCAATATCCCGTCGCGCAGTCCATCAACTGGCAGGTGACATCGGTATATTCGACCATCTCCTCATCCACATTGCCACTTTCATCTTCATCGATATACTTAATCAAGCAACAACTGCCGCAACCATCACACAGTGCTTCCCACTCGCTATGGTTTAGTTCTGTTAACGCAAATCGCGACCAAAACTGCGGACGTAGTGGCTCAGACTCATACTTAGAGTCAGAATCAGCATTAGAATCGACAACAGTACTATCAGGGAACAAACTCACCGATTGCGCAGGCTTGGCCGCTGCATCGAGACCTAAGTTCAAGTCTGATTGGTCATTATTTTTGTTTAACAAATTTATAGTCATAAAGTCGCAGTAGCATTTTGATAAAGAGCGTTACAGTATTATAGCTGTTTTTGCTAGACATGGGCGTTAAGGTAGTACGAGTTAGAAAAACGAACCATCACAATGACGAATAATTAAAACTCACAACATAAAAAAGGACAATAATATGTCAATTAAGACGTTTGAATTAATCAGTACTACCGAGAATGGTGTAGAACTTATCAGTTATGTAGCACTACCAGAAAACGCTTCAGATGAAAATCCAGCAGCAGGTATCTTGGTTGCACCAGAATGGTGGGGCGTGGTCGATCATCCAAAATCAGTGGTTGAGCGTTTGGCAGAAGCGGGCTATGCAGCAGTCGCTATGGACGTTTACGGTGAAGGCAAACTAACTACTGATGCAGCGCAGGCAAACATGTGGATGGAGCAAGTACTGGCTGATCAAGACATGCTGATGGCACGCTGCCGCTTAATTCTTAATGACTTCAGCGATCAGTTATCTGTCGATGGTGACAACCTAGGCGCAATCGGTTACTGCTTCGGTGGTAAAGTTGTACTAGATATGGCTCGCGAAGGCATGCCGCTAAAAGCGGTCGCCACGTTCCATGGTAACCCAACGCCAAAACAGCCAGCAGACAAAAACTTTGCAGCAAAAGTGTTGGTCGCTCATGGCCGTGATGACTCAATGGTATCAATGGATGCTATCGAAGGTCTAAAATCAGAGCTAGACGCAGCCGATGTTGATTACACTATCGACGTTTATGACAACGCTAAGCATGGCTTTACTAATCCGCATGCCGATGAGCGCGCAGCCAAAAATGAAGTAGATCTTGGCTACAATGAAGCCGCTGCTAAACAAAGCTGGGAAAACATGCTTGAGTTTATGAAAGCCAATTTAGCATAAGAAACGATTTGGTATAAAGATCATTAAAAAAGGGTAGCTTAATTATTAAGCTGCCCTTTTATTTTGAGTGTCATTCTAGCATTTGTCTTTTAGCCCAGTAATCAGAGTAGTCTTGTGCTTCTTATTAAATCACGTCATTATCACTTTACTATAAACTGGATTGAGTGACGAAGATGTTGTATCTAATGGTGACCCAGTTGGGCTGGCTGGCTTTTACGATTTTATTGATCGTAGTGGTCGCGTTATATACTAGGATAGCTCGAAAAATCGAGCATCTACGCCGTGATGTAACGACGCTGCAAGCTGAGCTTGAGCAGCAAAGACATCGTATTATGTCGCCTCCATCTGCACCTTTGATCGATAAAAGCAATTACGCACGCAACACTACTACTAACGATAATGATCTTAAAGACAATATTCCTAAAGACCATGTTCCTAAAGACAGTAACACTAAAGACCATGATGCTAACGAAATAGCTTTTGACTCACAACACTCTTCTCCAGATAATCAGCTGCCTGTATCACCACCACCGCTTCCTACCGTTGCTTCAAACTCGACCATACATGCAGCATCAAACATCTATGACGATAAATCTATAGACGATAACGCCTCGATAAATACGAAAAACACGGCGTCTACCGCACCGATTGAGCCAGATGAACGCTCACTACCTATTGTGACCTCACTCATTCACTCAATCAAAAACTGGTTTTTCGGTGGCAATTTAGTCGTGCGAGTCGGCGTACTGGTGCTGTTGGTAGGTGTGGTGCTCCTGCTTCGCTTATTAAGCGAATATATCGAGATTTCAATTGCCACGAAGTTGATAGCAGTTGGCGTTACAGGGTTAGCATTGGCAGCGCTTGGGTTAAAGCTGACGGCAAAACGCTTCTCATATGGGATTACGCTACAAGGTGCAGGTTTAGCAATTGCGTATCTAAGTACCTTTTTTGCTTACAGTGTTTATGAAATCATTCCTAGTGTCCCAAGCTTTATCGGACTTGGGTTATTGTCTGCCATTACCATTGCCCTCGCCGTACGTCAGAACGCCTTCCCATTGGCATTACTGGCATTATCGGGTGGGGTTTTTGCACCGATTTTGACCAGTGACGATACTGGCAGCTTGGTCACCTTATTCAGCTATTATCTACTGCTAAACGTCACCATTGCTATTATTGCTCATTATCGACCGTGGAAAATACTGAATCTATTCGGTGTGACTGTGACATTTGGCCTAGCATACTATTGGGGTATCAGCGAAAACCTAAGCGCCGTCATTGAAACGCAGCGCTGGTCATTGGTAGCATTAGTAACCTTACACTGGCTGCTTTACTTATTTGTCGTCATTCGTTATGCGCAACAAATCATTACCTATAATGCCCTAAACGAAAAAGACCTCAGTCATGCTGATAATGTAGATGACACAAAACACTTGGACAGAGCTAATGTAGGCAGCTCCTATGTATTCCCCATTGATACGGGTTTACTGTTTTCAGTACCGCTACTGGCCTTTGGCTTATTTTCTGCCTTACTAAACGACATCTCTAATGCCCTCACGATTACCAGTGCCATTTTGGCTGCGGTTTATCTTGGGGTGGGCTGGTTGTTCATCCAGCGCAGTAGACGCTATGCTTTAATCACCGAAGGTATGCTGGCGTTAGGATTAGGATTTTTTGCACTCGTTATTCCGCTGGCGCTAGATGCTGAATGGATTGCTTTTGGTTGGTCTGTACAAGGATTGGCGCTAGTATGGTTTGGACGCCGCTCGCTGCGATCGTGGTCGGTGTTATTCGGCTTACTATTACAGATCGTCAGTATTGGTATGCTAGTGACGACAGCGATATTCTCTATCGAAGACTATCCCGTTTTGGCCTTTAGTATTTCAGCGCTCAGTTATCTAGCGACCGTCTTTATATTACGCGCTAGCAACTCCCCTGCCGCGCTGATTAATACGTTAGACGGTAGTAATAACCTTAATAGCCTTAACAATAAAGGCCCTACAACATCCTCGGTCATACAATCACAACCCTCAGTAACACAATCACAATCACAATCACAATCACAATCACTGGACAGTACATCAGATGCATCAGCCAGCTATGCCCATGCGCTGGGTGTCAGTATGCAAGCTGCGCATCAATGGCTGACCTCTATCAATAGTCAGAGCCGCGTATTCAAATTCGTTTGGCACAGCCCTAGATTCATCAAATTTTTGACATTGACCGCGATGGCTTGGATGCTACAAGTACTGATGCTTGATTTGCATCATTGGTTTGATATCTGGCAATCAAGCACGACGGTAATTGCACTGGCAGCACTTATGAGCTTGATCGCTTATTGGATCGTCAATCGCTATCGTCCGTGGGCGGAAATTAGACAGCTTAGTCATGGATTATTAGCCTTGTTCTACTTCATGCTAGTACTGCAACTACCGCAAAAGTTTGAGCGAAATTTAACATGGTCAACAACGGAATGGTTGGTGTTTGTAGGGTTAATAATCGGCTGGTTAGTCATGGGGCAGCTATGGCTAAAAACATGGTCTGATAATAACAATGCCTCACGTTATACTGCTGCAAGTTGGCTAGGTACGGGTATCTTACTTATTGCTGCCGCTGCGCATTATGGCCTACCAGACTCTGATGGCGTAATGGCTTTCTTGTTTTCAGCGGTACTTATATTATTTGGACTATGGTTCAATCGTCGTTATCTCAGTCAAAATGCAGAAAACACATCAACTAATAAAGTTTCAAAACAAGGTCTGCTGTACTGGTTTGATTGGCAACAGGCACTATCAGGATGCGCTGCCATCTTTGCTCCCATTGCTTTACTGTGGGTTGTTCTTACCAATTGGTCTTATGACGGTGTGATTTGGGGACTGTCTTATTTTCCATTGTTTAATCTATATGACATCACATCTTGGCTGACGCTATCAGTTGGCTTTAGTCTGTACTACATCAGCCAACGCCGACACAATGAAACCATTACCGAGCCGAGTGCAGCTGCCAAATCTAAGCGCGTATTCACCACTGAGAATTTGCTAATTATATTGGGACTGATCAGTTTTTGGTTAATCTCCAGCATGTTGATCAGAACGCTACACGCCTTTATTGGTACGCCACTTTGGAATGACTATCAAGGCGGCGCATGGCAAAGCGAGCAAGTACAAACTGGACTGACAATTTTATGGACGCTCTTAGCCTTGGTCGCCACTATCCTTGCCAGCCGCTATTGGCAGCGCGCGCTTTGGTTTATGGGTATTGGATTATTAGGTATTGTCGTTCTCAAGCTGGTCTTGGTAGATTTGTCACAGACTGAGGCAATTTGGCGAGTCATATCCTTCCTTGGCGCAGGCAGTTTAATACTATTAATTGGTTACCTTGCCCCATTACCACCCGCGCACGAGGAAACAGAAAACCAAAATCAGGCGTAATGACAAAGCTGGTTGGGTGAAATTGTGCCGTGAGCAAGGTGGTTCTGTAGTAAACTGGACACCATTAGAAAGTAAACGTTAATTGTTTTACTTTTAGCATTTTTTATAAAAGGTTATGAAAGCAGATGGATAAGAGAGCAAGTATTCAGTGGTTCCCTGGGCATATGAACAAAGCCCGTAACGAAATCAAAGAAGTCATGCCGCAGATGGATTTGGTCATCGAGGTCATCGATGCGCGTATTCCATATAGTAGTGAAAACCCAATGGTCGCAGCACTACGCGGTGAAAAACCTGTTATCAAAATCCTGAACAAAGCTGACCTTGCCGATCCTGAGTTGACTCAAGCATGGATGGATTATCTCGAGCAGCAAGATGGGGTCAAAGCCATTGCTTGCGATACTGAAAAAGCCAATGATGTAAAACGTATTATCGCTATCTGTAAGCATCTCGTACCCAATAAAGTCGGGACTGGTCGCCAAATCAAAGCGATGATTATGGGTATTCCAAACGTTGGTAAATCAACGCTGATCAATACGCTAGCAGGACGCGCTGTGGCGAAGACAGGCGATGAGCCAGCCGTGACCAAATCGCAGCAGCTAATTAAGCTCGACGATGACATCATGCTCTATGACACACCTGGTATGCTATGGCCAAAAGTTGAAAACGAAAACTCTGGTTATCGTTTAGCAGCGACAGGCGGTATTCGTGATACTGCTTTTGACTTCGCTGATGTAGCCAGCTATACCGCTGAGTACTTGATGCAAGCCTATCCTGAGCTGCTAAAAACTCGCTACAAAATTGAAGAGCTGCCAAAGACTGATTGGGAGTTCTTTGAAGTCGCTGGACGTAATCGCGGCTGTGTACGCGCTGGCAATCAAGTCGATACGTACCGTATGTCTGAGATTCTGATTAACGAGCTGCGTAGCGCAAAGATTGGTCGCATCACGCTAGAAACACCAGCGATGACTGAAGCGGAAGAAATCGTCGTCGCTGAACAACGACTCGCTGCTGAAGAGAAGAAAAAGGCGAAAGAGGAAGAAAAGCGCTTGCGTCGTCTAAAAACGCGGAAGAATCGTAAGTAGATTCTCCAATAATATAAGTTACTATGAATCCATTAATACCATCGGCTAAAACCATTCAAATTTATCTGCCAAAAGGTAACCCTCGTGGGTTGCGTTTGGCAGAGATGACTACTCGCACAGTAAGATTGATTGAAATTCCCCGTATCCACATTGACGATTTTTTTGCGATGCCCGATGCCAATCAAGTTGGTTTGTATTTTTTGATTGGTGATACCGATAGTGTAGAGAAGCCGTTACTCTATGTTGGACAAACTGGTGATCTTAAAAGACGTCTTAACCAACACGATGACAAAGAGTTCTGGACACGGGCTTTTGTCATGCTCTCAACCAATAACTCTATGACACAAACCCATGCGCTATATATGGAACATAAGGCTATCGCAACTGCCATTGAGGTGGGACGTTACGAACTAAAAAATGGAAATAATGGTAATAAACCGCATACACCTGACCCATTAAAGGCTGATTGCGAGGAATTATTCCACACTCTTGATGTTTTACTATCCACTTTAGGACAGCCTATTTTCGAGTCCTTGGCTATTCATGATAGCCTTTATAGCAACGAGACTTATAAAAGCAAATCGACTGATTCCACCATTGCTAAAGTTGCTCAAATAATCGATGAAGCTCCATCGAAACCTATTCCATCTCTGTTTTACTATAAGGTAAAAGATGGTGATGCTAAAGGATACTATGACGACGATGGCTTTGTAATATTAGCAGGTTCTCTAATTAGGCAATCGCAAGTAATATCTGCGCCACCATTTGTGACTAAATTAAAAGAGAGTCTGCTCAGTAGCGGCAAACTCGTAGCCGTAAACGATAAAAGCTATAAACTCACTAAAAACCATTTATTTAAAACACCCAGTGGAGCCAGTGCTCTAGTATCAGGACGTTCGACCAACGGATGGATTGAGTGGAAAAATGAATTGGGTGAGACTTTAGACAGTGTTTATCGATAAACTCGTACTTCTCTATAGTGATACTATCTATCCCCTTTATTTATAAACAATTAAGCCTCATATATTGGTAAATAATTTTATCTATTTACCTTCTCGCTTGCCAACTATAAATCCAAATCCTATATATCCCTGTTCAACTTACAAGGAATACTCTTGCCTACTCAATTTTCTCAGTCATCTACTGCTCTAAACTCCTTTGCCCCGCGCCTACTCGATTGGTTTGCCGAAAACGGTCGTCATGACTTACCATGGCAACAGCACCAAACCGATACGCCCAACCCTTATATTGTTTGGTTATCAGAAGTCATGCTTCAGCAAACGCAGGTGACCACTGTACTGCCCTACTTTGCACGCTTTATGGAGTCATTTCCGACTGTGCAGGACTTGGCCGCAGCAGAATGGGATACCGTAGCAGAGCATTGGGCAGGGCTTGGCTACTATGCACGTGCACGTAATTTGCATAAAGGTGCTAAGCAGTTGGTAGAGATCATCGATGAAACGGGCGAGTTTCCGCAGACCCTAGCAGGATGGGAGGCGATTTCGGGCGTTGGGCCATCGACTGCTGGTGCGATTATGGCGATGGGATTACATCATTATGGCGTTATCTGCGATGGCAATGTCAAACGAGTGCTGACACGTTGGGCCGCTATTGACGGCGACATCACTAAATCTGCTACCACCAAAGAGCTGTGGGCATTGGCAGAGCGCCTAACACCAACTAAGAATTCAGGACTATTTGCGCAAGCAATGATGGATATGGGTGCGACATTATGTACTCGTAGCAAGCCTGCCTGCCTGTTATGCCCATTAAAAGAAGACTGCCTAGCCCATGCTGAGGGGCGCGAGACTGATTATCCCGTCAAAGCCAGAAAGCAGCCCAAACCTAGTAAATTTAGTAATGCATTGCTAATCGAAAGTGTCGACGATGACATACTATGGCTACAGCGCCCTGACAACGGAATCTGGGGTGGATTGTGGAGTTTGCCATTACAGTTCATGGAAAAAATTGATGGTAAAACGAATAGTAAGACTATCGTTAAAAAGACGCTAGCTAATGACGATAAGCCATCAAACACAGTAAACGATATCCGTAGTAATGAAAAAGTATACGAAGCAGAGTTTACCACTGCTGAGCAAATCATTAATGAATGGCTCATAAAAAATGAACTGGTCACAAAATCAGTTAGCAATACCTTGCTCGATGACGTCCCTATCAAGCATTCGCTGACGCATTTTCACTGGTATTTGACCCCGCGTAAATTGACGATTGACGCGACGCAGGTAACTGAGCTAAATCAAAAATTAGCAGCGGCTGAAATTGACTTTAAATGGTTAACCGAACAAAAAGCGCAAGACAGCCTAGGACTGCCTCGCGCGATGGTTAAAATCTTAGAGTAAAAAGTTGGAATAAAAAAAAGCGACTCATTATTAATAACGAGTCGCTTTTTTATAATGACAATCTAAAGGCAGCTGAGCCTACAGCACTCTAAGACTTTGGCACACGCAAGCGCATCAGACCTTCTTGTTGCACGGTAGCGACCAGTTTGCCATCTTGCCAAAACTGGCCATGGTTTAACCCTTTCGCATTAGACGTGGTATCGCTCCACATGTCATACAGCATCCATTTATTCAAATCAAAATCGCGATGGAAATGCATCGAGTGATCGATACTGGCAGCTTGCAGACCACTGGTCATAAAGCTAACACCATGAGACATCAGCCCTGTGCCAACCAAATAAAAGTCTGACGAAAATGCCAATAACGCTTGCTGAATAGCCACTGGCTGATTGCCCAATTCACGAATGCGTAGCCAGTTTGCTTGCTTAGGTTTCATTGGTTCTGGGCTAATCGGATTACGCGGCTTCACTGGCTTAATCTCGACATGACGGCGGCGCATAAATCTTGCTTTTAGCGCTTCTGGCACTTTTCCGACATTTTCTTCTTTTAATTCTTGCTCTGTTAGCAAGTCTTCTGGCGGTGGATAGACAGGCATGTCTTCTTGATACTCAAGCCCATCTTCCATCGGTGAGAACGAAGCAATCATTGAAAATATCACTTGCTCAACAGGCGGCTTACCGCGTACTTCTTTGTACTGAATAGCCGTGACTTCACGTGCAGACAAGCTACGACCATCACGCAATCGACGGACTTGGTATATCACCGGTTGGTTGATATCGCCACCACGCAAAAAATATCCATGCAGTGAGTGACAAGGTTTGTCTTTATCTAATGTATGCGCCGCTGCCATAATCGCTTGAGCGAGCACTTGCCCACCAAATATACGACTGCCCACATAGTCATGGCTTTTACCCTCAAACACATCAGGGGTAACTTCAATAAGCGCGATAGTAGCCAGCAGCTCATCAATCAGTTGTAGATTATCGGACATGACGATATGTTTCCTTATTTTTATCAAAAACGCTCAGCATCTGATGATATTGATGCCATATAGCCATCATATTTGAATGTAAAATAATGCGAGATCACTTGTTAAGATCTGTCGAAGGAGACCTTAAAATAAACATACAGACATCGTTAGCGATGTTATCACCGAATATTTATTTTCTATAGAAAAGGTAAACATCTTACCCAATATTGGTGGCTTTGACTAGTTGCTGTCGGCTTACTCATAAGTATTGCTTGTCTATTTTTGCCAGACAAATCGCAACTAAGGAGCAAAACAAGTAATCTCAACCATAAAAAAACGAGATGTATAACAACACCTCGTTTTTGACAAATACGTCGATGTTTATGGCTTAACTGCTACGAGTACACGAATAGAATCCGGCACTAGCGATAAGTTACCAAGTGCTTGCTCACCTTGAGCTTTAAGCTGCTCTAAACGCTCAATCTCTTCAGGACGCACGTTTGGATTGATCGTCTGTAGATGTTTTAGACGCTTGATTTCACGTGACCACTGCTGGCTAAAGCGGCTACTTGCTTGCTCCCCAATCTCAGCAATCTGCTGACGAGCAATGTCTTCAGCTTCGTAATAACGCTGCTCAATCACATTGCCGCGTACTTTAATGACTTGGCGGGCACGGTTTTTATCCAATCGCTCGACATGCGGCATAATCATCTCAGCACTGATACGAGCCGATAAATCACTACCCTGCTCACTGATAAAGACACGGATATTTTGCGTGGACAAAGTCGCTGGCAGATTGAGCACTTTTGGCGCGATTGCTTCAACACGGAAGTTCACCTCTAGCAGTACCATACCTTGCGGAACAGCGGCACTTTTTAGCATGGCAACTGTCGTATTACCGAAAGTGCTGGTGCTCGCTAGCTCATAAATTGCCCGCATCAATGGATGCTCATGAGTGATGAATTCGATATCTTCACGCTGAAGCGCTTGCTCACGCTCGAAGGTCAACGTCATACCGTCTTCATCACCAAGTGGCAAACCATCAATATAGTCACTGATCTCGGTGCTATCGATAGGTGCGATCACCCACGAGCCATCACGTTGAATGTTGTGATCGATATTGGCAGAGGCAAAGAAACGCTCAATAAAGTGCGGCAGCAAATTATTACCATCGAAGTCACGCATAGCATCGGCGATACGACCTGCGACACGCGGACGACATGAGTTGTACTCTAACAGACGATCACGACCAGCTTGTAGCTGTGCTTCTAGTCCCAAACGTGTCTGTAGCGCCTCGTCAATAATGTCTTGCAAGATGACATTGTTTTCAGCGGTATCAGCACCCTCAAGCATTGGCTTGAGCTCTTGGATATATTGCTCTTGCACGCTTTGTGCCGTTGGCGATATCTGATTGAACATGTTCAGCGCATCGTTATACCACTGATACAGACGCTCTTGCGCTGTACCTTGCACATAAGGCACATGTAGCATGATTTGCTGCGTCTGACCGATACGATCTAGACGACCGATACGCTGCTCCAAGGTATCTGGATTGGCGGGTAAATCCCATAGTATCAGCTGGCTGGCAAACTGGAAATTACGACCTTCTGAGCCAATCTCCGAACACAATAATATCTGTGCGCCTTCACTGTCTGCGAAGAATGCGGCTGCTTGGTCTCGCTCAAGCAAAGTCATCTGCTCAGTAAAGATAGCCGTCTTAATGCCTGCATGCAGACGTAATACCGCCTCCAAGCTTTCAACGGTCGCGCCACTACGGGCAATCAATAGCACTTTTTTATGCTTAAGCTCACCGCGCAAAATATCAATCAACCAAGGCACACGTGGGTCGTCTTCTAGCCAGCCGCCGTCAGGTTGGTTTTCTTCGCCCCATAGCTGCTCGCGCAATTTACCATTGGTTTGATAGCTGTCTTTCCATGCCTCAGGAAGTGGCAATGGATATGGCTGACTACTACGGCCATAGAATCCTTTGACACTCTCACGAGTATTACGGAATAAAATACGACCCGTACCGTGACGATCTAGTAGCTCATTTAGTGCATGCGTTCGTAGTTTTTCATCTTCATTGATTGAGGATAGCTCTTCAATACTAATGTCTAATAAGCTACTTAAAGCAGCGATTTGGCCTTCATTCAATGGCTTTTCTTCTATCAAGACACCAGCAACTGCTGCTGTCTCTGCAAAGGCTTCTTGCCCATCGATAAACTCATCCAAATCATCAAAACGATCTGGATCAAGCAGACGCAAACGGGCAAAGTGACTTTGCGCACCAAGCTGCTCTGGCGTCGCTGTCAATAGCATCACGCCCGGCGTTTCTTCGGCGAAATCCGCAATTAGGTCATACTTATCATTGCCGCCCTGTGCTTCATCCCAATGCAGATGATGCGCTTCATCAACAACCAATAAATCAAACCCTGCATCCATAGCTTGATCATATAAGTCTGGGTGATCGAGTAACAAATCCATACCACCAATAATACATTGCTCAGTGGCAAAAACGTTTTGTTCAGGATCGTGTTCTTTAATAGCCGCAGTACGCACTAGATCAAACAAGGCAAAGTTTAGGTTAAAGCGGCGACGCAGCTCAATCATCCATTGATACTGCAAACTATCGGGCACTAAAATCAATACACGCTCAGCTTTGCCCGTTAGCAACTGCTGATGAATAATCATGCCCGCTTCGATAGTCTTACCAAGGCCAACTTCATCAGCCAGTAGTACACGCGGTGCAATACGCTTACCGACTTCATGTGCGATATACAGCTGATGCTCGATGATATCGACACGTGCACCCATTAGGCCTTTTAGTGGATGACCTGCCAGCGCTGACTGCATGCGCAAAATGTCTTGGCGCAGCTCATACCAGTCACCGCGCTCAATACGGCCAGCAAGCAAACGCTCAAGCGGCTTGGCCAATGTGATATTGGCAGCAAGGCGGGTTTCCATGATGCCGCGCTCGTGCTCATCGACGCCATATTTAAGTACACCCATCACTTCATCAACGGCATTGACCGTATAGCTTTTGCCATCTTGGTCGTAGATGCTATCGCCCACTTTAAACACCACGCGCGATAATGGCGCAGAGTTTTTTGCGTAGACGCGTGTCTCTTCACTTTGCGGAAATAAAATATGCACACATCGGTCGTCAACATCGATGACCACACCTAAGCCAAGCTCAGACTCCGTATCAGATAAATAACGTTGACCAACGGCGAATTCAGTACTGTGCAATGAAGCAATAGAGATAGTCATAAGGCGATGTCTTTTGTACTCAGATAATGAAATTTAGATAGATAGCTTAGAAAACAGCAATGGCGGCTAACAATAGCTAAATAAGGTTGTTCACACCATAAAATGTCAAAAAGACATAGAAGAAGTGCCACAACACCAATCAAGCCAATCGTTAAGCCCAACCATTATATAACGTTAGCGGGTAGATGAGTGCGTTAAGTTGACTTTTCAAGAGGCAGCTTGCGATAGCTATGATTTTATCAGCTATTTAATCGATACTATGTTAGACAAATACACGATTGTTAAATAATACAGATTATCCTATTTTATCAGCAGCTTATATCTGTTCAATCGATATTTGGTTGATTCGTTTTTGACTAAAAATACCAACGTGCTACATTAAGCCGATAAGGATTCATGCGATAACCATTTATTCGCTGATTATCTATAAGACAACAATAAGTAAGGACTAGCCATGCAAGCCGTTTTTTTAGACAAAGGTACTTTTTCTGAAGGTATTGACCTGCCTGCACCAAGGGGTGTGAGCGACTACATCACTTATAACGACACGCCAAAAGACACGGCTGTCATCATTGAACGTTGCAAAGATGCTGACATTATTATTACCAATAAAGTCCAGATTGGTGCAGAGGTGATAGAGCAATTGCCGAAACTTAAGCTGATCCAACTGACTGCCACTGGCATGAATAACGTCGATCAAGCCGCTTGCGATAAGCACGGTGTCGCGCTTTTTAATGTCGCTGGTTACGCGGTCAAAAGCGTGCCCGAGCATACCTTTATGTTAATGTTAAATGCAATGCGCGCAGGTATCCATTACCATCAAAAAGTCGCTGATGGCACGTGGGCGGCAAACGGTAATTTTTGTCTGCTGGATATTCCGTTGATTGATTTGGAAGATAAGACGTTAGGTATTATCGGTATTGGCACCATCGGCAAGCGCGTAACCGAAATCGCTCGTGCCTTTGGCATGACTGTATTGTGGGCAGAGCACCAAGGACGTGAACCACGCAGCGACAACTATACCGCGTTTGATGAAGTGCTAGCGCGTGCGGATGTGATCAGTCTGCACTGTCCATTGAATGAACAAACTGAGCATCTTATTAATAAAGACACTCTGGCTAAAATGGACAAACAACCGCTCATCGTCAACGTCGCACGTGGCGGCATTGTTGATAGCCAAGCATTAACTGACGCGGTTAATAATGAGCAAATCATCGGCTATGCTAGCGATGTGTTTGAACAAGAACCGATCGCTGATAATGACCCACTGCTCAGTATCAGCGACCATCCGCGTGTTATCTTTAGTCCGCACAATGCATGGGGCAGCAAAAGCGCCCAGGAGACCTTGTGGCAGATGTTAAGCAAGCAAGTGGCTGATTTCATCGACAACCATCATCAATAATTACCAAGACGCTAACGACTAAATCGTAACCAGTCATCTTTTATCTTGCGATACTTAAGCATAATTCGATCGCTTAGATAGTTATTGGTCACAAACCAAGGATAGCGATCGCCTTGCTTAGGTAGCTCGTCTTTGCCGCGTCTAACATAACCAGACGATAGCGAACCCATCACGGTATCTGCTTGAGCGCAGGCTGTCATATCCGCAGTCTGTGCTTGTGGCATTGCGACTTGATAGCGGTTTTTATGCATATATCCCAGTAGCCTCACTACATACTGACAGGCCAAGTCAATTTTAAGCGTCCATGAGGCATTGGTATAGCCAAACAGTGCTGCCAGATTGGGTACGCCTTCTATCATGACCGCTTTGTAGGTCATACAGGTGCCAATATCGACAGCTTGACCGTCGATATATACCGCAGCCCCGCCCAGCATCTGTAGCTTTAAGCCAGTCGCGGTAACAATGATATCAGCATCGAGGTGCTGACCAGATTGCAGCATAACTCCTGTCTCAGTAAAGTGGCTGATTTGATCGGTCACCACTGTTGCACGTTTGTCCTGCAAGGCTTTGAATAAATCACCGTCAGGTACCGCGCATACTCGTTGATCCCACGGATTATAGTCAGGCATAAAATGGTTGCTATCAACGCCGCTACCCTTTAACTCTTTTTTTACTCCATTTTTTAAGACTGCTTTCATCACCTTGGGTGCATGAGTCGCAACTTTGTACAGGCCTTGTTGCCGTAACACGTTGCGCACGCGTAGTGCCGTATAAGCCTGCTCTTTTGATAATGGTGAAAACTTGCCTGATAGCCAGTCCATAGCATGGTCATCACCCGGCACGCTCGCCACATAGGTCGGCGTACGCTGTAGCATCGTGACATGACGTGCACACTGATTACTGTCTTTATCTACTAGCGCAGGTAGCAACGTCATCGCTGTGGCACCGCTACCAATAACGACGACTTTTTTATCATTATAGTCTAGATTATTCCAGTGCTGTGGATGGACGATTTGACCGTGGAAATTCTCTTCTCCTTCAAAACGAGGGCGATAGCCTTGCTCATAATCATAATAACCAGTGGCACCTACGATAAACTTAGCAGTCTTAACAAAAATCTCACCGCTTGCATGGTTTTTAATGGTCGCTGACCACTGTTGATCCTCACTAGACCATGATATCTCCTGAACTTCATGCTGATAGTGGATATGTTCGGTCACACCAAACTCGCGTGCCGTATCGGCGATATAGCGCTTGATATCATCGCCTGCTGCAAGCATTCTATAATCAAGCCACGGCCTAAAGTTATAGCCAAAGGTCAAGGCGTCAGAGTCAGAGCGAATCCCTGGATAGGTAAATAAATCCCATGTACCACCCAAATCAGTACGCTTTTCTAATATAGCAAAGCGCTGTAGAGGTTTTTGCTTATGAGTCGGTTTTGCCTGCTTTTGCTTTTTGGGAGCTTTATGACCGAATAGGCCTTTATGCTGCTGTTGCTGTAAACGGCAAGCCATACCAATACCTGCAATACCCGCACCGATGATCAATACTTCATAGTCGGCTACTTTATCTGTCTTTGACTTGTTACCTTTAAAGCGGTTTTTGATAGCCTGTTTGGTCGTGGTGATATCAAGCATACTTTCATCCTTGTACTTACATGACTGGCATTTTATAGCTGGCTTTAGAGCCGCTGTTTATCGCATCTATTAACAGTAAGCGGCAAAATCTACTTCTTAAAATGGGCAAGGACTCTCCCAGTCCATCCAAGCACCCAGTACTGGATGCTTTAAACGCAATTGCTGTGCATGTAAGTTGAGCCTCAGGGCTATCTCTAATGCCGCACCTTCAGCATAAATCGGATCGCCAATCATCACATGATCGACGTGCACCATATGTACGCGTAGCTGATGACTGCGTCCCGTGACTGGCTTTAGCATGACCCGAGTAACTGCCTCGCCATTACAGGTTTCATGAGCCACCACTTCATATAACGTCAGTGCATGCTTTGACCAGTCGTGATCGACGATATGGCGCGGTTTAGTACTTGGCTCATAACGCACTGGCACTGATATCTCACCAGTTGCGCCGACCTGCTCCCATTTACCAAAAACACGTGCTTGGTATTTCTTTTGCGGTAGACGCTCGATGAATTGCTTACTGATATTGGTTTGCGCTGCTGCATTTTTTGCAAAAATAAGCAGTCCCGACGTGTCCATATCTAAACGGTGAATCAATTTGACAGCTGGATTGGCACGCTCAAGACGAGCAAGCAGACTGACTTTGAGTGTTTTACCATCGACGCTCAATAGGCCTGCAGGTTTATCAACCACCCAAATGTCATCGTCTTCGTAAACCGTAATTTCTTGCGCAAAATTTTTAAAAAACTCAAGCGGATAAGCACTTTCTTGGGCATTGAGGGCATTAACTTCTTCATCGGTAAAAGGCATAAATTTAACTACTTATGTAAATTGGTTTTAAGATAAGGATTTTTGGTGGCTAATCTTTTGGACACGATAGCTATATTTGCCACGATAGCCATTTTAAGAACAATGGTTATTTGGACAAAAGAGCAAAAATTTGGCTGATTTTTAACGTTATTAATATCGCTAGCTACTAATCAATAACTACTATATAAACGAGGTAAACATAAAACTTCTATCGCACTGAGATACATACTTTGATAAGGATAATCGTATTAAATAACAGATTAGACACGCTTGTGCTGCACCGTTTCGATTTATTGTGCTAATACTAGTTGTTAAACAATTTAACCAGCCTGTATCTGTCAAATTAGGGCAAACATGTTAATATAATGGCACATTTTCACCCCTTCTAAACAATTCTTTGACCACCAACTGATTTATTATTAAACCAATATATAGGTTGATGAGTGGTGATAGAAGTAATAAAACAAGAGAGATAAAATTATGTCAGACCTTATTGTACATACTACCGACACAGACTTTGATCAAGACGTTCTACAATCAGACGTACCTGTATTAGTAGACTTCTGGGCGCCATGGTGTGGTCCTTGTAAAGCCATCGCTCCTATTTTAGAAGATCTAGCGACTGAGTACCAAGGTAAAGTTAAAATCGTTAAAGTAGACGTAGACAACAACCCACAAGCGGCTAGCCGTTTTGGTATTCGTAACATCCCAACGCTATTTGTATTCAAAGACGGCGAAAAAGTTGACTCAGTAATGGGCCTACAGCCAAAAGCTGAATTGGCTAAAGTACTAGACAAGCATTTATAAGTTACATTTGCCAGCTCTAGACTATCTTGAGTTGGTAAAACAGAATAACCGAGAAAGCCATTATCTGACCAAGATAGTGGCTTTTTTGCTTGTTTTTTGTGCAAAAAACTCGATAATATGACTTTTTTGGCAAAATTTATTGACAACGCTATTGTGAAGACCGTATAGTCTGCTGACAAGAGAAAACCAACTGTTTTCCTAAGTATCTTGTCGCTATTCTCCTCGTGTTTATCAACAAAAACACAATCGTCATTATAAACACCATTGCTGAACAAAATGACTAAACGCAATTACTGATATTGAGTTTTTGACGCAGACTCTTATGTAGCCTTTTTTATCCTTATTTCTTATTACCTTGCCTCCAATGATGGCAATGCGTACATAAGCAGACATATAAAACCAAAACTACATAAACTACAGCGCTGTGCACACACCCATATCATCATATTACCGTTATTTTAATCACTGTCGTGACTTGTGCTGCTAATGGCATCTCTCATCTGATCAATTGCTAATGACCTATCTATGAATCTTACTGAATTAAAGAAAAAATCAATCGCTGAGCTATTGGCTATCGCCAAAGAAATGGGTCTTGATAATATGGCGCGTAGCCGTAAACAGGACATTATCTTTGCTATTCTAAAAACCCATGCGCGTAACGGCGAAGCCATTTATGGTGACGGCGTACTTGAGGTTCTTCCTGATGGTTTTGGATTTTTGCGCTCATCAGAAGGCTCATATTTAGCCGGTCCTGATGATATTTATGTCAGCCCTAGCCAAATTCGACGTTTCAGTCTAAAAACTGGTGACAGTATCGCTGGTACGATTCGTCCACCAAAAGATTCTGAGCGTTATTTTGCATTATTAAAAGTTGGCGAGATTAACTTTGATACGCCAGATCGCTCACGTCATAAGCTTATCTTTGAGAACCTGACGCCTCTATTCCCAACTGAGCATTTAAAACTTGAGCTTGGTAACGGAACCACTGAAGATTTGACTGGTCGTATCATCGATCTAATCGCTCCGATTGGTAAAGGTCAGCGTTCTATCATCGTCGCACCGCCAAAAGCGGGTAAAACGATGTTGCTACAAACCATCGCGCAATCAATCACTCGTAATAACCCTGAATGCTATTTGATCGTACTATTGATTGATGAGCGTCCAGAAGAAGTGACCGAGATGGTACGTACGGTACGCGGTGAAGTGGTCGCTTCTACCTTTGATGAGCCGCCACAGCGTCACGTACAGGTTGCTGAAATGGTCATCGAAAAGGCCAAACGTTTGGTTGAACACAAGCAAGACGTAGTGATTTTACTTGATTCGATTACGCGTCTAGCACGTGCTTATAACACGGTTATCCCATCATCAGGTAAAGTATTGACGGGTGGTCTAGATGCCAATGCCCTAGAACGTCCAAAACGCTTCTTTGGTGCGGCGCGTAACGTGGAAGAAGGTGGTAGTTTGACCATTATTGCCAGTGCTCTTATCGATACTGGTAGTAAGATGGACAGCGTTATTTTTGAAGAATTTAAGGGAACGGGTAACCAAGAGATCACGCTTGAGCGTGACTTGGCTGAAAAACGTGTATTCCCTGCGATTAATATCAAAAAATCTGGTACACGCCGCGAAGAGCGTCTATTGGACGAAGACAAGCTGCGTAAAGTATGGATTTTACGCAAACTGCTTCAACCGATGGATGGCGTACAAGCCACTGAGTTCTTGTTGGACCGTCTAAAAGAAGCGAAAACCAATGATGAATTCTTCGAGCAAATGAAGCGTAAATCACAAAACTAATTCTTAGTTAGTTTGCTAGACTTATTCAGCTTTGATTCAATATTAAGACTACCTATAGGTAGTCTTTTTTATAGCAGTATCAAAGTATTAATAGTTAAACCCATTAGAACGTAATCCGCTCTGTCGTTCACAGCCATTGCCGATGATACAGTACGGCAACATCGCTTACATCTCGTTTGCAAAGTTTAGCGTTTTTACTACGACTATATTATTAGTAACCGACTATTATGACAGACAGTAGGAATATACTTGAAAATATCATGGACACAGTATTTTAAAGGTATTGTATTTTAAACCTGATGACTTAATAGGTGATAATATGAAATTTGCTAAAACGATCGCAATGACTGCAATTACTAGCTCAGCACTAATCATGACTGGTTGTAACTCTTATAGCGGTATGAGCAACACTGCTAAAGGTGCTACTGCTGGCGCAGCAGCTGGTGCTCTTATTAGAAGCAAAGGCGACAGCAAAGATATCGCTCGTGGCGCATTGGCTGGTGCAGCGATTGGCGGTGCTGGTGGTTATGTTCTTGATAACAACTAAATCTTTCTACGCTAATATTATTTGACAATTGATTGAGTAATATTAGATAAAAGATGATAAAAAGCCTGCAATTCGTTGCAGGCTTTTCTATGTCTTAATTTTGATTATAAGTCCATGTGCTAGACTTATAATCAAAAGCGTTAGTATGAAAAAACATCATTAGTCAAATACACGATTATTAATATGTATGGGCATTAAAGTGCACCACTGAACGTATCGCAAGATTGGACATTACCGCTTTCTAGACCACGGGTGAACCATTCGACACGTTGTTGACTGGTACCATGAGTAAAGTTATCAGGCACTACTGCACCACCACTCGCTTTCGCTAGACGATCATCACCGATTTGACTAGCTGCATTCACCGCTTCATCAAGATCACCAGCTTCTAAAAACTGTACGCGCTCTTGATTGCGCTGTGCCCATACACCAGCAAAACAATCCGCTTGCAACTCTTGCAATACTGATAGCTTATTAGACTGTGCTTGGGTCACTTGCTGACGAGCTTCATTAACCTGTTGGCTAATGCCCAGTAGCGTCTGTACATGGTGACCTACCTCATGCGCTATCACGTAGGCCTGTGCGAAATCGCCAGCCTTGCCTTGGTTCTCTTCACCACCGGAGCCTTGCTGATCGCCTGAAATACCAAGATTCTGACGCATCTCTACAAAGAATGACGTATCCAAATAAACAGTCTGATCCCCTGGACAATAAAATGGACCCGTTGCAGAGCTAGCACTACCACATGCAGAGCTAACCTGACCATTAAACAAAATCAATGACGGTTCTTGATAAGTACTACCAGCTTCATTAAAGATTTGATGCCAGACTTCTTCTGTATCTGCTAGTACAACTTTCACAAACTGCGTGTCTCGGTCTGTGCTGGTTGCCAGCTCGGTAGATGATTCACTACTACCACCTGTAACCGCTTGACCTGTCTGTAATGCGGTCATTGGGTTTACGCCAAATACCAACCACAAAATGCCAGCGATGATAATACCACCAATACCACCGCCGATCATCTTACCGCCACCTGTGCTAGAGCGCACATTCGAGCTGCCTCGTCTACCTTGCCATTTCATAATTCTCTTCCTCAAATATAGATTGATTCATTATTTCTATTAATCACTATCTCTATTAGCCACTACTTTTATTACTCATTACTTATGTTATATATTATTTAGCCAGTCAATTTACGCTATGACCTAGTCTACTATCCTGAATGCAAGTAGAAACCTATAAAATTGCTAACTTAACTAGGATTTATGTAATATAGGACCATAATCGGACTATTTAATTCAATTCTTACCCATAAAAACGGGGTTAATATCAACAATTCGAGACAAAAAATGAGAACTAAAAAAGGTCTTAATTCCTCTGATGTCATTGATTATACGTCGATTAATTTGGCTTCTTGTATTAAAAAGTATATCGGATAGCCAAAGTAAAATATTATTTTAAATTTTATTGTTACTTAATTGTACAGGCTATTTCTATTTACTTAGAAAACCTATAGAATGCGTGGAAGCTGAGTAGCTGTGACTAAGACTAGTTGAATTCTGAGAAATCTCGGATTTCGACCTTTGTTGCTGCTACTGCTCATTTCATTTTTCCGGAGAAAACCATATGAAACTTAAATTACTTGCTCTAGCTGGTATCATGACTGCAACTATGGGCCTTACTGCCTGTGATAGCAGCAAAGAAAACGCTGCTGAA
>NZ_JBPYDF020000002.1:0-33526 GCF_051847395.2 Psychrobacter sp. 1Y1
ATGTATCGAAACAATTACGTAATATTACATAAGCCAGTAGGGAATTAACATCTATATTAATATTATAAATTATTATATTATCTTAATAATTAGTTAGACCCTATATAGGGTAATTACTTCATCCAATAGAAAAACGTCTGAGGGTTAAATCTAAATTATAGATTTAACCCTCAGACGTTTTTTTGCTTATAAAACAGTAGAAATTGTGGTCAATCTAGTCAGCTATATTCTGTACATGTTACACAAACTTACATTGTAAAATGTGGGATATTAGCAATTTTTTCGACATCAAAAAAGTATTTTTGGGGTTTTTAAGGGGGATGACAGGCTAAACAGCCTATGCTAAAGTCGGCTTTGTGTTTTGGTCAGCAGCTTGATTTGTAACAGCTTCGTAAGACTTCAATGAGCTGTGATCGCCAATAATCATTTTTTATATGAATAATATGCAGCAGAAGTATCAGTCACTATGACATATATATACTTGAGTTATTGAGATTTAATTGACTGCGCTGTTGTTGATAACAGACGATTTTGAATTAACCGTAGGTATTAGATTTATGAAACAGGCTTTATTGATTTTGTCAGTACTGGGTATGGGCATAGCACAAACGAGTGGTGCTGCTATCACAATCTCTCAAACAAATAATACCATCACCAATACTTCTGTGGCATCAAACTACGGTTCATCAAAAAACATCTATAGCACCAAAAGTGGTGCTTATGTTTCTAATAATGATGAAATTAGTCAAGCAATTAGCAACCTAAGTGCGCAGGCCAAGCAAAAAGAGAATCAGCTTTCATCATTAAACAGCCGCTTATACGCTGAAAAACAACAGCAGCAAGTCAATAAGGTTCCTGACAGCAATTCAGCCCCCGCTATCGCTGCTGCTCGCGCCTCAAAAGTGGCTTTATCTGGCAGCTCTGGATATTGTGCCCGTTACGTACGTAAAGCACTACAATCAGCTGGTTATGAATTTACACCCAATCCTTCAGCCTATCAGTACGCCACTCGTGGCACGCTTGATAAAGCAGGTTTTAGCAAAATCAGTAATGATATGCCAACCCAAGTAGGTGATGTTATTGTCTATGATCGCTCATCAAAGCGCCCGCATGGCCATATCCAAATATTTGATGGCGAAAATTGGATTTCTGATTTCCGTCAGAACAGCATCAGCCCATACAGTGGTGTCTATGCTTATACGACATGGCGCGATTCAAAATACGTGGATGACGCATCCGCATCAGATCGTAATATCTACCTTGCTATGAATGATAAATAAGACTTTCTAAGTCAGCACAACATAGTTGTTATTTCCTCCAACCCAGTAGTGATCTTAATATCATTGCTGGGTTTTTTTGTGCTTAACATCAGGGCGTATTTAACCTTTCATGATTTGATCCGTCAGAAATGAACACTACTGATATCATTACTCATGACAGGAGTTATCGACAAGCGCGTTTAAAATGCCACATGATGACGCTGGTGCACTACTTGCACATTTCTGGCGCAAAACGGTCAAGTGATGCTTTAAGTGCATCAGTTCTTCCATTCGTATTTCCACAGCATGAATGTGCTCATCTAGCAAGTTATTCACATCGCCGCAGTCCTTGTCAGGCGACTCCCAGTATTCAAGTAAGATTCGCACATCATCTAAAGCCATATCGAGCGTACGGCAATGTAGGATAAATTGTAGACGCTCAATGTGCTCTTCATTATATAAACGATAATTCCCTTCGCTACGAAAAGGCTCGGGTAATAAACGCTCTTTTTCATAATAGCGAATGGTTTCTACTGTGGCACCTGTGCGTTTAGCGAGCTCACCAATTTTGATTGTCATAACAACCTCTATGATTTAAATAATTAAAGTGGCTGTAAAGACTAGCGCTAGAGAAATTAAAATTACGAAACTGTAGATAAATAACCTTGACTCTAAAGCCACTATAGGGTTCATAATATCATTATTCAAAGGGTAAATTATTATGAAATATCATATTGAAGGTATGGACTGTGCCAGTTGCATCGGCAAGATTGAAACAGCTTTGAAACGTATGCCTGGGGTTTCTGATGTTCAGCTGAATTTCGCTACAGAAACGCTAGAGCTAAATTTAGCCCCTGGTGCGCCGACTCAGGCTAGTGATATCGAAAAAACAATCAAAAGCCTAGGGTTCGGCATCTCTGCCAATACTGGTCAACAAACTGTATCGGCTATTGATATTGACAGCGACAATCAGATGGCTCCGCAGGATAAGCAATGGTGGCAAACTCAAAAAGGCAAACAGGTTGTTGGCCTCGGTATTTTGATGGGCAGCGCTTATGCACTGTCACTACTGTTGCCCGCTTATGGGATATGGGTGTTTGCCATCGCTGTGATTGTAGGCGTTTTTCCATTTGCGCGCAAAGCCTTAGCACTGGCTAAAACAGGTTCATTCTTTTCAATTGAAACGCTGATGTCCGTCGCCGTGCTTGGCGCACTTATCATTGGTGAAGCTGAAGAGGCCGCAGCAGTTGTCTTTTTGTTCTCAATCGGTGAACTGTTTGAGAGTATCGCTGCTGATCGCGCTCGCGCTGGCATCAGAGCCTTATCATCGCTGGTTCCGAAAAGTGCAATTTTACTTGATGCTCAAGGTGGGCAGCGTAACGTTCCAGCGACTTCATTACAAGTGAATGACCTTGTGCTGGTGCGTCCTGGAGATAGGGTATCTGCTGATGGTTCCATTGTTCAAGGTGCGTCCAGCCTTGATGATTCGCCCGTGACGGGAGAGTCTGTTCCTGTTGCCAAGACGATGGGTGACAATGTATTTGCAGGGTCAATTAACATCGATGGTGTGCTCCAAGTGCGCGTAGAAAAGACAGCCGCCGATAACACCATTTCGCGCATTATTGAGCTGGTAGAGCAAGCCCAAGCCTCCAAAGCACCCACTGCCCGTTTTATTGAGAAATTCAGTCGCTATTACACACCGGCAGTGATGGCTATTGCCGCACTAATTATTATCATTCCACCGTTAGCCATGGGTGGAGATTGGTCGACTTGGTTGTATCGCGGTCTAGCACTGTTGCTGATTGCCTGTCCCTGTGCTCTTGTACTATCAACACCCGCTGCCATCGCCTCTGGTCTTGCTGTTGGTGCGCGCCGTGGCTTGCTGATCAAAGGCGGTAGTGCTTTAGAAACTATCGGCCAAGTGAAGACGGTCGCTTTTGACAAGACAGGCACTTTAACTGAAGGCAAACCACGCGTGACCGATGTTGTTGCCTTTACACAAGAGGACTCAAGTATTCAAGGTCAGAATTCTCAAGGTCAAGATGAGATATTGGCACTTTTTGCCAGTGTGGAGACTGGTTCTAGTCACCCACTTGCTGAAGCCATTGTCAGCCATGCTGAAGCCGCTAAAGTTGTTATACCTGTGGCTTCCAAAGCTTCTGCTACTGCGGGTAAAGCGGTACACGCAACTGTCGCGGAGCGCGCGCTAGCTATCGGTTCGCCTGTTTACGCAGCCGATGAGGCATTGATTTCATCCACACAACAGGCGCAAATTGAGGCGCTGCAAAATGAGGGTAAGACCGTCTCTGTTCTTTTCGATGAGCAAAACCGTGAAGTGCTTGGATTAATCGCGCTAAGAGACGAATTACGAGACGACGCTCATGAAGGTGTGGCTCAGCTCAAAGCGATGGGTGTGCGCTCCGTCATGCTAACAGGCGACAACCGCTTAACCGCTCAAGCACTTGCCAGTAATTTAGACGTGGAATGGGAAGCTGAGCTGTTGCCTGAGGACAAACTGCGCCTGCTTAACGAGATGAAGAACAACCGCAAAATAGCGATGGTTGGTGATGGTATTAACGATGCGCCAGCGCTAGCAACTGCCGATGTTGGCATCGCGATGGGTGGTGGTACCGATGTGGCCATTGAGACGGCCGATATCGCATTATTAAAAAGTCGTGTTACGGATATGGCTCATCTCATCGCACTTTCACGTGCCACCATGCGCAACATTCATCAGAACGTCATTTTCGCTTTGGGTCTCAAAGGCGTCTTTCTGATCACGACCGTATTCGGCATTACTGGACTATGGATTGCGGTTCTAGCTGATGCTGGAGCAACAGTGCTCGTTACTCTTAATGCGTTACGTTTACTGCGCTTTAAGGGAGCGCCTCCACTGGTAAATCCGCCTAAAGTAGTTAAATAAAACCCTTCGAAATCAATTAAAAACTAGAGATAGCAGCAGATTTCGGGGGTGGGTTCTAATAATAAAAATTCCACCGCCACAGTAAACTGCAACCGCATTAGAGTAAATAAGGTTAGACCGTATGTTGATTACAGAATTGGGCTATTTTGCCTTGCTTACCGCTTTTGTATTGGCGTTATTGCAGGTAATTCTGCCAACTATTGGTGTTATTCATAACCAAGTTGCTTGGCAACGACTAGCCCCTAGCTTAGCTTGGGCACAGTTTGCCGCCATGATAACGTCATTTGGCGCTTTGATAGCAGGTTTTTATTATAATGATTTTAGCCTCAGTTACGTCGCGCAGCATTCCAATACGCTGTTGCCTTGGTACTATAAGTTATCGGCGACATGGGGCGGACACGAGGGCTCTTTGCTGCTATGGATGACCATCATGGCCACATGGTGTGCACTGGTATCATACTTTAGTCGCGGCTTGCCGTTATCAATGCGTGCGCGGGTATTAGTTATTTTGGCCGGTGTACAGTTAATGATGCTAACGATGCTGATATTTACCTCGTCACCGTTTGAGCGTACCTTACCCAATCTAGCGGTCGATGGCGCTGATTTAAATCCTGTCCTACAAGATTTCGGTCTGATTATTCATCCGCCCATGTTATATATGGGCTATGTGGGTATGGTAGTACCTTTTGCATTTTGTATGGCGGCATTGTGGGAAGGGCGTTTAGATGCTGCTTGGACACGCTGGTCACGTCCATGGGCGCTCGCGGCTTGGGGGTTTTTGACCATTGGTATTGCACTGGGCTCGTGGTGGGCCTACTACGAGCTTGGCTGGGGCGGTTGGTGGTTTTGGGATCCGGTAGAGAATGCCTCGTTTATGCCTTGGCTTGTCGGCTTAGCATTGCTGCATTCATTAGCAGTCACTGAAAAGCGCGGGGTGTTTAAAGCATGGACCATTATGCTGGCTATTTTCGCCTTTGCCTTAAGCTTGCTTGGCACGTTCCTGGTACGCTCTGGAGTCCTTACCTCAGTGCATTCGTTTGCCGCTGATCCGACGCGTGGTTTGGTTATCTTAGCTATTCTTGGCATTATCATCGGTAGTGGTCTATTAATGTTTGCCGTTCGAGGTTGGCGTTTAACCGTTGAAAGTCAATATCAGCTGATTTCACGTGAGTCCTTTTTAGTGATCAACAACGCCATCATTTTGATTGCAACCTTAGTGGTGCTGCTCGGCACCCTTTACCCTATTATCGCTGATGCCTTTGGTTTAGGACAAGTGTCCGTTGGCCCTCCTTATTTTAATGCATTATTTGTACCTTTAACGTGGCTGTTATTAATAGCTATGGGTATGGGCTCAAATATTCGCTGGAAAAAAGACACCCGTCCACTACTGGGTATAGGCATGGTCATCGCCGTTAGTAGCTTAGTATTAGCTGCCATTATTACTTACTTTGTTAATCCATCGTCTATGCTTAATATTGGTGTGACTTTAGCCGTTAGCTTTTGGGCACTGCTATGGATGGCAGTTGATTTTAAAGATAAAACTAAGAATGCGCCTAATGTTTTTAACGGTTTGCGGCAGTTGCGTCTGAGCTATTGGGGTCAACAGACTGCTCATATTGGCGTATTGGTTGCTGTCATTGGCATAGCCTTTACTAGTAGCCTGAGTATTGAGCGTGACGTAGCAATGGGTATTGGCGATACAGTCAATGTTCAAGGTTACGATTTTGAAGTAACTGAATTTTTTGAAATAAAGGGTAGTAACTTTGATGCAACGCAAGCGCAAGTCGTGGTATCCAAAGACGGTCGTGAAGTGGCGAAACTGACTCCAGAAAAGCGTACTTATATTATCAGCACGATGCCAACGACTGAAGCCGCTATTGACCCCAGTCTTATGCGCGATGTTTATGTCGCACTGGGCGAACCTATTGCCGATGGTAGTAACCAATGGGCATTAAGGATTTATGTAAAACCATTAATTCGCTGGATTTGGTTAGGGGCAATTATCATGGCTCTAGGTGGATTAATTAGTATGCTTGATAAACGATACCGCATCAAAAAAGTTAAAGCTCCGTTGCTAGTTACTGGTAGTTTGGCTACTGATGGAGTCAATGAGGTAGCTATTGAGCAGGCAATCTCAGCATCGACGATGTCGACACTAAAGGAGAAATAAATGACTATGTCGAATAACACTCCTGAGCAAAAAGATAGCCAAAACAGTAAGCAGCGTAACCCAAAGGCAATGAAAAAAAAGCAGATGAAGCTATGGTTCTTAATTCCGCTTATCCTCTTTTTTGGTTTGGTAGTTATATTGTACATGCGCTTAGGTAAACCAACAGACATTGTGACCAATACCGCTCTTGAGCGTCCGGTTCCTGCCTTTGAGCTGCCGTTATTAGCAGATACTACCCGTACTATCACCAATAATAATTTGCCAGATAAGCCGTTTTTACTTAATGTTTGGGGCTCGTGGTGCCCAACTTGCATTATTGAGCATCCGTTTTTAATGCAACTAGAAGAGCGCGGCATTGATATCGTTGGTGTGAATTATAAGGATGAGATTGGTAATGCGCTCAGTTACTTAAACCAAGGCGGTGATCCATTTTCTATGTCTATTCAGGATTCATTGGGTCAGTTTGCTCTAGACTTAGGCATAACTGGTGCGCCCGAAACCTTTGTTGTGGATGGAGATGGCATCATTCGTCAGCATATTGTTGGTGAGATTAATGAAGCCAATTGGCAACAGCGTGTTAAGCCGTGCCTGACCGTACTTAATGAGGCTAATAAGAACAACGATAGTCCTGATCTCATTCAGGTTGAGGAGATGTGCAAATGAACGTTACTCGAATAAGAGCTCCTCAAATAAAACTCAATATAATTTTAAAACTAGCAAGCTTAATACTAGCGTGTCTGCTTAACATGACGGCAAACGCAGCTATTGACGTATACGATTTTGATTCACCACAGCAAGAAGCTCAGTATCGTGGATTAATAGAAGAGTTTCGCTGCCCAAAATGCCAAAATCAAAACCTTGCAGCCTCTGATGCACCGATTGCACAGGATCTAAAGCAAAAAGTCTATGATTTAATTAAAGATAGACGTAGTGATGCTGAAATACGCGCCTATATGCAAGAGCGCTACGGTGACTTTATTAGCTACAAGCCGCCTATGCGACCATCGACATGGATCCTATGGTTTTTTCCACCACTATTATTGCTCGTCTTAATTGTTGGTTGGTTTTGGCAAAGTAAACGCCGCCAAGTTGTCGCCCGTGGCCAAAACGGCGTTACAGTGAACAGTACTGCTGCCTTGACCTCTGCGGAAAAGGCTGAGCTTGATCGTCTATTATCGCAAGCTGAGAATGTCGACCACGATATTACTAGCATAGAGGACAAAAAATGACTCTATTTTCTACTTTTGGCTTATTTGTAGCTCTAAGCTTGCTGATTGCTCTTATATTTGCGCTAATTGCTATTATGCCATGGCTACGAGCACCGCGTTTGCAGTCCAAACCAATAGACAATCAACTGCTAGATATTAATGTTGCAGTATTTCGCGAACGTTTAGCTGAGCTACAAACAGATAAAGACAGCGGTACTATTAATAATAGCCATTATCAAAATCAAAAGCTGGAACTGGAGCGTCAGCTATTAGATGCGCAGCGTCAGATAACACCTATGGTCACCCCTGATGTCAAAAGCCGTTTAATTGTCGCAGCTTGGATCCCAATATTGGCTGCAATGGCGTACTTACTAATAGGCAATCGTACGCCCGTGTTTGATTTGTGGACAAGCGAGGACAAAGTAGGACAAGTGGCTGATGACCTATTGACGGCTAAGATTGATAAGCCACCAAAGTGGGCGACTGAAAACGGTCGTCAGTTGATTAGCGCTATGCAGACCAACGTCCATCGTAACGCTGATGATCCTAATCGCTGGATGCGCCTATCTGAACTTTTCTTATCGATGGAGGCGACTGACTCTGCGTTAGAAGCCTTATCGCGTGCCTATCGTTTAGCACCTGATAACGAGGAGATTGCTACTACTTATGCTCAGACTAGTTTTTTTGTTAATGAAGGTCAGTTAGACGCCAATATTCGCCGTCTATTACAAGCTATATTAGCTAAGAATCCGCAGCATGAACGGGCTCAAATGCTCATGGCAATGGGTGAGACTCGTAGTAGTAACTTTGCCCAAGCGCAAGGTTGGATTAAACGCTTACAAGGCAGCATTGTGGCCAAACCAGGTGATCATACTAAAGCTTTAGCAAGCTTAGATGAGTTAAGCAACTACGTTAGCACGCAAGAAAAGCAAGCGCTAGAAGGTATTGACGTGACAGTGAAAATTAACGCTAATTTATTACCGTTAGTGAAAGCTGATGATGTGTTGTTTGTTGCGATACGTGACGTTAAAGGAGGTCCACCGTTTGCCGCCAAACGTTTACCCATTAGTATTATCAAGCAAGGTGAGGCTAGTATCCGCTTAAGTAATCTTGATGCGATGATGCCAGATCGCACGTTAAATTCAGCTCGTAGTGACAAAACTCAGTTAGCAGTCGTTGCTCGTATTAGTCATAGCGGTAATGCCATAGCAGAATCAGGCGACTTATCGGGTAATCCTATAATGATTAGCGTTGAACAGACTCAGGTTAATGTTGAAATCAATCAACAGATTCCCTAATAAAAAATTATTACCGTAAGTTTCATAAAACCAGAGCGGTAAGTGGAGCCGTTTATGAAAGTGGCGCGATTAATAATTGTATACCAAAAACATATACGTTTAACATTGTTCATTGTATAAACATAGATAAAGAAAACAACTATGACTGAATCTACCGACAGATTAGATAGTACTAAATTGAATAGCGTTGAATCGGCTAGTACTAATATTGCTGACAATAAAGTACCTATAGCTGTGAGTAGTACTCATCAATCGATTGACTCTAAAACCATGAATCATACGCCTAAAGCTATGTACGTGACTTCAGGCAACTCAATAACACCTAAAGGTAAGTTGGACAAAATGCCAAAAATGGTTGCCAATGGCAGTCGCGCTTTTATCTGGTATTTGTTGGCGATAATGGTATTAATACTTGATCAATGGACTAAGTGGTTGGCCCAAACCACATTAGCGTTCAATGACCCCGTACCGGTCATTGAACCATTTCTCAACTGGACACTCGCTTATAACTATGGGGCAGCATTTAGCTTTTTAGCCGACGCTGGCGGTTGGCAGAAATGGTTTTTCTCAGGCTTAGCTTTTGTAATGGCTATCTTTTTAACGGTTTATTTAATCAAAGCGCCACGTGCAGCCAAGCTATTATCTATGGGGTTGGCCTTAATGCTTGGTGGTGCGATTGGCAACTTAATCGATCGTTTAAGAATTGGTAAAGTGGTTGACTTTATCCATGTGCATTATGCTGATGTATGGAATTATCCTATTTTCAATGTTGCAGATATAGGTGTCTGTGTCGGTGTCGCATTGATTATAATTGACATGATATTTTTAGAAAGTAAGCGTAATAAATAAGCACATTGATGCCGATTATCACAAACAAAATGAACTAGCGTCGTAGTCACTCTATACGGAAACATACTTTTTATACTTGAGTATGTTTATAAAATGTGAACTGGAAGATAATGTATGACTGGTATAGGTACTCACTCATTTTAGGTCTTAAAACTCAATACTTAAAAGCTCTGCGTAGAGCCATTATTATAGAGACATTGAATAATCCATAAATTCTTTATTGATCATAACAAAAGGAAAATACAGTGTCACAGGCTCAGCCAACTATTGAAAAAATTCACAGCCTTAGAAAAAAACAAGAGACAGCGTTAAAAAGTCTTACCCTTATAGGCTATCTAGAAGGCACCTCTTTCTTATTATTGCTCTTCATCGCCATGCCACTAAAATATATGATGGACATTCCAGAAGGTGTGAAATACATCGGTATGGCACACGGTATGTTGTTTATTACCTATATCATAATACTTATAGGCTCAGCTATCAAAATGAAAATGCCTCTTTGGGCAATACCTGCGGGCGTACTCGGCTCACTCTTACCTTTTGGCCCATTTATATTCGATCATTTACTAAAAAAGAACTTGCAGGAAAATGTAAGTAAAGAAGCCTAGAACAAGCTCTGCTACAAATGCCACAAACGTATCTTATTACTCAAGATTATTTTTCCTAACTAAATCACAAGCCGCCATCACTCATCATGGCGACAAATGAATAACATTGAGCAGAAATTAATCACAATAAAACTTTAATTCAGACCAAGTATGAATAGCCTCACACTCCAGTTACTTTTCGAACTTATCTTACATACTATCGACAAACCCGTCTTGTTTAAAAGCTAAACAGGTTTTGTCATTCGCGATGGCTTTCCTGTTATCGTAGGGTATACCCCAAGGGAACCATCTAAAAGGCATCAAAAACCGATTAATAGACGACTTAAAATAGACTGCTGTAATGGAACTACTTATAACAGACTATTGTACGTGTTTATGTTTATCAGAGCGTGTCTACGAGCGTCTACCAAAGAATAAGATGCCAAGCGTACCAAAAACGAGCTTATACAGTTTGCTACTGATCATGATCACAAAATTGCCGCCTTCTATGTCGAAAACGAATCAGGCGCAACTTTAATACGTCCACAGTTAATGTAAGTGATCGATGATGCCTATGAAGGCGATATAATTTTGGTAGAGCAGATTGACCGCTTAGCACGTTTAAACCAAGCTGATTGGGATACTCTCAAAAGAATGCTATTAGAAAAGAATCTGGGGTAGTATCAAAAGAGCTACCGACCTCATATATGACGCCTCAATCTGAGAGCAGCACTGAATTTATGAGCAGCGTATTACAGTCCATTAATTCGATGATGCTTGATATGCTCGCTGCTATTGCTAGAAAGGACTATAAAGATCGACATAACCGTCAGGTGCAAGGTATTGCTCATGCTAAGACAGAAGGTAAATATTTAGGGCGTAGGAAAGATACCGAAAAGCGTAAGATTATTGCTAGCCTCCTAAAATCTGGGCATAGCTATTCTGAAATACAAGCTACAGCTAAGTGTTCGCGTCAGCTGATAGCTGTTATAGCTAAACAAATACTCAAATACTCAAATACTCAAATACTCAAATTTTAGGAGCTGTAATAATTCTTGTCAAACAAAAGTAATCTGTTATCAAAGTTCCTTTAACATATTCTATTTTTAGTAGTTTATTAGCTTGAATAGGGTCAAGAAAAATATTGATTACTTTTCAGGCTACGGTATTTTCGCCGAATCGTTTTACAAACGAATCATCATTGGAACGATAATATTGAGACTAGCTTGAGCTTGATTATCAAGGCAGACTTTCCTGCGTATAGCAGGGTTCGTCTAACTATTCAAACCATCTGCTTCATCTTTAAAGGTCTCTACAACGATAGAGAAAATATCGTCCCAAACCTCATCATTTGCCAAAAACGGATAATCCTTCAGTAGCTTATTACTTTTAGCACCCTTATTTTGTAGCATGCTGCGAATGATTCTATCGGCATAGCTGTTGGGCATCTCAACAATCTCTTTTATCGCCAGTCGTGCATGGTCATGCTTTCTTAGGTACTGTGACTCGTTATGCATCTCTTTTTCAATAACATGAGCAATCAGTCCTGATAAGTACTGAACGTGAGGCGTTAGATCCATGAAGCGCCATGCAGGTTGAATCAGGTGAGTATTTCCAAAATTTAAGTTTGAGCGAATACCATCAGGGTAGGTAACTGCCTGTTTATCAAAGCTGTAATGATCACGGATTTGCTTCATGAGCGGCACAGAGACACGGTCTAAAATCTTATCATAGGCATGCCGGTCTGAGGGATGCTCGGCAATGGCTTGTGATATAGGTAGGATAATCGGCTCATGAATGACCTGGTCTCGCCTGAGGACGTCATTAATTAAAAAGCGATGTACACGGCCATTGCCATCCGCCAGCGGATGAATATATACAAAGGCAAAGGAGGCAACCGCACTACGCATCAGTGCTGATTGTCCCTCAGTCTTTTCCATAAATACCTGTAATCCTTCTAACTTATCAGCAATGTCATCAGCTGGTGGAGCAATATAATGCACAATTTCTTTAAAGCCATTGACCTGAGTATGCGACACAAAAACTGGTGATTGACGGACACCATACTGCTGGATAACCGTTTTGCTACCGAGTATCTCTTGTTGCAACTCTGCTAGTGATTCAGGATCAAGCGGAATGTCACCGGTGCCGGTACGCCGTGCCATCACATCGGCAAAACGTTCAATGCGTTTTAACTCTTTTCCCTCACCTTCTATAGTAAAGCTGGCTTTACTCTCTCGTAGGGTCATCCATACGGAGGCGCGCATCAGTAAGTCTTGCCCAAATTCATCGTTAAGTTTGTCAACCATTGTGGCAATATCGAGTGCAGCTGCTTGCGTAAAGGCCTCTGTTTTTACCAGCATCGGACAGAAATGACGGGTTCCTGCTAGATTGTCATTGATACGCCAGCGAGCGTTCTTGATGACCTGCGAAGGACTTGAAGTAACCAACTTCTTGGTATCCAAAGCATCCACATAGTTACCGCCTATATTACTCGGTACCTCTAAATGCTTATCCATGAGCCACTCATACAAGAAAGCCATTCTACGGGCATAGCTGCCTGTCGGCTCAGCGTTTACCCATGCTTGCACGTCATTTGCCCCTATCTGCTCAAATAGACGAACCAGTAACTCTAAATTCAGTACTTCATGACGCATGTGAAACTGTAAGTGCGCAATGATAGTGTCCAGTGGACGTGCGGTTTCCTGATAAGCGTTATGAATGACGTCACCGTCTTTATAGGTTTGTCTGCGCCCACCGATACTACTGCTGACATATAAAGGCGAAACCAGCTCTATGCTGGCATAACGGACAAGCCATGCTGCGCCAATAGGATCTGAGATAGGGGTATTCATCATGAGTGGCTCAAGCGATTATAGATAAGCCATTTTGCGCAAAAACAATTATGAATGCAATATAATGATTATTATAAAGCCTTATTGCATTAAAACGATTTTCTTATGACGTTGCGATGCCTTTAAATCAAGACCAAAGGTCACGTTGAGTCGATATTTAAAATACCTCAGCTATTGACCTGCTTTAAGACACGATAAACGGTAGCTACGCCAACACCAACCGCCTTAGCGATCTCTTCTTTTGTCATATTGTTTTGACTAGCCAATGCTTTAATACGATTGTGTTTTGCGGTATTGGCTTTCTTACCAGTGGGTTTATAGCCACTGTTGGCCAATCCTTGTTTAATGCGCTCTCTACGCTTGTCATTATCAAGCTTTGCCATGGTCGCTAATAAATCGATCAGCATATCGTTAATCACTTTTAGGATCTCACCTGTCATACCGTCACTCATCGTATGTGTGGTTGGTAGATCAGCCACCACCAATCGTAAGCCCTTATCTTTAATACGCTGCTTTAGAATCGAAAAATCATCTTGAGATAGTCTGCTTAATCTATCCACGCTTTCAACCAATAAAATATCGCCTTGCTCGGCGTCCTTTAGCAACTTAGCTAAGATTGGTCTATCGAGCTTTGTACCACTGAAGTGCTCAACGTAATCAACATAGCTATCACCATAGCGGCTACTGAAGGCAACCAAATCTATTAATGCTCTAGTAGCGTCTTGATCCTTAGTGCTGGCTCTCACATAAATACGAACGGTCATAATACCTCTTTGTATCAGTTAGACTTAATAATTGATGTTCATTGATAATAGCAAGATATTACTATCATTTAATATCAAATAAAAGTCAAATGATAGATAGGTTATCGTTTAGAAGTTTTATGTTTTGGGTATAGGTTAATGATAGGCTGACTAAGGTGATAAAACCACCTTAGTCTAATTCTAGGTAGGTTGTTAGCTTCTACATAGTTGATTTAGATAATCGGTCTTTTAGACGTACATTCATAAAACAGGTATATATTAGTGTAATGCCCTACATATATTTTATTTTTCGGTTGTCAAAAGCTATTATAGTCCCTTCTAATACATCAACAGCTTTATTATTAATTATGCTGCACTCTATGGCTCCTGAAATATAACTAATATCATTGCTGTTTGAACGAGAAAATTCACAATGAATTATTTGTTCTGCATCACAAACTATCGCTAAATTAGGGTTATGAGTAACCATAATTATTTGTCTCTTTTGCTTTGCTTCAGTTAACACAGGTACGAGTAAGCTAACTATTGTTTCGTTATCCAAGTTTTCTTCTGGTTGATCTAAGATTATAGGATTATTGTCTTTATCAACCAGGAGGTAGAAGATCAAAAGTAGAGCGCCTCTTTGTCCTGGTGAAAGCTGTTCTATTTGTGCATCCTGAAACATCAAAGTATATTGAGGTTTTAGATACTCTAGCCCAAATATGAAATCATAGACTTCATTAGCATTACGATCTTTCTTTAGTAAAGATTGTATGCCTGGTAGTTTTGAAGCTTCCTCAAGCCTCCCATGTAGTTCTTGAACTAAATTTATAAGAGAAGGTTTAGAACTTATATCATGCTTATCCATTAATTCTCTTAGTACCGCTAAGCTTTCACTCTCCCCTCTAAAATCACCGGCAGTTTGTTTAACCATTAAAAACAATCTATCGTAGATCATATCTAGGTTGCTTTTTAATTCTGACTGAAACTGCAGCTTATATTCGTTGCGTATTAGAGAATTACTTTGAATTAATTCTTGAACAGGTTTGAATAGAGCCTCCCTGCTGATACGTTGTTCATCTAGAATATCAAAAATTTGTGCGGTGATTGAAATTCTTTGGGTTTGCAACTCATCTCTTTCAATTGGCAAATCATTTAATTTTTCGAGCTGATGCTCCAATCCCAGTATTGTCTCAGGTAGGTCGTTTGATCCGACTATTCCAGCCTGTTTTTCTTCCCAAGTATTTAATAATTCTAGGTACTGCTGATAAGCCTGCTGTGGTCCATTTAATCTTGTATTTAAAGCGTTTCGTCTTAAAATTAAAATGTTTTTATTGATATCAAGATTTGCATCACTAGCTTTAATTCTTGTAATTTCAGTAGAAATATTAGTATCTGTTTCTGACAATATCAGCTCATGTACTTCTAACGAAAGCAAGCTTTCTAGAGTTAAATCTAAAGTTACCGCATCAACCAAATGATCACTTCTAAACTGACTCAGAGATCTTTCAACAACCTCAATTCCTTCTTTTATATTTAAATAAGACTTCTTCTTTGAAGCCAACTTAGTCAGCTTAATCTTATTTTCTTCTTGTTGTATATAGATAGCTTCTAATTGCCGATTTACATCTGTTAATTCGGCAGAGACTTGCTGTTGTTCTGCAGAAGACTCGATGGTTGGTTCAGAGACTTCCTCAGGTTTAGCCTTTGAATGCTCTTCAAGCAACCTATTCTTTTGAGTCAATTTCTCGCTAATCGTATTACGAGTTACGTCTGACATCTGTCCTTCAATATATGATATCTGATGATTGATCTTATGTAACACGCTTCTTAAACTATCAAAATTACTCCTCAGCGCACTTTCTTGTTGTTCGATAAGTTGTTCAAAATTATGGGCGCCTAGCCTAGTAGTTTCATTAGCATGAGAGAAAATAACAGCCCTCAATTCCTGTTCAAAAGAATTGGATTTACCGTCGACATGATCGTTACATAGCTCTTCAAAGTGTCCTTGAGGTATATACTTAACAAACTCAACATGTTCAATTTCTGGATCATCATTTAGGTTTTTTTCTAAAACTTGTTCATCTCCCCACATCAATTTTGCAATGAAATGTTTTGCAGGTACACCCACTTTGCCTCTGAAACGGTTTTTCTTTAAGAAAGAGAAATGATGACTTTGTTTTGAGTTGCCTACTAACGCAATAATATCTGCTAGTGCGCTTTTACCACTTCCTTTATTACCAATAATAGCAACCAAATCATTGTTTAACGTTAGTTTAGTATTTTCTAACCAGCGTTCATTAAATGCCGACAATGGAACTTTTGTCACCTCTAGCTTATCTATGAATATACTTCTATTTTCTCTTATCAACTTTAATTTGGGGGGCACTGCACCTATAAAAGAGCGTTTTGCAGGCTCTTTTATTGCTTGTTGTAATCCTTGGAAAGTTGGATTAGCTTTTATCCAAGTAGCTTTTCCTGAAGGGTAATCACCATATCCTCGTTGATCATCATTTCCTTGAATACCAATGAACCGATGCGCATCACTGCCAGAAACAGCTAGTCTTGGAGTATTATTTAATGCTATTTGGAAGTCATCAAACCACCGCTCATTTTTAGTGGTCTTAATACCAGAAAAAGCCTCCCAAATGCTAATATTTCTAGTCTCGAATATTGGCGAAGTTTTGAATAATCCTAAAACGTATACATAATGAGCATTACGCTCTATTCCAGTTAAACCATCACTAGTATCAAAAGGCATAAAACCTATAGCTTGTTTATTTTTTACTTTTGTTATGGCTTCCTTGTAACTTTCACAATTCAATTCAGCCATTATTGAACCAGCTTCTAGAGCATAATTTGTATGATCTAATACCCTAGATATATCTATGCCATGATGCCTTAACTTATCTTCAGGAACCGAACGAGCATAATCAATAAGAGCATCATTAGATAAATTTCTACATCCATCTCCTGGGAACTCTAGCTTCAAATTAGCTTTAAAATCTATGAGCTCTTGGTCTTTAATATTGTCAGAGAAAATTACATGTGCGTTTAATCTTCCTCCTTTTAGGGGTGACATTAGACGTAATTCTATACCAGGAAAAACTGTTTTTTCTAACTTTGGAGCATCGTCCTGCTTCAATCGATGCTTTAAAGCAAACCAACCATCAAAAGTCCAATAATCCATTATTGCAAATACTGCTGGTTCTGCTGAATTGAGTGCATTTATCATCTGATCAACTAATGGCGCATTTCTAGGATCACAAGGATCACTATTGAACTTCTGCCCAGTCCAATGAAACGATGCTGGCGTATGTATATGCAGATCCCATTTTCGCCATTCAGATCCATTAGGGTATTCACTGTTAATCATTAATACTTCCTATTTTTTAATGAACTATCTAGAATTCTCGATAAACATGATTTATTTGCAGAGCTTTCTATTGATTTAGCTAAACCTTCCCACCCACACCTTTAAACTTCTCAACGAAAGCTGCTATTTTCTGCAGAACACTTTGCTTCTTGGTCAGATACTGCGGGTTGAGAGGGTTTAGTTTAGGCAAGATAGCATTCAACTCTGTACCGTTCTCACTGGCGTACTCACGCTTTAGAGAAGCGGTAATATAACGCTTAGCAGCATCTTCATTCAGATTCTCAGCCGCAATCATATCTTTGACTTCACGTTGCTGCTCTACCTGAGCATAGCTAAAGAAGGCATCGATAATGCTGGATTTGTCAGGGATATTATCCAAGTTAGTTTGATTGATAAAATCTACCACCAAGCTTTCTTTGGCTCGGTTGCCAAGGCTTGCTCGAATCAAACGACGTACTTCTTCAACCAAAGCAGACTTGTCCTTGGTGTTTTTATTATGCTCAAAAATTAGCTCAAGGATATAATCTAGATTGATCTCCTGTGATTTGAGCAAGTCTATTTCAAAGACAACCTCATCCCAATCAATCGAAGACTCATCTTGCTGGTCACCCGCCTTTTCACGACGTAGCCAATCGCGTATATCGTTATAGGTTGAGCGATAATCTTGTACGGTACGTTCAGCAGGCACTTTAATAGTTTGCATAGCGGCTATCTCATCATCGTTTAGGTAATGCTCATCCTTAAACGTCTCAACAGCGTCAGCATCGGTCACATCCAAGTCTTGCAGTGCTTTTAGGCTTGCAAACTCATCATAGTTTTGTAATATATTCTCGACACGTAAATACTCCCCGAATAACAGAGATAAGACTCCTTCATCATCTGCTACCACACCATCGACCATATACAGATCTATATCTGTTTTAAAACTTGATAAAGCCATTTTATGACTTTCAATAAACATTTAGCATGATCCTTTATTCTGAGCTACTTTATTTGTAACTTACAGAAACTACCGTTCAACTATTTTCTCATCAATCATTTCAGTTAATAGCTCAGTCACTGTCTTTCGGTTATCAAGCGCAAACTTTTTGAATGCAATATACTTATCTTTGTCAATGTTAAAGTTTACTCGTGCCGTTTTTTGAGGACTATCGGTCACGTCTGACAAAGATAACTCATCTTTTACCTTCTTACTGGGACGACCTGCTGCTAAGCTCATCATTTACTCCTTATCAAAAAATGTTTTAACTTCATTAACCAATACCGTCATTTCTTGTACTGCATTACTGTTCACTGACTCAGTATCAAATACGGTCTTGCCTAATGCTGCGCTATTTGGATAACTTACACGCTGCATAATTCTACTATCTAACACAGGTAGACCGTACTCTAGTAAAACTGAAGCCACTTCCTTACCAATATTAGTATTCTGGATTGCCCTAGACACTACAAAGGCTGCTTTTAGTTTACCGTCAGTCATCTCTATACGCTGCTTTACTAAGTCTACTAAATCGCTAGTCGCCCAAACATCGTATGGGCTAGGCTGTACAGGAATTAATACAAAATCAGCTGCTTTAATTGCAGATAAAGCCAAACTAGTTGCTTGTGGTGAACCATCAATCACAACATACTCTTTATCAGAGACATTTTTTAGATCTTTATCAAGCGTAGGTCTATCGAGACCTATCACTGGTACTGGATTATCTTCATCTACAGCTCGCCAATCACGTGCACTGCCCTGCTGGTCACTATCTACTAGCAATACACTATGTCCTTGCAGCTGCAAGCCACGAGCTAATTGAGTGGCAATAGTTGTCTTGCCACTGCCTCCTTTTTGATTCAACACAGCAATGACTTTCATAGAGCAATCCTAATTTTGAGTATTTGAGTATTTGAGTATTTGAGTATTTGAGTATTTGAGTATTTGAGTATTTGAGTATTTGAGTATTTGAGTATTTGAGTATTTGAGTATTTGAGTATTTGAGTATTTGAGTATTTGAGTATTTGAGTATTTGAGTATTATTAAGACTTTACTCAATAGTTAGATGAATAGCAACATTTTTAAAAAATAACTATATCTTTGATATCGACTGAATTTCTATGTGAATAATATTCATAAAACTGCATAAATTTGTCAAAGACTGAGATGCCCCAGTAAACTGACTGCTAACATATAAAGTGTAGCTATCAAGTATCAATATGAGCTACTAAAAGCAATACTTTAGCCGCTCATATTCGTTATAATCCGCTCACCAATCAAAAACCACTAATATGAATGAGGGAACCACTATGGTGAAGTGTCACTTATCGACCATCATGGGTGAAAGACGCCTTAAAATTGCCGATATCTCAAGAGATACTGGCATCAATCGTGGCACCATTACTCGCATGTATCATGAAGAAGCCACCCGCGTTGATCTAGATGTCATCGAGTCTTTATGTACTTATCTTAGAATCAATGTTGGTGATTTATACGAAATCATAAATGAGGACAGCAGTGAGTCACCAGCATAAATAACGTTGTCATGAGCTGTGATTGTCTTTAAACGAATAAAAAGACCTACAGAAGGTTATTTTCTCTTGCAATAGATTAAAATATAGGTATAATTTGACCTGTAGTAAGTCATTTTATTTATTATATGTATATAATGGTCTATAGGAGAATACCAATGAATAACAATCTATCTCGGCTCAATAGCTGCACATGGTTTAGTGAACAGACTAAAACGTTAGCCTCTCAGCTGTTATTAAGCTTACAAATACAGCAAGGCGTACAGCTGGCAACCCTACTTGGTGTTGACCCCATTCTTTATAATGATGAAGCGGTTTATGTCTGGGTGCAACGACAGCTAGATGACGGTCTTATCGTTGACGATCATGCGTTAAGCACCCTTGAAACTGCTTTTATAGAGTTGGTCACAGCTCACACTGACCAAGCAGCGTAATGGCTTTAGCTTATATTTACAGACAACTTGTTTAACAAGAAACAATAACCCTTAAAGCCAGATAAAGTGTCATTATCTGGCTTTTTGATATAGACAAAGATAACGACAATCAAACAAGCTTTTTTCAGTCTTATATGTCTCAGAAGACGCACTTTTGGGCAATATGGCTTACTATTACCATATGCCTTTACTCAGTCGGCTCTGCACGCGGCACCCCAGCTATTTTATAATAAACAAAGCCTCTCTCATCTCTCAAAACACTTTTACTGTCTGCTCTAACGCACCAGCTGATTGCATCAGGCTGCGCTTCATTAACATCACAAGCCAAAATAATCTGCTGACTTTGAGCGTTATCAAATGCCTGCTTCCACCCCGTTTCAAGCTCATCGATGCCGCGCTGTAGCTCTGCTTGCTGGTATCTCATCTCTGCAATCTCATCAAAGCTTGGCACATACCAAAATACCAGGGCCACCAAACTTATTATCACAGCCATCGTACCCGCTGCGACAGCGGCTGCAATCCTTTTAATACTCATAGTCTCAATGGACTTATGAATTTTGTCCAAGTCTTTACTAGCTCTACCCTCAACCTGTTCAATCCGCGTTTTGGTGGTGGTCTCAAAGGTCTCAATATCTTCAATAATCTGCTTATGACCAGCTTGGTACTGATTGGTGAATAGGGCTAGATTGTCAGCGCCTGCGCCAAGCTTGTCAGCCACCGCTTGCATGGTACTCACTTGTACCTCTATGCTGTCGTTTTTAGCAGTGACGACCGACTCTACAGCCGTATCAATCTGCTGTTTCATATCGGTGATGATGCCTGCTATTTTGTCATCATAACGACGCGGCATATCATTGTCAGTAAAAGCAGTCACTGCCGCTTGTAGCTGCTTTAACACGAGTTCTTGATACTGACTCAATGCCTGCGAAGTCGTGCTTGCGCTACTACCTAATTCTTCAATGGCAGAAGACACCTCATTCACCTTGCTATCAATACCGCTAAGCGAACGCTCAAGCCGCCTCGCTACCGCATCATCGGCTCGCTTAATCAGCTCACGCAAGGCCCCAATGACCGGAGTCAATGAAGTCACTAGGTTAACAAGTTGATCGTGTATGTCTTGCTCAGTGCGGTCATTTTTATTCATAGTAAGTACTCATTATTGTAATCATCACAACTAAAATGGGCGTGGTGACGAGTAATGGCGCGCTTTTTCTTGAATAGCCTTGTCTATATCCAGCACTTGTGCGGCCAAGATTTGCGCTAAATTTTGCGTGCCCACGCGGATGTCAGGAACCTGCTCAAAACGCTCATTAAGCGCGTTTATAGTATCAATTTTATGACGGTCGCTAGGAAGCGTGCCGAGCGCTTGTAATAGTGTCTGTACCGATGTATCTCTGTCTATCGTCACCCGTTCTGCATCCGTGTCTCGCAAACGCTTTTGCAACGCGGTGACGTTATCAGTATGCTGAAGCGTTTTTAAAACGAGGGCCTCAGCAGCTAACTTTTCAGCCACCTCTATCACAGTGGCAGTAGTATCAATCGCTTTAAAGTCGATCTTATCAATACGGTCTTTAACCCGTACCAGCATATTATCAAACCTGCTCTGATACGCCTTGACTTCTGCCTGTCGGGTACGCGCAAGGGCAGTAGCATCTTGCTCTTTTTGTTGTTTTTCTTGCCGCCGCTTCTCTGCTTCCTCTCGTGCACGCTCAGCCTTTTTCTTAAGCTCTGCTTGCTCATGTGCTTTGTTGAGCTGGTACTGAAGCCTCATCGTACGGTTGCGCCAGTCATCAAGCCGATCTGCGTTCAATTGAGTGGTCTTGGTACGGGTAATCTCATCGTATAAGTCATCATCTTGCACAATCACCGCTTCACTTTGATCAAGAAGGGCAATACGCTGCTCATAAAACGGCGATAGGCGCTGATAGGTTTTTTGACTGGTATTGATTTGCAGCTTTAATTGTTTGATGTCTTCATTATTGGCGGTTTTAAATGTCTTTACATCAGATACAAGCATCTTCAAACGTGCCTCAGCGGTATCATCTATCTCTACCGCTTTAAGAGCACGCAGCGCCTCACGCTCTTGCTCAAGCGCTTTAAAACGCTCAACATCAAGATCTGCCAGTGCCGCGAACTTATGATAGGTGTCAAGGTTGCTCGTTATCTCGATCGCCTGCAAATCCTCAAACGTCTCCCGCCAGTGCCGCTGCAGCTCAGTTTTTTCAATATCAATCTCATCAAGCGCTTTAAAGTCAGTAGCCAGCTTATTCAGCGTTGCGGCAAACGGTTTTAAGGTGGCCTTTAGCGCCTTATGATCATCAATAACTCGATTGTTAAGGGGAATAAGATTTTTTAAAACCGCTTTATTGTTCAGCACCGTTTTATCAATCTGTGACAGCTGCTCTTCAAGGCGGCTAACAGCGCGGCCTGTTTGTAGGGTGTCATCTTGTCTAAACTGATCAACCGACGCTAAAGCCGTCTTTAGTGCCTCACTTTGCTCTTTCGTATGTATTTTCCGGGCAAGCTCAATCATTTTTTGGCGGGGCTCGCTAAAATCCTGTCCCACCTCCTTGGTGAACCGCTGGGTACTCTTAATGTTTTTATCAATGGTAATAATCTGTTTAGACTGAAGCGCTAACTCTTCATACAGCGCATCAATGGTTGAAAATAAGGCGCTGCGTACCATCTTTTTTTGACTCACAAAGTCGGCTGAAATTGCTAAAAGCTCATCAAGTGCGTGATCATTGGCCACATCACTATGCGTCTGACTGTTATTTTTAGGGATAGCGGGTTCAAGTTCAGCGGCAGGATCTACAAAGCGGATATTACTGAGCTCAATTCGCGCAAAGGGCTTACGCTTTTTATAATGTACTGTGACGCCGTTAACCTCTTGCTCATTGCTTTCTAGGTCAATACGTCCCTTGTCGTCATACTCAATTACCAGACCATTTTTTTCAATGTAAGCATTGATCTCATCAATCGTCTCGTTGTACTCATGAATCACTGAACGATTGCCTTTGAGAATATCCTTATACAATGACTTGCCCAGTTTCATTTTTGGTAAAAGACTGATGCCCAGCTCACGGTAGGATTTCTCACTAATGGTTTTATTCTCAGGCAGTAGCTTATTGGCCATATCCGCCCAAAGGGTGCGTTGATATTTAAGCTCATCGCCGCGCCCGTTTAACCCCTTAGATAAACGCTCCTCCGTTGACCACTGCAGCCAATTCTTGCGTGCTGATAAAGCATAACCCTCAACATCCGCTACTATCTCACGGCTTGAGAGTAAAATATGGGCATGAAAATTACGACTGGTCAGCTCAACCACTTCAACCTCCCCCACATGTTTCTCGTGACTGTGGGGCCGATGAATGGCCACATCGACAAGCACGTTATAACGATCAGATAAGGTTTGAGCGTAGCGCTCGGCCAGAACTATACGCTGATCAGCGGTGATCCCATCAGGAAACATCACATCAATCTCAGTACCCAATTGCGCGTTTTTACGAGTCTCAATGCGTTCGATATCATTCCAAAAACCCTCACGTGTCACTGCTAGATCCCCAGCAAGAGTTGGCGTTATCAACGCCATATGCACCACATTTTTCTCAATAACTTGCGTATATTTAGTGCCATCACTGTCCACTAAGTTTAAGATTTTATCTTTAGCTTTACTGGTATAATCGTGGACGACTCCTGACTGCCCATCAACCAGTTTTGAGCCAGAATTATAAGCCGACTTTGCCACCACGCTATGATTTTTCGCCTTACTAACGGCGCTAACCGACAGATGAAAACCTTTATTATTCATAGCAAAAAAACCCAATATTGAGTGATGATTTTTTGGGGGTTGTAGGGGGTTCGCCCCCTGCCGGACGACGGAGTTTATGTAAAAAAAATAGCGCCCCTTGTGGGCCTTTTTTACATAAACTCCTAAGTTCGCTCTTAACAGAGGGTTAAAATACTACTGCGCCCACGAAACGAAGTGGTCTTGTGTATTTTACTACCTTGCATACCTGTATATGTACTGCTAGGATCAACTCTATCATAGTTGGCTAAAAAAAGGATGAGGTAATGTCAGTAATATCAGATGATTTATTTGCAAATAAGATTAAGCAATTACAGGCTCTTAAAAAAGAGATTGATCAGGACAGGCTTGAAGCACATAAAATATTGGGGGAGTGGTTGGCCAACGCATTAGACGATGATGACAATCATGAACTGCAAGCTATTTTTTTAGATGCACACGATAATGAAAAATATGTCCGTTTGAAAAAGCACCGTGAGTTTTTAAAGTCAATTGCTCATAAGATGCAAGGTGAGGCTAAGATGGTATCAAGCAGTTTTACTTCACATGAAGACAATCAAGATAGTGAGTACGGTTCATTGTTTGATGACGATTCAGCAGCTCAATAACTGTTACTGTTAGCAATAGCCTATTCATCAGTACAACTGAATCGTCTTCTAATTAGCGAAATGCTAGAAGACGATTTTTAGCTGTTTTAAGCGTTTTAAAATAGCTTTAGCTACCATCGTATCGAACAGAGCGTAGAACGCATATAAGAGTATTTTTTATGCGTTTTAGCAATGCTTTAAGATGTGTTTACAGAGGTGTCGATAATGACTATTGAAAATGAAGACAAGTTATCTACAAAAAATGAGACTGATACTGAGAGTATGAAAACAGCGTTGGCCAGAATGACAGATGAAGACATTCAAAATATCTTTGACCGTGCTTTTGAAGATTTTCAAAGATCAAAGCTTAATCCGAACTATGAGAATAAAGATTGATACCGAGTAAATTGACCATAGCGTTTTGAGCTACTGAACAGTTCTATAAGTGATTGGTCGCTCATATTATCATCTCAAATCCGTCAGTTCTTGAGCTTTTTTCCTATTATTTAATATAAAAACATATTTTTTACTTTTAAAGATTTTTAAAGACTTTTAGGAAGCTCTCAGACCTTACCAGTTAAGGGCTTCAAGATCTATAAAGCTACAATCAGCTAGGTTAATGCTACAATCAGCTAGGTTAAAAGCTACAATCAGCTAGGTTAAAAGCTACAATCAGCAGGTATTATGCTACAATTAGATAGATTTGAGTATTAAGGCGTAGATATGACTAACCAAGTTGGTTTATATGAGAAGAAATACCCTGCAAATTGGGTTGTTATGCAAAATCGTATTCTACAAGCGTTTTATGAAATGACACTTGATGAAAAACGGTTGCTGTTGCTTGCTAGTTCAGTAGTGCGTTTGATAGATGCCACTGAAAAAGACACTATAGAGATAACCGCGAAAGCATTTGCAGAGGCTTGCAACATTCAAGTGGATTCTGCTTATACTCAATTAAAAGATGCTAGTGAAACGATGATGAGGCGATTTTTTAGCTATAGAAATGAACGCGGTAGCCGTGTCAATGTACAGTGGGTCATCAGATCAATATATGAAGATGGCTATGTGTCTCTATGTTTTACAGATGAAGTGCTACTGATGTTGAAGGTTTTTGATGAAAATAATCCATTCACTAAATATAAAAAAGAAGATGTACTTAAACTGAAGGGTGAATATTCAATAGATATATACCATCTGGCCAAAAAACATGAGGCAATGAGCTCGTGGACAATGTCACTTGAAGAAATTAGAGAGGAGCTAGCTCTTTCTAAATCTTACGAACGTATTAACAACCTAAAAAGTCGAGTCATCAACCCAAGCGTTGAAGAAATAACAGAAAAGTCAGATATTAAAATCACCTATGAAAACGTCAAACGTGGTCGTACCGTCACAGGACTAAAATTTAATGTAAAAGCTAAGCCCACCAAGAAAAAAAGTCTGGAGGACTTAAATCAGAATAATGAGAATAGAGATATACCATCCTTAACAGTCAAACAGATCGACCGTTTTGCGCCTCTATTGGCTAACTATGCCCCATTTGGTAGCTATGCGCCTTCAGGAAAAAGTACCCAAGAAGTGATCAGCTGGTTACACACTCAATTAAGAGATGAAGCTTTTTTAAAGACCCATAAAAAGCATTTGCTGGCGGTAGGTTATACGTTCCCTAAGCAAAAATCATAGCAAAGAAAAAAGAGTGATTAATCTGGTACTGTCTATACAAATGGTTTATATTATATGTACACAGATAAGCCATTTGTAATGCCATGACGACAACTAATTATAATATCAGGCTCGATCAAGAGCTAAAAGAAAATGCTTTTGCCGTGTTTGAAAGCTATGGTCTAACGCCGTCTCAAGCGATTAAATTGTTCTTGACCCAAGTGGCGCAAACCAATCAAGTACCGCTATCTTTTGAATACCAGAAAGTAACAGCTGTCAGTCAAGATGAATTGCTAATCTATAAAGAGCATACTGACAGAGAGAACAGATAAGTATTAGATTTGAATGGGATGAACAAAAAAAACACCAATCAGCGTAAGCACCGTTTATTATTTGAGGCAGCCGCCCGAGTTTTTCTAGACCTTTTATGCCTGCGTCAGCAAGACAGGTATGAAAATGATGAAAAGCAGTGGCAAGCGCTGGGTACAGTAGACGGTACCGCCGTCCTATTGGTAGCCCATACGCAAACAGAAATAGATAATGGTGAGGTTATACGCATTATCTCAGCTAGACGTGTCAAAAAAATGAAAGGGAGCCAGTGTGAACAAAGTTAGTTATCAAATAGACGAGCTACCACCACTAACGGCCAAGCAACAAGTAGATTTAGAGCATTTAGCAACGCTTAATGATGACGACATTGATCTATCAGACATTCCAGAAGTCACCGACTGGTCAGGTGTTAGCCGTGGCAGTATTAAACCATAAGCGTTCTTTACTGAGGCCAGTATCATTGCCAAATTTAAGGATAAAACCAAGCAAACAGGCGCTAATCATTAATAAATGATAGTAATGCGCTAGAAGAGTACTTAACTGATCGTTAGCCCTAATCTAATGATTGTGACCTCAAGATTACTTGAGGTTTTTTTAAGCCTTATATTGTAGTATGTTGTATATTGTATTATACTATATAAAAAATACTACAAACGCTACATATTTACTCATACAAAATTAAGGACAATAATTATGGCCATTACTACACAGCAAATTCATGCTATTGCTGATCAACTGCACGAACAAGGTATCAAACCTACTTTAGCCGAAGTGCGTAAGGCGCTGGGTGGTGGATCATTCACGACCATCAGTGAAGCTATGAAGTCTTGGCGTCAGGATAACCAACAAGAAGAGCAGCTAAGACAGGTTGAGCTACCAAGTGGTATCACTGAACGCTTACAAACGCTTGGTGCGGATATGTGGCAGACGGCCATTGATATTGCCAATGATCGTCTGGTTAAAGAACGGGAGGCTCTAGAGAGTATTAAGGCCAAGTCGCAAGCTGAGACAGATGAGGCTCAAGAAGCGGTTAAGACCCTAGAGAGTGAGCAGGCTGATTTGTTAGAACAGCTCGATGAGGTCACAGCAACTGCAGAGGCAACGGCTATCACCGCGGCTCAAGTGACTGCTGAACGGGATGTGCTGACACAGACACTCAGCGATACTCAGCACCAGCTAGAACTTGAACGAGCTAAAACAGTGGCAGCTCAGGCCCAACTTGGTGACCTGCGTAGCAGTTTTGATCAGCAATCAAAAGAGCTGAGTGCCAACATATCGAAGGTGGCCACGCTTGAAGCCACTGCTAATAGCGATAAAGCAGAGATCGCGCGTCTGCAAACAGAACTGACAGCAACTAAGGATGAGCTAAAGACAGTCGTTATTGAGCGCAACGAGATAACGAATCTTACAGCAGAAGTGAAAGGAGAGTTAAAGGCCATAATCGCTGAACGTGATAAGTTATCAGGGATTAATGAGCAGCTTACTCAAAAGCAAGCTAAGATTGAAGCAGATCATCAGCTACTGATTAAGCAACACGACACGTTAAATCATGAGAGAACTTTGCTTAGTACTGAGCACACTGCATTGAGTGAGCAGTATGATGAGCTTTCAATTAACTATCAATCAGAACAGGAAAAGAGTAGCTCATTGACTGCAGAGATTGAAAAGATGCGAGAGACAATTAACAATAAATAAGTCAATCCCGTTCTATTCACACTAAGCTTATGAATCCACCATGACAATATCGACTCACTGAATAAATGATGGTTGTATAATAAATATTCTAAATTTTTCTCTGAACTCTCATAGTATATAGCCTAGTGGGCTATATACTACTTAAATTAGCCTAAGTGAATTTATGCTGATTTTGGAGCCTTGAGCAGATTTCAAGGAACACTCACCCTAAAGCAATTATGAGTATAATAAAAATACTCACAAACACTTTAGTGCATTCCTTGAATTTGATGTGATTAGTCATGCCGACTTCATCGCCCATCGCGTCATCAAGACCGTATCACTGTATCAAGCTACGGCTGTTATGATTACGGCTGATAGCACCGCCTAGACACGCTCATAACCGCTACTGTGCTGTCATACGCTAGCAAGGGCGTTCGCCCAATATACCGCTACGATATGCACAAGTAACCACTCATTGCGTTGCTCTGATCCTTTGTCTAGTCACCCCTGTAGGGAGCTCACCCTTATGTCAAACGCAGTCGTCACCGAGGCCTGCCACCCATTTGACGGGTAACGGGTACAGAGAGAGCAGCACGAAAATGTAACGAGCGAACAAGCAGTTTTTAAAATGTATAGCAAATAGAGTTGATATGAAAGCAGATTTTGGATAAAATGCACCTATACGGGCATTTAATGCTGTTCAAATAACGCAGTCTGTGTGCTTATTTGTTCGTTACAGGGTGCGTCAACACACTGTAACCGTTATCTACATTTAAAACTAAATGCCTCTGGGAGTCAACTCCCAGAGGCATTTTTTTATTTGTCATACAGATTAGGTTTTTAATATCTGATTCTTCGTTAGATTGCTTAGGCTTTTCTTGTCGTCATTTAGCGTAAGCATTTCAATTATTTTGAAGTTAGCACTTAGTACATCCTCACAAGACGTTAAGTTTCTGACAATACTGGGATAGTTTACTATGAAGACCGGCTTAGTCGTCAGATGCAAGGTTTTACACGCGCTGTTAAGAAGCGGTAAATCATCTTTCTGAGAGAATACGATAATGAAAAGACAAACCTACACTCCTGAGATTAAAGAACGCGCCGTTCGTATGCTGATTGAAGCATTAAACGATTACACCTTTATGTGGTCATGTCATAAAAAGCACACTAATGAAACTATACTAACCAACATTCAAGACTAAGCTACACATACTAAAGAGCTTGAACATGAGAACAAGAAGCTTACGTAAGCCAGTTAGATTACAGTAAAATCCGCTTTTTTCGCCCAAGGAGAGATAGGACACACAATCAAGTTGTGGCTCAGTTTATTGATAAAAATAAGTGGGTCTACGGTATTAGAGCAATATTGACTGTGCAATATAGAAAATATGCAATAAACTTATTTTCTACCTTTAATAAAATGCAGCAACCTAAACAAGGGTAAATTATGAGTAATTCAGATAACCACAGTCATCAAGCTCCAGACCCTAAAAATATGAATAAAGCTTTTTATATTGGGATTGGTCTAAATTCTGCATTTACGCTCATCGAGTTTATAGTGGGCTACTCAACTAATTCATTAGCTTTAATCGCAGACGCTAGCCACAACTTAAGTGATGTTGCCAGTTTAATAATCTCGTTAATTGGAATGAAATTAGCACAGAAAGCATCTACTACGCTTTATACCTATGGCTACAAAAAAGCTTCTATAATGGCGTCTCTTATTAACGCCATATTGTTAGTTACAATCGTTATAGGTATTGCGTATGAGGCCTTGGGTCGATTTGATACGATACCGGAAGTTGCAGGAAAAGTTATTATTATTACAGCTCTAATAGGTGTATTTATAAATACTGTTTCTGCTTTTGCATTCTACAAAGGTCAAAAAGACGATATTAATATCAAAGGTGCTTTCTTGCATCTAATGGTAGATGCATTGGTCTCTGTAGGTGTCGTTATCTCGGGCATTATTATTTACTATACAAGTTGGAATATCGTTGATCCTCTAGTTAGCTTGATTATTTCAGTCGTTATACTGTTATCGACTTGGGGTCTACTAAAAGAGAGTATCAAGCTTGCTATCGACGGAGTACCTCAAAATGTTGATCTCAGTAAAATCACTGCTATCTTAGAGAGCTATAATTTTATTCAAAACTTTCATCATTTACATATCTGGGCTTTGAGTACCACTGAGAATGCTCTTACAGTTCATATTGTACCGAAGACCGATATAACGTTTGAAGAGACTATTACTATGAAAGAAAACATCAAGGAAGATTTGGCGCATCAGAATATACAACATGCAACTATTGAATTTGGTACTAAGGCAGATGACAATCAAAAATCGCGTGCATTAAATGAAAGTATCAACTAAAAGATGATAGACCGTATATAGCTATCTCTTTTTAAGTATGAGGCGCGTGCCTTATGTCAACATAATTTTTTCAATCAGTTCTTATGTGATCAATAGTTTAAAACTTTTATATTTACGTGCGTTAGGACGTTACCTAGAAAAAATAAAAAACTTACGCTGATTAAATTATTATGATTAAGTTTACTATTACCCTCGTCTTCTAAGTGTGGTTAGACCTTTGCCAAAATAGCTTATTAGTAATAACAGGGTTATTATTATCAAGATAGGATAATTTCCCATAAGCATAAAGGGCGTGTTACCAACCCGTGCCTGTATCTCACCACGTAGTACAGTACGCTCAAACTGCGGTGCGCGTTTTACAATACGACCTTTATGGTTAATGATAGCGGTAACACCAGTATTGGTCGCTCGAATAAACCAGCGCCCGTTCTCAAGCGCGCGCATTTGTACCATTTGCAAATGTTGCAATGGTCCTGCTGAAGTGCCAAACCAGGCATCGTTAGAGACGGTCAACAAAAAGTCAGTATCGATGGCATTTTTACGCGTGGTATCTGGATAAGCTACCTCATAACAGATAGCCGTCCCTATATTGTGTTCACGCACCTTTAGCGGTGACTGCTGATCACTACCACGACTATAGCTCTTAATATCCTGACTACCGGCCAAACTTGGGAAAATATCGAGCACGCCTTCAAATGGAATATACTCTCCAAAAGGCACTAGACGCTGCTTCTTGTATAGGCCTTCCGCTTCTACACCTCGAGCAATCACGCTATTGTAAAATGGGGGATACTTATCCGTACTGGCATTGAATGCCGCTTTATCCTTATAAGGGATACCAGTTATCCATGTCGTATTGGTCGCATTGGCCATTTCTATCATTTCACTAATAAAGCCCGCAGCCTCATCCTGAAACATCGGAATAGATGATTCAGGCCACACCACCACATCACGTCCCCACTCAGTGCGCGTTAACTTCGCATAAATCTTTAGCGTTTCTACTTGATATTGCGTCAGCCACTTTATATCTTGTGAAATATTACCTTGAATCAATGACACTGACAGATCAGGTGTGCCCTTAGGTTTTGTCCATTGCGGATTGACCAGCCATAATGATGTGCTAATGGCTAATAACAGTACAGAAACGACGGCATAACTACTGCGTCGAAGCAGTAGCTCTACTAAACTTGCAGCCAATAGTATGGCAACAAAAGAGACGGCAAAAACACCAGCAACGGGTGCTAAGGACGATAACCAATACTCTTCAGTAAATGCATAACCAACAAACAGCCACGGAAAGCCTGTGAATAACCAAGTTTTTAACCATTCTTGTAGCACCCAAAGAGCAGCAAATGAAAAGGGTTGTTTGCCTACCATACGGTTAAAGACTAGTGCTAAAAATCCATGAAACAGTCCCATACCGAGACCCATCAATCCAATCATAATCAATGCGAGCCACGTTGGAGTATCGCTATAATCATGGATGGCAGTATAGAGCCAAAAGCCGCCGACGCACCATAGCCCCATACCGTAAGCTTCACCGATAATAAAAGCGCGACGACCACTCATATTTGGTACCAACAGCGCATATAAAATCGCTGGTGACACTATTGCTAGCGGCCAGAACCCATGAGGCGCTAGCGCAAATAAAAAAATAGCCCCTGCAAGCCATGCTGCTACTAGCGTAAACCATAGCGGTAATTGATTTGAGTGAGTACTCAAACGCTTTTGTAGATTAATAGTAGACAGGCGCATCGCAAATTATCCAAAATTATGAGTTTTGAATTTTTAGTCAAAATCCAAAACTCGGATAGACCTGTTAATACTACAGGCAGCATTTCAAAATGAAAACTGCTTATGATACCAGTCCGCACTGCTCAATGGATAAATTTACGTACTCCGTTTGATGGGTTATTATGCTACATTACCAAACGATATGAAGTGTTACTTGACCTTCTATAGCTCACAATATCTACAGTACATGAGAGAGCACTATGACCCCCTTAAAAATAAAATCCAGTCTTATATTCAATCGTTATCTGTCTAAGGGGTTGCGTAGTACGTTAGTATTACTTGCCGCCTCATCACTATTTGCTTGTAGCCAACCGAGTAGTGGCGTATCTGATGCAAGCACAACATCGGCATCAACTGAAGATGTAGTGACTGTTCCGAAGACAGCTGAACCAAACGTTATAAATACTCCTATGATGACATCAGTAAGTAAACCAGACCTACTAAAAAACGTCTCAGCCACTGTCTATAAAGATGCCAATTGCGGCTGCTGTAAAGAATGGATAAGTCATGCAGAAGATAATGGTCTAAGTGCAACCGCGCAAGATGTTGCGGACTTAGCCGTATTTAAAGAGCGCTACAGCGTTCCAAATGAAATGCGTTCTTGCCATACTGTAGTCACTACTGATGGTTACGTCTTTGAAGGTCATGTACCCGCTAAATATATGGCGCAGTTTTTAGAAAATCCGCCAGTACAAGCTATGGGTCTTGCCGTACCTGGCATGCCTGTTGGTAGCCCGGGTATGGAGTATCAAAATAAATTCATGCCCTATCAGGTTATGCAACTCAATAAAGACGGGACGACCCAAGTTTATGCTGATATTGAATCGGTAGAGCAGCAATTATAGTGTGTTAGCAGTTAAGAATACTTTGATTATAGTGTTAGCGTTAAAAGCGAATGAAGCAAGTATAAGACTGTTCTATTGCTTATAAAATGATTCTTCATCAAAAAATTCATTAGCTATTGCGACTTTAAAATTAAAAATAACTTTGAATTTGTAACTTTTGATGACAATGTAAGCGGATTTATCGGTTATTAACCCTTAAAATAGATAAATAACTAAGGGTTAATACAAGAATATACAGG
>NZ_JBPYDF020000003.1:0-11515 GCF_051847395.2 Psychrobacter sp. 1Y1
CTTACCTGATGTATAGATATTTCTCAGACATGCAAGCTATGTTTAAATCAGTGAAAAATAGTCTCAAACTTAATGCTCCGTTTGCTCTAGTTGTTGGTCACAATCATACAACACTAGGTGGCAAGAGGTTTGATGTCGATACTCCTGAGCTGCTTAAGGAAGTGGCTTTATCTGTTGGGTGGAAACATCAAGAAAGCTTTCCTTTACAGGTCTACCATAGATATGATCTGCATAGCAAAAATGCTGTAAAACATGAAACCCTTTTAATATTGAGAAAAAATGATTGATTTTGCCATACACCCAGATGTGTATTCTGTTGGGCGCTTCTCCGGCTTGATGCCGATGCTTGAAGATACTTGGATCAAATCGCATACTCCAGGAGATGGAGTAATATACTTAATCTCTGGATTTGCAAATTTTAATGGTGGTGCTAGATTCTATAAGTTATTTAAAGAGCATACTGAGTTAGGGGGAAAAATAGTATCGTTTCTTGGTGGAAGCACTGGTCAAAGGTTATCTAGCAAGCAAGTTGTTGAGGCACTGCTAGAGTGCGGCAGTGAAGTTCATATCATTAATAGAAAAAGACTGTTGCACTCTAAATGTTACGGGATTAAAGACTCTAAAGGTCAGAAGCTAATTGTTACTTCTGGAAATTTTACTGGTCCTGGAATGTCCCAAAATGTAGAGTCAGCAATATTACTGGGGAATGAAGAAGTAAGCTCAATGAGTTTTCAATGGGAAGACGTAGAGCTTTCAATAAAGTCTCAAAAATGGCAAATTCATACTCCAAGTTTATCGGATTTAACCTCTCCAGCTTGGAAGCTTCTCTATGATGAGTCGTCAAAAAGGGTCGATTTAGAAGAAACGGAAACTGTAACTTTATTAGTTTTGTTGGGGAGAGCTGATACAGCAAGAATCCAAGCAGAAGAAGGGACCAAACAAGGTTTAGGTTCCCAGTACTTCTGGTTAAGTAAAGATTCATTTAGCTTTTTCCCATCATTAAATATAAAAAATAAAAAGGGCTGGAAAGGAACCCTTTCTACTATGATAAAATTAAGATACGTAGATTTAAACTTAGTAAGTAATGAAAGGGTTACTTTTGAAGCTGAGAATAACCTTGATTTTAGGCTTGGCACAGGAAAGCTAAGGTATAGTAAAGTAGCTGCTTCAGGTGATATGGCTTGTATATCTAGAGTTGAAGAAGATTTTTATGAGTTAAGAATATTTAAAAAAGGTTCGATTGAGTTCAATAAATTACAGAATCATGCAATTAACTATATTGGACATCAAGGAAAAAGATATGGTTATATTGATAACTCAGAATTTGAACAAATAGCTAAAGTAAGACTAAATAAACAATAGAGATAATTTAAGGTTCTACATAACTTGTGCCTACGCTTACAGCAAATTTAGCATACCCCAAGGGAACCAGATATTTCATCCTTCAAACCTATTAACAGACCACTTAAAACAGACTGGTATAATGGAACCACTTATAACAGACTATTTTAGGTATTTATGTTTATTAGAGCGTATCTACGAGCGTCAACCAAAGAACAAGACGCTAAGCGTGCCAAAAGCGAGCTTATAGCATTTGCCGACGATCATGGCCACAAGATTGCGGCATTCTATGTCGAGAATGAATCAGGAGCAACACTGGTACGCCCAAAGCTGATGCAGCTGATCGAAGATGCTCATAAGGGCGATGTTATCTTAGTTGAGCAGATTGATCGCTTAGCGCGTTTGAACCAAGCTGATTGGGACACTCTCAAAAGAATGCTATCGGAAAAGAAGCTATCTATCGTATCAAAAGAGCTTCCCACCTCATATATGGCGCTTCAACCTGAAAGCAGCACTGAATTTATGAGCAGTGTATTGCAGGCCATTAACTCGATGATGCTGGATATGCTTGCAGCCATTGCTCGAAAAGATTATGAAGATCGCCGTAACCGTCAAATGCAAGGTATTGCTCGAGCTAAAGCAGAAGGTAAGTATTCAGGACGTAGAAAAGATACCGAAAAGCGCAAGATTATCGCTAGTCTGCTCAAATCAGGTCATAGCTATTCTGATATTCAAAAAATGGCTAAGTGCTCACGGCATCTGATCGCTGATGTGGCTAAGAAAATACCTAAACTGATCACTACTCATTAATCCACTATAAGTAGATCAATAAGCCTTTTTAGATGGTTCCCTTGGGACATACTGTTTTAAACTGGCTAATAAACTGTTTTAAGGTGAAGCCCTCACTTAATGGACTATTATTATTGACTTGCTCAGGTGTTAAATTATCAATAAAAGGTTGCTCATTTTTTGAAGCGCCTCTACGAACAACCTCGAACCTCATAGGAATTTCACCTGATTTATTGGCACGTCTAAGTGTCAGATTTTTAGACTTAGCCAAACTGAGTAGTTCATTATAGTTATCTCCACGAGTAGTGGTTTTCTTAGTTAACATATTTATCTATAACCTAATTTTATGAGTTTTTAATGAAAGCCACTGTGTGAAATCTCTCTAATTGTTAATCACCACCAGAGCCATTTAAACTCTTTAGATTCAGCATCCCATTCAAAGTTACTACCAAAATACTCTCTTCCATCGTACTTTATATGTTTGACTATGTCCGTATCTATATACTCATGATAATAAATTTCTAACTTTGTTGGGTCAAAATCACTACTAGATATAATCTGATTTTCTTCAAACTGTAGCCCTTCAGTAGTTTCCTTAGCCATGAATATAGCAGTACCTGAAGGTAAATCCATTATCATCCTAGTAGATGAACTAATACATTTTGTCTTAATTCCAAGTTTTTCTAAGGTACCTAGATCAAGGGCACATTCCCAATCATCACCTCCATTCTCTAAATCTACACTTAAAATACAATCACTAGTTAATTCTGCGCCTGATATACGCCACAAATTATCCACATCATACAGACAACCACCATTAACAAAATCGTGCTCTTTAGGTATTTGTAGATTACTTGATCCAGGGTCGTCTAAATATTCAGCATATTCCTGTAAGTCAATGTCTTCATTTTCGAAATACTCATAAGTATCATTTACTACTGTACCGGCGTAAATAAATGCACCGTAACCTCTTAGTGCAATAATCATTACTATCTCCTCAATTAAATAGTGTGCACATACGTTTGTTTTTTACCTTTTATTGAGACTACCAAAATAATTTTCTAATGCATAGTATGTAGATCTTATTTACGACATTATACGTCGTGTCCGACATAATTCTACTATTTAAGAGGCTTTGATAGGTTATATAGCTCGCTGCATTTTTTTCCATATTCACCCATGTTGATACCCATCTGTGCAAAAGACTGAGCTATCCCAGCTGAAAATCTCTTATTATTAAATTCTAGAGTTACGTTAGAAAATCTAGAATAGTTAACAGCTATTCCACCCTTTACTTTTGGCAGCTTGAATGCATGATCCTCTTTAAAAACTATATAAGGCTGTAAGAGTGTTTCAAACACTTTGCCACAAAATACAACGTAATCTCTTTCTTGGCTCGTTATTGTGTCTAGCAAGATTTCAACATAAGGTTGCAATGATTCTTTTGCAGATTCAACCTTATTAGTTTCGAAACTATTCGATCCGAAAGGCAAAAGTTCAAGCTGTAGCTTGTCATCTATTACTTTTTCTAGGTTCGAAAAATTACCATTAGCATCATTAAAATTGATAACATTGAATGGTTTTATAAACTTCACTTGCTTAGCGTCAAAAGAAGACTTAAGTTTTATCGTAGTGTCTTCACCATAATGAATTTTTCCATAGTATCTATGAAACCCAAAATATTCATCAAAGTCAGTGAACTTAAAGCTCTCTTCATGTACATTTGAATAATTGTCTACTTGTTTAGGTTTAAGATGTACTAATACAAACTTTGCTTCAGGGTTACCGAAAAAATATGATGGATACTCATTATGATTGACATGCATTTTGATATCTTTCGATAATTTCTCTGCACGGCTTATTTTACGAGTTGAGTGAAACTCCTCGAAATCGCTCTTCATAATGCTGATCAGTCTTTCCATAATAAAACCTTTTAAAGTAAATGCTTAATTGATTTGCCATAGGCATGATCGAGACTATCTTAGATACTGTCCAGAAAGGACACTGTGAAATATATTCTCATCATTTAGATGATTCAAGTCCTGATTAGGGAACCGTACCTATTTAATATGATTAAAATCTCTCAAGAATCAAAAATCAAATTTTTCCTATAAATGGCAATAAAACATGATATTTGTTCAATAAAATTGACAATATATATCTGAACCCTCTAACTTTCGTATAAAGTATTTATGATTTGCCTCATAGGTAGGTTAATGCGATAGTTGTCCACTGAACGTTCTGAACAGTCGTATTGTACAGAGCTTAAAAACGTACTTGGACACTAGGTGAACAATGAACATATCAGTGACAAAAGCAGCAAAGGAATGGGGTATATCGAGAACCACAATATATCAAAAAGTCAATGATGGCGAGATTTCTAGAACAGCAGACAAGAAAATTGACACTGCGGAGATGCTTCGAGTATTTGGAGAGCCTTTGTCCAAAAAACGTACTGAACAATCACTGAACGTTCTTGATAGTACGCACTTGGACAGTCAAGCTGGACAGTCTTGTACAGCGCTTGAACACCAATTAGATTTAGAGAAGTTAAAGAACGAACACCTTCGACAGCAAGTCAGCGAACAAAAGCAGCTGATAGAAAATTACCAACAACAGATTAGTCAGCTAAACAAGACACTGGATAAAGCCAACGCTAGTATTCACGATTTTGCTCAGGTGAGGTTACTAGAATTCAAGCAACTTTCATCAGATGATGAAGCACAGCCAGAACAAAAATCAACGATGACACCGGCAACTGCTTCTAAGAAGAAAAAACGGTGGTTCTTTTAATTATAATTCGTGTTGAACGAGATATTAGTGTTTGACCTTTGGTAAATAGCTTTCTAAGCCTTTATTAAGTTTGTTAAAACTTTCAGGCTCTCGCTGTATGATATTAATCATTTCACGCTTAAATGCATCAGTATGCATTCTGCCGTCATAGCTTAGGCTTGGATGGTTGTTATAGTCATTCATAAATTGCACGTTATCGACGATGGACTGAATGGCGGACGGTGACAAGGTATCGTCTTTATTGGTTAATTTGTCTAATGTTTTTTTATGGAACTTGAGTATTAAGCCTTTATATCCCTTACCTCTAGCTTTCTTTTTATACTCCACACTAACTCTATAGTTTGTATTTTCGTTGATATCATTTATTGCTTTTTCGATCACGTTATCTTTTAGCTGCCCGAACTGTTTATATTTGTTCTTGACGTTCATTACGTACTTTAGCTCCTCTAAGCTAAACTCTTTGCTGTATTGAAACTGATTGACCCACATGACTATTAATTCATACATTCTGATTGAGTGAATACTCGACAGTTCACCTATTTCCAATAACCTATACTTAGTAAAGTTAGCTTTAAGTTGCGTTAAATATGGCAGTATTTTACTTGCAAATGATAATACAACTTCTCCGTTGTCAGGATCATAGATAATACTACTGACAAGCCTTGTTTGAAGCGTCTTATTTTCAGGCAAGTTCATTACAATATCAACGTCATACAAACGCTTGCTTGCACTCTCTATGTCACGATAAATATTCTGCTCATTCTTAGACTTTTTACCAAAGAAGAGTGATTTCATATCATCAACTGACACTTTGTATTCTGTATCTTGTGTGACCTGCGGCGCATCAGGTCTGCTATCAATTTGACTGATACAAGCGAGTATTAGCTCTTTGTCTGTCTTTTGCATAGTGTACGTTGCTAAGATTAGATCATTTGACTGGACAACTAAGTTATTTTCCATTTTCTCATCCTGCTCATTTACTGTTTTTATAAATGTATAAGGTATATTAGCATCAATAACATATTATAAAAACAGCACTTTCTATATAACTGTTTTTTCTGCTCATTTACTGTTTTTTCTGCTCATTTACTGTTTTTTCTGCTCATTTACTGTTTTTTCTGCTCATTTACTGTTTTTTCTCTCTGTAACATATTGATTTAAAAAGGTAAAAAAGCTTCTTAAACAGGATTAAACAGGATTAAACAGGATTAAATAAAAACCTTTAAAGAAACGGGGGGAGTAAAAAAGTTGTGGATAAAATTAAAAAGGAGAAGGAGAGAATCGATTGGTAGGACTAGCAATCTCTAACTTCTGACTAAGAACTCTTAAACCGTCATTAATATTTATCAAATCGCCGTCAGAGAACTTTTCAGCGTAATCAGTAGTAAATCTACCTAAACTGTCTCCAAGCTCTCTAACGTGCTTCTGGACGCTATCATGGTTCATTAAAGTATCCAGTCCTTTGTAAGCAATCTCGTATTGCTTAGCTGTCAATCTAATAGTCCGATTGATATGTTGTTCTGCTAATGCTCTGTTCTCATCTGTTTTTTCACTATTATTTGCATATTTAGTCAGTGCAACTAGATAAGGTTGAGCTGTCATTATCGTTGCAGTCACTCTGCTAGTATCATTTCTACCTAATCTTGTTTGATACTGTTGTACCTGTTCAGCTCTTTGTTTGTCTACCTTAGCGATAAAATCATAAAAGTCTGCTGTAACGGTTTGATGGTGAGATCTTTCTTTTTGGTTATCTACTAATATGTTTATAGCAGCTAGGTTGTTTTGCATGACCTCAAGACTAAGCATATCAACGACTAGCTCGTGTTTCTCTAGATGCTCTTTCTCAATCGTATGAATACCTAGAGAGTGCGCAAATTCATTAAGTATGGCAATTTGTCGATAATCGAACTTCTCTGGGTAATGTTCCGATTGGTCGTTACGTCCTTTACGTAATCTTTTACTGTCGTGATTGCGCATGAGCAGTCGGTAAGCTAGAACCTTTTTCTTGTCTAACGTATCAGCTTTGATTCTTCTAGTATTTTGTTCTGCTTCACTAGCGTATCGAGCTGCGTCTCTAGTTTTTTGATCAATTTGTCTTTTTCGCTCATGAAAGGCTCTTTCGTATTCGTTGTCGAAAGGGCTTGGGGCTGGTTTTGCTTCTTCTCTAATTCTTGTTGTGTTTCCATCAATTTTAGATGATGTTTTCCTGTCTCTTTTGTTAAATCCATCAATGAGACCTGGTAGTTTTTCGCATCGTGTAGCTGCCCATTCACCGATTGATAAGACTCTCTCATGCTTTTTAGCGATTTCATCAATAGTTTTTGGTAGTTTTTCGCATCGTTCAGCTGCCCAATTATTTGCTGATTTTGCGTCTCTAACGCTGTCTGCGTTTGCATCACCGACTCGTTGTGTTCTTTCAATGATTGATTTTGTGCCTCTGATTCTGTCAGTGCTTTCTCCAAGCTTACGACTAACTCGATCAATGATTGATTCTGTGTTTCTAGCTCTGTCTGTGTTTTCATCAACGATTCGTTGTGTTCGATTAATTCGTTCACTGTTCTCTCTCTCAATTCTGTTAGACGCTTCTAGCACCAAGCTATTACGCTCCGCGATCATAGCGTTAATCTCACCACGGATCGTCACTGGTGCGATGCCAGTAAATTCCTGCTCATTATCTAAAGCTTCTTTTTTAGCCTTTTCGTATGCGTCACGCTCTAGCTTGGTCGCAACCGAACCCATTTTAAGCTGCGGCTCAATATCTTTGCCTTGGTCTGCATAGCTACGGCAATCTATTAAATCGTGCTTATGCTCAGCTAACTTCTCATTAGCAATCTGTTCCCACAGCTGACGAATTTCTTGAAGCTCCTCATTGACTCGTTCTATCTCAAACCCAAGCTGACGACGCTTCGTATCGGACAACTCAATATCGGCTTTGTCAGTCAATACAATCTCGTTGTTATTACCTATTACGGCTTTACGAGTAGTAAACATGATATGAGCATGAAAGTTACGAGGGTCAGCACCGCGATCAATCTCTCTTTGAGTCGGTCTGTGAATAGCGCAATCTGCAATCGTGTCGTAACGGTCGGCTAGTTCTTGGGCGAACCTATGTGCTATGTCTTTGCGATCTTGTTCGCTTAACTCATGCGGTAAATTGACCAACCACTCTCTAGCCACTCGCGCATCTTTTCTTTTTTCTGCGCTCTCTGCCTTGTTCCATAAATCGCTACGATCAATAGTAACGCCTGCATCAGCTAACGCTGACGGCAAAATAATATCGGCACTCATGACACCTGAGCGTTTAGAGTAATCGTGCGTCTTACCGTAACGCTCATCTGCTAGTTTTTCCCCTGCCCGATAACTAGCAGAAGCAACAGCACTTTGTCCGCTACCTCGTGATATTGATTTAGTCGATGCGAGAAAAATAGCCATTTTCAAACACTCATGCTTTTGCTTTTTAGTACTACGTCTTTTCGTAGTGCGGGGGTGTGGGGGCTTTGCCCCTGCCGATGTTTGACTTCATAAATGGTTGACCGTAGGGAATAAACATTTGTGAAGTCGAAAACTCGCACTTAGTCAGTGGGACTCAACTATCCGTCAAATAACTATATCATAAACTGTTGTTAGATACTGGCGAAGTTGCTATAGTCAGATGATTAAATAACTCACTAATTTAGGAGAAAGGTATGGGTTTACTAGGTGGTGGTGACTTAAAAGAGCAACAAAAGATTAACGAGCTTGAACTTAAGATAAATAGAGAGAAACAGAAGTTAGATAAGAAGCTGACACGGCAGAAAATACTACTAGGTGCTTTTCTTGTGGACGCTTTAGAAAATGATTCTGTACAGGGGCTAAAAGAATATACAGCTGACAATCTATCGAATTTCCTGACCAGACAGATGGATAAGGATTTAATGGCAGATTTAATAAAGGAGCTTGGCTGTAGGTCTAATTAACTGTGCTAAATAGGTGACAGTAGACAGCATTTATATGTCTTGATGTAACGTAGAGCAGTTGATGAAGGTTCGTGGTATTTGGCGTAGTAAGGGTGAAATAGTGCGTTATATGGTAATATTAGCGGTCTGTTTCTAGAATTAAAAAGGTGCGTCCCCATTAGTAACTTACTCGTTTAGTTCCTACTCTCATACTATATGCTTGTATTTGGATCACTCAAATTTTAGCCTACCTCATTAGCCAAAACCCACTAGAATATAAAAATATATATTGAACTCAAAATATGACAAAAAACTACAGCCCTACATTAGAAGAAATCAATTGGAATTTTCCTGACTCAGGAAAATCAAGAGGTATCAACAATATTCACCCATACCCAGCCAAGTTTATACCTGAAATTCCAAAAAGTTTAATTGATATCTTCCCTCCTCCTGAAGGTACTATTGTGTTAGATCCATTTTGTGGTAGTGGCACAACATTGTTGGAGGCGCAAAAAGCAGGGTTTGAATCCCTAGGTGTTGACTTAAATCCTATTGCATGCCTTATAACGTCTGTTAAAACATCCACTCTTAATACAGTTTTATTTGAAAATATAGCTGATAGCGTTATTAGGAAAGCTCAATCCTCATTAGAGAAAGTGGAATTACCAGATATACCTAATCTGAACCATTGGTTTAAAGAGGATATTCAGATAGAAATAGCTAAGTTACTGATTGAAATAAGAAAAATAGAAGATAAAAGCATTTATGATGCATTGCTTTTATCTCTCTCAAGTATTTTAGTGCGAATATCAAACCAAGATAGCGACACCCGATATGCAGCAGTAGAAAAAAACTTAAACGCTAATTCTGTCTATGATATTTTCAAGAAAAGCATATTGCAGATAAAAAAGACGAAATCTGAATCTATTTTAGATTTTCCACAAGCTAGAGTTATTCAAAAAAATATCTTAGAGGTCACTAAAAGTGATATTGAGAAAAAAGTGGGTTTAGTGATCACATCCCCACCTTATCCAAATGCTTACGAGTACTGGCTCTATCATAAGTATAGGATGTTTTGGCTTGGGTATGACCCTCTTGAAGTTAAGAAGAAGGAAATCGGAGCAAGAGCCCATTACTACAAGAAAAACCCACCAACAAATCAAGACTTTCAGGATGAAATGCAGTATTTATTACAGTTGATTTGGGATTCCCTCGTGGATAACGGTAAAGCCTGTTTTATTATCGGAAGATCAAAAATTCGTGGTGAAATTGTAGATAATGCTGAGTTAATAACTAGTGCAGCATATAAAGTAGGTTTTACTAGAATTGCAAAAATTGAAAGAGAGATAGCTCCTTCAAGAAAGTCGTTTAATTTGTCTCACGGTAAAATTAAAGTGGAACACATACTTGTATTTAACAAATAAGTTGGCTGATATATATGTCTGATATAAAACTGCACTGGCATAACCATAAGTATTTCCCCTATGAAAAAGAGCTCGGAATAAGAGAGGTAAAGACACTTTTATCAGAGACGGATATTATCTGCAATGACGAGTCAGTTACTATAAAATCAAGCGGCTTTACCGAAAAACATTTGGATAGACTAGTTTATTTTTCTGATTACACTAAAGACGGCTACACAGTTGAAACCTTGCAGAGAAGGCTAGAAAGATCATGTGCTATTACAGGTAATCATAGAAAACAATCAACAAGATATTCTGTACATGGAATTCATGAATATAAAGGAAAATTCAACCCTCAAATAGTAAGAGGTATATTGAATATCTTAAATATTAAAGAGGGGTCTAAGCTTTTAGACCCTTTTTGTGGAAGTGGAACTACTCTTGTAGAGTCAACTCATTCGAATATGGAAGGCTATGGTACAGACATGAACCCATTAGCAATATATATATCGAATTCTAAGTTATTAGCTCTAAATACTAAAGCGTCAATATTACTAGAGCACTTCCAAAGTATTTTTGAAACGTTCAATACTACAATTATTAGCGATCATGAAGATGAGTACACTGAGTACTTAAGAGACTGGTTCCCTGAAGATAATTACAATATTATTGAAAGGCTGAGAGGTAGTATATTGAAAGAGGGAGGTGATTATAAAAGCATATTTTTTGTTTTAGCTTCCGATATACTGCGTGATTACTCTTTACAAGAACCCGCAGACTTAAGAATCAGGCGAAGGAAATCACCTTTTCCTGATATACCATTCATGGAAGCTTTTAAAATTAAGTTCGATAACTTCCTTGCTAATTTATCAGCTTCTCAGGATATTGTAGGTTTAATCCATCAGAAGGGTTTTGCAACACTTTGGGATTCTAGGGAATCAATACTAGAAGTTGATACTTTAGGTGGTGGAAAGTTTGATGTTGCAGTTACAAGTCCACCATATGCAACTGCTTTACCTTATATTGATACACAAAGGTTAAGCTTGATATGGTTAAGGTTTTTAGATAAAAAGGAAGTAAAAAACCTTGAAGCATCATTAACTGGTAGTAGAGAGCTGTTAACCAAAGCTAGGAAAGAACTACATCATGATTTCCTAAATAACACATCAAACTTAACTGAATCAGTTTATAAATACTGTTTAGAATTAAATGAATCTTTATCTGAGCATGATGGCTTTAGGAGACAAGCGGTTC
>NZ_JBPYDF020000004.1:0-4738 GCF_051847395.2 Psychrobacter sp. 1Y1
AGCAATAGGTAGTTGAGCGGCCCTGCGCCTGATCCTTGCCCTCTCCTAAAGAACTTAACTATCATTCCTCACCTCGTAAATGTTCATCGAGCAGCGCATTAATTGATGCCCTAATAGCAGTGATTTGATCAAGGATACTTTGATCCAATGCTTTATTGGTATTAGCGTGTTTAGTGAGCTGATTCAGATTTGAACCAATACGTCCAAGTGAGCGAACCAAATCAGGATCAGCTGGCTTCATTGGCGTTACTCCCAAACCTAAACCACGCATCCATCCTGCCATAGTTGTTCCCTGTTGCCGCTTTTTTAGCTCAGTCAATTCATCCTTACTCACTCGAATAGTAATCTCTTTGTCTCTTTTATCACGGCTAATCTTTGGCATTGGACGAACTCCTGATTCAGGGTTTGGGGGTCAAGGGGGCGAAGCCCCTTTGTCAGCACCTAAGAGGGGATATTGCAACGAAGTGAAAATAGCCCCCTCTTAGGACTGCTGGCTTAATAATAGCAAAATTAGGAATATTGATATAATATTATTTTTAATCTATTGTAGGTAGATAGTTTATAGTTATTGTGGGTAGATGGTTTTTGTTATTGTCTATAGTGAGTTTTACTAATTGTTTGTAGAGGGTTTAGTAATGGAAGATATCAAGCAGAAAAATCAGAATCGAGTGGAAAACATGAGGCGTGTTAACCTCAAAAGAACAGCAAGAAGTCATGCGATCGTTCTCTTCCTAAGGATTATAGACAACATTGGGAATCTACATGAGGTGATGTATTCTTATCATTTAAAGCATTTATCAAATGATAAGAGAAAGGAGTTATGGCACGCTTTTTGTGATTTGCCTAATATAGAAAAAATAGAAAATAGACAGCTTGATAATATGCATTTGAATGAACACTCCTTAACATCATACAGTGCTGACCAAGTGCTTAAACTAATGGATATTAATTTTAACAAAGGAAAGCTTAAAAGGTTTGCTTCTAAGGATCGTAAGCAAAATAAGGAGCTAGCTCAATTGGTATTATCTGTGGTTAAGAGTGATCCCAAAGCATATAGAGAGACTTTAGATTTGTTTATTAAGTACTGGATAGAAGACTATGAGTTAAGAGAAGAAAAATCTACTAAAGCTTAGAGTGCTTTTTTAATACTTATTTATAGTCAAAAAGGTTTTTAATGCTTTTAATAGCTTTTAAAAGCTTTTACGTCCTCTGTATGTATTGATATAAAAGGGATTGAAAGCGCATTAATATACGTTTATACACCCATTAATATACGTTTATACACCCATTAATATACGTTTATACACCCATTAATATACGTTTATACACCTTTTATATACTTGAATAAATAGGTTGTATATATATATACATTGCTTTAAATTATGTATATTAATAAATAAGAGGGTGTGTATGTCAAATAATAAAATGGTAACTAAAGCTAATGCGCTTATTGAGTCATGTTATACCATTAATCTGGTTGCTCAACGTGTGATCATACTGGCTATTATTGAGGCGAGAGAACAAGGAAGTATGGCTGAGATTGGAGGCATCCACCATATCAAAGCATCTGACTATGAAAAGCATTTTGAATGTGACAAAACGAATGCTTATCGCGCATTAAAATCTGCTTGTGAAAGTCTCTATGAAAGTGAGTTTGTTTGGACTGATAAAGATACTAAGGGACGTGACAGAATAAATAAGTCTAGATTCGTACAACGTGCATCATATTGCGAGGGCGGTGGATATGTTGAGGTTATGTTTGGGAATGACGTTATTCCTCTCATAACAAGGCTTAGTGAGAAATATACAGAGTATGAGTTAAAACAGATAAAAGATTTAAATAGTATCTATGCATTGCGTATGTTTGAAATCTTGATGCAGTGGCTTAGTGTTGGTAAAACACCACAAATTACTATCGAGAATTTACGTACTCGTTTAGGTGTTGAAGAACATGAATATAAAACGATGGGGAATTTTAAAAGTCGTGTTTTAGACTATGCTATTCAAGAGATTAATAATTATACAAATATTACAGCGACCTATGAGCAGCACAAAGAAGGTCGCAGAATTGTTGGGTTCACATTCAAGTTTAAGGTTAAAACTAAGAAGGACTTAGATTCAAAAAGAGATGCTGATACACCTGATATGCTTACCTCATTGAAAATGACCGATAAACAACGCAGTGCGTTTGCGGCTAAGCTAGCTAGAATGAATGAATTATCCAGTTATAGTAAGCCAGGCGAGGACTATCAGCAGTTTGCTAAGCAGATTGAAGACGAGCTATTGGATGAGAGTAAGCATTCTTTTTACATCCCTTATCTTGAAAAGCTAGGTTTTCAACCTTCCTGAGAACTTAACTTTTCTTATTTAGACATAGAGCCTAACAGAGTAAACAACAGCGCCAGTATGAACTGGCCAAAGTACTGTACTAAACCCCAAACTGCTAAAAATATTAATACCCCAAAAAAGCTATGTGGTTCAACTATGTTAAAAGCAATCGTTCCAGTAATAAAAAAGAAAGCGATATATAAAACGAAAATTCCACAACCAACTAGTCCATCGTCCTGCATTCCCATAACCTCAAATTTAATAAAAACTGCTAAATTATTATTTCTATCTGCATTATGCCTTCACAATACTCCCAAAGAGAGATGAAATACATGGTCTTTAATAAATTCAAGTCAGCAGTAATAATTTTTTCTATTACTTTGTTCTCTCTTACTCTTACAAGCTGTCAGAAAACACAAGATGTAGACAGCCAGAATATCTCTGACGAAGCAGATGTTTCCGAAACAGTAGAGGTTTTTGTAAGAGAGGATTTTTCTGACGAAGCAGATGCTTCTGAAACAATAGATATTTCTGAGATAGACGAAAACAGAGTTACCAAAATACAAAAAGCTGCCGATCAAGGCAGTGCTAAAGCTCAGTTTAATCTTGGTGTAATGTACTTTAACGGTGTAGGCATGCGTCAAGACTACAATGAAGCAGAGAAATGGTTTCAAAAAGCTGCCGATCAGGGTTTTGCTGAAGCTCAGTTTAATCTTGGTGTAATGTACTTTAACGGTGTAGGCATGCGTCATGATTACGGTGAAGCAGTGAAATGGTTTCAAAAAGCTGCCGATCAGGGTTTTGCTGAAGCTCAGTATAGTCTTGGGAGTGCGTATGATGAAGGGAAAGGCGTGCGTCAAGACTATAATGAAGCTTTCCAGTGGTACAACAAATCTGCCGATCAGGGTCTTGCTGAAGCTCAGTATAGTCTTGGGATAGCGTACTATGAAGGGAAAGGTGTGCGTCAAGACTATAATGAAGCTTTCCAGTGGTACAACAAATCTGCCGATCAGGGTCTTGCCGAGGCTCAGTACAATCTTGGGAGTGCGTATGATAAAGGGAAAGGCGTGCGTCAAGACTATAATGAAGCTTTCCAGTGGTACAACAAATCTGCCGATCAGGGTCTTGCCGAGGCCCAAGTAAACCTTGGTCTATTGTATTACAATGGCGAAGGCGTAAGCCGTGATTACGGCATGGCACGGCAGCTATTTGAAAAGGCGGCTGAACAAGGCGATTCTACAGCTCAATATAACCTTAGTCTATTGTATTACAATGGCGAAGGCGGGCGTCAAGACTACAACGAAGCAGAGAAATGGCTGCGTAAGGCTTGTGAAAATGGACTTTCTGAAGCTTGCAGCACCTATTAAACAAAAGGTGTTTAAAGTGACCTATGTACGCAAACCTAATTCAATTAAGGAATTATGGACGAGGGCTATAGAAGCGCTGTGGAGCAGTGTTTACAATCTTAGTCGTTGTAACCTCGCGTTTGTTATCAGGTAGCGTAGCCTTAGCTCCAAAATCTAAAGGTTCAGGCGCTTTAATATCGCCATATATTTCTTGATGATACTCTTTCTTGATTTCCATACCTTTAATCCACGTTTTTGAGTCTCTACTTCCACGAGACTCAATAGTTCTAGCATATCTTTGCTGAAGCTCCTCGATAATGCGAGGTTGGTGGTTTACAGCTCGAAAATCCTCTTTGTAAAAAGCACCCTTCAGCCTAATATTCCTCTTCATAGTAGGGTGCAAAACGCTTATAGAGCTTTTAGTGGCACGTTTTATCTCTAACCCTAAACAGCCTAAAAAATTAATTACACTTTTACGGTTTTTAAGTTCGTCATTGGCTAGGCTTTGCAGCATTTTTCGATCAATAGCTTCTTTCAAAGCATTAGTATTAGGAGGGTTGGCAATAATTTCATCGTCCTCTTCCTTTGTAGGCTTAGGCTTTTTATTATACGGTGTCGGGCGTGGCGCATTATTAATGTAAGGATTGGTCAATCGTTTGCGCTCTGGCTCATTGGGGTCAGTTAGCCCATACTCTTGATTGATGATATTTTTGAAAGCATTGACTCTTACTAAGTCGGCTTTTGCATAGAATGGCTGTAACCGTTTACCGCTTCTCAGCTCTTGACCTGGAATCAGAAAATTTAGTTCAAGCCGTCCGTCTTTATCGCTATGTTCTATCCATAAAATATCGTACTGGTCAGGCTCTAGCCCTGTAAACAAGGTATCTTCAAAGCGTTGCATGATGTCTTTCTTCTGCTCATCAGTAAGCCCCTTAGCATCTTCCGTAAAAGATAACACTCCTGACTTATACTTTTGCTTATAAGGTGTAGTATTAATCAGTTGCTCAGTGAGCCTAGGATCGCCGTAGAGCACCTTTGCACCCTCTCTAGGCTTACCCTTAGTC